>NZ_CP054624.1:322500-2240840 GCF_013347325.1 Cupriavidus gilardii | reverse complement strand
AGCCCCGCGCCCGGCGCCGGCAAGACCTTCGCCGCGGTCAATCTCGCGGTGCTGTTCGCCGAGGCCGGGCAGCGGGTGCTGCTGATCGACGCCGACATGCGGCGCGGCAAGGTATCGACGTGGTTTGGCCAGGCCGCCGAACCCGGCCTGTCCGATGTGCTGGCCGGCCGCATTCCGGTCGGCGCGGCGGTGCAGCCCACCGTGGTCGCGGGGCTGTGCATCCTCGGTGCCGGTGCGACGCCGGCCAACCCGTCGGAGCTGTTGATGCTGCCGACGCTGAAGGACGCGCTGCAGCAGTGCAAGGAGCGGTTCGACCTGGTCATCGTCGATACGCCGCCGGTGCTGTCGGTCGCCGACGCGATGCTGATCGCCAGCCTGGCCGGCTCGACGCTGCTGGTGATGCGTGCCGACGTGACGCTGCCCGGCCAGGTCGACGACACGCTCAAGCGGCTGGCGCGCGCCGACGCGCGGATCGCGGGCGGCATCATCAACGGCGTGGCGCAGCGTCGCAGCAACCGCGCGGACTTCGCCACCATCAATCCGTATCTGGGCATGCCGCTGCCCCCCGCGACACCGGCCGCCCGTGCGCTCGAGCGTCCGGTCGCGGCCGCCGCGGGTAAGGCGTGAAGCGGGCAAGGCGTGAAGCGGGCAAGGCGTGAAGCGGGCAAGGCGTGAAGCGGGCAAGGCGTGAAGCGGGCAAGGCGTGAAGCGGGCAGCGTACCCGTTTCTGCGAGCGTCCTGATCCGCATCGACAGGAGCTGCGCGGGCGCAATGCCCGCGCATTTCCGCATCCGGGGGAAGACCGATGAAACGCGTGGCGTTCGACCGCTGCGTCGGCTGGCTGCATCCGGGCCCTGGCGCAACCGGCGTGGTGTTGTGCGCGCCCTGGGGTCACGAAGCGATGTGGTCGCATCGCGCGTGGCGGCATCTGGCCGACGACCTCGCCAGCGCCGGCATGCCGGTGCTGCGCTTCGACTATCCCGGCTGCGGCGATTCCGCGGGCAGCGAGGACGGTCCCGATCGGCTCGGCATCTGTGCGCACAGCATCGTGCGCGCCGCGCAGACGCTGCGCGCGCATACCGGCGTCGAGCGCGTGGTGCTGTGCGGCCTGCGCCTGGGCGCGACGCTCGCGGTGCTGGCCGCCGAGGCGATGGCCGCCGACGGGGGCCAGCGCGCCGATGGACTGATCCTGCTGGCGCCCCCGGTGACGGGCCGCGGTTATCTGCGCGAGCTGCGCGCGCTGCAGAGCAGCTGGTGCAATAACGCGATCCCCGATATTCCGGTCGCGCCGCCGGGCGACGGTGCCTGCGAGGTGCTGGGCTATCGGCTGCCGTCCGATGCGGTGGCCCTGCTCGAGAGCCTGCGGCTCGAACGCCGTGCGGTCTGTCCCGCGCCGCGCATGCTGCTGCTCGATGCGTGGCCCGGCGCCGGGTCGCCGGTCGCCGCGCTGGCGGGCCGCTATCGTGCGCACGGCGCGCAGGTGACGCGGCTCGACTTCGACGAGTATCCCGCGATGATGCGTTCGGCCGAGAACAGCAGCGTCCCCGAGCAGGCGTGGCAGCAGATCGCGCAATGGCTGGGCCCCGCCGCATCGGTCGCGCGCCGTGGCCGGCCGTCCAGCCATGTCGCCGGCGATGCGGTGCTGCGGCTCGACGCAGCGGTCGAGCAGCCGGTGTGGCTCGATGGCGGTCGCCAGTTCGGCCTGCTGTGCACGCCGGGCGGTGGTGACGAAGCCATGGCATCAGCCGAGGCCTCTGCCACTGCCACCGCGGTGCTGTTTCCGAACACCGGCGGCAATCACCACGTCGGCGACTGCCGGCTGTTCGTCACGCTGTCGCGCCAGCTCGCTGCTGCCGGCGTGGCGGCATTGCGGCTGGACGTATCGGCGCTTGGCGACAGTCCGCTGGCGGCGCGCACGATGCGCATTGCGGCGCTCTATGGCGAACAGCCGGCGCGCGATGTCGCGGCGGCAGTGGCTTGGCTGAGGGCGCGCGGATATCGGCGCGTGGTCGTCGGCGGGGTTTGCTCGGGCGGCTTCATCGCGCTGCAGGCGGCGCTGGCCGGGGCGGCGATCGATGGGCTGGTGCTCGCCAATCTGCTGAAATTCCGCTGGGACGGTGGGGACGGCGCGGACGGTGCGGATAATGCCGATGCGCAACTGCAATCGACACGCGTCTATCTGGCCGCGGCGCGCAATCCGGCGCAATGGCTGCGGCTGCTGCGCGGCGAGATCGATCCATGGCCGCATGCCGCGGCGCTGGCGCGCCGGCTGTTTGGCGGGCGCGCGAGGGGCGGCTCGAAGCGGGGCGCGAACGATCTGGATGCCTACGCGCGCGAAGCGATGCAGAGCCTGCAACGCCGCGGCGTGCGCGTCGACCTGCTGTATGGGGCCGGGGATATCGGCCTGGAGGAAGCGCGCTCGCGCTTCGGCCGGCATCTGGAGGCGCTGGCCCAGCTGAGCGGCATCCGCACTCATGTGCTGCCGCGGCTGGACCATTCGCTGTTTCTGGCCGAGAGCCGCGCGCAATTCGCCGCTTGTCTGATGCGGCATCTGGCGGCGTTCGATGCGCCGGTGGAGATGGCATCGGCGATGCCGCCGGCAACGTTGCCGGCAACTTCGCCGAGCACCTCGCCGGCATTGCGCCAGTCGCTGCGCTGAACGCGCGGACCGCCTCGCGCGCCGGCTTCATCCGGCGGCGCCCGACGGCGGCCCGCGACAAGTCAGGACATCAGCGCATCAGCGCGCCGGCGGGGTGGTCAGTTCGCGCTTGGCCTCCTCGTTGGCCTCGCGCATCTCCGCCTTGCGCTCCTGCTTGGCGGCGTTTACTTCCTGCCGGTATTCCTGCCGCGCCTCGGACTTGCGCGCGCGGTACTCACCGCGTGCCTCGGCGCGTGCCATGCGCCGCTCGACCAGCGGGTCCAGCTTCGGCTGGAGCTGATAGACGCCCGGCCCGTGAGGAACGGCGACCATGCCGGCCGGAACGCTGCCGGGAGCGGGGCCGGTCGTCGGCATGGTGGAGGCGGCGCCGGCGGGCGCCATCGTGCCGGCACCAGCGCCGGCGCCAACGCTGGCACCGGCACCCGCGCCGACACCGGTACCGCCGGCGCCAGCGGCGGCACCCGCGCCAACGCTGGTGTCGGCACCGGTGCCGGTGGAGGGCGCCATCGGCACCTGCGCAAAGGCGGTCGCGCTGATCAGACCCGCGGCCAGCGCCGCCAGGGCGGTTCGGGTGCGCACAGTCAGGTTTCGGGACATATCGGACCTCGTCAGTTGTTATCGAACGAAGCCCGCGGCCGTGCAGGCCGCGGGGACGACGGTGGCGGCACGCGCTACAGAGATGCTGCCGCCCGCTCGATTTTTGATGGCAAGCGGCCGTCGCCGTTTCCGCGTTCCAACAACTGCTTACAAATGGCAAGAAGACCGACAGCGCCGTCCTACGCGGCGCGCGCCCGCTGTCCTACAAAACGCCGATCCCCGCGCGCGGCGGGGATCGGCATCGATGCGACGGCAGCGACGAAGGCGGCGCGAATCAGGCTCGCCTGGCCTTGATCGCGCTGTACTGGTTCATATAGCGATACTTGCCGAAGTGGTAGTGCGAGCGGTACCAGCGGCCCTCGACGTGCAGGCCGTTGAACAGCACGCCCTTGACGTCGCCGCCGGCATGACGGATCGCCTTGTCGGTCGCCTGCAGCTCGCTGGCAGTGGTGACATCGGCGCGCGCCACCAGGAACACCGCGCCCGCCCGGCTGGCCAGGATGCCGGCATCGGCGGCCGCCAGCACCGGCGGCGAATCGATCAGCACCACGTCGTAGCGCGCCTTCAGCTCGTCGATCAGCGCCTCCATGCCCGGGCTGTTCAGCATGTCGGCCGGCTGCGGCGCCTGCGCCCCGGTCGGGATGAAGTCCAGCCCCGGCGCGACCTGGCGCTGCACCACCTTGTCCAGCGGCGTGCCGAGCAGCACGTCGCTCAAGCCCGGCGAGCGGCGCGAGCCGAAGCGGTGGTTCAGCCCGCCGCGGCGCAGGTCGGCGTCGACCAGCGCGACCCGCTTGCCGCCGGCGCCGAGGATCGCGGCGAAGTTGGCGGCGATGAACGACTTGCCGACGCCCGGCGCGGGGCCCGTGATCACCACGATGCGGTTGCGGCTGCCGACCAGCGCGAACTGCAGCGCGGTGCGGAAGCTGCGCAGGCTCTCCATCGCCGGGTCCTCGGGCTCCTGCAGCGCGAGCAGGCCGGGCAGCGGCTTGGCGCCGCCGAACTTGCGGGTCTGCTGCTGGCTCAGAGGGATCGTCGCGTAGACCGTCAGGCCGGTCTGCTGCTCGATCTCGTCGGCGTCGGTCAGCCCGCCATCGAGCGAGCGGCGCACCACCACCATCAGCAGGCCGGCCAGCACGCC
The DNA here is from genome assembly GCF_013347325.1 of Cupriavidus gilardii. Taxonomy (NCBI): domain Bacteria; kingdom Pseudomonadati; phylum Pseudomonadota; class Betaproteobacteria; order Burkholderiales; family Burkholderiaceae; genus Cupriavidus; species Cupriavidus gilardii. The sequence goes on along the minus strand of NZ_CP054624.1, from coordinate 2,236,446 downwards.
CAGGCCCACCGCCACCGCGACGATCAGCGGGCGGTTCGGCCGCACCGGCTTGAGCGGCACGTTGGCCGGATCGACCAGGCGCGCGGTGCCGACCTTGCTCGCCTTCATCAGCTTGAGCTGCTGCACGTCGTTGAGCAGGGCCTGATAGAGCTCGGTGTTGACCTTGACGTCGCGCATCAGCCGCAGCACGTTCTGCTCGACATCGGGCAGGCGCTGGATGCGGCCGGTGACGCCGTTCAGCTGCGCGGTCAGGCTGTCGATCTGGCCGTCGATCGCGGTGATGCTGGGGTGGTCGCCGACGAAGCGCATCGCCAGTTCCTGGCGCTTCTGCTTCAGTTCCTGTAAGCGGGTCTGGATCTGCACCGACTGCGCCAGGATCAGCTTCGATTCCTCGCTCAGGTCCACCGTGCCGCGCTGGTTGCGCATCGCGTTATAGCGCGATTCGGCGGCCTCCACCTGCTGGCGCAGCTGCGGCATCTGGCCTTGCAGGAATTCGAGCGACTTCTCCGCTTCCGCGGCCTTGCGGCGGACGTTCTGCTCGACGTACTCCATGCCGATCTCGTTGAGGATCGCCGCGGTCAGCTGCGGCGAATCGCCTTCGAGCGTGACGCCGATCACGCCGCTCTGCTTGCCGCGCTCCATGATGTGCAGCTGCTGCTGCAGGCGGGCGATCGCAGCCAGGCGCGGCAGATGGCGCAGCGTGAACTGCGCGCCGGGACGGCCGTCGAGCTTGCTGATCGTCAGGTTGACCGGGCCGTAGGCGGTCTTGACGGTCAGCGGCTCGCCGACCTTGCCGTTGGCGCGGGCCGGATCGCTGTCGAAGCCGACGCGGTATTCGCCGTTGCCGAGCGCGGTGACCGTGATCCTGCGTTCGTCCATCTCGGCCGGCACCGTCAGCTCGCTGACCGCGATCGATTCGCTGCCCCAGGCGAAGCCGCCCCAACCGAACAGCCCCGGCCGCGACAGTTCGCTGTTGTTCTGCGCGATCGCGCGGCCGATGACCGGGAAGTAGCGCGGCGACGCCTCGACGTTCAGCATCAGGTTGTCGACGGCGCGCCCGACCACCATGCGCGATTGCAGCAGTTCGATCTCGGCGGAGGCGGCCGACTTGACCTCGATCACCGGCGAGATCTGCGCGGCCACGCGATTGGTCGCCGCGGTGGTGTTGGTGCTCTCCTCCACCTGCACCATGATGTCGGCGCGATAGACCGGGCGTGCGATCAACGCATAGATCGCACCGAGCGCGATGACCAGGCCCGCCACCGTCAGGAAGGTCCAACGGTATCGCGCCAGCACGTCGAACCAGGATGTCAGATCGACCATGCCGTCGCGGTCGTCCGCGCGCTCGGCGTGGGTGCTCCGGATGTTGTTGCTGTTCATGATGCCTCCCCGTGACATTCGGCCGGCGCAATGGCTCGTATGCGTACCGACCAGGATTCGATGCCCGTCTTGATCAAGCCGAGTGCGATGGCGAACATGCTGTGCGAACCGCCGAAGGGATCGGGCACGTCGGCCGCGATGAATTCGCCGATGCGATAGACGCGGCCGCGTGCGTCCGGAAACCGGCGCTCGACCTCGTCGCGCTGCTCGAGGTCCATCACCAGCACCAGATCGGCCCAGTCCACCAGCTGCGCGTCGACGACGCGGGCGCGATGCCCGCGCAATTCATGCCCTTCGGCGGCCATCAGCGCGATCGCGCACGGGTGCGCCGCCGCGCCGACCGGCGGCGCCAGTCCCGCGGAGGCCACCTCGCACGTCGGCAGCGCCTGCCGCAGCAGGACTTCCGCCATCGGACTGCGACAGGTATTGCCGATGCAGACCACCAGAATGGTTCGGATCATCGCGCCGCCTATCGGACCACGCCGGCCGTGCCGATTACCGGCTGCGTCGACGGGATCAGCAGGTTGATGACGCGGCTCCAGCGCACCAGTTCGCGCGCATCGACGTAGACGACGTCCTTCGGCTCGAGCTCGAATCCTTCGGCGATGGCCAGGGCTACCGGCGAGCTGCCGTCGAGGTGGAACACCTTCGGTTCCTCGCCGGCCGTGGTCTTGCGAATCACGTAGATCTGATCGGCGCTGGCCGAGCTCGGATTCACGCCGCCGGCATCGCCGAGCGCCTCGTTCAGCGTCATGCGGCCGTTTCGCATCAGCAACGCGGTGGGACGCAGCACTTCGCCGGTCACGAACACCTTGCTGTCCTCGCGCTGTTCGACGCGAACGATGTCGCCGTTGCGCAGCAGGATGCGCGACGGGTCGACACCCTTGGCCAGCAGCGCCGGCATGTTGATGTACCAGCTGCGCTCGCCGCGCGTCACGCGGATGCGGCTGCTGTCGCCGGTCTGCGTCAGCACGCCGCCGGCGCGGTTCAGCGCCTCGACCAGCGTCATCGGCGCGTCGTCGATCGGCAGCATGCCCGGTGTCTTGACTTCGCCGTCGACATAGACGCGCTGGCTGCGGAACGCCAGCACGCGCACCGTCATCTGCGGATCGCGCACCACGCGCGACAGCGCCTTGGCGATCTGGTCGCGCACCTCGTTGGCGGTCTTGCCGGCGACCTTCATCACGCCGGCATACGGAAACTGGATGTCGCCGTGCGGGCTGACCACATAGCCGGGCACGTTGGGGCTGCCGCCGGTGCTCGGCAGTTCGTAGGCCTGGCCGATGCTGTAGGTCTGGGTCGGGAACACGAGTTCGGGGTGGTCCCAGACGACCACCGAGATGATGTCGCCGGGGCCGACGCGATACGGCTGCGGCGCGGCGAACAGTTCCTCGACGTTCTCGTTGTCGCGGCGCGAGTTGTTGCGCAGCTCGCGCACCAGGTCCATCGTGATCGGCGTGATCTTGGGCACCGCATCGGGGCCGATCGCGGAGACCGGCGCCTGCTTGTCGAAATACATGCCCGGCGAACTGGCGCAACCGGCCAGCAGCGCCGCCGCACCCACCGCGCCGGCGGCGACCAGTCCCGCCACCGATCGACCGCGGCGCACACTGCGTGGACCGCGTTGCTGATGCTGTTCCAATGCTTTCATGGCAACCTCCCCCCACTGCGACTTGCACATGGACACGCGCACGGCCATGTCCCCCGGATGCTGCCATCGTGTCCGCCGAGGCACTGGGTATCGGTGCGTTGTCACACATTTGATGCGGCGTGGAAGGGCAGGGCCACGGAAGGGGTCTGCGGGGCCGCGTCTTGACGTTGTCCTTGCCGGCGTTCGATGTCGCGCGGCCATCCGCGGTACCCAAACGAAAACGGGCCGGAAAATATCCGGCCCGCCTTCGTTCGAAACCCGCAGCGTCAGCGCATGCCGCCTCCCGCCTGCAGCGGCAGGTCGGCGATCTCCGCGCGGTCGCTCGCCGGGCGCGGCATGCGCGTGACCGACGCTACCGGCGCCGCGCCATCGCCGTTGACCCATTCGAGCTTGGCGCCGCGTTGCAGCGCGGTGTAGACCGCCTCGCCCTTGTTGCGCACCTTCAAGCGCTGATACAGCGTGCAGGCGTGGCTCTTGACCGTCGCCACCGAGATATTGAGCATGCGGCTGACCGTCTTGATCGGATGGCCGCGTGCCAGCAGTACCAGCACCTCGTATTGCCGCGGCGTGATCTGCAGCATCTCGGCTTCGTCGTAGTAGGTCGCTTCCGCGCTGCCGGTGTCGACCGGTGCGGGCCGCGGCGCGGCCGCGGCGGCGTGCGGCGGCACGATGCCGCTGCGCGAGGACGCCGGCATCGCCGGATGCGGCGATACGGTGGCGGTACCCGCGATCGCCGGGCGCGCGCCGAGCGACGGCGGCGCGACCACCGGACCGCCATAGCCTGCGCCCGGCAGCGACGACGACAGCGTGCCGGCGGCGCCGTGGCCGCGCACGAAATAGCCGCCGACCATCGCCAGCCGAATGGCCGCTTCCAGCACGGCGAGCGAGGCGGATTTCGGCAGGCAGCCACAGACGCCCTGCGCCATGGCGGCAGCGGGCACCTGCAAGGGAACCGTATCGGACAGCAGCAGTACGCGGTGGGCGTTGAGCACCCGCCGAACTTGGGTCAGCAGTTGCCAACCGGCGTCGACATCCTGCGGCATGCCGAACACCATCAGGTCGGTATCGCCATCGGTGCCATCGAGAAGCGTGACATCGGCGGGATCGATGGCGATGACCTGGTCGATTCCGTCGATGCGCTCCAGCATCTGGTGCAGGCCCAGCCGGAGCAAGGGATGGCTTTCAATCAACAGTGCATTCATCTTCTTTTTCCCCCGTATCTGTGGGCGGAAAACAGGTAAACACACTGGTGAACGCAGTTGCCCCATCGCAGGTAGCTTCCCGGCGAAGCGGCTCAGGCCTTCCCCCCGTCTGTCGGTGTCGGCATCACCAGGCCACTGTGGTGCGCCGGTCCGATAGCCGACCCTGATCCCCACCCCAAAACATTTATCTTTAATCCGTTTAGGGCATCTTATGGGTTGAGTCAGTCGAAATCAAGTCACCTCCGGGGGCCCCGGAAGGATGGGATTACCACCGCTTTTCATAATCCGGTAACCCTTGATCCATAAGCGTTTCCAGCCTCCCCAAATGGGTGAGAATAAATGCGCCCATTCGAGTTTCAATAATGAAACAGCGCTCGTCGGATAATGTTTCAGCGTTGAAACTCGTCTCCTCGCCGATGACGCTCCCATCGCAGTAAGCCAGGCTTGGCGCGGCCTGTCGATACAGCGCTGAAACAGTGTCGGTCCGCCCCGCCGTGGATCGCGCCGCGCACTCCGGAGGCACCCCGCAAACGAGGGTCCCGCCAAATGGATGAGCGGGTTCTCCACCATCAGGATGATGGCCGCGGGGCCGGGCGCCTCGTCCCTCCTCCACCCCGACTTCCTCCCGCTTCCACCCTCCGGGCGCCGCCTGTCGGCACGGCCCCTGGGTGCGCCAGCGAACAGAGCTTGCCCATCGCGCTGCCTACGCTTTGTGGCACGGAGCGCCGCCCGCCAGCACGGCGCGTCTTGGCGCGGCACGTTCCGCCGTTGCGCGCGCCATCCCTTCTTGCTGCATGCCGATACGGTCAGGGCCATGAAGCTTCTTCATATCATCGCGACAATCAATCCGGCCGGCGGCGGCCCGATCGAAGGCCTGCGCCAGTTGCGGATGCCGCTGGTCGAACGCGGCGTGCATGTCGACGTCGTCTGCGGCGACGATCCCGCCGCGCCATGGGTGCGCGAGAGCGAGCTCAACGTGATCGCGCTGGGGCCGTCGAAGGGCATCTACACCTATAACCCGCGGCTGGTGCCATGGCTGCGCGAGCACGGCGCGCGCTACGACGCGGTGATCATCGAGGGTCTGTGGCAATTCCACAGCCTTGCGGCGCTGCGGGTGCTGCGCGGCAAGGTGCCGTACTACGTGTTCACCCACGGCATGCTGGATCCGTGGTTCAAGGCCCGCTATCCGCTCAAGCATCTGAAGAAGCTGGCGTACTGGCTGCTGTTCGAGCGCCGCGCGCTGCGCCATGCGACCGCGGTGCTGTTCACCTGCGACGAGGAGCGCCGGCGCGCTCGCCTGTCATTTCCCTGGTACCGCTGCACCGAACGCATCGCGTCCTATGGCACCGCGCAGCCGCCCGCCGACGACGGCACGCTGCGCGCCGCCTTCCACGCCGCCTTTCCGCAGACCGAGGGCAAGCGCATCGTGCTGTTCTTCGGGCGCATCCACGAGAAGAAAGGCTGCGATCTGCTGATCGAGGCCTTCGCGCGCGTGGCCAACGTCGATCCGGCGCTGCAGCTGGTGATCGCGGGCCCGGGCACGCCGGCGCTGCGCGAGGAACTGGAGATGCTGGCCGAACGGGTCGGCATCGCGCCGCGCGTGGTCTGGACCGGCATGCTGTCCGGCCCGCAGAAGTGGGGCGCCTTCCATGCGGCCGAAGTGTTCTGCCTGCCGTCGCACCAGGAGAACTTCGGCGTGGCCGTGGTCGAGGCGCTCGGTTGCGGCGTGCCGGTGCTGATCTCCGACAAGGTCAATATCTGGCGCGAGATCGAGGCCGACGGCGCGGGCATCGTGCGGACCGATACCGTCGACGGCACCGAACAGGGGCTGCGCGAATGGCTGGCCGCCGACGCGGCCACGCGCGCGCGCATGCGCGCCGCCGCGCCGCTCTCGTTCGCGCGCCGCTTCCAGAGCAGGCAGGTCGGAGAACGCCTGCTCGACATCATCCAGGGCCGCGCCGATGGCGCACCGCCGGCCGACCGCGATTCGGGACCGGCGCTTTCGCATGCGGCCCCTTAGCGGTTGACCGGGAGACCCCAGATGCGAGAACTGATCCTCAATGCCGATGACTTCGGCTGGGATGCCGATACCTGCGACGCCACCATTGCCTGCTTCGAGGCAGGGCTGCTGACCAGCGCCACCATCATGACCGGCCGGCCGGCGTCGCAGCAGGCGTACGACTACGCGCGCCGCAATCGCGGCCGCTTCTCGTTCGGCCTGCATTTCAACATGGTCGATGGCCATCTGCCGCATGCGGGACGGCCGTCGTCGCTGTGTTCGCGCGACGGACGCTTTCGCGCCAGCCATCGGCAGCGCGTGCGCGCGCTCGCGTGGATGCTGTCCGAGCACGATATCGCCCGCGAGTTCCGCGTCCAGCTCGAAGAGCTGCGCGACAACGGCGTCGAGGTCACCCATGTCGACAGCCATGGCCACCTGCACAAGTTCCCGATCGTGATCAGTTCCTTGCGCACCGAACTCGAACGCGCCGGCCTCGAATGGGTACGGCGCCCGCAGAACTTCTATTTCACCGCCAATCCGCGCCAGGCGGTGATGAACAGCTATTGCCAGCGCTACTTCAGCGGGCTGCGCCATACCCATTACTACGGCGCGATCAACCACGACAACACCGACTGGGCCGCGCGGCTGCCGGAGCTGCTGCGCGACGGCATCACCGAGATCTCGGTGCATCCGGGCTACGCCGAACCATGGCGGCGCGGCGAAACGGAACCGCTGGTCAACGCCGCCGCGTTGCGCACGGCGCTGCAGCGCGCGGGCATCGCGCTGCGGAGGTACGGCCAATGACCGCTCCGCTGGCCCGTAGCCTGCCGCCGCAGGCGGTGGCGCGCCCCGACACGCCGCAGGCCGCCGCCGACGGCACGCATGCCGTGCCATGCCAGACCGCCCGGGTGTCGGTGCTGATCCTGACGCTGAACGAGGAGAAGAACCTCGCCCGGTGCCTGGAATCGGTGTCGTGGTCCGACGATGTGGTCGTGCTCGACTCGTACAGCACGGACCAGACGCTGGAGATCGCACGGCGCCACGGCGCGCGCGTCTTCCAGCGCAAGTTCGACAACTGGTCGGCCCATCAGAACTGGGCCAACGAGAACATCGACTTCAAGCACAAGTGGGTCTACTACTCCGACGCGGACGAAGTGGTCAGCCCGGAGCTGGCGGCGGAGCTGCGCGAGATCGCCGACCGGGTGCCGGGCGATGAGGCCGCGGCGCCCGTGGCCTACCGCGTGCGCTACAAGAACTACTTTCTCGGCAAATGGATCCGCTTCGCCGGCGGTTATCCGATCTGGGTACTGCGCTTCTTCCAGCCCGACAAGGTGCGCTGGGAGCGGCTCGTCAACCCGGCGCCGGTAGTCGACGGGTCGGTCGGCTTCCTGCGCCATCACTTCCTGCACTACAGCTTCAACAAGGGCTTCGACGCCTGGTTCGACAAGCACAACAAATATTCGATGGGGGAGGCGCTGGAGACCATCCGCAGTCTGGACGAGGACAAGTTCCGTTTTTCCTCGCTGTTGGCCTCCGATCCGCCGGCGCGCCGGCGGGCGCTGAAAGAGCTGTCGTTCCGCCTGCCGATGCGGCCGGTGGCGCGCTTTCTATACCTGTACCTGCTGAAGTTCGGCTTCATCGACGGGAAGGCCGGATTTCATTACTGCGTGCTGGTATCGATCTACGAATACATGGTGGTGCTGAAGGTACAGGAGCAGCGACGACGGGCGATGCAGTTACCCCTGTAGCCGGCTTGCGCCGCCACCGCTGGAGAGAACCATGCGAGTGGCCTATGTGACGACATACGATGCCTCCGATCCCCATGCCTGGTCGGGATCGGCAAGCTATATCCCGCGCGCGCTGCGCAGCAGCGCGATCGAGACCGAGGTGATCGACAAGGTCGACGAGGGGCCGGTGCTGGCCTGCCTGCTGCGCGCCAAGGCGCTGGCCTATCGGCGGCTGCTGCGGCGCGATTACCAGCGCGACCGCTCGCCGACGGTGGCGCGCCGCTATGCGCGGCGCGTGCAGCGCCGCCTGGAGGGCGCGCATTGCGACGCGGTGCTCAGCCCCGGCACGCTGCCGGTGTCGTGCCTGGACACCGACCGCCCGATCGCGATCTGGACCGACGCGACCTTCGACGGCATGGTCGGCTTCTATCCCGGCTTCAGCAATTTCTGCGCGGAAACGCTGCGCGACGGCCATCGGCTCGAGCAGCAGGCGCTGTCGCGCTGCCGGCTGGCGATCTTCAGCTCGGAATGGGCGGCCGCCACCGCGCTGCGCCACTACGACGTCGATGCGGCCAAGGTCAAGGTGGTGCCGTTCGGCGCGAACCTGGATTGCCGGCGCACCTCGCAGGATATCGAGCGGATCGTGCTCGGCAAGGACTACCGCGTGTGCCGGCTGTTGCTGGTCGGCGTGGACTGGACGCGCAAGGGCGGCGAAACCGCGCTGGCGGTGGCGCAATGCCTGAACCGCCGCGGCCTGCCCACCGAGCTGCATGTGGTCGGCTGCCGCCCGCCGTACGAGCCGCCGAGCTTCGTCAAGCTGCACGGCTTCGTGCCGAAGACGACCGAGCAGGGCCGCCGCCGTTTCGAGCGGCTGATGAGCGAGGCGCATTTCCTGCTGCTGCCGTCGACCGCCGAGTGCTACGGCGTGGTGCTGGCCGAGGCCAGTTCCTTCGGCCTGCCGTCGCTGGCCACGCGCGTCGGCGGCATTCCGACCGCGGTCCGCGATCGCCGCAACGGCATGACCTTCGAGCTCGAGGCCGATCCGCTCGAGTGGTGCGACTACATCGAGCGCGTGTTCCAGTCCGCCCCGCACTATGGCGCGCTCGCCCGGGGCGCGTACCGCGAGTACGCCGAACGGCTGAACTGGCGCAGTGCCGGCGAACAGGTCAAGCAACTGCTGCACAGCCATTGCGTCTAGCACGCAGGGCGCGCCCGATCCCGCCGCACGACCGTCAGCAAAGACGCTTCACGTTATGAGGCCCAGGCAACGTTCGATTGCCGGCGTCAACGCTATATTGTTCACGCAACCGAACGTTCGGGTTGGCAACGCGTTGCAGGCGATTTGACGATGACTGAGAAGACCGTGCTGGTGACCGGGGCGAGGGGCTTCTTCGGCGGCTACGTCGTGGAGCACTATCTGGCCGCGGGCTGGCGCGTGGTCGGCCTTGGTCACGGGCTGCCGGGTTGCGCCTGCCAGGGCCGCATGGTCTGGCATCGCGCCAATGTCGCGCTCGAGAGCCTGGAGCGGCTCGAGATCGAGCCCGACCTGCTGGTGCATTGCGCCGGCAGCGGTTCGGTGTCGGCGTCGCTGCGCGATCCCTTCGGCGACCACGCGCGCACCGTCGACAGTACCGCCGCCGTCCTCGAATATGTCCGCCGACATTGCCCGAACACGCCGGTGGTCTATCCGTCCAGCGCAGCCGTCTATGGCGACGCCGCGCATTGCCCGGCCCGCGAAGGGGGCACGGTGCCATTGCGGCCCGCCTCACCCTACGGCGCGCACAAGCTGATGGCCGAACAGTTGTGCGCATCGTATGGCGCGCACTTCGGCGTGCCGGTCGCGGTGGTCCGCTTCTTCTCGTTGTATGGAGAGGGCCAGCGCAAGCAATTGCTGTGGGACGCCTGCCGCAAGATCCGTCAGCGCGACGACCTCTATGGCGGCACGGGCGAGGAGAGCCGCGACTGGCTGCATGCCGAGGATGCGGCGCGCCTGGTGGCCGCGGTGGCGCCGCATGCCTCGCCGGCGTGCGCGGTCTACAACGGGGCAAGCGGCACGGCCACCACGGTCGGGCAGGTACTGGCGCTGCTGTATCGCGAGCTGGCGCCCGCGCGTCATCCGCGGTTTTCGCGCGAGGCGCGCCATGGCGATCCCTGCGACCAGCGTGCCGATATCGGCCATACGCTGAGCACCGGCTGGGCCCCCCAAATCCGGCTGGAAGAGGGCGTGCAGCGCTTTGCGCGCTGGTTCGAGGCGGCCTGCGATGACTAGGGTCGGCTTCGTCTTTGCCTTCCAGGATCGTGGCTGGCTCGGCGGCATCAGTTACTTCCGCAACCTGCTGTGGGCGTTGCACACGCTGCCCGAACGGACCATCGATCCGGTGATCCTGACCGGCGCGCGTACGCCGGCGTATCTGCTCGATGGCATGCCGCCGCTGCCGGTCCACCGCACGGGCCTGCTCGACCGCCGCCATCCGTGGTGGTACATGCGCAAGGCATGCCAGGCGGCCAGCGGCACCGACCTGATGCTGGCGCGCTATCTGGTCCGCAAGGGCATCGCGGTGCTGTCGCACCACAACCCGCTCGGTCCGCGCGCCGGCGTGCCGACGCTCGGCTGGATCCCGGATTTCCAGCATCTGCATCTGCCCGAGATGTTCTCGGCCGAAGAGATCGCGATGCGCGATCGCCTGTTCGCCTCCTTGTGCGAGGGCTCGGCGCGGATACTGGTCAGCAGCCACGCCGCGTGCCGTGACCTGCAGCGCTGCTTTCCGGCGCAGGCGCATCGCGCCCGCGTGCTGCAGTTCGTCGCCAACATCAATCCGCTGGCACCGGCGCCGCCGGTGTCCGAACTGGAACGCCGCTACGACTTTCACGGCCCCTACTTTCACTTGCCGAACCAGCTGTGGCAGCACAAGAACCACGGCATCGTGGTCGAGGCGCTGCGCCTGCTGCGTCGGCGCGGGATCGACGCGCTGGTGCTGTCCACCGGCCAGACCGCGGACCATCGCAAGCCCGGCTATGGCCAGCGGTTGTTCCGAAGCGTCGAGGAGGCCGGGCTGCAACGGCATTTCCGTTTCCTCGGCGTGGTGCCCCACGGCGATCTGACCGGCCTGATGCGCGGCGCGGCCGCGCTGATCAATCCGTCGCGCTTCGAAGGATGGAGCACCACGGTGGAGGAGGCCAAGTCGCTGGACAAGCCGATCCTGCTGTCCGATATCGAGGTGCATCGGGAACAGGCACCGCCGCGCGGCGTCTATTTCGCGCCGGACGATGCGCCGGCCCTGGCCGACGCCATGGCGCAGGTCCTTGCCGGGCCGGCGGCGCCGGAACGGGACGCCGAACAGGCGCGCGTTGCGCGCGACGACCTGGTACGGCGCCGTCGGCGCTTCGCCGAGACCTACCAGCAGATCGTGATGGACCTGGTTGGCTGAGCGCAGTACCGCGCTGCGCGTCGCCGATCAGCGTCCCTGCGGCTTGCGCTTGCCGATCGGCCTTGCCGGCGTGCCGCCGTAGACGGTCCACGCGGTCGGCAGCGGCTTGGTGACCACCGAGCGCGGCGCGACCACCGCGCCTTCGGGCACCGACACGCCGGGCGCGACGAAGCACTCGGCGCAGATCCATACCCGCGGGGCGAGCGTGATCGGAAACGCGATCAGCTGGAAGTTCGGGCTGTTGTAGTCGTGGGAACCGGTGCACAGATGCGCGCCTTGCGACACCACGCAGTACTCGCCGATGTCGATCCGTTCGATGTTGTACAGCGTGACGCCGTCGGCCACGCCGGCATTGTTGCCGATGCGCAGATTCCACGGCGCCCAGATCCGCACGCCGGGATAGACATGGACATGCCGCCCAAGCTGTGCGCCGAACAGCCGCAGCAGCGCGGCGCGCCACGCATGCGCGGGCCGCGGGCTGGGGCGGAACAGCAACAGCCAGACCCAGTTCCAGATCTGCCGCTGCACGCGGTTCCCCAGCGAAAACGAGGGGCCCATGGTCGGATCGTCTTGCGTAATCAGCATCGGCTGTCCCGGTCAGCGCACGGCGCGCACGGCACGATGGTGAGCCGGCGCACGCCGCCGGTCGGTGCGGCCGGTCACAGACCCCGCGCCATGCGCGCCGCGAAGGTGGCCTGGAATGGGACTTGCACGAACGGTGGATCCAACCGGAGGGCATTCATGCGGATCCATCATCTGAACTGCATCTCGACCTGTCCGCTCGGCGGGCGCCTGATGGACGGGCGTTCGCGCTCGATCCTCGAGCGCGGCGAACTGGCCTGCCACTGCCTGCTCGTCGAGTTGCCGGAGTGCCTGGTGCTGGTCGATACCGGCCTGGGCCGGCGCGACGTGCAGGATCCGCGCTCGCGCCTGAGCGCCTTCTTCCTGACGCTGCTGCGGCCCGATTTCCGCGACGAGATGACGGCCTATCGGCAGGTGGAGGCGCTGGGCTTCGATCCGCGTGACGTACGGCATATCGTGCTGACGCATCTGGACTTCGACCATGCCGGCGGCCTCGACGACTTTCCTTGGGCCACCGTGCACCTGATGGCCGCCGAACGCGACTATGCGCGGCTGCAACGTACGTGGCTGGACCGCCAGCGCTTTCGCCCGCAGCAGTGGTCGACGCAGGAGCGCTGGCGCGCCTACGCGCCGGACGCCGGCGAGCGCTGGTACGGCTTCGACCAGGTGCGCACGCTCGACGGCCTGCCGCCCGAGATGGCGTTGGTTGCATTGCCGGGCCACACCTTCGGCCACGCGGGCATTGCGGTACAGGCGCAGGGCGAGTGGCTGCTGCAGGCCGGCGACGCCTATTTCCATCACGGCGAACTCGACCCGGTGCGGCCGTACTGCACGCCAGGGCTGCGCTTCTATCAATGGATGATGGAAAAGGACCGCGAGGCGCGGCTGGCCACGCAACGGCATCTGCGCGAACTGAAGGAACGGCGCGATGGCCACATGACGGTCTGCTGCGGCCACGACATGGTCGAGTTCGAACGGTTGGCGCGGCGCTCGGCCCGCGTGCCGGCCAGCGCGTTCGCCACCGCGCCGTGATCCACGGGGAAGCGTTCGCCGATACGCGGGGCGTGCCGGCCCCAAATATGCAAGTCCGTGGAGCAAATTCTGCAAGCATGCCGCGCGGCGCGGCGTCCGCATGTCGCGGATCGTGCCCACATGCCGGCATGCGGCTTGCGTGAAGAGGGGGATTGGAGATCGCGCAGAGATCGCGTGGGTCGCCACGTCGACAATCAGGAGGGACAGCATGAAACCACGACATCTGCTGGTGGTGGCCGCATCCTGCCTCGCGCTGGCCAGCCAGCTTGCGATGGCGCAGGGCCGCTCGAGCGGCGGCAGCGGCAAGGCCGGATCGACCGGCATGAGCGATGGCGCCAGCGCGCAGGGCAACACGGGCACGGGCGCGACATCGTCGGGAACCGGCGCCGGAGCCGGTGCAGCGACCGGCACGGCGGGCGGCGCCAGCGGTCCCCTCAGCGGCGGTGCGCGCGGCGCGGTCGGTCCCGGGCAGGGCGCGCAGTCGAACACGCAAGGAAGCGGGCAAGGTGGTGTCCAGAGTGGCGCTCAGGGTGGCGCACAAGCCGGCGCCGGCGATTCGCGTCAATCCCGCGCCGGCGATGTCGAGCATGGCGGCAGTCCCACCACCGGATCGCCGTCCGGCGGACGTCAGCCGCCCGGCAGCGCGAAGGCAGCGCCCGGCGGCGGGGGGACGGCGAACACCGCGGGCAATACCGCGGGCAATACGGCAGGCAATACCGCCGCGAACCGCGGCGGCGACGCGACCGGCGGCAAGCCGGCGACCGACTCGCGCCGTGCCAGCGGCGTGTCCGACTCGACCCAGGGCAGCAGCCGCGCCAGTGCCGGGGGCGGCAAGGCCAGCACGCCGTCCGGCGCGACCAAAGGCAGCGGTACCTCGGATCGCGGCACGGGCGGTGGCGGTGTGACCAGCGGCAGCGACCGGTAAGGCGCAGCCGCGCGATTCATCGTTCGTTGCTGACGCTTGCCGCGGGCACGCTGACCGCCGTGTGCTCGCCGCACAGGGCCTGCATCGCGGCCTCCCAGCGGCCCAGCACCGCGTCGCGGTCCAGATGGCGCTCGGCCCAGGCGCGGCCCGCCGCGCCCAGCGTGTCGCGCGTGGCCGGGTCCGCGGCCAGTTGCTCGATCGCCGCGGCCAGCGCGAGCCCATCGCCAGGCGCCACCACGCGGCCACAGCGCGCCGCCAGGCGGGCCAGCTCGGTGCCGGGATGCGCCGTCGCGATGACCGCCCTGCCGCTGGCCAGCATACCGGCCAGCTTGGACGGCAGCACCAGGTCGGCGGCATCGGCGCGCTGCGGCAGCAGATGCAGATCGGCGGCGGCCAGCAGTGCCGGAAAGCGCGAGGCCGGCTGCAGCGGCAGGAAGCGGACCTGCGGCAGCCCGGCGCAGGCCTGCTCGAGCGCGGCGCGGCCGGCGCCGTCGCCGCACAGCACGAACCAGATGTCGGGCCGGTCGCGCAGCTGGCGCGCCGCCTGCGCCAATACCTCCAGCCCTTGCTTGTTGCCCATGTTGCCCGAGTACAGCGCCACCGTCGCATCGGCCGGAATGCCGAGCCGACGCCGATAGAGGCTGCCGCGGCCGGGCCGGATCGCGCGCAGGTCGACCCAGTTCGGCAGCAGCTGGGTGCGGGCCTCCGGCGCGCCCTTGTCGCGCGCCAGCCGCAGCATCGCCTCGGAGATCGTCGACACGCGGTCGAAGCCGGCCATCGCATGGCGTTCCAGCGCAAAGGCGAGCTTGCGCAGCAACGGCTGCTTCAGCAGGCCCAGCCCGAAGGCGGCATCGACCTCGTAGTCCTGCACATGCAGCCAGGTCTTCGCGCCCGTCCAGCGCCCGAGCAGCAGCGCGGCCGGGCTGCACAGCAGCGGCGGCTCGAGCACCATCACCACGTCCGGACGCCAGCGCCATTGCGCCAGCAGGCAGGGCACGCTGCTTGCCGCGAAGCTGGCCAGATGCAGCACGCGCTTCAGGCCCGAGGGGCGGCTGGGCACCCACAGCGGCGCGCGCCATACCTGCACGCCATCGTGCTGCTCGCGCCGGTATTGCCATGCGCGATACCCGGTGCCGACACGCCAGGCGGGATAGTAGGGCGGCGCCGTGACGACGCGCACCTGGTGGCCGCGCGCGGCGAACCAGCGTGCCTGCTCGCCGGTGTACTTGCCGATGCCGGTCAGTTCGGGGGAGTAGTTCAGGCAGTACAGGAGGATCTTCATCGGCGCGCGCCGTTCTCGATGCGCGCGATCAGCGCAGCGCCACCAGCCGCGGCTGGCGTCTGGGCGGGCTTTCCAGGCGGCCGCTTTGCAGCGCGTCCCGATAGGCCAGCCGCAGGCCGTCGACCAGCGACACGGTCGGCTTCCAGCCGGTTGCCTCGATCCGGTGCGAGTTCAGCCGCTTGCGCGGCGTGCCGTCGGGTTTGCTGGTGTCGAAGCGGATCGCGCCGCGGAAGCCCACGGTGTCGGCGATCAGCTCGGCCAGCACGCGGATGCTGACCTCGTCGGGGCTGCCGACATTGAAGAAGCCCGGGGCGCCGGCGTGATTGCGGTACTCCTGCTGCGGCAGCCCCATCAGGTGCACGCAGGCCTTGCCGAGATCGTCGGCGTAGAGGAATTCCCGCAGCGGCGTGCCGGTGCCCCACACCACGACCTCGCTGGCGCCGTTCTGCTTGGCCTCGTGGAAGCGCCGCAGCAGGCCCGGAATCACGTGGCTGTTCTCGGGGTGGTAGTTGTCGCCGGGGCCGTACAGATTGGTCGGCATCGCGCAGCGGAAATCGGTGCCGTATTGCCGGTTGTAGCTCTCGCACAGCTTGATGCCGGCGATCTTGGCGATCGCATACGGCGCGTTGGTCGGCTCCAGCGCGCCGGTCAGCAGCGCCGCCTCGTCGATCGGCTGCGCGGCGAAGGCCGGATAGATGCAGCTCGAACCGAGGAACAGCAGGCGCTTGACGCCGGAGCGCCACGACTCGTGAACGACATTGGCCGCGATCATCAGGTTCTGCTGGATGAACTCGGCCGGATACGTGTTGTTCGCATGGATGCCGCCCACGCGCGCCGCGGCCAGGTAGACCTCGTCGATGCGCTGCTCGGCGAAGAACGCGCGTACCTTGGCCTGGTCGCACAGGTCCAGTTCGGCATGCGTGCGGGTGATGACGGTGATGTCGCGACGCGTGCCGAGCGCACGCACGATGGCGCCGCCGACCATGCCGCGATGGCCGGCGACGAAGATGCGGTGTGGAGGCTGATTCATGGCTGTGACACTGACTGTGGATCGGCGAAGTGGGCCACCAACGTGGCCGTCGGACGATGGGCGGGCACACCGGGCTGCACCCGGAAGGGCGTGCACTGGACGGACTCTAGCGCGCGCTCCCGCCGCCGACTGTGGGCTTGCGCACATTCGCGCAGGCCGCGTCGAACCGGTGTGCGCCATCGAACGGAAAACATGCTTACCCCCCGGCATCGTGCGGCCATGCGGGTCCATGGCCCGCACGGCATACCCGCTCACCGACTCAGAAGGCGGCCAGACCATGCAAACGACCTCGACCCTGCCGATCGGCGCCCGCACCAGCCACTCGGCCATGCTGCTGTATCTCGGGCTGGGCGCACTGTGCGCAATCAAGGTCAACGTGATCGGCGAAGTGTATGTCGGCGAGTTCGTCGCGGCTGCCTACGCGCTGGCGATGCTGTCCACGCTGCGGATCGAGCGCGCCTATGCCTCCTTCCTCGGCCTGACGCTGATGTGGGCCTTCGCGCAGGCGCTGTCGGACCTGTCCAATGGTACGCCGCTGAACTCGTCGATCAAGGGCGTGCTGGCGCCCGGCGTGTTCTTCCTGACGGTGTTCGCCATCGGCACCCACTTCAGCCAGGGCAGCTCGAAGCGGATCTGGTACTTCCTGATCGGCGCCGCGCTCAGCGAGATCGTCAACCTCAGCCGCGCACCCACCGAAGAGATGCTGTTCAACCCCTGGAAATGGGGCTATGCGATGCCGGTGCTGATGCTGCTGCTGTGCTACCTGTCGATGGCGCGTGCCGGCGCGCTGCGCATCGCGCTGTGCATCGTTGCCTATTGCGCGGTATCGGTGGTGTTCGACTTCCGCAGCGCCGCCGGCCTGCCGCTGCTGGCGCTGGCGATCTATCTGCTGCGCCGAACGTCGGTGGTGGCATGGATACGCAGCCTGACCAATACGCGCGGCGGCATTCCGCTGCTGTTCGGCGTGCTGGTGCTGGTGATCGCCTCGCTGAACGCGCTGTTCTCGATGATCTTCGCGCACGCCGGCGAGTTCAGCTTCCTGACGCCCGAAGCGGCGCACAAATATACGGTGCAGGCCACCAGCGAGCTGGGCATCCTGTTCGGCGGCCGCTCGGAGATCCTGATCTCGGTGCGCGCCTTCCTCGATGCGCCGCTGCTCGGCCACGGTTCATGGGCGGTCGACCGCAACGGCTACCAGGACGCCTACAGCGTGATGGTCTACCAGATGGGCGCGGCGCTCGACGACAAGATCGTGGTCACCGACGACACGCTGATTCCCGCGCACTCCTTCCTGATGGGCGCGCTGATCTGGAGCGGCATCGTCGGGGGCCTCTACTGGATCTGCATGCTGGCCCGCACGCTGTGGCTGTTCGTGCGCAATATGCCCACGATGCCGATCTTCTTCTATGTCGGCACCGCGCAGTTCGTCTGGGACGTGTTCTTCTCGCCGTTCTCGGCGGACCACCGCTGGGAGTCCGCGATGTTCCTCGGCATGCTGTTCGCGTGGCACCATGCCTCCCGCTATCGCCAGCTGCGGAGCGTGCGATGAAATTCAGCGTGGTCACGGTCTCGTTCAACCAGGCACGCTATCTGGAACAGGCGATCCGCTCGGTCACCAGCCAGCGCGGCTGCGAGCTCGAATACATCGTGGTGGACCCGGGATCGACCGACGGCAGCCGCGACATCATCGCGCGCCATGCGGGCTCGATCGACCGCTGCATCCTCGAGCCGGACAGCGGCCCCGCCGACGGACTGAACAAGGGCTTCGCGGCGGCGACCGGCGAGATCTTCTGCTACCTGAACTCCGACGACCTGTTCCTGCCCGAAGCGTTCGCCAAGGTGGCCGCGTATTTCCGCCGCTATCCGTCGGCCGACGTGATCTGCGGCAACGGCTACGTGATCGACGGCGAGGGCGCGCTGGTGCGGCGGGTGTACTCCGACCGCTTCGGCCTGCGCCGCGCGGCCTATGGCGCCAGCATCGCGATCCAGCCGTCGACGTTCTTCCGCGCCGAGACCTATCGCGCGGTCGGCGGTTTCAACGTCGAGAACCGCTCGAACTGGGACGGCGAACTGGTCGTCGACATGGCGCTGGCGGGAGCGACCTTCCGCAATGTGCCGGACTTCCTCAGCTGCTACCGCGTCTACGCCGAGTCGATCACCGGCTCAACGCGGCTTGCCGAGGCGCACCGGCAGTTCGAGCAGCGCATGTTCCGCAAGATTCTCGGGCGCGATCGGCGCCGCTACGATGACCTGGCATCGGCCTGGTACCGCGTGACCAAGCATCTGGCCAATCCGCGCGCGACCTATGAACGGGTGGTGCGCGGCCCCGTGTTCGGGAGGCAGTCATGATCCGGAAAGTGCTGGCGGCCGTCTCGATCGGCCTGCCCTGGCCGCTGCGGCGGCGGCTGCTGAACCGCTTCTGCGGCGCGCGCATCGATCCGAGCGCGCGCATCGGCTGGTCGCTGGTGCTGTGCGACGAGCTCGAGATGGGGCCGCACTCGCATATCGCCCATCTGACGCTGGTCAAGGGTATCCGCCGGTTGAGCCTGGGCGAGCATGCGATTCTCGGCAGCCTGAACTGGGTGTCGGGATTCCCGCAGGGGCTGACCGACTCGCCGCACTTTCGCGATGCCGCCGATCGCGATCCGGCGCTGGTGATCGCGCGGCATGCCGCGATCACCTCGCGCCATATCCTCGATTGCACCGATACGATCACGGTCGGCGCCTATTCGACGGTGGCCGGCTATCGCAGCCAGATCCTGACGCATAGCGTGTCGATCCGCGAATCGCGCCAGCGCTGCGCGCCGGTGACGATCGGCGCCTACTGCTTCGTCGGCACCGGCTCGATCCTGCTGCCCGGCGCGGCGCTGCCCGACTACAGCGTGCTGGCCGCCGGCGCGGTGCTGAACCGCAGCATGGCGGCGCCGCACATGCTGTACGGCGGCTGCCCCGCCAAGGCGGTGCAGGAACTGCCGGAAGACCTGGCGTATTTCCGCCGCGAGGAAGGGTATATCGTCTGAGGCCGCACGGCGCGCGAAGCGGCCCGACGCCGTCCGCGCGAAGGCGGGGACCCGCATGCGCGCGCGGGAATGACGCGTCGCACGGCCGCATTGCACGGCCGGCATGTCACGGCCGGCATGTCACGGCAGGCTTGTCACGGCTTCACCAGCGCCCCCGCCAACCCGTGCCGCGCAAATCCATGGATCTGCGGCAGCAGCACCAGCAGGATCAGCAGCTCGGTGGCCAGCACGCCGAACGACACCGCCGGCTGCCCGAACAGCTTGCCGCCGACCACCGCGATCAGCAGGCCCGCGACATTGGCGCCCAGATACACCAGCGACAGCCGCGCATGGTTGTTGGTCGAGGTGACCATCACCGACGCCGTGTGCCACAGCGAATTGACCACCGCGGCGGCCAGCAGCCAGCTGTAGTCGGGATGGATCGGCGAGATCTTGCCGTGCGTCCACAACTGGCAGATCCATTCGCCGGCGACGTACAGGAAGATGCCGCAGGCGGTGGCCAGGCCGACCGACGCGGTCAGCGCGTGGCGGAACAGCGCGCGCAGCGCGGTGGCGTTGCGCTGGCCATAGAGCCGGCCGATTTCGGGCGACAGCGCCTGGCTGATCAGCTGCCCGAGCTGGTAGGGGATGCGCGACAGCGTGCGCATCGCGCTGAAGTAGGCCACGAAGGCCGGCCCGAACACGAAGCCGGCGCACAGCACCATGCCCTGCATATTGAGCGCATTGCCGATCGGGAAGGCATTGAGCGCCAGCGCCGGCAGCAGCATCTCGCGCACCTCGGCGCGCGAGAAGGCCGACACGCCGACGCGCGCCCACGGGGCGAACGCCATCATGCGGCGATACATGACGATCACCAGCAGCACGCGGACGATCGCCAGCAGCGTCAGCAGCAGCAGGAAGCCGCCGTCGAACAGCAGCACGCCGGCCGCCAGCGCACCGAACTCGAGCAGCCGGAACAGGTTGAACCACATCGTGGCTTCGGCGTAGCGGCCCGCGCTCCAGAACACCCCGTGCGACAGCAGCGCCAGCATATAGGTGGAGACCTGGATCGCGATCATCAGCATCGCCAGCACCGCGGCGCCGCCGGCCAGGCCGGTCCAGCCCTGGATCGCGTTGCCGAAGGCCGCGCCGAGCAGCATCGACAGACCCGCGAGCACGGCGCCGATCGCCAGCAGCAGCACCAGCGCCGACTGGTAGCACACCACCGCGGCGCGCTGGTTGCCGGCGGCGATGCTCATGTTGATGCGGTTGACCGCCACGCCGGTGAAGCCCAGGTCGGCCAGCCCCAGATAGACCGGCACCGCGATCACCATCAGCCAGGTGCCATAGCGCTCCGGACCCCATGCCGCCAGGAACATCGGCACGCTGAGCAGCTGCGTCACGATGGTGACCGCCTGGCCCAGCGCGTTCGCGCCGATTCCGCGCAATATCCGCTCCACGCTCGCCTCTTCCGTTTGCGGCCCGGCTGCCGCGGCAGGCCCGGGCCGTCATGCCATGCGCTTATGCGTTCAAACTCGTGTCCACCGCATCATTCGTGATGGTCGTAGGCGCGAAAGCCCGCCAGCTTGCACAGCGCATCGCGCCGCGCCGCCGCGTAATCGGCACCGATCATCTCGCGCACCAGTTCGTCGAAGCTGGTGGTCGGCGACCAGCCCAGCCGCTCGCGCGCGCGGGTCGGATCGCCGAGCAGCGTGTCGACCTCGGTCGGGCGGAAGTAGCGCGGATCGACCCGCACGATCACGTCGCCGACCTTGCGCCCCGGCGCCAGCTGCTGGCGGCTGTTGTCGAGCGCGGCGATCACGCCGATCTCGTCGACGCCGCTGCCCTCGAAGCGCACGGTGATGCCGAGCTCGGCGGCGGCGCGCTGCACGAACTCGCGCACGCTGTGCTGCTCGCCGGTGGCAATGACGAAGTCCTCGGCCTGCTCCTGCTGCAGCATCATCCATTGCATCTGCACGTAGTCGCGCGCATGGCCCCAGTCGCGCAGCGACGACAGGTTGCCCAGATGCAGCGTGTCCTGCAGGCCCAGCGCGATCCGCGCGATGGCGCGCGTGATCTTGCGCGTCACGAAGGTCTCGCCGCGCAGCGGGCTCTCGTGATTGAACAGGATCCCGTTGCAGGCGTACATGCCGTACGCCTCGCGGTAGTTGACCGTGATCCAGTATGCGTAGAGCTTGGCGGCCGCATACGGGCTGCGCGGATAGAACGGCGTGGTCTCCTTCTGCGGAATCTCCTGCACCAGGCCGTACAGCTCGGAGGTCGACGCCTGGTAGAAGCGCGTGGTCTTTTCCAGGCCGAGGATGCGGATCGCCTCGAGCAGGCGCAGCGTGCCGAGCGCATCGGTATTGGCCGTGTATTCCGGCTCTTCGAACGACACCTGCACATGGCTCTGCGCGGCCAGGTTGTAGATCTCGTCCGGCTGCGATTGCTGCACCACGCGCACCATGCTCGCGGTATCGGTCATGTCGCCGTGGTGCAGGATCAGGCGGCGGTCGGGGGCCTGCGGGTCCTGGTACAGGTGGTCGATCCGCTCCGTATTGAACAGCGAGCTGCGCCGCTTGATGCCATGGACCTCGTAGCCCTTGGCCAGCAGCAGTTCGCACAGATAGGCGCCGTCCTGCCCGGTGATGCCGGTGATCAGCGCACGCTTGCGGCGCGCGCCGCCGCCGGACGTTCCCTCGTCGTGCTGCCGCGGCTGGAGTTCGAGATCGCCGGCCGCCAGCGGGCCGAGCGGTTGCAGGTCAAGTGCGCCCATAAATATCTGCCATCCTGATGATGTCGTCTTCGCCAAGGTACGAGCCGGACTGGATCTCGATCAGTTCGAGCGGGATCCGTCCGGGATTTTCGAGACTGTGGGTTTCGCCGATCGGGATATAGGTGGACTGATCCTCGGTCAGCAGGAATTCGACGTCGCCGCGGCGCACCCGCGCGGTGCCCGACACCACCACCCAGTGCTCGGCACGATGGTGATGCTTCTGCAGCGACAGCTTGGCGCCGGGTTTGACGCTGATGCGTTTGACCTGATAGCGCTGGCCGTGGTCGACGCAATCGTACGAACCCCATGGGCGGTAGATCTGGCGGTGCTGCGTCGCTTCGGATCGTCCCTGCGCACGCAGCGCCTCGACCAGCTGCTTGACGTCCTGCGCATGGTCCTTGTGGACCACCAGCACGACGTCGGGCGTCTCCACCACGATCACGCTGTCGAGCCCCGCCACGGCGACCATCCGGTGCGACGCGTGGACCAGGCAGTCGCGCGCGCCGTGCGTGACCACATTGCCGATCGCCGCGTTGTTGTCTTCGGTCTTGTCGGCCGCCTTCCATACCGCGTCCCACGAGCCGATATCGCTCCAGTCGGCGGCCAGCGGCGCCATGCGTGCGTCGCGCAGATGCTCCATGACCGCGTAGTCGATCGAATCGGACGGGCACGCCCCGAACGCATCGGCATCGAGCCGGCAGAAGTCCAGGTCCGATTTGCCGCGCGCCACGGCCTGTTCGGCGGCACGCAGGATCTCGGGCGCGAATTGCCGCAGCGCCTCGAGATAGACCGAGGCGCGGAACAGGAACATGCCGCTGTTCCAATAGCAGTTGCCCTCGCCGAGGAAGTCGGTCGCCTGTTCCAGCGAAGGCTTCTCGACAAAGCGCTTGACCGTCATCAGGCCGGTGTCGTTGGTCGGTACCGCCTTGATATAGCCGTAGCCGGTCGCGGGAAAGGTCGGCACCACGCCCAGCGTGGCGATCGCGCCGGCGGCCGCGCCTGCGCTGGCCGCCGCCACCGAGCGCGCGAAGGCGGCGTGGTCGCGCACCAGATGGTCCGACGGCAGCACCAGCAGGATCGGATCGTCGCCGCCGGCCTGGGCCTTGAGCGCGGCGACCGCGGCGGCGGGCGCGGTGTTGCGGGCATGCGGCTCGAGCAGGATCGCCGCCGGTTCGCAGCCGATCTCGCGCGCCTGTTCCGCGACGACGAAGCGATGCGCTTCATTGCTGACCAGGATCGGCGCGCCGACGCCGTCGATGCCGCGCACGCGCAGCAGCGTGTCCTGCAGCAAGGTATGGTTGCCAAGCAGACGCAGGAACTGCTTCGGATGGCCGTCGCGCGACAGCGGCCATAACCTCGAACCGGTGCCGCCGCACAGCACCACCGGTACGATTCGATTCTCGCTTGCCATGACACCTCCAATCGGCCGCTGCGCGCGTGCCGATGCGATTGGGTGAAACCGTCAGGGCAAGTGTATCGACCGCTGTGCCGCAGCAATGTTTGCTAGGCAACAGAGGTCGACGGTCCTCGTGCGGCGCTGTGAGTGGCGCGGCGATGACAAAAAAAGCCGGCACAACGGCCGGCTCTCGGTGCTCGGTGGAACGGCATTCAACGAATGCCGACACGGTTGCCGCCCCCGCGCTGGTGGGGCGGCATTCATGCACTGCGCGCTAACGGATTCGCACCCAATGGCCAGGCCGCATCACCCAGCCATGCGGCCCGCGCACCCAGCGCTCGGGCACATAGCGGTAGCCGGGGCGGGCGCGTTCCCAGTGGCCCGGTTGCCAGACATAGCGCGGACCGGCGGCGCGCCAGTAGCCCGGCACCCACACCTGTCCCCGGCGTGCGGCCGGTGGCGCTTCATGGCGCGGCGGTGGCGGTGCATCGCGCCGATAGCCGGGGTCGCGGTCGTAGCGATGGCCATCATATGCCTGGGCGGGCGACACGAATCCGAAGGCCGAGCCGGCGGCGAGGGTGGCGAGCGCGAGAATCAAGGGACGGGTCATCGGGTACTCCTGCTTCGGGAAACAAGCTTGGGTTTGCTGTGATGCGGTCCGGCCAGTCGGCGCGACCGCATTTCAATCAATAACGGTGATGGCGATGGTGATGCCCATGTCCGTGTCCATGCGGCACGACGATGCAGGCGGACAGCATGGCGGCGGTGGCGGACAGCAGCACGAGAATCGACAGCGTTCGTTTGGTTCGTTTCATCTTTGGCTCCTTGTCGGGGCGCGTTGAACATGGCTGCAATGTAGCGGCGCGCATGCTGCGGCGGACGTTGCACTTGTAAGGCTCTCTCACAGCGCCATGGGATGGCGCCGGCCGCGCCGATCGACGGCGTCGAGCGGCGTATCTCGTTGCGCGGCAAGGCTTTTTCGCCGGGATGAAAGGGTGTGCAAGCCACGCGGTGCATTGCGCGCGCGTAATGCGGCGTTACATCGGAAATGGATGCCGGCAGGACGGCGGCATGCCGTGCCTGCGGATCGGCCAGCAAACCGGCCGTGGACGCGTCAGTGCGCCGTGCCGGTGTACTCGATCTCGAGCCGGTAGGCGAGCGCCAGGAACAGCGATTGCGCCAGGCACAGCGTGCTGGTCAGCGAGCGGAAGCCGAAGGTCGCGCCATCCTGGACCTGCAGCAGCACGCTGGCGTGCTCGGCCAGCGGGCCGAGCGCGCTGTCGCTCAGCGCGACGATGCGCGCGCCCTGCGCGGCTGCGGTCCTGACGCAGGCCAGCGTTTCCTCGGCATAGGGCGCGAACGAGACCGCGATCATCACGTCGCCTGGCTGCATGGCGCGCAGCTGGCCCTGCTGCATGTGCCCAAGGCCATTGAGCCACTGGATCGGCTTGCTGGTGTGCTGCAGCGCGTAGGCCAGGTAGGCGCCGACCGGGAACGCGCGCCGCGAGGCGGCCAGCCAGATCGACGGCGCCTCGACCAGCAGCTCGACCGCTTCGCCGAAGCGCGCGCCATCGACTTCGCGCTGCAGGGCCTCGAGGCTGTCGAGGCTGCCCGCGATGACCTCGTGCGCGATGTCCGCCGGCGCGAGCGGGCCGCCCTTGCTGCCGATCAGCGCGCGCAGCCGGTCGCGATAGTCGCGATTCGGCGCCAGCTGCCGCGCCGCGGCCGCGCGGAACAGCGCCTGCATCTGCGAATAGCCCGACAGCCCGAAATGCTTGGCGAAGCGCACCATGGCCGAGGGCTGCACGCCGCAATGGCGGGCCGACTCGTTGACGCCGTCAAGCACCAGCTGTTCGCGATGGGCCTCGACGTACTGGGCGATCGCCTTCAGTTGCTTGCTCAGTTGCGGAAAGCCGGCGCGCACGGCGGCCAGGAATTGCTCGGCGTCTGCGTAGGGAAGGGATTCGCTCATCGGTAACTGGTGTCGCCGCACCGCCTCGCCGGCGGCCGCGTCATGCGGCCCATGTGGAGAGGAAGGCATTGAATTGGAATTTATTTTCTCACACAACAAAAACAGAACAAATTTTCTATTCTCGCGCTATCATCGCTTCCAGCTTCCTTCTGGTGGGTCAAGCCACCAGCCCCGGCCCCGACCCGGGACAGCGGACACAACACAAGACAGCAAGACAGAGACAGCCTTCATGCGCACCCTCCCATTTCCCGACCAGCGCGATTTCGATGTGGCCTGCCTTGGCCGGCTGGCGGTCGACCTCTATGCGCAGCAGATCGGCTGCACCCTCGAGGCGGCCAGCACCTTCGCCAAATACCTGGGCGGTTCGTCGGCCAATATCGCCTTCGGCACGGCGCGGCTCGGTTTGCGCTCGGCGATGATTTCGCGCGTCGGCAACGAGCAGAACGGACGCTTCCTGCTCGAGACACTGCGCCGCGAAGGCTGCGACGTCAGCCAGGTGCAGATCGACGACGCGCGGCTGACCGGCATGGTACTCCTGGGCATCAAGGACCAGGACACCTTCCCGCTGCTGTTCGCGCGTGAAAACTGCGCAGACATGGCGCTGGACGCGGAGGCCATCGATGCGGGCTTCCTGGCGCGCTGCCGCAGCCTCGTCATCACCGGCACGCATCTGAGCACGCCCGGCGTGCTGGCTGCCTCGCGGCGCGCGCTCGAGATCGCCGGGCGCCATGGCGTGGTGCGCGTGCTGGACATCGACTACCGGCCGGTGCTGTGGGGCCTGACTGGCAAGGGCGACGGCGAGACGCGCTACATCGGCAATGCGCAGGTCAGCCGCCATCTGCAGGCACAACTCGGCGCCTTCGAACTGATCATCGGCACCGAGGAGGAATGGCTGATCGCTGGCGGCGCCGAGGGCGACCTGATGGCCAGTCTGCGCCAGGTGCGCGCCTGCACGCATGCCACGCTGGTGATCAAGCGCGGACCGCTCGGCTGCTCGATCGTCACCGGCGAGATTCCGCCGACGCTGGACGATGCGCTGACGGTGCTGGGCGAGCGCGTCGAGGTGCTCAACGTGCTGGGCGCAGGCGATGCCTTCGCTTCGGGCCTGCTCGCCGGGCTGCTGCGTGGCAAGGACTGGCGCGAATCCGCGGCCATCGCCAATGCGTGCGGCGCCATCGTGGTGTCGCGGCACGGCTGTGCGCCGGCCATGCCCACGCCCGCCGAACTGGCGCACTGGTTCTCCGGCCATCGTCATCCGCGGCCCGACCGCGATCCGACGCTGGCCCATCTGCATCGCGTCTCGGCGCCGCGCCAGCCCTGGCCGCAGCTGTACGTGCTGGCTTACGACCATCGCTCGCAATTCGAGGAGCTGGCGCGCGAGGCGGGTGCCGACGTGGCGGACATCCCTCGGCTCAAGCGGCTGATCAACGACGTGGTGGCCGAGGTCGAAGGCGATCCGGGCTGCGGCGCAAGATCGGCGTGCTGATCGACGGCCGGCTGGGCGAGTCCGCGTTGCATCAGGCCACCGGACGAGGCTGGTGGGTCGGCCGCCCGATCGAGTTGCCGGGCTCGCGGCCGCTGCGCTTCGATGGCACGCGCTCGCTCGCCTCCGAACTGGCGCACTGGCCGCGCGAGCAGGTCGTCAAGTGCCTGGTGTTCTATCACCCGGACGATCCCGCCGCGCTGCGCGCCGAGCAGGACGACTACCTGCAGACCGTGTGGGAAGCGACCCGCCACAGCGGCCACGAGCTGCTGCTCGAGGTCATTCCGCCCAAGGACACTCTCGCGCCGAACGACCGGGGCGAAGCCGTGGTCCGCGCGATCCGCCACTTCTACGACATCGGTCTGAAGCCGGAATGGTGGAAGGTCGGCGCGATGTCGGCCGCGCAATGGCAGGCGCTGGACCAGCTGGTGCAGGAGCGCGACCCCTGGTGCCGCGGTGCGGTGATTCTCGGCCTGAACCAGCCGCTCGAGCAGTTGCTCGAGGGCTTCGCGCAAGCCAGCTCGCCGCTGGTCAAGGGCTTCATGATCGGCCGCTCGGTATGGGCCGAGGCGAGCCTCGCGTGGCTGCGCCGCGAACTCGACGACGATGCCTTCCGGGCGCGCGTGGCCGGGAACTTCCGCCGGCTGATCGCCGGCTGGCGCAGCACACGGCCCGGCCAGGCGGCGGACAGCGCCGCACGGGAGGCAGCATGAGCACGAGGCCGATGCGGAACACCGGCAGCCTGCTGGTCAAGGCCCAACCGGGCCGCAACATCGTGGACATCACGCCGCAGTCGGCTGGCTGGCGCTATATCGGCTTTCGCGCGATCCGGCTCGGGGCCGGCGAGGCCGAGGCGTTTCCCACCGGTGCGCGCGAGCTGTGCATCACGGTGCTGTCCGGGCAGGTCGACGTGATGGTCGGCACGCAGCGGTTCAGCGCGCTGGGCAGCCGCCGGTCGGTCTTCGAGGCGCAGTCGCCGTATGCCGTCTATGTGCCGCCGGGCGGCGACGTGCAGGTCATCGCGCGCGACGCGGCCGAGGTGGCGTTCAGCACCGCGCCGGCCCAGGGCCGCCTGCCGTGCCGCGTGATCGAGCCCGCGCAGATGCGGCGCAGCGTGCGCGGCCAGGGCGCCAATACCCGCCATGTCTGCGACATCCTGCCCGAGAGCGAGGCCGCCGAATCGCTGCTGGTGGTCGAGGTGATCACGCCCGCGGGCCATTCGTCCAGCTATCCGCCGCACAAGCACGACAGCGTCGACGCGAGCGACCCGCTGGCCGAGACCGCGCTGGAGGAGGTCTATTACCACCAGCTCGATCCCTCGCAAGGCTTCGCCTTCCAGCGCGTCTATACCGGCGACCGCAGTCTGGACGAGGCGATGGCGGTCGAGCACCGCGATGCGGTGCTGGTGCCGCGCGGCTATCACCCCTGCACGGCGCCATACGGCTACGACCTCTATTACCTGAACACGATGGCCGGCCCCGAACGGCGCTGGGCCTTCCGCAACGACCCGGCGCACGCGTGGCTGATGGCGCCACGCTGAAACGCTGTGCCGACGCTTCGCCAACGCTGAACCCGCTCGATCGCCGCCGCCGCGCGGCACCCGCTTCGCCATACGACAAGGGAACACCGCAGTTCCCGCCAAGACAGGAGACATTGCCATGAAGACCCGCATCCCTCGCGGCATTGCCCGCGCGTTCGCCGCACTGGCCACGACACTGTCCGCGACGCTGACCTGCGCTGCCCCCGCAGGCGCGCAGACCTTCCCCAGCCAGCCGGTCAAATGGATCGTGCCCTATGCACCGGGCGGCACCACCGACGTGATCGCACGCAATCTGGCGCTGCGCATGGGCCAGGACCTCGGCCAGCCCGTGGTGGTCGAGAATCGCCCCGGCGCGGCCAGCATCATCGGCGCTACCGCCATCGCGCGATCGGCGCCCGACGGTTATACGGTCGGCACGGCGGACTCGGGCACGCTGGCCTTCAACCCGGCGATGTATTCGAGCCTGACCTACGACGCCGGCAAGGACTTCACCTTCATCGGCGGACTGGGCCGGATGCCGCTGGTGCTGGCTGTGCATCCCTCCTTTCCGGCGAAAGACATGAAAGAGTTCGTCGCGCTGGTGCGCAAGTCGCCGGGGCGCATTTCCTCGGCGTCCTCGGGCCCGGGCTCGCCGTTGCATGTCGCGCTGGAACTGTTCAAGCAACGCACGCGTACCGACATTCTGCACGTGCCCTACAAGGGCTCGTCGCCGGCACTGCAGGACCTGATGGCCGGCCAGGTGCAGACCATGTTCGTCGATCTGCCGCCGAGCCTGTCGATGATCCGCAGCGGCAAGCTGCGCGTGCTCGCCGTGGCCACGCCGCAGCGCCTGCCGATCCTGCCCGACGTGCCGACCATGGCGGAATCGGGCCTGCCGGAACTGGCCGGCTTCGAGGCCTATGCCTGGCAGGGCTTCGTCGGTCCGGCCAAGCTGCCGCAGCCGGTCGTCGCGCGGCTCAATCAGGAGCTGGTCGCCGCGCTGCGCCATCCCGGCACGCGCGCCAAGCTCGAGGAACTCGGCATCCAGCCGATGCCGATGTCGGCGGCGGAATTCGGCGACTTCACGCGCAGCGAGCAGAAGCTGTGGTCCGGCGTGATCAAGGCCGCCGGCATCCGGCTCGATTGAGCGCGGCCTGCGCCGGCTCTTCTTCATTTCGTCGCCCCGTCTTTACCGTACCCGGGAATCTTCATCATGAATGCACCGTTTCATCAACGCCGCGCCGTGCTGCGCGCGCTCGCTGCCGTGTCCGCCACCGCGGCCTGCCCCGCGCTGGCCCAGGGCGGCACCTACCCGTCGCGTCCGATCGAGCTGATCGTGCCGTTCGCCGCCGGCGGTGGCACCGATGTGCTGGCGCGCGCCTTCGCCGAGGCCGCGCGCAAGCACCTGCCACAGAACCTGGTGATCCTGAACAAGTCCGGCGCCAGCGGCGCGGTGGGCTGGGCCGATCTGGTCAGTGCCAAGCCCGACGGCTATCGGCTGGCGGTGATCACGGTCGAGCTGACGATGATCCCGCATCTGGGCCTGGCCAAATTCACCGCCGATGACATGACGCCGGTGGCCCGCCTGAACGCCGACCCGGCCACCATCGCGGTGCGCGCCGACTCGCCCTTCACGACCATCGAGGCGTTCCTCGCCGCCGCGCGCAAGCAGCCCGATTCGATGCGCGTGGGCAACGCCGGCCCGGGCTCGCTCGGTCATCTGTCCGCCGCCGCGCTGGAGGACAAGGCCGGCGTGCGCTTGAACCATGTGCCGTTCCGCGGCGCCAATCCGGCGGTGCTGGATCTGCTTGGCGGACATATCGAAGCGGTGGCGGTGACGCCGGTCGAAGTCGCGACCTATGTGGCCGCCGGCAAGATCCGCCCGCTGGCGGTGATGTCGGAGCAGCGCATCAAGGCGGGCTGGGAGAACGTGCCGACGCTGAGGGAGCGCAACGTCGATCTGGTCATCCACGGCTGGCGCGGCATCGCCGCGCCCAAGGGCACGCCGCCGGAAGTGGTGGCGCGCCTGGGCAGCGCCATCGCCAAGACCATGCAGGACCCGGCGCTGCGCGAAACGATGGCCAAACAGAACATGGGCGAAGGCTATCTGGACGAAGCCGCCTTCAAGCGCGTGATCGCGCGCGACAACGCCACCTTCAAAGCGCTGATCGAAAAACTGGGGATCAAGACCTGATTGGAAAGATCGGGGCCGGCCTACGCAGAAACAGGTACGGTCGGCTTCGGCGTTCCGGTGGTGGTACGCAGAAACGGGTACGCGGGTATGGCAGCGGCGCAATTGTCCAGCCTGGGACCGTCATTCGAAATCCATGGGTCGTGCCGGTGAACTGCTGCGCCCCTCCAATACAGCGAAGTCATCGTTACTCAGTTCTACTGCCCGACCGATCTGTGCCACGGCGTCGCCCAAGCGGATGTGCTCCGTCGGCACGACGGCGCAGTGCAATTCATCATCCGGCAGATCTGGTTTCTTCAAGATCGTCATTCTTCTCCCTCCAGATCGATTTCCAAGGCGCAAATTGTCGCCATGGGAAAGCTTGCGAGCGCCTAGGTCAAGAGCGGGAATCATTGACGTATGAAAGTGACGAGGTTTATGGCGAGAAGATGAATTTCCTGGTTGCCGTATGACCTGTCGCTGAAGGGCATCGCTGTGGTGCCCACCGCGGATGGATTGAGTTGCGGGCGAAGCGGACTACCGAAGGCGAAGGCCTTCCCCTTCGCCCCAGCAAGACCGTCAGGCCCGGCCCGGCATCGCCGCTAGATACCGGCGCGGATCGAAACGCGTGGTGGCCAGCATCACCAGCACGACCGCGGCGAGGTGGTACCACCAGGCGGCGGCGAAGCTGCCGGTGGCGTCGTGCAGCACCGCCGCCAGCCATGGGGCGCAGCCGGCCAGCAGGAAGCCGCCGCCCTGCATCAGCGCGCCGAGCGCGGCGGCGTCTTCGGGACGGGGCAGGTGGTCCAGCGCGACCACGAGGTAGAGGGAGAAGCAGCCGCCCAGGCCGGCGCCGCCGATGATGGCCCATGCGAGCGGCGCGAGATCGGGCCATCCGGCCAGGCCGGCGAAGCCGATTGCCTGCATGGCCAGCGCGAGCGCCAGCCATGTGCGGCGATCCGGGCTGCGGGCCGCCAGTGTCGGCAGCGCCAGCGCGGCAGCGGCCTGCGCCACCGACATCACCGCGATCAGGCCGCCCGAGGCCGGGCCGCTCCAGCCGCGCTCCTGGTAGTAGGCGGCGAGCCACGCAATCAGCGAGGCATAGCCGCCGTTCATCACGCCGAACGAGGCCATCAGCAGCCAGGTGCGCGGGCGATTGAGCAGCCGCAGCACCGGAATGGCGGTGGGGCGGCTGGTGTTGGCCCTGGCTCTGGCATCAACGGTGGCGTTTGCGTTGGCCCTGGCATCGGCGACGTCGCCGGCAGCAGTCGCTGGCTCGACGGCCGCATCGCCCGGCAGCGTCCGCCACGCCAGCAGCCATCCGGCCCATGCCGGCAGCGCCCACGCCGCCAGCCCCGCATGCCAGCTGCCGCTCAGCCCGGCGATCCACGGCGTCAGCTGCGCGCCGAGCGCGCCGCCCGCCATCAGCGCGGCCGAATAGAGGCCCATCACCATCGCCATCCGCGCCGGAAACTGGCGCTTGACGATCGCGGGCAGCGCCGCCTGCGCGGCCGCCGTCCCGAGGCCGCACAGCGCGGCCGTGGC
The DNA here is from genome assembly GCF_013347325.1 of Cupriavidus gilardii. Classification (NCBI taxonomy): domain Bacteria; kingdom Pseudomonadati; phylum Pseudomonadota; class Betaproteobacteria; order Burkholderiales; family Burkholderiaceae; genus Cupriavidus; species Cupriavidus gilardii. The sequence goes on along the minus strand of NZ_CP054624.1, from coordinate 2,204,348 downwards.
GATCAGCGCCGTGCCGCCGGGCCAGGCGAGGCGCAACAGTGAACCGATGCCGACCAGCGCCAGCGCGAGCAGCACCGCGCGCCGCTCACCCAGCCATCGGCGCATCGCCGGGGCGAGGCAGGCGCCGACGCCGATCAGTACCATCGGCAGCAGCGTCAGCCACGCCATGCCGCGGTAGTCCAGCCCGGTGCTGTTGCGGATGACCGGAGCCAGCGGCCCGATGCCGGTCAGGAAGGGGCGCAGGTTCAGGCCGGCCAGCACGATCGCGGTCAGCGCCCAGCCCGGCGCGCCGATGCCGCGCCGGCCGGTGGAGACTTCAACTGCCATGGATCTCAACGGCCATAGACCGCATCCGCGCCGATACCCACATCGAGCCGGATCAGCGGCAGGGGCGGCGGGTCGAGCGTCAGCCGCAGCGCCTGGTAGGTGGCCTCGCTGGACAGGCCGTAGGGCGCGGCGTCGTTGTTGTCGAAGGCGTAGTAGACCTCCTGCACGCCGCTGATCACCAGCGCGGCCAGGCACATCGGGCACGGATGGCCGCTGGCATAGATCGCGCAGCAGCGCAGGTCCGGACTTTGCAGCCGCCGGCTGGCAGCGCGGATCGCCTCCATCTCGGCATGGCTGGTCGGATCGTGGCTGTGGACGATGCCGTTGACGCCGGTGGCGATCAGCTGACCGTCGCGCGCCAGCACGGCGCCGAAGGGCCGGCCGCCGCGCGCGCGATTGGCCTGCGCCAGATGCACGGCCTCGCGCAGCAGGGATTCGTGGTTGGACATGGGATGCCTCGCGGAAAAAGAGCCTGCGGGTAGAGGAGCAGACTGTACGCGCGTGCTTGGCAATTGGGAAATTAAATGATGGAATGCGCGGCAGTGCGAAACCCAATACCTGCCGACATCCGGTCGGACGACCTTCCTTGAACGGCATCCTCGATCCCCAGCTGCTGCGCAGCTTCGTCGCCGTGGCCGACAGCGGCAGCTTTACCCGCGCGGCCGAGCGCGTCCATCTGACCCAGTCGACCGTCAGCCAGCAGTTGCGCCGGCTCGAGGAGCAGTGCGGCTGCGTGCTGCTCGACCGTGGCGGCCGCTATGTCACGCCGACCCCTGAGGGCGAGCGTCTGCTCGGCTATGCGCGGCGGATCCTGCAGCTGTCGGGCGAGGCTGTCGCGGTGATCCGCGACAGCGCGGTGCAGGGCGAGATCCGGCTCGGCGTGCCGGAAGACTTCGCGGCGCAGACGCTGACGCCGGTGCTGGCCGATTTCGCCGACGCCTGGCCCGGCGTGCGGCTCGAGGTCACCAGCGGCCTGAGCCACGAACTGTGGCAGGGCTTTCAGGAGGGGGATTTCGATCTGGCGCTGATCAAGCAGCGCGAGGGCAGCGCCGCGGGGCTGGCGAGCTGGCCCGAGCCGCTGTGCTGGATCGACAGCCGCCGGCGTCCCGCCATCGGCCGCGATCCGGTGCCGCTGGCCGTCTTTCCCGGCGGCGCGCTGTATCGCGGCGAGATGACGCATGCGCTGGAGGCGAGCGGCCGGCGCTGGCGCATCGGTTTCGTCAGCGCCAGCCTCGCGAGCCTGAGCTCGGCGGTGGCGGACGGCCTTGGCATCAGCCTGTTGCCGCGCCGCGTGGTCACGCGCGCGCATCGGGTGCTGGACGAGCCGGCGCTGATCGGCGCGGTGCCGCCGGTCGAGCTGAGCCTGCATGTCAGGCCGGAGCCGTCGGCGCCTGCGCGCGACATGGCGGCGCGCCTGCAGGCGATGTGCGATGCCGTGATGCGGCGGGATCAGCGGCAGCGGGGCTAGTGCGCCCCGGTAGCAGCCATCAGCGGTCCGGGCGGATCGGGCCGAACTCCACCGGCACCCAGGTATAGCCGTTGCCGTCGGCCCGCACATGGCCGATGCCGGGGAAGGGCAGGTGCATGCCCGCGACCCACAGCTTGTTGCGCGCGGCATCGTTGAACAGCCGCTTGCGCGTGCGCACCGCGGCGCGGCTGTCCACGTCGAACTCGATCGCCACGTCCGGCCGGCGGAACTGCACCGCATGGCTGTGCACGAGGTCGCCCCACACCAGCAGGCTGTGCGCCTTGCCGTCCTTCTCCGAGCGCAGCAGGTAGCCGGTATGGCCGGGGGTGTGGCCATACGCGGCCACCGCGGCGATGCCCGGCACCAGTTCGTCGCCGGCCTTGAAGGTACGGAAGCGCCCGCCCGCCTGATAGGGGGCGACCGAATCGCGCGCCAGCTTGAAGAACGGCTGGGCCTCGGCCGGCGCCTTGTCGGCGATCTCCTGCGACAACCAGTAGTCGGCGTCCATCTGCGATGCATGGACCGTCGCTGTCGGGAACGCCGGCTTGCCGTCGACCGTGAGGCCGCAGGCATGGTCGCCGTGCAGATGGGTCAGCAGCACCGTGTCGACCTGCATCGGGTCGTAGCCGGCCGCGCGAACGTTGTCGACGATCTTGCCCAGCGCGGGGCCGAAGCAGGCGCCCGCGCCGGTGTCGATCAGCACCAGATTCTTGCCGGTGTGGATCAGGAACCCGTTGACCGCGGTCTGCACGCCGGGGGTCGACTCGACGAACATGCGCGCCAGCAGGGTTTGCACCTCGCGGGCGCTGGTGTTGCGCAGCAGCTTGGGGTCCAGATCGATATAGCCGTCGTACAGCGCGGTGATCTCGAACTCCCCGAGCATCATCCGGTAGTAGCCGGGCACCTGGCTCTGCTGCTGCGCGGGCACGCCTTGCGCGTGGGCCGGCGCGCCGGCCAGCGCAGCGCACGACAGTGCAGCGGCAAGGGCGACGACCAGCCGGAAATCGCGCTGGCGCTAATGTATCACTCGTCACATTTCTCCGCAGACGGTCACTCCGCGGGCGGCAGCCGGTATGGCACGCTGCCGTGCTCGTTGGTCGCCTCGACCAGCCGGATCAGATACAGCAGGAACCGTTCACGGTCGGCCGGCGGCAGATGGTCGACGGTGCGGTCGTGCGCGCGCTGAACCGCAGCCTCCATCTTCCTGACCAGTGTCTTGCCCTTGCGGGTCAGCTTGACCAGCTTGACGCGCCGGTCGGTCTCGCTTTGCCGCCGCTGCAGCAGTCCGCGCGCCTCCAGCCGAGGAATGACTTCGGCCACCGTGGTGCGCTCCAGGCCTATCTCGAGCGCCACGGTGTTCTGGTCCAGTTCGCCGTGCTGCTCGAGCGCGGTCAACAGGCTGTATTGGACCGGCGTGATGCCGAACGCCTCGGTTTCCTCGAGGAACAGCGAGCAGTGGACCTGATGCAGGCGCCGGATCAGGAAGCCGGGGCGTCCGAGCAGCGTGGAGCGGTGCCGGGCGGCATCGATCTCGGTCTTGATGGCAATGGGTCGTTTGGTGGTCGTCATGCGGTGTGGTGGTCCGAAACCGACGGCGCTTCGCCGCCGGCAGATTGGGGCTGGTCAAGCACGAGCCGTTCCAGCGCGACATCGGCCGCCCATTATCGCCGAATACGTGGCATACCCCGTATTGCACAGCAAAGGGGCACGCCCGCCGCGCGCAGCATCCGTCTGCGCCGGTTGGCGGTGCGCCGGCACCAGGGCCGCGCATGCGCATCCTCTCCCAATAGGTGGCATACCCCGCATCCGGGAAAGCGGCCGGAAAACCGCAAAGCCTTGCGCCGCAACGGTTTGCGGCCAAGGCGGGGCGAGCGCCGGCAGGCACTGGCAAAGTTCTTGCGTTTTGCAGCCAGCGTTTTCACCCCATGAGGCCAGCATGACTGCAAGCAATCGCGACATCGTTCTTCGGCAAGGCCGCGTCATCGATCCGGACGCCGGCATCGACGCGGTGTGCGATGTATGGATCCGCAACGGGCGCATCGCCGCGGTCGGCGACAGCTCGCTGGCATTGCCCGCCGAGGCGGCCGTTGCCGACGTCATCGACTGCCGCGGCAAGCTGGTCTTGCCGGGCCTGATCGATACCCACGCCCACGTCTACCAGTACGTGACCGGACGCTTCGGTCTGAACGCGGACATGTGCGGCGTACACTCCGGCGTCACCACGCTGATCGATCAGGGGGGCGCGAGCTGCATGACGCTGCCCGGGTTTCGGCACTACGTCGCCGAGCCGGCAAGCAGCCGCATCCATGCCTTCCTGTCGGCCTATCTGGTCGGCGGCCTCGAAGGCCATTACTACGCCGAGCTGTATCGGCCCGAATGCGTCGATGTCGATGCCACGGTGAAGGCGGCGCTGGCCAATGCCGATCTGGTGCGCGGCATCAAGGCCCATGCCGAACTGGGCGGATTTGCGCGCTGGGGCATCGAGGTGATGCGTGCCTCGGCCGAGATCGGCCGTCAGACCGGGTTGCCTGTCTATGTCCATTTCGGCCAGCTGTGGCCGATGCCAGGCCACCCCGCGCACGAGATCGACCCCGACACGATCCTCGAGCAGGTGGTCGACATGCTCAAGCCTGGCGACGTGCTGGCGCACCCGTTCAGCCGCCATCCCGGCGGCTTCGTCAACCGCGACGGCACCGTGCACCCGCTGGCGCGCGAGGCCGCGGCGCGCGGGCTGAAGATCGATGTCGGTCACGGCTCGCACTTCAGCTACCGGATGGCGCGCACCGTGCTCGAAGCCGGCATCGTGCCCGATACGCTGGGCGCCGACATGCACGGCTACAACACGCACGTGCCGGCGCCTGCAGGGACGCCGGCGGAACATCCGGACCAGGACCACATGTTCCTCGGCCGTGTCCGCTTCAGCCTGGTGTCGGCGATGACCAGCATGCTGGCGCTCGGTCTGCCGCTCGATCACGTGGTACGCATGGCCACCGTCAATGCGGCGCGCATGGCAGGGCTGACCGACGGCGCCGGCACGCTGCGCGTCGGGGCCGAGGCGAACGTCTCGGTGCTGGAGGATCTGCGCGGCCGCTGGGTGCTGGCCGACAACGAGGGCACCCAGGTGGTGGCCGAGCGGATGCTGGAGCCGGCGTTCTGCCTGCGCGCCGGTCGGCGCTTCGACGCCGCCGCACCGATCCTGCCGGTGGCGCAGGTCGCCTAGGAGATCGCGATGACGACCCCGGCAGCGCACGACGACCGCATCGGCAACGGCGGCAACAACGGCGGCAACAACGGCAGCAAGACCAGCGGCATCGGCGCGCGGCTGCGCCGCAAGGAGGACGATCGTTTCCTGCGGGGCCGAGGCGACTATGTCGCCAACCTGCGGATGGTCGGCATGCGCGATGTCGCGTTCGTCCGCAGCCCGCTGGCGCATGCGCGCATCCGTGGCATCGAGAAGCCCGAAGGGCTGGCCGATGCGGTATTTACGCTGGCCGATCTCGACGGCGTGCGGCCCATCGTTGCCGACTCCGGGCTGGCCGGATTCAAGTCGTCGGCGCAGCCGGTGCTCGCCGACGCCAAGGTGCGCCAGGTCGGCGAGATGATTGCAATGTGCGTGGCCCCGACGCGCGCGCAGGCCGAGGACATTGCCGCGCAGGTCTTCGTCGACTTCGACGAACTGCCGGCGGTGGTGGACATGCTGGCCGCACGCGAGCCCGGTGCGCCGCTGGTGCACGAGCACTGGGGCGACAACGTATTTCTTTCGACGGCGGTCGGCACGGACCGCGACAACGAGGCCGCGTTGGCCGCCGTCCGCGCCAGCGCGCCGATCCATGTCGTCCGCACGCTGCGTACCGCGCGCCAGAGCATGGCGCCGATGGAGGGCCGCGGCGTGGTCGCCTGGTGGGACCGGCGCCTGGCCCAACTGGTGGTCGTCACCGCGGCGCAAATGCCGCATATCAACCGCACGGGGCTGGCAGGCTGTCTGGGCCTGGACGAAGGGCAGGTGCGTGTGATTTCGCCCGACGTCGGCGGCGGCTTCGGCTACAAGGGCATCCTGCTGCCGGAGGAAGTCTGCGTCGCGTGGCTGGCGATGCGACTCGGGCGGCCGGTGCGCTGGATCGAGGATCGGCGCGAGCAGCTGACGGCCAACGCGAACTGCCGCGAGCACGCCTATCGCATCGAGGCCTGGGCCGATCGCGATGGCCGCCTGCTGGCGGTCGATTGCGAGGCCACGGTCGATTCGGGCTGCTATTCCTCGTACCCGTTCTCGGCTTGCCTGGAGGCCGCGCAGGTGGGCAGCATCCTGCCCGGGCCTTACATGATGGAGCGCTATCGCTGCCGCACCTGGTCGGTGGCGACCAACAAGCCGCCGATCCTGCCGTATCGCGGCGTGGCGCGTACCGGCGTCTGCTTCGCGATCGAGAGCGTGATGGACGCGATCGCGGTCGAGGCGGGGCTGGAGCCCCATCAGGTCCGGCTGCGCAATCTGGTGCCGCCCGAGCGCATGCCGTACGACAACATCACCGGCAAGCATTTCGACAGCGGCGACTACCCCGAATGCGTGCGGCGCGCCGTGGCGGCCATCGATCTGCCCGGTCTGCGCGCGCGCCAGCAGCGCGGCGAGCCCGACGGGCGCCGCATCGGCGTCGGTTTCGCGGTGTTCTGCGAGCAAGGCGCCCATGGCACTTCGGTCTATCACGGCTGGGGCATTCCGATGGTGCCGGGCCGCGAGCCGGCCGTGGTGCGGCTGACGCCGGATGGCGTGCTGGAGATCCGTGCCGGCGTGCATTCGCACGGGCAAGGCATGGAAACCACGCTGGCGCAGATCGCGCACGAGGTGCTCGGCGTCGACACCGGGCAGGTGCGCGTGCTGCTCGGCGATACCGCGATCACGCCGTATTCGACCGGCACCTGGGGCTCGCGCTCGATCGTGATGGCGGGCGGGGCCGTGGGCCAGGCCTGCAAGCAGTTGCGAAGCCGGCTGCTGCGCATCGGCGCCCATCTGCTTGGCATGCCAGAGCCGGCGGCCAGCTGGCAGGACGGCGCGGTGGTGGCCGGCGGAAGCCGCGCGACGCTGGCCGAGCTCGCCCATGTCTGGTACCGGCAGCCGCAGAAATTGCCGGCCGATGTCGATCCGGCCGGGCTGGAGGTCATGACGACCTATCAGGCGACGCGCGATACCGGCACCTTCAGCTACGCGTGCCATGCGGTAGCGCTCGCCGTCGACACCGAACTCGGCAAGATCGAACTGCTCGACTACGCGATCGTCGAGGACGGCGGCGTGCTGATCAATCCGATGGTGGTCGACGGCCAGGTCTACGGCGGCACTGCGCAGGGCATCGGCACCGCGCTGTACGAGGAGATGCGCTACAGCGAGGACGGCCAGCCGCTGGCCTCGACGCTGGCCGATTACCTGCTGCCCGGTGCGACCGAAGTGCCGGCGATCCGCATCGACCATATGGAAACGCCGGCGCCCTACACCGAATTCGGCCAGAAGGGCATCGGCGAGAGCGGGGCGATCGGCTCGCCCGCCGTGATCGTCAATGCGGTCAACGACGCGTTGCGCCCGCTCGGCGCCGAGCTGCGCGAGCTGCCGGCGAGTCCACGGGCGATCCTCGCGGCGCTGGCCAACGCCCGTGCCGGGGATGCCGGGCATTCCGGCCACGCCAGGCCGATGCCGTCGTCGCCGGCGGAGGTGGTGGCATGAAGCCGGCACCGTTCGACTATCGGCGGCCCGACACCGTCGACGCGGCCATCGCCGCCCTGGCCGGCAGCGGTGGCTTTGCCAAGGCGCTCGGCGGCGGCCAGTCGCTCGGCCCGATGCTGAACCTGCGGCTGGCGCAGCCGGCCGAGCTGATCGACCTGCGCGGCATCGCGGCATTGCGCGAATGCCGCGAAGAGAGCGCGTCGGTCCAGCTCGGCGCCGGCATCACGCATGCGCAGATCGAGGACGGAACGATTCCCGATCCGAGCCGCGGCCTGATGCCCTGGGTGGCGCGCGGCATCGCCTATCGGGCGGTGCGCAACCGCGGCACGCTGGGCGGCAGCCTGGTCCATGCCGATCCGGCGGCCGACTGGATCAACGTGATGGCGCTGCTCGACGCCAGCTGCATCGTGGCGGGCCCGCGCGGCCAACGCGAGATTGCGCAGCGCGACTGGATGGCCGGCGCATTCACCACGGCGCTCGCGGACGACGAAGTGCTGCTCGCGGTCCGGATCGCGCGGCTGGGCCCCGGCGCGCGCTGGAGCTACTACAAGGTCAACCGCAAGCCGGGCGAATTCGCCGAGGCGATCTGCGCCTTCGTCGACGATGCGGCGCAGGGCAGGCGGCGCGCGGTGATCGGCGCCATCGACGGCCCGCCGTTCGTGATCCCCGACGCCGGCGCGCTGATCGACCGCTGGGACGAAACGCTGGCGCACCACCACCTGTGCGTGGCCGGGCTCGAGCCCGGCACATACGAATATCAGCTGCACGCGGTCGCGTTGCGGCGCGCCGCCGCGGCGCTGGCGGTCTTTACCGGAGAAGGCGCATGACGTCCCCGATGCCTGTCGAATTGCATGTCAACGGCGAGCCTGTCAGCGCCGCCGTCGAGCCCCGCACGCACCTGGCCGACTTCCTGCGCGAACACCTGCATCTGACCGGCACCAATCTCGGTTGCGAACAGGGCGTCTGCGGCGCCTGCACGTTGCAGGTCGATGGCGTGCCGACGCGCTCGTGCACCGTGCTGGCGGTCAGCTGCACCGGCGCGCAGGTACGCACGATCGAAGATTTCGATGCCGACCCCGTGATGGCGCAACTGCGCGAAGCCTTCAGCGCCGAACACGCACTGCAATGCGGATATTGCACGCCCGGCATGCTGGCCACCGCGCGCGACATCGTGCTGCGCCTGCCCGACGCCGACGATGCGCGCATCCGTCACGAGCTTGCCGGCAACCTGTGCCGCTGCACCGGCTATGTCGGCCTGGTGCGGGCGATACGCAGCGTGCTGGACGCCCGCGGGCCCGCCGGCGCGGCGAACCCCGCCTGAGGCCAACCCACGCGACCGACGCGACCCAGAAGCCGAGCCCCGCATGGAACTCCAACAAACCTTCCTGCTGCCATTCGCGCGCGACGCGGTATGGCGCTGCTTCCACGACACCGAGGGCGTCGTTGCCTGCCTGCCGGGGGCGTCGCTGTCGGCGCCGCCACGAGACGGCAAGTTGCCGCTGACGATGACCGTCAAGCTCGGGCCCATCGTTGCGGCCTTCGCCGGCGACGGCGAGATGCGCCTGGACGATGCCAGCTACCGCGGTGCGGTGACGGGCACCGGAGCGGACCGCAAGAGCGGCTCTCGCGTCAAGGGAGAGGCCGCGTTCTCGCTGCATGACGTTGCGGATGCGACCGGCGGGCCGGCCACACGGGTCGACATCGCAGTGGACTATGCGATCGCCGGCAGCCTCGCGCAGTTCTCGCGCGGCGGCATCGTGCGCGAACTGGCCGCGCGGCTGACCGAGGCCTTTGCCGCCAACCTGCGCCGCAAGCTCGAGGCCGAGGCCGCGGCCGGCGCCACGGTTGCCGCGGCCGCCGTGGCCGAGCCTCCGGCCTTTGTCGAGACGGCGCCTCGTTCGCCGGGGGCGGCGTCGGCCCAGGCGCCAACGAATGCGCCAACGAATGCGCCACCAAACGCGCCGCCCAACGCGCCGCTCGACCTCAATGCGCTGTTCTGGCCCGCGCTGTGGGCCCGCCTCCGGCAGTGGCTGTCGTTCGGCCGCCGCTGAGTTCGCGCCACCTCCATCGATTCGACCCCAAACCTGTCCCGTGACGAGGTATTCCATGACCCCCAAGCTGATCCGTACCGCGCTGCTGTCCGCGCTCCTGATGGGCGCCACCGCGCTGGCCCACGCCCAGTCCACCATCCGCATCGGTGCGCCGCTGGCGCTGACCGGAGGCCTGGCCGACGAAGGCAAGAAGCAGCAGGTTGCCTATGACATGTGGCTCAAGCGGGTCAACGCGGCGGGCGGCATCAATGTCGGCGGCAGCCGGCGCAAGGTGGAGCTGATCACCTACGACTACCAGTCGGACGAGAAGCGCGCGCAGCAGATGGCCGAGAAGCTGATCACGCAGGACAAGGTCGAATTCCTGACCGCGCCGTTCGGCTCGGGGCATACCAAGGTCGTCGCGGGCGTGGCCGAGCGCTATGGCATTCCCGTGATGGCGTCGGCCGCGTCGTCGGAGTCGGTGTTCGACCAGGGCTACAAATACCTGTTCGGCACGCTGGCGCCGAATGGCGGCCTGGTCGATTCGATGATCCGCACCTTCACCGCGCAGATGCCTGCGGTCAAGAAGATCGCCATTCTCGGCCGCGAGGACGTGTTTCCGCGCTCGATGGCCGCGACCATGAAGGCGCATGCCGAGAAGGCCGGGCTCAAGGTTGTCCACAACGAATATTTCCCGGTCGGGGCGCTCGACCACTCCGCATCGCTGTCGCGCATCAAGGCATCGGGCGCCGACTGGATCTATATCACCGGCTACACCAAGGACCTGATCCTGGTGCGCAAGCAGATGGCGGACCTGGGCACCACCGCGCCGATCATCACGATGATCACCGGTCCGGCCTACCAGGAGTTCATCGATGCGCTGGGCCCGCTGGCCAACAACGTCAGCAGCGCGACCTGGTGGCATCAGTCGTCCCAATACAAGGCGGACGACGTGTTCGGATCGACCAAGGCCTTCTACGACGAATTCGTCGCCCGCGAGAAGCACGACCCCGACTACGTGCATGCGTCCGCGGCGGCGGCGTTGATCGCGCTGCAGAAGGCCATCGAGAAGGCGGGCACCACGCAAGGCGCCAAGGTGCGCGACGCGCTGGCCTCGCTCGACGCGATGACGTTCTATGGCCCGATCAAGTTCGGCCCCAACGGCATGAATGCCGGACGCGACCTGCCGATCATCCAGGTCCAGTCGGGCAAGGTCGCCGTGCTGTATCCGCAGGCCGTCAAGCAGGCCAATCTCGTCGCCGTGCGCTGACACGGACCGCCGGAAGCCACCGCCATGAGCCTCTACGCACAAATCCTCGTCAACGGCCTGATGCTGGGCGCGCTGTACGCCTGCATCGCCGTCGGCTTTTCGCTGGTCTGGGGCGTGCTGAACGTCATCAACATGCTGCACGGGTCGTTCATCGTGCTGGGGGGCTATCTGGCCTACTTCGCCTGGCTGCACTGGCAGGTCAGCCCTTTCGCGATGCTGCTGGCGGTTTCGGCGGGACTGTTCGTGCTCGGCTTCCTGCTGCAGTACGGGCTGGTCAACCGGGTCGTGTCGCAGCCGGTGCTGACCACGCTGACGCTGACCTTCGGCCTCGACATGATCCTCTACAACCTGATGAACCTGTGGTTCGACGCCACGCCGCGCCGGATCTCGCTGGACCTGGGGCGCCTGGACCTGAGCGGCGTGATCGTGCCGAACGACCGGCTGCTGGCGATGCTGCTGGCGCTGGCGATGACCGGCCTGCTCTATCTGGTGCTGCGCAGCTCGCGCATCGGCCGCGCAATCGTCGCGGTGCGGATGGACCGCGACGCCGCGACGCTGATGGGCATCCGCGTCGGCCGCGTCTACGCGATCACGTTCGGCATCGGCGCGCTGATGGCCGGCGCCTGCGGCGTGCTGATGTCCGTGGTGTTCCCGATCACCACCAATATCACCGGGCTGCTGCTCGGCAAGGCCTTCGTGATCTGCGTGATCGGCGGGCTCGGCACGGTGCCGGGCGCGCTGGTCGGCGGCCTTGCGCTGGGGCTGATCGAGAGCGTGGCGGGCAACTTCCTGGGCGCGCAGAGCGCGATCCTGGTCGGCTCGCTGCTGATGCTGGTGCTGTTGATGACGCGGCCCACCGGGCTGATCGGCAAGCGAGGCTACCAATGAACGCCAACCATTCCCGTTTCGCCGGGCGCCGCGCCCATCTGCTGTTCGCCGGCGGCGTGCTGGTGTTGGCCGCGATGCCGTTCCTGGCCGACAACTACTTCGTGCGGCTCGCCACGTTCGTCTGCATGTACGGAGCCCTGGCGCTGTCGTGGAACTTCATCGGCGGCTATGCCGGCTACCCGTCGTTCTCGACCGCGGCCTTCGTCGGCCTGGGCAGCTATGTGGGCGGCCTGCTGCAGAACGCGGGCGTGCCGATGGTGCTCGCCTGGCTGGGCGCGACCGTGTTCGTCAGCCTGTTCGCCGCGCTGCTGGGCGGCGCGATCCTGCGGATGAAGGGCCATTACTTCGCGATCGGGTCGATCACGCTGGTCGAGGTGCTGCGCATGGTCGCTTCGCTGTGGGTCGAGGTGACCGGTGGCGGCGACGGACTCAATATCCGCATCCTCGCCGGCGGCCCCGACTTTGCCGGCCGCGTCTTCCTTTACGCGATGCTCGCGGTGATGCTGTGCGCGTGGGCCACCACGCTGGCGGTCGACCGCTCGCGGCTCGGTTTCGGCCTGCGCTGCATCAGCCAGAACGAGGAGGCCGCCGATATGGTGGGCATCGACACCAACCGCTACAAGACCGCCGCCTACACGCTGTCGGCCGTCTATTGCGGCACCGTCGGCGCGATCTACGCGTCGTGGGTCTCGTATATCGCGCCGACCGACGCGTTCGGCATCCTGCTGACGCTGAAAGTGCCGGTGATGGCGATGCTGGGCGGACTGGGCACGGTCTACGGCCCGCTGGTCGGCGCCACTGCCTTCGTGCTGATGGAGGAAACGATCTGGGCGCGGTTTCTCGACTATCACCAGGCGATTCTCGGCGTGGTGATCGTGCTGCTGATCTTCTTCCTGCCGGGCGGCCTGCTGAAGATCGACTATCGGCGCGGGCTGGCACGCATCCGCGCGGCCGCCGGCGCGCGCGCGGGCCGTGCTGCCGCGACGGAGGTGCGCTGATGGGCAAGCTGCTGGAAGTCCGGGCACTGGACAAGCATTTCGGCGGGCTGCATGCGACCCGCAAGGTCAGCTTCGCGCTGGAGGAAGGCGAGATCGTCGGGCTGATCGGGCCGAACGGCGCGGGCAAGACCACGCTGGTCAATCTGATCACCGGCGTGGTGCGCGCCGACGGCGGCTCGGTGGTGTTCCGCGGCCGCGATGTGACCGCGCAGCGGCCCTGGCAGGCGGCCCGCAGCGGCCTGGCGCGGACGTTCCAGATCGTGCAGCCGTTTCCGCAGATGACGGTGCTCGAGAACGTCTGCGCCGGTGCGCTGTTCGCGGGCCACGCGGCCAGCATGGCGCAGGCCGAGCGCGACGCGATGGACCATCTCGAATTCGTCGGCCTGGCACATGAGGCGCGGCGCCCGGCCACCGCGCTGACGCTGCCCTCGCGCAAGCGGCTGGAACTGGCCAAGAGCCTGGCGATGCGGCCGCGGCTGCTGTTGCTCGACGAGGTCAATGCCGGGCTGAACAGCGCCGAAATCGACCAGGCGCTGGCGCTGATGCGGGCGATCGCGGCGCGCGGCGTCACCATCCTGCTGATCGAACATCTGATGAAGGTGGTGATGTCGCTGAGCCAGCGCATCCTGGTGCTGCATCAGGGCGAACTGATCGCACAGGGCGAGCCGCAGGCGGTGATCCGCGATCCGCGAGTGGTCGAGGCCTATCTGGGCAGCAAGTTTGCCGCGCGCCAGGCGGCGCATGGCGTAGCCGCGATGGCGGCGACGGACACCACCACGGAGGTCCACTGATGAACGTGCAAACCAGCGTCGGCAGCGCCGCCATGGCCGCTTGCGCCAGCGCGCTGTCCGCCGGCGCCGCCTCGCCCCCGAACGCGCCCCTGCTCGAAATCACCGGGCTGCGCGCCGGCTACGGCGACGTGCAGGTGCTGTGGGGCATCGACCTGCAGGTGCCGGCCGGCGAGGTCACCTGCATTGTCGGCTCCAACGGCGCCGGCAAGTCCACGCTGCTGCGAACGATCTCCGGCATGGTCAAGCCTTCCGGCGGGCGGCTCGTGTTTGCCGGCAAGGACATGACCGGTGCCAGTCCCGACGCGATGCTGCGCGCCGGCGTCGCGCATGTGCCCGAAGGGCGGCGGCTGTTCCGGGGCCTGTCGATCCGCGACAACCTGCTGCTGGGCGCGTATCTGCGCAGCGACAGCCGCGCCGACATCGAGGCCGACCTCGACTTTGTCTTCACCATGTTTCCCATCCTGAAGACCCGCCAGAAGCAGGACGCCACCACGCTTTCCGGCGGCGAGCAGCAGATGTGCGCGATCGGCCGGGGCATCATGTCGCGCCCGCAACTGCTGATGATCGACGAGCTGTCGCTGGGGCTGGCCCCGCGCGCGGTCGAGAGCCTGGGCGAGGCGCTGCTGCAGATCAATCGGGCCGGGCTGACCATCCTGCTGGTCGAACAGGACGTGCTGACGGCGTTCGAGCTGGCCCGCCATGCCAACGTGGTCGAGACCGGACGGGTATCGCTTGCCGGCGAGACACGGCTGCTGGCCGACGATCCGCGTGTGCGCCAGGCCTATATGGGGATGTGAGGCGGCATGAGCACGGCAATGGACGCGATCGATGCCAATGAAGCCGCCCGCCGCGCCGCCAATGCGCGCGTGCTGGCGCGGCTCGCCTCGGTGCAGCCCGCGTGGACGGCGGTAAGGCCGGCGCGCGAGGCGCTGGGCCTGGCCCCCCACACGCTGCTGCACGCCGGCCCGCCACTGACCGACCCGTGCCGGCCGCCGAAGCCGCTGCTGGCTTCGGCGGTGCTGTGCTGCCTGTACGAGGGCTGGGCAAGCGACGCGATGGCGGCCGAGCACGCGATCGCCTGCGGACGCATTGCCTTGCGGCCGACGCAGGACTTCGGCGCGGTCACGCCGCTGGCCGCGCTGATTTCGCCTTCGTCGGCGCTGGTAGAGGTCGTGGACCTGGCCGCTGCCGGCTCGCACGCCGTGCCTGCACGGGCGTGGTCGCTGCTCGGCAGCGGCGCCGGGCCGCAATTGCGCTTCGGCAGCCGGGATCCGGCGATCCTGCCCAGACTGGCGTGGCGCGATCGCGCGCTGGCGCGCCGGCTGAACGCCGTGCTGGCCGCGGGGCCGCTGGCGCTGCTGCCGCTGGCCGCGACGGGCCTGGCCGCGGGCGACGACCTGCATGCGCGCACGACGGCGGCCAACACGGCCTTGTGCGAGCGGCTGATCCCGGCGCTGGGCGGCGTCGGCGACGGGGCGGCCGACGCCACGGAGGAAGCCGACGGAGGGGACGATGGGGAGGATGGGGACGCGCGGGCCGTGGCGCGGATGCTGCGCCAGACGCCGCTGTTCTTCCTGACGTTGTGGATGGCCGCTTGCCACCTGATGCTGGATCGCGCCGCCGATGGCGGCCGCGACGCGGCCTCGAGCCTCGTCGTGGCGCTGGCCGGCAATGGCGAACGGGTCGGTATTCGGCTGGCCGGGCAGCCGCATCGCTGGCATACCGCGCCTGCCGCCGCGCCGGTCGGACCGCCGCTGAACGCATCGGCGGCCGGCGCCACCGCCTCGCCGGTGATCGGCGACAGCGGCGTCATCGATGCATTGGGCTGCGGCGGCCAGGCGTTGACTGGAGCGCCGGAGATCGCCGCGGCGCTGGCACCGTGGCTGCCCGCCGACTGGCGCGCGCGGTCCGGATCCCTGCTGGCGGGCCGCCATCCCGGCCTGGCGCCGCAAGGGCTGGCCGTGGGCCTCGATGCCGCAAGCATCGTCACGGGTCGCGAGCCGCTGACCGCGATCGCCATGATCGATGCCGCCGGCGAACTGGGCCTGCTCGGCCGCGGACTGTTCGTGCCGCCCGCGAGCCTGTTCGCGCAGGCAGCGGGGGACATCGCGGCAGCGGCTGGCGAGGCCTGACGCTGCCGTGTCCTTGCACCGGCGCTGGCTTTGCCGGGCATGGCCCGGTCTCCCCTGCGCTTGCCGACGCTGTGCCGTCCCCCTATAGTCGGGCCAATGTCCTTCAACTCGGGAAACGGCATGACCAACAGCGATTCCGCTCCGAAACGGCAAGGGGCCGACCTCTCGGCGCCCAGCGCGGCCGACGCGCGTGGCCACGTCGTCGAGCAGCCGGTGTCGGAGCGCATCCGCGCCCGGCTGCTTGCCGCGCGCCAGCGCTTTCACGCCAACGACAATATCTCGCGCTTCATCGAGCCCGGCGAACTCGAGCAGTTGTCGAAGGAGGTCGAAAACCGGCTGGCCGACGTGCTGCGCAGCCTGGTCATCGATATCGACAACGATCACAACACGCAGGAGACCGCGCGCCGCGTCGCCAAGATGTACCTGAAGGAAATCTTCGCCGGCCGCTATGTGCATGCGCCGAGCGTGACGGAATTCCCGAATGTCGAGCAGCTCAGCGAACTGATGATCGTCGGCCCGATCCGCGTGCGCAGCGCGTGCTCGCACCATCTGTGCCCGATCATCGGCAAGCTGTGGGTCGGCGTCATGCCCAACCAGCATTCGAACCTGATCGGCCTGTCCAAGTATGCGCGGCTGGCCGAATGGATCATGTGCCGTCCGCAGATCCAGGAAGAGGCGGTCAGCCAGATGGCGGACCTGCTGCAGCAGAAGATGAATCCGGACGGCCTGGCCATCGTGATGGAGGCCGAGCACTTCTGCATGCACTGGCGCGGCGTGCGCGATACCGACGCCAAGATGACCAACAGCGTGATGCGCGGCTCCTTCCTGAAGAACGACAGCCTGCGCCGCGAATTCCTGACCCTGCTCAATCTGAACCGCGGCTGAAGGAGGCCACCATGCTAGTTCGTCTGCTTTACGCGAGCCGCGCCCGCCAGCCCGCCGACGAGGGGCTGGTCGACACCATCGTGGCCACCAGCATCGAGCGCAATCCGCCGCAAGGCATCACCGGCGTGCTGTGCTATGGCAACGGCGTCTTCGTGCAGGCGCTGGAAGGCGCCCGCGCCGAGGTATCGGCCCTCTATCACCGGATCGCAAAGGACCCGCGGCACGAGGACGTCGTGCTGCTGCACTACGAGGAAATCGGGGAGCGGCAATTTGCCGGCTGGGCGATGGGGCTGGTCGACACCTGCCGCATCAATACCGCCACGCTGCTGAAGTACTTCCCGCGGGCGGAGTTCGATCCGTATCGCACCAGCGGCCGCGCCTCGCTGGCACTGCTCGGCGAGCTGATCGCCGGCAATGCCGTGGTGGCGCGCAGTGCGGAACGGACCCGCTATTGAGGTGTTGAGGGCTGCGTCGTCGCCGCGAAGGCGGGACCCGGCGGCTGTCGGAGGCGCTGGCTTCCCGCATGCGCGGCGACGACGCAGCGAGCCCCGTCAGTCCTTGCCCAGCTCGTGGCCGATATAGCCGCCGACCGCCGCTCCGCCGATCGTGCCCCACGGGCTGCCATCGGAGACTTCGTGACCGATCGCACCGCCGGCGACCGCGCCGCCGAGCGTACAGCCCTGCATCGAGATGGTCATCGCGCCCGCCGCAACGAGCGTTGCTATCAGCTTCCACATGATGATCTCCTGAGCGGCGTGGTTGCCGCCTGATGCGTCCAGCTTAGGCCCCGCCGCCACGCCGTCGATTCGGCCCCGGGCTGAATTGCCTGTAGGAAAGGGACGACACCCCGGGCGGCGTGTGTGTCACAGCCGCGGTCTGGCTTGTGCGCCGCGGCATGCCGCCCGGGCATGCGCCCCATGCCGAGGCCGCGCTTGAGCGGCGCGGGGTGTCAGGGCGATCATCGTGGCGTCGTCGCCGCCAACCAGGAGACAGGATGCCAGCCGCGCCCATGCCTGCGCCAACGCCCCGGCCCACGCTCGAGTTCTGGTTCGAATTCGGCAGCAACTACAGCTATCTGAGCGCGATGCGGATCGAGCCGCTGGCGGCCCGGCACGGCGTCACGCTGGCGTGGAAGCCGTTTCTGCTCGGCCCGGTGTTCGCCGCCCTGGGCTGGCAGGGCTCGCCCTTCGTGGTGCAGCGCGCCAAGGGTGCCTACGCGATGATCGACACCGCCCGCCAGTGCGCCAAATACGGCCTGCCATGGCGGCAGCCGAGCCAGTTCCCGCGCCGCGCGCTGCTGCCGATGCGCGTGGCGCTGCTCGGCGCACAGGAACCGTGGATCGGCGCCTATTGCCGCCGCATCATGCGGATGAATTTCGCGGAGGACCGCGATATCGACAACCCCGAGGCGGTCGGCGAGGCGCTGGCCGAACTGGGTCTGCCGGCCGACGCCCTGCTGGCGGCTGCCGTGCTGCGGCAGAACAAGGAGGCGCTGCGCGCGCAGACCGAACGGGCCCTGCACCGCGGCGTCTTCGGTGCGCCGACCTTCTTCGTCGGCGGGCAGATGTTCTGGGGCAACGACAGGCTGGAAGACGCGCTGGCGTTCGCCATCGAGCAGCAGGCGGCATAAGGATCCGGGCCTGGCGGCATGCGCCCGGGGCGAGCGGGCACGCGTGCTACCATCGTCGGCCCATGCCGACCAATATCGAAATCAAGGCCCGCGTCGACGACCGCGACGCCCTGGCGCCTCTCGCGGCCGAACTGGCCGATCACGGTCCCGAACTGCTGCAGCAGGACGACACCTTTTTCCATTGCGGCAATGGCCGCCTGAAGCTGCGCGCGTTTCCGTCGGGACAGGGCGAGCTGATCTTCTATCGCCGCGCCGACGACAGCGGTCCCAAGCCAAGCCACTACCAGATCGTGCCGACCGCCGAGCCGGACCGGCTGCGTGCCGCGCTGGCTGCCGCCTACGGCGAGGCCGGACGCGTGCGCAAGGCCCGCATCCTGTACCTGATCGGCCGCACCCGCGTGCATCTGGATCGGGTCGAGGGACTGGGCGACTTCCTCGAACTGGAGGTGGTGCTGCGCGACGGCGAAGCGGCCGAGCAGGGTGTGGCCGAGGCCCATGCGCTGCTCGGCAAGCTGGGTGTCGATGCCGGGCAGCTGGTGCCGACGGCCTATGTCGATCTGCTGCGGACAAAGGGCTGATGCCGGCAGGCTTTTCGCTGACGGCTTGATTCACCGCGCTGTTTTCCGGCGGGCCAGGCCCCGCTTCAGGCCCGCGCCATTCCCGTGAACACCCTGATTTCCACTCGCCTTGATGTAGTACATACTGAACGTCCATTCGGTAAACGCTACATCAATGGGGGGCCGCGCGAGTCCGTCCGCCAGCGCAATGCCGGCCGGCGAGCGCGAAGCCGATTGCCGTGGCATGCTTGTACGATGCGGCATGGGAAGCCGCTGGCCCGTTCCTTGCCTCAACCCGGCTGTCGCAGTTTATGTAGTGAATCCTGAATGAAAACAGTGCGAGGAGCACCGCCTCCGGCGAGGGATGCGCACCAGCACTGTGCCGGCCGCGCGCCGGCGTGCCTTGCCGTTTCATTGTCCATTCCCGCCATCTGGCGACTTGCTTCAGCAAAGGAAGAACGATGCACAACCGAATCCGCCCCCAACGGCGATTGCGCCGCGCCGCCGCCGCCGTGGCCGTCACCGTGTCGGCGCTGCTCGGCAGCGCCGCGGCGCTGGCGCAGAACACCATCAAGATCGGCGAAATCAACAGCTACAAGGCGCAGCCGGCGTTTCTCGAGCCGTACAAGCGCGGCTGGGAGATGGCGATCGAGGAGGTCAATGCGGCGGGCGGCGTGCTCGGCAAGAAGCTGGAGGTGGTGTCGCGCGACGATAACGGCAATCCGGGAGACTCGGTGCGGGTGGCCGAGGAACTGGTGGCGCGCGAGCGCGTCGCGCTGCTGTTCGGCGGCTTCCTGTCCAATACCGGTCTCGCGCTGACCGACTATGCCCGGCAGCGGCGCGTATTCTTCCTGGCCGCCGAGCCGCTGACCGACAAGATCGTCTGGCAGAACGGCAACCGGTACACCTACCGGCTGCGTCCGTCGACCTATATGCAGGTCGCGATGCTGGTGCCCGAGGCGGCCAGGCTGAAGAAGAAGCGCTGGGCCATCGTCTATCCCAACTACGAATACGGGCAATCGGCGGTCGCCACCTTCAAGAAGCTGCTGAAGCAGGCGCAGCCCGATGTCGAGTTCGTCGCCGAACAGGCGCCGCCGTTGGGCAAGGTCGACGCCGGCTCGGTGGTGCAGGCGCTGGCGGATGCCAAGCCCGATGCGATCTTCAACGTGCTGTTCGCCGCCGACCTGGGCAAGTTCGTCCGCGAGGGCAACACGCGGGGGCTGTTCGAAGGACGGGAGGTGGTGTCGCTGCTGACCGGCGAACCGGAATATCTGGATCCGCTGCGCGGCGAGGCGCCGAAGAACTGGATCGTGACCGGCTACCCGTGGTACGCGATCGATACGCCCGAAAACAAGAAGTTCGTCGAGGCCTATCGCAAGAAATTCAACGACACGCCGCGCGTCGGCTCGGTGGTCGGCTACGCCGCGGTCAAGTCGATCGCGGCGGGGCTGCAGAAGGCCGGCTCCGCCGACAGCGACAAGCTCGCCGCCGCGTTCTCCGGCCTGCGCGTCGACACGCCGATGGGGCAGATCGTCTACCGTCCGCAGGACCATCAATCGACGATGGGCGCCTATGTCGGACGCACCGGCGTGCGCGACGGCAAGGGCGTGATGACCTCGTTCGTCTACGTCGACGGTGCCAAGGTGCAGCCCAGCGATGCCGAAGTGAAGGCGATGCGGCCGGCGCAATAAGGCCGGCGCAACAAGGCTGATGCAATAAGGCCGATGCAATAAGGCCGATGCAACAGGGCCGATGCAACAGGGCCGGCGCGTCCCGGCTGGAGTCGACACATGACACTGACAAGCTTGCTGGCCCAGCTGCTGAATGGCCTGGCCGAAGCCTCGACGATGTTCCTGGTGGCCGCCGGGCTGTCGCTGATCTTCGGCGTCACCCGCATCGTCAATTTCGCCCACGGCTCGTTCTTCATGCTGGGCATCTATCTGTCCTATACGGTGGTCAGCCGTATCGGCGAGACCGCCGCGGGCTTCTGGGGCGGCGTGCTGGTGTCCGCGGTGCTGGTCGCCGCGATCGGCGCGCTGGTCGAATGCCTGATCCTGCGGCGCATCTATCAGGCGCCCGAACTGTTCCAGCTGCTGGCGACGTTCGCGCTGGTGCTGGTGATCAAGGATGCGGCGCTGTTCGTCTGGGGACCCGAGGACCTGTTCGGCCCCCGCGCGCCGGGCCTGAGCGGCGCGGTGGAAATACTGGGCCAGCGCTTCCCGCAATACGACCTGGTGCTGATCGCGATCGGCCCGCTGGTGCTCGGCCTGCTGTGGCTGCTGCTGACACGCACGCGCTGGGGCACGCTGCTGCGCGCGGCGACGCAGGACCGCGAAATGGTCGGCGCGCTCGGCACCAACCAGGCCTGGCTGTTCACCGGCGTGTTCGCGCTCGGCTGCTTTCTGGCGGGTCTGGCCGGTGCGCTGCAGGGCCCGCGCGTGCCGGCCAACCTTGCGCTCGATCTGGAGACCATTGGCAGCGCCTTCGTCGTTGTCGTGGTCGGCGGCATGGGCTCGATCCCCGGCGCCTTTCTCGCGGCGCTGCTGATCGCCGAGATCAAGGCGCTGTGCATCGCGCTCGGCACGGTGTCGTTCGGCGGCGTCGAGATCGCGCTGACCAGGATGACGCTGGTGGTCGAGTTCCTGGTGATGGCGGTGATCCTGGTGGTGCGCCCCTGGGGTCTGCTCGGCAAGCCACAGGCGCCGTCGCGCAATGGCGCCGAGCTGGAGGCGCCGCTGCGTGCGCCCGGCAAGGCGGTCAAGCTCGCTGGGGCGCTGACCGTCGTGGCGCTGCTGCTGGTGCCGCTGCTCGCGCAAACCTATCCCTACCTGACGGTGCTGCTGGTCGAAATCCTGATTGCGGTGCTGTTCGCCGCCAGCCTGCACTTCATCATGGGCCCGGGGGGCCTGCACTCGTTCGGCCATGCCGCCTACTTCGGCCTGGGCGCCTACGCGGCCGCGCTGCTGCTGACCAAATGGCAACTGCCGATGGAGAGCACGCTGCTGCTGGCGCCGCTCTTGGCCTGCGCCGGCGCGATCGTGTTCGGCTGGTTCTGCGTGCGGCTGTCCGGCACCTATCTGGCGATGCTGACGCTGGCCTTCGCACAGATCGTCTGGTCGGTGATCTACCAGTGGGACGGCTTCACCGGCGGCAGCAATGGTCTGCTTGGCGTGTGGCCGGCCGGCTGGCTGTCGTCGCCGACCGCGTTCTATTACCTGACGATGGGCCTGTGCTGCCTGTGCGTGCTGGCGCTGCGTCGCATCCTCTTTGCACCGTTCGGCTACGCGATGCGCGCCGGACGCGATTCGGCGCTGCGCGCCGAGGCGATCGGCATCGACGTCAAGCGGGTGCAGTGGGTGGCGTTTGCCATCGCCGGCCTGTTCTGCGGCATGGCAGGCGTGCTGTTCGCCTATTCGAAGGGCAGCATCTCGCCCGAGGCGATCAGCGTCGGCCGCTCCGTCGACGGCCTGGTGATGGTGCTGCTCGGCGGCGTGCAGACCTTGGCCGGGCCGCTGGTCGGCGCGTCGGTGTTCACCTGGCTGCACGACACCATCGCGCGCGAAACCGAATACTGGCGGGCACTGCTGGGCGCCACCATGCTGCTGCTGGTGATCCTGTTCCCGGCCGGCATCGTCGGCTCGCTGCGCAAGCGCTTCGTGCGCGAGACGGAGCCGGCCGAAGCCGAGCCGGCGGCCGGCGCGTCTGGCCAGTCCGGCGCGTCCGCCTCCTCGTCCTGGCAATCTCCCTCGCTGAAGGAGCCGGCATGACGCTGCTGCAAGTCAGACATCTGGGCAAGGCGTTCGGTGGCGTCAAGGCGGTCAGCGACGTGTCGTTCGACCTGCCTGCCGGCCAGTTGCTGGCGCTGCTCGGCCCCAACGGCGCCGGCAAATCGACCTGCTTCAACATGCTGAATGGCCAGCTGAAGCCGGACCACGGCTCGATCCGATTCGACGGGCACGAGATCGCCGGCATGCGGCCACGCGATATCTGGCGGCTCGGCGTCGGCCGGACCTTCCAGATCGCCGCCACCTTCGGCTCGATGACGGTGGTCGAGAACGTGCAGATGGCGATCCTGTCGCGCGAGCGCAAGCTGTTCCAGCTGTGGCGCCCGGTGCGCCGGCACCATCGCGACGAGGCAATGGCGCTGCTCGAACAGGTCGGCATGGCCAGCCAGGCCGAGCGCGCCTGCGGCGTGCTGGCCTATGGCGACGTCAAGCGCGTCGAACTGGCGATCGCGCTGGCCAACCGGCCGCGGCTGCTGCTGATGGACGAGCCGACCGCCGGCATGGCGCCCGAGGAGCGCCGGGCGCTGATGGCGCTGACCAGGCAACTGGTCGTGCGGCACCAGCTGTCGGTGCTGTTTACCGAGCACAGCATGGACGTCGTGTTTGCCTATGCGGACCGGATGATCGTGCTGGCGCGCGGCCAGCTGATCGCCGAGGGCGATGGCGAGACGATCCGCAACGATCCCAAGGTACGCGAGGTGTATTTCGGTACCGGCAAGACCTTCGAAAGCCGGGCCGGACAACGCCGATCCGGACAGATGCAGGAGGGTTCGGCATGAGCGCCGACACGCTGTTGGAAGTGAGCGGCCTGAACGCATTCTATGGCCGCGCGCATATCCTGTTCGATGTCGGGCTGGAAGTGCGGCGCGGCGAGGTCGTCGCGCTGATGGGCCGCAACGGGGCCGGCAAGTCGACCACGATGAAGGCGCTGATGGGGCTGCTCGATCGCGCGCACGGCAGCATCCGCTTTCGCGGCCGCGACCTCGCGCGCGCCAAGCCGTACCAGATCAGCCGCCTGGGCATGGGCTTCGTGCCCGAGGACCGTCGTATCTTCACCGACCTGACGGTGATGGAAAACCTCGAGATCGGCAGGCAGCCGCCGCGTGCCGATGCGGTCGAATGGACGCCGCAGAAGCTGTTCTCGCTGTTTCCGAACCTCGGCGAGATGCCGAACCGGCCGGGCGGGCAGATGAGCGGCGGCGAGCAGCAGATGCTGACCGTGTCGCGCACGCTGATGGGCAATCCGTATCTGGTGCTGCTCGACGAGCCGTCCGAAGGCGTGGCGCCGGTGATCGTCGAACAGATGGCCAACATGATCCTGGCGCTCAAGCGCGAGGGCATGTCGATCCTGCTGTCCGAGCAGAACCTGCACTTCGCCGAACTGGTCAGCGATCGTGCCTATGTGCTGGAGAACGGCCACATCCGCTACCACGGCACGATGGCGGAACTGGCCGCCAACGACGCGGTACGGCGCGACTACCTGGCGGTGTAGGAAGAGCTGCCGCCGGCCTTATTGGCCGGTGTCCTCGATCAGCCGCAGCAACGCATCGGGGCTGACCGGCTTGACCAGATGCTGGCTGAAGCCGGCGGCCTTGCTTCGATCGCGGTCGGTGTCCTGCCCGTAGCCCGTCAGCGCGACGAAGCGGCACGGACGGCCGCCCAGCGTCTCGCGCAGCCGGCGCACCAGTTCGTAGCCGTCCATCACCGGCAGGCCGATGTCGAGCACCGCGACATCGGGCGCGAAGCGCTCGACGACGCGCAGCGCGGAGACCGGGTCGTAGACCACCTGGACATGATGGCCGTAGGCCGTCAGCAATTGCGCCAGCGCCTGCACCGAATCGACGTTGTCGTCGACCAGCAGCACGCGGCGCGCATCGGCGGCGGCTACCACGGCGGCAGGTTCGTCGCGGTGCGCGGCCGCCACCAGCTCGGCGCTGGCCACCGCGGGCAGGCGGATCGTGAATTCGCTGCCCTGAGCGGGTCCCGCGCTGGTCGCCGACACGCTGCCGCCGTGCAGTTCGACCAGATTCTTGACCAGCGCCAGACCGATTCCGAGCCCGCCTTCCTGGCGGTCGATCTTGCGCGGCCCCTGATAGAACAGGTCGAACAGATGGGGCAGCATGTCGGCTGCGATGCCGATGCCGTTGTCGCGCACCCGGATCACGATGGTGCCCTCTGCGCGGCCCTCCGCTATGTCCTCCACCCGGTCGTCGCGCCATGCCGACAGCCGGATCTCGCCGCCGATATCGGTGTAGCGCGCGGCATTGGTCAGCAGATTGGCGACCGCCTGCGCCAGCCGCACGGGGTCGCCCTGCCAGGCCAGCGAGCGGTCGACGTCGACGGTCAGCCGATGGCTGCGCTGTTCCAGAAGCCGGCTTGTCATTTCGACGGCCTTGGCGAGCACGTCGGCCAGCTGCACCGTCTCCACCTTGAGCTCGATATTGCCGCGCGTGATGCGCGATACGTCGAGCAGATCGTCGATCAGCCGCACCAGATGATCGACCTGGCGCTCGATGATGGCCCGCTCGCGCTGGGTCTCGGTGGACCCGCGCATTCGCATCAGCTGCAGCGCCGTGACGATCGGCGACAGCGGATTGCGCAGCTCGTGCCCCAGCATCGCCAGGAATTCGTCCTTGGCCTGGCTGGCGCGCTCCAGTTCGCGCAGCAGGCGCTCGCGCTGCTGTTCGGCGAGCTCGCGCGCGACGCGGTCGCTGGCGTCGCGCGTGAAGCAGCGCGTATAGCGCAGCTTGCCGTCCTCGAAGCAGCCGTTCGAATGGATCAGCACGGGCTTGATGCTGCCGTCCTTGCAGCGCAGCCGGGCGGGCTGGTCGTACAGCGTCTCGCCGGCCTTCGGGCTGTCGAGGATGTGCTCGATGACCGGGGCGTCGACGTGGAAGTCGGTGATCGGGCGTCCCACATATTCGTCGTAGCGGTAGCCGAGCATCTCGAGTTCGGCCCGGTTGGCCCACAGGATGGTGCCGTCGGCCGCGACGCGATGCACGCCCTCGGCGGCATTGTCGAGGAAGTCGGTCAGCTCGATCTCGCGCCGGCGCAACGTCGATTCGGCCTCGCGCAGCCGCTTGACCTCGTTCTCCAGCGCCAGCGCCTTCTGCTGCCATACCGCGGCGCGCAGCGCGCTGTCGGCGATATCGGCCGACTTGCCCGCCGCGGTGGCGTAGAAGTGGGTGTGGACATCGCAGACGCAGCGGAAGTGCCGCGCCTGCTCGTCGCTGGCGAACACCCGATGCGGATACGCACACAGCAGCCTGAAGCCGTGGCGCCGGATCAGATCGTTCCACAGTTCCTCGAGCCGCAGCGCGGCGTCGTGCATGCCTTGCTCGCACAGCAGCGCGACCATCTCGCCGAACGCGTGCAGCGGTGGAGCGCGTCGCGCTTCCGCGGCCACCAACTCGCCGACGCTCGCCAGAAAGCGCTGTTCGTCCGGCCATCCGTCGACCATGAATCGGTCCAGCGTCGCCTGTGCCGGCAACGTGATCAGATTGCCGGTGTACCACGGCCGATCGTCCCGCCCCGGACCGAGGCCGCGCAGCAGCGGCAGCAGCGCATCCAGGTGTTCCTCGGTGGCGATCAGGATCGCGCTGCCGCCGCAGCGCAAGGCCTCGTCGGCGAACTCGCGCACGTCCGCGACAAGGATCGAGTCCTCGTCGTAGAAGCGGACCATGTGCGAGGTATCGGGCTTGGCCAGATGCCCCGGGATGACGGCTGACATGGGAACGGTGGGGGCGCGCTGCGTCGTGGGGAAGGTCCCATGATACTGCGCCCACGCGCAGGGACGGTCAAATCGCCCGGCGGTCGCCGCGCATTCTGCTGCAAGATGCCCGCGAAAACCCCGCGAAACGCCCGCGAAACCCGCGCGAACCCGGCACGGAAAGCGGCGGCGAAGGCCCCGTAGCGAGGCCGTGCCCGATATACTCTGCGCAACACTCCTACCGATGCCGCCACGCAAAGTGTCCACCTCGTCATCCAACAAGAACAAGACGCCGGTCCCTTCCTACGATTTCACCGTTCAGGTCGGCCACCTGCTGCGGCGGGCCTATCAGCGGCATGTCGCGATCTTCCAGCAGACCATTCCCGATTCGCAGCTGACCGCGGCGCAGTTCGTCGTGCTGTGCGCGGTCAAGGAGCGGCAGTCGTGCTCGCTCAGCGAGATCGTGCGCGCCACGGCGATCGATCAGGCCACGGTGCGCGGCATCATCGAACGGCTGAAGGCGCGCGAGCTGATCGCGGTGTCGCATGACCCGAGCGACCGGCGCAAGGTGGTCGTCACCGTCACGCCGGCGGGGTTGGCGCTGATCGACCAGACCATTCCGTTCGCGCACCAGATCACCGAGCAGACCTTCGGCGACCTCAATCCCGCCGAGCGCGTCGCGATCACCTATCTGCTCAAGAAGATGAGCGAGTTCGACGAGCGGGAGTCCGGGTCATAACGCGCGATCGCCAAGGTAGTCGTTCCCGCGCAGGGGGGTACGCAGCGGCTTTCAATCGGCCACCGCTTCCGTTTCCGCCAACGCCGCCCGCACCGACTCCGGCGTAAACGGCGGCCGGCGCAGCCTCAGGCCGGTGGCATCGAACAGCGCATTGGCCAGTGCCGGCGCGCCCGGCAGCGAGGCGGACTCGCCGGCGCCCAGCGGCGCCTCGTGCTGGCGAGGCATCAGCACCACCGTAATCGGTGGCAGCTCCGGGAAGGTCAGCAGCGGATAGCTGCCCCATTCGCGGCTGGCGACGCCGTCGCGATCGAAACGGACCCGCTCCTTCAACGCGCGGCTGAGGGTCTGCACCACATTGCCATGCACCTGATGGCGGACGCCGTCCGGGTTGACCATCATGCCGGTGTCCTGGCCCACCACCACGCGCAGCACGCGAATGCTGCCGCTGTCGGGCTCGACCTCCAGATCGACGATCCACGCCGACCAGGCAGCGCCGAAGCCGGGGAACTTGCTGTGGATATAGCGGGCATAGGCGATGCCGCGGCCGCGCAGCTTGCCATCGGCATCGGGGATGCCGCGCGTACCGCGCTGGCCATCGCGCCACAGCGCTTCCTCGCCGACGGCGCGCAGCAGGTCCGCCGCTCGTTCGTCGCGAAGGTGGCGCAGCCGAAAGGCCAGCGGGTCCGCGCCCGCCTCGTGCGCGAGTTCGTCGATGAAGCACTCATGCGCGAAGGTATTGGGCAGCGCCGACACGCCGCGCAACCAGGCGGCGCGAACGATGGCCGGCGTATCGTCGCAGGCGATGTGCACTTGCGCGTAGTCGTAGGGCGGCACCGCGGTGCGGTCGCCCATCTCCAGCATGCGCGGCGCCGGATCCATTCTGCCGGTCAGCAGCAGCGCCAGCGTCGGCGCGTCATTTGACGGATAGCGGCTGACGAAGTCGTAGCCCAGCAGCGCGCCGCCGGCGCCGAGTGTGCCCTGCACGTCCATCAGTTGGGCGGCGCCCTTGGGTTCCCACAGATGTTCCTGTTCGCGCGACAGCTGCACGCGCACCGGCCTGCCCACCGCGCGGGACAGCAGCACGGCGTCGGCGCAGACGTCGTCCGCGCAGTTGCGGCCATAGCAGCCCGCCGCTTCCATCCGCACGATCTCGATCCGGCCTTCGTCGAGGCCGGTCAGGCGCGCCAGGTCGATGCGCAGCACATGGGGGTTCTGCGTGCCGGACCAGACCGTCAGCATGCCGCCGTCCGCACCGCCGCGCCCTTCATCGCGCCCTTCATCTCGCCAGTGGGCCACGCCGCAGGAGGGCCCGATCGACGCGTGCATCTGGTAGGGCCATACATAGCCGCGCTTCAGCGTGGCGGCGCCTTGCCGCGGCGGCGGTGCGGCCTCGCCCTCGGCGCGCAGCTCGCGCCGTTTGGCGGGGTTCGCACGCAGCGCCGGTTCGGGGTCGTCCAGCCGCGGCAATGGCGGCGCGGCCTGCCACCGCACACGCAGCCGGCGCGCCGCTTCGATCGCCTGCTCCTCGCGCTGCGCGACCACGCCGACGAAATCGCCGATCGTCACGACCTCGACCACGCCCGGCACGTCGCGGATCGAGTCGCGATCCACCGAGATCAGGCTGTGCCCCACGAAGTCGCCGGCATCGCGCCCCGCATACGGGGGACGGATCACGCGTCCATGCAGCATGCCGGGCACGCGCACGTCATGGACGAAGGTCAGCGCGCCGGTGGCCTTGGCCGGAATATCGACGCGCGGCGCGGCCTTGCCGACCACGCGATAGGCGCTGGCCGGCTTGGTCGCGATCTCGTCGGCAAGCGGCAGTTCGATGTGCTCGTCGCCGAGCAGGGCGCCGTAGGCCAGGCCCGCTTCGGCAGGCGTATCGCTGGCCGGGCTGCCCGGCTGACGGACACGAATGCGGCCGTCGTCGACGACCAGGCTGTCGGCGCTCGCACCGAGGCGCTCGGCGGCACGCGCCACCAGGAACGCGCGCGCCTGCGCCGCGGCACGCCGCAGCGGTTGCGCGGAAATCTGGATCGTCGCGCTGGCGATGGTCGGGCCCTGGTTCGGCGTAGCATCGGTATGCCCGAGCACCATTCGCACCGAAGCGAGCGGTACGTCAAGTTCCTCGGCGACGATCTGCGCGAGCGCCGTGCGGATACCCGTGCCGAGATCGACGTGGCCATTGAAGGCCAGCACCTCGCCGTCCGCGCGCACGGCGACGAAGACATCCGGCAGCGCCGGTACATGGTCGGAAGCGGCGCCGGGTTGGCCGGGTGCGGGTTTGGGCGCCGCCTGCGCGGGGCGCGTGATCAGCAGCACGCCGCGGGCCTGCGCCAGCGCCATTCTCAGGGCGCGCGGTGAATCATCGTCGTGCATCGGCATTGGCTTCGTTTCCCTTCGATGGCGGCTGTGCCGCCAGGATGTCGACATGGCCAGCGCGGCGCCGCGCGGCCCGCGAGGCGTGCGGCCTCCCGCACCTTCGACAGTTATACTGGCAGCTTCGCAACGCCAGATCCTCGCAACCGACGACATGACCACCGCGACGGCAAGAACCAGGGCAGCGGCCGGCACGCGGGCCCGGCAAGCCCAGGATACGCGCGCCAAGATCCTCAAGGCGGCCATCAAGGTGTTCGCCGAGCGCGGCTACGACGGTGGACGGGTCGAGCGCATCTCGTCGCTCGCCAAGACCTACGACCGGATGATCTACTACTACTTCGGCAGCAAGGAAAAGCTGTTCGTCGAAGTGCTCGAGACCATCTACACGCAGTTGAACGAGGCCGAGCAGGGCCTCGAGCTCGACCCGGAAAATCCGGTGCGCGCGCTGATGCAGCTGACCGATTTCGTCTGGCATTACTACCTGGACCATCCCGAGTTTGTCGCGATCCTGACCAGCGAGAATATCAGCCAGGGCCGGCATGCGAAGAAGTCGGGCCGGCTCAAGGAAATCTCCAGCTACGCGCTGTCGGTGCTCGACGGCGTGCTCGAGCGCGGCAAGGCCAGCGGCCATTTCCGCGCCGAGGTGCGCGCCCGCGACATCTATCTGGTGATCGCCTCGCTGGGCTACTTCTACAACTCGAACCACCACACGCTGAGCGCCTTCCTCGGCGAGCCGATGATGAGCAAGCCCGCGCTCGAGCACTGGCGCGACGTGATGCAGCACACCGTGCTGAACGCGGTCTGCCGGCCTGCCATTGCCGCGGAGCAGGCCGATGCGGTGGAACTGCCGGCGGCATCGCGCCCGGCCAAGGCCGCGCGCAAGGCGGCACGCAAGACAGCGAACAAGACCGCGAGCAAGAGCGGACCGAGCGCCCGCGTGGCGACGGCCGGCTGAAGCGGGGCGCATCGGCGGTCTCCGTCGGCGCGTCGAAGCCTTAGCGATCCCGCCCGGCAGCGATTGCCGCCAGCGCCTCGTCGCGCGGCATCACGGTGGCGTACTTCTGCTCCATATCGAACAGATTGGCCTGATGCGGGCCCAGTGCGCGATCGCCGACGCAATCGGACAGCACCAGCGGGCGGAAGCCATGCGACATCGCGTCGACCACGCTGGCGCGCACGCAGCCGCTGGTCACGCAGCCCGCCACCAGCAGCGTGCGCACGCCCCGGTGCGCCAGCCAGGCCGCCAGCGAGGTGCCGAAGAACGCCGACGGCACCGTCTTGCGCACCACCAGCTCGCCGTCGCGCGGCGCCAACTCGGGCACGATCGCGCTGTCGTGGCTGGCTTCCTTCAGCGTCAGCATGCCCGGCACCTTCTGCGTGAAGACATTGCGGTCGGCGTCGTCGCCGGCAAAGACGATGCGCGTATGCGCGACCGGCCAGCCTTGTTCGCGCGCCGCGGCCAGCAGCGGCCCGGTGTTGGCGATCGCCTGCGGAATATTGCCGCCGCCGAACACCGCCGGATCGGCAAAGCCGTTGACGAAATCGATGATCAGCAGGCCGAACGGCGCGGCGATCTCCATGGTCGCGCCAAAGCCCTGGCGCTGGTACGTCGAGACTTCATCGTGCATGTCAGGCTCCATCGGTTCGATAGTCGAAGGCGTGCTGCACCGGGGCGCCGCCATCCATCACGCGGCCACGCTCGACCACCGTCTCGCCATCAAGGCTGACGGTGCAATGGCGCACCGGGATGTCGATGTGGCAGGCGGTGGTGCGGCTGCCGCCGGCCTCGTTGTTCGGACCGAACGAGCACAGGAAATTGCCTTCATAGGCGCGCGCGTCCATGCCGATGGTCGCCTCGCGGTCGTACATCGCCAGCGTGGACCAGCGCGCGCGCGGCTGCAGGCCCCAGCCGATGTGCGACATCGCATAGGCTTCCGGGTCATGGAACGAGGCCATGTAGTCGGCCAGCAGCTCGGCGTCGAGCTCGCCGTCGATCGACGTGACATAGCCGTTCTCGACGGTGATATCGATCGGCGCCTGCAGATAGGACTTCATCGGCAGCAGGATGTCGCCGCGATCGAGCACGATGCGGCCGTTGGTGCCGCCCTCGTTGGGCCAGGTCAGCACGAAGCCGCTGGGCCAGTGGTCCCAGCGGCCGGGTTCGTCGACGAAGCCGTACTCGCTGATGGCCGGGAATTCGCCGAGCGCGCAGCGCAGATCGGTGCCCGCGTCGGAGACGATATGCATCTCGCGCGCGCGCGACAGCCGCGCGGTGGCCGCGCGCACGCGCGTGCGGTCCGCTTCGGTCGGCACCAGCCGCACCAGCACCTCGGGCGGCTCCACCGCCAGCAGGATTTTCGTGCCGGTGGCGAGGATCTCGTGCTGTTCTGGTGAGAACAGCAGCGTCATCAGGTCGAGCACCAGGTCGCTGGCCTTGAGCGCCGCGATCGCCGCCGGATTGCCGGTCAGCGGCGTGGTGCCCAGGTACGCCAGCGAATCGCGGCTCAGCGCCTTGTCGGCATTGACAGGCGGCAAATCGAGCCGATTGACGATGGCGCCCATCGACGAGGCCGCCAGCAGCGCGGTGCGCATCGTCTGCGGATGCGTGGCGGCGCTGGTCAGCACGGTGACGCTCTGGCCCGGCTGCAGCTTCGACAGCGTCAGCACCTGCTTCCAGGCCTGCGTCAGATCATGATCGCTTACCGGCATGCGTTCTCCTTGCTCGGTGAATCGGTGAAGGTTGGCGGGGCGCTCATGGCTGCAGCGGCGCGCCCAGGAAATCGCCGAAGGCGCGATAGAACCCGGCCTCGTCGTCCCACGGAATCATGTGGCCGGCATCGGGCACGCGCGCCACTTGCAGCTGCGGCATCAGGCCGCGGATTTCCTCGACATCCTCCGGGCGGATCACGTCGCCGCGGCCCGCGACCATCAGCAGCGCCGGCACGGCGACATGCGGCATGTCGGCATGCACGTCGTCCTGGTGGAAGCCGTCGAAGCTGGCCACCACCGCGCGCTCGTCGCAGGTATGCAGCCATTCGGCACGCAGCCGCAATTGCGCCTCCGTCCAGGTCGGACAGAACGCGCGCATGCCTTCGGCATCGATGCCGCGGCGCGCCAGCCGGATCGAATCGACATACCAGGGCAGCTGCGAGGGATAGGGCCGGCGGCCTGGGCCGGACACCGGCGGGTCGATCATGGCCAGTCGCGCCAGGCCGGCCGGCCTGGCGCGCGCCGCCCGCAGGCCGATGCGCGCGCCCATCGAATGGCCGACCAGGCTGTAGCGCCGCAGGCCCAGTGCCTCGGCGAAGGCGATCACGTCGGCCGCCTGCGCATCGAGGCTGTAGTCCAGCGCGTCGCCAGCCTCCGACAGGCCGCGGCCGCGCACGTCGAGCACATAGGTATCGAACTGGCGGCCGAAGCGTTCGCCGACGAAGCCCCAGGTGATGGCAGGGGAAGTGATGCCCGGCACGACGATGACCGGGTCGCGCGCATCGCGGCCCTCGCCCGGTCCGCCGTAGCGCAGATAGTGCTGACGGATGCCATTGGCGAGGACGTTGCCGCCGTACGGAAAGGATGCGGTCATGACGGCCCTCCGCTCAGTACGCGCCCGACAGCAGCGTGCCGCCGCCCGGCACCACCGCCTCCAGGTCCAGCGCCTTCAGCATCGCGTAGGTCGTCGCGATCGCGGCGGTGATCACCGGCTTGCCGGTCATCGCCTCGACCTTCTCGACCACCGGCAGCGAAGGCATCTGCACGCAGGCCGACAGCACCACGGCATCGACATCGCGTGTATTCATCTGCGCGACGATGGCCGGCAAGCGATTCGGGTCGTGGCGGCCCACCTCCAGGTTGTCCGGGATCTCCAGCGCGCGCCAGTCGACGACCTCGTAGCCCTCGTTCCGGATGTAGTCGACCACCAGCTCGGTCAGCGGCTTCATATAGGGCGCGACCAGCGCGATGCGTTTGGCGCCGATCACCTTCAGCGCGGTGACCAGCGCGCCGGCGCTGGTCACCACCGGCGCGGTGCCGTCGTTCTCGGCGGTGCGCGACTGCAGGCGCTCCTCCGACACGCGGTGATAGCCGCGCCCCATCGACATGATCGCCACGAGGCAGGCGTAGCCCAGCACGTCGACCCGCGCATCGCTGAGTTCGATCGCGCAGCGGTCCGATTCGGCGTCCATCGCGGCGAGCTCTTCCTTCTTGACCGTCTTCATCCGCATCCGGCTCGAATGGAAGGTGAACCGTTCCGGGCGCACCAATTGGCGCGCCGCCAGCATCGCGGGGATCTCGGTTTCCATGGTGGTGTTGGAGCTCGGCACGATCTGGCCGATCCGGAAGACTTTCTGCACTGTCGACTCCGTTTTGTCGGTAGAGGGGGGCGCCACGGCAAGCCGTCTCGCGTGTGTTGGATCATTGTAGTGTACACACTGTATTACGACAACCATCTCCAACGCCGTGCCGAATGCACCATTTTAGTAAGTACTCAACGAACGAATGACGAGAATGGTGCGTGATTTCACGTATATGGCGCGCTGCATCGTTTCTAGCACCTCCATACCTAGGGATTACACCGAGTCGTCGCATTTCGCCTTTACGCACAAAAATATGGTGTGTACACTCAATTCCAATCGCTGGCCACGGCCGGCGCGAACCGTGTTGGATTGGAAGTGATGGCCAGGAGAAAAAACGTGCAAGGCAAACCTCGGATCGCCGTGATCGGTGCAGGACTGGGAGGAACGGCCGCGGCCGCGCTGCTGCAGCGTCAGGGTTTCAACGTCAGGCTGTATGAGCAGGCCCCGGCGTTCTCGCGGCTTGGCGCCGGCATCCATGTCGGGCCCAACGTGATGAAGATCATGCGCAGGATCGGCATCGAGGACGGACTCAACGCGATGGGCTGCCATCCTGACTACTGGTACAGCCGCGACTGGAAGACCGGCGAGGTGATCGCGCAGATCCCGCTCGGCGACTACGCGGTGTCCCATTACGGCGCCACCTATCTGACCGTGCACCGCGGCGACTTCCACGCGCTGCTGACCGATGCGGTCGCGCCCGGCACGCTGCTGTTCGACAAGAAGCTGACCCAGGTCGAGGATCTGGGCGACGTGGTGCGCCTGAGCTTTGCCGATGGCACCGTCGAGGAGGCCGACATCGTGATCGGCGCCGACGGCGTCAATTCGAAGATCCGCGAATCGCTGCTGGGCGCCGAGCCGCCCAAGTACACCGGCTATATCGCGCATCGCGCGGTGTTTCCGATCTCGCGCGTCAAGGGCTTTACGCACGAGCGCTGCACCAAGTGGTGGTCCGACGATCGCCACATGATGGTCTATTTCGATACCAGCAAGCTCGACGAGATCTACTACGTGACCGGCGTGCCCGAGCCCACATGGGATATGAGCAAGAGCTGGCTGCCGAGCAGCGTCGAGGAGATGCGCGCGGCCTTCGATGGCTGGCACCAGGGCGTGCAGTCGCTGATCGAAGGCACGGTCGAGGTCACCAAGTGGCCGCTGCTCGAGCGCGACCCGCTGCCGCTGTGGAGCCGCGGCCGTCTGGTGCTGCTGGGCGACGCCTGCCATCCGATGAAGCCGCATATGGCCCAGGGCGCGGCGATGGCGATCGAGGACGCCGCGATGCTGGCGCGCTGCTTCGTCGAAGCCGGGCTCGACGACTTCGGCACGACCTTTGCGTTGTACGAGGCGAACCGCGCCGAGCGCGCCAGCAGGGTGCAACGGGTCTCGCACGAAAACACCTGGCTGCGCACCAACGAGAATCCGGACTGGTGCTTCGGCTACGATGTGTTCGAGGTACCGTTGGTCAGGCCCGCCGCCGCCCCGGCGGCAGCCAGCGCGGCCGCCGCGGCCGCCGCAGCCTGAGCGCAGGTCTTGCGCGGGTCCTCGGGCCCGCCGGTGCGGTGCGGCCGGCGCGGTCCGGCCGGAGATGAACCGTGAATCCCGGAGGCGCGGCAACCTCGCATTGCCGCCCCCATGCCAAGCCAGCCCCCATGAGCGTGTCCCGTTCCCCCAGCCAGCTCGCGCTGAACGTCAACCGCACCGAACGATC
Source organism: Cupriavidus gilardii (assembly GCF_013347325.1). Taxonomy (NCBI): domain Bacteria; kingdom Pseudomonadati; phylum Pseudomonadota; class Betaproteobacteria; order Burkholderiales; family Burkholderiaceae; genus Cupriavidus; species Cupriavidus gilardii. The sequence continues at coordinate 2,168,996 of NZ_CP054624.1, read as the reverse complement.
GGTCTGCGCCGACCCCGCGACGCCGCTGCTCTATATCCTGCGCAACGACCTGGAATGCAACGGGCCCAAGTATGGCTGCGGGCTGGGCCAGTGCGGGGCCTGCACGGTGCTGATCGACGGCGTGGCGGCGCGTTCGTGCGTGGTGCCGGTCAGGGCCGCGGTGGGGCACGCGGTGACCACGCTGGAAGGCCTTGCACAGGGCGAGCGGCTGGATCCGGTGCAGCAAGCCTTCATCGATGAACAGGCGGCCCAGTGCGGCTACTGCCTGAACGGCATGATCATGACCGCCAGGGCCTTCCTGTCGACGCAACCCGATCCCACCGACGAACAGATTCGCGAGGCGCTGCGCTTCAATCTGTGCCGCTGCGGCACGCATGTCGAGATCGTCCGCGCGGTCAAGCGCGCTGCGGTATTGCTGCGGCAGGCCGGCGAACAGGCGGAGCGGCGATGAACGATCTGGCACGGATGCCCGGCGGGGACATCGCCGAGGGAGCCGGCGTGGCCATGCCGGTCCCACCGCCCGCACGGGAGAAATGGCTGTTCGGCGAAGTCGTCCGGCCCCGTCATCCCCATGCCGCGACGCTGCGCCGGTTCGATGCCGAGGCGGCACGCGCGGTGCCCGATGTGGTCGCGGTGGTCGCGCGCGGCAGCTTCCTCGCCGTGGTGGCACGCTCGCCCGCGCGGGCGGCTGCCGGCGTGGCCGCGTTGCGTCCTGTATGGTCCGAAGCCGGCAGCCGTACCGACCAGCGTGTTCCGCGCCGGCGCCGCGTCCTCGCCTCGCATGGCGACGCAGCGGCGGCGCTGGCCGCGGCGCCCTTGCGACTCGAACAGGACTACCGCTGGCCCCTGGCCGGCATTGCCCCGCCTGCCGCCACCGCGATCGCGGATTGGAACGGAGGCGAGCTGCGGGTCTGGCTGCCGGACAGCCGCCCCGGTGCGCTGCGTGCCGAGCTGGCGAAGCTGCTGGAGATTGCCGAGGCGGCCGTCACGCTGATCTGCTGGCACGACGGTGCCGATATGGCCGATATGGCGGATATGGCCGATATGGCGAAATTGGCCGGCATCGCTGGTGCGGCTGCGCGGGCCAGCGTGTCGCACCATGCGGCCGCCGATGCCGCGCTGCTGGCGCGGGCGGTCGGTGCGCCGGTGCGGGTCCGCTTCGACGCGGCCGCGTTCGACGATGCCGCGGGATGGATCACGACCCGCATCGCGAGCGCGATGGCGACGGCCCGTGCCGAGCCGGATGGCGAGGCTGCCGCGTTCTCCGCCTACCAGGTCACCGCCACGGCGATGCCCGCGCAGGTTCGGCCGCTGGCCTTGATCCAGACCGGTACGCCGGCCGCGGTGTCGGATGTCGGCGGAGATGATGAGGCCGGGTTGGTGCCGCCGTATCGGATCGACCATCTCGAAGCGGTGTCGGCCGATACGGCGCCCACGGCCGCCGCCATCGCCATCCATCCCTCGGCGGCTGCCGTCGCGCAGGTGTTTGCGCGCGAATCGCATCTGGACGAGGCGGCCGCGCTGGCCGGCACCGATCCGGTTGCACTGCGCCTGAATCATCTGCAGGACGCGCGGGGCGCGGCGCTGGTTCGGCAGGTGCTGCGTCAGGCCGAGTGGCAGGCGCCTGCGCAGCGCTCTGTGTCCCGGGCCGCGTCGGGCGATACGTCGGCAAGCGTTCGCCGTGGTCGCGGCTTCGCCTACGCCAGCGTGCTCGATACCGATGGCGAGCAGCCGACGCAGAGCTGGGCGGCGTGGGTCGCCGATGTCGAGGTGGACGCGTTCAGCGGCGAAGTCAGCGTGACACGGGTCACGCTCGGTCACGACAGCGCGGTGTCCGCGCCCTCGCCCTCGCCGTCCCCCGGCGGAACGCGCGACGCTGCGCCGGCCTTGGAGCACGATATCGCCGAAGCGACACGGCGATTGACGGCACAGGCGCCGTCGTTCGACAGCTGGGCGACGGCGTCCCATCACGCCACCGCGCTCCCCGTCACGGCCGGCACGCTCGCGCCCGAGGTCCGCGTCGTCGGCGGCCTGACGACGACCGCGGGCCTGCGCGGCAGTGCCGCCGCGATGCTGCCCGCGGCCGCCGCGATCGCCAATGCGATCTTCGATGCCACCGGAGTGCGGCTGCGCGAGCCACCGTTCAGTGGCGAACGCGTTCGCCTGGCGCTCGCCGCGGAACGTGCCGACGGCGCGCCCGCAAGGCGCAAGCGCAATTGGCTGCTCGCGGCCGGCGCCGCCATCGCGGGACTGTGCGCGACCGTGATGCCATGGCGATCGGCGATCGCACCCGTTGCGCCCCCCGAGCCGGGTTTCTATTCCGCGGCGACGATCGAACGCGGCCGGCTGGTGGCGGCGGCCGGCGACTGCGCGGTCTGCCACACCGCGCCCAATGGCGCCAGCAATGCCGGCGGCCTGCCGCTCGAGACGCCGTTCGGCACGATCTACAGCACCAACATCACGCCCGATGTCGACACCGGCATCGGCAACTGGTCGTACGCCGCCTTCGAGCGCGCGATGCGCGAAGGCATCCATCGCGACGGACGCCGGCTGTACCCCGCCTTCCCCTATACCGCCTTCGCCAGGATCAGCGAGGGCGATATGCGCGCGCTGTATGCGTACCTGATGTCGGCCGAGCCGGTGCATGCGCCGGTGCCGAAGACCGAGCTGGCGTTCCCCTTCAATCTGCGGCCGCTGATGGCGGGCTGGAACCTGCTGTTCCATCGCAACGAGCCGTTCCGGCCCGACCCGTCGCGCTCGGTGCAATGGAATCGGGGTGCGTATCTGGCCGAAGGGCTGGGGCATTGCAGCGCCTGCCATTCGCCGCGCAATGCCTTCGGCGCCGAGAAGGGCGGCCGCGCCTACCTGACCGGCGGAGAGGCCGAAGGGTGGGACGCGCCGGCATTGACCTCGCTGTCGCGCGCGCCGATTCCCTGGACGGAGGAAGACCTGTTCCAGTATTTGCGCACCGGCTACGCCGCGCGCCATGGCGCGGCGGCCGGGCCGATGGCGCCGGTCGTCGAAGAAATCGCGCAATTGCCCGAGAGCGACGTCCGCGCGATCGCGCACTACGTCGCCTCGTTCAACGCGCCGCCGCCGGATGCCGCCGCGCTGGACCGGCAGGCGCGCGCGCTGGAGCAGCGCAGTGCGACGCTGGCCCGCTCGCTGACCGGCCCCGCCGACCGGCTGTACCAGAGCGCCTGCGCGGTCTGCCATCAATCCGACCAGGGCGTGCCGATGTTCGGGGTCAAACCGTCGCTGGCGCTGAACACCAATCTGCATGGCGACAAGCCGGACAACGTGATCCAGGCCGTGCTCAAGGGCATCCCGGCCCCGCGGTTCAATGCGCTGGGCGAGATGCCGGGCTTTGCCGACAGCTTCGATGACCGGCAGGTGGCCGAACTGGTGCATTACCTGCGGGCCCGTTTCGCACCGGACAAGCCGGCCTGGCAGGGCGTCGACGAGGCGGTGGCGCGAATACGCGGCAGCGCGTCCACCGCCGGACACGGCGCGCAATAAGTTCGACGAGGTCGCCGCACCAGCCAGCGCTCGCCAAGCCATTCCCGATCACGATGCAGCACGCACTGCATCGGACCCCTGTCACAGCGGCTCCGCACCTTGCGTCATCGCACGCCGAGGCGGGGACGGTGTTGACGCCAGCACCCAAAGGTAGACCAAGCAAGGAGCGAAGATGTCGTATCAGTACCCTCAAGGAACGGCCGGCGTGCTGGCCCCAACGACGGAACCGGATGTCTACCGCAAGGTGACATGGCGTCTGATTCCGTTCTTCTGTCTGTGCTATCTGGCCGCCTATCTGGACCGCATCAACGTCGGCCTGGCCAAGCTGCAGATGCTCGACGACCTGAAGTTCAGCGAGACCGTCTACGGCCTGGGTGCCGGCCTGTTCTTCGTCGGCTATATCCTGTTCGAGGTGCCGAGCAACCTGGTGCTGCAGAAGGTCGGCGCGCGTATCTGGATCGCCCGCATCATGGTGACCTGGGGCCTGCTGTCGGGCGCCACGATGTTCGTCACCACGCCCACGCAGTTCTATATCCTGCGATTCCTGCTGGGCGCGGCCGAAGCGGGCTTCCTGCCCGGCGTGCTGCTGTATCTGACCTACTGGTATCCCACGCATCGCCGCAGCAAGATCATTGCGCTGTTCATGATCGGGCTGCCGCTGGCCAGCATGATCGGCAGTCCGATCTCGGGCTGGATCATGACGGCGTTTGCCGGAGTCTATGGCTATGCCGGCTGGCAATGGCTGTTCTTCCTCGAGGCGCTGCCCTCGGTGCTGCTGGGCGTGATGGTGTTCTTCTATCTGCCCAACAACATCGACTCGGCGAAATGGCTCGATGCCGCCGAGAAGCGCACGCTGCAACGCAATCTGCAAGCGGACGTGCTGGTCGAGAACCAGCATTCGCTGAAGGCCGCCTTCACCGATCGTCGCGTCTGGATGCTTGGGGTGATCGACATGTGCCTGCTGATGGGGACGTACTCGATCGGCTTCTGGATGCCGACCATCATCCGCGATTCCGGCGTTGCCAGCCCGCTGCATATCGGCCTGCTGACCGCGATTCCGCATGCCGTGGCGGTGGTTGCCATGCTGATCAACGGCGCACACTCGGACCGGACGCGCGAACGCCGCTGGCATATCGTGGTGCCGGTGCTGTTCGGCGCCTTCGGCCTCGTCGCCAGTACCTTCGTCACCGGCCATACCGGCGCGACACTGGCGCTGCTGACGCTGGCCAACGTCGGCATCGTCGCCACGTTCCCGGTGTTCTGGTGCCTGCCGTCGACCTTCCTCAGCGGTACCGCGGCGGCCGCCGGCATTGCGCTGGCCTGTTCGATCGCCAACCTCGGCGGGTTTGCGGCGACCTATCTGCTGGGCTGGATGAAGGACACGTTCCATAGCCCGAGCGCCGGCCTGATCCTGTTCGCGGTGTGCCTGCTGGGCAGCTGCCTACTGGTGCTGGCGATGCCCGCGAAGACGGTCAACCGATAGGCGCGCGGCAACGTTGGCCGGGCCGCCGCGGCACGCCCCGCCCGGCGAAGGTTGTCGACCTCGCCGGGCTTTTTCATGTCTGGCGATGTCCGCCGCGAACGATGCCATCGTTCCATGCAGTGGAATTTCGGGGGTGTGAACCAGCGTTGCAGGCCCTAAGCTGTCACCAACAAGAAAGCGCGCCGGCGCGGTCGGTCCGACCGCCGAGGCGCTCCCATCTTCAGGAGACAGACCATGCATTGCACCCGCACCGGATTCTTCCGACGTCTTGCCATCGCCGCCGCCGCCATCCCGTTGTCGATCGCGGCCACGGCCCCGTCCTCGGCGTGGGCGGCCTTCCCCGACAAGCCGATCCGCATGGTCGTGCCGTTTGCCCCCGGCGGCGGCACCGATCTGATCGCGCGCGCCATGGGCGTCACGATGAGCGAGGACCTCGGCCAGCCGGTGATCATCGACAACAAGCCCGGCGGCGGCACCATCATCGGCACCGAGGCGGTCGCCAAGAGCGCGCCCGACGGCTACACGCTGGTAATGGCCACCATTGCCCATGCCGTCAATCCGAGCCTGCACCGCAAGCTGCCGTTCGACACCGACAAGGCATTCACGCCGGTGATGCTGGTGGGCCGCTCGCCCAATGTGCTGGTGGTCAAGCCCGACAGCCCGATCAAGACGGTGCAGGACCTGATCGCCGCCGCGCGGGCGAAGCCGGGCAAGCTCAACTATGCATCGCAGGGCGCCGGCACTTCCGCGCACCTGGCCGGCGAGCTGTTCAAGAGCATGGCGAAGGTGGACCTGATCCATATCCCCTATCGCGGTGCCGGCCCGGCGATCACCGATCTGCTCGGCGGCCAGGTCGACATGATGTTCGCCACGGCGGCCGCGGTGGCGCCGCACCTGGAGAGCGGCAAGCTGCGCGCGGTCGCGGTGACCACTGCCCAGCGCTCGCAAGCCCCGGGCCTCAGCAAGGTGCCGACGATTGCCGAGAGCGGCGTGCCGAACTACGCCGCCGACAGCTGGTATGGCCTGTTCGCCCCCGCCGGTACGCCGCCGGCGGTGATCGCCCGGCTGAACGAGGCGGCAAAGAAGGCCGTGCAGACGGAGTCGTTCCGCAAGCGGGCCGAGCAGGAAGGCCTGAACATCGGCGGCGGCACGCCGGAGGAATTCGGCCGCTACGTCAAGGGCGAAAGCCAGCGCTGGAGCAAGCTCGTCAAGCAGGCCAACATCACGGTCGACTGAGCGCGGCCGGACAACGAGACAACGAGACAACGAGGCAACGAGAACAGGATCATGGACCAATATTCCCTTATCGAGCTGCGGGTGGAATCGGGCATCGCGCTGATCACCTTCAACCGCCCGGACAAGCGCAATGCGATGAGCGACGACATGCGTGCCGAGTTCATCGACGCCCTCGAACGCGTGGCGGCCGACAAGGCGATCCGGGCGCTGGTGCTCACCGGCAACGGCAAGGGCTTCTGCGCCGGTGGAGACGTGGCTGGCATGCAGCGCCGCATGGAAGCGCCGCCGGGCGAAGTGGCCTTCAACGGCTGGAGCCGCCAGCAGCGCGTGCATCACACTGTCAAGCTGCTGCACACGATGCCCAAGCCGACGATCGCCGCGGTCAACGGCGCAGCGGCCGGCCTCGGTGCCGATACCGCGCTGTGCTGCGATTTCGTGCTGGCCTCCGAGGCGGCTTCGTTCTCCTGGTCCTATATCAACCGGGGGCTGATTCCCGACGGCGGCGGCATGTATTTCCTGCCGCGTCGCGTGGGGCTGCCGACCGCCAAGGAACTGGTCTTCACCGGCCGCAAGGTCGATGCGCAGGAGGCCAAGGCGCTGGGCATCGCGGACCGCCTGAGCCAACCGGAGACGTTGATCGCCGACGCGCTGGCGTGGGCCAGTGAGCTAAGCCAGGGCTCGGCGACCGCGATCGCACTGGGCAAGAGCATCATCAACCAGTCCTTCGAGCTGCCGGCCGACCAGGTGTTCGCGCAGGGCAGCCAGGCGCAGGGCATCTGCTACACCAGCACCGAGCATCGCGAAGCCGTGCTGGCCTTCCTGAACAAGACCGCCAGCAAGGGCTGACCCATGAATGCGATCCAACGACTCGTCAGTCCGCGCAGCGTGGCGGTGATCGGTGCGTCGGCCGATCCTGCCAAGACGGCCGGCCGTCCGGTGTCCTACCTGCGCAAGCACGGCTTCGGCGGCGCGATCTATCCGGTCAACCCGAAGGTCGAATCGATCGACGGCTTGCGCTGCTATCCCGATATCGCGTCGCTGCCGGAGGTGCCGGACGTCGGCATCGTGCTGCTGGGCGCCGAGCGCGCGCATCTGGCGGTGCGCGAACTGGCCGACAAGGGGGCGGGCGCCGCCATCGTGCTGGCGAGCGGCTATACCGAGACCGGTGCCGAGGGTGCGCGGCGCCAGGCGCAGCTGATCGAGGCGGCCGGCAGCATGCGCCTGCTCGGCCCCAACACGATCGGCCTGGTCAATCTGACCGACAACATCCCGCTGTCGGCCAGCGGTGCGCTGGAAATGGACGCGTTTCCCGCCGGCAATATCGGCGTGGTATCGCAAAGCGGGGGCATCCTCGGCGCGTTGCTGTCGCGCGCCGCGGCACGGGGCATCGGTCTTTCCAAGCTGATCTCCACCAGCAACGAGGTGGACCTGGACCTGGCCGACTTCATGGACTACCTGGCCGACGATGACGCGACGCGTGTGGTGGCCCTCTACATCGAAAGCGTGCGCAATCCCGAGGCGTTCCGCCGTGCGGCGCTGAAGTGCGCCCGTGCCGGCAAGCCGGTGGTCGCCTTCAAGATCGGCCGATCGGAGAGCGGCGCGCGCGCCGCGGTGTCGCATACGGGTGCGCTCGCCGGCGCCGACCGCATGTACGACGCACTGTTCGAGCAGCTCGGCGTGATTCGCGCGCAATCGTTCTCGGACCTGCTGGACATCCCCGCGGCATTGGCCACTGGCCGCAGGCTGAAGGGCAAGCGCATCGCGATCCTGACCTCGACCGGCGGCGCGGGAACGCTGGTATCCGACAGCCTCGGCCTGGCGGGATTCGAGACGCCGCCGCCTGACGAAGACACCGCGCCGAAGCTGCGCGCGCTGCAGAAGGGCGACCATGCCGCCCTCGACCGCAATCCCATCGACGTCACGCTGGCGGGGCTGCAGCCCGACCTGCTGCGCGCGGCGATTCGCACGCTGCTCGACAGCAAGGGTTACGACGCCGTGGCCGTCATCGTCGGTTCGTCGGGCGTGGCCATGCCGGACCTGATGGCCAATGCGATCGGCGATTGCCTGGCCGAGACCGACAAGCCGGTGGTCGCCTACGTCAGTCCGCATGCGCCGCAGGCGCTGGCGCTGCTGAACCGCAACGGCGTGCCCGCCTTTGCCGACCCGGAGGGCTGTTCCGTTGCGTTCGATGCGATGCTGCGCGCGGCACGGCTCCCAGCCGACGAGGACGCCGGTACCCCGGCGCTGCCGGCACCGCAACTCGATCGCTTCGGCACGGGTTCGCTCGACGAAGCGGCCGCAAAGGCGCTGTTCGCCGCCTTTGGCGTGCCGGTCGCGCGCGAGGTCGTGGTCGGCAATGGCGAGGAGGCGGCCGCCGCGGCGCGGTCGTTCGGCGGCAACGTCGTGCTGAAGATGCTGTCCGCGCAGATCACGCACAAGAGCGATATCGGTGGAGTCGCGGTCAATGTTCCGCCCGAGGGCATTGCCGCCCGGCTCGACCGCATGGCCGCCGACGTCCGCGGCGCGACCGGCAGCGCGCCGAAGCGCTATCTGGTGCAGGAAATGGTCAGGGAGGGGGTCGAAGTCATTGTCGGCATGCACCGCGATGCGCTGGGCACGGCCATTCTGCTCGGCATGGGCGGCGTGACGGCGGAGCTGTTCGGCGACACCACGCTGCGGCTGCTGCCGGGCAATGGTGGACTGACGCGCGGCGCGGCGTTGCAGATGGTGCAGCGGTTGAAAACCGCCTCGTTGCTGCAGGGCTTTCGTGGCCGGCCCCGCGCCGATATCGATGCGCTGGCCGATGCGATCGTGTCGTTCTCGCGCATGGTGGCCACGCTGGGCGACAGCCTGGTGGAGGCCGAGATCAATCCGCTGTTCGTACTGCCGCAAGGGCAGGGCGTGGTCGCCGCGGACGGCGTGGCGGTACTGGCCGACGGCGACCGCCGCTGAGCGGCATCGACATGGGCGACTCGGCGGCCGGCGTGCCACCCGGCCGCTATCATAGGCAGCCTTCTGCGATGCCCGACGTCGATCATGCCGAACAGCCTTCCCCAGCGCTCGCGAACCATGCCCGGTCAGGGCAAGGCGACGCCGAACCGGTCCCTGGAACGGGGCGTGGCGATCCTGCGCGCCTTCCGCGCCGGATCGTCGATGCTGGGCAACAGCGAGATTGCGGAGCGCACCGGGCTGTCGCGCTCGACGGTCAGCCGGCTGACCCAGACGCTGGTCGAGACCGGCATGCTGGACTACATCCCGCAAGCCCGTGCGTACCGGCTCGGTGTGCCGGTGCTCAGCATGGCGCACGCGATGCGGGACAGCTCCCAGGTCCTCAAGGTGGCCACGCCGATGATGGTGGACGTCGCGATGCGCCACCGCATCAATGTCGGCCTGGCCGTCGCCGATGGCGACGAGATGGTCTACCTCGAATCGTTCCGCTACAACCGCAGGCAATCGCTGCGTACCGTCGTGACGGGCCAGCGCATTCCGATGGCGCTGACGTCGCTGGGCCGCGCCCATCTGTCGACGCTGAGCCCCGACGATTTCGCCCGGATGATGGCGTCGTTCGCGAGCAAAGGCGGCGGCCGCGGCTGGCGCGAGCTGCGCAAGGAGATCGAGGCCGCGGTGGAGTCGGTGCATCGGCACGGCTACTGCGCGGCCTCGTGGCAGCCCCAGGTGGTGGCCCTGGCCACGCCGATGCGGTTCGACGGCTACGCGGTCCATGTGCTGAACGTCAGCGTTTCCGGACAGCAGGACATGGCGGCCGCGCAGGCGGCGCTGACGGGGCCGCTGATGTCGCTGGCGGCGGCGATCGAACAGGGAATGCGCGGCGTGCAGTGGTGAGAGGGCAGGCGGATTGTTTGCGCTGCCGATATACACTCGTCGCGCCGCCGCCGTACAATAGTCGCTCCACAGCCCGCATCCGGATTGACCATGCCTCGAGCGAAAGTCGCGCGCCTCGACACCGACAGCCCTGCCGAACCGCTGGACGACGGCAAGACCGTGTCCGGCATTCAGGTCGACGAGATTGCCGAGCGCATCCTGGTCGCGATCTGGGAGCACCGCCTGCCGCCGGGCACCAAGCTGGTCGAGGAGAAACTGGCCAGCGTGTTCGGCGTGAGCCGGACCAAGGTGAGGCTCGCCTTCACCAAGCTCGCCCACGAGGGCGTGGTGACGGTGTATCCGAACCGCGGCACCTTCGTCTCCAGCCCCAGCGTGCAGGAGGCCCGCCAGGTCCTGCATGCGCGGCGGCTGATCGAGCCGGAACTGGCGCGCGACCTCGCGGCCGGCATGACGCGTGAGCGCTTGCGGCCGCTGCGCGCGATCACGCGCGAGGAGGCGCAGGCGCGGCGCAAGAACGACCGCCGCACGATCATCCGCCTGTCCGGCGAATTCCATGCGCGGCTCGCCGACCTGTCCGAGAACCAGTACCTGGCGAAATATCTGCGCGAGCTGTGCTCGCTGACCTGCCTGATCATCGCGTTGTACGATGCGCCGGGCGTCCCGTCATGCCCCCATCATGAGCACGACGACATTCTCGATGCGATGGAAGCGGGAGACGGCGAGCGTGCGGCGACGCTGATGACCGAGCATCTGGCGCATGTCGAAAGCACGCTGCATCTGGATGCGCCGGCCGACGAGGAGGTCGACCTGGAGGCGGTCTTCGCCTCCGTCTGACGCGGCCGTGGCCGCGGCCGCGTTCCGCGGGCCAACGACCCTATGACCGAACGCCCCGACGGCTGACGTCTAGCGATGCTCGATGCGGGCCGCCAGCGCATCGGGGAGCCCCAACGTGGGCTTGGCATCGGGACGGCGGAACGTACCGGCGGTCGCCTTGCGCGTGTTCAATGCAACCAGTCCCTCGGCCTGCTTGACGGCGGCCGCCATCTGATCGACCACGGGCACCGGAATGCGGTCGCGCACCCGCGCCGCCAGTCCGGCCAGCGGCGCACCGGCGAGGATCACCACATCGGCCTCGTCCTCGGTGACCGCGCGATTGGCCAGCGCCACCAGCAACGCTTCCTTCTCGTCCTGCACATCCGATACCGAAGCGAAGGCGTCGTCGAGCATGCGAATGCCGGCCAGCCGGCCGCGCAGCCCATGCATGTCGACGCATTCCTCGTACCACGGACCCAGTGCGCGGGCGAAGGTGACGATGGCAAAGCGCCGCCCGAGCATGCAGGCGCTCAGCATCGCGGCCTCCGCCATGCCGACGACCGGCAGGTCGAACAGTTCGCGCGCGCCAAGCAGGCCCGGGTCGCCGAACGCCGCGATGATCGCCGCATCGACGTTCGCATGGTGTTCGGCGAGCATCTCCAGCGCGATGGCGCCGCCGATCTGCGCCTCGGCACGGGTGGCGATATAGGGCACGCCGCGCGGCGCGGTCAATGGCACCAGTTCGGTACCGGGGGCGGCGGCGTCGCTGCCCGCGGCCATCAGACGGGCCGTGATGCCTTCGCTGGTATTGGGGTTCAGGACAAGGATGCGCATGGTGTCTTGGGATGGAATCGCGGGTTTGCCAGGCTCGTGCGGCGGCCGTCTCAGCCTGCTGCCAGCAGTTGTTCGATCAGGCGCGCGGCAGCCAGCACGCGCCAATCCGCGCCGCGCGGGCCGGCAATCTGCAATCCGACCGGCAGCCCGTCGCGTCCGGTGCCGCACGGCACCGAGATCGCCGGCGCCTGCGCATGGTTGAAGAACGGCGTGAAGACGGCATGCGCTCGCGGTTCGACGGCGACGCCGCCGATCCGCTCGGGACCGAGCCGGTCGTTGGGCCATGCCACGCACGGCGTGGTGGGACACAGCAGCAGATCATGCTCGGTGAAGAACGCCGCCAGGGCCAGGCCGATCCGGCGGCTGGCTTCGCGTGCGCGCGCAACCTCGGCGCCGCTCCAGGCGAAGCCGCGCTCGATCTGCCGCGCGATGTCCGGATCGAAGCGATCCGGATCGCGTCGCCACGCGTCGCCATGGAGATTGGCCAGGCCGACATGCTGCAGCGGCATCAATGCCGCTTCGCCGGCCCCGTCGGGCCAGACCGGATCCTGCCGCGCCACGCGAAGGCCCGGCACGCCCGCCGCCTCCAGCCTTGCCACCGCCGCTTCGAACGCCTCCGCCACATCGTCGTCCACCGGCGTGTCGAGACCCAGGCGGGGGCTGACAGCGATGCGAATTCCGTCCAGCGGCCCGGCCGCGGCGCACCGAAAGCCCATGGAATCCGGATCGCGGGGATCGGGCCCGCACAGCACGCGGAACATCAGCGCGGCGTCGTCGACCGTGCGCGTGATCGGCGCCATCACCTGGATGCCCGGAAACGCATGCGGGAAGCCGGCGGCGTCGGGAATCGCGCCGAAGGACGGCTTGAATCCCACCACACCAGCGTGCGCAGGCGGGCGGCGACTGGAGCCGCCGCCATCGGTACCCAGCGCCAGCGGCGCCATGCCGGCGGCCACCGCCACCGCGCAGCCGCCCGACGAGCCGCCGGCCGTCAGCGCGGTGTCTTGCGGATGCCGCGTCAGGCCATAGACCTTGTTGGTGGTCAGGCCCTTGCAGGCGAACTCCGAGGTGTTGCCCATGCCCAGCACGATGGCGCCGGCCGCGCGCAGCCGTTCTACCGCGATGGCATCAGCCGGCGCGACGAAGTCGCGGTACAGCAAGGAGCCCTGCGTCACGCGGCGCCCGCGCACCCACACGACGTCCTTGACGATCACCGGCACGCCGGCAAGCGGCGGCCGTTCGCCGGCGGCCAGGCGTTCGCGCAGTTGCGCGACGTCGGCGTCGACCAGATCCCGGCGCTCCTCGAAGACGGCATTGAGCTCGCCATTGCGCGCGTCGATGCGTGCCTGGAATGCCGACACCACCGCGCCGGGATCGAGATCGCCCGCGTTGACCTGGGCCGCGATGCCCGCGGCGTCCGGATACGGCGGCGCGGCCTCCCGGCCGCTGTCCTGCTGGCTGCGATTCGGATGGGACATCAAAGGCTTCCTCCCGAAGTCCGGTAGCGCGGCTTTGCCATCTCCGGCAGCGCGCAGGGCAGGAATTCGCCGTGCCCCGCCGTCGCCATCAGCCTGCCTTCGTGCGCGACCACCTTGCCGCGCACCAGCGTCGTGACGGGCCAACCCTTGACGCGCGTGCCCTCGTAAGGCGTGTAATCGACCGCGTGGTGCAGGTCGGCGTTGCGGATGACGACCTCGCGCTCCGGATCCCAGATCGCCAGATCGGCGTCCGCGCCGATTGCGATCGTGCCCTTGCGCGGATGCAGTCCATAGAGCTTGGCGGGGTTGGTCGAGGTCAACGCGACGAACTGGTTCAGCGAAATGCGTCCGCCCCCCACACCCTCGGAGAACAGCAGCGGCAGCCGCGTCTCCAGGCCGGGGATGCCATTCGGAATATAGCGGAACGGCACCTGCTCGCCGCCCGGCTGCTTGCCCTGCGGATCGTCGTAGCGGAACGGTGCATGATCCGACGAGAAGATCGTGAACAGGCCATCGGCCAGGCCGTCCCAGATCACCTCCTGGTTGGCGCGGTCGCGCGGCGGCGGGCTGCAGACGCATTTGGCGCCGTGGTAGCCCGGCTGATCGAGATCCGAGGCGGTCAGGAACAGGTACTGCGGACACGTCTCGGCGAAGATCTTCATGCCGCGCGCGCGGCTCCAGCGGATCTGCTCGACCGCTTCGCGCCCGGATACATGGACGATCAGGATCGGCACGTCGACCAGCTCCGAGAAGGTGATCGCGCGGTGCGTGGCCTCGCGCTCGATCGCCATCGGCCGCGCGATCGCATGAAAGCGTGGCGCGGTCTTCTGTTCGGCCTCCAGCCGGTCGGTCAGCCAGGCGATGCAGTCGGAGTTCTCGGCGTGGATCATCACCAGCGCGCCTTCCTGCCGCGCCACCGTCAGCACCTCGAGGATTTCACGGTCGCCCAGCTTCAGGTCGTCGTAGGTCATGTAGACCTTGAACGAGGTGTAGCCCTTGCGGATCAAACCGGGCAGCTCCTCGCGCAGAACCGTCTCGGTCGGGTCAGACACGATCAGGTGGAAGGCGTAGTCCACCACGGCGCGTCCTTCGGCACGGCGATGGTAGTCGGTCACGGCCGCGCGCAGCGACTGGCCTTTTTCCTGGGCGGCGAACGGAATCACGGTGGTGGTGCCGCCGCATGCGGCCGAGATCGTGCCCGATTCGAAGTCGTCCGCCATCTTCAGGCCATCGGGCATCGGCTGGTCGAGATGGCAATGCGCATCGACACCGCCGGGCAGTACCAGCTTGCCGCCTGCATCGATCTCGTCGCGGGCACTGCCCAGGTCATGGCCGAGTTGCACGATGCGGCCGCCGGCGATCGCGATGTCGCATTGGACGGTGTCGCTGGCGGTCACCACCGTGCCGTTGTGGATCAGAAGGTCGAACTGTTTCACAGGAATCTCATGACGGTTGTTGTTCTGGCTCGGGTCGCCGCGCGCGTTCAGCGCGCGGCCCGATTGCCGAGGTCGGACAGGCGCGCCCGTGCCGTTTCGCGTGCGACGCCGGCGGCGACCGCAATCAGCACGCAGACCACGGCCAGGTAGATGGCGACCGGCGTGCTGCTGCCGAAGCGGTCCAGCAGGCCGACCGCGATCAGCGGCGCCAGCGCGCCGCCGAACACGCCGGCGAACTGGAAGCCCAGCGAGGCGCCGGTGACGCGCACCTGCGTGGCGAACAGCTCCGGCAGGAACGAAGCGAGCGGCGAGAACATGAAGGACACCAGCACCATGCCGATGAACGAGGCCAGCATGATCAACGCCGGACTCAGCGTATGTACCAGCGCGAAGAAGCCGAAGGCCCACAGCGCGCCGCCGATGCCGCCGATCATCAGCACGGGGCGGCGGCCGATGCGGTCGGCCAGCACGCCGGCCACGGGGATGAACAGGATCTGCGCGACGGCCCCGAGCAGCACGGCATTGAGCGCGATGCTCTTGGGCAGGCCCAGCTTGGTCGGCACGTAGTACAGCAGGAACAGCGTGAAGACGTAGAAGGCGATATCGCCGCCCAGGCGCGCGCCGAAGGCGATCAGCAGCTGCTTCTTGTAGTGGCGCAGCACTTCGGCGATCGGCGCGCGGGCTTCGGCGTGCTGGGCTTCGGCCTTCTCGAACACGGCGGACTCGCGCACATTGGCGCGGATGTACATGCCTACCGCGACCAGCAGGGCGCTCAGCAGGAACGGCACACGCCATCCCCAGCTCAGGAACGCTTCCTCCGACACCATCCACGTCACCAGCGCGAAGACACCGTTGGCGAGCAGCAGCCCGATCGGCGCCGCCAGCTGCACCAGGCTGCCCAGCAGTCCGCGCCGCCGGCCTTCGGGATCGAGTTCGTTGACCATGATCGCCGCGCCGCCCCACTCCCCGCCCAGTGCAAGGCCCTGGATCACGCGCAGCAGCACCAGCAGCAACGGCGCCAGCATGCCGACGCTGCCGTAGGTCGGCAGCAGCCCGATGCCGAAGGTCGCCAGGCCCATCATCAGCAGCGTGACAATCAGCACCGACTTGCGGCCGAACTTGTCGCCGAAGTGGCCGAAGATCGCCGCGCCCAGAGGCCGCGCGACAAACGCGACGCCGTAGCTGGCGAAGGACAGCAACGTCGCCGTCAGCGGATCGCTCTGCGGGAAGAACAGTTTCGGAAAGACCAGCGCGGCGGCCGATCCATAGATGAAGTGGTCGTAGAACTCCAGCGTGGTCCCCGCCACGCTGGCACCCGCGACCCGCGCGACCGATTGGGGACGGTCCTGTGCGGTACGCGCGGTTGCGTCGACACTGACTGCTTGCATGATGCGTTCTCCTCCGGAGGGGCCGCCTGTCGGCGGTTGGCAAGTTGGCGTAGTGGGTGGGACTGCCGCATCCGTGCCGTCGGCACGGCCCTCGCATGGCGTCTCACTGTCCCGTACAGTAGTCCAATAACCGCCATACAATCAAGACGAAGATTGTTTGTCGAATGTGGTGCATATGCATGCCGGATATTGGTGCGATGCACCGATTCCGTGCCTCGCTGAGGGCGTGCGGGCCAGCATGGGCAAGGGCTTGCGGGGTGCGGCGGAGAATAGGCGCAGCGCAGCGTGCGGGCGCGAGGGCTGCCGTCGACGGACGGCCGGCTAGGGAAAACGAGGGGTCAACCGGCCGAGGAAAGAGAGGCCTGACGGAGCCGCGCGAGCGCCAATGCCTGCAAGGCGGCACACGCGATACCGTCGTAGAGCGGCACGTCGGTATCGCGCAGGTTCACATAGCCGCACAGCGCGGCGGCCACGGTGACCACCACGCGTGCGCCATGGGCGCGATGCAAGGTCCGCACCGCATCGCGCAGCTTGTCGGCCACGGTGGCGTCGGTGGCACCGCCGTAGGCCCCTGGCGCTTCGATGCCGATGACGCCGGCCAGGCGGCCGCCGAGCCCGTACTGCCGCACGAGGTCGCGATAAAGCGCCGCGAGGTCGGAACCGACCGTGATCAGCCCGACGGGCGCTCCGAGCTGAGAGCCGAGCAACATGGCCGATTCGGTGACACCGGCGACAGGTATCGTCGTCTGCCGGCGCAGTTCGTTCAGCGCGGTGTCCATCGACACTCCCAGGATTGCCGCGTCGCACCGGTGCAGATGTCTCGCCCCGAGGGAGAGAAGGCCGGGCACCGCAAGCGCGTTGTCGGCCGCGGAACGGATGGCCGCCGGGCCGTCGGGATTGTGGTACCCATCCAGCGCGTGACCCGGGCCCACCGCCTCGCGTGCCACCGCGCACATGCGCGCGGTCATCTCGACGCTGGCATTGGGATTGAGCAGAACGAAGCGCACGATCAGCCCAGCGGGGCGCCGAGCACCTCGGCGAGATCGATGTCGGCCGTCGGTGCCATATGGGCCAGCACGCGCGCCTGGACGTCGGCCAGATGACTGCTCATCGTCGCGATGGCCGCGGCCACGTCGCCCTTGTCGAGCGCGGCGACGATCCGGCGGTGCTCGTCCGGCGCGCAGTGGCTCTCGTCGCGCGCTTCGTACAGCGCGACGAACAACTGTGTGCGAGCGATCAACTGCTCGAGATAGCGAAGCAGCGAATCGTTGCCCACCAGTTCGGCGAGTTTCAGGTGAAACTCGCCGGCCAGGCGCACCGACGTTTCACGGTCCTGCGCCAGGCTCGCCGCCTCTTCGGCCTCGACATGGGACTTGAGCCGGGCCAAGGCACCACGGCCACCGCGCTGGGTCAGGCGCATGGCCAGCGCAGCAACGAGCCCGGCCTCGACGATGGCACGCGCGCCATAGATGTCCGCCACGTCTTCCGGCGACGGCTGCGGCACGAAGGCCCCCCGATTCTGCAGCAGTTCCAGCTTGCCTTCCTGTCCCAGCCGGGCCAGCACCTTTCGCACCGCGCCGCGCGTGGTACCGAACAGCTCCGCCAGATTGCGCTCCCGCAACGGCATGCCGGGGCGCAGCTTGCCCGCCATCAATGCACTGGCAATCGATTGGTAGAGGCGTTGCTCGATGTCGGGCGAAGGGTCGGTACTCATCGGTGGGACGTGCGTGGGCGGCCGGCGTTGCGGGCCGTTGGCCGAATTATTCTTGCGTTCCGCATTATCGTCAACCAGAATGGTTAACCAAACCACAAACAAATTGTTGATCGGTAATGGTGCATGCGGCGCACCATCCATAAGCGCCGGCACCAGAATCGACCGCGATTTCTTCGAAGCGAGACTCATCCATGACCACCGAATTCCTGCAGCCGCCGCCCGTGTTCGACCTTGCATTCACCGGTGCCACGTTGCTCGGTACCGCGGCCGGTACCGACGTCGCGCAGCGCGACATGGCGCTTGCCGTCCGTGATGGCTCGATCGCCTATATCGGCAAGACGCTGCCGGAGGGCGCCCAAGTCCGGCGCGTCGTCGACGCTTCCGGCACGGTGTTGATTCCCGGGCTCGTTAACGTCCATACGCACGCGATCCTGTCGATGGTGCGCGGCGTGGCCGCCGACGCGGGCTTCGCGCCGTCCTATACGCCCGGGATTCCGAAGGGCACGCAGGTCAATCCCGAGCAGGCCCGGGCGCTGGCGCGGCTCGGCGCGCTCGAAGCGATGCTGTTCGGTTCCACGCTGATCGGCGACAACTTCGTGCACGCTGACGTGACCACCGAGGCCATGGCCGAACTCGGCGTGCGGCTCGCGCCGAGCTGGCGCATTCATGATGTGGACTTCGCGCAGGTCGCCGAAGGCCGCTGGCACTACGACGCCGCAATCGGCGCTCGCACGCTGCAGGCGGCACTGGACCTGGCGGCCCGCTGGCAGGGCAACGATCGCGTGCAGGTCCAGCTCGCGGCTCACGCCGTCGACACCTGTTCCGACGGCTTTCTGCGCGAGCTCGCCGCGCTGGCGCAGCAGCGTGACATGCGGGTCAACATGCACCTGGGCCAGAGCATCGTGGAGGTCGAGCGCGTGAAGGCGCGCACGGGCCGCACGTCGACCGAGGTATTGGACGATACCGGACTGCTGACGCCGCGCCTGATGGGCGGCCATTGCATCTATGTGACCGCGGATGACATCGGCAGGCTTGCCCGGGCGGGCGCCCACGTGGTCCACATCCCCAAGTGCAACGCGAGCTCCGGTCGCCTCGCCCCGACGCCCGACATCAAGCGCGCCGGCATCAATATCGCGCTGGCAACCGATACGCAGCACGCGGACATGATCGAGCTGATGCGGTGGGCGCTGGTCACGGCGCGCGTGCAACGGGGGGGCGTCGATGACGACTGGCAGCCGCGCCATGTCTTCGAGATGGCAACCATGGGTGGCGCGCGTGCGCTGGGACTCGCTGATCGCATCGGCACCCTGGAAGTAGGCAAGCGCGCGGACCTGGTGATGCTGGACTTCGCGCGGCCGCATCTGGTCCCGCTGGTGAATCCCCTGGGCAACCTGGTTCACAACGGCCAGGGCAGGGATGTCCGGATGGTCGTCGTCGATGGCGAGGTGGTGGTGAACGATGGCGTGCCGACGCGCGTGGATCTCGACGAGGTATGCCGTGAGGCCGAGCATGCCTGTCGCGCGCTGTGGCAGGGAGTCGGCCGCGAATACTGGAAACCGGCGGCATGACGCCGTCGCTCTGTCGCGTCGTGCCGTGATGCAGCCATCGATGGCACGGCGATTGCAAACGAGCCGGGGCGTTCCTTCCTCCCATAGCAAAAGGTGACCCTATGACGCTGCACGCTTTGTTGAGCCGATGCCTTCTTCCCTGCGCCGCCCTGCTGACAGTCAGCTCGGCTTCCACCAATGCCGCGGCGGCGCCATCGGCCGCCAGCTTTCCGGACAAGCCGGTACGCATCGTGGTGCCATTCCCGCCCGGCGGTGCGGCCGATACCTTCGGCCGCGTCCTCGCGGACAAGCTCGGCGCGACGTGGAAGCAGCCGGTGCTGGTCGAGAACAAGCCCGGAGCCGGCGGCCGGATCGCCACCGAGTACGTGGCCAAGGTCCCGGCGGATGGACACACGCTGCTGCTCGTGACGGTGGGCCATGCGGTCAACCCGAGCCTCTATCAGAAGTTGCGCTATGACACCGAGCGCGACTTCACGCCGGTGGCCATGATCGCCACGCTGCCCAGCGTGCTGGCCGTCCATCCGGCAGTGCAGGCGCGCTCGGTGACGGAGCTCGTCGCACTGGCGCGACGCGCTGGCGGCAAGATGACCTATGCCTCTTCGGGCAGCGGATCGACCAGCCATATTGGCGGAGCGCAGTTTGCCAGCCTGACCGACGTCGCTCTGACGCACATACCCTACAAGGGCGCCGCGCCGGCACTGACGGACCTGGTCGGCGGGCAGGTGGACATGATGATCGATCCGGTGGTCTCTTCGGTCGGCTATATCAGAAGCGGAAAACTGCGGGCCCTTGCCGTTACCACGCCGCGCCGCTCGCCCCTGTTGCCCGACGTGCCGACGATGGCAGAGGCCGGCCTGCCTGCTTACCAGTTCGCACCCTGGTTCATGATGATCGCGCCGTCCGGCGTACCACGCGAGATCGTGCAGAAGCTCAATCACGATATCGCAGCCGTGCTCGCGAGTGCCGACGTGCGAAGCCGCTTCGAGGCCCTGGGGGCCGAGCCGGCCACAGGGTCGCCTCCGGAAGCGGCCGCCTTCCTGCGCGGCGAACTGGACCGATATGCAAAGCTGGTGCGCAGCGGCAAGCTGCAAGCGGAATGACGATGGACCGCGTAGCCGTGTCGCCGAAGCCCGACGAACCAGCGCCAGCCGCGCAGCGCGACCTGCTCGGTTATGCGGGTCGTCCGCCCCACCCGCACTGGCCCGGCGAGGCGAGAGTGGCCGTATCGTTCGTGCTGAACCTCGAAGAGGGGGCCGAACTGTCGATCGCCGAAGGCGACGCCCGCAACGAATCGACGTACGAGGTGATCGACCGCATCGAAGGCCGTCCCGATCCTTGCCTGCAGAGCCATTTCGACTACGGGACGCGTGCGGGGTGGTGGCGCATCATGCAATGCCTGGCAGACGCAGGCGCTGCCATCACGGTCAGCGCCTGCGGACGCGCCGTGGAGCGGCTGCCCGAATTGGCACGCGATGCGGTGGCCTGTGGCCACGAGGTCGCCGCACACGGTTGGCGCTGGGAAAGCCATGTCGCAATGTCCCCCCAGCAGGAGCGCGAGGCAATCGACCGCACCGTCGCCGCGATCCGTTCGGCCACCGGCATTCGGCCGGTGGGCTGGCATACGCGCTCCGCCTCGACGCCGAGAACGCGCAGGCTGCTGATGGAAGAGGGCGGGTTCCTCTACGACAGCGATTTCTATGGTGACGATCTGCCCGTGACGCTGCCTGGTCCACGCGGGCCGCATGTGATGCTGCCTTATGCGTTCGACACCAATGACATGCAGTTCCAGCACGGCAACCGCTTTGTGCGCGCCGCCGACTTCGCGGGCTATGTCACCGATGCGTTCGACTGGCTCTGGCGCGAGGGCGCACACGCCCCCAAGATGATGTCCGTCGGGTTGCATTTGCGCATGCTGGGCCGGCCCGGCCGCATTGCGGCGCTGGAGGCAATGCTCGCGCATATGCGCTCGCGAGGCGGCGTGTGGATAGCGCGGCGCGATGCCATCGCGCGGCACTGGCTGGCGCATGCGGAGACTACGCGCGTGTAACGCTTGAAGTCCTGGCGTACTCAGCGATTTCCGCCATGGCGCAGCGCCGCGCGAAATCGCGGGGCCGCCCTGGCCAGATGCTCCCACAGCCGGTTGGCGACAGGCCCATGCGGCCGGTCGCGCCGGCGGACGGCAACCAGCTCCTCGATGCGCCCCGGCAGATAGCGGCCAGCGATCGACAGCAGCCTTCCTTCGGCCAGTTCCCGTTCGATCAGGAAGCGGGGCAGATGGCCCCACGCCATGCCCTGCACGATGATCTCCTTCTTCATCAGCGGATCGGGCACCGTGCATTGCGGCGCGCCCGCGATCACGAAATGCTCCTGATCCGCGGGGCGCCGCGCGCTGTCGCGGATCACGCACTGCGTCAGCGCGCGCAACTGCTCCGGGCGGATTGCACGCGAGACGGCGAATGGCAGAAAGCCCGGTGCCGCCACCGGGATCAGCTCGATCCTGCATAGATCCAGCCATTCGATCCGCGTGTCGCTCTTGTCGACGCGATGCACGATCAGATCGGCCTCGCCGCCGAACAGGCGCTCCCACGGCCCGGTCACCGCCTCGACATGCAGGTCCAGCCGCGTTGCCGGATGTTCGGCGAAGAACGGGCTCAGCAACCCCAGCGTCTGCGACGGCGGGCACAGGTCGCCGATCACCACGCGCAGTTCGCTTTCCTCTCCCATCGCCAATTGCTCGGCGTGAAGCTGCAGCGCCTGCAGCTCGCGCAACAGCGACTGAGCCTGCCGATGGAAGGCGCGACCCGCCTCCGTCGGGGTGACCCGGTACCCGCTGCGATCCAGCAGCGCCAGGCCGAGTTGCCGCTCGAGTCTGGCCACCGCCGCGAACACCGCAGGATGCGTTCGATGCAGAACCGCCGCGGCCGCCTGAAAGCCTCCCTCGCGGACGACGGCGTCGAAGCACTGCAGGTCTTGCAACGTGAAGCGGGACATTGTTCGCGTTCCTGACAGAGAGTGTGAGAACTTTGTAATTTTCTCAGAATCGCTGCATGACTACGATGGCTTCCGTGATGGGCCCCGGCCGCCAGATCGGCGACGGGCCTTCTTCAACCTTCCAGGAGAACCGAGATGCCAGCGTTGTCGACCTTCACCACCAGCGATGCCCAGCGGATTGCCTACCGACTCGAAGGCGAGGCCGGCCGCCCCGTGCTGATGCTGTCCAATTCGATCGCGACCGATATGTCGATGTGGGACGGCGTGATGCCGCCATTGCTGCAGCGTTTCCGCGTGCTGCGCTACGACATGCGCGGCCACGGCGCCTCCGACGTACCGGCCGGCGCCTATTCGCTGGACCGGCTCGGGCGCGACGCGCTCGAACTGATGGATGCGCTGGCGCTCGAGCGCGTCCATTTCCTCGGCCTGTCGCTGGGCGGCATGGTCGCGCAATGGCTTGCCATCCACGCCCCCGAGCGAATCGACCGCCTGGTGCTCGCGCATACCGCCGCCTACCTCGGCCCGGCCGCGGATTGGGAGCCGCGCATTCAAACGATCCTGACCGCGACGCCGAACGAGACGGCCGACGCGTTTCTAGGGAACTGGTTTCCCGCCGAAATGCGCGAGAAGAACGATCCGGAGCTTGAGCCGTTCCGCAAGGTCCTGCTCGAAACGGACCCACGCGGCATCGCCGGCGCGCTCGCCGCGGTGCGCGACATGGACCTGCGACGCACGATTACGCTGATTTCACGGCCGACGCTGGTGCTCGGCGGCAAGTTCGATACGGTGACGCGGGCCGAGCACAGCGAGGAAATCGCAGCGGCGATTCCGGGCGCGAAGCTGGCGCTGCTGCCGGCGGTGCATATGTCGAATGTGGAGAGGCACGACGCGTTTGTGGCGGAGATCGGTGACTTTTTGGCCTGAGAATCGTGCCAGAAAGGTGTAGGCGATCCTTCGTGGTTGCCTACTTGCAGCAAGCGGGCGGTAGTTTGGGACTCTTCGCCAAGCGACAAACGGCCGGCTTCCAGCACTTTATTGCCCTGGACAGCGATGGAATAAATGGGGATCTCGCGTGGTTTGCGCAAAAAATCCGATTATTCGTGTCATGTCGCTACGAATAGGGTTCGGTAGTGTGCTCTCGGAGACTGGGTACTGAAGAGCGCTACAGCCGGCTTGGTCAGCGGCAAATCGAAGGCTCAAAAAAAGCGCCGCCCAAAGGTGGCGCAATCAGGCTTCGTCCATTAGCCCAAGTGTCGATAATCTTCGCCAGCGCTGATCAGAACCTGTAGGTAACGCTCCCC
Organism: Cupriavidus gilardii; assembly: GCF_013347325.1. Classification (NCBI taxonomy): domain Bacteria; kingdom Pseudomonadati; phylum Pseudomonadota; class Betaproteobacteria; order Burkholderiales; family Burkholderiaceae; genus Cupriavidus; species Cupriavidus gilardii. The sequence continues at coordinate 2,145,392 of NZ_CP054624.1, read as the reverse complement.
ACCACCGTTCGCCGTGCGCCGAAGTAGCAGTCGCCGCGGGCCAGGCAGGTCGTCAGGTATTCCTTGTCGAACAGGTTGTTGACGTTCAGCGCGACGCGGACCGGGCCGTGGTCGTAGGCCAGCACGGCGTCGACGAGCGTGGCGCTGCCGACCTTGTTGCGGTCGGTGCCGTCATAGCTGGCGCTGAAGTACCGTACGCCGGCGCCGGCCGAGAAGCCGGGCTTGTCGAACAGGTTGAACTTGTAGGTGCCCCACAGCGAAGCCATATGCTTCGGAATGCTGGCGATGCGCTTGCCGACTTCGACGGAATTGCCCGCGAGGATGCGGGTGTCGAGGTAGGTGTAGTTGGCGATCAGGTCGACCCGATTGCGCAGCGATGCGAGCGCCTCGATCTCGAAACCACGGGTGCGCGCTTCGCCGATCTGCACGGTGTCCGCCACGCCGTTGACGATGCCCGAGGCGCGACGATTCTTTTCGCGCATGTCGAACACCGCCATCGTGACCATGGCGTTCTTGCCGGGAGGCTGGTACTTGATACCCGCTTCCCATTGCTTGCCGCGCAGCGGCTTCAGCGGACCTGCGCGGTTGTTGCCAGGCACACCCTGGAAGGACTCGGAATAGCTGATGTACGGATTCAGGCCGAAGTCGGTCTGGTACATCAGGCCGAAGCGCTTGGTCAGCTCATTGTCGTCGCGCGAGCTGGCCGGCGTGTTCACTTGCGAGGCGCGCGACCAGTCATAGCGCAGGCCGACCATCAGCAGCCACTGGTTCCACGACATCTGGTCCTGCATATAGATGCCGGTCTGGATCTGCTTGGTGGGATTCACGTGGCCCAGCGTCGGCGCGACGTAATTGCCGTAGACCGGATTGACGATGTCGATGGGCGCCGCGCTGCCGGTACCGTTGATGCCTCGGCGGCCGTCGATATCTGCGTGCTGGTAGTCCATGCCGGTCAGCAGCGTGTGGCCCACGCTGCCGGTGCGGAACTTGGCCTGTGCCTGGGTATCGACCAGGAAGGATCGCAGCCGCGGATTGTCCCAATAGACAGTGCGTTTCAACAGCCGGTCACTGCCTGCCACCCACGGACCCTCGCGATCGTTGAAGCGCGCGTAGATGCTGCGGTAATCCACCGTGCTGTACGAATACCGCAGGTTCTGGCGGAACGTGAAGACCTCGTTCGCCTTGTGCTCGAACTGATATCCGATGGCGGCCTGCTCGGCCTTGAAGCGATCGAAGCCGGGCTCGCTGACGAAGAGGCTGTCGCGGATCTTCAGGCCGCCGGGGTTCGGGTAGAGCATGCCCTGCCACGGAAAGAACCCCGCCGTCGTATTGCTGTCATCGCGCTGGAAATTCGCCAGCAGCGTGAACGACGTATCGCTGTTCGGCCGATACGTCAGCGACGGCGCGATCAGATAGCGATTGTCCTGGGCGAAGTCGACATGCGTGTCGCTGTCGCGTGCGAGCGCGACCAGTCGATACAGCCATTTGCCGTCCGCATCGAGCGGCCCGGTCAGGTCGGCCTGCACCTGCTTGCGGTTGTTGTTGCCGAACTGCACGCCGATCTCGCGCGCGGCTTCGGCTTGCGGTCGCTTGCTCACCAGGTTCAGGATGCCGCCGACCGCGCCCTGGCCGAACAGCATCGACGATGGACCGCGCAGGACGTCGATCCGCTCCAGCGCATACACGTCAGGGCGGACATTGTTGTAGTAGCCAACCGCATTGAGCAGCCCGTCCTGGTATTGCGTGAAATCGGTGCCGCGGAAGCGTCCCCAGTCGCCGCGATTGTCGTTGCCGTACAGGCCCGCGTGGACGCCCGCGGTATAGCCGATCGCCTGCTGCACCGATTGCGCGCCCTGTGCCTCGATGCGGTCGCGCGTGATCACGGTGATCGACTGCGGCGTTTCCATGACCGGCGTATCGGTCTTGGTCGCGGTGGCGCTGCGCTTGGCGACAAAGCCGAAGACGGGGCTGGTGGCCGTTTCGTTGTCGCTGGTGGCCCGTACGGTGACCGCCGGCAGTTCGGCGGCGGCCGTGGCGGTTGCGGAGGCAGATGCGGCGGGGGCGGCAGCCGGGGCCGGGCCATCGGCGGGCGCGGACTGCTGGGCCCAGACCATGCCGGCGGCTTGCAGGCCCAAGGCGAGAGTCGTCAGGCGAAGGGCATGGCCGCGGTGGCGGCCGCGGCGATGGATTGCACGCTGTGGCATGGTCGGATCCGTCTATATTTTTTCAGAACGCCCGCGCAATGCCGCCGCGGTGCGGCAGCGCGGACCGTGACGTCGGTCCGTGCGGGTCGGAGGCTCGGGTGATGAACGATAAATGCGAATCGTTCTTGTTAACTTTCGCATTGTAACGGCATGTGTCGAGCCGGACATAAAAGGGTGACCGCGCCACAGGGTTAATGCACCCGTGCGCACGCCGGAACCGCCCGGGGAGCACCAACAGGACAGGAGGGCCGCGATGCCGCTGCCGCCGTATTTCGCCGATCGCCGCGACGCCGGCGTCCATCTGGCGCGCCGCCTGAGCGAACTTGGCCATGCGAAACGGGACGGAGAGCCGCCGCTGGTGCTGGCGCTGCCACGCGGCGGCGTGCCGGTCGCCTTCGAGGTGGCCCGCGCGTTGGGCGCCACGCTGGATATCCTGCTGGTGCGCAAGATCGGCGCGCCGGGCTATCCCGAGCTGGCACTGGGAGCAGTGGTCGAGGGCGATGCGACCGGCTCGCCGCCGCATACCGTTGCCAACGACGATGCGTGGACGCGCCGCGCGGTCGACAGCGGTGCCTTCGAGTTGGAGCGCGGCCGGCAGTTGGGCGAAATCGCCCGGCGCCAGCAGCGCTATCGCGGCGGGGCGCCGGTGGCGGCGATGCGCGACCGGGTCGTGATCATGGTCGACGACGGCGTGGCGACGGGCGCGACGATGCGCGCGGCGCTGGAGAGCGCGCGCCATGCCGGGGCGGCTCGCGTGATTGCCGCGGTGCCGGTCGCGTCGGTCGAAGGGCTGGCGTCGCTGCGGGATGCGGCCGACGAATGCGTATCGCTGTGGGTGCCGGATGATTTCGGCGCGGTGGGCGCGTATTACGCGGATTTCGAGCAGACCACCGACGAAGAGGTGATGGCGTTGCTGCGCGAGGCCCGCAACGCCGAAAGGGGTTGAGGGCGAGGCATCGTCAGGCGCGCTGCTGCGCCAGTCGCCGCTTCAGATGCGGAATCAGCCCGCCGGCGCGCAGCATGTCGAGCAGGAACGGCGCGATCGGCTCGCACGGCACCCGGCTGCCATCGGCCAGCACGATGGCTGCGCCGTCCAGATCCAACGTTGCGCGGTCTCCATCGACCAGTCGGCTGGTATCCGGGCAGACCAGCGCCGGCAGGCCGAGATTCAGCGCATTGCGGTAGAACAGTCCGGCGAACGAGGGCGCGATGACGGCCGCGACGCCCAGATGGCGCAACGCCTGCGGCGCCTGCTCGCGCGACGAGCCGACGCCGAAATGCCATCCGCCGACGACCAGGTCGCCCGGCCGCACGGTCGCGGGAAATTCGGGGCGCAATCCCGCCAGGCAATGGCGCGCGATCTGGTCGATGCCGCCTTTCATCTGGGTGGCTGGCGCCATCGCATCGGTATCGACGTTGTCGCCGAAGCGCCAGATGCGGCCGGCGGCCTGGCCGTCGGCCGCGGTATCGCCGGGTGCTTTCGTGGGGATCGAGGTCATGACAGCAGCGTGCGCGGGTCGGTGATGCGGCCCGTGACTGCCGATGCCGCCACGGTCATCGGCGAGGCGAGCCAGACCGCGCTGCCGGCATCGCCCATCCGGCCCGCGAAATTGCGCGCGGTCGAGGCAATCGCCCGCGTGCCGGCGGCAAAACGCGTGGGACCGTAGCCGGCGCAGGCGTTGCAGGCATTGGGCAGCAATTGCGCGCCGGCATCGCGCAGCGCCGCCAGCGTGCCCTCGCGTTCGGCCTGCTGCTGATCGCGCAGCGAGGCCGGCGCCAACTGCAGCGACACCCCGGGCGCAACCTTGCGTCCGCCCAGGATCCGGGCCGCCATGCGCAGGTCGTCGAGCTTGGCGCCGGTGCAGGCGCCGAGATAGGCCACGTCGATCGTTTCCCCATCGATATCGGACACCGGCGCGCCGTTGGCCGGCGAGTGCGGTGCCGCGACCTGCGGGGCCAGCGTGGTCGCATCGAAGCGAAGGGTTTGCAGCACCGGCGCATCGGCATCGCTGCGCCAATGCTGCAGATCGATCTGCGCCAGCGTGGCCGCGGGCACGCCAGCCTGTTCGAGCCATTGCAGCGTGGTGGCGTCCGGCGCGACCAGGCCCGTCTGCCCGCCCAGCTCCGCGCTCATATTGGTCAGCGTCATCCGTTCGTGCGTCGACAGTGCGGTTACCGCCGTGCCCGCGTATTCGATCGCCTCGTAGCGGCCGCCGCCCAGCCCGAGCCGCGCGCACAGGAACAGCATGATGTCCTTGGCGCAGACGCCGTCGGCCAGCGTGCCGTCCCATTCGATGCGGATGGTCTGCGGCACGCGCAGCCAGATCTCGCCGGTGGCCAGCACGCCCGCCATTTCGGTGGCGCCGATGCCGAACATATAGGCGCCGAACGCGCCGCCGGTCGGGCTGTGGCTGTCGCCGCCGACGATGAACTGGCCTGGCAGCACGTAGCCGCGCTCGGGCAGCACCACGTGGCAGATGCCTTCGTTGTCGATCAGATGCGGCAGGCGCTGCTCGCGCACCCAGTCGCGCGTGAAGCGGACGATCGCCTCGGCTTCCGCATCCGCGGCGGGCACGAAATGGTCGGTCACGACGACGAAGCGTTCGGGGTCCCAGACCTTGGCGCCCAGCTCGCGCAGCAGCGGCGCAACGCGGCGCGGTCCGCTGGAATCGTGCGACATCGCCAGATCGACCTTGCAGGTGACCACGGTGCCTGGCGTCACGCGGTCCATGCCCGCGGCGCGGGCCACCAGCTTCTGCGCGAGGGTTTGCGCCGGGATGGACCCGGCGCCGGCACGGCTCATTCCACCTTGGCTCCCGAATAGCGGACCACGGTGGCCCAGCGCTTGATGTCCTGCTTGACGAAGGCGCTGAAGGCCTCCGGCGTGCTGGCGACCGGCTGCGCGCCATCGTTTTCCAGGCGCCTGGCCACCGCGGGCGTCTCCAGACCGCGGCGCGCGGCCTGATAGAGCGTGCGCGTGACTTCCGGCGGCAGGCCCGCCGGGCCGAACAGCCCGAACCAGGCGTTGGACTCGAAGCCCTTGACGGTCTGCGAGATCGGCGGCACGCCAGGCAGCTGCGGCAGCGGCGCGGGGCTGGTGACGCCGAGCGCCTTCACCTTGCCGGCCTTGATATGCGGCAGCACGTTCAGCGTGCTGGCGAACATCAGCTCGACGCGGCCCGACAACAGGTCGGTGACGGCCGGCGTCGTCCCCTTGTACGGAATGTTGACGATGTACGTGCCGGTCATCATCTTGAACATGTCGCCGGCCAGATGCACCGACGAGCCGACCGCGCCGATGCCGAAGTTCAGCTTGCCGGGACGGGACTTGGCCAGCTGGATCAGCTCGGCGACATTGTTGGCCGGCACCGACGGATGGGCGACCAGCACGCTCGGCACGCTGGCCACCAGCGTGATCGGTGTGAAATCGGCGACCGGATCGAACGGCAGGTTCTTGTACAGCGTCGCGTTGATGGTATGGCTGGTGAAACTCATCAACAGCGTGCTGCCGTCCGGCGCGCTTTGCGCGACCAGTTCGGCGGCGATATTGCCGCCGGCGCCCGGGCGGTTCTCGACCACGACGGACTGGTCCAGCAGCTTGCCCATCTCGGTGGCGATGGTGCGGGCCAGCGTATCGGTGGTGCCGCCGGCCGGTGCCCCGACCAGGATGCGGATCGGCTTGCCGCCGGCGATCGGGCCAAGCGGGGCGGGGGACGTGCCCGCTATGCCCGAGGTGCCCGACGTTCCCGCCGGCCCGCCATTGCCGTTGGCCGCGCCGATGGCGCCGGCAGGCGCGAGCAGCGACAGCAGCGTCGCGGCGCCCAGGCCGAGGGTCGCGCGGCGTGTCTTGGCGACGCCAGTGATGGAGGCCGATGGGGGAAGGGAACGGCTGGCTCGATGCAGCGGCATGACGCGGTCTCCTTGTCTGATCGTCGAAGCGCGCAGCATGGCGCGCCTGCGTCAGTCGCGCAAGCTGGTGCGGGTCCCGTTGTCGACCCAGACGTTGGCGCTGTCGCCGCCGGCCGGCGACAGTTCCATCCGATATTCGTAGCGGTCGGGCCGGTACTGTCCCAGCAGCAACTGGATCGGCCGGCCGGACTTGTCCTGCACCACGCGGCGGGTGGCAAGCAGCGCGGCGCCGACCGGCACCTCGAGCAGCGGGGCCACCACCACGTCGGCCAGCCGGGCCGACAGGACCTGGGTGGCACGGCCCAGCTTCAGGCCGCCGCGGTTCTCGAGCAGCCGCAGGATCGGCGTGGTTTCCAGATCCTTGCGGGTCAGATGGCGGCCGAGGTCGGCGGGCACGTAGACGGTGATGTGGGACAGCGGCTCGCCGTGGTAATGGCGCACCCGCACCACCTTGGTCACCGGATCGCCGGGCTGCAGGCATAGCGATTCGGCGACGTCCGGCGTGGCATGGACCTCTTCGATCGAGATCACCTTGACCGAGGTCTTCTGCCCCATGTCGAGCAGGTTGTCCAGCAGGCTGACGGTCTGCGGTGCGCTGGCGGCCGGTGCGATCGGATGCGGATTGACGAAGGTGCCGAGCCCGCGATGGCGGCGCACCAGTCCTTCCTGCACCAGGCGATCGAACACCCGGCGCATGGTCACGCGCGAGGCATGGAATTGCTTGGCCAGGTCGATCTCGCCCGGCAGAGGCCCCTGGCCAAAACGGCCTTCCACAATCTGTTGGCGCAGCACCACGTAAATCTGGTGATACAGGGGAACGACGGCTTCACTCATGGCTTCCCTTGCGAGTCGACGACAGGTCGGCAATTAGTTTAATGTACTTTAAATCAGACATGAACATAGTGACAACGCAATAGGCGCTGTCGTGTGAAATCGCGCTTTTACCGGCCATGCGCCGGACCCGGCTTGCCAGAGCAACGTCGGCACAATGTCGATACATTTTCGTCGCAATCTCGCCAGCGTTTTTCGGCTTGATTTTCCGCTTCGGGAAGCGACGAATGCAGCGCCCGAATTGGCGCGGCCGCCCATGATCCGCGATGCGGTTCATCCGAAACATCCCCCCAATGCAGGAGGTGCTTAAAAAAACACCACCCGCGCGCTGGCCGGTTCGTCGTTTCATTTTCGTAACGCGAGCGGGTCGAGCCCGTTTTTCCGGCATGCCGACTTAACTATCCGGCAATAAACAATATTTTTTCGAGCCGCCGGAATTACCGGCTGGCGAGGCTTTTCGGGTCCTGTCACAGCGATGTGACATGTCTGTTCCGGTGCACAGGATTAGCGCTCGCAGTGTCGCACCAAAAGTGGGATCTTGCACCGCAACAGGGCCATTTTGGCCTTGTTTTACAAGGGAATGCCGTACCTGGGTGGGGTGCTGGCACTGAATATGCGCAGGGCGCTTCGGTTTGGCCAATGCCGGACCATGACCTGGCTACCGCTTCGTTTCCGTCTGACGAGGGCGGCGCCGGGCTGAGTCGCAGAGAACATCCTCCTGGGAGCTATGTATGAAAAAGACCTTACTCGCGTCCGCCGTCGCCCTGACTCTCGGGGTGACAGGGCACGCCTTGGCACAGACCGCAACCGACGATGCCGTGGCGGTGAATGTCAATGTCACCGACAACGACACCACCACCACGACCAAGACCAATTCGGAGAACCGCGGACGCGCATGGGCGGAGGGCCTTGGCACGACTGCGGCAAACAACGGCTCCACCTCGACCGCCAACTTCTCCAACGCCTTCAACACCAGCCGTGCGGTCGCCATGACGCGGCTGAACGGCACGGTCAGCGGCCTGACCGTCAGCCATATCGGCAACGTCGCCCGTCAGCTGGGTAACGCCGGCGGGGGCGCCGGCGGTGCGGGTGGCGCCGGCACAGGCGGCAATGCCATGGGAGGCACCGGCGGCAATGGCGGCAACAGCGGCAATGGCGGCGCTGGCGGGAACGGCGGTGCCGGCGGCATGGCAACGATTGGCGATGCGACCGCGGGCGATGCCAACAACGGCAGCGCAACGGCGGGCCGCGGCGGCTATGGCGGTAACGCCAATGGCACCGCGGGCCGTGGCGCCAACGGCACGGGCACTGGCGGTGGCGCCCTCGCGGCCAGCGTCGGTGTCGGCGCCCGGGGCGCCAACGGTACCGGTGCCGGCGGCAACGGCACTGGCGGCAGCCTGGCCGGCGGCGGCGACGGCGGCGGTGCCGGTGCGGCGTCCGGCGGCTCGCTCGGTGCGAGCGCGGGCCTGGGCGGCAGCAGCAGCTCCAGCGGCGGCGGCGCGCGCGGTCCTGGCGCTGACACGACCGCGACTACCGCAGGTGCGGGCGGCGCAGGCACTGGCGGCGCAGTGACCACGGCGGGCGGCACGTCCGGCGCCGCTGGCGGCGCCGGCGGCGCTGGCACCACCGGCGCGGTGGCGGCCACCGGCGGCACCGGAACCGGCACTGGCGGTGCGGGTGGCGCGGGTACCGGCGGCGCGGCGACTGCTTCGGGTGGTGCCGGCACCGGCACCGGCGGCGCGGGTGGCGCGCAGACCAGCGTGGCGGGTAACGGCGGCACCGGCGGCAATGCGACCAATGGCGGCGCGACCACCTCGGCCAGCAATGGCAATGCGACGGCCGGCGCTGGCGCAGTGGGTGCGGCTGGTGCGGCAAGCGGTGCCGGCGGTGCCGGTGGCGCGGGTGCGGGCGGTACCGGCGGCGTGGGCAACGGTGCGACCGGCGGCGCCGGTGGCGCCGGTGGCGCGGCGCTGGCCGATGCAGGCACGTTCAACATGTCCAACGCGATGAGCAGCGTCGGGCAGTCGGCGGCCGGCATCATGATCGCCAACCAGAACAGCGGCCTCGGCTCGCTGGTGCAACAAGCCGTCACGGTCCAGGCCAACCTGGCTGTAGGCAGGTAAGACGCTGCGCGGGCGCGCATGCCGGCGCGTGGATGGCGCACCGGCATCGCGCCTTGCGCGGTGTTGCTCTGCAGGAGTGGGCGTACCGGCCTCGGCCGGGATGCCCGTTCGACGGAACGTTCTGCCTCCCGCCATGCGGAGACGGGACACAAGGAGGCACCATCATGCGAGCGGTCCGCACCGCTGTCGGCGCTTTGACGACAGCATTCCTGCTCTGGCCCGGCCTGCAAGCCGCGGCGGAGCCGTCCGCCGCGCCGGAAACGGCGGGCCCGATGGCCGCGATGCCCACTGCCGTCGGCATGCCGGAAGAGAATGGGGAAAGCAACAGCAACAACACCGCCGTGGCAGCGCAGACAACGGCCGGCCCCTCGGCGCAAGGTCAGACAGTCGCCGTGCTCGCCGGCTTCGGCAAGCCGGTCGACACAGCGGCGCTGAACGAGATCCGCGGCGGCGCCGAAGTGGTGGTCAACGATATGCGCCTGGCCGGCGTGGTGGCGGACAACACCGCCAACCGTGTGATCACCGGCAGCAACGCGATTTCGGATGGGGCGTTCGCCAATGCCAGCGGCCTGCCCACGGTGATACAGAACACCGGCGCCAACACGCTGATCCAGAACGCGACGATTCTGAACGTTCGATTTGGGCCATGAAGCGGGCCATGAAGCGGGCCATGAAGCGGGCCATGAAGCTGCCGCGCCTCGCCGCAGTGGCGGCGCTCGCCTGGGCGTCGGCCATGGTGCCGGCGCACGCCGCCGATACGGTGGTGCTTCAGCCGGCGGGCAGTGACTACAAGGTCCGGACGGTGAGCCTGAAGGAGGCACGCTTCAAGACCACCATCCGGCAGCAATACGACTTCAGCTGCGGCTCGGCCGCAGTGGCGACCCTGCTTACCTATCAGTACGGCCATCCGGTCACGGAAGCCGAAGTGTTCCAGCAGATGTACCTGACCGGCGATCGCGCCAAGATCCAGCGCGAGGGCTTCTCGCTGCTGGACATGAAGCGCTTCCTCGAATCGCGCGGCTTCATGGCCGATGGCTTCGAACTGCCGCTGTCCAAGCTCGAGGAGACCCAGGTCCCGGCGATCGTGCTGGTGGTCGAGAACGGCTACCACCATTTCGTCGTGGTCAAGGGGGTGCGCGGCAACCGGGTGTTGGTTGGCGATCCCGCGCTCGGTACCCGAGCGTTGTCTCGCGAACACTTCGAGCGGATCTGGGACAGTAGTCTTCTGTTCGTGATCCACAACCGCACCGATCTCGCGCGCTTCAACCAGGCTTCGGACTGGCGCGTCGCACCCAGTGGGCCGTACTGGATGGGGGTCAATCGGGACAGTCTGTTCTTTACCGTCATGCCCAAGCATGGCGTTGGAGACTTCTAGGGACCCGTCATCATGTATCGACAAGCTTTGACCACGCCGCCGGCACGCCGCGGCGCAGTTCGTGGCGCTGCGAGTTCTGTAGCGGCCACGATGCTGCTCGGCGCGGGGCTGGCCTGCGCCGGCCAGGCGTGGGGCACGCAGGCCCCGCGCGACGGCGGACTGGACGCGGGCCTGGCGTCCCACCCCGCAGCGGATCCGCATCACGACGCCATCGCTGCCGCGCGCAGCGGCATGGCCGGCTGGACACCGGTCGCATCGGCAAGACTGGAAGAACTGCGTGGCGGCTTCGAGACCGCCGGCCTGCAGGTCTCGTTCGGCATCGAACGCGCGGTCTATATCAACGGCAATCTGGTGGTATCGACCAGCCTAGTCATTCCGGACGTCAGCCGTATCACGTCCGAACAAGCAGGGCGGCTCGCGGCGGCGCTGCAGAGCGCCGCCAATGCCGGCTCGGTCGCAGCCAATGCGCTGGGCCAGGCGGGGCAGGGCACGTCGACGCCCGGCAGCGGCAGCGCCAGTTCGTCGGCCAGCGCGGGGCAGCCCGGCACGGCGACGTCCACACCGGGCACCGCGACCGTGGCGGCGCCATCGCCCGCACCGTCTTCGGGGGCGCCGACGATGCCGGCGCCGGCGGTGATCGCCACCGCGACCGGTTCGGTCACCACCAACGGCCTGCTCAATCTGATCCAGAACGGGCCAGGCAACAGCTTCAACGCGGGGGCGCTGGCCGGCACGCCGGCGACCGTGATCCAGAACTCGCTCAACAACCAGTCGATCCAGAGCCTGTTGACCATCGATGCGGGCGTGAACACCTTGCAGGCGTTCCGCGCGGGGGTCGCCGGCGCGGCATTGAACACCGCCCTGCAACGGGCGGCGAGCATGCGGTAGAGCCAGGTCGCATACGGGACCACACGCAACCACACGAAGACCACATCGAAGCAGGCAGAGGCAACGGATGCAAGCGGTCGCATCCGGACACACAGGGGTGCATCGCAACAACGCAAAGCAGGCCGCGGACTCCTGAACCAGTCCGCCATCCGGGGGGAGGAGAGTCATGAGAAAAAGGTCGATGCAGGGCATCCGGCAGGCGGGATGCTCGACCTTGCTATTGCTGGGGGGATTGGCGCATGCGCAGAACCTGCCCGACGACGGACCGACGGCCGCCAAGCTGGAGGCCCTGAAACGCGAGGTCGCCGAACAGGCCGCCGTGCTCGACGCGATGAAGCGCTCGATGGCCCAGCAAGAGGCCACGATCCGCGAGTTGCGCAGCATCGTCGGCGCCGATGCGCTCGCCAACAAGCGCGGCGGACAGCGTGGCGGCGTGACGGGCGGGGACATTGCGACCGGCGCGGCGACAGCACCCGCGGCGGCCAGCGGCAACACCGGCCTGCCGAATACGCGAAACTTGCCGGTCAATCAGGCACAGGCCCCGGCACAGGCTCCCGCCAACGGCAGCACCACGGTCGCGCAGGCGCAGGAGCCGGTCGGCCGGCCGCCGGAGCGCGACACGCGCCCGCCGGAGATCGCACCGATCTTCGATCAGCCGGGCGTGCTGACGCCGCCAGGCCGGCTGGTGGTCGAGCCGGCGTTCCAGTACGGCTACTCGTCCAACAACCGCGTGGCGCTGGTCGGCTACACGGTGATTCCTGCAATCCTGATCGGCCTGATCGACGTGCGCGAGGTCAAGACCTCGACCTATGTCGCCTCGGTCGCGTTCCGCTACGGCATCACCAAGCGGCTCGAAATCGAGGCCAAGGTTCCGTACGTGCATAGCTCGGGGTCGACCATCAGCCGGGAAGTCTTCACCGGCACGGCGGTCGACAACGTCTTCAATTCGAGCGGCAGCGGGCTGGGCGATGTCGAGGCGACGCTGCGCTATCAGCTGAACTACGGCAACGACCGCATGCCGTATTTCGTCGGCTGGCTGCGCTACAAGTCCAATACCGGCAAGAGCCCGTTCGACGTGGTCACCGATTGCGTGCAGCGCTGCATCGGCAATACGACGGGCACCGGGTTGCCGCTGGGCATGCCGACCGGCACCGGCTTCCACGCGATCCAGCCGGGCATCACGTGGCTGCTGCCGACCGATCCGGCGGTGTTCTTCGGCACCTTCAGCTATCTGCACAACTTCGGCCGCGACAACGTCAGCCGTACCGTGCTGAACGGCCAGAAGGAGCCGCTGGGCAAGATCGAGCCGGGCGATATCTTCGGCTTCAACTTCGGCATGGGCCTGGCGCTGAACGAGCGCGCGTCCTTCAGCATCGGCTACGACCAGAGCATCATCTGGCCGACCAAGCAGAACGGACAGACGGTGCCCGGCTCGGTGCGGATCACGCAGGGCTCGCTGCTGGTCGGCTATTCGTACCGCTTCAGCGACCGCTATACGCTCAATATCTCGGTCGGCGCGGGGCTGACGCGCGATACGCCCGACCTGCAGGTCAACGTGCGGCTGCCGATCACGTTCTGAGCGGCATCCGGCCGGACTTCGGGCTGGCCTTCAAACCTTGCGCTGGCGTCATCGCCGTCACGTTGGCCCGCCGCCGGCGTGACGGCTACGTCACGTCGCGCCGGCCCCGTGTGGTGCATCCCACGAGCGCGCTTGCGATTCCCAGCCTGGTGGCGTACAAAAGTAAAACCCGCCCAGCTGGCGGAATCTGCCGCCACCTGCCAGCCTCGGCAGCCCACGGACGGGACCTCGCTCGGAGGAATCCGTCATGCGCAAACGCATCTATTGGTTATTGCCCGACGTGGTCAGCGCGAAGCGGACCATGGACGATCTGCTCGTCAATCGCGTCGAACACCGGCACATCCACTTCGTCGCCCGCGATGGCATGGACATGACCGGGCTGCATGAAGCCAATCTGTTCCAGACCTCCGATATCGTGCACGCCGCCGAGATGGGTTTGATGATCGGTGGTGCGGTCGGCGTGGTCGCCGGCGTCGTGGTGGCCATGTTCCCGATCGTCGGCGATACCCCGCAATGGGGCCTGGTTGGCGTGCTGGCTGTGCTCGGCGCGGTGTTCGGTGCCTGGGCCTCGAGCATGATCGGCAGCTCGGCGCCCAACAGCCGGCTCAAGCCCTTCGAGGCCGATATCGCCGACGGCAAGATCCTGCTGATCGTGGATGTGCCGCGCGACCGTTGCGAGGAAATCGAAACCCTGCTGCGCAGCTCGCATCCGGAAGCCCGCTTCGCGGGGATGGACCCGGCGGTGCCGGCATTCCCCTGATTCCGGCGCGCTGCATCGCATCGACGATCCGACGCATCGACGATCCGACAATACGTGGTGCACCGGCGGCGCTGGCGCACCACGTTCCCGCTCTTCGCGCCAACTCGGCGCGATTCCGTGTGCATTGACCCCCCGCCGAGAAACCGGTAGCTTCCGTGCGATCGTTCCATCTCGCCTGAAGATCGATGAATCGCATGCTGCCGGGCACGCGCGCCCTCCGGACCTTTGAAGCGGCGGCGCGGCATCTGAATTTCACCCGCGCGGCCGACGAAGTCGGCCTGACTCCCGCGGCGGTCAGCTACCAGATCAAGGAAATCGAGGAACAGCTCGGCATCACGCTGTTCACGCGCACCAGCCGCAGCATTCAGCTGACGCCCGCCGGCGCGGTCCTCTACGAGGCCACCGCCGATGCGCTCGACAACCTGCGCCGCGCCACCGCCCGCGCCCGGCGCATGGCGCGAGGCGCGGCGCACCTGCGCATATCGCTGGAGGCGCGCTTCGCGTCCAACTGGCTGCTGCCCCGGCTCCCGCAATTTCGCGCGGCCAATCCCGGCCTCGATCTGACCTTCGATATCAGCGAGCAGGTCCGCGATTTCGAGGCCGACGACATCGACGTCGCGATCCGCTTCGGCGCCGGCCGCTATGAAGGCGCACGCGCCGAGCGCCTGTTCGGCACGGTGGTGGTTCCAGTCTGCAGCCCGAGCCTGCTCGAATCGGGCCCGCCGCTGCGCGAGCCCAGCGATCTGCTGCACCACACGCTGTGCCACGTCGATTGCCGGACCGATGGCATCGTCTGGCCCGACTGGCCGATGTGGATGGCGGCGGCCGGCATCGAGAACTTCGACGACAGCCGCTGCATGGCCTTCGCCCATTCGACGCATGTCGTCCAGGCCGTGCTGGACAGCGGCGCCGTGGGCCTCGTCGAACTGCCGATGATCGCCAACGACCTCGCCGCGGGCCGGCTGGTCAGGCCGTTCGACATCGGGGTCAGCGTGGCGCAGGACTATGGCTATCACCTGGTCTATCCGGAAAGCAGCAGCGAGGACCCCCGAGTGGTGGCGTTTCGCGACTGGCTGATCGAACAAACCAGACAGGCGCCCCAGGGATAAGTGGGGCGCCCTGCGGTATATTCCCCCGCATGTCCGCGCATACCCCATCCCATCCCTTTTCCCTGACCGGCCGCGTTGCGCTCGTTACCGGCGGCGCGCAGGGCCTTGGACTGGCCATCGCCAGGGGCCTGATCGACGCCGGTGCCCTCGTGCTGGTCGTTGCGCGCAGCGCGCAGCGGGTCGAACAGGCCGTGGCCGCGCTCGGTACGGGCGCGCATCCGCTGGTGCTCGACATCACCGACGAGGCCGCGGTCGCGCAGGCGTTCGACCGCATCGACGCGCAATACGGCCGGCTCGACATCCTGGTGAACAACGCCGGCGCGCGCAATCGGCAGACCATGGCCGAGCTCGATACCGGCGATCTGCGCGCGATGATGGAGACCAATCTGGTCGCGCCGTACAACCTGTGCCGCCATGCGGCGATGCGCATGCGCCGCGGTGGTTATGGCCGCATCATCAATGTCAGCTCGATCGCGGGGCAGGTCGCGCGTGGCGACGACGTGCTGTACCCCGCCACCAAGGGCGCGCTCGATGCGCTGACGCGCTCGCTATCGGCGGACCTGGGGCGCGATGGCGTCACCGTCAACGCGATTGCGCCAGGGTTCTTCGCCACCGAGCCGAACCAGCCGATGGTCGGCGATGCCGGCGTCAAGGATTGGCTGCAGCGCCGTACCTCGCTGGGCCGCTGGGGGCAGCCGGACGAAATAGCGGGCGCCGCGGTGTTCCTCGCCTCGCCGGCGGCGTCCTACATCACCGGCCACGTCCTTGCCGTCGACGGCGGCTATCTCGCTCACTTCTGAGCCGTCCGCCGCTCGGCTTCCTGCGCGCCGCGCCGCTTGCGGAAGTGCGCGTACACATAGTCGAGCATCGCGCTGGCCGCGGCCGAATCGCCGCGATCGCGCAGCCGTACCAGGCAGATGTCGCGCACCAGCGATTCGAGCCGCAGCGGCCGGATCGCCAGATTGGGCAGCCGGAACTGGAACAGCGCCAGCGACGGCACCACGGTGACGCCCAGCCCGGCCGCCACGAGCCCCGCCACCGTGGCCAGGTGCTCGACCTCCATCACGCCATTGAGCCGCGTCGGATGCAGCGCGGCGTCCAGATGCTGCCGCACGCTGCTGGTCCGCGACAGATGGATGAACGGCAGGCCGGCCAGCGCGGATGGTGCGATGCTGCGGCGCGACGCCAGCGGATGACCGGCGGGGCAGACCACGTGAAAGGAGTCCGCCACCAGCGGCTCGATCTTCAGATCGGCATCCTGGCCGGGCGCCGGCGCCAGCGCGAAGTCGACGCGGCCGCGCCGAACCAGATCGATGCAGCCGTCGGCCAGCACGTCGTGCAGCGCCAGCGCGATGCCCGGATAGCGCGCGCGGAAGGCGGCGAGTACCGGCGGCAGATCGCCTGCGGCGATCGACGGCAGCGCGGCGATCGCGACCCGCCCCTTGCGGCGTTCGGCATGGTCGCGCAGGTCGGCGAAGGCGTCCTCGAAATCCGCCAGCAGCCGCTCGGCCACCTCCTCGAAGCGGCGCCCCTCTGCGCTGAGCTCGACAAACCGCGTGGTGCGCTCGAACAAGCGGGCGCCCGCCTGTTCTTCCAGCGTGCGAATCAGCGCGCTGAAGGCCGATTGCGACAGATGGCAGGCCTGCGCCGCACGCGTGAAATTGCGCTGCTGGGCCAGCGCGACGAAGGCGCGCAGATGCTTGATGGACAGGTTCATGGCGGCGGGCGGGATCCGGATTGCGCGGGATGGCGGCCTGGATTGATCGAACAGACCACTAGATTAATCCAAATAATCCGTTTTTCCGAATTCGAGGTCATGCCTAGAATGCCGTGACCGGCTGCGCGCAAGCGCTGCCCCCTTGATTGACTGTCGTCCTGCTGATATCGCGCCCGCCATGGTTTCTCCGCTCTCGATCGGCTCCGGTGCCGGCTTCTCCGGCGATCGCATCGACGCCGCGCTGCCCGTGGTCCGCACGCTGATCGCCGACGGCGGCCCCTCCGCGCTGATCTTCGAAACGCTGGCCGAGCGCACGCTGGCGCTGGCCCATCTGGCCCGGCGCGCCGATCCCGAACGCGGCTATGAGCCGCTGCTCGACGCCCTGCTGACCCCGGTGCTGGGCCTTTGCCTGGCGCACGGCATTCCGATCGTCGGCAACTTCGGTGCGGCCAATCCGCACGGCGCCGCGCGCCGCGTGCAGGCGCTGGCGGCCGAGCTGGGGCTGCCCCGGCCGCGCGTCGCCGTGGTGGAGGGCGACGATCTGTCGGGCGATGCCGGGCGCAGGCTGCTTTCCGGCATTCTCGGCGCGGGCTTTCCCGAGCGCCGCTTCGTCTGTGCCAACGCCTATATCGGCGCGCAAGGCATCGCCGACGCGCTGGCCGCCGGCGCACAGGTGGTGGTGTGCGGCCGCGTCGCCGACCCGGCCCTGGCGGTCGGCCCGGCGATGGCGCATTTCCAATGGTCCTGGCAGGACTGGGACCGCCTGGCGCGCGCGACCATGGCGGGCCATCTGCTCGAATGCGGGGCGCAGGTGACCGGCGGCTATTTCGCCGATCCCGGCGTCAAGGACGTCCCGGACGTCCATGCGCTCGGCTATCCGATCGTGCGGCTGGACAGCGATGGCGGCATCGAGGTCGGCAAGGCCGCCGGCACCGGCGGCTGCGTCGATCTGCGAACCGTCAAGGAACAGCTGCTGTACGAGGTGCACGATCCCGCCGCCTATCTGACGCCGGACGTGGTGGCGGACATCGGCGCGGTTACCGTCGAGCAGCTGGGTCCGGACCGCGTCGCGGTGCGCAATATCCGCGGCCATGCGCGGCCGCAGCAGCTGAAGGCCAATCTGTTTCACGAGGGCGGCTGGATCGCCGAAGGCGAGATCTCCTACGCGGGGCCGAACGCCGCGGCGCGCGCGCGTCTGGCCGGCCACATCGTGCGCAAGCGGATGGCGATGCTCGGCCACGAAGTGCCGGTGCGGCTCGACCTGATCGGCGTGCTCAGCGTGCTGGCCGACGATGGCGGCGCCTGGCTCGCCACGCCGCAAGCGCATGAGCGGCACAGCCAGGACGTGCGGCTGCGCGCCGCGCTGGCGCACGAGGACAAGGCCGTCGCCGAGGCGCTGCTGCGCGAGGTCAACGCGCTCTATTGCTGCGGACCTGCCGGCGGTGGCGGGGTGCGCACGGCGCTGCGTCCGCGGCTGAACGCGATGTCCTGCCTGGTGCCGCGCGAAGCGGTAACGGCGCGCTACACGATGATCGAAGGCTGAACATGACGATGCCCGGCACCATTGCGCTCTATCGCCTTGCCCATGCTCGCACCGGCGACAAGGGCGACCGTTCGAACATCAGCGTGATTGCCTACGACGAGCGCGATTTCGAGCATCTGCTCGCACACGTGACGGAGGACGCGGTACGCGCGCTGTTTCGTCATCGCCAGCCCGCCGCGGTAACGCGATACGTCGTGCCGAGCCTGCATGCGATGAATTTCGTGCTCGACGGCGTGCTCGACGGCGGCGTCAACGATGCGCTCAATCTCGATGCGCACGGCAAGGCGCTGTCCTTCCTGCTGCTGCAGCTGGAGATTCCGTTGCCGCCGCGCCTGCACGCTGGTGGCTGACCGGCGCCACGCATCGGCGCATTCCGACCTCATAAAACACCCAGAGGAGACCACACCATGCCATCCCGATTTCTCCCCGCCGCCGTGCGAACGCAACCGGCGCCGCGCCTGAAGACGCTGCTGCCGGCGCTGGCCGCACTGACGGCATTCGCCGCACTGGCGCTGCCGTCCGCACCGGCGCGCGCCGAATTCCCCGACAAGCCGGTCCGCTTCGTCGTGCCGTTCGCGGCCGGCAGCGCCACCGACCAGCTGGCCCGCGCGATCGGCCAGGCGATGACCACCGACGCCAAGGTCACCGTGGTGGTCGACAACAAGCCCGGCGCCAACGGTTTCATCGCGGCCTCCGACGTCGCCAAGGCCGCGCCCGACGGCTATACGGTGCTGATCACGACCAACACCACGCACGCGGCCAACGAGCATCTGTTCAAGAAGCTGCCCTACGATCCGGTCAAGGACTTCACGCCGATCACCGCGCTGGGCAAGGGCGGCCAGATCATGGTGGTCAATCCGCAATTGCCGGTGAAGACCGTCGGCGAGTTCATCGCGCTGGCCAGGCAGCAGCCGGGCAAGCTGAGCTTCGGCAGCGGCAGCTCGTCGTCGCGCATCGCGGGCGAACTGTTCCAGCAGATGGCAAACGTCCAGCTGCTGCACGTGCCCTACAAGAGCAATCCGCTGGCGGTGACCGACCTGCTCGGCAACCAGATCCAGATGATGATCACCGATACCGCGACCGGCCTGCCGCAGGTCAAGAGCGGCAAGCTCCGGGCGCTGGGCGTGTCGGGCAAGACCCGGTCGCCGCTGGCCCCCGACGTGCCGACCATCGACGAGGCCGGTGTCAAGGGCTACGAGATGAGCTACTGGTTCGCGGCGTACACGCCCGCGGGCACGCCGCAGCCGGTGGTCGCCAGGCTCAACGAGTTGCTCGTCAAGGCGGCGCGCAGCCAGACCGCGAGCAACTTCTATCGCAGCACCGGCACCGAGGTCTTCACCAGCACGCCGGCCGAACTGGCAACCTTCCAGCAGCAGGAATCGGCCAAGTGGGGGCGCATCATCCGCGCCGCGAATATCCAGCCGGAATAAGCGGGGCCAGTCGTTCCCGCCTTCGCGGGAGCGACATCGCGACGGTTTGCCGAGTTGCCAGCACGGTCATGTGCCGGGCGCATGCGCGCGGGAGTATGATCGTCGCCATGCAAGCCTCGATCTTCTCTTCCGCCCATCCGGCCGACCAGTTGGCCGAGTTCACCGACCCAGAAGCCGCGCTGGCGCGCATCGGCGAAATCTACGACAACGCGGTCGGCGCAGTGCGCGCGCGTTTCGATGCCTTCGCCCGCGGCGAGCCGCTGCCTTCGGCGGCGCATGCCTGTTATCCCTATCTGGGCATCTCGGTCAATATCGAAACGATGGTGACCGACAGCCGGCCGTCGTGGGGTACCGTGGCGTATCCGGGCGTTTATGGCACCACCGTGACACGCCCCGATCTGTTTGCCGACTACTACCGCGACCAGATCGAACGGCTGATGCGCTATCACCGCGTGCCGGTGGTGGTGGGCACCAGCCGGCGGCCGATTCCGCTGCCCTTCGTGATCGAGGCGTCGACTACCGACATCAGCTACACGCAGGCGCGCGAGCTCGAGGCCTCGTTCGTATTGCCCGAGCTCAGCCGCATCGACGACGGGATTGCGAATGGCACCTATGAGCCGGTGCCCGGCGAGGCCTGGCCGCTGTCGCTGTTTCCCGCCGAGCGCGTCGATCTGGCGCTGCAGCGGCTGTACCACTACACCGGCACGGCGCCGCAGCACTTCCAGCGCTTCGTGCTGTTCACCAACTACCAGCGCTATGTCGACGAATTCGTCGCGCTGGGCCGCTCGCTGATGAGCGGCGCCGATGGCGACGAGTACGTCCGCTTCGTCGAGCCGGGCGACATTGTGCAGAACCATGGCGAGGCCGAGCCCGATCTCGCGCTGTATCCGCGCGCGCTGCCGCAGATGCCGGCCTATCACCTGGTGCGCGAGGACCGGCTCGGTGTCACGCTGGTCAATATCGGCGTCGGCCCGTCCAACGCGAAGACGATGACCGACCATCTGGCGGTGCTGCGCCCGCATTGCTGGCTGATGGTTGGGCATTGCGGCGGCCTGCGCCGCTCGCAGCAGCTTGGCGACTACGTGCTGGCGCACGCCTATGTGCGCGACGACCACGTGCTGGACCAGGACCTGCCACCGTGGGTACCGGTGCCGCCGATCGCCGAGATCCAGGTCGCGCTGCAGGAAGCGGTGGCGCGGGTGACCGGGCTGTCCGGCAACGAGATGAAGACGCGGATGCGCACCGGCACCGTGGTCTCGACCGACGACCGCAACTGGGAGCTGAAGTCGAAGACGCTGTACGCGCGCTTCAACCAGTCGCGTGCGATCGCGATCGACATGGAGAGCGCGACGGTAGCGGCCAACGGTTTTCGGCTGCGCGTGCCCTACGGCACGCTGCTGTGCGTCTCCGACAAGCCGCTGCATGGCGAATTGAAGCTGCGCGGCATGGCCAACGCCTTCTATCGCCAGCGGGTCAGCCAGCATATGACGATCGGCCTCGAAGCCATCCGCATCCTGCGCGAGAACGGCGTCGAGGCGCTGCACTCGCGCAAGCTGCGCAGCTTCGACGAGCCGGCGTTCCGCTGATCCGGGACGGCCGCGGTACCCCAATGGTGTTCCCTCTCCCGCCTGCGGGAGAGGGGTAGGGCAGAGGGAAGGGCGCCAGCAAGCCTCAAGCGCTATCGCCAGCGCGACAGGCTTTGCCATTCCCCGACCCTGTCCCGCGAGCGGGAGAGGGCAGCAACGGCCTAGGCCGCTTGCTGTTGCGTAGCGCGCTGCGTCGCCTCCGCCCGCAAATGCCGATTGACCCCGGACACCACCGCCTTCAGCGACGCCGTCACCAGGTTCGCATCGATCCCCGCGCCGAAGCCGGTCGCCGATTCTCCTACCCGTACCTCGACATAACAGGCCGCGCGCGCATCGGCGCCGGACGATTGCGCGTGCTCGTGGTAGTCCATCACGCGTACCGGCATGCCCAGTGCCCGCACGAAGGCGTCGATCGGGCCGTTGCCCTTGCCGCGCACCACGCGCGTGGCGCCATCCTGTACCAGCGTGGCCTCGATCTCGACCTGATCGTCCGCGCCCGACATCATCCGGTGCGACAGGTAGCGTATCGGCGCATCGACCTCCAGATATTCGCGGCGGAACAGCGCGTACAGATCGTCCGCGCTGGCCTCGGCGCCGGTCTCGTCGGTCATGCGCTGCACCGCGCGGCTGAATTCGATCTGCAGCCGCCGCGGCAGATACAGCCCGTGCACCTGTTCGAGCAGATAGGCCATGCCGCCCTTGCCGGACTGGCTGTTGACGCGGATCACCGCGTCGTAGCTGCGTCCCAGGTCCGCGGGATCGATCGGCAGATACGGCACCTCCCAGATCGCGTCCGGCTTCTGCTGCGCGAAGCCCTTGCGGATCGCGTCCTGATGCGAGCCCGAGAACGCGGTGAAGACCAGATCGCCGGCATACGGGTGACGCGGGTGCACCGGCAGCTGATTGCAGTGCTCGACGCACTGGCGCACCTCGTCGATATCGGAGAAGTCGAGCCGCGGATCGACGCCCTGTGTGTACAGGTTCAACGCCAGCGTGACCAGGTCGACGTTGCCGGTGCGCTCGCCGTTGCCGAACAGGCAGCCCTCGACGCGATCGGCGCCGGCCATCACGGCCAGTTCGGCCGTCGCCACCGCCGTGCCGCGATCGTTATGCGGATGGACCGACAGCACGATGTCGGCGCGGCGTGCCAGATGGCGATGCATCCATTCGATCTGGTCGGCGAACACATTGGGCGTGCTGCATTCCACGGTGCTCGGCAGGTTCAGGATCATCGGCCGCGCTGCGCTTGGTTCCCAGATATCGGCGACCGCGTCGCTGACTTCGAGCGCGAAGTCGAGCTCGGTCATGCTGAAGGTCTCGGGCGAATACTCATAGGTCCAGGCGGTGCCGGGGATCGCGTCGGTCAGTTCGCGAATCAGCCGCGTGCCGGCCAGTGCGATCTGCTTGACCTCGTCGCGGCTCGCGCCGAACACGATGCGGCGAAACGCCGGTGCGATCGGGTTGTACAGATGCACGACCGCGCGCGGCGCGCCGCGCAGCGATTCGATGGTGCGGCGGATCAGGTCGTCGCGGGCCTGCGTCAGCACGACGATGGTCACGTCGTCGGGAATGCGGTTCTGCTCGATCAGCATCCGCACGAAGTCGAAATCGGTCTGCGATGCCGACGGAAACGCGACCTCGATCTGCTTGAGGCCGATCTTCACCAGTTGTTCGAAAAAGCGCAGCTTGCTGGCCACGCCCATCGGCTCGATCAGCGCCTGGTTGCCGTCGCGCAGATCGGTGCTCATCCAGACTGGCGCACGCGCGATGCGCTGGTTGGGCCAGGTGCGATCCGGCAGATCGACGGTGGCGGCGGGACGGTATTTGACGGCGGGGTCTTGCAGCATGAACGGGTCCTCCTCGCGAGGGAATCGCGATAGTGAAGGGAAAGCGGGCCGCATGGCGGGCGAGCGGTCGGACGATCGGACGATCGAACGGCCGAATGCCGATCAGCACCGCAATCGAAGCCGATCACGGCGTGCCAATGCGAATGGAATGGTGGCGACAGGCTGCCGAACTGCCACGGGGCGCTAGGCCCGGCAACCGATCGGTAGGTCTAGTTGTAGCGAGGAGGCGAAGACGAGCGCGCACGTCGGCGCGAAGACCGAGCCGAGGCCATCGATGGCGACCGCACGACGCGCGCGCGCCGACGCGGCGATGCACAGGGCATCGGCGGCTTGGCGGTGGACGGTCGGCGCAACGGACATCGTGCTGGCTGGTGTGAGGGTGTGTCGAGAGTCGACAGTGTGAAAACGACGGTGCAGCAGCGACAAAGCGTAGTGCATCGAGCGTCGACTCGTCAAGCAAGCCGCCGCGCTTTCGCCGTGCGCCGCCAAGCGGTGGCCTCGGCCAAACGGATGAGATCGCCAAACCGGGCTCGTACCTGAACGCGTGCTGCCACACGCAAACCGCGGCAGTGGTCCACCGCCTGGCCGGTACAGCGTGAGTTGCGTCGCGCCTAGCCTGAAGGGGGACATTGTCCCAGCCAACGGGGGAGACATCATGATCGGAACGGGAACGGGATCGAAGCCGCTCGCCTGGGTCGCGGCGGCGCTGACCGCAATGGTATTGGCCGCGTGCGGTGGAGGCGGGGGCGGCGATGGTGCGGGGGCGAATCCGAGTTCAGGCTCGGGCTCCGGCAGCTCGTCAGGTCCCGGCTCCAACGGATCGCCGACGACGGTCAGCTATACCGTGACACTCGGACAATCGGCGGGACAGGTCGGCGTGGGCCGCACGCTGACCCTTGCGGCCGTCGTCGTCGACAGCAACGGCAGGGACGTCACCGCCCAAGGCAGCTACGCGTGGACCTCGTCCGATCCCGCGGTCGCCACGGTGACGCCGAGCGCCAACGTCGCCGGCGCCGCGGTCGTGACCGGCATCGCGGCGGGTACCGTCAACGTGCAGGTCGCCGCGACCATCCATGCTGCCGACGGCAAGGCGATCGCGCTGCCGGTACAGACCGCCACGATCACGGTCGCCGCCAGCAATGACTACAGCCTCGCGGTGTCCCATCCGCTGCTGACGCTGGCTAACGGAGAAACCCGGCAGATCCGCGCCACGCTGCTCGATGGCGACGGGATCGATGTGTCGGGCGCGGTGCATGACTGGGCCTGGGCCAGCTCGGCCGCCGGCATACAGCTCGGTGCGGATCGCGAGCGCGCGACGCTGCACGGCGTCAATCCGTCGACCACCGGCACGGTGGAGGGCACGGTCACGGTCGGCGTCACGGCGCCCAACGGCGTCGCGCTGGCCGCGCGGATCGCCGTCGTCGTATTGAAGAACGGCAGCTATGCCTACACGCTGGAGCTGCTGCGCAACGGCGCCCCGATCGACGCGATCTCGATCCTGAACGGCTATCCGGCCACGCTGTCGGCGCGGGTGATGCGTAGCGACGGTCTTGATGCGACCGCGCAGTTCGACGGCCAATGGTCGTACGCGAGTACCTCGCCGTCGCTGTCGGTCCAATCCAATGCGCAGTCCACTGCGAGCGGGCGCGGCTTCACGCTGGACACCAGCCGTCCCAATGGCGCCGATCCGCTGCAGAGCCTGTTGAAGATCACGGCCACCAGCAAGGCACTGGACGCCACGCCCAGTGCCGGCCTGACCGTGACGGAGCAGCCGACCTGGGCGCTGGTCTACGACGGCCCGCAGCCGCTGCGTATCGCGACGATGCCACCGCTGCCGATTCCGGTCACCGCGACCGTCAGGCATCGCGGCAACGCGCTGACCTTCCTCGCGTGCGAAGCATGGGACTGGCAACAGTCGGGCAATATCGCCGTGACCCCGGCCACGCATCCGGGCCAGGTCGGCGTGACGCCGTTGACGCCGGGCGACTTCTCGCTGACAGCAAGCTGCACCGTCAGGCAGAGCGGGCAGCGATTGTCGTTGACGATCAACGGCAGTGCGATCTGAACACGTCGTTTCCGCAAAGGCGGGAGCCCAGCGTCTTTCGAAGCCACTGGGTCCTCGCCTGCGCCAGGACGACGGTTGAAGGGTTCGGTGGCGTCAGCGTACCCATTTCTGCGTGACCCCAGCCCGGCCGTTCAGAACCGGTAGCCGACGCCAACGCTGAACAGCCACGGGTCCAGCTTGACTTCCGACACCTTGGCGCCGGCCGCCTTCACATCGCTGGACAGCCACACCTTCTTGATGTCCGCGTTCAGGAACCAGTTGCGCGTCAGCCGGTAGTCCACGCCGATCTGCAGCGCTGGCGCGATGCTCCAGCGGTCCAGCGACAGCGTATTGCCGGCGATATCGGCGCCCCAGATCCGCGTTAAGTTCAACCCCGCGCCGACATAGGGCCGCAGGGTGGCGTGCGGCCGGAAGTGGTACTGCAGCAGCAGCGTCGGCGGCAGATGCTTGAACGATCCGATCCGGCTGCCGTCGAGATAGACGTCCTGCTTTTGCGGAATGGTCAGCACCAGTTCGGCCGCGAGATGCGGCGTAAGGAAGTAAGTGACATCCAGCTCGGGGATCCACTTGTTGTTGACGCCGATCCGGTCCGACGCACCGGCGCCGCCGATCGGGTCGGACTTCTGTTCGAAGTCGAGATAGGTGCCGCGCAGGCGCACCATCCAGTTACCTTCGGGTTCGGTGCCGGATGAGGTGGCGGCGACATCGGCCGCGCCGGCGTGCAGCGGGGAAAAGGCCATCATCGCGGCCGCCACGGCGACCGCTGCCAAACGGGTACGAGGAGATTGCATCGGGCTCATGTTGTTATCGACAGGACTGGGAAAGACCCCATGCCGAGTGTGCCGTTGCCGGCCTCTGACCCGTTTGACCTAAAGCAAACGTCCATGCCGTCGTTCCCGCGCAGGCGGGGACCCAGCGTCTTTGAAAGCCACTGGGTCCTCGCATACGCGGGGACGACAGGGTTCCGGGCAAGAAAAAAGCCGGCAAAGCCGGCTTCGTCGAACTGCGGTGCCTGAGGCAGGATCGCTGCCTAGCCCTTGCCCTGCGGCTTGCGCACGATGCGGATGGGCTTTTCCGTCGCCGCCGGCGCGGCGTTGGACGTATTGCTGTCGCAGCTGTTGCAGCCGCCGCTGTCGCAGCCGGTGGCGCAACCCGATGCCACCGCCTGCGGCGCCAGCCGTGCCACCAGCCGCGCGCGCCATCCGCGCGCCTGCGCGCCGCCGAGGCTTGCCGCCAGCGTCGCCTTGACGCGCTCGCGGGTGCGCGGCATGTAGCGCGCCGCCACCGACAGCGCGCACACCAGCACGATCAGCGGCACCAGCACGGATTCGACGACGTGGTAGAGCGACATGATGGCTTCCGAATGCCTCAGCTGAACAGCAGCGCCACGCGATAGGTGACGAACGCCGCCAGATAGCCCAGCCCCGCGAGATAGAGCGTGGAGGCCGCCATCACCTTCCACGAGTTCGTTTCACGGCGGATCACGGCCAGCGTCGAGATGCACTGCGGCGCGAACACGAACCACGCCAGCAGCGCCAGCGCGGTGGCCAGCGACCATTGCGCGGCGATCATCGGCGCGAGCTGCGCGGCCACGGTGTCCTCGCTGCCCGACAGCGCGTAGACGGTCGCCAGCGCGCCCACCGCGACCTCGCGCGCGGCCAGGCCCGGCACCAGCGCGATACAGATCTGCCAGTTGAAGCCGACCGGCGCAAACACCTTCTCCAGCGCATGGCCGATCATGCCGGCGAAGCTGTAGTCGATCGGCGGCAGCGTTGCGCCTTCGGGCGGCGACGGGAAGGTCGCCAGGAACCACAGCAGCACGGTGAGCGTCAGGATCACCTTGCCGACGCGCGACAGGAAGATGCGGGCGCGTTCCCACAGGCCGATCAGCACATCGCGCGGATTCGGAATGCGGTAGGCCGGCAGCTCCATCAGCAGCGGATGCTCGGTGCGGTCGCGGCGGAAGAACTTCAGCGCATAGGCGACCACCAGCGCGCTGACGATGCCGGCCACATAGAGCGCGAACAGCACCAGCCCCTGCAGGTTGAACAGGCCCATCACGGTGTCCGCCGGAATGAAGGCGCCGATCAGCAGCGCGTAGACCGGCAGCCGCGCCGAGCAGGTCATCAGCGGCGCGACCAGGATCGTGGTCAGCCGGTCGCGCGGGTCCTGGATCGTGCGGGTCGCCATGATGCCGGGAATCGCGCAGGCGAAGCTCGACAGCAGCGGGATGAACGACCGTCCCGACAGCCCGGCGCCCATCATCAGCCGGTCGAGCAGGAACGCCGCGCGCGGCAGATAGCCCGACTCCTCCAGCGTCAGGATGAACAGGAACAGGATCAGGATCTGCGGCAGGAACACCACCACGCTGCCCAGGCCGGCGATCAGGCCGTCGACGATCAGGCTGCGCAGCAGGCCATCGGGCAGCAGGCCGCCGACCAGTTCGCCGGCATAGGCCACGCCGCCCTCGATGCCTTCCATGATCGGCTCGGCCCACGAGAACACCGCCTGGAACATCAGGAACAGCAGCACGGCGAGGATCGCCAGGCCGAACACCGGATGCAGCACCACACGGTCGATACGGTCTTCGAGGCTGGCCGACGCGGTCGGCATCGTCACCGCGGCGTCGAGCAGGCGCTTGACCTCGGCATGGGTGTCGAAATCGTCGGCGGGCGCCGGCGGAGGCGGCGGGGCCGACGGCAGCGCGCCGTCGAGCAGCGACAGCAGCGCGGCGGCGCCGCCGCGCCGCACGGCGACCGTCTGCACCACCGGCACGCCCAGCGCGGCGGCGAGCTTGTCGCGGTCGATGCGGATGCCGCGGCGTTCGGCCGCGTCGCTCATATTGAGCACCACCACCATCGGCAGGCCGAGACGGCGCAGCTCCAGCACGAAGCGCAGGTGCAGCCGCAGATTGGTGGCGTCGACGACCGACACCAGCAGGTCGGGCACGGCCTCGCCGGGGCGGTTGCCCATGCAGACGTCGCGCGTGATGGCTTCGTCCAGGCTGGTCGCGTGCAGGCTGTACGCCCCGGGCAGATCGAGGATGCGCACCTGCCGGCCCGACGGCGCGACGAAATACCCTTCCTTGCGCTCGACCGTGACGCCGGCGTAGTTGGCCACCTTCTGGCGGCTGCCGGTCAGCCGGTTGAACAGCGCGGTCTTGCCGCAATTGGGGTTGCCGACCAGCGCGACGCGCAGCGGCGCCTGCGCGGTGGCGGCGGAAGCGGGAGTGGCGGGAGAAGTAGCGACGGACATGGCGTAATTCGAATCGGTCCGCTTCATGCGGTACTGGCTTTATCGGCCGCATCGGCCATGCTGCCGGTGCGCGCGCCCTCGGGCTGCACCGTCACGCGGGCGGCTTCGGCGCGGCGCAACGCGAAGCGCGTGCTGCCGACCTGAGCGACCAGCGGGTCCTTGCCGAACGGGCCGTAGGTGATGATCTGCACGGCCTCACCGGGCACGAAGCCGAGTTCGCGCAGGCGTCGGGCGATGGGATCGTTCGGGGTGCTGTCGTCGACCGACAGTACGATGGCCGCGGTGCGCCGCGGCAATTCTGACAAGCGCATGAGCTTTGGTCCCGCGGGCGGGTTTGCCGGCGTGGCGCCGGTACTACCTGACCGCTTGCTTAGTGATGAATCAGCGAGCGTAGATGAGAATCGTTTGCATTGTACTGCATATGATCACGCTCGATGTGCCGTACTGGCGTGGGGTGCCGCCTGGCGTGCCGCAAGCAAAGCGGCCCGGCCACCGCCGCCCGGGGTCGGACGGCGGTGGCCGGGCCGGTGCGTCGCCGCGCTTGCCTTCGCCTCAGCCGCCCAGATACGCGTTGCGCACCTGGTCGTTGGCCAGCAGGTTCGCGCCGGTATCGGCCAGCACCACCTTGCCGATTTCCAGCACATAGCCGCGGTCGGCCACCTGCAGCGCCTTGTTGGCGTTCTGCTCGACCAGGAACACCGTCACGCCTTCCTCGCGGATCGTGCGGATGATGTCGAAGATCTGCGCGATGATCATCGGCGCCAGGCCCAGGGTCGGCTCGTCGAGCAGCAGCAGGCGCGGGCGGCTCATCAGCGCGCGGCCGATCGCCAGCATCTGCTGCTCGCCGCCGGACATGGTGCCGGCGCGCTGCGAGGCGCGCTGCTCCAGCCGCGGGAACAGCTTGAACACATGCTTGATGCCGGCCTCGATCTCGTCGCGCTTGGCGAAGAAGGCGCCCATCTTCAGGTTCTCCAGCACGGTCAGGCTGGGAAACACGCGCCGGCCCTCGGGCGAGATCGCCATGCCCATGCGCATGATCTCGTGCGTCGAGCAGCCGGTGATGTCGCGGCCCTCGAACAGCACGCGGCCGCTGGAGGCGCGCGGGCTGCCGCAGATCGTCATCATCAGCGTGGTCTTGCCCGCGCCGTTGCTGCCGATCAGCGTGACGATCTCACCCTGGTTGACCTCGATCGATACGCCACACAACGCCTCGACGGCGCCGTAATGGGTATGGACCTGTTCCAGCTTCAGCATCAGTCCTCTCCCAGGTATGCCTTGATCACGCGCGGGTCGTTGCGCACGTCCTCGGGTTTGCCGATGGTGATCGGGCGCCCGTGCTCCATCACCAGGATGCGGTCGGACACGCCCATCACCAGGCTCATGTCATGCTCGATCAGCAGCACGGCGATGCCGAACTCGCGCCGCAGCTGGTCGATCAGCATCTTCAGCTCGACCTTTTCCTGCGGGTTCAGGCCGGCGGCGGGTTCGTCCAGCATCAGCAGGCGCGGCTGCGTGATCATGCAGCGCGCGATCTCGAGCCGGCGCTGGTGGCCGTACGACAGCGTGCCGGCCTCGCGGTTGGCCACCGCGCGCAGCCCCATGCGGTCGAGCCATTCGGCGGCACGGCCCAGCGCCTCGCGCTCGGCGCGGCGGTAGGCGGGCGTGGCGAACAGCCCGTGCAGCAGCCCCGATTTGACGCGGCGATGCTGGGCCACCATCAGGTTCTCGACCACCGTCAGGTTCTTGAACAGCCGGATGTTCTGGAACGTGCGGACCAGCCCCTGGCGCGCCACCATATGGCTCGGCAGGCCGGCGATCGGGCGGCCGTCCAGCATCACCTCGCCGGCGGTCGGCTTGTAGAAGCCGCCGACGCAGTTGAACACCGTGGTCTTGCCCGCGCCGTTCGGCCCGATGATGGCGAACACCTCGTCGTTGCGGACGCTGAAATCGATGCCGTCGACCGCCAGCAGGCCGCCGAAGCGCATCTGCAGGCCGGACACTTTCAACAGTTCTGCGCTCTGTGCACTCATTGCGGCAACTCCACGTGCGGGCGGCTGGCGGGCAACAGGCCCTGCGGGCGCCACATCATCATCAGCACCATCACCAGGCCGAACAGCAGCATCCGGTACTCGGCGAAGCCGCGCGCGACCTCGGGCAGCACCGTCAGCAGGATCGCGGCGATGATCACGCCCAGCTGCGAGCCCATGCCGCCGAGCACCACCACGGCCAGGATCAGCGCCGACTCGATGAAGGTGAACGATTCGGGATTGACCAGGCCCTGACGCGCGGCAAAGAACGCGCCGGCCAGACCCGCGAAGGTCGCGCCCAGCGTGAAGGCCGACAGCTTGATCCGGGTCGGGTTCAGACCCAGCGAGCGGCAGGCGATCTCGTCCTCGCGCAGCGCTTCCCAGGCGCGGCCCATCGGCATGCGGATCAGCCGGCTGGTGACGAACAGCGTCACGCCGACCAGCAGCAACGCCAGCAGGTACAGGAAGATCACCATGTGTTCGCCGCTGTAGTCCAGGCCGAGCAGGTCGTGGAAGGTGCGGGCACCGTCCTCGCCGGCGCTGCGGGTCATCGGGATGCCGAACACGGTCGGCTTCGGGATGCCGTAGATGCCGTCCGGCCCGCCGGTCAGGCTGGTCAGGTTGTTCAGCAGCTGGCGGATGATCTCGCCGAAGCCCAGCGTCACGATGGCCAGGTAGTCGCCGCGCAGCCGCAGCACCGGGAAGCCCAGCAGGAAGCCGAACAGCGCAGCCATGCCGGCCGAGATCGGCAGGCACTCCCAGAACGACAGGCCGAAGGCCTGGTTCAGCAGCGCATAGGTGTAGCCGCCGACCGCGTAGAAGCCGACATAGCCGAGGTCGAGCAGGCCGGCGAAACCGACCACGATGTTCAGCCCCAGGCCCAGCATCACGTAGATCAGCGCCAGCGTGGCGACGTCCACCGCGCCGCGCGAGCCGAAGAACGGCCAGATCAGCCCGACCGCCAGCAGCACCCAGACCGCGGCGCGCTGCTGTCCCGGCGCCAGCGTGGGCAGCGCCGGCAGCTTGACCGCCGAGGTGGAGCGGTGGATCACCGGCTTGAACAGCTGGAACAGGAAGACCGCGGCCACCGCGATCCACACCGGCCGCCAGTGCGGTTCCAGCACCACGCGATAGCCCTCGAGCTTGAGCTGCAGGCCGAGGATGGGGATCGTCAGGATGGCGGTCAGCACCGCCGCCCAGACGGCGTTCTTCAGCGATTGCGTCATCGAAATGGAGGAGTTCATGGCGCGGTCCTCAGACTTTTTCCACGTCCGGCTTGCCGAGCAGGCCGGTGGGACGGAACAGCAGGATCAGCACCAGCAGGCCGAACGCGACCACGTCCTTGTATTCGGCCGGCATGTAGCCCGAGGCGAAGGTCTCGGCCAGCCCCAGCAGCACGCCGCCGAGCATCGCGCCCGGAATGCTGCCGATGCCGCCCAGCACCGCGGCCGTGAAGGCCTTGATGCCGGCGACGAAGCCGATGAAGGGGTTCAGCTTGCCGATGGTCAGCCCGATCAGCACGCCGCCCGCGGCGGCCAGCATCGCGCCCAGCACGAAGGTGAACGAGATCACGCGGTTGGTATCGATGCCGAGCAGGTTGGCCATGCGCATGTCCTCGGCGCAGGCGCGGCAGGCGCGGCCCATGCGCGAGTGGCCGATGAACAGCGTCAGCGCGATCATCAGCACCAGCGTCACGCCGACGATCAGCAGGCGCGAATACGGCACGGTCACCGTGAAATCGCCGCCCATCTCGAGCTCGAGCGCGCCGCTGATCAGCAACGGCACCGACACGTCGCGCGCGCCCTGGCCGATCTGCACGTAGTTCTGCAGGAAGATCGACATGCCGATCGCGGAGATCAGGGGCACCAGCCGCGGTCCGCCGCGCAGCGGCCGGTAGGCGACCCGCTCGACGGCGAAGCCGTACAGGCCGGTGACGATCACCGACACCAGCAGCGCGGCGCCGAGCACCAGCGGCAGCGGATAGCCGGCCGCCACGCCGATGGCGGTCAGCGTCACCAGGCCGACATAGGCGCCGATCATGTAGATCTCGCCGTGGGCGAAATTGATCATGCCGATGATGCCGTAGACCATCGTGTAGCCGATGGCGATCAGCGCATAGATCGCACCCAGCGTCAGGCCGTTGACCAGCTGCTGGGTGAATTGAGGTAGGAATTCGTTCATGGGGTACGTCCCGTCTGTACTGCACGTCGGCCGGGGCGCGGGCCTGTCGGCACCGCATCGGTGAAGCCGGCGTGCCTGTCGCGGCGGGCCCTTCCCGCGCGGGGAAGGGCGCGATCGAAGCGGCCCGGCATATCAAAACGCCCCGTTCGGCGACGAACGGGGCGTTGGCACGGACCGCGCCGGCGATCAGTTGGCGGCCGTCTTGGTGGCGTCCTTGTGCCAGGTGAAGACGACGAACTTGAACGACTTCAGGTCGCCTTGCGCGTCGTATTCCACCTTGCCGATCGGGGTCTGGAAGGCGTTCTTGTGCATGTACGCCGCGACCTTGGTCGGATCGGTGCTCTTGGCGCCCGCGATCGCGTCGGCGATGATCTTGACGCCCGCGTAGGCCGGCATCTGGAACGGACCGTTCGGATCGCGCTTCTTGTCTGCGAACGCCTTGACCAGCGCCGCGTTGGCCGGGTCGGCCGAGAAGTCGGCCGGCAGCGTGACCAGCATGCCTTCCGAAGCCGGGCCGGCGATCGCGGTGACGTCCTTGTTGCCGACGCCTTCCGGTCCCATGAACGTCGCCTTGACGCCCTGCTCGCGCGCCTGACGCAGCAGCAGGCCCATTTCGGGGTGATAGCCGCCGAAGTAGACGAAGTCCACACCCTGCGACTTCAGCTTGGTGATCACGGCCGAGTAGTCCGAATCGCCGGCGTTGATGCCTTCGAACAGCACCACGGGGATCTTGGCCGCTTCGAGGTCCTTGCGCACCGAGGCGGCGATGCCCTGGCCGTACGACTGCTTGTCGTGCAGCACGGCGACCTTCTTGGGCTTGACCTTGCCGATGATGTACTGCGCGGCGGCCGGACCCTGCTGGTCGTCGCGGCCGATCGTGCGGAAGATCATCTTGCGCTTCTTGCCTTCGGTCAGCTGCGGCGCGGTGGCCGACGGCGTCACCATCACGACGCCTTCGTTCTCGTAGATGTCGGCGGCCGGAATGGTCGAGCCCGAGCAGACGTGCCCGATCACATAGCGGATGCCCTGGCTGACGATCTTGTTGGCGACGGCCACGGCCTGCTTGGGCTCGCAGGCGTCGTCCATCAGCACCACTTCGAGCTTGTTGCCGCCGGCGCCGCCGGCAGCGTTGATCTGCTCGATGGCGGTCAGCGCGCCCGCCTTGACCATGTCGCCGTACTGCGCGACCGAGCCGCTCATCGGGCCGGCGATAGCGATCTTGACGGTTTCCGCTTGTGCGACGGCACCGAAGGTGACCAGCGCGGCGGCGAGAGAAAGGGAGGTAAGACGGGAATGCTTCATTGGGAGCTCCTCGATCGTGTTTGTTCGAATCATCCAGGCGCGGGCCCTGGACGTGCGCAAAATCGAAGAACTCCCCGGCGACTTTGACAGGCTGGTCGGGGCGCGCATGCACGACCGCGGCTCAGGCCTGAAAGGGCACTACATGACCACGTTCTTGTTATTGCGCAGGCCAATCGCCCGCCTGCCCTCCGCACCGGTGAGAACTGGGTAAGTCCGTTCGATGTCGGCCAGGTGGCGGCATTATAAGGTGAATCTTGGAGCGGCCTATGCGCGCTGCACCAATCCGGCGCGGTTGTGGCTTCCGCGGAACACTCGGGTCCGCTGGACCCCTGCCAAAGGGGGGAATGCGCGCTGGCGCACGGCTCAACGCCCTGCGCTCACCATGCCGCGCGTGGCCAGCGCCAGTGCGCTGTGCCGGTGCCCGCCGCGCAGGCTCGCCGAGATTTCGGCGGCGGCATGTTGGACCATCTCGGCGAAGGTGCGCACCTTCTGCGGCTTGAAGCGCTCCGCCGGCCCGGACAGGCCTACCGCGGCGAAGACCTGGCCATGGCCGTC
Organism: Cupriavidus gilardii; assembly: GCF_013347325.1. Classification (NCBI taxonomy): domain Bacteria; kingdom Pseudomonadati; phylum Pseudomonadota; class Betaproteobacteria; order Burkholderiales; family Burkholderiaceae; genus Cupriavidus; species Cupriavidus gilardii. The sequence goes on along the minus strand of NZ_CP054624.1, from coordinate 2,111,106 downwards.
GACGATCGGCGCGGCCACGCCGTGGACCGACTCGCGCCATTCGCCGCGATTGACGGCATAGCCCTGCCGCCGCACCTTGTCCATTTCCTGCAGGAAGCGCGCCGGCTCGACGATCGAATTGGCGGTGGCGCCTTCCAGCGCCGTCGACATCCGTTGCAGCACGACCGGCGGCTGGAACGCCAGCATGGCCTTGCCGGTCGCCACGCAATGTGCCAGCGCACGTCCGCCGATCTGCGTATAGGCGCGGACCGGATTGGGGCTGTCGATCTTGTGCACGTAGACGACCTCGCCGCGATCGAGCACCGACAGGTGGACGCTTTCGCCGCTGTCGTGCATCAGCCGTTCCATCCAGCCCTCGGCGTGGCGGCGCAGATCCAGGCGGCCGAGCACCGCGGAGCCCAGCTCCCACAGCTTGATCGAGGCGCTGTAGCCCGCGGTGTCCTCGTCGCGAATCACGTAGCGCAGCTCGGTCAGCGCCTGCAGCAGCCGATGGACATTGCTCTTGGCCATGCCGAGCCGGTTGGCGATCTCGGTCAGCCCCAGCGGCCGGTCGCTATGGGCCAGCAGCTCGACGATGCCCAGGCCTTTGATCAAGGTGTTGTTCATGGTTAGCGGTTGGAGTTGGCCTGCGTCCCGGTTTCGCCCCGCTCTCCCGCCGCGGGGCAGGGCCGTGGGAGGCAACGGGCGGGTCGTCCGCGCCGTTCTCAAATACGGAACCATTGTCCCGTATTCCGGCACGTCCATATAATGCCCCGCATGCCCCGGCGCCCGCAACCCGGCCGCCGGCTCACCTTCCCGCCAACCGGCGCCATCCCGTTGCCGCCATCGTCATGCCCGACCTGAACGAAAAGGATCTGCCGCTCGCCGGCGTCAAGGTATTGGAGTTCTGCACCGTCGCCGCCGGGCCGTTCTGCGGCATGCTGCTGGCCGACATGGGCGCCGACGTGGTCAAGGTCGAGCCGCCCGACGGCGATACGTTGCGGCAATGGCCGCCGATTTCGGCCGGCTTCTCGGAGAATTTCGCCTCGCTGAACCGCAACAAGCGCTCGGTGGTGCTGAACCTGAAGCAGCCGGAAGACCTCGCGCTGGCGCGCCGGCTGATGCTCGAGGCCGACGTGGTCGTCGAGAACAACCGGCCCGGCGTGATGGACCGCCTGGGGCTGGGCTATGCGAGCCTGCGCGAGGACCATCCGGGTCTTGTCTACTGCTCGGTGTCGGCCTATGGCCAGAGCGGGCCGCGCGCCACCGAGGGCGGCTTCGACCTGACGATCCAGGCCGCCGCTGGCGTGATGAGCGTGACCGGCGAGCCCGACGGCGCGCCGGTCAAGTGCGGCGTGCCGCTGGCCGATTTCGCTTCGGGTCTGTACGGGGCCTTTGCGATCGCCAGCGCGCTGGCCCGGGTGCGGGCCGGCGGCGCCGGCATGCATATCGATGTGCCGATGTATGGCTGTACGCTGGGCATCGCTGCGCTGCAGACGAGCGAGTACTTCGGCACCGGCCGCAGCCCCGCCAAGCTGGGCTCGGCGCATCCGCGCAACGCGCCGTACCAGGCGTTCCGCGCCGCCGATGGCTACTTCGCGATCGCGGCCGGCAACCAGAAGCTGTGGCTGGAAGTCGTGCGCGTGGTGCAGATGCCGGAGCTGGCCGACGATCCCCGCTTTGCCACCACGCGCGATCGCGCCGCCAACCAGACCGCGTTGAAGGAACTGCTCGAGCAGCGCTTCGCCGCCGCGGGTGTCGATCACTGGATCGGCGCCTTCCAGGCCGCCGGCGTGCCGCACGCGCGCATCAACGACTATGCCGCCGCGCTGCAGGACCCGCAGGTCGAACACATGGAATGGGTGCGCCCGCTGACGCTGCCGGGCGGCGTGGCGACGCGGACCTTCGTTTCGCCGCTGCGGCTGGACGGCATGGGTTTGCCGGTGCGTTGCCCCCCGCCGGCCCTCGGCGAGCATACTGACGCGGTTCGCGCTGCCCATGCCGGCGGCGGCAGTCAAGCGCCGACGCAAAGGCGAATGCAACAGCAGACGCAACAGCAGACGCAACAGCAGACGCAGGAGCAAACGCCATGACTCGCACCATCGAACCGCTGCGCACCTTCGTTGCCGGCGTCACGTCGCTGATGGCGGGGCCCAATCGCGACGAGGCTGCCTTGCTGGAAGGCACGCGGCCACTGCTGCAGGCGCTGGTCGCTCGTGACGACTGGCTTCCGGACGAACTGGCGCAGCCGCATCCGACCTATTACCAGCAATACCTGTTGTACGGCGATCCGCTCGATCGTTTCTCGGTCGTCAGCTTTGTCTGGGGCCCCGGACAGCAGACGCCGGTGCACGACCACACGGTGTGGGGCTGGATCGGCGTGCTGCGCGGCGCGGAGATCGATATCCGTTATCGGCGCGACGACCGGGGCATCCATCAGGACGGCGAGGAAACGCGGCTCGAGGCCGGCCAGGTCGCTGCGGTATCGCCGTCGCTCGGCGACATCCACCGCGTGCGCAACGCCTTCGACGACCGGGTCTCGGTCAGCGTCCACCTGTACGGCGGCAATATCGGCCGCATTCGCCGCCATGTCTTCGACCCGGCAACGGGCGCGCCGAAGGAATTCGTCTCGGGCTATGCCAACCGCTTCGCGCCGAATCTGTGGGCGGCCCCCGATGTCTGACGGCGCGCCGGGTGCGGCCGCCACGGCGGGGCCCGTGCTGCTGGTCGACCGGCAAGGCGATATCACGCGGCTGACGCTGAACCGCCCACAACGGGGCAATGCCTTGTCGGCCGAGCTGGTGCAGGCCTTGCACGACGCGGTGCTCGCCTGCCAGCGCGACGGCACGCGGCTGGTGCTGCTCGAAGGGGCGGGCAAACACTTCTGCACGGGTTTCGACCTCGGCGACCTCGACAGCGAAACCGATGACACGCTGCTGGCCCGCTTCGTCCGGGTCGAGCTGATGCTGCAGGCCATCTACACGGCACCGTTCACCACTGTCGCGCGGGTCCATGGCCGGGCCATGGGCGCCGGCGCCGATCTGGCGGCGGCCTGCGAACAATGCTGGGTGGCCGACGACGGCCGCTTCGCCTTCCCCGGCGCGGCCTTCGGGCTGGTGCTGGGCACCGCGCGGCTTGCCGCCCGGGTCGGGCCGACGCTGGCGCGCCAATGGATCGGCGCCGGCGCAACGATCGATGCCGATACCGCGCTCGCTGCCGGCCTGGCGACACGCTCCTTCGTTGCGGACGAGCACGGCAAGCCCGACACCGCGCTGGAGGCGCTGGCCCGTCAGGCGCGCCGGCTCGACATCGAGACGCAGGCGGCGATCCATGCCGCGTCGCGTGCCGACGGCGGCGAACTTGCGAGGCAGCTCGCCGCGCTGGTCCACTCGGCCGCGCGGCCGGGGCTGCGCGAGCGCATCCGCGCGTATCGCGAGGCGTCGGCCCGCTAGCCCTGCGCCGAACGCTGCCGCGCGGCCGGCGCCGCAAAGATGCCGACGAAGCGGTCGCGTGCGGGATGGTCCGGCGCCGCCTTCCATACGCAATAGACTTCCGACGGCACGGTGCTGTGCTTCAGCGGCCGGAAGGCCGCGCCGGCCAGCGCCGAATGCCGCAAGGCCGCCGGCACCACCGCCACGCCCATCCCCTGCGAGACCAGCGACACCACCGACAGCCAGTGCCGGACCTCGTGGCGGATCTGCGGATAGAAGCCCTCGGCCGCGCACATGTCGACGATCCGCGCGTAGTAGTCGGGCGATGCGTTGCGCGAGAACAGCACGAACGTCTCGCCGCGCAGCTCGGTCAGCGCGATGGTGCGTCGGCTCGCGAGCCGATGGGCGGCCGGCATGCAGCAGACGAAGGGCTCGCTGTGGATCAGCCGGGTGGCCAGCTCGTCCGGCACGCGGCTGGTGTGGATGAAGCCGACGTCGAGCTGCCCGTGCAGCAGCGCCTCGATCTGTTCCTGCGAATTGAGCTCGGTCAGCGCGATCTGGATGCCGGGCTGATCGGCCTCGAACTGTTGCAGCTTCTGCGGCAGCCCCCGGTACAGCATCGATCCGACGAAACCCACGCGCAGCCTGCCCACCGCACCGGCTTCGATCTGGCGCGCCAGCAGCCGTGCCTCCTCGGCCTGCGCCAGCAGCGCGGTCGCCGATTCCCGAAAGGCCCGCCCCGCCGCGGTCAGGCGCACGCCCTTGCTGTCGCGTTCGAACAGCCGGGCGCCGACCGACGCCTCCAGCTGCTGGATATTGAGCGACAGCGGCGGCTGCGAGATCGACAACCGGCGCGCGGCGCGGCCGAAATGCAGCTCGTCGGCCAGCACGAGGAAATAGCGCAGATGGCGGAACTCCATGGCAGGGGCGGCGTTCGATGACGCTTCGATGAAGGTGGGAGGGGTGCGGAAACGGGCCTCATTCTATGCCTACAGTTTCCGCACGGCATGCCGTTATCCCTTCGATGTGCCGGCTGAACAGGTAGCGCGCCCGCAGCAACGCCGGCTGCGCCAACGGCGAACACAAGGCCCCCGTGACGCACCATGACCACTACCAGACCCTAGGCGTTGCCCCGACGGCCACGGCGGACGAGATCCGGCAGGCGTATCGGCGGCTGGCCATGCGCTGGCATCCGGACCGCAATCCGGACGATCCGCAGGCCGCGGAAGAGCGGTTCAAGCGATTGCAGCATGCCTTTGCGGTGCTCAAGGATGCCGGCCGCCGGATCGCCTACGACGCCGAGCGCGCCGCGCCGCGCGGCGGTTCCGGTCACGGCGGGGGCAATGGCGCAGGCAATGGCGCCGCCAACGGCCGCGGCGCCCATGGCCCACGCCCGGCGCGCGAAGCCTGGCCGCATGGCGGCCCGCGGCGCAACGCGCCGGGCAAGGCCGGCGTCGATTATCTGTGCGAGACCAGCATCGCGCTGGAGACAGCGGTGCTCGGCGGCATGGCATCGACGCGGGTCAGGATGACGGTCGACTGCCTGCACTGCGATGCGCGCGGCATCCGCATGATGGGCTGCAAGACGTGCGCCGGTACGGGGCAGGTGCGGCGCGGCCTGTTCAACGCGTATGGCGCCTGCGAGCGCTGCGCCGGGCGCGGCGTCGAGCCGGCAGCCTGCGATGCCTGCGGCGGTACCGGCAAGGTCCGCGTCGACAAGGCGCTGCGCGTGCAGATCAAGCCGGGCGTGATCGACGGCACCGTGCTGCGCGCCCGCGGCATGGGCGGCCCCGGTATCGACGGCGGCCCCAACGGCAACCTGATGTGCAAGGTCCGGGTGCGCAAGGATCGCGTGTTCGGCGTCGATGGGCTGGACCTGACGCGCGAGCTGAAGATCGACTTCGTGCTGGCCTGCCTGGGCGGGCGCGTGCCGGTGGTGCGCTTTCGCAAGACGGTGATGGCCGAGATTCCGGCGATGACGCGCAGCGGCACCGTCATCCGCGTGCGCGGCATGGGCCTGCACGATCGCGCCAGGCAAAAGACCGGCGACCTGCTGCTGACGGTCGCCATCGACCTGCCGTCGCGGCTGCGCACGCTGACCGAGCCGCAACAGACGCTGCTGCGCGAACTCGGCCGCGGCACCGGCGAATGAACCTTACTGGTTCTTCATCGCCTCGGCCAGCCGCCGGATGATCGCGCCCTCGCTCTTGAAGGCGTTCTGCGCATAGGCGCTGTACTGCTCGGGTCCCATATAGTTGGTCGACATGCCGTACTGCTGCGTCACCGCCAGCAGTTTCGGATCCTTCAGCGCATTGCGGAACGCGGTGTCGAGTTTCCTCACGACCTCGGGCTTCATGCCGGCGGGACCGACGATGCCGAACGGCGAATTGGACCAGACCGGATAGCCGATCTCCCTGAGCGTCGGCGCATCGGGAAAGTCTGGCGCCCGCTTTTCGGACAGCACCGCCAGCACGCGCAACTGGCCGTTCTTCACATAGGGCAGCAGCGTGTTGGTCAGCATCGCCACGTCGCACTGGCCGCCCAGCAGCGAGGTAATCGCCTCGGCGTCGCCCTTGTAGGGGACATGCGTCCAGTTCGATTGCGTGATGCGCGCCAGTTCCGAGATCGTCAGATGCTGGCTGCCGTAGATGCCGGTGGTGCCGTAGCTGATGCCGCGGCTCGACGCCTTGGCCTCGGCCACCAGATCCTGCATCGTCTTCCACTTGGCATCGGTGCGCACCGCGACCGCGAAGTTGTAGTCCGCGATCATCGAGATATAGGTCAGATCCTTCAGCGGGTCGTAGCGCATCTTCTGCACGTGCGGCAGGCGGAAGATCACGACCGGCGCCATCGTCAGCGTATAGCCGTCGGGCTCGCTGGTGGCCATCTGCGTCGCGCCCAGCGTGCCGCTGACGCCGGGCTTGTTCTCGACAATGATCGATTGGCCCAGCTCGCGCCCCGCCGCATCGGCCAGCGCCCGCCCGATCTGGTCGGTGATGCCGCCGGCGCCATAGGGCACGATCAGCTTGATGGGACGACTGGGAAAGTCCTCGGCGTGCAGGCGTCCGACCGGCAACCCGGCCACGCCCGCTACCCATGCCGCGCCGGCGAGGCGCAGGATTTGACGTCGTTGCATGTTGTCTCCTTTGTATGGTGTCGATGCGAGGGTCTCGATACGACGGCCAGGCTGTCCCGCCCGGCTCGCACGGCTCGGCCGTGGCGGGACAGTATGCAACGCGTTGCGGTTCGGTGGTGTGACAGGGCGGGTATTTCCCTAGCGTCGACCGGTTAGGTGCGGGCCAGGCACTGGTCCGCTATCTTGGCCCATGGATGCGCTGCAAGCCGGCGCCGGCCGGCTCGACGGGCCGCGTCTCGCCCGGCTCCAGCACCCGCAGCGTGCGGGCGTCCGGATCGATTTCGACCATGGCGCCGTGCGGTACCTGCGCGGTGATATCGACCTCGAAGCCGGCCAGCATCGTCACGTCGCCGAGCGCGGCGCCCTGGGCGAGGATCGTATTGACCGTGTTGAACACGATCGCCAGCGGCGCCATATTGCGCGAGCGCATCTCGTGCAGCATCCACGCAGTGGCGACGCCGCCCTTGGCCGTATCGAGCACCAGGATGCGGTCGACATAGGACTGGCCTGCGAGCTTGTGCGCGGGGCGCGAGAACACGCCCTGCAGCCGGTTCAGGTCGTAGCGCGCCGAGAAGCCGTCGTGCGCGACCAGCGCTTCGCCGACCACGCGGCGTCCCATCGCATGGCGGGCGGTGAAGAGTTTTGCGTTCAATGCAGTTCTCCCGATTCAGCGGCATCGACGCAGGCGCGCATCGACGCCAGCATCGGCACATAGCCGTAGCCGCCGAGGATATTGACCAGCTTCGCGCTGTTGGTGGCCAGGCGTTTCCAGCCCTTGGCCTCCTGCATTTCGCGCGCATAGGACTGGTAGAAGCACATGCCGGACAGCACGGTGCCGCCCGCCGCTTCGATCGCCGCGGTGTAGCCGAAGCGGTCGCAATCGGGCTTGACCTGCGGGCTGGTGACGGCCAGCAGGGGACGCTGGAAGCGGCGACCCTCGCACAGCGAGGCGAGGTCGCGCAGTTCGTACAGGCTCAACTGGGGCGCGGAAAAGACCACGACATCGATGGCCTTGTCGACCGCATAGCTGTGCTGCAATGCGCGGATGTCGTCTTCGCCGATGCGGTGAGCCACCGGCAGCCGGTCGCCGCCGACATCCTGCAGCCGGAACGCCTCCGGCGTGATGCCGACCAGATGGAACAACGCCGACGAACCGAAGCTCGCCATCGCCGCGCCGAAGTGCTTGAGCTGGTCCGACGTCGGCGCGCCTTCCAGCCCTTCCAGCACCGGCACCTGCCAGTAGTTGCCGGCGAGGCGGCCGACCACGCCGCCGAGCGCGCCCCAATCGTCGAGTTCGCGCGGCGTCCAGTCGATGCGCAGCCGCAGCGTGGCCCGGCGCTGGGCATCGAGGTGGTAGCCATAGCGCGGCGTGCGGCCGGTGATCCCGGCGGACAGCGCCGACGGGCCGCCCTCGAAGTTGGAGCGTGCGCCGCCGACCGAATTCGAGTAGATCACGACGCCGGTGTCGCCGAACGCGACATGCTCGCCGCGCGTGGCGGCCAGCACGGTCTGGTAGTTGATGCAGGTGTCCGTCATGCTGACGCCCAGGCGCGTGAAGGCGTCGATCGCGCGGCGTTCCAGCTCCAGCATCCAGTCGGCCTGGCCCAGCATCGAGGCCTTGTGGAAGTCGGTGCCGCGCGGATCGGTGATGGTTGGAATCCGTACCCGGCCGTCGCCTGCATCGGCCAGCCGCTCCAGCCACATCACGCCGGCCTGTCCGAGGCTCTCGGTGTCGGCCATGATATGCGCCTGCGTCACCGGCACGAAATCGCGCGCGCCGAAGAACTCGCCGACCTTGATCTGATGCTCGATCGCAATCTTCGCCACCACGCCGGACTCGCCGGCGAGCATTGCCTTTTCTTCGTCGTTCAGGATCATGGGGCTTACTCGATGGAGATGCCGGTGGCGCGCACCGCGGCGCCCCATTTGGCGGTTTCGGCTTGCTGGAAGCTTGCCAGCGGCACGTGGATGGTCTGCAGGCCCAGGCCGGCGAGCCGACGTTCGAAGTCGGCGCCGCGCACGATGCGCTCGCTTTCGGCGCGCAGCCGTTGTGCGATCGCCGGCGCCAGGCCGGCCGGCGCGAACAGTGCCCACCATGCGGTCGCCTCGAACTCGGCGAAGCCCGATTCCGCCACGGTCGGCACATCGGGCAGCACGCTGGCGCGTTGGCGGCTGGTGATCGCCAGCGCTTTGAGCTTGCCGGACTGGATATGCGGCAGTACCGATTGCAAGGGGTCGAACATCAGCGGAATCTGGCCGCCCAGCAGTTCGGTCACCGCCGGTGCGCTGCCCTTGTACGGGACATGCGTCAGTTCGATATGGGCGGTGGCGCAAAACATCGCGGCGGCGAGATGACCTGGCGTGCCATTGCCGGCGGAGCCGTAGTTGATCGCCTTCGGACGGGCCTTCGCCTTGCTCACCAGCTCTGCCAGCGAGCCGATGCCCGCGCCGGGATGGACGACGATCGCCACCGGCGCCGTCGCCACCGCGGCGATGGGCGTGAAGTCCTTGACCGGGTGGTAGGAAAGGTTCTTGTAAAGGCTGGCATTGATCGCGCTGGTGCCGACCGTGCCCATCAACAACGTATAGCCATCCGCAGCGGCTGTCGCGACCATCCCCGCGCCGATCGAGCCTCCCGCACCGCCGCGGTTGTCGACGACGACCGATTGTTTCAGGGCCTCGCCCAGCGACTGCGCAAACGGCCGCGCGACGATATCGGTCGGTCCGCCGGCGGGGAAGGGCACTACCATCCGGATCGGCTTCGATGGGTAGCCGCTGGCAAGGGCACGCCACGGGCTGGCCAGCGCAACGGCGCCGGCGGCGAACGGCAACGTCAGCAGCTGGCGGCGTCGGGTTCCGATGTCCATACGTTGTCTCCTGTCATCTCCGCGGGGATCTCGGTCTTGTTGTCGGCGCCGTCGCGGTGGGCGCCATTGCCGTTGAGGTCGGCTGCAACGCGCGGGCGATCACCAGCGGCCCGGGTACGCTAAGACGGAAGGTGTAGCGCTCCGGCACGATATGGATGCGCATGTGTTCGCAGGGCGCGCCGGCAACGGTGAACGATGTGCGGCGCATCACCAGTACATTGGTGCGGGCGGGCAGGCCCAGTTCGGCAGCTACCTGTCGCGATGGACGCGCGCACTGGATCGCGACGTCGGCGCGCCCGATCCGCAAGGCCATGTATTGCTGCAGGATGTCGTAGACCGCTAGTTGCTCGGCGCGAACTTCGCCCAGCTGCGCAGCCTCGGCCGGCAGATAGGCCTCGACCACCGCGAACGCTTCACCGTCCAGGCAGTAGCGCCGCCGCAGGCGGACCGGCAGATCCATGTCGGCGGGCCGCTGCGGGTCCATGCGGCCCGCGGAGGGCGAGAATTCGAGCAGTTCCGTCTCGGGCTCGACGCCTTGGCTGCGCAAGGCCTCTTGGAAGCCCTGCAGGGTGCTCAGATCCTGCTGCAAGGTCGTGCGGGCGACAAAGGTGCCCTTGCCGCGGTGTGAGGTCACCTGCCCGTTGCGCGCAAGCAGCTGGATCGCCTGCCGCACCGTGATACGGCTGACGCCGTAGGTCTGCATCGTCTGCGCCTCGGTCGGCAATTGCTGACCGGGCGCCAAGTGGCCGCTCGAGATATCGGCGGCCAGGCGTGCGGCAAGCTGGACGTATAGAGGTTCGGCGCTGGCCGGTTCCAGAGGACGAACGTGGGCGGTGCGAGTACGCGGCATATCGAATGTTGTATTAGATTGTCATAGGACATCCTAGGATAGGCTTCAGGCCGGTTCAAGGGCCTTTTTGGGTGTACCGGTAAGCCTGTTATCGCGATGACGGTCGCAGCGCGGACCGGAAACGTTCCGCTCGCCATATAAAAAACATATCGTCCAAGCCATTCTTAGTATTGGACGCAAATCGCCGTTTCCTCGAACATTCCACCATCCGGCGGGCTCGTTCCCGGCCGCACATCGACAAGTGGGAAGAGGAGACAAGCATGCCGAGCAGCGCCGTCCGTCAGGACGATTCATCGCAACCCGTCGCCGCGACGCCCGCCGCCCATCCGGTGCCGGACCAGCACGGCGTCAATCTGTTTGCCAGCGATCCCGATCTGCGTGCGCTGCTGCCGCTGTATCTGCCGGCGGACCTGTACCAGCACCTGTTGCCGCATCTGGATCGCATGGGCGCGCTGGCGGGCGGCGTGCTCGATGCACTGGCCAATACCGCCGACCACCATCCGCCGACGCTGACGCACCGCACGCGCACCGGCATCGATGCGCAGCGCATTGACAAGCATCCGGCCTATGTCGAGCTCGAACGCGTGGCCTTTGCCGAGTTCGGGCTGGCGGCGGTATCGCATCGCGGCGGCGTACTGGGCTGGCCGCAGCCGATGCCGGCAGCCGCCAAGTACGCGCTGACCTATCTGTTCGTGCAGGCCGAGTTCGGGCTGTGCTGCCCGCTGTCGATGACCGATTCGCTGACGCGGACGCTGCGCAAGTTCGGCGATCCTGAGCTGGTCGAGCGCTTCCTGCCGAACCTGACCACGCAGGTATTCGAGGATCTGTACCAGGGCGCGATGTTCATGACCGAGCAGGGCGCGGGCTCCGACGTGGCGGCCACCGCCACGCGCGCGATACCCGATCCGCACGCGCAGGGCGGCTGGCGCCTGACCGGCGACAAGTGGTTCTGCTCGAACCCCGACGCGGAACTGGCGATGGTGCTGGCGCGTCCGGACGGCGCGCCGGAGGGCATCAAGGGCGTGTCGCTGTTCCTGTTGCCGCGCAGGCTGGCCGATGGCAGCCCGAACCACTATCGGATCATCCGGCTGAAGGACAAGCTCGGCACGCGCTCGATGGCGAGCGGGGAGATCCGCCTCGAAGGCGCGCACGCCTGGCTGGTCGGCGAGCCGGGACGCGGCTTCGTGCAGATGGCGGACATGATCAACAATTCGCGGCTGTCCAACGGCGTGCGCGCCGCCGGACTGATGCGCCGGGCGTTGTCGGAAGGACTGTTCATCGCGCGGGAGCGCCGTGCCTTCGGCAAGCGGCTGATCGACATGCCGCTGATGCGCCGCCAGCTGCTGAAGCTGACGCTGCCGACCGAGCAGGCGCGCACGATGGTGTTCCAGACCGCCGAGGCGCTGCGCCGGGCCGATGCGGGCGAGACCGAGGCCTATCCGCTGATGCGCATCCTGACGCCGCTGATCAAGTTCCGCGCCTGCCGCGACGCGCGCAAGGTCACCGGCGATGCGATGGAGATCCGCGGCGGCTGTGGCTACATCGAGGAATGGAGCGACCCGCGGCTGGTGCGCGACGCCCACCTGGGCTCGATCTGGGAGGGCACCAGCAATATCGTCGCGCTGGACGTGCTGCGGGCGATCCGGCGCGAGGGGGCACTGCCAGTGCTGCGGGCCCATCTGCAGCAGCTGTTGGCGCAGACGCCGCTGCACGCCAATGCCCGTGTGGCGTTCGACCGCGCATTGGAACGCGCCTGCACGCTGGCGGCCGACGCCGCGCAGGCCGATGCGGCCGGCGATGTGCTGGCCCGGCAGGCCGCGTCCGCGCTGTATCACGTGACCAGCGCGGCGGCGATGGCTTGGGAAGCGGGCCGCATCGGCTCGGTGCGCCGCATGCGGCTGGCCCAGCTGGTGCTGATCCATCGCGTGCTGCCGCGCGATCCACTGGCAGGCGGCGCCGAACCCGATTGGCTGGCCGATACCGTGGCACCGCCGGCCGAAGGCGCGGTGCAGCCTGCCGGCGCGGTCGATCAGGTCGATCTGTTCTGAAGACACGCGGATTCACCCGCCGCGAGTCGCATGCGATCGCGGCGGATTTCACGGCAACAAGCCACGCAACAAGCCACGCAACAAGCAACCCCACAAGCGCCCGGGACGACGAATCCGACGGCGCATGGCCTGACTAGGAGACACCAGATGACCCCCTGGCAACGCATCGCGGCGCTCGCCGCCGCATCCACGCTGACGCTGTGCGCCGGCATCGCTCCCGCCTTCGCGCAGAAGGACTATCCGTCCAAGCCGATCATGATGGTGGTGACCTACCCGCCGGGCGGTCCGACCGACGCGATGGCCCGCACGCTGGCCGCGTCGCTGAAGAACACGCTCGGCCAGCCGGTGATCGTCGAGAACCGCGCCGGCGCCGGCGGCAATATCGGCGCGGAAGCCGTCGCGCGCGCCGAGCCCGACGGCTACACGCTGATGTTCGGCACCTCGGCGCCGCTGGCGATCAATGTCAGTCTCTATCGCAAGATCAACTACGACCCGGTCAAGAGCTTCACGCCGGTGATCCAGATCGGCCATCTGCCCAATGTGCTGGTCGTCAATCCTTCGGTGCCGGCGAAGAACGTCAGCGAGCTGACCGCCTATGCCAAGGCCAATCCCGGCAAGCTGACCTATGCATCGTCGGGCAACGGCGCGTCGTCGCACCTGGCCGGCGTGCTGTTCAACAACCTGGCGGGCACCGACTTCCAGCACATCCCGTACAAGGGCACCGGCCCGGCGCTGAACGATCTGCTGGGCGGCCAGGTCAGCATGACCTTTACCGACGTGCTGACCGCGCTGCCGTTCATCAAGAGCGGCAAGCTGCGCGCGCTCGGCGTGACCACCCGCGAGCGTTCGCAGGCACTGCCCGATGTGCCGACGGTCGCGGAGCAGGGCGTCGCCGGCTTCGACGTGTCGGTGTTCTTCGGCGTGGTGGCGCCTGCCGGCACGCCGAAGGAAGTCATCGGCAAGCTCAACGCGGCCTTCGCCGATGCGCTGAAGCAGCCGGAGGTCCGCAAGACGCTGCAGGGGCAGGGGCTCGAGTTCGCACCGTCGACCAAGCCCGAGCAACTGGGCGGCTTTATCAAGGCCGAGGTGGGCAAGTGGCGCGCGGTGGTGCAGAAGTCCGGCGCGCAGCTGGACTGACCTGGATGGACGCCGGCGCCGGCGACGGCGCCGGCGATGGCAACGAGCCGAGGAATTTCGATGACGCAAGCAAGCACCGGCGCGCTCGCCGGCATCCGGGTGGTCGACCTGTCGCGCATTCTGGGCGGCCCATACTGCGGGCAGATCCTCGGCGATCACGGCGCCGACGTGCTGAAGATCGAGCCGCCGCAGGGCGACGACACGAGGGCCTGGGGCCCGCCGTTCAAGGATGGCGTGGCGTCCTACTACTTCGGGCTGAACCGGAACAAGCGCGTGATGCGGCTCGACCTGGCTGCGGCGGCCGAGCGCGAGGTCTTGCTCGCGCTGCTGGCCGACGCCGACGTGCTGATCGAGAACTTCAAGACCGGCACCATGGAGAAATGGGGCCTGGGCTACGAAACGCTGGCGGAACGCTTCCCGCGCCTTGTGCATTGCCGCGTGTCGGGCTTCGGCGCCGACGGTCCGCTGGGCGGCCTGCCGGGCTACGACGCCGCGATCCAGGCGATGGCCGGCATCATGAGCATCAACGGCGAGGCGGACGGCGAAGCGCTGCGCGTCGGCTTGCCGGTGGTCGACATGGTGACCGGCCTGAATGCCGCGCTGGGCGTGCTGCTGGCGCTGCAGGAGCGCGAGCGCAGCGGCCGCGGCCAGTTCGTCGAGGCCGCGCTGTATGACTCGGGGCTGTCGCTGCTGCACCCGCACGCGGCCAACTGGTTCCTCAGCGGCAAGGCGCCGCAGCGGACCGGCAACGCCCATCCGAACATCTATCCGTACGACACGGTCGCCACCGCCACCGATCCGATCTTTCTCGCGGTCGGCAACGACCGGCAGTTCCGCATCCTGTGCGAGCAGCTTGGCGTGCCCGCGCTGGCCGACGACGCGCGCTATGCGACGGCCGGGGCACGCTCGGTCAATCGGTCGGCGCTGAAGGCCGAGCTGGAGGCGCAGTTGAGCACGCGCGACGGCAAGGCGCTGGCCGATGCGCTGGTGCAGGCCGGCGTGCCCTGCGCCCCTGTGCTGTCGGTGCCGGATGCGCTGCAGCATCCCCATACGGCGCACCGCCAGATGGTGGTCGAGATGGAGGGCGGCTATCGGGGGCTGGGGGCGCCGGTGAAGCTGTCGCGTACGCCGGCGACCTATCGTTTCGCGCCGCTGGCCGAAGGCGACCGCTTCCTGCCCCGCGAGGGAGAGGGCTAGCTGCTGTCCACTTTGGACATTGCCCGGTCTTGCACTATCGTAACGAGACGCATTCCGAGGGCGAGGCTGCGCCACCCGGCGCAGACCCCACCGCCGGTGCCAATCGATTCCAAGGAGACCACCATGTCCTATGTCGACGGTTTTGTCATTGCCGTGCCCACCGCCAACCGCGAGGCCTACCGCGAAATGGCCCAGAAGGCCGCGCAGGTGTTCAAGGAGTACGGCGCTCTCCGCGTGTTCGAATGCTGGGGCGACGATGTGCCCGAGGGCAAGGTCACGTCGTTCACGATGGCGGTGCAGCGCAAGGACGACGAGTCCGTCGTGTTCTCGTGGATCGAGTGGCCGTCGCGCGAGAAGCGCGACGAAGGCATGAAGGCTGCAATGGCCGATCCGCGGCTGGCGAACGACATGCAGAACATGCCGTTCGACGGTCAGCGGATGATCTATGGCGGGTTCGAGCCGATCGTCCAGGCCTGAGCGGACAGGCCGGATCGTTCCGCTGGCTTGCGCGCTGGCGCACAGTGTCGGAATGGGCCGATAGCGAGGCGGACCGCGGCTAGAATCGCGGTTCGCGACGCCCTTGCGTCGTTGTCCCGCATATCGACCGCCACCCATGCCGACCAAGAAGCCCGACGCCAGCGCACGCGCGAACAGCGAGCAAGCCCTTCAACTCCTCGACGCGGCCACCGCGCACGTGCTGACCCATGGCCTCGGCGATCTGTCGCTGCGCAGCGTGGCCGAGGCCCTGGGCACCAGCCACCGCATGCTGATCTACTACTTCGGCTCGGCGGACGGGTTCTGGCAGGCGCTGCTGCATCGCATCCGCCATGCCGAACAGCAGGCGCGACACCATGCACTGGCGGACGGCACGGATCCGAAGACTGCACTGGTCGCAGCGTGGCAGCGATACTCGGCCTCGAACTATCTGCCGATCATGCAGCTGGTGTTCGAAATCTACGGCCGCGCGATCCGCGACCGCGAACGCTTCAGCGGCTTTCTCGAGGACGTCATCGGCAGCTGGACCGGCATGCTGGCCGAACGCTTCGAACGCAGCCTCGGCATGAGCCGAAGCGAAGCGAAGCTGCTGGCCCGTGTCGAAGTGGCGACGATCCGTGGGCTGTTGCTCGATCTGGTCACTACCGGCGACCGCAAGGGCACCACCGCCGCGATCGAGTATTTCGCCGAAATGATGGCGCGGCCGCGCCAGCGGTGATCCGCCGACTACCCTTGCTTTCCCTGCATTCCAGCCGCTGAGTTCGCGCTGTCATCCGCGCGATTCTTGCGCGATTCTTTCCCGATTGTTCGCACGATCCTCCGCGTATACCCTCGCTACACCGATCGATGTACCACATGGTACATTCCGTCTCGATTTGGCCATCCGCTGAGGCGGCCGAAGGACATCCCAAGCGGGACGAATCGACGAAACGGTGAATGCAGGAATGAAACGGCGAACACTTTTGGGCTGGACTGCGGGCGCAGTGCTGGCCGCCACGCTGCCCGGTATCGCGCAGGCGGAAAACTATCCCTCGAGGCCGGTCCGGCTGGTGGTGCCCCAGGCCGGCGGCACGGGTAACGACGTGCTGGCCCGGGCGCTGGCCGAACGGCTGGGACAGGCGTGGAAGCAGGCGGTGGTGGTGGAAAACAAGCCCGGCGCCAACGGCGCGCTGGCGATCAACTACGTGCTGTCGCAACCCGCTGACGGCTACACGTTGTTCTTTGCCGGCGTGTCGAACCTGAGCTTCAACCCGCATCTGTATCCGAAGCTGCCGTACAACCCGTCGAAGGATCTGGTGGGCGTTGCCATGCTGGCGAACTCGCCGTTCGTCTTCGTCGCGGCGCCGTCGCTGAAGGTCAAGACCTTGCAGGAGTTCGTGCAGGTGGCGAAGGCGCGTCCCGGCGAGATCAGCTTCGCGTCGGGCGGCGTCGGCAATTCCACGCATCTGGCAATGGAACTGGTCGCCGAAAAGGTGGGAATCAAGCTGCAGCACGTCCCGTTCAATGGGCCGGGCGGCGCCACCAGCCTGATGAACGGCCAGACCCCGGTCATGATGAACGTGGTGGCCGGCGTGCACGCAAACATCGTCGGACACAAGCTGGTGCCGCTCGCCGTGACCGGTGACAAGCGGCTCGCCGCGTTGCCCAGTGTGCCGACCTTCAAGGAGCTGGGCTATGACGTCGCGGTGCCGGGCTGGTACGCCATCGTCGCCAAGATCGGCACGCCGGCGGCGCTGGTGCAAAAGATCAACGCCGACATCAATCAGGCACTGGACGACCCGCAATTGAAGGAGAAGCTGGCCTTCCAGTTCCTCGAACCGATCAAGGGACCCTCAACGGAGGTCGAGCGCTACATGAAGCGCGACTCCGAAGCCTGGGGTCCGATCATCCGCAAACTCGGCATTTCTCTCTGACACCGCCATGCCCCATCTGACAAAAGCCGTCCACGAATACCGACTCGCGTCGATGCGCAAGCTGATGGACCGGCTGCGCGTCGATGCGCTGGTCTTCGGCACGCCCGACTTCTTTCAATTCGCGACCAACTTCCAGTTGGACGTATGGCCCTGGGAACGGCCGGTGTTCGTCGTCGTTCCCCGCAACGGTGACACCTTTGCGGTGATGAACGAGCTGTCGACCAACCATATGCGCTTCGCCACCGAAAAGGGGAAGGTGTGGTTGTCGGATATCACCTATTACTCCGAGCATCCGCGCGTTTC
Organism: Cupriavidus gilardii; assembly: GCF_013347325.1. Lineage (NCBI taxonomy): Bacteria > Pseudomonadati > Pseudomonadota > Betaproteobacteria > Burkholderiales > Burkholderiaceae > Cupriavidus > Cupriavidus gilardii. The sequence goes on along the minus strand of NZ_CP054624.1, from coordinate 2,093,750 downwards.
CAATCGCCTGCCGTTGGTGCCGCAGCTGCCCGAGGTCGTGGCGGCGCTGCTGGCGCAGAAGGGCCTGGGCATGTCCCGCATCGCAGTGGACGTCGCCCACCCCATCCTGACGGCGGCGCAGCGCTATCTGCCCGAGCTGACGCTGCGGCCGGCCATGGGGGACATGCGAGGCCTGCGTTGGGTCAAGCATCCCGAGGAATTGCAGGTCATGCGCGAACTCGGGGCGCTGACCGACTGGGTGCAGGATCGCTACCGTGAGAACATCCGCGCGGGCCGGCTGGTCCAGGAACTCGATCACGCGATGGCGGCCCTGATGGTCGAGGAAGCCGCGCGCCGCTTCCCCGGCGAGGACTTCGACATCCTGAAGTGCTGGACGCTGTCCGGCCCCGCCTCCGCCTCCCCGCATGGCGACGGCGCGGCCTGCGGCGCGCGCATTTCGGCGGGCGACACCATCGTCAACCTGGTGCTGCCGCGTTTGAATGGGCTGTACGTCGAGAACGAACGGACGTGGTTCTGCGGCAAGCCGACGGACCAGCAGGCGCGCCTGTATTCCGTCGCGGCCGAAGCCACCGATGCCGCGGTCGAGGCGGCGGTGCTCGGCAAACGCGTCTGCGACATGGATGCCGCGGCATTGCAGGTGATCGAGCGGGCCGACTGCGCGCAATACGTCTTTCACCGGACCGGCCATGCCGTTGGCCTGATGCTGCATGAGTATCCGGAGGACATGGCGTTCAATACGCGGCCGCTGCTGGCAGGGGAGGTGTATTCCGCCGAGCCCGGCCTTTATGTCTACGGACTCGGCGGCTTCCGGCTGGACGACACGGTGATCGTGGGCGAGCGGCCGGAGGTCATCGTCAAGACGCCGAAGACGTTGGCTTACGCGACGGTGGCGTAGGCAACACCGCCTGAAGGCGGGTCATTCGCCGTGCGGCGAATGACCCGATGCACTTATTTTCGTAGCAAGCGGTCGAGCTTGGCGTCGATTTGTTGCATGTGGGTGTCCATTCGCTGAAGGTGCGTATCCATTTGCTGGAGGTGCGTTTCCATTTGTTGGATGTGCGCGTCCATGGCACCAACGCGAACCTCCAGCGCGCCAAGTCGGCCTTCCACTGCATCGAATCTGGCGTCGAAGCGATCCAGCCTCTTGTCGACTGCATCGAGCCGACCTGTCTGCCTTTTATCCATTTCAACGATCTCGGCCTGCAGTGGTCCGGTGCCTTTGTCCACCTTGTCTTGCGTGTTGGAGTTCTGGAAGCTCATCACCGAGATGACGATCGCGATCCCACTGCCGACGGACGTGAACAGGGCCCACGGGGGAATGACTGTCCCCATCTGCTTGCGGATCAGTTGAAGCGCGTCGTGTCGGGACAGCGCGTTGTCGCGGCGTCGATGGGTCTTCGGGCGGGGAGATTCGGCTGACATAGGATCGTGGCCGCTAACGTTCGGGTCCGGGGTGGTGATCATGGTCTTCGTCCATCGAGATAAGAAGGGCGGCATCGGTCGGCGAGGCGTGGGACAAGGATCAACGTCCTTGCCGCCACACCACTCGACTGATGCCGCACTATCCCACCTCAGGATTTGCCCGGCTTTCGCTTTTTTCCGACGTCCATCGAAGAGCGTGCACACGATCCCGACACATTCCCTTCGCTGGCGCGACGCCCCGCGCTCGCCTGGCGATCAACCCGGAATCATCCCCGTCAGCCAATACGCCTGCACCATCGTGATGATCCCGACGATCACCGCGAACAGCAGGCTGTGCTTGACCGTGAAGCGGAACAGCTCCGACTCGCGGCCGACCAGTCCGGTTGCCGCACAGGCCACCGCGATCGACTGCGGCGAGATCATCTTGCCGGTCACGCCGCCGGTGGTATTGGCGGCCACCAGCAGCGTGTCCGAGACGCCGATCTGATGCGCGGTCGTGCTCTGCAGCGAGCAGAACAGCGCGTTCGACGAGGTATCGGAGCCGGTCAGGAAGACGCCGAGCCAGCCGAGGAACGGCGAGAAGAAGGGGAAGGCCGCGCCGGTGCCGGCCAGCAGCAGCGCGAGCGTCGACGACATGCCCGAGTAGTTGGCGACGAAGGCGAAGGCCAGTACCAGCCCGATCGACAGGATGGGCCGGCGCAGCTCGAGCAGCGTCTCGCCGAAGGTCGCCAGCAGCGTGCGCGGCGACATGCGCAGCAGCACGGCCGAGATCAGCGCGGTCAATAGGATTGCGGTGCCGACCGCGGACAGCAGGTCGATCTTCAGCACGGCGTCATAGGCCTTGGGCTCGGCGACGATCGGCGCGGTCTTGATGACCAGCTTGTCGAGCCAGGGCACCGAAAACTTCAGCACCGTGTCCGCCAGCGCGCCGCCTGCGGCGAACAGCGCCTTGAACGGCTGCAGGCTCCAGACCGTGACGATCGCCGTCAGGATGCCGAACGGCGCCCAGGCGCGGATGGTTTGCGCGAGCGTGTACGGCGACGCCTTGCGCTGGCTGCGCGGATCCTTGGCGCCGATCGTCGGGAAACCGCCCATATCGCCGAAGCCGCCCAGCGCCGCGGCGCCGCCGTGGCCGGCACGCAGCGATGCACCGGCGGCGCGTGCGGCGCTGCGCGGTTGCCATACCTTCAGGAACGCCGACAGCGAAACGAGGCTGACCAGCGCCGAGGTGATGTCAGGCAGTTCCGGCCCGATATGGTTGGCGGTGAAGTACTGGGTCACGGCGAAGCTGCCGCCGGTGACCAGCGCGGCGGGCCAGGTCTCGCGTACGCCCTTGACGCCGTCCATCATGAACACCAGCCAGAACGGCACGGCCAGCGACAGCAGCGGCAATTGCCGGCCGGCCATCGCCCCGATATGAAACGGGTCGATGCCGGTCACCTGTCCGGCCACGATGATGGGAATGCCCATCGCGCCGAAGGCCACCGGTGCGGTATTGGCGATCAGGCACAGCCCCGCGGCATAGAGCGGATTGAAGCCCAGGCCCACCAGCAGCGCCGCGGTGATCGCCACTGGCGCGCCAAAACCGGCCGCGCCCTCGAGGAAGGCGCCGAATGCGAAACCGATCAGCAGCACCTGCAGGCGCTGGTCGTCGGTGATCGCCAGTACCGAGGCGCGAATCACGTCGAACTGGCCTGTCTTGACGACGATCTTGTACAGGAACACCGCGGTGACGATGATCCAGGCGATCGGCCACAGGCCGTACAGAAAGCCGTAGCCGGCCGAGGCGAGCGCCTGCGGCACCGGCATGCCGTAGCCGGCGATGGCCACGGCCAGCGCGAGCGCCAGCGTGATCGCGGCGGCCACATGGCCCTTCATGCGCAGCAGCGCCAGCGCGACGAAGAAGAACAGGATGGGAATGGCGGCGGCCAGCGAGGACAGCCACAGGCTGCCCAGCGGCATATAGACCTGTTGCCAGGTTTGCATATCGGTCTCCTCCGAGGGATGCGAGTCTAGAAAGGGAAATGGATTTGGCGAAGGGGCCGAGCACGTTCCGGTCACCACCGCGTCGTTCCCGCGAGCGCGCGAATCCAGCGTCTTCGGGAGCCGCTGGATCCCCGCCTGCGCGGGGACGACAGACGTTGGTGGGCAGGGTGTTTGCTATTCCGGTTGTCCGCGCTCGCGCAGCAGGTCGGCGAGGCTGCGGGCCGCCGGCCGCAAGGGCTCTCGATGGTCGGTCCACCCCATCTGCCGCGATGGCGTGAACGCGCGCAGCCGCGTCGCGGCCCAGCGGAACAGCCGGTACAGGCGCGGATGCGCGAACGCGCCGCGCCAGAAACGCCAGATCAGCTGTTCGCCGCGGCTGTAGCGCGCGCCCTGGCCGCGCAGGGGATGCTGTACCGCCTCGTCGGGATTGCGGTTGGCCTCGGTGCGCAGCCGGATCAGCAGCTGCGGAATCGGGATCCGGACCGGGCAGACCTCGCCGCAGGCGCCGCACAGGCTCGACGCAGTGGGCAGATCGGCGGTGGCGTCGAGTCCCAGCAGATGCGGCGAGATGATCTTGCCGATCGGACCCGGATAGGTGGTGCCATAGGCGTGTCCGCCGATACGGGTATAGACCGGGCAGTGGTTCATGCACGCGCCGCAGCGGATGCACTGCAGCGTCGCGCGCAGTTGCGCGTCGGCATAGGCCTGCGTCCGGCCGTTGTCGAGCAGCACCACGTGCATCTCGCGCGGACCGTCGAGCTCGCCCACCCGGCGTGGACCGGTGATCAGGTTGAAATAGGTGGTGATCGCCTGGCCCGTGGCCGAGCGCGTCAGCAGCGTGGCGAGGGGCACGATATGGTCCAGGCTCGCGACCACCTTCTCGATGCCCATGATCGCGATATGCACCGGCGGCACGGTGGTCGACAGCCGGCCGTTGCCCTCGTTCTCGACCAGCCACAGCGTGCCGGTGTCGGCGGCGGCGAAGTTGACGCCGGACAGGCCGATATCGGCCTCGACGAAGGCGTGCCGCAGCGCGCGGCGGCCGGTCTGGATCAGCGTGTCGACGTCCTCGGTGTAAGGCGTGTCGGGGATATGCTGCTCGAACAGCGCGGCGATATCGCCACGAGTCTTGTGGATCGCCGGCATCACGATATGCGAGGGCCCCTCGCCGGCCAGCTGGACGATGTACTCGCCCATGTCCGATTCGAGGCTGCGGATGCCGCGCTCGGCCAGGTAATGGTTCAGCGCGATCTCCTCGCTGGCCATCGACTTGCCCTTGATCACGCTGCGCGCGCCGTGACGCTCGGCAATGCCCGCGATGATCGCGTTGGCCTCGTCTGGCGTCTGCGCCCAATGGACCTGCACGCCGGCCTCGGTCAGTTTCGCCTCCAGTTGCTCCAGCAGCTGCGGCAGATGCGCCAGCGCATGCTGGCGCACCGCCTCGCCGAGGTCGCGCAAGGCCTGCAGCTCGTCGCCGTCCGGAAACTGGATCGCGCGCTTGTTCTGCAGGAAGTCCATCGCGCCGCGGAAGCTGCTGCGCAGCTTGGGATCGTCCAGCGCCGCGCGCGCCCGCGCCTTGAAGTCGGCGGAGGGCACGAAATGCATCGGGGCCGCGCTCATAGCGGTTCTCCCGATGTCGGTGCCGACGCTTGTATTGCCGGCGATGCGGTGCTGCCGCCGCGCTCGACGATCAGCACCCACAGCCGGCGCGGACCATGCGCGCCATAGGCCAGCGTCTGCTGGATGTCCGAGGTCTTCGACGGGCCGGAGACCAGCACCAGATTGGTCGGCATGCCTTCCTGCCAACGCGCGGCGCGCATCGCCGAGTGCAGGTCGGCATGCAGCGTGTCGGTGTAGACCAGCGCCACGTGCAGCGGCGGGACCAGCGAGACCGTGCGCGGCGCGCGCGCGTCCGGCACCAGCACCAGCGTGCCGGTGGCGGCGATGCCCGAGCGCGCCACCGTGAAGCCGGCGTCGATCGTGTCGAACAGCTCGCGTTTCCAGTCTTCGATGGGACGCCGGTAAGCGATGGCTTCCACGGTGGAAGGCAGGGTGCGCGACAGCACAGCGCCTTCGGAGCCCTCCGTATCGAACAGCAGGCGGCGCACGCCGTCGGCGGCGAGGCGCTCTGCCAGCAGCGCGGGCCAGCCGGCCTCGTCGGTTCGCCAGACTTCGGCGTGCGCCGCCTGCAGGGCGGCCTGCATCGCGTCCGCAAGCGTGGCACCGTCCGCGGGCGCGTACATCGCGCGCCGGCCGTCGAAATGCGCGTCGATGCGCCGGCTCAGCGTTGGCGCCCCGTCGAGGCCGTCGGCGGCGTTCGGCGCGGCGGCGCGCAGCCGTTCGAGAATGCGGGTGCGGGCGTCGTCGGCGATCATCGCTGTGTCTCCGTGCCGATCGTCGCAGCGTCTTGGCGGCTGCTGCGATCGCCTCGGTTGTCGCTGCCGTTGTCCCGGCCGCCAAGACGGCGCCACAGGAACGTGGCCATATGCTCGACCTTGAGCCCCAGCGCCTGCCGGCGCGCGGCATGGCCGATATTGAGCAGGCAGCCGCAATCGGCCGATACCAGCGTGTCGCAGCCAGTGGCACAGGCGGAAGCGACCTTGTCCTGCACCATCGCCCCCGAAATGTCCGGATGCTTCAGCGAGAAGGTGCCGCCGAAACCGCAGCACTCGGATTCGCGCTCGTGTTCCAGCCGTGTGACACCGGGCAGTGCGTCGATCAGTTCGACGCCGTGCACGCGCGTGCCCATCTCGCGGCGGGCCGCGCAGGAGGTATGCAGCACCACGGTCTCCGGCCTGACAGATCCCGACGTCGACGTCACCGCCTGCGCGGCATCCGGATAGCGGACCTTCAGCACGCGCAGCAGGAACTCGCTCAGCTCGAACACGCGCTCGGCCAGCGCGCGCGCCTTCGGCCCGGCCACGGCATCGTCCTCGAACAGCCTGGGCCAGTGATGGCGCATCATGCCGGCGCAGGAACCCGAGGGCACGACGATCGGCCACGGTTGCGCGAACAGATCGAGCTGGGCGCGCGCGACGGCGCGGGCCTGCTCGGGGTTGCCGCTGCTGTAGGCCGGCTGCCCGCAGCAGCTCTGGCCGCGCGGGAAATGCACGGTCAACCCTTCGCGCTCCAGCAGGCGGACCGCATCCAGGCCGGCTTGCGGCACGAACAGGTCGACCAGGCAGGTCGCGAACAGGTACACCTCGGCGGGGGCCTCGGGGTATTGCCTCGGAATCATGTCTCGCTCCGGAGATGGCCCGCCTGCGATGGCGGGCTCGATGCGTGGTGTCGGGGACGTCGTCATGCGTCTGATGGCGGGCGCGATGGGGCGCAATGGGTGCGACCGGGGCCGATCGGGCGCCGCAAGGCGCGTCCGCTTCGGCGGCATAATTCCCGCTGCGGCGACCAGGTTCAAATTGGTTGGACCAGTTGGCGAACCGGTTGGCGAACCAGACGGCGAGCGAGGTGGCGAGCCGGCGGCGGGCCAGCACGTGACGGGGCGATGCAAAGGGAGAAGACGATGGCGGCAGGCATGCGCGAGCGCGGTCGGGTGGAAGAGGTGATGCGCAAGGTCGAGACCGCGCTGCTGGACGGCACCTGGCCGGCCGGCACGCGGCTGCCGGCCGAGCGCGTATTGGCCGAGACCTACGGTGTCGCACGCAACACGGTGCGCGAGGCGACCCAGCGGCTCGCCGCGCGCGGCCTGCTGCAGAGCCGGCGCGGCGCCGGCGTGTTCGTCACCGAGCAGCTGCGCAGCGGCATTGCGTCACCGTGGCGCCAGCTGGTTGCCGATCATCCGGCCTTGCGCGAGGACATCCTGGAGTTTCGCCGCGTGCTGGAAGGCGCCACCGCCTATTTCGCCGCGCTGCGCGCCGACACGCAAGACCTGCGGCGGATCCGCGCGCTGTTGGACCAGTTGGAGCGCGCTCGCGAGCACGACGACAAGCGAGCGGAGGCCGACGCCGATGCCCAGCTGCACGAGGCGATCGCGCTGGCCTCGCACAACACGATGTTCCTGCACCTGCATACCAGTGTGATCGGCATGCTGCGCGAGCACATCACGACCAACGGTACCGGCCTGCGCGAGCAGGATGCCGAGGCCTCCGACCAGCTGCTGTTGCAGCATCGCACGCTGTGCGCGGCGATCCTGGCGCGGCGTCCGGAAGAGGCGCGCACGGCGATGCAGGCGCATATCGACTACGTGCGCAGTCGGGCGGAGTAGCCGGCCGTCGTCGAGCGACGCGCCTTCTTCGGAGCTCCGGAGTCCGGGTTTCTTCCCGGCAGGCGCACGCAGAAACGGGTACGCTCCCGGCGCCGGCGTGGCACGACTGTCCGCTCGCCGACGCCGCAGCCGCCGTTCCCGCAACGGAAATCGGACCGGTTTTGGCGGCCGGTGAGTCCGCGAGATTGGCACGCAGAAACGGGTACGCTTCGCCGCCCAGGCCCTTCGCCAGAGGGTCGCCATCGGGCTTCCATGACGTTTGCGCGCTATATTGCGGACCAGGGGCCCCGCCGTCGCGCCAAGCCGCGTCATGCCAGGGCCGCCGCTCCTTGCCGGGGGAAACAGATGGCGTTCACTGAAACGATCGGCGCGCGACGCTACGCGTTCGCGGACCTGAAGACCCTGCTGGCCAAGGCCAGCCCGGCGCGCTCGGGCGACCAGCTGGCCGGCCTCGCGGCCGACAGCGAAGAAGAGCGGATGGCGGCGCGCATGGCGCTGGCCGACCTGCCGCTGTCGCGCTTCCTGAACGAGGCGCTGATCCCGTACGAAAGCGACGAGGTCACGCGCCTGATCGTCGACCGCCACGACGCCGGCGCCTTCGCGGAGATCGCCGCGCTGACGGTCGGCGAATTCCGCAACTGGCTGCTGCTGCACGAGACCGACGGCACGGTGCTGGCCCGCGTGGCGCCGGGCATCACGCCCGAGATGGCGGCCGCGGTCAGCAAGCTGATGCGCAACCAGGACCTGATCGCGGTGGCGCGCAAGTGCCGCGTGGTGACGCGCTTTCGCGACACGATCGGACTGCCGGGCCGGCTGTCGGTGCGCTTGCAGCCAAACCATCCGACCGACGACCCCAAGGGAATCGCCGCCTCGATCATCGACGGGCTGTTCTACGGCTGCGGCGACGCCACCATCGGCATCAATCCGGCAGGCGACAACCTGGCGTCGATCGTCGCCCTGCTGCGGCTGATCGACGAGCTGCGCGAGCGGCACGGCGTGCCGACGCAGTCGTGCGTGCTGACCCATGTCACCAACACGCTGCGCGCCATCGAGCAGGGCGCGCCGGTGGACCTGGTGTTCCAGTCGATCGCCGGCAGCGAGCAGGCCAACGCCGCCTTCGGCATCGATCTGGCGCTGCTGGCCGAGGCCCGCGCCGCCGCGCTGTCGCTGGGCCGCGGCACGGTCGGCGACAACCTGATGTACTTCGAGACCGGGCAGGGCAGCGCGCTGTCGGCCAATGCCCACCACGGCGTCGACCAGCAGACGATGGAGGCGCGGGCCTACGCGGTGGCGCGCGCGTTCTCGCCGCTGCTGGTCAATACCGTGGTCGGCTTCATCGGGCCGGAGTACCTGTACGACGGCAAGCAAATCGTGCGCGCCGGGCTGGAGGACCATTTCTGCGGCAAGCTGCTCGGCGTGCCGATGGGCTGCGATATCTGCTACACCAACCACGCCGAGGCCGATCAGGACGATATGGACACGCTGCTGACGCTGTTCGGCGTGGCCGGCGTCAACTTCATCATGGGCGTGCCTGGCGCGGACGACATCATGCTGAACTACCAGAGCACGGCCTTCCACGATGCGTTGTACCTGCGCGAGACGCTGGGCCTGGCGCCGGCGCCGGAGTTCGAGGCGTGGCTCCAGCGCACCGGCATCCTCGGCGGCGACGGCAGGCTGGTCGAGCCGGCCGAGCGCCAGCCGCTGCTGCAACTGGCGCATGACCTGTAAGCGATTCAGGCCCATTCAAGCTCGTTCGAGCTCATTCAGGAGCGACCGATGCCTTCTACCCTGGCCCCGCCCCATCCCTGGCAACGGCTGCGCCAGTTCACCTCGGCGCGCATCGCGCTCGGCCGCGCCGGGCATAGCCAGCCGACCGACGCGGTGCTCGCGTTCGGCCTGGCTCATGCGCAGGCGCGCGACGCGGTGCACCAGCCGCTGTCGTGCGAGGCCGTCAAGGCGGCGCTGGACGAGGCGGGGTTTGCCAGCCTGCGGGTCCATAGCGCGGCGGCGCATCGCGCGCAGTATCTGCGCCGCCCGGATCTTGGCCGCCGGCTGGACGATGACAGCCGCGAGCGGCTGCGCCAGGCGGCGGGCGAGCCATGCGACGTGGCCTTCGTGATCGCCGACGGGCTGTCGGCGCAGGCGGCGCAGCGCCATGCGGTACCGGTGCTGCGCGCGGTGCGCGAGCGGCTGCCCGACTGGCGGATCGGCCCGGTCGCAATCGCCGAGCAGTCGCGCGTGGCCCTCGGCGACGAGATCGGCGAACTGCTGCGCGCGCGCCAGGTGGTGATGCTGATCGGCGAGCGCCCCGGGCTCAGCTCGCCGGACAGCCTCGGCATCTATCTGACCTACGACCCGCACCCCGGCCGCACCGACGCGCAGCGCAACTGCATCTCCAACGTGCGTCCCGAAGGGCTGTCGTACCGGCAGGCGGCCGACCGCCTGGCGTGGCTGCTGCGCGGCGCGGTCGCGCTCGGCTGCAGCGGCGTGCGGCTCAAGGAGGACAGCGGCGAGCTGGGCGCCGACGAGGCCACCGCGCTCAGGTCACCGGCGCCGGATTGAACAGCACCAGCGCGTTCTGCAGCTTCCACTGCTCGGCATACGACTTGCGGCCGCTGGCGATGTCCAGCATCGCGTGGAACAGCTGCCAGCCGACCTCTTCGATGGTGGCCTCGCCGGTGGCGATGCGGCCGGCGTCGATGTCCATCAGGTCGTGCCAGCGGCGCGCCAGGTCGCTGCGCGTGGCGACCTTGATCACCGGGACTTCGGCCAGTCCGTACGGCGTGCCGCGTCCGGTGGTGAACACATGCAGGTTGATGCCGGCGGCCAGCTGCAGCGTGCCGCAGATGAAGTCGCTGGCCGGCGTCGCCGCATAGAGCAGGCCCTTCTGCCTGGCCTTTTCGCCGGGCGCCACTACGCCATGGATCGGTCCGGTGCCCGACTTGACGATCGAGCCCATCGCCTTTTCGACGATGTTCGACAGGCCGCCCTTCTTGTTGCCGGGCGTGGTATTGGCGCTGCGGTCGACGCGGCCCTTGCTGAGGTAACGGTCGTACCACGCCATCTGCTCGATCATCGCCTGCGCGACCTCGGGCGTGGCGGCGCGCGCGGTCAGCTGGTCGATGCCGTCGCGCACCTCGGTGACCTCGGAGAACATCACGGTGGCGCCAGCGCGCACCAGCAAATCGGTGGCGAAGCCGACCGCGGGATTGGCCGTGACCCCGGAGAACGCATCGCTGCCGCCGCACTGCACGCCGACCACCAGGTCGGAGGCCGGGCACGTCTCGCGCCGGCGTGCGTTCAGCCGTTGCAGATGGCGCTCGGCCGTCTCCAGGATCGAATCGATCATCGAGCCGAAGCCGACATGGCGCTCATCCTGCAGGCACACCACGTCCGGCGCGCCGCCTTCGACCTGCAGCGGAATCGCGCCGGCCTCGATCAGCCGCGTCGGCTGCAGCTTCTCGCAGCCGAGGCTGACGATCATCACCTCGCCGCCGAAGTTCGGATTGAGCGCCAGGTTGCGGATCGTGCGGATCGGGATCACCGCGTCGGGCGCGTCGATGGCCACGCCGCAGCCATAGCTGTGTTCCAGCGCCACCACGTCGTCGACGTTCGGATAGCGCGGCAGCAGCTCGGCCTTGATCCGGCGCACCGCGAAGTCGACCACGCCGGCCACGCACTGCACCGTGGTCGTGATCGCGAGGATGTTGCGCGTGCCGACCGAGCCGTCGGCATTGCGATAGCCCTGGAACGTGTAGCCGTCCAGCGGCGGCAGCGCGGGCGGCACGCGCGTGGCGATCGGCAGCGCGTCCAGCGCCGGTGCCGACGGCATCCTGAGCACGCGCTCGTTGACCCAGCTGCCGCGCGGCAGCGGCTTGACCGTGTAGCCGATGACGACGTTGTAGCGCAGCACCGGCGCGCCCTCGTCGAGATCGACCAGCGCGACCTTGTGGCCCTGCGGCACCGCCTCGACCAGTTGCAGTCCGCAGCGGAAGGTGGCGCCGGCCGGCAGGCCGCCATCGTTGGCGACGATCGCGACGTTGTCGGCCTCGTGCATGCGGATATAGAGCGGTTGGCCGGGGCTTCGGCTCGCCGTTTGCATCATGAGTGGGTCTCCTGTGCCGCCGTCAGTCGGCGGCGATTTTTCCGGTTTCGATGACGTGCTTCCAGCGGGCCGACTCGGCGGCCTGGAAGCGGGTGAATTGTTCGGGCGTGTTGCCGACGATCTCGAAGCCGACCTCGAGCAGCTTGTTCTTGACGGCAGGGTCGTTCAGCGCGGCGACGATGCCCTTGTGCAGCCGCTCGCGGATATCGGCGGGCAATCCCCTGGGCGCCGCCACGGCCTGCCACGAATAGACGACCAGGTTCTTGATGCCCGCTTCTTCCATGGTCGGCACCGACGGCAGCACCGGCGAGCGCTGCGTGCTGGTGATTGCCAGTGCGCGGATCTTGCCGGCCCTGACCTGCGGCATCGCGGTATTGATGTTCATGAAGGTCGCATCGACCTGGCCGCCGATCAGGTCGTTCATCGCGGGCGCGCCGCCCTTGTACGGGACATGCGTGCCAATGGTGCCGGTCTGCTGCCAGAACAGCTCGGCGGTCAGATGGTCGCTGGTGCCGTTGCCGGCCGAGGCGAAGGTCAGCTTGCCGGGATTGGTCTTGAGGTACGCGACGACTTCCTGCAGCGTCTGGAAGCGCGAATTGGCCGGCACCGCCAGGATGTTCGGCGCCTGCACCGCCACCGAGATGTAGTCGAAATCGCGGGCCGGATCGTACGGCGTGCTCTTGATCAGATGCGGGGCGATGACCAGCGGTCCGAGCGACGACACGAGCAGCGTGTAGCCGTCCGGCGCCGCGCGCTTGACGAAGCTGGCGCCGATCGCGCCCGCCGCGCCGGGCTTGTTCTCGACCAGGAAGCTGACGCCGGTCTGCTCCTGCAGCTTGGCGCCGACGATGCGGGCAATCACGTCGGTGGAGCCGCCGGCGGGGAAGGGCACCACCATCGTGACCGGCTTGTCGGGCCAGGCGGCGTGGGCCGACAGCGTGGCGGCGAGGCCGAAGGCCAGCGTGGCGATCAGGCGTTTCATCGGTGTCTCCTTGAGGATGGGTCTCTCGCTTGGCGTGGATCGGCCGGTCTTTGGCGCCGGCCTGTTCTTCATTGGCGGGCGGCCCTTACGGACGCTCGCCGAATTCGGCCTGCGCGCGCGTCCATGCACGCGCCTGCTCGCTGATCGAGACGCCCAGGCCGGGCCGCGTCGGCACGACGATGCGGCCATCGCGGATCTCGAGCCGCTCGTTGAACAGCGGCTCGAGCCAGTCGAAATGCTCGACCCAGGGCTCGCGCGGATACGCCGCCGCCAGATGGACATGCAGCTCCATCGCGAAATGCGGAGCCAGCATCAGCCCGGCGTGCTCGGCCAGCGCGGCGACTTTCAGGAAGGGCGTGATGCCGCCCACGCGCGGGGCGTCGGGCATCAGGTAGTCGGCGGCGCGGTGGCGGATCAGGTCCCAGTGTTCGGCGGCGCTGGTCAGCATCTCGCCGGTGGCGATCGGGGTATCGAACCGCGCGGCGAGCGCGGCATGGCCCTCGTGGTCGTAGGCGTCCAGCGGTTCCTCGATCCAGACCAGATTGAAGGGCTCCAGCGTCCGGCACATGCGCTGCGCGGTCGGACGGTCCCACTGCTGATTGGCGTCGACCATCAGCGGCACCGCGTCGCCCAGGTGCTTGCGCACGGCGCCGACCCGCTGGAGGTCGCGCGCGCCGTCTGGCTGGCCGACCTTGAGCTTGATGCCGCCGATGCCGCGCTCGACGGAGGCCGCGGCGTTGATCAACAGCTGATCGAGCGGCGTATGCAGGAAGCCGCCCGAGGTGTTGTAGCAGCGCACCGCATCGCGCTGCGCGCCGAGCAGCTTGGCCAGCGACAGGCCTGCGCGGCGCGCCTTCAGGTCCCACAGCGCCACGTCGAAGGCGCCGATCGCCTGCGTTGCCATGCCGCTGCGCCCGACCGAGGCGCCAGCCCAGCACAGCCTGTCCCACAGCCGCGCGATATCGCTGGGGTCTTCGCCCAGCAGCGTCGGCGCGAGTTCGCAGGCGTGGGCGTACTGGCCGGGACCGCCGGCGCGCTTCGAATAGCTGAAGCCCAGGCCTTCGCGCCCATCCGCCGTGGCGATCTCGGCGAACAGGATCGCAACCTCGGTCATCGGCTTCTGGCGGCCGGTCAGCACCTTGGCGTCGCTGATCGGGGTGGCCAGCGGCAGATAGCAACTGGACAGGCGGATCCAGGCGATGCGGTCGGCGGCGAGGGGCATTGCGCGGTCTCCGTTGGAATGGCTTCGATGCGGCTGGGGCGGCCCCGCGCATGCGCGGTTGTGTTCGTATGACAACGTTGTCATTTCGGCGCCAAAGCAAGCCCGTTACAATGTCGCAAGCCATGCGTCGAGCATTTTTCGGCACGGCGCGGCACGAACGGGCGCGTTTCGGCGAAATGCTAACGTTGTCATATCGTCGCTGTCAACGCGATTCGGCACAGGGGCGCCGCTGGGTTTCCCTGAGCCGGTCCTGTGCCCGCGGTGCCGAATTGCCCGCCGTGATCCCTTGTCCGTGAGCAGAACCCGAGCAGAACCTCAAAACGTGGCCACCACCAAAGCGCAGAACAAGTCCGTCACCCTGCATGACGTTGCCCGCGAGGCCGGCGTGTCGCTGATCACCGCCTCCCGCGCACTCAGCAATCCCGGCATGGTGTCGCCCAAGACGATCGAACGCGTGCAGCAGGCGGCCGACGCGGTCGGCTATATCCCGAACCTGATCGCGGGCGGACTGAAGTCGCGGCGCAGCCTGATGGTGGCGGCCGTCGTGCCCGATATCGCCGTGACGCAATTCCTGCCGACCATCAAGGCATTGACCGAAACGCTGGAGGCCGCCGGCTACCACCTGATCCTCGGACAGAGCAGCTACGACGACTCGCGCGAAGAAGCGCTGCTCAACGCGATGATCGGCCGGCGCCCGGACGGTATCGTCGTCACCGGGCTGATCCAGTCCGAGGCGGCGCGCGAGCGGCTGCGGCAGTCCGGCATTCCGGTCGTCGAGACCTGGGAGCTCAGCGACCGGCCGGTGGACATGGCGGTCGGTTTTTCGCACGTCAAGGTCGGCAGCGCGGTGGCCGGCTATTTCCTCGCCAAGGGCTGGCAGCGCGTGGGCATCGCCACCGGCGACGATCGCCGCGCGCGGATCCGCTCGGAGGCATTCGTGTCGACGTTCGGCCGGCCGGTGCCGACCGCGGTCGTGCCGGCACCGAGCAATCTGCCGTTGGGGCGGCGCGCGCTGGCCGAGCTGCTGGACAAGGAACCGCGCCTGCAGGCGATCTGCTGCAGTTCGGACCAGCTGGCGCAGGGCGTGCTGGTCGAAGCGCAGGCGCGGGGTTTGCGCGTGCCCGAGGATCTGGCGGTCTGCGGCTTTGGCGATGCCGAGGCGTCCGCGCACATGGCGCCGTCGCTGACCACGGTCCAGGTCGACGCCGCGCACATCGGCGCGACCGCGGCGCGGCTGATCCTGGACAAGTGCAAGGGGCTGCCGGTGGAGCCGCGCGTCGTCGACGTGGGGTTTCGCGTGATCGAGCGCGCGTCGACGGGCGGGCCGGATTAGAGGAGGTGGGGCGCCAGTGAGGTTGGCGCCCCCGTCGGCTCCTGCCGGCGACCGGGTCATTGCATCGTTGCGCTGCTGCGTTACTGCGGCATCGCGGCCAGCCGGGGCCAGATCGCCTGCAGTTCGCCCTTCAGGAACGTCAGCAGGCAGCGCGTCGCCATGGTCTGGTAGCGGTTCGGCAGCGTCAGCATATAGAGCCGGCTGCCGAACACGCTGATGCGGTAGTCGCGCAACACCGGCGTCAGCAGGCCCGCGGCCAGCTCGCGGCCGATCGCATACAGCGGAAAGATGCCGATGCCGACATCGCCCAGCACGGCCTCCTTCAGGAAGGCGAAATTCTCGGAACTGAGCGTCGGTTCCAGCGCGACCTGCTCGCGCTGGTCCTCGCCGGCGCGCGTGCCGAAGGCCTTCAGCTTCTGCCCGACCGGCGAGGCGCAGACGATCGCGTGGCGCTGCAGATCGGCAAGCGTCCGTGGCGCCGGCTGCGCGGCCAGATAGGCCGGCGAGGCGCAGACCACCCAGTCGACCTCGCCGATTTCGGTGGCCACCACCGAATCGGGCGGCGTCGAGATGATCCGCAGCGCGACCTCGACGTCCTCCGAGACCAGGTTGTGGATGCGGTTGTCGAACACCACATCGAGCGTGATGTCCGGGTAGCGGTGCTTGAACTGCACCAGCAGCGGCGACAGCAGCGCATGCCCCAGGCCCGTCGGCACCGACAGCCGCACATGGCCCTGCAGCGTCTTGCCCATATTGGTGATCAGCGCATCGGCCGCCGCCACCTCGGCCAGGATGTTGCGGCCGTGCTCGTAGAGGCCGGCGCCCACCGGGGTCGGCTCGACATGGCGCGTGGTCCGGCGCAGCAGTTGCACACCGAGTTCTTCCTCGAGCGCCTTGAGCCGGTAGCTGACGTTGGCGCGCGTCATCTTCAGCTTGCGCGCGGCGGCGGACAGGTTGCCGGCGTCGACGATATCGACGAACAGGCGCAGGGCGTTCAGATCCATCATGGCGGCACAGGGGGGAAGGGCCGGGAAGGCGCGCCGGATCGCAGCACCGGGCGGGGATTGTCAAATATGGCTGTCCATTCTGTCCAAGCTGGCGTGGATTGTCAAAATCCGGGGGCGGCGTACCATGACGGGCATTCGCCCGCATTGTCGGCACGGCTGCCTGCTCGGCCACTGCCGGCCGGGGCTGCCACCCTTCCTCCCCGCCTTCCCACGGAGACCGCCATGACCCTGGACACCGAATCGTTTTCCCTGCTGCGCGCCTCGGTGCAGCGCTTCATCGAAGAGCGCCTGAAGCCCGCCGAGGACATCCTCGAGGAAACGGACGACGTGCCGGCCGATATCGTGGCCGACATGAAGGAGATGGGCCTGTTCGGCATCTCGATCCCGGAAAACTACGGCGGCATCGGGCTGTCGATGTCGCAGGAATGCGATGTGGTCTACGACCTCGGCCATACCGCGCTCGCCTTCCGCTCGGTGTTCGGCACCAACGTCGGCATCGGCTCGCAAGGCATCCTGATGGACGGCACCGAGGAGCAGAAACAGAACTATCTGCCGCGCATTGCCAGCGGCGAGCTGGTCATCTCGTTCGCGCTGACCGAGCCGAACGCGGGTTCCGACGCAGCTTCGCTGCAGACCAAGGCCGAGCTGGACGGCGATCACTATGTGATCAACGGCACCAAGCGCTTCATCACCAATGCGCCGCGCGCCGGCGCCTTCACGCTGATGGCGCGCACCGGCGGCCCGGGGGCATCCGGTATCTCGGCCTTCATCGTGCCGGCCGACACGCCGGGGATCTCGCTGGGCAAGCCCGACAAGAAGATGGGCCAGCGCGGCACCAAGACCTGCGACGTGGTGCTGGAGAACGTGCGTGTGCCGGCGGCCAACATCATCGGCGGCGTGCCGGGCGTGGGCTTCAAGACCGCGATGAAGGTGCTCGACCGCGGCCGCCTGCATATCTCGGCGTTGGCCTGCGGCATGGCGCACCGCCTGCTGACCGACGCCGTTGCCTATGCCAAGGATCGCAAGCAGTTCGGCCGCCCGATCGGCGAGTTCCAGCTGATCCAGGGCATGCTGGCCGACAGCCAGGCCGAGCTGTACGCCGGCCTGTCGATGGTGCGCGATTGCGCGCAGCGTTACGACGCCAAGGAGCCTGGCAAGAGCGATCCCGAAGTCAGCATGCTGGCCTCGTGCGTCAAGATGTTCTGTACCGAGATGGTCGGCCGCGTGGCCGATCGCGCGGTGCAGATCCACGGCGGCGCCGGCTATATCGCCGAGTACAAGGCCGAACGCTTCTATCGCGACGTCCGTCTGCTGCGCCTGTACGAAGGCACCACGCAGATCCAGCAGATGATCATCGCCAAGCAGCTGTTGCGCGATTGACGCCGGCCCGGGCGCGGAGGGTTCGAGCATGAAACAGCTTCAACGCGTCCGCCTTGCCGGCACGGCACCCGGGATGGCACATCCCGGTGCCGGCGCGCACGGCTGGGCTCCGCATCTGGCACTGGCCGGCGACGAGCCGGCTGGTCCGCCCTGCTTTCCGATCATTGCCGCACTGCAGGCGGCCTGCGCTACGTCGCCGACCGCACCGCTCGACGTGGGCGCGCTGGCGCTGGGGGCCGCGGCCGTCCTGGGCCGCCGCGATCCGATCGTGTCGGTCCAGCCGGCGGATCTCGGCGATATCGACGGCGTGTTGTACCGCACCGGCACCGGCGGCTGGACACTGCTGCACCGCGCCGCGCTGGGTCCGGCAGAAACCCGCTTCGTCCAGGCCTGGTTGCTCGCCTGCTATGCGATGCGGGCGGAGCATGCCGATACCGACGCGTTCGAGTGCCGGCAAGCCGGCCTGTATTCGCTGGCCGACGACGACAGCCCGGCCGCGCGTGCCTACAGCTTTGCGGCGCGGCTGACGATGCCGGCCGCCGCTTGCCAGCTCGGCCTGGCGGGTCATGTCGATGGCGATGTGCTGATGGCTTTTGCCTCGCAACTGCAGGTGCCGCTGCTGCATGCCGCGCGCCGCTGGCTGGCGCGCACGGCGCAGAAGGCCGTGCTGGTGCTCGACGAGGCCGGGACGGTACGGGCCAGCTGGCTCAGCGAGACGGCGTGTTCGGCGGGCTGGCGTATCGATACGGATGCGGTGCCGGCGCGAGAGACGCCGCGCGCGATGGAATTGTCCAACGACGTCATGCCGGCTGTCGCCGTGCAGGAGCGCCTTGTGGCGATGTCGGACTGGTTTGCCCAGGCGCCGGCCACAGGTCAGCTGATGGAAGCGTCGTTGGGAGCGGTCGACAGCGGAGAGGGGCGGTTTGGATTGACCTTGCTGCAGTTGCCGCGCAATGCGGTGTGCCCGCAAGCGCGCGCGATCTGGCCGCAGTATCGCCCCAACGCCAGCCTCAGCGCCAGCACCAGCGCTGGAGCGTAGTCAGGCAGCGGCCGGCAATTCAGCGGATCAGCACCCGCCGGTCCGGGGCGCCCCGCGTCGCGCTGCCACGGTTCGCCGGGTTGCGGGCCGCCAGCCGCTCGAGCTGGCGCTGCATCTTGGTCAGAT
The DNA here is from genome assembly GCF_013347325.1 of Cupriavidus gilardii. NCBI lineage: Bacteria > Pseudomonadati > Pseudomonadota > Betaproteobacteria > Burkholderiales > Burkholderiaceae > Cupriavidus > Cupriavidus gilardii. Next base: position 2,074,926 of record NZ_CP054624.1, on the reverse strand, counting down.
AGGTGATCATCATGCCGCGCTCTTCCAGGCTCAGCGGCGAGACCCAGACCGATTGCAGCGCCTTGATGGCCTGACCCAGCTTGTCCATCCGATGGCTGGCGCTCGAGCGGATGAGCGGAATCGGCTGCGCCGCGTGCGGGCCGGGCTGGGGTTCGAGCCATCCCTGGTCCGACAGGCTGCGGACCATCGCCTCGAATTCCTCGGTCTGGAGCCAGGGGAGAGCGCAGGAAGCGGTGAGCTGGTGCGGTTCGACGCGCTGGCGGTGTGCCAGGTGTTGCAGCAGATGCCATTCCGCGGTCGAGATGCCGGACTGCGACAGAACGTGGTCCAGGGCCGAATGCCAGCCGGCCAGATTCTCTTGCAGACAGCGCAGCAGCGGTTCCTTGGCGTCGTACAGGTTGGCTGACATGGTGTCGCGAGTCTCCTGTTGTGTTTTGGCCTGATCGTTACCGCTCGCTGGCTGACGCTGGACGAACCGCGCCCGCGATCGGGGGCACCATCGTGCGTTGCCCGGTTACCACCTTCTTTCGAAAACCTCACGAAAGTATTTGGTGGATCTTCGGGTAAAGCGGTGGTTTTGGCGAGATTGCAGAGGCTGCGGCACGGCGTCGCAGGAACCCGCTTGCGTCACGCCTGTGTCACGCCTCGATGGCGTCTCAATGCCGTCTCAATGCCAGAAGGCATCGACGTCGCGCAGCAGATGACCGGCGAGGATGTAGTCGCCGAGGCGGCTGGCGCGCGCTTCCAGCTCGTGCAGTTGCTGGTCTGGAATGGCGCCGAGATCGAACAGGCAATAGAGATTGCGCTGACGGAAGGTGGTCTTGGGTTTGGCGAGCCCTTCGATCAGGGCGTCGTGCGAGCGTACCGCGATGCTTTCCTGGCCGCGGTACTGGACGCGGATGCCGCGTTTTTCCCCCAGCCGGCCCAGTTCGACGGCGTCCTGCCAACCCGTTTCATAGTCCAGCTCCAGCGCCAGAACCTCACGGGCGGCCAGCAGACGCAGGGCCTCGTTCTTGCTGCCGGCTCGTGCGATTGACATGCTTACCTCCGTGGCGATCAAGGACTGTACAAATATACAGTCCTTGGGGTCACCCGGCAAGCAGAAGGTGTCTCAAAATCGGGGCCGCAACGCACGGTGCGTCGGCGTCGCGGCCAACTGTCTACGCCGCCCTGGCCGTGCTGCCGGCGAGCTCGCGCACGATGTAGAAGACGCCATCGATGCCGTCCAGCGCGGCCGCCAGCGCTTGTGGCGAGCGCAGATCGCCGACCGCGACCTCGTCGGCGCCATTGGCCAGCGCGACGGCGGAGCGTCCCGCATCGCGGACCAGTCCGCGTACGGTCACGCCGCTGTCCCGCAGCGCCTGGGGAACCAGGCCGGCAAATCGTCCGGCGGCGCCGACGACCAGCACGCGGCGCGCCACGGCGTGCCGGCGCACCCGCGCGAACTGGCCGCGCATCGCTGCGTCGTGCGCAGCGGCGACGGCAACGATGCGCGCTGGCCGTTCCTGGTCGACGGCAAGCAGCGTCGTTTTCCGGTCGAGGGCAGGCTGCGTGCGGGCAGCACCGCGGCGGTCAACGAGGCGGTGGTGCTGGGCCTCGGTATCGGCTTCGGCCCGCTATGGCAGGTGCGGCATCTGCTCGAGCAGCGGCGCCTCGTGACCGTGCTAGACCGCTTCGAGGCGCCGCCGATCCCGGTGCAGGCGGTATGGCCCGCGGCACGCGCGATTCCGGCCAAGACGCGGGCCTTCATCGATCTGCTGGCGGACCATCTGGGCGGCCTGTCGTTATAGCGTTGCAGCGCTATGGCGCTGCAGTGCTGGCGGACGGCAGCGCAGGGCGGCAGTCCCTAATTCGCGAAGACCTGACCGATATCGCCGAAGGCCTTGAACTCGAGCGCGTTGCCCGACGGATCGAGGAAGAACATCGTGGCCTGTTCGCCGACCTGGCCCTTGAAGCGCACGTGCGGTTCGATCACGAACTTGACGTCGGCCGCGCGCAGCTTGTCGGCCAGCGCTTCCCATTGCTCCATCGACAGGATCGCGCCGAAATGGCGCACCGGCACGTCGTCGCCATCGACCGCGCTGGTCGAGCGATGCCCGGTCTCTTCGGGCGCCAGGTGCGCGACCACCTGATGGCCGTAGAAATTGAAGTCGACCCAGCTGTCCGAGCTGCGGCCCTCGGGGCAGCCGAGCAGTTCGCCATAGAAGCGCCGGGCCTCGGCCAGATCGTGCACCGGGAACGCCAGGTGGAAAAGGGGGATGGATTGCATGTCGGGGCCTTTCTGCAATGCGGCGCCGGTCTGCGGCGCCGCTGTCGTGGTATGGTCCCGCAAATTCTACTCAGCGCAAGTCGCGATATGAAGCGAATCATTTTGGCGCTGAGCATCAGAGATTTCGATGGGATCCGATAGTCCCTTTGCGATGATCCGCTTGCCATGATCCGTTTGCCATGATCCGCTACTTCCGCACCTTCCTGGTCGCCGCCGAGACGGCTTCGTTTTCCGCGGCCGCGGTGCGGCTGTCGCTGACGCAGTCGGCGGTCAGCACGCAGATACGGCGGCTGGAAGAGGACCTGGGTTGCGCGCTGTTCGATCGCACCGGCAAATCGGTGACGCTCAGCGAGCAGGGGCGCAAGCTGCTGCCCGAGGCAGTCCGCTTCGTCGAGCTGTACGAGTCGATGAAGGGACAGGCGCATGCGGCCCCCGCGCTGACGCCGATCGACCTGGGCGCGGTATCGACCGTGCAATCGACGCTGCTGCCGAAGGCGATGCAGCGCTTTCGCGCCGATTACCCGAAGACCCACGTCAACATCGTGCCCGGCATGTCGACACAACTGCTGACCCAGGTCGATGCGCGCGAACTCGAAGTGGCGGTGATGATCAAGCCGCGGCTCGGCATTCCGGCCGAGCTCAAATGGCTGCCGTTGCTGAGCGAGCCCTTCGTTGCGATCGCACCGCGCGGTGCGCCGCGGGAGCTCAAGGCGATGCTCGGCGCGCTGCCCTTCGTCCGCTACAACCGGCATTCGGCCGGCGGGCATCTGGTCGACCGATATCTGAAGCGCCATCGGCTGCGCGTCGACGAAGGCATGGAGCTCGACGAGCCCGCGGTGATCCTGCAGATGGTCGACCAGGGCCTGGGCTGTGCGATCGTGCCGGCCGATCTGCTGCCGCTGGCGCAATGCCCGAACGTGCAGGCCGAGCCGTTGCCGGGCCGGCCCATCCATCGCGAGGTCGGCGTGCTGGCGCGCCCCTCGGCGCTGTCGCGTGCGCCCACCGCGGCGCTGATCGAGGCCTTCGTCATCGCGGCGCGCCAGTGGCGCGGGCGGCGGAGCAAGTCGCGCTGAGCGGGACCGGCCTGTCGAGCCGGCCAGGCGCCCGGCCGAAGGTGGCGACGTGCCGAACGTGCGGCGTGCCGAACGCGGCGAACGTGCAGAACGTGCAGAACGTCGCCGACTCGCATGTCCGAATCCGGCTGGTCGCTGGGGCGGAAAGCGGTAGCATGCAGCCATGGAACTCGATCCCGACACCTGCTACCGCGCCGTGGTTTCGCACGACCGCCGCTTCGACGGGCGCTTTTTCGTCGCCGTGTCGTCGACCGGCATCTACTGCCGGCCGGTCTGCGCGGTGCGCACGCCCAAGCGCGAAAACTGCAGTTTCTTCGCCACGGCGGCGGCCGCCGAGAAGCATGGCTACCGGCCCTGCCTGCGTTGCCGGCCAGAGCTCGCTCCGGGACATGGGCTGGCCGATCTGTCCGGGCGGCTGGCGCAGGCGGCGGCGACGCTGATCGACGAGGGCTTCCTCGCCGATGCCGGCGTGCCGGAGCTGGCGGCGCGCATCGGCGTCACCGAGCGGCATCTGCGGCGGCTGTTTACCGCGCAGTTCGGCGTCTCGCTGGTCGAATACGCGCAGACGCAGCGCCTGCTGCTGGCCAAGCGGCTGCTGACCGATACCGCGTTGCCCGTCCCCGAGGTGGCCCTCGCGGCCGGCTTCGGCAGCGTCCGCCGCTTCAACGACGTGCTGAAGACGCGCTATGGCCTCGCCCCGACCGCGATGCGCAAGCGCGCGGCGGGCATGCCGGCAGACCGCCTGGTGTTCGAGCTCGGCTATCGGCCGCCGTTCGCGTGGGCCGCGCTGCTGCAGTTCCTCGGCGCGCGTGCGGTGCCGGGCGTCGAGCAGATCCGGCCCGACGCGCACGGCGGCGAATACGGACGCACCGTGGCCATCGAGGTGGCCGGACGGCTGCACAGCGGCTGGATCCGGCTGGCACTGGCCCCGCAGCGCCACGTGCTGCGCGTGACGCTATCCGGTTCGCTGGCGCATGCCATTCCGCAGGTGCTCGGCAAGGTCCGGCGCCTGTGCGATCTGGGTTGCCGGCCCGATGTGGTCGACCGCCATCTGGGCGCGCTGGCCGCCGACATGCCGGGCATGCGGCTGCCAGGTACGGTGGACGGCTTCGAGATCGCGGTGCGCGCAGTGCTCGGTCAGGTCGTCTCCCTGGCGCAGGCACGCGCGATGCTGCATCGGCTGGTGCTGGCCCATGGCACGCCGCTGGCCGTGCCGATGGACGAATTGCGCGCCTGTTTCCCGAGCGCCGCCACGTTGGCCGCGGTGCCGGTCACGGAAATCCATGCGCTTGGCGTGCCGCAGGCCAAGGCCCGCGCGATCCAGGCGATCGCCACGGCGGTGGTCGATGGCAGGCTGTCGCTCGAACCGGGCGTGGAGCCCGCGCAAACCGTTGCGGCGCTATGCACCATCGACGGCGTGGGGGACTGGACCGCGCAATACATTGCCATGCGGGCGCTGGGCTGGCCCGATGCGTTCCCGGCCACCGACTACGCGCTGCGCAAGGTTCTGGGCATCGAGCGCACCGGCGAGATGCTGCGGCACGCCGCGCAGTGGGCGCCGTGGCGCGCCTACGCGGCCATGCATCTGTGGCGCCAGTACCAGGACTTGCAGGACGGCCGCGAGCGCGAGCGTGTGACCGCGCGCGCCGCACCGGCGGGCGTCGGCGGCGCCGGCGGCAAGCAAGCCGTACCGCGCCGCACCCGCCGTCCACAGTCACAGGAGCAGCCAACATGATTCACTACCGTTCGATGTCGGGCCCGCTCGGCGACGTGCTGTTGCGCGCCGAAGACGGCTATCTGACAGGGATGTTCTTCTCCGGCCAGAAATACCATCCGGCCGGACCGTTCGACGGCGCCCCCGCCGATGCACGCCATGCGCGGCTGCTGGAGCAGGCGGCGCAGGAACTGATCGAATACTTCGCCGGCGTCCGGCAGCGTTTTACCGTGCCGCTGCGGCTTGTTGGCAGCGCGTTCCAGCAGCGGGTCTGGCAGGCGCTGTGCGAGATTCCCTTCGGCGAGACCGTCAGTTATGGGCAGCTGGCCCTGGGGCTGGGCCTGCCGCCCGGCCATGCGCGGGCGGTCGGCAGCGCGGTCGGGCGCAATCCGATTTCGGTGATCGTGCCTTGTCATCGCGTGCTGGGCGCCAACGGTGCGTTGACCGGCTATGCCGGCGGTACCGATCGCAAGCAGGCACTGCTGCGGCTGGAAGGCACGGCGGCGGCGCCGCACCTGCCGCTGTTGCGCGACGCGCTGGCGGCCGCCGCATAACGGTAGCCGCATCACGCTACCGGCGCCGCAACCGTAACGCTCCCGCCGACATGCCACGGCTGTTCGTCGCACTGGAAACCCCGCCCGCGCTGGCGGCCTCGCTGCTGGCGACGCTGCCTCGCGAACGCGGCATCCGCCCGACGCCGGCCGCGCAGGTCCACCTGACGCTGCGCTTCGTCGGCGAGGTCGACGAGGAACAGGCCGTGGCCATCGACGATGCGCTGGCCACGATTGCCGCCGTTGCGGTCCCGGTGCAGGTCGCCGGCGTCGGGCGCTTCGGCCGGCGCGGCGGCATCCTGTGGGCCGGCGTCAGGCCCGCCGAACCGCTGCTGGCGCTGCATGGCGCGATCGATCTCGCGCTGAGCGATGCCGGGGTCGAGCGGGAAACGCGTCCCTTCCACCCGCACCTGACGCTGGCGCGCTGCGCACCGCATGCGCCCGAGCCGCCGCTGCGCGAATGGCTCGCCGCGCAGCGCGAATTGGGCTGTCCGCCCTATCTGTCGCGGCGCTTCGTGCTGTTCGAGAGCCGCCTGCAGCGGCAGGGCGCCGAGCATCGCTGCCGCCGGGCCTTCGCCTTGCGCGAGCCGGTTCCGGACAACCCCCCGTAAGTCGGGCTCAAGTTTTGCGCCGGCGATGCCGATTCTGTACTAGAGTCCCCTTCGCCCGCATCTGGATCCCCGCACCCGCCCGCGTGATTTCATGAGTTCCCACGAGTCCATCGACCGGCCCGAGGCCGCAGCCGCGTCCGACGCCGCATCGGCCGCCGCTTCCGACGTTGCTTCCGACGAACAGTACCGCCTGACCCACGCCTCGCAGATCGGCACCGTGCTGCGCGATCTGGCCTGGCAGAAATGCACGCTGAACGTGCGTTCCGGCCGCGGCCGGGAGACGGTTTCCTCGGTGCTGCACGTCGATCCGGCCAGCCGCACCTTCATCTTCGACTGGTGCCGGACCGACGAGGAGGCGCGGGCGGTGCTGGAGGCCGAGGAGAACGCGATCTCGGCGTCGCTGCGCGGCGTGCCGGTGAACTTTGCCATCGGCCGGCCCGAGCCCGTGCAATACCAGGGCGGCCCGGCGTTCAGGGCGCCGTTCCCGGACAAGCTCTATCACTTCCAGCGCCGCCGGCATTTCCGCGCGCGCACGCTGGTGACGCGAGGCTATGGCTGCGAGGGAAGGCTCGACGACGGTACCGTGGTCAAGCTCGATATCTCGGATCTGTCGCTATCGGGTGTGGGGCTGCGCTCGCGCACGGTCGGCGATACGCAGCTGCCGGTCGGTACGCGCATCGCCCGCGCGCGGCTGGATTTCCGCGAGCTCGGCAAGCTCGATCTGGATCTGCAGGTAGTGGGGCATTGGCTGGTCGGCCGCGACGACAGCGCGATTCATCATTTCGGCTGTGCCTTCGTCAATCCGGATGGGCGGCTGGAAAATACGCTGCAGCGGCTGGTATTCGCGCTGGAATTGGCCCATCGGGGCTGAAGAAAAGGCGCGAGCCAAGCGCGCTTGAATTCCGCGGAAAGCCGCCACAAACATTCGCGTCGTTCCCGCAAATGCGGAAATCCAGCGTCATTGCAGGCCACCGGTCCCCCCACATTCGGGGGAACGGCGCGTGAGTGGCGGCGTCGCGCTTTTCTACCTTATTGCGGCTTGCTCTGCGCCACCATCGTGAGAGCGAGCATCACATCGCCGGACAGGCGGCCGCCGTTCGATGGCATGCCCGCGTCTTCCAGGATCGCCCACAAATTCTCCGAGCCGGCCGCAATCCGTTGGCGCAGTTCGGCGAGATAGGCCTGTTCGGCGGGCATCAGGGGTCTCTCTGCCATGCGCATATCCGCGACGATTGCGCCAAGCGAGATGTCATCAAAAGTCATATTGGTGTTGCGGTAGTCTCTTTTTTGGCAAGAGTCTTTCGGGTTCGGACTTGTGGACGGTGATTTTAGCAATGTATATCGCAACGCGATGCAGTCAATAACGCCACTTTTCTACGGTCTATTCCGAGGAGTGATGGCGGCGACGCGCCTCGCGCTTTAAAGCGTCACGATTGTGAGCATTGCGACATGATTCGCTTCAAATCAGCGGCGCAGTATTGGCGCGACATGTCGATTTGTCGTTGTGGCGAGGAGACAGCGGCGCAGGGCCGCGGACGCATGCCGCAACCTCACGCCGCCATTTCATGGCGCCAATTCACACGGCGCCAATTCACGGCGCCAATTCACGGCGCCCATTCACGCCGCGATCAGTCGGCTCATTTCCGACGCCGCCTCGCGCATGCGCGGCAGCATGCGGGCCAGCATCTCTGCTTCGCCGACCTGCGTGGGGCGCACGCTGACGCTGATGCCGGCCACGACCTCGCCCGACTCCGCATGCACCGGCACCGCGAGCGCGCGCAGATCCAGCTCCAGTTCCTCGTCGACGACCACATAGCCGAGCGTGCGGGCCTGCTCGAAGCAGGCCTCCAGCTCGGTGCGCGAGACCTTCGTCTGCAGCGTGCGCGGGCGCAACTCGGCGCGCTCGAAGTACGCGTCGCGCGCCGGCTCGTCCAGATGAGCCAGCAGCATGCGCCCGATCGAGGTGCAGAAGGCCGGCAGGCGGCTGCCCATGCCGAGCGCGTGCGACAGCATGCGGCGCACTTCGCAGCGCGCCAGATACAGGATGTCGGTGTCCTCGAGGATCGCCAGCGCCGAGGTCTCGCCTACCGCCGCGCTGAGCCGGTCCAGGATCGGCTGTGCCTGGGCGACCAGCGCGGTCGACGAGAAATAGGCGTGGCCCAGATGCAGCACGCGCGGACGCAGCGCAAAGCGGCCGTCCTCCTGGCTGACATAGCCGAGCCGCTGCAGCGTATAGAGACAGCGCCGCACCGAGGCGCGCGACAGCTGCGTGCGCTGCGCGATCTGCGAAATGGTCAGCGGCCGCCTGCGCTCGGAGAAGGCTTCGAGCACGTGGAGCCCACGCGCCAGCGACAGCATGAAGTTCGGGTCGCCTGCGTACTGGTCCAGCTGATCGGGACGCGCCGGTGCCGGGCGCAGCGGAGCAGCATCGGAGGCCGCAGGGACGGCGGGGACTGAGGCGGTGGTGGAGCGGGTGGCGTCCATACGGAAAAAGGCCGGAACGGGAGTGGCGGCGGTCGTTCGATAATCGCGCATCATAACCGGCGCGCGTGGTGGAGGGAAATCCGCGGGCCGGGCGCCGCTCGTCGACGGCCGTGCGATCCGGCCACTCGCCCGCGCTAATCGGCCAGCGCTACTCGGTCAGCGCTACTCGGTCAGCGCTACTCGGCCAGCGTTATTCGGCCAGCGCCGCCAGGATCTGCGCATGCAGCCGGCGGTCGCCGCAGGCCACCACGCGGCCGCCATGCTGGGGGTCGTCGCCGGTCCAGCTGGTGATGATGCCGCCCGCGCCCTCGACGATCGGGATCAGCGCCTGCACGTCGTAGGGCTGCAGCCCGGCCTCGACCACCGCATCGACATGGCCGGCGGCGACCATGCAGTAGGCGTAGCAGTCGCCGCCATAGCGCAGCAGCCGCGCGCGGTCGGCCACGCAGCGGAACGCCTTCCATTCGGGTTCGTCGCCGAACATTTCCGGCGTGGTGCACATCAGCTTCGCTTCGGCCAGGCTCGCGCAGGGCCGCGTGCGCAGCGGCGTCTTGCCGAGCCAGGCGGCGTCGCAGGTGCCGACGAAGCGCTCGCCGGTAAACGGCTGGTCCATCACGCCGAGCACGGGCCGGTCGCCGTCGTTCAGCGCGATCAGCGTGCCCCACAGCGGCAGGCCGGTGATGAAGGCCCGCGTGCCGTCGATCGGATCGAGCACCCAGGTCAGCGGCGACGTGCCTTCGATGCGCTCATGCTCCTCGCCATGGATGCCATGGTCGGGATAGGTGGCGGCGATCAGCTCGCGCATCGCTGTCTCGGCGGCCTGATCCGCGGCGGTGACCGGGTCGAAGCGGCGGCCGCCCTTGTCCTGCACCTCGGCATGGGTGCGGAACAGCGGCAGGCTCTGCGCCGCGGCTGCATCGGCCAGGCGGTGGGCGAAGTCCAGATATTCGTTCAGGCGTTCGGCGGGTAGCGGCATGGCGGTGGCGACGACGGGGCCTAGGACAGGGCGCAAGAATCGGCCGATGCAGCGATGGTACGTCGGTCCCGGCTGCCATGCCAGCCGCCTCGCGTAAGGGCGTTGACCCGGTCGGGCCCTAGCGCCGGTTTGGCGCGACGATGCCGAACCGCTCCATCTGCCGGTAGACGGTCGCCCGCGAGATGCCGCAGGCCGCGGCGACCTCGGTCACGTTCCAGTGATGGGCTTGCAGCGCGGCCAGCAACTGGCGCGCCTTCGGGTCGTCGGGGACCGGCGCGCCGGCGGGATCGGATGGTGGCACGGATGCGGGCACGGACGCGGGCAGCGCGCGCAGCGGGCTCGCCGTACCCGCGTCGGTCACCTCCGGCGGCAGATCGCCCAGATCGATATGGCCGCCGTCGCTCATTGCCAGCGCGAAGCGCAGCACATTGCGCAGCTGGCGCACATTGCCAGGCCAGTCGTAGGCCAGCATCGCGCGCCGCGCGTCGCTCGACAGCGTCGCGTCGATCTGCAGCTGGGCCGCTTCCTCCTGGCAGATCCGCTCGATCAGATAGGCCTTGTCCTGGCGCTCGCGCAAGGTCGGCAGATACAGCGTGGCGCCGCACAGCCGGTAATACAGGTCTTCGCGGAAGCGGCCTTCGGCGATCAGCTGCCGCAGATCGCGGTGCGAGGCCGCGACCACGCGCAGGTCGACCGCGATCGGACGCTGCGCGCCCAGCGGCGTGACCTCGCGCTCGGACAGCACGCGCAGCAGCCGGCTCTGCAGATGCAGCGGCATGTCGCCGATCTCGTCGAGGAACAGCGTGCCGCCATCGCTCTGCGCGATCAGGCCGCGCATGCCCTTGCCGCGCGCGCCGGTGAAGGTGCCGGCGGTATAGCCGAACAGCTCGCTCTCGATCAGCGTCTCCGGGATCGCGGCGCAATTGACCGCGATGAACGCGTGCTCGCGCCGGTTGCTGCTCTGATGCAGCGCCTTGGCCAGGACCTCCTTGCCGGTGCCGGTCTCGCCGTGGATCAGCACATTGAGCGGCTTGTTGGCGAGGCGCTTTGCCTGCGTGATCAGCCGCTGCATCTGCGCATCGTCGGCGCCCAGCGCGTCGAGCGCGGCGGTGTCGCCGGGTTCCGGCGCGGCCGGTGTGGGAATGCGGTGCGGCATCACGCGCGGCGCGATCGCGCTGGCGTAGTAGACCTCGTCGCCATGCGTGCGCAGCGTGGCGCGGTCGGACGACATGCCGGCGCGTGCGATGCGCCACAGGTCGCTCAGGCTCTCGCGGAACAGCATCGTCAGCGGCCGTCCGATCACCGGACCATGGTCCGCCGCACGCAGCGCGCGGCGCGCGCCGCTGTTGATGCCGCAGACGATGCCGTCGGCGTCGAAGGCGACCATGATCTCGCCGCTGACGTCGACCAGCGACCAGGTTGCGCCCAGCCGCAGGATCCAGCGGTCGCGGAAGTAGCGCAGGAAATTGGCGTCCTCGATCATCTGCGCATACATCGCCGTCATCTGCAGCGCCAGATGCTGGCTCTCGCGCGGACCGGGAGAGGTCAGCGCCGAGACGTCGAGCACGCCGAGAAAACCGCCGGTCGGGTCGAACAGCGGCGCGCTGTTGCAGGTCAGGCTGATATGCGAGACGTCGAAATGGTCGGTCTGATGGCAGGTGACCGCGTGCTGCTCGACGATGCAGGTGCCGACCGCGCAGGTGCCGGCCTGGCGCTCGCTCCAGTCCGCGCCGAGATACAGGCCGGAACTCTTGAGTTCCCGATCCCACTGGTCGTTGCCGATGAAGTCGACGGCGATGCCGTGCGAATCGGTCAGCAGCAGCACGTAGCCGAGCGACGACATGCGCTTGTACAGCTGTTCCATGCCGGTGCGCGCCACGCCGAGGAAGTCCTCGATCTGGTCCTTGTGCTCGCGCAGCCGTCCCGCTTCCACGATATGCGCGGGCATGCGCCGGCCGGGGTCCATGCCGTACTCGTTGACGCAGCGGATCCACGAGCGCTCGATCTCGCTGAGCGGCGGCCGCTCCGGATCGGCCTGACTGGCAAGCGTCAGCACCTGCTCGACATGCGCGTGCCGTTGGGCGGCTTGCTTGGCACTGATCACGGGGTCTCCTTCGCTGCGCCTTGCCGCCGGGACGGACGACGCTTTTGTGCTGTTGTCTTCGTGGTGTTATCCAATATAGGCCGGGGCAGCGGAAAAGGCCGTGGGCATGGCGTGCGTCCTTGCCCCCTGCCCCGGCTCCTCTCCCGCACGCGGGAGAGGGGAGCCTTCTTCGCAGCGGGGAGGGCGACGCCTTCCCAGGCGCGACGACCTTACACCAGCCCCGGGCCGGACTTCAATCCCGACAAGCCCGGGCTCAGACCTCGCCCTTGCGCAGCGCGCCGGCCAGGTATTCGGCCTGGCGGATGGCCAGCGCCACGATCGTCAGCGTCGGGTTGGCGGCGGAGCTGGAGGTGAACTGGCTGCCGTCCGAGACGAACAGGTTCTTGACGTCGTGGGCCTGGCCCCAGCGGTTGACCACGCCGTCGCGGGCGTTGGCGCTCATCCGGTTGGTGCCCATATTGTGACTGGCGGGATACGCCGGCATGTCGATGACGCGCGTCGCGCCGACCGCTTCCGACAGCTTGCGGAACTGCTGCAGCCCGTGCGCCGCGATGGCCTCGTCGTTGCGGTGGTAGGTCTTGGTCACGATCGGGATCGGCAGGCCGTACTGGTCCTTCTCGGTCGGATGCAGCGTGATGGTGTTCTGCTCGCGCGCCATGTCCTCGCCGCAGACCCAGATCGCGGTCATGTGGTCGTACTGCTCCAGCGCCGAGGTCACGTCGCGTCCCCAGCCGCCCGGCTTCATGAAGGCCGCCGTATAGGGCAGCCCGAGCGCCAGTCCCTCCAGGTAGTAGCCGCCGTTGAAGCCGCGCTTCGTATCGAGCGCGACCTCGTCGGCCACCACCGCGCCGATATCGAAGCCGCGGTACATGTAGACGGGCTTGCGATGGATCGCCACCGCGGCCGCGGTCGCGTGGTTCATGTAGTTGCGGCCGACCTGTCCCGACGAATTGGCCAGCCCGTTCGGGAACAGGCTGGACGCCGAGTTCAGCAGCAGCCGCGCCGATTCGATCGAATTGCCCGCCACGCAGACCACGCGCGCCTTCTGCAGGTGCTTGCGTCCCTTGCTGTCGGCGTACAGCACGCCGTTGACCTTGCCTGACTTGTCGTGCTGGACCTGCAGCACCATGCTCTCGGGCCGCAGCTCGACGCGGCCGGTCGCCAGCGCCTTCGGAATCTCGGTATAGAGCGCCGACCATTTGGCGCCGATCTTGCAGCCCTGCATGCAGAAGCCGGCCTGCTGGCAGGCCGGGCGGCCGTCGTAGGGCGTGGAATTGGACGCCACCGGCCGCACGATCTTGCGATAGCCGATCTTGCGCGCGCCGGCCGCGACCACCTTGTACTGGTTGCTTTCGGGCATCGGCGGCTGGCCGCTGGCGGCGCTGCCGGTCACGCCCATCTTCTTCTCGGCCTTGTCGTAGTACGGCGCCAGTTCCTCGTAGGTGATCGGCCAGTCCAGCACGTTGGCGCCTTCGACCTGCCCGTAGATCTGCCGCGTGCGGAAGTCGTGCGGCTGGAAGCGCAGCGCGACGCCGGACCAGTGGATGGTCGAGCCGCCCACCGCCTTGACGATCCACGCGGGCAGGTTCGGATAGGTCTTGGTGTGGTGCCAGCCGCCGGCCGAGATCCGCTTGTCGAGCCACGAGATCTTGCGGAACATCGCCCATTCGTCGTTCTCGAAGTCGGCCTGCGTATAGTGCTTGCCGGCCTCGAGAATCACGATCTTGCCGATGCCCCGCTGCGCCAGCTCGTTGGCCAGCGTGGCGCCGCCCGCGCCCGAGCCGATGATGACGACCGCGTCGCGGTCGTTCAGGTCGATCCGTGTTGCCATGTTTGTCTCCAGTGTCCTGCCTTGTATGGTTCGCGATGCTGTCTGCGCAGCCCTGCGCGTCGGGTACGGCTCAGATCCAGTCGATGTCGTTGAAGCCGCGGTTCGCGTAGCCGCCCTTTTCCCAGGACGAGCCCTCGTAGCCGAGCAGCGGCCAGACCGCCTTGTTGTCGTAGAGGCTGGTCACCATCTCGCCGCGCACCTTCTCGAAGAATGGCGTGGTCTCGATGGCCTCGAGCAGCGCGACGCGGTCGGCCTCGTCCTGCAACTGCGCATAGGGCTTGCCGTGCTTGCGCTGCGCCGCCGCATCGAGTTCGCGCACGCCCTGCTGCAGCAGCGTGCGTACCGCCTTGTCGCTGGCGGCGGCGCGGTCCAGCGGCGCGATCGCTTCGACGTAGTAGCGGTCGGCGAAGCGGTCGTGCGGAAAGATGTCGCGCGCCATCACCAGCAGCGTGCGCGCGGTCGGCGTGCCGAGCGCCTTCAGGTCGGTGACCAGCGCCTCGCGGGCCGGCTTGGCCAACGCGCCGGGCGAGACCACGGCGACGCCGATGGCGGCCAGGCCCGTGCCGCGCAGGAAGCCACGCCGGGTCACTGGCTGGGTCTTGGCCACGATGCGCATGCCGGCCGCGGGCGCGGCGGCATCCGCTTGCTGGATGTCGTCTTGCATTTGTCGTCTCCTTCGGTGGGATATCGGTATCGTTGTTTGGCCGGGTTCGCTTGCGCCGGCCACCTGGCGGGCGCCGCGCTAGCCGGGCGGCGCCGCGGCACCGCGCAGCGGCAGCACATGGCGGACGGAAGCCTGCGGCATGGCCTCGTGGTCGTTGGCCGCCACGCTGCCGAGCACGTCGGTCAGCATGTGGTGCAGCCGGTCGGCCAGCACCTCGGCGATCACCGGCGCGCCCAGCTCGGTCTCGCACGAGGTGGTGCGGTCGGCGAGCGCATCGCCCAGCCTGGCCGGCTGCCCCAGCGCCTCGCACAGCAGGCGCCAGTCGGGCGGCGCGATCAGCGTGCCCGAGGTCAGCAGCACGCCGGTGCGGCGGCGCAGCTGCGCGAGGCCGACGATCTTGCGCGAATCCACCACGACCTCCCAGGGCGACAGGCCGCCATAGCAGGCCCAGGTCAGCGCCGCATCGGCCTGGTGGCTGCGCGCCTGCTCGGGCGGCAGCGCGAACGCGGCGATGCCCATGTCGCGCAGCAGGCCCGCGTGCAGCACGCCGAGCCACCGGTAGCTGCCGATCGGTCCGCTCGACAGCAGTGCGTGATCCGGCGGCAGCACGATCGAGGCCGACAGCATCCAGGGTCCGGTCAGCACCGCACCGCCGCCGGAGCCGCGCACGACCGCGCGGTCCGCCAACGCGGTGCGCTCGTGCAGCGCCCGCTGCGAGCAGCCGAACACCACGCCGGGCGCGCGATAGGTCCACAGGCGCAGGCGCGGCTCGGTGACCGGCTCGGCCAGCTGCCGCGCGTTCCACGCCTGCTCGGCGTGTGGCGTCGCGGTGACGAGGGTCGGGGCGAGCGCAGCCATCACAGGTCTTCCGCGGACTCGAGGCGCCGCTTCAGGTCGCCGAGGAACGCCGCGGCCGGGTAGCCGTCGACGGCGCGATGGTCGAACACCAGATGCAGGCCCATCATCGGTGCGATGCTGATCCAGTCATCCTTGACCACGGCGCGGCGGATCACGCGCGTGACGCCCAGAATCGCGGCCTGCGGCGCGTGCAGGATCGGCGTGAAGCGCTCGACCTCGGTCATGCCCAGGTTGCTGATGGTGAAGGTGCCGCGCTGGTAGGCGCCCGCGCCGAGCGTGCCGTTGCGCGCGCCCTCGGCCAGCGTGCGCGCCTCGCGCGCGATCTGCTCGACCGACTTGCGGTCGACCTCGCGCAGCACCGGCACCACCAGGCCATCGTCGAGACTGACCGCGAGCCCGATATTGACGTCGGGCATCAGCTCGATCTCCTTGTCGGTGACGCGCGCGTTCAGCCGGGGATGCGCACGCAGCGTCAGCGCGGCGGCGCGCAGCAGATAGGCGGTCAGCGTGACCTTGACGCTGTCGCCCAGCTCCGCCTGCAGCTGCGCGCGCCGCGCCTCGACTGCACTGACATCGACCTCCAGCGAATGCGCGACGCGGGGGATCTGCCAGCCGGCCGTCATGCCGCGCGCGATCGCGCCGCGCATGCCGGTCAGGGCAATCGTCTGCCGCGCGGGCGCGGGCGGCGCCGCGGCGGTTCCGTCCTTCGCCGCCAGCGTCAGTGAGGCTTCGGCCATGATCTACTCCTCGATGCGCGCCAGCACGGCGCCGCGCGCGAAGGTGTCCTGCGACTGCACCAGGATCTCGGCGATGCGGCCGGCCGCCGGCGCCACGATCTCGTGGGTCGTCTTCACCAGCTCGGCCACCACCAGCGTCTGTCCTTCGACGACGCTGTCGCCGACATTGACCTGCCAGTCCTGCAACAGGGCCTCGGTGCCTTCCTCGACATCGGCCCACACGTCGTCTGCCATCGTTACGTCGGTCATGCTGCTTCTCTCTTGGCTTCTTGCTTCAGTTCGGGGTTGGCTTGCATCAGCGCGCGGACGCTGGCGGCGATCGTGTCCACTTGCGGGATCACGAAGTTCTCGAGGGGACGGCTGAACGGAATCGGCACGTCGGGCACGGCCAGGCGCCGCACCGGCGCCTTCATCTTCAGCGTGTCGAGATGCTCGGCGACGATCGCGGCGATCTCGCCGGACAGGCCGTAGCTCAGATAGTCTTCGTCGGCGATCAGCAGGCGTCCGGTCCTGGCGACCGACTCCAGCACGGCTTGCTTGTCCAGCGGCACCAGCGTGCGCAGGTCGATCACCTCGGCGTCGATGCCTTCCTGCGCCAGGTGCTCGGCCGCCAGCACGGACTTCTGCACCATCTGGCTCAGCGTGACGATGGTCACGTCGCGGCCCTCGCGCACCACGCGCGCCTTGCCGAACGGAATCGTGTACGCCTCGGTGGGGACTGCGGTGGTGCTGCCTTCGAAGTAAGACATCCACGACAGGCCCATGATGCCCTTGTGGTAGCAGAAGACCACCGGGTTGTCGTCGCGGATCGCCTCGATCATCAGGCCCTTGGCGTCGTAGGCGTTCGACGGCACCACGACCTTCATGCCCGGCATATGCGCGAAGGTGCTGTACAGGCATTGCGAGTGCTGGGCGGCGTCGTTGTAGCCGCCGCCGATGCCGGTCATCACCACGGCCGGCAGCTTGACGCGGCCGCCCGACATGTAGGTGTTCTTGGCCAGATGGTTGTAGATCTGGTCGAAGCAGACGCCGAAGAAGTCGACGAACATCAGCTCGGCGATCGGGCGCAGCCCTTCGGCGGCGGCGCCGATCGCGGCGCCCATGAACGCCGTCTCGGAGATCGGCGTGTCCATGATGCGCTCGGGGCCGAAGCGATCGAGCAGTCCGGTGGTGGCGCTGAAAATGCCGCCGTACTTGCCGATGTCCTCGCCCATCACGAAGACGCTGGGGTCGCGCTCCATCTCCTGGCCGATCGCCTCGGCGATCGCCTGGGCCATGGTCAGCTTGCGCGCGGCCGAGGGGTTGTTGTCGTTGGGTTGCATCTGGTTGTCTCCTGTCATTGCGGGCAGCATGCGGATGGCGTGCGGATTGGGTGCGATCGGGCGCGATCGCGTGCGGCTGGCGCCGTCGCCGGCACCGTCACGCGAACACGTGCTGCAGCGCTTCTTCGGGGGCGGGGTAGGGGCTTTCGCGGCCGAATGCGTAGCCGGCGTCGACCCGCGCGACGATCTGCCGGCGCAGCGCGGCATCGGCTTCGTCGTCGAGCAGGCCCTGCTCGCGCAGCTGCTTGCCGAGCCGGTCGATCGGATCGTTCCTGCGCAGCGTCTGCGCCTCGTTCTTCGGCCGGTAGGTTTCGGGATCGCCCTGGAAGTGGCCCAGGTAGCGGTCGGTCTTGACCTCGATCAGCGTGGGACCTTCGCCGCGCCGCGCGCGCGCGACCGCGACGCCGGCCGCGCGGAACACCGCCACCGCATCGTTGGTATCCACCAGGACGCCGGGCATGCCGTAGCCGGCGGCGCGGACCGCATTGCTGTCGACCGACGTCGAAGCCGACTTCTCGACCGAGATGCCATATTTGTTGTCCTCGCAGACGAACAGCACCGGCAGCTTCCACAGCGCCGCCAGGTTCAGCGCCTCGTGGAAGGCGCCCTGGTTGGCCGCCCCTTCGCCGAAGAAGGCGATGGCAACCCAGTCCTTGCCCAGCTTGCGGGCGGCCAGCGCGGCGCCGCAGGCCTGCGGCGCGCCCGCGCCGACGATGCCGCTGCACGAGAACTTGGTCTCGGGATGGAACAGATGCATGTGGCCGCCCTTGCCGCGGCCGAGGCCCGTGACCTTGCCGAACATCTCGGCGGTCATCTCGTCGAGCGGCACGCCCTTGGCGATCGCGAAGTGGTGAGGGCGGTGGGCGCCGACCACGGTGTCCTCGGTGCGCAGGTGCGCGCAGACGCCGACCGCCACCGGCTCCTGGCCCGCGGCCAGATGCATTTCGCCGGGCACCGGGCCGGCACCGATATCGAAGGCCAGCCCCTTCTGGATCTTCGGCGGCAGCTTCCCTTCGAGATACACCTTCGCCATCGTCTCCTCGTAATGGCGAATCTCGACCATCTTTTCGTACATCCACAGCAACTGGTCCGTGGTCGGTTCCATCGTCGTGTCTCCTGTTTCTTTCGCTTGGCGTGGCGCCCGTGTCCGCGTTCGGGGAAGTGCGGATGCGGCGGGCGCCGCGGCTGCGATGTCATTGCAAGCGCGATGCCAGTGCGGGGAAACAGGGGGATGACGGTGGGCCGCCCGCGCCGGGCGGGAGCCCGGAAAGCCTTGCGGGGCGCGGCTTTGCGGCGGATCGGAGAGGCCGGCTCAGGGGCGGCGCGGGATGTTCGGCGCGTGCGCGATGGCACCCGGCACGTCGCGACGCCGTCGCGGCATGCGACAGGTGTCGCGTCCGGAATGCGACAGGTGTCGCAGGCAGAGAGGCCGCAGGAGGCGGGGGAAGGCGGCGGAAGCGGGAGGGTCTAGCCCTGCAGCGCGCGTACCGCCGTGCGCAGCGGCATCGCGATGTCGGCCGCGCGCGATTCGACCCGGTGGATCGGGCCGGCTACCGATACGCCGTAGACCACGCCGGCCAGCGTCAGCGGCACCGCGACCGCGCCAAGGTCGGCCAGCGATTCGCCGAAGTTCTGCGCCCAGCCACGCTCGCGCGATCGTTCCAGTTCCGCCTCCAGCGCTTCGCGCGAGGCTACCGTTCGAGCCGTCAGCGGCGCAAACGAGGCCCGCGCCAGCAGCGCGTCACGGTCGGCGGCAGGCAGCGCGGAAAGGATCGCACGGCCGATCGAGTTGGTATGGGCCTGCCGCAGTTCGCCCGCGGTGGCGATGTAGCGCACCGGATTGCTCGACTCGACCACATCGAGATAGACCACGCGGCCGTCGTCCTGCAGCTTGCCGAAGATCACGGTCTCGCCGGTCTCGTCGCGCAGCGATTCGAGTACCGGCTGCACCCGCTCGAGCAGCGGGTCGTTGGCGGCGATCCGTTGCGCGATCGCCAGCAGGCGGCCGGTCGGGTAGTAACCCTGGCGCCGTCCGGTCTCGTACAGATAGCCGAGCGCCGCGAGCGTGCGGATCAGGCCGAGGCAGCTCGACATCGGCGCGCCCAGCAGCCTGGCCAGCTCGGTCAGCGTCAGCGAGCGGCCTTCGCGCGCGTAGATCTCCATGATCTCGACCACGCGCAGCGCGGTCTTGACGTTCGCGCTTGCGGCCTTCTCGGCTGCTTTGTCCGCGGCTTTATCGGCGGGTTCCGGGGCGGGCTCCACGGCGGGCATCGGCTGGTTTCCTGTCGGCCTGTTGATCGGGGCATGCTGCGCAAGGCCGACAGTGTAAGGCCTTGGCGGGCGCCGCCGCGGCTTGCGGCGAAGCTAGGCCGGATCGTTGGCCGCGTCCGCCGCGGTATTGGAGGCCGCCCGCGCCGCCCGCTTCGGCAGCGGCTCCGGCCAATGCCGGATATTGCCGGGCGTGCGCGAGAAGCGGGTCGGAATGCCGACCGCGCGCAGCTGGCCCTCGGTCGGATGCGCGTATTCGAACACCATGCCGGTCGCGCGCAAGTGGGCGTCGTCGAGCACGCTGTCGAAGCGCGGCACCTCGCTGTGCGGAATGTCGGCGTCGCGCAGCAGGTCCAGCCATTCGGCGGTGGTCTTCGTCAGCACGATGTCGGCCAGTGTTTCATACAGCGTGTCGATATGCGCGCTGCGGCCCGCGGGCGTGGCGTAGCGCGGATCGGCCGCCAGCTCCGGCCGTCCTGCCACCGCGAAAAAACGTGCCCACTGGGCGCTGGTGTAGGGCAGCAGCGCCAGATAGCCGTCCGCGGTCCGGTAGGGCTTGCGATGGGGCGACATCACGCGGCCGTAGCCGGCGTCGCCCAGCGGCGGCACGAAGGTGCGGCCGGCCAGCTGTTCGACGGCCAGGAAGGACACCAGCGTCTCGAACATCGGCACCTCGATCGCCTGGCCCTGGCCGGAGCGCTCGCGTTCATAGAGCGCCATCGGAATCGCGTAGGCGACGGTCAGTCCGGCGACCTTGTCGGCGAGGATCGTGTTGACGTAGCGCGGGCCCTGGTCGCCGTTGGCGCCCTGGAACTGCGCCAGGCCGCTGCGCGCCTGGATGATGTCGTCGAACGCCGGCTGTCCAGCGTACGGGCCGTCCTCGGCATAGCCATAGGCGCCGCAATAGATCAGGCGAGGATGGTCTTCGCGCAGCGACGCGTAGTCCAGGCCCAGCTTGCGCAGCGAGGCGGGGCGAACGTTGGAGACGAACACGTCTGCCTCGGCGAGCAGGCGCTTGAGGGCAGCGAGGTCTTCCGCCTGCTTCAGGTCCAGCACGACGAAGCGCTTGTTGCGGTTCAGGTTCAGGAAGGCCGCGCCCATGTTCGGATGCCGCGCCGGCTCTGCGTGGCGGAACACGTCCCCTTCCGGCGACTCGACCTTGATCACCTGCGCGCCCATGTCGCCCAGGATCTGTGTCGCATACGGGCCCATGCCGACCGAGGTCATGTCGACAACGCGCACGCCGGCCAGCGGGCCGGTGGCGGCGGGGTCCGGCGCGTCCCAGCGCAGATTCGTCATGCCGTGATCCATCACGCGATATCCTCCGGCGCTCAGTACGATTTCGGCAGGCCGAGCACGCGCTCGGCGATGAAGCACTGGATCAGCTGCGGGCTGACCGGCGCGATGCGCGGGATATACGATTCGCGCAGCAGCCGCTCGACGCGGTACTCGCGCGAATAGCCCATGCCGCCGAGCGTCAGGATCGCGGTCTGGCAGGCATTGTGGCCCGCCTCGGCTGCCAGGTATTTGGCGGTGTTGGCCTCGGCGCCGCAGGGCAGGCCGGCGTCGTAGCGCGCCGCGGCCTTCATCACCATCAGGTTGGCCGCTTCGAGCTGCATCCACGCCTGTGCCAGCGGGTGCTGCACGCCCTGGTTGGCGCCGATCGGCCGGCCGAATACCACACGGTCCTTCGCGTACTGCGTGGCGATCGCCAGCGCCGCGCGGCCCAGGCCCACCGCTTCGGCCGCAATCAGGATGCGCTCGGGATTCAATCCGTGCAGGATGTACTCGAAGCCGCGCCCTTCCTCGCCGATCAGGTCTTCGTCCGGCACGAACAGCTCGTCGATGAACAGCATGTTGGAGTCGACGGCGGCGCGGCCCATCTTGTCGATCTCGCGCACCTCGATGCGGTTGCGGTCCAGCGCGGTGTAGAACAGCGACAGACCTTCGGTCGGCTTGCCGACCGACTCCAGCGTGCGCGTGCGCGCCAGCAGCAGCATGCGGTCGGCGACCTGCGCGGTCGAGATCCAGATCTTGCGGCCGCTGACTTGATAGCCGCCGTCGACCTTGCGCGCGAACGTCTTCAGGCGCGTGGTATCGAGTCCCGCGTCGGGCTCGGTCACGGCAAAGCAGGCCTTCTCGCGGCCCGCGATCAGCGGCGGCAGAAAGCGGGCCTGCTGTTCGGGGGAGCCGAACACGACCACCGGGTTCAGGCCGAACACGTTCATATGGACCGCCGAGGCGCCGCTCATGCCGGCGCCCGACTCGGAAATCGCCTGCATCACCAGCGCCGCCTCGAGGATGCCGAGACCGGCGCCGCCGAGCGCTTCGGGCATCGCCACGCCGAGCCAGCCGCCCTCGCACATCGCCGCGTGGAAATCGTGCGGGAAGGTGTGGTCGCGGTCGAGCCGGTCCCAATATTCCATGTCGAAGCGGGAGCAGACCGTGCGCACCGCTTCGACAATGGCGGTCTGCTGGTCCGAGAGTTCGAAATTCACGTCGCTGTCCTCGTGTTGCGGCGGTTGTCAGGGGCGGGCGTCACGGCGCCAGGTCATTCGGGCTGGATGCCCGCATCCTTGACCAGCTTCGACCATTTGCGCAGCTCCGCCGTGACGAAGCTGCCCAGCTCGGCTGGCGTGCTGCCGAACGGTTCGAAGCCGAAGGCGTAGTACTGCGCGGCGTGCTGCTTGTTGGAGACGATCGCCACCAGTTCGCGGTTCAGCCGCTCGACCACCGGCGCCGGCGTGCCGGCCGGCGCGAACACGCCGTTCCACGACGTGATATCGAAGCCTTTCAGTTCGGGGACGCTGGCCAGCGGCGGCACGTCGGGCAGCAGTTCGCTGCGCTGTGCGGTGGTCACGCCGAGCGCGCGCAGCTTGCCGGCCTTGACGTTGGCGATGCCGGCGGCGAAGTCGACGAACATCGCCTGGATCTGGCCGCCGATCACGTCGGTCATCGCGGGCGGCGTGCTCTTGTAGGGCACGTGCAGCATCTTCAACCCCGCCATCCGCGCCATCGTCGCGCCGGCGACGATGCCGGTGCTGTTGCCGCTGCCATAGGACAGGCCCGGATGCGACTTGGCATAGGCGATGAACTCCGGCAGCGTCTTGACCGGCAGCGACGGGCTGACTACCAGCATGAACGGCAGGTTGCCCATGCGCGCGACCGGGGTGAAGTCCTTGACCGGGTCGTAGCGCAGCTGCTTCATCAGCGACGGATTGGCCGAATGCGTGGTGTTGGTGGTCATGAACAGCGTGTAGCCGTCCGGCGCGGCCTTGGCCACGTATTCGGCGGCAATGGTGCCGTTCGCGCCCGGCTTGTTCTCGACCACGACCGACTGGCCGAGCGACTCGCCGAGGTATTTGGCCGTCAGCCGGGCCACCGCATCGGTGCCGCTGCCGGCGGCGAACGGCACCACCAGCTTGACCGGTTTGGAAGGGAAGGTGTCGGCCTGCGCCGTGGGGGCGGACAGCGCCAGCGCCGCCGCGGTGCCCATCAATAGTCGGCTCAAGCGTCGGCCCAGGCCCTGCCTCGTCAGCATGTTCATCGTCTGTCTCCTCGTTCTGGTGGGATGCCCGACTGGCGCGGGCTCGGGGTGGGGGGCGGCTCAGTCGGGCCGCACCACGCGTTCCGGCGATTCCTCGTACGGCGGCGAATAGATGACCAGCACCTTGACCGGTTCGTCGCTGATCACCGTGAACACATGCATCTGGTCGGCCGGAAAGAAGCAGCAGTCGCCCGGACCCAGCTCGCGGCGCTGCCCGCCGACTTCGGCCAGTGCACGGCCCTCGAGCATGTAGCAGACCTGCTCGATGCCCGGATGCGCATGCGGCAGCGCGCCCTTGCCCTTTTCGATGGTGCCGTGCA
Source organism: Cupriavidus gilardii (assembly GCF_013347325.1). NCBI lineage: Bacteria > Pseudomonadati > Pseudomonadota > Betaproteobacteria > Burkholderiales > Burkholderiaceae > Cupriavidus > Cupriavidus gilardii. The sequence continues at coordinate 2,051,597 of NZ_CP054624.1, read as the reverse complement.
CCACCTCCAGATGGCGCGCGCCGACCGTTTCGGGCCCGATCAGGCGGCGGTTCAGGGTACCGACATGGTTGGCGGGGTGATAACCGGGGACGTCGTCGAGCGACACGAAATAGGTGGGGCGGTCGGGCACGGGCAATGTCTCTAATTCAGAATGATGAATCACAGTTTATATCCATGAATTGATCGGTCAAGCGATTTGTCGGTGGCTGCGGGTTTACGCCTACCCGCTGCCAAAGGCACGCACGCGGAAACGACGCCGCGCCGACCGGGCAGGGCCGGCGGCGGAGGCGTCCAGGCGGAAAGCGAAGGGGGGAAACGGGGGAGGGAAAGGGGAGGGAAGCGAAAAGCGCAGCCGGTAACGACTATGCCGGCGGCAATTTGCCCGCCGGGGCGGCGCCGGCGACGGTTCCCTGCTCGACCATCGCCAGCAGCATCTGCAGCTTCGGCAGCTCGACCGGCTTGACGATATGGAAATGAAAGCCCGCGGCCTTGGTCTCGGCCCGGTCGCTCGGCTGGCCGAAACCGGTCATCGCGGCGAACACGGTGCCGGACCAGCCCCGCATGCTCTTCAATCCGCGCAGCAGCGCGAAGCCGTCGACCACGGGCATCGCGATATCGATCAGCGCCAGTTGCGGCACGAAGCCGCCGGCGATCTCGATGGCGCCCTCGGCGTCATAGGCGATATGGACCTCGTGTCCCATCGCATGCAGCAGCATGCCCAGGCTGTCCGCGGAGTCGCGGTTGTCGTCGACCAGCATCACGCGCAGCGCACCGGCCGGCAGCGGCACCGGTGCATCGCGTTTCTCGTCGGCGTTCTCCAGGGCCAACGGCAGGCGCAGCGTGAAGGTGCTGCCCATGCCTTCGCCGGGGCTGCTGGCGCGAATCGAGCCGCCGTGCAGCTCCACCAGCGACCGGCACAGCGACAGGCCGATGCCCAGGCCACCGTCGTCGGACACCTTGCCATGCTTGTGCTGCACGAACAGGTCGAAGATGCTCTCGATCTCGCTCGCCGGAATGCCGATTCCCTCGTCGCTGACGCGCAGCTCCACCACCTGCGGCTGCCGTTCGGCCTGGATCGTGATCTGGCTGCCGGGCGGCGAGAATTTCGACGCGTTCAGCAGCAGGTTCTGCAGCACCTGGATCAGCCGGATCGGGTCCGCCCGCATCGCGACCCGCTCGGGCACCTGCAGGTCCAGCCGCTGCCGCCGGCGCTCCAGCGTCGGCCTGGCGGCCTCGGCCGCCCGCGTGACGATGTCCGACAGGTCCACGCGGCTGTATTGCAGCTCGACCTTGCCCGAGGTGATGCGGCCCATGTCGAGCAGGTCGTCGACCAGCCGCGTCATATGCGACAGCTGGCGGTCCAGCACGGTCTGGCACTGGCGCAGCGTCGCGCTGTCGCGCGGCGCGCGCTGGTCGCCCGAGCCGAGCGTCTCGAGCCGCATCAGGTTGACGGCGTTGCGCATCGGCGCCAGCGGATTGCGCAGTTCGTGCGACAGCGTGGCGAGAAACTCGCTCATGCGCCGGCTGGACTGCTCCAGTTCTTCCAGCCGCTTGCGCTCGGTCATGTCGCGCGTGACCTTGGCAAAGCCCTGCAGCACGTTCTGCTCGTCGAACATCGCCGTGATGATCACGTTGGCCCAGAACAGCGTGCCGTCCTTGCGCACGCGCCAGCCTTCGTCCTCGAAACGGCCGTCCTGCGCGGCGCGCCCCAGCTCGTACTGCGGCCAGCCGCGTGCCACCGCGTCCGGCGTGTAGAACACCGAGAAATGCTTGCCGATGATCTCGTGGGCGGCGTAGCCCTTGATCTTCGCCACGCCGCGATTCCAGCTGGTGATATTGCCCGACACGTCGAGCGTGAAGATCGCGTAGTCCTGGATCGCTTCCACCAGGGCGCGATATTTGGCCTCCAGCTGCCTGGGCGTGCCTTCCGCGTTGGCCGCGGCCTCGGTACCGTGCACCGGTTCCGTCGGGTTTGTCATGTTGAAGCTCCGGGCGGGAATGACCCAAAGGATACCGCCAGCCCCCGCCCCTCGCCAAAAACCCGCAGGCGGCACGAGGCCGCCTGCGGTGGCTTGCGCGCATCGGCGCTTCTCCGATACCCGGAGAACCCGATATGCAAGCCCGTCGGGCAAGGCGCGCCGATCTTCGGCGCGGACTCAGGCTGCCCGTGCCGCGGGCTCGCGCGCCTGCGTCTCGGCGCTCTCGCGGTACAGCGTCGAGGCCCGTTGCACCAGCGCGCTGAGGCTGGGCGTCATCGGCTTGAGCTCCATCCGCTCGGCCGCCAGCGCACAGGCCAGATTGGCCCGGCCGCCGCGCAGGGCCGCCTCGATCAGCGTCAGGTTCAGGATGTCGCGCTGCGCGTGGCTGCCGCCGAAGCGATGCGCGATCAGCCGGACCGGCATCAACAGCTCGATCGCATGGTCGTAGTCGCAAGCCTCGAAGGCATACAGCGCCTCGATCACGGGCAGGCCCACCTCGCGCGTCATCGCCGCGTTGGTGCCCGATCCCGCCGCCGCCCGCCGCATATTGGCCATCAGCCGGGCGAAAGACGCGGGGCGGTCGTCGCCGAGATAGGCGATGCCGGCGTGCACGTCGTTGAAGGCGTAGGTCCCTTCGGCGCCGCGCGCCTCGCAGGTATCGGCCAGTTCGGCCCAGCGCGAGCCCACGTCGATGCCGCGCAGCTGCAGCCGCCACAGCATCGCGCTGGCGTCGACCACCTCGAGCGCCACCGCGGAACGCGTGGCGCGGATGTGTCCGTCGTACAGGGCCAGCACCTGGTCCGCATGGCCGAGCTCGAGGTGGAACAGCGCCAGATGCCACCAGTTGTGGACGGCCATCATGTTGTCGATGGCCCAGTCCTGCTGGTGCGACTGCAGCCAGCCGATGCCCTGATCCGGCCGGCCCTGCATCTCCATCACATGCGCGACCGCATGGATCGCCCACGGGTCGCGCGGATCGAGCTCCAGTGCGAAACGCCCGCGTTCCTCGGCCTGTTCGTAGAGATGCGTCTCCTCCAGGCCGAAGGCATGCATGCCCAGCACATGGCTGAAGCCGGGCACGCGCGCGTTCCAGTTCGGCAGCACCTGCGCGATGCGATCGCGCAGCATGCTCGACTGGCCAAGCAGAAAGTCGGTGATATGCGCGACCTGCAGCGCCAGCGCGTCGCGCGGGTAATCGATCACGATGTCGCCATACAGCCGGTTGGCGCGGGCGAACTCGCCGTCGAGCCACGCGCGCGCGGCGGCGATATGCCGGCGCTCCCGCTCGTTGGCGATGCCGTGCAGCGCCTCGGCGGTCTCGACGGTCTGGCGCAGCAGCGGCCCAACCGCGCCATCGCCTGCGGTGATCAGCATCCCCGCGCGTAGCGCGTGCCCCATCACGAACTCGGGGTCTTCGGCCAGGGTCTCGTCGATCATCGTCAGCGGATCGCCGTAGTAGCCCTGCAACAGTTCGAGGGCGGATTCGAAGCGCTCCATCGAACGGCTATTGCCCGACGAAACCTGCAGGTGCCGGGAATCGGTGTGTGCCATGGAAGTCATCCTTGTTTCTAATGCGCAATCCAGCAGCCCGGTGGTCATGTCGCTGTCTGCGCCGCATCGTGCGGCCGGCGGGCGTCGCGGCTGGCCTCGCCATTGGAGTGTCTTGGAAAGCGGGGCAGTAGCGAGGTTAGGGGGCGGGCGTGATATGGCCGTGCGCGCCGGCGTGAAAGAAGCGTGAAAGTTCTCGGGCGGCAGTACCGCGCTGCGTCAATCCGTGGCCTATAAAAGAGCTTTCAGGGCAGCTTCGCTCGCCGATGCCGCCGCGCCCGCCTCTGACATCGGCAACCGCAAGGACACCAAGCGATGGCGGCGGTCCACCTCGATCTGTTCGGCGGCTTCACGCTCAGTTCGCCGGACGGCACTCCCCTTCCCCTGTCCGCGCGCAAGGCCCGCGCGGTGCTGGCCTATCTCGCGCTGGCCGACGGCAGGCCGCAGCCTCGCGACAAGCTGGCGGCGCTGCTCTGGCCCGACAGCCATGCCGAACAGGCGCGTACCAGCCTGCGTCAGGCGCTCAGCGCGGTGCGCCGGGCCGTCGAGGGCTATCCGGTGGTGTTGTCCGATGCCGACCGGGTGGCGCTGTGCGGCGTCGCGGTCGACGTGGTGGCCTTCGAAGACCATCTGCGCGCGGCCACTCCGGACGCGCTCGAGGCCGCGGTCGCGCTGTATCGCGGCGATCTGCTGGAAGGGTTCGATGCCGCCGCGCCGACCTTCGACCATTGGCTCGCGGTCGAGCGCGAGCGGTTGCGCGGCCTGGCGCTGCAGGCGCTGGCGCGGCTGGTCGATCGGCATGAACAGGCCGGCGAGCTGGACCGTGCCATCGCCTGCGCCACGCGCCTGCTGACGCTCGATGCCCTGCAGGAGTCGGTGCACCGCGCGCTGATGCGGCTGTACGACCGGCAGGGCCGGCAGGCGCTGGCACTGAAGCAATACCGGCTGTCCCGGACCGCGCTGCAGCGGGAACTCGGCGTGTCGCCCGAGGCGGAAACCGAGGCGCTGCATCAGCAGATCCTGCGCGCGCGGCGGCAGTCCTCGGCGGCGCCGTCGGCGGTGCCACCCTCGGTGCCACCTGCGGTGCCACCTGCGGTTCCGCCGATGGTTCAGTCGATGGTGCCGCCGATGGCCCCCACTGCACCGGCAGCGCGGGACGCGCCCGCCGGCACCGGTCCGGTGATCGCGCCGCCGGATCCCGGCTCCGCCGCCGCGGCGCCCGCGCCGAGGACGCCGGAGCCGCGCCATGCCGTGGTCGTCGTCGCCAGCGTCGACGATATCGGTGCCCATGCCGCCGGCCTCGACGCCGAGCAGCTCCACGGCCTGCTGATCCGCTGGCGCGAACGGGCGCGGGCGCTCGCGGCCGCGTGTGGCGGCGCCGTGACCGACGAGATCGGCGCGCGGCTGACCGTCGTGTTCGGCGTGCCGGTGGCGCATGGCAACGATGCCGAACGCGCGATGCACGTCGCCGCCGGCCTGCACGACGGCGTGCGCCGCCTGTGCCCCGAGTGCGCGACGCCGCCGGCGGTGCGGGTCGGCGTCGCCAGCGGACAGGTACTGTTCGCCGCCGCGTCCTCGAACGGGGGCGCCATGACGCTGACCGGTCCGCCGGTCAACGTTGCCGCGCGCGTGATGGAGCACGCGCAGGCCGGCGAGACCGTGGTGTCGAACCGCGTCTATCTGGCCTTGCCAGGGCGCCTGGAGGTCGAGCACCTGACCGATGTGTCGATGCCGGGCATCGCCGAGCCGATACCGCTGTGGCGTGTGCACCGGTTTCTCGATGCCGCCGAGACGCCGCCGCAGCACGCCTTCGTCGGGCGGCAGGCCGAACTGGTGCAACTGGCCGGCGTCGCCGGCGATTGCCTGCGCTCGGGACAGGGCCGCGTGGTCGTGATCCGCGGCGAAGCCGGCATCGGCAAGAGCCGGCTCGCCGAGCGCTTCGTCGCGCTGGGGCGCGAGCACGGCATGGAAGCGCTGCGCGCGCTGGTGCTCGATTTCGGCGTCGGTACGTCGGGCGACCCGTTGCGCGTGCTGGTGCGCGGACTGTTCGGCATCGATGCCTGCGCCGGCGTCGATGCACGTGCCGCCGTCATTGCGCAGGCCGTCGCCGGCGGCCGCATCGACGATGACGACGTGCCGTTTGCCTTCGATCTGCTCGACGTACCGCAGCCCGAGGCGCAGGCCGCGGCGCTGGCGGCGATGGATGCCGGCGCGCGCCAGCGCGGCGTGCAGCGCTTCGTGCTGGCGCAGGTGGCCCGGCGCAGCGCGCTCAAGCCGCTGCTGATCGTCGTCGAGGACGTGCACTGGGCCGAGCGCGCGCTGCTCGATTGCCTGGCCCGGATCGCGGCCGCGACGCGCACCTGCCGGCTGGTGCTGGCGATGACCGTGCGGCCGGAGCAGGATCCGCTCGACAGCGGCTGGCGCGCGGCCGCCGGCAGCGCGTCGCTGACCACGATCGACCTGGGGCCGCTGAACGATGCCGAGGCGCGCGAGCTGGCGACGCGCTATCGCCATGTCGACGAGCAGCTGGCGGACTCCTGCATCCGCCGCGCCGAAGGCAATCCGCTCTTTCTCGATCAGCTGCTGCGCAACGCGGCGCCCGATACGGACGCCGACGCGCTGCCCGGCACGCTGCAGAGCATCGTGCTGGCGCGCATGGACCGTCTGCCCGAGCCGCATCGCCAGGCGCTGCAGGCGGCCGCGGTGCTGGGCCAGCGCTTCTCTCCGGCGGCGCTGCGCCACCTGCTCGGCACGGCCGGCGACCCCTGTGATGCGCTGGTGCGGCACGCGCTGCTGCGGCCCGAGGGCGAAGACTATCTGTTCATGCACGCGCTGATCCATCAGGCCGTCTACGCGTCGCTGCTCAAGTCGCGCCGGCTCGCACTGCATCGGCGCGCCGCCGACTGGTATCAAGGCCGCGATCCGATGCTGCATGCCGAGCATCTGGACGCAGCCAGCGATGCCGGTGCTCCGGCGGCCTACGAAGCCGCGGCGCGGCACGAGGCGGGCCACTTTCGCAACGAGCGGGCGCTGCGCCTGGTCGAGCGCGCGCTGCAGCTGGCCGGCGATGGCGCCATCCGGCAGTCTCTGGCCTGCCTGCGCGGCGAGCTGACGCTGAACCTCGGGCAACCGGCCGAAGCGTTGAAGGCCTTCGAGCACGCCGTGGCGCTGGCCGGCGACCACGGCCAGCGCACCCGCGCATGGTTCGGCGTGGCCTCGGCGCTGCGGCTGCTGGACCGCTACGAGCGTGCGCTGATCGCCCTGCAGCACGCGCAGCGCGGCGCCGCGGCGATCGGCGACGAGGACATGCTGGCGCAGATCGAATCGCTGCGCGGCAACGTTCATTTTCCGATGGGGGATATCGACGCCTGCCTGAGCGCGCACCAGCGCGCGCTGCGGCACGCCGGCGCGGCCGGCTCGGCGCTGGGCGAGGCCCGCGCGCTCGGCGGCCTCGGCGATGCCTACTACCAGCAGGGACGGATGGTCACCGCCCGCGCGCATTTCGTCCGCTGCGTCGAGCTGGCCCGCGCGCGCGGCTTCGTGCGGATCGAAGGGGCGAACCTGCCGATGGTCGGTGCGGTCGACAGCCTGTGCCATGCGCTGTCGTCCGCGCTGGCGCGTTGCGACGAGGCCCTGCGCATCGCCCGCCGGATCGGCGATGCCCGCATCGAGCTGCTGGCCTACGACGTGATGGCGTCGACGGAACAGCAGACCGGAGAATGGGCCAAATCGCAGGCGCATGCCGAACGGGCGCTGGCGCTGGCCCGGCGGCTGGGCGCGCGCCGCTTCGAGGCCGAACTGGCAGGGCGGCGGGCGCTGGCCATCGGCAACCAGGGACACCCGGAAGCCGCGGAGCAGCTGCTCGACGAAGCGCTGGCCCTGAGCCGCGACACCGGCATGCGCTATTCCGGCCCGATGATCCTGGGCTTTCTCGCCCGCACCTCGCGCGATCCGGACAGGCAGCGCCGCGCGCTGGCGCAGGGCGAGGCGATCCTTGCACAAAGCTGCGTCAGCCATTGCCATCTCGATCTCTATGAAGCCGCGATGGAAGTCTCGCTGCGCAATGGCCGCTGGGACGAAGCGGACCGCTATGCCGACGCGCTGCAGGCCTATACGCGGCCGGAGCCGTTTCCGTGGGCGCAATTCCAGATTCGGCGCGCTCGTGTGCTGGCGGCGCTGGGCCGCGGCGCGGCGGACGGCGGCCGTACCGGACTACAGGCCGAATTGATGGCGTTGCGCAAGGAGGCGATCGGTGCGGGCATGCTCGCCGCACTGGCGGGGATCGAAGAGGCGCTGCGGCGGATGGGAATGTCTTGCTAGCGTCGGCACTGTCCTGCGGACGCAGCGTACCGGGAGCAGCGGAGCGCGAGTCCGGCAGCGGGGCCGGGGCGCAAAGGAACGATGGGAAAGATGAGCGGGGCCGCCGACGGCCCCGCCCGTCGGGCAGGCGTCAGGCTCTGCGCCGCACCAGCCCGTAGATCACCAGCAGCACGATCGCGCCGATCACCGAGGCGATCCAGCCGGCCGGCTCCCCGGGGCGATACCAGCCGAGCGCCTGGCCGACATATCCGGCGATCAGCGAACCGCCTATGCCGAGCAATATGGTCAAGATCCAGCCCATCTTGTCGTCGCCAGGCTTGATCGCCCTGGCGATCAGCCCGACGATCAGGCCGACGATCACCGTACCGAGGAATGACAGCATACGCATCTCCCAGTTGCGAGCGGCCGGCGGGTCCGAGCCGCTTCGGCGCCATCTTGCCACGGCTTGCGGCGCAGGGCGAGCGCTCGCGCGCATCCGACATTCAGAGATTTTGAAACGATCGTCCAGGCCAGGATCGGCCACGGTGGCCGCGATGCTGGCAAACTCCGTCCATATCGCGAATCATCGCGCCTTCGATCATTGACCGGGAGACCGCCGTGGGCGAATTGCAGGTCCTGCTGGAACAGCATGGACTGACGCTGGTATTTCTGAACGTGCTGATCGAGCAGGCCGGCCTGCCGGTGCCTGCCTATCCGCTGCTGCTGGTGGCCGGGGCGCTCGGCATGCGCGAGACCGGCCCGTCGATCGGCGCGGTGCTGGGCGCCGTGGTGGTGGCGTGCCTGATCGCCGATTCGCTGTGGTACGTGGCAGGCCGGCGCCTGGGCCAGCCGATGCTGCGCACCATCTGCAAGGTCTCGCTGTCGCAGGACAGCTGTATCCGGCAGACGCAGTCGCTGTATCTGCGGCTCGGCCCGCGCTCGCTGATCTTCTCCAAGCTGCTGCCGGGCGCGGGCGCGCTGTCGACCGCGATGGCAGGCATGACGGCGACGCCGTTCGCGGTCTTCCTGTTCTACGATGCGCTGGGCGCGGTGGTCTGGGCCGGCGGCGCGCTGATGATCGGCGCCGCGTTCAGCGATGCGATCGACGCCGTGCTGGACGCTTTCGGCACCTATGGCCATCTGGCGCTGATGCTGGCGCTGCTGGCGCTCGCGCTGTTCATCGTCTGGCGCTGGTGGAAGCGGGTCCGGCTGCTGCGCCGCACCCGGCTGATTCCGCGCATGAGCGTCGACGAACTGGAAGCGCGGCGCCAGGACGGCCGCCTGCCGCTGGTGCTGGACGTGCGCGCCCCGGGCAGCGCTGCGCTCGAGCGCATCCCCGGTGCGCTGCCGGTCGATCCCGATGCGCCGCTGGACCTGCTGGCCGAACATCCGCCTGCGGTGGAGATCGTCGTCTATTGCGCCTGCCCCAACGAGCTGTCCGCCGCGATGCTGGCCGAGCGGCTGCGGGCCGCCGGCTATGCCAATACCTGGGCGCTGCTGGGCGGGATCGACGCCTGGAACCAGCTGCATCGGAAGCCTGTGCTGGCGGCCTGAAGGGGCAGGCGCGGCATCGATCGGGGCGGGAGACCCTTCCGACAACGCGGGAAGAGAACGGCTATAGTTGCCGTTCCAATTCGATCGCCGCCGCGGCCTGCGCCCTGGCGGCGCCGCGGCGTGCATCCGGGTCGAAGTGCCGACGAGCCTTCGATCGCCGCATGTCCGGCCATAACCGTTCCCGCACCGCTTTCCCGCATGACCGCTCCCACCACTGCCTATTCCCTGCTCGATCTGTCGCCGATTCCCGAGGGAAGCGACGCCGCACAGTCGATGCGCAATTCGCTGGACCTCGCGCAGCACGCCGAGCGCTGGGGCTACCGCCGCTTCTGGCTGGCCGAGCACCACAACATGCCCGGCATCGCCAGCGCCGCCACCGCGGTGCTGATCGGCTACGTTGCCAACGGCACCTCGTCCATCCGGGTCGGCTCGGGCGGCATCATGCTGCCCAACCATTCGCCGCTGGTGGTCGCCGAGCAGTTCGGCACGCTGGCCTCGCTGTTTCCGGGCCGTATCGACCTGGGCCTGGGCCGTGCGCCGGGCACCGATCAGCTGACCGCCCGCGCCCTGCGCCGCAGCGCCACCCACGATACCGCCGACACCTTCCCGCAGGACGTCGAGGAGCTGCAGGCCTATTTCGACGAGCCGCGGCCCGGGCAGCGGCTGCGCGCGGTACCGGGGGCCGGCCTGAAGGTGCCGCTGTGGCTGTTGGGCTCGAGCCTGTTCAGCGCGCAGCTGGCGGCATCGATGGGCCTGCCGTTCGCCTTTGCCTCGCATTTCGCGCCGGGCTTCATGCGCCAGGCGGTCGATCTGTATCGGCAGACCTTCCGGCCGTCCGAGGCGCTGTCCCGGCCCTACGTGATGCTGGGCCTGAACGTGTTCGCCGCCGACACCGACGCCGAGGCGACGCGGCTGTTCAGCTCGCTGCAGCAGCAGTTCCTGGCATTGGTGCGCGGCACGCCGGGGCGCATCCGTCCGCCGGTCGACGATATCGAATCGATGTGGAACGAGACCGAGGCCGCCCATATCCGCCGCTCGCTTTCCTGTTCGGTGGTCGGCGGCCTCGATACGGTGCGCGAGGGCATGCAGCGCTTCGTCGACGATCTGCGTCCCGACGAGCTGATGCTGACCGCGCAGATCTACGATCACCGCGCGCGGCTGCGATCCTTCGAACTGGCCGCGCAGGCCGCGCGTGACCTGCGGCCGGTCAGCGGCACGCAGACGCTGTAGCGCCCCGGGGTATCCAGCGGTCCGGGGTTCATGCCGCCGCGGTAGTGGTCCCGGTAGTGGTCCCGGTAGTGGTGCCGGTGGTGGTCCCCGTCATCGTGCCGCTCTGCGCCTGCCGATGGCGGCGCACGTTCTCGATCAATTCGCGCCGCGCCGCGTCGAGCCAGGCGGTGCGGTGCCTGACCGGATCCCTGGGCGAGAGCTTCGCCGCGCTGATCTCGCCAAGGAAATAGCGCACCATGCTGCCGGCGCGCGCCGGCACCGGCATCATGCCGAGCAGCTGGCCGGCGCCGATCGCGCCCGTTTCCGCGGCATGGCACAGCCCCGCCCACGCGGTGCGGCCCAGCGCCAGAAACAGGGCATCGTCGCGGACGCGGGTCAGCCGCTCGAGGAACTGCGACTCGAACGCGCGGCGCAGCATCGGTATGGCAAGCAGCGCTTCCAGCGTGCCATCGAAGGCCAGGCCGCGGCGCATCGTCGCCTGCGGCAGCAGGGCCAGCGGCTGCAGCAGGTGAAAGCCGTCCTCCCACAGGGCGGGCGCGCGTTCGGCGCCGACCAGCGCGGGGATGCCGAAATGATCGAGCATGCGGATCAGGTTGGGCCTGACCAGCGGTCCGCCCAGTTCGATCTGGCGCTTGTTCTCCAGTTGCACGATGCGGCCCGGTGCATGCGCGCGCAGCAGCGCCTCGGTCAGTTCGGCGGCGAGCCGCAGGTGCATGTGTCCCGGTGTCGTGCTGACCAGCACGAGGCGTGCCGTCGCGTTGACGTGCTCGAACGGCACGTAGTGCATCACGTAGGTGCCGTCGTTGTCGACGACGACCGGATGCGCGATGACGGCGTTGGCGCCGCCCTGCCGGATGCGCGCGCAGTAGTCTTCGATATAGCTGCCCAAGGTGCCCCCGTTCCACAGCGACGTATTTTCTGCCTGCGTCTCGGCGGATGCCGATGCTCGTCGTTTGCTTGATGGTAAGCGCAGGGGCGGGGCGGGCAAAGTCGCGGCGCGACGTTTCGGGCGCGGCGCAGCGGGGAATTGGTGGGGCAGCGAACAGATCGCGTCAACCGTGCGCAGGCGATCGGAGCTCCGCGCCATTGGCACGGCGGCTCCGCGCCTGGCGCTCTCAGCCGCCGGTGCAGGCCAGCATTGCCGGACCCGCCTGCGGGTCCATCGCGACGATGGTCGGCGCCAGCCCGCGCAGCAGCTTGACCGACAGCGCGCTGGTGAAGTTGTATCGCGCCGCGTGGGGGCCGCGTACATGCAGCGTGACGGTGCCGAAATAGCGCTCGCCGATGGTGAACACGAAGGTTGCGGAGCGGCTGACCGCGCGCGATGCGATCACGTAGCCGCCGCGGCCGAACACCATGTGCCGGTGGTCGCCGGTGCCGGTCTTGCCGCCAAGCGCCATGCCGCGCTCGGCCGGAAAGACGCCCTGCGCCGAGCGCGCGGTGCCGCCCTCGACCACGTCCAGCAGCGAGCGCCGCGCGAGTTCGGCGACGTCCTCCGGCAACAGCCGCTTGCGCTGTCCGGGCCGCAGCACGAAGCGCGTTTCGTAGGGCGTGCCGGCGGCGAAGTCGAGCCAGCGCACGGTCTCGGTGTACGGCTGCAATCCGCCGTTGAGCAGGATGCCGGCCAGCTCCGACAGTGCCGCCGGACGATCGCCGGAGGCACCGACCGCGCTGCCATAGGAGGGCGTCAGCGTATCGAACGGATAGCCCAGCCGGCGCCAGCGTTCGCCGATTCGTTCGAACGCATCGCGCTCGAGCAGGATGCGGATGCGGTTGTCCTGGCCAGCCTTGCTGCGCGTGCGGAACAGCCAGGTGTAGACCTCCTGGCGGACATCGGCGCTGGCCTCCAGCACCTGCTTCAGATCGGCCTCGGAGTGGTGGTCCAGATAGTCGATCAACCACAGTTCGAGCGGATGGATGCGCGACAGGTAGCCGCGGTCGTTCAGAGAGAATTTGTCCTTGCCGTACTTGTCGTAGAGCGCGTACACGTCCTCGTCGTCCAGCTTCGTGCCCAGTTTCGCGCGCAGATGCCGCGCGAAGGTGGCCTCGTCCATGGCCGGATCGGCGCTGCGCAAGGCCACTGCCACGCGCACCGCGACAGGCTTCACGCGTTGCAGCAGCAACGCGATGCGGCCGTCCTTGTCGAGCGCGTTGTACTTGCGGTAGAAGCCGGCCAGGAACTGGCTGCCTTCCTCGTCGGCGAAGCGCTCCAGCCATTTGCGGCGGCCTGGCGCATCGCGATCGGCCAGCAGCTCGCTGGCATCGGGATGCGCGCGGTGGACCTCGTAGCGGACGATGTCGCGCATCATGCGGATGAACACCAGATTGACCGAGTGCTGGAAGGCCTTGCGCACCGTCAGGCTTGCCACGCTGGCCGAGCGCTCGAAGTTGGTGAAGGTCTGCAGTCCGCCGCCTGTGAAGAACGCCTCGCCGGCGCCGCCGGCGTACTTGCGTTCGAGCGCGGCCTCGAGCATCGCGCGCCGATCGCCGTTCGGATTCTTCAGCAGCCAGTCGATCGTCCAGCGCGTCAGCCCATCCTGCGGCGAGACCGGGATGCGCTCCAGCTCGGCGCGCGTCATGCCGGCATGGCGGTCGTGCAGCTCGGCCAGGATCTCCAGATAGGTCACCAGCGTGCGCAGCTTGGCGGTGGAGCCGAGATTGAGCCGCGCGCCGCTGTTCAGGTCGAACGGCTGGTCGATGTTGTCGGCCTGCACGCGCAGATAGCTGGCATTGCCGACCCGCTCGAACAGCGTGAAGCTGGCGACCAGCTTCGACGGATCGTCATGGTCGCGCAGCATGTTGTGGCCATAGAGGCCGAGCTCGCGCGCCCCCTGCTTGTCGCGCAGTTTCATCAGCGTCGCGGTGATCTGGCGCTGCGCTTCGGTATTGATCGTGCTGGCGACGGTCAGGTCGAGCCGGTCCAGATCGTAGCGGCTCGACACGCCGAGCAGGCGCGACAGATCGGCGCGTACCTGGTTGATGGCCTTGCGCGTGACGAAGGGATCGGCCGGCGGCAGCGAGGGGATCGGCGCCTTGTCCAGCCGCGCGGCCAGCGCGGCGTCGCGCAGCCGGGGCGAGATCACGCCGGCGCCGGCCAGCAGGCGCAGATAGCTGTCGGTCAGCGGCTCCAGGTTGGTGTCGTAGCGGCGCAGATGGTACGAGGGGCGGCGCTGCGCGATGATCAGCGACAACGCCTGCTTGAAGACCTGCGCCTCGCGCGGCGTCGGCGGCTTCTGCTCGATCTCGTGCAGCATCCGGTTGGCTTCGTCGAAGTCTTCGCCGTACCAGTAGTACATGCCATCGCCGATGCCGTGGATTTCGCCGCGGCCATTGCGCGCCGACAGCGGTACGGTATTCAGGTAGTCCACCACGATGCGCTCGCGCGCGCGCACCGTGTCGCGGCCGTCGAGATAGGCGCGCACCGAGGCCGAACCCATCTGCCGCAGCTTCTCGGAGATCGACGCCGTGCGTCCGTGCGGCGAATGGCGATATTTCTCGATCTGCGTGGCCAGCGTGCTGCCGCCCGGCGTATCGCGCTCGCGGTCGACGATGGCGAACAGCTGGTCGACGCCCGCGCGCGAGAGCCGGCGCCAGTCGAGCGCGGGATTGCGGGTCGGATATTCCGGATTGAGCAGCCCCTGGTTCTCGACGAACAGCAGCGAGCTGGCCAGCACCTGCGGCACTTCGCGGTAGTCCTGGTACTGGCGTTCGGGAAAGCGCTGCACCGAGACGCTGCGGTCGTTGCAATCGAGCAGCGCCAGTCCGGCGCGGGTCTTTTCGCGATACGGCGCGTACAGGCCCAGTTCGAGGTATTCCAGCATCGCCTGGGACATCCGCGCCTGATGCTCGCGCACGAAGCCGCGCGCTTCCAGCAGCTCGGTGTAGTGCGGAATGCGCGCATAGCCGAGCCGCATGTCGTAGGGGCCGGCGTCGGGAAAGCGGATGCGGTCGCTGGCGCCGGGCGCGATCGTGTAGGTCAGGCGCTGGCCCCAATCGTGGAAATAGCGCGCCTGCCACCGCGAGGTGCGAACCTCGTCGGCGATCAGATGGGCGGCGAAATAGCAGGCGCCGCCAACCAGGACCAGCAGGACAACGATAGGCCAGACACGACGCGACACGGTTCGCTTCCGGTGCTATGGGTGGTCGATCGAAGCGTCATTGCGCACTACGGGCCGCGCGCCTCCGATCTCTAGTATTGGCGCTAGTCGGCGTTTGCACAGGGACAGCCGACAGAAAATTTTCTGGCCGGGCCGTCGAGATCGGCGAGTGCAGGCAGGCGAACGGCTCGCAGGGCCAAGTATGCCTTGGCCGCCGCTCGTGGTGAAGGGCAGGGCCGGCGGATCGGGATGCGCTAGTGCGGATCGGTGCGGCGGCCCGCCCGCGCCTGCAGCGGGGTCTCGGGCGCGACGCCCAGCCGGCGCGCCAGCCGGTGGAAGTTGCTGCGGTCCATGCCGGCCTCGCGCGCGGCGGCCGCATAGGCGCCGCCGTGCCGCGCCAGTGCGGCTTCGATCCAGCGGCGCTGGAATTCGTCGGTCGCTTCGCGCAGCGTGCCGCCCGCAGGCAGCGGGCCGGCCCGCGGTGCGCTTGCCGGCGGCGATGGCTCGAAGCCCGGGGCTGTGCCGTCGTTCTGCTGCACCGGGGCGGCCCGGCCGTGGTGGGCGATCTCCTCGGTGCCGTGCGCCAGCCGGCCGGCGCCGCTGTCCAGGCCCAGGTGGCGCGGTTCGATCGCGATCCAGCGCGCGCCGCGGCGCGGTTCGGCCAGCGCGCGCAGCGCCGCCCGGCTGATCAGATGTTCGAGTTCGCGGACATTGCCTGGCCATGAATACGCCATCAGCGCCAGCGCCGCGTCGGGCGCCAGCCGCAGGTTGCGTGCCCCGAGACGGTGCTGGTTTTCCTCGAGAAAGCCGCCGGCCAGCGCGAGCACGTCGCGGCCGCGCTCGCGCAGCGGCGGCACGCGCAGCGGATAGACCGACAGCCGGTGGTACAGGTCCGCGCGAAAGCGCCCCTCGGCGACCGCCTTGCCGAGGTCGCGGTTGGTCGCCGCCAGCACGCGGACATCGACGCGCAGCAGCCGGTCGCTGCCGGGCCGCTGCACTTCCCCGCTCTGCAGCACGCGCAGCAGCTTGGCCTGGACCGGCAGCGGCAGCTCGCCGACCTCGTCGAGAAACAGCGTGCCGCCGTCGGCCAGCTCGAATTTGCCGACGCGGTCCTGCACCGCGCCTGTAAACGCGCCGCGCTTGTGGCCGAACAGCTCACTGTCGGCCAGCGTCTCCGGCAACGCCGCGCAGTTGATCTGCACCAGCGGCCGTTCGCGGCGGGCGGAACGGTCGTGCAGCCGCTGGGCCACCAGCTCCTTGCCGACGCCGGTCTCGCCCAGGATCAGCACGCTCAGATCCGAACCGGCCACGGTGTCGATTTCCTGCTTGAGCCGCTTCATTGCCGCGCTCTTGCCGATCAGCTCGCGTGGCTGGCCGCGGGCCTGCAGCGCCCGGCTCATCTCGCGCTCGCGCGCCGCCCGTTCGGCCAGCGCCCGGATCGTCTCGTCGGCCTCGATGCCCGATTCGAGCATCGTCACCACGGCCTGCATCTGGGCCGCCGAGATGTCGGCGAACGCGCCGGGCCGCAGCGCGTCCAGCGTGACCAGGCCCCACAGCCGGCCGCCGCAATGCAGCGGCGCGCCCATGCAGTCGTGGATCGGCAGGATGTCGGGCTGGCCCTCGATCAGGCCGTCGTAGGGATCCGGCAGGCCGCAGTCGGCGGCGAAACGCACGCCCTCCTCGCTGTCGAGCAGCTGCGCGAGCCGCGGGTGGGCCGACACGGGGAAGCGGCGTCCGAGCGCATCGTCGCTCAGGCCGTGCACGGCGACCGGTACCAGTACCTGCCCTTGCAGCCGCAGCAGGGCCGCGGCATCGCAATGGACGATGCCGCGGACGGCGGCCAGCAACTGGCGGAAGCGGCCGTCGTCGGCGAGCGTCGGGAAATCGGGGTTTGTGGTCATGTGGACAACGATGAGGTCTTTGTGACCTCGATGGTGGCGTGGTCGTTTCGACAACTTCCCGCCATGATGCCATGGAAATCAAGGGCTTGCGCCGGTCGTTGTCCCTGGCACGGCGCTTGATATGAGTACGGGTACCCATTGACGTCCAATCACAGGAGCGTTTTTCATGCTGTCCCCGAATACCATCGCGCTGGTGAAGGCAACGGTGCCCGTGCTGAAGCAGCACGGCGAAGCGATCACGCAACATTTCTATCGGCTGCTGCTGAGCCAGCATCCCGAGCTGAAGGCCTTCTTCAACGAGGCCCACCAGGTCCACGGCACGCAGGCGAGGGCGCTGGCCGGCGCGGTGCTCGCCTTCGCCAGCCATGTCGACCAGCTGGACGCGCTGGCCGGCGCGCTGCCGCGCATCGTGCAGAAGCACGCCGCACTGGGCGTCCAGCCGGAGCACTACCCGGTCGTCGGCGGCTGCCTGCTGCAGGCGATCCGCGACGTGCTGGGCGAAGCGGCGACCGACGAGATCATCGGCGCCTGGGGCGAGGCCTATGGCGTGCTGGCGAAGATCCTGATCGATGCCGAGGAGGCGGTCTACCGCGACAACGCGGCCCAGCCCGGCGGCTGGCGCGGCACGCGCGGCCTGCGCATTGCGCGCAAGGTGCAGGAGAGCGAGATCATTACCTCGTTCTACCTGGAGCCGGCAGACGGCGGTGCGCTGCCGGCGTTCCGGCCCGGCCAGTACCTGACGCTGCTGCTGACGATCGACGGGGCGCCGACCCGTCGCCACTACTCGCTGTCCGATGCGCCGGGCAAGCCGTGGTACCGGATCAGCGTCAAGCGCGAACCCGGCGGCCGCGCGTCGAACTGGCTGCACGACCATGCCGCGGTCGGCGATGTGCTCGAGGCGCTGCAACCCTGCGGGGACTTCGTGCTGGAGCCGGCGGCCAACGAGCGACCGCTGGTGCTGGTAACCGGCGGGGTCGGCATCACGCCCGCGATCAGCATGCTCGAGGCGGCGGCGCCGGCGGGCCGGCCGATCCATTTCATCCATGCCGCGCGGCACGGCGGCGTCCATGCGTTTCGCGAGCGCGTCGATACAATCGCCGCCAATCACGACAATGTGAGCGTTTGCTACGTCTACGACACGCCGCGGCCCGGGGATGACCCGCACGCCGTTGGCTTCGTCACGCGCGAGCTGCTGGCGAACCGGCTGCCCGCCGATCGCGATGTCGATCTCTATCTGCTGGGGCCGAAGGCCTTCATGCGCGCGGTCTATGCCGACGGGCGCGCGCTGGGCATTGCGCCCGAGCGCCTGCGCTTCGAGTTCTTCGGACCGCTCGAGGACCTGCAGGCGGCCTGAGCCGCCGCGGCAGCCGGGCCGTAGCGCGGCCGTGACAGGGCCGTGGTGTGCTACCGCCCGCTGTCCGGCATGCCGATCGCCGTGGTCTCGATGACCTGCTGCTGGTCGCCCTGGCGGATCTCGGTGCGCAACACGAAGGCTTCGCTGGGGCAGTACCAGTCGGTCACCGTCATGCTGTAGGGGTCGGGCCGTTCGACGTCGTCGCCGATATGGACCTCGCCCAGCGAGGCCTGCTTGTCGTAGCGGATCGGCAGGCATTCGCGCCGGCCGAGCGGCGTGTCGATGTGCTGTCGGCGGCCGACCCGTCGCTCGCCGATGTGGATCGAGGCGCGCGGCACGCGGATCGTCGTCACCGCTTCGCCCGAATGCAGGCTGTTGATCTGCAGGTTGGCGCTGGAGTGCAGCGACTCGCCGGGCAACGTGACCCCTTCGCGGATGTCGTGGCCGGCATAGGACAACAGCCCCGTGCCTTCGAACGACGCCTCGCCGAACAGCCGGGCATAGCGCGCCTGCGCATTGATGGTCGCGTGCTGGCTGCTGATCCGGCCGTGGGCGGCGCCCGCATCGCCGAGCAGCGTCAGCCGGTGCATCTGGTCCATGACGACCGGCGGTCCCATCATCGCCGCCAGCGCGGATTTGGAGTGGATGTCGAGCCAGGCCGCGCAGCCGCCCGGCACGGGGCCGGGATGGCGCACCGTCATCGTGATCGACATCGGCATCTGGCCATCGGCCTCGAGTTGCGCGCGGGCACCGCTGCGGAACCAGGGCGCCTGGCAGACCGGGGGAGCCGTGCCAGCGTCGGCGGGCGGGGCGGCAGCAGCGGCGGAGGGGGCCGTGGTGTCCGGCGTGCGGACAGGCTGGGCCTGCAAGCCCAGCGTCCAGGCCGCGGCCAGGACCGCTGGCAGATATCGCGGCCAGCCGCGTCGCCAGTGGATGCCGCGTCGGTCAGCCAGCGCGGCTGCTGTCATCTCCGCCCCCTCGGTTCATGCGCCACATTATGCAGACGCGGGGGCGGGCCTGCCTATGCGGGCCGATCCCGACGCACGCGGCCGTCGGGCGGGCAGCTCGGATCAGGCGTGCGCGGGCTCGGCCACGGACGACGGCACCAGCCCGGGCAGGGCGCCATGGCGCGCGGCGCGGCGCAGCTGCTGCAGGCGGGCCTGCAGGCGCGGGTCGGGCTGCGTCGGCGGGTACATGCCGTTGGGGCACGCAACGCCCAGCAGGTCCAGCGCCTGCTTGAAGTCGTCCAGCGTCAGACCGTTGGCCGGGTCCAGTGCGATCAGCCGCGACTGCAGCGACGGGTCGACGGAGGCCGCATCGGCGGTCAGTACCACGAAGTTCTGCGGGATCGGCCGGGTCGCTGCCAGGTAGGCGGCTACCTCGGCGCCGAAGCCGCCGGTGGCGGCCGGCGCAAACGCATGCACCTGCAGGTCCAGTTGCTGCACCAGGACCGAGCGGGCGCCGACGCCCCAGGCGTGCGGCAGTACCACGCGGGCGCCGGCCAGCCCGAACAGCCGCCGTACGAAGCCCAGTGCGACGGGATCGAACAGGCGCAGTTCGCGCACCGCGCCGGTTTCCGGTTTGCCGCCCAGCCGCGCGGCGGAGCGCTCGGAGAACAGCACCCCGGGCACGTCCAGCATGATCAATCGTTCAGACATGAGATTCCTCTGCATCCATCGGAGCGGTAGGGAGCGTTCAGGTTACGACGCACGATCGGGCCTGCGGCCGGCCTCGGCGGCGACAACATGAAACAGTTCTGTAACTTGTGGTTCGGTGACGTAAAAACCGCCTGTCAGTGCCGGCTTTTTGTTTCCCATCGACACAATTTCAGGCGTCGGCGACCCCGCGGGTCATGCCCGTTCGTGGTGCACGATCCTCCATCCCACAACGCGCCAGGCGCCGTTTCGGACGACGAATTCGGGTTCTCCCTAGGTGGGGAGATAACGATCGGTTGCGGTATGGTTACGCCTTTTTCCAGGGGGGCGGTTTTGCCTCGACCCCGGGGCACCTCGACCGCCGACATGACGGGCACCATCTCGCCCGGACCCGACTCGGAGATTCGCCATGAACGAAATCGTCGATGCCATCAACGGCGTCATCTGGAGCTCGGCACTGATCTATCTGTGCCTGGGCGTCGGTCTGTATTTCTCCATTCGCACTCGATTCGCCCAGGTGCGCCACTTCTTCGGCATGATCCGGCTGATGCTGGACGGCAAGTCGTCGGCGCAGGGTGTCAGTTCCTTCCAGGCGCTGGCGATGTCGTTGTCGGGCCGGGTCGGCACCGGCAATATCGCCGGCGTGGCGACCGCCATTACCTTCGGCGGTCCGGGCGCGGTGTTCTGGATGTGGGTGATGGCCTTCCTCGGCGCCAGCACGGCGTTCGTGGAATCGACGCTGGCGCAGATCTACAAGGAAGAGGTCGACGGCCAGTATCGCGGCGGTCCGGCCTACTACATCGAGAAGGGGCTCGGCACCAAGTGGTACGCGTGGATCTTCGCGCTGGCGACGATTCTGGCCTGCGGCGTGCTGATGCCCGGCGTGCAGTCGAACAGCATCGCGGCCGGCATGGCCAATTCGTTCGGCATCGAACCGGCAGTGACGGGCGCGGTGCTGGTGATCCTGCTGGGGCTGATCATCTTCGGCGGCGTCAAGCGTATCGCCAAGTTCGCCGAAATCGTGGTGCCGTTCATGGCGCTGGGCTACATCCTGGTCGCCTGCGTCATCATCGCGCTCAATATCGGCAAGCTGCCCGAGGTCATGAGCCTGATCCTGCGTAGCGCCTTCGGCCTGGAGTCGGCCTTCGGCGCGGTGCTGGGCCTGGCGATCCAGTGGGGTGTCAAGCGCGGCGTCTACTCGAACGAAGCCGGCCAGGGTACCGGCCCCCATCCTTCGGCGGCTGCCGAAGTGTCGCACCCGGCCAAGCAGGGCCTGGTGCAGGCGTTCTCGATCTATGTCGACACGCTGTTCGTCTGCTCGGCGACGGCCTTCATGATCCTGATCACCGGCGCCTACAACGTGGTCGGCCCCGCCAAGGAAGCGCTGCACACCGGCCTGGCCGGCGTGGAAGCGGGCCCTGGCTTCACCCAGCATGCGGTCGAAAGCGTGCTGCCCGGCTTCGGCGCTGCCTTCGTCGCGATCGCGCTGTTCTTCTTCGCGTTCACGACGATCGTCGCCTACTACTACATCGCCGAAACCAACGTCGCGTATATCAACCGCAAGATCCACCGCCCGTGGCTGGTGTTCCTGCTGAAGGTCGCGATCCTGGCCGCCACACTGTACGGCTGCGTGCGCACCGCGACGCTGGCCTGGGCGCTGGGCGACATCGGCGTGGGCCTGATGGCATGGCTCAACATCGTGGCGATCGTGATCCTGCAGAAGCCCGCGCTGAAGGCACTGCGCGACTACGAGGCGCAAAAGCGCCAGGGCATCGATCCGAACTTCGTGCCCGGTCCGCTCGGCATCGACAACGCGGTCTTCTGGGAGCAGCGTGCTGCCGGCGCCAAGCAGCGCCGCCCGGGCGACGATCAGGATGGCGGCGAAACTGTCGTGTCGCCGGTCATCGCGGCGCCGCGCTCCGCCGAGTAAGCGCGCATCCTCGGCCGTACGCCGTCGGCTAACCCGCCGACGGCTGCGGCAGCATCAAATCCTGGCGGGCGGCAAAGTCGAACAGTTCCCTGTCGTTGCTCGCCCCCAGCTTCTGCATCGCGCAGTTCTTCTGCCGGCTGATCGTCTTGACGCTGCGGCTCAGCGCGGTGGCGATCTGCGTCACCGACTTGCCGCTCAGATAGAGCCGCAACACTTCCGTTTCCCGCACCGACAGGCTGCCGATGCCGGCCCGCTCCTCCGGGCACGGATAGCGCGCGCTCGATTCCGCCAGGATCCGCGCCGCCGATCTGCCGATATAGGTGCGGCCGCGCTCGACCTGGACCAGCGTATGCACGAGTTCGTCGAGCGGTGAATCCTTCAGCAGGATGCCCTGCACCGGCACTTCGGCGATTGCGCGAAGGATCAGCGGGTTGGTCATCATCGTCAGCACCACCACGCGCATCTGCGGATGCTGCCGTCGCATCTGGCCGAGCATCCGCAATCCGTCCTTGGCCTCTCCGCCGGGCATATGGTAGTCGGTGACCACGACGTCGGGCGTGCACGTCGCGATCGCGCGAAACAACGCCTCGGGCGTCGTCGCGTCAGCGCAGACTTGCCAGCCGGCGTGCCCCTGCAGAACGCTACGGATCGCCAGGGAGATCGCGGGATGGTCGTCCGCGACGACGATGTTCAGTGCCATGCCATTGCTCCTGCGCCGGCTTGCCGAGCAGCCGCGCGCAGCGCAACTGGTGCCCGGAGCGTGCGGCCCATCGGAAAAGAAGCGCCGCGCGGCAAATGCCGTGCGGCGCAAGGCGCGTCGAATCGGTATCGGGTAGCCGGTGACACGTTGGGGCTACGGACAGGACGATGCCTCGGCCCGATACAGCGACAGCGCGCATGCCGGCCTCCAGACCAAAAACGGGAAATGGCCGAAAGCGCTGCAATGCCCCGCCAGATTAGCGGGGAAGGCAGCGCGAAAGGATAAGACCAATCTCAAAACGCCGGACTCGAGCGCATGCTGCGGCCAGGCCAGGCGCGGCGGATCGCGTCGTCGCGCACGCCTCAGCGCGACAGCGTCCTGGCCCACCGCGCCAGCGCCGGCACCAGCTGCGTCATCGCAGCCGCGACGCCAGCCGCATCGCCGTCGCCGCAGGCCGCTTCCAGGGCCTCGCAGGCCTGCGCGACGGCATCGGCCGATACCAGCCGGGCGGCGCCCTTGATGCGGTGCGCGACCGCGTGGGCCGCCTGCCAGTCTGCACGCGCGACGGCCACGCGCAGCGCGGCCAGGTCCGCGGTGTTGCCGGCCAGCAAGGCCGCCCGTATCGCGGCATCGGAGGCTGATGCGGGGGTGGCCGCGGCGAACGGCGCCGGCACGCGCTGCCCGTCCGGCGGATCGGCCAGCCACTGTTGCAGGGCGCGGCCGAGCGTGTCGAGATCGATCGGCTTGAACAGGCAATCGTCCATGCCGGCCGCCAGTGCCTGCTGACGGTTATGCGGCCGCGCGTCGGCGCTGTAGCCGAACACGGGCACGCGCCGTCGCGCCAGGGCGCGCTCCTGGACGCGCAGCCTGCGCGCGAGCGTGAAGCCGTCCATGCCCGGCATATTGCAGTCGAGGATCACCAGATCGAATGCGGCGTCCGGCGAGGCGAACCGCACCAGCGCCTCGTGCGCGTTGCCGGCAGCGACGGCTTCCACGCCCAGATGCCGCAACTGGCGGGCCAGCAGCATCCTGCCGGCCGGATGGTCATCGACGATCAGCGCGCAATAGCGCTTGCCCAGCGGCGCGATGGCGGGCTCGCCGCAAGGGACCGGATGACGGTTGCCCTGCGGCGCGCGTGCGCTGCACGATTCCGCGGCCAGCGTCAGTGTCAGCAGCGCGGTGGTGCCGTGGCCCGGCCGGCTGATCAGTTCGAGCTCGCCCCCCATCTGCCGGGCGAGCTGCCGCGAGATCGACAGGCCCAGGCCGGTGCCGCCGGGTCCGCCGGCTTCCGCGGCCCGGTAGAACGGTTCGAACAGCCGCGGCATCTGCTCCGCGGCGATGCCCGGACCACGGTCGCGCACCATGATCCGCACGGTTTCGCGATCGACGTGCTCGCCCGCGCTCTCGAGCTTGACGGTGATGTCGCCATGGCCGCCGAACTTGATCGCGTTGCTGAGGAGATTGCCGACGACCTGCCGCAGCCGCTGCGGATCGGCGCGGTGGCGCCGGGCCCGCAGCGCGTCCAGCTGCAGGCGGATGCGCAGGCCGCGCGACGATGCCAGCGGACGGAACGCCTGGACCCATTGCCGCAACAGCGTATCGAGCTGCACCGGCTCCGGCCGGATTTCCATCCGTCCCGCCTCCAGCCTGGCCATGTCGAGCAGGTCGCCGACCAGCGCGACCAGCGACCTGGCGCAGTCGTGCGCCGTGTCGATGTAGTGGCGGGCCTCGCCATGGATCGCGGCCTTGTGCTTCAGCAGGTCGAGGATGCCGATCACCGCGTGCATCGGGGTACGGATCTCATGGCAGATCGTGGCCAGGAAGCCCAGGCGGTCCGCGCCGGACGATGCCGCCACGTCCGGTACCGGCGCGGAGCGGCCGGCCGGGCGCCCGCCGTCAAGGCGGCGGTGCAGCGTGGTGGCGGCACGGGCGATGCGCCGGCCGTGGCGATGCAGTGCGACCGCGCATGCCCCCATTGCGGTCATCCACAGCATGGTGCCGAGCGAGCCGGTCAGCAGCCATGGCCGCTGCCGCTGCTGCGCGGACACCTGTGCCGGCACGGTGGCCGGCATCGATGCCGACGGCGCCCAGCCGGCCCGCAGCGTGTCCCAGTGCGTCGGCGGGATGGCGGCGAGCGCCTTGTTCAGGATCATGCGCAGCTGCGGCGCGGCGGCCGAGACGCCGAAGCCGATCGCCGCCGGTTGCGGGCCCAGCGGGGCGGCCACGCGCAGCCATGGCGCGAAGGCGTATCGGACCATGTAGTGGGCGCAGGTCAGCGTATCGACCGCGGCGTCGGCCTGGCCGTGCGCGACCATGCGGTAGGCCTCGCTGGTGGAACTGGTGTGGATGATGGTGGCGTTGGGGACCTGCGCAAGGCGCGCCGCCAGGCCGGGGCTGCCGCGGCGCACGGCGATGCGCATGCCGGCCAGCGCGGTCGCGTCGCGGATCTTGCGGTTGGTGGCGTGCGTGGTGATGACCCATGGCGTGATCAGATAGGGCAGCGAGGGCTGCAGCCGGTGCGCGCGCCGTCCGGGTTCGCGCATCGCGGCGGCATCGGGAGGCGGGGACGGCAGTGCGGACGGCGGTGCGGACCAGTCCGCCGGCACCGCGGGCACCAGCAGCACCGTGCCGTCGCGCAGCGCCGCTTCGCGGGCCGCCGGGTCCTGCTGCCAGACCGGCAGAAAACGCAGGCCGGTGATGCGGCCGACCTGCTCCAGCGCCTGCACCGCGATGCCGGCCGCATGTCCGCCGGCACCGACGAAGGCCATCGGCCCACCGATCGGCGACGCGCTGTAGCGCACCACCGGATGCGCGGCGAGCCAGCGGCGTTCCGCGCCGGTCAGCGTGTCGGCGAGCCGCTCGCGCACGGCTGCGGTATCGTCGCGCGGCGTCTGCGTGCGGCCCAGCTCCGCTGCCACCAGCGCCGCCCACAGCAGGCAGCCGCACGACATCAGCCCGTACAGCCGGCGCTCAGAGCGCTGCATCGGCAGGCTGGCGCATCGTCGCCGCGATGGACGGCGCGCGATTGGCAAAGGGGGATGGCATCGAGCGACCTCCGGACGGACACGGTGAAGCGGAGGAATCTAGCCAATGCGCCATGCCGCGACTATCGCAGTTCGACGCGGACGGTGTTCTATCGGACGCGTTGCCCGCAGTCCGATGCCGCGCTCATTCCTGGTCGCAGCGGCCCGGCGCGATCGCGATTTCGCCGACCGGACGGTCACCGATGCCGGTGTAGCGAAACACCAGCGCGATGCCCAGTCGGCCCAGCACCGGGACATCGGGATTGCGGCAGATGCCGCGTACCAGTGCCGGCGTCGCGCTGGCCATGAAGGCGGCGGTGCCCTCGCGCGACGCGTCGAAGCGAACCAGATTCAGATGGAAGACGACGCGCTTGCCGGTCTCGCCGCGGCAGCCGTCCAGGCGCGTGGCGGTATCGAGAAGGATCGGGCCGGAGCGCGTCAGCTCGCGGCAGGCGGAGCCGAGCGCCACATCGGTATTGGCGCCGGAACCGGTCAGCCGGGTGACGCCGTTCATGCCGGTAGGCCGGCCGTCTGCCACGCCGACCAGCAGCCGGGCCAGTGCGGACATGCTGGGCGCCGCGGTGGTCGAGGCGGCGGCGTTGCCATGCTGGGCCACGGCCGGCCACGATGCGCAGGCGATCAGCGCGGCCGCGCGCCATGGGTGGGGCAACGAAAGCAAAAGCGTGTTCCGCATGAAGATACCGGTATCGAGAATCGCCTCGAATGGCGGCTGCGGGGCGGGGCTGCCCGTTCGCCATGGCGAAACCATAGCGAGCCGATTGCCGGTGTGCTGTCAGTCACTGTCCTACATTGGTAAGCGAATTGCGTTCAACGCCATGTGCTATGCTGCAACGCAGCAAAAATGGAACCGGAGCGTTCTCGCGCTTCCGTACACGCGCATGGCAAGAAGCTTGATGGGAAATTGGCAGCGCCCATGGCGGCAGATCGGCACGCTGCCCCGCCAGTCGGCCCGTCACCTTGGCCGCTGGTTCGACCGGCTGCATGGGCCGGGCACCGCGGCACCGGCCGCGCGCATGCGCGTGCCGCCGCCGCTGGCGTTGCCCGCGGGGCCGCTGCCGGGCCAGTGGTCGCAGCGGCGCCTGAAGCTGCCGGCGATGCCGGGCGAACTTGTTTCGCAGATGAACTACTGGCTTTACGAGCCGTCGCGCCGGCACGCGGGGCCGCTGCCGCTGGTCGTGATGCTGCATGGTTGCCGGCAGACGGCCGAAGACTTCGCTGCCGGCACGCGGATGAATGCGCTGGCCGAGCGCGAGGGGTTCCTGGTCGCCTATGCCGAACAGCCGCTGCGCCGGCAACTGCAGCGCTGCTGGCAATGGTTCGACCTTGCCGCCAGCGAGGGCGCGCGCGAAGCGCAGGCGATCGCGGCGCTGATCGATGCGCTGGCGCTGCGGCGCGATGTCTGTCCGCAGCGGGTCTATCTGGCCGGGCTGTCCGCCGGTGCCGCGATGGCGGCGGTGGTGGCCTTGCGCTATCCGGACAAGGTCGCCGCGGTCGGCCTGCATTCCGGCGTGGTGGTGGGTGCCGCCGATTCGGCGCGCTCGGGGTTGCGGGCGATGCAGCACGGCTCGCGGGCCGAGCCGGCTACCCTGCTCGATGCGGCGGGCGCCGCGCTCGCCGGCAAGCCGATGCCGGCGCTGATCCTGCATGGCATGGACGACGAGGTCGTGCATCCGGTCAATGCACGGCTGCTGGCGCGGCAATTCCTGGCCTACAACCGCTTGCCGGATCGCGTCGACAGCCAGCGCCGCAACGGCGAGCCGGTGCCGCGCGAGCGGGCCAATGACGAAGGCGATGCCGCGCGCGTGCCCGCCGGCCACTATCTGGAGTCCCGCTTCGGCCATGCGCGCCAGGAGCTGGTGCAGCTATGCGAGGTGGCCGGGCTCGGCCACGCGTGGAGCGGCGGCGATCCGGCCTATCGCTACCACAGCGATACCGGCCCCGCGGCCAGCATGCTGATGTGGGAGTTCTTCCGCGAGCATCGGCGCTAAGGGTCCGCCCCGCGCTGGCCGGCCGCCCGCTCCGCTTACAGCCTGGCGGACTTGCGTGCGAACAGCGCCGTCACCATGCCCAGCGCGCACAGCGCGACGACATAGTGCGCGGGGGCCAGCGGATCGTTCTTCAGCATCAGCGTCACCGCCATCGGCGTCAGCCCGCCGAAGATCGCGTACGACAGGTTGTACGAGAACGACAGCCCGGAGAAGCGGACATGCGCGGGGAAGGCGTTGACCAGCACGAACGGCACCGCGCCGATCGTGCCCACCGCGAAGCCTGCGATCGCATAGAGCGGCAGCAGCAGGTCGGGGCGCTGATGGATCACCGTGTAGAACAGATAGCTGCTGACCGCCAGGAACAGGCCGCCGAAGAACAGCGTGCGGCGGGCGCCGATGCGGTCGGCCAGCGCGCCGGCCACCACGCAGCCGATCGACAGGCACAGCGTGGCCACGCTGTTGGCGACCAGCGCCGTGCGCGCGTCGAAGCCGTAGAGCTTCTGCAGGAAAGTCGGCGTCATCAGGATCACGACGACGATGCCGGCCGACAGCATCCACGTCAGCAGCATCGACACCGCCACCGCGCCGCGATGGTCGCGCACCACGGCCTTCAGCGGCATTTCCGCGGCCAGCGCCTTCTTGCGCTGCAGCTCGGCAAATACCGGGGTTTCATGCAGCCAGCGGCGCAGATACATCGACGCGATGCCGAACACGCCGCCGAGCAGGAACGGCACGCGCCAGCCCCAGTCGGTCAGCTGCTCCGGCGTGAAGATCGTGTTGATGCCGGTCGCCACCAGAGAGCCGAGCAGGATGCCGGCGGTCAGCCCCGCCGTCAGCGTGCCGCAGGCATAGCCGACGTGACGGGTCGGCACGTGTTCGGACACGAAGACCCAGGCGCCCGGGACTTCGCCGCCGACCGCCGCGCCCTGCAGCACGCGCAGCAGCAGCAGCGCGACGGGCGCCAGCAGGCCGATCGCATGATAGGTCGGCAGCAGGCCCATCAGCAGCGTCGGCACCGACATCAGCAGGATCGACAGCGTGAACATCTTCTTGCGCCCGAGCAGGTCGCCGAAGTGGGCCATGATGATGCCGCCCAGCGGACGTGCCAGATAGCCGGCCGCGAAGATGCCGAAGGTCTGCAGCTGCCGCAGCCAGTCCGGGATCGACGGCGGGAAGAACAGCTGGCCGATCACGGTGGCGAAGAAGACGAAGATGATGAAGTCGTAGAACTCGAGGGCGCCGCCCAGGGCGGCGAGGGACAGGGTCTTGTAATCCTGGCCGGTCAGCGGGCGCGCGGCGCGTTCGAGCGACGCGCCGCCGGCGCCAACAGTACTGCTGGTGGTGGACATTGGGGAAACTCGCATGGAAGAGATCGCATGCGAAGCGCGCTAACACGGGTAAGTGTGAGGGTACGGCCGGCGGGTACAGCGCGGGAGAGAGGCAGGGCCAGAGGACGGGTGCGCCTCTGGCATGCGACGGAACGCTTCGCAAAGGCGAAACGATACCAGATCGGACGCGCCGCCGCCGGCGCGCCGGTCGCAATAATCCCCCGCACACTGTCATGAAGCATTACCATAATGCCCAAAAAAGTGGGATCCAGAGCACAACTGGAGCCAAGGACGTGTATCGGGAGGGCGCGAGGCCGCGATGACGGCGAGGCGGAACCGCCCGGCGCGTGCGGTTGTGGGGGTCAAATTCTTCGGGACGACATGGCATTCAAGATTTCGATGCAGGCCGCCACGGCGACGCCGCGCCGGCGTACCGGCCTGCGCGTGGCGGGCGGCATTGCGGCGGCAGTGGCGATTTTCGGTCTGGCCGGCTACTTCGGCGGACCGCCGCTGATCCGCTCGCTGGCGGCGAGCCAGGCCAGCGAGGCGCTGGGACGCAAGGTGACGATCGGCACGGCCCAGGTGCGGCCGTTCTCGCTGGCCGCGACGGTCGGCGATGTCACGATCTTCGAGCCGGACGGCACCACGCCGATGCTGACGCTGGGGTCGGCCGACATCGACGCGTCGATCGCGTCGCTGTGGCGCCTCGCTCCGGTGGTCGACGCGGTCCATATCGACCGCCTCGCCGTCCATGTCGTCCGTGAAGCGGACGGCCGGCTCAGTTTCGACGATATCCGCGACCGGCTGGAAGCCAGGCCCAAGGGTCCGGACGATGGCGAACCGGCCCGCTTCTCGATCAACAACATCGCGCTGACGGAAAGTTCGCTGCGCTTCGACGACAAGATGCTCGGCGAAACGCAGCGCGTCGATCATCTGACCGTCACGCTGCCCTTCCTGTCGAACCTGCCGCACGACGTCAATATCGTCACGCAGCCCACCATCAGCGCCCATATCAACGGCTCGCCGCTGGCCGTCAGCGGCACCATGCTGCCGTTCGCCGATGCGCGCGAAGCGAAGCTGAACCTCGATCTGAATGGCCTGGATCTGGTCCGCTTCATGCCGTTCGCGCCCCGGCTGACCGACGCCGAGGTCAAGGCCGGCAAGCTCGATACGCGGCTGGTCGTGGGCTTTCGCCAGCAGCAGGACCAGCAGCAGATCGAGGTCTCCGGCACCGCCTCGCTGCGCGAGGCCGATGTGCGCAAGCGCGACGGCACGCCGCTGCTGCAGGCCGGCAACCTGACGGTCGATATCGCGCGGCTGGCGCCGGCCGACAATCTGATCCATCTGCGCGGCGTGACGCTGGACGGGCTGGACGTGCGCGCGCTGCGGCGCGCCGATGGCACGCTGGACCTCGCTACGGCTTTCCTGCCGCGGGCAACGGCGACGGCCCCGGCAGCGGCGCAACCCGCTGCGCCCGCCGCGGCCGCATCGGCATCGGCATCGGCATCGGCCCCGGCAACCGCATCGGCTTCCGCCTCCGCCCCGCTGGCTTCCGCCTCCGCACCGGCCGCTTCGGCACCCGCCGCTGCGCAGACGGCACAGACGGCGCGGCCCGCCGCCGACGCCAAGCCCTGGCGCTACACGATCGATCGCGTCGCGCTGAAGCAGGCCCGCGTCGCACTGCGCGACGAGGCGGCGTTCTCCGGCCCCGGCACGCTGGCGCTCGGCCCGATCGACGTGCAGATCGATGGGCTGTCCGGCGACAGCGACAAGCCGGCCAGGCTCGACGCCACGCTGGCGGTGGCCGACGGCCAGACCATCGCGCACCAGGGCGCATTGTCGCTGCGGGACGCCACGCTGGCCGGCACGCTGCGCGCCAACGGACTGCAGCCGCAGACCTTCGCCGCCTGGTTCCCGGGCGAGCTGCGCATCGAACTGGGCCAGTCCGCGCTCGATGCCGAACTGAACTACCGGATGTCGTGGGCCGCGCCGGCCTTCGCGCTGTCGCTGGACAATTCGCGCGTCGCGATGAGCAACGTCCATGTGGCCCTGCGCGATCCGGTCGCGGCCCCGCGCGTTGCCGCTGCGCCGGTGGACCAGGCCGCCGCCAGGCGTGGCGAGCAACGCGCCCGCCAGCGCGGCGATCTGGTCGGCGACAAGCTGCCGCTGGTCAGCGCCGACAAGCTGACGCTGGACGGCCTGCGCTTCGATCTGGCCGCGCAGTCGCTGCAGGTCGCACAGATCGGCCTGAGCCACCCGCAATTTGCCGCGGTGCGCGATCATCGCGGCGAACTGGTCGAGGCCTCGCGCATCTGGGTGGCGCAGTCGCGGGCCGCGAGCGGGAAGGCCGCCCGGGCCTCGACCGCGGCGGCGCGGACGAACGCCGCCGCTGCGCCCGCCAAACCGTGGCAGGTCGAAGTCGGCAGCATCGCCATCGACGGCGGCAAGCTGCGCCTGACCGACTACCAGCCGGCCGCTGCCAACGGCAATCGCCCCGTGGTCCACCAATTGCGCGGGATCGACGTCAAGACCGGCGCCGTCCGCTGGCCCCTGGCCGCCACGCCGATCGCACTGAAGGCCAAGGCCGAATCGGGCCGCCGCGGCGTGCTGTCGCTGGACGGTACCGTGCAGCCCACGCTGCCGGCACTGCAGATGCGCGTCGATGCGAAGCAACTGGATCTGGCGCCATTCCAGCCTTATCTCGCCGATCGCTTCAACGCCGCGCTGCGCGCGGGCAATGCCACCGTCAACGGCAAGCTCGCGGTCGCCGTGCCCAGCGGCAAGCCGGTGGCCGCGACCTTCGCCGGCGCCGCGCAGCTGAGCAATGTGCGTACGGTCGACCGCCTCAATGGCGAGGACTTCATCCGCTGGCGCTCGCTGGGGCTCAGCGGCATCGACTTCCATATGGACGACAGCAAGGGGCCGTTGCGGCTGGCGCTGGGCCAGATCGCGCTGAACGACTTCTATGCACGCGTGATCCTGAACGCCAACGGCCGGCTGAATCTGCAGGACGTGGTGTCCGGCGGCGCGCAGCAGGGCCAGCCGGCGCCGACTACCAGCCTGACGCAGGCCAGCACCGCGCCGGCACCGGCCAGCGCGCCCCAGGCCCAGTCCGCCTCGGCCACGGTCGCTGCCAGCGCCTCCGCGCCGGCGGCGCCTTCGACCAAGGGCACCGCGGCCGGTCCGCAGATCCGCATCGGCGGTGTGAAGATCGACAAGGGCAACATCAACTTCTCGGACTTCTTCGTCAAGCCGAACTACACCGCCAACCTGACCGGCATGCACGGCTCGATCTCGAAGGTGTCGACCGGCGATCCGGCACCGGCGGATCTGGTGCTCGAGGGCCGGCTCGACGACGATGCCCCGGTGACGATCAGCGGCAAGCTGAACCCGCTCGGCGAGCAGCTCTACCTCGATATCGCCGCGAAGGCGGCCGGCGTCGAGCTGACGCGCCTGACCCCGTATGCGACCAAGTACGCCGGCTATCCGATCACCAAGGGCAAGATGACGGTCGACGTCGCCTACAAGATCGAGAACGGCCAGCTGAACGCCAGCAACCATCTGTTCCTGGACCAGCTGACGTTCGGCGACAAGGTCGACAGCCCGACCGCGACCAAGCTGCCGGTGCTGCTGGCGGTCTCGCTGCTGAAGGACCGCAATGGCGTGATCGACGTCAACCTGCCGGTGTCGGGCTCGCTGTCGGACCCCGAGTTCAGCATCGGCGGCGTCATCGTGCGCGTGATCATCAATCTGCTGACCAAGGCCATCACCTCGCCGTTTTCGCTGATCGCCTCGGCCTTTGGCGGCGGCGACGAACTGGGCTATGTCGAGTTTGCCCCCGGTTCGGCGAATCTGACCGATGCCGGGCGCAAGAAGGTCGAGACGCTGGGCAAGGCGCTGAACGATCGGCCCGGCCTGCGGCTGGAGATCACCGGCCGCATCGATCCGGCCACCGATGCCGCCGGTGCGCGCCGAGCCTGGCTCGGCGAGCAGGTGGCCGAGCAGAAGGTGCGCGAATTGCGGCAGTCGGCGCGCGAGCAGCGCGCGGCCGACGACGAGGACGGCGAGCAGGGTGCCAAGGTGACCGTCAGCCCGCAGGAGTACCCGAAGTACCTGGAAGCGGTCTACCGGCGCTCGTCGATCAAGAAGCCGCGCAACCTGATCGGCATGGCCAAGTCGCTGCCGACCGCGGAAATGGAAGCGCTGCTGCTGCAGAACGCGCCGGTCACCGACTCGGGCCTGCGGCAGCTGGCCGAGCGGCGCGCGCTGACCGTCAAGCAGGCGCTCGAGCGCGAGGGCAAGGTACCCGAGGCGCGCCTGTTCCTGACCGCGCCCAAGCTCGATACCGACGGGATCAAGGACAAGGGCTCGCCGAACCGCGTGGACTTCACGATCCGGCAGTAGCGGCGCCGGCGCGCCGGTGCACCAGCCGCACGTCGCGAATCACCATGCGATCGCGCGGCAGCGCCGGCAGCCTGCCGAAGTCCAGCGTCAGGTCCTGCTCCGGCACCGTATAACGCAGCCCGCGCAGCAGGAACAGGACCGCCTGCTTCATCAGCGCGACGGTGATGCCCTCGCCCGGGCAGCGATGATGGTCGGCGGCCTGCGCACCGCCCTGCGGGATGAAGTTGAACGGCGTCGGCGCGCGGGCCAGGAAGCGCTCGGGCGCGAACGCGTCCGGGTCGTCCCAGCTGCGCGGATCGTGGTTGGTGCCATACAGGTCCAGCATCACGCGCCGGCCGCGCACAAAGCGATAGCCTTTCCATTCGAAATCGTCCCGCACCCGCGCCACCACCGCCGGAAAGAACGGATACCAGCGCCGCACCTCCTGCACGAAGGCGTCGAGATAAGCGGGATCGCCTTGCTGCAGGCGCTCGCGGCATGCCGGATGCAGGTGAAGCGCGTGCGCGACGAACACGATGAAGACGGAGACCGCCACGGTCGGCCGCAGCAGATTCGCCAGTTCCACGGCGGCGATGCGCGGCGGCAGCAGCTGGCCATCCGCATCGTGGTGCCACGCCACAGTATGCATCGGCGTGTGCTCGAGAATCTCGAACTGCCCGGCCCGTGCCTGATCGATCAGCCGCGACAGCCACGCCTCGACGCGATCGCGTGCGCGCCGCGAGCGGAAATGGCCCAGTCCAGGCGCAGCCGCCTGGTCGAACAGTGCAGTCAGTTGCCGGCAACGGGGCTCGACCTCGTGTTCGCGCAACGGCACGCCAGCCCAGCTGCAGACGGCGCGGGTCAGCAGCGGGTGCAGCGCGTCGTACAGCGCCACCGGCTGGCCATCGGACCAAGACCGCGCGGACAGCAGCCATTGCTGCGCGACCGCGTCGGACAACGTCGCAATGCGCTCGGGCGCGGTCGCATGCATGAACAGCGCCTTGCGCATCCGGTGCGCGTCGCCGTCGAGCGTCTGCACGCCGCCCTTGCCGAACAGCGTCGCGCGCACCGGCTCGGGCGCGGCACCGCCGCGCTGGAACCGCTGCGGATCGTAGAACAGCGCGGCCGCCTCGGGCCCGGTCATGCACAGCGTGCGGCGCAGCAGCACGCGCGTTTCGAAGACGTCGGATTGCAGCGCGCGGCAGCGTTTGGCGATGAAGCGATAGGGGTCGGCCAGCATGGCCAGGCTATGGTCCCCGGGTGCGTCGCGTGGAATGGCGGGCATCGGCGGTGCTCGGATCGGAAGCGGGATCGCCAATCCGCTGCAACCTGCATGCCAGCCCGACGCCCCTGTACGCCGGGGGGGCGCAGCCGCATTCGTCCGGACCGCGCGCGGGCTGCTCATCGTGGCGCCGCAGCAAAAACGCGTATGATTCGCTCCGGATTGAATAAAGGAGTGAGTTTTGCAGCAGGAAGCCGTCGCCTACAAGACCTGGGTGTGCCTGATTTGCGGTTGGGTCTATGACGAGGAGCAGGGCTGGCCGGACGACGGCATCGCGCCCGGCACGCGTTGGGAAGAGATTCCCGAAGATTGGCGCTGCCCGGAATGCGATGTGGCGAAGGCCGATTTCGCGATGATCGAGATCTGACGCACGGCGTCGGCACGCGACGCGAGCGTTCCCTTCGCGTTGGAATGATGCGTCGCAGGAAGCCTTGCTAGCCGTGGTGCAGGCGGTTTTGCTGGACCCCATGCGAGCCGGCGTGCGGCCGGTTGCGCGGCGTCGGCATGGCGCGCCGCCGCATCCGCCGGCAATGGCGCCAGCGCATCCGCGTGGGCCGCATGCTGCGCCACAGCGCGCGTCCGACCGTCAGCGCCAGCGCGGCAGCGAGCAGGGTGGCGATCCAGAACAGGGACATGTCAGCCTCCCCGCCGGTCGCGATGCAAGTCGCACCGGCAAGTGCCGAGTCGGTCGAGGACCGGCTCGGAGCCCGTGGCCAGCTGATCCGTTCAGATCAGCAGCGGGATCGCCTCGAGCACGGCCAGGCCCAGCAGCGCGCCGGCGATTGCGCCGAGCGTGCGGCAACTGATCTGCAGTGGCCGCGCTGCAACGGGCACCATGCCCATCACGATAATCCCAACCAGCGCCATCGGAATCAGGAACACGAGGTCGTGCATGTCCAGGGTCGGCATGGCGGTCTCCTTTCCTCTCTCTCTGTGGGGAATGCTGTTATGCCTGCAGTATAGGCAGCGGGGCGCACTATCCAAGGTCTTTGCCGCTCGGGGTTGACCCGAGGCATGCAGGCCTTTGCGCCGATCGCGGCCGCGTGTCCTATGCTGTGCAAATGAACGAGACCCGGTCTCGTCACAGCGTACGGAGGTGGCAATGGAACTTCACATGCATTCGCACCACTATGTGCGCCGCGTGCCCGACTGGAGCGCGGCCGCTGTGTCCGGCCTGGCTGCCGGCGCGCTGCTGCTGGTGCTCGAGCTGTTCTGGTCGACCATGATCGCGGACACCAACCCATGGCCCACCACGCGGATGATCGCCGCCATCGTCATGGGCCCCGACGTGCTGCAGAGCGGCATGTTCAGCCTGGCGACGGTCACGGCCGCACTGGTGATCCACTTCGTGCTGGGCGCCGTGCTCGGCATGATCCTGGCCGCGATCATGGCGCCGTTCCAGCTCGATTCCAGCCTCGGCATGGCGCTGCTGGTCGGCGCAGTGTTCGGCCTGGTGATCTACCTGATCAACTTCCATGGCATGACGCGCTTTTTCCCGTGGTTTGCGGATGCGCGGGGCTGGCACACCCTGTTTGGCAACATCGTGTTCGGCATGTGTGCGGCGGCGGCGTACTGGAAGCTGGAAAGCAAGGACGTCACGCACTGAGGCGCGACGGCGCATGCGCGGCGGTCGGGGTTTGCCTCCGGCCGCCGTTTTTCATGGGCGTGCCGGTGCCGGTGCGTCGCCCATGCATCGAGGGCGCATGGCTTGTGCGATGCGGCACGGCCTGCGCGTCGCCTTGCCTTGAATCGGGCTGATCGGATGCACTAGTCTTATCCTACCTGCGTGACTTGGGCAGCCCTCGTGCCGGCGGCACAGAAGGAGGGGTCGATATGGCGCTCGCCATCGCACTCGTGGTCATGGTTGTCGCTTCGGTGCTCTTCCACTTCCTGAGCCCGTGGTGGGCGACGCCGCTCGCGTCCAACTGGAAGCAGATGGACGACACGCTGACCATCACGATCGTCATCACCGGCGCCTTCTTCATCGGCATCAACCTGTTCGTCGGCTACATGGTCTGGCGTTATCGCCATCGCGACGGCAGCCGCGCGGCCTACCAGCCGGTCAATCACAAGCTCGAACTCTGGCTGATCGGCGGCACCACGCTGGGCATCATGGCGCTGCTGGCGCCGGGCCTGTTCGTCTATGCGGACTATGTGCGTCCGCCGCGCGATGCGATGCTGGTCGAGGTGGTCGGACAGCAGTGGTCGTGGGGCTTCCGCTTCCCGGGCGCGGGCGGGCAATTCGGCACCACCGATCCCCGCTTCGTCGGCCCCGGCAATCCGCTCGGACTGAATCCCGACGATCCGAACGGACAGGACGACATCATCGTCGCCGGCCCGGAACTTCATCTGCCGCTGGGGCGGCCCATCAAGATCCTGGCGCGCTCGAAGGACGTGCTGCACGACTTCTACGTGCCGGAGTTCCGCGCCCGCATGAACATGGTGCCCGGCATGGTGACATCGTTCTGGTTCACGCCGACGCGGGCCGGTACCTTCGACGTGCTGTGCGCGCAGCTGTGCGGGGTCGGCCATCACAACATGCGCGGCAAGGTGGTGGTCGACGAGCCGGCCGCCTTTACCGCCTGGCTGCAGAAGCAGCAGACCTTCGTCGCGATGCGCGCGGGGCAGCCCGCCGCCGCCGCCACGGTGCCGGCGCAGCCGATCGGCACACGTGGGCCCGGGCCCGCTGCCGCCGATCTCGCCGAACAGGGCAGGACGCTGGCGCAGAGCAAGGGCTGCGTCGCGTGCCACAGCACCGATGGCTCGCCGAGCGTCGGGCCGACCTGGAAGGGCCTGTACGGGCATACGACGACCTTCACCGACGGCAGCAGCGCCAAGGTCGACGACGACTATCTGCGTACCGAAATCCGTGAGCCGCAGCAGCGTGTGGTCAAGGGCTTCGCGCCGATCATGCCGAAGATGCCGCTCACCGAGGACGAGGTCAACGCGCTGATCGCCTATATCCGGTCCACCGCGGGCGCGCCGCGCGAGGCGGCGGGCAAATAGGCACGGCGCAACCGCAGCGCAGCAGTACAGAGGGCAGCGCCGTGTCCGGAGCCGGATGCGGCCCGCCACGACAGGTCACCGACCGCAGGAGAGATCACCATGGCCTACGCCGACGATGCCGTCCACCACGGGCCCACCAGCTTCTGGACGCGTTATGTCTGGAGCCAGGACCACAAGGTGATTGCGGTGCAGTACACGATCGTCGCCATCGTGGTGGGGCTGGTCGGCGTCGTGCTGTCGAACCTGATGCGGATGCAGCTGGGCTTTCCCGGGCGCTTCGATTTCATCGACGCGAACGCGTACTACCAGTACGTGACCATGCACGGCATGATCATGGTGATCTATCTGCTGACCGCGCTGTTTCTCGGCGGCTTTGGCAACTACCTGATCCCGCTGATGGTCGGGGCGCGCGACATGGTATTCCCGTTCCTCAACATGTTGAGCTTCTGGGTCTATCTGCTGTCGGTGATCGTGCTGCTCGCCAGCTTCTTCGTGCCAGGGGGGCCGACCGGCGCCGGCTGGACGCTGTATCCGCCCCAGGCGATCCTGCCCGGCACGCCCGGCTACGACTGGGGCATCATCCTGATGCTGGTGTCGCTGCTGATCTTCATCGTCGCCGCGACCATGGGCGGCCTGAACTACGTGACCACGGTGCTGCAGGCGCGCACCGAAGGCATGACGCTGATGCGGATGCCGCTGGCCGTCTGGGGCATCTTCATGGCCACGATCCTGGCGCTGCTGGCGTTTCCCGCGCTGTTCGTCTCCGGCGTGATGATGCTGCTCGACAAGACCATCGGCACCAGTTTCTTCATGCCGTCGATGGTGTCGATGGGACAGCAGCTCGACTACAAGGGCGGCAGCCCGCTGCTGTTCCAGCACCTGTTCTGGTTCTTCGGCCATCCCGAGGTCTACATCGTCGCGCTGCCGGCCTTTGGCATCGTGTCGGACCTGATCAGCGTGCACGCGCGCAAGAGCATCTTCGGCTATCGGACCATGGTGTGGGCGATCCTGGCGATCGGCGTGCTGTCGGTGGTGGTGTGGGCCCACCATATGTTCGTCAGCGGCATGAACCCGTACTTCGGTTTCTTCTTCGCGACCACGACGCTGATCATCGCGATTCCGACCGCGATCAAGGTCTACAACTGGGTGCTGACGCTGTGGCGCGGCGACATCCATTTCTCGGTGCCGATGCTGTTCGCAATCGGTTTCATCAGCACCTTCCTGATCGGCGGACTGACCGGCCTGTTTCTCGGCAACGTCAGCGTCGATATCCCGCTGTCGAATACCTATTTCGTGGTCGCGCACTTCCACATGGTGATGGGCGTATCGCCGATCCTCGTCGTGTTCGGCGGCATCTATCACTGGTACCCGAAGGTCACCGGTCGAATGCTGAACGACACGCTGGGCCGCGTGCATTTCTGGGTCACCTTCGTCGGCACCTACGCGATCTTCTTCCCGATGCATTACCTCGGCATCCTCGGCATGCCGCGCCGCTATTACGCCTTCGAGAACTACGCGTTCATCCCCGAGTCGGCGCACGTGCTGAACGCCTATATCTCGGTGGCGGCCTTCGTCGTGGCCGCGGCGCAGTTGCTGTTCGTCTGGAACCTGATCCGGAGCGCGCGCCACGGCGAGCCGGCCGGCGCCAATCCGTGGCGCGCCGCCTCGCTCGAATGGCAGACGCCGCAGACGCCGCCGGAACACGGCAACTGGGGCCCGCATCTGCCGGTGGTGTATCGCTGGGCCTACGCCTATAGCGTGCCCGGCGCGCGCGAGGATTTCATCGCGCAGAATGCGCCGCCGGAGGCCGGCGGCGCCGAACCGGAACCGCACGCCAGCCAGGGAGCCGTCGCATGAATACCGGAGCACTGTACCGAGTCACGCGCGGCGACGATGGCCCCGCCCCTCGCGGCGGCGATGCGATGCGTCAGCACGCGTCCGGCTCGACGCCCGCCAGCGTCGCGCTGTGGGTCTTCATGGGCGTGGTCACCTCGCTGTTCTCGCTGTTCGTCGTCGCCTTCGGCCTGCGCATGGACTCGGCCGACTGGCATCGGATCGCGCTGCCGTGGCAAGTGTGGCTGTCGACGGCGCTGCTGGTCGTCGGCAGCGTGGCGATGTGGCAGGCAGCCCGTGCGGCACGGACCGGCGAGCACACGAACGCGCGGCGCGCGCTGATGCTGGGCGGGATCGGCGCGCTGGGCTTTGTCGCCAGTCAGTTGTGGGTGTGGCAGGCGCTGGGCGCCGCCGAGATCCTGCCGGCCAACAATCCGGCCGGCAGCTTCTTCTACATGCTGACCGGGATGCACGGCCTGCATATGGTCGGCGGCCTGGTGGCGTGGATCGCCGCGTGGCAGGGGGTTCGCGCCGGCGCGCGGGCCGGGGCCGCGCTGCGCGTGCGGCTGCTGGCCCGTTACTGGCACTTCATGCTGGCGGTATGGCTGGTGCTGCTGGCCGCGCTCGGCTGGCTGACCCCGGAAATCGTGCGCTACATCTGCGGTACCGCCTGATCGCGCAGCAAGTACGCGCAGCAAGTACGCGCAACAGGCGGCCAGGCAAGCGAAGGAGGCGATATGGCGACCCAACTGCATCCCGGCGACCGCGTGGCCGAATCGGTGGCGCACACGGCGGCCCCCGCGCACGGCGGCTGGCGCGGCATGCTGGCCGACTGGGGTTCGGACCGGCACGCCTTCCAGGTGTCGTGGGGCAAGGCCATGATGTGGATCTTCCTGTTGTCCGACACCTTCGTCTTCAGCTGCTTCCTGATCAGCTACATGACGGTGCGGATGACGACCACGGTGCCGTGGCCCAATCCCAGCGAGGTGTTCGCGCTGACGATCGGCGGCGAATCGATTCCGCTGATCCTGATCGCGATCATGACGTTCGTGCTGATCACCAGCAGCGGCACCATGGCGATGGCCGTCAACTTCGCCTATCGGCGCGACCGGGCCCGCTGCGCGGTGCTGATGCTGGCCACCGCCGCGCTCGGCGCCACCTTCGTCGGCATGCAGGCGTTCGAATGGACCAAGCTGATCGAGGAGGGCGTGCGTCCGTGGGGCAATCCGATGGGCGCGGCGCAGTTCGGTTCGTCGTTCTTCATGATCACCGGCTTCCACGGCCTGCACGTGTCGTGCGGCGTCATCTATCTGCTGGTTGTTGCCATGCGCGTGCTGCGCGGCCGCTACGAGCGCACCGGCAACTATCAGATCGTCGAAATCGCCGGTCTGTACTGGCACTTCGTCGACCTGGTCTGGGTGTTCATCTTCGCTTTCTTCTACCTGTGGTGAGGTCCGCCATGTCCGAGCCCATGCTGCACGATTCCCCGATGCCGTCGCACGGCGGCGCGCCCGCGGCCGACCAGGGGCACGGCGCCACCGGCCAGGCCCATCCGATCGGCCTCTACCTGAAGATCTGGGGATTGCTGTTCGTGCTGTCGGCCATGTCGTATGCGGTCGACTACTTCCACGTGCAGGGCGCGCTGCGCTGGACGCTGATCCTGATCTTCATGGTCGCCAAGGCCGGCCTGATCGTCGCCGTGTTCATGCACATGGCGTGGGAGCGCCTGGCGCTGGTCTACGCGATCCTGCTGCCGCCGCTGTGCCTGCTGGTGCTGGTCTGGCTGATGGCGGTCGAGGCAGACTATACGTTTGTGATGCGGGGCGAGTTCTTCCGATAAAGGCAGGCTGCTTGTCCGAAATCTTGTACTCGTTTTTCGGACACCGAGCGGCACGCCTTCGTATCACCCTGGAAACGGCGAGGCTCAGGCTGGCTCATTGGCCGGCTTCAACGCATCCTCCGCCGGCGTTCCCATGCTGGTATCCGGCGCCTGGCCGACCACCTCGCAGGCTGGCCGCGCGGCCGGCAGCATCTGGCTGGCGCGCCAGTTGCCGAAGCGGTAATAGGCCGCGGCCAGCGTGATCGAAACCACCGAGCCGAGCGGGAAGCTCCACCACACCGCGTCCGCGCCCATCGTGCGGCCGAGCCACCAGGCGAACGGCAGGCGTACCACCCACATCGACACGAACAGCACCGCCAGCGGGGCCATCACCGCGCCGGTTGCGCGGACCGTGCCGAACAGCACGATGGTGAAGCCAAACAGGATGAACGACCACAGCACGATCGCGTTGATGTGCTGGGCGATCTCGATCGCGCCGCCGTCGTCCGGCAGGAACAGGCCCAGCGAATGCCGGTTGAACAGATAGACCAGGCCGACGAGCGCCCCGGTCATCGCCAGATTGAATGCCAGCCCCATGCCGGTGATGCGCCCGACGCGATCCCAGCGGCTGGCGCCGACGTTCTGCGCGACCATCGACGAGACGCTGGCGCCGACTGCCAGCGCCGGCATCTGCACGTAGGTCCATAGCTGCGAGGCGACGCCATACGCTGCCGCGGTCTGCGAGCCGTACTGGTTGACCAGCGCCATCATCACGATCGCGGACGACGAGATCACCACCATCTGCAGGCCCATCGGCAGCCCCTTGGTCACCAGCGCGCGCAGGATGCCGAGGTCGGGCCGCAGGTAGCGCAACTGGCCGCGATGCAGCGTCAGGAAATGCTTGCGGCGATAGAGCAGCCACATCATCGCGGCCAGGCTGACGAGCTGCGCGATCAGTGTCGCCAGCGCCGAGCCCGCGATGTCCATGCGAGGAATCGGTCCGAGGCCGAAGATCAGCAGCGGGTTCAGCGCGACGTCCAGTACCACCGACAACAGCATGAAATAGAACGGCGTGCGCGAGTCGCCGGCCCCACGCAGCGTCATCATCACGAAGTTGTAGAAGTACATGAAGGGCAGCGCCAGGAAGATGATCCGCAGATAGCGGATCGCCAGCGGCCGCGCGTCCGCAGGCGTGCCCATCGCGCCGAGGATGTCCGGCGTGAACAGATAGCCCAGCGCCGCGGCGATGACCGACAGCAGCACGAAGAACGTGGTGCTGGTGCCGACCACGCGCCGGGCCTCGTCGAGGTCGCGCGCGCCGACCGCCTGTCCGATCATGATGGTGTTGGCCATGCTGATGCCGAACACCACGCCGAGCAGGAAGAACAGCACGATATTGGCGTTCGACGTCGCCGTCAGCGCCGCCTCGCCGAGATAATGGCCCACCCAGATCGAATTGATCGAGGCGTTCAGCGATTGCAGGATGTTGCTGCCGAGCACGGGCAGCGAAAACAGCAGCAGGGTACGGCCGATCGGGCCGGTAACGAGTCTGGCGTCGGGCTTCATTGTTATTGGTTCGGTGAGCCGCGGGGGCGGGAGCCGGGGAGCGAGTTCGTATAGTATTCCCGCTGGACCGAAACGGTAGTCGGCGCCAGACCGACACCGGCCCGCCCCCGACCGACATCCCGTCCCTCCATGATCCCGCCGACCCGCTCCGCAAGCGCCGTCCCCGCATGGCTGAAGGCCGCGCCCGCGCTGTTTCTGCTGCTGTGGTCGAGCGGCTTCGTCTTCCTCAAGCTCGGCCTGGCCTACGCCGATCCGCTGACCTTTCTCGCGTTGCGCTACGCGTGCGTGGTGGCGCTGCTGGTGCTGCCGTGGCTGTGGGTGCGGCCCGCCTTGCCGGCCACGTGGGCGGCATGGGGCCATCTGGCGATGGTGGGCCTGCTGCTGCAGGCCGGCTATTTCTCGTTCACCTATCTGAGCCTGAAGTACGGCTTGTCGTCGGGCGCGGTGGCGCTGATCACCTCGCAGCAGCCCATTCTCGTTGGACTGCTTGCCCCGGCGATCGCCGGCGAACGGGTCGGGCGCGTGCGGTGGATCGGCCTGCTGCTGGGCGCGAGCGGCGCCGCGATGGTGATTGTCGCCACCTCGTCGATCGACCTGTCGTCGCGGCTGGCGCTGCTGTTCGCGGTGCTGGCCCTGCTGGTGATGACCGCCGGCACGCTGTGGGAAAAGCGCTTCGGCCGGGACACCCATCCGCTGACGGCCAATCTGGTGCAATACGGCGTCGGGCTGGCGGTGACCGCGCCGCTGGCGTGGTGGCTCGAACCGATGCGGGTGCAATGGACGCCGGCGCTGTTCGGATCGTTGACCTATCTGGTCGTCGCCAACTCGATCGTCGCGATGACGCTGCTGCTGGCGATGGTCCGCCACGGCGAGGCCTCGCGCGTCTCGGCACTGTTCTTTCTGGTGCCGCCCACCACCGCGCTGATCGCCTGGGCCGTACTGGGCGAGACCATCCCGCTGGCGGCCTGGCCCGGCATGGCGATCGCCGCCGCCGGGCTGTATCTGGTGATGCGGCGACGGACTTAGTGTCCGTGCCGGCTGCAAGGAGTCTCCTTTGTCGAAGCCATCGATTCGTACGGTCCTTCCGCTGGCCACCATCACGGCGGCGAGCATGCTGACGATGGACCTGTATCTGCCTGCCGTGCCGACGATGCAGCGCGATCTCGGCATCACGGTGGCGC
Source organism: Cupriavidus gilardii (assembly GCF_013347325.1). NCBI lineage: Bacteria > Pseudomonadati > Pseudomonadota > Betaproteobacteria > Burkholderiales > Burkholderiaceae > Cupriavidus > Cupriavidus gilardii. The sequence goes on along the minus strand of NZ_CP054624.1, from coordinate 2,007,920 downwards.
AAGGGCAGTTGACGATCGCGATCTTCCTGCTGGGCCTGGCCGCCTCGCAACTGGTCTGGGGCGAGATGCTGCACCGGATCGGCCCGAGGCGCTGCGTGCAGACGGGCTTGCTGGCCCTGATCCTGACCAGCTTCGGCTGCGCGCTGGCGCCTGATCTGCCGGTGCTGCTTGGCCTTCGCCTGATACAAGGCATCGCGGCGGGGGCCGCGACAGTGGTCGTGCCGACCGTCGTGCGCGCGACGCTGCCCGAACAGGACGGCGTGCGCGGCATCGCCGCGATCGCGATGATCGAGGCGATCGTGCCCGCTGCCGGGCCGGTCCTTGGCACCGCGCTGCTGCTGATCGCCGATTGGCGCACGACCTTCGCCATCATCGGCATCGTCGCGCTGGTGTCCGCTCCGTTCGCACTGCGGGCTACACCGGTCGCGCTGCCAGAGACCGAGGAGAAAGCCGGACGGGTCGGCTATCGCGCCCTGCTGTGCAATTGGCATTTCGTCGGACTGGCGCTGGCCCATTCGCTGTCGTTCGGCGCGTTGATCGCCTTCGTCGCCAGCGCGCCGCAAGTCCTTCCCGCGCTCGCCGGCACAGGCCAGAGCGGCTTTGCGCTGGCGCAGGTCTGCGGCGTGGCGGGGTTCATCGTCGCGGCCAGCCAGGCCGGCCGGATCAGCAACCGGCTGGGCCCGCGCCATGCGATCCAGCTGGGCGCGCTGCTGCATGGGCTGCTTTGCACCGCGCTGTTGGCGGCATGGTGGGCCGACCGACTTTCCTATCCGTGGCTGCTGGCGTTCTGGGCCGCGTTCTGCGCGGTGCTGGGCATACGCGGCCCGACCGCGTTCAGCGAGGCGCTGTCGGTGCCGAACGCCCAACTCGGACGCGCGTCGGCGCTGATGGTGCTGGCATTGCTCGCGACGGGCGCCCTGGCGACACAGGCCACGGCGCCGTTCCTGCCGAGCGGTCAACTCGGCGCCGTGGCCTTGTCGATGACCCTGCTGTGTTGGGCGAGCTTTGCACTGGTGGTTCGGTATCCAGACAAGCAGTCGAGCGCTCGGCCACAACACCGGACGGAACAGGGGCACGCCAACCCGTGAGGTTGGCGTGCCCCGCATCGCGCCCGGTTGTCGACAGCCAGCGCGCTATGCCGTTGGCACCTCGATCTCCAGTGCCACGCCGTCGCGCCCCGGATCGGCGCCGCCTTCCAGCCGCCCGTCGACGATCCGCACCGCGTGCACCCAGCCGATCGTGTAGTTGTACGGGTTGCGTATCACGGGATAGCCGTCCTGCTCCAGCTCGCGCGTGACATAGCGCGGGATACGGTTGCAGACGTCGATCGCGTTGCTGGTCGACGAGAAGCGCGGCGCGGACACGGCGGCCTGCATCGGCATGTCGAAGTCCACCACATTGACGATGCTCTGCAGCACGCCCATCGCGATCTGCGTGCCGCCCGGCGCGCCGAGCACGATCTCGGGCTTGTCGTCCTTGAAGACGATGGTCGGGCACGACGAGGTGAAGCGGCGCTTGCCGGGCGCGATGCTGCCGGCGCGTCCCGGGCGTGGGTCGAATACACCCATGCAGCCGTTGTACATGAAGCCCAGGCCCGGCGTGATGACCCCCGACGGCATCGCCAGCGAGTGCGTCAGCGACACGCAATTGCCCTCGCCGTCGACCACCGACAGATGCGTGGTGTCGCGCGGCACCGCATGGCCCGGATTGACGCGCGGCACTTCGGCGCGCTGGCCCTCGCGGATGCGCTGTGCGACCTCGCGGGCGTAATCCGGTGACAGCAGCCTGTCCAGCGGCACGTCGACAAAGGCCGGATCGCCGATGAAGCGGTCCTTGTCGATGGTCGCCTGCTTCATCGCCTCGCACACCACGCGGATGTAGTCGGGGCTGTTGTGCCGCAGTGCGCGCAGATCGAACTGCTCGAGGATAGCCAGCATCTGCAGCAGCATCGCGCCGCCGCCGGGGGGCCGATTGGTGGTGACGCGGCGGCCGCGGTAGCCGCCGGCCAGCGGCGCGGTGCGCACGGCCTGGTAGCCGGCCAGGTCTTCGCGGGACAGCAGCGCGCCGTGTTCGCGCATGTCGGCGACGATCTGCTCGGCGATCTCGCCCAGATAGAAGGCATCGACGCCGCCGGACGCGATCCGCTCCAGCGTATCGGCGTAGTCCCGGTTCTTCAGCGGGGTGCCGATGGTATGCGGCGATCCGTCGGGCCGGCAATACAGTTGCCGGCCGCTCTCGCTGAAGGCCAGGCGCTCGCGATTGCTGGCGCGGCCCAGCGTCGCCTCGTCGATCCAGAACGCATACATGCCGGGGCGGACGAAGTAGCCGTCGCGCGCCCACTGGATCGCCGGCTGCACCACCTCTTTCCACGGCAGCCTGCCGTGGCTGCGATGCAGCGCTTCCAGCCCGCGCAGCGTGCCCGGCGTCGCGATCGATTGGTAGCCGATGTCGTTGAGCCGATCCTTGATGAAGAAGCCGAAGCCGTCGCGCGCTTCGCCTTCCAGCAGATCGGCCCACATGTCGGGGCGCGCCGCCGCCGGCGCGGTCGCATGGAAGTCGATGTATTCGTGCGCGCCGCTGCCGGGCATATAGACGGCGGCGGTGCCGAAGCCCGCGATGCCGCACATCAGCGGATCGACGACGGTTTGTGCCAGCGCGCAGGCGACCGCGGCATCGGCCGCATTGCCGCCCGCGCGCAGGATCTCGATGCCGGACTCCGCTGCTTCCGGCTGCGGGCAGGACACCATTCCACTACGGGTCATTGCTTGTCTCGATAGGTTTGCGCCGGGATGCGCCGGCGGCGATGCCGATGGCGCATCCCGGCGCGGGATTGCGGGGAGGACGGGATGGGCCAGGCTTACTTCGCGCTCAGGTCCAGGTCGCCGATCGCGCCCTGCCACTTGGCGGTGTCGCGCACCGTCAGCTCCATCAGCTGGTCCGACGGTCCCGGCATCGGCAGCACCTGCATCGACTTGAGCTTGTCGACCACGGCCGGCTCGGCCAGGAAGGTCTGCGTCGCGGCATGCAGCCGTGCGATGACGTTGGCCGGCGTGCCGGCCTTCGCCGCGATGCCGCTCCAGCCGATGTTCTCGAAGCCCTTCAGGCCCAGCTCGGCGGCGGTCGGCACATCCGGCAGCTCGGGCACGCGTTTGGACGCGAACAGCATCAGCGGCGTCAGCTTGCCGGCCTTGATCTGCGGCAGCGCGGTGCTCAGCACCGGCGCCATCACCTGCGTCGCACCGGAGACGGTCGATACCACGCCATCCGGCTCGCCGCGATACGGCACGTGCAGCAGCTTGATGCCCTGCTGCTTCTGCATCAGCTCGACCACCAGATGGGTTGAGTTGCCGTTGCCCGACGAGGCGAAGCTGATGCTGCCGGGCTTGGCCTTGGCGGCATCGACCAGCTCGCGATAGTTGCGCAGGCCCGATTGCGGATTGGCGACCAGCACGAAGGGCACGGTGGCCAGCATCGACACCGGCGCGAAATCGGATTCCGGCTTGTAGGCCAGCGGCGCATAGACGAACTTGTTCAGCACCATCTGCGAGACGCCCGCAAGGAACAGCGTGCAGCCGTCGGCTGGCTGGCTCAGCACGTACTTGGCCGCGATGATGCCGCCCGCGCCGGCCCGGTTCTCGACCACGATCGGCGTCTGCAGCGTCTTGCCGACGCGCTCGGCCCACATGCGGGCCAGGGTATCCGTGCTGCCACCGGCCTGCTGCGAGACGACCAGGCGGATCGGGCGCGACGACGCGCCCGGCTCACCGCAGGCGTAGCTCGGTGCGGCCACGCCGAAGGCGAGGGCAAGAGGAACAGCGAAGTGGAAAAGGGAAGTTTTTCTCATAGATGGTGGCAGTGTCCAGGTCCGTCGAATTCCAGGTCTGGCGCCTGGATGCCGGGAAATTATTGGGCCGAACCGCAAACGCACCTAGTGAATTGTTTCGAACCATCTATTAGTATTCGCTCATGGATCCATCCGACCACAGCATCGCCTGGGCGCGCCGACTGCGGGTGCGGCACCTCGAGTCCTTCCTGATTCTTCACGACGCGGGCACGCTGTCGGCCGCCGCGACGCGGCTGCATATGACGCAGTCGGCGGTGTCGCACTGGCTCAGCGAAATGGAAGAACTGGCCGGCGTCAGGCTGGCGATCCGCGGCCGGCGCCTGCAACTGACGCCGGCCGGCGAGGCCGTGCGCCGGCTGGCCGTGCGCGTGCTCGGCGAGGTATCGCGCGCCCACGACGAACTGGGTGCGATCGCCAAGGGCGCGGTGGCGCGCCTGCATGTGGGCAGCGTGCTGGCCGGCGTCGCGCATCTGATTCCCTGGGCCATCGTCGCGTTTCAGCGGACGCAGCCCAATGTGTCGATCCAGGTCACCGAAGGCGCGTTCAACACGCTGCTCGATCGCCTGGAGAAGCGCGAGTTCGATCTGGTGGTCGGTTCGATCGACGCGCGGGCCTACGGGCCGCATCTGGCGCATGAGGTGCTGTTCGAGGACGCGATGGCGGTGGTGGTCGGCCCGCATCATCCGCTGGCGCACGCCAGACGCCTGCGCTGGGGCCAGCTGTTCTCGTATCCGTGGGCGATGCCGCAGCGCGAGACGCTGATGCGCACGCGGCTCGATACCGTGCTGCTCGAGCACGGCGCCGCGGGTCTGCGGCCGGCTGTCGAGACCGGTTCCATCGTGACCATGCAGGCGGTGCTGCGCGAGACCGACTATGTCGGCGTCTGCTCCGCGGCGATGGCCGAGCATCTGGCCTCGCTGGGACTGCTGCATATCCTGCCGCTCGGGGACCGGGAATCGTTCGGCCCGGTCGGGGCGGTATGGCGCAAGGGCGGCGACGACGAGGTGCTGCACGCCTTCATGCAGGCGCTGCGCGAACAGGCGGACCGCATTCGCGCGGCCGAAGCCGGGACGGCCCCCCGGTAACGCGCGCCGCCCCTTGCTGTCTCTCGCGGCACGGAGCCGGCGGCCGCGCCGTCAGCGCGGCACGCGAATGTTGTTCCTGACCTCGTCGACGCCCATCACTTCCTCGGCGATATCCTCGACGCGGTACTTGGCGCGCCGGTCCGACACGGTGCCGCTCAGCGTGACGATGCCCGAGCCGACCTCCACGGTGACCTCGGACACGTCCAGTTCGCGCGCCTCGGCCAGCCGTTCGCAGACCTCGTCGCAGATGCGCTCGTCGGTGCGCCGATAGCCCTTGGGCAAGGTGCGCGGGCGCCGCGTGCCCGTACTGCCGCCCATGCCCGCGCCGCTGCTCGTGCCACGCTCGCCGAACTCGTTGAAGCCGACGCTGCCGCCGCCGGAGCCCATTGCGCCGGTGTCGCCGCGCCGATAATGGTAGGCGTCGCGCATGCCGCGCGATCCGCCATAGCCGCGATGGCGCCAGGTTTCCGCGACCTCGCCGGTACGCGGGTCCTCGGGGAACCACTCCATGCCGCCGGTCACGGTACCGCGTCCGCGCCGGTCCTCGCCGGTTTCCCGGGGCCGCATCGGAGGACGATTGCCGTTGTCTCTGCTGCCGTTCATTTCGGTCTCCATCGATCATGGACGTACCAGGCAATGGCCGCAAAAACCGTACCGTCGCCACGAGCGGTGACACGGTGCCGTCGCGCTGGCAGGGCGCGCCGCCACCATCGACGGTGCAATCTTTGCCGGGATGGCTTGTAAATAAGCGCGATGCAGGCCTGCCGCTTACAGCAGCTTGTCCGGCGTGATCGGCAGGTGCCGTATCCGCTTGCCGGTCGCATGGAATACCGCATTGGCGATCGCCGCCCCGGCGCCGACGATCCCGATTTCGCCGATGCCCTTGGCGCCGAGCGGATTGATATGCGGGTCGAACTCGTCGACGACCATGACCTCGACCTGGCCGACATCGGCGTTCACCGGCACGTGGTATTCGGCCAGATTGCCGTTGGCGATGCGTCCGCTGCGCGGATCGAGCAACGATTCCTCGTGCAGCGCCAGGCCGATGCCCCACACCATGCCGCCCATCAGCTGGCTGTGGCCGGTCTTGCGGTTCAGCAGCCGGCCGACGCCGAAGACGCCGAGCATCCGAGGCACGCGCACTTCACCGAGATCCGGGTCGACATGGACCTCGGCGAAGATCGCGCCGAACGAATGCATCGAATGGTGTTGTGCCTCGTCGCCCGGCTCGGCCGTGCGCGTGGCCTCGATCCGCTGTCCGCCATTGCGCGCCATCGCCGCCGCGATGGATTCGCGGCAGGCCGGGTCGGACGTCCGGGCCAGCCAGCCGTCGGCCACCGCGACGTCTTCCGGCGGTGCGCCGAACAACGGCGAGGCGCGGTCGGCCACGGCGCGGTCGACCAGCACTTGCCGTGCCGCGCTGGCGGCCGCCTGCACGGCCGGCGCCACGCTCGCCACGGTCTGCGAGCCGCCGGCGATCGGCGCATCGGGAAATGCGGTGTCGCCGAGCTCGAAGCGGATCCGGGCGGCCGGTATCCCCAATGCCTGTGCCGCGACCTGCGTCATCACCGTATAGGTGCCGGTGCCCAGGTCGTGCGTCGCGCAGCGGATGCACGCGCTGCCGTCCGGCTCGATGATGGCGGTGGCGGTGGCCGACTGCCGCATCGCCGGGTAGGTCGCGGTGGCGACGCCCATGCCGGCCAGCTTGCCATCGGCGCGCATGCTGCGCGGGGCCGGGTCGCGTTGCCACCAGCCGAAACGCTCCGCGCCGAGACGGAAGCACTCGCTCATTCGGCGGCTGGAGAACGGCAGGTTCTGGCTCAGGTCGATGTCGGTATCGTTGCGCAGCCGTAGCTCGACCGGATCGACCTTCAGCGCATGGGCCAGTTCGTCCAGCGCCGATTCGAGCGCGAAGCTGCCGCTCGCGTCGCCGGGCGCGCGCATGAAGGTCGGCGTGCCGATATGCAGCTTGACGAGGCGATGGCTGGTGTGGACGGTCGGGCAGCCATAGAGCAGCCGCGTCATCATCGCGGCGGGCTCGACCCAGTCCTCCAGATACGAGGTCGCGGTCACCACGTCATGGCGCAGGCCGGTCAGCGTGCCGTCCGCGCGCGCGGCGGCCATCACGCGCTGTTCGGTCGGCGGCCGCGCGCCGGCGGGACCGAACAACTGCGGGCGCTCGACCGCGAGCTTGACGGGGCGGCCTACCGCGCGCGCGGCCATCGCGGCCAGCACCACGTGCGACCAGACCGAGCCCTTGCCGCCGAAGCCGCCGCCGACGAAGGGGCAGATCACACGAACCTTGCCGGCCGGGATGCCGAAGGTCTTGGCCACCGCCTTGCGCACGCCGGCGACGTACTGCGTGGCGTCGTACAGCGTCAGCGTGTCGCCGTCCCACGCGGCGATGGTGGCGTGCGGCTCCATCGCGTTGTGGTGCTGCATCGGCGTGGTGTAGGTCGCGTCGATCGTGGTCGTGGCCTCGCGCATCGCCGCATCGAGGTCGCCGCGCGCGGTGTCCGCCGACTCGTTCTTGACCTTGCGCGGTTCGTAGGCCCGCGCCTTGGCCTTGGCGAAGTCCAGCGTCGCCGGCTGCCGGCGATAGGCGATGCGCAGATGGCACGCGGCCTCGCGGGCCTGGTCCAGCGTATCGGCCACTACCAGCGCGATCGGCTGGTTGTTGTAGCGCACGCTGGTGTCCTGCAGCAGGTTCATCACGCGGCCGGCAGGCATCTTGCCCGCGGCCGCCTTGCCGTTCTTCGGCAGCCGGGGCGCGTTGAACGGGGTCATCACCAGGCGAACGCCGGGCATCCGCTCCGCCGCGCCGGTGTCGATCGATGCCACCTCGCCGGCGGCAATGGTACTGGTGACCATGATCGCCTGCAGCACGTTGGGCAGCTGGTGGTCGGCGGTGTAGTGCGCGCGCCCGGTGACCTTCAGCACGCCGTCGACGCGGTCGACATGGTGGCGGGCGATATCCGGCACGCTCCCGCCAACGTTCCCGGTGGGGTTCTCCCGCAAGCTCATCGCATGCCTCCCGCGATGGACAGCGCCCGGATCACCGCGCGCTGCGCCAGTTCGACCTTGAACGCATTGCCCGGGTAGGGCCGCGCGCCTTGCACGGCCAGCGCGGCGGTCCGGCGCAGCGCGGCTTCGTCGAGCGGGCGATCGCGCAGCGATTGCTCGGCCGCCTGCGCGCGCCACGGCTTGTGCGCGACGCCACCCAGCACGATGCGCGCCGCGCGCACGATGCCGCCGTCCAGTTGCAGCGCGGCGGCGACCGATACCAGCGCGAATGCATAGCTGGCGCGGTCGCGCACCTTCAGATAGTGGCAATGGGCGCCGCAGCGCGACGGCGGCAATTCCACCGCGACGATCAGCTCGCCGGCCTCGAGATTGGTATCGCGCTCCGGTGTGTCGCCGGGCAGGCGGTGAAAGTCCTCCACGGGGATGCGGCGCTCGCCTCCCGCGCTGCGCACGACCACTGATGCGTCCAACGCCACCAGCGCCACGCACATGTCTGACGGATGCGTGGCGATGCAATGCTCGCTCGCGCCGAGAATCGCATGCTGGCGCTGCACGCCGTCGCGCGCGGCGCAGCCCGAGCCGGGGTCGCGCTTGTTGCAGGCGTCGAAGCCGATGTCGTAGAAGTAATGGCAGCGCGTGCGCTGCATCAGATTGCCGCCGATCGTCGCCATATTGCGCAGCTGCGGCGAGGCGCCGGCCAGCAGGGCGGCCTGCAGCAGCGGATAGTGCGCGCGCACCAGCGGATGATCTGCGGCATCGGCATTGCCGACCATCGCGCCAATGCGGATGCCGCCATCGGGCGTTGCATCGATGCTTGCCAGCGGCAGCCGGCCGACATCGACCAGCCGCTGTGGCCGTTCGACGCCGGCCTTGATCAGATCGAGCAGATTGGTGCCGCCCGCGACGAAGCGCGCGCCGGGCTGCTTGCCCAGCTGCAGCGCCGTGTCGACGCTGTCGGCGCGGTCGTAGTCGAATGAATGCATGGCGGCGGTCCCGGGCTCAGCGGGAATCGATATGCCCATCGCCGGCGCGCTGCGTGTCGCCGCGGCCGTCGTGCGCCGCGACCGACCGGATCGCTGCAACGATATTGGGATAGGCCCCGCAGCGGCACAGGTTGCCGCTCATCCGCTCGCGGATCTCGTCGTCGGTCAGCGCCGCCGCCGAGTGCGCCCCGTGCGCCGATTGCCCCGGCGGCGTTACCGCGCTGGCCCGGCCGTCGCGCGCCTCGGCCAGCATCGCCACCGCCGAGCAGATCTGGCCCGGCGTGCAGTAGCCGCATTGCAGCGCGTCATGCGCGACGAAGGCGGCCTGCATCGGATGCAGGCGGTCGCCGTCGGCCAGTCCCTCGATGGTGGTGATGTCGCGGTCTTCCTGCATTACCGCCAGCGTCAGGCAGGCATTGATGCGGCGGCCATCGACCAGCACCGTGCAAGCCCCGCACTGGCCGCGGTCGCAGCCCTTCTTGGTGCCGGTCAGGCCCAGTTGTTCGCGCAGCGCGTCCAGCAGCGTGGTGCGGGGTTCGACCGTCACGACATGCATGGCGCCGTTGACGCGCAGTTCGATGGTGCGGGCCGGTACGGACGCGCAAGCCGAGGTGTCGGCGGCAGGGGGCGAAGATGGGGCCAGGGCGCTGGCCGGCTCCGAATGCGTCAAGGACATGGGGCATCCCCGCTTCGACGGGAGTTGCCGCGCCACGTGGCGGCAATACCTTGTTCGAGCAAATTCGGTGCCCAACGGGGAGGGGTGCGGCGCGATGCGCCTGGACGGGTGTCGCGAGCGCCAGTGTCGGCGCCCGCGCGATGAAAGCCTTGTAAGAATTGCGCGCCGGAGAACGCGCGATGGCGGTCGCCGGCGGCACGTCGCCCCCGCCTGCGCGAGGACGATGTGCTATCGCAGCATGGCCGTCATCACACCTGCGTGATGAATTTGGTCACCAGGTAGCCGTCGAAGGTCTCCATGCCGCCTTCGCTGCCGATGCCGGAGTCCTTGATGCCGCCGAACGGCGTCTCGGCCAGTGCCATGCCGAAATGGTTGATATTGACCATGCCGGCCTCGAGCCCGTTGGAGACCAGCGTCGCGGTCTTCAGCGAGTTGGTGAAGACATACGAGGCCAGGCCGTACGGCAGGCTGTTGGCGCGCCGCAGCGCTTCCTCGGCGTCCTTGAAGCGCGTCACCGGCGCCACCGGGCCGAACGGCTCGTCGACCATCAGTCTGGCGTCGTCGGGCAGGTCGGTGACCACCGTGGGCGCGAAGAAATATCCCTTGCTGCCGATGCGCGCGCCGCCGGCGACGACCTTGCCGCCGCGATGGCTGGCATCGTCGAGGAACTGCTCCATCGAGGCGATGCGGCGCTCGTGCGCGAGCGGACCCATCTGCGTGCCGTCCTCCAGGCCGTCGCCGACCTTGATCGAACCCATGACCTCGGTGAAGCGGGCCAGGAAGCGGTCGTAGGCCTTTTCCTGGACGTAGAAACGGGTCGGCGATACGCAGACCTGGCCGGCATTGCGGATCTTGAAGCGGGCCAGCATCTCGGCGGCCGGTTCGATATCGGCGTCGTCGAACACCAGCACCGGCGAATGGCCGCCGAGCTCCATCGTCACGCGCTTCATGTGTGCGCCGGCCAGCGCGGCCAGCTGCTTGCCGACGGGCACCGAGCCGGTGAACGAGATCTTGCGCACGATCGGCGATTCGATCAGATAGGTCGAGACCTCGCTCGGCACGCCCCAGACGATGTTCAGCACGCCCGGCGGCAGGCCGGCATCGTGGAACAGCTGGGCCAGCGCGACCACGGCGCTGGGCGAATCCTCCGGACCCTTCAGGATCAGCGTGCAGCCCGCGCCGAGCGCCGACACGATCTTGCGGATCGCCTGGTTGAAGGGGAAGTTCCACGGCGTGAAGGCCGCGCAGACGCCGATCGGTTCGCGCACGACGATCTGCCGCACGTTCGGATTGCGCGGCGGAATCACGCGGCCATAGATGCGGCGGCATTCCTCGGCATGCCAGTCGGCATGCTCGGCGCAGATCATCACTTCCGCGACCGCCTCGGCCAGCGGCTTGCCCTGGTCCAGCGTGATATTGCGGCCGATTTCTTTCGCGCGCTCGCGGGTCAGCTCGCCGACGCGGCGCAGGATCTTCGCGCGCTCCAGCGGCGAGGTCTTCTTCCAGCTGTCGAAGGCGCGCTGCGCGGCCGCCAGGGCGCGGTCCAGATCCGCGGTGCTGGCGTGCGGCAGTTTGCCCAGCACTTCCTGCGTGGCGGGATTGATCACGTCCTGTTCGCGGCGGCCGCCGCCTTTGACGAACTCCCCATCGATATAAAGGGCGAGGTCCTGGTACATGGCTTCTCCTGTGTCCTGTGTCGTGAGTGCTGGGTCCGCTGTCGGGAATTGGGGGGCGGCCGAGCGGGCGCCCCCGGCTCCGAACCCGTTAGCTTACCGCGTCGGGCCTGGACGCGTGGCTCGCGTGTCTGGCGCCTTCGATGGCCGTTCCTTTCAACGAGCCTACATCTCGCTTTCACATGCCTTTCAAAAAGCATCACGGCATGATGCAAGCGTGCATTTGTTGCCGTGGTTAACCCTGAAACCAGACAACTGAAAGGGCGCTGAAAGCACGCTTCTCTAACGTTGCATCCGCTTTCGGCACAGAGCCTGTGCCGTGCGGCTTTGCATTTAACGAGGAGAATCATGTTGCGCATACGCAGCCAAAAGGACTTCGCCTCCGGCCTGATGTTCGTGCTGGTCGGCCTGGGCTTTTCCTTTGTCGCTCGCGGCTATTCGATGGGGACGGCCGCGAAGATGGGTCCCGGATATTTCCCCTTCCTGCTCGGCCTGGTGCTGGCCGGACTCGGCGCGCTGGTGCTGCTGAGCTCGCTGTCGAGCAAGGGCGAGGAAGACCGGATGGAGCGCTGGGACATCAAGATCCTGCTGTGGATCCTGGGTTCGGTGGTGCTGTTCGGCCTGTTGCTCAAGCCGCTCGGCATGGTGCTGTCGGTGTTCGTGCTGGTCATCGTGTCGTCGATGGCCAGCCATGAATTCAGCTGGAAGGGCGCGCTGCTCAACAGCGTGGTGCTGGTGCTGATCAGCATGGGCGCCTTCGTCTACGGCATCAACCTGCAGATGCCGGTGTGGCCGGCGTTCATCACGGGCTAAGGAGCGCGCAGATGGAATTGCTTGAACATTTGACGCTCGGCTTCTCGACCGCGCTGTCGTTCCAGAACCTGGCCTACGCCTTCCTCGGCTGCCTGCTCGGCACGCTGATCGGCGTGCTGCCGGGCCTCGGCCCGCTCGCGACGATCGCGATGCTGCTGCCGATCACCTACACGCTGCCGCCGGTGGCCGCGCTGATCATGCTGGCCGGCATCTACTACGGCGCGCAGTACGGCGGCTCGACCACCGCGATCCTGGTCAACCTGCCGGGCGAATCGTCGTCGGTGGTGACCACGATCGACGGCTACCAGATGGCGCGGCGCGGACGTGCGGGCGTGGCGCTGGCCACTGCCGGCCTCGGCTCGTTCTTCGCCGGCTGCGTGGCCACGCTGATCCTGGCGGCCTTTGCCGGCCCGCTGTCGGAGCTGGCCTTCAAGTTCGGCCCCGCCGAATACTTCTCGCTGATGGTGCTGGGCCTGATCGGCGCCGTGGTGCTGGCTTCGGGCTCGCTGGTCAAGGCGATCTCGATGATCGTGCTGGGCCTGCTGCTCGGCCTGGTCGGCACCGACGTCAACTCCGGCGCGGCGCGCTTCTCGTTCGACATCCCGGAACTGACCGACGGCATCGACTTCGTCGCGCTCGCCATGGGCATGTTCGGCTTTGCCGAGATCATCGCCAACCTGGAGCAGAAGGAAAACCGCGAGACCTTCACCGATCGCGTGACCAACCTGTTCCCGACCAAGGCCGACTTCAAGCGGATGATGCCGGCCGTGCTGCGCGGTACCGCGCTCGGTTCGGCGCTGGGCATCCTGCCTGGCGGCGGTGCGTCGCTGGCTTCGTTCGCGGCGTACACGCTGGAGAAGAAGTCGTCGAAGTACTCGCACGAGTTCGGCAAGGGCGCGATCGAAGGCGTGGCGGGTCCGGAATCGGCCAACAACGCCGCGGCGCAGACCTCGTTCATCCCGCTGCTGACGCTGGGCATTCCGCCCAACGCGGTGATGGCGCTGATGGTCGGTGCGATGACGATCCACAACATCCAGCCGGGTCCGCAGGTGATGACCAGCAACCCCTCGCTGTTCTGGGGGCTGATCGCCTCGATGTGGATCGGCAACCTGATGCTGATCATCCTGAACCTGCCGCTGATCGGCATCTGGGTCAAGCTGCTGACCGTGCCGTATCGCTTCCTGTATCCGGCGATCCTGGTGTTCTGCGGCATCGGCGTCTATTCGGTCAACAACCAGACCTTCGACGTCTTCATGGCCGCGGGCTTCGGCGTGGTGGGCTATCTGTTCCTGAAGCTCAAGTGCGAACCGGCGCCGCTGCTGCTCGGCTTCGTGCTCGGACCGATGATGGAAGAGAACTTCCGCCGCACGCTGCTGCTCTCGCGTGGCGAGTTCTCGGTGTTCTTCACCCGTCCGCTGTCGATGGGCCTGCTGATTGCCGCCGCGGCGCTGGTGGCGGTGGTGGCGCTGCCCTCGATCAAGGCCAAGCGCGAAATCGCCTTCCAGGAGGAGTAGAGAGAAACCGGGCCGGCCGGCGCCACGGAGCCATTCCGGGCGCCGACCGGCCCGGTCGTTTTGCGCATGTCTATCGTTGCATGAAAAGACCGACCATCGATAGTCTCGTTTCCCGGCTCTATATCCTGAAGTTCGTGCAGTCCAGTCCGGCCACGGTGCTCGCTCTCGTCGAGCGGCTGCGCGAACATGGCATCGAGAAGAACATCCGCTCGCTGCGCCCGATCCTGCGCAGCCTGCTGATCGCACGGGCGATCACCGCGGAACTGGTCGAAGGCAACGGCCGGGTCTACTCGATCACCGACAGCGGCCGCGAAGAGCTGGACGCCTACCTGTCCCATCTCGATGTGCTGCAAAACGAAATCGGCGGCGACCGTTGAGGCCGCCGCCGATTGTCGTTTGAGCCTCCGGTCTTGTTCACCCCTCTGCCCCTGAGGGGCGAGGGAGAACAACGTCGCGAGAAGGCGAGCCCTCGTTACTGGCTGACCAGCTCGATGGCCGTCTGCGAGTCGTCGTTGGCCTTGGCCACCAGCACCTTGATGTTGTTCGGCACGGCGGATGCGATGCCATCGACCGGGATCGGCATGATCAGCCAGTCGGCGTTGTTGTCGATCGTGATCGCGCCCGAGCTGAAGATCACCTGCTTGGTACCCGCGGTGGTAATGCGGATCTGGTAGTTGTTGCCGCCGTCGAACTCGTTCGAGTCCTGGCCCGAGGCCGGCACCGCCGACTTGTAGGCCACGTTGGCGAAGGTCGGGTTGACCGTATTCAGATCCACCGACGGGGCGGTCACGTAGATATCGACGTTCTGCGCATTGAACGCGGCGTTGACCGCGCGCACCCGGGCCTTGTTCGACAGCAGGCCCTTCTCGTACGGATCGTCGATCACCAGCGTGTCGGCGCGATCGTCGCCCGGCAGCGCCACGATCGTGTACTTGTGACCGGTGGCTGCGTCGACCTGGGCGCGGCCCACTTCGGTCTGCGTGCCGGCGGCGTTGAACGTGAACAGGTGGTTGCCGTCATCGACGTCCGAATAGCGGGCGACGAACTTGTACGGAATATTCTGCAGGGACGTCCGCGCGCCGTTCTGATAGACGTCGAGATTGAGGGTGGTCGGGATCGGAGGCACGGCGTGAATCACGCGCGTTTGTGGTTCGTTCAGGCCGAGACGGTCGTCGATGCCATCATCGCCGCCGCCGCATGCCGCCAGCATGGCGCTGGCCGCCACCATCAGTCCCAGTGCAATCCCGGATTTCGAGAACAGCTTCATGGATTTCCCCTTGCAGGTGAAATGAAATCGAAGAAGTTACGGGGCCGCCCGCGTCGTGCCACTCGAGGCCAAGGGTTGGCGAATCCGTTGGCATGGTCAGCCAACGGATTGCCGCATTCCTGGTGGTGGTCCGGGTCCGGCCGCGTGCCGTGATGGAACGATAGTGGGGGTGCCGGTGACTCGAAACGCTGCGCTCTCCGATATAGCTGTCGGAGAAATCCGACAGCCTCCTGCGTCACACCCGCCAGCCCAGCCCTGGCAACGAATCGCGCGCCGCAGTTCCGCATGGCGGAAGAGCGAGGGTAATAAGAAGCAGTTCGTCTACCGTTGTTTGCCATTGTTTTAACTAGCAAGGCATCTCATCCTTCACCCCGCTTGCTTTTTTCCAATTTTTCGTCACACTTGCCGGGATAGCTGACCGAGCACGATGTCGACAATCACAAACGGGGCGGGGATAGTGGCCAGGTCGGAGGCGATGGCGGCTGGCGCGGTTCCGGCGGCGGACACCGATCCGTTGACCGGGGTAGCAAGCCGCCCATTCTTCTTGAGCAAGCTCGAAGCACGCCTGCAGACCGAGGCCGTGCCGCGCTGCGCGCTGGTGCTGATCGGCATCGACGACTTCCGCGCCTTCAATGACATGCACGGTCATCGCGAGGGTGACCGCATCCTGCAGCAGATGGCCCGCCGCTTGCGCGACGCTTCGCCGCGCGATGCCGTGATCGGCCGCACCGGCGGCGACGAGTTCGCCGTGCTGCTGCCCTCGATCTACGATCCCACACTGGTTCGCCACGTCAGCGCGGCGATCCTGTCGCTGCTGTCCGAGCCGTATGACTGCAATGGCCACCGCCACTATGTGCTGGCGAGCCTGGGTGCCTGCGTGATGCCGGCCGGCGGCGACAATGCCTCGGATGCGCTGGCCTCGGCCAGTCTGGCGCTGGCACGGGCCAAGCGCGATGGCGGCCGCACGATTCGTTTCTTCAAGGCGCAGATGCGCGCCGACGTGACCAGCCGTCTGTCGCTGGTGCAGGCCTTGCGCGAAGCCTATGCGCAGCGGCAATTCGAGCTGCTGTACCAGCCCCAGGTCGATCTGCGCGATGGCCGCATCGTCGGCGCCGAGGCGCTGATGCGCTGGCGCCATCCGACCCAGGGCCTGCTGGCTCCCGCAGCCTTTATCGATGCGCTGGCTGCCAGCAGCGTCGCGATCGACGTGGGCATGTGGCTGCTGCAGACGGCGTGCGCGCAGGCGCGGACCTGGTCGCTGCAGTTCGAGCAGGCGCCGCGCGTGGCGATCAACCTGTTCGCGGCGCAACTGGCCGAAAGCCGCCTGCTGACCGAGGTTCGGCACGTGCTGCGCGAGCTTGCGCTGGAGCCGAACCGGCTGGAACTGGAGATCACCGAGACCATCGCCCTGCAGCAGGGCGACGAGGTGTCCGGCCAACTGCAGACGCTGCGCCGCGATGGCGTGACGCTGACGTGCGACGACTTTGGCACCGGCTATGCGTCGCTGAGCTTCCTGAAGACCTTCCCGGTCGACCGCATCAAGATCGATCAGTCCTTCATCCGCAACGTGACACAGGACCCGGTCGACGCGGCCATCGTCCGCTCGGTGATCAATGTCGGCGCCAGCCTGCACATCGGCGTGATCGCCGAGGGCGTCGAGACGGTCGAGCAGCGCGATTTCCTGCTGGCGAACGGCTGCCACGAGGTCCAGGGCTATCTGTACGGCAAGCCGATGCCGGCGGATCAGCTGACCGACCGCTTGTACGAGCAGCAGCGGCTGGCCAGGGACTGAAAGTCACGAAGGAGCGCAGACGCAAAGGACCGGAAAGGGCCGAAGATCCGAAGGGCGCGGACATCCGGACCGTGAAAACGACGATCCCCGCCGCAGCGGGGATTGCCAGCGAAAGGGCCCGTTGCGGGCCCTTTCCTTTTGCCGCCTGCGCGGGTCGCTCCCTTACTTCGCCAGCTCCGACAGCCGCACCTGGCTGATCTTGCCGCCCTGGACCCAGCCGACCACGGTATCGGCCATCGAACCGCCCTTGGCATCGATGCCGTCGATCTCGTTCGGGTTGAGCTCCTTCGGCAGCGTCTTCATCGCGTCGGGCATCTTGGCGCGGATCGCCGTGGCGTCGGTGGTGGTGCCGGCCAGCTTCATCGCGTTGGCCAGCGTATGCACCATCGTGTAGTTCAGCGACATCTCGGTGGTCGCATCCTTGCCGTCGTGCAGCTTCTTGTACTTGTTGTTGAAGGCCTGCGTGGCCGGCCGGCTGTCGCTGTTCAGCGGCAGCACGCCGATGGCGCCCTCCAGCATGCCCAGACCGTTGGTCACGCGCGCCATTTCATCGAGCTTGGCCTGGTCCATCACGATGAAGCCGCCCTTGAAGCCGAGTTCGCGAGCCTGCTTGACGACCAGTGCGGTCGGCTCGGACGGGCCGCCGACGAACAGCACGTCCGGCTTGTCGGCGATCACGCGCGACACGCCGCTGTAGAAGTCGGTCGCCTTGGTATAGGACATCGGGTTGTTGCCGACGACCTTGCCGCCCGCCTTCTCCCAGGCCGGCACGAAGGCCTGCACCCACGCCTTGGCGTAGTCGTGGTCGGCCGGCACCAGCGCGACGTTCTTGCCGAAGCGCTTCATCTGCGCCTTGACGAACGGTTCGATATAGCCGGTGTACGCTGGCGGGATGCGGATCGTCAGCTTGTTGCCGGCGTCGGTGATGCGCGGCACGCTGGAGTACGCCATCACGATGAACTTCTCTTGTTCGTTGAAGGCCTGCAGCGCGAAGATGCCCCCCGAATGCGGCACGAACACGGCCGGCGTCTTGTGCTGCTGCACCAGGCGGCGCGCGTTGATCGCGGATTCCGCCGGCGCGTACTTGTCGTCGAGCGCGACCACTTCGAACTTGACCTTCTTGCCGCCCACCTCGACGCCGCTGGCGTTCAGCTCGTCGACCGCCATCTGGATGCCCGACAGCACGTTCTTGCCGTACAGCGCGGCGCCGCCCGACAGCGGGCCGGTGTAGCCGAGCTTGACCACTTCCTGCGCGAAGGCCGCGCCGGTGGCCAGCAAGGCGGCCAGCGCGGTGGCGGCCAGCGGCAACAGCTTGCGGCGGGGTTTGGTGGCGTTCTGCATGTTCCGTCTCCTTAAACGATGAAAGTGCCATCGGGTCGTGGCCCGGATGGTCCTGGTTGAATGCGGTGTTCTTCCGATTGGCGCCGGCGAGCCGTTGTGCGCGGCATCACCCGCCGATATAGGCCCGGCGCACGCCCTCGTCATTGAGCAGCGAATCGCGATCGCCCTCCATCACGATGCGCCCGCCCTCGATCACGTAGCCGCGATGGGCGATGCCCAGCGCCGCATAGGCGTTCTGCTCGGCCAGCAGCACGGTGGTGCCGGCACGGTTGATGCGCTGGATCACCTCGAACATCTGCTTGACCACCAGCGGCGCCAGCCCCAGCGACGGCTCGTCGAGCAGCAGCGCGCGCGGCCGGCCCATCAGCGCGCGGCCGAGCGCGACCATCTGCTGCTGGCCGCCCGACAGCGAGCCGGCGGGATCGTCCTTCTTCTGCTGCAGGATCGGGAACAGCTCGTAGACCTCCTCCAGCGAGCGCTTGATGCCGGCGCTGTCGCGGCGATGCACGTAGGCGCCGAGCGTCAGGTTCTTCTGCACGCTCATCGTCGGGAACAGCTTGCGGCCCTCGGGGCAGTGCACCAGCCCCGCCTGCACGATCTGCGACGGCTTCATGCCGGACAGCTCGCGGCCGTCGAAGCGCATGCTGCCGCCGCTGGTCCGGTGGATGCCGCTCATCGCCAGGAAGATCGAGCTCTTGCCGGCGCCGTTCGCGCCGAGCAGCACCACCAGTTCGCCGGCCTTGGCGTGCAGCGTGATGTTGTCGAGCGCGCGGAAGCTGCCGTAGGAAAGCGATACGCGTTCAAGCTGCAACATGGTCGGCTCCCAGATAGGCTTCGATGACCTGCGGATTGCGCTGGATTTCCGCCGGCGTGCCCTCGGCGATCTTCTCGCCGTAGTTCAGCACCATGATCTTGTCGGCCAGCCGCATGATCATGTCCATCTTGTGTTCGATCAGGCAGACTGTCTTGCCGTGCCGGACCATCTTGCGGATCAGCTCGGCCAGGCCCACGGTCTCTTCGGGGTTGACGCCGCCGGCCGGTTCGTCGAGCAGCAGCAGCTCGGGGCCGGTGGCCAGCGCCAGCGCGAAGGCGACGCGCTTGCGCTCCTCCTGCGTGATGTCGGACGCCACCTCGTGCGCGAGGTGCGACAGCCCGACGAAGTCCAGCGCCTCCTCGGCCTTGTCGCGGCACAGCCGCTCTTCCTCACGCAACCGCTTCGTGTTGAACAAGACGTCGCGCAGGCCCGCATGCGTGCGCAGCCGGTGGCCGACGATCAGGTTGTCGAGCACGGTGGCGCGATCGAACAGCGCGGTGGCCTGGAAGGTCCGCGCGATGCCCATCCGCGCGATGTGGTCGGCGCGCTTGCCGGCCACGTTGGTGCCCTTGAACAGTACCTCGCCCGAAGTCGGCGCATGGGTGCCGGCGACCAGGTTGAAGAACGTCGTCTTGCCGGCGCCGTTGGGGCCGATGATCGCGTTGATATGGCCGGCCTCGAAGGTCACCGAGACGTCGTTGACCGCGGTCAGCCCGCCGAATTTCTTGGTCAGGTTGCGGATCTCAAGCATGGTCGGCTCCGGCGGAAGCGGGGGCGGGGGCAGCGGCCTTGCCGTCGGCCGCATCGGCGGCGGCGTGGCCACCATCGGCGCGGCGTGCCGGCTGGCGCTGGCCGCGGCGCGCGGCCGCGGCGCGGCGTGCCTGGCGCTTCAGGTACGACCCGACGATGCCGTCGGGCAGGAAGATGATCAGCAGGATCAGCACCGGGCCGAACACCAGCATGCGGTAGTCCTGCAGGAACTGCAGCGTCTGCGTGACCCAGGGCACCAGCAGCGCGCCCAGCAGCGGTCCGAGCAGCGTGCCGATGCCGCCGACCAGCATCGCCATCACCATGTCGAAGGTCAGGTCGGTACGCGCGATGTCCGGGCCGAGGAAGCGCACGTGGCCCGCGTACAGCGCGCCGGCGAAGCCCGCATAGGCGACCGACAGCACGAAGGACAGCACCTTGGTGCGCATCAGGTCGATGCCCAGCGCCTCGGCCAGCGCGTCGCTGTTGCGCACGGCCATGAAGCTGCGGCCCAGCAGCGAGCTGACGATCCGATGCATCAGGAAGGTGCCGATCACCAGGAAGAACAGCACCAGGTAGTACTGCGCCTGCACGCTGTCGAAGCTGACCGGGCCGATCGCCGCCGGCACCGGAATGCCGATCAGGCCCACCGTGCCGTGCGTCAGGCTTTCCCACTTCTCGATCAGCAGGTAGATGATGTAGCCGATGCACAGCGTGAAGATCGAGAAGTAATGGCCCTTGAGCCGCAGCGATACCACGCCGACCACATAGCCGACGATCATGCAGACCACGCCGGACAGCACGAAGGCGGCCCAGAACGGCATCTGGTGATCGACGGTCAGGATGCCCAGCGTATAGGCGCCGATGGCCATGAAGCCGCCGTGCGCGAGATTGAGCTGGCCGGTGTAGCCGGTGATCAGGTTCAGGCCCAGCGTCGCGATCGCGTAGATGAAGGCCAGCGTCATCACCGTCAGGTAATAGCTGTTGGTCGTCAGCAGCGGAAACGCGATGGCCAGCGCCAGCAGCAACGCCCAGCCGGTCTTGCCTTGCAATGCGTTCATGTCGAGATGTCTCCTACCTTGTGCCTACCTTGTGCGCTTGGATGCGGCGGCGGCCGTCAGGCCGCCTTGCCGGCGAACAGGCCCTGCGGCCGGATCGACAGGATGATCACCAGCAGCACGAAGGCGATGATGTCCTTGTAGTCGGTCGACACGTAGAAGCCGCCGAAGCTCTCCGCCATGCCGATGATCAGGCCGCCCAGGATCGCGCCGGGGATGCTGCCCATGCCGCCGAGGATGATGATCACGAAGGCCTTGGTGATGACCAGGTGTCCCATCGCCGGATAGACCAGATTGATCGGCGCATACAGCGTCGCGGCGATCGCGGCCAGCGCGCCGGAGATCGCGAACACCAGCAGCGTCACGCGCGTCGCGTCGATGCCGACCAGCGCCGCGCCTTCGCGGTTCTGCGCCATCGCGACGATGGTCGAGCCGGTCACCGTGCGGGTCAGGAACAGATGCAGCACCACCATCAGCGTGAAGGCCGCGGCGATGATCAGCAGTCGCTGCAGCGGCGCAGTGAGACCGAACACCTCGACCAGCTGGCCGTACGGCGTCGGCATCCGATGGAAGTCGGCGCCCCACAGCGCCTGCGCGCCGGCCTCGAGGAACAGCAGGATGCCGATCGCCGCGATCATGTCGTGCAGCTCGGGCGCGTTGCGCAGCGGATGGAAGACGAGCCGCTCGGCCAGCATCGACAGCACCGCGACGGCCAGCGCCGCGGCGACCATCGCCAGCCAGTAGTTCACGCCCAGCGACGTCATCATGTAATACGAGACGTAGGCGCCCGCCATGTAAAAGGCGCCGTGCGCGAAGTTGGGTACGTGCAGGATGCCGTAGACCAGCGTCAGGCCGAGCGCGACGAGGCTGTAGACCCCGCCGAGCGTCAGCCCGTTCAGAAACTGTTGGAAGAACATTGACACCGACTCACCTCATGCAGATCGAAATCGCAAACGGGAGCACGCTTCGGCGGACCGATGCGCGCGGCAGGACAGCGCCGCGATAAAACGCGGACTGCCGGTCAACCGATGTGGGGGTCAACTGCGCGGCTTTGCGCGCGTCGGAAAGGGTTGCATGACGGTCTCCTGAAACGGTCGTGCCGGGCCGCAAAATGCCCAGCTTTCATACCGGTTATTCGTGTCGTGACTGACCGCCGCGATGCGTGTCGCAGCGTCTCCGCACGATCGTTCGTTTTCGTTGACTGTTGCATAGGGCTTGAGGCACAGTCAAGGAATACGGAATAGTCTTTCGCACAGCGAAATAGGGCTTTCCGGCCCGGCGCCGCAGCGGTTTTTGCCGATGCCGCCGGCTGAAAATTCACGCGGGTTTTCCCTGTTTCTTGCCGCCGCTGCAGCTCGCGGCTCTGCTGCCGTCGCCGCCTCGACTCTCCGCCTGCACCGAACATGAAGCGCACCGCCACCGTGATCCCCGTTGTCGCCGAGCCGCCCTCGCCGGTGCCGGCGAGCGCATTGCGCGATGCCGCCGACGCGGGCCCCGGAAGTCCCGGGGAAGCGGAGGACCGCAGCTTCGTCACGGCGCTCGCGCGCGGTCTCGATCTGCTGCGCGCGTTCGGCCCGCACGATGACTACCTCGGCAATGCCGAGCTGTCGCGCCGCACCGGCATTCCGCGGCCGACGGTGTCGCGGTTGACCTATACGCTGACGCGGCTCGGCTATCTGGTCTACGTCGAGTCGCTGGAGAAGTACCGGCTGGGCCAGGGCGCGATGGTGCTGGGCCATCGGTATCTGGCGACCTCCGGCATTCGCGAGGTCGCGCAGCCGCTGATGCAGTCGCTGGCCTTCGCCACCGGCTGCACCGTTGCCCTTGCCACGCCCGACCGCCACGAGATGGTCTATCTCGAAGTGTGCCAACCGCGCGGCGCGCTGGTGATGCGGCTGACCCCGGGCTCGCGCCTGCCGATCGCGACCTCGGCGATCGGCCGCGCCTGGCTCGCGGGTTTGCCCGCGGCGCGGCGCGCGAGCATGCTCGTCGAACTGGAGCGCCACTATCAGACCCGCTGGCCGACGATCCGCGGCAAGCTTGACCGTGCAATGCGCGACTACGGCCGGCGCGGCTTCTGTGTCGCGCATGCCGAATGGGACCGCACCGTCAGCGGCGCCGCCGCACCCGTCGTGCTGGAAGGCGGCACCGAGGTGCTGTCGATCAATATCGGCGGCGCGGCCTCGCGGCTGACCCCGGAAATTCTCGAAGCCAATCTCGGTCCGCGCGTGCGCCAGCTTGCCGAGTCGCTGCAGGGACGGCTGTGGCGCGTCCACGGTTGAGCGGACCTGGCCATCCGGACCATCACCAATACCCACGACATCTCGACCACCACAATCATCAACACAAGGAGACAGGCATGGAGATCAGCAACAAGACCGTCATCGTCACGGGCGGCGCCACCGGCATCGGCCGTGCGCTGGTACTGGCGTTTGCCAGGGCCGGCGCGCGCGGCATCGCGGTCGCCGATCTGGACGAGCGGGGCGCGCAGCAGGTTGCGGCGGAAGCGGCCGAACTCGCGCCGTCGTGCCAGGCCTTTGGCTGCCGCACCGACGTCGCCGACGCCGCCGCGGTGCAGGCGCTGGCCGATGAGGCGACGCGCCGCTTCGGCCAGGTCGACGTGTTCTGCTCGAATGCCGGCATCATCCTGCGCAAGGGCCTGGACGCGACCGCCGACGAATGGCAGCGCATCTGGGAGATCAACGTGATGGCCCACATTCACGCCGCCAATGCGGTGCTGCCGCAGATGCTGGAGAGGGGCGAGGGCTATTTCGTCAACACGGTGTCGGCGGCGGGCCTGCTGTCGCAGATCGGCTCGGCACCGCATGCGGTGACCAAGCACGCGGCAATCGGCTTCGCCGAATGGCTGGAGATCACCTACGGCGATCGCGGCATCAAGGTCAGCTGCATCTGCCCGCAGGGCGTGCAGACGAAGATGCTGTTCGGCGAGAACGGCGAGCGCAAGGGCTTCCTGCAGGAGGGCTCGGTCACGGCCGAACACGTGGCCGCGGTGACGCTGGAAGGCATGCGCGACGAACGCTTCCTGATCCTGCCGCATCCCGAGGTGCTCGAGTACTACCGCCGCAAGGGCCAGGACTACGACCGCTGGCTCAAGGGCATGCGGCGGCTGCAGGAGAAGGTCATCAGCGAGTTCGGCGCGATCGGCAAGCCATGACCTTCCGGTGCGCGCCGATAACCGATGCTGATTGACCGATAGAGACCGAACAAGCGTCCAACACAAAGGAGACAAAGACCATGCGGATTACCCGATTCACCGGCGCACTCTCCGTGCTCGCCACGGTGCTTGCCACCGCGTTCGCCGCGCCGGCGGCCCATGCAGAAACCTTCCCCGCGCGGCCCATCCGAATCGTGGTGGGCTTCCCGACCGGCGGCGCGCCCGATACGCTGGCCCGCATCGTCTCGGAGAAGATCTCGCCGTCGTGGGGCCAGCCGGTAGTGGTCGACAACAAGCCCGGGGCGGGCGGCAATATCGGCGCGGAAGCAGTGGCACGCGCGCCGGGCGACGGCTACACGCTGGCGCTCGGCACGGTCGGCACGCATTCGATCAACGGCGCGGTCTACAGCAAGTTGCCGTACGACATGGTCAAGGATTTCGCGCCGGTGATCCTGCTGGCGACCACGCCGAACGTGCTGGTGGTCCACCCCGGCGTGCCGGCCAAGACTACCGCGGAACTGATCGC
Source organism: Cupriavidus gilardii (assembly GCF_013347325.1). Taxonomy (NCBI): domain Bacteria; kingdom Pseudomonadati; phylum Pseudomonadota; class Betaproteobacteria; order Burkholderiales; family Burkholderiaceae; genus Cupriavidus; species Cupriavidus gilardii. Next base: position 1,983,588 of record NZ_CP054624.1, on the reverse strand, counting down.
GCTGGCCAAGGCGAAGCCGGGCGCGCTGAGCTTCGGCACGCCGGGCATCGGCACCTCGCCGCACGTGGCGGGCGAACTGTTCAACACCGTGGCCGGGGTCAAGATCACGCACGTGCCCTACAAGGGCCGCGCGATGGCGATTCCCGACCTGCTGGGCGGCCATATCACGATGATGTTCGACAACCTGCCGTCGGCGCTGCCGGTGATCAAGGAGGGCAAGCTGCGCGCGCTGGGCGTGACCAGCCTGAAGCGCTCCGCCTCCGCGCCGGATATTCCGACGCTGGCCGAGCAGGGCTTGAACGGCTTCCAGGCCGACTCGTGGTTCGCGATCTTCGTGCCGGCCACCACGCCGAAGGACGTCATTGCCAAGCTCAATACCGAGCTGAACCGGATCTTCACGCTGCCCGACGTGCAGGCCAAGCTGAAGACGCTGGGGCTCGACCCGGTGCTTGGCACTCCCGACGCGCTGGCCTCGTTCCAGAAGGCCGAGATCGCGAAGTGGGCGAAGGTGGTCAAGGATTCGGGGACGACCCCGCAGTAAGGAGCGGGGCACGGGCGCGAGGAGGAAGCATCAGACCGCTCGAACCAATCTCGTCGCGGTGTTTTTCTCCCCGCTCCCGCACGCGGGAGCGGGAGCATGCGGCGGTGAGGTGGGCGCCTTCGCGCTGCCGATCCTTCTGCTATTCCTCCAGCGCGGCCGTAGCCCGTTCCGCCAGCCGGTCCGGCTCGCCGCGCAGCCGCGCCAGACTGACCGCGGCACCGACCGCCGCGACACAGGCCGCCACGCCCAGCGCCGTGCGCGATGCCGACGTCCCCACCAGCGCAAACAGCAGGGCCACCACCGCGGTGCCCGTGGTCTGCCCCAGCAGCCGCGTGGTCGCCTGCGCGCCGCTGGCGCCGCCGCTGCGATGGGGCGGCGTCGCGCCGATCATCGCGCGGTTGTTCGGCGACTGGAACAGGCCGAAGCCCAGCCCGCACATCGCCATGCGCCACAGCACATCGATGCTGCTGCTGCCCCGGTCGAGCATCGCCAGCAGCACCAGTCCGGTACACAGCAGCGCCAGGCCCAGGCCGGCCAGCACGCTGGCAGGGAAGCGATCCGACAGCCGGCCCGACAGCGGCGCCATCACCGCCACCATCAGCGGCCACGGCGTGATCAACAGCCCGGTCTCCTGCAGCGAACGCCCGAGCTGGTATTCGAGATAGAAGGGCAGCGCGACGAAGGCCAGCATCTGCGTCATGAACGAGCAGAACGATGTGCCGACCGCCAGCGAGAAGGCGCGGCTCGCGAACAGGTCCACCGGCACCAGCGGCGCCGCCTTGCCGCGCTCCATCCGCGCCAGCCACCAGCCGAGCAGCAGCGCCGCGACCAGCCCGCCGATCGCGGCGCGGCGCAGGCCGTCATGGCCAAGGCCGTCGACGCCGAGCACGAACAGGCCGATCACCACCGCCGACAGCAGCGCGCTCGGATAGTCGAACGGGCGCGGTTGCGGCGGCGTGACCGGCAGCGCCCAACGGCTCAGGCTCAGCGCGATGATTGCCACCGGCACGTTGATCGCGAACAGCCATTGCCAGCTGGCGAACGACAGGATCAGCGCGCCGACCGACGGCGCGATGCCGGTCGTGATGCCGACCACCAGCGCATTGAGGCCGATGCCGCGGCCGAGCTTGGTGGGCGGATAGATGTAGCGCACCAGCGCCGTGTTGACGCTCATGATGCCGGCGCCGCCGATGCCCTGCAGCACGCGCGCGGCCACCAGCATCGGCAGATTGACCGAGAGCGCGCACAGCAGCGAGCCGACCAGGAAGGTGGCCAGGCCGATCCGGTAGACACGCTTGTAGCCGAGGATGTCGCCAAGCGAGGACAACGGCAGCAGGCAGACGGTAACCGTCAGCTGATAGGCGTTGACGACCCAGATCGTGTGGCCCGGGTCGGTGCCGAGCTGGCGGGAAATCGACGGCAGCGCGATATTGGCGATCGAGCCGTCGAGCACGGCCATGATCAGCCCGCAGAATACGGTCAGGATCGCCCACTGGCGTTGCGGATAGGGAAGACCTTGATCTGAATGCATCGACGGTACGGCGGGGAAGGCGAGGATGGCGGCTGGCCGGCCGGTGCGATCGCGCTTCAAGAACGCCGCGGCGAGCGGACCGACGGCCCGGCCGATGCTGGCAGGCGCCGGGCGGCGACATTATCGGCGCAGCGCCGCGCGCCCGCAAATCGCCGCGTTGTGGTATATCGCGCGCGCTGGCATCACGCGCGCATGCCGCGTTTGGGGCAAGACAATGCAGACATGGCGGCGCAAGTCGGCACCCGCGCCCGCAACCGGCGCCGTGGCGGTGTCCTCGATCAGCGCGCCAGCTGGCCTAGCACGTTCTCGAGCGACGACAGCCCCGTCTCGATCAGATGCGACATATAGACGTTCATCTGCGGCATCACCAGCATCAGCAACAGCAGGCCGCCGGCCAGCGTGACCGGGAAGCCGACCGCGAAGATCGACAACTGCGGCGACGCGCGGTTCAGGATGCCCAGCAGCAGGTTCAGCGTCAGCAGCGCGGCCACCAGCGGCAGCGCCAGCAGCAGCCCCGACGAGAACACCGTGCCGCCCGCACGGGCCACGGCCGCCCAGCCATCGGCCGACAGCGGCGTGCCGCCGATCGGCAGCGCCGAGAAGCTGTCGACCAGCGTGGCCAGCATCAGCAGGTGGCCGTCCATCGCCAGGAACAGCAGCATCGCGACAATGCCGAGAAAGCGGCCCAGCACCATGGTCTGGCCGCCGGCGCTCGGATCGAAGAACGAGGCGAACGACAGGCCCATCTGCAGCCCGATGATTTCGCCGGCGTATTCGACCGCGGCGAACACCAGCCGCATCGTGAAGCCGAGCGCGATGCCGACGCCGATCTCGTTCAGGATCAGCAGGAAGCCGTCGAAGGAATAGACCGGCACCACCGGCAGGTTCTCGATGGTCGGCGAGACCGCGATCGCGATCAGCGCGGCCAGGCCGATCTTCGCCTGCCGCGGAATGGTGCCCTCGCCGAACAGCGGCGCAGTGGCGATCAGCGCCAGCAGCCGGAACAGCGGCCACAGGAAGGCGGCGATCCATTCGTAGAGCTGGGCCGTGGTCACCGATACCATCGCGTCTCGCCTCTTGGCTTGGTTGTCGTCAGTTGCGTCGCTGCCTGGGTCGTTCTCTGCGGCGCGCTCAGCCGCCTCAGCGCACCAGCCCCGGAATGCCCTCGAACACCTCGCGCATGTAGTCGACGAAGGTGTTGATCATCCACGGGCCCACCAGCACCAGCGTGATGAACAGCGCCAGCAGTTTCGGAATGAACGACAGCGTCATTTCGTTGATCTGCGTGGCGGCCTGGAACAGGCTGATCGCCAGGCCGGCGACCAGCGCGACCAGCAGCAGCGGGCCCGCCAGCAGCAGTGTCATCTTCATCGCCTGGGTGGCGATGGTCATTACGGTTTCCGGCGTCATTGGGCCTCCGGTGCGCTTGCGGCGTCGGCGTGGAACATCAGGTCTGGAACGTCAGGTCGGGAAGCTCGGCGCTGCAACGTCAGGTAAGAAAGCTCTGCGCCAGCGAGCCGAGCAGCAGTTGCCAGCCATCGACGAGCACGAACAGCATCAGCTTGAACGGCAGCGAGATCGTTGCCGGCGGCACCATCATCATGCCCATCGCCATCAGCACGCTGGCCACCACCAGGTCGATGATCAGGAACGGAATGAAGATCGTGAAGCCGATCTGGAACGCGGTCTTGAGCTCGCTGGTGACGAAGGCCGGCACCAGCACGCGCAGCGGCACGTCCTCGGGGCCCTGCATCTCCGGCGTCTTGGCCATCTGCGCGAACAGCGCCAGATCCTTCTCTCGGGTCTGCTTCAGCATGAACGCCTTCATCGGCGCGGCGGCGCGCTCGGCGGCCTGCTCGAGGCTGATGCGGTTCTCCGACAGCGGCTTGTAGGCCTCGGTGTAGACGCGGTCGAGCACCGGCGACATCACGAAGAACGTCAGGAACAGCGACAGGCCGATCAGCACCTGGTTTGGCGGCGACGTCGCCGTGCCGAGCGCGGTGCGCAGCAGGCCCAGCACGATCACCACGCGGGTGAAGCCCGTCATCATCAGCAGCGCGGCCGGCAGGAAGGACAGCGAGGTCAGCAGCACCAGCGTCTGGACCGACAGCGACCAGGTCTGGCTGCCGCCCGGGCCGGGGCGGCTGACGATGCCCGGCAGGGCCTGCGCGGCCGCGGGATCGGTGCCGAATGCGAGAGCGGCGGCCAGCAGCAGGCCGAGCGCCAGCGTCAGCGGCGCTCCGGACCGACGCCGGCTGGCGGCGTACAAGGTGTTCATGACTTCAGGGTCTGTTGCAGGTTCTGTTGCATCGAGCGCAGCAGCTTCTGCGCGAAGGTGGCCTTGTCGCCGAACGGGGCCTGGGGCGACGTGGGCGTCGAGCCCATGCCAGCCATGCCGCCGATGCCGGCGATTGCCTCGCCGGGCGCCGCGGAGCCGGCCGGCAGCGTATGCAGCGTGCGGATTTCGCCGGCGCTGACACCGAGCACCAGCCAGGTGTCGCCGACCTCGACGAGCAGCAGGCGCTGGCGTGCGCCCAGGCTGGTGCTGCCGACGACTTTCATCACGCCGCCTTGTACATGCCGCACCAGGCCGGCGCGGCGCGCCAGCCAGGCAAGGCCGAGGATCAGCGCAATGATCGCGAACAGGCCGAGACCGGCCTGGGCCAGCGCGCCGGCGCCGGTTGCACCGGTCACGGCGTCCGCCGCGTGGGCGAGAACCGGCAGGCCGGCCGCCGCACCGCAGATCGAGCGGGCCGCGTACGAGCGCGTGCCCGGCGCGGGCCGCAAGGCGCGGCCCAGAGCGGGTTTCATTTGTTCAGCTTCCGGATGCGTTCGGACGGCGTGATGATGTCGGTCAGGCGGATGCCGAACTTGTCGTTGACCACCACCACCTCGCCTTGCGCGATCAGATAGCCGTTGACCAGCACGTCCATCGGCTCGCCGGCCAGGCCGTCGAGCTCGACCACCGAACCTTGCGCCAGTTGCAGCAGGCTCTTGATCGGTACCTTGGTGCGGCCCAGTTCGACCGTCAATTGCACCGGGATATCGAGAATCATCTCGATATCGTTGTGGAAGCCGCTCGACGCTTCGCGCTCCAGCGGCTGGAAGACCGTCGCGGCCGCGGGCGTGGCCGTCGCCACCGTGGCGGCGGCGGGCTCAGGCGCAGCGGTCGCGCTGGTTTGCTCGGCCAGGGCGCTCGCCCAGTCGTCCATCGGATCGGCCGGCTTGTCCTCTTTGCCGTCAGTCATGGTCGGTTTCCTTGTTGGAATCGCTGTCTTGATGATTGAACATGCGCTGCACACGCAGCGCGTACTGGCCGTTCATCGTGCCGTAGCTGCACTGCATGACCGGCACGCCGTCGACCTTGCCGATCACGTTCTCGGGCAGCTCGATCGGCAGCACGTCGCCGGCGCGCAGCGCCAGCACTTCTGCCACGGTGCTGCGCAGATGCGCGAATTCGGCCACCAGCTCCACCTCGGCGGCGCGCAGCTGTTGCGACAGCTGCTGCAGCCAGCGCTTGTCGACCTCGACTTCATCCTGCAGCGGGTTCATCAGCAGATCGCGCACCGGCTCGATCATCGAGTACGGGAAGCAGACGTGCAGCTGCCCGCCGACCGCGCCCAGTTCGATATGGAAGGCGGTGGTCACCACGACTTCGTTGGGAATCGCGATGTTGGCGAACTTGGTGTGCATCTCCGAGCGGACGTATTCGAACTCGATCGGGTGGACCGCCTGCCAGGCATGGCCATAGCTGGCCAGCGCCAGGTCCAGCATCCGGCGGATGATGCGTTGCTCGGTCTGCGTGAAGTCGCGGCCTTCGACGCGGGTATGGAAGCGTCCGTCGCCGCCGAACAGGTTGTCGACGACCAGGAACACCAGATTCGGGTCGAACACGAACAGCGCGGTGCCCCGCAGCGGCTTCATGTGGACCAGATTCAGGTTGGTCGGCACCGGCAGGTTGCGCACGAACTCGCCGTACTTCTCGATCCGGATCGAGCCGACCGAGATGTCCGCGCCGCGGCGGATGAAGTTGAACAGGGCCGTGCGCAGCTGGCGCGCAAAACGCTCGTTGATGATTTCCAGCGTATGCAGCCGGCCGCGGACGATGCGCTCCTGGGTCGCCAGGTTGTAAGGCCGCACGCCGTCTTCGGCGACCGGCGCGGTGGCCTCGGGTGTTTCGGCTTCGCCGGATACGCCCTTGAGCAGCTCGTCTACTTCATCCTGCGAGAGGAACTTGTCGTAAGCCATTTAGTGTCCTGCCCCAATGAACGACTGGATTAGAGAAGCGCCGCACGCACGCCGGCCTGGGCGCGCGCGAGGTGCGCATCGGCGGGCGAGAGTCGGGTGGTCGGCTTCATATCGGGTTGGCAAGCGGGGCAGGGCACGGGCTTACTGCACCACGAAGGAAGTGAACAGGACATCCACGATCTGTTGGCTCGGCAGCGCCGGTGCGAACGGCCTTGCCAGCGCCTGCTTGATTTCTTCGGCGAGCTTCTGCTTGCCCTCGACGGTCGACAGCTCCGGCGGCTGCTTGGCCGACAGCAACAGCAGAATGCGGCTGCGCGCTTCCGGCAGGTATTCGGCGATGCGCGCCTGCGTCTGCGTGTCGGCCACCTTGACCGACAGGCCGGTGTGCAGGAAGCGGTCGCCGTCCTCGCCCTTCAGATTGACGGTGAAGGCGTCGAGCGCGACGAAGATCGGCGCCGGTACCACGGGGGCGGCCGGCGCGGCGGGTGCGCGGTTGTTCAGCAGGCTGCCGAGGAAGAAACTTCCCGCGCCCAGCACGGCCGCGACCGCGACACCGGCGAGAATCAGCACCCCGCGCTTGCTGGAGCCGGATGCCTGGGGAGTCGTGAGCGTTTTCGCCATGAGATGCCTGTATCGGAATGCCACGCCATTCTCGGTGAATCGGTGGCGGGCAATGGGCCGAAAAAAAGGGGGAAACCCGCTCAGCTTGGCCGTTTGAGTCGAGCGGGAGCGACCGTCGGCGGCGGCGGACGGTCATCTCACGGGTTAACGTTGGCGGACGGCGGAACTTGAGCCGGCGGCACTCGGCTTGTCATCGGCGGGTCATTGCCAAGGGCCAGACTCGCGGGATTTTCCTTCCCTGGAGAGCCCGCGCATGCGTCGTTCCGCTGTCCCTTCCGCCTTCCGTTCCTTCGCCGCGCCCGCCGGCCGTGCCGGGGTCCGCCTGTTGGGTTTGGCCGCGCTGGTGATGTGGACCGCGCTGCCCGCCGCCTGCGGAGGCGACGAGGATAATGACGACAGCCCGCGGCGCTCGGTCGGATCGGTCCGCCTGATCGGCGAGCAGACGCTGCCCAACGACCTGCAGGTCGGCGGCACCACGGTGGGCGGCCTGTCGGGCATCGACTACGATCCCGCGTCCCAGCTCTGGTATCTGGTCTCGGACGACCGCTCGGACAAGCAGCCGGCGCGCTTCTATACCGCGCGGCTCAGCTATGACATGGCCCGCCTGCAGCCGGTGCAGATCGCCAGCGTCGTCACGCTGCGCCAGGCCGATGGCAGCGCCTTTCCCAATCGCACCGCCGGCGGCGTGGTGCCCGATCCCGAGGCCATCCGCTTCGATCCGTCGACCCGCAGCCTGTGGTGGACCAGCGAGGGAGATCGCGCGCTCGGTCTCGACCCCTTCGTCGCCCGGGCCAACCTCGACGGTCTGCTGACCGGCACCCTGCCGCTGCCGGCGGCGTTCCGGATGTCGCCGACGCAGGAAACCGGCTCGCGCAACAACGCAACGTTCGAAGGCCTGTCACTGTCGGCCGACGGCAAGTCGCTGTGGGTCAGCATGGAAGGGCCGCTGTATCAGGACGGTGCCCTGCCGACGCCGTCGTCCGGCTCGGTGTCCCGGCTGCTGCGCTACGACCGCAACGGCAGTGTGCTGGCGCAGTACGTCTATCCGCTCGACGCCATTCCGGCGGCCCCGGCCCCCGGACGCAGCGCCGACAACGGCGTGACCGAGATCCTGGCGATCGACGACAACCGGCTGCTGACGCTCGAGCGCGCCGGCGTGCAGGGTGCCGACGGCACCTTCACGACCTATGTGCGGCTGTATCAGATCGATATCCGCGGCGCGACCGACGTGCGCGGCCTGGACCGGCTGGCAGGCGCCAGCTATGTGCCGGTGCAGAAACGGTTGGTGCAGAACCTGAACACGCTGGGACTGAAGACGGTCGACAACATCGAGGGCATGGCCTGGGGCCCGAAGCTGCCGAATGGCCGCGACAGCCTGGTGCTGGTGTCCGACAACAACTTCAACGCGACGCAGGTCACCCAGGTGCTGGCGTTCGAGGTGTTGCCGGAGTAGGGCCGACGCCCGGGCGCTTCGGCGCGTACTGATCCGCTTCGTCGTCCCCGCGAAGGCGGGGGCCCGGCGGGATCGAAAGAGGGCGATGCTTGCCCGCCTTGTCAGCGCCCGTAGCCGTACCCGTCATAGCCGCGCCCGTCATAAGGCTGGTCCGGATGGCCCTGCTGGTAGGGCGGGGGATAGCCGCGGCGGTCCTCGCCGTATTGCCGCTGCCGCGCCGGCCCGTCGGCACGGATGCGAGCGGCACGGATCGGGCCGGCGGCTTCCAGCGGCCCGTTGACGATCAGGTCGCCCTGCACGCGCAACGGCCCATGCACGGTCAGCGGGCCGTTGAAGGTGCGCTGCGGCGCCCCGCGCATCGACGGACCGTCGTCCGTCTCGAACCACTGCCCGGTCACCGGCCCGCGTACCCGCACGCGCCCGTCGACCTCGACCGGCCCCTGCACCGTCACTGGCCCGTTGACCACCAGCGTGCCTGCCACCGTCATCGGGCCGGATTCGACCGGTTGCGCGTGGGCCCGGCCGCCCACCATCGTCACGCCGCAGACCGCCATGACGGCCAGCCCTCGGCGCAGGGCAAAAATTGCTGCATTCACACCGTTCTCCCCATGATTCGGCAGCCTCCGTTGTACCGCGCGGCCAGGCCGTCGGGGCCCGCCGTTTCCCTTTGTTGCCAACGACTTACGGCGGTTACACCCGGTAACGGGCAGGGGCGGCTGCGCAGTCGTCAGTCCTAAGTCTTATATAAGATATAAGACGTTTGACCGAGGACACGCGTTGAGCGTACAATCGCAGCCACAACGGTGTTGTTTAACCCTCATTCCTCTATCACCCCGCAGGTTCCCATGCTCGAAAACTATCGCGCCCATGTCGCCGAACGCGCCGCGCTTGGCATTCCTCCGCTGCCGCTGTCCGCGCAGCAGACCGCCGAACTGATCGAACTGCTGAAGAACCCGCCCGCGGGTGAAGAGCAGGCCCTGCTGGAGTTGATCACCCACCGCGTGCCCGCCGGCGTCGATGACGCCGCCAAGGTCAAGGCCTCGTACCTGGCCGCCGTCGCGCTCGGCAAGGAAGCCTGCCCGCTGATCAACCGTGCCCGCGCAACCGAACTGCTCGGCACGATGCTCGGCGGCTACAACATCTCGCCGCTGATCGAACTGCTGGACGACGCCGAAGTGGGCACCGTCGCCGCCGACGCGCTGAAGAAGACGCTGCTGATGTTCGATGCCTTCCATGACGTCAAGGAGAAGGCCGACAAGGGCAACGCCAACGCGCGCGCCGTGCTGCAAAGCTGGGCCGACGCCGAATGGTTCACCAGCCGTCCGGAAGTCCCGCAAAGCCTGACCGTGACCGTGTTCAAGGTCCCGGGCGAAACCAATACCGATGACCTGTCGCCGGCGCCGGACGCCACCACCCGTCCCGACATCCCGCTGCACGCGCTCGCGATGCTGAAGAACAAGCGCGAAGGCGCCGCGTTCCAGCCCGAGGAAGACGGCAAGCGCGGTCCGGTCAAGTTCATCGAAACGCTGAAGGAAAAGGGCCACCTGGTCGCCTACGTCGGCGACGTGGTCGGTACCGGCTCGAGCCGCAAGTCCGCCACCAACTCGGTGCTGTGGTTCACCGGCGAAGACATCCCGTTCGTGCCGAACAAGCGCTTCGGCGGCGTGTGCCTGGGCGGCAAGATCGCTCCGATCTTCTACAACACGATGGAAGACGCCGGCGCGCTGCCGATCGAGCTCGACGTGTCGAAGATGGAAATGGGCGACGTGATCGAGCTGCGCCCGTATGAAGGCAAGGCACTGAAGAACGGCGAAGTCATCGCCGAATTCCAGGTCAAGTCCGAGGTGCTGTTCGACGAAGTGCGCGCCGGCGGCCGCATTCCGCTGATCATCGGCCGCGGCCTGACCGCCAAGGCGCGCGAAGCGCTGGGCCTGGCCCCGTCGACGCTGTTCCGCCTGCCGCAGAACCCGGCCGACACTGGCAAGGGTTACACGCTGGCGCAGAAGATGGTCGGCCGCGCCTGCGGCCTGCCGGAAGGCAAGGGCATCCGCCCGGGCACCTACTGCGAACCGAAGATGACCTCGGTCGGCTCGCAGGACACCACCGGCCCGATGACCCGCGACGAGCTGAAGGACCTGGCATGCCTGGGCTTTTCGGCTGACCTGGTGATGCAGTCGTTCTGCCACACCGCCGCCTATCCGAAGCCGGTCGACGTCAAGACGCACCACACGCTGCCGCAATTCATCAGCACCCGCGGCGGCATCTCGCTGCGCCCGGGCGACGGCGTCATCCACTCGTGGCTGAACCGCATGCTGCTGCCCGACACCGTCGGCACCGGCGGCGACTCGCACACCCGCTTCCCGATCGGCATCAGCTTCCCGGCCGGCTCGGGCCTGGTGGCGTTCGCCGCTGCCACCGGCGTGATGCCGCTGGACATGCCGGAATCGGTGCTGGTCCGCTTCAAGGGCAAGATGCAACCGGGCGTCACGCTGCGCGACCTGGTCAACGCGATTCCGCTGTACGCGATCAAGCAGGGCCTGCTGACCGTCGCCAAGCAAGGCAAGAAGAACATCTTCTCCGGCCGCATCCTGGAAATCGAAGGCCTGCCCGACCTGAAGGTCGAGCAAGCGTTCGAACTGTCCGACGCCTCGGCCGAGCGCTCGGCCGCTGGCTGCACGGTGCGCCTGAACAAGGAACCGATCATCGAATACATCAACAGCAACATCACGCTGCTGAAGTGGATGATCGCCGAGGGCTACCAGGACGCCCGCAGCCTGTCGCGCCGTATCAAGGCGATGGAAGCATGGCTGGCCGATCCGAAGCTGCTCGAGCCGGACGCCGACGCCGAGTACGCCGCCGTGATCGAAATCGATCTGGCCGACGTGCACGAGCCGATCGTCGCCTGCCCGAACGACCCGGATGACGTGAAGACGCTGTCCGACGTGGCCGGCGCCAAGATCGACGAAGTGTTCATCGGCAGCTGCATGACCAACATCGGCCACTTCCGCGCCGCGTCGAAGCTGCTCGAAGGCAAGCGCGACATCCCGGTCAAGCTGTGGGTCGCCCCGCCGACCAAGATGGACCAGAAGCAGCTGACCGAGGAAGGCCACTACGGCGTGTTCGGCACTGCCGGCGCGCGTACCGAAATGCCGGGCTGCTCGCTGTGCATGGGCAACCAGGCCCAGGTACGCGAAGGCGCGACCGTGATGTCGACCTCGACCCGCAACTTCCCGAACCGCCTGGGCAAGAACACCAACGTGTATCTGGGCTCGGCGGAACTGGCCGCCATCTGCTCGCGCCTCGGTCGTATTCCGACCAAGGAGGAGTACATGGCCGACATGGGCGTGCTCAACGCCAATGGCGACAAGATCTACCGCTACATGAACTTCGATCAGATCGAGGATTTCAAGGGAGTCGCAGATACGGTGACGGTTTGATAGCCGCTGATTTGGCCTACCGCAGCTTTGCGATGCGAGGCCGCCGGGTTTGAGTTGAATTAAACCTGCGATTGAAATTGTTGTCGTTGGGAAAAGCCTCGGGGGTGTGAGCCTCCGAGGCTTTTTGTTTTGCGCGGATATTGCCTATGTACGTTTTTCTGTTCTAAAGCCCCGCTGGAGAGCGGTTGTGCAAGCCCCCAGACAAAGATATGCTGCAACGCCGAGTATGTGGAATAAGGCTGCATGCCCTTTTACTGGTGATTTGACCTTGAATGGCATGCAGGCTTGGTATTGAAATGCAAGAGCCAGTCTGATTGAGGCCAGAGAGTCATGCCGGTAAGACGTCCATATGTGAGCAAGAGCATCGCGGAGCTCGAGTCTTTATATGCCGCGGCACCTCTCGATCCCGATTTGTGCCGGCAGCTCTTGGATGAACTGAGTCACCGCAGCACGGGACGTGCCAACGCCTTGCTCCGCCGCATCGAGGCATCGTTACGTGCGGGCATGCCAAGTTCCAGGGCCACCCCAGGTGGGGGAGGGGCTGCCGCTCGCGTCACACAGGCGAATGTCGCGGCCGTCACCGCTTCCAATGCCAAATTTCCCGGGCCAGAAGATCAGGGGCCACCCACAAAAGTAAAAGGCATTTCCGCGAGTCCGGTTTTCGTAGAGCGGGATCAACCGCAGGCAATTCTCGCAAGCTGGATAGCCTTCGAAGCCCTATCACCACAGACATACCGCCGTCCCGCCGATATGGCAAATGGAGATCAGCGATGTGTCGCGCTTCTTCAGGGCGACGACATGCCGTGGTATCGCAACGAGCGGTCGCGTCCTAAACAGCAGCTGTTTTATCAGGTAGTCCTCGGCAGTATTCCTTTAGACCGGGCCACGGATGCTCTTGTTGCCGTGTTTGGGGAGAATGAGGAACGAAACGGCCGCGAGCGTGAGAAGGCGCCAATTGCAGCCGTCTTGCTGGATCGAACCGGAAAACTGGTCGAGGAGAATGCGGTGGCGATCTCCAGCTTCGCGTGGGCCTTGCCTATCGCGCTCGGTGGAGACGTGACCGCACTCGGTACATGGCCAGACGTGGAAAGGCGGCTGGTCAGCGCGCTAACGGAACGCCTCAGGCGCCAGGATGCCGATGGCGAGCTGATGCCGCTGGACTACGGCACGTTACTGTCGGCATTCCAATGGTTGGTCGGAACCCTTCACCTTCCGCCGGATTTGATAGAGCCGCCCGGCTTTGCCGTTCGCGTGTATCACTATTTCAAATCGAAGACCCCCCCGGAAGTCGCCTTACTGAACTCCTTCTATCTTAGTGACTTGACCAAGGCCGCCCGGGCCATCGAGAGTGGGCAGGCAAATGAGGCTCTCGCTCGCTACCTGGGCTTGAACAAGGTCGATCACAGCCGTGACCTGCTCTCCGACCATACAGCTGTCGAAGATCTAGTCGCGCCACATAGAATGCCGGCAGCGCGATGGCCCGGACCTGGAGGTCACCCATTGGTGACTCTGCAGCAGGCTGCCGTGAACGCCATACGTTCGGAGTTCGTGGGCGGCCGGCAAGGAATCGCCGCTGTCAACGGTCCGCCTGGAACCGGGAAGACCACGCTGCTGCGCGATGTCGTTGCGGCTTGCGTATTGGACCGTGCCGAAGCCATGGCTCGCTTTGACGATCCACTGGCCGCGTTTTCCACAACGGGCGAAAAGGTCGCAGCAGGCGATCGCGCGTTCTTTCACTTGTACCGGCTCGACGCATCGCTGAAAGGGCACGAGGTGCTCATTGCATCGAGCAACAACAAGGCGGTCGAGAACGTCAGCAAGGAGTTGCCTTCAGCCAAGTCCATCGGACGAGACTTCAACTACTTCCGCACGATCTCAGATCGTCTGCTCGAAGGACAAGCCGCAGACGGTACGCTACCCAAAGGCGAGTCATCATGGGGGCTTATCGCAGCAGTCCTGGGCAACGCCAAAAATCGCAATGGCTTTCAGCAGGCAATCTGGTGGGATGACGATAAGAGCTTAAGGTTGTATCTAAAGGCCGCCCGAGGTGAGCCGGTATTTCGCGAGGTCAGGGACGAGCAGGGAAACATCGTTTCTCGGGAGATCCCGTCGGTTGTTACGCGCGAGATTCCGCCTACTCCGGAAGAAGCCAGGGCAAACTGGAAGAAGGCGCGGCATCGCTTTCAATCGCTAAAGGCGGATGTCGAAGCGTGCCTGCAGCAGCTCGAGGATGCCCGCCAGACCTGTCTTCGATTGGCGCCAGCAATGCGTGCCGTACAAGCAGCCGAGGCGCTACGCGAATCTTGTGCCGCTGCGTCCGATGATCGCGAGAGAGAGGTCCGTGCGACATCAGATATCCTGGCCACTGCACAGGCATCGCTGGACAATGCGATGCTGCAGGAACGGCAGATGCTTGCGCGCAGGCCGGGCTGGTTCGCCCGCTTGTTGAGGACAGCCGGATTTCGGACATGGCGGGACGGATACGCGCCGCTACTGAAAGCGAGAGTCGCGGCTGAAAAGGAACTCGCCGCCGCAGTTGCAAATAAGAAACGGGCCGAAGTTCTGGCAGCAAACGCAAAGCGCGAATTGCAAGCGGCCATCAGCAAAGCATCGGAAGCGGCCAGGGTTGTGTCGAACGTTCAGGCGCGCATTCATGATTTCCGCCGCGAGCTGGTCCGCGTCTGGTGGATAGTGAGTTCTTCGAACGCGGCCATGAGCATTGGAATTTGAGTGCACCATGGATTCCGGATTCGCTTCACGAGAAGCGGGAGGATCTGTTTTCAGCGGCGCTCCAGGTACACCGGGCCTTTATCGATGTGGCCGCTCAGAAGTTCAGCCACAACCTCGGCGCGCTGATGAGTGCAATGCAAGCGGGAGCGTTCCACGAAAGCGAAAAAAGAGCCCTGCTCCCGGACCTATGGTCGACACTTTTCATCGTCGTTCCGGCAGTCTCCACCACGTTTGCGTCCGTCGAAAGGATGCTCGGCGACCTTCCTGCTTCCAGCATTGGATGGCTGCTGGTTGACGAGGCGGGGCAGGCTACTCCGCAGTCCGCGGTAGGCGCAATGCTGCGGTCTAAGCGCGTCATTGTGGTGGGTGATCCATTGCAGGTACCGCCTGTCGTGGCCTTGCCTGAGCGCCTCGTATTGGAGGTTTGCAAATACTTCAAGGTGTCGCCTCAGGAATGGGCGGCCCCTGACGCGTCGGTACAGACGGTTGCTGACGAAGCTTCGCACTACCAAGCCGAGTTCAAGGCTGACAGCGGTACTCGGCGAGTCGGCTTGCCACTGCTGGTTCACAGGCGGTGCTTGGAGCCAATGTTTGGGATCTCCAACCGTATTGCCTACGACGGTCAAATGGTTCACGCCGCGCAAGCCAAGGAGTCGCCGATTGCGACTGTCCTCGGACCATCCGCATGGATCAACGTCGACGGGAGTGCATCCACAAAGTGGTGCCAAGCCGAGGGTGACGTCGTTGTTCGCATGCTGCACGAACTGGCATCGGCGGGCCTGCAACAGCCTGATCTTTACATCATTACGCCCTTCAGGATCGTCGCCCATGAATTACGACGCCAGCTCCAGACGCACCGCCATATTCTTGAGCGGCTTCAGGTGGATCCGGACGACTGGATAACGGACCGTGTTGGTACTATTCACACCTTCCAGGGCAAGGAAGCCGAGGCTGTGATCGCCATATTGGGCGCGCCAATGGCAGAGCAGCAAGGAGCCCGACGATGGGCGTGCGGCACGCCCAATATATTGAACGTTCTGGTGTCCCGTGCCAAAAGCCGGCTGTATGTTGTGGGATCGCGAGCCGCATGGGGTGGTGTGGGTCATGCCCGCGAGATGGCGGCCGCGTTGGCGACCCGGCGAATATAGTGCGATAAATGTCCCAACCGGGACGGACGTACTCAAGCTGGTGAACTGGAATCAAGTTGCGTGTCCCTCCGTAGGCGCGCTCATCCCGGATGAGATGGCGCTTGCGTAGCGGGTGAACCCTGTAACGCCGGCGAATACCCGGTACATTCCACCGGGCGGAGCTCATAGGCTGGCGGACCGGCTTCGCTTGACCAGCCCTACAATGGTCTGCGCCAGTTCTGCGCGCGCCTGCTCTTCGGTCAGGTCTCCGGCAGCGACCGCATGAGACAGCGAATCGGCCGCGCCGAGCATCGCCCACAATCCAGCCAGTGACAGTCCTTCTGGCCCGGAGAACGGCGCCAGGATCGCCCGGCATTTCTCGATGAACGCCTGCTGGTACTGCCGCTTGAGTGTCGCGAGTTCGGGCGATCCGTTCAATGCCGACAGCACGTCCGGCATTTCCCGCCCTTGCGTCAACACGCAATCGACATAGCTCGCCGCGATGACGCGCGCCTTCTCCTTCAGTGTGGGCCGGCTGGCCGCGATGGCGGCGTCGATGATGGCCGTCTGGCGCTCGTCAAAATCCCGATAGAGCGCCGACAGCAAACCATTGCGGGTGCCGAAGTGATCGTAGACCACAGGCTTTGCCACGCCGGCTACCTCGGCCAGCCGGCCGAGACTGAGCGCGTCTGACCCCTCTCGTTTGACGAGCTTCCATGCGCAGTCCAGCAGCTGCCGCTGGCGCTCCTCGCGAGACAACCGGCGGCGTGGCCCGGAGGGCGAGCCGGCGGCGTCGTTCGACGTGGCGAATTTTCTTTGCTGAGTCATTCTTTCCGCGAGAAGAGGTTCTGGCCGAGCGCCCGGGCCTTGTGGATATGCGAGGAGGGCGCCTCACGATCCGAAGGTAGCAGAAGTTCGGAGGTCACGACCGGCGCGCCGCAGTAGCCGAAGATGCCATGGTCGATCTGCGTCTTCATTGCGGTGGCATAGCCATGGCGGTCGTAAGTACCCATGTTCGCACCGCCGATCCCGACGAGGTGGACCGCCAGGTGGCCAAGCTTCTTGACCAGTTTGCCGCCCGGTTCTTCGTCATAGGCCCACCCATTGGTGAAGACGCGGTCGATCCAGCCCTTCAGCATGCCCGGAAAGGACCACCAATATACGGGGTAGACCAGCACCAGCGCATCCGCGCGATCGAGTCGTGCGTGTTCCGCCGCAACGTCCGGCGCGGGCGGAGTTTCGCGCCGATGGAGGGCCAAGTCGGCGGCGGTGAAGCGAGGATCGAAGCCTTCCGCGGCGAGATCAGCCAGTTCGAAGGTGTGGTGCCGGCCGGATGCCGACAGTCCGGAGGCAATATGATTTGCCACGGCATGCGTCAGCGATTCCCGATTGGGGTGCGAAACGACGATCAGCGCGTGCATGATTGGCTCCGTAGATGAACGTACCTACCAATCGTATCCTACGTTTGGTAGGTACGTATGACCCTGCTCCTAGTGGGTATTTGGTGCGACGCGGGCGGTGCTTGATCGGCGCAAGGGCCTTCGACCAACCGTGCCCCCGATGGCGTTTCCGGGCTGAATTCCCATGGTGACAAGCTGCCGTGCGCGGAGGAAGTGGAGAACACCGTCAATCGGGCTTCGAAATTGTTTGTCCGATAAATGGCGATATCGAGCGGGTTGCGTCAATCGCCAGGCATCGCCGGAAATGGTGATCGAATCGAGTCGCCGGCAACATGCAGGCGACGCCCCACACCTACGGCGGTTGGGTGCAAATATTCCCTGCCGAAAATACAATCCATACGCCTTCTCAAAAGGCGAACAAATACAGAACGAATAAAAGCAGACCTCGGGGGGTCATCTATGCGTGTTCTTGTTCCATTGCTGTTGGCCACGGCTTTGGGCTTTGCCGGTTGCGCGCAAACGCCTGAAGAACAGTTGGCGCCGCGGTCGTCCACGGTGCGCCTGTGCGACGGGAATGCCTGCACCGAACAGGATCGACGCGTAGCGACCGCGCAGCTCGCCTCGAACGAACCCGATCCGCGCATGCAGGCATTGGCCAACGTGGCCGAGAAGAATCCGGATGCCGCTTACGACCTGGGCCTGCGGCTGCTGCGTGGCGACGGGGTGAAGCGCGACAGCTATCAAGCCTTGGAATGGCTGCGCAAGGCCGGCGACAACGGTCATACGCAAGCGCAACTCGCGCTTGGTCGAATTTATCTGATGGGCTTTGAGGAAATGGGTTCGGACCCTGCCGAAGCCGAGGCTTGGCTGATGCGAGCCGCAGCCAAGGGCAGCAAGGAAGCCAAGGATTTGATTCCGCAGGCCCAGGCTGCCAAAAAAGACGAACAGAGCGCGTACCGGGTTCGCGAGGCCTACCGTACCTCCTGGGTCGCCTGGTACAGCAGCTATCCGTATTACTGGGTATGGGGCCCTTCCGGCTGGTATCACCGCTAAGCCTTCCCACCCGGATTTTTTCGTCAATTTCCTCGACAGGAACGCCCTATCATGCCCAAGAATATTTCTCTGCGCGTGGCCGCACTGGCTGCGTCCGTGGTTCTCGCTGGCTGCGCCACTGCCGGCGGCGGTTTGATCAGCACCGGCACCGCGCCTACCGCTGCCACCGGCGCCGCGGGTGGTGCCACCAGCGTCAACGCCAATGCTTCGCTGGAGCGCTGCGATTCGCCGCTGGGCACGCTGGCCGTCGATGATGGCCGTGGCAAGGAGTGGTATGCGAGCTTTGGTGCAGCCACCAAGGTCACCAGCATCGAGCCGCTGATTCGCCTTGCCGTGCAGCAGTCGAACTGCTTCGTGATTACGTCGATCGGCAACAATCGCACCGAAAGCAAGCTGTCGAACATTACCGACAAGCAGCGCAATTCCGGCGAATTCCGCGCAGGTTCGCGCCAGCAGAAAGGCCAGCGCGTAGCGGCCGACTACTACATGGAACCGGCCATCATTATCGATAACGACTCCACCGGCCAGCTGGCGGCTGGTGTGGGTGGCCTGTTCGGCAGCGTCGGCGCGCTTGTTGGCGGTGCGATGCAAAGCAAGGCATCGGTCGTGACGCTGACCATGTTCGACATCCGCTCGGGCGTGCAGGTCTCCATCTCGGAAGGCAATTCCACGGCCACCAACTTCGGCGCGGCCCTTGGCGCCTTTGGCGGCAATACGGCCGGCGGCCTCGGCGGTTTCTCCCGCACGCCCGAAGGCAAGGCCACTGTCGCCGCATTCATGGACGCCTACAACAACATGGTGATCTCGCTGCGCAACTACAAGGCGCAGGAGGTCAAGGGCGGACTGGGCCGTGGCGGGCGGCTGAAGGTTGGTTCGTAAGTCGTTTCGGCGCTCCCCGCGCGGGATGACATTTGCTGATCGCGAGAAGCCAGTGGATGGATAGAGCGCGGGAGCGGTCGTTCGTTACTGCCGAGAGGACGTTATCCCGGGAGAGTCAGTTAGACTTTACGCGCCCGGGATAAAACCCGCCTTGTTCTCTCACTCCAGCGGCAGGACACCACCATGAGCATTCGCGTCGGCATTGTCGGAATCAGCGGTTTTGGCGGCGGCGAGGCGATGCGCCTGATCGCGAGCCACCCGTCTTTCGAGTTGGTCTACGCCGCAGGCGAGGGCAGCGCCGGCAGCCGATTGGTGGATCGCTTTCCCGGTGTGCCGGCCAAGCTTGCCGAGTTGGTGATCGAGAAGTGGGACCCGGCGACCCTGCCGAAGCTCGACGTCCTCTTCGCGTCGCTGCCCACCGGGTCGTCGGCCGACGCGCTGGCGCGCGTTCCCAAGGACGTGAAGATTGTCGACATCGGCGGCGATCACCGCTACGTCGACGGTTGGGCGTACGGTCTCGCCGACGTCTGGCCGGCTCAGATCGAGGGTCAGACCCGCGTTGCCAACCCCGGCTGCTTCCCCGCGGCGACGCTGACCGCGCTGGCGCCGCTGTTGGCCAACGGGCTGATCGAAGCCGGCAACATTGTGATTGACGCCAAGACCGGCATCTCCGGCGCCGGCCGGGGCGGGGCGGACAGCAAGTTCAGCTACGCGGAGAGCAACGAAAACGTCGTGCCCTACGGCTTGCTCAAGCACGTCCACATGCCCGAGATTGCCAGGACGATCGAGCGGCTGAGCGGCGGCAGTGCGGCAGGGCTGGTGTTCACGCCCCATCTGGTGCCGATGACCCGCGGTGTGCTCGTCACCATCTACTGCCGCGGCCGTGCCACCACGGACCAGTGCCTGGACGCGGCCCGGCGCTTCTACGCCGGACGCCCATTCGTGCGCGTCAGCGACAAGCCGCCGCAGACCAAATGGGCCACCGGCTCGAATCTCGCGTTCGTCAGTTATGCGGCCGATCCGGAGCGCAACCTGGTGATCGCGATGGGCGTGGTCGACAACCTAGGAAAGGGAGCGGCGGGTCAGGCGGTGCAGAATGCGAACCTGATCTGCGGTCTGCCGGAAACGGCGGGGCTGGATGGTGGGCCTGTTTGGCCGTGATGCTTTTGCGCGTCCGATTGCGTAGTTTGTCTTTGCGGGATCACTGGTGCGGCAGCGACGCGGTCGCCGTGACAGATGGCTCGGACCAACCGCGTAGTGAGCCGCGGCTCGAAACCCTCGCTTCGACGGCGCGCTTCCGATCGTGAGTCCGCCCCCTTGTTCCGGGGTGTTATGATCGGAACCGCTTCAAGTCACACCCAGGAAATACTCAAAATGATGGATTGGTTCCCTTTAGTGTTCATCGCGTTCAAGGTTCTCGTGCTCGGTACGGGCATGTTCTTCGCCGTGAAGTGGCATTACGACAAAGCGAAAAAGAAGTGACACGAGCAGCTGATCGTCGCTAGGAGCGTGGCCCTAGCTATTGCCACTGCTCCACAAGACTGCCGATATATTCCTCCAGCGCCGTCCCGCCCTTCAGCGGCTCCTCCGGCAAATCGAATCCACCGTCCACACTGGCCGCAGTCATCCGGGCATAGGAATCGGCCGCAGCCTCCGAAAACCCTAATCCCAGGAACGTCTCCTTCCACTTGTCCCGCGGCACGACTTCCACTTCAACGGGGCGGCCGAGCGCCTGCGAGAAGGCAGTCGCAACGTCCTTGGAGGAATACCGACGCGGCCCCTCGACATAACGGACACCAACATCATCGAGCGGGGACATCAGCCGGGCCGCTGCCGCTTCTCCCAGATCGCGTGGCGCGACCATGGGTATCGGTAGATCGGCAGGGAACATCGTCGGCAGCTTGCCCGTGCTGCGTACCGAGTCGAGCAGCCACTCCCAATTGCTCATGTAGTAAGCGGCGCGATTGATCGCAGCGGGAATCGGTTGGCGGCGCAGTCCTTCTTCGAGCTCCCACAGGACGCTCAGATCTCCGATGCGCTCGCCGGGCTGGGCGCCGCCTGTGGATTCGGCGACGACCTTCTCCAGGCCAGAGCCCTGGAGCGCGGCAACGATGTTGGCGACCGTGTGCCGCTCGATCGCGTCGGTGTCCTTGCTGGTGTCGCCAGGCGGGTTGAGCAAGAACGCCCGGCGCCCGCGTCGAAATGCGGCGCGCAATGACGCCACGTCTTCCACATCGGCCTCGACGATATCGGCGCCCTTGTCGCACCATTTGGCCGCGCGGGCGGCCGAGCGGGTCACGATGGTGACCGCCTGGCCGCGGGCGAGCAGCGCTTCCGCTGTCGCCGATCCAACATGTCCGGTACCGCCCATGATGACGTACATGTGCTTGCCTCCCGCGTTCCCTGAGCCGTTGTCAGGAATGGACGCATCAGTCATTGCTCATGTCGAAACCATATCAAAGACGGAAGCGGCGTTGGCAATTCCCCTTGAAACGGCCGAACTGGCGACGATTACTGCCCCGCATCCCTCGGCACCGCTTTCCACATGACGACCCCGGCCGCCACCAGCAAGCCCGCCAACAGATACAACGCGTTATCCATGCTGCCGGTCTGCACCTTGACCTGCCCAATGACCCAGGGGCTGACGATGCCGCTGGTAATGCCAACACTGCTGATGAACGCGAGCCCGGTTGCCGCGGTATGCCCCGGCAAATAGCTGCGCGGCAGTGACCAGAAGATCGGCAGCGCGGCGAAGATCAGCACGGCTGCCACGGACAGGATCGCGAGCATCGCGCCGAAATGCGGCAGGCGCAGCGTCAGCAGCGCGAGGGCCAGTGCGCCCCCGCAGCAGCACAGCAGGAAATGGCGATGGCGCTCGCCGGTGCGGTCCGAATTCCGTGCAATGAGGATCAGGCCGATGGCGCCCACGGCATTGGGAATCACGCTATACAAGCTGATCGACACCACATCCGTAATGCCGAAATCCCGAATCATCAGCGGCATCCAGAAATTCAGTGTCAGCGAGCCGCAGGTCAGCGCGAAATAGATGAACGCGAAGACGTACAGCTTGGGATTGCGCAGTGCCTCGCGCAGCGCGCCGAGCGTATGGGCGGCGTGGCTGCCTTGTTCGGCTTCGAGCTGCCGCGCCAGCAGCGCCTTTTCACGAGCGGTCAGCCATCTGGCATCGGCGGGGCTGTCGACCAGATACCAGGCGGCAATCAGCCCGAGCAGCACGGCGGGCGCACCTTCGATCGCGAACATCCATTGCCAGCCGAACAGCCCCATCACGCCAGCCATATCGCGCATGATCCAGCCGGAGACCAGGCCGCCGAGCACCCCGGCGACGGCGACGCCGGCGAAGAAGATCGCCATCACCGCAGCGCGGCGGCGGGCTGGGAACCAGTAGGTCATGTACAGCACGATGCCGGGGAAGAAGCCGGCTTCGAACACGCCGAGCAGGAAACGCAGCGTGTAGAACTGCGCCGGCGTCGAGACGAAGGCCATTCCCACCGAGACGGCGCCCCACAGCAGCATGATGCGAGTGAACGTACGCCGCGCGCCGAAGCGGGCGAGCAGCATATTGCTCGGCACTTCGCACAGCACATAGCCGACGTAGAACACCGCGGCACCAAGGCCGTACATCGCATCGCTGAAGCCGAGGTCGTGCTTCATCTGTAATTGCGCGAAGCCGATATTGATGCGATCGAGGAAGGAGATGACGTAGCAGACGAACAGGAAGGGGACGATCCGCATCCAGATCTTCTGGTGCAGCGCGTCTTCTTCGTGTGCGAGGGCGAGCGGGGGCGTCGCGGTGCCCGCGTGGAGTTGGGACATGCTTTGTCTCCGTAAAGCAGGAAGGAGGAAAAAGACGGGCGGATCGCGCCGCCCTTAACGGACCGGTGTCTTGTGCACCGTCGGCCCGGAGTGGATTTCGTCGTGTTTCAGCGGATCGCGCGGGGCATGCCGTGGACTGGCCGAATCAGGCGGAGGCGGTTTCCGCCTCGCGTGCCAACCGCAATGCCGACATCAGCGTTTCGTGGTCTCCGATGTGGTTGGCAAGGAGCAGGATCAGGCGAGCATTGGTGGCCTGGCTTTGGGCGTCGTCCAGCTCCCGGTGCATGTCGATCAGCGCTTCGTAGAAGTCGTCGGGACGGGCCAGGTTGGGTTCGGTGGTAAGGGGCATGGTGTCTCCGGAAATCGTGTTCTTGCGCGTCGAGCGGGCATTCGCGGTCACTGCGGCGCGGCTGCCTGGTCCCCGGCCCTCCGCCGAATGCGGGAGAGGGGAGAGAACAGTCGCGAGGCGGGGCGAGGTGCCGGTGGCTGGCGCGTCAGGCAGCGATTGCTTCTGCTTGTGCTGGTGCGGCGGGCGAGATCGTTGCGGACTCCGCCAGATACTTGCCCTGAGCCCGCGCCATCGCTTCCATCACGCGGTCCGCATCGACGGCACGCCAGCGCGCGCACACATGCTGGTCCGGTCGAATCAAGTACGCGGTGCCCGGCACGGCGTCGTAGCGTTTGGCCACCACGCTCTCGGCATCGACCAACACAGCGGTGTCAGCGGTCGATGTGGTAGAGGCGGTAGCGGGCGACACGAACAGAAGACGCGGTGCACCTGGCCGCGCACGCAATGCGGCGATCTGCTTTGAAATATCCGCATCGAGCGTTTGCGGATTGCCGTAGACAAGCAAACAGAAGCCGCCATCGAGGCGCGACAACAGCCAATCCTGCGCACCGTCGACAACTACCGGCGCATCGGCACAAGGCGCGCCAGGCACCATCGGGCTCGCAAAGGTTTCGGTATCGGCCGTATTCAATGGAGACGAGGCCAACACGCTCGGCACCGACAACCGCCCGCTATTGACCAGCGTCCGCGCAAACGGATGTTTGGCCGCGAGCGTCAGCACGGCATCACGAAACACGCGGCTTACCTGGCTCTTTGGGGTGATGAAGTCGGTGGAGCGCGTCGAGTTGCGGATGTTCTCGTCCGCGGCATATTCCCGCTCGCTGGCGTAGGTGTCGAGCAGCGCGTCCGGTGCGTCGCCGCGCAAGACATGGGCGAGCTTCCACGCCAGGTTGTCGGCATCCTGCACGCCGCTATTGGCGCCGCGTGCGCCGAAGGGCGACACGCCATGCGCGGAATCGCCGGCAAACAGCACGTTGCCATGCCGGAAGCTGTCCATGCGCAGGCAGGAAAACGTATAGACGCTGACCCATTCGAGTTCGAACTTCGCATCCGGGCCGAGCAGCGCCTGCACCCGGGGGATCACCCGCTCCGGCGATTTTTCCAACACGGGATCGGCGTCCCAGCCAAGCTGGAAATCGATGCGCCAGACGTTGTCCGGCTGCCGATGCAGCAGCACCGATTGATTCGGATGGAAGGGTGGGTCGAACCAGAACCACCGCTCGCTCGGAAAGCCGGCTTCCATCCGGATGTCCGCGATCAGGAAGCGGTCCTTGAAGGTGCGGCCCTTGCTGTCGAGTCCGAGCAGATTGCGCATCGGGCTGCGCGCGCCGTCGGCGGCGACGACATAACGCGCCGTCACCGCGTAGGGACCATCCGGCGTCTCCACCGTCAGCGTGACGGTGCCGTCGGGGCCCACGTCATCGCGACGCTCGATGCCGACCACCTTGTTCTTCCAGCGGATGTCAACGTTCGGCAGTTCAAGCGCGCGCTCGAGCAGGAACCCTTCGACGTAGTACTGCTGCAGGTTGATGAAGGCGGGCCGCCGATGTCCGGTCTCCGGCAGCAGATCGAACGCATAGACCATCTGGTCGCGCAGGAAGACCTTGCCGAGATTCCAGCGCACGCCCTTGTCCACCATGCGCTCGCCGCAACCAAGCCGATCGAAGATCTCCAGTGTGCGCTTGGCAAAGCAGATCGCGCGCGAGCCGGTCGACAGCGTGCAATCGTCGTCCAGCAGCACTACCTCGATGCCTTGCTGAGCCAGGTCGATCGCGGTGGCCAGGCCCACCGGCCCGGCGCCCACCACCACGACCGGATGCACCGCGCCGACTGCCGATTGCTCCGCGCAGGGCCGGTATTCGAAGGTCAATCGTTGATAGTCGACCGTCATCTTGTTGTCTCCTTCCACCATCCCGGATGCCGATCCCGCTGCGTCAATCCTGCAGCGCGGCCCACATTTCCTTGTCGCGCTGGGCCGTCCAGATGCGCGGATGCGTGATGCCAGACGCCTCGTCATAGGCGCGCGTCACGTCGAACGGCAGGCAGTGCTCGTAGATGAAGACGTGGCCGAACTTGGGGTCCATGCTCTTGCGCGTATGCGCCATCGCGGCCTTCAGGTCCATGTTCTGTGCCACCGCTTCCTGGCCTGCTCGGTACAGCGTGGTGACGAAGTCCTTGGTGTAGGCGATGCCTTCGCGCACCTGTTGCGGCGTGGTCAGCGCGGGCCCGCGGCCCGGGACCAGTTTTTCCGCGCCGAGCGCCTGCAGCGCGTCGAGCGTGGCCGGCCATTCGGCCAGCTGCGCGTCGCCGCAATAGCAGGCCGCCTCGTATTCGACCAGGTCGCCGGAGAACAGCACCTTCTGCGACGGCAGCCAGACCACGGTATCGCCCTTGGTGTGGCCCGAGCCGAGATGCGCGATGCGGACTTCGAGCTTGCCGAGGAACAGCGTGATTTCCTTGTCGAATACCAGCGTCGGCCAGGTCAGGCCCGGCACCGTCTCGACGCCGGCGAACAGCCGGGGGAAACGCTCGATTTCGGATTTCATGTCGGCTTCGCCGCGCTCGACGATCATTTCGTAGGTGCCGCGGCTGGCGATGATCTGCTGCGCGCCTTCCGCGAAATAGGCCGATGCGCCGAGCACGCGGACCGCGTGGTAGTGCGACAGCACGACGTACTTGATCGGCTTGTCGGTGACCGTGCGGATCTTGGCGATCAGGTCTTGCGCCATCGCGGGCGTCGCGGTGGTGTCGACGATCAGCACACCGTCGTCCCCGATGATCACGCCCGAGTTCGGATCGCCCTCGGCCGTATAGGCGTAGGCGTTCTCGGACAGCTGGGTGAAGGTGACCTTTTTGGCTTCCAGGTCGGCTTGCGATGCGAATGCTTTGGCCATGCTTGCCTCGTCGTGGGTGACGGGGCGCGGCAGCGGGCGGCATTGCGGGTGACAACGCACGAATACTGTCTCGCCCCTTCGTTATGGGATTGGCCGGGCGCGCGAGGGCGCGCACGGCGTTGTCGGGGTAGACGGATGGTAGGAGAGGTTCGTGAGTTAGTCAATAACGAAGTGATTGGCTAAAACATAAAAAACGAGGGCGGGCCGGCTGCGCCCGAGCTACCACGGGCGGCGTGTCCACTTGCAGGCCGTCGCGGCGGTCTGCATGCGGCGTTGGATTAATATCCAGCCTTTCGGAGGGAGACGATGGGCGAGGACGGGCAGGCGGGACAGGAGAAGACGCAGCGCGGCGTGCAGAGCGTCGATGTGGCCGGCCGCTTCCTGCAGGCGCTGGCGCAAGCGCGCGCGCCGCTATCGGCTGCGGAGCTCGCCACGGCCGTCGGCATCGCACCGGCCCAGGCGCATCCCTATCTCGTTTCGCTGACGCGCCAGGGCTGGATCAAGCGCGACCATCTCGACGATCGCTTCGAGCCCGGCCCACTGGCACTGCAATTGGCACGGATGCGGCTGGAGCTGGATCCCGGCCTGCATGCGGCGGTACCGCTCGTGGCCGAACTGACCGCACGGACCGGCTGCAGCGTGGCCGTCAGCGTGCCTGGTCCTCAAGGTCCGACCATCGTTCGCTACGAGCGCGGCAATGCGCCGCTGCACGTCAATCTGCATGTCGGCACCGTGATGTCGCTGGCGACCACCGCGACGGGCCGCATGTACTGCGCCTGCGTGGACCAAGCGCATTGGGTGCCGCTGTTCGACGCGCTGCCGGCGCGTCCCCCACGCGCTGCGTTTCTTGCCGAGCTCGACGAGGTGCGCAGCCGCGGCATCGCACGCAGCATCGATATCCCGAGTCCCGGCGTCAGCAGCCTTTGCGTGCCCGTGCGCGACGCAGTGGGCGCGCTCCGTTTATTGCTGACGGCAATCGGCCCGACCGCGAACATCGACACCACGTGGCGCGGCGAACTTGCGCGCGCCCTGCAGGCAACGGCGGCGAAGATCGCCGATTCGCTGCGTGCGGAAGGCTGAGCCATGACGAACCTCATCGGACCCACCGAAGCGGCCGCAGGCAAGCCGCAGCGCGGCATTCAGGCGCTCGATGCCAGCGCCGAGCTGATCGGTGCGCTGCTGCGCGCGGGCAGTCCGCTTGCGCTGAGTGAACTGGCGCGCCTGGCCGGCATGGTGCCCGCCAAGGCGTTTCCACATCTGGTCAGCCTGGTGCGAGCCGGCGTACTCCAGCGCGATGCCGATGGGCGTTTTCTGCCTGGACCGCTGGCGCTGCAGTTGGGACTGATCGCGCTGCAGCGCCTGTCGCCCGTGCGCGAGGCCGAGCCGGAAGTGCGCGGCGTGGCC
The DNA here is from genome assembly GCF_013347325.1 of Cupriavidus gilardii. Lineage (NCBI taxonomy): Bacteria > Pseudomonadati > Pseudomonadota > Betaproteobacteria > Burkholderiales > Burkholderiaceae > Cupriavidus > Cupriavidus gilardii. Next base: position 1,956,087 of record NZ_CP054624.1, on the reverse strand, counting down.
GTGGATACCGGGCTCAGTGTCGCGATGGCAGTGCTCGGGCCGCTCGGGCCTACCGTAGTACGGCTCGAAGAATCGGCGCGGCCGCAGCACGTCAGCCTGCGCGTCGGTACGGTACTGTCGCTGGTCAATACCGCGATCGGCCGCGTGTTCGCTGCCCATCAGCCCGCAGACGTCCTCGACGGATTGCTGCAACAGGAAACGGTGCGGATGGCCGGCGCACCGGTAAAGGGGCTACGAGAGGAAAAGACCGCATACGCCGCGAGGCTCGCACGCATTCGCGAGCAAGGCATGGACGATGCGCTCGACAGGCCGGTGCCCGGTATCCATACGTTGGCGGTCCCTGTGTTCGACCACACTGGTACCGTGGTGCTGGTGCTCGCGGCAATGGGGACGGCGGGGAGTTTCGATAGCGGACTCGATGGCAACGTCGCGCGCCGACTGGCCGGCGCGGCGCAGCGCTTGTCGTGGCGTTTCGGACGCCCGCGATCCACAGCACAGGATGATATCCCTCGCGAACCTTGAGGGACTTGTTGCTGGATCGATGTGGACAGGCTGACGCTAGACTGCAAGCACAACGCTCATCAAGGAGACGCCCCCATGACTCACCCCATCCTCAACATTGCCGACGCTCAATACCTGGACTTCGCCGACCTGTCCCGCCAATACGGCTCCGAACTGCCCGCCGACCGCTACGGCGGCCGGATGGCGCCGATCGGGCGCATGCTCGGCGCGCAGAAGCTCGGCTACAACCTGACGGTGATCGAGCCCGGCAAGCGCGTGTTTCCTTTCCACAGCCATCGTGCCAACGAGGAAATGTTCTTTATCGTCGAAGGCACCGGTGAAGTACGCATCGGCGAGGCCCGCCATCCAATCCGCGCCGGCGACGTGATTTCTTGCCCGTCGGGCGGTCCGGAAACCGCGCATCAGCTCATCAACACCGGCGCGCAGGAATTGAAAGTGCTGGCCGTCAGCACGATGGCGGCACCGGAGCTTTGCCACTATCCCGACTCGGGAAAATTCGGCGTGCTCGATCACGGCAATGGGTTTGCCTATATCGGCCGCGCGGAGGGAAGCCTGGATTATTGGGAAGGGGAGTAAGCCGGCGCCACGGCACGTTGGGTGAGCACGTCGGCATAAACGAGAATCGGATCAACGCCGTAGCGGGACCTTTTGGGTAGCATGCAATGTGACTACTGAGCTTGAGTGGTAACTTGATGAAACTTGACGCTGCCGCGCGTGGTGCCTAGAATGGGCCGCTATGCAAAAAACCCTCTCCAAGGCCGCCGTCAGCGAGGGCCTGCAAAAGGCAGGGCTGTCCCAAGCAGAGCTTGCGCGAAGGCTGGGCGTCAGCCCGCAAGCCGTGACGAACTGGCTGAAGGGACAAGACTTTCCTCGTCCCGACAAACTGCTGAAGCTGTCCATGCTGCTGCGGCTGGACTTCGCGGAACTGGTCACCCAGTCAGATGAGGGCGCTCCCGTCATTGCATTCAGGAAGCGGGCCAATACCAAGACCACGGAGCGGCATCTTGCCCATGCCCGGGAGATTGGCATGCTGCTCAAGCAGTTGGTGCCTTTCCTGCCTCCGGGCCATTCTCTGCGGCCGCGTCTCGATACCGCGACGACGGAGTATGCGGCGCTTCAGCGAACGGTCGCGGAGGTAAGGACAAAACTCGGGCTCGGCGATCGCGCAGTACTGGATTACCACCACTTGATTGGCCAGTTCAAAGAGGCTGGTGCCGTATTGGTGCCGGTACTTTGGGGTGAGAAGCAGCTTCACGCGAATGCGTTGCATATCGCCCTGCCTGCGGAGCGCGTTACGTTCGTCTTTGTGAACCTCGATACCAAGCTGGAGGACTTCAAGTTCTGGATGGCGCACGAGCTGGCGCACGTCTATACGCCTTACATGGCCGGCAAGGAGGAAGGTGAGGATTTTGCAGATGCTTTTGCGGGCGCGCTGCTCTTCCCGCAGCCCTGCGCCATCGAGGCATACGGCGACGCGGCACGCTCAAAGCGCGAAACTTCTGCATTGGCCGCACTACAAGAGCATGCGCAACACCATGCCATTTCGCTATACACGGTGTTCTGCCAGGCAAGAAACTACCAACGTCACTATGACTTGCCGCCGATGGCAATAGACGAAGTGAAGTTGCACAAGGCCCGCAACGCCAGTCCAGCGGCTCTTGTCAGTCATGCGATGTTCGACAGACCTCCGCCATCTGCCCGCGAATATATCGCAGCTGCCGAGCAGGTATTTCAGTCCGACTTCTACGTCGCGCTACGAGCGATGATGCGCGAACGAGGTATCGAGGCGGGGTTCGTACAGCAACTTCTGGACATCGGTCTCGTCGACGCAAAAGCTATCTACGCGGAGCTTGTGCGTTGACCTTGCTGCTGCTTGACACGAATGCATATCTGCGGATTGCCAAGCGTGTCAAGCCGCTGCTCGGTGTCGCCTTCGGACAGAAAGATTACCAACTGACGATCCTCGAGGATGTCGAGCGCGAGTTTCAGCGTAGCCCCCGCTTGCAGATCAATTTTCCGTGGTTTCAGGACGGTGCGCTCCAATCAGAGCGCTTGGCGAAGCGCTTCCGTCTCAGTCGTGACGACCGCGAACAACTGGATGCCGCTGCGAGCGTGCTCCGTGGTTGGGTGATCGGCAACGCCAGCCAGTACCGAAGTCCTCCCTCTCCGGTGGATTGCCGGGTGCTGGCTTTCGGCCAACTCAAGCAGGCGATCGTCGTGACCGACGATCTCGCCATGCACAAGCTGGGCGAGGAGTTTGGCATCGCTACGATGCATGGCCATGACTTGCTGCGACGTATGCTTGCCGCAAAGATGGTGAGCAAGGCCGACGTGCGAGGAATCTATCGCGCCTTGGAAGCAAACAGCGACCTGCCCGCAACTTGGGAAAAGGACCGAGACACGTATTTTCCAAGGTTGTTTTGCCGCGAGGATGATGATCCTGGGTAGGCTCGCGAAGGGTAGCCACCCGCAATAAGAATGGCGCGGTAGACCGCGCCATTTTTTTGCCTGCGCATGTGGTGGCGTCGGTGTTCATCCCGCCAGCTTGATCAACGCCGGCACCGTCAGCACCGCCGTGTAGTACCCCATGAACTGCACGCCCGTGTTGAAGCCCAGCACGCGCGACAGCAGCCCGCCGATCGAACCGAGCGTGACGATCACCAGCAGGCCGAGCAGCTGGCCTTCCCACACGCTGATCACCAGGATCAGTCCGACGAACGTCGCGACGATGGCTTCGTGCGAGATGCGGCGCGACACGAACAGCGCGGCGCGGCGCGCGTAGTTCATCGCGAACGGATACGACACGATCGCTGCCAGCAGTACCGCGAGCAGGCCGTAGCCAAGAAATTCCCAGTGGCTCAACAGGTTGTGCAGGTTGTGGGTCTGGCCATTGGCCGCATCGACGGTGAACACCGGCGGGGCGTTGAACAGTGGCGCGGCCGGACCGGCAGCCACAGGGCTCAGCGGCAGACCGAACGCAATCAGCGGAATCAATGCCTCGGCGATATAGGTCGCCTCGGTAACGCCATTGCGGGCGCTGAGCACCGTGGTCAGCCGGTGATAGGCGTGCTTGATGCGCGAGCCGACGAGCTCGCCCAGCACCACGGTCATCGCGACCGGGCTGAACACGAAGGTCGCGCTCGAGATCGCGGCGGTCGCCACGGTCCAGCGGGTCTGGGTGCCGTCCATCACCTTCAGCGGATTGGGGAAATAGCCGCTCCAACCCTTGACGTCCGGCGCCAGCGTAAAGGTCCGTACTTCCTTGCGCTGCATGCGCGGGCGGTCGACCGGTGACAGCGTCGAGAACAGGTCCGCGATCAGCGGCCCGATGGCAATGCCGAGGAAATAGCTGATGCTGAGCTTGACGCCGAATTTCGCGGTCAAGGTCTGCAGCGCGACGATCACCACGACGAACGGCACCAGCGTTGCCACCGAGGCCCAGCGGCCCGGGGAGGCGTAGGCGATCACCAGCGCGGCGGCCACGAAGATCCACGGCGCCGCCTTGGTGATGGTGGCGCCGAACGGGGCCAGCAGCACGGCGAACAGCACGGCCAGCGGCACCGCGCAGAACGCGGCGACGATCGCGCCGGAAATCATCTTGCGCAAGGCGATATGCGGGACGCCCAGATTGCGCAGATGGTTGGCGTCCTGCATCAGGGGCGTGGCCATGGTGTCGCCGGGGATGCCGAGCAAGGCGGTCGGCACTGCGTGCGTCATATGCTTGGCGACCGCGCCGGCCAGGAAGAAGGTGAACACGCCGGCCGGCGGCACGCCGAGCAGCACGACGAGTAGCGTCAGCGGCGCCAGCGTGGTGGTCTCGTCGGTGCCGGACACCAGGCCGATGGCCGCGAACACGATGGCGCCGGCCAGGCCCATGCCCAGCGCGACGAGAATCTGCGTCAGCAGAGGAGTGGATTCGATCATGGTGCGCTCCAGGCGGGTGGCGGGTCAGGCGGCGTTGGGACGCGCGGGAGCGGCGGCCGCGTCCGGCATTGCGGTTTCGGCCTGGCCGGCGGCCACGGCACCGCGCTCGCGCGCGGCGAACAGTTCGTAGAGCTGCAGCTCGCGCAGTTCCTGCACGGTGGCGGCGGGCAGGTCCGCCATGGTTCCCAATCCACCCGATTCCTCGGCAAGGCGGTCGAGTGCCTGCTCGCGTGCGGTGCTGGCCGTCGCGCTGCTCGCGTCCGACGTGTCCTCGGTCACGACTCGCTTGGGCTTGAACAGGCACGCGCAAATGAAGCCGGCCAGCACGCAGCCGGCCAGCCCGGCGAGCATCGCATAGGCTCGCGCGAGCTCGGGTGTGCGAACCAGCTCGGTCAGGATGCGACTGGCGATGGCAAATGCCGCGAGGCTCAACGCGCCACCGATGACGATCGCGCAGGCAAGATGGCGCGGGTTCGCGGTGTCGCCCCAGACTTCGACCAGCGGGCTGCCGGTGGGCTTGGATTGTGTTGGCATGGTTGTCTCCTGTGTGGCGCCTCGCATTTGTCGGGCGTTTTTTCTTGGTGTGGCGGGCGGGGGAGGAAAGTCCCCCGCTGGGCAGTTCTCTTGCCGCTATCCCTGCCGCAACTGCGCCAGCAGTTCAATCGCGCGATCGGTCCGTACGTCCTTTTCCTCGGCCATCTTCCGCGCCACCTGTTCGACCTCCGCACCGACGGCCCCGGCGACGAGCGCGATATTTCGCGCGTGCAGCGCCATATGGCCGCGCTGGATGCCCTCGGTGGCTAGCGCTCGCAAGGCGCCGAGATTCTGCGCCAGTCCGACGGCAGCGGCGATTTCGCCGAGCTCCTGCGCGCTTTGCACACCGAGAATCTTCAGCGCGAGCCGCGCCAGCGGGTGAGTCTTAGTCGCGCCGCCGACCAGCCCGACCGGCATCGGCAATTCAATGGTGCCGACCAGCGCGCCGCTGGCGTCCTTCTCCCAATGGGTCAACGACGTGTAACGGCCCGCGCGGCAGGCATAGGCATGCGCGCCGGCCTCGACCGCGCGCCAGTCGTTGCCGGTCGCGACGATGACCGGATCGATGCCGTTCATGATGCCTTTGTTGTGTGTCGCCGCGCGGTACGGATCGATCGCCGCGAAGGTGTACGCGTCCAGCACGCCTTCGATGATCGCCTCGCCGCTGCGCTCGCCGGTGGCCAGCGCTTCGGGCGTCAGGCGCACGCGAGCGCGCGCAAGCCGCAGGTCGGCGAGGTTCGACAGGATGCGCAGCCGGACCGGCGCGCCGGTGATCCGCTCGACCACCGGCGACACCGCTTCGGCCATCGTGTTGACGGTATTGGCGCCCATCGCGTCGCGCACGTCGACGATCAGATGCATCACCACCATCGCGCCGCGCGGCGTGTCGGGAAACACATGGACCTCGATGTCGCGGCAGCCACCGCCCAGTCCGATCAGCACCTTGTCGCGTGCGTTGGCCACGGCGAGGATCTCGTCGCGATGGCGCAGCAGCGCCTGCCGCGCGCCATAGGGATCGGCGATACCGACCACCTGCACTTGCGCGCGCATCAACGGGCCGGAGCTCGAGGTTTCGAAACCGCCGCAGCCGCGCGCCAGCTTGGCCATATACGAGGCGGCGGCGACGACGGACGGCTCCTCGACCGCCATCGGCACCAGCACGTCCTTGCCATTGATCTGGAAATACCCCGCAACGCCGAAAGGCAGTTCGAAGGTGCCGATCACGTTTTCGATCATGCCGTCGGCCCGGGCGGCGCCCAGTGCGCCGGGCTCGGCCAGCAGCGCATGCTCGTCGTCGTCGAGGCCCACCGCGTCGGCAATCGCGGCCAGGCGCTGAGCGGGCGTCATTTCGCGAAAGCGGGGCAGGCGGGAATCGACGGGTTTGCGACGGGTCTCGGCCGCGGCGGCAGCGGCAGCGGCAGCGGCATCGGACGAGGGCAGGGAAGCGAGCATCGAGGTCTCCGTTCTATGGTTCTCTGGTATGGAATGGAGACAGTCTAGGGTGACTGTACCAGTCAATAGAGGTACAGTTTGCGGGGACAGTGGCCTTTCGCCCGATTTTCCGCCCCTTCAATGACCACGACCGCTCCCGGCACCGCCCGCAGATCCCCGTCGCTTGCCGCCACGCTGGCTGACTCGATTGCCCGCCAGATCGCCGAAGGCGCGTATCGCACCGGCGATCGTCTGCCGTCGCTGCGCGAACTGGCGCAGTTGCATGGCTACAGCAAGAACACCATCGTCGCCGCCTTCGAGCTGCTGGTCGCGCGCGGGCTGGTCGAGCCGCGGCGTGGTTCCGGCTTCTTCGTGCGCGAGGTGGCACCCAGGCCGGCGCCGGAGGAGGATGCCGGCACGCTTGGCCGCGCGATGGACATCGTCTGGCTGATGCGCGAGCAGTTGAAGAGCCGGCCCGACGTGCTGGCGGTCGGGGACGGTTTTCCGCCGGTGTCCTGGCTGGCCGAGGCGCGGCTGGACCGCTATCACCACAAGGTCGTGCGCACCGGCCTGGGCGCGCTGTTCCGTTATGGCAACCGCTTCGGCTTCGGGCCGCTGCGCGACCATCTGGTGCGCAAGCTGGGCGATGTCGGCATCGGCGCGCAGGCCAGGCAGATCGTGCTCACGCACGGCGCCAACGAGGCGCTGGACCTGGTGATCCGCTATTTCGTGCCGGCCGGCGGCACGGTGCTGGTCGACGATCCGGGCTACTACCCGCTGTTCGGCAAGCTCAAGCTCGCCGGTGCCCGCATCGTCGGCGTGCCGCGGCTCGCGGATGGGCCAGATATCGAGGCGCTCGAACAGATCCTGACCCGCGAGCGGCCGCGGCTGTTCTTCACGCAATCGGTCGGCCACAACCCCACTGGCTCGGACCTTTCCGCGGCCAAAGCCTATCGCCTGCTGCAACTCGCCGAGCGCTTCAATTTGCTGGTGGTCGAGAACGATGCGCTGGCGGACTTCAAGCCGACCACGCTGCCGAGATTGTCCGCACTGGATCAGCTGCAGCGGACGATCTATATCGGCAGCTTCTCGAAGTCCTTCTCGGCCGCGCTGCGGGTCGGCTATATCGCCTGCAACGATGCCCTCGCCAGCGACCTGGCCGACCTGAAAACGCTGATCCATGTCAGCAGCTCGGAATACTGCGAGCGCACCGTCGACGTGATCCTCAGCGAAGGCCACTACCAGCGCTATCTCGCCAAACTGCGTGCGCGACTCGCGGATGCTACCGAGCGGGCATTGACCCTGTTCGATCGCCTCGGCGCCGACGTATGGGTGCGGCCGCCGCAGAGCCTGTACCTGTGGGCAGCATTTCCACAGGTACCGGACTCCCTTGCACTCGCCGAAGTCCTGTTGGCACAAAAGATCATGATCGCCCCGGGCCGCGTGTTCCGGGTCGATCCCGAAGCCCGATCGCAATGGGCACGGTTCAACGTGGGCGCCGTACTGGATCCAAGGTTCGAGGCGGCGTTGCGCAGGGTGTTGGGGGCGGGGAGCCGGAGCAAGGTGGCGCGCGGAGGGACGGAAGGGTGATTTTTCCCGATCGGGAAAAATCCAACGAAGCGAGAGCCTGAAAACCTGAAAATTTCCCGATCGGGAAATTCCATTGCCCCGATCTGTCTTGCGGAACTTGGGGTGAAGCCCGCGTTATCGAGCCCCGGCCAGCACCCGAGCGACCTGTGCCTTCAACGCCGGCAATACTGCCTCGCCGAACCAGCCATTGCGCTGAAACCAGGCGACGTTGCGCGGCGACGGGTGCGGTAACGGCACGACATCCGGCCCATATTCCGCCCACGCCCTGACGGTCTCGGTCAGCGACGCCTTGTTCGCCGCGCCGAGGAAATACCGCTGCGCGTGCAAGCCGACCAGCAGTGTCAGTTCGATGTGCTTCAGGCTGGCCAGAATCCGGTCCATCCACAACGGCGCGCATTCCGGCCGGGGCGGCTTGTCGCCGCTTGCGGCGCGGCCGGGATAGCAGAAGCCCATCGGCACGATGGCGAATCGGGTCGGGTCGTAGAACGTCTCGGCATCGACTCCGAGCCATTCGCGCAGCCGCTTGCCGCTGGCGTCGTTCCACGGGATGCCGGTTTCGTGGACCTTGATCCCGGGGGCCTGGCCGACGATCAGGATGCGGGATTGCGGTGAGGCCTGGAGGACCGGGCGGGCACCAAGCGGCAGGTCCGGTTCGCAGGCTCGGCAGGCGCGGACTTCGGAAAGCAGTGTGTCGAGAGGGAGGATACGTTGCGGCTTCATGTCGGATCGTGCTGCGGGACCGCTCTTGCGCATAGCCACGTTCTGCAGAGGCGCTGTTACGCGACATCGATGATGTCGTGATAATCGGTTTTCGCGACATTGCTGACGCTGATGATGTCGCAATTCTAGAAATCGCGACATCAGGCGAACGTTGAAGTGATGCCAGAAACACACCCCAACAAGCAATACGAGGTCTTGCTTGACCTTGTATCACACCACCCGGAAGGCGTCGGAATCGAGCAGATCGATGCCGGCCTGCATGGAGCGGCCACACGCCGCACTGTTCAGCGATGGCCGAACGACCTGATTGCGCAAGGATACCTGCGCTGCGAGCGTGCCAGGCGCGCGACTCGGTATCGCGCGGCGACGATGGTCACCACGGCGGGCAACGTCAAACTGGGACTCGGACTGACGGGGCGCGGCGAGATCCGCGTGCCCTTGACGGCCGAGGCCGAATCGATTCAGGCCCATGTCCTCCAGCCGTTGGGCCGGCGCGCTGCGGCGCGTTACAACCGCGCGAGCAGGCATTTTTTGCGATGGTCCATTTGCCCTATCTGCAGCCGTTCGAGGACGTCAATAAACGCGTCTCGCGGTTGGCCGCGAATATTCCGTTGATCAAGCACAACCTCTGTCCGCTTTCTTTCGTCGATGTCCCGCAGCAGGCCTATATCAGCGCCATGCTGGCCGTCCATGAATTGAATCGCGTCGAATTGCTGCGCGACGTATTTGCATGGGCCTACCAGCGCTCGTGCGCGCGCTATTCCGCTGTCCGGCAGTCGGTCGGGGAGCCGGACCCTTTCCGCATGCGATATCGAATCCAGATTGGCGAGACCGTGGCCGAGGTGGTACGCATGGCAATGAACAAGGTCCAGGCCGTGTCCTTTATCCGAAGCCGTGCCGAGCAGCTCGCGGAACAGGATCGCTCCCGTTTTGTCGAGGTCGTCGAAACGCAATTGATGACGCTGCATCTCGGCAGCATTGCGCGGTTCCGCCTGCGTCCGAGCGAGTTCGAGAAATGGGTCCAGGTGTGGAAGTGAAATAACGCGCCGTCGGCAGTTCCGGCAACCGGATATTGCAGCTTTTACAAAAGCGTCGCGCCATTCCCTCAAAGGGTTGGCGGCGTAAAACGCTTCCAGCCACGGCATGCTTCTTGCCCCGCCCGGGTCATCAGCGAACCACCAAAGGCGCGCATGAAGCCACGGCAAGACGGTCGCAAGGGAGGCAAGGCAATGAAACGCAGCGGCGAGCCCGCCCGGTTGCGCGAAGCTCTGGATCCGGCCGACGACAAGTCAGCGGCGGGCGGTGCCATATCGGCGCCGCCCGCTGAAGCGCTCACCGGCGAAACCTGGCGCAAGGGCGCCCGTGTCACGCTGCCTGTCAGGCAATTGCGGCCGACGCAGATGACGGTCGGCCTGTATCACGTACAGAGCAAGATGGACGTGACCCTGCGCCATCAGGGCCGCAAGCAGATCGAGCTGATGGAGCGGCATCGCATCCATGTCGTGATCGGCCCGGGCCCGGCGTTCTATGTCATCGACCATCATCACTGGGCGCGCGCCTGGTACGAACTCGGCATCGAGAGCGTGCCGGCGGTGATCAAGCACAACTGGAGCGCGCTGCCGCCCGACCGCTTCTGGCTCGAGATGGAGGCGCGGCATCTGGTCCACCCGTACGATCAATACGGCGAGCGGCAGGGCCTCGCGGCCCTGCCGCATTCGCTCGCCGAGATGCGTGACGATCCGTACCGCAGTCTGGAGGCCTTCGCGCAGCTGGCCGGCGGCTACGACAAGGTCAAGCAGGCCTATCCCGATTTCCGCTGGGCGGACTTCTTCCGCCGCCATATCGACGGGCGTCTCGACACCGTGCCGGGATTTGCACTGGCGCTCGCGCATGCGGTCAAGCTGGCGCGCAGCAGCAAGGCGCGCGGGTTGCCGGGCCATCTCGATGACAGGGCGGACGGCAAGGCGGGCGGCAAGGCGAAGATCAGTTCCATGCGCAAGGCCGCGAAATCCGGCAAGGCCGGCAAGTCGGCCGGTAAGGCGTGATGACCGCAACTGCGCAGGCGAGCACGATCGCGCCGGCGGCCGCCTTGCCTGAGCGGCTCGACGGTCTGCCTTGGTCCCGCTGGCACTGGCGCGTGGTGATCGCGCTCGGCGTGGCATGGGTGCTCGATGGGCTGGAGGTCACGCTGGTCGGCTCGCTGGGTGGCGTGCTGCAGCGGCCCGATACCTTGGGGCTGTCGGCTTCGCAATTCGGCTGGTCGGGCTCGATCTATATCGCCGGCGCGGTGCTCGGTGCGCTGATCTTCGGCCGCCTGACCGATCGGCTCGGCCGCAAGCGGCTGTTCCTGCTGACGCTGGCGGTCTATATGGGCGCGACACTGGCGACTGCGTTCTCGCCGAATTTCGCGGTCTTCGCGCTATGCCGCTTCGTCACGGGCCTGGGCATCGGCGGCGAATACGCGGCGATCAATTCGGCGATCGACGAATTGGTGCCGGCGCGCGTGCGCGGCCGCGTCAGCCTGGCGATCAATGGCAGCTTCTGGCTCGGTGCGGCGCTCGGCGCGGGCCTGAGTCTGGTGCTGCTGGACCCGCGCGTGCTCGGCCCCGAGCTGGGCTGGCGCGCGGGTTTCGCGCTCGGCGCGATCCTCGCCATCGCGATCCTGCTGGTGCGTCGCGATGTGCCGGAGAGCCCGCGCTGGCTGCTGACGCATGGCCGGCCGGAAGAAGCGCTGCGCATCGTCGAGCGGATCGAGGCCGAGGTCTACGGCCATTCCGCGCACACCGCTCGCGACGACACCGTGCTGCGAAACATGCCGCGCACCGCGGGACAGGCGACGCCGTGGCGAGAGGTCGCCGACGTGATGCTGCATCGCTATCGCCGACGCACGGTGGTCGCGCTGGCGCTGATGATCTCGCAGGCCTTCTTCTACAACGCGATCTTCTTCACCTACGCGCTGGTGCTGACGCGCTTCTACGCCGTGCCCGATGGCCGCGTGGCGCTCTATCTGTTTCCGTTCGCGCTGGGCAACGTGCTCGGCCCATTGATTCTCGGGCCGCTGTTCGATCAGGTGGGCCGGCGCAGGATGATCGGCCTGACCTACTGCCTGTCCGGGGTGGGACTGGCGTTGACCGGCTGGGCATTCGTGCAGGGCTGGGTCGATGCGCGCGGATTGGCGCTGTGCTGGTCGGCGGTGTTCTTCCTCGCGTCGGCCGCGGCAAGCTCGGCGTATCTGACCGTCAGCGAGGTCTTTCCGCTCGAAATCCGCGCACTGGCGATTTCGATCTTCTTCGCGATCGGTACCGGTGCCGGCGGCTTCGCCGCACCGGCGCTGTTCGGCATGCTGGTCGACACCGGCAGCCGCGAAGCGGTGGCGATCGGCTATGCGATCGGCGCCGCGCTGGTCATCGTCGCGGGGCTGCTGGCGTGGCGATACGCGGTCGATGCCGAACGCAAGCCGCTCGAGGCCGTGGCTGCGCCGCTGCGGCCGTACCGCGACTGACGGCCTTGGCGCGCGGACGCCATTATCACCAGCCGTTGTGCGGCGCGCCGCTGTCCACACGCCGATGCGCGGCAAAGCGCTGCAGCAGGAAATCGACCAGCGCGCGCGTCTTCGCCGACAGGTGGCTGCGCGTGGGAAACACGATATAGATATCGGCGTTCGGCAGATTCCATTCCTTCAGCACAGGCTGCAGCTCGCCGCTGCGCAGTAGCGGCGCCACATCCCATTCCGAACGCACCAGGATGCCATGTCCCTCGCGCGCCCAACCCAGCGCCGATTCGCCGTCATTGGTACTGAGCGGGCCGCGCACCTTGACGGTCTCCTGCCGCGCACCGCTGCGCAGATGCCAGGTGCCGAAGGTTTCGTCGCTCTCCCGGATGAAGATGCATTGATGTCGCGTCAGGTCCTGCGGCGTGGCTGGTGTGCCTGCGGTCTTCAGATACGCCGGGGTCGCGCACAGCAGGCGGCGATTGTTGGCCAGCAGCCGGGCGGTCAGCCGCGCATCCGGCAATTCGCCAAAACGGATCGACGCATCGAAGCCCTGCTCGACCAGATTGACGGGGCGGTCGCTCAGATGCAGCTGCACCTCGACGCGCGGATGCAGCCGCGCGAACGCCGACAGCGCCGGCGCGATATACCGCCGGCCGAAGCCCAGCGTCGCGCTGATCCGCAGCAGACCGTGCGGCGTCGCGCCGCTGCCCGCCACGGTACGTTCCAGCGCCTCCAGTTCGGCGAGCACGCGCGCGCCTTCGACCAGATAGGTCTCACCCTCGGGCGTCAGGCTGAGCCGCCGGGTGGTCCGTTGCAGCAGGCGCACACCGAGGCGCCGTTCGAGCGCGGCCAGGCGCTTGCTGACCGCGGGGGGCGTGACGCCCAGTTGCTGCGCGGCGGCGGCCAGGCTGCCGTGCTTGTTGACGGTGGCGAAGAAGGCAAGGTCGGAGAAGCCGTCCATGGAGGGTCTGTTTGTTGCGGCGAGCGGAAATGCCGATTCATGACTTCTAGTTAATCAAGCATGATCTGCGCGGAAATTATGCTGGTTTTCATCAATGATACGATGCCTCGCACAACAAGACCAATGACCAAACCAATAACGACCAACCCACGGGTGGATGGAGACAACGATGAAACTGCAATTCCTTTGCGCCGGCCTGACGCTGGCTTTCGGTAGCACGGTGGGCGCCGCGGGCGCGTATGCGCAGAACTATCCCGAGCGGCCGATCAAGCTGGTGGTGCCGTACGCCCCGGGCGGCAGCGCCGATATCGCGGCGCGGCTGGTCGCCGACGAATGGGCCAAGGCGCTTGGCGGCACCATCGTGATCGAGAACAAGGGCGGCGCCGGCGGCAATATCGGCGTCGATGCGGTGGCCAAGGCGGCCGGCGACGGCTACACGATTGGCCTGCAGACGGTGTCGCTGGCGATCAATCCCTCGCTGTTCGCCAGGATGCCGTACGACACGCAGAAGGACCTGGCGCCGATCGGCATGGTGGCGAGTTCCCAGCACGTGCTGGTGGTCAACAACCAGTTGCCGGCCAAGGATTTGAAGGGGCTGCTGGCGATGCTGAAGGCCGAGCCCGGCAAGTACACCTATGGATCGGCGGGCCCGGGCAGCACCTTCCATATGGCGGCGGAGCTGTTCAAGAGCGTGGCAAACGTACCGATCGAACACATCCCGTACCGCGGCGGCGGTCCGGCGCTGATGGACACCATCGCCGGGCAGGTCAACATGAGCTTCCCGGTGCTGTCAGCCGCGCAGCAGCAGGTGCAGGCCGGCAAGCTGCGCGCGATCGGCGTGACGGGCCCGAAGCGCTCGGCACTGATGCCGGATGTGCCGACCATCGCCGAGGCCGGACTGCCGGGCTATGCGTTCGAAACCTGGTTCATGGTGTTCGCGCCGGCCGGCACGCCGCAACCGGTGATCGCCAGGCTGAACGCCGCGCTCAATACCGCGTTGAACGCGCCGGCGCTGAAGGCCCGCATGGTGCGCGAGGGATTCGATCCGATGCCGACCACGCCGGACCAGGCCCGCGCCCGCCTCGCCAAGGAAATGCCGCTGTGGGCCAAGCTGATCAAGGAGCGCGGCATCTCGGCGGAATAAGCCGCGCACGTTGCCCGGCACATCGCCGGGCGCATATTCGTGCCAGAGGCCGCTGAGTATCGCGGCATGACATATCGCCTCATTCGGAACCTCGCATGACCCCCCGCACGCTATATCGCAAGCTGGTCGATTCGCATACGGTCGCCAGGCTCGACGACGACAACGTCCTGCTGTTCTGCGATCTGCATCTGATGAACGAGTACACCAGCCCGCAGGCCTTCGCCGGCCTGCACGAGCAGGGCCGGCCGGTGCTGATGCCTGGGCAGAACGTCGCCGTGGTCAGCCATATCATCCCCACGCATCCGGCGAGCCAGCCGGGCGCGATCCGCGTGATTGCCGATCCCGCGTCGGCACTGCAGGCGAGCAATCTGAAGGCCAATTGCGATCGGCATGGAATTGCGCTGTTCGATACCAACGACCGGCTGCAGGGCATCGAGCACGTGGTCGCGCCCGAGCACGGCATGATCCGGCCGGGGATGGTCGTGATCTGCGGTGACAGCCATACCACCACCTATGGCGCGCTGGGTGCGCTGGGCTTCGGCATCGGCACCTCGGAGGTCGAGCACGTGCTGGCCACGCAGACGCTGGTCTATCGGCTGGCGAAGGACATGCGGATTCGCGTCGACGGCACGCTGCCGCCGGGCACCACGGCCAAGGACCTGGTGCTGATGATCATCGGCCGGATCGGTGCGCAGGGCGCACGCGGATATGTGGTGGAGTTCTGCGGCAGCGCGATCGAAGCGCTCAGCGTCGAGGCGCGCTTCACGCTGTGCAATATGGCGGTCGAGGCCGGAGCACGCGGCGCGCTGATCGCGCCAGATGCGACGGCCATCGATTACGTGCTGCAACGCGCGCCCGATATCGACGACGGTTTGCGGCCTCGGGCGCTTGCCGCCTGGCGGGCGCTGCACAGCGATGCCGACGCGGCCTTCGACGTCGAGCACCGCTTCGATGCCAGCGACGTGGCGCCGCATGTCACCTGGGGCACCAGCCCGGATCAGGTCGTGCCGGTGGGCGGGCGCATTCCCGATCCCATCGAGCAGCCCGAAGGTCCCGCACGCCGCAGCACCGAACAGGCCCTGGCCTATACGCGCCTGGAACCGCGCGCACCGATCGCCGGCACGCCGATCCAGCACGTGTTCATCGGCTCCTGCACCAATGCCCGGATCGAGGATCTGCGTGCGGTGGCGCAGGTAGTGCGCGGCCGCCGCGTGGCGGACGGTGTGCGCGCGATGGTGGTGCCCGGGTCAGGTGCGGTCAAGGCGCAGGCCGAGGCCGAGGGCATCGCCGCGCTGCTGACGGAGGCGGGCTTCGAATGGCGGCAGCCTGGCTGTTCGATGTGCCTGGCGATGAACGACGATGTGCTGGAGGCCGGCGTGCGCTGCGCGTCGACCACCAACCGCAATTTCGAAGGCCGGCAGGGCAGGGGGGCGATCACGCATCTGATGAGTCCGGCGATGGCCGCCGCCGCCGCCGTGACCGGCCGGATCACCGACGTACGCGCACTGGAGCACCACCATGACTGAACCGCTTCGCATCGAGGGCAAGGCCGCGGCGATCCGCATCGAGAACCTGGACACCGATCAGATCATGCCGAAGCAGTTCCTGCGCGGCATCGACAAATCCGGCCTCGCGCAGGGCCTGCTGTACGACCTGCGCTTCGATGCGCAGGGGATGCCGCGTACGCAGTTCGTGCTGAACCGCCCGGAATACGCCGGCACCTCCATGCTGATCGGCGGCTCGAACTTCGGATGCGGCTCGAGCCGTGAGCATGCGGTCTGGGGTTTGCAGCAATACGGCATCCGCGCGGTCATCGCGCCGAGCTTCGGCGAGATCTTCTATTCGAACGCGATGAACAACCGGCTGCTGCTGGTGATGCTGCCGCCGGAGCAGGTCGCCGCGCTGATGGAAATCGTCGAGCGCTCCGACGGTGGCCCGGTCGGCATCGATATCGAATCGATGCGTGTCATGGCCGACGGATTCGATGCCGGCTTTGCGCTGTCGGCCCGCCATCGCGAGATGTTCCTGCAAGGGCTCGACATCATCGGGTTGTCGCTGGCGTATCGGCAGCAGATCGAGGCGTTCGCCGAGCGTCGCTGGGCCGCCGAGCCATGGACGCGAGACATCGCCGCCGCGACGCGCCGCCGGCTTGGCGGCAGCGCCGCCGGGTAAGCATCGATTGCCCGCCGCCTGCCTATACTCAATGCAGCCCGCCGGCCTTGACCGGTGTCGCGCCGGCGGTGCCAGCGCGGAACTCGTTCCGCCATTTCATGCAGGCAGCGTCAGGAGGCAGCAATGGGACGCAAATATATCGATTGCCGGGAGATTCCCAGCGACACCAGGTGCACCGTGGCGATCAGCGCCGACAGCGAGGACGAATTGCTCGAGGCCGCGGTGCAGCATGCGGTGACGGTCCACCAGCATCAGGATTCGCCGCAATTGCGCGAGCAGATCAAGGCGGCCTTCAAGGAGGGCTCGCCGCCTCAGTGATGCCGGGACGACGCCCGCTGAGGGCAGCACCGCCATGACATTCCGCCGGCCCCAGGGCCGGCGGTGTCGTTTTTACAGGGCGGCGGCGAGCGCGGCGTTTTCGCGCTTCAGTGTCTCCCGCGCGCTCGCGACGGCGGCGCGCCGGGCGGCAAGATCCGCAGCGGCCGCGTCCAGCTCCGTCTGCATCGCGACGAGCCGCGTACGCACCAGCGCGGGCGACGGCCCGCCGGACGCCATGCGGGCGCTGACGCCCTGCACCGGGTCCAGGCAGCGCCGCACCGCCTCGTCGCTCAGACCGATCGCGCGGCCGATCTGCTCGCGCGCGGCGATATCGACCATCTCGCTGGTGATGCGGTCGGCGGGAAGCCGCGCGTCCAGTGCCTGGCGTACCACGGCCCCGACGATATGGTGGGCCTCCCGGAACGACAGATCGGCCTCGCGCACCAGCGCATCGGCAAGATCGGTGGCCGCGGAGAAATCGCGGCGTGCGCGCAGCAGCATGTTCTCGCGCAGCGGCGTGGCCGAACCGATCACCAGCGTCAGCAGTCTGGCGCTGCGCACGCATTCGTCGGCGCATTCCCAGAAGCCGCGCATGCTCTCGCGGTTGCCGTCGCCGGTATGCGAGAAGTTGGTGCCCTTGACGGTCGACAGCGCGGCGGTCAGCAGGCCGGTCAGATGGGCCCCCTTGCCCTTCAGGTATTCGAGCACGACCGGGTTCTTCTTCTGCGGCATGATGCTCGACGTGCCGGCCACGCTGTCGGGGAAATCGATCAGTCCGAACTCCGGCGTGCACCAGACGAAGTAGTCCTGGGCCACGCGGCTCCAGCCGACCGCCGCGATCGTCATTGCCGACATCATTTCCCAGGCGAAATCGCGCGATGCCACCGCATCGAGCCCGTTGGCGACGCAGCGCGAGAAGCCGAGCAGCCGTGCGGTTTCCTCGCGCTGGATCGGAAAGGCGGTACCCGCCAACGCACCGGCACCGAGGGGGCAGGCGTCCAGCGCATCGAGCGCGCGCAGCAGCCGTTCGGCATCGCGGGAAAACGCATCGGCCAGGCCCACCAGGTAGTAACCGTAGGTGATCGGCTGCGCCGCCTGCAGATGCGTGTAGCCGGGCATCACGGTGTCGACGTGCTGCTGCGCCATGGCCAACGTGGTCGTGCGCAGGTCCTGGATCGCCTGCAGCAGCGCCAGCCCCGCATCGCGCGCGCGCAGCCGGTCGAGCGTGGCCAGGATGTCGTTGCGGCTGCGTGCGACATGCAGGCGCCCGCCGGCGTCGGCACCCGCGGTCTGCATCAGCTGTGCCTCGTAGTTGAAGTAGGCGTCCTCGCGCGCCGGGTCGAGCGGTACCGCGTCGGCGCCCGCGTGTTCCATCTCCTCCAGCGCCCGTGCAATCCTCGACGCCGTCGGACCCGGCACCAGACCGGCGGCATGCAGCATCAGCAGATGCGCCCGGTTGATGTCGGTCAGATAGCGGAAGCCGCTGCCGAAGTCGCGGTTCAGCCGCGGCAGGTAGATCAGTTCGCAGACTTCCGGAGCGGTCGCCTGCTGCAGGCGGCGGCTGACTTTCGAGGGGGCGTTGCCGGTGGCGTCGGTTGCTGTCGTGTCCATATGGCGCGATGTCTCGGTGAGGGATGTTGTGTTCGGGCCAGTATGGAAATGCGCGCCGCATATCGTCAAATCACAATATCGGGCCAATGCATACGGTTTTGATATACCATCGTCGCGCGCTTTCTTCGCCGACGACACGATGAACTTCAAGCAGATCGAGACCTTCCGCACGGTGATGCTGTCGCGTTCAATGACCATCGCCGCCGAGCAGCTGCATACGTCCCAGCCGAACGTCAGCCGCGTGATCGCGCAGCTGGAACGTGAGGCGGGCTTCCGGTTGTTCGAGCGCATCGCGGGACGCCTGGTGCCGACCGCCGAGGGGGAGGCCCTGTTTCGTGATGTCGAACGCGCCTTCGTCGGCCTGGACACCTTGCGCGATTCCGCCCGCGCGATCCGGCAGCTGGGCACCGGCACGCTGCGCATCGGCGCGGTGCCGTCGATCGCAATGAGCGTGATGTCGCCCGCCATCCGCGAATTCCGCAAGCGGCATCCCGACGTGCCGATCTCGGTCCATACCAGCGACTCGCCGACCGTCGCGAAATGGACCGCGACCCAGTTCTGCGACTTCGGACTGGTCTCGTACGTAGCCGATACGCCGGGCGTGGAGGCCAGCTCGCTGCGCGAGGTGCAGGGCGTCTGCGTCGTGCCGGCCGATCACCGTCTCGCGCGCAAGCGACGCGTCGCCGCGGGCGATCTCGATGGCGAGACCTTCATCTCGCTGACGCACGGCGACGGCACGCGTGCGGCCATCGACGCCGCCTTCGTGCCCGATCGCCGCAAGCTGACGCTCGAGACGCCGTATGCGGCGACGATCTGCACGATGGTCAGCATGGGCCTGGGCGTCAGCGTGGTGAATCCGCTGGTGATCCGCAGCCTGCGGATTGCCGGCGTCAAGGCGTTGCCGTTCGAGCCGGCGATCGCGTTCAACAGCTTTGTGTTGCGCGCGCGGCAGCATCCGGAGCCGGCGCTGGCGGGGGCGTTTCTCGAGTGCCTGCGGCGGGCGATCGGCTGAGCGTCATCGGCAAGACCTCACCGTGGCTACAATGGCCCACGGCAATCCGACGGCGACCCGACCGCTATCCGCCGCTATTCGACCGCTATCCAACGACTTCAAGGAAAATCCACACCATGCCAAAACACATCGGCATCGTCGGCTGCTCCGCCGAGGGCGCTGCGCTGTGCTACCGGACCATTTGCGCCGAAGGCGCGCAGTTTCTTGGGCCGCACGGGCATCCCGAGGTCTCGATGCATACGCCTTCGCTCGCCGACTATGTCGACTGCCTGGATCGCGGCGACCTGCGCGGTGTGGGCGAGCTGATGCTCCAGTCCGCCAACAAGCTGGCACGCGCCGGGGCCGAGTTTCTGATCTGTCCGGACAACACGATCCATCAGGCGTTCGACCATGTCGTGGCCTGTTCCCCGCTGCCCTGGCTGCATATCGCGGAGGTCGTCGCCGACGAAGCGGTACAGCGGGGCTATCGCAAGGTCGGCGTGACGGGTACCCGCTGGCTCGTCGACAGCGAGGTCTATCCTGAAAAGCTGGCCGCACGCGGCATCGAGGCGGTGCGTCCGGATCTGCAGCAGCGCGCGGAAATCGGCCGGCTGATCATGGACGAGCTGGTACGCGGCATCTTCCGGACCGAGACCGTCGGGTACTTCCAGAGTGTGATCGCCGATCTGAGGGCGCGGGGCTGCGATGCGGTGGTGCTTGGCTGCACCGAGATTCCGCTGATCATCAGCGACGCCAATTCGCCGCTGCCGACGCTCGACTCGACGCGGTTGCTGGCCCGGGCGGCCCTGCGGCGGGCGGTGCAGCCCGACCGGTGAAGCTCGTTGCTGTGGCGCACATGCCACAAATCCCGCACCGTCGCGTCGGGTAATTGCAGCAAACTTGTTGCGTCGCAGCAGATGGTATATAGTCGAGTCTGTCTCCTCCACCACCTCGGTGGATTCCAGCCGCGCGAAACTTCGCGCGGTTTTTTTTCGCCCCTACCGAACGTAGCGCGGCACGCCGGCATAGGCAGTTTTCTCGGCGATTTCCGCATATCGAAGGAAGCGCCGCGACAATGGCGGCTTCCAGCCTTCACGCTGCACCACACCGGCGAATCGTTCGCACCACCCCGCGGCGAGCCCGCACCAGAGCGGCGAAAAGACGGTCCGCAGCGCCGTTTTATTGCGTCGCAACATCGAATCCCATAGAGTGGCTGGAACATTGCTTGTCCCAGCCCGATGCGCGCCGTCTCGTCCCTGAATCGTCTCCTTGCCATCCTGGTCGCCGCGGTCTCGACCAATATTCGCGCGACCGTTGCCGAAGCACGCAATGCCGCCCGATGCCGGCGCGGCGCGATCTATGGCGCCTCGTTCCTCGCGCTGGCGACGATGGGCTGGCTCGGGTCGGACCAGGGCCTGCTGTGGTCGGCGACCGCCTCGATCTGGACGTGCCTCGCCGATCCCGGCGGTACCGCGCGCGATCGCCTGCCTCCGCTTGCCGCGGTAGGCCTGGGCGGGGCATTCGCGAGCGCGCTGGGCGGTGCGATGGCCGGCAGTCCGATCGTGGCGGTGGCCGTGGTGCTGTTCGCCGGTCTGGCGGCCGGCATGGTGGAACTGCGCGGGACCGCGGCCGCGCTATCGGCCAAGCTGCTGTATGTGGTGCTGATCGCCGCCTGCCTGCAACCGGTGGCCGATGCCAATGCCGATGTCGGCAACGCCGCGGCGTGGGCGCTGCAGATGGGCCGCGACTATCTGCTCGGCGGCGCCTTCGCCTGCGCGGTGTCGCTGGCCCTGCTGCCGTCGGCACGCGATACGCGGCCGCGTCCACAGATGGTGGCGATCTTCACGGCGCTGCAAGCGCTGGCCCGCACGCTGGCCGAATCCGCTTTGCCGCCGGGGGGCCGGGCCGCGAATGCGCCAGAGGACGGGCAGACAGATCTCGGCAAGCGGCGGGTGCGCGAGCGGATCGAGCAGGCGCGCGAATTGCTCGCCGCGCAGCGCAGCTGGTTCGATGCCGCTACGCTGCTGCATTACCGCTATCTGATCGCGATGGCCGAGGCGGTGTTCGCCTTGCTGATCGTCGCATCCGATCTGCGCGGCAGGCGTGGTCACGAACTGCTGCCGCTGCGGCATCTGCACCGCTGCCTCGACGATCTGCGCGAGCAGATCGAGCAGGGCCTGTCCCGCCATGCGGCCGATCTGCCCGCGCTGACGCGATCGATGTATCTGCAACTCAGACGTGTGCATGGCCAGGTCGCCAATGCCAGCGCACCGCCGCTTTATCACGCCGCGCTGGCCTCGCTGGCGCGCTTCCCGGACTTTGCCGCGTGGCGCGCATCGTTCCACTGGCCGCGCCGCTCGCTGTGGATCGGCTTGCGAGAGTGGAGCACTGCGCTGGCGGAGCTCGGTGCCGGCGATGCCCGTGTGACGCGCCACGCGGTGCGCCTCGCATTGGCGGGAGGCCTGAGTCTGCTGCCCGGTCTGGTCTGGCGGCTCGATCATGGCTACTGGGTCGCGGTGACGGTGATCATGGTGCTGAGCCCGCAGTTGCAAACCACGCGGCGCATCTCGCTGCAGCGCTTCGCCGGCTCGCTGGGCGGTGCGCTGCTGGCCTGCCTGGTGGGGCTGCTGCATCCCGCCGCGCCGGTCGCGCTGGCGATCAGCGCGGTGTCGCTGTCCGCGGCATACGTGGCCCGCCTTGCCGGCAGCCCCGGCCTGTTCGCACTGATGCTGACGCCTGCGGTGATCCTGTTTTCGTGGATCGGCGAACCCGCGTCCGACAGCAGCCATGTGGCGATGCTGCGCGGCGCCGATACCGCGTTCGGCTGCCTGATCGCGCTGGCCAGCTACCTGGTGCTGGCCCCGCGCGCGGAGCTGTCGCGGGCGCGCCGGCGCGCGCGAGACGCGGTCGCGATCCATGCGATCTATCTGCGCGCCGCCTTTGCGCAGGCAATGTCCGAGGGTGCGCTCGACGATTCCGAATTGCGGCTGGAAGCGCTGCGCGTGGCCGCCGGCCGCGCGTCGGCACGTGCCGAGCAGGCACTGGAGCAGGCTGGCACCGAGCTCGACGGGGCCATCGTTGCGGAGTTGGCGCGGCTGCATGTGACCGTGCGAAGGATGGCGGCATTGGCGGGCGTGATTCGAGCGGAAACGGTCGGCAGCGAAGCACCGGTGCCCGCGAGCGCAGACACGCGGCGGCGTCTTGCCGAGGTGCAGGACGAGCTCGCGACGCTGGCCGCGCGGCCGGGCGAGGGCGCAACGGCCGATGTCGCCGTGAAGGGCGCCGTGAAGGGAGATGCCACGCCGGTCGACGGCACCGAAGAGGCCGCGACGCAGGTAGCCGCGACGCAATGGCGCGACCGCTTCCTGCTGGAGCAGGCGCTGCTCGCGCGCCGACATGCAGCGCAGGCGCATGCCGGCGTGGCAGCGATTGCGACGCTGGCGCCAGCGCGCGGCGGCCGCTGGCGCCGCTTGCCGGCAGCCGGTTGACGGCAAGCGACTGCGCCTGAGCGCGCCCCACCGCTTTCGCGGCAACAAGCAAGAAAGCCCGACGGCAGGTCGCCGTCGGGGCTTCTGGGAGTGCCGGCGCGAGGGCCGGCATCGGACGCCGAGACTTAAGCGCCGATCGGCTTGCCGTCCTTGTGGCGAACCACGATGGTCGACGAGCGCGCCGGCAGGCTGGCGCTGGGCCATGCGCCGTTCGGGTGCTGGATGTTGATGAAGAACGTCGTCAGGTCCGGCGTGTAGGCGATGCCCGTGATCTCGCAGCCGTGCGGGCCCACCAGGAAGCGCTTGCACTCGCGGGTCTGCTGGTCGACGTAGTGCATCGAGTTGGCGCCGAAGATGTCGGTCGTGCTGCTGCCGGTGCCGGCATCGGTCTGCACCCACAGGCGGCCCTTCGGATCGACGCGGATGCCGTCCGGGCTCGAGAACGTGTCGCCGACGATGCTGCCCTTCAGGTTGTCCGCGGCCAGCGACGGGTCGCCGGCCAGCAGGAAGATTTCCCAGGTGAAGGTGGTGGCCAGCGGCGAGTCGCCCTGTTCCTTCCAGCGGATGATGTGGCCGTGCGGGTTGGTGGCGCGCGGGTTGGCCGCATCGGTGACGCGGCGGCTGCCGTTGTTGGTCAGCGTGCAGTACACGGTCTTGTCCAGCGCGACCGTGATCCACTCCGGACGGTCCATCAGCGTGCCGCCGGCAACGCGGGCAGCCGCCTTGGTCTTGATCAGCACGTCGGCCTGCGAGTTGAAGTCGACGATGGTCGGCGCCGGTGGCGTGGTCGATTGCGTGTAGTTGCCCGGATCGCTGGCACCGGTGACCAGGCCGTTCTTGCCGTGCGTCAGCTCGACCCACTGGCCCGAACCGTCGGCGTTGAACTTGGCCACGTACAGCGTGCCCTGGTCGAGCAGGTTGGCGTTGGCGGCGCGGTTGTTCGGATCGAAGGCATTGCTCGGGATGAACTTGTAGATGCAGCCCGGGGTGCCGTCGTCGCCCATGTAGAACGCCACGCGGTTGTTGGCGTCGGTCATGAAGGCGGTGTTCTCGTGGTCGAAGCGGCCCATCGCGGTGCGCTTGGTCGGCGCGCCCAGCTGGTTCAGCGGGTCGATCTCGACCACCCAGCCGTAGCCCTCTTCCGGGTTCGACTGATCGAGGTAGTTGTCGGTCGTTTCCTCGCAGGTCAGGTACGTGCCCCACGGCGTGTTGCCGCTCGAGCAGTTGTTCAGCGTGCCGACCACGCTGCCGCCGATCGCGCTGGCCGCCGGGCCGCCGACCTTGTAGATCGTGTTGCCGGTATAGCGCTTGTTGTAGCGCGAGTCGCGCTTGACGCGCCACTTGCCGTCGACGAATTCGATTTCGATGATCGACACGCCGACCGACGACAGCGCCAGGCGCTTCTGCTCGGCCGTCGCGGTGGCTTCGTCGTAGCTGCCCGGGAACAGGATGGCCGAATCCATCGCTTCGTGATTGATCGCCAGCAGGCCGCCCTTCTGCGGATCGACGCCGGGGATCTCGAAGAAGTGCATGCCGTCGTGGTTGCCGCCGGCCTGGCGCTCGGTTTCCGCCGAGCTCTGGAACGAGCCGCTATAGCCGACCGAGCCGATTTCGACCGGATCGCCTGCGGAGAACAGGACCTCGTACGAGTAGTTCTCGGGCAGCGTCACGGTATCGGCGGTGACCTTGTCCGCCACCGGGTTGAAGCCGATGCTGTAGTCCAGCGGCTGGTTCGGGGTCGGGCCGGGGGCCGGAGCCGGGGCCGGTGCGGGATCGTCGTCGCCACCGCAGGCCGCCAGCAGGCTGGTCGAACCGAAGACCGACAGCAGCGACAGGCTCAGGCCGCCGCGCAGGACCTTGCGGCGGGCCGGGTTGGCGGCGACGATCTCTTCGAGCGTCTGGCCGGGAACGGTGATGTAGCCTTCAGCCGCACGGCGCGGCTCGCGCGCCTTATCGGTGATGTAAGACATGACGGGGGACCTCCCTTTGTTGGATTGAATGCCGGGCATCGCATCGCGGCCATGTCGAAGCCCTTTTTTCCAAGGCATGTCGTGGACATTGCGCGGCCGCATCGTGCCAATGCGATGAATGCAGCGGCAAGTGCAAATTGACGGCGAGGTGGATGCTAGGGGCGGTCCGTGACGTCGCGATGAAAAGATGTCTGATGCAATGGCATCAAGTGCACGGGAAGACGCGGCGGGTCAGCTGCGCGGCAAGACTTCATCGAGGCTTCATCGAAGTGTCATCGCACCGTCATGGCGGCGTGGTTCAGCTGGCCTTGCGGAAGGTCAGGTTCAGGCGAAGCGCCCCGGTCAACGGGTGATCGCCATCGGCGAGCGGCGCGATGCCGTGATAGAAGAGCCGGCTCGGCCCGCCCCAGACGGCGATATCGCCGTGAGCGAGGCGCACGCGTGCCGGACGGTCGGCGCGTTTCGGCCCGCCGAACAGGAATACTGCGGGCAGGCCCAGCGATACGGAGACGATCGGCGCGCGCAGATCGCGCTCGTCGCGGTCCTGGTGCAACGACAGCCGCGTGCCGGGCGTGTAGCGGTTGATCAGGCAGGCATCGGGCGCAAAACCGGGATAGCCGGCCGCTGCGGCCGCCTCGCGTGCGAGTTCGGTGAAGACAGCCGGCATCGCGGGCCAGGGCCGGCCGCTGTCCGGGTCGATGGGGTCGTAGCGATAACCGCTTGCGTCCGAGACCCAGCCGAGCGTCCCGCAATTGGTCATCGCCACCGACATCCGAAAGCCGCCGGGTGTGATCAGATGACGGAAGGGGGCTTCGGCTTGAACCTGTTCGATCGCCTCGCGCAGCGCAGAACCGCGGGACAACGCAAAGCCGCGCAGCACCACGGCACCCGGGCCGATTGCTTCGCTATGTTCCCCGCCGCGGCTGCCCGGCTCCGGCAGGTTGTCGAACAGGTCGAAGGTCATGGGGGTACCGCGCGTATCGATTCATGGGGAGGGGAATGATACGCCGGTGAGCGGCTACCAGCGGGTTGGCTCCCCTCTCCCGCTTGCGGGAGAGGGAGAACACCGAGAGCCCGTAATGCGTCCGCTCAGGCGAACGTATCGACCTCACCCAGCGCCACGCGGCGCGGCGTGGCCGGGGCCGTCGCGGCCTGAGTAGCGCCAGGCTGCTGGAACTCCGTCACGCCCTGTGCGAAGCCCTGTCCGCGGTGCTGCGGGGCCTGCTGTTGCCCCTGTCCCGGCTGGCCGGCGAACTGCTCGGCGCCGACCGAGGTCTGGCCCAGCTGGATGCCGCTGTCGGCCATCGCATGGCGCAGTTGGGGCAGGGCGGCCTCGACCGCCGCGCGCACGCTGGCGTGCGGCGAGACGAACTGGGCCTGGGCCTGATCGTTGACCACATTGAGCACGATCTTCAGTGGGCCAAGGTCGGGCGGGTTCAGTTGCAGCTCGGCGGTGTGGTTGCCCTGCGTGGACAGGCGGACCATCTGCTGGCCGAGCGCCTGCGGCCACTGCGGATCGCCGACACGCGGAGAGAGCGGCAGCGTGACCGGACCCTGGGCACCGGCTTGCGCGCCGAGTGTGGTGGCGGTGCCGTGCGCGAGCGGCGTGGCGCCTTCGATCGGTGCGGCCACCGCACCGCGGTCTTCGCCCGATGCCTTGGCGGCGTCCGATGCGGCCTGCAGCGCGGCCTGCAACGCCGCCGTTGGCGATGCGGTCATGCTGCTCGCGGCCGCAGCGGGCTGCTGCGCGGGGGCGGCGAACTGCCCAGTGTTGCCGTCCCGGCCACCGCTTGCGCCGTCATGCGCGCTACCCGTGTCGGAGGACGCTTGCAGCTGCGCGGCGCTCAACGCGGTCCTGGCAGTCGCGTCGAACGACATGGCTGGCTTGCCGGCGTCCGCTTCCGCATCCGTCGGCGTGGCCGCAGCCGCTTCCGGCGCGCCCGCGGTGGCCGCCAGCGCCGCGCGTTGCGACGCGATGGTGTTCAGCGTGTCTTCTGCCAGCGACGGGGCAGCGTCGGAGGCGGCTGCCGTAGCCGGCAGCTGGCCGGCGAGCGCGGCCGTCGGCGCGGCCGGCACGGCGGGGTTTGCCGCCGCGCCCGTGCCGGCGGCTCCGGCAGGGGCAGCAGCGGCAGCGGGCGCTGCCGGCAGCATTGCGGCCAGCAGTGCCGCGGCGGCCGCGGCGCCGGTGTCGCTGGTACCGGCCTCGCCGTCGGCCAGGTCGGTGCTGTCCTTCCGATCTTCGGTCGTGCCGCCGACCTTGCCCGAATTCGCCTGTGTCTTGCCGGGTTCGGCTTGGCTGTTGGCGTCAGGGGACTCCGCTTTCTTGCCCGTTTCGGCCGCGCTCTTGCCGGCGCCGTCGGCGGCCTTGCCATTCCTGGCCGCCGATTGCTGCTGGCTGGCCGGGCGCGCTTCGCCGGGCTGCGTCTGGCGCGCGCGCGCCAGTGCATCGCCGAACTCGCTGGCGCCAGACGCCGGCTGCGGGTTGCGCGGGGCGGTGGCGGCCGCGGTGCCGCCGCTGACGATTTGGCTGATGTCGATCATCGGGTTCTTATTGGTTGTGTCCGCTGCGGATCTGCTGCCGCGCCAGGCGCGCGGCGTATTCGTCGGTGGCGCGCTGCTCGCGGCGCGCGGCGATCTGCTGCTCGCGCGACTCGGCACGCTGGATCAGCGTGTCGAAGGAGTTCAGCCGCTGCTTCTGCTTTTGCCAGTTGGCGCGGCCGGCCAGCAGCTGCGATTCGGCCTTGGCCAGCGCCTCGGTCTGGTGCCGGATGGCCGCATCGAGCGAATCGAGGAACTGCGAGAAGTCGTGCCAGCGCGCCGACGGCATGCCGCTCTGCATCAGCGCCTGCATGCGCGCGCGATATTCCTGCCGATACTGGGTCAGCGCGGCGAGCTGCTGCTCGGCCTGCGTGCGCTGGCCCTGCAGCCGCCCGAGCTCGCGCGCGGCGGTGTCGGTATCGTTCTGGGCCAGGTCGGCCAGCGTGTTCAGCGGAGAGGTCTTAGCCATTTGCGCTCCTGTCGAAGAGCAGATGCAGTTGGTCGATCGATTCGCCGTAGCCGGCGCGCTCGTGAATGTCCTGCTGCAGGAACGCTTCCATGCGCGGATGCAGGCGGATCGCCAGATCGAGTTCGGGATCGGCGCCCGGCACGTAGGCGCCCACGCTGATCAGGTCGCGGTTGCGCTGGTAGCGCGACATCAATTGCTTGAAGCGGCGCACCGAGCCGAATTGCTCGAGCGAGATCAATGCGGTCATCGCGCGGCTGATCGAGGCCTCGACGTCGATGGCCGGGTAGTGGCCGGCCTCGGCCAGGCTGCGCGACAGCACGATATGGCCGTCGAGGATCGCGCGCGCCGAATCGGCGATCGGGTCCTGCTGGTCGTCGCCCTCGGCGAGCACGGTATAGAAGGCGGTGATCGAGCCGCCGCCCTCGGCGCCGTTACCGGCGCGCTCGACCAGGGTCGGCAGCTTGGCGAACACCGAAGGGGGGTAACCCTTGGTTGCAGGCGGCTCGCCAATGGCAAGCGCGATCTCGCGCTGGGCCATCGCATAGCGCGTCAGCGAATCCATGATCAGCAGCACATGGCGGCCCTGATCGCGGAAATATTCGGCAAGGCGCGTCGCATAGGCGGCGCCCTGCATGCGCAGCAGCGGCGAGGTGTCGGCCGGCGCGGCAACCACCACCGAGCGCGCACGGCCTTCCTCGCCAAGGATGTTCTCGATGAAGTCCTTGACCTCACGGCCGCGTTCGCCGATCAGGCCGACCACGATCACTTCCGCGCTGGTATAGCGCGCCATCATGCCGAGCAGCACGCTCTTGCCGACGCCCGAGCCCGCGAACAGGCCCATGCGCTGGCCGCGGCCAACGGTCAGCATGCCGTTGATCGCGCGCACGCCGACATCGAGCACGGTATCGATCGGCGCGCGCGACAGCGGATTGATCTGCGAGCCGGCCAGCGGTACTTCACGCGCGGCCTGCAACGGGCCGAGGCCGTCCAGCGGCCGCCCGGCGGCGTCGAGCACGCGGCCCAGCAGCCCTTCGCCGACCGGCAGCCGCTTCGAGCCGGGTTCGCGCGGCGCGCTGTCGCCGCTGGGCAGCGGCGACGGTTCGAGCGGATAGACTCGCGCGCCGGGCACCAGGCCCAGTACGTCCGATTGCGGCATCAGATAGAGGCGGTCGGCGCCGAAACCGACCACTTCGGCCTCCGCCATGCGCGGCCCCTGACCGGCCGCGCCGGCATGGCCGGGAATTTCGATCAGGCAGTCGCTGCCGACCGGCAGGCGCAGGCCGACGGCCTCCAGCACCAGCCCGGCGGCGCGCGTCAGCCGCCCGCAACTGCGCTTGCTGTCCAGCTCTGCCACGTTGGCGGCGGCGCCGGCCAGCGCATCGCGCCAGCGCTGGCCATGCAGCTCGGGCACGCCGGCTGCGGCATCGGTCGAGGCAGCGGCGATCGCTTCACGCATCGGGCGCTTCCCAGGGATCATTGCGGCCAAGGGCTTTCACCACGCGGCTCCAGCGCGTCGCCAGCGTCGCGTCCAGCTCGCCGCTGGCGGCGCTGGCGATGCAGCCGCCGCGTGCGACGGTCGCATCGGCGCGCACCGACCAGCCGGCCGCTTCCAGCTCGCCGGCCAGATGCGTCTGCACCAGTTCGATATCGTCGGGGTTCAGCAGCAGGCAGGGGGCGCCGGACAATGCCGGTTCGTTGGCCAGCAGCTCGCGCACCGCGGACAGCAGCACGGCAGGGTTGTGCGCGACGGTGTCGTGCACCAGCTTGCGGGCGACATCGAGCGCCAGCGCGATCAGCGTCTGGCCGACCTCGTCGTCGATGCGGCGCAGGGCGCTGGCGAAGGTGCCGGCCAGTTCCTGCAGGCGGGCAGCCTCCTGGCGCGCGGTCTCGAGACCGCGCGCGTAGCCTTCGCGATGGCCGTCGCCGTAGCCCTGGGTCTGGCCCTGCGTGTAGCCCTGGGCATAGCCTTCCTTGCGGGCGCCCTCGCGCATCGCGTCGAGCGCGGCGAAGTCGATCGGCGGCGGCGCTGGTTCTTCCGGTTCGGCTTCGAATGCGGGCGGCGGAGGCGGCGGCGCGTCGAAGGCCGACATCTTCCAGCGGCGCCAGCCGTTGCCGTCGCCGCCGGGGTCCCCGCGCTTGCCGCCGGGCTGGCGTTCGCCGGCCCCCAACGCATCGAAGCTTTCGAAGCCCGCACCGTCGCGGCCGCCTCGCAGGTTCAGCCCAGCGGACGCGGATGGCGATGCGGCGGGCGGAGGCTGCACTGCGGCGCGAGCTTGTGCACGCGGCTCGTAGCGTGCGCCGAAACCGTCGTCGCGCTCATCGTCGCGCTCGTTGCCGAGCGGGCCGCCCAGATGGTGGCCCAGCGCCTGCCGCGCGTAGGGATTAGACATAGGCATCGTCGCCGGCTCCGATCTGGATCTCGCCGGCGTCGGCCAGGCGTCTTACCACCTGCAGGATGCTCTTCTGCTCGGCCTCGACCTGCGACACGCGCACCGGACCCAGCGCTTCCAGGTCCTCGCGCAGCATCTCGCCCGCACGGGTCGACATGTTGCGGATGAACTTGTCGCGCAGCTCCTGCGGCGCGCCCTTGAGCGCGACGATCAGCGACTCCGTGGCGATTTCCTTCAGCACGCGCTGGATGCCGCGATCGTCCACTTCCAGCAGGTTCTCGAACAGGAACATCTCGTCGATGATCTTCTGCGCGAGGTCGCTGTCGTGCTGGCGCACGCCGGCAATGACCGCCTCCTCGTGCGTGGTGTTCATCAGGTTGATGATCTCGGCCGCGGTGCGGATGCCGCCCATGCGGCTGCGCTTCAGGCTCTGGCCGGCCAGCAGCTTGGTCAGCACGTCGGTCAGTTCCTGCAGCGCGCCCGGCTGCACGCCGCCGAACGTCGCGATCCGCAGCACCACGTCGTTGCGCAGCCGGTCGGTGAACAGCGCCAGCACCTCGGACGCCTTCTGGCGGTCCAGGTGGATCAGGATCGTGGCGATGATCTGCGGATGCTCGTCGCGGATCAGCTCGGCCACCGAAGTCGCGTCCATCCAGTTCAGCGAATCGATGCCGCTGCCCGGGTCGCGCGATTCCAGGATGTCCTCGATCACCGACAGCGCGCGTTCCTCGCCCAGCGCCTTGTTCAGGACGCTCTTGATGAACGTGCTCGAGTCGACCGACAGCGCCAGGAACTGCTCGGTCTCGCTGCGGAACTCGGCCAGCACTGCCGCCATTTCTTCCCGCGTGACGGCGTTCAGCGACGCCATGGCGGAGCCCAGCGTCTGTACTTCGCGCGGCGACAGGTGCTTGAACACCTCGGCCGCCGCATCCTCACCGAGCGACATCATCAGGATGGCGCTCTTCTGCAAGCCCTCACCGTTCATCGCTAGACATCCAGTTCTTGATCACACTGGCGACCAGACGCGGGTCGCGTTGCGCGGCGTCGCGCACCAGGGCGAGATCGCTTTCATATTTGGCGGTCAGGCGCAGCACTTCCGGATCGGGCTGCTGCTCCTCGACCGGCAGCAGCACCGACTCGGCCGCGTTGGCCTCCGCTGGCGGCGGCAACGGCGGCGCGGTGTACTTGCGCAGGATCGGCCGTGCCACCTTGAACCACACGAACAGGGCCAGCAGTGCCAGCAGCAGGTATTGCGCGGCGGTCTTGGCCAGCTCGATCATCTCGGGTTGCTTCCACAGCGGCAGTTCGGGCTTGATCTCGTCGCCGGAGGTGAACGGGCTGTTGACCACATTGAGCGAGTCGCCGCGCGCCGGCGAGAAGCCCATCGCTTCCTTGGCCAGATTCTCGATCTGCGCCAGTTGAGCGGCCGTCAGTGGTTCGCTGGTGACCTTGCCGTTCGCGCCGACAACCTGGCGATGGTTGACCACCACCGCCACCGACAGACGGCGGATGCCGCCCGGCGCCTGTTGCACGTGGCGCACGGTGCGGTCCAGTTCGTAGTTGGTGGTCGAGTCGCGGCGGTTGCTGCTCGGGCCTGTCTGCGCGCCGGCGAGCGCGGCCTGCGCGGTGCCGGCCTGCTGACCCTGGGCCTGCTGGCCGGCCTGGCCTTGCTGACCCTGCTGTCCTTGTTGTCCTTGCTGTCCCGGCTGCTGCGTGACCACCGGCGCGGCGGCCTGCAGCGGCGGCTGGTTCGACAACGCGCCCGGCACGCCGCCGACCGGCGAGCCGCCTTGCTGGTTCGACTCGCTGGTCTGCTGGCTGCGGATCGCCGCGCGGGTCGGGTCCTGGTTCGGCTTGAACGATTCGTCGGTGTGCTCGACGATATTGAAGTCGACGTCGGCGGTAACCTGGGCCTTTACATTGCCCTGGCCGACGATCGGCGCGAGGATCGACTCGACGCGCTGGACATAGGTGCGCTCGAGCGTCTGCACGTACTTGAGCTGCGTGGCATCGAGCATGCGCTCGTTGCTGCCGTTGCCCGACAGCAGGTTGCCATGCTGGTCGACGATCGAGATCGACTTGGGCGTGAGCTCCGGCACGCTCGACGAGACCAGATGGCTGATCGCCGCGACCTGGCCCTCATCGATGGCGCGGCCCGGATGCAGCGTCAGCACGATCGAAGCGGTCGGCTTCTGGCGCTCGCGCACGAACAGCGTCGGCTTGGGAATGGCCAGATGCACGCGGGCGGACTGCACCGCCGCGATCGACTCGATCGAGCGCGCGAGCTCGCCTTCGAGCCCGCGCTGGTAATTGACCTGTTCGGCGAACTGGCTGATGCCGAACTTCTGGTTGTCCATCAGCTCCATGCCGGCGTTGCCGCTCTTGGGCAGGCCCTGCGAGGCCAGCCGCAGCCGCATCTCATGGACCTTGTCGGCCGGCACCATCACCGCACCGCCGCCCTCGGCGAACTTGTACGGCACGTTCATCTGCTGCAGCGACGCGATCACCGCGCCGCCGTCGCGTTCGGACAGGTTGCTGTACAGCACCTTGTAGTCGGGGCTGCGCGACCACAGCACGCCGACCGCGATCGCGGCCGCCAGCGCAGCGCCGCCCAGCATCAGCGGCAGGCGCGGATTGCCCTTGAAGCGCTCGATCAATTCCGAGCGGTTGCCCAGCACGGCCGCGGCATTCATGCGCGGGCCTCCGTGTTGGCCGACCCGCCGAGCCGGCCGGGCAGGGGCGAACCTTGCCGGGGGCGCATTGCGCCGCCCTGGCGGTGGCCGATGTCGGCATGGCTCAGATCACGCAGCAGACAAAACACGCGTACTCTCCGCGATAGTTAAACAAAGGGGCGCCGGTGTCGTTAATGCAATCTCTGGCGGCAAACCAGGGATGCGGGTGGGGAGCGGCAAGGCGAGAACCCGCCAGACCCGGCACGGTAGCGATGATCGGTTACCGGGCGCACAGACAATCCGGGGAATAGGACGGCTTTTCGGTCCGATTTCGGCCTATGCCATGCCGAAGGCGACGGGTACGCTTCGGCTGCTGGATGGGAACGGCCGCCCGCGCGGCGCGGCTGCGCCCGTCCGACCGACCCAATCAGGGGCCGGCCGACTTTGTTTCGGCGCCCCGCCCATTACGGAAAGACAGACCGATGAGTTCGATTGCTTCCATCGAAGGCATGCTGCAGCAGCTGCGCGGCCTGGCGCAGAGCGCGTCGGGCACGACCTCGCAGACTGCCCCGGCAGCGGCCACCGGCTTTGCCGGCGAGCTGCAGCGTTCGCTGCAGAAGATCAGCGGCGCCCAGGAACGCGCCTACGGCCTGGCCGAGGCGTTTGAGCTCGGCAAGCCGGGAATCGCGCTGAACGACGTGATGATCGAAATGCAGAAGGCCAGCATTTCGTTCCAGACCGGCGTGCAGGTGCGCAACCGGCTGGCGATGGCGTATCAGGAAGTGATGAATATGGCGGTGTAAGCGTCCCGCTTGCCCGCGAAGGCGACCCTTGCGGTCGCCTTTTTTCGTTGTGGATCGGGCCTGCGGCGGCCCTCACTCGATCCGCACGATCCCCGTATCCGCTTCCAGCCGATGCAGCCAGGCCAGCAGTTCGGCCACCGCCGTATAGAGCTGCGGCGGGATCTGGCTGTCGAGGTCGACCTGCATCAGCAGGTTGACCAGCGTCGGCGAATCATGGACATAGACGCCGGCCTCGCGCGCCTGCGCGATGATCGATTCGGCGATCAGGCCGTAGCCCTTGGCGACCACGCGCGGGGCCGCGTCGTTCTTCTGGTACGACAGCGCGACGGCGGCGCCGCGGGGCGTGTCCTGCTGGCTCATGCGGCGCCCTCCGCGTCGGTGCCGCGGCGGATCGAGAAATGCAGCAGGTCGATGCCGCGCGCGCCGAGGTTCTCGCGCAGGCGGCCCTGCGCGTCGTCCAGCATTCGTACGATGCGGTCTTCCTGCACCGCCAGCCGGGTTTCCAGGCCGTTCGGCGTCAGAGTCAGGCGCGCTTCCACCGTTCCCAACTGAGGCAGCTCCAGCACCAGGCGGCTGGACCATGTACGCTCGTCTGCGCGGTCGCCGTGCTCGCCGGAAGACCCATGCTCGTGCTGGCGTTCGGCAATGTCCCACTGCATCGGCGTGCCGGGCCATGCTTCGCCGGCCCAGCGGAACTGCTGGGTGGCCAGCAGTTCGAGCTGCTGGCGCACGATGCCTTCGGTATTCGGATGGATGACGGGCGCGGCTTCGGCTTTCGGCATGTTGGCCGTCGGGTCCGGCCGTGCCAGCGCCTCGTCAGCGGTCGCGCCGAGCGAGGTCTGCGCGCCAGCCTGGCGGGCGGCATCGTTGGCGGCGGCCTGATACGCCTGCGCAGCGGCCTGCAGCGAGCGCGGCGTTTCGTTGCCGCGTGGCGCGTCGCTGTTGCGGGCACCGGTGTCGCCCGGTGCTGCGGCAGGATCGTCGGCGCCGGCATCGGCCCCTGCGCTGGCCGCGGATCGGGCCGCATTCAACGCCGCGTCGAGCACGGCCTGCGACGGTTCGGCGGCGGCCAGCGCCTGGATCGCGCTGCTCAGGGCCTGGGCGTCGGCGGGCGAGGCGGAGGGCAGAGTCGGCAGGGGAGCGGTGCCAGAGGGCTGCATCGGTGCACCGGGCTGCTGGCCGTAGGGTCCAGCCGCCGGTCCCTGACCCGAGGCGGTGCCACCATGCGGTAGGCCGCCGGTCCCGGGATAGGGATGCCGGCCGATCCCGGCCTGCGGCTCGCGGGCCAGGCTCGCGAGCCCACGTTCGCCAGCGATCCATTGCGCCAGATGCGATTCATAGAACAGCCCGCTGTCCTGCACCAGATGCATCAACGCCTGCCGTACCTGTGCGGTTCCCTCGGGCAGCCGCGTGGGCGGCACGGCCAGCAGTGGACCGGCGCTGCGCAGTGGCGCGGCCGAACCCTGCGCCAGCAGGGTCAGGATGGTACGGGCGGCGAAGCTGAGGGTTTCGCGGGTGGAGCCGGTGGGCGAGGTGGCCGTAGTCTGGCCATGTGGACCGGGTCGCACCGACAGTTCCACCGCGCCGGGAGCGGTTCCGTCGGATTGCCGGACCGTGGCGCCGCCGGGGCTGGTGGTTGGAATCAGCGCCGCCAGCTTGTTGGCCGACACCTGCGCGCGCAGCGTGTTGGCATCGAGGCCTTGCCCTGACGGCGAGCCGGGCGGCAGATGGATCGCGGTCATGGGGTCGCTTCCGGATGGTCCGCTGGGTCACCGGCTCGCCGGCGACGGCCAGCGGGACCCGGTGCAGGGTCAGGCAAGGCTGCCGTAGGCGTGCGAAAGATTCTGGCGGCGGCGCGAATCGCCCAGCAGTTGGCCCAGGCGTGCCAGGTGCGGCAGCATCAGGTCGCGGATGCGGGCGTCGTACGCCAGGATCCGGTCGAGCAGTGCGTGGCGGCGCATCCGTTCTTCGGCCGAGACCGGCACGTTGTGCTCGAGCTCGCGCAGGCGGTCCACCACGGCCAGGTAAACCGTCTGCACGTCGTTGAAGGCGGTCCAGTTTTCCGCCTCGGCGGCCTCGAGCATCTGCTCGGACAGCACCAGCAGTTCCTCGTAATTCAGCACGGTAGGAGACACGGTACGCATCATCAGTTCTCCTGTGCTTCGGCAACGGCCGCCGACTGAGCCGGGGCCGCCGATTGCGCGGCGTGGTCGCCGGCTTCCGGTTCGCCGATCTGCGCCCATGCGGTGGCGAGGTTTTCCAGCAGCGCGTCGACCTCGTTGAGCAGCGTGACGTCGCTGCGCACATTGGCCAGCAGCAGGCGGCGGGTCATGTAGTCGTACAGCGCTTCGAGGTTGGCGGCGATCTCGCCGCCGGTGTCGTGATCCAGCACCGCGCGCAGGCCGTTGTCGACGATGTCGATCGCCTTCGAGATGGCCAGCCCGCGCGCCTGCACGTCGCCCGCATCGAGATGGAACTTGGCCCGTGCGATGGCCGAGCGCGCGCCGTCGTACAACATGGCGATCAGCTTGTGCGGGCTCGCGCTCATGGCCCCGGTCTGCACGCCGACCCGGGCATAAGCGTTGATTGCTTGGCGCGCGTACATGATGGCGGTCCTTGCCGTTGGTTACTTCTTGGTCTGGTTGGCCAGCGCGGCGAACTGCTGGTTTAGATAGCTGCTGGTCTGGTTCAGCTGGCTGACTAGCAAATCGAGCTGGGTGAACTGCGCGCGGTAGCGGTCGATGGTCGCGTTGACGCGGTCCTCGACCTGCGTATAGCGGTCTTCCAGGTCCTTCAGCGTATCAGTCAGGCCATCGGTCGCAACCTTGATCGCGCCGTTGGTTTTGTTCAGATCGTCGATCGCGTCGGTGATCTGCTTGCCGTAGCCGCCGGCGCCGGTGGTGTGCGAGAACATCGAGGTAACGCCACCGAGATCGTCTTTAATCGCCTTGGTAAGTTTGGCGTCGTCAATCGCCAGCGTGCCATCCTTGGTGAATGACACACCAATCTCCGAAAGGGTGATGGTGCCGCCGTTGCCGTCAGGCTGTGGAACGTTCAGCATGCTGCGCAGGCGGGTCTGAATCGATCGCAAGGTGCTGTCTCCGTTCAGCGCGGCGCTGCTGCCGGTGGTCTTGTCGAACGACGTTAGCGATTTGGCGGTGCTTTGAATGTTGTTGTATGCGGTGACGAAACCTTGGATCGCCGCTTTGATCGCATCAGCGTCGCGCGTCACCGTAAGGCTGCTCGTGCCAGTCTTGTTGAGCGTTAGCGTGACACCTTGTGCCGCGTCGGTGACCGTGTTGGTCTGACTGGTGACGTCGATGCCGTTGATCTTCAACTCGGCGTTGGTGGCTCGAACCGTTTCCTGCATACCGCTCGGCTGCACTGCTTGGGTAGGGTCGAAGCCTACGAGATTGCTCAGTTCCGGGCTGTCCGCGGAAATCCGCATGCTGGACTGTTCCCCTGTGGTGTTCGAAGTCAGCACCAGACGATACGGTGTGTCGCTGCCGTCGTTGACAATGCTCGCAGTAACGCCGGCATTGGCCTTGTTGATGGCGTCACGAATGCCCTGCAACGTGTTCTGGCCGGGCCCGATGTCAATGGTTTTGGTGCGCTCGGCGTCGGCGGTGAATCCTAGCGGATCGGTGTAGCCGCCAGTGCCCGCGTTATAGCCGAGGCGCTCGCCAAATTCGATGGTGATCTTGCCCGTGCCGATGGCGGTGGTCTGACTGGCGACGTTCTTGCCAACAAGCGATTGGGCTTGCGCGAGACTGGTTACGTTGACCGAATAGGTTCCTGGCACCGCGTTGGAGGCGGCAGCCGCCGACATGATGTCGCTCGAGCCGACCGCGGCCTTGGCCGCACCGAACGTCGCTGCATCCCCCAGTTTCTTGGCGGCGGCCTGGTAGGCCGACAGCACGCTGCTCAGGGTACCGTAGGCAGAAAGTTTGGCCTGGTAGCTGGAAGCTTGGCTTTCGATGAGCTTCAGTGGGGCCTTTTCCGCAGTCTCTAGCTTCTCGAGTAGCGAGCCGAGTTCCAGTCCGGACCCGATACCGATGTTGGAGATGGTAGCCATAGTCTTCTGCCTTTGTTGTTCAGCTTGTCTACGTCAACGCGTCCCAAGAAACGCTTTGCAGGCAGCGAACTGCCTGCAAAGCATTCCCAGCGGAAAACCAGGCCTTGCGGGCCCGGCCTTCCGCGCCGTTGCGAATTAACGCAGCAGCGACAGCACGTTTTGCGTGGTCTGGTTGGCTTGCGCCAGCACCGAGGTACCGGCTTGCTGCAGGATCTGCGCGCGGGTCATGTTCGACACTTCCGTTGCGTAGTCAGCGTCCTGGATGCGCGAACGCGAAGCCGACAGGTTGGTCACCGTGGTTCCCAGGTTGGCGATCACCGAATCAAAACGGTTTTGCACGGCACCCAGAGAGCTGCGCAGTTCGTCGACCTTCTTCAGCGCCGCATCAAGTGCTGCGAGCGGATTAGCCGTCGAAGCAGTCCCCGCTGCGGCGTCAGCGTCATATGCTGCTTTGGCGGCAGCCATGCTTGCCTGCGTGGCGAAGATTGTGGTGTTAGTTACCGCACCAGTTCCAGCATTCACGTCGCCGGCAGTAAGCTTGTACGCGTTGCCAGCAGAGTCGACAACCGCGTAGTTTGCGTAGGTGTCGGTTGCAGCCGTGTAAGCGCCGTAACCAACGAGCTTCAGCTCGCCGTCAGGCAGCTCGGCTCCGGCCACGCCTGCGAGATTGACCTTGGCCGTTGTGGTAACACCAGCCGCGGTAGTGGTGAACGATGTCACCGTGGTGGATGCACCGACATTAAATCCACCGAGGCCGAGCGAGTTGCGGTTGATCTGCTTCAGATCGATATCGATCGTTTCGCTATCGTTGGCGCCCACTTGAATGGTGAGCGTCTTGTCGGAAGCGAGCACCTTGACGCCGTTGAAATCGGTCTGTTGCGACGTACGGTCGATTTCATCCAGGCGTTGAGCGATTTCGTCCTGGATCGACTTCAGGTCCGAAGGCGAATTCGAGCCATTGGCGGCTTGCACCGACAGTTCACGGATACGCTGCAGGTTGTTGTTGACTTCCGTCAGCGCGCCTTCGGTCGTCTGCGCCAGCGAGATGCCGTCGTTGGCGTTGCGCTGAGCTTGCGTCAGGCCGCGGATGTTGGCGGTGAAGCGGTTGGCAATCGCCTGACCGGCCGCGTCGTCCTTGGCGCTGTTGATACGCAGGCCCGAGGACAGGCGCTGGATCGCGGTGTTCAGCGCCGATTGCGACGTGTTCAGGTTGTTCTGAGTCATCAGAGACAACGAGTTGGTATTAATGACTTGCGCCATGGTACGACTCCTATTTGCAATGTTTTACGCATTCCGGCGGGTGCCGTAACGTTGGCTGCCTGCACTGCAGGGCGTGAAGTGCCTCCGTTGCCAAGGTTATCGACCGGGCTGCCGAAAGGTTTAGAGTGACTTTCAGTCGGCGGTGCGGAAAGCGCTCATTGCAAGGCTGGGGGCGGCTCCCGGACTGGCTCAGGCCCGCCGCCGGGACCGGGTGCGAGGGGTGAAGAGCCGGACGAACTCGGGCGGCACCTCGTCGTGGGGCAGCTCGATCGGCTGTCCGTCGACGTTGTCCGGGGTGATTGCCGCGATCGCATGCTTGTAGACGATCTGCGGCGCCGGGTCGCCGGGAGCCAGGGCCAGCAACACCATATAGGCGTCGGCGCCGACCACGACCCCGTGCAGGCGCACGCCACTGGTCAGATGCAGCACTACCGGATGCCGGCTGGCGCGGTGAAAGGCCAGTTGTCGGTCCTGGAGCTGACGGCCCGGGCGAATACTTCTGATTTCCTGATACTTCACGACTTCTCCGGTCGAGCCCGATAGGGTTCTGTCGGCAGACAACGGTACGGGGATCAGGCACGAGCCGGCACGGATGCGGCACGACGGTATCCGTATTGGCGAGAGCCCGATCTGGCGAGGGATGAAACATTCGCTCTCGGTACCGGCGCGGGGGAAGTCATCGCGTGTCCTTGCGGCCGTGGCGCTTGTGGTTCGCGGATGTGTAGCCTCGACGGTCGGACTGGCGTGCTGCCAGAAGAGAAGGGGAATACTTCGGCCCGGAGGGTAACAAATTTTTACAACTCGGGGATCGAAGAAGCCGTGACATGCGTCTAGA
Source organism: Cupriavidus gilardii (assembly GCF_013347325.1). NCBI lineage: Bacteria > Pseudomonadati > Pseudomonadota > Betaproteobacteria > Burkholderiales > Burkholderiaceae > Cupriavidus > Cupriavidus gilardii. The sequence goes on along the minus strand of NZ_CP054624.1, from coordinate 1,916,176 downwards.
GGTAAACCTCTAATTAAGTGCTTGCATACATGTGCCGATAACCACAGCTGTTCTCGGCGTAAAGTGCTTCGATCGGCGCAGCGTTTGAAGCGAACTGCGGGCCGAGGCGGGTTCCCATCCGAGTACGTACTCACCTCGCCGCTTTTCCGCAGCGATCGGGGCGATCTTTCCTTGTTTTATTTGTAAAACAAAGTAAGTGCCACTATCGGCATTTACCCTGATGGAAACTGTATTTACACCTCATCTAAGCACCGCTATAGTCGGCCGCGAGCCAATCGGCTCTAGCAGTCCTGGAAAGCCTACGAGCACCCCGCGCGTGGGCTTCTTTTTTGCCCGCGTCCTGTGCAATGCCGGACGTCTTCGCCCGCCTCGGGCGGAATACCGGATGCTCGGCGTCAATTGGACACCCGTCCTGTTCCGGGCAATCGATGGAGTTGAGGGGGTTTTTGCCCCTTGTTTGCCATTTCGCCATGGCGCCGCGCTTGCCGCTCGTTTTTCCTGACCTCTGACCGCCGATAGCCGATACCAGGCCGTATCGGCTGCCATCAAGAAAGCGTTCCTTCTTGCCGTTAGCGAAGCACCGCCGCGCACACGCGCGCGGCGCCGACTACGAGAAGAGGGGGCGGTATGGGAGGGTGGAAGCATTTCGGCATTGGCGCGCGCCTGGCGGCAGCCTTTGCCGCAATGGTGGCGTTGCTGGCCGTGGTGGCGGGTTTCGGCGTGATCGCGCTGGGCGATATGAATGCCTCGATGCGGACGACCGTCGAGCAGCGTCTGTTGAAGGTGATGGAACTGGACGGCGTCAAGGAGGGCGCGCAGGCCATCGGCATCATGGTGCGGGACGCGGTGCTGACCGAGGACCCGGCCGTGGTCCAGCAGAACGTCGGCCGTGTCAACGAGCGCCGCAAGCAGATGAGCGCCACGCTCGACGATCTCTCCAGGCTGATTGCCGCCTCCGACAATCCCGGCCTCAAGCAGGTGTTCGACGAGCTTGGCAAGCATCGCGCCGCCTATAACACCCAGCTCGATCAGTTGCTGACGCAGCTGCAGGCAGGCGAGTTTGTCGCCGCGCGTGCCGGTCTGATCGTCACGCTGCCGGCCGCGCAGGCAGCGTACTTCGAACGCCTGGACACGCTGATCGCCTCGGGCCGCAAGATGGCCACCGAGGCCGTGCAGCAGGCCCAGGCCGACTATCTGTTCACGCGCAATCTGCTGCTCGCGCTCGGCGCGGTATCCGCGCTGCTGGCCGTCGGCCTGGCAGTGGCGATCACCCGCTCGATCGCCGGACCAGCGCGGCAGGCGCTGGCCGCGGCGGAAGCGCTGGCGCAAGGCGATCTGGCCTTCGCCATCCGCGCCAAGGGCGACGACGAGATGGGCCGGATGCTGAAGGCGATGCAGCGCGCTTTCGCCGAACTGTCGGTACTGGTGCGCGGCATCCAGGGCGCCTCGGGCGCGATCGACGGCGCCACGCGCGAGATTGCCAAGGGCAACACCGATCTGTCCCAACGCACCGAGGAGCAGGCGGCCTCGCTCGAGCAGACCGCCGCGTCGATGGAGCAGCTGACCTCGACCGTGCGCCAGAACGCCGACAACGCCCGCCAGGCCAACCAGCTCGCGGTCAACGCCTCGGCGGTGGCCGCCGAGGGCGGACGTACGGTGCGCAGCGTGGTCGAGACGATGCAGGGCATCTCGCAGTCGTCGGCCAAGGTCGCCGAGATCATCGGCGTGATCGAGGGCATCGCCTTCCAGACCAATATCCTGGCGCTGAACGCCGCGGTCGAGGCCGCGCGCGCCGGCGAACAGGGGCGCGGTTTCAGCGTGGTCGCGGCCGAGGTGCGCAGCCTCGCGCAGCGCAGCGCGGCGGCGGCCAAGGAGATCGGCGAGCTGATCAACCGCTCGGTCGAGCAGGTGGAAGTCGGCGCCCGCCAGGTCGAGCAGGCCGGCGGCACCATGGACGGCATCGTCGAAGCGGTCCGCCGCGTGACCGACATCATGGGCGAGATCTCCGCCGCCAGCGCCGAGCAGTCGACCGGCATCGAGCAGGTCAACCGCGCGATCGCGCAGATGGAAAGCGTGACCCAGCAGAACGCCGCGCTGGTCGAACAGGCGGCAGCCGCCGCCGAAAGCCTGCAGCAGCAGGCTGCGGGGCTGGTGCAGGACGCGGCGAAGTTCCGTGTCGAGGAGGCGACGGTGGCGTTGTCGCGAGCCACGGACCCGGCTCGGGAACCGATGCTCGCCGTGGCGGCGCCGATTGCCAAAGCTGCGCCGGGGGCCAAGGTTGCATCGGCCGCAAGCCCCGCCTCGCTGCGTGCGGCCACGACCGCACCCACTCCCAAGACACCGGCGGTCTCTCGCGCCGACGGTGCTGACGCAGCAGGCGCGAAGTCCCGTGGCACGCCGGTGCGGCCCGCCGCTCTGGCCGCTGCGGGAGCGCCGGCTGCTGGCGCAGATGACTGGCAGAGTTTCTGAAACGTAGTTGGGACGTAGACCGCGTCCCAATTTGCGTGGTCGACCGGAGCCAGGAAGGGCGATTTGGCGCTCCGTTTTTGTCGTCTATAATTGACAAAAACTGGAGACGCCAAATGAACGTCGCTCTACTTGGCAACGCCATTCGCCGCAAACGAATCCAACTGGGCCTGACCCAGCAGCAATTGGCAGATATGGCGGTGCTGTCGCGGCAAACCTTGAACGGCATCGAGCACGGCCATGTCAACGTCACCGTAGACACGCTTGGCCGTCTTCTGGACGTTCTGGGGCTGACGTTGGAAGTTGCGGACCCTGAACAGAAGCGGGGTCGCCCCGCGCGGGCGGTATGGATGGCGGCGAAGGGTGCCAATACCAGCTATTCCGGTGAGCTGACGCCAATGGCACTGGAGCAGGCGCTGATCAGCGGACAAGTTCCCGACGAACTGCAGCCCCAAGTCGCCCAAATCCTGGATGAGGCGCCGCTGCAGTTGGTGACGAAGATGGTGGCGGAAGTGGCCACGCGCCACGATCGGAAGCCCACCGAAATCTGGAAGAACCTGCGCCGGATGGCGCGTGAGCTGACGGCGACGCGGGGTGGCCTATGGGCATGACGGTGAAACTCCGCGGCGACCCTTGGGAGGCCCTATTTCCGCATGCGCTAACGCTGATGGAGGAAGTGAAGACGCATGGAGGCATCGAGCCGCTCTGGACGTTTGGCGGTGGCACGGTATTGATGCTGCGTTACGACCATCGCATGTCGAAGGACATCGATATCTTCGTCCCTGATCCGCAGTACCTCGGCTTTGTGACACCACGTCTAAGCGATGTGGCAGAGGCCATTACCTCCGACTATGTGGAGCAGGGAAACTTCGTCAAACTCGTCCTGGATTCCGGGGAGGTCGACTTTGTGGCTTCCCCAAACCTGACCGACGATCCATTTGAGGTCTGGGAAATCATGGGGCGGCCGGTTCGCGTCGAAACCGCGACCGAGATCGTTGCAAAGAAGCTGTACCACCGAGGCGACCGGGCGACCGCACGCGACCTGTTCGACTTGGCTGTTGTTGTCGAACAGGATCGCGACGCGCTCGAGGGCGCAGCGCCGTTCTTGCTACGACACGCAGCCGCGTTCATGGACCAGGTCGTTGGACGGCGCCCGATCCTTGAAAAGCAATTCGCGCAGATCGAGCGGCGGCAATTCGCCCGGAGCTACGACGACTGTGTAGCCCTGGCAAAAGACTTGTTTGCCACGTTGGACAGCACCAAGGGCCAAAGCGACGAGTAAAAGCGCGCCCAAACGCACACTTTTAAGCAAGCGCCTACAATAGCCGTCTGTCCTTCATTAGAAAAGCCGGTCCGGCCAGTGCGGTCGTGCACCGGCTATGTTGTTTCTCCTTGCCCGCCCGATGATCGCTCCCCTTCGTTCTGGCCTGCGCCTTGCCGGCGCGGCTGCTTCCGTTGCGGCTTCCGCTGGGTCGCCGGCCTCGCCTGCGGTCCCCTCCATTCCACCAAAGCCCATTCCATCCGGCGAGCCGACCGGGTCGCCGCCGGTGCCGGTGATGCAGGTCATCTTCGGCCTGATGCTGGCAATCCTGCTCGGTGCGCTCGAGCAGTCGATCGTGGCCGTGGTCTTGCCCGAGATCGCTCTACGCCTGAACGGATTCGATGTGATGGCCTGGGTCGTGTCGGCCTACCTGATCGCGTCGACGGTGGCCACGCCGATCTACGGCAAGCTGTCCGACGTGCTCGGCCGGCGCTCGGTGCTGTCGTTCGCGATCGTGCTGTTCCTGCTGGCCTCGATCGCGTGCGCGCTGGCGCAGACGATGCCGCAGCTGATCGTCGCGCGCATCCTGCAGGGGCTCGGCGGCGGGGGGCTGATCTCGGTGTCGCAGGCGGCGATTGCCGACGTGGTGCCGCTGCGCGAGCGCGGCCGTTATCAGGGCTATGTCAGCGGCGTGTGGGCGGTCGCCAGCATGGCGGGACCGGTGATCGGCGGCTACCTGGCCCACTATCTGTCGTGGCGCTGGATCTTCTGGATCAACCTGCCGCTGGCCCTGCTGGCGCTATTTACGGTGCGCCGTGCGCTGCGCCATCTGCCTGCGGCCGGCGGCCGCAAGCATCGGATCGACTATCTCGGCGCGCTGCTGTTCGGCGGCGGACTGACCGGCGTGCTGGTGTTCCTGACGCGGCTGGGCCAGGGCCACGATGTCTGGCGCGCCGACTCGCTGACTCTGCTCGGCGGCGGCGTGGCGGCGCTGCTGGTGTTCGTCTGGCAGGAGCGCCGCGCGGCGGATCCGGTGATTCCGTTGGCAATGCTGCGCGTGCCGACGGTGGCGATCTGCTGCATCACGCTGTTCCTGTGTTTCTTCCAGTTGATCGCGATGTCGGTGCTGTTGCCGCTGCGCTTCCAGGTGGTCGGCGGCGCGCAGGCGGACAGCGCGGCGTTGCGGCTGGTGCCGCTGACGCTGGCGATCCCGTTCGGTGCCTTCATCGCGGGCCGGCTGATGACCTGGAGCGGCCGCTACAAGCCCTTGCAACTGATCGGCGCCGCCGCCGCCCCGCTGGCGATTGCGGCGCTGGCCTTCGTGGACCCGCGTGCCGTCGTGCTGACCGGCATCGTGATGGTGGCGCTCGGCCTCGCGATCGGCCTGCAATTGCCCAGCGCGCTGGTGGCGACGCAGAACGCGGTGCCGCCGCAGCAGGTCGGCGTTGCCACCGCGCTGACGGCGTTCTCGCGGATGCTGGGCGGCGCGGTCGGGGTCGCGGTGCTGACTACGGTGCTGATCGCGCTGCTGCGCCATAGCGGCATGGCGGTCAGCCCGCTGCCCGGTGGGGAGGACGTGCTGATGCATCTGTTCCGCGAGGTGCTGTCGCTGGGCGATGGCGCCGAGGCGGCGGCGGTGCGGCAGACCGCGGAACGTTCGTTCCGCGCGCTGTTCCTCGCCAGCGCCGCGGTCTCGCTGCTGGCGCCGCTGCTGGTCGTGCGGCTGCGCGAGGCGACGCTGCGCGGCAGTCCGGTCAAGGCCGCGGCGACCGTCGAATAATGGGCGAATAACGGTCGAATAACGGTCGAATAGCTGCCGAATAGCGGCCGAACCGTCGAGGCGTGCGGCCTCATGCGATGCGGCGCCCGCTCGGCGATTTACTCCAGATCGACGACCCGGCCCGGGCACAGGATGTGGTGCGGGTCGAGCGTCCGCTTCAGCAGACGCATGACCGCCAGTTCCTCGGGCGTACGCGAACATCCGAGGAACGGCTTCTTGTGCGTGCCGATCCCGTGTTCGGCCGAGATGCTGCCGCCGAATTCCTGCACGACGCGATAGACCACTTCGCTGATCTCGTGCTCCGGAAAGTCGGGCAGCGCAACGTTGGGCAGATAGACGCTGACATGCAGATTGCTGTCGCCGACGTGGCCGAAGTTCACCAGCTCGGCCTCGGACCATCGGTCCAGCACGGCGGCGCGCAAGGCCTGCGCAAACTCGCCGATGCGGCCGATCGGCAGGCTGACGTCGAACGCGGCGTTGGGCGCCCACATCACCGGAAACTCGGCGACGGCGTCGCGCAACTGCCAGAAGCTCTGCGCCTCCTTGTCGCTGGTCGCGACCGCGGCGTCCTGGATCATCCCCGCGTCCATCGCGGTCTCCAGCATCGACTCGAAGGCGGGCGCATCCTGGCCGGCGTCGTCGCCCTGCAGGTCGAGCAGCACGTAGAACGGGTGGCCGGCCGGCAGCGGCGCACGCACGCCCAACACGCGCGTCGTCACCAGCTCGTAGAAGTCGGCCCACATCACCTCGAACGCGGACAGCCGGCCAGCCAGCTTGCGCTGCGCATGGCGCAGCAGTTGCACGACGTCCTCGTAGCGGGACAAGGCGCACAGCGCGGTCTGCGTACTGGCGGGCAGCGGCGCCAGCTTCAACACGGCGCGCGTGATCACGCCGAGCGTCCCTTCGCTGCCGATGAACAGCTGGCGCAGGTCGTAGCCGGCGTTGTTCTTCAGCATCTTGTTCAGCGACGTCAGCACGGTGCCGTCGGCCAGCACCGCTTCGAGTCCCAGCACCTGGTCGCGCATCATGCCGTAACGGATCACGCGATTGCCGCCGGCGTTGGTCGCGATATTGCCGCCGATCTGGCAGCTGCCGCGCGCACCCAGATCGACCGGCAGCAGCCAGTGCGCCGCGCGCGCCGCCTCCTGCGCGGCCTGCAGCGTGGTGCCGGCCATCACGGTCATCGTGCCCGCCTGATCGTCGATCTCCTCGACGCCCCGCATCCGTTCCAGCGACAGCACCAGTTCGCCGCCGGCCGGCGTCGCAGCACCGGCCAGTCCCGTCAGGCCACCTTGCGGCACGACCGCTTGCCGATGGCGATGGCAGATCGCCAGCACCGCGGACACCTCGGCGGTATTGCGCGGCCGCGCCACGGCGATCGGCGGCTCCGGATCGAGCGGGGCGTACCAGTCCTTGCGGAAGCGCGTTTCGATGTCGTCGCCGGTCTGCAGGCCGGCGGCATCGAGCGCGGCGGCCAGTTCGGACAGCACGGCGTCGCGGTTCGCCGGCGCGGATGGGGTTTGGTTGCTGGAGATTGCCATGAACGAGTCTTGTAGCGGGAGCGAAGGGGTAGGGGAAAAGGGCGAGACAATCCGTGGCGCGATCAGGCGCCGCTCCACGCCTCGCGGTTGATCTTCACCGTCGACTCGCGTCGCGGTTCCTGCTTGCGGGCCAGATGCTCCATGGCCGGTTCGATGACCTCGGCGAGCTTGCGGAACGCCGGTCCGATCTCTTCCTCGGGCACGCAGGCATAGCCCATCAGCAGTCCCTGCCGCGCCTGCGTCTCGTCGCAGTAATAGCGCGACAGCGGCCGCGCGCTCAGGCCCTGCGTGCGTGCCGCCATGCTGATGCCAAGGTCGTCGGCGCCGGGCGGCAGATGCATGACCAGGTGCAGCCCGGCCTCGTGCGTCGACGTGGGCCAGTCCGCGCCGAAGCGCTCGGCGATGGCTTCGCGCAGCAGGCTCTGCCGCTGCGCATAACGCAAGCGCATGCGCCGGATGTGGGTGGCGTAGTGCCCTTCCTCGATGAAGTCGGCCAGCACGGCCTGCTGTATCAGCTGTCCCTCGCGGAACAGCTCCGACAGGCCGATGGCGAAATGCGGGGCCAGCGGTTTGGGCAACACCATGAAGCCCATGCGGATGCCGGGAAACAGCGTCTTCGAAAACGTGCCCATGTAGATCACGCGATCGTGCTCGTCGAGCCCTTGCAGCGAAGCGAGTGGGCGGCCCTCGAAGCGGAATTCGCTGTCGTAGTCGTCCTCGACGATCCAGACGCCGCGCTGGCGCGCGTATTCGAGCAGCATGCGCCGGCGCGACAGGCTCATCACGGTGCCGAGCGGATACTGATGCGACGGCGTCGCAAAGATGAAGCGGGGCGGATTCTGCAGCGTGGCGGCGTCCGGCGCGATGCCTTCGCCATCGACCGGGACCGGGATCGGCTCCACGCCCGAGTTCGACAGCAGGCTGCGCGTGCCCCAGTAGCCGGGATCTTCCATCCAGGCCTTGTCGCCGGGATCGGCCAGCAGGCGCGCGATCAGGTCGATCGCCTGATGGATGCCCGTCGTCATGATGATCTGTTCGGCATCGCAACGGACGCCGCGGGCCAGGCGCAGATGCTCCGCGAGGACGCGGCGCAGCGGCAGATAGCCGCCGTTGTGCGCATAGGTCAGCAGCTCTGGACGCGGCTCGCGCCAATGCTTGTTCAGCAGCCGGGTCCATACCGCGCGCGGGAACAGCGAGACGTCGGGCACGCCGGCCATGAACGCGCCCCATTGGCGATCTGACGCACCGGCATGCGACACCAGATGCTGGCCGCGCCGCGACAACGCAAAGCGGTTCGGGTTTTGCTGCGCTGCAGGCGCGGTGATGGTGCCATTGCCGGCGCCAACCTTGTGCAATGCACTATGGTCGGGAAAGGTGTGCGACACAAAGGTGCCACTTCCCGTCGACGCCGTGACATAGCCCTCGGCCAACAACTGCTCGTAGGCGTACAGCACCGTGTTGCGCGACACCCCGACCTCTTTCGCCAGCATCCGCGAAGCGGGCAGCTTGCAGCCCGCGGGGATCGTACCTGCAAGGATTTCCTGGCGAATGATCTGATAGACCTGCCGGTTCATGTGCATGCCGGCCTTGTCGGCGCTGCCGTCGGCCGGCCGTTCCAGCCGTTGCAGCAGCAGCTCGGACAGAATGGACTCTTTCAAAATGGCTCCAGCAAAAACGGCAAATATGGACCTATCTATGGTGCCAACTGTGCGCTAATTTCCCACCCATCGCGCGCCGGTGCAAGCAGTTTTCACATCGGCGAGCCTCGCAGCCCGGTGTTCCAAGGAGCCCTCATGCAAGATTCGGCAAGCCACCTCAGTACCACCGACATCGCCGGCGCCGTGCGCTCGTTGTTGCCCTACATGGTCGAGACGCTGTCGAGCTTCGTCGCCGCGGCCAGCCCTTCGGGACAGGAGCAGCCCGCGGCGGAATTCATCGAGGCGGCCTTGCGCGATCTGGGACTCGCATCGGAACGCATCGAACTGCGTGCCGATGCCATCAGGCATCTGCCGCTGTTCTCGCCGCCGTGCTGTCCGGACGGCGGCCGCTACAACCTGCTGGCCACGCACCGGCCTGCTGCGAAAGGCGGACGTTCGGTGCTGTTCAACGGCCATCTCGACGTGGTGCCCACCGGCCCCGAATCGATGTGGCGCAACCCGCCGTACACGCCAGTGGTGGAGGACGGCTGGCTCTATGGCCGTGGCTCGGGCGACATGAAGGCGGGCATCGTCTGTGCACTGGCCGCCTTCAAGGCGCTGCGCGCGCTGGGCGTGCAGCCGGCGGGTGCGGTGGGGTTCAACGCGGTGCTCGAGGAAGAGAACACCGGCAACGGCGCGCTGGCCACGGTGGCCGCGCTGCGCAGCGCGGTGGGCGCCGGCAAGCTGGCCGCCTTCGATACGGTGATCATTCCCGAGCCGCTCGGCGAAGGACTGATGAGCGCGCAGGTCGGCGTCTACTGGATGTTCATCGAACTGACCGGAAAGCCGGCCCACGCGGCCTACATGACCTCGGGCGTCAATCCGGTCGAGGCGGGCGTCGCCGTGATGGAAGACCTGCGCGAACTCGAGGCCGAATGGAACCGGCCGGAGAACCGCCCGCCGGTGTATCGCGATCATGCCCACCCGATCAACTTCAATCTCGGGCAGATCCACGGCGGCGAATGGAATTCGTCGGTGCCGTGCACCTGCACGCTGGGCGTGCGCATTGGCTTCTATCCGCATATGGACATCGACGAGACCAAGGCCATCGTCGAAGCCCGCATCCGCGCCACCGTTGCGCGGCTTGCCAGCAATCTCGAACTTGCCATCCGCTACGAGGGCTTTCATGCGCCCGGCTGCGAGTTCGATCTCGACGTGCCGAGCATGCAGGCGCTGGCCGAGGCCCATCGCAAGGTTCACGGCGAGCCGGTCAAGCGCGAGGCCACCACCGCGACCACCGATGCGCGCCATTTCCGCCTGATGCTCGATACCCCGGTGACGTGCTACGGGCCCATCGCCCGCAACATCCACGGTATCGACGAATCCGTGTCGCTCGACAGCATGGTGCGGGTGACCACCACGTTGGCGCAGTTCCTGCACGACTGGTGCGGTGTGGAGCCGATTGCCAGGGCATGACGCCGGCCACGCGTTCTGTCACGGCGTGACAAGACGCGATCCATGCAAAGCAGTGCCTCAGTTTGCGCTTCAGTTGCGCCTCAGTTTGCGACTCCGTAGGTGCCATCAGTACCCGCTGTTCACAACGACAAGGAAACGAGCCGATGAAACGAGTTACGACGCGCTTTCAACAGCGCCTGGCTTCGCTGGCGATCGCGGCGGCAGGCCTGTCCCTGTTGCCGCTGGCGCTGCCGGCCGGCAACGCCGCCGCCCAGACCACCGGCGGCACGCTGTCCGGCATCGTGCAGCCCGAGCCGCCGATCCTGGTCAGCGCCCTCAATTCGCAGGCGCCGACGCAGTACATCGCCGGCAAGATCTATCAGGGCCTGCTGACCTATACGCCGGATCTGAAGCCGCAGCCCGAGCTGGCCAAGTCGTGGAAGATCTCGCCCGACGGCCTGACCTATACCTTCGAGCTGCAGAGCGGCGTCAAGTGGCACGACGGCAAGCCGTTCACCTCGGCCGACGTGGTGTTCTCGATCGACAAGCTGCTGCGCGAGGTCCATGTGCGCACGCGTGCCGTGCTGAACAAGTACATGGCGTCGATCCGCGCGGTCAACGACACCACGGTCGAAATCAAGCTGAAGGAACCGTTCCCGCCGTTCATCTCGATGTTCGAGACCGGCACCATGCCGATGATGCCCAGGCATCTGTACGAGGGCACCGACTACCGCAACAACCCGGCCAACCAGAAACCGGTCGGCACCGGCCCCTTCATGTTCAAGGAGTGGAAGAAGGGCGCCTATATCAAGCTGGCCAGGAACCCGAACTACTGGAAGAAGGGCAAGCCGTACCTGGACGAGCTGGTCTTCTACGTGATTCCCGATTCGGCCTCGCGCGCGGTGGCGTTCGAGAAGGGCGACGTGCAGGTGCTGCGCGGCGGCGATGTCGACAACGTCGACGTCAAGCGCCTGCGCGCGCTGCCTAACGTGGAATACACCACCAAGGGCTGGGAGCTGTTCTCGCCGATGGCCAGCATGCTGATGAACCAGCGCAAGCCGCCGTTCGACAACGTCAAGGTCCGCCAGGCGGTGATGCATGCGCTGAACCGCAAGATGATCGTCAACAACATCTTCTTCGGCATGGGCAAGCCGGCGGTCAGCCCGTTCGCGTCGACCACGCTGTTCTTCGACAAGAACATGCCGAACATGGATTTCAACCTGAAGAAGGCACGCGACCTGATCAAGGAGTCGGGCGTCAATGTCGGCCAGTACCCGATCAAGATCCTGGCGACCTCGTACGGCGCCAACTGGGATCGGCTGGACGAGTACACCAAGCAGATGCTCGAGCAGCTGGGCTTCAAGGTCAGCATCGAATCGGCCGACGCCGGCACCTGGGCCGCGCGGGTCAGCAACTGGGACTTCGACCTGACCACAACCTACACCTACCAGTACGGCGATCCGGCGCTGGGCGTGGAGCGGCTGTACGTGGCGCGCAATATCGTCAAGGGCACGCCGTTCGCCAACGTGCAGGGCTACAACAATCCGAAGGCCGACGAGCTGTGGACCAAGGCGGGCGCCACCATGGATCCGGCCGAGCGCCAGAAGCTCTATAGCGAGGTGCAGCGGATCCTGGTCAACGACGTCGCCAACGCCAACCTGTTCGAGCTGGAGTTCCCGACGCTCTACCGCAAGAACGTGAAGAACCTGGTGACCACGGCGATCGGCCTGAACGAGTCGTTCGACAACGTCTCGATCGAGAAGAACTGAGCCGCGTTCGTCGCCCCTTGTTTTCTGCCCTCTCGCGCCTGCGGGAGAGGGCAGGGGACAGCGTGACCGCCACCACGAAGTCAGTGGAGCCTGCCGTGAATTTCCTTTCCTTCCTGATATCGCGTCTTGGCAAGGCCGTCGTGGTCGTGCTCGGCGTCGTCATCATCAACTTCTTCCTGATCCGCCTCGCGCCGGGCGATCCCGCGACCGTGATGGCGGGCGAGGCCGGCGCCGGCGATGCCGCGTTCGTCGGCCAGCTGCGCGAGCAGTTCGGCCTCGACAAGCCGCTGCTGACGCAGCTCGGCATCTATCTGAAGGGCGTGGCCCAGCTCGACCTGGGCTACTCGTACCGCAACCATCTGCCGGTGCTGGACCTGATCCTGGACCGCCTGCCGGCGACCTTCCTGCTGATGAGCGGCGCCTTTGTCTTCTCGATCGTGCTGGGCGTGCTGCTCGGCGTGATCGCCGCGCGGACGCGCTACGAGAACCGCCGCCGCTGGATCGACAGCGCGGTGATGTCCGGCGCGCTGCTGCTGTACGCGACGCCGCTGTTCTGGCTGTCGCTGATGGCGATCATCCTGTTCTCGGTGGTGCTCGGCTGGCTGCCGGCCTTCGGCATGGAAACCATCGGCGCGGGCTACACCGGCATGGCGCGCGTCAAGGACGTGGCGCTGCACATGATCCTGCCGACGATCTCGCTGGGCTGCTTCTTCATGGCGGTCTATGTGCGGCTGACCCGCGCCTCGATGCTGGAGGTGATGGGCATGGATTACGTCAAGACCGCGCGCGCCAAGGGCGTGCCGGCCAGCCGGGTGATCCGCGTGCACGTGCTGCGCAACGCGCTGCTGCCGGTGATCACCTTCGCCGGCATCCAGCTCGGCCAGATGGCCGGCGGCGCGGTACTGACCGAGACGGTGTTCTCGTGGCCCGGCATCGGCCGCCTGATGTTCGACGCGCTGCTGCAGCGCGACTACCAGCTGTTGCTGGGCATCTTCTTCGTGACGTCGGCCCTCGTCGTCTTCTTCAACCTGCTGACCGACGTGCTGTATCGCTTCATCGATCCGCGCATCTCGGTCGCCGGCAAGGGAGTCACCGCATGAAAGCCTTCCTGCAACGCTATTGCCGAAACTACGGCGCGGTGATCGGCGCGCTGGTGCTGCTCGCCGTGATCGCGTTCGCGCTGTTCGCCCCGGTGCTGTACGAGGAATCGCCCTGGCTGATGGTGGCCGATCCGCTGGTGCAGCCGTTCGCCGATCCGGCCTATCCGTTCGGCACCGACATGCTGGGCCGCGACATCACCGCGGGCATGCTGTACGGCGCGCGCGTGTCGCTGCTGGTCGGCGTGATCTCCACCGCGGTGGCGCTGCTGTTCGGCATCCTGATCGGCGCGGTGGCCGGCTACTGCGGCGGCCGCATCGACGACGCGCTGATGCGCTTCACCGAGTTCTTTCAGACCATTCCGCAACTCGCGATGGCGGTGGTGATCGTCGCGATCTTCAATCCGTCGATCTATTCGATCGTCGGCGCCATTTCGGTGGTGTCCTGGCCGCCGGTGGCGCGCCTGGTGCGCAGCGAATTCCTGTCGCTGAAGCAGCGCGAGTTCGTGCAGGCCGCGGTGGTGATCGGCCAGAAGCCGCTGCGCATCATCGCCACGCAGATCCTGCCCAATGCGATGTCGCCGATCATCGTGTCGGCCTCGTTCATGGTCGCGACCGCCATCCTGACCGAGTCCGCGCTGTCCTTCCTGGGACTGGGCGACCGCAACATGATGAGCTGGGGCTTCATGATCGGCGCGGCCCGCACGATGATCCGCGAAGCCTGGTGGATGAGCGTGTGGCCCGGCGTGGCGATCCTGCTGACGGTACTGTCCATCAACCTGATCGGAGAAGGCTTGAACGACGCCATGAATCCGCAGCTGCGCCGCCGCGGCGAATGAGGGAGCGAGCCATGACCGTTCAATCGATGCCGCACCCCCAGAACCAGTCTGTCGCCGCGCCGCTGCTGTCGATTCGCGACCTGACCATTGCCCTGCCCAAGGGCGGCGACCGCCCCTACGCGGTGCGCGACATCTCCTATGACCTGCACGCCGGCGAGATCCTCTGCATCGTCGGCGAATCCGGCTCGGGCAAGTCGATGAGCGCCAACGCCATCATGGGCTTGCTGCCGCCCTACCTGAAGCCGCAGGGCGGCCGCATCCTGTTCCGCGGCAAGGACCTGCTCGCGCAGGACGAAGCCACCTTGCTGGCGATGCGCGGCAAGGACATGGCGATGGTATTCCAGGAGCCGCTGTCCGCGCTGAATCCGGTGATGACGGTCGGCGACCAGATTGCGGAGGTCATGCGCGTGCACCACGCCTATCCGGGCGAGGCGCGCATGCGCCGCGTGCTGGAACTGCTCGATTTCGTCGGCCTGCCCGATCCAGCCACGCTGGTGCACAGCTATCCGTTCCGGCTGTCGGGCGGCCAGCGGCAGCGCGTGGTGATCGCGATGGCGCTGGCGCTGGAGCCCGCGCTGCTGATCGCCGACGAGCCGACCACCGCGCTGGACGTCACGACGCAGGCACAGATCCTCGCCTTGATCAAGCGGATCCAGGCCGAAAAGGGCATGGGCGTGATGTTCGTGACCCACGATTTCGGCGTAGTGGCGGAGATTGCCGACCGTGTCGCCGTGATGGAGAAGGGCGTGCTGGTCGAGATGGGCAGCGCACAGCAGGTGCTGAACCACCCCCAGCATCCCTATACGCGCCGGCTGATCGGCGCGGTGCCGCACGGCCGCTGCGGCGAAGCCGACGGCCAGGCGGCGGAGACGGTGCTGGACGTGCGCGACCTGCGCAAGACCTATGTGTCTGGCGGCGGGCTCTTCTCGCGCAAGCGCGTGGTGCATGCGGTCGACGGCGTCAGCTTTGCCGTGCGGCGCGGCGAGACGCTGGGCATCGTCGGCGAGTCGGGCTCGGGCAAGTCGACCATCGGCAAATGCCTGCTGCGGCTGACCGACATCGACGGCGGCACCTTGCTGTTCCAGGGCCAGGACATCGCGCGGATGCCCGAACGGCGCTTTCGCCCGCTGCGCAAGGATGTGCAGATGATCTTCCAGGACCCGTTCGCCTCGCTCAATCCGCGCCATACCGTAGGTCGGATCGTCAGCGACGGGCCGATCGCCAATGGCGTGCCGCGCCAGCAGGCGGAGGCGCGCGCGCGCGAGCTGCTGCAGCTGGTCGGGTTGGAGGACTCGGCGTTCGACCGCTATCCGAACCAGTTTTCCGGCGGGCAGCGCCAGCGCATCGGCATTGCTCGCGCGCTGGCGCTCGAGCCGAAGCTGCTGGTGGCCGACGAGTCCGTGTCCGCGCTCGACGTCTCGGTGCAGGCGCAGGTGCTGGAGCTGCTGGCCACGCTGCAGAAGCGGCTCGACATCGGCCTGATCTTCATCACGCACGACCTGCGCGTGGCGGCGCAGATCTGCCACCACGTGATCGTGATGCACAAGGGCAAGGTGGTCGAGTCAGGGCCGCCGGCCCAGATCTTCGACGCGCCGCGCCACGACTACACGCAGCGCCTGATCGCGGCGATCCCCGGCAAGGAGTGGGATCCGAAGGCGATCCGCGCCGCCGCCTGACAACGCATTGGCCCGGCCGGCAAGCCCGCATGCCCGGATGCCGTCCGCGCGCCCAACCCGAAGCCCCATGGAGAACACGATGAAGAATGCCGAACTGGTCCGCCGCAAGGATGCCGCCACGCCCCGCGGCGTGGGCGTGATGTGCAATTTCTACGCTGAACGGGCCGAGAATTCGGAGATCTGGGATGTCGAAGGCCGCCGCTTCATCGACTTCGCGGCCGGCATCGCGGTGCTGAACACCGGCCACCGCCACCCGCGGCTGGTGGCAGCCGTGCAGAAGCAGCTGGAACGGTTCACCCATACCGCTTACCAGATCGTGCCCTATGCCAGCTATATCGAGCTCGCCGAGAAGATCAACCAGCGCGCGCCGGGCCAGTGGGCCAAGAAGACCGCGTTCTTCACCACCGGCGCCGAGGCGGTCGAGAACGCCATCAAGATCGCCCGCTCGGCCACCGGGCGACCCGCGGTGATCGCATTCTCCGGCGGCTTTCATGGCCGCACGATGATGGGCATGGCGCTGACCGGCAAGGTCGTGCCCTACAAGGTCGGCTTCGGTCCGTTCCCGGGCGAGGTCTATCACGCGCCTTACCCATGCGAGCTGCACGGCGTGTCGGTCGACGACTCGCTGAAGGCGCTGCAGGTCCTGTTCAAGGCCGACGTCGATCCGAAACGGGTCGCCGCCATCATCTTCGAGCCGGTGCAGGGCGAGGGCGGCTTCAATGTCGCGCCCGCCGCCTTCGTCAAGGCGCTGCGCGCGCTCTGCGACGAGCACGGCATCCTGCTGATCGCCGACGAGGTGCAGACCGGCTTCGGCCGTACCGGCAAGCTCTTCGCGATGGAGCACTACGGCGTGGCGCCGGACTTGACCACGATGGCCAAGAGCCTGGCCGGCGGCATGCCACTGTCGGCGGTGTGCGGCCGTGCCGAGATCATGGACGCGCCGGCCCCGGGCGGGCTCGGCGGCACCTATGCCGGCAATCCGCTGGCCGTCGCCTCGGCCCTGGCGGTGCTCGAGGTGCTGGAAGAGGAGAACCTGATCGCGCGCGGCGCCGCCCTCGGCGAGCGGCTGATGGACCGGCTGCACAGCCTGCGCCCGCGCGTGCCGCAGATCGCGCAAGTGCGAGGGCTCGGCGCGATGGTCGCGGTGGAGTTCCAGCAGGCCGACGGCAGTCCCGATGCCGAGTTCACGCGCGAGGTACAGAACCGCGCGCTGCAGAAGGGCCTGCTGCTGCTGTCGTGCGGCGTGCACGGCAACGTGATCCGCTTCCTGTTCCCGCTGACCATTCCCGATGCGGTGATGGACGAAGGGCTGGACATCCTGGCCGACGTGCTGGCCCGCTGATCGACATCCGCGGCCCAATTTCCGGAGCGATTGATGCAACTGAACGATACCGGCCTGCTGCGTGCGCAGGCCTTGGTTGGCGGCGCCTGGATCGACGCCGACCGCGGCGAGTCCTTCGTCGTCACGAACCCTGCCACCGGTGCGCCGATCGGCAAGGTGCCGATGATGGGCGCCGCCGAGACGCGGCGCGCCATCGAGGCCGCGCGCGTCGCGCAGATCGACTGGCGGCGCCGCACCGCGCGCGAGCGCAGCCAGATCCTGCGCAAGTGGCATGAACTGATGCTGGCGCACGCCGACGACCTCGCGCTGCTGATGACCACCGAGCAGGGCAAGCCGCTGGCCGAGGCCAGGGGCGAAGTGGTCTACGCCGCCTCGTTCCTCGAGTGGTTTGCCGAGGAAGGCAAGCGCGTCTGCGGCGATGTGCTGGCATCGCCGATGGCGGACCGCCGGCTGGTGGTGGTCAAGGAGCCGGTCGGCGTCTGCGCGGCCATCACGCCGTGGAATTTCCCGCTGGCGATGATCACGCGCAAGGTCGGCCCTGCGCTGGCGGCCGGCTGCACGATGGTGCTCAAGCCAGCCGAGGATACGCCGCTGTCGGCGCTGGCCCTCGCGGTGCTGGCCGAGCGCGCCGGCGTGCCGGCGGGCGTGTTCAGCGTGGTGACCGGCGACGCTGTCGCGATCGGCGGCGAGCTGACCGCCAATCCGGTGGTGCGCAAGCTGACCTTCACCGGCTCGACCGAGGTCGGCCGCATCCTGATGCGCCAGTCTGCCGACACCATCAAGAAGCTGTCGCTGGAGCTCGGCGGCAATGCGCCGTTCATCGTGTTCGACGATGCCGATCTCGACGCGGCGGTGGAGGGCGCCATTGCATCGAAGTATCGCAACGCCGGACAGACCTGCGTCTGCGCGAACCGGCTGTACGTGCACGACAAGGTCTATGACGCCTTCGCCCGCAAGCTGGTGGCCGCGGTCGCGCAGCTCAAGGTCGGCAATGGCGTCGAGCCCGGCGTGCTGCAGGGTCCGTTGATCAACGAGGACGCGGTCGCTAAGGTCGAGTCGCATATCGCCGATGCGCTGGACAAGGGCGCGCGCGTGCTGGCGGGCGGCAAGCGGCATTCGATCGGCGGTACCTTCTTCGAGCCGACCGTGCTGGCCGACGTGACACCGGCGATGCGCGTCGCGAAGGAGGAAACGTTCGGCCCGCTGGCGCCGCTGTTCCGTTTCCATACCGACGACGAGGTGGTCGGCATGGCCAACGACACCGAATTCGGCCTGGCCTCGTACTTCTACAGCCGCGATATCGGCCGCATCTGGCGCGTCGCCGAAGCGCTGGAGTACGGCATGGTCGGCATCAACACCGGCCTGATCTCGAACGAGGTCGCACCGTTCGGTGGGGTCAAGCAATCGGGCCTGGGCCGGGAGGGTTCGCGATACGGCATCGAGGACTATCTGGAAATCAAGTACCTGTGCATGGGCGGCATCGACCGCTGAGAGTTGACAGCCGACAGCCGACAGCCGCTGCACCACCGAACCCCAATGCGAGCCCCAACATGAGCAGACCCCAGGCAGTGCCGACCGTGCAGGTCGACAACGAGCGTGTGATCGTCACCGAATGGCGCTTCGCGCCCGGCGCGGAGACCGGTTTTCACCGGCATGGCTACGACTACGTGGTGGTGCCGATGACGACCGGCCCGCTGCTGCTGCAGACGCCGGAAGGCGAGGTCACCAGCCAGCTGGTGGCCGGACGCGCGTATTCGCGGCCGGCCGGCGTCGAACACAACGTGATCAACGCGCACGAAGGCGAATGCGTGTTCGTCGAGATCGAGATCAAGACGGCGGCGGGCGCGGCATCGCCGCCTTGCACGGTTGCACACGGAGCCAATCCATGACCGAAGCGTCCACACCGAGCCGCCCCGTGGACGGCCAACCGCTGCGCGAGCGCAATGGCGGCCAGATCCTGGTCCAGCAGCTGCGCATCCATGGCGTCAAGCGCGTGTTCCTGGTGCCCGGCGAAAGCTATCTGCCTTGCATCGATGCGCTCTACGACCATCAGGACGCGATCCAGCCGGTGGTCTGCCGCCAGGAAAGCGGCGCGGGCTATATGGCCGAGGCCTACGGCAAGCTGACCGGGGAGCCCGGCATCTGCTTCGTGACCCGCGGTCCTGGCGCGACCAATGCCAGCATCGCGGTGCACACCGCCTATCAGGACTCGACGCCGATGATCCTGTTCGTCGGCCAGGTCGGCAACGACTTCATCGAGCGCGAGGCGTTCCAGGAGATCGACTATCGCCGCATGTTCGGCGAGATGGCGAAGTGGGTCGCGCAGATCGACCGCACCGACCGTATCCCGGAGTTCATCGCGCGCGCCTTTGCGGTGGCGACCAGCGGCCGGCCCGGGCCTGTGGTGCTGGCGCTGCCGGAGGATACGCTGTGGGGCAAGGCCACGGTGGCCGATCTGCCGCGCTACCAGCGTTCGTATGCAGCACCGACCCCGGCGGCACTGGCGTCGCTCGGCACGCTGCTGACGCAGGCGCGGCGGCCGTTCCTGCTGGTTGGCGGCTCCGGCTGGACGCCGCAAGCGATGCGCCAGATCGAAGGCTTCGCCGAGCGCTTCGCCTTGCCGGTCGGCGCGGCCTGGCGCCGGCTGGAGTGCTTCGACAACCATCATCCGAATTTTGTGGGCCATGTCGGCTGGGGCATGGGCGAGGCGCTGCGCGCGCGCATCCGCGATGCCGATCTGCTGATCGCGGTGAACACGCGGATGGGCGAGGCGACCACCGAAGGCTACACGCTGGTGGAGAGCCCGCTGCCGCGCCAGCGGCTGGTGCATGTCTATCCCGACGCCAACGAGCTCGGGCGCGTATTCCAGCCTGCGCTGCCGATCGTCGCCGACGTCGTGTCGTTCGCACAGGCCGTCGACACGCTGCGGCCCGCAGCCGAACCGGCGTGGGCCAGCCAGACCCGCGCGGCGCGCGGGGACTACCTGGCGCAGCAGGAGCCGGCATCCGCACCCGGTCCGCTGAACCTGAATGCCGTCGCCTGCCATGTGCGCGACCACGTGCCCCTTGACGCCTGCATCACGGTGGGCGCCGGCAACTACGCGCTGTTCGCGCATGCCTACCACCGCTTCCAGGGCGTTGGCACCAGCCTCGCGCCGACCGTGGGATCGATGGGGTACGGGCTGCCGGCCGCGATCTCGGCCAAGCTCGAATATCCGGACCGCTCCGTGGTGTGCTACGCCGGCGACGGCTGCTTCCAGATGAACCTGCAGGAGCTCGGCGTGGCGATGCAGTACCGGCTCGGCATCGTCGTGCTGGTATTCAACAACGGCATGTGGGGAACCATCCGCGCGCACCAGGAGCGCGAGTTTCCCGGCCGCACCATCGCGCTCGGCTTCGACAACCCGGACTTCAGCGAGCTGGTGCGCGCCTATCGCGGCCACGGCGAGGTGGTGCAAAGCGACGCCGAGTTCGGCCCGGCGTTGACGAGGGCACTCGACTTTGCCCATACGCAACGTCTGCCCGCGCTGCTCGAACTGCGCTACGACCCCGACGGCATCGCGCCCGGCATGACGTTGTCGCAGATTCGCGCAGCGGCGCTGGCGCGCCAGGCGGAGGCGGCCGCCTGATCGCGTCGCGCTGCGCGCGCCACCCTCGATCGCCGCTCGACAACCCACACCTACGATATGCGTGCTTTCTTCTCGGATGACCAGTTGCTCCATCAGCCCCGCCAGTTCATGCGCGCGGGCCGGCTGTGCGAGCCGACCGACGTGCCCGCACGCGCGGCCGCGCTGCAGGCGGCGCTTGCCGCGCGCGGCATCGATCTGACCGTCGCGCCGGACTACGGCCGCGCGCCGCTGGAAGCGGTGCACAGCGCCGCCTATCTCGATTTCCTGTGTCAGGCCTACGAGCGTTGGCAGGCGCTGGCGCGCCCCGGCTTCGAACCTGGCATCGAAGTGCTGCCCAACCTTTCGCCGTACCACAACGGCAAGCTCGACCAGAGCCGCCGGCCCGATTGCCCGACCGACTCGGTGATCGCGCAGGCGGGGTATTACCTGGGCGACCTGAGCTGCCCGCTCGGCCCGCACAGCTGGCTGTCGATCCTGCGCTCGGCACACAGCGCGGTGGCGGCGGCGGACTATGTCTGCGAACACCAGGACGGCGGCATGGCGTACGCGCTTTGCCGGCCCTCCGGCCATCACGCGCACAGCGACCGAGCCGGCGGCTTCTGCTACGTCAACAACGCCGCGATTGCCGCGCAGGGGCTGCTCAAGCGCTTCGGCAAGGTCGCGGTGCTCGATGTCGACGCGCATCACGGCGACGGCACGCAGCAGATCTTCTACCAGCGCTCGGACGTGATGACGATCTCGCTGCATGCCGACCCGGCCGGCTACTACCCGTTCTATACCGGCTATGCCAACGAACGCGGCTACGGCGCGGGCTATGGCTACAACCTGAACTTCCCGCTGCCGCACGGCACCGGCGACGTCGGCTTCCTGGCCGCGCTCGACAGCGCGCTCGACGCGCTGCGCGACTACCGGCCGCAGGCGCTGGTGCTGTCGCTTGGCTTCGATACCTATGTGGACGACCCCATCAGCGTGCTGGCCGTCGGCATGGACGGCTACCGCGGCATCGGCGAACGCATCCATGCGCTCGGCGTGCCGACGGTCGTTGTGCAGGAGGGCGGCTACGAGGTCGAGGCCATCGGCCCCGCGCTGGATGCCTTTCTGTCGGGCTTCGCGCCGGCGATGGCCTGAGCACCGCCTCCCGAGGAGAACACGATGACGACACTGAAGATCGACGGCCAGCGGCTGTGGGATTCGCTGATGGCGCTGGCGCGCATCGGCGCGACGCCCAGGGGAGGCAACGCGCGGCTGGCGCTGACCGAGCTGGACGGTCAGGGGCGCGACCTGGTGACCGGCTGGATGCGCGAGGCCGGCCTGACCGTGACGGTAGACAAGGTCGGCAATATCTTTGGCCGACGCGCAGGCCGCAACGACGCGCTGCCACCGGTGATGACCGGCAGCCATATCGACACGCAGCCGACCGGCGGCAAGTTCGACGGGTGTTTCGGCGTGCTGGCCGGGCTGGAGGTGATATGCACGCTCAACGATCGCGGCATCCAGACCGAGGCCCCGCTCGAGGTGGCGATCTGGACCAACGAGGAAGGCACGCGCTTCGTGCCGGTGATGATGGGCTCCGGCGTGTTCGCCGGCATCTTCCCGTTGCAGACGGCGCTGGACGCTACCGACCGCGACGGCAAGCGGGTCGAGGACGAATTGCGGGCGATCGGCTATGCCGGCAGCGCCGAGGTCGGAGGCCGCAGGGTCGGCGCCTATTTCGAGGCGCATATCGAGCAAGGCCCGATCCTCGAGGCCGCGGACAACGTGATCGGCGTGGTAACCGGCTCGCTGGGCCTGCGCTGGTACGACGTGACGGTGACCGGCATGGAAGCCCATGCCGGCCCCACGCCGATGCCGCTGCGGCGCGATGCGCTGTATGGCGCCACCTTCCTGATGCAGGAAGTCGTGCGCATCGCCAACGATTTCGCGCCGCACGGCCGCGGCACCGTCGGCGTGGTCCATGCCCATCCGGCCTCGCGCAACGTGATTCCCGGCGCCGTGACGTTCACGGTGGACCTGCGCCACGAGGATGCGGCCCGGCTGGCCGAGATGGATGCGCGCTTTCGCGCGGCTTGCGCGTCGCTGGCCGCCGGTACCACCACGGGCACGGCACTGGAGGTCGATGTGCGTGACGTGCAGTATTTCCCGCCGACGCCGTTCGCCGCGGAGCTGATCGCCGACGTGCGCAACGAAGCCGAGGCGCGTGGCTATCGCCATCAGGACATCGTCACCGGCGCTGGCCATGACGCGGTCTACATGGCCAGCGTCGCGCCGACGGCGATGATCTTCGTGCCCTGCAAGGACGGCATCAGCCACAACGAGATCGAGGACGCCAGGCCGGAGCATCTGGAGGCGGGAGCCAACGTGCTGCTCGGCGCGATGGTGGCGCGGGCGGGCACGTGAGCGCCGCCGCGCCGGTCCCCGGCAACGGCGCCGGCTGGTGGCGCGGGGGCCTGCTGTTCCTGTGCGTGGTGATGTTGTTCGCCACCGTCGATGCGACCGCCAAGCACCTGGTGGGGCGTTATCCGGCGCCCTTCCTCAATGCGGTGCGTTATGCGGCCACCTGCACCGTTGCCATCGCGATGCTGGCGAACGCGGGCCGCCTGCGCTTCTGGCGCACGCCCCATCGCGGCTTGCTGGTGTTGCGGGGCCTGATGCTGGCGGTCATGGGTACCTGCTTCATGACCGCGCTGCTGTGGATGCCGCTGGCAGAAGCGACGGCGATCTATTTCATGGCGCCGCTGGTCGTGGTGGCGCTGTCGCCGTGGTTGCTGGCCGAGCGCGTCGGCGCGCGTCAGTGGCTGGCGGTGGCAACGGGATTCGCCGGCATGCTGTTGATCGTGCGCCCCGGCGGCCAGTTGTCGTGGATCGGCACGGCGCTGATGGTGGCGGCGATGCTCGGCTACGCGCTGCTGCAACTGCTGACCCGGCGCATGGCCGGCAAGGTCGATGCGACGGTGCAGTACGGCTTCGCGGCGATCATCTGCATGATCGCCACCGGCTTGCCGGCGCCGTTCTTCCTGCCGGCGGTGTGGCCGGACCTGGTCGACTGGCTGACGATCCTCGCCATGGGCTTCATGAGCGCGCTGGCCCAGGTGCTGCTGATCCTGGCGCTGCAGCGGGCCCCGGCTTCCACGCTGGCGCCGCTGAACTATTGCCATCTGCTGCTCGCGCTGGTCTACAGCGCCTGGTGGTTCGGCCGCTGGCCGGATGCGATGGCAATGGGCGGCATTGCGCTGATCGTCGCCGCCGGGCTGTCATTGACGCTGCCGGGGCGACCCGCGGCAGCGGCGGTTTCTCCTTCCTCAATTGATTCGAGGCAACCTTCATGAGCGAGCTTCACGACCCGGCTTGTTGGCGCCAACGCGCGCAGTCGATCGTCCCGAACCTGCGCGGACAGGCCTATATCGACGGCCGATGGACCGACGCCGCCGATGGCGCCACCTTCGACAGCGTCGATCCGGCCACCGGCAACGTGCTGGCGAAGGTGGCGGCATGCGGCGACGCCGATGTGGACCGCGCGGTCGCCGCGGCCCGCAGGGCCTTCGAGCAGGGCGCCTGGGCCGCCATGCCGCGGCGCGAGCGCAAGGCCACGCTGCTGCGGCTGGCGGCGCTGATCGATGCGCATCGCGAGGAACTGGCGCTGCTCGAAACGCTGGACATGGGCAAGCCGATTGCCGACACGTTGCTGTACGACATCCCCGAATCGGCGCGCACCTACGCGTGGTACGCCGAAGCGATCGACAAGATCTACGACGAGATCGCGCCGACCGATGCCAACGTGCTGGCCACCATCACGCGCGAGCCGCTGGGCGTGGTCGCGGCCGTGGTGCCGTGGAACTATCCGCTGCTGATGGCAAGCTGGAAGGTCGCGCCCGCGCTGGCCGCCGGCAACAGCGTGGTGCTCAAGCCCGCCGAGCAGTCGCCCCTGAGCGCGCTGCGCCTGGCCGCACTCGCCGAGGAGGCCGGCATTCCGGCCGGCGTGTTCAACGTGGTGCCGGGACTGGGCGCCCAGGCGGGGCAGGCACTGGGCCGGCATCCCGACGTGGATTGCATTGCGTTTACCGGCTCGACCGCCACAGGCAAGCGCTTCATGGAGTATGCGGGCCAGTCGAACCTGAAGCGGGTCTGGCTCGAATGCGGCGGCAAGTCGCCGCACATCGTCTTCGACGATTGCCCGGACCTGGACCGCGCGGCGCAGGCCGCCGCGATCGGCATCTTCAACAACCAGGGCGAGATCTGCATCGCCGGCTCGCGTCTCTACGTGCAGCGCGGCATCTACGACGCGTTCATGACGAAGCTCGAGGCCTGCGCCGCCAACATGCAGCCCGGCGATCCGCTCGACCCGGCGTCCGCGATGGGCGCGATCGTCGATGCGCGCCAGCTCGATCGCGTGATGTCGTATGTGGCGGCGGGCCAGCGCGAAGGGGCACGGTTGAGGCTGGGCGGCCAACGCGTACGGGCGGAAACCGGCGGCTACTTCCTGCAGCCGACGATCTTCGAGTGTCCGGCGCAATCGCTGTCGATCGTGCGCGAGGAAATTTTCGGGCCGGTGCTGGCGGTCACCGTGTTCGACACCGAGGAAGAGGCGCTGCGCATGGCCAACGATTCGCCCTATGGTCTCGGCTCCGGCCTGTGGACGGCCAACCTGGCCCGCGCGCATCGCGTGTCGCGCCAGCTGCGGGCGGGGCTGGTTTGGGTCAACTGCTATATGGACGGCGATATCACGGTGCCGTTCGGCGGCGTCAAGCAGTCGGGCTCGGGGCGAGACAAATCTCTGCATGCGCTCGACAAGTACACCGACCTGAAGACGACCTGGATCAGCCTGACGTAGTGGCGATTGCCCCTGGGCGGTGAGCCCGCATCGACCGGATTGGTGCACCGTGTTGCAACAAGGGGACTGGCGTCATGCCGATGGCGCCGGCGGGAGACGTGCGTCCGCATCCGGTGGTTTTCGGCGTATTTCGCACGGTTTTCCGCGGGCACGGCAGTTGCGATGGACTGCGCGTCGCCAGCCGCTGCGCCGGCGCATCCCCTTCGCTCAAAAAGGTCTGTCGATGCCACTACGTTCCCGTCTTCTTCGCGCTTGCCTTGCCGTCGCCGCGCCGGCCATCCTTGCCGCATCGTCGTGGAGCCATGCCGATTCTGCATGGCCCAGGCAGCCGGTCAAGATTGTGGTGCCGTTCAACCCCGGTGCCGCTACCGACCTGATCACGCGCCAGCTGGGTCAGGCCCTGGCCAGAGAGTACGGCCAGAGCTTCGTGATCGAGAACAAGCCGGGAGCCGCCGCGATGATCGGCAGCGAAGCGGTGGCCCGCGCGCCGGGCGACGGCTATACGCTGCTGATGTCGGGCCCCGCCTCGATGGTGACCAACCGCTTTCTCTACAAGAAGTTGAGCTACGACCCGGATGCCTTCGAGAAGGTGGCGGTGGTGGCCTATACGCCGAATATCCTGCTGTCGCATCCGTCGCTGCCGTTCAGCACGCTGTCCGACATGGTGGCCTACGCCAAGGCCAATCCGGGCAAGCTGACCTATGCGTCGTTCGGCGCGGGCACCACCTCGCACATGGCCGGCGAAATGCTCAAGGCGATGGCCGGCATCGACATCGTGCATGTGCCGTACAAGGGCGCGGGGGAAGCGATTCCGGCCCTGCTGTCGGGTCAGGTGTCGATGTACTTCGACACCATCATGACGGGGCTGCCCTACGTCAAGGCCGGGAAACTCCGGGCGCTCGGCGTGTCGAACGCCAAACGCTCGGCGATGGCGCCCGATGTGCCGACCATCGCGGAGCAGGGCTATCCCGGCTATGACATCGCGCCGTGGTACGGCATCGTCGCGCCCAAGGGAACGCCGGCGGACATCGTGGGCAAGCTCAATGCCTCGATCAACCGGCATCTGCTGGACCCTGCCTTCCGCGACAAGCTGGCCGCGACGGGCGCCGAGCCGCGCGGCGGCAGCGTGGCCGATTTCCGCGCGATGGTCGATGCGGAGATTCCGCGTACCGAGAAGCTGGTCAGGCAGTCGGGGCTGACGCTGCAGTAAGGCACCGCGTTGCCGCCAGCGGCTTCAGGCGCGTCGCGCCATCCAGGCTCCCCAAAACAGGCTCGAGAAGAACGGCTCGGGCTTCTCGAAGCCGGCATCGGTCAGCAAGGTGGCGACGGCCTCGTCGGATTCCGGCGGATCCGCGCCCTGCAGGATCTTGCCCTGCTTGATGCGGACCTCTTCCTCGCTGGCGCCATTCATGCGCCAGCGCTGCGCCCACGCGGCCATCAGCACCGGCCGCGACGCATAGGTGTAGCGGTTGCCGGCAAGGACCAGCGGCGCGCCCGGCTTCAGGCGCTGGGCAATGTCGCGGAGAATCGCCTGCTTGGCGGCGTCGCCCGGCAAGTGGTGCAGCACCCCGACCAGCGTCGCGGCGTCGAAGCGGACCTCGTCCGGCAGGTCGGCGACCACGCCAAGCACCGGCTCGGTACGCCCCAACAGGCCGGCCTCGCGGATTCGGGCCAGCGAGAGCTCCAGCATCGGCTGCGAGGGATCGACCGCGACGAAGCGCCAGTTCGGCTCGAGCGCGCCAGCGACCACGATCTCGTTGCCGGTACCGCCGGCGCCCGCCACCAGCACGGTGGCGCTCGACCCGGGGCCAAGCGCGGCGGTCAGCATGCAGGCGGCCAGTTCATGGCAGGCGTCGTAGCCGGCGAGCGCGATCCGGCTCTGTTTCTCGTATTCGGCAGCGCGCAAGGGATCGAATTTGGCGGCGGTGTCGGCAGTCATCGTTCTTGTTCCTGTATTGCGATCGGCCAAGTCTGGCATAAGATCGATCATCCTTTCGGACAAAGAGATGATCGAAATGCCGGTGCGCGAAGCAAAACATGATCGGTTGGCTGCCTTCCTGCGGGCGTTCGGCCTGCGGGCCGTCGCGAGCGCCGATGCGGGGAGAGGTGGGGCGCTCGCCATGCTGTATGTCATCGGCGATGCCGACGATCCCGACGGCGGTATCGGCGTTCCCACGCATCTCGTGTTCCGTGCCTCGGGCGGAACGCCTTGCCATGCCGGTGGCGCGGTTCTGGCCGCGGCGGCCGTGGATTTCGGCGGCGCCGCCAATCCCCTGGTCGGGGCCTTGCCGGACGAACTGGTGTTCCCGCTGGCCGAGCGCCCGGGGATGCGGGGCCTGGCGGAGCTGTTCGTCGCCGAGGTCGAGGACTGCAGATGCGGCAGTCCGACCGTCAAGGACCGGCTTTGCGAAATCATCGTGGTGCTCGCGCTGCGCCGTGCGATCGCGATGGGCACCGTCAATGCGGGCCTGCTGGCCGGCCTGGCGCACCCCAGGCTCCATCCATGCCTGGTCGCCATGCATGACGAGCCAGCGCGGCCGTGGCGCACCGACGATCTGGCTCGTATCGCCGGCATGTCGCGCAGCCATTTCGTCGCGCAGTTCGCCCGGACGGTCGGCACCACGCCGGCCGATTATCTGACTTCGTGGCGCCTGGCGTTCGGCAGGGCCCAGCTCGCCATGGGACACAGCGTCAAGGCGGTCGCCAGCCGAGCCGGATTCGGCAGCGCCGCCGCGTTTTCGCGCGCCTTTTCCCGTCAGTACGGGTATGCGCCGGTCACCGTCAAGGCAAGCGCGCAGGCCGACTGAACGCGTCCCCGGTTCCGATGCCGCGCCGTGATTCGTCAATGTCAGAGGAACCATGTCCCTCCGTTGACCCATGCGCGCTCTTCTTGTCCGGCTGCACCGCTGGTTCGGCCTTGCCGCCGCCATCTGCTGATTTCGGCGATGGGGCTGGTGGTGGCGATGCTGTGCGTAACGGGCGTGGCGCTCTGGGCCCGCAAGCGGGCAGGGCGTCGCGCCGCAGCAGGGATGCGGCAGGCCCGCTCGACGCCGGCCGTGGAGCTGGGCGCCTGAGCCGATCAGCACTTGTCTAGCGCGGCGCCGCAGTGGCCCGCCGGCGGGCACGCGCTGCCAGCCCGCCGCCGAGCGACCAGCGCAGCGTGGGCGCCAATACCCGCATGCCGGCCAGCGACAGCGGGCGCCGCAGCGCGCTGGCGCTGGCGCCCGCCAGCCCGAGCTCGCGCCGCACCCAGTGCGGCAGCAGCGCGATGCCGGCATCGGCCATGATCCGTACCGCGGGCACCAGCAGCGGATTGGCCACCGGCATCTGCATCACCAGCCGCACGACCTCATGGGTCCGCTCGGTCACCAGCAATTGCGGTCGCATCTTCCGCAGGTACGCCGCGATCTGGTCGCGCGAACGCGGCACTTCGGTGGCGCCCAGCAGTTCGGCGACCAGCGCCACCTCGTCGTAATAGCGATCCTGCTCGGCGGCGGACAGCGGACGGACATAGCGCAGATAGGCGGCGAGGAAGCTGGAGACCTCGGCCACGTGGACCCAGGTCAGCAGTTCGGGATCGCTGGCCGCATAGGCGCGGCCGTCGGGCGCGGTGCCGGTGACGCCAGTGTGGATGCGGCGCACCCGTTCGATCAGGCGCATCGCGTCGGCGCGGTTGCCATAGGTGGTGCCGGCAATGAACTGGGCCGTGCGGCCCAACCGCCCCTGCATGTCGGTACGGAAGCTGGAGTGATCCCAGACCCCGGCCAGCGCCAGCGGGTGCATCGTCTGCATCAGCAGCGCGCTGACGCCGCCGGCCAGCATCGCGGGAAAGTCGCCATGCACGCGCCAGCAGACCGCATCGGGCCCGAACAGGCCCGGATCGCCGGGGGGATTGTCGTAGTCCAGCGTCAGGCCGGAGTTGCTGCGGGTCAGCGCGCGAACATGCGCGCCGGCCTGTTCGCGCACGCGGCGGACCACACCGCCCGGGCGCGTTGCCGCGGCGTTCAGCCCTTGCCTGCTTCCTTCACTGCCCTTCATGCCTGCCTGATCTCGTACCGCCTTCGGTGAAAGGCCAACTCGCCTGAATCGGCCTGAATCAGCCTGAAAATCAGCCTCCTGAATCAGCCTAATAGTAACGAAGGTCGGTGGCCTTGCCCCAGAACACGCGATACGCGTAGATCGTGTAGCCGAGGATGGTGGGCAGCACGATGACCGCGCCGATCAGGATCACCGCCAGCGATTCCGGCGCGCTGGCGGCCTGCCAGATGTCGAGCTGGTCGACTACCAGGTAGGGGAACAGGCTATAGGCCAGGCCGTTGAACGCCATCAGGAAGATCACCGCGGTGCCGACGAAGGGTACCCAGGCCAGGCGGTCGTTCCCCGCCCTCTGCAGCGGGCCCATCCGCCGCAGCAGCCGGTCGATCACCACGAACAGCGCGATCGTGATCAGCGGAATCGGCGCCAGCAGGATGATGTTCGGCAGCGAGAACCACTTGTCGAAGATCCGCTCGCTGACCAGTGGCGTCACCACCGAGATGGCGGCCACGCCCACGCCGGTCAGCCACAGGCTGCGCCGGGCCCAGTAGATTGCCCGCGCCTGCAGGCTGCCGGTGGTCTTCATGATCAGCCAGCTGGCGCCGAGCAGGCAGTAGCCCGCGACCAGGCACAGGCCGACCACCACCGCGAACAGCAGGTCGAGCCAGCCGTACTCGAAGCCGGTGATATAGAGGCCGAGCATCAGCCCCTGCGAAAACGAGGCCAGCAGCGAGCCACCGTAGAAGGCCCAGTTCCACCACGGCTTGTGGTGGGCGCGCGCCTTGACGCGGAAGTCGAAGGCCACGCCGCGCAGGATCAGGCCGGCCAGCATCAGCGCGACCGGCAGGTACAGATTGGTCAGGATCACGCCGTGCGCCATCGGGAAGGCCGTCAGCAGCAGGCCGACGCCGAGCACGAGCCACGTTTCGTTGGCATCCCAGAAGGGTCCGATCGACGCGATCATCGTGTCCTTGTCGGCATCGTCGGCGCGCCGCAGCAGCACGCCGACGCCGAGATCGTAGCCGTCCAGGATCACGTAGATCAGCATCGACAGCCCCATCAGGGCCAGGAAGACCAGCGGCATCCAGCCGGCGGGTTGGGACAGGTCGGTCATTGCGCGCTCCGTGGCTTGCCGCCGATGACGGGTTGAGGGGTTTCGATTTCCGGCTCGTCGATGGCCGGATCGGTGCCGGCGCGGCGGGCCAGATAGAACACCACCGAGACATAGGCCGCGATCAGCAGCAGGTACAGCGACAGGTACATCAGCAGGGTCGAGCCGACCATCGTAGCCGGCACCTTCGAGGCAGCCTCCGCGGTGGTCAGCACGCCGTAGACCAGGTAGGGCTGGCGGCCGATCTCGGTGACATACCAGCCGGCGACCAGCGCGACCCAGCCGGAGAAGGTCATTGCCAGCAGCATGCGGGCCACGCCCCTGGACGGCTCGCCGCGCCGCTTGAACTGCCAGGCCGCCAGCCAGGAGACCAGCAGCATCAGCATGCCGACGCCGACCATGATGCGGAAGGCGAAGAACACCGGCGCCACGGGCGGATGCTTGCCGGGGAACGCGTCGATGCCCTTGACCTCGCCGTCGAAGGTGTGGGTCAGGTAGAAGGACGCCAGCTTCGGGATCGAGATTTCCCAGTCGGTGCTCTGGGTCACCGCATTGGGCCAGCCGAACAGCACGGCCGGGACGCTGGTGCCCGTGGTCCAGATGCCTTCCATCGCCGCGATCTTGGCCGGCTGGTGTTCCAGCGTATTGAGGCCATGCAGGTCGCCGACGACGATCTGCAGCGGGATCAGCACCGCCGCGACCATCACGCCGGTGCGCATGGTCGAGCGGACCTCGGGCGAGCGGTCGTTGCGCAGCCAGCGGTAGGCCGAGATGCCGGCCAGCAGGAACGACACCGTCAGGCCCGAGGCGATCAGCATATGGGTCAGGCGGAACGGGAACGATGGGTTGAAGATCACCTGCAGCCAGCTGACCACGTGGGCCTTGCCGTCGATCATCTCGAAGCCGGCGGGCGTCTGCATCCACGAGTTCAGCGCCAGGATCCAGAACGCCGACAGCGTGGTGCCGCCGGCGACCAGCAGCGTGGCGATGGTATGAGTGCGATTGCTGACCCGGCGCATGCCGAACAGCATGATGCCGAGGAAGGTCGCTTCCAGGAAGAACGCGGTCAGCACCTCGTAGGCGAGCAGCGGTCCGGCGATGTTGCCGACCGTCTCCATATAGCCCGGCCAGTTGGTGCCGAACTGAAAGCTCATCGTGATGCCGCTGACCACGCCCAGCGCGAAGGTCAGCGCGAACACCTTGACCCAGAAGCGGTAGGCCGCCATCCAGCGTTCGTCGCCCGTCTTGCCGTAGCGCAGCTTGAAGAACAGCAGCACCCAGCCGAGCGCGATGCTGATGGTGGGGAACAGGATGTGGAAGGTGATATTGGCGGCGAACTGGATCCGCGCCAGCAGGATCGGGTCGAGCGACGACAACATGGGGCACTACTCCTTCTTGGTGCGAGCCGGCTTGCGCTTGCCTTCGGCGGGTTTGCCGCCGACGGCCCCGGATAGCTTGTCCTTCACTTCCAGCAGCTTAGTCACGCGGGAGCCCAGTCGCATCAATTTTTCCAAAGTGGCGATATCAAGCTTTTGCATATCGTTGAACCAGCCCGTCACCAGCAGGATCAGCTCGTACATCTCCTGCATGCGCCGCTGGGCATGCTTGTCGTCGGGATCGGACGGCGTTTCGAGCTGAACTTCCCGCAACATCGACAAAGTCGGGTCGATCTACCGGCGGCGGCGTTCTTCGGCCAGGGTCCGGAAAATGGCCCAGACATCGTCCGGGGCCGAGAAGTACTCGCGCCGGTCGCCCGGCTGGTGCGAAAGCCGTACCAGGTTCCACGACTCCAGTTCCTTCAGCCCGATGCTGACGTTGGAGCGTGAGAAACCGAGCGACTCGGCAATCTCGTCGGCATTGAGCGGGCGCGCCGCGGTAAACAGCAGCGCGTAGATCTGGCCGACGGTGCGGTTGATGCCCCAGCGGCTTCCCATTTCGCCGAAATGCAGAACGAAGCGCTGGACCAGGGGCGACAGTTGCATGTTTGTATGTTTTGAATTTTCAGTAATTTCTGAAAGTTTAGAACGGAACGTCGATGCTGGGCAAGCGAGGCCGCGGGAGTGCGACCGGGTGTCGCAGTCGTTGCCGAACCGCGTGCCGCAGCCGGGTGCCCCGGCCGGTTGCCGAGCCGCCAGGCCACCTCACGGTAAAATGCGATAACGATTCTCGTTTATTGATAGCAGTGTGAGCACAATGGACCCCCGTCCCAGCATCCTGATCGTCGACGATCACAAGGACATACGTGATCCCTTGTCGACTTACATCAGGCGCTTCGATTTTGACGTAGAGGCCGTGGCCGACGGCAAGGCGATGCGCCAGCGGCTCGAAGCGCGCCGTTACAGCCTGATCATCCTGGACATCATGCTGCCCGGCGAGGACGGGCTGTCGCTGTGCCGTTACGTGTCCGAGCATGTGGGAACGCCGGTGATCCTGTTGACCGCGATGACGGAGCAGGCCGACCGGATCGCCGGTCTGGAGATCGGCGCGGCGGACTATGTGGTCAAGCCCTTCGATCCGCGCGAGCTGGTGGCTCGCATCCGCAGCGTGCTGCGACGCAACCGCGTGCCGGAGGCGCGCGACGCGAGCGATGCGCCCGCGCCCCGGGAATACCGTTTCACGTTCTGCGGCTGGACCTTCGATACGAGGACGCGGGCGCTGCGCAATCCCAGCGACGAGGAGGTCCCGCTCAGCACCGCCGAATTTCATCTGCTGCGGGCGCTGGTCGAGAACGCCAACCGCGTGCTGAGCCGCAGCCAGCTGCTCGACATGACGCAGCGCTCGGGCACGATGACGTTCGACCGCAGCATCGACAGTCAGGTCAGCCGCCTGCGCAAGAAGCTCGAACCCGATCCGCGGCATCCCGGCATGCTGAAGACGGTGCGCGGCGACGGCTATCTGCTGGCGACCAAGGTGTCGGTGCTGCCCTCATGAAATGGTTCCCGCGCAGCCTGTCGGGCCAGCTCGTGGCCCTGTGGCTGCTGGCGATGCTGGCCGCCCATGTGTTCGCCGTGGTCGCGCTGTCGTGGTGGCGCGCCGACAATGTCACGCTGCATCCGTTGTCGGTGCGGACCATCGAGACGCGGATCCTTTCGGCCTACCGGCTGGCCAGCCGATCCGCCGATGCCGATGCCTTGCTCGCGGACATCAGCCTGCCGGATTCGACGTTCGGCCTGGCCGCGCACGCCTTGCCGGACCCGTACGGGATGGGCGAGCAGGAGCGGGCGATCGCGCAGCGCCTGCGCGGCCTGCTCGACGTGGCGGACAACGTACCGGTCCACGTGCGCCTGCAGCAGGCCGAACCCGAGCGGGGCGGCCAACGCGGCGGCAACTGGCTGGAACAGGCGTTCAGCAGAACCCACGCGCTGGCGCTGGACGTCGAGGTCCAGCTGCCCAATGGACGCTGGCTGCGCAGCCGGCACTGGCCGACGATGGTGCCGGCACACTGGTCGCGCGTGCTCAGTTTCTCGCTGCTGGTCGGCATGCTGCCGACGGCACTGATCGCGCTGCTGTTCGGGCGGCGGATTATGCGTCCGCTGCGGTTGCTGACCGAGGCCTCGAAGCGCGTCAGCCGCGGCGAGCGGGTCATCCTGCCCGCACCGGACGGGCTCAGCGGCGTGCGCGAGATTACCCGCGCATTCAACGACATGCAGGAGAGCCTGGCTCGCTTCGTCAACGGGCGGACCCAGATGTTCGCGGCCATCGGGCATGACTTGCGCACGCCGCTGACCTCGCTGCGGATCCGGGCCGAGCTGATCGATGACGGCGAGCTGCGCGACGCGATGGTCAAGACGCTGGACGACATGAGCGTGATGGTCGAAGGCGCGCTGCAGTTCGCGCGCGACGATGCGCTGCAGGAGCCGACCCAGGACGTCCGCTTCGATGAACTGATCCAGGAAATCGTCGATCAGCAGACGATCCAGGGGCGCGCGGTGCGCTGCGTAACGCGGCCCGATCCGGGCCTGTTCTATCGTTGCCGCCCCGTCCATCTGAAGCGCGGGCTGAGCAACATCATCGACAATGCCGCGCGCTACGGCGAGGTCGGCATTCGCGTGGTGGCCGACAAGATCGGGCACACGCTTCGCATCGAGGTCGACGACAAGGGGCCGGGCATCGACCCCGAGCATCTGGAGCGGGTGTTCGAGCCGTTCACGCGGCTTGACTCCGCGCGCAGCGCCGATACCGGCGGGCTTGGCCTGGGCCTGGCCATCGCCCGTTCGTGCATCCGCGCCCACGGCGGCGACGTCACGCTGCACAACCGTGCCGAAGGCGGCCTGCGGGCCTTGATCGAGCTGCCGAACTGAGGCGGCAGTCACCAGGGGCGCCCGCCCTCGGGCCCGCCAGGGGCCAATTGTGGCGAATTGTGTCAATTCGTCCGTGCCGCCATCGTTCGCCACAAATCAACAAACGCCGGCAACATCAAATGGTAATGATTCGCATTTTGATTGTTGCTGAATGCCTGCCGTTGCGGCAGCGCCGAAATGCAGTGTTCACCTCTTTGACGGGGAGGGTGCGCATGGTTTCCAGCGGAGGCTCGGCAGCGTCATGTCCGTTGTCCTTCTCTGGAGTCCTCCGTGCAGCAAAGAAAAATAGCGAACGCCATCCGTCTGTTGGTTTCAGGCGCATCCGCGGGTCTGGTGATTTCGGTGTCGACGATCCCGCTCGCCGCCCACGCGCAGGCGGGCGCTGGTGAGGACGCGGCCGGCCGACGCGCCGGCACCGGCGGCAACGTGCTGCCCCAGGTGACGGTCTCCGGCGACGCGATCCAGAACACCAATGACGCGCCGCTTGGCATCTCGCGCCTGCCGGAAACGGTTCGGGAAACGCCGAAGACGATCAACGTGGTGCCGCAGGAGGTCATCGAGCAGCAGCACGCCACTTCGCTCGAACAGATCCTGAAGAACGTGCCCGGCATCACGATCTCGACCGGCGAGGGCAACGGCGGCCAGAACGGCGATCAGTTCCGCATTCGCGGCCTGTCCGCCAAGGGCGACATCTATGTCGACGGTCTGCGCGATTTCGGCGCCTACAAGCGCGATGCATTCAATACGGAAAGCGTCGAGGTGATCAAGGGACCGTCCGGCGAAAGCTTCGGCGTCGGCAACGTCGGTGGCCTGATCAACCAGACCACCAAGAAGGCGAACCTGCATACCAGCACCAGCATCGATCAGGGCTTTGCCACCGAAGACACCTACCGCACCACCGTCGACAGCAACTTCCGCCTGAACGACACGTCGGCGCTACGCATCAACGGCATGTTCCAGAACGGCCGCGTGGCCGACCGCGCCCACGTCGGCGACGACCGCCGCGGCCTGGCGATCGATTTCGGCACGGGCCTGGGTACCAGCACCGAATGGCACCTGAACTATTCGTACCTGCGCCGCACCGGCGCGCCGGACTTCGGCGTGCCCGTCGCGCAGGGCGCCGATGGCATCTACCGTCCGCTGACCGAGTACGGCGTGCCGGGCATCTCGTCGTCGACCTCGTACGTGCGCAATACCGACCGCGACCGGACCGATGCGCACGTGGTGTCGTCCAACTTCAAGACGAAGCTCGACAACGGCATCACGATCAGCAACGACACCCGCTTCAGCTACTACGAGCGCGACTTCTCGGCGACCAATCCCGCCGGCATCAATGCCGCCAACCTGCAGCGGCTGCTGGCCGGGCAGAACGTCGCGCTGTCATACGGCGCCGGCGGCGGCATGACCTATCTGCAGCGCGGCTGGGGTGTCCAGAACGTGCTGAGCGCCCGTGGCGAGTTCATGACCGGCAGCCTGCGCCACAAGGCGATGGTCGGCCTCGACACGATCTACCAGCGCGACCATCGCAGCCTGGGCACGTGGACCGGCCGCAACAACAACCAGACCGTCGTCAATCCGGTGTTCGACAACAGCCCGAACGCGACGGTCGCGTACGGCAACACGCGCGACGCCAATGCGACCAATGTCGGCGTGTTCATGAACGACCGCGTCTGGCTCAACGACAAGTTCTCGCTGCTGGGCAGCCTGCGCTGGGACTACTTCCAGAGCGAATTCTCGACCAGCGCCTCGACGCTGGGCGGCAAGGCGGACTCGAAGAAGCTGAGCCCGTCGATCAGCGCGATCTGGGAGCCGACCAGGGACGCGATGTTCTACACGTCGTTCTCGCGCACCTACCGCCCGGTGGGCACCGATATCGCGGTGGCGGTCGGCGGCGTGGCTTCGGAAGTGCCGCAGAACGGCGTCGGCAACGAGCCCGAGCGTTCGGACACCATCGAGGTCGGTGCCAAGGTGGACTTCCTCGACAAGCGTCTGGGCCTGACCGGCGCGATCTTCCAGACGAAGAAGGCCAACGCCTACACGGTCGATCCGGTGACCGGCGACATCACCAACGGCTTCTCCGATTCGGGCGAGGGCCGCAAGATCCGCGGCGTCGAGGTGGGCTTGAGCGGCCGCATCGTCGGCGGCTGGACCGCCAATGTCGCCTATGCCTACCTGAGCGGCGAGGTGACCTCGGCCACCAACGGCGCCATCGTCGGCAATGCGGCGCCGGGCGTGTCGCGCCACAACGTCACGCTGTGGACCGCCTATGACATCCCGCACACGCTGCTTCCCGTGCCGGGCAAGCTGACCATCGGCGGCGGCCTGCAGTACGCCACCGGTTATTGGGCCGATTCGGCGAACACCGCGAAGATGCCGGACAACTTCTCGCTGGACGCGATGATCGCGTACAAGGTCGGCAAGTACCGGATCTCGCTGAACGGCTACAACCTGACGGACCATCTGAACTATCAGTCCTCGTTCGGCGCCGTGCGCGCGGTGCCCACCTCGCGCAGGACGTTCCTGCTGAACGTCGGCATGACGTTCTAAGCGGAGACGAAGGGGCCGGCTGTCTGCGGCCCCTTCGGCTTTCCGGGAAGCCGCTAGAATCGGGGCTTCCGCCGCACCGCCTTTCCTCCCGCCAACGCTGCCATGCTGGTCCAGATCCCCGACGTCCTGACCCCCGAAGAAATCCGGTACTGCCGGCAACGCCTCGAGCGCTCGCAATGGGTCGATGGACGCGTGACCGCCGGCGACCTGGCGGCGCAATCGAAGCACAACCTGCAGATTCCGGTCGACAGCGCCGAGGCGCGCGAGCTGGGCGAGCTGGTGTTGACCGCATTGGGCCGCAACCCCACCTATCATTCGGCCGCGCTGCCGCTGCGCGTGATGCCGCCGATGTTCAATCGCTACGACAGCGCGATGAACTTCGGCACGCACGTGGACAACGCGATCCGCACCGTTCCGGGAACGGGCGGCATGCGCATTCGCGCGGATGTCTCCAGCACGCTGTTCCTGTCCGATCCCGATGAGTACGAAGGCGGCGAGCTGGTGATCCAGGACCTCTACGGTTCGCACACCGTCAAGCTGCCGGCTGGCCATCTGGTCGTCTATCCCGCCTCGTCGTTGCACGCGGTCACGCCGGTCACCAGCGGGACGCGCTGGGCTTCGTTCTTCTGGGCGCAGTCGATGGTCAAGGACGACGGCCAGCGGCGCATGCTGTACGAGCTCGATCTCGCGATCATCGAGATCCGCAAGCAGCTGGGCGATGACAAGGACGCGGTGCTGGCCCTCGTCAATCACTATCACAACCTGCTGCGGCGCTGGGCCGAGCTGTGACGCGCTGGCAGATCCCCGCGGATACCGTCTCGCTGCGCGATTACGAGCGGCGCTTCCACGAACGGGTGGAGCCGGGCGTGCGCGCCTATGTCGCGGGCGCCGCCGCCGACGGCATCACGCAGCACGAGAACGGCGCCGCGTTCGAGCGGCTGCGGCTGATGCCGAGCGCGCTGGTCGACATGTCGCACGCCTCGGCACGGCGAACGCTGTTCGGCGAGGCGCTCGACTACCCGATCCTGATCGCGCCGACGGCCTTCCATCGGCTGGTGCATCCGGACGGCGAACTGGCGACGGTGCAGGCCGCATCGCTGACGCGCACGTGGATGACGGTCAGCACGCAGGCCAGCGTCACGCTCGAGGCGATTGCGCGGGCCTCGACGGTGCCGCTGTGGTTCCAGCTGTATTTCCAGCCGCGGCCGCAGGATACGGGCGATCTGGTGCGCCGGGCCGAACAGGCCGGATACAGGGCCATCGTCGTGACCATCGATGCCGTCGTCAGCGGCATCCGCAATATCGAGCAGCGCGCGGGCTTCTGCCTGCCGGACGATGTCGGGGCCGTCAATCTGGCGGGCTATGCGCTGGCCGAACCGGTCAACGCCAGCAACGGCAGCCCCGTCTTCCGCGGCATGCTGAAGAGCGCGCCGACATGGCGGGACATCGAGGCGCTGTGCCGGCAGACCTCGCTGCCGGTGCTGGTCAAGGGTCTGCTCAACCCGCGGGATGTCGAGCCGGCCCTGAGCGCCGGGGTTGCCGGCATCGTCGTCTCGAACCATGGCGGCCGTACGCTGGACACGGTGCCGGCGACGATCGATTGCCTTCCGGCCATCGCCGCGCAAGTCCGGGGCAGGGTGCCCCTGCTGCTGGATGGCGGCATTCGGCGCGGCACGGATATCGTCAAGGCGATCGCCCTGGGCGCGACGGCGGTGATGGTCGGTCAACCGGTGCTCCATGCCCTGGCGGTGGGCGGCATGCCGGGCGTCGCGCATATGCTGACGTTGCTGCAGGCCGAGCTCGAAGTCGCGATGGCGCTGACGGGCCGGGCCACGCTGGACGCGATCGATGCATCCGTGCTGGCGCCGCGCTAATGGTGCGAGGCGGGGGCCGGCACGGGAACTCTACTGATAATAAGTTATCATTAATCGATCGGTGTACGCAGCCCAACGCGTGCACGCATTTCTCCCACCCGGCCGATGGACGGGTTTCGCAGAAGGACGATCGACACGTGTATTCGCTACTCCCGCGCTTGTTGTCCGCCATCGCGCTCGTCGCGACGACCTTGGCCGGCCATGCGCACGCCGCCGGGCCGCATGTTCATGGGCAGGCCACGCTCGATGTCGCGGTGGAAGGGCCGGTGCTGTCGATCGCGCTGGCATCGCCGCTGGACAATGTGTTCGGCTTCGAGCGCCTGCCGCGCACCGACGCCGAGCGGGCGAAGGTCCGTCAGGCAACCGCGACCCTGCGCGACGGCGCGGCGTTGTTCCGGCCTTCTCCCGAGGCCGACTGTCGCCTCGAGGCCGCGCAGGTTCATTTCGGCAAGCTGCATCACGGCCTGACCGGCGAGGGGGAAGCCCCACGCGGACAGCCGCAGGCGGGGCACCAGCATGCGGATCTCGATGCGGATTACCGCTTCCGCTGCGCGCGGCCCGAGGCACTGCGCTCGCTCGAGGTGCGCGTGTTCCGCCTGTTTCCAGGCGTCAGCCGGATTGCCGCCCAGCTTGCCGCCGAGACGCGTCAGTCGGGCGCGACGCTGACGCCGGCACAGCCGCGCCTGCGCTGGTGATGGCCATGGCTGAAGCGATCGCGCACGCGCAGCACGGCGAGCCGCTTGTGGTGGCCGAGAACGTGGTCTTTCGCTGGCCGGGGCGCGAAGGCGGCGCGCTGTCGCTGCCTGCCTTCGAACTGGCCCACGGTGAGCATCTGTTCGTGTCCGGCCCCAGCGGCAGCGGCAAGACCACGCTGCTGTCGCTGCTGGCCGGGGTGGTGTCGCCACGCCAGGGCATCATCCGCGTCGCCGGAATCGACCTGGCGGCGCTGCCGGCGGCTGGACGCGACCGCTTTCGCGCCGACCACATCGGCATCGTCTTTCAGCAGCTGAACCTGCTGCCCTATCTGTCCGTGCTCGACAACGTGCTGCTGCCGTGCCGCTTCTCCGCGAGCCGCGAAGCGCGCGCCCGCGAGCAGGCCGGTGGCGCGACCGAGGCGGCCGGCATGCTGCTGGAACGGCTCGATATGCCGGCCCGCTTGTGGCGGCGTCCCGCCGCACAGCTGTCGGTGGGGCAGCAGCAGCGCGTCGCCGCGGCGCGCGCGCTGCTGGGCCGGCCCGCGCTGATCCTGGCCGACGAGCCCACGTCGTCCCTGGATGCCGCCCGGCAGGCCGCCTTCATGACGCTGCTGCAGCGAGAGTGTCGCGCGTCCGGCGCGGGGCTGGTGATGGTCAGCCACGATGACCGGCTGGCGTCCGGCTTCGACCGGTGCTTCGCGATGCCGGCGGCGCGCGAAGGGGAGCCGGCATGATCGCGCTGATGTCGATCGCCGCGCGCAGCGCCTGGAACCGCCGCGCCAACCTGGTCTGGATGGTGATCGCGATCGCCTTGTCGACCGCGCTGCTGCTCGGCATCGAGCGGGTCCGGCATCAGGTGCGCGCGAGCTTCGCGCAGTCGGTGTCGGGCACGGACCTGATCGTCGGCGCCCGCACCAGTCCGATCCAGCTGGTGCTGTACGCGGTCTTCCGGCTCGGCGGCGCGACCAACAACATCGGTTGGGACAGCGTGCAACGCCTTGCCGCCCACCCGCAGGTCGCATGGACGATCCCGCTTTCACTTGGCGATTCGCATCGCGGCTTTCCGGTGCTGGCGACCACGGCCGGGTATTTCGAGCATTTCCGCCATGGCGACGGCCGCGCGTTGCGGGTCGCGCAGGGCCGGCCCTTCGACGACCGCCTCGATGGCATGTTCGACGCGGTGCTCGGCGCCGAGGTTGCCCGTCGGCTGGGCTATCGCATCGGAGAAAAGATCGTGCTGACCCATGGCGATGCGGCGGCCCCGGGCGCGCTGCGTCTCGAGCACGAGGACAAGCCCTTTACCGTGGTCGGTATCCTGGCGCCAACCGGAACGCCGGTCGATCGCACCATCCATATCGGCCTGGAGGCGATGCAGGCGATCCATCTCGATTTCCAGGGCGGCACACGGGTGCCCGGCGCGGCGATCGCTCCGGAACACCTGCGCCGCTTCGATCTGACGCCCGACAGCGTCACCGCGGTGCTGGTCGGCCTGAAGCTGCGCTCGCGCGTCTTCGCGCTGCAGCGGGAGATCGCCCAGGACACGCGCGAGCCATTGATGGCGGTGCTGCCCGGTGTGGCGCTCGACGCGCTGTGGGACCTCGTCGATATCGCCGGCAATGCGCTGCGCGCCGTGTCGGCGATGGTCGCGGTGATCGGACTGGCCGGACTGGCCTCGTCGATCCTGGCCGCGCTGGGCGAGCGGCGGCGCGAGCTGGCGATCCTGCGGGCGGCCGGGGCGCGGCCGCGCGATATCCTGGCATTGCTCGCCATCGAGGGCATGATGCTGATGTTGGCCGGCGTCGCCGCGGGCGTGGCGCTGCTGTCGCTGAGCAGCGCGCTGCTGGCCGGTTGGCTCGAGGCGCGCCTGGGCGTGGCGCTGCCGGTATCGTGGCCCAGCCTGGCGGAATTGCCGCTGCTGGCCGCGCTGGTCGTGGCCGGGTTTGCAGCAAGCCTGCTGCCGGCATGGCGGGCCTACCGCCTGAGCCTGGCGGACGGGCTCAATCCGAGGACATAAAAGATGACAAGGCAAACGCCTGGCAACACGCGGCGCCGCAAGTGGCTGCTCGCGGCAGGCGGCGTGGCGGGGGTGGCGGGCCTGAGCGCCGCGGGGCTCTGGTGGATCCGCGGCCGCGGCGATTCGGCCGGGCCGCCGTCTGCGGCGCAGCGCAAATACGCGATCGGCGAAACGCTGCAGCGCGAGTCGGCGCCCACGACGCCCGCGCCCACGACCTATCGCGAAATCGAATGGGACGCCCTGCTGCCAAAGGGCTGGGACCCGTTGGCGCCGCTGAAGGGCCTCGATCTGGCACAGATGGAAGATGGCGATCCCCGGGCGCAGGCAGCGCTGGAGAAGGCCAAACAATACTGGCAGGAAGCGCCGGTCGAACCTTCCCTCGATGGTTCGCCGGTGCGCCTGCCCGGCTTTGTGGTGTCGCTGGGCGGCGAGGGCGAGGCGATCCGCGAATTCCTGCTGGTGCCGTACTTCGGCGCCTGCATCCACGTGCCGCCACCGCCCGCCAATCAGGTCGTCCACGTCCAGGCGAAGGCGCCGCTGCAGGGTATCCGCACGATGGACACCGTGTGGATCGAGGGCCTGCTGCGCGTCGAGCGCGCCGAGACGGCAATGGGCGACAGCGGCTACGCGATGCGCGACGCGCGGGTGGAGCCGTACCTGGAACCGAGGCGCGAGCGGCCCTGATCGGAGGTCGATCGCCCAAGGGGCGGACCTCGTTGGGCGCCGCTGGGCCTCGTTCCCCGGCCAAGCGCTAGTGCGCACCGGCCGGCAGCCCGACCGCATCGACCAACACCTGTTCCAGCCACGCCGGCCCGTTGGTGGACAGGCGGGCGAGCAAGCCCGTGTCCGCCCCGGTGCCGATTGCCAGCACGCCGCCCAGCACGGCCAGGCCCAGCACGCGGCGCAGCCATTCGGTGGCGCCCATCGAACGCTTCATTGCCGCCAGCACGCGGCCGCCGATGCCCAGCGCCGCGGCCAGCAAGGTCGCGGCCCCGGCGGCGTAGGCCAGCAACGCCAGCGACGTCGATACGCTGGCGCCGTTCAGCGCGGCGCCGGTCAGTACCAGCCCGAGGATCGGCCCCGCGCACGGGGCCCACAGCATGCCGGTGGCGGCGCCAAGGCCCAGCGAGCCCCATATGGTGCCGGCACTGCCACCACCACCCCTGCCGCTGCCAGCGCCACTGCCGTCGGCCAGGCGGTTGCCGAGCGCAACCAGCGGATGCGCCAGCGCATCCGCCAGCCGGGGCAGCAGCAGCGCCAGCCCGAAGACCGCCAGCAGTACCAGCGCGGCGATGCGTCCGTATTCGTTGGCCTGAACGACCCAGGCGCCGCCGGCCGACGCCAGCGACACCACGGCGGCAAAGGTCAGTGCCATGCCGGCCAG
The DNA here is from genome assembly GCF_013347325.1 of Cupriavidus gilardii. Classification (NCBI taxonomy): domain Bacteria; kingdom Pseudomonadati; phylum Pseudomonadota; class Betaproteobacteria; order Burkholderiales; family Burkholderiaceae; genus Cupriavidus; species Cupriavidus gilardii. Next base: position 1,872,896 of record NZ_CP054624.1, on the reverse strand, counting down.
CATCGGCAGCGTGCCGCGCAGAAAGGGCTGTCCGGACCGGCTCAGCACAAACGGCAGCACCGGCAGGATGCAGGGACTGAGGATGGTCAGGGCGCCGCCAAGGTAGGCGAGAATCAGCAGGGTCATGATCGTATCTCCAGGAAAAAGGGGTTGGCTTGCCCTCGATCAGACCCGGCCCGCGTCGCTGCGATGTGTCGTGAAGCGGCGAGTTTGTACCGCAGTGTGAGGCCACGCCGGCCGGATACATTGCGATACACGCGGATTTGCCGTCCCCATACAATGCCGGGGCGGCAGGCATGGCGGCACGCCGGTCGCGCACAGCTCGCTCTCCTTCAATCTGCTGGTGACAACAATGGACGCTCACGTCGACCATATCCTCATCGTCGATGACGACCGGGAAATCCGGGAACTGGTCTCGACGTATCTGACCAAGAACGGTCTGCGCGTGACCGTGGCGCCCGACGGCCGCCATATGCGTGCCTTCCTGGACGCCAACACGGTCGACCTGATCGTGCTCGACGTGATGCTGCCGGGCGACGACGGCCTGGTGCTATGCCGCGAGCTGCGCGCCGGCAAGCACAAGGCCACGCCGGTGCTGATGCTGACCGCGCGCGACGACGAGACCGACCGCATCGTCGGCCTCGAAATGGGCGCCGACGATTACCTCGCCAAGCCGTTCGCCGCACGCGAGCTGCTGGCCCGCATCAAGGCGGTGCTGCGCCGTACCCGCATGCTGCCGCCCAATCTGCAGATCACCGAGGCCGGACAGATCCTCGCCTTCGGCACGTGGCAGCTCGATACCACCGCGCGCCACCTGATCGACGCCGAGGGCACGATCGTCGCGTTGAGCGGCGCGGAATACCGGCTGCTGCGCGTGTTCGTCGACCATCCGCAGCGCGTGCTCAATCGCGACCAGTTGCTCAATCTGACGCAGGGCCGGGAGGCCGAGATGTTCGAGCGCTCGATCGACCTGCTGGTCAGCCGGCTGCGCCAGCGCCTGAACGACGATGCGCGCGAGCCGAGCTATATCAAGACGGTGCGCAGCGAGGGCTATGTCTTTGCCTCGCCGGTGGAGATCCGCGAGGCCCGGCAGTGAGCGCGCCCCGCTGGGCGTGGCCGCGCACGCTGCGATCGCGGCTTTTCCTGATCCTGCTTGCCGGCCTGGTGGTCGCCCACGGCCTGTCGTTCGCCGTGCTGTTTTCCGAGCGCTATATGTCGGCGCGGCAGGTGATGCTCGGCACGCTGGAGACCGATGTCGCGACGTCGATCGCGATCCTCGACCGGGTGCCGGCGGCGGAGCGGCCCCAGTGGCTGCCCCGCGTCAATCGCGGCAACTATCAGTACATCCTTGGCACCGGGCTGCCGGGCGTGCCCGAGATGACCGCGTGCGGCAGGGATATCGCCGAGCGGATCACCGAAGCAAGCGGAGGCCGCTTTCCGGTGCGGGTGGAATCGATTCCCGGCGACGGCAAGCGCGTGCAGGCCCATCTGACGCTGAGCGACGGCAGCCCGTTGACCATCGACGTGCATCCGCGCATGACGCCGATCGCGCAATGGCTGCCTTATGTGCTGGTCCTGCAGTTGCTGTTGCTGATCCTGTGCTGCTGGTTCGCCGTGCGGCTGGCGATCCGGCCGCTGGTCGCGCTGGCCGATGCCGCCGACGCCCTCGATCCGAACACCCAGCCGGCGCCGCTCGATGAGACCGGCCCCACGGAATTGGCCCGCGCCGCGCGCGCGTTCAACGCGATGCGCGGCCGCATCGCCCGCTTTGTCGAGGAACGGGTGCAGATTCTCGCCGCGATCTCGCATGATCTGCAGACGCCGATCACGCGGATGAAGCTGCGTGCCGAGATGGCCGATGATTCGGACGACAAGCGCAAGATGCTGAACGACCTGTCCGAGATCCAGACGCTGGTCCAGGAAGGGCTGGCGTATGCCCGCAGCGCGCATGGAGACGGCGAGAAGCCGTCGCGGCTCGACCTGGGCTCATTTGTCGAGAGCCTGGCCTACGATTACCAGGACACCGGCAAGGCCGTCACGGTGCTGCAGAACGCCGGCGGGGCCATCGTCACGCGCCCGCATGCATTGCGGCGCGTGCTGACCAATCTGATCGACAACGCGCTGAAGTTTGGCGGGGCGGCGGAATTGAGCGTGCGCCGGGACGGGGACAGCGTGGCCATCGAGGTGCTCGATCGCGGTACCGGCATCCCCGACGACCAGCTCGAGGCCGTGCTCAAGCCCTTCGTACGCCTGGAACAGTCCCGCAGCCGCGAAACCGGCGGTACCGGCCTGGGCCTGGCGATCGCCCACGAGCTGACTGCCGCCATCGGCGGCACGCTGACGCTGCGCAATCGCGAGGGGGGCGGCCTGGCGGCCGAAGTCAGGCTGGGCTGACGCCTGGCCCTTCTCACCCGTCACTCCCGCGAACGCGGGAACGACCAAGAGCGCAGGCATTTCGATCGGCCCTTCGGGGCCGATTTTTTTTGCCCGCTTTGTATGCCTTTGTATCTCGCGTCCGCGGCGATACGCACCCAGACAAAAACGACCCTTGCCCGCTACGGGCGCGATACGTCGGTCGCCTTGAATGGCATCCGTGGCCCGGCGCTGAACGACAACGAAGCGATCCGGACCGCGCGATACCAACCCGCAACGCAATCTCTCTTTCAAAGGAAACGATCATGACCGCCCAATTCGCCAAGCGCCTTGTTCTTGCCCTGTCGCTCGCCGCCGCTGCCGTCGGCGCGCAAGCCGCCGGCTTCGCCCAGCCCGGTGCGCGGGACCCGTACACCGAAGGCGCCCGTTCGGTGGCCGATGCACGCGACCCGTACAGCAGCGGCGCCCGCTCGGCGCAGGAGCCGCGCAGCGTCTATAGCGACGGCGCGCGCCAGACCGACCCGTACAGCGACGGTGCCCGTCAGTTCGACCTGTACACCGACGGTGCCCGTACGCTGGCCGGACAGGACCGCACCGGCGTCTCGGCCGAACCTGCGCGCAGTGTCGATCCGTATCTGGACGGCGCCTACGCCTGACCGTCCGGCAAGCGAAATCATCATCATCGAACGCAACCCATGGATCGAACCAGCGAGGAAACCGAAATGGCCCAGACGACCCAGGCAGCCCCGATCGACAAGGTGCTGTACACCGGCAAGACCCGCACCACCGGCGGACGCGACGGCGAGGCACACAGCGACGACGGCCGGCTGAACATCAAGCTGTCGCCGCCGGGAAGCAAGGGCGCCGGCACCAACCCGGAGCAGCTGTTCGCCGCGGGCTGGTCCGCCTGCTTCATCGGCGCGTTGGGCAAGGCCGCCGGCAAGCTGAACGTCGCGCTGCCGTCCGCACCGTCGGTGGACGCCGAGGTCGGCCTGGCCATGGCCGGCGAGGCCTTCCTGCTGCAGGCCCGTCTGCAGGTCCATATCCCCGGCGTCGACAGCGGCGTGGCGCGGGCTCTGGTCGAGACGGCGCACGGCATCTGCCCGTACTCGAAGGCAACGCGCGGAAACATCCACGTGGAGACCGTGCTGGTTTGAGCGTGTAACGGCCTTCCTGCCGGTCAACTGACCGGCAGTGGCCTGCCAGCCCAGTCCGCAACCCGCCTCCTCTCATCCATTTCGATCCGTCCGACATATCATGCGCACGCTCCTCGCTTCCACATTGGCCGCCGCCGGCATCGCCGCGGTCTGTTTCATCGGCAATGGCGCCAACGCCGTGGGTTCCACCGGTGGCGCCACTATTCCCCATCAAACCAGGGCGCCCGAATTCGTCGGCATCGACCGCTGGCTGAACTCGCCGCCGCTGTCCATGGAGGGCCTGCGCGGCAAGGTCGTGCTGGTCGACTTCTGGACCTATTCCTGCATCAACTGCATCAACACGCTGCCCTACATCAAGCAGTGGCATGACAAGTACAAGGATCAGGGGCTGGTCGTGGTCGGCGTGCATACGCCCGAGTTTCCGTTCGAAAAGTCGACCGCCAACGTCCAGGCCGCGATCAAGCGCTTCGATATCCGCTATCCGGTCGCTCAGGACAATGGCTATGCGACATGGTCGGCTTATCACAACCGGTACTGGCCCGCGCTCTATCTCGTCGATGCGGAAGGCAAGATCGTCTACCAGCATTTCGGCGAGGGGCAGTACGCGGAAACGGAAGCGGCGATCCGCAATGCGCTGGCGCAGCGCAAGCAATAGCGGTCCTGTCCCCGCCGGGGCGTCGAGCAGCGCCCCGGGAATCCGGGGAGTCGCCCGGATGGCGCGGGGCGGCAAGATGTGGCCCAATGCAAGCGAACCCGTCCGTCCCCCCAAGGGACTGAGCCGGGTTCCGATAATCACATCCCAGGAGACTTCGAATGAAGCCAAGCCGCGCCCTGCTCAGCATGCTGCTGTTTGCGTCAGCCACTACCACTTCGTTCGCGCAGAACAAGCCGGTTGTGCAGTTCATCGCCACCGGCGGCACCATCGCGATGAAGATCGACCCGGTCAAGAATGCACCGGTACCTGCGATCTCTGGCGACGACCTGCTGGCCACGGTGCCCGACATCGGCAAGTACGCCACCATCCAGGTCAACAATCTGTCCAACGTGCCGTCCGACTACATGGATCCGCCGCGCTGGATCGCGCTGACCAGGGCCGTGCAGGCTTCGCTGGATCGGCCGGACGTGGCCGGCGTCATCGTGTCGCACGGCACGGATACGCTGGAAGAAACCGCATACTGGCTTGACCTGACCGTGCGCTCGGACAAGCCCGTCGTGCTGATCGGCGCGCAACGCAATGCCTCGTCGCCCGACTTCGATGGGCCGCGCAATCTGCTCAACGCCGCGCGCATCGCCGTCGACGAGCAATCGAAGGGCAAGGGCGTGATGCTGGCGATGAACAACCAGATCAATGCCGCCCGTTACGTCACCAAGACCCACACCGCGAACGTCGAGACGTTCAACTCGGGCGACTTCGGCTTTATCGGCGAGGTGTATCCCGATCGGGTCATCTACAGCAGCACGCCATCGCGCCGCCAGCATATTCCGATCCAGACCGACAAGATGCCCGAAGTCGAAATCGTCGCGATGTACGGCGGTGCCGATGGCGCGGCGCTGCGCAACGCCGTCGACCGTGGCGTCAAGGGCATCGTGGTGCAGGCGCTCGGCATGGGCAACATGAATCAGCCGATGTTCGAAGCCGTCAAATACGCGCTGTCGAAGAAGGTGCCGGTCGTGATCTCGACCCGCGTGCACAACGGACGCGTCCTGCCGAACTACGGCTTCGTCGGCGGCGGCAAGACCAGCTTCGACGCCGGCGCAGTAATGGCCGACGATCTGAAGCCGGCCAAGGCGCGCATCCTGCTGATGCTGCTGTTGCAACGAGGCGTGACCAGCCAGGCCGACCTGCAGGCGGCGTTCAGCCGGTAAGGGCAGGACCGCAGCAACGCTACGCGGCCGGTGGCCAGATCCATCCCGGCCACCGCCGCTTCAGCCGGTCGGCGACGATGCCGACCTCCACCATGGCCTGCGCCGCAATTTCCGACGGCGGCGAGGTCTTGCGGCTGACCAGGCCAACGGACCGCACCGGTCGGTCTCAAGCTTCGCCATTTCACTACGCCACTACGAACATCAATATGGCCGCCATTCCCTACGCCGATCTGTCGGCGCCCGACATCCAGCCGCTGGCCGAGCGGATTGCCGCCGAGCGTGGCAGCGTGCTGCATCTTTATCAGATGCTGCTGCACGCGCCGCCGGTGGCCGAAGGCTGGCTGACCTATCTGACCGCGATCCGCCAGAAATCGAGCTTGCCCGGCGCGCTGCGCGAAATGGTGATCATGCGCGTGGCGATCCTGAACGGCGCGTCGTACGAGGCCGACCAGCATGCGCCGATCGCGCTGAAGGAGGGTATGACACAAGCCCAGCTCGATGCGTTGCCCGCCTGGCGCGACAGCACGCTGTTCGCCGATGTCGAGCGCGCGGTGCTCGCCTACACCGACGCGATGACGCGCGACATTCGTGTCGAGCCGGCTGTGTTTGCGGAGATCGCGCGGCACTTCTGGCACCGGCATGTGGTCGAGCTGACCGCGACCATCGCGGCGTACAACATGGTGTCGCGCTTCCTGGAGGCGCTGCAGGTGCATTCGCACGACAAGAGGTAGCGTTGTGCCTGGGGGCTGCCCTCTCCCCCGCCCGTCTCCCGCGAGCGGGAGAGGTGAGAAAACCTCGAGCACACTCATGGGACAAGGGTGCCGCTCCGCCGCTGCGCGGCCTTCCTCTCCCGCAAGCGGGGGAGGGGCCGCAGTGGGCAGGGCGGAACAACCCCTCTGCGGCTCAGCGCCCCGAGGGGGCGTCCGGCTGCGATACCGGATCGGCCTCGAAGTCCATCGTATCCATATCGACATCGGACGCCACCGGCTTGCCGAACAGCTTCAGCCAGACGAAGCCCAGCACGCCCGCGCTCAGCGATGCCAGCAGGATCGCCATCTTCGATGCATTGATCACGCCCGGCTCGCCGGCAAAGGCCAGGTTGGTGATGAAGATCGACATCGTGAAGCCGATACCGCCCAGCAGGCCCGCGCCGAAGACATGCCGCCAGCGCAGGTCCAGCGGCAGCTTGCAGATGCCGACGGCCACCGCGACGAAGCTCAGGATCGTGATGCCCAGCGGTTTGCCGACCATCAGTCCGGCCAGGATGCCCAGGCTGTTCGACGAGGCCAGCTCCTGCGCCCAGTCGCCGCCGATCACGATGCCGGTATTCGCCAACGCGAAGATCGGCAGGATCACGAAGGCCACCGGCCGGTGCAGGAAATGCTCGAGCCGATGCGATGGCGATGCGGCGTCGTCCTGGCGGCCGGAGAACGGGATCGCGAAGGCCAGCAGCACGCCGGCAATCGTCGCGTGCACGCCGGACTTCAGCATCAGGAACCACATCAGCACGCCGCCCAGCAGATAGGGAATCAGCGACATCACGCGCAGCACGCGATTCATGAACAGCAGCGCGCCGAATACCGCGAGGGCGCCGGCCAGATAGACGAATGCCAGCTCGGCCGTGTAGAACAGCGCGATCACGATGATGGCGCCGAGGTCGTCCATCACGGCGAGCGCGGTCAGGAATATCTTCAGGGACGCGGGCACGCGGCTGCCGAGCAGCGCCAGCACGCCGAGCGCGAACGCGATGTCGGTCGCCATCGGAATGCCGATGCCGGCCTGCGTCGGCGTGCCGCCGTTGAATCCGAAGTGGATCAGTGCGGGAACCGCTATGCCGCCGGCCGCCGCGACGATGGGCAGCAGGGCATTGCGGAGGCTGGACAGTTCGCCGTTGTACAGCTCGCGTTCGAGTTCGAGGCCGATCAGCAGGAAGAAAATGGCCATCAGCGCGTCATTGATCCAGTGCTCGACGCTGAGGCCCGCGACTTTCACATGCCACAGGTGGAGGTACTGATCGCCGACCGGCGAATTGGCCAGTATCAGCGAAACGACGGTGCAGGCGATCAGCAGGATGCCGCCCGCCTTCTCGGACTCGAAAAAGCGCTGGAACGTATTGGAGAGTCGTCTTTGTACGATTGCCATGGGACCTCTCTTGGGAAGCTATACCGGGATGGAAGCGAATGGGATTGCGCGCGCGCAGACGCCGCGGCTTCCGTTGCCGGGAGGCGCGGAAGGCGGCGTTACGTGACAGCGCGTGGGAGCGGTGAGTCGACCAGGGGAATGGTCCGGATGAGGGTGGTGCATGCATCGGTCGCGGAAAAGCCGCGTGGCGGCCCGACCGACGCTAATCCTGCCACCCCGTGGGGTGAGCACCCGGGCCGAAGTATACCGGAACGGGGTGGCAGGAGGGCGGAGACGTCGTTAAGCGGATCCGCTCTTGGCGGCGGCGCCGTGCTTGCGCGCAAGCGGCAGCCGCCATCCCAGCGTCATGCCCGCGGCCGCGATCAGGATCGCCGCGGCACCGGCCCACTGCGCCCAATCGAGGCGCAGACCGAAGGCCACCATGTCGACGACGATCGCGACCACGGGATAGACGAAGGACAGCGCCGCCGTCATCGCCGTCGACAGCTTCTGGATCGCGCCATACAGCAGGATATAGACGAGCCCGGTATGGACCACGCCGATCGTCGCCAGCATCGGCCACGACCCGTCATAGGCCGCGAGGTCCGACAGATTGGCGAACGGTGCCAGCATCGCCATGCCAACGCAGGCCTGGATCAGCGCGATCAGATGCGGCGGCACGCCGGACAGGCGCTTGGTGATGATGGCCGCCACCGCGTAGAAGAAGGCCGCGCCCAGCGCCAGCGCGATGCCTCCGAGATAGTCGGTGGCGCCATGGCCGCGGTCCGGCTTGGCCTGGACGATCATCAGCACGCCCGAGAACGCGATCAGCAGCCAGGCCAGCTTGGTCAGCGTGATGCGCTCGGAAAACAGCAGCGCGCCCAATGCCACCAGCATGAACGGCTGCGTGTTGTAGACCGCCGTTGCGATCGAAATCGATGCGCGCGGATAGGCCGCAAAGAGCAGCAGCCAGTTCATCACGATGGCCACGCCGCCCAGTGCCGCCAGGCCCAGCGTGCGCCAGGTCAGCTGACGCAGCATGCCCAGCGCGGCGCAGACCGCCAGCAGCGTCAGCGCGCCGAACAGGCAGCGCCAGAACACGACGTCGCGGATCGGCTGTCCGGACTCGACCACGAACCAGCCGATGGTGCCGGACAACACCATCGAGGCCGTCATTTCGGCAGTGCCGCGTAGGGAATTCACCGTCTTTCTCCTGAAGGCTGAATGGTGTTTAGAATCGCATGAGGAGGGCCGCGATTCTATATGGTTTGTTAGGCTGGATGGGGTCCATTCCTGTATTTGGAAGGCATATCGCCTGATCGCCTAAGGAAGATAAAAATGCTCGACGATGTCGATCGGCGCATCCTTGCCGTGCTGGCAGAGGACGCCCGGATTTCACTGAAGGAACTGGCCGCCCGTGTCGGGCTGTCTTCGCCGAGCACTTCGGAACGGCTCAAACGCCTGGAAGAACGCAAGGTCATTCGTGCCTTCACCATCGATATCGATCCGGCCGCGCTTGGTTATCCGCTGCAGGCGATCGTTCGTATCCGCCCGCTGCCCGGCAAGCTCCATATCGTGCAAAAGCTGATCGCCGACATTCCGGAGATCGGCGAATGCGACAAGGTGACCGGCGAGGATTGCTTTGTTGCCCGCCTGTATGTGCGTTCGATCGAGGAACTGGATGGTTTGCTGGATCGGGTCGCGCAAATGGCCGAAACCAATACCTCGGTGGTCAAGGCCAAGGTGGTGCCCAAGCGCGGCGCGCCGATCGGGGAGAGCCGCGGCTGACGCCTGCGCGGCTGGTACGCCCGGACTGCATGGTGGAACGGACGCGGAAAGCCTTGCCAAACACCCGCACGACGATACATTGTTGGCGGAGAACGAGCCGGCGAAGCCGATCGGCAAAAGAACCACCATCGGAGATGGAGACAAGCAATGCGTACCGTCAACGCGCAGTTCCTGTTCGATTTCGGCAGTCCCAACGCCTATCTGGCGCACAAGGTCCTTCCGGCCATGGAAGCGAGCACCGGTGTGACCTTCGAATACGTGCCGATTCTGCTCGGTGGCCTGTTTCGGCTGACCGGCAACCGTTCGCCGATGGAGGCGTTTGCCGGCATCAGGAACAAGCCGGAATACGGGCAGCTGGAAATGCAGCGCTTTATCCGGCGACATGGCCTGACCGCGTTTCGAATGAATCCCCACTTTCCGGTCAACACGCTGCAGATCATGCGAGGCGCAATCGCGGCAAATCGCGATGGCAGCTTTGCGCGCTATGTCGATGCGGTCTTCAGCGCGATGTGGGAGCGTGGATTGAAAATGGACGATCCAGCCGTGATCGAATCCGTGCTGAACGAAGCCGGACTGAATGGTGCCCTGTTGCTGGAGGCGATCACTCAGCCGGCCGTCAAGGAAACGCTGGTCGCCAATACGCAGCGCGCATTCGAGCGCGGGGCGTTCGGCGCGCCCACGTTCTTCGTCGACGACGAGATCTTCTTCGGCAAGGACAGCCTGCGCGACGTCGAAGAGGAGATCGTCCGCGCGCGCGCCGCCTGATTCGCGTCCTGCCTTTCCACCCGTTCGGAGGCCTCCTGCCCATGAAAACACGCATCACTGAACTGTTCGCGATCCGCTATCCGATCATCCAGGGCGGCATGCATTTCGTCGGCCTTGCCGATCTGGCGGCGGCCGTTTCCAATGCCGGCGGCCTGGGCATCATCACTGCGCTGACGCAGCGCACGCCCGAGCTGCTGGCCAGGGAGATCGCGCGCTGCCGCGAGATGACGGACCAGCCGTTCGGCGTCAACCTGACCTTTCTGCCGACGTTCTCGGAGCCGCCCTACGCGGAATACATTGCGGCCATCGCCGAAGGTGGCGTGCGTATCGTCGAGACCGCGGGCCGCAGTCCCGAACAGTACATGCCGGCGTTGAAGGCGGCCGGCATCAAGGTGATTCACAAATGCACGTCGGTGCGTCACGCGCTGAAGGCGGAGAAGATCGGCTGCGATGCGGCGAGCGTCGACGGCTTCGAGTGCGGCGGCCATCCGGGCGAGGACGACGTGCCGAACATGATCCTGCTGCCACGGGCCGCCGAAGCACTGAAGATTCCGTTCGTCGCGTCCGGGGGCATGGCCGACGGCCGCAGCCTGGTGGCCGCGCTGGCGCTGGGCGCGGACGGCATCAACATGGGCACGCGCTTCCTGGCTACCGAGGAAGCGCCGGTGCATGCGAACGTCAAGCAGGCGATCGTCGAAGCGAGCGAGCTCGATACGCGGCTGATCATGCGGGCGCTGCGCAATACCGAGCGGGTGCTGAACAATGGCGGCGTCGAGCGGCTGCTGCAGATCGAGCGCGAGAAGGGCGCCGACCTCAAGATCTCGGATATCTACGACCAGGTCGCCGGTATCTATCCGAAGGTCATGGTGGAGGGCGATGTCGAGGCAGGGGCCTGGAGCTGCGGCATGGTGGCCGGGCTGATCCACGACATCCCGAGCGTCAAGACGCTGATCGACCGGATCGTCAACGAGGCCGAGCAGCTGACGTTCCAGCGGCTGGCGGGGATGTTCGATAGCGGGCGCTGAGCGGCGGGCGGCTGCGGGTCTCCAGGCGTCCAGGCCACTGGGTTTTCGCGTGCGCGGGGCGACGTAGCTCGCCTCGTGCAAGCGTCGCTATCGTTCCCGCCAGCGCCGGGACCGAGCGACTCAGCCCGTTACCAGGCTTCGATCCAGGGCCGCAGATCGAGCTCGTGCGTCCACGCGTCGCGCGGCTGCTGGTGCAGCATCCAGTAGGCGTCGGCGATGTGCTCGGGATTCAGGATGCCGTCGCGATCCTTCAGCGCATAGCGCTCGGGGAAGTTCTCGCGGATAAACGCGGTGTCGATCGCGCCGTCGATGATCGGATGGGCAACATGGATGCCCTGCGGTCCCAGCTCCTTCGCCATCGACTGCGCCAACGCGCGCAGGCCGTGCTTGGCGCCCGCAAACGCCGCGAATCCGGCGCGTCCGCGCAGGCTGGCGGTCGCTCCCGTAAAGAAGATCGAACCGCGGCCGCGCGGCACCATCACCCGCGCCGTCTCGCGTCCCATCAGGAAGCCCGCGAAGCAGGCCATCTCCCAGACCTTGAAGTAGACGCGGGCCGTCGTGTCCAGCACGTCGAAGCGGACGTTCGCGCCGATGTTGAACACCGCCACCTCGATCGGCGCGATCTCCGCCTCGATGCGCTGGACGAGGCTCGTCATTTCCTCTTCCTTGCGGGCGTCCGAGCCGAAGGCATGGGCGATGCCGCCCTCGGCTTCGATCTGCGCGACCAGCGGCGCCAGCTTGTCGGCGTTGCGCCGGGTCACGCAGGCGATATAGCCTTCGCGGGCGAAGCGCCGCGCAATTGCACCGCCGGTCGCATCGCCGGCGCCGATGACAAGGATGGCCTTCTTTTGGGTCATGGTGTCTCCTTCGGGGCGGCCTGGCACCGCCGTTCATCCCGGCGGCAAGCCGATCGAGTTGTATTGCAACGCCGGATAGTGTCCGCGATTTTGCCGAAGGCTGCTGGCGGCCAGGTCAGCCTGATGGGCCACGGCGCGCCCATCGCTAAGACGATTCTCAATGTCGGCCGACGGCGGCATGAAACGCAAAATGCGTGTCCTTCTGTGAAGCATCGAGAGCCCGCGCGCAGGATGCTGTCGGCCTCGATACTCCTCGATGCCAACCATGGTCCAACTCGAAGACGCCAGCTACAAGCAGTTGTTCTCCTCTCCATCGATGGTCCGCAACCTGGTCTCGGGATTCATTCCAGATCCATGGCTCCGCAGGCTCGACTTCGGCACGCTAGAAAGTATCCCTTGCCACTATGTCGCAGACGATCTGCGCCAGCGGGCCAATGACATCGTCTGGCGGGTTCGCGCCAATGACGATTGGGTCTACCTTTATCTGATGATGGAGTTCCAGAGCACAGTCGATTACGGCATGCCGGTGCGGATCATGTCCTATCTTGGACTGCTCTATCAAAGTCTGATCCGCAAGGAATACGTCAAGCCTCGGCTTGGCATCCCGCCGGTGTTGCCGATTGTGCTTTACAACGGCGAAACGCCATGGGATGCGCCGACCGACATTGCGGAGATGCTGCCGGAGATGCTTGGACTTGTCGGTGACTACCTGCCCAAGCTTAAATACCTGCTGTTGGATAGTGGACGTATCAGCAAGGAAAAGTTGCGCGCGATGCGCAACCCGGTTGCGGTACTGATGCAGCTGGAAGAGGCGGAAACCCCGCAGGAGGTCGGCGAATTGGTCGACAAACTCGCCGACATCGTGAAGGGCGACGCGGAGCTGCAGCGAATCTTCCTTAACGTGTTGCCGGAGCTCATTGGCCGGCGTAGTGGCAACACGCTGGACATAGCGGTGGTCAACGATTTTAAGGAGATGAATATGAAACTGAGTCAGAGCTTCAAGGTGTGGGAGCGTCAGTACATTGAACAGGGGAAGGCCGAAGGCCGGCTTGAGGGAAGGCTGGAGGGCGAGGCCCGGATACTGCAGCGGCAGCTTACCATTCGCTTCGGATCGTTGCCGGAATATGCGGTAGCCAGGATTCAGTGCGCAACGGAAGAGCAGCTCGATCACTGGTCAACGCGATTGCTTCGCGCCGAAACCCTGGCCGAAGTATTCGAAGACAACCCGGCATGAGCGCCCGGCTTTTTCACACAGGCCCCGCCAAACGCTCGCCGGCCGCGCCGAATATTCCCTCGATGGCGGAGCAGGGCATGGCCGGTATCGAGGTCAGTTCGTGGTACGCGATGCTGGCGCCGCGGGCCAGCACGCCCGAAGCGCTGGCGACGCGGATCCGGGGAGAAACCGCGAGCTGGGCCGAGCTGATCCGCGCAACCGGCATCAAGGCCGACTAGCGCTGCGGCGCGGGGCCGACCGCGCCTTCAACCGGCTTGCTCGGGCTCGCGATCGCGGGGCCGCACCACCAGCGAACGGCGCGGCAATTCCGAGTCGAGCACCAGCCGGCCATGCACGCGGCCGTTCATCCGCGTGATATGGCGCGTGCAGTCCTGCATATGCGCTGCCATCAGCTTGCGCACCTGCTCGGCATCGCGCGCGCGCGCCGCCGCGACGATCTTCTTGTGGAAGCGGACATTGGACGCGCCGAATTTTTCGTGCTCGCAGGCCGGCGTGTCGTTGCCGAACACCACCAGCTGCCGCAGCATCTCGTTGATCAGCTCGCAGCAGAAACGCAGCATCGGATTCGGATTGGCCGCGGCCAGGATGTCATGGAAGCTCAGGTCCTCCTGGCGCTGGTCCAGCGGCGCGGCGGCCGAGGCCGAGGTCGGGTCGCACAGGTCGATCGTGTGTTCGAGCGCGCGGAAGTCGTCCTCCGTCAGATGTGGCACCGCGCCGGCGGCCAGCTCCGGCTCGAGCAGACGGCGCACCGTATAGACGTCGGCGATGCCCACGTCCTTGAAGAACAGGTAGTTCTGCATCAGCTGGAACGTGCGGTCCAGCGGCACCTCGACGATGGTGCCGCCGCCGGCCGGACCGGTGCTGACGCTGATCAGCCCCTGCACCTCCAGCGACTTCAGCGCTTCGCGGATCGTGCTCTTGCTGACGCCGAAGGTCTGCTGCAGCTTGATCTCCTGCGGCAGCTTGTCGCCGGGCTTCAGATCGCGCTCGGTGATCAGCCGCTTCAGTTCCTCCGCCACCAGGTCGGCGCGCTTCTGCTTGCGGATCGCCAGAGCCGGCGCCTTCGCGCCGCGGAACGTCACCATGGATTGTCCTTCCTTTCGTTGATCGCCATGCCGGTGCGGCATGCGCCTTGCCGGTTCACCAAGGTCCATCGCGGTGCGCACGGCACCGCGTTCGCGCATGCCCGCCGCGTCCGTGGGCGCAGGTAAACCCTGACCGGCGCTTCATTGACAGTCGCGCAAACCGGCTTCTATGATGCCTTCAACCAGTTTATACGTATAAATAGAATAAACGGGTTCGATTCTTGCTGTAGCGCTGTTGCGATCCTGTCGCGTGCCGGACCTTCCCTTTCGATGGACCCCACAGATCCAAGGAGTGAGCTTTGAATCGTCGTGACGTGCTCAAACTCGGCGCGCTGGCCGCCGTCCCCGCATCCCTGCTGCGCGCCGGTGCCGTTCTGGCCGCCGACGATGCGATCGAACTCGGTTGCCCGGTGCCGATGTCCGGCCCGTTCGCGGCCAACGGCAAGTTCGCCGATCTCGGCATGAAGCTGATCGTCGAGCAGTACGGCAAGGTGCTCGGCAAGCCATTGCGCTACAGCGTGCTCGATACCGAGGGCAAGCCCGCCACTGCGGTGCGCAAGGTGCAGGAGCTGGCGCAGCAGAAGAACGCGCGCTACTTCGCCGGCGGCATCCTGTCGTCCGAATCGCTGGCGATGGGCAAGGAGGCCGAGAAGTTCGGCGGGGTCTTCGTCACCACCGCCGGCGCTGACGAGATCACCGGCAAGGACTGCAACCGCGCGACCTTCCGCTGGTCGGTGCCGACCTACGGCGCGATCGAGCGCACCGTGCGGCCGCTGATCGAGTCGATGCCCAAGGCGAAGCGCTGGTACACGATCACGCCGCAATACGTGTTCGGCGAGGGCCTGTTGTCGGCGGCCAAGAATATCTTCAAGGAGAAGGGCATCGAGCATGTGGGCAACAGCTACCACGCGCTCAACGAGAAGGAATTCAGCGGCTATCTGACCAACGCGATCGCGGCCAAGCCCGACGTGCTGCTGATCCTGAACTTCGGCTCGCAATCGGCCGACACGCTGCGCCAGGCGGTCAGCTTTGGCATGAAGAAGAACACGACGATCCTGCTGGCCTGGGCCTCGGGGCTCGAGCAGTTCGAATCGCTGGGCGCGGACCTGTGCGACGGCGTCTATTTCGGCGCGCAATACTGGCACGGGGTCGACACGCCGCTGAACCGCGACCTGGTGCAGCGCTGCAAGACGGCCTTCAAGGCCAATCCGAACTACAGCCTGGCCGGTTCCTATATCTGTACCAAGCTGATGCTCGACGCGATGGTCAAGGCCGGCAGTGCGGACCCGAAGGCCGTGATCGCGGCGATGGAAGGGCTCAAGTACGAGGGGCTGACCGGCCCCGAGGAAATCCGCGCGGCCGATCACCAGGTGCTGAAGAACTACTACCTGCTCAAGGGCAAGGCCAAGGCCAGGATGAAGGACAAGGACGACTACGCCGACGTGATCAGCGTCGGCAAGGCCTTCCTGCCGCCCGAGCAGACGCAGTGCAAGATGGCTTGAGCGATCCGGCTGATCTTCCCCCTTCTCCTTCTTCCGCTTGCGGGAGAGGGGTGGGGGACAGGGCAAGGGGCGCTTGCCAACCCCTGCGCTTCGCAACCAGCCCCTCTCCCCAACCCTGTCCCCCTGAGGGGACAGGAAGAACGCCGCGCCTTCGATGGTCAGAGGGCGCCATCCAATCCGACAGCAAAAGCGAAGAAGCGCTTCATGAACGTCTACCTGTTGCAGGTCATCAACGGGATCGGCATCGGCATGCTGTATTTCCTGCTTGCCGTCGGCCTGTCGATCGTCTTTGGGCTGCTGCGCTTCGTCAACTTCGCGCACGGCGCCTTCTATGCGCTGGGCGCCTATCTATGCTTCCAGGCGCTGCAGCTGGGCATGAACTTCTGGGCGGCGCTGGTGCTCGCGCCGCTGTTGATCGGCGCGCTCGCCTGGCTGGTCGAGCGCATGATGCTGCGCCACGTCTACGCCCAGCCCCATGAGTTCCATATCCTGGTGACGGTGGGCCTCGCGCTCGCGGTGCAGGAGCTGATCATCGTCGGCTGGGGCCCGCTGGGCGTCGACGTGCCGCCGCCCGACGCGCTGCAGGGCGTGGTGATGTGGGGCGACTTCATCTATCCGAAGTACCGGCTGTTCGTGATCGCGTTCACCGCGCTGCTGGCGGTGGCGCTGTGGTGGCTGCTGGAGGGCACGCGGCTGGGCAGCGCGGTGCGTGCCGGCAGCGAGTCGACCGAGATGGTGTCGCTGCTGGGCATCAACGTGTTCCGGCTGTTCAGCCTGATGTTCGCGCTCGGCGCCGCCACCGCCGCGATCGCCGGCGTGCTGGCCGCGCCGATCCGCGGCGCCGAGCCGTTCATGGGCGTCGAGGCGCTGGGCGTCGCCTTCATCGTGGTGGTGGTCGGCGGCATGGGCAGCTTTACCGGCGCGCTGATCGGCGGGCTGCTGGTCGGCGTGGTGCAAAGCCTGATGAGCACGCTGTGGCCCGAGGGCGCGCGGCTGATGATCTATGTTGCGATGGCGGCGGTATTGCTGCTGCGTCCGCACGGCCTGCTGGGGAGGGGATGATGGCGTATCGATTCTGGTGGCTGGCGCTGGCCGTCACGCTGCTGCTGCCGCTGACGCTGCGCTCCGGCACGCTGGCGACCGAGGTGCTGATCTACGCGATGGCCGTGATGGCCTGCAATCTGCTGCTTGGCTACACCGGGCTGCTGTCGTTCGGCCAGGGCATCTTCTTCGGCCTGGGGAGCTATTCGCTGGGCCTGGCGCTGACTCGTATCGCGTTGCCGGTGCCGCTGTCGCTGGCGCTGGCGATCGCCATCGGCGCGGGTGCTGCGGCGCTGGTCGGCTGGTTCTCGATCCGGCAGCGGGGCACCTACTTCGTGATGCTGACGCTGGCGTTCTCGCAGATGTTCTATTTCCTGGCCTATTCGGTGCCGTCGCTGACCGGCGGCGACAACGGCCTGCTCGACATCCCGAGACCCGCGCTGTCGCTCGCCGGGCGCGAGCTGGTCTCGCTGGCCTCGCCGTGGCAGTTCTACGGCTTCGTCGCGGTGCTGTTCCTGGTGGTGTTCTTCCTGGTGCTGCGCGTCACCGATTCGGTGTTCGGCCGCACGCTGCTGGCGATCCGCGACAACGAGGAGCGCGCGCTGGCGGTCGGCTACAACATCAAGGCGTTCAAGCTGCTGGCTTTCGTGATCTCGGGCGCGGTGACCGGCCTGGCAGGCGGCCTGCACGCGATGCTGACCGGCATCGCACCGCTGGCCAATATCGACTACCACGTCAGCGAGATGATCCTGATCATGACGGTGATCGGCGGCACCGCCAACGTGTTCGCCTCGGTGCTGGGCGCGGCGTTCTATGTGCTGCTGGCCGACTGGCTGTCGACGCTGTGGCCGCGCTGGCTGATGCTGCTCGGCTTCCTGCTGATCGCGGTCAGCCTGTTCATGCAGCGCGGCCTGTGGGGGCTGGGCACGACGATCTGGCTGCGGCTGCGCGGCATCCGCCGCGAGCCCGCCGCGATCGGCCCCGACACGGAAGCCGCCGCGGGAGTCGCCACGGAAGCAGTCACCGCAAGGGAGGAACGCGCATGACCGCCCCGATCCTCGAGGCCACCGGCGTGGTCAAGCAGTACGGCAAGTTCATGGCGCTCGGCGGCGTGGACCTGCGCGTGATGCCCGGCACCGTGCATTCGGTGATCGGACCGAACGGGGCCGGCAAGACCACGCTGTTCCATATGCTGACCGGCACGCGCAGCGTGACCAGCGGCCGCATCGTGTTCGACGGCCACGACGTCACCGGCGAAACCGACTACCAGCGCGTGCAGCGAGGCATCGCGCGCTCGTTCCAGGTCACCAGCCTGTTTCCCAGCCTGCCGGTGCGCGAAAACCTGCGGCTGGCCGCGCTCGGCACGCAGCCGCGGCGCGCAATGAACTGCTGGCGCCGCCCGGTCGGCGAGCTGTCCTGTACGGATACCGTCGAGCGGGTGCTGGAGCGGCTGGAACTGACCCGCGTCGCCGATGCCGTGGCCGGTGCGCTGTCGCACGGCCAGCAGCGCCGGCTCGAGGTCGGCATGGCACTGGCCGCGCGGCCGCGCGCGATCTTCCTCGACGAGCCGACCTCGGGCATGGGCGTCGACGATCTCGGCGCGATGAAGCGGCTGATCCGCGGGCTGGCCGAGGACCATACCGTCGTGCTGATCGAGCACAACATGGACATCGTGATGGACATCTCCGACACCATCACCGTGATGCAGCAGGGCAAGGTGCTGATGGAAGGCCCGCCCGACAGCGTGCGCGGCGACCCGCGCGTGCGCGCGGCCTATCTCGGCAACATGATCACCGGAGGGCAGCGATGACGATGCTCGAAGTGCAGGCCATCCATGGCTACTACGGCAAGAGCCATGTGCTGCAAGGCGTCTCGTTCGCGGTGGGCGAGGGCGAACTGGTGACGCTGCTGGGCCGCAACGGCGCCGGCAAGTCGACCACGCTGAAGGCGATCGCCGGCGTGGTGCCCCCGCGCGGCGGCCGCGTGCTGTTCCGCGGCAACGATATCGCCGGGCTGCCGCCGCACCGCATCGCCGCGCAAGGGCTGTGCTTCGTGCCGGAGCATCGCGGCATCTTCAAGCTGCTGACCGTCGAGGAGAACCTGAAGCTCGGTGCCCGGCGCGATTCCCCGTGGCAGCTCCACGACGTCTACCGGATCTTCCCGCGGCTGCGCGAGCGGCGCCGCAACAGCGGCGCGAACCTGTCGGGCGGCGAGCAGCAGATGCTCGCCATCGCCCGCGCGCTGATGAACCATCCGCGCCTGCTGATGCTCGATGAGCCGGTCGAAGGCCTGGCGCCGGTGATCGTCGAGGAAATCGTCGCGCAGCTGAAGTTGATCAAGGCGGCCGGCGTGCCGATCCTGCTGGTCGAGCAGAACCTGGAAGTCTGCACGCAACTGGCCGATCGGCACGTGATCATCGAGCAGGGTGCAGTGGTCTATACCGGCACCAATGCGCAATTCATCGCCGACGACGCGGTCAAGGACCGCTATCTCGGTGTGGGCCTGGCGGCCTGAATGGAACGACGTAGCAGACGAGAGTCGACGAACATGGCAGAAGACACCACCAACGACACCCGGGCCGGGACCGCACCGGCCGGCACCGCGGCGCTGCGGGTCGACGGCGCCCGGCTGTGGGACGCGCTGATGCGGCTCGCGCGGATCGGCGCGACGCCCAAGGGCGGCGTCTGCCGGCTCGCGCTGACCGATCTCGATCGCCAGGGCCGCGACTTCTTCGTCGCCGAGGCCAAGGCGATCGGCTGCACGGTACGCGTCGATGCGATCGGCAATATCTTTGCACGCCGGGCTGGCCGCGACGACACACTGCCGCCGGTGATGACCGGCAGCCATATCGATACGCAGCCGACAGGCGGCAAGTTCGACGGCAACTATGGCGTGCTGGCCGGCCTCGAGGTGTTGCGCACGCTCGCCGACGCCGGCATCGTCACCGAGGCGCCGCTCGAGGTCGCGGTATGGACAAACGAAGAGGGCTCGCGCTTCGTGCCGGTGATGATGGGCTCCGGGGCCTTCATCGGCGAATTCGCGCTCGACCACGTGCTGGCGCAAACGGATCGCGATGGCATTCGCGTCGGCGACGCGCTGCGCGAGATCGGCTATGCCGGCAGCGAGCCGGTCGGCGGCCGCGCCGTCGGCGCCTATTTCGAGGCCCATATCGAACAGGGGCCGGTGCTCGAGGCGAACGACACGGTGATCGGCGTCGTCACCGGCGCGCTCGGACAACGCTGGTACGACGTGGTGCTGACCGGCATGGAGGCGCACGCCGGGCCGACGCCGATGGCGCTGCGGCGCGACGCGCTGCTGGCGGCGTCCGAACTGGTCGGCATCGTCAATCGCATCGCGCTGGATCACCCGCCGCACGGGCGCGGCACGGTCGGCTGTCTGTCGGTCCATCCCGATTCGCGCAACGTGATCCCTGGCCGCGTGACGATGACGGTCGACCTGCGCGCAGCCGATGACACCGTGCTGTCGGCGATGGACGCGGCCCTGCATCGGGCCTGCGCTGCGCTGTCCGAACGTTCGGGCATCGACATCGACGTCAGGCAGGTGGTCTACTTTCCGCCGCAGCCCTTCGAACCGCGGCTGGTAGAGGCCGTGCGCGACGGCGCCGCGCAGCAGGGGCTGTCGGCGATGGACGTGGTCAGCGGCGCCGGCCACGATGCCGTGTATCTGGCCCGCGTCGCGCCGACCGCGATGATCTTCGTGCCATGCAAGGATGGCATCAGCCACAACGAGATCGAGGACGCGCGCCCCGAGCATCTGGAAGCGGGCGCCAATGTGCTGCTGCACGCGATGCTTGACGCCGCGCGCCGGCGCTGAGGGCGCTGCCCCGCTGCTTCCGCTGCCCGACATCGGCCTCCGACCTATACCGCACCGACCGGACCCCACGCGATGAAAATCCTGATCGCCCGCCTCAATCACGAGACCAATACCTTCTCGCCGGTGCCCACGCCGCTGGCATCGTTCGACCCGCGCTATGGCGAGGACGGTTATCGCGCCGCGCGCGGCACGCGCACCGCGGCCGGCGCGTTCATCGCGCTGGCCGAAGCGGCGGGCGCCGAGATCGTCGTGCCGGTGATCGCCGGCGCCAACCCCAGCGGCCGCGTCGCGGCGCAAGCCTATACCGCGCTGTGCGACGCGATCGTCGCGGCCGCGCCGGGCTGCGATGCGGTGATGCTGGATCTGCACGGCGCGATGGTGGCCGAGAACAGCGACGACGGCGAAGGGGACCTGCTCGAACGGCTGCGGGCCGTGCTGCCCGACGCGCCGATCGCGGTCGCGCTGGACCTGCACGGCAATATCACGCAGAAGCTGATCGACCACGTCGACGTGGCGGTCAGCTTCAAGACCTATCCGCACGTCGACATGTACGAGACCGGCGAGCACGCGGGCCGGCTGCTGCTCGACCATATCGCGGGCCGCACCAGGCCCGTGGTGGCCTGGCGCCGCCTGCCGCTGCTGACCCATACGCTGTGCAGCCGCACCGACCAGGGCGCGATGCAGCGCGCGGTGGCGCTGGCCAAGGAGGCGGAAGCGCAGGGAATGCTGGCGGTCTCGGTGCTGGCCGGCTTCGGCCTGGCCGATATCGCGGCGCCTTGCCTGAGCGTGATCGTGGTCGGCGACGGCGATGCCGCCGCCGCAGACGCGGTCGCGCAACGCATTGCCCAGCAGATCTGGGACGACCGCGCCGGCTTCGTCTACGACAGCGAGCCGCTGGCGCAGTCGATTGCGCGCGCCGCCGAACTCGCCGATGCGCCGGGCGAGGGCCCGGTGCTATTGCTCGATCACGGCGACAACTGCATGTCCGGCGGCACTTGCGACAACATGGCCGTGCTGCACGAAGCGTTGGCGCAAGGCCTGAGCGGCATCGCGGTCGGGCCGGTCTGCGATCCGGAGGCGGTGGCGGCGCTGATTGCCGCCGGCGTCGGCGCCACGGTGACGCTGCCGGTCGGCGACAAGGTCGCGCTGACCCAGCTCGGCGTCTATCCGCAATCGAAGCCGCTGACCGGCAAGGTCGCCGCGCTTGGCGACGGCGAATACGTGATCAGCGGCCCCACCTATACCGGCCAGCGCATCCGCATGGGACGCAGCGCGCTGCTCGATATCGGCGCCGCGCAGGTCGTGATCGTCGAAACGCCGCAGGAGCATTGGGACTTCGGCATCTTCACGCATATCGGCGTGGACCCGCATCGCGCGCGCTTCCTGCTGCTGAAATCGCGGATGTACTGCCGGCCGGTGTTCGTGCCGATCGCCCGCGCCGTCGTCGAGTGCGACGGCGAAGGCGTGACCAGCTCGCGCTACGAGCGCTTTCCGTTCCAGCGCGTGGCGCGGCCGGTTTATCCGCTCGATCCGCAGACGAACTGGCGGTAGAGCCCACAGCGTATCCCGCCGTCCCCGCGGACCGCGGGGGCGACGAGGTAGAAGAAGGAGGGGATCGCGCTCCCTCGCTTCCAGCCGAACCGTCAGTCCCGCAACTCCGGCGGCAGCTTGCCGCCGTTCCGCGCCAGTTCCTGCATCACGCGCTTGTGCAGCCACGTATTCATCGCGGCCGAGTCGTTCATGTCGCCGCTGTACTGCAGCTCGCGCGCAAGTTCCTTGCGATGCTCGAGGCTGCTGTCCAGCCCCAGCGCCTTCATCGTGTCGACGATCGACGTGCGCCAGTTCAGCTTCTGGCCGCTCTGCTGGGCCAGGTCGTCGAGGATCTTCTCCACATCGACCTCCGACAGCGGCGCCTGTGACGCCGTGGTGGCCGTTCCGCCGCCGGCCGCCGCCTCGCCCGTGCCCGTGCCCGCCGTCACTGGTGCCGTCGCCGGCGGAGCGGCGCTCTGCGTCTGGCTCGAAGCGCCGGTTTGCGGCTGCTGCGCCTGCGTGGACGCCTGTGTGGAAGGCTCGGGCCGCGCCTTGCCGCGCAGCCTGTTCAGGATTTCGCCAAAGATACTCATTGCAGATCCTCCGGTTGCGATGTGCTGCGGTGCAGCCAACGCGGCTGCGCAACCGCTCACGCAGGATCCGCGCCACGGCACGGCGCCAACTGGCACCGGCCGGCGGCCTTGTTCGGGCGAGTAGTTTTGACAAGCCGTGTGCCGCCGCTACAGGCGCATGCGGTCGAGAGTGGAGTGTCGATAGTGTCCGTTACGAACGACTGCAGCGGCTTCAGCGGCGACCACAGATAGCCCTGCCCGAGTTTGGTCAAGGCCGGCCGCGGCGCCCCGGCGGCGCTGACCATCTCGTCCAGCCGCTCCACCATGCCGGCGCGACACAGCGTCTGGGCCGATGCGTTGATGCCGATCGCAATGGGTTATCACGCCGGCGGAGTTCCGCAATCAATTCCGGCCCATTGCCTCCGGGCATTTCGATATCGCAAAACACCACGTCGAACGATTCGCGTGCCAGAACGTCCGGAATCCGGGACGTAAATGACACAGTGCGTGGTAATCCGAATTAAATATTATCGAATTCCGATCAAGAAAATTGGAAAGGCGACTTGCTGGCGTCAATCTGTTTGGTCGCCTAATAATTCGCGTGGCATGTGATTGATAAGCTGACTCGCGCAGAAGGGGAATCAATGCAACCACGGCGGATTGCGGCTGTCGTCCGGACTTTGCTACGGACGCAGGGCGTGACACCGGTACTGTGCCTGTTGACGATGATGCGGCCCGAGGCCGCGCTGGCGGCCTGCGATGTCGCCAATCCGGTCACCGGCCAGACCGCGACATGCAGTACCAGTGTTCCCAATCCGGCTGTAATACCGGTCGCCGCGGCGCCAGGCAGTACCGATGTCACCGTCAATGTCCTGACAGGCGCCGGCATTGCGGTTGGCGACGCCACTGCCGTGGCGGTGGGCGGGCAAAGCCGCGTAGCGAACCAGGGCAGCATCGCCACCACTGGCGCCGCCGCTATCGGCGTATCGCTCGGTGCCAATTCCACGTTGAACAACGCCGCGGGCGCGGCCATCGCGAGCCGGGACGGCCGCGCCGTCGTCACGACGGGCGGGCCTGCGACCATCGACAACGCGGGAACGATCACCGGATCGACGCGCGGCATCGAACTGGGCGGGGCGGCGACCATCGTCAATAGCGGCGATATCACGGCGACGGCGGGCACCGCGATCGCCACCGCCGGCGGCGCACCGAATGTCGGCGTGTCGATCGTCAATACCGGCAATATCGCCGGTGTCGGCACCGCGGTGCAGACCAACAACGGTGCGGACAATTTCGAGATGCGCGGCGGCACGGTGCGCGGCGCCATCCGGAGCGCCGACGGCGTCGACAATTTCACGATGTCGGGCGGCCAGATCGATTCGCTCGATCAGGGCGGGGCGCTCGACAATTTCACGATGTCCGACGGCCATATCGTCGATGTCTTTTCGAACGGCGACTTCGCGACGATGACCGGTGGCCGCATCGGGCTGATCGACCTGAATATCGGCAATAACGTGATGCGGATGTCGGGCGGCACCGTCGATCGCGACATCATCGCCTGGGGCAACAACGATACGCTGATCATGTCGGGCGGCAGCGTCGGCGGCGTGATCGATTTCGGCAACGGCAACAACGTTGCGACGGTGACCGGCGGCACGATCGGGCAGGGCTATTTCACCGGCGCCGGCACCGACCAATTTACCTGGGACGGCGGCGGCACCATCGGCGGCCAGGTATCGCTTGGCGGCGGTACCGATACCGCGATCCTGCGCAATTTGCGCGACGCCAATCTGGCCAACCTCAATGCGATCGATGGCGGCCGCGGGGAGGACAGCCTGACGCTCGACAATACGGTGCTGACCGGCGCAGGACGGCTGCGCAATTTCGAGACGCTGGCGCTGACCAACGCCAGCGCCTTGACGATCGATCCGGCGCTGACGCTCGGCGACGGCGGCGGCAGCGCAGGCGCGCTGACCATCGATGCAGGCAGCCGCATTCTGGCCGGCGGCATCGGCGCAAGCACAATCTCGAGCGCCAATACCGGCGGGCTGGTCAACGTCACCAACGCAGGGACCATCGATCTGACCGGCGGGGGCAACAGCACCAGCGACCGCCTGACCATTGCGGGCAACTACACCGGCAACGACGGACGGCTGCTGGTGCAGACGGCGCTCGGCGGCGACGGATCGCCGTCGGACGCACTGGCGATCTCGCAAGGCACCGGCACCGGCACGACGACGATCGGCGTCACCAATGTCGGCGGCCTCGGTGGCTTGACCACCGGCGATGGCATTCCGGTCGTGGTCGCGACCAATGGCGGCACCACCAGTGCCGGCAGTTTCGCGCTGGCCGGCGGCTCGCTGAGCGCGGGCGCCTATACCTACTATCTGTTCAGGGGCGGCGCCAGCGCAGGCACTGCGGACAACTGGTATCTGCGTTCGAGCTTGCCTCCCCAGCCAGCACCGGCACCCGCCCCCGCGCCCGCACCGGCGCCTGCGCCTGCGCCTGGCCAGCCGGAACCGCCGCCGCCCCCGCCGCCTCCGCCGCAACCGCAGGCGGCGCCCGGCACGCCGGCTCTCCCGCCGGCACCGCCGGCAGGGGCTGCACCGACCCCGTTGTACCGGATGGAAGTGCCGGTCTATGCGGAGCTTCCCGCCGTCGTGCGGCAGCTCGGCATCGAGCAGCTCGGCACGTTCCATGACAGGCAAGGTCGGCAATCGCTGCTGTCCCAAAAAGGCAGGGTCGCTGCCGCTTGGGGACGCGTGTGGGGCGGTCATAACGAGCAGCGGCAGGGCGGCGATGCGCGGTCCCGCTTCGACGGCAACATGGTCGGACTGCAGGTCGGCCATGACCTCTATGCCGATGCCTCCGCGGACGGCCATCGCAACCACTACGGCGCCTACTTCGGCTATGCGCGGGCGCGCGGCGATGTCAGCGGCAATGCGTTGGGATTCTCGGACTACAGCGCCGGCCGGATCACCGTCGATTCCTATAGCGTGGGGGGCTACTGGACCCATGTGGGCCCCAGCGGCTGGTACACCGACGCGGTGGTCCAGGGCAGCCGGCTGACGATCGATCCGCTCTCGCACCGCGGCATCGGCGCCGAGACCGATGGCAAGGCATTGGCCGCCTCGTTCGAAGCCGGTATTCCGTTGGCGCTATCGGCCCGCTGGACGCTGGAGCCGCAGGCGCAGCTGATCTGGCAGCGGGTGTGGGTCGATTCGCTCGACGATGGCATCTCGACCGTGTCGTTCCAGGGCACCAGCGGCTGGCTCGGCCGAATCGGCGCGCGACTGGAAACGTCGTTCGATTCGCGCGGCGTGCAGTGGCAACCGTGGCTGCGCGTCAATCTGCTGCGGTCCTTCGGCGGCAGCGACGAGGCGCATTTCGGCGCGACCACCATCGGCACCAGCGTGCGCGGTACCGCGGGGCAGATCGGTGCAGGCGTCGCGGCCAACCTCGGCAAGCACAGCGCGCTGTATGCGACGGTCGGCTATACGACCAATCTGGACGGCAATCAGCGCGATTCGATCTTCGGGAATCTGGGGATGCGCTGGCGCTGGTAGCAGACGCCGCCTGCGGCGCGCATCGCCGGCGCGGAGAAGTGAAAACGGGCCGCATTTCGCGGCCCGTTTCATCGGTCGTTGCGGCGAATCAAGCCGCCAGTTGCGCCGTACCGAGGCGGAACGTCGACACGGCCTGCTTCAGGCGTTGCGCCTGCTCTTCCAGCGAGCCGGCCGCGGCGGCGGCCTGCTCGACCAGCGCGGCGTTCTGCTGCGTCACCGTGTCCATCTGCGTGACAGCCTGGTTCACCTGCTCGATGCCGGCGCTCTGTTCGGCCGACGCGGCGCTGATCTCGCCCATGATGTCGGTGACGCGCTTGACCGCGCCGACGATCTCTTCCATGGTCTGACCGGCTTCCGACACCAGCTGCGATCCCTTTTCGACGCGCTCGGCAGAATCGTCGATCAGCGACTTGATTTCCTTGGCGGCGGTGGCGCTGCGCTGCGCGAGGCTGCGCACTTCGCCGGCGACCACCGCGAAGCCGCGGCCCTGCTCGCCGGCGCGTGCGGCTTCCACCGCGGCGTTCAGCGCCAGGATATTGGTCTGGAAGGCGATGCTCTCGATCACCGCGATGATGTCGGTGACCTTCTTCGAGGCACCGTGGATCTCGTCCATCGTGTCGACCACCTGACCGACCACGGTGCCGCCCTTGACGGCGATGTCCGAGGCATCGACCGCGAGGCGGCTGGCCTGCTTGGCGTTGTCGGCGTTCTGGCGGACGATGCTGGTCAGCTGCTCCATGCTCGAGGCGGTTTCCTGCAGCGACGCGGCCTGTTCCTCGGTGCGCTGCGACAGGTCGGTATTGCCCACGGAGATCTGGCTCGTGCCGGTGGCGATGGCTTCGGTGCCGAGGCGAACCTCGTTGACGATGCGCAGCAGATTGCCGTTCATCTCGGCCAGCGCCTGCAGCAGCTGGCCGGTCTCGTCCTTGCTGTCGACGTCGATGCGGGCGCTGAGGTCGCCCGCGGCGACGGTCCGCGCGATATGGACCGCACGATGCAGCGGACGCGTGATGCCGCGCGTCAGCCAGACCGCGAAGGCGATGCCGATGGCGAGCACCAGCACGCCCAGCCCGATCAGCCGGTTGCGCGCGGTCTGGTAGACCGCGTTGATGTCGCGCGCGGTCGCGTCGATGCTGGCGCGCTGGATGTCGAGCAGCTTCTGGATTTCACCCAGATAGGCGTCGCCGGCCGGCACGAATTCCTTCTCCAGCACGGTGTTCGCTTCGTCGGTCAGCCCCTCCTGCTTCAGCTTCGTGATCTTGCCGCCCGTTCGCTGACGATTGCTTCGGGGGTCGATGTCAGACAACGGCAGTTGGTAGAAAAACTTGAGGAGAGGGAAGTGAGCAGTGCAGTCTTACGGCAGTAGCGGACGTCGCGCGACGGCGTGCAATCGGTTCTGCTCTCTCGCTGGGGCGGGAGAGCAGAACGAACGGAGCGGCTCCTCGCTCAGTCCGCGCGGATCCCCCGCGTCCGAATCAGCTTGCCCCATTTGTCGGTCTCTTTCGCCAGATGCTGCTTCAGCTCGGCCGGCGTGCTGCCGATCGGCTCGGCGCCGATCGCGGCCAGGCGCTTCTGCACCGCGGGCTTGCGCAGCGCCTCGACCATCGCCCGGTTCAGCGTCTCGACCACCGCGGGCGGCGTGCCGGCCGGCACGAAGGCGGCGAACCATGGCGACAGCTCGTAGCCCGGCAGGCCGGCTTCGGCCACCGTCGGCACGTTGGGCAGCGCGGCGGAGCGCTTGCTGGTGGTGACCGCGATGGCGGTCAGCTTGCCGGCATCGATATGCGGCTTGGCGGACGTGATGCTGTCGAACATGTAATCGACCTGTCCGCCGAGCAGATCGGTGACGGCGGGCCCGCTGCCCTTGTAGGGCACGTGCAGCAGCTCGACGCCCGCCATCGACGTGAACAGCTCGCCAGCCAGGTGGATCGAGGTGCCGTTGCCCGCCGACGCGTACGTGTACTTGCCCGGCTGGCTCTTCGCGCTGGCGATCACCTCGGGCACGGTCTTCGCGCTGGTCTTGGCCTTGTTGGCGACCAGCACGTTCGGCACCACGGCCAGCAGCGAGACCGGCGCGAAATCCTTGATCGGGTCGTAGCTCAGCTTGCGGTACAGCGCCGGATTGACCGCCATGCCGTTGGCGACGATCAGCATCGTGTAGCCGTCGGCAGGCGAGCGCGCGACCAGTTCGGCGCCGATATTGCCGCCGGCCCCGGGGCGGTTCTCGACGACGATCGATTGCCCCAGCGTTTGCGACATCTCCTCTCCGAGCGTGCGGGCGATATTGTCCATCGCGCCGGCGGCGGGGAAGGGGACGATCCAGCGGATCGGACGTTCCGGGTAGGCTGCGTGCGCGGCAGGCGTGGCAAGGGCGACGGCAAGGCCGAGGACCACGGTGGCCAGCGTGAGCGGCTTGAGCGAGTTGAGCGACTTCATTGTCTCCGTTCCTTCGTGAAGTTCGTATTGAATGGGTAGGCGCGGCTATGTCGGTGTCATGCGCGATCGCGCCGGTAATGCGCGAGCTTGTCCTCGTCCAGCGCCAGACCCAGCCCCGGACCGTCGGGCAGGTGCAGCGCGAAATCCCGATAGGCGGGGCGTTCGACCACCACGTCGTCCTTGACCAGCAGCGGCCCGAACAGCTCGGTGCCCCAGGCCAGTTGCGGCAGCGTGCAGAATCCGTGCGCTGCGGCGATGGTGCCGACGCTGCCTTCGAGCATGGTGCCGCCATAGAGCGCGATGCCGGCCGCATCGCCGACCGCGGCGGTGCGCAGCATGCCGAAGATGCCGCCCGACTTGGCGATCTTCAGTGCGAACACGTCGGCAGCACCCAGGCGCGCCAGTTCCATCGCGTCCTCCGGCCCGGTCACCGCTTCGTCGGCCATGATCGGCACGACGAAGCGCGCCGCCAGCCGGGCAAGCCCGACGCGGTTCTCCCGTGCGATCGGCTGCTCGATCAGGTCGATGCCAGCCGCTTCCAGCATCGCGATGCCGGTGGCCGCGTCGGCCTCGCTCCAGGCCTGGTTGACGTCGACCGTCACGCGTGCACGGTCGCCCAGCGCACGCTTGATCGCCGCGACATGGGCGACGTCGTCGCGTACGGCGCGGCGGCCGATCTTGAGCTTGAAGGTGTCGTGGCGGCGCTCGGCCAGCAGGCGCTCGGCCTCCTCGATATCGCGCGCGGTATCGCCGCTGGCCAGCGTCCACAGCACCGGCAGCGCGTCGCGCACCGTACCGCCGAGCAGCGTGGCGAGCGGAACGCCGAGCCGCTTGCCCTGCGCGTCGAGCAGCGCGGTTTCCAGCGCCGACTTGGCGAAGCGGTTGCCGCGCGCGACCTTGTTCAGCCGCGCCATCGCGCCATGGACATTGGTGGCGTCCTGGCCGATCAGTGCCGGCGCCAGATAGGTATCGATGGTCAGCTTGATGCCTTCTGGACTTTCCTCGCCGTAGGACAGGCCGCCGATCGTGGTGGCCTCGCCGATGCCTTCGATGCCATCGCTGGCACGCAGCCGCACGATGACCAGCGTCTGCTGCTGCATGGTGGCCATGGCCAGCTGATGCGCGCGGATGGTGGGCAGGTCGACCAGAATCGCGTCGACGGATGTGATGGTGGTTGCCATACCTGAGGGATTGGATTGAGGATTCGTGGCCCAGTATGCGGCTTGACCAATGCGCTGTCCAAGACCGATGATGTCTGATTCCATACCTGTGAGGTATGGGTCACGGTTCAAGGAGGCCACCATGGAACTGCGCCATCTGCGCTATTTCCAGACCGTCGCGCGCGAACTCAACGTGACGCGCGCGGCCGCGCTGCTGCATATCGCGCAGCCGCCGCTGTCGCGCCAGATCCGCCAGTTCGAGGATGAACTGGGCGTGCCGCTGTTCGAGCGCGTCGGCCGCGGCCTGCGGCTGACGGAGGCGGGGCGCTTCCTGCTCGAACAATCGCTGCAGCTGACGCAGCGGCTTGACGAGATGATCGAGGGCACCCGGCGCATCGGCCGCAACGAGAAGCGCTGGTTCGGCATCGGTTTCGTGCCGTCCGTGCTCTATGGCGTGCTGCCCGACCTGATCCGCGAATTGCGCGCGGACCAGAGCGAGGTCGAGGTCGGCTTGACGGAAATGATCTCGGTGCAGCAGCTCGAGGCGCTGAAGTCAGGCCGCATCGACCTGGGCTTCGGCCGGCTGGCCTTGAGCGATCCGGCCATCGTGCAGCAGGTGGTGATGGCCGAGCCGCTGGTGGCGGCGCTGCCGACACGGGCCGCCCCGGGCGAACGCGAAGGTGGCGGTGGCGATGGTCCGATGGCACCTGCCGACCTGGCGCGGCGCGGGCTGATCCTCTATCCGGCGCGTCCGCGGCCCAGCTATGCGGACCACGTGCTGTCGCTGTTCCGGGCGCAGGGACTGCAGCCGCGCGTGGTGCAGGAAGCCAACGAGCTGCAGACCGCGCTGGGGCTGGTCGCCGCGGGGCTGGGCATCACGCTGGTGCCGTCATCGGTCCAGCGGCTGCACCGGGACGATGTCCGCTATTGCCCGATCGACGCACCGGGCTTCGTGTCCCCGGTGATCATGAGCTATCGGGCGGGCGATGCGTCGCCGTTCCTGGGCAGGGCGGTGGCGTGGGTGCGCCGGCAGGCCGAGGTCTCGGGCTGAAGCGATGGCCTCGCCGTTCGTTCATTCCTCGGCAAAGCAGTTGGCCAGGAAATCAACGACCGCCCGTACCGCCGGCAGCTGCCCGCGCCGATGCGGCATCACGACCGACGTCATCACGTGGCCGGCGGTCCAGTCCGGCAGCACCCGCACGATGTCGCCGCGCTGCAGTGCGGAGCGGCACACCGACAGCGGCAGGCAGGCGATGCCGAGGCCGGCCGTGGCCGCAGCGAGCAGCGCGGTCGATTCGTTGGCGGTCATGCGCGGGCGCGGGGTGACGGTCAGGGTATGGTCATCGCGCTTCAGCCGCCAGCTGGTCGCCATCGGCCGCGTCAGCAGCCCGTCATGGCCGGCAAGTGCCTCGGGTGTCGACGGTGGGTCGGCGGCGGCGGCGAGATAGCGGGGCGAGGCGACCAGAATGATCGGCTCGGTCGACAGCAGCCGCTGCACCAGCTCCGAATCGGGCAGCGGCGCGAAATGGCTGCGGATCGCGAGGTCGTAGCCTTCCTGCGCGACATCGACGAAGCGGTCCGACACATCGAGCTGGATATGCAGCTTCGGGTAGGCGAGGGCCAGTTCCGGCAGGCGCGGCGCCAACGTCTGCTGCGCGACCGGTACCGAGGTGGTCAGCCGGACCGTGCCGCTCGGCTCGGCGGCGCGCTGGCGCACCACGTCGTGCGCGGCCTCGGCCTCGATCAGCGCGGCGCGGGCGTGCTCGTGAAAGGCGCGGCCGACGTCGGTCAGCGTGAAGCTGCGCGAGCTGCGGTGGATCAGCCGCGCACCGAGCCGCTGTTCGAGCTCGGCGACGCGCTTGCTCAGCGTCGACTTCGGAATGCCGAGCTGGCGCGAGGCCGAGGCAAAGCCGCCATGCTCGACGGCGGCGACGAACAGCGAGAGATCGTTCAGGTTCAGCATGGGGTGGCAGCGGCGTATTAAAGTCCACCAGTATGGACATTGCGTTGAATTTTTGCCGACTACCGCTTCAATGTCCACAAATCTATAGTCTCTCCATCGACCCGATGCCCGGGTCATTCAACGGGAGAAACAACATGACCCCCATCCTTTTTTACGGTGTGCCGTCGGGATGCTCGTTCGGTTCGATCGTCGCGTTGGAATGGCTGGGCCAGCCGTATCGGCTGTCCCGGATCGAGATGCCGGAGGTGGTGACCAGCGAGGCCTTCCGCCGCATCAACCCGGTGGGAGAAACGCCGGCGTTGGCCACCGATGGCGGTGCGATCGTGACCGAAAGCATGGCGATCCTGAACTGGATCGGCGCGCGCGGCATCGACAGCGCGCTCGGTTTTGCCCAGGGCACGCCGGAGTTCGACCGGCTCAACCAGATGCTGGCCTACCTGAATACGACGTTCTTCAACGCCTTCGTGCCGCTGTGGCATCTGTACGAGCACGCCAGCGACGACACCACCAAGGCGGTGCTGCGCGAATTCGGCACGACCAAGGTCAAGAAGGCGCATGCGCAGTTGGACGCGATGCTGGGCGACCGTCCGTGGCTGCTGGGCGAACGGCGCACGGTGGCCGATGCCTACTTCGCCGGCATCGCGCGCTGGACGGACTATCACGGGGTGGTCAACCGGACCGACTATCCGAACCTGGACCGGCTCTATCGGAAGCTGCAGGACGATCCGGCGGTGCGTTTCGCGCATGGGATCGAGGCGCAGGCGGAGGTGAAGTCGGCCGGCGGCTTCGCCGGCCATGTGGAACTGGAGCAGGCCTGGGCAGAGACCCTGGCCGCGCGCCAGCAGCGGCTGCCGGCTTGAGGCTGAAGCTTGAAGCTTGAGGTTTGAGGCTGAGGCTGAGGCTGAGGCTGAGCCGAGGCTTGTGGCGCGGCCGGCGGGGATGTCGCCGGCCATCCCCGCAGTACCTTGGTGTTCGCTTACTCGTCGTCGCTGTACAGCACGCGGCCGACCACGCCGGCGGCGATCGCACCGACGATCGGCGCCACCCAGAACAGCCACAGCTGATGCAGCGCCATGCCGCCGACCATCAGCGCCGGGCCCGTCGAGCGCGCCGGGTTGACCGAGGTGTTCGAGACCGGAATCGTCACCAGGTGGATCAGCGTCAGGCACAGTCCGATCGCCAGTGGCGCCAGCGCGCCGTGCGCGCGTTGCGCGGTCGCGCCCAGGATGATCAGCACGAAGAAAAAGGTGGCCAGCACTTCGGTGGCGAACACCGGCATCATGCCGAACCCCGACGGCGAGCCGGCATCGAAGCCGTTGGCGGCCAGGCCGCTGACGGTCACGTCGAAGCCGGGCTTGGCGTCCATCAGCTGCAGCAGCGCCAGCGCGGCCAGCGCGCCGCCGATCACCTGCGCCACGATATAGACCGGCGCCTCCTTCCACGGGAAGCGGCCCGCGGTGGCCAGGCCGACCGTCACGGCCGGATTCAGATGGCATCCCGATACCGGTCCCACTGCATAGGCCATGGTCAGCACGGTCAGGCCGAAGGCCAGCGAGACGCCGGCGAAGCCGATGCCCAGGTGCGGAAAGGCGGCCGCCAGGACGGCCGAGCCGCAGCCGCCGAATACCAGCCAGAACGTGCCGAAGGCTTCGGCAAGGGGGCGCTTGAAGTGCATGGTTCCTTCTCCCGATTGAATATGGCGCGCCGCACGGACACGCGGGTGCGACGTCCGACAGGTCGCAGCGTGCGGGAGGATTCTAGGAGCCGGTTACGGCGATGTCATGACTCAAAGCGCACTCTTTGCAGTCGTTCACAATTGGCGAGGCTCGTGGGATGGGCCTCCGGCTGAGCCAACGCCAGTCCTCTCGTGCTGGCCGATGTCCTCGAATGCGAGCTTTCCGCAAAAGCGCTGGTGAGGAGCATCCGTGCGGCAATTCAAGTTTTCTCGGGCTCGAAGCAGGGCTGTACCTTGGTGCGGCATGCCGCGAATGCGGCGGCCGACAATGCCCCGTCGAAAGGGTCGCAATGCGTCAGCAAGCAGGCGCCGGTTCCGTACTTCGCCGAAAAGGCGTTGGGCATGTTGTTTCGCAGCGCCACCTCGAGCACGTGCAACGCTGGCGACAGGCGCATGGCAACTTCCATGTTGTGTGTGTAGCGGGCAGTGACGTCGAGGGTCGAGGGATCCGGTTCGCCATCGTGGTACGCATGCAGCCGAGCCGTCGAGAACGTTCGCTGGAGCGCGGGGTAGAAGCCTTGCATGGGAATTTTTTGTCCTGCTATACTCGGCGAGTAATCCCCGGCAAGGTCTTCTCCTGGCCACGACCCGCGCGAGCGGGGTGCCAAACAGTCAGTGCTCAGACTCCGGGGCTGGGATTTGAAAAGGGCGCCTAATAAGCGCCCTTTTCGCATTTGTGCGTGCCGACAGGCACGGGACCGATCTTAGCTTCGGGATGCTTGCGTTACATTCGCTTCCTGCTTGCAAGGCAATGGGGCTTGGTGCATTCCGATAGTGCAGCGACGAAACCGAACGCGCACTGTGTCGTTGGCTCGATCGCGTTTTCGCCGCTACTGACCCGCACCGCATCGCAGCATGACAACGCACGCACCGGCGCCGAAGATTTCGCATGCGGAGTCGGCTTGCGAGGGTCCCCGGCGCCGCGATCTTCCTCACTGCGAGAGCCGCATGTACAAAGTCTATTGGACCACCTACAACGCGCAGGGCGTGCCGACCGCGCATGCGGAGGATTACGGCTCCGATCAGCTCGCCGCGGTGCTGGCGCGTTGCGAGGCGCTGCGGGCGCGGCAGCGGGCCGGTGAGCCGGTCGGTTTCGTGACGATGGTGTCGGAGAATCCGTATAGCGTCGGACACCCCGGGGCGGCCGATGTCGAGCCCGGCTATGCCTGGTACAAGCGGCGGCCGCCGCCGCGCTAGATGGCGGGAGGATGTCGATGCGGAAGACGTCGACGGCAGCGACGGTACTGGCGATGACGCCCGGGCTACTGCACCGCCTCGATGTCCCCCATCCACGGGCCGAGCTCCCGCCGCAACGTCGATAGATCGATCGGCTTGCCGAGCACGCGGGCGCCGGCGATCGGCTCCTGCAGGTCCGCGCCCGCGCCATAGCCGGTCATCAGCACCACGTCGATATGCGGCTGTTGGGCGCGCAACGCCACGGCCAGCGCATCGCCGGCCATGCCCGGCAGCGTGATATCGGTCAGCAGCACGTCGAAGCGCCGGTCATCGGCCAGCAGCAGCGCTTCCTCCGCCGAGCCCGCCGCGGCGCAATCGAGACCGAAGCCCAGCAGCACTTCCTGCAGCGCCTCACGCGAGGGGATGTCGTCCTCGACCAGCAATACGGCGGCGGCCACGCCGTCGCGCCGGACTTGCGGCAACTGCGCTGGCGCCGGGCCGCTCGTGCGCCGATGGGCGTCCAGCACGGCCCGCACCGCGCGGGCCAGATCGTCGCGCCGATAGGGTTTGTTCAGCAGCGTCACGCCATCGTCCAGCTTGCCGACGTGGAAGATCTCGTCGCGCGTATATCCGGAAGCGAACAGCACCGGAATCGGAGGCCGCCGCTGCGCCGCGCGCCGCGCCAGTTCGCCGCCCTTGATCGTGCCGGGCATGATGACGTCGGTGAACAGCAGGTCGATGCCGATGCCGCTGTCGATCAGCGACCAGGCGGCGTCGCCATTCGGGGCAATGCGCACGCGATAGCCGAGCTGTGCCAGCATCTCGACCGCGGTGATCCGTACATCGGGATCGTCTTCGACCACCAGGATCGTCTCGCCGCCGCCGACCGGCGCGGGCTCCTGCTCCGCTGCCTCGGGCGTTTCGGCCTCGACACAGCGGGGAAAGAACATCTGCACCGTGGTCCCGCGGCCGACGGTGCTCTGGATCGCGATATGGCCACCGCTCTGCTTGACAAAGCCGAACACCATGCTCAGGCCGAGGCCGGTGCCGTGGCCATCGGCCTTGGTCGTGAAGAAGGGCTCGAACGCGTGCTCCAGCACGTCGGCGGTCATGCCGGTGCCGGTGTCGGCCACGCGGAAGACCACATAATCACCTTCCGGCCGCTCCGGCGTGTTGGCGGTCCAGGTATCGGCATCCGAATCGGGCGATGACACGCCGTCGAGCACGATATTGGCGGCAGAGATCGTCAGCGTGCCGCCGCCGCGCATCGCGTCGCGGCCGTTGATGGCCAGATTGAGCAGCGCGTTCTCGAGCTGGTTGCGGTCCGCCTTGACGTTCCACAGGTCATCGGGGGTCTGCGTTTCGACCTTGAGCGACTCGCCCAGCGCGCGGTGCAGGATCTCGGCCATCCCGGCAATCAAGCGGCCGGGGTGGATCACCGCCGGCGACAACGGCTGCCGGCGGGCGAAGGCCAGCAGGTGCGAAGCCAGCTTGGCGCCGCGGCGCACCGCGTTGGCGGCGGTGGCGATGCGGCCCTGCGCGATCGGGTTGTCGCCGGTTTCGGCGGCGAGCATCTGCAGATTGCCGCTGATGACCTGCAGCACATTGTTGAAGTCGTGCGCAATGCCGCCGGTCAGGTTGCCGATCGCCTCCATCTTCTGCGCCTGCCGCAACTGCCCCTCGGCCAGCGCCCGGGCTGCGATTGCATCGGCGACCCGCTTTTCCAGCGTCTCGGTCAGCTGCCGCAGCGCCTGCTCCGCCAGCTTGCGCTCGTCGATGTCGATCAGCACGCCAGGGAAGCGGTAGGGCTCGCCGTGCGAGTCGAACTCGCACTGGCCGTTGGCCTGGACCCACAGGTAGCTGTCGTGCGCGCGGCGAATCCGGTATTCGGCGCGGAACGGCGCCCCGGTGCGGATCGCTTCGTCGGTCAGCCTGGCCAGTTCCTCGATGTCGTCCGGGTGGATCACCGCGTTGATGATCGTGCGTGGCACGCCTTGCATCGCCTGAGCCAGTCCGACCGAGAAGGTGCGGGCGAAGCGTTCGTCGCCGGTCAGTGTGTCCGAAGCGATGTCCCAGACCCAGGTGCCAAGGACCGCGCCGGTATTGAGCGCCAGTTGCAGCCGTTCGTTGGCCTGTTGCAGCGCGCTCTCGGCTTCCTGCCGCCAGCGTTCGGTCAGGACGCGCTCGGTGGTTTCGACCACCACGGCGAGCACGCCGGCGGGGACGCCGTCGTCGTTGGCCACCGGGCTGTAGTACAGGTCCATCCAGACGTCCTCGGGGCGTCCATTGCGCAGCAGCACCAGCTCCTTGTCGCGGAAGGACAGCGTGCCGCCTGCCAGGCAGGTCTGCATCACATGCCGGTTGAAGTCGGCGACTTCGGGCCAGCCCAGTTCGACCGGACAGCCGAGCAGATAGGGATGCCGGCCGCCGGCGAACACGGCATAGGCATCGTTGTAGATCATGTAGCCCGGTCGGCCCCACAACAACACCATCGGCACCGGCGAAGCCAGCAGCAGCCGCACCGCGGTGCCAAGGCTGGGCTGCCAGCGTTCGATCGGCCCCAGCTCGGTGGTGGACCAGTCGAACGCCCGGATGCGCTCGGCCATTTCGCCGTGCCAGCCGGAACAGTCGTGGTGTTCTGCCAGGAATGGCATGGTGTGAAGCGAGAGTGGCGACAGCCAGATTGTGCTGGCGCAGAGTGCGTTTGCCAATGCCGGCGCCCCGGAGGGCGGTCCTGCGGCCCACCGCTATATATATAGAGGGGCGCGGAAGGTGGACTGTCGCAGCAGCGGATGGCGGCGCCCCGCCACGAACGGCCGGTCGCGCAGGGGGCGGAACGATGAAGCGCGGCGGCTGGAGCCGCCGCGCCGGTTTCAACGCGCGGCGTTCAACCGTGCGTCAGTCGCGTGTTTCCAGCGCGCGATTGATGCGCAGCGCCAGCACCGTGCAAGCGACGCCGGACAGCAGGTAGATGCTGACCGCGACCAGGCCGAACTTGACCGACAGGCCCAGCGCAACGAGCGGGGCGAAGGCCGCGCCGAACAGCCAGGCGAAATCCGAGGTCAGCGCGGCGCCGGTATAGCGGAAGCGCCGTTCGAAGTTCGAGGTCACGGTGCCCGAAGCCTGGCCATACGACAGGCCGAGCAGCAGGAAGCCGATCAGGATGAACAGGTCCTGCCCCGCCTCCTCGCCGCCGAGCAGCATCGGCGTGAACAGGCTGAACACGCCGATCAGCGTCGCCAGCAAGCCCAGCGTCGTGCGCCGGCCGATGCGGTCGGCGATCCAGCCGGACAGGATGGTGCCGACGATGCCGACCAGCGCGCCGGCGATCTGCACCTTCAGCACGCTGTTGACGCTCTGGGTCGCCTGCAGCGCCAGCCAGGACAGCGGGAACACCGTCACCAGGTGGAACAGCGCGTAGCTGGCCAGCGCGGCGAAGGCGCCGATGAAGATGTTGTAGCCCTGGCCGCGCACCATTTCCCGGGTGCTGATCGGCTCGAGCTCGCCTTCCTCCAGCAACCGGGTGTACTCCTCGGTCACCACCAGGCGCAGCCGGGCGAACAGCGCGACCACGTTGATGGCGAAGGCCACGTAGAACGGGTAGCGCCAGCCCCACGCCAGGAAGTCGTCGGCCGCCAGGTTGGCGTGCAGGTACAGGAACAGGCCGCTGGCGACCAGGAAGCCGATCGGCGCGCCGAGCTGGCCCAGCATCGCGTACCAGCCGCGCCGGTCGGGCGGCGCGTTCAGCGCCAGCAGCGACGGCAGGCCGTCCCAGGAGCCGCCGAAGGCCACGCCTTGCAGGAAGCGAAATACCGCCAGCATCACGATCGCGTTTTCGCCGAGCGCCGCATAGCCGGGCAGGAAGGCGATGCCGACCGTCGAGCAGCCCAGCAGGAACAGCGCCGCGGTCAGCTTGACGCCGCGGCCCCAGCGCCGCTGGATCGCCATGAACAGCGCGGTACCGAGCGGGCGCCCGAAAAAGGCGATCGCGAAGATGGTAAAGGCGTAGAGCGTCCCTTCCAGCCGCCCGACGAACGGGAAGAACACGGACGGGAACACCAGTACCGAGGCGATGCCGTAGACAAAGAAGTCGAAGTACTCGGAGGCCCGGCCGATGACGACGCCGGTGGCGATCTCGCTTGGGGCGACCGGCGAATGCGGTCGGTCGTCGCTGGCGGCGAGTGAAGGGAAAGGCGCTTGCGAATCGTGCGTGATACTCGACATGCTTCCTCGCTAAATCAGGATAGCGCTACGCCGGACGGACGCGCCCGCCAGGCGCCGCGACCATTGGGACAAAATGTCCAATTCTCCGCGCTTGCCGAATAGAGTACATTCCGCCTCGGTTGTAACAGCTGCGCCCGTCGCACCCGAAGCATTCGTAGTACCAGTCTCCCCCAAGACGGCTACGCTATTTCCTCTGCCGGCAATGCCCCTCATTAATACCATTCGCGGGTTGATTTTGCTGCCCGCCATTACCCTATTGACAGGTTGTAATGCTGTGTTGTTGTCTCCTTCGGGTGACATTGCGGTACAGCAACGTAACCTAATATACATCTCCACGGCGCTGATGCTGCTGATCATCGTCCCGGTGATCGCGCTGACGCTGTTCTTTGCCTGGAAGTATCGGGCCTCGAACAAGAACGCCACCTACTCGCCCGACTGGGACCATTCCACGGTGCTGGAACTGGTGATCTGGTCGGCGCCGCTGCTGATCATCATCGCGCTGGGCGCGATCACCTGGGTCAGCACCCATGCGCTGGACCCGTACCGGCCGCTGGAGCGGATCGACGCCAAGCGTTCGCTGCCGACCAACGTCAAGCCGTTGACGGTGGAAGTGGTGGCGCTGGACTGGAAGTGGCTGTTCTTCTATCCGGAGCAGGGCATCGCCACGGTCAATGAAATGGCGGCGCCGGTCGACCGGCCAATCCAGTTCAAGATCACCGCCTCGACCGTGATGAACTCGTTCTTCGTGCCGGCACTGGCGGGGCAGATCTACGCGATGCCTGGCATGGAGACCAAGCTGCACGCGGTGATCAACCGGCCGGGCGAATACGAAGGCCTGTCGGCAAACTACAGCGGTGCCGGCTTCTCGGGCATGCGCTTCAAGTTCCATGGCCTGGACGAGCAGGGCTTCGAGCAGTGGATCGCCAAGGCCAAGGCCAGCGGCCAGACCCTGACGCGCGAGGATTATCTGAAGCTGGAGCAACCGAGCGAACGCGAGCCGGTGCGCTACTACGCCAGCGTCGACAAGGGCCTGTACGACAAGATCCTGAACCGCTGCGTCGAAGCGAACCGCATGTGCATGAACGAAATGATGGCGATCGACGAGCAGGGCGGCCAGGGCAAGCCCGGCGCCTTCAACGTCGCCACGCTCGACCCCGCCACGCGCGCGCGCCTTGGCTTGCAGGATGCGCCGGTGCGCAGCTATGTCGGCGGCATGTGCACGGTCGCCGATCCGGACGGCTCCGGTGCCTTCGGCCCGGCCGCGTCCACCTTTGCGCCGGCCGGCGAATCCGCCGCCGTGACGCTTCCCCAGCTTCCTCTTACACAACGCGCTGTAGCCGGCGTTGACCAGCATGCTTGACAGTTTCGACCTCACCAAGCTCATTTTCGGCCGTCTCTCCTGGGAGGCGATCCCGCTGCACGAGCCCATCCTGATCGCCACCTTCGCGGCGGTCGTGCTCGGCGGGCTGACGCTCGTCGGCGCGCTGACCTATTTCCGCGCCTGGGGCTACCTGTGGCGCGAGTGGTTCACCAGCATCGACCACAAGAAGATCGGCATCATGTACATGGTGCTCGGCCTGGTGATGCTGCTGCGCGGCTTCGCCGACGCGATCATGATGCGTCTGCAGCAGGCGATCG
Organism: Cupriavidus gilardii; assembly: GCF_013347325.1. Classification (NCBI taxonomy): domain Bacteria; kingdom Pseudomonadati; phylum Pseudomonadota; class Betaproteobacteria; order Burkholderiales; family Burkholderiaceae; genus Cupriavidus; species Cupriavidus gilardii. The sequence continues at coordinate 1,832,248 of NZ_CP054624.1, read as the reverse complement.
CCTTCGGCGACAACATGGGCTATCTGCCGCCGCATCACTACGACCAGATCTTCACCGCCCACGGCGTGATCATGATCTTCTTCGTGGCGATGCCGCTGGTCACCGGCCTGATGAACTACGTGGTGCCGCTGCAGATCGGCGCGCGCGACGTGGCCTTCCCGTTCCTGAACAACTTCAGCTTCTGGATGACCACCGCCGGCGCCGTGCTGGTGATGGTGTCGCTGTTCGTCGGCGAATTCGCCAAGACCGGCTGGCTGGCCTATCCGCCGCTGTCGGGCATCCTGCAGAGTCCGGACGTGGGGGTCGACTACTACATCTGGGCCTTGCAGATAGCGGGGATCGGTACCTTGCTGTCAGGCGTCAACCTGCTGGTGACCATCGTCAAGATGCGCGCCCCGGGCATGACGATGATGAAGATGCCGGTCTTCACCTGGACCTCGCTGTGCACCAACGTGCTGATCGTCGCCGCCTTCCCGGTGCTGACGGCCGTGCTCGCGCTGCTGTCGCTGGACCGCTATGTCGGCACCAACTTCTTCACGAACGACTTCGGCGGCAACCCGATGATGTACGTGAACCTGATCTGGATCTGGGGCCACCCCGAGGTGTACATCCTGATCCTGCCGGCGTTCGGTATCTTCTCGGAAGTGGTGTCGACCTTCTGCCGCAAGCGCCTGTTCGGCTATGCGTCGATGGTGTACGCGACGGTCGTGATCACGGTGCTGTCGTACCTGGTCTGGCTGCACCACTTCTTCACGATGGGTTCGGGCGCCAGCGTCAACTCGTTCTTCGGCATCACGACGATGATCATCTCGATCCCGACCGGGGCGAAGATCTTCAACTGGCTGTTCACGATGTACCGCGGCCGCATCCGCTTCGAAGTGCCGATGCTGTGGACCGTGGGCTTCATGGTCACCTTCGTGATCGGTGGCATGACCGGCGTGCTGCTCGCCGTGCCGCCCGCCGACTTCGTGCTGCATAACAGCCTGTTCCTGATCGCCCACTTCCACAACGTGATCATCGGTGGCGTGCTGTTCGGCCTGTTCGCCGGCATCAACTACTGGTTCCCGAAGGCGTTCGGCTTCAAGCTCGACGATTTCTGGGGCAAGGTCTCGTTCTGGTTCTGGCTGGTCGGGTTCTATGCCGCGTTCATGCCGCTGTACGTGCTGGGCCTGATGGGCGTGACCCGCCGCGTCAGCCACTTCACCGATCCGTCGCTGCAGATCTGGTTCCAGGTCGCCGCCGTCGGCGCGTTCCTGATCGCGATCGGCATCGCCGCCTTCCTGATCCAGCTGGTGGTCAGCTTCAAGCGCCGTGCCCAGCTGCGCGACGTGACCGGCGATCCGTGGGATGGCCGCACGCTGGAATGGTCGACCTCGTCGCCGCCGCCCGCGTACAACTTCGCGTTCACGCCGGTAGTGCACGACAACGACGCCTGGTGGCAGATGAAGGACCGCGGCTACGAGCGTCCGCAGAAGGGCTTCCTGCCGATCCACATGCCGAAGAACACCGGTGCGGGCATCATCCTCGCCGGCCTGTCGACGGTGCTGGGCTTCGCGCTGATCTGGCACATGTGGCTGCCGGCCGCGGTTGCGTTCGTCGCCCTGCTGGCGGTCGCGATCGGCCACACCTTCAACTACCAGCGTGACTACTACATCCCGGCGGAGCACGTCGTCCGCACCGAGGAAGAACGCACCCGCCTGCTTGCACAACATGCTTGACACCATTGCAACCCAACCGGCCGGCGCCAGCGGCGCGCCGGTCCGCGGCGGCTCCAACGAGCTGCGCTTCTACCTGCCGACCGAGCATCATCCGCAGAACGGGACGATGCTGGGCTTCTGGCTGTACCTGATGAGCGACTGCCTCATCTTCGCCTGCCTGTTCGCCGTGCACGGCGTGCTCGGCCGCAGCTATGCGGCGGGCCCGTCGGGCGCCGACCTGTTCGACCTGCCGCTGGTGGCGCTGAACACGTCGATGCTGCTGCTGTCGTCGATCACCTACGGCTTCGCGATGCTGGAGATGCAGCGCAACAAGCTCAAGGGCACGATGGTGTGGCTGGCCATCACCGGCCTGCTGGGCGCGGCCTTCGTCGGCCTGGAGCTGTACGAGTTCTCGCACCTGATCCACGAAGGCGCGGTGCCGCAGCGCAGCGCGTTCCTGTCGTCGTTCTTCACGCTGGTCGGCACCCACGGCCTGCACGTGACCTTCGGCATCATCTGGCTGATCACGCTGATGTTCCAGCTGAACAAGCACGGCCTGATCGCGGCCAACAAGCGTCGCCTGATGTGCCTGTCGCTGTTCTGGCACTTTCTGGATGTGGTCTGGATCGGCGTGTTTACCTTCGTCTATCTGATGGGAGTGATGGTATGAGCGCCCACGACTATTCGTTCTCGAACCTGGCCGACAAGGGCCACGGTCATCACGGCGATCATGGCCATGGCCACGACGATCACCACGATCACGACGATGGCGCCGCGCATGGCACCCTCAAGAGCTATGTGATCGGCTTCGTGCTGTCGGTGATCCTGACGGCGATCCCGTTCTGGCTGGTGATGGGCCAGGTCATCGACAATCAGAACACCACCGCGCTGGTGATCCTCGGCTTCGGCGCCGTGCAGATCGTGGTCCACATGATCTACTTCCTGCACATGAACACCAAGTCGGAAGGTGGCTGGAACATGCTGGCGCTGATCTTCACGATCATCCTGGTCGTCATCACGCTGGCCGGCTCGCTTTGGGTCATGTATCACATGAACACGAATATGATGCCGACGATGACGCACGACATGAAATCGATGCCTTGACCTCGCCTCGACCTGTAAAACACAGCCCGGATCGCAAGCCCGTTCCCCGCAGCCCGGCCGCCCTCGCGGTGCTGGCGCTGCTGGCGGTACTGGCTTTCGCCGGGCTGTTTGCCTTGGGCACCTGGCAGGTCGAGCGCCGCGCCTGGAAGCTGGACCTGATCGAACGCGTCGAGGCGCGCGTCCATGCGCCGCCGGTCGACGCACCGGCGCCCGAGCGATGGCCGCTGATCCGTGCCGCGGCCGACGAATACCGGCATGTACGCGTGAGCGGCACCTTCCTGCACGACCGCGAGACGCTGGTGCAGGCCGCGACCGCGCTGGGCGGCGGATTCTGGGTGATGACGCCGATGCGGATGCGCGACGGCACCGTGGTGCTGATCAACCGCGGCTTCGTGCCGCCGGAATTCCGCTCGCGCGAGAGCCGGGCCAAGGATGAGCCGACCGGTGAAACCACGGTCACCGGCCTGCTGCGGATCACCCAGCCGGGCGGGGGCTTTCTGCGCCGCAACGATCCGGCCGCCGACCGCTGGTACTCCCGCGATGTGCAGGCGATCGCCGCCGCTCGCGAACTGGAGCGGGTCGCGCCTTACTTCATCGATGCCGATGCCGGCCCGCCGGAGGCGTTTGGCGCATCGGGCGCATCGCGCCGCTGGCCGGTCGGCGGGCTGACCGTGGTGACCTTCCACAACAGCCATCTGGTCTATGCGTTGACCTGGTACGGGCTGGCGCTGATGGTGCTGGGCGCCGCCTGGTACGTCGGCCGTGAGGAACTGCGGCTGCGCCGCGGCCGATGAGGGACAATGCGGGGCATGCCGGTTCGCACGGCATGCACTGACCCGCGGCGCCGCGGCGGTACGCTGCGAACGCCGCTGCCATCCTGCTTCGACCCTGACGATGCCTCTTTCCACCGATTCCCCGCCGAAGCCCGCCGGCGCCACGCTGGCGGCGCCCAACGGCGCTCCGGCCCCGGCGCGCCGCGGCGAGCGCGCGCTCGACGCCACCGCCCGCAAGAACATGGAGCAGCTGATCGAGCTGCGCTGGATCGCGGTGCTGGGGCAGGTTGCCACCATCAGCGTCGTGCATTTCGGCCTCGACGTGCCGCTGCCGGTCAACCAGATGCTGGCGGTGCTGCTCGGGCTGATCGCCTTCAACGCGCTGAGTCTGCTGCGGCTGCGCTTTGTCGTCGCCGAGGTCTCGCAGACGCAGCTGTTCGTCTCGCTGCTGGTCGATATCGGCATGCTGACCGCGCTGCTGTATCTGAGCGGCGGCGCCTCCAACCCCTTCGTCTTTCTTTATCTGCTGCAGGTGATCCTCGGCGCGGTGCTGCTGCAGGCATGGTCAATCTGGGTCATCGTGGTGGTCACCGCGTCGTGCTTCGCCGGCCTGGCGCTGGTCGGCAAGCCGCTGGCGCTGCCGCCGGACCACGAGCAGGGGCTCGGCAGCCTCTACATCCAGGGGATGCTGATCTGCTTCGTGTTGAACGCGGCGCTGCTGGTGGTCTTCATCACGCGGATCATGCGCAATCTGCGTGCCCGCGACGAGCATCTGGCCGACCTGCGCCAGCGCGCCGCCGAGGAAGAACATATCGTCCGCATGGGCCTGCTGGCCTCGGGGGCCGCGCATGAACTGGGCACGCCGCTGGCCACGCTGGCGGTGATCCTGTCCGACTGGCGCCGCATGGAACCGTTCTCGAAGGACCCCGAGCTGCTGCAGGAGCTCGGCGAGATGCAGACACAGGTGCAGCGCTGCAAGTCGATCGTCAGCGGCATCCTGCTGTCCGCGGGCGAGGCGCGCGGCGAGGCGCTGACCGAAACCACGGTGCGCCGCTTCGTCGACGACCTCGTTGCGGAATGGCGCGCGACCCGGCCGGTCGCCGAGTTCTCCTACGACTACCGCTTCGGCCCGGACCTGCCGATCCTGTCGGACTCGGCGATCAAGCAGATGGTCTGCAACGTGCTGGACAACGCGCTGGAGGCGTCGCCGCGCTGGGTCGGCTTCGACGTGCGGCGCGAGGATGATACGCTGGTGCTGTCGGTCCTCGACGAAGGCCCCGGTTTCGCCCCGCAGATGCTCGAGCGCCTGGGCAAGCCCTATCAGTCGAGCAAGGGCCGGCCGGGCGGCGGGTTGGGGCTGTTCCTGGTCGTCAATGTTGCTCGCACGCTGGGCGGCAGTGTGGCCGCGCACAACCGTCCGCAGGGCGGGGCGATGGTCACGATGAAGCTGCCGCTGGCGGCAATCACGCTGGAAGAGGAGGCCGAAGATGCTGCCCAATGATCCCGAGCGCGGCGCCGCGGCGGCCGGCCAACCGGCGCAGACGCAGGACGAGGCCGGACGCGTGCTGATGATCGTCGAGGACGACGCCGCCTTCGCCCGCACGCTGCGCCGCTCGTTCGAACGGCGCGGCTATCAGGTCCTGCATGCGACCAGCCTCGAAGGGATGAACGAACTGCTGAAGGAACATTCGCCCGGCTATGCGGTGGTGGACCTGAAGCTCAAGGGCGAGGCCTCGGGCCTGGCCTGCGTGCAGGCGCTGCATGCGCACGATGCCGACATGCTGATTGTCGTGCTGACCGGCTACGCCAGCATCGCCACCGCGGTCGAGGCCGTCAAGCTGGGCGCCTGCCACTATCTGGCCAAGCCGTCGACTACCGACGACATCGAGGCCGCCTTCGAGCGCGCCACCGGCGACGTCGACGTCGAGGTCACCGGCCGCCCTACCTCGATCAAGACGCTCGAGTGGGAGCACATCCACGAGACGCTGGCCGCAACGGGCTTCAATATCTCCGAGGCGGCGCGCCGGCTCGGCATGCATCGCCGCACGCTGGCGCGCAAGCTCGAGAAGCAGCGGATCAAGTAAGGCCGCGCCGCGGCCTTCCCCGGCCCTCGTGGCGCAGGCCGCCGAGGCTGCCAGCAAACCGCTCCGCCAGCCGCTCGCGGCGAAAGACCTCCACTACATAGTCGACGAATACACGCGTCTTGGCCGGCAGCAGCGTGCGCGTGGGGTAGTACAGCGAGATCGCTCCCGCATCGGCGTACCACTGTGGCAGGACGCGGACCAGTTCGCCGCGCTCCAGCCACGGCAGCACATCGGGCACTGCCAGCAGCGTCACGCCAAGTCCTTGCAAGGCAGCTTCGCGCATGGCGGCCGGATCGTTGAGGACGATCCGCTCTTGCATCTCGATTCCCTGCTCGTCGCCGGCGGCATCGCGCATGACCCACTGGCGGGTACGCCCCGTACGTCCCGATCGCATGACGATGCCATCCAGCGATTGCAGCATCGATGGATGGGTCGGCAACGTGCGCCCCCGCAAGTACGCCGGCGATGCGACGGCGATCACATGCGCGGGCGCCAGCGTGCGGGACACCATCCCCGCCGCCAGTTCAAAGCCTCCGCCGATGGCGGCGTCGAATCCTTCGGCGATCAGGTCGACCGCACGATTGTCGAAGTGCCATTCGGGCCGGATTGCGGGATAGCGGGCAAGAAATTCGGGCAGCAGCGGCATCACCCAGGTCACGCCGAAAGAAGGCGCCAGGCTCAGCTTGAGCACGCCGGCGGGCTCGCCTCGATCGCTGGAGACGGTGGCAATGGCCGCCTGCAGCGCCTCCAGGTTGCCGCCGATGGCCGCGAGGAAGCGCTCGCCCGCCTCGGTCAACGTCAGCTTGCGCGTCGAGCGCTGAAACAGCCTGACACCGAGATTGCGCTCCAGCATGGCCACATTGCGGCTGACCGCGGCCGGCGTCAGCGCCAGCCGGCGGCCGGCAGCAGAAAAGCTGCCCGATTCGGCGCTGCGGACGAACGATTCGAGATTCGCGAGGGTCTCCATGCCGTTCATCTTATATGAACACTTGAAAATCATTCCGGTCATTGCTGGCTAAACATCGGGCAATCCGCCGCCCATACTCCGTTCACACCTTTTCGATTGACCTACGGAGAAACAGCCATGACGCAACAGATTCTTCCCCTGGCCGGCAAGACGGCCCTCGTGACCGGCGGCTCGCGCTCCATCGGCGCCGCCATTGCCCGCCGGCTCGCCGCCGACGGCGCGGCCGTCGCGCTGACCTACAGCGCATCACCCGACAAGGCCGCCGCTGTCGTGGACGACATCGTGGCGGCCGGAGGCCGCGCCATCGCGATTGCCGCCGACGCCGGCGACCCGTCCGCCGTGCGTCGGGCAGTGACCGGGACGGTCGAGGCCTTCGGCGGCATCGACATTCTTGTCAACAACGCCGGCCTGGGCCTGGGCGGCGCCATCGAGGACATCCCGTTCGAGACCTATGAACGGATGATCGCGGTCAACGTGACGGGCGTATTCGTCGCCACCCAGGAAGCCGTGCGGCAGATGAAGCCCGGTGGCCGCGTGATTCATATCGGCTCGTCGATGACGCGGTACGCGGCCTTTCCAACAGCGTCGCTCTATACCCTGACCAAGGGCGCCATTGCGGGCTTCAACCGCAGCCTGGTACGCGACCTCGGCCCGAAGGGCATCACCGTCAATACGGTCCATCCCGGCCCGACCGATACCGACATGAATCCCGATGGCGGCCCGGTCAGCGAGATCGTCGGCCCCGGCATTGCCCTGGGCCGGTACGGTCAGCCGGGCGAGATCGCCGGCGTGGTCGCCTTCCTCGCCGGGCCCGACGCAGCTTTCGTGACCGGAGCCGATATCGTCGCGGACGGCGGCTTCACGGCCTGAGCCAGGAGACAGTCATGCGTAACGACATCGGCAAGACCATCGGCATCATCGGTGCCGGCGCGATCGGCACCGCGTTTGCGAAGGCGCTGGCCCGCCACGGCATCGAAGCGGTGATCGCCAACAGCCGGGGCCCGGACACGCTGCAGGACGCCCTACGGGCGATCGGCCCATCGATTCGCGCGGGCACGCGCGAGCAAGCCGCGGCGCAGGACATCGTGCTGGTTGCCGTGAATTGGTCCAAGCTGCCGGCGGCACTGGCGGGACTGCCCCATTTCGGCGGCCGGATCGTGATCGATGCCAACAATCCGATCGAAGCGCCGCTGTTTCGCCCCGTGGACCTGCATGGCATCTCGTCGACGGCGGTGTTTGCCGGCCTCGTGCCGGGCGCCCGTGTCGTCAAGGCGTTCAATCATCTGCAGCCCGCACTGGTGTCGGGCGATCCGCAGGCCGACGGCGGTCGCCGCGTGCTGTTCCTGTCGGGCGACGATGCCGGCGCCAAGGCCGAGGTGGCCACGCTGATCGCGCGGCTGGGTTTTCTCGGCATCGATCTCGGCACGCTCGATGCCGGCGGACGCCAGCACCAGTTTCCCGGCGGACCGCTGGCCGCGCTGAACCTGGTCGCGATCGACGCGCGGTAACAGGCGCTCGCGCGCCTCCCGGAGTGCCGCGGCTTTATCGATTCGTTGTTTCGGTATGGTCGCGATACTCCGTGGAAGCGATAGCTGCAGGGCGATAGTGCAGCGCTTACAATGGCCGGCAGCGATTTAGAAAAGAAGGTCGGCCGCGTTCGCCGCGACGGCAAATCCGCCTGGCCGGCCCCGATCAAGGAGACTTTGCGCCCATGCAGATCGAATCCCTGCTGGACCAGCCGCTCGGCAATCTCGCCGACTGCGTCCGTGCCCACGCCAACGCCCGCCCCGAGCATCCCGCGGTCATCGATGACCGTACCAGCCTGTCGTATCGCGAATTCGACGGGCTGGTCGACCGCGTGGCCGCGGCCCTGCAGCGCGACGGGTTGCAGCCGGGCGATGCGCTGGCGATCTGCGCCGCCGCGTCGATCGAGTATGCGGCGGTATTCCTCGGCGGGCTGCGTGCCGGCGTCGCCATCGCGCCGCTCGCACCGTCGTCGACGCCGCCGGCGCTGGCCGGCATGATCGCCGACTCCGACGCAAAGCTGCTGTTCCTCGACGCCCCGGTGCTCGACGCATTGCAGGGCGCAGGTATCGAGGCCACGGTGCCGCGCATCGGACTGGGCGGCGCGCAGACCGGCGTCGCATTCGCCGACTGGCTGGCGCCCGCCGGCAGCCGGCCGCGCGAGACGCCGCTGCGCCAGGGGCAGGTCTTCAACATCATCTATTCGTCCGGTACCACGGGCGCGCCCAAGGGCATCGTGCACGACCACGCGCTGCGCTGGAACCAGATCCGCCGCGTCAACGAGACGGGCGGCTACGGAGCCGATGCGGTGACGCTGATCGCCACGCCGCTGTATTCGAACACCACGCTGGTCAGCTTCATTCCGACGCTGGCGCTCGGCGGCACCGTGGTGCTGATGCCGAAATTCGACGCGCAGCGCTATCTCGAACTGGCCGAGCGGCATCGCGTCACCCACGCGATGCTGGTGCCGGTGCAATACCAGCGGCTGCTGGCCCGCGAGGATTTCGATCGCTACGACCTGTCGTCGTTCCGGATGAAGTTCTCGACCAGCGCGCCGCTGTCCGCCGCGCTGAAGGCCGACATCCTGCGTCGCTGGCCCGGTGGACTGGTCGAGTACTACGGCATGACCGAAGGCGGCGGCAGCTGCGTGCTGGCCGCGCATGAATTCCCGGACAAGCTGCATACGGTCGGCAAGCCGATGGAAGGGCACGACATCCGGCTGATCGACGACGACGGCAACGAAGTGCCGGTGGGCCAGATCGGCGAAGTGGTCGGGCATTCGAACACCATCATGACGGGCTATCACAAGCAGCCCGACAAGACCGCCGCCGCGGAGTGGTACGACGCGACCGGCAAGCGCTTCATCCGTACGGGCGACGTGGGCCGCTTCGACGAGGATGGTTTCCTGACGCTGATGGACCGCAAGAAGGACATGATCATCAGCGGCGGCTTCAATATCTATCCGAGCGACCTCGAGGCGGTGCTGCAGCAGCATGCGGACGTGGTCGAATGCGCGGTGGTCGGCGTGCCGTCGCAAAGCTGGGGCGAGACGCCGGTGGCCTTCGTGGTGCTGCGCGAGGGTGCGGCCGTCGATGCCGAGGCGCTGCGCGAATGGGTCAATGCGCAGGTCGGCAAGACGCAGCGGCTCGCCGCGCTGGAACTGTGCGCGCAGCTGCCGCGCAGCGCGATCGGCAAGGTGCTCAAGCGCGAGCTGCGGGATGGGTTTCGCGGGGGCAGGGCGTTGGCATGAGGCCGTTCGGGTGGCCGAGCCGCCCGCTATAATCCGCCGACCGATCGACCGCCCACGCACTCCTCCATGCTCAAGGATCCTGTCGAAGCCCGCCCGACGCGCCGCTATGTCGAGAAGCGCGAGACCATTCTCGATGCGGCCGCGGTGCGCTTCAATCGCAAGGGCGTGCGCGGCACCACGCTGTCGGACGTTGCGCAGGATGTCGGCCTGAGCACCAACAGCATCACCTACTACTACCGCAAGAAGGAAGACCTGGTGGTCGCCTGCCTGTTGCGGACCATCGACGAGATGGTCGGCATCGCGGCGCAGGCTGGCGCGCTGCCGACGCCGGGCGAGCGGGTGGCAGGGTTTATCCGTTTGTTCTTTGCTCGGCTCGCGTTGACGGCCACCGGCGAGCGTCCGGAGCTGATGAGCTTTCGCGAGATCCGCACGCTGCCCGACAGCCATGCCGAGGTCGCGTTCAGCGCGTACAACGACATGTTCCGCCGCATCCGCCAGCTGCTGCGCGAGCGCACGCCGGTCGACGCGGCCGAGCGCAGCGTGCTGAGCGCGCGCGCCCACCTGCTGCTGTCGCTGGCGACCGGGGCGATGGTCTGGATCGAGCGCTACGAACCCGAGGACTATCCGAAGGTCGCCGAGTCGGTGATCGATCTGCTGCTGCATGGCATCGGCTCGCGCACGGCGCGCTGGCAGCCGACGCTCGATACCGCCGCGCTGCTGCCGTCGTTGGACCAGCCCGAGACCACGCAGCAGGCCTTCCTGCGCGCGGCCACCGAACTGCTGAACGAGCAGGGCTACCGCGGCGCCTCGGCCGACCGCATCTCCGCCCGGCTCAATCTGACCAAGGGTTCGTTCTACCACCACAACGAGAACAAGGACGACCTGATCGGCGCCTGCTTCGACCGGATGTTCGACGTGATACGCAGCACGCAGACGTTGGTCGAGAACGGGCCCGGTACCGGCTGGGACAAGCTGTGCGCGGTCACGCGCGCGCTGGTCCACTACCAGTTCTCCAGCCAGGGGCCGCTGCTGCGGCTGACCATCTATGGCGCCTTGCCCGAGGAAATGCGCAAGGAGAAGATGCTGACGATGAACCGGCTGTCGGCGCGCTTCGTGCGATTTCTGGTGCAGGGCATGCAGGACGGCTCGATCCGGCCGCTCGACCAATCGATCGCGGCGCTGCAGATCAACGGCATGATCAACGCCGCGGTCGAGCTGCGCCGCTGGGTGCGCGATGCCTCGGCGGACAACGCGGCCGATCTGTTCGTGCGGCCGCTGCTGATGGGCATACTGTCGCCGGCGTAGCGGCGTGGCGGTGCTGCGGAGATCGGCGCCGCCGGCTCGGTCGACCGAGCCGGCCAGCCGTCAAGACGAGCCGTAAAGATCAGCCGCCGAGGTCAGCCGTCAAGATCAGTCATACAGATGGCACGCCACCATCTGCCCGTCGCCGCTGTCGCGCAGCGCCGGCTCCTGCGACTTGCAGCGTTCCATCGCCACCGGGCAACGCGTATGGAAGCGGCAGCCCGACGGCGGATGCATCGGACTCGGGACCTCGCCACGCAGCACGATGCGCTTGCGCTGCCGCTCCGCCTGGACATTGGCCACCGGCACGGCCGACAGCAGCGCCTGCGTGTACGGATGGCGCGGCTGCGCATAGAGCGCGTCCCGATCGGCGATCTCGACGATGCGGCCCAGATACATCACCGCGATGCGGTCGCTGATATGGCGCACCACCGCCAGGTCGTGCGCGATGAACAGGTACGACAGCCCAAGCCGCCGCTGCAGGTCCATGAAGACGTTGACCACCTGCGCCTGGATCGAGACGTCCAGCGCCGACACTGGCTCGTCGCAGACGATCACGCCGGGCTTCAGTGCCAGCGCCCGCGCGATGCCGATGCGCTGGCGCTGCCCGCCGGAGAACTCATGCGGATAGCGGTCCGCCATGTACGGCAGCAGCCCGACCATCTCCAGCAGCTCGCCGACGCGCGCCCGCGTGGCCGCGCGATCGCCGGCCATGCCATGGATCTCCAGCGGCTCGGCCACGATGTCGCGCACCTTCATGCGCGGGTTCAACGAACCGAACGGGTCCTGGTAGACCATCTGCACGCTGCGGCGGAAGTGCTTCTCCTGCGCGCGTGTCATCTGCGCGAGATCGGTGCCGTCGTAGTCGATGCGTCCGCCGCTGGCCGCCAGCATCTTCAGGATCGCCAGTCCGGTGGTCGACTTGCCGCAGCCGCTCTCGCCGACCAGGCACAGCGTTTCTCCTTGGCGCAGCGTGAACGACACGCCGTCGACGGCCCTGACCGAGCCGACCTGACGCTTGAACACCACGCCGCGCATGACGGGGAAATGCACCTTCAGATCCTGCACGCGCAGGATCTCGCGGCCGATGGTGCGAGCGCGGGGCGTCGGGGCAGGCGCGGCGGGTGGCATGTCGCTGGTGTTCCAGGCGCCGTCCTGCGTGGCGGGCGTATCGAGCGCGGCGGTGGCGGTCATGGCGTCTCCTGCAGATGGCAGGCATTCAGATGAACGGATACGCCGCGGCTGTCGGCGGTAGTCCGCAGCAGCGGGCGCGTGACGCGGCATTGCGCCTGGGCCAGCGCGCAGCGCGGCTGGAAGGCGCAGCCGGGACCGAGGGCGGTCAGGTCGGGCGGCTGGCCCTCGATCGGCACCAGCGCCTGGTTGGTGTCGCCATCGAGGCGCGGCACACAGGCCATCAGCCCGCGCGTGTACGGGTGGCGCGGCGCGCGGTACAGATCGTCGGCCGAGGCCATCTCGACCAGGCGCCCGCCGTACATCACCGCGACACGGTCGGCGTAGCGCGCCACCACGCCAAGGTCGTGCGTGATCAGGATCAGCGCGGTGCCGAGCCGCTGCGCCAGATCCTTCAGCAGATCGAGGATCTGCGCCTGTACCGTGACGTCGAGCGCGGTGGTCGGCTCGTCGGCGATGATCAGCTGCGGCTTGCAGGCCAGCGCCATCGCGATCATCGCGCGCTGCCGCATGCCTCCGGAGAACTGATGCGGATAGGCGTTCAGGCGGCTGGCCGGCTCGGGAATCTGCACCTGGCCGAGCAGGTCGGCGGCCATGCCCAGCGCGGTCTTCCATGGCAGCTTCTGATGCAGCTGGATCGGCTCGGCGATCTGCTTGCCGATCGTCAGCGCTGGATTCATCGACGACATCGGCTCCTGGAAGATCATCGCGATGCGATTGCCGCGGATCGCCCTCATCGCGTCGGCATCGAGCTTGAGCAGGTCCTGCCCATCGAACAGGATCTCGCCGCGGTCGATCGAACCGGGTGGACGCGGGATCAGGCCGAGGATCGACAGCGCGGTCACGCTCTTGCCGGAGCCCGATTCGCCGACGATGGCGAGCGTCTCTCCGGGCGCCACGTCGAAGGAGACCTGGTCGACCGCGGTGACCACGCCGCGATCGGTACGAAACCGCGTGGTCAGGTCGCGGACCTGCAGGATCGGCTGCGTCATCGCTTGCTCCTGGTGGTGCGAGGTTGGCGCCGGCAGCGGGCAAAGCTGCCGGCGAGCGTCGGCGGGCTTGGGCTCAGAAGCCCATCTTCTTCTTCATCTCCTGATCGATCCACAGCCGCGCGTAGATCGGTCCGGGCCGCACCGCGCCGGCGCGCAGCTCGCCGCCGTAGTTCTTGACCCACGGCCACCAGGCCGTATAGACGTACTGCGTCGGCAGCCAGATATATGGGGCCTGCGCAACGATCTCGCGCGTCAGCGCGCGCAGCGCCTCCTGCCGCTTGCCGACGTCGCGCAGCTCGAAGGCCTCCTCGACGCGCTTGTCGAACTTCGGATCGTTCCATTGCGAGGCGTTCCACACCTGGCCGCTGACGAAGCTCTTGCGAATCGTCGTGGTCGGATTGGTATGGCCGTTGTTCATCATGTAGCCGGGCGCATTGGTCTTGGTCGTCATCGCCGACAGGAAGGCGCCGTACTCCATCGGCTGGATCTGGATCCGCACGCCCACCTGTTCGAGGTAGGCGGCGATCAGCGGCAGCAGCTCCATATGGTCGGGGCTGCAGGCGCAGACCTGCACCTTGAAGGTAAAGCCCTTCGGATAGCCGGCCTCGGCCAGCAGCTTGCGCGCCTTGTCGGGGTTGTAGGTGAACAGCTCCTTGACGTTGTCCGGCATCGCGCTGAGCGGCTCGTAGTAGCCGCCGTAGTCGGGATGCTGCGGATAGGCGAACAGTTCGGCGTTGCCGCCGTAGTACTGCTTGACGATCTCCTGCTTGTTGACCGCCATGTTCAGCGCGCGCCGGACCCGGATATCGTTGAACGGCTTGGTGTCGACCCGCAGCGCCAGATACTGGCCGGTGTACGACAGCCAGCGCGACCATTGCAGCTGCGGCGCGCTGCGCTTGAGCTCGTCGACGGCGGTCCAGCGCAGGCCCTCCATGATGTCGATCTTGCCGGTACGCAGCATCGTGTTGCGCGTGGCTTCGTCCTTGATCGTGCGCAGCACCACTTTGTCGACGAAGGGCAGCTTGTAGTCCTTGTTGCCGATGCGCTCGCTGTCCCAGTACTGCGGATTCTTCGTGTAGGTGCTGGCGTTGCCCTGCACGAACTGCGTCAGCGTGAAGGGCCCCGTGCCGTTGACGTTCTTCCAGTTCGCGGCGCCCGCGGTGGCCACTTCCTTGGGCATGATTCCCGAGTAGTAGCCCCAGCCGAAGCGGTAGTCCCATTCGGCGTTGAATTCCTTGAAGCGGAACAGCACCGTGTGCTTGTCGCGCGCCTCGACCTTGCTCAGGTGATCGAAATAGGTGGGGATCTTCTTGGCGCTGGCCTCCTGCCGGCTGTAGCTGAAGACCACGTCCTCGGCGACCAGCTCGCGCTCATCCATCACGCCGGGCTTGGCGGGGAACTTGACGCCCTTGCGCAGCTTGACTTCGAGCGTCAGCGGATCGGTCCATTTCCACGATTCGGCCAGCTCGCCGCGGATCGCGTCCTCCGGCAGCCAGGCATCGGCCTGGAACGCGTACTTGCCGCCGTTGCGCCTGGCCTTGCTCAGGTCGGCGACGAACAGCTGCTCGTAGACCTGGCCGGTGTCGTAGTTCTGCTTCCAGTTCCAGTCGGCCAGATCCCACGACAGCGCGGAGATGGTCGGGTAGACCGAGCCGATCTCCACGGTGCCGCCGTACTTCGGCGCCTCGGCCTGCGCGAGCGCGCTGCCGGCCGCCAGGGCCAGCGCGACAGCGGCGGCGATCGCCGCTCCCCGTTTTGCCGGGCGGCGAACCGCCTTGTCGTTGTCGATCATCGCTGTCTCCTGTCTCTGTTCTTGTATGGGATGGGTCCGTGCCGCGCTGCCACGTGCCGCACTACCGGAGGCTGTGCTGCCGCCCGGCGCATGCCCGGGCGATGCCGCTACCGCGTGCCCCGCATGCGCGGATCGAGCAGGTCGCGCAGCGCATCGCCGTAGACGTTGATCGCGTAGACGACCACGGTCAGGCAGGCGCCGGGCGCCAGCGCCAGCCACGGGCCCTGGAACATGAAGGTGCGGCCGTCGCCGGACAGCATGCCGCCCCAGGTCGGCGCCGGCGGCGGCACGCCCAGGCCGAGGAAGGACAGGCCCGACTCGGCCAGGATCGCGGTGCCGACGCGCGTGGTGAACAGCACGATCACCGGCGGCAGCACGTTCGGCAGGATGTGGCGCCACAGGATGCGCGGCGTCGCCGCGCCCATCGACTGCGCGGCGTGCACGTACATGTTCTCGCGCACCGAGACGACCGCACTGCGCACGATGCGCGAGCCGCCGATGCCGAGCAGCAGGCCCAGCGTCACCACGATCTGCCAGCTGCCCGGGCCGAGCACCGACACCACGACGATCAGGATCACCAGATCGGGAAAACTCATCCACGCATCGACGAAGCGCTGCACCACCAGGTCGAACTTGCCGCCGAGATAGCCGGTCAGGATGCCGAGCAGCACCGACACGGCGGTGGCCAGCGTCGCGGCCGACAGGCCGATCACCACCGACAGCTGCGCGCCGTACAGGCAGCGCGACAGCATGTCGCGGCCGAGGTTGTCGGTGCCGAACGGATGCGCCCACGACGGTGGCTGCAGCCGATGCAGCATGTTGATCTCGTTGACGCCGTACGGCGCCAGCACGTCGGCGAAGACGCCGCAGAACAGGAAGATCGCGCAGATCACCGCGCCCGCGGCGCCCAGCGGCTTGTCTCGGAACAGGCGGCCCAGCAGGCCGAAGCCGGGCCAGCGTCGGGCCGTCGCGGTTGCCGATGTCGCCGGGGTTGCCGTTGCTGCTGTCGCCGCCGCGGTGGCTGCGGCGGCGTCGGCGGCCACCGGCGCGACAGGAGTCAGGGGAGTCGCGGAACGTGCCATCAGCGATGCCTCACTTTCGGATCGAACAATCCGTAGCTCAGGTCCACCAGCAGATTGATCAGCATCACCGCCACGCCGACCACCAGAAACACGCCGGTGATCACCGGATAGTCGCGTTGATGCACCGCGTCGAGCAGCAGCAGGCCCATGCCGGGCAGCGCGAAGATCTGCTCGATGATCACCGCGCCGCCGATCAGCAGCGGCGCCTGCAGGCCCACCAGCGTCACCACCGGAATCAGCGCATTGCGCAGCGCATGCCGCAGGATCACCATCCGTTCGTTCAGCCCCTTGGCCCAGGCGGTGCGGATATAGTCCTGGCGCAGTACCTCCAGCATCATCGTGCGCGTCATCCGCATCGTGATCGCCGACAGCGCCATGCCGAGCACGATCGCCGGCACCAGCATCTGCTGCAGGTGCTGCAGCGGGTTCTCGCGGAAGGGCACGTAGCGGACTTCGGGCGACCAGCCCCACCAGACCGACGGAAACACCATCACCATCGTGCCCAGCCAGAAGCTCGGCACCGCCAGCATCAGGATCGAGAACGAGCGCGCCACGTAGTCGGCTGCGCTGTCCTGCCGGATCGCCGAGAGCACCCCGATCGGCAGCGCCACCGACAGCGCCACCACCAGCGCGATGACGCCGAGCGACAGCGTCACCGGGATGCGCGCCATTACCATCTTCAGCACCGGCTCGCCCTGCCACAGCGACACGCCGAGGTCGCCGTGCAGCACGATGTTGCCGGCCCAGTGCAGGTATTGCTGCCACATCGGCCGATCGAGGCCCAGCAGCTGCATCAGTTCCTCGCGGCTGCGCACATCGGCGCTGATGTCGTTCTGGCTCAGCATCAGGTCGACCACGTCGCCTGGCACCAGCCGCACGATCGAGAACACGATGATGCTGGCGAACAGCAGCGTGGGCAGCAGCGCCAGCAGCCGGCGCATCAGGTAGGCGCTCATGGGCGCCTCGCATGGCGGGCGGCGCGGCTGACCGCGCGCGCCAATGCCGGCGGGGATACCGGCAACACGATTTCTGCTGATGCTCCGGCCATGCTGTCTCCTGTTTCCGCCTACAGGCCATTGCCTTTGGCGGTATTTCGGCACGCGGAATGCAGTTTTTGTGCGGGGCAATGCAGCGACCGGCGTTGCGCCGATCGCGATCCCAGCATACTCATCGTTCGAAGCGATGACAACCCGGAAGCGCCCCCGGTGGTCTAGTGAATTTCCCGGGGGCGGGCCGCCGCGCGGCCCTGTGCTCTCTCGCGGCTCCAGCTAGTAGCCGCGCATCCGGGCCCAGCGGTCGGCGTGGAAGTTGGCGTCGCCCAGCCACTCCTGTGCGGTGCGTGCGCGCTTCATGAAGAAGCCGATCTCGAACTCGTCGGTCATGCCGATGCCGCCGTGCATCTGCACGCCTTCCTGCACCGCCAGCGTCGCGGTCTCGCCGGCCTTGGCCTTGGCGGCCGATGCGAGCGCCTCGGGGCCGTCCGGCGCCGATTCGTCGAGCCGTTGCTGGCAGCGCAGCACGATGGCGCGCGTCAGCTCGAGCTCGGTGAACAGATGTGCGGCGCGATGCTGCAGCGCCTGGAACTCGCCGATGATCTTGCCGAACTGCCGGCGCTCCTTCAGATACGCCAGCGTACGGGCGAACGCTTCATCCGCGATGCCGAGCAGCTCGGACGACAGCACCGCACGGCCGATGTCGAGCGCGCGCTCGAGGATCGCACCACCGCCATCGACGTCGCCGAGTACCGCATCGGCGGGCACCTGCACCCCTTCGAAGACGATGCGCGCGGCCTGCGTGGCGTCGGCCAATACCACTCGTTCGATTCGCACGCCGCGACTGGTGCGCGGTACCAGCAGCAGCGTGATGCCCTGTGTGTCCTCGCTCTGTCCCGCCTGGGCGTCCGCGGTGCGCGCCGCGACGATCAGCGTATCGGCCACGTGGCCGTCGACGACAAGCTGCTTGCTGCCGTCGATCCGATAGCCGCCGGCATCGGCCGTCGCGCGGGTGGACAGGCGGAACGGCCGATGCTTGCCGGCTTCGTCGAGCGCCAGCGCGGTCAGGTGCCGGCCGGCCGCGATCGCGGGCAGCAGCGCGTCGCGTTGTGCGTCGTTGCCGAAGTGGGTCAGCAGCGAGGCGCCGAGCACCGCGGTGGAGAGGAAGGGCGACGGCGCCAGCGTGCGGCCGATCGCCTCCATGATGACGCCGGCTTCCACCACGCCGAGCCCGCTGCCGCCGTACGCCTCGGGCACCAGCACGCCGGCGAGCCCGAGATCGGCAAAGCGTTGCCACAGCTCGCGCGAGAAGCCGACCGGGTCGCCGCTGTCGCGCATCGCGCGCAACGCGGAGATCGGCGCGTTCTCGCGCAGGAAGGTCAGCGCGCTGTCGCGCAGCATGTCCTGGGTGTCGTTCAGTACGATGGCCATGTCGATGTCCGCGAAGGTCGCCGGAGCGCCGTGCGATCGCACGGCGCCGGAACGGGGGAAGGAGGGAAGGGCGTCAGGCGCCGGGCAGGCCGAGGATGCGCTTGGCGACGATGTTCAGCTGGACCTCGCTGGTGCCGCCCTCGATCGAATTGGCCTTGGTGCGCAACCAGGCGCGCGCGGTGGCGCCCTGCTGGCTGCGCTCGCTTTCCCATTCGAGTGCATCGCTGCCGCCGATCGACATCAGCAGTTCGTAGCGCCGCTTGTTCAGCTCGGCGCCGTAGTACTTCAGCACCGACGAAAACGCGGCAATGCCCTCACCCTGTCTGGCGAGGTCGCGCACCCGTTCGCCGGCGAAGCCGAATGCGGCCTCGTCGATCTCGAAGCGGGCCAGCTGCGCGCGCAGCATCGGCTCGTCGAGCCGGCCGGCCGGATCGGTGCCGATCGCCTTGGCGGCATGGCGCCCCAGCGGCTGGCGGAAGCCGCGGCTGCCGATCGCGCTGATCATGTCGCGCTCATGGGTCAGCAGATACTTGGCGATCTCCCAGCCGCCGTTGAGCTCGCCGACCAGCTGGTCGCGCGGCACCACGACATCGTCGAAGAAGGTCTCGCAGAACGGCGACTTGCCGGAGATCAGCACGATCGGGCGCGTCGTTACCCCGGGTGTCTCCATGTCGAACAGCAGGAAGCTGATGCCGGTGTGCTTCTGCGCCGAGAAATCGGTGCGCACCAGGCAGAAGATCCAGTCGGCCTTGTCCGCATACGAAGTCCAGATCTTCTGGCCGTTGACGACGAAGTGGTCGCCGCGGTCCTCGGCGCGCGTCTGCAGCGCCGCCAGGTCGGAGCCGGCGTTCGGCTCGGAATAGCCCTGGCACCAGCGGATCTCGCCGCGCGCGATCTTCGGCAGGTGCTCGCGCTTCTGTGCCTCGGAGCCGTACTTCAGCAGGGCCGGGCCCAGCATCGAGATGCCGAAGCTTTGCAGCGGCACGCGGCAGCCCAGCCGCTGCATTTCCTCGCGCAGGATCTTCGCCTGTTCGCGGCTCAGGCCGCCGCCACCGTACTCGCGCGGCCATTCGGGCACGGTCCAGCCGCGCTCGGCCATCCGCTCGAGCCATTGGCGCTGCGCCTCGGAGCGGAAGCGGAACTTGCGTCCGCCCCAGCAGATGTCCTCGTCGTCCTGCACCGGCTGCCGCATCTCGGGCGGGCAATTGTCCTGCAGCCAGGCGTGCGTCTGCTGCCGGAACGTCTCCAGGTCTTCCACGGTGGTCTCCTGTCGCGGTGGGCGGCCTCTGCGGGCCGTCGTCCTTGCTTGAACCGTGCGCCGCCTCATGCCGAATGCGGCGATGAAGCGCGTGCAGGGCCGTTATACAAGCGCGTGTCGGACATCGTCAATACGCCATTTACGAAAATGGTATCGACCATGCAAACAACGCATACCGGCTATGCCGCACGCGGCGCAGCAAGGAAGGCAATATGGCGGAGCGGCGACCTTGTGCTAGCATCGCCTGAAACATACCAAAATCACGAAACAGGCTGGCGGCACAAGACGGCGCCTGCTCGGCCCAAGGTGGAGACATGCAGACCAGCGAGCCCTCGACAGACGAAGCGGTGTGGACCTTCCCGGGCGCGCGGGCGCCTGACCGGCGCCGCTGGGTCGACGCCAGCGGCCTGCGGCTGGCCGTCTACGAGTGGGGCGAGCCGGACGCCACGCCGCTGCTGCTGGTCCATGGCGCGCTCGACTTCGCCCGGACCTTCGATGCCTTTGCGCCGCTGCTCGCGGACGCGGGCTACCGCGTGGTCTCGTACGATCACCGCGGCCACGGCGATTCCGATCACGCCGATCTCTACAACTGGATTGCCGATGTGCGCGACATGCTGGCGGTGGCGGACTCGATCACGCGGGAGCCCTGCCTGGCGGTCGGCCACAGCAAGGGCGGCTCGCTGCTGGTGCAGGCGATCCAGGCGCTGCCGCACCGCTTTACGCGTTTCGCCGCGATCGATGGCCTGCCGTTCCGCAGCCCGCATGCCGACAGCGCGGTACGCGAACGCAAGTCCTCGCTGACCGGGCCCGTCATTACCCGCTGGCTCGATGCGCGGCGGCGCAGCGGCGAGCTCGAGCGGCGGCCCGGCACGCTGGAGGAACTGGCGCAGCGCCGCGCCAGGATGAACCCCCGCCTGAGCCACGAATGGCTGTGCTACATCGCCTCGCATGGTGCGCGGCGCGACGAGCAGGGCTGGCGCTGGAAGCTGGACCCGGCGATCGGCGTGGGCGGCTTCGGACCGATGCGTGTTCGCTGGATGACCGACAGGCTGCCCGGGTTCCCGATTCCCATGCTGGCCATTTTCGGCTCCGAGAAGGAACCGATGGGCTGGGACGCGACCGCTGACGACCTGATGCCGTTCTTCCCGGCGACCACCGAGGTCCATCGCATGCAGGACGTCGGCCACTTCATCCATATCGAACGGCCGCAGGAGACGGCGCGCCGCATCCTGCAGTTCTTCGGGGCATGACCATGTCCTTGACTTCATCCCAGCGCCAATCCCCGGGCCCATCCCTGCGCCCATCCCAGCCCCAGTACCTGCGCCACCATCGTCTGCGGCTCGCCCTGCACCGGCTCAAGGATGGCGACGGGCATCCGCTGCTGTTGCTGCACGGGCTTGGCGAGCGCTCGCCGGCTGTGCTGCCGGCCGAATATGCCGGCTGGCCGGGCCCCATCCATGCGCTGGACTTCACCGGCCACGGTGACTCCGACCTGCCGCGCGGCGGCGGCTACAGCTGCGAATTCCTGATGGCCGATGCCGACATCGCGCTCGCGCATCTGGGCCCCTGCACGGTCGCCGGGCGCGGTATCGGCGGCTATGTCGCGCTGCTGCTGGCAGGCGCACGCCCCGGCGAGGTGCGTGGCGCCATCGTGCGCGACGGGCCGGGGCTGTCCGGCGGCGGCAGCGCGGCGCGCAGCCCCTATGTCCCCGTGCCCGACCTGAGCCAACCCGCGCCGCCCGATCCCTTTGCCATTGCCGAGCTGGCCAATGACGTCCGTCCTCCCAGCTATGCGTCGAGCTTCGCGATGCTCGCGTCGCAGCATTCCGACCTCGACACACCGATCTGCGTCTGCTGTTGCGAACGTCCGCCGTGGCTCGCGGCGGTGATGGAACTGCTGTCGCTGGAGCCGGTCGCGCTGGACCAGGCGCTGCGGCAGTACGCGAGGGTGCCGGCGGCCGGCACGCGGCCGGGGCTGGAGTCGGCATGAGCCCCGCCCTGTCGCCGGCGCGCGAGGCCGCCGATGCGGACGACGACGGCGAGCGCGGCTATCTGGACCATGTGTCGCGGCATTTCCGCCGCAATGCGATGGCCTTCCTGGCGCACGGCATGCTCGGGATGACCGGCTTCCGGCTGGTCACCGCGCCGACCTTCGTGCCGGCCTATCTGTATCTGCTGTCCGGCTCGAAGCTGACCGTCGGGCTGGTGCTGTCGGCCCAGTACGCCGGCATGGCCGCATCGTCGCTGTGGGGCGCGACGCTGATCGAGCATCGGCAACAGGTGATGCCGATGCTGTACCGCGTCGGCTGGCTGGTGCGGCTGCAGGTGCTGGGGCTCGCGCTGTCGGCGCTGTGGCTGTCGGGCGCGGCGGCGCTGACGGCCGCGGCCGTCTTCCTGTTGCTGTTCGGCCTGCTGAACGGCGTCCAGAACGTCGCCTTCCAATACCTGACCTCGAAGATCATTCCGCTGCATCGCCGCGGCGGTCTGAGCGCGCTGCGCAACTTCTTCGGCGGCCTGACCGCGGCGGCGGTCGCCTGGCTCGGGGGCCGCTATCTGGTCGGCAACGACGTGCTCGGCAACGGCTACGCGGCGACCTTCCTGGCCGCCTTCGTGCTGACCAGCCTCGGCATCTCCGCACTGGCCGGCATGCGCGAGCCCGCCTTGCAGGATGTGCGCCTGCCGGTCGGCTTCCGGCGCCGCATTCGCGAAGTGCCGGCGCTGCTGCGGGCGCAGCCCGACTTCGTGCGCTTCTTCGTCGCCCGCGCGCTGGTGGCGCTGGGCATGATGGCGATGCCGTTCTATGCGATCTATGCGGGCCAGCATATCGACCTGTCCGGCGCCACGCTCGGTTATCTGAGCCTGGCCTATCTGCTGGCGCAGACCGCCAGCAACCTGCTGTGGGGCCGGCTGGCCGACCGCCATGGCTATCGGCTGGTGTTCCTCGCCAGCATCGCGTTATGGATCGCCGCTACCGCGCTGCTGCTGTGCTGCGGCTCGCTGGGCTGGTTCGTGCTGGCCTTCTGCGGGCTGGGCGCGGGCTTCGGCGGCTTCTTCATTTCGGCCGACAACCTGGTGATGGAGTTCGGCGCACGCAAGGACCGGCCGATGCTGCTGGCCGTTGCGGGCACCGGCACCTACGCCATGATGGCGATCGGCCCGGTGCTCGGCGGCATGCTGGCGCAGGGCGTGCGCTTCTGGCTGGTGTTCGCGCTGGCCATCGGCGTCAAGTGCCTGGCCTTCGCGATGGCGCTGGCGATGAAGGACCCGCGACGGCGGCCCGGCCCGTTGCCGCCGAACCAGGGCGACCCGATGACGTCGTGACGGGCGGCTGCGGCGTGCGAAAGCGGACGCCGACGCTTGCGCTTGCGCGATTGTTTTCTGCCCCTCCGGCTTGCGGGAGAGGGGAGACGGACAGGAAAGACCAGAAGGACAAGAACGACGACCCAGGAGACGAGATGGAAGCGAGAACCTATCCCGAGTTCAGCACCCACTATCCGCTGCTGTTGACGACCATCATGCGGCGGCCGGTGCGGATGTATCCCGACCAGATCGGCGTCGTCTACCGCAATCACCTCAGCGGCGAGTATTTCCGCTTTACCTGGAACCAGTGGTATCGGCGCGTCTGCCAGCTGGCCAACGCGCTGTCATCGGAACTGGGCGTGGTGGCTGGCACGCCAGGCGAACCGGGCGACCGCATTGCCACGATGGCGCTGAACACGCACCGCCATCTGGAGCTGTACTTCGGCGTGCCGGGCGTCGGCGCGACGCTGCACCCGGTCAATGTCCGCCTGTCGCCCGAGCACATCGTCTACACGATCCGTCATGCGCAAGACCGCGTGTTGTTCTTCGACGACGCGCTGCTGCCGCTGGTCGAGGGTATCTACGACCATATCAAGGACGTGGTGCAGCGCTTCGTCTATCTGTCGGACAAGCCGGGCCTGCCCGACACGCGCATCGCCGGCCTGATCCATTACGAGGACCTGCTGGCGCGGCAGCCGGAACAGTTCGACTGGCCAGCGCTGCACGAGGACGTCAACGCGACGCTGTGCTATACCACCGGCACCACCGGGCAGCCGAAGGGCGCGACCTTCACGCACCGGCAGCTATATCTGATGACGGTGCACGTGATGGCACAGATGGCGATCGCCAACACGCCGTCGATCGATATCGAGGACGGGCTGGGCGTGCGGCTCGGCGAATCGGCGGTGCCGCTGCTGAACACGCCGATGTTCCACATCCACGCCTGGGGCGCGCCCTTTATCGCGGTCTACAGCGCGCAGAAGATCGTGCTGCACGGCACCTTCACCGTGCAGGGGTTCTGCGAGCTGGTCGAGCGCGAGAAGGTGACCTCGGTCGGTATCGTCGCCACCATTGCCGCGATGCTGCTCGAATATCCGGACCTGCACAAATACGACCTCAGCAGCCTGGTGCGGGTCAACGTCGGCGGCGGCGCGCTGCCGCTGGGCCTGAAGAAGAAGCTCGAAGCGCTGATCCCGTCGTTCCGGATGAGTTCGGGCTACGGCATGACGGAAACCGCGCCGACCATCGTCACCTCCTTCATCAAGAAGGACCTGGTCGACCTGGACCGGGAGCAGACCGATGCGCTGCTGGTCAAGGCCGGTTTGCCGATCCTTGGCGTCGATGTCGAGGTGGTGGACGACGACGGCCGGCCGGTGCCCAAAGACGACCAGACCGTCGGCGAGATCGTCGTGCGCGCGCCGTGGACCACCGAGCGCTACTTCCGCGATCCGGAGAAAAGCGCCGAGTTGTGGCGCGGCGGCTGGCTGCATACCGGCGACCTGGCCAAGGTCGATGCGCACGGCTATATCACGATCGCGGACCGCATCAAGGACGTGATCCGCAGCGGCGCCGAGATGGTGCCGACCGTGCTGCTGGAGAACCTGATCGCGATGGCCGACTTCGTGCAGGAGGCGACCGTGGTCGGCGTGCCGGATCCGGTCTGGGGCGAACGGCCGATGGCGCTGGTCAGCGTGCGCACCGGTTTCGAGGCGGACGAATACGCGGTGATCGACTTCCTGAAGACCCACGGCGTCGACACCGGCCGCATCACCAAATGGATGTTGCCCAAGCTGGTGGCGATCACGCGCGACATCCCGAAGACCAGCGTCGGCAAATACAACAAGAAGCGCATCCGCGACGAGCTGGATCGCTTTCTGGCGATCGCGCGCGATGTCAGCGATCGTGCGGGCTGAGTTGGCCGTGGGCCGCGCGGCCTTTGTCCCGTGCCCAAACCGATCCGAGGCCCGAGGCCGGTCCTGAATCCAATTCCGATTTCAATCCAATTCCAATGGAGACACATCGATGACGACCATCAACCCGGTCACCGACCTTACCGTGGACGCCGGCATCGCCGTGCTGACGATCGATTCGCCGCCGGTCAACGCGCTGTCGGCCAACGTTCGCGCCGGCATCCTCGCGGGCGTCCAGCAGGCCGTCGCCGACGACGCGGTCAAGGCCGTCGTGCTGATCTGCGCCGGCAAGACGTTTATCGCGGGCGCGGACATCACCGAGTTCGGCAAGCCGCCCGCTGGCCCCTCGCTGCCCGAAGTGCAGGCAGCGATCGAGGACGCGCCCAAGCCGGTGATCGCCGCGATCCATGGCACCGCGCTCGGCGGCGGGCTGGAAGTGGCGCTGGTCTGCCACTATCGCGTCGCGGCGCGCTCGGCCAAATGCGGCCTGCCGGAGGTCAATCTCGGCCTGCTGCCCGGTGCGGGCGGCACCCAGCGGCTGCCGCGCATCGTCGGCGTGCAGAAGGCGCTGGAGATGGTGACCTCGGGCACCCACGTGCCGGCGCCGGCCGCGGCCGAGATGGGCCTGGTCGATCTGCTGGCCGACGACGCCAGCCTGCGCGCGGATGCCATCGCATTCGCCCGCCAGGTGGTGGCCGAGGGGCGGCCGCTGCGCAAGGTGCGCGATCTCGACGACAAGATCGCCGCCGCGCGCGGCAAGCCGGAGATCTTCGCCGAGTTCCGCCGGGCCAACGCCCGGCGCTTTCGCGGCTTCGACGCGCCGGAATACAACATCCGCTGCATCGAGGCGGCGGTCGAACTGCCGTTCGACGAAGGGCTCCAGCGCGAGCGCGCGATGTTCGTCGAGCTGCTGAACGGCAAGCAGTCGGCGGCGCAGCGCTACTACTTCTTCGCCTCGCGCCATGTCTGGCAATTGCCCGATATCGGCGCCGATACGCCGCTGCTGCCGGTCAAGCAGGTCGGCATCATCGGTGCCGGCACGATGGGCGGCGGCATCGCGATGAACTTCCTGAACGCCGGCTATCCGGTCACCATCGTCGAGACCTCGCAGCAGGCGCTGGACCGCGGCGTCCGCACGATCCGGACCAACTATGAGAACACTGCCAAGAAGGGCCGCATCACCGCCACCGACATCGAGCGCCGCATGGCGCTGCTGACGCCGACGCTGGAGATGGAAAAGCTGGCCGACGCCGATCTGGTGATCGAAGCCGTGTTCGAGAACATGGACGTCAAGAAGGACGTGTTCGGCCGGCTCGACCGCATCGCCAAGCCGGGCGCGATCCTCGCGACCAATACCTCGGCGCTGGACGTCGACGAGATCGCCGCCGCCACGTCGCGGCCGGAGGCGGTCATCGGCCTGCATTTCTTCTCGCCGGCCAATGTGATGAAGCTGCTGGAGGTGGTGCGCGGCGCGAAGACCGCCAAGCCGGTGATCCGGACGTCGATGGAACTGGCCCGCAAGATCGGCAAGATCGCCGCGCTGGTCGGCGTCTGCCCGGGCTTCGTCGGCAACCGGATGCTGGCGCAACGCCAGCGCGAGGCGCAGAAACTCGTGCTGGAAGGCGCGCTGCCGTGGAACGTCGATCGGGTGCTGTACGACTTTGGTTTCCCGATGGGACCGTTCGCGATGAGCGATCTGGCTGGCCTCGACCTCGGCTGGGTCCGGGAGAAATCGAGCAGCTCGACGCTGCGCGAAATCCTCTGCGAAATGGACCGGCGCGGCCAGAAGACCGGCGCGGGGTACTACGACTATGACGAGAAACGCAACGCCAGGCCGTCACCGGTGGTCGAGCAGGTGATCCGCGATTTCGCGGCGAAGCAGGGGCGGACCAGCCGTGTGGTGTCGGAGCAGGAGATCCTGGAGCGCTGCATCTATCCGATGATCAACGAGGGCGCGAAGATCCTGGAGGAAGGCAAGGCGATCCGCGCGTCGGACATCGACGTGATCTGGGTCAACGGCTATGGCTGGCCGGTCTACCGCGGCGGTCCGATGTTCTACGCGGACACGATCGGGCTGGACAAGGTGCTGGAGACGCTGCGGCGCTACGAGGAAAGCTTCGGTGCCGACTTCAAGCCGGCCCGGCTGCTCGAGGAGCTGGTGGCGCAGGGGCGCAAGTTCGGTGACCTGAAGTAGGGGTGGTTGCCAGTCCGGGCCGCAATGCCGTGGTCCCGGCCACGTCCCGGCCACGTCCCGGCGAAGTCCTGGCAACGTCCCGGGGACCCGGCGGCTCGTATGGCGCCGGGTCCAGCATTGGCGATTGGCCGAATGACCCCATGGGCGCTGCGGCCGCGGTCGTCCTAGGCCGGCGCGCCGTGCGGCTCGGCCATCGCCACCACGACCTTGCGCGGTCCGCTGAACGGCTCGCGGGCGTGCGCGGTCAGCATATTGTCCAGCATCAGCACATCGCCCTCGCGCCACGGGAACACGACCTTGTGCACGTCCAGCACCGCGCGGACCGCGTCCAGTTCGGCGTCCGGAATCGGCGTGCCGTCGCCGTAATAGACGTTGCGCGGCAGGTCCTCTTCACCGACCGTATCGAGCAGCACCTCGCGCATCTCGGGCGCCAGCGCCGACAGATGGAACAGGTGCGCCTGGTTGAACCAGACCGGATCGCCGGTATGCGGATGATGGGCGATCCCCTGTACCCGCTGTCGCGTCCGCAATTCGCCGTCGTCCTTCCATTCGCAGACGATGCCATGCCGCGCGCAATAGGTCTCGACCTGGGCGCGGTCTTCGGTGTTGAACACCTGCTGCCACGGCACATCCATGCCGTTGCCGAAATTGCGCACATAGCAGAGCCCGCGCGTAGCAAAACGCTCCCGTGTGCCCGCATCGACCGCGCTGTAGATCGCGCGGCTGTCGGCGATCGGCGTTTCGCCGCCCTGCGGCGCCGCCCGTTCGCAATAGAACCAGATCTTCATCGGCCATTCGCGCGTATAGGCCTGCTCGTTATGCAGCGGGATCGACTGGTGCGCGGGGTATTCGGTGGACGTGTAGACGCCGCCAGTCACCTTGCTGCGCGGTGTGGAGCCGAACTCGTAGCTGAGCAGCGGGTGGCCGAAGGCGGCGGCAAAGGTGCGGAAGCCCTCGGCGCCATCGACGGCGAACGAGCGGAACAGCACGCCGCCGGTCGTGTACAGGTGTTCCTCGATCCGGGCGCGCAGCCGTGGCAACGCTTCGATCAGCGGTTCCCCCGGGCTGGCGGCCTCGATGGTGAAGGGCAGCGCCGCCGTGCGCGGCAACGACGCGGCGGTCAGCGACTCGAGCGCAGGCGTGGACAGATCGGTCATGCGGTCCTCATCGGGATAGCTTCGGCAGAGTTTCTCCCCTCTCCCGCATGGCGGGAGAGGGGAGCAGAGAGCGGTCGAGCGAGCAGCGCCACGGCGGCGCGATATGGCAGGTCAGCACAGTTCACCGGGCATGGCAGCGAGACAACGTGGCTGGCCTCTGCCGGGTGCCACGCCCCCATCGCCATCGGCAATTCTGCGTGCGGTCCATGCGCCCGCCAGCGGCCATCGCCCGACCCCTGCAGCGCAACCTGCAGCCAGCGAGCGTCGCCGATCCCGGTGCCGGCCGCCTTGGTCAAGGCTTCCCGCGCGGTCCACAGCGCATAGAAGCGATCGAGCCGCAGCGCGGGATGACAGCCGTGCAGCATGGTTTGCTCGTCCGGCGAGAAGGCGGACGCGGCCAACGCGAGCGGCTCCACCGGGCGGCATTGCTCGACGTCGATGCCGACCGCCGCGATCGCAGGATCGCTTGCGATGGCGATCAAGCCGACGCGGCCGCTGTGCGAGACGTTGAACATCGGCGCGTCGTGAATCGACGGCGGCAATATCGGTTTGCCCTGCGGGTCTGCCTCCAGCGGCAGTTCGCACGGGGCCAGATCGAGAAACGCGCCGAGCAAGCGCCGCAGCGCACCGCGTACCGCGGCAAAGCGGGCCCGATCGGCGATGCGGCGATAGGCGCGCAGCCGTGCCGCTTCCGGCGGCGACAGGACCACGAGGTCCCCGGGTGCCGGCTCGGCCCGGATGTCGATGTCCAGCCGCCAGACACGCATCTCGTAGCGAGCGAGCGGCGCGGGAAGGGATACAGGCACAGGTACGGGCACGGGCGCCGGCGCTAGCATGCGCTGACCTCCACGGTATCGCTCGCTGCGGCCGCTGGAACCGGCACGCCAAGCTGCGCGCCGATCCGCGCAAGCATCGAGCCGGTGTGCTCGCGCAGGAAGAAGTGGCCGCCGTCGTACCAGTCCAGCGTGAAGACGCCCTCCGTTTCGTGCCCCCAGCCGGCGACCGCCCCGCCGACGCTGCGATCGTCGCGCCCGCCGAAGGCATGCAGCGGACAGCGCAGCAACGGCCGCTCGCGATGCCGATAGCTCGCGCAGACACGGAAATCGGCGCGCAGCACGGGCAATGTCAGCGCCATCATTTCCTCGTGTTCGAGCAGCTCCCGCGGCGTGCCGTCGAGCTCGCGCAGATGATCCATCAGGGCGGCATCGTCCAGCGGTCCGGCGAAACGGTCGGGATCGCGCAGGCGCGGGGCGGGGCAACCGGAGACCAGCAGCGCGCAAGCGGGCTCGCCCTCGGCCTGCCAGCGGTGCGCCAGCTCGTAGGCGAGCAGGGCGCCCATGCTGTGGCCGAACAAGGCGTGGCGGCGACGTGCCGACTCAGCCAGCAGCCGTTGCTGGCGCAGTTCGTGTTCCAGCCGGTCGCACAGCGCATCGAACGATTCGCACAGCGGCTGCCCGATCCTGGTGCCGCGGCCGGGCAGTTCGACGGGCCGGATCGTCAGCCCGGCCGGCGCCGCGCGGCGCCATTCGGCATAGGCCGCCGCGCCAGCGCCCGCATTGGGCAGGCACCACAGCGTCACCGGCCCCAGGGTGCTCATCGCGCCGCGGGCTCGCCCTGCGCTTCCATCGCGGCGCGCAGGCTCGCCGGACGCATATCGGTCCAGTGGGTCTCGATGTACTCCAGGCATTGCTGCCGCTGGCCGCTGAAGCCGACGGCCCGCCAGCCCGCCGGGATCGGACGGTAATCGGGCCAGATCGAATACTGCTCCTCCGGATTGATGACGACCTGGAAGAGCAGGGTGTCGCTGTCGAAGCTCATGGTGTGTCCCTCGTCTGACTGGATGCGTGGCATTGGCGGCGCAGATGCGAACGCCTGTGACAACAAGACGGACCGGGACGCCGCGGATTTAGTGGGCCTGGCCGGCTGGTGTTCGGGATAGCCGGATCGGATCTGAAAACCTAAATATCGCCGGCCGCGGATCGTCACATCGGATATCCCCGCACGAGACGCGGGGTCGGCCGCTGCGTCGGTCGCCGAATTCCCACCGCAAGGGGCATCAGATGACAAGCAGTGCTTTGGAATACGATCTACTCGGCATCGGCTTCGGGCCGTCGAATCTGGCGCTGGCCATTGCGATGGAAGAGCGTGCCGCGGCCGCCGCCCGTGCCGCGCCTCCGCCGCGCTATGCCTTCATCGAACGCAAGCCCGATTTCGTCTGGCACGGCGGCATGCTGCTGGACGGCACCGATATGCAGATCTCCTTCCTGAAGGATCTGGCCACCCTGCGCAATCCGCGCAGCCCTTATACCTTCATCAACTATCTGCACAGCCGTGGACGGCTCGAGGCGTTCATCAACCTGAAGACCTTCTTCCCGAGCCGGATCGAGTTCAACGACTACCTGGCATGGGTCGCCTCGCACTTCGGCGAGCGCTGCCACTATGGCGAGGAAGTGATCGACGTGTTGCCGGAACCGGCCGACGGCGTGGTGCAACGCCTGCGTGTCCGCTCCCGCGGCGTGGACGGGCGCATCCATGAACGGCTGACGCGCAACCTGGTGATGGGCGTGGGCGGCGAGCCGCAGGTGCCCGCGGCCTTCCGCGGCTGGCACGATGCGCGCGTGGTGCATTCGTCCGGCTATCTGGACAGGATCGCCGAGTACCGTGACGATACGGCGCCGCGGCGGATTGCGGTGGTCGGCGGCGGGCAGAGCGCGGCCGAGGTCTTCATGGACCTGGTCAAGCGCTTCCCAGCCGCCGAGGTGGCGATGGTGATGCGCGGCGGCGCGCTGAAGCCGTCGGACGACAGCCCGTTCGTCAACGAGATCTTCAGCCCAGGCTTCACCGACTTCATCTATCGGCAACCGGGCGAGCGCCGGCAACAGATGCTGCAGGAATACCGCAATACCAATTACTCGGTGGTCGACCTCGACCTGATCGAGCGCATCTATCAGCTGCTCTATCAGCAGAGAGTGGTCGGCAACCCGCAGCACCAGCTGCTGCCCGGCAAGGAGATCGAGGCAGCTGCGCCGCAGCCGGACGGCATTGCCTGCGTGCTGCGCGACCGTACCCATGGCGCCGTGCAGCGCCAGCAGTTCGATCTGGTGGTGCTGGCCACCGGCTATCGGCGCCAGGCCCACCAGCGCATGCTTGCGCCGCTGGCCTCGCTGATCGGCGAGGGCTTCCGCGTCGACCGCCACTATCGGCTGCGGACCTCGACGCGCTGCCTGCCGCAGATCTTCCTGCAAGGATGCTGCGAGGACAGCCACGGCCTCAGCGATACGCTGCTGTCGGTACTGGCGGTGCGCTCGCACGAGATCGCCGAGGCAGTGTTGGCAAACGAGACGCAAGCGGGCCGTGAGGCGGTGCCGCTGGCGCCGGAGACGATCGAGTCCCGGCCGCTGGTCGGCACGGCGTAGGCCGCATATCGCTGACTTATGTTGTCGTCCCCGCGTACGCGGGGACCCAGTGACATCAACGCTCTCTCAACACGCTGGACCCCGCCTCTGCGGTGGCGGCAACCACCCATATCGGCGTTCGCGGGATCGACACATCAGGACGCCATTTCCAGGCCGTCCCGGTCCGCGGGCAGGTACAGATGCTCGCCAAAGAAGCGTTCGCGCAGCAGCATCACCAGCATGGCTTGCTTGTGCGGGAAGTCGAACAGCTTGACCTTCGAGAAGCCAGCCCGGTCCAGATTGGCGATCTGGCGGTGATGGTCGGAGCGCGGTTCGCCGACGATGCGCTGCGTGCGCGGATCGTCGAGGAACTGGAAATGCTGGATTGCCGGGAACCATGCGGTCAGGAAGGCCTTGCCACGAAATGCCGGCTCGCCGATCAGCACATGCCAGCCGCGGTCGTAGTCGTTGGCGTCGTAGAACGGCGCGATGCGGTTCTCCTTGGCCCAATAGACCTCGAAGTAGCCGAACGGCGTGCCATCGATCGACGCGATCAGCGGCAGCATGTGCGGATCGTCGATCAGTCCTTGCAGATAGCGCCGATGCTTTTCCTCGTCGCCTTGCTCCTGCCAGAAGTGCGCGACATCGGGATCGTTCATCCAGCGGTGCAGGCTGGCAAGGTCGTGCTCGACGGTGGCGACGTGCAGCGTGAAGGTGCGCCGCAGCCACGGGATATAACGTGCGTAGACGGTGCCCGCCGGCTTGGGCGGACGCACCGGATGGCGTTTCTCGCCGGTCATCGCATGGCGCAGCGGATAGGGCGCCTCGAGGGGGCCGCCCAGCCATAGCGGCGCGTATTGCCACAGCATCGCGGCCTCGCAACGATCGCCATCTGCGTGCGGACGCACCACGCCGCGCCGATGCAGCAACGCCCGCGTCGGCTGGTGTTCGATATGGATGTCGACCGCAGTCGCGCCCCACTGCGTCGTGATTGCTTCGAGCGCGGCGATGGCGGCATCGGCGCACGCTTCCGTCTCGACATACGACTCCGCGAGGCGCAGCACCGGGCGGGGGCCGTGCGTGACGGCGAAAGCGGCAAGCGGTTCATTGCGGCGGGCGTCGCGTACCTCCAGACGCCCGGCTTGCCACGACGATTCCAGCGCGCCGCCGCGCGCCTCGAAGGAGCGGAATCCGTGGAACGGGGCCGCGCTGCCCGTCTCGCTGCCCGTCTGTTCGATCGGCATGATGTTCTCCATGGTGATGGCCGGCAAAGGCGTTCGACCGGTGCTGGAGAGACGGTGGGGGAGGCCGGAAATTTACGGTGGCGCGAGTTGTCGCCCCCGCGAAGGTAGGGGCCCAGCGCCTTTGCAAGCGCGCCGAAGTCGCCGGGTCGCCGTATGCGCAGGGACGACAAGGTGGCCGGGCTATCTCCTTGCAGCGGACCCATATAGAATGCGAATCATTCGCAAATAGGGAAAGACCGCCGCCGGGCGCCAGCCACCATGCACATCCGCACGTTCCGCATCTGGTACCTGGTCCACAAATGGACCAGCCTGATCTGCACCGTCTTCCTGCTGCTGCTGTGCCTGACCGGCCTGCCGCTGATCTTCGGGCATGAGATCGACCACTGGCTTGGCAATGGGGTAGAGGCGCCGGAATTGCCGCCCGATGCGGGGCGGGTCCCGGTCGATCGCATCGTTGCCGACGCACTGGAGCGGCGCCCGGGCACGGCGGTCCGTTTCGTCACGGCCGACGACGAGGAGCCGGTCTGGTTCGTCTCGCTGTCCTCCCGCGAGGCGCCGCGCCAGGGCGGCGCACTGCTGACCTACGACGCCCGCACCGGCGACCTGCTGCGCGACACGCCGCTGCGGTCCGGTTTCATGCTGATCATGGTGAAGCTGCATACCGACCTGTTCGCAGGTCTGGCCGGCACGCTGTTCCTTGGCTTCATGGGCCTGCTGTTCGTGATTTCGATCGTCTCGGGCATCGTCGTCTATGGCCCGCTGATGAAGAAGCTGCCGTTCGGCACCGTGCGCCGCGAACGGTCGACGCGGCTCAAATGGCTGGACTTGCATAACGTGCTGGGCATGGTCACGCTGTCGTGGGCCTTCGTGGTCGGGCTGACAGGCGTGCTGCTGACGCTGGCCAAGCCGACGTACAGCTTCTGGCAGGCCACCGAACTGAAGGCGATGGTCGCGCCGTTCGCGGCCAAGGCTGGCTCGTCGACCGCCGTGGCCGCGCCGCCGGAGAAGCTGGCCTCGCTCGATGCCGCGATCGCGCTGGCCAAGGCCGAGGAACCGGACATGACGACCGCCTTCGTCGCCTTTCCCGGGACGCCGCTGGCCGGCAACCATCACTACGCGGTGTTCATGCGCGGCGACGCGCATATCACCTCGCGGCTGATCAAGCCGGTGCTGATCGACGCGCAGACCGGCGCCTTCGCGGCCAAGCGGGACATGCCCTGGTACGTCGCGGCGCTGCGGATCTCCGGCCCGCTGCATTTCGGCGACTACGGCGCGATGCCGCTGAAGATCCTGTGGGCCGTGCTCGATGTCATCACGATCGTGTTGCTCGGCAGCGGCATCTACCTGTGGGTCGGCCGCACGCGTACCACCGATGCGCGCCTGCGGAAGATGGAAGACGAACAGCGCACCGCCGATCGCGCCGCTCCCGCCGTCGCCGCCATGACCGAGACCGGAGCCAGCCGATGAAAACCCCCGGGACGTTTCTCTGGATCTACGGCATGCCGATCGTGCTGGCCATCGCCGGTTGCGTCGGTCTGGCCGCCGCACTGTTCGCGGATGGGGTTTGGGACTGGGTCTCGTGGCTGGCGCTGGGTGCGATGACGGCGGCCGGACTCTGGTACGCCTTGATTCCGGCCGCCTCGCCCGCCGAGCGCCGCGTCAGCCGTTCGCTGGCACGGCCTCCAGCCGATCGCGCAGCGCGTCGATAAAGGCGGGCGCCCGCACGATTCCAAGATGGGTCGCGGCGACTCGCTGCGAATACGCCGGCTGTCGTTCCAGCATGGTCACCAGCCGTTCGATATCGTCGTCGCCGCGGTCGCCGGCCCACCAGCAGGTTGGTGCTACCCGCAGCGGCTGCAGCGACATGTCGTGGCTGAGTTCACGCAACCGTTCGGCGGTGGCAAACATCCGTGACAACTCGTCCGGCTCCGCATGCTCGACGCCGCCGGCCAGCGCAAAGGCCCGCCGGATCAGATGCTCGACCAGCGCTGCCCCTTGCAGCTCGGCTCGCGCCTGGGCCAGTTCGTCCGCGAAGGCGCTGTCCGCCAACTGCGGGAACAGTTGCAGCAGATACTGGTGAAGCTCGTCGATCGAGCCGCGTTGACGGACCGTGGCTATGCCCTGGCGTGGCACCAAGGTGTCCACCAGCCCAAGGAACGCCACCGTTTCGCCGGCGTCTTCC
The DNA here is from genome assembly GCF_013347325.1 of Cupriavidus gilardii. Classification (NCBI taxonomy): domain Bacteria; kingdom Pseudomonadati; phylum Pseudomonadota; class Betaproteobacteria; order Burkholderiales; family Burkholderiaceae; genus Cupriavidus; species Cupriavidus gilardii. The sequence continues at coordinate 1,796,927 of NZ_CP054624.1, read as the reverse complement.
AGGATCGCCGCCATTCGCGCGCCCAGCGCGCCGCCGAGCGACCATCCCAGCAACCGATAGGGTCCCGTCGGCTGCACCGCCCGGATCGCCATCACGTGCAGGTGGGCAAGATGTTCAAGGGAGCCGAACGTGTCCAGCGGCGGGCAGGCCAGCCCGTAGACCGTGCCGACGCCCTCCAGCGATCGGGCCAGCGGCGTGTAGTCGAACACATTGCCGAATGACGCGTGCACGCAGAACAGCGGCGGTGCATCGCCGGAAGGGCGATTCAATGGCACGGGCCGATGCCGCGCAGGGTCGGCGCCGCCGAGCACCTGGCACAGCGACGCGATGGTCTGGTGTTCCATCAGATGGCGCAACTCGATCGCCAGGCCCGCGCCGGTCGCGGCGCGCAACCGCGTCAGCACTTGCAGGCAGAGCAACGAATGGCCGCCGAGCTCGAAGAAGTTGTCGTGGATGCCGACCTGTTCGACGCCAAGCACTTGCTGCCAGACTTGTGCGAGCAGCGCCTCGATCTCGTTGCGCGGGGCGACGTAGCCTTGCGTTTCCCAGACGGGAGCGGGTAGCGCGCGGCGATCGAGCTTGCCGTTGGGCGTGACCGGCAGCCGGTCGAGCGCGATCAGCTGGGCCGGGACCATGTGATCGGGCAGTTGCGCCTTGAGCTCGGCTTTCAGCGCCGTGGTGTCTGTGCCCTGCGGCACGCAGTAGGCCACCAACCGCTCCTCATGAACGATCACGGCGGCATCCTTGACGCCCGGCTGCGAGCGCAGCAGATGGGCAATCTCGCCGAGCTCGACACGGTAGCCGCGGATCTTGACCTGTTCGTCCTGGCGGCCGAGGTATTCGATTCGGCCTTGCGCGTCCTGTCTGACGCGGTCGCCGGTGCGGTACATCCGTGCGCCGTCGGTGAAGGGATCGGGCACGAAGCGCTCGGCGGTCAACCCGGGGCGACCGAGGTAGCCGCGAGCCAGCTGCGGTCCGGCGATATAGAGCTCGCCGACGATGCCGGCTGGCACCGGGTTCAGGTCGGCGTCGAGCACATAGACGCGGGAGCCGGGCAGCGGGGTGCCGGTGGGCAGCTGCCGTTCGGGCAAGGTTACGGCCTCGTGCGTCAGCACGCCGACGGTGGTTTCCGTCGGGCCATAGTGGTTGAACAGCCGGCAGTGCGGTTTCAGGTCGCGGATCGTTCGAGCCAGTTCGGCAGAGGTAGCCTCACCGCCGAGGATCAGCGCCTGCTCGGGCAAGACATCGGCAGGCTGCCGGGCCTGCAACAGACCGCGTAGATGGCTGGGAACGATCTTGAGTACGCCAACGCGGTGCTGCGCCATGTACTCCGCAAAGCGATCGGGATCGAAGCCGCGCTCGCGCGAGATTAGGTGCAGGGTCCGGCCACTGCAAAGGGCGCCGAACAGCACGGTATGGCCGAGGTCGGCGGCGGTGGTGGAAACCATCGCCATCGAGGCATCGGCCGGCAGCTCGAGCCGGTGCAGCACGCCGGAGACGTAGTGCGCGAGCGCATCGTGGCTGACCAGCACGCCCTTCGGGGTGCCGGTGGAGCCCGAGGTGTAGATCAGGTAAGCGGCCTGTCCCGGGAGCAGCGAGACAGCGGGCGCCTCGTCCAACGGTGCCACCAAGGCGGGATCGATGCAATCGAAGCCCGGCACGGAACCGACGACAACGCTTGCGCCAGCATCGTCCAGCAGCTGGCGCAAGCGTTCGGCCGGCTGCGCCGGGTCGAGCGGTACGCAGACGGCGCCCGCCTTCAGGATGCCAAGCAGGCCGGTGACGAACGCCGGCGAACGTTCGACACAAAGCCCAGCCCGCGTCTCGCGCCCGACACCGCGCTCGAGCAGCGCCGCCGCAATCCCATTGGCCAACCGATCGGTCTCGCCGCGCGTCAGCGTCTGTTCCTCGTATCGCAGTGCAATGGCAGAAGGATCCGCCACGACACTGCGTCGCCATGCTGCCAGCACACCGGCCGGCGCCGACGCCACCGCCTCGCCGATCAGCCTTCCTTCATCCTGGCCGTTCAGCACGAATCCGCCAACGCGAACGCCAGGCCCGGACGCCATCTGCTCGAGGATGCCAAGGTAGTGCGCCAGCATCCGTTCCACCGTACGGTGGTCGAACAGATCGCACGCATATCCCATGGCACCGAACACCGCGCCAGTCTGGTCCTCCTGCGTATCGAGGGAGAGGTCCACCTTGGTCGCTCGGACCGATCGCTCCACCGGTTCCAGCTGCAATCCTGGAAGTCGTTGCGCGATGCTGCGGTCGCGTCGCTGATGGTTGAGCATGACCTGGAACAGGGGATTGCGCGACGAGTCACGCTCCGGTTGCAGCGCCTCGACCAGTTGCTCGAATGGCAACTCCTGATGGGCCTGGGCTTGCAGCACCGACTCGCGGGCGCGCTCAAGCACGGAGTCGAAGGTCATGCTGCCTTCGATCTCGGTGCGCAGCACCTGCGTATTGACGAAGAAGCCGACCACGCCCTCCGTTTCGACGCGGTTGCGGTTGGCCACCGGCACACCGACGCGCAGGTCACGCTGACCGGTGTAGCGGTAGAGCAGGACCTGGAAGGCGGCCAGCAGCACGGTAAACAGCGTGGTGTCGGCACGACGCGCCAATGCCCTGAGTTTGGCCGAGAGGTCCGGGTCGAGCGAGAACGACACCGCACCGCCACGATGGCTCGGCACCGCCGGGCGAGGCCGGTCGGTAGGGAGTTCGAGCACCACGGTGCCGTCGTCCGCCAGATGCGACTTCCAGTAGCGCAGCTGCCGCTCCAGCTCTCCGGCCTCGAGCCACTGCTTCTGCCAGGCCGCATAGTCGGCGTACTGGATTGGCAATGGCGCCAATTGCGGCGACTGGCCGCTGACGAAACCGGCATAGACCCGCGCGAACTCGTCGATCACCACGTTCATCGACCAGCCGTCGGAGACGATATGGTGCATGGTGACCAGCAGGATGTGGTCGTCGTCGGCCAGGCGCAGCAGGCGCACGCGCAGCAGCGGCCCCTGTTCGAGATCGAATGGAACTTGGGCCTCCGTATCGACCAGCGACTGAATCGTGCTGTCCCGTTGCGCCGGCTCGATGTCGCGCAGATCGCTGATGGCAATCGGCAGGGGTTGAGGCGGGTGAATACGCTGCACCGCCTGCTCGCCTTGCTGATGGAAGGTCGTGCGCAGGCTTTCGTGCCGTTCCACCAGTGCGTCGAAGGTCCGCTGCAAGGCCGAGTGGTCGAGCGAGCCGCGCAGCCGCACGGCCCGCGGAATGTGATACGCGGCGCTGTTGCGGTTCCATTGCCAGAGGAACCAAAGCCGTTGCTGGGCCCAGGACAACGGGATAGGACCGCTGCGATCGACCCGCGCCGGCGAGCGATCCACGGTCACTGTGGAGGGCGAAGTGGCAGCCTGATCCGTCGCGATCGCGTGCGCAAGGTCGCCCAGTACCGGGTTGGCAAACACCTGCTTGGGCAACAACTTGTGGCCGGCCTTCTTCAGATGCGCGATCAGCTTCAACGACAGGATCGAGTCGCCACCGAGCTCGAAGAAGTTGTCGTGGATGCCGACCTGCTCGACGCCAAGCACTTGCTGCCAGACCTGCGCCAGCAGCGCCTCGATCTCGTTGCGCGGGGCGACGTAGCCTTGCGTTTCCCAGACCGGCGCGGGCAGCGCGCGGCGATCGAGCTTGCCATTCGGCGTGACCGGGAGCCGGTCGAGCGCGATGATTTGAGCTGGGACCATATGGTCGGGAAGCTGTGCCTTGAGCTCGGCTTTTAGCGTCGTGGTGTCGATGGCGTCCAGCACGCAGTAGGCCACCAACCGCTCCTCATGAACAATCACGGCGGCGTCCTTGACGCCCGGCTGCGACCGCAGCAGATGGACAATCTCGCCGAGCTCGACGCGGTAGCCGCGGATCTTGACCTGTTCGTCCTGGCGGCCGAGGTATTCGATGCGGCCTTGCGCGTCCTGCCTGACGCGGTCGCCGGTGCGGTACATCCGTGCGCCGTCGGTGAAGGGATCGGGCACGAAGCGCTCGGCGGTCAGCCCTGGCCGTCCCAGATAACCGCGAGCCAGCTGCGGTCCGGCGATATAGAGCTCGCCGACGATGCCGGCCGGCACCGGATTCAGGTCGGCGTCGAGCACATAGACGCGGGAGCCGGGCAGCGGGGTGCCGGTGGGCAACTGCCGTTCGGGCAAGGTTACGGCCTCGTGCGTCAGTACGCCGACCGTCGTCTCCGTGGGCCCGTAGTGATTGAACAGCCGGCAGTGCGGCTTCAGGTCGCGGACTGTGCGAGCCAGTTCGGCAGAGGTCGCTTCGCCGCCGAGGATCAGTGCCTGCTCGGGCAAGACATCGGCGGGCTGCCGGGCCTGCAACAAACCGCGCAGATGGCTGGGAACGATCTTCAGTACGCCAACGCGGTGCCGCGCCATGTACTCCGCGAAACGATCGGGATCGAAGCCGCGCTCGCGCGAGATCAGATGCAAGGTGCCGCCGCTGCAGAGGGCGCCGAACAGCACGGTGTGGCCGAGGTCGGCGGCGGTGGTCGAGACCATCGCCATCGAGGCATTGGCCGGCAGCTCGAGCCGGTGCAGCACGCCGGAGACGTAGTGCGCGAGCGCATCGTGGCTGACGACCACGCCCTTCGGGGTGCCGGTGGAGCCCGAGGTGTAGATCAGGTAAGCGGCCTGGTCCGGGAGCAATGAGACGGAAGGGGCCTCGTCCACTGGTGCCACGGAGGCCGGATCGAGGCAATCGAAGCCCGGCACGGAACCGACGACAACGCTTGCGCCAGCATCGTCCAGCAGCTGGCGCAAGCGTTCGGCCGGCTGCGCCGGGTCGAGCGGTACGCAGACGGCGCCCGCCTTCAGGATGCCAAGCAGGCCGGTGACGAACGCCGGCGAACGTTCGACACAAAGCCCAACCCGCGTCTCGCGCCCAACACCGCGCTCGAGCAGCGCCGCCGCAATCCCATTGGCCAACCGATCTGTCTCGCCGCGCGTCAGCGTCTGTTCCTCGTATCGCAACGCAATGGCAGAAGGATCGGCCTCGACGCTGCGTCGCCAGGCGGTCAGCACATCGGCTGCGGCAGTCTGCACATCGGCTGCTCCAGTGCCCGGCGACTCGCCCACCAGCATTCCGTCGTCTCCGCTGGCAAACCGCAGTTCGCCGACGCGAGCGTGCGGCGCCGAGACAATCTGCTCCAGCACAGCCAGATAGTGCCGCTGCAATTGCTGGACCGCCGCATGCGTGAAGAGATCGCATTGATAGCTGCAACCGATATCGAGCGTCGCGCCAGCTGAGACCACCAGCGTCAGTGGATAGTTGGTGGTCGCGGCATGGCTGACCTCGCCGAGCTTCAGGCCGTTCTGCTCGCGCTGGCGCAGCGCGGCATCGACCGGGTAGTTCTCGAACACCAGGATCGAGTCGAACAGCGCCTGGCCGCCTTGACCGGCCCAGCGCTGGATTTCGTACAGCGGCACGTGTTCGTGCTCGCGCAGCGCCAGGTTCTCCGCTTGCAGCGCCTGCAGCCAGTCGGCGACGGACTGGTCGGGCGCAGGCGCCTGGATCACCGGCAGCGTATTGATGAACAGGCCGAGCATCGCTTCAGCACCGGACAAGGCTGCCGGCCGTCCGGCGACGGTGGCGCCGAAGGCGACGGCACGTCTGCCGGTATAGCGCTGCAGCACGATGACCCAGGCCGCCTGCAGCAGCGTGTTCAGCGTCAGATGCTGGCTGGCGGCGCTGCGCTGGAGGCGGGCGAGGGCGTCGGCATCGAGCGTGGTGCGGCAGGTCGCATGACCGGGGCCGGCGTCAGGCGCAGGAAGGGCAGACGCCAGCCGCGTCGGCTCGTCGAGCGTTTGCAGCCGCTGGCGCCAGAACGATTCGCTGGCGGCAACATCGTGCGTCTGCAGCCAGGCGATGTGGTCGCGATAGCGGGAGGCGGGCGCCTCGACCGGCTGGCCATGGTAGCGCTGCAGGACTTCGCCGATCAATCGGGCCGTGCTCCAGCCATCGAGCAGCAGATGGTGGCTGGTCCAGATCATGCGGTAGCGGTTTGCGCGGAGTCGAAGCAGGCGCACGCGCATCAGCGGAGGCGTATCGAGCGAGAAGGCCTGTTTCCGTTCCGCGAGCGCGACGTCCTCGCACTCGGATTCGTTCCAATGCTGCTGCGCATCGATGCGCACCGGCGAAGGGACCTGCCGATAGACCGCCTGCATGGCCTGCCCCTCGATCCAGACAAAGCCGGTACGCAGGATCTCGTGCCGTGCGACCGTGTCGTCCCAGGCCGCGCCGAAGCGATCGGCGTCGAGGCCGTCGAGCGTGATGGCGAGCTGGTTGACGTAAAGCCCGGCTTCTGGCGCATAGAGCGAGTGGAACAGCATGCCGTGCTGCATCGGCGTCAGCGGATACAGGTCCTCGATCTGGCGGCCGTCGAGGCGATCGAGTTGATCCTGGGTCAGACCGGCGAGCGGTACGTCGGACGGCGTCAGCGCGCCGGGCGGCACGCTAAGGCAATGGTCGATAGTGCTCTCCAACGCCTGCCGATAGGCTTGCAACAGCGAAGCGATGGTCTCGTGGCGGTAGCGGGCGGTGCTGAACGTGATGCCCAGCGACAGCACGCCGCCGGACACCTGTCCATTGATCGTGATCCAGTTGCCAAGCGGGGCCTCAGGATCGCGGCTGGCTCCGCTGGACTCGTCGGCGAAGTCGAATAGCGCGTCACCACCGACGTTCTGGTCGAACTGACCCAGATAGTTGAACGTGATGCGGGGCAGTGCGCGGGACGCGAGTTGGTCACGGAGAGCTTGTGGCCCCAGATGGCGCAGCAAGCCGTAGCCGATGCCGTGGTCGGGAACGCCACGCAGCGTCTCCTTGACCGACTTGATGCTGGCCGCGGTGTCATCGACCGCCGGCAGTACCACCGGAAACATCGTCGTGAACCAGCCGACGGTGCGGGCGATATCCGGCGTCGCGCGCAAGGCTTCCCGGCCATGCCCTTCGAGCAGCACGGCAGCGCGATCGATACCCGCCCACTGGCGCACTGCCTGCGCCAACGCGCTCAGCAGCAGGTCGTTGATCTGCGTGCGGTAGGCGGCCGGCGCCTGCTTGAGCAGCCGTTGTGTCTGCTCGGCCGACAGCCGCAGGGTCAGCGTGGCAGCCTCCGCGATGCGGTCGTCCGACACGGCGTGGTCGCAAGGGACCTCTGGTCCGTGCTGGCCGCGCCAGTAGTCCACTTGCCGGGTGAGTTCGTCGGAGTTCGCATATTGAACCAGCGCCTGTGCCCAGGCCTTGTACGGCGCCGTCTTGGGCGCGAGAGCGATCGGTTGGCGTTGCTGCGCGGTCCGGTATGCCTGCTGCAGGTCTTCCAGCAAGATGCGCCACGAGACGCCGTCCACGACAAGGTGGTGAACGACGAGCAGCAGGCGCTCGCTGCCATCCGGCAATTGCAGATGCAGAGCGCGCAGCAATGGCCCCTGTGCAAGATCCAGGCTGCGCTGGGCACGGTCACAGTGCGCTGCGATGGAACCGGCGTCGTCAATTTGCTGCTGCCACAGCAAGTCGCCATCGGGGGGCTCGGCGTAGTGTTGCTGCCATTGCCCGTCCTGCTGGCGGTAGCGCAGCCGCAATGCGTCGTGATGGGCGACCAGCGCCTTCAGCGCGCTGCGCAGCGCGTTCGGGTCCAGAGGCTCCGCTGGTCGCAGCAGTACCGATTGATTCCAGTGATGGCGGTTCGGCATCGGCGTCTCGAAGAACGCCCGCTGGATCGGCAGCAGCGGCACCTCGCCGGCAGGCCTGTCGTCGACGCGCCGATGGGTCTCGTCGCGCTTGGCCACTTGTGCGAGCGCCTGCACGGTCTGATGCAGGAACAGGTCCTTGGGCGTGAAACGCAGGCCCAGTCGGCGGGCGCGGCTGACCGACTGGATCGACAGGATCGAGTCGCCACCGAGCTCGAAGAAATTGTCGGTGGCGCCGACGCGTTCGACACCGAGCACGTCTTGCCAGACCTGCGCCAGCAGCGCTTCGATCTCGTTGCGCGGGGCGACGTAGCCTTGCGTTTCCCACACGGGAGCGGGCAGCGCGCGGCGATCGAGCTTGCCGTTGGGCGTGACCGGCAGCCGGTCGAGCGCGATGATTTGAGCCGGGACCATATGGTCAGGCAGCTGTGCCTTGAGCCGGTCCTTGATCGCTGTGGCGTCGATGGCGTCCAGCACGCAGTAGGCCACCAACCGCTCCTCATAAACGATCACGGCGGCATCCTTGACGCCCGGCTGCGACCGCAGCAGATGGACAATCTCGCCGAGCTCGACGCGGTAGCCGCGGATCTTGACCTGTTCGTCCTGGCGGCCGAGGTATTCGATTCGGCCTTGCGCGTCCTGTCTGACGCGGTCGCCGGTGCGGTACATCCGCGCGCCGTCGGTGAAGGGATCGGGCACGAAGCGCTCGGCGGTCAGCCCGGGACGACCGAGGTAGCCGCGTGCTAGCTGCGGTCCGGCGATATAGAGCTCGCCGACGATGCCGGCCGGCACCGGGTTCAGGTCGGCGTCGAGCACATAGACGCGAGAGCCGGGCAGCGGCATGCCGGTGGGCAGTTGCCGTTCGGGCAAGGTTACGGCCTCGTGCGTCAGCACGCCGACCGTCGTCTCCGTGGGCCCGTAGTGGTTGAACAGCCGGCAGTGCGGCTTCAGGTCACGGACTGTGCGAGCCAGTTCGGCAGAGGTAGCCTCACCGCCGAGGATCAGCGCCTGCTCGGGCAAGCCATCGGCAGGCTGCCGGCCCTGCAACAGACCGCGTAGATGGCTCGGTACGATCTTCAGTACGCCAACGCGGTGCCGCGCCATGTACTCCGCAAAGCGATCGGGATCGAAGCCGCGCTCGCGCGAGATCAGATGCAAGGTGCGGCCGCTGCAGAGGGCGCCGAACAGCACGGTATGGCCGAGGTCGGCGGCGGTGGTCGAGACCATCGCCATCGAGGCATCGGCCGGCAGCTCGAGCCGGAGCAGCACGCCGGAGACGTAATGCGCGAGCGCATCGTGGCTGACGACCACGCCCTTCGGGGTGCCGGTGGAGCCCGAGGTGTAGATCAGGTAAGCGGCCTGACCCGGAAGCAGCGAGACAGCGGGCGCCTCGTCCACCGGTGCCACGGAGGCCGGATCGAGGCAATCGAACCCCGGCACGGAGCCAACCACCACGCGAGCCGCGGCGTCATCCAGCAACTGGCGCAAGCGTTCGGCCGGCTGTGCCGGATCGAGCGGTACGCAAACCGCGCCGGCCTTCAGGATGCCAAGCAGGCCGGTGACGAACGCCGGCGAACGTTCGACACAAAGCCCAACCCGCGTCTCGCGCCCAACACCGCGCTCGAGCAGCGCCGCCGCAATCCCATTGGCCAACCGATCTGTCTCGCCGCGCGTCAGCGTCTGTTCCTCGTATCGCAGCGCAATGGCCGACGAATCCGCGTCGACGTTGCGCCGCCATGCCGCCAGCACATCGGTCGGCGCCGACGTCACGGACTCGCCAATGAGCCGTCCGTCCTCATTGCCCAACTTCAACTCACCAACGCGAAGCGCCGGTGTCGACGCGATCTGTTCGAGGACGCGGACGTAGTGGCCGCGCATCCGCTCGATCGTGTCGTGATCGAACAGATCGGTGGCGTAGCTAAGCCGGCCCGCAATGCCGTCCTCGCTTTCCACCAGATCCAGCGCGATATCGAAGCGCGTGACATCGCCCTCGATCTGTTCGGCCGTGACGACGTAGCCAGCCAATTGCTTGGGGACCGCAATCGGCAGCGCCAGGTTGAATTTGACCTGGAACAGCGGGTTATGGGCGAGGCTGCGTTCCGGCTGCAGCGCCTCGACCAACTGTTCGAAGGGCAGGTCCTGGTATTGCTGCGACTCGCGCACCGTCTGATGCAGCCGGCGCAGCAGGGCATCCCACGGCATGCTGCCATCGACGTCCGTGCGCACGACGATCGTATTGATGAAGCATCCGATCAGGCCTTCCGTCTCGACGCTGCCACGATTGGCGACCGGCACGCCGACCCGGACATCGCGCTGCCCCGTGTAGCGGTACAGCAGCGTCTGGAAGGCGGCCAACAGCACCGCGAACATCGTCGTCTGTGCAGCGAGCGCGATGCCACGCAAGCTTGTCGCCAACGGCCCGTCCAGCATGAAGGGCACCGCGCCGCCGCGATGACTCTGCACCACGGGCCGCGGGCGATCCCAGGGGAGTTCCAGTACAACAGGCTGGCCGCCAAGGCGGCCCTTCCAGTAGCCGAGTTGGCGGTTGCGCTCGCCGGCACCGAGACGGTCCGCATGCCAGGCGGCATAGTCCGCGTAGCGGATCGCCAGTGGCGGCAACTCGACCGGGCGATCCGCCGCGAAGCCCTCATAGAGCCGGCAAAACTCGTCGATCGCCACATTCATCGACCAGCCATCCGACACGATATGGTGGACCGTGATCGACAGCCATTCCTGGTCGTTGGCAACAAGCAATTGCGCGATGCGCACGGGCGCCGCGGCAAGCAGGTCGAACGGCTCGGCGCTGAGCTCTCGCGCCTTTGCCTGCGCCTTGGCGGCGGCGTCGGGACCAGGCTCGCGCAAGTCCACTACCGCGATCGGGCAGGGACCGGCCGGCAGCACGCGCTGCCGCGGTTCCTCATGCTGGTCCAGTTCGAAGCGGGTGCGCAGTGCCTCGTGCCGGGCGACCAGCGCGTCCACTGCGCGTTGCAGCGCGATCCGGTCGAAACGGCCGCGCAGCTTCAGCACGCCCGAGACGTTGTAGGCGCCGCTGTCAGGCTGCATCGACCACAGCACCCACAGGCCGCGCTGCACCGGAGACAGTGGGGCGAGCTCGCTGTCGGGCCGGCGCGAGATGGCCATGTCCTCTGACGGCGTTTCTCCCTCGTCGCGCGCCAGCAACCGCTCGATGACCGCCGCGTTGGCTCGCAGCGACCCATCGGCAAACAGATGCGCCAGCGCGTAGCCACGATGCAGCCGCTCCCGGATTCTCGACACCAGCTGGGTCGCGCGCACCGAGTTGCCGCCCAGGGCAAAGAAGTTGTCATCGGCCGAGGCAGGGTGGACACCCAGGACTTCCTGCCATAGCTCCGCCAGAGTCGCCTCGGTGCCCTGCAGCGCCACGGCATCGGCGTTGGCATTGGCGATCGCGACCGGCGCCGCCGCGCCGTCGAGCGAAGGGACCGATGCGAGCCGCCGCCCCGATTCGAATGCGGCCCACAGTGCCAGTTCGCCACTGCGCCAGGCCGGCAGGCAGCGCGAGCGCTGCAGCTTGCCGCTGGTGGTCTTCGGCAATTCGCCGGGCTGCAGCAGCAGCACCAGACCCGGCGGCTCGCCGCAGCAGTGCGCCACCGCCTCGCGGATGGCGGTTTCCACCGCTTCGGGCGAGCCGAACTTCTGGATGCTGCGCGCAATCTCGGCGGCGATGCCGATCGTTTCGATCTGACCGTCGGCGGATTGGAACGGGAAGGCCGCGACGCGCCCCTTGCGCACGACCTCGACCGCCGCTTCGACCGCGATCTCGATGTCCTGCGGATACAAGTTGTGTCCGCGAACGATGATCAGGTCCTTCAAGCGTCCGGCGACATAGAGCCTGCCGTCGTGCAGAAAGCCGAGGTCGCCGGTGCGCAGATAGCGCGATGCGGCGTCGCCGTGATCAGGGAACGTCATGGCGGTGGCCTCGGGCTGCTGCCAGTAGCCGGCCGTCACGCTTGGCCCGCTGATGCAGATCTCCCCGATCTGCCCGTCTGGAAGCGGCTGGCCATGCTCGACGCAGCGAATGTCGACGCGATGACCCGGGGCGGCATCGCCGCAGGCGACCAGTCGCGTACCGTCGCCATCGATCGATGCAACCGCGTGTCCGGATGCCAGCGCGGCCTCGTCGAATCCGATCGGCGTGGCGCCTTCGCCGGGACGCCCCCCGGTGGCGAGCAGCGTTGCCTCGGCCAAGCCATAGCAGGGATAGAGCGCACGAGCGTCGAGGCCGGCGGCGGCGAAGTGGCTGGCAAATCGTTCCAGTGTTTCGGCGCGAATCGGCTCGGCGCCGCAGAAGGCGACGCGCCAGCTGCGCAGCGACAGCGTCGGCACTTGTGCCGCACGTACGCGCTCCACGCACAGCCGATAGGCGAAGTCGGGGCCGCCGCTGACGGTGCCGCGGAACCGGTCCATCGCCTCCAGCCAGCGGCGAGGCCGTTGCAGGAAATAGGTGGGCGACATCAGCACCAGCGGCATGCCGCCAAAAAGCGGATGCAGCAGTCCGCCGATCAGGCCCATGTCGTGATAGAGCGGCAGCCAGCTGACCATCACGTCGTCGGCCGTGGTGCCGAACTGGCTGGCGATGGCCGCTTCGTTGGCGACGATATTGGCGTGCGTCACCATCACGCCCTTCGGGGTCGCGGTCGAGCCGGAGGTGTACTGCAGGAAGGCAATGGCGTCGGGACGGATGGCCGCGGCCAAGGCCCTCGCGTCCGCGACGGTGGGTCCAGGCGACGCTGGCCGGACCGACGATACGGTGACGACGTGGGCTTGCAGGCTGGCGGACCGGCCGCTGGCCCAGTCGCCGGCAAGTCCGTCGTCGACCACCACCACAGCAGGCTGCGCGTCGGCGGCGATGGCGTTGAGCCGTGCCAGATGCTGCGGCCGCATCGACTCCGGCGGGAAGGCCGGCACCGCGATGACGCGCGCCAGCAGGCAGCCCAGAAACGCGCTGACGTAATCGATACCGGTATCGAGCACGATCATCGCGCGCTCCCCGGGCCGGGCCACTTCGCTCAGTCGCGTGGCATAGGCCGCCGCGCGCGCGAGCAGGTCGCGATAGCAGTAGGGCGTGCCTTCGGGATGGTCCTCGTCCAGCACCGTCAGCGCCATCGCATCGGGGCGGCCTGTCGCGTGATGGATCAAATAGTCGAGCAGCGTCTCGCCTTGCATTGCTGTCCTTTTGCGAATCGATGGACCGGTGCTGCACCAGCACGTCCGACAGAAGGAAGACGAAGGGAGGAGCGGGGAATTTAGCGTGGCGTGGCTTCGATCAGCACAATGCCGCGCACTCGGCGCGCAGCGGGCAGGTACCGCAGTAATCGTCGCCGTCGAGCCGGTACTTCAGGCAGCAGACGCGGCGTACCCGCCGTTCGCCGCCGTCCGCTTGCGGGCGCTCGAGGTAGGCCGCGCGATAAGGGTGCGGCCGGCCATCCGCGCCCTTGTCCTGGCGCAGCCATTGCGCCAGCGCGTCGCGACGCCGGGGATCGAGCGCCGGGTGGGCGAGCAGGTTGATGCCGACGTATTGGACGAACTCGGCCGCGTGGCTCCACAGCACGCGCGGCGAGGCACGGGTCAGCTCCGACAGCGTCGCGAACACCGGCGCCAGATGGTGGTGCGTCATGGCGGCCAGCGTTTCGTCCAGCGTTGCCGCGCCATGGCCGAGCGTCGGCGAACGCAGGTGGATGCGTGACACCAGCCCGTCCGGGCCGAAGGCGATATCGACCTCGTCCAGCGATACCGGCACGGTCCGCCCGAGCGCAGCCGCCGCAACCAGCACGGGCGGCACCAGCACCACGCAGTAGTGCCGGGCCCACCACGACGCCAGGGCGGGAGGGGCGCGCTCGTGTTCGGCGGCGATCGTGTCGCGGTATTCCGCCAGCCGTTGCCGCAAGGCGGCAGGCTCGGCAAACGCGCTGCCCGGCACCGCCTCGACGCCGGCCGGCGCCGTGGTGACTCCTTCGCCGAAGCGCCGCAGCGGGCCGGGAAAGAAGGGCGTGAGTTCGGCAATCAACGGGGAATCTCCAGGCCGGACGGGCCGTATTGGGGCTTCGCGATGGGGCGCCGCCTTCCACGAGAGACGGACCGCCGACGCGAGAAATTAGCCAGCGCCCCGTTTCTGTCCCGATCAGCCGCCAATTCCCCTTTTCACGCGCCCTATTGCCGTTTTCACGACACTCACGTAATAATTACGAATCATTATCATTCGCAACAGCATTACGGTAAGCGTTTTGCGTGCCGGGCCGGCGCGATCCAATAAGAAGGGGAGTCTCATGCAACGGGTGTTCGATTGCCGGCGGACGGAAGTCCGGCGGGCGGTAGTGATGTTGTTTGCGCTGGCGGGCAGCGCACATGCGCAGGAGCAGGCGGCGCCGGCGGGCCAGCCGGTGGCCGGCCAATTGCCGGAGGTCACCGTGCGGGCCACCGGGTCGGAAACGGGAACCGGGCCGGTGGGCGGCTATGTCGCCCGCCGCAGCGTCACCGCCACCAAGACCGATACGCCGTTGTCGGAGACGCCGCAGTCGATTTCGGTGATCACCCGCGAGCAGATGGAAGATCGCGGCGTGCAGAACGTGTCGGAGGCCTTCGCCTATTCGGCCGGCGTGGTCGGCGACAACGTGGTCGAGTCGCGCTACGACAAGCCGGTAATCCGCGGCTTCCCCGCGCGGCAATATCTCGACGGCCTGTACATCAACTACTACACCAGCGGCTACCTGATGCCGCGCGTCGATACCTATGGACTCGAGCGCGTCGAACTGCTGCGCGGGCCGAGTTCGGTGCTGTACGGCGCCAATGCCCCGGGCGGGCTCGTCAACCTCGTCAGCAAGCGGCCGACCGCCGAGACGTTGCGCGAGGTCAATCTGCAATACGGTTCGCACAACCGCAAGCAAGCCAGCTTCGACCTGTCCGGCGCGGTGGACAGCAACCAGACCGTGCTCTACCGGCTGACCGGGCTGTTCCGCAAGAGCGATACGCAGACCGAGCATGCCAAGGACGACCGCATCTTCATCGCGCCCGCACTGACGTTCCGCCCGTCCGCCGATACCACGTTCACGTTGCTGACCCATTACCAACGCGACAGGCAAGGCACGGCGATCAACTTCCTGCCGCGCGAGGGCACGGTCATTCCGACGGTGAACGGCCGCAGGATCCCGGTCGGGTTCTTTACCGGCGAGCCGGGCTTCAATACCTTCGACCGCGAGGAGTATGCGATCGGCTACGCGTTCGAACATCGCTTCAACGATACCTTCCGCGTCCGGCAGAACGTGCGCTACATGCATAGCGACCTGACCTATACCGGGGTGTATGCCGTGGGCTGGAACTCGGCGGCGCAGCAGCAACTGCGGCGCGGTTCGCTCGATGCCGGCGGCAAGCTCGATACGATCGGCGTCGATACCCAGCTGCAGGCGGACTTCAGTACCGGGCCGGTCCGGCACAAAGTGCTGGTCGGCGTGGATTACCAGCATGGCAAGTTCGACGACAAGCAGGGCTTCGGCACGGTAGGCACGCCGCCGCTGGGCCTGATCGATCCGTGGAATCCGGTCTACGGCGCGAGGATCAATCCGATCGCCTCGTACACCAATGCCGAGCAGACGCAGCGCCAGCTCGGCGTCTATTTCCAGGACCAGATGAAGCTGACCGAGCGGCTGACCTTCGTCGCCGGCGGCCGCAAGGACTGGGCAAGCTCGGATACGACCTCGACCCGCATCGTCACGGCGACCAACGCGCGCACCGTCACGACGACGCCGATCGACCAGGACGACTTCACCTACCGCCTCGGCCTGCTGTATCAGGCGCCGTACGGCATCACGCCGTACGTCAGCTACTCGACTTCGTTCCAGCCGCAGGCGGGCACCGACCGCCAGGGTTCGCCCTTCAAGCCGACCACCGGCAAGCAGACCGAACTTGGCGTCAAGTTCCAGCCGCCGGGCAGCAACAGCTTCATTACCGCGGCGGTCTACGATCTGCGGCAGCAGGACGTGCTGACGCCGGATCCGGGACGCCCGGCCGGCACCAACTTCCAGGTCCAGACCGGCGAGGTTCGCTCGCGCGGCTTCGAACTGGAAGGCACGATGGACTTCCAGAACGGCTTCAAGGCGATCGGCTCGTACACCTTGATGAATATGGAAACCACCAGGAGCAACGGGCCCGACCTGGGCAAGACGCCGACCAACCGGCCGCGCCATACGGCCGGTCTGTGGGTCGACTACACGATGCGCGGCGGCTTGCTGCGCGGGCTTGGCATGGGGGCTGGCGCGCGCTACATCGGCTCGACCTGGGGCGATGCGGCCAATACCTTCAAGGTGTCGTCGGTGTGGTTGGCCGCGGCGGGGTCGGCCGCCTGCGCGGTAGCGGCCGCCACGGCCAGCAAGGCGGTGGTGAAGAGCTTCTTCATGTCTTGTCTCCAAGGGTGTTCGCCCGTTCTGCGATGCGGGGTTCGGGGTGGCGTCTCCTTCTGCGTGGAAACGTTTCCATTGCAGTGTCGTTGAGCGTGGTGTGGGCAGCAATCATGGTTAACGCTATGCTGCGCCGAGCCAGCACATCGGCTACTGTGTCTTTATGGAAACGTTTCCAACATTCGATGACATGGAGGCAAGATGAGCTTGCTGTTCGGAGGCGTATGCCAGATCGGCTACGTCGTGCGGGATATCGAGAAGGCGATGCGGCACTGGAGCGGGGTGCTCGGCGTCGGGCCGTGGTTCTACAAGAAGGAAGTCGGCACGACCGAATTTCGCTACTACGGTGAAGCGTCGGCCTTGCCGGATCTTTCCATCGCGCTCGCGAATTCCGGCGGCGTGCAGATCGAGCTGATCCAGCAGCGCAATGATGCGCCGTCGCTCTATCTCGATTCGCTGAAGCACTTCGGCGAAGGCATGCAGCATATCGCGTACTGGACCGACGGCCGCTTCGACGAATTCGCCGAGCGGTTGCGTGCAAGCGGCTATGTCGAGGGGCACGGCGGGCGCATGGGCATGCGCGGCCGATTTGCCTATTACGTCCATGCGGACTTGCCGGGCAACATCGTCGAGATTTCGGAAATGTCCGGCGGCAAGGGCGAATACTTTGCGGCGATTGCCGAGGCCGCGAAAGGCTGGGACGGCGCCGATCCGATTCGGCGCATTGGAACCCCGCAATGAGCGCGGCCGAGGGCACGACGGCGGGCCGGCACGTTGCGGTGGTGACCGGCGCCGCGCGTGGCATCGGGCTCGCGATCGGCAATCGGCTCGCGGCGGACGGATACGCGGTCGCCCTGTGGGATCGCGACCGAGCCTTGTTAGAGGAGGCCGCTCGCACATTGCGCGGCAATGGCGCACGGGTATTGGCGGTGTCAGTCGACATCACCGATCGCCAACAGGTAGACCAGGCATTTGCACAGACGGTCGAAACTCTGGGCATGCCAACAGCATTGGTGAACAATGCCGCCATCCTCGGACGCAGAGGGCCGACAGTGGAGGCGTCCGTCGACGAATGGAAGCTCGTCTTCGACGTCAATGTGTTCGGCGCATTGCAATGCGTGCAGGCAGTCGTGCCTTCGATGGTGAAGAACGGCTGGGGGCGCGTCGTCAACGTGGCGTCGGTGGCTGGCAAGGAGGGCAATCCGTTTGCCGGCGCCTATGCGGCATCGAAGGCCGCATTGATCTCGATGACGAAAAGCCTGGGCAAGGAGCTCGCGGAGACCGGCGTACTGGTCAACTGCATCACGCCCAGCGCCGCCGATACCGATATCTTTGGCCAGCACGACGAGAGCCAGCGGGCGCAATTGCAGGCCCGCCTTCTCGAACGCGTGCCCATGAAGCGGTTCGTGCGCGTCGAGGAGGTGGCGGAAATGGCCGCATGGCTGTGTTCCGCGCGCTGCAGCTTCAGTACCGGGGCGGTATTCGATATCAGCGGCGGCCGCGCGATGTACTGATGGGCGGGCAGGGCAGGGCCATCGGATCGACGATAATAGCGGCCCCAGGGCCCGCTACGATTACCGCCAGCTCAGACCTTCAAGCCGGACCATCGATGACCAGCCGAACGCGCACCCCCAGCTCCGACACGCCAGCCCGCGTCACGATCCGCGACGTGGCGCGCGCCGCCGGCGTCTCCGTGGGTACGGCATCTCGCGCACTGAACCGCAGCGGACCCGTCAGCGAGGCCGCGCTCCAGGCCGTCGAACGGGCTGCCAAGGCGCTGGCCTATGCGCCCGACCCCATTGCGCAAAGCATGCGCACCGGTACCTCCGGCGTCGTCGGCCTGCTGGTGTCCGACCTGGCCAATCCGCTCTACGCCCGCATCATCACCGCGGTCGAAGCCCGGCTGCAGCGCGAAGGCTATGCAATGGTGGTCGGCAACACGCATAACGACAAGGCGCAGGAAGAACTGATGGTCGACCTGTTCCGCCGCCGCCGCGTCGACGGACTGATCCTCGGCCCCTGCGAAACCGAACGCCCCGATTACCTCGCCCAAATCTCCCGCGACCTCGCCGTCGTCGCCATGGACCGCGACTTCGGCGCGCAAGGTTCCGGCGTCCACGTCGAACACGCCCGCGGTTCCTACGAAGCGACCCGCTATCTGCTCGACCTCGGACACACCCGCATCGCCCTGATGACATCCGACGGCGCCCTGCGCCCCGGCCGCGAACGCATCAGCGGCTATCGCAAGGCGCTGGAAGAGCGCGGCCTGACCGTCGACACCGCCCTCGTACGCTCCAGACGCTCGGCGATGGATCTGTCATTCAGCGATGCACTGGCGCTGCTGTCCGCCAAGGACCGCCCGACGGCCTTTATCTGCCTCGGCACCCGGATCCTGTCCGGCGTCCTGCAAGCGATGAAGCAGACGGGGCATCGCATGCCGCAGGATGTCAGCCTGATCTGCGTGGGGGATAGCGATCTGGCGCAGCTTTATACGCCGGCGATTACTGCGATCGATTGGGATCTGGAGGCGGTGGGGACGGCGGCGGCGGAGATGTTGTTGCGGGGGATTGGGGGCGGTACAGGCCCGGACGATGCGAAGGCGGCCGCGGGGCGGGAGATTCGGCTTGGTACGCGGGTTGTTTTGCGGGAATCGTGTGCGCCGCCGAAGGCGGCATGAGCTGGTTGCCTCCTTCCTAACGACAGTCGCTACGCAGGCCGCGTGCTACAGCGACTGGCTTTCCTGCTTTCCGCGTCTCCATCCGGCGTCGTGCCAGTTGTGCGTTGCGCTTTCGCACCGCCGCGCTTGGTCAGTATTGAGGCGGGTTTTTCAGACAATAGGGTCCCTCCCTTGTAAGGGACTCTACCAGCCGGGACCAAGGCAGCAGCACGTTCAACGTGCGATTCTTGATCATCGAAAAACATGTGGGCTCCAAACGCATGGAGGACCATGTCCTTGGGCAGGCCACCCAGGAAAAATGCTTCGTCAATTGCTACTTTCCAAGTCCGTAACGTGTGGATCACGCGGGTATGTGCGGGGCTATTGCGGGCTGTGACAATCGCGATGCGGACGGGGGATTCGCCCGGCGGAAAGTGATGTTGTATCTCAGAGAGTCGCAGCAGGAGCTTTGCGAAAGGTCCTTCCGCCATGGTCTTATGGCGGTTCTTGCGCTCATGTCGGATAAAGGCATCGAGGCCCTTGCGCTTGTAGATTTGCTCCGACTCTGGTGAGAACAGGACAGCGTCGCCATCAAATGCAATTCGAATCTGTTTTTGGGGAGCTTGATATGCAAGAGGGGCATCGTACAATTGGGCTGCCGCCACCCCACCATCAATGGCTGCCTGCACATCAAGGGCATCGCGTGACAGGAACAGGTCCACTTTAAACGCCTGCAAATAGGGTGCAATGGGGGCACCGCCAGTGAATGCCGCGCGAGTGATATCCAGTTTGTGGGCTTCTATAGCATTGAAGGCACGCAGCCCTGTGTCGGGAGAGTTTCGGGAAATCACAACTACTTCAACCAACCTCCGCCCCGGTATGGCCGCATTAAGTTCCAGCAAGGCGCGCACCAAGGGGAACGCTGTGCCAGCGGCAAGCGGCTCATTCTCGTGTTCCATTTGGTACCGCGCATAAGCAGTAACACCCTCGTTCTCGAAGATGCTGTTCTCCCGCTCAAGGTCAAAAAGCGCTCGAGATGAGATGCCGATAACAAGTTTGTCGGTGAGGTCGTAGGCCATGCGCCATTATACCGGCGAGAGTTGGCGGTCATTGGAGATAGTGCGATTTCGAAAATCAACGCATGCCTTCGAGCCACAAGACAGTTATTATTGAAGACCACAAATGACAACGAGGAGCCGGTGGAATGGTGCGGGCTAGAGTTACGCCAGAAGTGTTCGCGGCTGCTTATGACGCGGCGCGGCAGGTGCTCGACGGAAGCGCCAGGTTGATGGATGCGCAAAAGACTCTCGCGTCCCAGTACGGTATTGCACAGCGTACTGCGAGCGGATACATCGGTTGCTTTCTGGCAATGCGTCGAGGCACAACATTTAAAACAATTGTCAGCGCAAGTGGCCTCCGTTTTATGTTGGAGCGTATTGCGGAGGGTGGCCCTGGCGACCTCATAACTGCGTTGCAATCAGTCATGAGTCATATAACGTATCTGCAGTCTATAACGGGAAACGAGCCAGGCTTGCGCAAGGTTCATGGGGAATTTGTAGACCGACTTCGTGAAATGGCCTCATTCGATGAAGCTCCAAATTATTTTGATGAACAGGTGGCTAAGGCTCAAGCAGACACACGTGAAGCAAGAGCGCAGCGCCTCCGATTAGCGCGACCGATTCCGGAACAGCAGATCGTTCTTGTCCGCGTCTTTCGCCCCAATCCGGACGTTATTGCTGAAGTTCTGTCACGCGCAGATGGCATTTGCGAAGGGTGCAGGAGGCCAGCGCCGTTTTCTCGTGCCGATGGTCGCCCCTATTTGGAGGTCCATCATCGTCTCCCGCTCGCTGAGGGCGGTATGGATACCGTCGAAAACGCGATTGCGCTTTGCCCAAACTGTCATCGGGAGCGTCACTATGGTGCGAAGTTCGCCGCCCCGCGTATTGATGCGCAGGCGCACATTGTCGGCCGGTCCGCTTAGGACAGGTAGTAGGGGCGCGAGGTTGGAGGAGTCGGTCACTTTAGCGATTTGGTTCTATAGGAGGACGGACGGGGCGAGTGTGAATTGAACGATGGGACTCACAGGCCGCGGTTTGTCGAGGTGCAGTCGGCGGTTCCCCCCCCTCGTGGTCTAGCCAAGCGAGCATCAGGCGTATCCATGCACTTCTCTTTGACTTCTTGAGTCGAAACGAGGGCCTCAAACCAGACGCGAGCCCGCGCCCCGCCCGCAGCCTTTACCGATCAGCCAAAATTCCAAAAGAAAAACCGGCACCCCCCGAAACGCCTCGCCCTGCACCGCCACCCGCCCAACCGATGGGAACGGCAGTGAGTCGCCACGGACGACTCCCCAGTCGCGGTCGCTTCCCGCAGCATGCGAACTCGAACCTGTTGCCCGATACGCACCAAACGGATCGACAAGGACGAAAGATTGGTCAGGCAGAATCGCGCATTCTTTGGATGTCTGCCGTTAGCCGGGGACGGCGATTACGCGAAAAAAAGCCCTGCTGAACCATCGTCCAGCAGGGCTTCTTATTGGCGAGATTGCGATCTGGTCGATCAGCGTTGCGCCGATTGACTGCCCTTCGCGTACACCCGTTCACCGGCCACCCAGGTCTCCAGCACCTGAATCTTCCAGATGTCCGCCGGTGCGACCTTGAACAGATCGCGGTCCACCAGGATGAAGTCGGCCCACTTGCCTTTCTCCAGCGAGCCCAGCGTCTTTTCCTGATGCTGCGCGTAGGCGGCATCGAGGGTGAACGCGCGGAATGCCTGCGGCAGCGTCATCGCTTCCTCGGGATGCCAGCCGTTGATCGGGCGGCCTTCATGGTCAGTGCGCGTGACCGCGGCGTGCAGACCGTAGAACGGGTTGGCCGATTCCACCGGGAAATCCGAGCCGCCCGCGATCACGGTGCCCTGCTTCAGGAAGGTCTGCCAGGCGTAGGCGCCTTTGATCCGCTCCTTGCCGATGCGGTCTTCCGCCATGTTCATGTCGCTGGTCGCGTGCGTGGGCTGCATCGACGCAATCAGGTTCAGCTTCTTGAAGCGCGGGATATCGGGCAGCGAAACCACTTGCGCGTGCTCGATCCGATTGCGCAGGTCGCGGCCGCCCACGTCCTTGTAAGCGACTTCCATCGCGTCGAGGACCTGATGGTTGGTCTTGTCGCCGATCGCATGCACATTGACCTGATAGCCGGCCTTCAGCGCCGTCTTCACGTTGGCCTGCATCACGGCATCGCTCATGAACAGCAGGCCGCTATGCGCGTGATCGTCGGTGTAGGGCTCCATCAGCGCGGCGCCACGGCTGCCGAGCGCGCCGTCGCCGTAGAGCTTGACGGCGCGCAGATCGTAGCGGTCGTTGCCGTAACCGATCAGCGGACCCTTGGCGGACAGCGTCTTGAATTCATCGCCAGTGTCGCGAATCATCCCGTAGATGCGCGTGGTCAGCTTGCCTTGATCGGCGAATTCGCGATAGATGCGGTCGTCAGCGACCGTCACGCCGGCATCGCCGACGGAGGTCAGGCCCAGCGCATTCAGATGCGCGACGGCGGCGGCCAGCGCGGCGCGGCGATCGTCGTCGGAGTAGGGGGGAATCACGTTGTTGACCAGCGCCATCGCCTTGTCGATCAGCACACCGGTCGGATTGCCGTTCGCATCCCGTTCGATACGGCCGCCGGCCGGGTCCTTGGTGTCACGCGTGATGCCGGCCGCCTGCAGCGCCTTGGTGTTCAGCCAGGCAGCATGGCCATCGACCCGCACCAGCCGCACCGGACGATCCGATACCGCGGCATCCAGCTCGGC
Organism: Cupriavidus gilardii; assembly: GCF_013347325.1. Lineage (NCBI taxonomy): Bacteria > Pseudomonadati > Pseudomonadota > Betaproteobacteria > Burkholderiales > Burkholderiaceae > Cupriavidus > Cupriavidus gilardii. The sequence goes on along the minus strand of NZ_CP054624.1, from coordinate 1,774,308 downwards.
CGCAGTCGGGAAGCGGCCCAGCTTCCAGTTCACCTGATTCCAGCCATAACCCAGCAGCCACTGACGCTGCGGATTCTTCTGCGCGTAGTCGCGGATCTGGCCTTGCGCTTCCTGCAGGCTTTTCGTCCCCGACAGCGAAATCTCGGTCGTCTTGAAGCCCAGCCGGAACACGTGGCCGTGCGCGTCGATCAGGCCCGGCAGCAGCGTCTTGCCCCGGCCGTCGATGCGCTTGGCATCGGGATATTTCGCGCGCAGCGCGGCGGCGTCGCCAGTCTCCAGAACCTTGCCCTCGTCGAACACCAGGCCGCTGAAGCTGGCGATCTTGTCGTTCTGCAGCGTGTAGCCCTGTACGGACTCGACCAGCGTGGGAGCGGCGTGCGCATGCACCGCCGCCATGGCGGCCAGTGCGAGCAGACTCGTGCGGATGGACTTCTTCAAGATGACTCCTTGTTGTTGTGCTGTGTTTTCTTATGGTGTTGCCGATGACGCCCGGGACGGCGCCGATTCGCGGCATAGCGCCGCGAGTCATGGGCGGGCGGTGGTCTGCCTTCTGCTCGCCCGCATGACGGGCGGCATCATAAGAGAAAACAGGGGTGCGGGAAAGGCCAAGGGAATGCCCGACCGGGAAACGCAGTACCATCGCCATATCACGTGCCAAGGAGTGCCAAGGAGCGGGGCATGCAGTTTCTCTGGCCACAAATGCTCTGGCTGCTGCTGGGTCTTCCGCTGCTGGTAGCCGCCTACCTGTACCTGATTGCGCGGCGCAAAAAAGCCGCGCTGCTGTATTCCAGTGTTGCGCTGCCGCGCGCCGTGCTCGGTCGCAGGCAACGATTGCGCCGCCACATCCCGCCATTCCTCGTGTTGCTGGGGCTGGGCGTGGCCCTGCTGGCCTGCGCTCGTCCTACCGCGACCGTCACGCTGCCTTCCGACACCGTCACGGTGGTACTCGCGATGGATACCTCTCGCAGCATGGCGGCGGCCGACGTGGCACCTACCCGAATCGCCGCCGCGCAGCACGCCGCCCGCGATTTCATCATCGGTTTGCCGGCCAGTGTGCGTCTGGGCATCGTCTCCTTTGCCGCCACGGCGACCGTGGTGCTATCCCCCACCGATAGCCGGCAGGACATGCTCGATGCGATCGACCGCTTTCAACTGCAGCACGGCACGGCAACCGGCAGCGGATTGATCCAGGCGCTGGCGGTGCTGCTGCCCAACGACGGCATCGATCTCGAAGCGATCATCTTCGGCGGCGAGTCGCTTGCGCCCGGCTCCGGCGGCAGATCACTGTCAGAGGCCGCCGCGGCCGAGGCCGTCCGCAAGCGCGAACAGGAGCAGCCGTCGGCGAGCCCCGGTTCCTATCGGCACGGCGCGATCATCCTGCTCAGCGACGGCCGCCGCACCACTGGCCCCGATCCTCTCGACGCAGCCCGGATGGCCGCGCAGCGGGGCGTCCGGGTCTATACCGTGGGCTTTGGTACGCCGCTGGACGAGGGGGCGCCGGTGCCGGGCCTTTCTTCGCCGGTGCAACTGGATGAGGCTACGTTGCGGCAGGTCGCGATGTTGACCGATGGGGAGTACTTTCAGGCCAGCTCGGCGTCGGATTTGACGCAGGTTTATCGGCGGTTGAGTAGTCGGTTGGCGTTGGAGCGGAAGGAGGTTGAGGTTAGTGCGTTGTTGGCGGCGGGGGCGGGGGTGTTGTTGATCTTGGCTTGTGGGTTGTCGGTGGTTTGGTTTCGGCGGTGAGGGGAAGGGTAGGATACTGAATGGATTTCCACCTTTTTGCGTGTCGATATGTCACCTTGCGGTGGCTATGCCGATTGCAGGCGTCGTTGCGCCATTTCAAACGCTTCCGGTGATCGGAAGTAAACGTTCCTTCGTTTTGATGCCCTTCTTGAAGTATTCAAGTGACACTTTTTGCTCTTTCTGGAAGATCTCCATGAATATACCAACTGAATAACCACATACATGCTCAGGATGAGCAACTTCCCATCCCCAAACATCTTCAAGCGGTTTTCTGGTCATTGCGATTAGGCGATAAATGTCTTCAGCCTTTTCTTTTGTCGGTCGTGATGCCTTCTTTGCCTCGACCGCGATCAAATTGTCGTGCGGGAAAGGCTTTTCGCCGCGAGAATGGACAATTAGATCTGCCGTGATTGCAACTATTTGGAACTCATTGTTGATGATTGTCTTTACCATTCCGCGCTGCTTTCTGTTGTATTCAACGTCTGCGTAGTACCCCGTGACGCCCTCTTGCTCTAGCTGCCTCTCAATGAAATAGTCCAAACGGGCGCATGTATTTCGTTCGCTCACACCTGTCAAAAGAGACTGACCCTCGCGCTCCAAAAACGTTCTAAGGGCGTCATCGAACATCAGCTCTGGACGTCGCATATGGAATACTCTCAAAAATGTTAGATGCTTAGACGGAATATTAGAAGGTATATCGGATTGTTCATCGCAAAAATTGTAGTGCCCAGGGGGCGAGGAAGCCGATGACAAGACAAATAGGCTTGGATGGATAACCCCTGGCGATCTCGAGCGTTGGGCTTTTGAACAAGGTCGACCGCGTGTCGGATGGACGTCGAGCGGCACCACGTTTTATCGGAACTAGATCGCAGTTATCACGGAATGGAGTCTCGGCGTCTACAAAACCAGTTGCATTGATACATCTTGCTTAAAATTGTGGGGGCGTCGCCAGCTCTGATCTGCGCCCTTTGATTGCCGAAACCCCGGCGGATAGTCCCAGCAAGTTCTCAATCAGTACCTTAATCTCGGAATGTTGTTCGCCATGTTCTTGATACATCGAACATCGAATGATTTGCTCTGCGGTCATCGATGGCCAGAACCTGTCAATAACGTCATCAGCTTTGACGCGAACTGCCTGACCAATGATCTTCTTTGCGTCGCAAGTTTCCGTAAAATTTACTTTTATCTCGGTTAACGAATAAATCAAGTCCGGGCACAGGTAGTTCTCGATTTCACGTTTTCGCGTGGTATAGAAGGGGCGACCTAGCGCTTCAACCTCCTGCCTGCGTTTCGCTATCGAGGCGACCTGCTCTGGACTGCCACCGATGTCTGAGTCGAGAAACACGCACCAAGGCAGACCTAGGTCGTTGGCGAGGTTGAGGGTGACCCAGTGCTTAACGCTACCGCAACCACCAATCAGAATGGGAACGATTCCGGCATCATCTAGACTCGAGTTAACGTGCCCGGCGTCCTTTAAGGCATTGGACGCATGACGGAGGAAGGTAACGTCAGATTTACCCTCTACTAGAACGATGCCCTGCGCGCGCTCCATCCCTGTTTCGGGAAGTACGCCCAAACTCTCAGCCGCTTCCTTAAGCACATCATTACTGGGCATTTTGACAACGGGTTGGCGGTTGTCATCTTTGGTGACGTAGCGGATTCCCTCAATTGGAATCAAGCCGGCCAAGGCGGGGACGTGAGTTGTGACAATGATCTGCCTGTTAGGCTGAATGGAGAGGTCCAGCAGCGCCTTCATCAGCATCATCTGGTAGTTGGGGTGCTGTGAGGTTTCAGGCTCCTCAATGGCGTAGATTACATTGCGCTGGGTGCCTATTGCCGCCTTCTCCGCCTCCGCGCGAAAGAAGTTGAGCAAGATCAGTCGACGTACGCCGCTTCCGCGTTTGTTAATGGGGATTCCATTCTCGCCTTCCAAGGTGAAGTTGAAGCTCCACTTGGGCTTTTCTTTAAAGCGGGGTGTAAGCTCGTTGGCCAGTTCGGGCGCCATCTCTCTAAGCTTTTCGAGCGTACGATTGGCCACATTCAGTACACTGGTTTCGATCTGCTGCTCTAGCTCACTAATCTTGTGCTGCAATGCGGCTTGTGCCTCCTTGACCGCCTGCTGTAATGGATTTTTTGCTTCGGCATCGCCATCACTACTTTCACGATCAGCCCTAAATAACGCGAAAGTGGGTAGTCGGTCTTGAATTCTGTCCCAGATCGATTTGTTTTCAACTGAGAGGTGTTTGCTTACATCAAGTAGCGTGTCTTGCAGGGTAAGCGGCCGTCCCGCATCGCGTATGGCATGCCGCCACTGCGAAGCCACCCGCTTATCGCCAACGTGGTTCGCAACTCCACGTTGCTCACCAAGCCGTTTTAACTCCCCCATCTTGAGACCCAGGAGGTTCGCCAATTCCGCGTCTGCCGGGTGTTGACAGCGGATGGCAGTACGCTCGAGCTTGCCAGTGTTGGCCTTGAAGGTCTTGACGATCTCTAGCGCACCTTCGGCGTTGAGGAGATACTCTTGCGCCAATGTCGTTGCAGCGTTCTCATCTAATACCAGTGCGTCGGGCAAGTTGTCGAACTCACATGCAATCTCGAATTGCTCCTCCCCCTCGACTGCGCTGAAGCGATTCATGTCGCTTTTGTCGGCCTTGACCGCCTCGTTTTCGAAGAAGATGGCTAGCGCTTCGAGGATGGTCGACTTTCCATAGTCGTTACGGCCCACGATACCCGTCAGGGCTTCGTCGATTGGGATAACAGTGGTGGCACGGTAGCCGCGAAAGTTCTTGATTTTGACGGACTTGAGGCGCATGGTGATCCTTATCTATAGCAACCCTGACAAGCTCTTTGGCCTAGTGGTTTTTAGAAAAAAATGGGCCACGGGCGCTCAAACGTGATAGACGAGACTTTCCGCCAGCCCTGTTGTAACCACCCGTAAATGCGCTCTATCTTCCTCGTATCAGGTTGCTCAACCGCTTAGCGCCAGAGTACGCACAGTGCAAAGCCGCGCTTTTAATCGCGATCCGGGCGGGGTGGCATGCCAAGGCTAAGGCTCATAGTCGGCGATCGAAGCGACGGTCTGAACCCTGCTTTGGTGGGGGATGCTCTCAGTCATCGGAGAACGACGCACAACCTGAACTCGTGTCGGGTGGAAGATGGACTCATCGGCGAAGATGGCCCTCCGATTGGAGTTGGGCGGCCCTAGCCGCTGGTGGAGCGGAAAGGCCAACGTGGTCAATACCAGTGGTCGCAGCAGTCATCGCATCTACTCCGCTTCTTTGTGTTGGCTGGCGAAGGTTGTGGAATGGCAGCAGCCGAATCGGCTCATTGCAGAGCAAATGGCTTGCATATATGATTCATATATGTATCATATGGAGGTATTGCAATGGGCATAGTAAATATCGACGACGACCTCCACGACCAAATTCGCAAGGCGAGCGCCGTGTCGTGCCGGTCGATCAATGCGCAAGCGGCGTTCTGGATCAAGATCGGCATGCTGTGCGAGATGAATCCGACGCAAAGCTTCAATGAGATCGTGGCGAGGGAATTGCGGGCGGCCGGCGTGGCGCCGCAAGGCATCAAGGTCTCTTCGACATGACGAAGCGGCCGGAAGAAATTGCCATCATGGCGGAGTCGGGCAGATTGCTGGCGCAGGTGTTCAGCCATCTGGATCGGCTCAATTTGATCGGCATGTCGACCATGCAGGTAAACGACCTGGTCGACAGCTATATCGTCAACGAACTGCAAGCGCGCCCGGCGAGCAAAGGGCAGTACGGCTATGCCTACGCGCTGAATTCATCCCGCAACAACGTCGTCTGCCACGGCGTCCCCTCGACGTCAGAAGTCTTGCAGAACGGCGATATCGTCAACTTCGATATCACGTTGGAGAAGAACGGCTATATCGCCGATTCCAGCAAAACATACCTGGTTGGCGACGTGTCGCCGCTCGCCAAGCGCCTCGTGCAGGTTACCTACGAGGCCATGTGGAAGGGAATCCAGACCGTTCGGCCCGGCGCCAAGCTTGGCGATGTCGGACACGCGATCGAGCGGCACGCTCGCAGGCATGGCTATTCGGTCGTGAGGGAATATTGCGGCCATGGCATCGGCCGGGAAATGCACGAGCCTCCGGAAGTCCTGCACTGGGGACGGCCGCGAACGGGGTTGGTGCTGCGCGAAGGCATGGTGTTTACCATCGAGCCGATGATCAACCAGGGAGGGCACGCCGTTCAGACCGAAGAAGACGGCTGGACGGTGGTGACGCGCGATGGGCAACTGTCCGCGCAATTCGAGCACACGGTGGCTGTTACCGGAAACGGCGTACGCGTTCTGACATTGCGTCCCGGCGAAAGAGTGCCGGATTTTGGCTGATGAGGGTCGTGGTAGAGTCGGTCGTTGTCCTCCACCGACTCCCGCAGCGATCAACCCGATATGGAAAGTACCGCCGCTACGTCAAATATGACCACGCAGATTCCGGCAATCGTTCCAGCAAAGACGGCGCTGTTGGTCATGCACTATCAGACCGACATCCTCGAGTTGTTTCCCTCGGTCGCACCCACATTGCTCGCCAACACGCGCAGGCTGTGCGACGCTGCCCGGGACAAAGGCATCGGCGTCTATTTCGCGAAGTTCCACTTCAGTCCCGGCTATCCCGAAGTCAGTCCTCTAAACAAGAACGGGCAGGGCGTCAAGCAACTCGGCCTTTTCGTCGAAGATCAGATCTCGCCGGAGCTCGGCCGGCAAGCCGATGAGCCGATCATCATCGCACACCGTGCCAGCGTATTCTTCGGTACCGATCTGCAGGTCAGGCTATCCGCGCAAGGCATCGATACGCTTATCATGGTCGGCATTGCGTCGACCGGCGTGATGCTGTCTTCGGTCGCATACGCCAGCGATGCGGATTTCCGTTTGTTCACAGTCAAGGATTGTTGCTACGACCCGGATCAGGTCGTGCACGATCATCTCTTTGCGACAGCGTTTGAGTCGCGTACGACGGTGCTGACGTTGGCGGATGCCTTGGCATTGCTTGCCTGACATCGCGAGCAGGCCGACGGCGGGTAGTCGGTCAAAGATAGAAACGCGGTCGCCCCTACCGCCGCTAAAAACACCGGCGACGCAAGACGCCGATATCGCTCAGTCGACCACAAATAGCTTTGCCCCGGTCTCCGTATACGAACGGTGCGCTTCGGCGTTATCCGCAACTTGATAGCTCATGCCCGGTGTGAGGATGTACTTCCTACCGTCGGCGAGTTCCGTATGCAGTTCGCCTTCCAGGCAAAACAGGATATGTCCCTTGGAGCACCAATGATCGGCGAGGTAGCCGGGAGTGTACTGGACTAGGCGAACCCGAATCTGGCCGAATGTACGTGTGTGCCAGTATGCCGTTCCGCTTTCTCCGGGATGCTCCGTACGCTCAACGGTTGACCAATCGGTCGTGCCGAAAGGTATGTCGCTCATCTGCATTGATTTGCTCCAGGCTGATTCCGCTCAAAAATTTGTCTGCTGCGTCTGAGTGACGGCATATTCGTGCGGCGCCGAAATCCGCTCCGCGCCTCCTGAGTTGGCTCACGGCCTATCGGCACATGCTTTGAAGCTATGGCTCAGTCGGCCCGGAGGCGGCCTTCGGCGGTGCGTGGCGTGCGAGAAACCGATCCAATTGCCCGGCAAACGCCTTGCTGTCCTGCGCGGAATACGGCGCCGGCCCACCGGTATCGATTCCTGAGGCGCGAAGCTGGTCCATCACCTCACGCATCGTCAAGCGCTCCTGAATATTCTCGCGCGTGAACCAGCTTCCCCTTGGGTCCAGCACATGGGCACCCTTGTCCAGAGCAGCGGAGGCAAGAGGTATATCCGCCGTAATCACGAGATCCCCCCTCGTCACCAGCTCGACGATACGATCGTCGGCGGCATCAAAGCCGGCCGGCACCTGGATTGATTTGATGAAGCGCGAAGGCGGCGTGCGCATGTACTGATTGGCGACCAGCGTGACGCACACCTCGACCCGCTGCGCCGCTCGGTACAGCATTTCCTTGACGACGGCGGGGCAGGCGTCTGCGTCAACCAGTATTTGCATTGCGGTAGTTCGGTTGGGGTGAAGACGGTCATGATACTGCCGGCCTGGGCTGACACTCTCCCAGGAACTGGCACAATTGCGCCTTTCCCATGAAGCATCAAAGGATTCTCATGAAGTCTTCCCGCCGCTACAACCACCGCCAACGCAAGAAGCTGCATATCGGTGAGTACCAGGAACTGGCATTCGAAGTGATGGCTGATGTCACCGAGTCGGCTCGCCAGGGCGATCCTGAGGCGCTGCTTGATCGGTTCCTGGAGGAGGCGATCGAGGCCAACGGGCTGCTGATGGCCGGCGCCATCGACGATGGCCACTTGTCCGCCTATATCCTGCTGAACGCGGCGCGCGGTTCGGTTAGCGCCGAGCAGCGCGAAGCGGTTGAGAAGTGGTTGCAGGCTACTGCCGACTTCGAGAACGTCCGCGTCGGGCCGCTGCGCGATGCGTGGTATGGGCAGGACCAACAGTAATTGAGGTAGGGAAAGGATGCCAAGCCCGGCATTTTCCGGGCCTTGTTCAAGCTTTGCCTCAATAGTTGGGCGGTTCACCCGGAAGGAGCGGTGGAAGGGCCGCAGGTACTCCAGCCCACGCCTGCGTCTTTGGCCAAGGCGCTGTGACGCCACCGCGAAACCAACGTGGGAAAGACCTGCTGAGATCTGATCAAACGTCGCCAAGCCCCCGCCTTCTGCGGTTGTGCATCTGGAACAGCCCTCGACGCCTTCCGGGACGACCACCTCTCGGTGAGGCAACTCCTAGTCGGAGGCCTCACCTAGCCTCACAGATTACCGACCTGCGTTGGCAATTGAATGACATTGTCAGGGCGTTCCTGTCGCGACTGCCGAGGGGTGTGCCCAGCCGTCGTAACTTTCCCCAATCGATTAGGCGCAGTGAGTTTGCCACCGCGAAACGGGGGCAAGTAAAAAAGCACGGTTCTGGCGTCACTTTATGGATTCTTCACCATGCCACTGATTGTTATTGGCGGCATGGCGTATCAGGCATGGCCCAGCACGATCGCAATAGTCCACCGAATGCAAAAATAGACCACTCTAAAAAGCAACCAAAGGCATCATCGTCTTAAGGAGCTGGTTGTTTCGGGAGAAATCGCATCTCCGGGAGGGGATCGTTGATCGAGGCGTCGATCCAATCATTTATGCAGGCTGAGGAACGTTGTAATCGCTCGCGCATTGCTCGGGCCAAGCGAGCGCACTGAAAGCGGATGATGGGAACATTGTCATCTGGAATGCCTGATCCTTCTTTGCGAGCTTTATAGGAAAGCTCATGTTGCATTTTTGATAGTCCTACCTCAATCAGCGATAAAGCTTGCCCATCGAGTAAATCCGGCCGGTGATGAACAATCTCTGTTGCGGTCTGCAGCATCCAGGGAAGGATCGGCATCCGCCTAGCCGCAATAAATCCGGCTATGGAAACTACCAAAAATTGGAACGCTTGATTTGCTTCAGGGGTTAAGCTTGACAGCCAGTAGGCTACGACTTTTGGTGCGGACCGAGCGGCTATGGAAATGTCTGGGTCTGCGAGTTCGACTACCAGCTCCTCGACTACCTGCCACAATGCATCGCTATTCCCATGGGCTGAAGCCTTCGCGATCCTAAATCGGCTAAACGACGCGCCGTATGGTTGTGTCGCCACTAGCATCTGCTCGATCCATTCTAGGAACTCCGCCTCATCGAGCAGCGAGTTAAGCGATTTGTTCGAAATAACTAACGCAAAAAATGAGTCGATGTAATCGAGGCGCTGCAAGAGCTCTGATGCCAAATCGTCTACGCTTTGGACATCCGACGATATTTCTGGCCAATCGTGTTGCCACCATGCTTTGATTTTTGCCAGTGCGCGTCGTGCATCGTCTAGTGGCCATGGTTCTCGCTCGAAGGACTTTACCAGCGCGCGTAACCCGACATTGTTGACGGGCAACCCCCACGCTCGACGTCCCGGTCTGCGAATAGAGACGATTGATCCTTGCGAGGGAAAATTAGGCGCGATTCTTTCGAGGATCCATTCTCGGAATACCTTATGATGATCCACATCGTCGTTTGGGCGCCCCCATACATAAGTTGCCTCAGGATAAAATCCCTCGAGGACTGGCCAGGTGCCGTCGGTCTTATTCCACAATTTCTGGCATATTATCTTTCTGTGAGCCTCTGTCAGCAACGCCCAATTCTGGAGCAAATAAATGTATTCCCAAGTGCGGGGCTGGTCAATTTTCAGAATTAGTTCATCGATATTTGGCGGAATGGCAGCATCCGCATCCGACGCCGGCAATGGATTAATGTTTGGATTGAACAAGCTCAGGGGAACCCAATCGTCCAGAAAATGCGGTTGTGCAACGAGAGGCCTGTTTGCTATTTTCCAGATGCTTGGTAGCAACTGCTTCTGCTTGGCAGGAGACATAGCCTCGAAGCAGCGTGACAAGGCGGTCGCGAAGTGTCGCCAAAGACGTGGGTACTCAGCCAAAGTTTCTCGCTGATGTATTGAAACAATACGATTAGCATACGCCTCGACCTGACTAATGTTCGAAACCCGGAGGACCAACCGACCGAACACCTGGATGTGGAAGGCCAATGTCTGCTCGGCATTGTTGCTTAGCTCGCCTAAGAGAACCCTTTCGATTAGCGATAGCGAAGTTTCGCAGATGCGGATCGCGAGGCTCTCATCAGTCTTGCCAACCTGAAACCGGGACAACCACCCCGCCGTATGACGTGGGTCGACTGGGCGGCGAGGTTCGAGGGCGGTCGTACTCATTGTACGGACCAGAACGCTTAGCACACGCTGCATAGAATCCGCATACTGAACCCACCATCCAGCGCACAGGAAAGAATTGATGCCAAAGCTAAAATTGCCGATGCGCGGTACAAGTGAGACGCGGTCTGCGAGCGTTAGCCAGGCAAACGCTGCGTCAAGTTTTTCTTTAACGCGCCCCGGCGCTCCGATCGTTGTCGATGTGGTATATGAACCGAGGTCGAAACCTGGGACAACGCTTTTAGGATCTGACGGTGTTGCAGCTTCAGCGTCCAGAGAGGCGTCGAGTAAGTCAAGCTCGCGTGTGACATCCACCCCTTTTGCCGCAAGATCAATGAGTCTACGAAATAGCTGAGCAGCGATCTGGGCGGTGTCATGGCCAGGTTCAGACCTTCTGAAGGGAGAAGCCATTGCGTTCTGCTGGCGGCCAATAACAGCACATGCCCATGCCTCCTCAGAAAGGTAGCGCGTTATGTCTGAGCGTGATCGCTGGTCCCACCTAAGTTGCTGGAGGCCAGATAGGCTGATGGAAAAACCACGCTCAACTTCGCCCAGTTCAGACAATAGTGAGCCCTTGCGGACTAGCATGTACCCATCGGCGCTCTTGACCTCCCACTCATTGAGAAGGCGCAGCGCCGCCACGCGCTCGCCTTCATAGAGAGATAAAAGGACGGCTTGGTGAGCTATCTCGTCCTCCAGTTGAGAGTCATCCGGGAACGATATGTTTAGCAGTCTTTGGATTTCTTCAAAGGCCTCGCGATGCAATCCCTCTCGTGTCCACAGTAGTAAGGCCAGCGCTAGGGCTTTCCAACGGTCACGGTACTCTCTCACCGACGCCGCCCCAAGACGTTGAAGTATGGCGCTCCGTTCCTGCAGCACGTGGGTATTAACATCAGCAGTTGCAAGCAATATCTTTCTTGCTTCGGCCGCCAATTGGTCGTCCATGCTCTGAAGGACGACATCTTGGTACCATGAATACTCGGCCATGATAAGGGCGGCAACATAGGCATCATCTTGTAGCACGCTGAGCAGCGCCTCCCGGTCTGCGAAGGCAGGACCGTACCCCACGGTGTGCTCGAGCCTCTGTCGTACTGACTGTGGTGCAACTAGCCATCCAGGATAGGTCTTTCTAAGCGCTCCCAGCCGTTCGTATGCCGCTATGACCGCAGCCTTGCGCTCGGCCATACTCTTGGATACGCTGAAGTCGGAATCCGGACCCGCATCTGACCCCCATGCTGTGTCCTGAGGTTCCTGTGTGGGATCGATGGCACGAAAGAATGACTGCAGTCTCGCCGGATAGTCGTCCGAGTCGATTCCCGGAGGAAGCGGAAGAACGATCGGGGTGACCTGTCTGGCGTCAAGTAGCTTTTGCTGGCCTAGCGAAGGCCGTTTATCTAGAAGCAGGTAAATGGGTAGAGCATGCTGGTCAAGCATGTCTCGAACCCAGCCGATCCAATGCAGGAAGTTCGGATCGTCGCCAGAGAACCCAACTAAACAGAAGACGTTCTCCAGCAGTGACTGACGGACGAGATTGACAAGCGGAGCAAAGTCGGCTGGATATCGGCGATATTCGTCTTCTGTGAAGATGAAAGGACGCTGGGAAGGAAACGACCCGTGCAACTTGACAATCCGGCGCCGATTCAGAATCTTCGATTGTGGAATATCTTCGCGACATGTCACGGTGTAGTGCGCACGGTCCACTATCTTTTCGGCTGCACGTTCGAGCAACGTATCGTAGTTTGTCGTAAAGATATCAACCCAAGGTAGCTCAAGAAGTTGCGCATGTAGAGCGCCCGGATGCACGCGCTCATCCGGTATAAGACGCTTGAGAACCTCCTCCAGTGCAGGCTTTGAAAAGACGCGGGCGTATTGCTCTCCCAGTTGAGTCACCACGGAGGTCGAGAAGCTAGACAAAGGAGGTTCGTCTGGGTTCAGTGCCTTCCAGAGTTCGCCTGACAATTCGGACCAGGTTGCCAGTTGCTCGCCATTGCGGGCGTTTCGGCTGAAGCCCGCCCCAACCATTACAGCCGCATTACCGTTTTTCAGCGCCTTTCGGATCGCAGCGAAATGGACGTCGTAGGTATTAACTTGCATTGTGTGATAGGTGCCGCATGCCTCGATGAGCTGGCGTTCGAATATGGGAGTAGATCGCCTGCTATTACTACAAACAAATCGACATCTTACACAACGCGGCGTGTGCGTCCAGTTTTATGGTGTCTCGTGCGGGGCCTGCCGGTGCGTACCAAGCGCAAGGTCAAAACCACTTTGGTGCATTTTATGGTTTGTCGTTCATCAATCCCCTGATAAACGGTGAGATCTTTGGTCGGCGTCCTCCCCGGGGAAATCTGTCGCAGTTCGGCGTGGAGTGTGTGGCTGTAAGCGGCGGAAGAAGTGGCGCGGATTGGGTCTGAGCCGCGATAGCCGACAATAGTCAGTCCATAGCCCTACATCGTTTAGGAAGCCTCATGTTCGACCACATAAAATTCGGCGTCACCAACTACGCCACCAGCAAAGCCTTCTTTCTAAAAGTCCTAGAACCCCTCGGCGTAACCATAGCCTCCGAAGGCCCCCCGTCCTACGGCGTCGAACTCTGCCCCCCAGGCAAGCCCTCCCTCTGCCTCTTCCAAACCACCGAAAAACCCGCCCACCTCCACCTGGCCTTCAAAGCCGAAACCCGCCAGCAGGTAGATGCCTTCTACCGCGCAGCGCTTGAAGCCGGCGCCAAAGACAACGGCCCACCCGGCCTACGCCCGCACTACCACCCCAACTACTACGCCGCCTTCGTCATCGGCCCAGATGGCCACAACATCGAAGTCGTCTGCCACGAGCCCGAGCCCGAAGCCGAGGCTGACGCTACCGCTGCACCAAATCCCTGACGCCCTGCCGGCAAAGACTGACGAAATGCTGGGCCGCCGATGATTGGCCCCGTCCGGGGTGAAACGCCAGAATCGCCCGAAATCGAACCGCCCCAGCAAACGGAATACTCCTGAGCCCAAGCGCTAGATAGGTCCGAGCAACCAGCGGATTCGTGACCGCAAGCCCCGCACCCGCCAACACCAATGCGCATTGCGTATGGCTATACGGCGTCGTCGCGACGAAGCGGGGCGCGATCTGGTGTTCGGCGAACGCGGCTTCCAGTTGTCGTTGGGCCGGGTCCGCAGCGTCCAGGCCAATCAGTGGGGCGTCGGCCAGGTCGGTGACGCCGACTCTTGCTCGGGCCGCGAAGGGGTGGGTCGCTGGCACGATGCAGACGGCCGGGACGGCATAGAACTCGGATGCCGTGAGGCCGCTGGTATCGACCTCATCGCCCATGAAGGCCAGGTCGAGTTCGCGTTGGAGCAGGCGTTCGCGCAGGGCACGCGAGCTGTCTACCTCGAGCCGGCAATGGCTGCGCGGGTAGTTGTGCGAGAAGCTGGCGACGGCCATTGGCATCACGCTGGCGGCCATTGCGTGCAGGGCGCCGACGCGCAATACCGTGTCTTCGTGCTGGCGGAGCAGGTCGATCTTGCGTTGGACGGCGTCGAGGCCGATATAGACGCGTTCGACTTCGTCCATCAGCGCGGCGGCCTCGGCGGTCGGGACCATGCGGCCCTTGCTGCGGTCGAACAGTCGCAGCTGCGCGATCTTCTCGAGTTGCAGCACGGTCTGGGTGACCGCCGGCTGGCTGATATGCAGCGCCTCGGCTGCGCGGCGCGCCGAGCCGAGGCGCATGACCATGCGGAATACCTCGATCTGCCGGGCGCTGATGGACGGTTCGCCGGTGTCTCTGGTGGCCTCTTTCATGTGGACCCTATAAGTTCGTCTTATTGAAAAGCCACGAGAGCTGTCATCGCTGGAGCATGGCGCGCCGTAGACTTCGACCTATGCAATCGTTGTCTATCGCCATGTCCCTCGACCGTTCATCGACGCCGTTCCCTGCCTTGCAACCGACCCTGAATCCGGCGCTGCACGCGCTGCAATGCATCAGCTGCGAGGCGATCTATCCCGTTTCGGACCTGCCGGAAGGCTGCCCGGCCTGTCACAGCCAGAGCCGGCCCAGCAGTGTCGAGGCGGTCTATGACGCGCGAGCGTTCGATTTTGCACCAAAAAGCACAGGTTATCGCTGGGGGCATTGCCTGCCGTATCTGAATGGCGTGACGCTGGGCGAGGGCGACACGCCTTGCCTGTCGGTGCCCGCGCTGGCCGAGGTGGCGGGCGTTGCGTCGGTGTGGATCAAGAACGAGGGCGTGAATCCGACCGGTTCGCACAAGGACCGCATGTCGTCCCAGGCCGTGAGCCGCGCGCTGGCGATTGGCGCCCGCGAAGTGGTGCTGGCCTCGAGCGGCAATGCCGCGGTATCGGCCGCGGCTTACTGTGCGGCGGCGGGCCTGGCCTGCGAAGTCGCGACTTACCGCGATTTGCCGGCGATATTCGATGCGGCGCTGCGTTACTACGGGGCGCGCCGTATCGTCTGCGAGACCGGCCATGCGCGATGGGAGCATGTGCGCCGCCGCGTGCAGGATGATGGGGCGTTCGCCTTGACCAACTACAGCATTCCGGCGGTGGGCAGCCCGGTGTTCGGGGTCGAGGGCTATCGCGCCGCGGCGCTGGAATGGGTGTACCAGGGATGCGAGCCGGACCACGTGATCGTGCCGACCGCGCGAGGCGATCTGCTGTGGGGCATCTTTAGCGTGCTGCGCGATCTGGTGGCGGCGCGGCGGCTCTCTCGCGTGCCGAAGCTGTGGGCGGTCGAGCCGTTCCCGCGGCTGTCGCGGGTGCTGTCCGGCGAGCCGCAGCAGGGCGATTTTGCGGGCGCGACGCAGCAGTTCTCCACTGCGGGCTCGACGGTGACCGCGCAGCAGGTTCAGGCGGTGACGCGTTCGGGCGGCGGCGCGGTGGTCGTTGGCGACGAGGCGGCCCGTGCCGGCACGGCCGCGTTGGCGGCCGCGGGATTCTGGGTCGAGCTCTGCGCGGGGGCAGGGCTTGCCGCGGCGCAAATGCTGCGCGCCGACGGGCGCATCGACGCATCGCAATCGGTTCTTCTGATGTTGACGGCACGGGGCGATCGCGACCCCGCGCAAAGCTGACTCTTACACAGGCTGGAGTGTTCCCATGAAGCTGCGCTATCTGATCGCCACGCTGTCCTTTTGCTTCGCCGCCCATGTGCCGGTGGCACAGGCCGCCTATCCGGACAAGCCGATTCGCATCGTGGTGCCCTGGGCCGCGGGCGGCAGTACCGATGCGCTGGCGCGCGCCGTGGCGCAGCGAATGAGCGAGTCGATGGGCCAGCCGGTGGTCGTCGAGAACCGGGCAGGGGCCTCGGGCCGCATCGGTGCCGAGGCGGTGGCCAAGGCGGCGCCGGACGGCTACACGCTGGGCGTCATCGAACTGGCGCATACGGTGGCGCCGGCCGTGTTCCGCCAGATGCCATATGACCTGCTGCGCGATTTCACGCCGGTCTCGCTGCTCGGTGAATCGCCGCTGGTGCTGTTCGCCGATAGCACCCGCTATCGGGCCGGCGAGGCGCAGCGCTTTCTTGCCGATGCGCGCAAGCAGGGCAAGCCGCTGCAGCTGGCCACGAGCGGCAACGGCACGATCAGCCATCTGGCGGCCAAGATGTTCGAGGCGCAGGCCGGCGTGCCGATCGATGCGGTTCCCTATCGCGGATCCGCGCCTGCGCTGACCGACGTGTCGGCCCAGCTGGTCGCCGGCCATTTCGCCACGCTGGCAAGCGGCAGCAGCCTGCTTGGCGCGGGCAAGATCACGGCGTTGATGGTGACCGGGCCGGCGCGCATTCCGGCGCTGCCCAATGTGCCGACGGCCGCGGAGGCCAAGCTGCCGTCGCTGCAGATCAGCCAGTGGTGGGCCATCGTGGCACCGGCACGCACGCCGTCGACCGTGGTCAGCAAGCTCGGTGACGAGGTGCGCGCGGCGCTCGCCAATCCGCAGACCAAGGCTCGCCTGGATAGCCAGGGCATCGACCTGAAGGCCTCGTCGCCCGCGCAGCTCGGCGACCGGCTGCGCGGCGAGGTCGATCGCTGGGCGGCGCTGGTCAAGCAGGCGAGAATTCAGCCGGAATAAGTCAGCCGGAATAAGTCAGCCGGAATAAGTCAGCCGCGTCGGCCGGTTTCGGCGATCGCGGCCAGTAGATCGTCCGCGTGGACCATGAACTCTCGTACTTGCCGCAGGGTCCGGTATTGATTCAGCACGGCGCTCCACTGCGGCGATTCGATCAGTTGATGCCAGACCGGCTCGAGTTCTCGCGAATCCGCGTGCTGCTTGTCGATCAGCTTGCTGGCGAATTCGAGGGTGGTCGGTGCCGACAACAGCTGCATCCGGCTGGCGGCACTCAGCATGCGCGGATTGGTTTCGGCAGGCGCATCGCTGCAATACAGGATCCGATTCGAAAGATCCGCTTCGTCGGTCGGCAGGGCACGCAACGCGGCACCACGCAGGCGTACCGCTCCTTGCTCGGTCTGGAAGGTATAGACGACGTGCGGCTCTGCATGCGCGAGCAGGCGCAAGCCGCGCAGCAGCCGGGGCAGGTCCGTGGTGGCGGCGTCCGCGGAGGCTTTTGCTTCCACGAGCAGGCAAACGTCCCAGGCCGGCGTATCGTCGCCGGACTCATCGGCCGTTTCGCGCGCTGTCTCCGCTCGCCTCAGCAACACCGCATCCCATTCGGTCTTCGCCCGCTCGTGGCTGGCCGGCAGCGATGCCGGCACGCGCATCGAGGTGACAACGCGATAAATTGCCGACGAGCCTTCGCGCTCGTTCAGCCGCTGCGCCAACGCGCGCAGCGCCTGCGCGGCCAGCGCCTCGACGGCGGCCCCGCGCTGCCGCGAGGAGACGCCCTGCGCCGTCGCGGTAGCGGTTCCCGAGCGAGGCCCTTGCCGGTCCCACAGCGATCGATACTGGCGGACTAGCTCGTCCGAGAGTAGCGCTTCGAGCCGCCGCAAACGCTGCAGTGCGGGGCTTTCCAGCAGTTGCATCAGGCCGTGATGATCCGGCGTGTCGTTGGCGATCTCCGGCATCGCTAGCAGAGTGCGAACGGCGTTCTGCAGATCGGCCCACGCTGACGCCGACGCAGCAGCATGAAGGCTCGCCATTGCCTCCCGCAGCCGACGCGCCGCGATCCGCTGCTGCTTGTTCGGGTGCGCCACCGCATTGACGGCCGCCAGCACGGCCCTGCGGTCCTGATCCGCCCGGGCCGCGAGCGACGCGTACTCGCGCACATGGGCCACCCGGTGGCGAAGCACCATCGCCTGGAAAGCCGGATCGCCGGCATCCGGCCGGATCGCTTCCTGCACCATGCGCGCGAGCGACTCGACGAACAGATGCTTCAGCGCCGCGCCGGGGACTTCGCCGTTCGCCAGCGCGAGGCGAGCCTGTTCGATGGTGATCGCCAGCGCTGTCGCCGGATTGGCCTCATGAATCCGCTCCGCTACGGCACCGATCGGCGGCAGGCGATACCGCCGTGCGACGGCGCGCAGCGTGTCATCAAGCGAGGCGGGCAGTGGCGGCAGGGACATGAGCGCAATGGTAACAACGACGCCGGCCCCGGGACGCGCCGCGCCGTCCCGGCGGCCGCCACACCGCCTTGCTCAGCGTGCGCGCGCGAGGTTGCCCAGGTGCCCCAGCACGTCGTCCAGCTCGGCGTTCAGCGTCGCGACCAGTTCCGCCGCGGGCAGCGAACGTGCCAACGGTGCGGCCTGGCCCGCCCATTGCGCGGCGAAGTCCGCGCTGCCCTTTGCCTTGGCGGCGGCGTGCAGCGCCTTGCCGGCGTCGTAGGTAATCGGGTAGTCCGGGATCGGCGGCGCGTCGGCGGCGACGCCGAGCTCGGTAAAGCGATTGACAAAGCCGCGCGCGGCGCGTCCGGAGATCGCGCGCGTCAGCGTGGTGGGACGCGTCTGGTCCGCCAGCAGCGCCTCGCGATACGCGACGTCGGCCACCGTCTCGGGGCACGCGACGAACGCGGTGCCCAGCTGCGCGGCCACGGCGCCCAGGGCCAGCGCGGCCGCGATGCCGGCACCGTCCATGATGCCGCCGGCGGCGATCACCGGCAGGCTGGTCTTGCGCACCAGCAGGCGGACCAGCGCCATCGTGCCCAGGCCTTCGTCGAAGGCCTGCGTGTCGACCACACCGCGGTGGCCGCCAGCCTCGATGCCTTGCGCGACCACGGCGTCGATGCCGGCCGCTTCGACCTGGCGCGCTTCGGCGATCGTCGTGGCCGAGGCCAGCAGCACGATGCCCGCCTCGCGCAGCGCGTCGATCCATGCCTGATCCGGCAGGCCGAAGTGGAAGCTGACGACCGCGGGCTTCTCCTCTAGCAGCATCTGGTACATCGCATCGTCTGCGACGAAGCTGCGATAGATCTCGCGCAGCGAGGCCGGCGGGGTCGCGCCGAATTCGGCGAAGCGCGGCGCGAGATAGTCGAGCCAACCGCGCTCGCGCTGGGCATCGGCCTGGGCCGGCGCGTGGCAGAACAGATTGATGTTGAACGGGCGATCGGTCAGCGCGCGCGTGTCGCGGATGGCCTGGCGGGCGGCATCGGCGTTCATTGCGCCGACGCCGAGCGAACCGAGGCCGCCGGCGTTGGAGACAGCCGCGGCCAGCGCCGGCGTGCTGACGCCTGCCATCGGGGCCTGGATGATCGGCGTCGACATGCCGAGCCGGGCCAGCAGGCCGTTTGCAGCGGAAGAGGGGGACATCGGATGCTCCTTCGGGGATCGGGCCGCTCAGCCTTGGCGCAGCTCGTGCAGCAATGCCTCGTAGGCGGCGGTGGTGAAGCCGGCGCGCTTGACCAGGAAGGTATGCGCGGATCGCACCGGCACGGTGTGAAAGTCGTCGCGGTCCGGATGCAGGGCCAGCAGGGACTTCGGCAGGATGGCGAAGGCCGAGCCGGCGCTGACGCAGGCCAGGATCGCGTGGTAGGAGGGCATCTCGCGCACCGTCAGGTTGCGGCGCAGCGCCTCGTCGGCCTGGGCCAGCCATTCTTCGGCGCAGCGGCGATAGGTGCAGCCGCGCGAGAAGCCGGCCAGCGTGCGCAGCGTGACGTCCTGCGGCCGGCGCACGCGTGGATGGCTGGCGGGCAGCACCAGCACCAGTTCTTCGGTGAACAGGAACGTGCCCTCGAGCCCCGGCGCCATGTCTTCCATCGACAGCTGGCGCGGCGAACCGATGCCCGGGTGCGCGACGATCGCGCAGTCGAGCTGGTGCGACGCCACCGCATCGGCCAGCGCCTCGGCGGTGCCGGTGCGGATCTCGACGTCGACCAGCGGATACGCGGCGTGATAGCGGGCTAGCGGCTTGGGCAGGCGGGCGGCCGCGGCGCTTTCCATGCTGCCCAGCCGCAGCTTGCCGGTGGGAACGTCGTGCCGCATCGCCTGCCGCGCTTCCTCGGCCAGCGCCAGCAGCCGCTCCGCATAGCCAAGCAGCTTTTGCCCTTCGGCGGTCAGCGTCATGCGCTTGCTGTCGCGCTGGAACAGCGTGACGCCGAGGCTGTCCTCCAGCTGCTTGATGCGGGTGGTGACGTTGGACTGCACGCGATCGAGCGCGCGCGCGGCGCGCGTGACGCTTTGCTCCTGCGCCACGGCGCGGAAGATTTCCAGTTCGGCCAGTTCCATCGGATGCGGCGCGGCGTATCGAGCCGTTCTCGATTCAGGAATGAAGATAAATTAAATATCCTTTATCGAGAACGATAAGTCAAGGCGGCCCCCAAAGCAAAAAGGGAGAACGCAGTACGCGTTCTCCCTCCTGAAGCAATCGACAGGGTGGTCCGGCGTGGCCGGCCCCCTAGGTCCGATCAGAAATCCTCGGCATCCACATCGTAGTTCGCCGGCTCCCAGCGGATCGCCAGCAGCGCCAGCAGGCCGGCCAGCGGTGCGAGCGCGATGACCCAGAACACCTTGGTGCTCAGTGCCGCGGCCAGCACCGGGAACAGGAACAGCGACAGCGTGGAGCTGGCGCGCATCAGCGTCTGGTTGAAGCCGACGCCGACGCCGCGCAGCGAGGTCGGGTAGCTCAGCGACGCATAGGTCATCGTATGCGCGCCCGGACCGAAGCCCTGGCCCAGCAGGAACACGGCCAGCAGCGCGATCGCCGCCACCACTTCGGTCACGCCGTCGGGCTTGCCGACCAGCGCCAGGCCGACCAGCGCGGCCAGCTGGAACGCGTAGCCGACCACGGTCAGCTTCCATGCGCCGACCCGCGGCACCAGCCGCACGCCGATCAGCCCGCCGACGAAGGCGAACAGTAGGTTCAGCGCCAGCGAGATCAGGATGGTGTTCAGCATCGTCTGCGCGAGGAAGCTGGCGATGATCACCGGCAGGCCGAACGCGACCGCGTTATAGGCGAACGACGAGGCGATCGACATGATCGTCGCCAGCACCGTGCGGCTGCGGTAGACGCCCTGCAGCAGCACCGCGTAGTTGCCCCAGGACGCCGCGCGCTTGGCCGGTTTGGCCACTGCATCGGGCGCGACCACCGCGTCGATGCCATAGGACCGCTTCAGGATCCGCGCCGCGCCCTCCAGATCGCCCTGGTTGGCGGCCCACACCGGCGATTCGCTCATGTACTTGCTGCGCACCGCGATGATCACCAGCGCCGGTACCGCGCCGAAGCCGAGGATGATGCGCCAGAGCAGCCCGCTGTGCGACTCGGGCAGGACCGCGTAGCACAGCAGCACCAGCAGATAGGACACGCAGATCGCCGCGTACCAGGTCGGGCACCACATCGCCACCCGCGCGGCCTTGTTGCCGCGGCCCTGCAGCTTGGAGAACTCGGCGAGGAACGCCATCGCCACCGGCAGGTCGATGCCGACGCCCAGGCCCATCACGAAGCGGGCGCCGGCCAGCACGTATTCATTGGGGGCCAGCGCACAGGCGATCGCCGCGACCACGAAGAACAGCATGTCGGCCATGAAGACGCGATAGCGGCCGATGCGGTCGGTGAAATAGCCACCGAGGAAGGCGCCGACGATCGCGCCGAAGGTGATCGCGGACGCGACCATGCCGGTGCCGGCCGGGGTCAGGTTGAATTCGCGGGTGACGTCCTTCAGGCCGAAGGCCAGCGCGCCGAGGTCGTAGGCGTCGAGAAACACGCCGCCCAGCGCGATCGCGACCACCATGCGGGCGTTGCTGGCCTGGGCGCCGCCCTGGTTGACCAGTTGCGAGACATCGGCGGCGGAGCGGATGACGGCTTTGTTCGGTGGGGCCGCGCTGGCGGACGCCTGTTGCGCTTCGGCGGGGGAGAGGGTGAGTTCGACGGACATGGGAATCGTGATGGGAGCATGTACCGCGCCGGAGGGGCGGCGGCGCGGCGAATGCTACGCCAGCACGATCGGTGATCCAAATGACTTATTGTTATATCTTTAAGGACGCGGGAATTCTGGCCTCGGCGATTCGCGTCCCATGGTCTCAAGCCCTGCCGCCGCTGCTTCCCTCGAAGGCCGAGCGCAGCGCCGCGACATCGAGCTTCTTCATCGGCAGCATCGTCTGCACCAGCCGATCGATGGCAGCCTGGTCGCCGGAACGCATCAGCGTTTCCATCTCGGCCGGCACGATCTGCCAGGAGACGCCGAACGGATCCTTGCACCAGCCGCACGCCTCGGCTTCCGGTACCGCGGACAGCTTGGACCAGTAGCGGTCGATGGTCGCCTGGTCCTCGCAGTGCACCATGAACGAGATGGCCTCGTTGAAGCTGAAGCCATGCGGAAAGCCGCTGTCCATCGCCGCCATCCAGGTATTGCCGAGCCGGAAATCCGAGAACATCACCGTTTCCGCTGGATTGGGCTCCATGCCGGGACCGTAGCGGGCCAGCTGCCCCGCCTGCGAGCCGGGGAAGATCTCGCGCCAGAATTCGCATGCCGCCTCGGCCTTGCCGCAGGCTTCGCCGGAAAACATCAGCGCCGGCACGATCGGCGGACGGGATTCGCCGGAGGGATCGGTCAGCATCAGCTGCCAGGACAGGCCATAGCGGTCCTGGACCCAGCCGAAGCGTTCGCTGAACGGGTAGGCGTCAAGCGGCATCAGTGCCTGGCCGCCGTCGGTCAGCTTGTCCCACATGGCGTCGAGGCGCTCGCGGGCCTGCGGGTCGCGGCCCGGATCGAAGTAGACAAAGAAGGAAATCGACGGATTGAAGCGGAACATCGGCCCCGCGGAGATCGCCATGAATGGCTGGCCGCACAGCGTGAACCGCACGATATCGCAGTCTCCGGAGGGCGTATTGTGGATCTGCGTGACGAAATCGACGGCCGAATCCGGAAATACCGATACATAGAAGCGCGCCGCTTCCACGGCCTCGCGGTCGTACCACAGGTGCGGAATAAGAGTGACAGGCGCGGTGACGGGCGTGGTCATGTCCCAGGCTCCTTTTCAGGCGTTTCAAAATGCGAAACGGCGCCATGTCGGCCGCCGTTTTTCGCGACAAAACTCCAGAGTAGTCGCCGCTTGCACGATCGACAAAGCCGCCCCATAAAAAAAGGTTCATCGAGGAATACCGGGGAAGGCAGCGCGGATTTTGAGGAAGAAGTACTCCTCATCGCGATAGCCGTAAGCGCGCCGCTTGATGACCTTGATGGTGTTATTGATGCCTTCGACGACGCTGGTGTTCAGCGGGTGCCGGCACCGGGCCACAATGCCGTGCCAGTAGCCGCTCAAGCGATGGGCGAACTGCTGTAACGGACCAATACCGCTTTGCTGCGCTTGCTCAAACCAGTTGTGCCATGCCCGCTGCGCCCATCCCGGGCGGCGGTAGAACCACAGCCGCTTGAGTTCGTCGCGCAGGATGTAGACCGTCATCAACGGTCGGTTCGCAGCCAACACCTCGTTCAGATGAATGGCCTGACCCTCGCTCAGATTGGCCCGATTGCGCAGCAGGAGCCAACGCGTCGACTTCAGAACGCGTCGCGCCTGCCTGTCGTGGCGTAGCCGATTGGCTTGATCGACCCGAACCCGATCAATGACCTCGCGTCCATATTTGGCCACGATATGGAACAAGTCATAGACGACTTCGGCCTGCGGGCAATGCTCGCGGATCTCGAGTTCATATGCCGTCGTCATGTCGATGGCAACCGCTTCAATCCGCTCTGCCGCGCCCGCTGGCAGTTGCTCGAAGAAGGCGCGCGCCGTCTCGCGTGAACGGCCCTTGCCAATCCACAGCACCTGCCGGCCGATCGGGTCCACGACGACCGTGGCGTAGCGGTGGCCCTTATGCAGCGCAAATTCGTCCATCGCCAGATAGCGGATGTTGGCCCAGTCCGGCTCCGTCACCGCCTCGCGCAAGCGCGCCTTGTCGATGGACTTGATCGTGTGCCACCCAAGCTCATAGAACGCGGCGACAGCGCGCACCGAGCAGTCGCGCAACAGTCGACCACAAGCCTCGGCCAGGCGCGCTGTCACGCGCTGATAGCGCCCGAGCCAATCCAGCCGCTCCAGCCGCGGGCCGCCACATTGATCACACCAGACACGCCGGCGCGGCACGTGTAGAACGACGCGATAGTCGAAAATCGGCAGGTCTCGTACCCGCCGAACGGTGGTCTCGTGTACCTGCTTGCAGCGCGCGCCGCATTCCTGGCAGTGCATGACCTTGCTGGTCGGCTTCAGATAAAGCGATAGCGTCCGACTGTCGCCTTCGGGCCAGACTACCCGCTCAAGACGGTATCCGGTCCAGCAACCCAGCGCCTGCAACGTCTTCCGATCCAGCATTCCCGCTCCTGACCCCTGAAATAACAGGCATCAAGCATACGAAAAACCGGAACCCTTCACGGAATTCTGCGAAGAACCTAAAAAAATCCCCAGGGGTGAAATCCCCCTGGGGATGTTCTGTTTCAGTGGGCGGCGCCCCGGCGGCGCTACTTCTGCACCGCTGGCGCCGGCGTGCCCAGCGTCGTCTGGTGGCTGGCCGAGGCCGAACGCCGGTGGTCGATCATCGACACCGCGAGCGCGGCGATCACGGCGGGAATCGCGATGGCGACGAAGTTCTGCTGCAGCGGCAGCGCCATGCCGACCAGCATGCCGATCACGATCGGCGCGAGGATCGCGCCGCTGCGGCCGACGCCCGAGGCCCAGCCGATGCCGGTGCCGCGTGCGGCCATCGGATAGAACTGCCCGGCATAGGCGTAGGTCACGATCTGCGTCCCGATCGTCGAGGCGCCGGCCAGGCCGACCAGCACGAACAGCAGCGGCGTCGGCACGGGATAGCCGAGCAGCGTGATCGACACCGCCGCGAGCACATACATGCCGACCAGCACGTGCTTGATATTGAAGCGGTCCGCCAGCCAGCCGCCGCCGACCGCGCCGATCATCGCGCCGAAATTGAGCACCAGCACGAAGGTCAGCGCCGAGCCCAGGCTGTAGCCGGCGCTGGCCATCAGCTTGGCCAGCCACGAGCTCAGCGCGTAGACCATGAACAGGCACATGAAGAACGCGACCCAGAACATCACGGTGCTGAAGCCGCGGCCATCCTGGAACAGCTTGCCGATCGGCGCCTCGCCGGCCTTCAGCTCGGGCAACGCGAAGCGGTCGTCGGCTTGCGGCCGATACGCCGGTTCGAGGCGGCTCAGCACCTGCTTGACCTCGTCCAGGCGTCCGGCGCGGATCAGGAAGGGCATCGATTCCGGCAGCGATTTCATCACCATCGGGATCAGCAGCACCGGCAGCCCGGCGGCGATAAACACCGATTGCCAGCCGTAGCTCTCGATCAGGCCCTTGCCGACCACCGCGGCCAGCATGCCGCCGACCGAATACCCGCTGAACATCAGCGTGACCATGGTGCCGCGGATCTTGCGCGGCGAGTACTCGGTCATCTGCGCGACGACGTTGGGCATCACGCCGCCGATGCCAAGGCCGGCCAGGAAGCGCGTGACGCTGAACGTCACCGGATCGCTGGTAAAGCCGGCGGCGGCGGTAAACACCGAGAACAGCACGATGCAGATCGCGATGGCCCATCGCCGGCCGATCCGATCGGCGATGGTGCCGAGGAAGATCGCGCCGAACATCATGCCGAACAGCGCGGAGCTGACCATGAAGCCGGCCTGGGTCGCATCGACGCCCATCGATTGCATGATCGACGGCAGCGCGATGCCGGCCACGGCCAGGTCATAGCCGTCGAAGATGATGATCAGCGCGCACCAGAACAGCACGAGCCCATGAAAGCGGTTGAAGCGGGCCTCGTCGGCCAGCTGGTGGACGTCGATTTGACGCATGGTTGTCTCCTTTGCCGAGCTCGGACGGCTCGCTTGTCATCGTGATGATGTCCTGCGGCAGCGACTACTGCACCGTCTCGCCGACGAAATCGGTGATCGCCGCGATCAGCGCGTCCGGCTGGTCGCGATGGGGCGAATGGCCGCAGTCAGGCAGCTCGAGCAGGCGCGTCTGCGGTACGCGGCGCGCGATGCCGCGGATCTGCTCGAGCGTGCCGTACTCGTCGTCGAGCCCCTGCACCGCCAGCAGCGGGCAGGCAATGCTGGCGATCTCGGCCTCGATCGACCAGTGGCGGAACGGCGGATGCAGCCAGATGCCATTCCATCCCCAGAAGGCCGAGTCCGGGTCGTCGTGATAGCGCGCCAGCCGCTGGCGCAGATCGGTGTTCAGGTAGGCCTCGCGCGCCTTCTCGATGCTGGTGACCGACAAGTCCTCGACCAGGATATGCGGCGCCAGCACGATGGTCCCGGCCACGCGCGACGGAAAGCGCGCCGCGTACAGCAGCGCGATCGAGCCGCCATCGCTGTGCCCGAGCAGCCAGGACGGCTCGGCCTCGGCATCGATGCCGAGCGCCGTCAGCAGGGCAGGCAATACCTCGTGCGCCTGGCGGTGCATGAAGTCCGGGTGCCACACCTCGTCGGCGGCACGCGGCGTCGAACGTCCATAGCCCGGCCGCGAATAGACGAGGCCGCGGCAGCCCAGCGCCTCGCAGACGCGCTGCGGGAAATCGCGCCACATCGCCACCGAGCCCAGGCCCTCGTGCAGGAAGATCAGCAGCGGAGCGCCGGCGTTCCGCTCGCCCAGCCGCTGGTATTCGATCCGCACCGGGCGGCCGGCCCAGTCGATGTCGGCGAATTCGACCGGCGCGCTCATTGCAGCCCCGCCAGGGCCAGTTGCCCATCGGAAGAAATCAGCACGTTCGATCCGACCGCATCGGCGCCGCACTGGCCTTGCCGCCGATCTTGCCCTTGTCCTTGCTCTTGTTCCCGCTCGCGCAGCCGGAAGCGCTGGATCTTGCCGGTTGCGGTCTTCGGCAGGCTGTCGACGAACTCGATCAGCCTCGGGTACTTGTAGGGCGCCAGCCGTTCCTTGACGAAGGCCTTCAGTTCGTCATCGCCGCACTGCGTGCCGGGCTTGAGCACGACGAAAGCCTTGGTGCGCGTCAGCCCCTGCGAGTCGTTGACGCCGATCACCGCGGCCTCCAGCACCGCCGGATGCTGCATCAGCGTGGCCTCGACCTCGAACGGCGATACATAGATGCCGCTGACTTTCAGCATGTCGTCGCTGCGGCCCGCATAGCAGTAGGTGCCATCGGCGTTGCGCACGTACTTGTCGCCGCTCTTGGTCCAGCAGCCCTGGAAGGTCTCGCGCGACTTGTCGCGGTTGCCCCAGTACATCAGCGCCGCGCTCGGCCCCTGGATATAGAGGTCGCCGACCTCGCCATCGGGCACGGGCCGGCCTTCCTCGTCGCGCAGTTCGACGGTGTAGCCGGGTACCGGCCAGCCGGTGGTGCCGTAGCGCACCTGGCCCGGGCGATTCGACAGATAGATATGCAGCATCTCGGTCGAGCCGATGCCATCGATGATCTCGCAGCCGAAATGCGCGGTGAAGCGTTGACCCAGTTCGGCAGGCAGCGCCTCGCCGGCCGACGAGCACAGCCGCAGCGCCACCTGTTCACGCGCGGGCAGCGCGGGGGAGGCCAGCATGCCGGCATAGCCGGTCGGCGCGCCGAAGAACACCGTGGCGCGGTGGTCGAGCCAGCGCCGGAAGATCGCCTCGGGCGTGGGGCGCTCGGCCATCAGCACCACGGTGGCACCGACGCTCAGCGGGAAGGTCAGGCCATTGCCCAGGCCATAGGCGAAATACAGCTTGGCCGCCGAGAAGCAGATGTCGTGCTCGGTCAGGCCGAGAATGGGTTTGGCATAGAGCTCGGCGGTCCAGTACGGATTGGCCTGGCTGTGCAGCACGCCCTTGGGGCGGCCCGTCGAGCCGGAGGAATACAGCCAGAAGCCGGGGTCATCGGGGCCGGTGGCCGCCGCCGAGGGCTGCGGCGCGTGCCCGGCAATCAGCGCATCGAGCGAGCCCGTGCCGGCGGGCAGGGCACCCTCGGCGTGCGACACGATCACGTGGTCGAGCTCATGGCCGCCTTCCGCCGTCGCCTTCGCCATCGCCTGTTCCAGCACCGGCAGCAGCGCCGCCGACACCAGCGCGGCGCGGGCGCGGCTGTGCCGCAGCATGTAGGCGTAGTCATCCGGCGTCAGCAGCGTGTTGACCGCGACCGGCACGATGCCGGCATAGATCGCGCCGAGGAAGCAGACCGGCCAGTCGCTGCAATCGTGCATCAGCAGCAGCACGCGTTCCTCACGGCGTACCCCGAGGGTCTGCAGCGCGGTCGCGAAGCGGCGCACGCGCTCGGCTAGTTCGTCGTAGCGCAGCCGGCCGTGGTCGTCGATATAGGCGGTCTTGTCGCCGCGATGCTTGTTGGCGTCCAGCAGGTACTGGGCGAAGTTGAAGGGCGTGGTGGGCGCCACCACCGGCGGCGGGTCGGAGCCCGGTGCGCCTGTCGTGATCGTGGTCGCGGTAGTCGTCGTCGCGGCTGCCATGCGTTGTCTCCCCATCTGTTCTACGAATGCTTGCGATACGGCAAATACTGGTACTGGTACTGGTACTGGTACTGGTACTGGTACTGGTACTGGTACTGCGTGCCTCCTTACAGCCGATCCAGCACCGCCGTGCTGGCCTGCACGGCGCTGCGGCGATGGTAGAAGTTCAATGCGCGCAGCCCACCGAGTTCCTCGCCGCCACCGGCGCGGCCCGGGCCGCCATGCAGCGATTGCGGCATGACGTTGCCGTGGCCGGTCTGCAGTTGCGCGACATCGGGCGAGATCACGTGGACGCGGCCATGACTGTCGGCCAGTTGCAGCGACGCGGCGGCCAGTGCCGCGGGGTCGCCGCCATAGAGCGACGCCACCAGCGAGCCTTCGCCGCGGCGTGCCAGCTCGAAGGCATGGCCGGCGTCGATGCCATCGTCGCCTTGCCGTTCTCGATAGGGCATCAGCGTGGCGACCGGGCCGAATACTTCGACCTGATGCACCAGCGCATTGCCGTCGGGATCGCGCGTGCCCAGCAGCGTGGGGCCGATGCAGCAGGCGATGGCCGGGTCGGCGTCGATCAACGGCTGGTTCGCGCCATCGTGCAGGGTCTGCGTCTGGGCCTGCAATTGCGCCAGGCCCTCGCGTACCGTGGCCAGCTGCGCGCGGCTGACCAGCGCCCCCATGCGGACGTCGGTGTTGCGCGGATTGCCGACGGTGATCTCGCGCAGCCTGGCCGCGATGGCTTCCGCGGCGGCGTCGTACAGCGACTCGGGCACCAGCACGCGGCGGATCGCCGTACATTTCTGCCCGGACTTGACCGTCATCTCGCGCACGACTTCGGCCGCCAGCAGCGGCAGCGCGTCGTCGCCGCCGGCCTCGCGCGGCAGCAGCAGCGCCGAGTTGACGCTGTCGGCCTCGATATTGACGCGCACCGAGCGCTGCGCGATCGCCGGATGCGAGCGGATCTGCGCGGCGGTCTGCGCCGAGCCGGTAAATGACACCACGTCGAAGGGCTCCAGCGCGTCGAGCAGCCCGTCGGCACTTCCGCAGACGATCGACAGCACGCCCGGCGGCAGGATGCCGGCCTCGACCACATCGTGGACCATCCGGTGCGTCAGCCAGGCGGTGGACGTGGCCGGCTTGACGATCACCGGCACGCCGGACAGCAGCGCCGGCGCGGCCTTCTCCCACAGGCCCCACGAAGGGAAGTTGAAGGCGTTGATGCACAGCGCGACGCCGCGCGTGGGCACCAGCACGTGTTGCGACTGGAACAACGGGTCCTTGCCCAGGCGCGCCGCTTCCCCGTCGAGCAGATAGCGCCGGTCGCCGAGCGTCTCGCCCAGCTTCGCATAGCTGCCGAGCGTGAAGATCGCGCCGTCGATATCGACCGCGGAATCGCGCTTGACCGTGCCGCTGTTGGCCGTCGCGATCTCGTAATAGGCGTCGCGGTGTTGCTGCAGCACCTGCACGATCGCGCCCAGCAGTTGCGCGCGCTCGCGATACGTCAGCGCCCGCAGCGCGGCGCCGCCTTGCTCGCGTGCAAAGGCGAAGCCCTCGGCCAGATCGAGCCCGGTGGCATCGACGCGCGCCAGTTCATCGCCGAGCACGGGATCGAACAACGCCGCGCCCTTGCCGTTGCCATGCTGCCAGCGGCCGGCCAGATAGCTTGGTAGCGACTCGCTCATGCTGCCTCCTGTCGGGTGAACTCGATGCGCCCTTCGGGCAGCAGATAAAGGACCAGCGCGCGCCCGTTCGACACCGTGGGGCGATGCGCGCTGCCGGGCGGGCACACCAGCCAGCCGGCGGGCCGCCCGTCGAAGCGGGCCTCGCCCTCGATCGGCATGATCAGGTCGATCTCGCCATTGGGATGAGTGTGGTGCGGCCCGGCGATATCGTTCATGTCGACCACGTCGACCGAAAAGCCGTGCAGGTCGTCGGCGGGTTTGAAGATGCGGCCATAGCGGATACCGCCGCCTTCGCGATCGCATAGCCAGCCTTCGGCGACGCCGGTTTCGCAGGCGGCCTTCAGCGCGCGGTAGGGCTCGGTATCGGGGCCGTATTCGGCGTTGAGCCAGGCATCGAGCTCGGCGTCGAGCGGACGGCCGGCCAGGCGAGCAGTCAGTTCGGCCAATTGCTGGCGGAAGGCCTGGGCGGCCGGCGGGAGGGTGGGGGACATCGGCAAGCACTCCGTCACGTCGGGGAAAACCTAACCGGTTTGCACGTCTGCTTTTAATGCATTATTGTGCATGGGCAAACCATAGAGGTCGACGCCGAGCCTGTCAAGAACTATATTGCAGGAGTATCGGCGGATGCGCTGGCGGGCTCCCCGATGAACGAGGACAGACGGGCATCGTCATGACGTACCCGCCACTGGTTCCGGGCACCGCATATGAAGTAAAGCGCAGCGTGGCCGCGATCCAGGTGTATGCACAATAATTCTTGACGTCGCCGGACGCGATGCACTATGATGCGTGACATCGGATTCCAATCCATGCACTATCGTGCTTTGCCGCACGAGGCGCGCAGGCTGAACAGACAGCGATGTCAGCACAGAGAACAGGAGACAATGCCGTGACCCAGGTCCCCCGCGTCGACTACCAGACCGACCCTTCCCAATACAAGCACCTGAAGCTGCGGTTCGACGGACCCGTCGCCACGCTGGTGCTCGACATCGACGAGAACGCCGGCCTGCGTCCCGGCTACAAGCTCAAGCTGAACAGCTATGACCTCGGCGTCGACATCGAGCTGAATGACGCGCTGAACCGTATCCGCTTCGAACATCCCGAAGTGCGCAGCGTGGTGGTCACCAGCGGCAAGGAGAAGGTGTTCTGCTCCGGCGCCAATATCTTCATGCTCGGCGTCAGCAGCCACGCGTGGAAGGTCAACTTCTGCAAGTTCACCAACGAGACGCGCAACGGCATCGAGGATTCGTCGAAGCACAGCGGCCTGAAATTCCTCGCCGCGGTCAACGGCGCCTGCGCCGGCGGCGGCTACGAGCTGGCGCTGGCCTGCGACGAGATCCTGCTGGTCGACGACCGCTCGTCGGCCGTCAGCCTGCCCGAAGTGCCGCTGCTCGGCGTGCTGCCCGGCACGGGGGGCCTGACCCGCGTCACCGACAAGCGCCATGTGCGCCACGACCTGGCCGATATCTTCTGCACCACGACCGAAGGCGTGCGCGGCCAGCGCGCCAAGGACTGGCGCCTGGTCGACGACATCGCCAAGCCCGCGGTGTTCGCGCAGAAGGTGCAGGAGCGCGCGCTGGCGCTGGCCGCGCAGAGCGATCGCCCCGCCGACGCGCAGGGCATCGCGCTGACGCCGCTGGAGCGCACCGTCGAAGCCGACGCGCTGCGCTACGGCTACGTCGACGTGCAGATCGACCGCGCCGCCCGCACCGCGACGTTCACGATCCACGCGCCGCGCGGCCCGCAGCCGGAGACGCCGGCCGCGATCGCCGAGGCCGGCGCGGCCTGGTATCCGCTGCAGCTGGCGCGCGAGCTTGAGGACGCGATCCTGTCGATGCGCACCAACGAGCTGGAAATCGGTACCTGGCTGATTAAGACCGCCGGCGATGCCGACGCGGTGCTGCGGATGGACGCCACGCTGCTGGCGCACCGCGACCACTGGCTGGTGCGCGAGACCATCGGGCTGCTGCGCCGCACGTTCAGCCGGCTCGATGTGTCATCGCGCAGCCTGTTCGCGCTGGTCGACGAAGGCACCTGCTTCGCCGGCTCGCTGCTGGAACTGGCGCTGGCCTGCGATCGCATCTACCACCTGGCGCTGCCTGACGATGAGGCGCGCGCGCCAAAGATTACCGTCGGCGAAACCAACTTCGGCCTCTATCCGATGGCCACCGGCCAGAGCCGTCTGGGCCGCCGCTTCTACGACGAAGCGCCGGCGCTGGAAGCGGTGCGCGCCAAGGCCGGCCAGCCGCTCGATGCGGACGCGGCCTTCGCGCTGGGCCTGGCGACCGCGAACCCGGACGATATCGACTGGGCCGACGAGCTGCGCATCGCGATCGAGGAACGCGTGGCGATGTCGCCCGACGCGCTGACCGGCATGGAGGCGAACCTGCGCTTCAACGGCCAGGAGACCATGTTCACGCGCATCTTCGGGCGGCTGACCGCCTGGCAGAACTGGATCTTCCAACGGCCCAATGCCGTCGGCGACAAGGGCGCGCTGAAGGTCTACGGCAAGGGCGACAAGGCGGCATTCGACTGGAACCGCGTCTGACCGCGGGCCGGCGACGAACGACACAACCACACAGCGACACAGCGACATATCACCGGGAGACCAACGATGTCCGGTATCAACTACAGCGACAAGATCCCCAACAACGTCAACCTCAGCGAGGACCGCACGCTGCAGCGCGCGCTGGAGCAGTGGCAGCCGAACTACCTGAGCTGGTGGAACGACATGGGCCCGGACGGCTCGCAGAACTTCGACGTCTACCTGCGCACCGCGATCAGCGTGGACCCGCAGGGCTGGGCGCAGTTCGGCTACGTCAAGATGCCGGACTATCGCTGGGGCATCTTCCTGAACCCGGCGGAGCAGGGCCGCAAGATTCATTTCGGCGATCACAAGGGTGAGGACGCCTGGCAGGACGTGCCGGGCGAATACCGCGCCAACCTGCGGCGGATCATCGTGACGCAGGGCGATACCGAGCCGGCCTCGGTCGAGCAGCAGCGCCATCTGGGCCTGACCGCGCCGAGCATGTACGACCTGCGCAACCTGTTCCAGGTCAATGTCGAGGAAGGCCGCCACCTGTGGGCGATGGTCTATCTGCTGCACAAGTACTTCGGCCGCGACGGCCGCGAGGAAGGCGAGGCGCTGCTCGAGCGCCGCAGCGGCGAGCAGGACAACCCACGGATCCTGCAGGCGTTCAACGAGCGCACGCCGGACTGGCTGTCGTTCTTCATGTTCACCTACTTCACCGACCGCGACGGCAAGTTCCAGCTGTGCGCGCTGGCCGAGAGCGCGTTCGATCCGCTGGCCCGCACCACCAGGTTCATGCTGACCGAGGAAGCGCACCACATGTTCGTCGGCGAATCGGGCGTGTCGCGCGTGATCCAGCGCACCTGCCAGGTGATGAACGAGCTGAAGACCGACGATCCGGCCAAGCTGCGCGCCGCCGGCGTGATCGACCTGCCGACGATCCAGCGCTACCTGAACTTCCACTACAGCGTGACCATCGACCTGTTCGGCGCCGACGAGTCCAGCAATGCCGCGACGTTCTACAGTACCGGTCTGAAGGGCCGTTTCGAGGAAGGCAAGCGCAACGACGACCATCTGCTCAAGGACAGCACCTATCGCGTGCTGCAGGCCTCGGGCGGTCAGCTGGTCGAGAAGGAAGTGCCGATGCTGAACGCGCTGAACGAGGTGCTGCGCGACGACTACATCAAGGACAGCGTGGCCGGTGTCGAGCGCTGGAACCGCGTGATCGACAAGGCAGGCATTCCGTTCCGGCTCAAGGTTCCGCACAAGGCCTTCCACCGCAATATCGGCGCGCTGGCCGGCGTCAAGGTGTCGCCGGACGGCCGCGTGATTTCGGACGCCGAATGGCAGGCCAATGTCGGCCAGTGGCTGCCGACAGAAGACGACCGCGCCTTCGTCGCCAGCCTGATGGGCCGCGTGGTGGAACCTGGCAAGTTCGCCAACTGGATCGCGCCGCCGGCAATGGGCGTCAACCGCCAGCCGGTGGATTTCGAATACGTGCGGTTCAACTGAGCGACGGCGAGAGCAACGGCAATATCGGCGCAACAGCGCCAGCAACAACGACAGCGACCGCGCGTGACCGAACGCAGCGCCGAGCCGCGGCAGCATCTGGAGACGGCCATGGATATGGCAGACATGCATATCATCAAGCAGCATCTGATCGACCCCGAGATCTGCATTCGCTGCAATACCTGCGAGATGACCTGCCCGGTCGGCGCGATCACGCACGATTCGCGCAACTACGTGGTCGACGCCGGCAAGTGCAATCTGTGCATGGCCTGCGTGTCGCCGTGCCCGACCGGCTCGATCGACAACTGGCGCATGGTGCCGCGCTCGCGGCCCTATTCGCTGGACGAGCAGCTTGGCTGGGACACGCTTCCCGACGAACTGAGCAGCGAGCAGCTGGCCGCCAGCGGCGTGGGCGCCGAGGCGATCGCCGAGGCGCAGGCGCTGGAGGCGGTGGAGGAGCCGGTCGATCCGGCCCTCGCTCAGATCGCGCCGTTCAACAGCGCGCAATACGGCGCCACGCTGCCGCCATGGTCGGCCGCGCATTGCTACACCAATCTGTACGGACCGAAGTCGGCGATCAAGTCGGTCACGGCCACCGTGGTCGGCAATGTGCGCGTGACCGAGGTCGGGCGCGACTACGACACCCATCACCTGGTACTGGACTTCGGCGCGATGCCGTTCCCGGTGCTGGAGGGCCAGTCGATCGGCATCGTCCCGCCGGGCGTCGACGAGCAGGGCCGCCCGCATCATGCGCGGCAGTACTCGGTGGCAAGCCCGCGCAATGGCGAGCGGCCGGGCTACAACAACCTGTCGCTGACGATCAAGCGCGTGCTCGAGGACCATCAGGGCAATCCGGTGCGCGGCGTGGCCTCGAACTATCTGTGCGACCTGCAGGTCGGCGATACGGTCGACGTGATCGGCCCGTTCGGCAACAGCTTCCTGATGCCGAACCATCCACGCTCGAACATCGTGATGATCTGCACCGGCACCGGCAGCGCGCCGATGCGGGCGATGACCGAATGGCGCCGCCGGCTGCGCAAGTCGGGCAAGTTCGACGGTGGCAAGCTGATGCTGTTCTTCGGCGCGCGCACGCAGGAGGAATTGCCGTACTTCGGTCCGTTGCAGAACCTGCCGAAGGACTTCATCGATATCAATCTGGCGTTCTCGCGCACGCCGGGCCAGCCCAAGCGCTATGTGCAGGACCTGATGCGCGAACGCGCCGCCGACCTGGCGGCGCTGCTGGCCGATCCCGACAGCTACTTCTATGTCTGCGGGCTGAAGAGCATGGAGGAGGGCGTGGTGCTGGCGCTGCGCGATATTTCCGAGCAGGCCGGTCTGGACTGGGAGGCGGTGGCCGCTTCGCTGAAGCGCGAAGGGCGGCTGCATCTGGAGACGTACTGAGCTTGCGTATTGCCCTGACCGGGGCTTCGGAGGTTCACAAGGCCGGCCGCCGCGCAAACGCGGCGCCGGCCTTGTTCTTGTCGTCGTTCAGTCGGTCCAGCTGGGGCGATGCTCGCCCAACGCCGGCACGTGATCATCGCCATCGGGCAGGCCGAGAGAGAAGCGCACCGGGAAGCGGACCGCGATGCGATCCTGATCCGGATCCGACACCGGGCGCACCGTGCCGCGCGCCTGCACGTGCGGGTCTTGCAGCAGTTCTTCGGCATTGAGCACCGCCGAGATCGGCAGATCGACGCCGGCCAGCAGGTCGAGCCATTGCGCCAGCGTGCGGCTGACGAAGATCTGCGCCAGCAGCGCGTTGACCTCGACCTTGTGGCGCTGGCGACCGGCCCGCTCGGCGAAGCGCGGGTCCTTCAGCGAGGGGAATTTGTCGCCCAAGGCGTCGCACAGGTTCAGCCAGAACTTGTTCTCCAGAATGCCGAGCGCCAGATGGCGGCCGTCGCGCGTCTCGAACAGGTCGTTCTCCGGCATCACCGTCGGCGAGCGCAGCGGGGTGTCGGCATGCTGGCGCGCGGCCCAGGCGCCGTGGGCGGTCCACGACAGCATCGCATCGTGGATCGAGACATCGAGATGCTGGCCGCGCCCGTGCTGGCGCGCGCTGAGAATGGCGACGGTCAGCGCCAGCGCCGCGTAGCTGGACGCGGCGTAGTCCGACACCCGCACGCGCGGCCGCGCGACCTTGTCGCGCACCTGTACCGGGGCGGCCCAGTAGCCGGCCAGCGCCAGATAGTTCAGGTCGTGTCCGGCATGGTCGGCATAGGGACCGGTCTGGCCGAAACCCGAGATCGAGCACAGCACGATGGCCGGATTGACCTTGGCCAGTTCGGCGTAGTCCAGGCCGAGCCGCCGCATCACGCCGGGACGAAAGCCCTCGACGACCGCATCCGCATCGCGCACGAGCTCGAGGAAGGCCGCGCGTCCGTCGGCATGCTGCAGGTCGAGCGCGACCGAACGCTTGCCGCGATTGAACTGCGCGAACACCGAGGCGCTCAACGTGCGCGAGGTGTCGCCGACGCTGGGGCGCTCGACCTTGATCACCTCGGCGCCCAGCTGCTGCAACTGCAGCGTCGCGTGCGGGCCCGGCAGCAGCTGGCTCAGATCGATGATCCGGACGTCCTTGAGGCAGGACCAGTCGGGCTTGGTGGACGGCTTGCTCGATCTCATGGCCGGCGCCCGCTCAGCCGATATCGGCCGTCATGCCGATATCGCGCATCAGCGACGCATAGCGCTTGGTCTCGGCGGAGACCATCTCGCGGAACTGCGCGGGCGACGCGCTGCGGCGCAGCTCGCCCGCGCTGGCCTCGAGCAGCGCGTCGAGCTTGCCGCTGGCCTGGACCTCGTTGATCGCGGTGAACAGGCGCTGGGTCAGCGCCGGCGGCAGGTTGGCCGGCGCGAACAGGCCGCTCCAGTTGTCGAGCACGAAGCCGGGCGGCAGCGCCTCGGCCAGCGTCGGCACATCGGGGAAGTAGCGCGAGCGCTCGGCCGTGGTCACCGCGAGGGCGCGGACCTGGCCGTTGCGCAGGTACGAGGTCGCGGTGCTGAGCACCGGCATGCCGAACTGCGTCTGCCCGGTCAGCATCGCCGTCAGGATCTCGGGCGCGCCCTTGTACGGCACGTGGACCGCTTCGGTGCCGGTCTGGTGCAGCATCGATTCGACGGCCAGATGGGCGATGCTGCCCTTGCCGCCGGAGCCGTAGTTCAGCTTGCCCGGGGCGCGCTTCATCGCGGCGATCAGTTCGGCGGCAGTGCGGTACGGCGAATTGGACGGCACCACCAGCGCGGTCGGGCCGCCCGACAGCGGCGCGATGCAGGTGAAGTCGCGCGCCGGGTCGTACGGCATCTGCTTGTACATATGGATGTTGATCACGTGCGTGTTGGCCAGCACGCCGAGCGTGTAGCCGTCCGCCGCGGCGCGCTTGAGCGCGCGGCCGCCGATGATGCCGCCCGCGCCGGGCATGTTCTCCACCACCAGCGGCTGGCCGAGCTTCGGTGCCAGCTCGGCCGACAGCGCACGCGCCATGTTGTCTGGCGAGGTGCCGGCGAGGAAAGGCACGATCAGCCGGATCGGCCGGTTCGGATAATCGTTGGCCGCATACGCGCGCGGCAGGATGCCGCCCAGTGCCGCGGCGCCCGCGGCGGCCAGCCATGTTCTGCGATGCATTTGCTGTCTCCTGTACTGATGGCGCAGTCTGGGGCTGCGTCGATCGTTGCCTGGTTGGGGCTCGTGGTGGGATGGCAACCGCCACCCAACAAACCCTGCGCTACCTATCGAGCCTTCTCGGCCGCACGCCCTTTCCCCGCCTGCTCCATCAGCGGCTCCAGAATCGCCCGCGCAATGGTATTGCGCTGGATCTCGCTGGTGCCCGTGAAGATGCGGAACATGCGCAGCTTGCGGAACGTCTGCTCGACCGGGTGGCCGCGCGTGACGCCCACATTGCCGTGGATCTGCACCGCCTTGTCGGCGATCTCGAAGCAGCGTTCGGACACGAACAGCTTGCAGGCCGCCGCCTTCATCCGCAGATCGGCGCCGCTGTCGGCGAGCGCGGCGGTCTGCGCGATCATCGCTTCGCATGCCCACAGCGCCGCCGCCATATCGGCGAGCATATGCTGGATCGCCTGGAACCGCGCGATCGGGCCGCCGAACTGCCGGCGCTTGCCCGCGTACTCGACCGAAGCGCGATACACGCTGGTGGCCAGACCCAGCATGCTCGGGCAATGCAGCAGCCGGTTGACGTTGATGCGGGACATGCTGAGCTTGAAGCCATTGCCTTCGCCGCCGAGGATATTGCTGCGCGGCACCCGCACATCGACCATGCGGATATCGGCGTCGATATGCTGGCCCGACATCGGCGTGTATTCGGTATCGACGGTGACGCCCGGCAGGTCGAGGTCGACCAGCACCGCGCTGATCGAAGGCGGCGTGGTGGTGGCGTCCGTCACGCACAGCACGATCGCGAAATCGGCGAACGGCGCGCCGCTGATGTAGTGCTTGTGGCCGTTGATGACCAGCTCGTCACCGTCGGCGACCGCGGTCGTCGAGATGCTCATCGCGTCCGACCCCGAATGCGGCTCGGTCATCGCGAAGCAGGTCGAGCGCTCGCCGCGGATCACCGGGCCGAAATAGCGCTCGATCTGCTCCGGCGTGGCGTACTTGAGCATATTGCCGACGCGCGGCGGACCGCCGAGGTCGCCCAGCACATGGGGCGCCAGCGAGCAGCCGCTGGCGGCGATGTCGGCCTTCAGCGCGCACTGCTCGGCGATATTCAGGCCCTTGCCGCCCAGTTCGACCGGCAGGCAGGCGGCGTACAGACCCAGCTCGCTGGAGCGGCGCCATACGCGGCGCAGCACCTCCTTCGGCCACGGGTCTTCCGACCCCAGGCCGAGCTCGCGCTCCATCGGGCGCAGTTCCTCGTCGATGAAGCGCCGGATGGCGGCCCGCGTCTCGACCAGCACGGGATTGGTCAGGTATTCGAACATGGTGTCGTTCCTTGGTGTCGTAGGCGGTGGGTCGCGTGTCGGCTCGGGTTTCAACTCAGGTGTCAGTTCAAGCGTCAGTTCACGCGCCGTTCCTGACCCTGCCAATAGCGCTCCCGCACCAGCTTGCGGGCGAGCTTGCCGCTGGCGTTCTTTGGCAGCTCGCTGACGAAGTCGATCGAGCGCGGCGTCTTGTAATCGGCGATGCGCGCGCGGCAATGCGCGATCAGGTCGGCCGCGCTTAGTTCGCGCCCCGGCCACAGCGTGACCACGGCCTTGACGCTCTCGCCCCAGGTCGCATCGGGCACGCTGATCACGCAGGCTTCCATCACGTCGGGATGCTGGTACAGCGTCGCTTCGACCTCGGTCGGGTAGACGTTGAAGCCGCCGGAAATAATCATGTCCTTCTTGCGGTCGACCAGGTAGATGAAGCCTTCCTCGTCGACGCGGGCCAGGTCGCCGGTATGCAGCCAGCCGTCGATCAGCACCTCGCGGGTCAGCTCGGGCTCGCCCCAGTAGCCCTGGAACACGTCCTCGCCGCGGATCACCAGTTCGCCGATCTCGTCGCCGCTGACTTCCTCGCCGCGCTCGTTGACCACGCGCACCTCGGTCTCGCCCATCGCGCGGCCGCACGAGGCCAGGCGCTCGGGGCGGTTGGCCAGCGCATCGGCATGATCGGCGGTGGACAGGCGCGTGACGCCGGAGGTCGATTCACTGGCGCCATAGCCCTGCGACAGGATCGGGCCGATGCGCTCCCACGCCTCGCGAATGCGGGCGGGGGCCATCGGCGCGGCGCCATAGGCCAGCGTCTTCAGGCTGGACAGGTCGGCAGTGGCCAGCGACGGCTCGGCCAGCACCATATTGATCATCGCCGGCACCATGAACACATGGGTGATGCGCAGGCGCGCGATCTCGGCGAGGAAATGCGCCGGCTCGAACTTGTCGAACAGCACCAGCGTCGCGCCGCAATACAGATAGGGCTGCATCAGCATGCCCGATGCGTGCGTGACCGGGCCGATCAAGGCCAGCCGGTCGCCGGAACGGGCAGGGCGGTCCATGCCCAGCACGATCTTGCGCAGCGACGCGATGCGATTGCCGTAGCTCTGCATCGCGGCCTTGATCTTGCCGGTCGAACCGGACGAGAAGTGCAGCACGGCGAGGTCGGACGCCTGCGGCGCGTAGTCGGGCGCCTCGGTGCCGCCGCGGCTGACCACATCCTCGTAGTCCAGATAGCCCGGCGCGGGCTCGCCGATCGCGATAAAGGTCTCGACCGAGCCGAAGCCGGCCGTCTGCGGGTTGTAGCCGGTGTAGCCCCGGCCCGCGATCATCACGCGCGGCCCGCAGTTCTCTACCACCTGGGTCGCCTCGGCGGCGGTAAAGCGCGGATTGAGCGCCGCCTTGACCAGCCCTGCCTTGAACAGCGCGCATTCGATCTCGACCAGCTCGGTGCAATTGCGCGACTGCACCGCGACGCGGTCGCCCTTGATCAGGCCCAGTCCCAGCAGCGCATTGGCCAGCCGGGTCGAGCGCTCGTCCAGCTGGCGATAGCTGAGCGCGCGGTCGCGATACAGCACCGCGGGGCGGTCGCCCCAATAGCGCGCGGCACGCCGCAGGAAATAGGCGAAGGTCATCGATGTCTCCTTGATCTGCTTTGGCGGCAGTTTGGAAGACGCGGGACATCACTACAATGCTGCATTGGAAATAAAGCCATAACCGACGGGAATGCGAGGGAAGCGGCATGGAGACACGCGATCTGGAGTACGTGCTGGAGGTGGCCGCCCATGGCGGCATCGGCCGGGCCGCCGAGGCGCTCGGCATGAGCCAGCCGGCACTGACCAAGGCGGTGCAGCGGGTGGAGGGCCAGATCGGCCTGCCGCTGTTCGAGCGCACCGCGCTGGGAATGCGGCCGACCCAGGCCGGCGCTGCCTTTATCGATCGCGCCCGGCGCATCCGGCTCGAATACGAGGATGCGCTGGCCGAGATGCGCGGCATCCGTACCGGCGAGCAGGGCGTGCTGCGGCTTGGTTATTCGCCGTCGATTCCGAATCCGATCGTGCTGGACTCGTGCCGCCAACTGATGCAGGAGCGGCCCGTGGCACGGCTGCGGCTGAGCCGCCGGATGGCGCGCGACCTGATGGATCCGCTGCTGGCGGGTGAACTGGATCTGGCCATCGCCCCAGTGCCGCGCCAGCGGACCGACGAGTTTGTCGTCCATGATCTGTTCGACGACACGCTGGCGGTGGTCGCCGACGAGTCGCACCCGCTGCACGGCAAGCGCGGCCTGCGACTGGCCGACCTGATCGATCAGGAATGGCTGCTGCCTGGCGCGCATATCCTGCTGCGCCTACAGCTCGAGGCCGCCTTTGCGCAACGCGGCCTGCCGCCGCCGAATCTGCGCGTCGAATCGGATTTCGGCAGCGCGTCGCTGTTCTATCTGATGCGTGGCACGCGCATGCTGAGCATTGCGGGGGCGCAGATGGCGCGGCCGCTGGCCGGGTTTCGTGCGTTACGGCTCAGCAGCGAAGAACTGGACCTGCGCCGGCGGGTGGGCGTGATTGCGCGCGCCGGTGCCTATTTGTCGCCGCTGGCACAGAGGATGGTGGCGATTCTGCAGGAAAGAGCGAAATAGAGGCGCGCCGCGCCGCCGCTATACTGGGCCCCGATTCAGCGACCACGAACCGACCACGCACCCACCACGCAGCCACCACGCGCGGAAGACAGCACCATGAATATCTGGCTATTCCTGATTCCCTTCGCCATTGCGGCCGCGTTGCCGGGGCCCGCGCAGGGCGCCCTGTTTGCGAGGGTCATCAGCCGGGGCGCCGCGTCCGCCTCGACATTCATCGTCGGCATGGTGGCCGGCAATGCGGTCTGGCTTCTCGCAGCCATCTTCGGCCTGTCGGCGCTGGCGGTCCGATTTGCCACCGTGTTCGTGGCGATCAAATGGCTCGGCGTAATGTTCCTGCTCTATATGGCCTGGCGCCTGTGGCGGTCGGACGGCAATCGCATGGCACAACAGCCTGAGCGATCCGGCAGCGGTTTCATCGCCGGCGCATTCCTCACGCTGGGCAATCCGAAGGCCATGGTGTTTTTCGGCGCGGTATTGCCGCAGGCGTTCGATATGACCGCATTGTCCGCCGGACAGATCGCGCTGATCCTGGCGCTCGGCGTCGCGGTCGATTTCTCGGTGCAATTGTTCTATCTGATGCTGGCGCGGCAGGCTCGCAGCTTCATCTCTTCGCCAAAACGCGTACGCATTGCCGATCGCACCGCGGCCGCCATGATGGCCGGCTGCGCTGGCGCGATTGCGGTCAAAAGCTGACCCGACTGCGGCACCGCCTGTTTATTGGCGGAGCAAAAATACAACGGACACAGTGATTTAAAAAGATTTCATATCGGCAAGCCGGTTGTTGTTGTATTTGTATTGGCCAAAATACGTTGCATAAATACAAGGTCGGCGCGAGCCAGCGCCAATGCCGATACGATGAAATTCTCTGTCTTTCTGCTCGGAGCCGGGACCATCGCCGTGATGCTGATGGGCGCGGCACAGGTAAAAGGCACGCTGACGAACGCGCCGATCGCCGCGCTCGCACCGGGCTTTCACGCCGACGGCGATCATTTTGGCGGCAGGCCCTGCGCCGAGCCGTGCGCCGAGTTGTTCCAGGGTTATGCGTGGGCGCTGATGCACGACGTGCGTCACGCCCGCTCCTGTGAGGCGATAGAGCCGGCCTTTCGGGCCGGCTGCATGCAGTACGTCGACGATCTGAACATGCGGCGCAGCGCGCGGGCGGTTGCGCAGCGGCAATCTGTCCAGCCTGAGGTCCCGACGACGGGCGGATCCGCGAAACCGATCGGACCCACGCCGACGCTGGTTCTGCCCGTGTCTACATCCGGTACCGCAACGTCGCCATGACGCTGCGTGGCGCGCCCGGCAGGTTCAGGTTCGCGTTGGAACCGTGCGCCGAGACGATATAGCCCTTGTCGAACAGGTTGTACAGGTTCAGCTGCAGCTCGACCGGGCCGCGCCGGTACCACGCCATCATGTCGGCGGTCACATAGCCGGGCAGCGTCACCGTGTTCTGCGGATCGGCCATGCGGGCACCGACCAGGTTCAGCCCGCCGCCGATGCCGAAGCCGTGGCCCAGCTCCTTGGTGACCCAGAAATTGCCGCTGTGCCGCGGCGTCAGCGTGGCGCGCTTGCCCTCCAGCGCGCTGCTCGAGCGGGTCACGCGCGCATCGAGATAGGCGTAGCCGGCCAATACCTTCCAGCCCTGGCCCAGATCGCCGGCGAACGTCAGTTCCGCGCCGTCGGTGCGCTGTTCGCCGATCGGCATCAGCGCGGTATTGGTGGCGTTGGCGACCTTGATATTGGTGCGTTCCAGCCGGAATACCGACACCGTGGTGCTGGCGCGCCCGTCGAAGAAATCGTATTTGGCGCCGATTTCGGTATTGCTGGTCTTTTCCGGTTCCAGTTCGGCGTTATTGGCCGCCAGCGAGAAGGTCTCGCCCGACGGCTGGAATGAGCGGCTCCACGACAGGTAATACGACTGCGTTTTCGACGGCTGCCACACCAGCCCGGCGCGCGGGCTCCACGCGTTGTCGGTACGCACCAGGCCGCGCTGGTTCGGGCGGCGATCGACGGTCTCCTGCTCGAAGCGGTCGTAGCGCACGCCGACCAGCGCCTTCCACTGTTCGCTCAGCGTGATCATGTCCTGGGTGTACAGGCCCAGGGTCTTGAAGGTGCCGCGGTTGGTGGTGCCCGGCGTGCCGCCGATCAGCCGGGGCAGCGTGGGCAGCACCGGATGGAACAGGTCGACGGTGGCGACGTTGTTGCGCGAGTAGTTGACCAGGTCCTTGTTCTGTTGGCCGAGCTCCATGCCGTACAGCAGCTCATGCTTCATGCCGAACAGCGTGGCCTTCTGCGTCAGGTCGGTCTGGTTGAACCACCCATGCTCTTCGCGATAGACGTTGGAGCGGTTCAGCGACACCGTACGCTGCGCCGCGTTGACGGTGCCCGGCAGCGTGTTGTTGCGGTCCAGCGAGTAGTGGTAATAGCGCGTCGCGTTGCGGATCGACCATTGGTCGTTGAAGCGATGCGTCAGCGTGGCGGTGCCCGAGTACACGCGCGACTGGCTGTAGTCGGCGTCGCGCGCATTGGCCGCGCCGTAGTAGGTGGACGCCGGCACCTCGACCGGGCGGCCGTTGAAGGCGGGAATGCCGAAGTCGGTCACGCGGCGGTCTTCCAGGTAGTCGGCCTGCAGCAGCAGC
The DNA here is from genome assembly GCF_013347325.1 of Cupriavidus gilardii. NCBI lineage: Bacteria > Pseudomonadati > Pseudomonadota > Betaproteobacteria > Burkholderiales > Burkholderiaceae > Cupriavidus > Cupriavidus gilardii. The sequence goes on along the minus strand of NZ_CP054624.1, from coordinate 1,730,050 downwards.
TTGGTGTCCGGCGCGACCTTCAGGTCCAGCGACGGGGCGATCGCGGTGCGGTCCAGAAACTGCTGCGAGCGGTAGCTGTTGGCCCGCTCCACCGCGCCCGTGATGCGAAACGCCGCCGCGCCATCGCCGAACACCCGGCCGACGTCGACCTCGCCGCGCCGGTCCGCCCATGAACCGTAGCTCAGGCTCAGGTCGGTGATGTCCAGGCCGGGCTTCTTGGTGACCCGGTTGATCAGACCGCCCGACGAGCCGCGGCCATACAGCACGGCGGCCGGTCCCTTGATCACCTCGATCCGCTCGACGTTGGACAGGTCGCGGAAATACAGCGCGTCGTCGCGGATGCCGTCGACGAACTGATCGGCAATTGCCGTGAAGCCGCGGATCGTCACCTGGTCGCGCTGTCCATCCCCATGCGAGAAGCCCACCCCCGGCACATTCTTCAGCGTGTCCTGGATCGAGGTCGCGTGCTGGTCGCGCATGACTTCGGCCGTCACCACGTTCACGGTCTGCGGCACGTCGCGCAGCGGAACATCCATCTTGGTGGCGGTGACGGTATCCGGCGGGTTGTAGCCCTCGCCCAGCTCCCGGCTTGCGCTGGCCTTGACCTTCACTTCGGGCAGCGTTTCAGTGGCCTGGGCTCGGACGGCGGCAGGGGAAAGAACGGACGCCGCCAGCAGGGCAGCGGTAATCGGGTGACGCTTGGCTCGCATTTTGTAATGAACTGTAATATTTTTAAGGGAATGCGAATTATTATCATTACAAGATATGCGGTCAACTGCCTAATCACCCGTTCGTGGGGTGCGGCCAACGGTGCAAAGCATGCAAAGTGCTGATTTCACCGCGTACTGCGGCCGGTACCACGCTGCGTGGCCATGGAGAATTCGCGACTGGCAGCGTCCGCCAGGGCCGCGCGGGCGTATGCTTGCACGGTAGTCAGCCGTCCCCGTTACCAATGCCTCCGCTTCGTTTCCGCCGTCCGTCGTCCCCCTCCCGTAACCCGCACAGTTCCTCGCCGTTCCGCCATTTCCGCCGGTTCCTTCCCGATCCCGAACGGCTGCAACAGCACCGGTGGCTGCGCTGGATGGGGCCGATCCTGCAGCACCCCCGCCTATGGCATGTCAGCCGCCGCGGCATCGCGCTCGGCGTCGCGCTGGGCCTGTTCTTCGGCCTGCTGCTGCCGATTGCGCAAATCCCGATGAGCGGCGCGGTGGCGGTCGCCTTGCGAGCCAACGTACCGGCCGCGGTGGCCAGCACCTTCGTCAGCAACCCGCTGACCTTCGGGCCGATCTACTACGCCGCGTGGCGGCTTGGCAGCGCGGTGCTCGGAGAAGGCGGTCCGCCACCGGCGCCGGAAGCGCTGGCGGCAGTTGCCGAACCGGGCCCGATGGTCAATCTCGTTCCGGGAGGCGGCGGCCCGGCGGCGGCGCCCGCCGAGGTGGAGAAGGAGAGCTGGTGGACGGAAACCCGCCGCCGCTTGCTGGGCGTCGGCAAACCGCTGTTGCTGGGGCTGGCGCTGATGGCGAGCGTGACCAGCGTGGTCTTCTATTTCGGCGTGTCCTGGGTCTGGGCGCTGCGCACCCGGCTGGTTCGGCGCCGGCGTGTCAGGGCGGCGCGAGGGGAAGGGAAGCCCGCGGGCGGACAGCCTCCCGCCAAGCGTTGAACGAAGCACGCGGCCGATGGAGCGGGTGGCGTTTGCGCCAAGTGATGTCTGCGATTTTGCTGTAGATGTTGCTTTCCGGCATACGCATTTCTACCTAATGTTGCAATGCGTCAATCCTTTGCCTACAATTCGGGAAAACCCCATAAGGGTTATCCCTGAAAGGAAGGACGCCATGAACACCCAATCCGATATCAAGCTGACCGATCAACTCGAACGTGACCTGATCGAGCGTGAACTCGACGCGCCGCGCCTGGGCTTTGCCTACGACGTCAAGCGCGCCATCGCCGCCGTGCAAGGCGTGCTGGCCCGCCTGCAGTCGGACGCCCGCAAGGCCAAGATCGTCTTCGCGAACGGCTAAGCAGCCGGCTCGACCCCTGCATCGCGATAGTCCCCCGCTGTCGCGTCGCGGCAAGCGATAGGGTCAGCCAACAAGAAACCGGCCCGGCATCGGCCTCGCAGCAATGCGCTGCGGGACCGATGCCGGGCCGGTTTTTTTGTCGGGCCGATCAGCGTGCGCTGCCTTCCGATTCCTTCGGGGTTTCCTCCGAACCGCCGGAGGCGGCCGCGTCGGCGCGTGCAGGGGCCGGGGCGGGGCGGCTGACCGCCGCGGTGGGGCGCGGCTGCCACGACACGCTGATGTCGCCGTTGACGAAGGTCTGGCAGGCGAGCCGGTGGCCGCTCGCCAGTTCCTGCTCGGTCAGCAGTTTTCTCTCCTTGGCCTTGACCTCGTCGGTGTGTTCGAGGCCGCTGTCGATGTGGCACTTGCAGGTCCCGCAAAGGCCGCCGCCGCACTTGAACGGAATGCCGCCCTGTTCGCGCAGCGAGACGCGCAGCAGGTTGCTGTTGGGCGGGGCGGTGGCGGTCTTGCCGTTGTTGCTGACAAAGGTGATCTGGATCATGGCGATGCGCTGCTATCAGGCGTGTTCAGGATTCGAATGGCGGCGATTCATATGGCGACCAGCGTCAGTTCCATGCTGCCGAACGAGGCGAGCCGGCGCAGTTCCTCGCGCGCCGCTTCGACGGTGGCGTACTTGTCGAGGAACTTGGTCGGGACGTGGTTGACGATGCCGGGCGGCGTTTCCTCGACCACGCGAACCTTGGCCTCGTGCTCGAGCCGGGCGATGACGAAGCGCACGGTGGGTTTGCCGTAGAAGCGGTACTCGTAGCGTTCCACCGGCGTGATGCCGTCGACCGGCTCGGTGCGGAACTGGCCGGGGCGGCTGGTCAGGATCACGTACATGGCGTGCGGCTCACGATGCAGGCCATCAGGCCTTGATGCCGGCCGGTACGCGGCCCGCGGCGCCGGCGGCTTCCTCGGCCGGCGACAGTTCGTCCTGCGCCAGCTCGATGTCGTGTTCGATCCAGAGCTGGCAGATCAGCCGGTAGCCCTGCTCGAGCCGCTCGCCCAACTGCTTTTTCTCCTTCCAGTTCGGCGGCGGCAGGTGCTCGGCGCCGGCGAGCACGCGGCAGGCGCATTTCGAGCACTTGCCCATGCCGCACTCGTAGCGCAGGTTCGGATAGGGAAACTGCCGGATCCCGGCGCGCACGACCAGATTGGTACGAGGTGCGACCTCGTCGCTGTGAACCTGGCCGTGCCGGTGAAGAAGAACCTTGGGCATGATGTCGTCCTGCTTGTTGCTGTCTACTTGGCTATCTATCTGCGGGTGGCAGGCGAGGGCGGCGGCGGCCCCTCAGGACCACAGCAGCATCGCGGCCACGGTCGAACACGCCAGCCCAATCACCACCGGGATCAGCAGCGCGCGCACCGCGTCGAGCACCGGCACCCGGGCGAAGCCGGCCACCGCGATCAGCGAGGACCAGGCGATCAGCGTGCCGCCACCGGTCCAGACCGCGCCCATCTGGCCGACCGCCGCCAGCGTGGCCGGATCGAAGCCCACCACCGGGCCCAGTGCGCCGGCCAGCGTGCCGGTCAGCGGCAGGCCGGCGAAGCCGGAGCCGTCGATGCCGGTGATCATGCCGACCAGCAGCACGCCGAACGCGACCAGCATGTGGTTGTCGGGAATCAGGTGCTGATACGACTGGATCAGTTCGAACAGCAGGCTGGGCGCCTTGCCCGGCGGCAGGCCGAGAATGTGGGCGGCGGTCTCGCCGGCGCCGACAAAGAAGAAGCCGGCGATCGGCAGCACCGAACCCATCGCCTTGAAGGCGAACACGAAACCGTCGGTGATGTGCTCGGGGCAGACATCGAGCATCCGGCGCGGGCCTTCGGCGGCCAGCGTCGCCAGCATCATCAGCACCGCGGCCACACCGCCGACCAGGGCCGCGGCCTCGCCGCCCTTCAGGTCCTGCACGCCGGTGCCCAGCTTGGGCAGCACCATCACGGTGACCACGGCGAGGAAGGCGATCGGCGTCACGATGGCGAAGCACTTGGACCATTTGATCCGCTTGCGCTCGACCATCGACAGGCTGGCCTCGATATTCGACTCGGTGGCCAGCGGCTCCTCATGCGCGGTGGCGCGGGCGATCTCCGCCTTGTCGAAGGTGCCGCCGCCGCCGCCGTCGTCACCTAGGCCGAGCGCGGCCCCGCTGGCGCGCTGTTGCCAGCGGTCCAGCAACGTGCCGCTGGCCGGGACGATGTGCTTGCGCATCGACAAGTAGGCCAGGCACAGCGCGATGGCGCCGGTGATGATCGACAGGGTCAGCGCGCGGTCTGCGACCACGGCCGCGCTGACCGCGGCGCCGGCCGCCTTGGCGCTGATGCCCGGGGCGACGCCGATCACATAGTCCGACGACAGCGCCATGCCCTGGCCGGCGATCGCGATCGCCATCGCGCCCGCCAGCGGCGGCAGTCCGGCCGCGATCGCCGCCGGCAGCAGGATCGCGGAGACCAGCGGCACCGCGGGCGTGGGCCAGAAGAACAGCGAAATCACGTAGGTCACGCCGGCCAGGATGAAGAAGGCGCTGTGGCCGTTCTTCATCACCACGCGAAATGGCTCGACCATGCGGATATCCGAGCGCAGCGTCTTCAGCGCGTTGAGCAGCGCAGTCATGAAGGCGATGACCAGGAAGATATTGAACAACTCCTTGGCGGCCACCAGGCTGGCCGAGAACACGCCCGCCAACGCGGATACCGGGCTGCCGGTCAGCGCGAACACGACCAGCGCGGTCCCCACGATGGAGGGCACGACGACATTGGCGCGCAGGATCATCGTCAGCACGATGACCGCGACCCCCATGAGATATATCCAGTGCGCGGCACCGATCACGACTTCGTGTTGCATGAAAGCTCCGTGGGGCGAGAGGGTGGTTCGTGAAGCTCGACCGTCCTTCGGGTGGGGGTCTGAACGGTATACTATATTCCGTACGCCTGCGCCGACAAGCGAAATCGTATACGGATATACGCTGATACCGGAGTGGGGTAGGTCGCCGGAAAGGCGCACCAGCGCTGGGATTGATGTCCTTCAACCAGCACCGTTGCGGTGCGCGCGGTGACGGGCGACTTGCGTTCTGGTGAATCTGGTATGTAGACTGTATACCAATTCCGGCGGCTAGGGTATTTGACCACGGCCATTGCCCGTCTGTGAGCCGGGCCGCATCGAGCGGTCCGCGCTCTTCCAATCCCTCTTCCTCATGACCACCACGCTGCCCGCGCTGATTGCCAGTCTGTTGCCGACGCTGTCGCCGGCGACGTCCTTGCTGCCCGCCGTGCCGCTGTCCGAATACGGGTGGATGGGCGCGACGATCTTCGTCGGTGCCTGCCTGCAGGGCGTGGGCGGCATCGGCTTCGCGATGCTGGCTGCACCGCTGGCCGCGATGTTCTTTCCGCAGCTGGTGCCGGGGCCGCTGTTGGCGATGGGTGGCTGTCTGTCGCTGCTGGCGGCGCTGCGCGAGCGCGAGGCGATCGCCTGGCGTTTGACCGGAACCGCGTTGCTGGGCCGCACGCTCGGCGGCCTGATCGGCGTGCTGGCCATTGCGTGGCTGCGGCCGCAGTGGCTGGCGGTGGTGTTTTCGTTGTCGATCCTGCTGGCGGTGGCGCTCAGCGCGCTTGGCTGGCGTGTGCGGCCCTCCGCTGGAAACCTGGCGATCGCCGGCACCGCGTCCGGCTTCATGGCGACGCTGACGTCGGCGGGCGCGCCGCCGTTCGCCATCGTGATGCAGCACATGAGTCCGGCGGCGATGCGCGCAACGGTTGGCTGCATTCTCGGTGGCGGCGCGGTGTTGTCGCTGGCGATGCTGGCCGGTGCGGGGCGCTTCGGTATTGCGGACCTGACGCTGAGCGCGCTGCTGGCGCCGTTCCTGCTCGCCGGGTTTGCGGTGTCGAGCCGGCTCAAGGCGCGTGTGTCGGCGGTGGCCGTGCGCCGGCTGCTGCTGGCCTTGTGCGCGGCGGGCGCGATCGCCGTGCTGGTCCGGGTGGTGCTGCAGGGCTGAGCCCCCCGGCGCGCTACCTCGAACTCGCCCCAACTTCGACTTCGACTTCGACTTCGACTTCAATCACCCACCCAACGCAGGAGACCCGATGCAGCACATCACAGACGAAATGGTCGACCGCCACGTGGCGCCCGAAGACGTGCAACGCATCATGCTCGAAGCGTTCCGCAGCTTCGGCCAGGGCAAAGCCGCCATGCAGCAGCGCATCCGCACCGAGGCGGGCGGCGTCAAGCTGTCGACACTGGGCGCGGTGCTACCGGAGCAGGGCGTGGCCGGCGCCAAGGTCTACACGACCATCGAGGGGCAGTTTTCCTTCGTGATCCTGCTGTTCTCGACCGAGGATGGGCGGCCGCTGGCGTCGTTCGATGCGGGCGCGATCACGCGGCTGCGCACCGCGGCCTGCACGGTGGTCGCGGCCCGCCATCTGGCGCGGCCCAATGCCTGTACGCTGGCGCTGTTCGGCGCCGGCACGCAGGGCGCCGCGCACGCGAGGCAGTTGAGCGCCGCGTTGCCGCTGGAGCGCATCCTGCTGTGCGATCCGTATGCGCCGGCCGATCTGCCGGAGCGGCTGAGCCAGAGCTGCGGCATTCCGGTGCTCGTGACGGAGAACGAGGCTGCGGTGCGGGAGGCCGACATCGTCGTCACAGCCTCGCGCTCGACCACGCCGCTGTTTTCCGGGGAGGCGATCAAGCCCGGGGCATTCGTGGCGGCGATCGGTTCCAGCCTGCCACATACGCGCGAACTCGACGACGTGGCCCTGTCGCGCGCGTCGGCCGTGGTCGTTGAATGGAAGCCGCAGTCGACGCGCGAAGCCGGCGACATCGTGATGGCGGGGCAGGGCGTGCTGCCCGAATCGAAGCTGGTCGAACTGGCCGACGTCGTGCTGGAGCGCGCGCGGCCGCGGCGCAGCGATGACGACATCGTCATCTACAAGTCCGTTGGCGTCGGCCTGGAGGATGTGGCACTGGCCGGACTGGCGTGGCAGCGGGTGCAGGCGGCTGCGCGATAAGTCGTTAAGCCACTGGGTCCCCGCCTGCGCGGGGACGACACCGCAAGCAGTTTCGTTGCCCGCGCGCAGGCGGGGAGCCCGCGGCTTGCTTCGCGGCCCAACACAAGCGACTCGCTGGAAACCCAAGGTAAACCCCGATGAATAAAGCCGCTCAAGCCCTTGTTCGTCTCGCTTGAATGTATATAGTATACAAACATCGGACGAACGACCGTCCGACCCAACCATTCCGAACCGTCAGCCAACAAGGAGCCCCACATGGCCGAACTGATGAACCGAGAAGAATTCCGCGCCGCGCTGGAAGAAGCGATCAAGGGCAAAAGCGCCAACCAGGCGCCGTTCAGCAAGGCCTGGGCCACCGGCAAGCTGAGCCGCGCGCATCTGGCACGCTGGGCCGAGAACCACTATCACTATGTCGGGCCGTTCGCCGATTACCTGGGCTACATCTACGCCCGGATGCCGGATCGGTATACCGAGGCCAAGGACTTCCTGCTGGCCAATATGTACGAAGAGGAAATCGGCGGCGATCGCCACACCGATCTGCTGATCCGCTTCGCCGAGGCCTGCGGCACCACCCGCGAGCGCGTGATCGATCCGGACAATATGTCGCCCACCACGCGGGGCCTGCAGGCCTGGTGCTATTCGGTGGCGATGCGCGAGGACCCGATCGTCGCGGTGGCTGGCCTGGTGGTTGGGCTGGAGTCGCAGGTGCCGTCGATCTACCGCAAGCAGACGCCGACGCTGCGCGAGAAGTACCAGTTCACCGACGAGGAGGTCGAGTTCTTCGACCTGCATATCGTCTCGGACGAAATCCACGGCGAACGCGGCTACCAGATCGTGCTCGAGCACGCGAATACGCCCGAGCTGCAGCAGCGCTGCCTGAAGATCTGCGAGATCGGCGCGCAGATGCGGCTGCTCTATACGACCGCGCTGTACTACGACTATGTCGCCCACGAGCTGCCGTTGCCGGAACTGGAACTGGCTGCGTAAAGCGCGACGCCAGAGCCGTGCCCCGCGGCGCCTGCCGGCGCCGCGCTCCTTCCCCTGACTGCCTGATGAGCGCCGCACAGATGGAACCGTTCTACAACTACATCGATGGCGAATGGACCGCGTGCCAGTCCGGCCGAACCTTCGACAACATCAATCCCGCCGATACGAACGACGTGGTGGGCCGCTTCCAGGCATCCGCCGCCGAAGACGGACAGGCCGCGGTGGCGGCCGCCTCCGCCGCCTTCGAGGGCTGGAAGAACACGCCGATCGGACGCCGCGCGGCCATCCTGAACCGCGCCGCGCAGCAGCTCGAAGCCAATGCCGACAGCATCGCGCGCGAACTGACGCGCGAAGAGGGCAAGGCGTTGAGCCTGGCGCGCGACGAGGTCCTGCGCTCGGCGCAGACGCTGCGCTTCTATGCCGTCGAAGGCCAGACCTTCACCGGCGAATCGTTCCCCAACGACGACGGCGACATGCTGGTCTACACGCAGCGCGAGCCGCTGGGCGTGGCGACGGTGATCTCGCCGTGGAATTTCCCGATCTCGATCCCCGCGCGCAAGATCGCGCCGGCGCTGATCACCGGCAATACCGTGGTGTTCAAGCCGTCGTCCGATGCGCCGCTGAGCGGCTATCGCTTGGCCGAGGCGCTGATCGACGCGGGCCTGCCCAAGGGCGTGCTGAACTTCATCACCGGCAGCGCCGCCGACGTGGGAGCCGCGATCACGCAAGCCCCGGCCGTGCGTGCGATCTCGTTCACCGGCTCGACCCGCGCCGGCGAGCAGATCCATCGCTCGGTGCCGCTGACCACGCGCACGCAGATGGAGCTGGGCGGCAAGAATCCGCTGCTGGTGATGGAGGACGCCGACCTGGACCAGGCCGTCGAACTGACGATCAAGGGCGGCTTCTCGCTCAGCGGCCAGGCCTGCACCGGCACCAGCCGCGTGCTGGTCGCCGAGTCCGTGCGCGAGACCTATACCGAGAAGCTGCTGGCCCGCGTCAAGACACTGAAGATCGGCAGCGGCCTGACGCCCGGCATGGACCTCGGTCCGCTGGCCACGCGCAACCAGCTCGACAACGTGCTGCGCTACATCGACATCGGCAAGTCCGAGGCGACGCTGCTGTGCGGCGGCGAGCGGCTCGGCGGTCCGGAGTACGACAACGGCTTCTACGTGTCGCCCGCCGTCTTCACCGATGTCACGCAGGACATGCGCATCGCGAGAGAGGAGATCTTCGGGCCGGTGATCGCGATCATCGCGTTCAGCGACTACGCCGACGCGATCGCCAAGGCCAACGACAGCGAGTACGGCCTGGCCGCGGCGATCGTCACACGCAATCCGCGCTACATGCATCGCTTCGCCGCCGACATCGAGGCCGGCACCGTCAAGATCAACCGCACCACCACCGGCAATCTGGTCAACGCGCCGTTCGGCGGGCTCAAGCGCTCCAGCACCTCGACCTTCCGCGAGTCCGGCCGCACCGGCCTCGAGTTCTATACCCAGATCAAGACCGTCTACCGCGGCCTGTAAGCAATACGCATCGCAGTATCGCAGCATCGCTACACCGCATCGACCAGGAGAACATCGCATGAAACAAGCCATCAAGCTCGAACTGCGCGAAGCGCGCCATATGGTGGCCGCGGCCATCGCCAAGTCCGAGGAGATCGGCGTGCTCGAATCCATCTGCGTGGTGGATGAGGGCGGCTATCCGCTGGTGCTGGAGCGGATGGACGGCGCCCGTATCACCGGGCCCCAGATCGCCTGGAACAAGGCCTTTACCGCGGCGGGCCACAAGCGCTCGACCCATCTGTTCACGACGCCGCCGAACGGGCCCGCGCTGCCCGGCAACGAAGCCTTCGGCATCCAGTGGAGCTTCGAGGGCAAGTTCGCCGCCTTCGTCGGCGGCTTTCCGATCGTCGTCAACGAACAGGTGATCGGCGGCATCGGCCTGAGCGGTGGCAACGGCGAGCAGGACACGCAGGCGGGCCTCGCTGCCTTGCAGGCGTTGCAGGAACTGCTGGCACCGCAGGACCTGAAGGTGGTGGTGCAGGCCGATATCAAGCGCTGAACCGAGCGCTGACCCAAGCGCTGCACGAAGCGCTGAACCCCCGCCGCATCTTTCAACCGGCCATTCGGAACGCATCATGTCTCACCGCATCCAGATCCTCGAAACGCAGCAGGCCTTTTTTGTCGAGCGCGGCGAAACGCTGCTGCAGGCCGCACTCAAGGCCGGTATCGCGCTGCCGCACGATTGCCAGCTGGGCGGCTGCGGCACCTGCCGGATGAAGCTGGTCGAAGGCGAAGTCCGCTACGAGGAGGAGCCGATGGGGCTGGCGCCCGACGAGGCGGCGGCGGGCTATGCGCTGGCCTGCCAGGCGCAGCCGGTTGGGGATCTGGTGATCAGCACCGCGCGCGAGGACGAAGCCTGCGCCGAGCCGATGCGGCATCGCGCGCGCATCGAGCAGGTTCTTCCGCTGACGCCGACCGTGCTGCAGGTCCGGCTGCAGGTGCCGGATCTCGACGCGGCGCTGGATTATCGACCGGGTCAGTACCTCAAGCTGATCGCGGCAGAGGGGCAGGCGCGCAGTTTCTCGATGGCGTCGGTGCCGCTGGGCGGCAGCATCGAACTGCATGTGCGCCGCATTCCGGGCGGCGCGGTGACCGACCGCATCCTGCCGGGCCTGGCGCCGGGCGATGCGGTCGAAGTCGAGCTGCCGCACGGCAACTTCTTCTATCGCGCGCGCGACTATCGTCCGTTGCTGATGGTCGCGACCGGCACCGGCATCGCGCCGATCAAGGCGATTCTCGAATCGCTGATGGACGATCCCGACTGCCCGCCGGTATCGCTGTACTGGGGCATGCGGGAGGAGGGCGATCTGTATCTGCACCAGCAGATCGAGGGCTGGGCCGAGCGCCTGTACGACTTCCGCTATGTGCCGGTGCTGTCGCGCGGCGGCGTCGGCTGGCGGGGCCGCCGCGGTTATGTGCACCACGCCGCGGTCGACGATCTCGGCGACCTGTCCGAGCACGCGATCTACCTGTGCGGCTCGCCGGACATGATCCGCGACGCGCGGCAGGCCTTCCTCGATCGCGGCGCCAGCACCGAACATATCTACGCCGACAGTTTCACGTTCCAGCGGGACTGAGGCCCGGCGGCCGTGGAGGGGCGGCGACCGCGCCGCTTCGTTCGGTAGCTGGTATACAATGACGCCAGCCTTTGGCGCGGGCTCGCACCGACCCGGTGCCTCGCCGCAGCGCCTGGGTCCCCGCCAATTCGCGCGCTGTCCAATCCGATCGCCTCGCCATCCGCCATGTCCCTCCGCCCGTCCGTTTCCGCCGCGCCCGATCAGGAAGTCGTGAGCCTGGGCGCCAGCCATTCGCCGCTGTTCGCGCTGGTCACCGACAAGCTGCGTGAGCGCATCCTGAAGGGCGACTACGAGCCGGGCGAACGCCTGGTCGAGAACAAGCTGTCGGCGGAACTGGGTGTGTCGCGCATCCCGGTGCGCGAGGCGCTGCGCGCGCTGGCCAGCGAAGGACTGGTGCTGATCGAACCGCGCCGCGGCGCCTCGGTGGCCAAGCTGTCGCCCGATATCGTCCGCGAGATGGTCGAGGTGCGCGCCACGCTGGAGGGGCTGAACGCCAAGCTGGCCGCGCAGCGGCGCGATCCCGCGCTGATCGCGGAGCTCGAGGCGGTGTTGCAGCAGGGCATGGAAGCGGCGGCCCAGGGCAAGGCCGACGAACTGCTGACGCTGAACTCGCGCTTTCACGAGGTGCTCGGCAATATCGCCGCCAACAGCGTGCTGCAGGAAATGATGCGCTCGCTGCGTGAGCGTACCGCGGTGCTGTTCGGGCCGGCCAACACGGTGCGCGCCCGCCAGAACTGGGACGAACACGCGCAGATTCTGCAGGCGGTGATCGCCGGCGATGCCGATCTTGCGGCCCTGCTGGCCGCGCGGCATGTCTACAGCGCGGCCAAGGCGGCCGAACTGCCGGTCGGCGAGCAGCACGCCGCCTGACGGCTGTTGCTTGACGTATGTTGTCTGAGGGCTGTTGCGGCCTGACGCCTGTTGACTGACGCCGGCGGCAGGTCCTCCGGTCTCTCTGCCTTTTCTCTTTTCCCTTTCCCGATTCCTCTTTCGCGATTCCTCTGTCGCGATTCCTCTGTCGCGATTCCTCTGTCGCGATGCACCATGGGCGCGGTGCGCCTTGCCGCCGTGCCCCGGCATCGGCCGCGCGCACGGGTCCGGGGCGTCAGGCGCACCGTCATGGCGCAATGCACAAAAATTGTGTATACTGTCGACTGTTGTAAACGCAATAGAGAAAGACCATGACTTACCGCGACACCAATGCCCGGGCGTCGTATCTGAAGACCCCGATCGGCCAGCAACTGCTGCGCCACTACGCGGCCCGCGACGCGGTCCGTCATGCCACGCCGCTGATCCCGCTGCGAGCCGCCGATGTGCTGCGCTTTGTGCAGTGCCTGTTTGGCCGCGCTGGCTGCGGGCATCGCCCGGCATAACGGCCGACGTACTGGCAAAGCGCTGCTGACAGCGCTCGAACCGCCCCCCGGGGCGGTTTTTCTTTTCCTGCGTCCGAGTCCGGGCATTCGCACGCGACCATCCCATCTGCCGTCCCGGCCTGGTCTTGCCGTCCCCCCTTGAATGCGGCGCGCCGCATGGTGACGCACGTCGCGCTGGGCCGATTCTTGCGTCAAGCACGCGCGCCGCCGCCGCGTGCCAGGGGTGCGCGATTGGAGGCCGCTGGTGCGAGGGTTTCCGCCAATGCCAGGGAGCCTTGGTCCGTCCTACACTATTGCATATAGTATACCGACACGGCACTACGACACCTCCGCTAGAGAGAGGCCCCGGGTGCTGCCGTCAGGGTCGCGGCATAACAACAGACAACAACAAGAACAGGAGCCGACGTGAGCCTGCCAACGTCCCCGTCCATCCCGGCCCGCGCCGGTGCTTCCCTGCGCCAGCAAACAGCCTCCGCCCCGCCCGCCGCGCGCTATCGCCCGCTATGGCAGGCTGTCGACGATCTCGCCGAGGGCCGCACCAGCGCCGAGCAACTGCTCGATCTTTGTCACGCCGCCTGGGCCGAACGCAATCCGCTGCTGAACGCCATCGTGCTCGCCGACTTCGATGCCGCCCGGGAGCAGGCGCGCGCCAGCGATGCGCGCCGCCGCCAGGGCAGGGCGCTGGGGCCGCTCGATGGCGTGCCGTTCTCCGTCAAGGAATCGTTCGACGTGGCCGGCTGGCCGACCACCTGCGGCAATCCGGCGCTGCGCGAGCACGTCGCGCAGCGCGACGCCACCGTGGTCCAGCGGCTGCGAAAGGCCGGTGCGGTGCTGATCGGCAAGACCAATGTCCCGCTCGGCCTGCGCGACTGGCAAAGCTATAACGCGGTCTACGGCACCACGCGCAATCCGCACGATCCGTCGCGCACGCCGGGCGGTTCGTCGGGCGGCAGCGCGGCGGCCGTCTGCGCCGGCATGAGCCTGTTCGACATCGGCTCGGACATCGGCTCGTCCCTGCGCAATCCCGCGCATTACTGCGGCGTGTTCTCGCACAAGAGCAGCCACGGCATCGTGCCGCTCAGCGGTCATGGCACCGGCGCGGCGTCGTTCGGCATCCAGGACATCAACGTCGCGGGCCCGATTGCCCGCAGTGCGCGCGATCTCGAACTGGTGCTGCAGACCATTGCCGGCCCGGAAGGCGCCGATGCGCTGGCCTATCGCCTCGCGTTGCCGCCGTGCCGGCTCGATTCGCTGGCGCAGTTCCGCGTCGCGGTGCTGCCCTCGCACCCGCAGGCCGAGGCCGACCGCGAGGTCAGCGACTGCATCGAGGGGTTGGGCCGCTGGCTCGAAGGGCAGGGCGCCAGCGTTGCCTGGCATGCGCGGCCTTCGTTCGACCCCGAAGAACTGTGGCGGGTCTACGTGCTGCTGCTGCGTTCGACGACCTCGGTCCATATGCCGGACGGCGCGTTCACGGAAGCCATCCAACAGGCCGAAGCCGCCACGGCCGACGACGCCAGCTACGCGACCCTGCAGCATGTCGGCGCCACGCTCGGCCACCGCGACTGGCTGCTGCTGCAGCACGCTCGCGAGCGTTTCGCCGGGGCCTGGCAGCGTTTCTTCGATGACTACGACGTGCTGCTGTGCCCGGCGGCGACGACGACCGCCTTCTCGCTGAACGAATCCGGCGAGCCCTGGCAGCGCCATCTGGACGTCAACGGCAAGCCGCAAGCAATGACGACCCAGCTGTTCTGGGCCGGCCATTCCGGACTGTGCGGACTGCCGTCGACCGTCGCGCCGATCGGCCCCGCCAGCAACGGCCTGCCGGTTGGCGTGCAGATCGTCGCCGGGCGCTACCGCGACCTGACCTCGCTGCGCTTCGCCGGCCTGCTCGAGGCGGCGGGCTTCGCCTTCCGGCCGCCGCCTGGCTGAGCACGCCTCGCTGAGCACGCCTCGCTGACACCACGCAAACACCCCACCGAATTCGCACGCCGCGCGGCTGACCACGCCGCCGCGATGCCCACACTGACAAGGAGCGACGATCATGCTGGACTGGTTCAAAGAGCTATCGCGGATGGAGCGCAAGGGGTTCTACGGCGCGTTCCTTGGCCATGCGGTCGATGTGTTCGACTTCATGATCTATTCGTTCCTGATCTCGACGCTGCTGACGCAGTGGCAGATGAGCAAATCGACTGCGGGCGCGATCGTCACGTGGACGCTGGTGTCGTCGCTGGTCGGCGCGATCGGGGCCGGCATGCTGGCCGACCGCTATGGCCGCGTGCGCGTGCTGCGCTGGACCATCGTGGTGTTCACCGTCGCCTGCTTCCTGTGCGGGCTGGCCAATTCGCCCGAGCAGCTGATGCTGTTCCGCATGATCCAGGGCATCGGCTTCGGCGGCGAATCGTCGCTGTGCATGGTGCTGGTCACCGAGATGATTCGCAATCCGGCGCACCGCGGCAAATACTCCGGTTTCACGGCCAGCAGCTATTCGTTCGGCTGGGGCGCGGCGGCGCTGGCTTATGGCCTGACCTTCAGCCTGTTCCCGGCCGAGACGGCCTGGCGGGTCTGCTTCTTCCTCGGCATCGTGCCGGCGCTGGTGGTGTTCTATCTGCGCCGCAACCTCGACGAGCCCGAGGTCTTCGTCAAGACGCGGGCCGAGCGGGCCGCCTCGCAGGGCTCCGCGTGGCAGGAACTGGGCCGGCTGGTGCGGCGGCCGCTGCTGCGCAAGACCGTGCTGTGCAGCCTGCTGTCGGGCGGCATGCTGGGCGCCTACTACGCGATCGCGACGTGGCTGCCGACCTTCCTGAAGACCGAGCGCGGCCTGTCGGTGTTCGGCACCAGCTCCTATCTGGCGGTGACGATCCTTGGCTCGCTGGTCGGCTATGTGGCCGGCGCCTACGCGACCGACCGGCTGGGACGGCGGCCGACCTATGTGCTGTTCGCCGCCGGCGCCTTCATGATGGCGCTGATCTATATGGTGATCCCGGTCTCCAACCTGTCGATGCTGTTCCTCGGCTTTCCGCTGGGCGTGCTGATGCAGGGGGTGTTCTCCGGCATCGGCGCGACCATCTCGGAGTCGTATCCGAACGATATCCGCGCGACCGGCTACGGCGTCTCGTACAACCTTGGCCGGGTGATCGGCTCGTTCTTCCCGCTGTCGGTCGGCTGGCTGAGCTCGGGCCGGACCTCGCTGCCGCTGGCGATCGCCATCGTCGCCGGGGCGGGCTATGCGCTGGTCGTGTTTGCCGCGCTGATGCTGCCGGAAACCACCGGCATGGATCTGGACAAGGCCGGCGGCGATGAAGCCGATCGGGACGAAACGGCGCCCGGCAAGGTCGGGCTGGCGCCCGCGCCGGGCGTCGGCGGCACCGTGGCCTGACCCGGCCGAGCCCGCGCAGATCGCGCAAAGCGGCGACAAATCGGGCGCAACTCGGTCGCAAATCACGCCGAACGGGCAGGGGAGCCGTGCCCTGCCCGATACCCAAATCGTCACGTTTTCGGGAACAACCTAGGGCTAACCCTGTCCATGCGATTGCATTCGGTTACAATGCCGCACTTGCGTCTTATTACGCAGAGCACTAACCGTCATATTTCTGGCGTAGTGCCCCTGCCCGCATACCGACGCCAACTTCCCCTTGATGCGAGCCTTTCTACCGTTTCTGATCGCGGCCTGCCTGTTCCTGCTCTCCTTCGGAGCGCAGGCCAGCACGCGTCTGGACGCGGCGGCGGGGCTCGGGCAAGGACAGATGCGCGTGGGGCCGCTGGTCTGCAGCATGGCCGCGGTCGCCGCGGTGGCGGCCCGGGCGGTTTCCAGCGATGACGACGGCAGCCGCATCGTCGCCCCGGGCGACGACGGCATCCATGCCGACGACGACGTCGCCGAAGCCGCCTCCCACCCGGGCTACTGCAATATCTGGTCGGCCGATCTGCTCGATCCGCCCGACGTGCTCGACGAAATCGAGGAATCGAGCGCGCTGTTCGCCTTGCCGGCGGCCCCGCTCGAACTGCCTTCCGGCGATGTCTCTCCGCCTCGCCACGGCCGCGCGCCGCCGCTGCCTGCGGCGCTGTTCAAGCCCCCCATCTTCTCCGCCTGATTGCTGACGCGCCGGTCCGGCTCCGCGTCGGACCGGTCGCGCCTCCTATCTGCGTGTCTTGCTCGCGGCGCTTGTTGCCGTGGGCCGTGTGCTTGTCGCGGTAACGCCGTCCGCGCGAAGCCGGCATGCAGTGGTCCGGCTTTTTCTCGTTGCCATGAAGATCTCTACGCTTACCCTGATAGCGTCGCTTTCGCTTGGGGTGTCGTCGGCCTTTGCCGCCGATGCCTTCTCGCTGGAGCAACTGCTTTCCCTGTCCCAGAACTCGAACAAGGGCGTGGCCGCCGCGCATGCCGGCGTGGACGCCGCCAGCGCCGCCGTCACCAGCGCGGGCGCCTATCCGAATCCCCAGGTCGAAATGATGTACGGCCGCCTGCGCGGCCGGCAGGCCGGCGTGGCCGAGGGCAACACGCCCAGCTTCTCGATCACGCAGCGGCTCGACTACCCCCAGCAGCGCAGCCTGCGCCGCTCGATCGCCGAGCGCAATCTCGACGCGACCGAAGCGGGTCTGCAGGCCTTCTACGCCGACCTCGCCGGCCGGGTCAAAACCGGCTACTTCGGCGTGCTGCGCCGGGAGAGCGAACTGGCGGCGGCACGGGAAGACCTGGCGATGATGAAGCAGGTCCATTCGCGGGCGCGCTTGCGCGTCGAGGTCGGCGAGGCGCCGCGCTATGAGCTGATCCGGGCCGAGACCGAGCTGCTGGCCGCGCAGAAATCGCTGCAGAGCGCCGAGTACCGCGTCGACCAGGCCAAGGCGGCGCTGCGCCAGCAGGTCGGCGGCGCGCTGCCGCCGAAGTTCGCGCTGGCCGGCAGCCTCGGCCAGATCCCGAACGTGCCCGATCTGGCGGTGATGCGGGAGCGGCTGAGCACGGCCAATGCCGAACTGGTCCAGCGCCGCATGGAGCTGGAGCGCGCCAATCTGGCCGTCGACTACCAGCGCTCGCTGCGGTTGCCGGAGCTGGCGGTGCGCGCCAGCACCACGCGCGAGCCGGACAACAGCGTGTCCCAGGTCGGCCTGGTGCTGACCATCCCGTTGTGGGACCGCCGCAAGGGCCCGGTGGGCGAGGCGGTCGCGCAGGCCACGCAGGCACGCAACGCCTATGAGCTGCGCGAATTCGAACTGGCGCAGGAACTCGAGTCGGCGTACCGCCAGCTCGAAATCACGCAGGCCCAGGTCACCGCGCTGGAGTCCGGCATCGTCCGTGAGGCCGAGAACGCGCTGCAGGTCGCGCAGGCGGCCTACCGCTACGGCGAGCGCGGCATCCTCGAAGTGATCGATGCCCAGCGCACGCTGCGCAACGCGCGCAACGAACTGATCGCCGCCCAATACGACCAGCAGATGGCCGTGATCCAGATCGAACGCCTGCTGTCGATGGCGCCCGGCATGTCCACGCCCGGCGTGACCCCGGGCAGGACCTCGGACGTGACTCCGGATGTCAGCCCGACTATGACCCCGGCCGTGACCTCCGCCACGACCCCGGCCATGACCCCGACCGCCGCGACCTTCTCCACCGAATCGAACAAAGACTGACCATGCGCCCCTTTTCCCTCCGTACCCTGGCGGTGGCTGCCGCCATGATGTTGACGCTCGCGGCCTGTTCCGAGGAGCCGCCGCCCGCAGCCGAGGCGCCCAAGCTGCCGCCCGGCGTGGTCAAGCCCGAGCCATCGCTGCAGCAGCAGCTGAAGGTCGCGCCGGTGACCACCAGCCCGTTCAGCGAGATGCTGCACGTGGCCGGCCGCATCGATTTCGACGAGCAGCGCGTGGCCCGCATCGGCGCGTCCGTGACCGGACGCGTGACCGATCTCTACGCGATGCCGGGCCAGGAAGTGAAGGCCGGCCAGGTGCTGGCGCGCCTGCACAGCAGCGAGCTGGGCGCCGCGCAGATGTCCTACCTGAAGGCACTGGCGCAATCGCAGTTGCAGGCGCAGAACGCCGAGCGCGCGCGCCAGCTGTTCGCCGCCGACGTGATCGGCCGCGGTGAGCTGCAGCGCCGCGAGAGCGAATACGCGATCGCCCAGGCCGAGATGCACGCCTATCGCGATCAGCTGCGTGTGCTGGGCATGTCGAAGGCGGCGATCGCCGAGCTGTCCAAGGGCGGCAGCATCAATTCGTATTCGCCGGTGTATTCGAGCATCAGCGGCACCGTGGTCGAGCGCAAGGTCGCCCAGGGGCAGGTGGTGCAGCCCGCCGATTCGCTGTACACGGTGGCCGACCTGTCGCGCGTCTGGGTCGTGGCCGAGGTGCCCGAGCAGCAGGCCGCGCTGGTGGCCGAGGGCCAGACCGTCGAGATCGACGTGCCGTCGCTGGGCGCGGGTACGGGCCGCAGCCGGATCGCCGGCAAGCTGATCTATGTGGGCCGCACCGTCAATCCCGAATCGCGCACGGTGCTCGTTCGTACCGAACTCGAGAACCGCGAGGGACGCCTGAAGCCGGCGATGCTGGCCAGCATGGTGATCGCCAGCCGGCCCACCGAGCGGCTGGTGGTGCCGGGCTCGGCCGTGGTCCGAGATGGCAACGAGGAGCAGGTCTACGTCGAGCAGGGCGAGGGCCTGTATCGCGCCGTGCCGGTCAAGCTCGGCGCCGAGAGCGACGGCATGCGCGTGGTGCAGAGCGGCGTCAAGGCTGGCGACCGCATCGTGGTCAATGGCGCGTTCCATCTCGATAACGAGCGCAAGCGCCTCGAGCAAGGTTGACCACGATGATCGAATCCCTAGTCCAAGCTGCCATCAAACAGCGGCTCGTGGTCTGCGTGATCGCGGTCGTGCTGTTCTTCTTCGGGCTGCGCGCCGCCGGCAAGCTGTCGGTCGACGCGTTCCCCGATGTGACCAACGTGCAGGTGCAGATCGCCACCGAGGCGGCAGGCCGCTCGCCGGAAGAGGTCGAGCGCTTCGTCACCGTGCCGATCGAGATCGCGATGACCGGCCTGCCCGGGCTGGTCGAGATGCGCTCGCTGAACAAGGCGGGCCTGTCGCTGATCACGCTGGTGTTTACCGATGCCACCGACGTCTATTTCGCGCGCCAGCTGGTGATGGAGCGGCTGATCGAGGTCGGCGGCCGCATGCCGGAAGGCGTGACGCCGGTGCTCGGCCCGGTGTCGACCGGTCTGGGCGAGGTCTACCAGTACACGCTGGACCGCGCCGATGACGGCGACCGCGAGCTGACCCAACAGGAACTGTCCGAGCGCCGCATCGTGCAGGACTGGGTCGTGCGCCCGCTGCTGCGATCGATCCCGGGCGTCGCCGAAATCAACTCGCAGGGCGGCTACGTCAAGCAATACCAGGCGCTGATCAATCCGGACCGCATGCGGCACTACGGCATCTCGGTGCAGCAGGTCTACCAGGCGCTGGCCAACAACAACGCCAACTCGGGCGGCGGCGTGCTGCCGCACTATGCCGAGCAGTACCTGATCCGCGGTGTGGGTCTGGCTCAAGGCGTCGAGGACCTGAAGAGCATCGTGCTGAAGGAGATCAACGGCACGCCGGTCTACCTGCGCGACGTCGCCGAGGTCACCATCGGCCATGAAGTCCGGCAGGGCGCGCTGATCAAGAACGGCCAGACCGAGGCGGTCGGCGGCATCGTGATGATGATGCGGGGCGGCAACGCCAAGGAGGTCGTCAGCCGCGTCAAGCAGCGCGTCGCCGAGATCAACGAGCGCGGCATGCTGCCCGGCAAGCTGCAGATCGTGCCGTACTACGACCGCAGCGAACTGGTCGACGCCGCGTTGTGGACGGTGACCAAGGTGCTGCTCGAAGGCGTGGTGCTGGTGGTGATCGTGCTGTTCCTGTTCCTGGGCGACCTGCGCTCGTCGGTGATCGTGCTGGCCACGCTGGTGCTGACGCCGCTGCTGACCTTCATGGTGATGAACCAGGTGGGGCTGTCGGCCAACCTGATGTCGCTGGGGGGGCTGGCGATCGCGATCGGCCTGATGGTCGACGGCTCGGTGGTGGTGGTCGAGAACGCGTTCGAGCGATTGGGGCGCAAGGATGAGCTGAGGCTGTCGAAGACCGAGGTGCTGGTCAAGGCGGTGCAGGAAGTGGCGACGCCGGTGATCGTCGGCGTCGGCATCATCATCCTGGTGTTCCTGCCGCTGATGACGCTGACCGGCACCGAGGGCAAGATGTTCGCGCCGCTGGCCTTCACCATCGCGATCGCGCTGGCCATCTCGCTGGTGCTGTCGCTGACGCTGTCGCCGGTACTGTCGTCCTACATCCTGAAGGGCGGGGCCGAGCACGATACCCGCGTGATCGCCTTCCTGAAGCGCCACTATCTGCGGATGCTGAAGGTGGCGATGGCAAACAGCCGCAAGACCGTGGTCGCTGCCGTCGTCGCGTTCCTCGGCACGCTGGCGATCGTGCCGCTGCTCGGTTCGTCGTTCATGCCGGAGATGAAGGAAGGCTCGATCGTTCCGGCGATCGATCGCGTGCCGAACATCTCGCTGGAGGAATCGATCAAGCTCGAGAAGGAGGCCAACAAGCTGGTGCTCAGCGTACCGGGCGTCAAGTCGGTGGTCTCGGGCGTCGGCCGCGGCGAAAGCCCGGCGGACCCGCAGAGCCAGAACGAATCGACCCCGATCGCCAGCCTGAAGGACCGCGACGAGTGGCCCGACGGCTGGACGCAGGACGACATCGCCGAGCAGATCCGCCAGAAGCTGCGCGCCATTCCGGGCGTGCAGATCGTGATGGCGCAGCCGATCTCCGACCGGATCGACGAAATGGTCAGCGGCGTGCGTTCGGACATCGCGGTCAAGATCTTCGGCGACGACCTCGGCAAACTGCGCGAACTGGCCGGCGAGGTCGCACGCGTGGCGGGCGGCATCCAGGGCTCGCAGGACATCCGCATCGAGCGCATCACCGGTCAGCAGTACCTGTCGATCGACATCGACCGCCAGGCGATCGCGCGCTACGGGCTCAATGTCTCGGACATCCACGACATCATCGAGATTTCGATCGGCGGCAAGCGCGCTACCGACATCTTCGAGGGTGAGCGCCGCTTCAGCGCCGCCGTCCGTCTGCCGGAGCGCTTCCGCCACGATGTCCAGTCGATCCGCCAGCTGCTGGTGACCACGCCCGACGGCATCCAGGTGCCGCTGCAAAGCGTGGCGAAGATCGAGGTCAGCGACGGCCCGGCGCAGATCAGCCGCGAAATGGCCAAGCGCCGCGTCGTGGTGATGATCAACGTCAAGGACCGCGACCTCGGCGGCTTCGTCGCCGAGCTGCAGCAGGCGGCCGACAGCAAGGTCAAGCTGCCCGAAGGCTATTACTTCGAGTGGGGCGGCCAGTTCCAGAACATGGAACGCGCGATGGGCCACCTGAAGATCATCGTGCCGATCACGATCGCCGCGATCTTCTTCCTGCTGTTCCTGCTGTTCAACTCGCTGCGCTTCGCCACGCTGATCATCACGGTGCTGCCGTTCGCGTCGATCGGCGGCATCATCGGCCTGTTCATCACCGGCGAATACCTGTCGGTGCCGGCATCGGTGGGCTTTATCGCGCTGTGGGGCATCGCGGTGCTGAACGGCGTGGTGCTGGTGTCCTACATCCGCAATCTGCGCAACAACGGCATGGACCTCGACGAGGCGGTGATCCACGGCGCCACCATGCGTTTCCGTCCGGTGATGATGACGGCAACCATCGCGCTGCTGGGCCTGGTGCCGTTCCTGTTCTCGACGGGCCCGGGCTCCGAGGTGCAACGCCCGCTGGCGGTGGTGGTGATCGGCGGCCTGATCACGTCGACGCTGCTGACGCTGGTGATGGTGCCGACGCTGTATCGCTGGTTCGACGACCGCAAGCCGAATCCGGCGACGGACGAGCCGGTGTAACCGAAGGCCGGGCGCCGGCCAGTGCCGGCGCCATGGTGGTGCGATTGGGTCCCCGTGCAGGCGGGGGCCCTTTTTTATGGTTCTTCGCAGAATTCCGTGAAGGGTTCCGGTTTTTCGTATGCTTGATGCCTGTTATTTCAGGGGTCAGGAGCGGGAATGCTGGATCGGAAGACGTTGCAGGCGCTGGGTTGCTGGACCGGATACCGTCTTGAGCGGGTAGTCTGGCCCGAAGGCGACAGTCGGACGCTATCGCTTTATCTGAAGCCGACCAGCAAGGTCATGCACTGCCAGGAATGCGGTGCGCGCTGCAAGCAGGTACACGAGACCACCGTTCGGCGGGTACGAGACCTGCCGATTTTCGACTATCGCGTCGTTCTACACGTGCCGCGCCGGCGTGTCTGGTGTGATCAATGTGGCGGCCCGCGGCTGGAGCGGCTGGATTGGCTCGGGCGCTATCAGCGCGTGACAGCGCGCCTGGCCGAGGCTTGTGGTCGACTGTTGCGCGACTGCTCGGTGCGCGCTGTCGCCGCGTTCTATGAGCTTGGGTGGCACACGATCAAGTCCATCGACAAGGCGCGCTTGCGCGAGGCGGTGACGGAGCCGGACTGGGCCAACATCCGCTATCTGGCGATGGACGAATTTGCGCTGCATAAGGGCCACCGCTACGCCACGGTCGTCGTGGACCCGATCGGCCGGCAGGTGCTGTGGATTGGCAAGGGCCGTTCACGCGAGACGGCGCGCGCCTTCTTCGAGCAACTGCCAGCGGGCGCGGCAGAGCGGATTGAAGCGGTTGCCATCGACATGACGACGGCATATGAACTCGAGATCCGCGAGCATTGCCCGCAGGCCGAAGTCGTCTATGACTTGTTCCATATCGTGGCCAAATATGGACGCGAGGTCATTGATCGGGTTCGGGTCGATCAAGCCAATCGGCTACGCCACAACAGGCCGGCCCGACGCGTTCTGAAGTCGACGCGTTGGCTGCTGCTGCGCAATCGGGCCAATCTGAGCGAGGGTCAGGCCATTCATCTGAACGAGGTGTTGGCTGCGAACCGACCGTTGATGACGGTCTACATCCTGCGCGACGAACTCAAGCGGCTGTGGTTCTACCGCCGCCCGGGATGGGCGCAGCGGGCATGGCACAACTGGTTTGAGCAAGCGCAGCAAAGCGGTATTGGTCCGTTACAGCAGTTCGCCCATCGCTTGAGCGGCTACTGGCACGGCATTGTGGCCCGGTGCCGGCACCCGCTGAACACCAGCGTCGTCGAAGGCATCAATAACACCATCAAGGTCATCAAGCGGCGCGCTTACGGCTATCGCGATGAGGAGTACTTCTTCCTCAAAATCCGCGCTGCCTTCCCCGGTATTCCTCGATGAACCTTTTTTATTGCGCGGCGCTCAATCGTCGTGCGCCAGCCGATGCACCGGTTCCGGCAGCGCGTCGAGCAGCGGCTTGCCGAAGTACTGCCGATCGCTGACCGCCAGCTGCTTCAGTCCTTCCCGCAGCCGCCGCAGCGCCTTTGCCGCCGGCTCCAGTTGCCCGGCATGCGCGGAATACCAGGCCAGTTCGAACCACAGGCTGCTCTGCTGCAGCAGCGGATATTTGCGCTCGCCGCGCTGCGATTCCGCCAGGCGCCAGGCGGCGACCTCGTGCCAGCTGTCCGGCCAGGCGGGGCCGGTGAAGGCGTCGGCGAACGGCCCGGCCAATTGGCGCAAGGCCGCCACGCCGATCGGTGCGGTCGCCTGGAATTCGGCCAGCGTGGGCCGTGGCGCGGTATGGCAGGCGCCGCGGGCGATGCGCATCAGGTAGATGGCGTTCCATGCGGACGGATGGCGGCTGCCGGCGCCGCGGCCCAGCCATTCCGACAGGCCGATCCACTGGATCGCGCGCTCCGCTTCACCATCGCGCAAGGCGCCGGACCATCCGATGCCGGCCTCGCCGAACAGCCATAGCGCCATGCCGATATTGGCGGCCACATGCTGCGCGGCATCGGAGACGTTCGATTCGAACGCCGCGGCCAACGCCTGATCGAAATGGGTGGCGGCCTGTTCGGCCAGGGCGCCGGCGGTCGCGGCGTCGTGCGGGGCGGCTGCCAGCGCATTGGACCGCTGGATCAGCGCGGCGAGGTTGTGCCATTCGAAGCGGACATGCGGGTGGGCCTGCACCAGCGTCGCACTGGGCTGGTTCTGCGCCAGCGCCTGCAGCACGGCCAGCGCGCCGGGCAGGTCGCGCTCGTCGTAGGCGCACCAGGCGGCGACGATGCCTTCCATCGCGTCGAGATAGTCGTTGCCGGCGATGGCATGACCGCGCCGGCGCCGCTTCAGTGCGCGCAGCATCTTGCGGGTCTGTGCGCGATCGCCCAGGCGGCGCCACAGCAGCGCCTCGTTCAGCGCGACGAACGCGTGTTCGAACTCGCTGGCGGCCAGCCGCCCGGCGGCGCGGAATGCCGTCAGCGCAGCGGGGGCGTCATGCCCGTCATTTCCACCTGTCCCGCCGGTCTTGGCCGCATCCTCGCGAGACAGCGGCGTCAACAGCCGTCCCTCACGCAGCGCCTGCTTGCCGTCGACAAAATGGCGCCAGAACGACAGGTCCGTCTGCGTGACCATCCGCTGCGGGACCGGCTCCTTGCCCTGGCCATGCCCGTCGCGATCGAGACCAAGAAACGCGGCAATTTCCGCCGCGCCGGCCGGAGCCCCGTCGACCACGCAGACGATGCGCTGGCGTTCATGCGCGGCAAGCCAGAACGGCCCCTGGCTGCGCCCCTCCAGATTCAGAAAACGCGGATCGCGGCTGGCGTCGTCGTCCCAACCGACCGCCAGCTCCCAGCGCGCGAAGTCCTGGAAGGCACGCGTGATCGCCATGCGCAGCGTGCGCGCATTGCTCATGCGCTCGCGCAGGTCGTCGGCGTAGACAAGCGGCCGGTGCGGCGCCTGTTGGGCCGCGTAGTGCAGCCGGACCAGCAGCCATACCGACTGGTAGGGCGCCCGAAGGCCATTGACGGTTTGCGGGGCGCAAAGCTCGATTAGCAGGGGATCGGGCATGGACGTGGGCACACAGAGTGGGAAAGGCGGTACTCAGGACGTGACAGCCGTGACAGTGGATGCAGATTGTCGCACGCATCGCATTGGACCGGCGCATGCCTGTGGCTACGATGCGGGCTGTCCAGTCGGTGTCGCGCCACGCCGCCCGGACCGGCGCGCCATCCCCAATACAAGGAGAGACCATGAAGTCCCGAAAAAACGAGCAACCTCTGCATGGGCAACGTCTGTATCGCCGCCGTCTGCTGCAACTGGCCGGAGGTGCGGCGTTGCTGCCGGCCGCCCGGCTGGTGCAGGCCGACGACATCGCCCGCGTGGCGCAGCGGGCCGAGACCGCGGCGCCAGCCGAAGCCATCCGCGATGATCTGATGTCGCACTTCCGCGAGCTCGATGTCGACGGCTGCTTCGCCATGCTCGACGTCAAGGCGAACCGGCTGTCGCTGGTCAACGCGCCGCGCGCGAAGACGCGCATGGTGCCGGCCTCGACCTACAAGATTCCGAACAGCCTGATCGCGTTTGAAACCGGCGTGGTGGCCGACCCGGATCAGGTCCAGCCGTACGGCGGCGGCAAGACGCGATTTCCGCAGTGGCAGCGCGACATGAACCTGCGTGAGGCGATCGCGATGTCGAATGTGCCGGTGTACCAGGGTGTCGCGCGCCGCATCGGCATGCAACGGATGCAGACGTGGGTCGACCGCCTCGACTATGGCAATCGCGATTTGGGCAAGCAGGTGGATCAGTTCTGGCTGCGTGGGCCGCTGGCCATCTCGGCCGTGGAGCAGACCCGTTTTCTCGCGCGGCTGGCGCAGCAGCAGCTGCCGGCCTCGCGGCTCAGCCAGCAATGGGTGCGGGAGATCCTGAAAGTCGAATCGGGCGGCGACTACGCGCTATTCGCGAAAACCGGCTGGGCGATGGACGCCGGGCTGAACCACGGCTGGTGGGTGGGTTGGGTCGAGCGCAACGGCGGCGTGTTTACCTTCGCGCTCAATATGGATCTGCAGCGCGAGGAACTGGCGCCAAAGCGCCTGACCATCGCGCGAGCGCTGATGGTAGAACTGGGCGCATTGCCCGCGCAAGGCGGGCCGGCGCGCAAGACGAGCTAGCGCGGGGGCTTGCCGCGCCTGTCGGATGACGACGGTGCGCGGGCCTGCACGCCTACGAGGCGCTGGTCAGACTGTCGCGTCCAGTTCCGACGCGCGAGCTTTCGCCGCGGCGGCCTTGCGCTTGCCCTTGGTGAAGCTCGACAGGCCGTCGATCACATCGCGCCCGTAGGCGACGGCCGCTTCGATCGCCTCGCGCGGGCTACCGGCGCGGTGCGAACGCAGCGCAGGCAGTCCGGTCGACGGCGCTCCGCCCAGGGCGATGATATTGATCGTCGCCTCGAAGCTGTCGCGCGCGGTGCCCGACTTGCCGGCCTGTTCGGCGGTGTGATGGACGTGGGCCGAGAGGCGATAGCCCTTGTAGACGGCGTGGTTGGCGTACATGGTGGACTCCTTGGTAATGCGCGCGCTCAATGGCGGCGCAAGCGCGCAATCGCGCGTTCGCCCGCTTGCCGGGCGACCTGCTTGGCCTGCGCTTCCGTGCGATGCAGCGTGTCGCGTACCGCGACATTTTCGAGCACCCGCTCGCGGCCGCTTTCATAGCGGCTGACGATGTAAGTGGCGAACCATTGGCCGGGGCTTTGCTGGATCGGATGGACGGCGACGGTGTATTGGTTTTGGTTGTGGTTTTGTTGTGGATTCATGTGATTGGAATGGGGCGGTCCCTTGCCCTGTCCGGTGGATCCGCGCGAAGGCGTCAGCGTGAGAAAGGACGCGTGCAGGCGGACTTCGGGCGCCGTGGCGCGTGGTGACACGCGCGACTTGCGACTTACCGAAAACGGCGATGGTCACTGCGCGTGATGCCGGCTCGGAGTGAGCGGGAACATCCGCGATGCGACGACTGATTGGGAACGCTTGGGTGGTGAATGCCGGACGTCAGGTCGGGCGGCGGGGCCCTTGGGGCCAGCCGGACAGTGTCTTGTCTTAATAATCTGTCCGGGTTTTCGCCTCTTGGGGCGAAGGCACACACTATAGCACGGTTACCTCGCGAGCACGGCGGCGCTGGAATTGCCGCCGTGCTGACGCGGGTCACATCCTCACAGATGCAGCACGCCGCGAATCGTCTCGGCCAGATCCTTCGCCAGGAACTTCGACACATAGGCATCCGCACCGACCTTGCGCACATGGTCCTCGCTGGCATTGCCCGACAGCGACGAATGGATGACCACCGGGATGCCCTGGAAGCGCTTGTCCGCCTTGATCTTGCGGGTCAGCGTGAAACCGTCCATCTCCGGCATCTCCAGATCGGTCAGCACGCAGGCAATCTCGTCGCGCACCGTGCGGCCGGCTTTTGCCGCATGGGCCGCGATGTCGTTGAGCTCGTCCCACGCTTCCTGGCCGGTCTTGGTCATCACCACGGACACGCCCATCGCGTCGAGACCTTGCTCGATCAGGCTGCGGGCGAGGGCGGAATCGTCGGCCGCGAGGATTTTCGTGCCCGGACGCAGCGCCAGCTTCGGCCCCACGGTCGACGGATCGACGTCGGGCTGGCTGGTCGGCAGTACGTCGCGCAGGATCTGCTCGACGTCGAGCACCTGCACCAGCCGAGCGTCGGGGGTGTCGGCATTGAGCTTGGCGATGCTCGTCACCAGTCCGCCCTTGGTGCTGGCCTCGGCCGACACCACCTCATTCCACTCCAGCCGCACGATCTCTTCGACGCCCTCGACGGCGAAGCCCTGCGTCGAGCGCGCGTACTCGGTCACCAGCAGGATGCCGCAGCTGCCACCCTGTGGCGCGCAACCAACGATCTTGGCCAGGTCGATCACCGGGATCACCTGTCCGCGGATGTCCGCCATGCCCAGCATGGCCGGTGCACCCCCGACGACGGTGGTGATTTTCGGCATTACCAGAATTTCGCGAACTTTGAATACATTGATCCCGAAAATCTCGTTCTGGCCGGAGCGCTCCGCATTTCCCAACCGAAACAACAACAGTTCGAACTGATTATTGTTGGTCAGGTTGGTCCGCTCGTCGATTTCCTTCATCAAGCCGCTCATGACGTCCTCTTGCTCCTCGCGACGCGCGCGTTGCCGGCGGCGCTATGTATCGTTCACGACACACGAGGGGAGGGCGGTTCGGTGGCCTCGGCCGCTCGCGGTACGGACCTTTAACGGACGTCGGCGGGCAATCTTGAGCGTGAACTTGGCTGCAC
Source organism: Cupriavidus gilardii (assembly GCF_013347325.1). Classification (NCBI taxonomy): domain Bacteria; kingdom Pseudomonadati; phylum Pseudomonadota; class Betaproteobacteria; order Burkholderiales; family Burkholderiaceae; genus Cupriavidus; species Cupriavidus gilardii. The sequence goes on along the minus strand of NZ_CP054624.1, from coordinate 1,701,292 downwards.
CAAATTGGGGTCGTGCCCGTCAAGTCGAAGGACGGCAAGTCGTACGTGCGCTTCAACTTCACGCAGCCCGGCGCGCAGAAGCTCGCTGCGCTGACGCAGCGGTTCTCCGGCAAGAACCTGGTGCTGACCGTCGGCGGCAATATGGTGGCAACGCCGCGCATCGGCCGGCCCATCACCAACGGCGTGCTGTTCGTGCCGATGGCCAGCGAGCAGCAAGCGCTGAATGTGGCCGCCGTGATCGGCGGCGCCGGCGCGCCTGTGGCCCGATAAGGCGATCGCTGCCTACTTGCCGATATAGCCCGGCAGTCCTCGCGCCTTCGGACTCCTGGCCGCCTTGACGGCCAGCGCCAGCGCGTAGGCAAAGCACTCCGGGTTGTCCATCGGCCCGCGAATCTCGCGGCGGAAGAAGTCCGCCCATTTGAAGTCCGGATACGCCTGCTTGACCTTGCGGTAGCCGCCCGCGATGCGGGCGAACGCCTCGAGGCTGCGATACGGATCGTCGCGCATGCCGGCGACCGAGCGCGGCAGGGCCGACAGCGGCTGGCGCCGGCCGTGCTCGTCGTAGGGGTGGACCTGATGGCGGCGCAGCATGTACTCCCAGAATTCGTCCTCGGAGCGGTCGCTCAGGTCCTTGCGCACGAACACCGGGATGATCTCGAAGCCCAGCTCGTGCCACGCCCGCACCCAGTGGTGATGGTCCACGACCCACAGCACATGCTGCGGTCCCACCACCACGTGGATGCGATGCTTGTCGAAGAAGGCTTCGAGCCGGTCCTCGGGCTGACGGCGCGTCGTCTGCATCTTGCGCTTGACATGCAGCATGCCGACCGTGATCTGGGTCGGCCGCAGCTCCGCGATCGGCGCGCGGAGCTTGCTGCCTTTGGCGAGGGTCGTGGTGCCCACGTGCGCCGATCCGGCCGGGGTCAGCGGTTGGTCCCCTTGCCGGTCGAGCCGAGCCCGTCGCCGATATCGGGCGTGCTGCCGGAGGCCGAGGAGATCGAGCCAGATGTACCGGTGGTCCCCGATGTTCCCGACGTCCCGGACGTCCCGGACGTCCCCATCGAGCCCGTGGTGCCCGTGGTGCCCGACGTTCCCATCGTGCCCGACGACAGCGGCGAGCCGGTCGACGTGGCGGACGTGGAGCCCGAGGAGCCGGACGTTGCCGACATCCCGCCGCTGCTGCGATAGTCGCCGCCGGCTTCCGAGCCGGCGCCCGCGCTGCCCATGTCGCGCGTCACGCGGATCTGGTTGTGGACTTCCTGGACACCGAAGATCTCATCGGCGATATCCTCGATGACGAACTTCTCGTGCCGCTCGCGCACCGTGCCGGACAGCGTTACCGTGCCGCCGCTGACCTCGACCGAGACCTGGCTGACATCGACCATCGGCACATCGGACAGGCGCTCGCACAGATCCTCGCGGATGCGCTCGTCCGAGCGCTGATAGCCCTTCGGGCCGACGCGCCGGCGGCGTTGCTGTTGTCCGTATTGCTGTCCTTGCTGGCCGTACTGCTGCGCTTGCTGGCCGCCGTATTGCTGCCCTTGCCCGTATTGCGATCCATACTGCGACCCGTAGCCCGACTGATACTGCGAGCGCCCCCGGCCGCCGGATTCGTAGCTCTCCAGCCCATAACCGCGGCCGCCCTGGCTGGAGCCGCCATAGCCGGAGCTGCCGCTCTGGCGATAGCCGGGGTCGCCCGGATAGGTCCGTTGCCCGCCGCTGTACGACTGCCCGCCGCTCGAGCTGCTGCCGTAGTAGCCGCCGCCGTAGCCGGCTTCGTTGCCGCGACGCAGACGTTCCCGCGCCTCGAGGTCGCGCCACGTGTCGCCGCCGCTTCCGCCTCGTCCCTGCTCGCGCCCATAGCCGCCATAGCCCTGTATCGAACTTTCACCGGAGCTCTGGCCCATCCGTCCATCATCGCGGCCGGTATCGCGCACGCCGTACATGCCATAGCGCTCCACGCCGCCGCCGCTGGGGTCGTAGCCGGCATAACCGCTGCTGTAGGGGTTGCGCGCGCCGCCCATGTCGGTGGGGTCGTAGCGGCCCTGGCCGCCGCCGCGATAGCGGGGCGACGATTGCTGTTCGTACGAGGAACCGCCGCCGCCGCTGCGCGAGCGATCGCCGCCGCCACGTCCGGCACCCCATTCGTCGCGCCAGCGTTCGCGTTCGTTCTCGTAGCGTTGCTGGCCCTGGCCTTGACCCTGGCCGTACCGCTGCTGGCCCGAGCGCTGGCCGCCAGATTGACCGCCGTACTGTCCGCGACCGGTTTGTCCGCGGCCGTATTGCTCGCGACCGCCGTATTGCTCACGACCGTAATCGCCTTCGTCACCGTACTCGCCAAACCGCATTTCTTCGCCCATATCGTCACCGTCCTTGTCACGCCACCATTCGCTGCCGCTCCCCTGATCCCGCCCCGGACCGCTGCCGTAGCCACCGTAGCCGCCGGGGTAGCGCTGATTGCTGCCGTTGCTCATCTGTCCCTCCTTGCGTACCGAGTGGCGGCACGCGCCGCGCACTGCGCCGGACCATTGTCCGACCGGGCAAGGAACCGCAAGAACCGTACCGTTGTGCGCGAGGGGCGGCACGCGAAGCGACGCGCGTGGCCGCCGTGCCGGACATGCTCGACCTGAAAAGTTTGCCGCCGGCACTTGTAAAAAGTACGGCGCATGGCGGCGGCGGCGCCGAAGCGCAGTCTCTTTCGTCATTGACGTGTCATTGACGTGTCCCGTGCGTCCCGTGCTGCCGAGGCAGGTATGGAACTTGCCGTATGTCGAGGTATTGCCGATTGTCCGGCGGGGCGCGCTTTGCTTGCTGCAGGCCGCGATGCCGGCAGGCGCCTAGAGAACTGCCATGCCCGACGTAGCCAGTACCGACCGCGAACGCCTCGCCAGCGTCGCCCGCGAAGTGATCAACGGCAAGTCCGCCAACGGCAATGCCAATGGCGCCGGCAGCGGCTCCCTGGAGGAAGACCGGCCGGGCTGGCGACGCAGGGTGATGCATGCCTTCGAATGGTTTGCCGGTCATGCCACCCGGGGCGCCGGCTCACCGATCGCGTTTGCGCTCGCCGTAGGCGTGGTGCTGCTGTGGGCGGTGACCGGCCCGATGTTCGATTACTCGGAGACCTGGCAGCTCGTGATCAATACCGCCACCACGATCATCACCTTCGTGATGGTGTTCCTGATTCAGCAGACGCAGAACAAGGATTCGCTGGCGGTGCATCTGAAGCTGAACGAACTGCTGGCCTCGCATCGCCACGCCAGCAGCCGGCTGGTGTCGATCGAGGATCTGGACGAAGAGGACCTGAAGAAGCTGGCGGCGTTCTACCGGCAACTGTCCGAGCTGGCCGAGCGCGAGAGCGATATCGAGGAAACCCACGGGCTCGACGACGCGCTGCAGACGCATGTTGCCAAGAAGGAAGCGCGGCACGACCTGGAGGAAGAGGTAGCGGCCGGGCTCGGATCGAAGGAGCGCCGTGGCGACGGTAGCCGCGACGGCGGCACGGCGGGCTCGCGCGGAAGCGGATCGGATGAAGCCGTGTAGTTCGGTGTGCGTGTTGCAAGTTCGACATGGGCAACCGATGCCGCCCTGACGCCGGCGCGCGCCAGGTCCGCCCGGCGCACGCGGGCGCATTCCTTGCACGACATCGGGAATGTCGTTGCCGAACCCAGGAGCCAATCATGTCGACCATCGTGGCAGGGCGTTTCGAATCCTTCGCCGACGCCGAGCGCGCGGCGCGAGGGCTTTATGGACACGGATTTTCGGTATGGGACGTGTCGATCTTCACGATCGGCACGCCGCAGGCCGCCGAGCAGCTGGGGCGTCCGCCCGGCGTGCTGCTGGCTGCGCGCGTCGAGCCCGAACGGCTGCAGACCGCGGCCGAGCTGATCCGCCTGGAAGGCGGGCGCGAACTCGAACAGGCGGAGGGTCAGTGGGAGAACGGCCGCTGGACGGACTTCGACCCGCTTGGCACGCCACAGCCGCTGCAGCAGACCGCGCCGCACGAGCGTGCCGGCCAGCTGGGCGAAGGCGCGCTGAACCCGACCGGCAACGAGGATCCGGGCAGCGAGATCGATCAGTCGGTCCGGCAGGACGAGGATCGTCACGGCGGTCAGGCAGGCACCGGGGCAGGCGCGAACGGTGAGCGCGACCTCGGCGTGCTGCTGACGCCGGGCCAGCACACCACCACCCACGAGGGCGTCAGCAAGGGCGACGAGGCACGGATGCAGGGCCAGAGGGCGGGCGAACCGCGGCAGCAGGGTGCCCCGGGCGAGACGCCGCCGGCCGGTCAGGCAGCGGGGCAGGGAGCGAGCCAAGGCCAATTCCAGGACCAAGGCCAAGGCCAGGGCCAGGATCAAAGCCAGGGCCAAAGCCAGCCCGAAAGCCATGGCCGCCACCCCGCCGAACAGCAACCGCGCGAAGCCTGGGAATCGGCGCAGTCGCATCGCCAGCCGGGCGAGAAGGACAACGAGCCTGAACTGGTGCGCGGCGCGACGACCACGCCGGAGCCCAGCGGGCCGAACGACACCTTCCGCCAGATCCGCCGCGGGCAGTTCCCGCCGGGTGTCGGCGAGGGCGACCTTCGCGACCCGGGCAGCACCACGCCGGACGCGCCGAAGGTTGACAGCCGTTCGTGACGGCCTGAGCGGTCCGCTCCGCGCCGCCCCCAACCAGAGAGACGATGGCGACGACCAACGGACATCCCACACCCGCTTCCAAACGCCGGATCGCCGCCGAATTGTGGGCAACGATCTGGCGTTTTCGTGCGCGCGTCGGCGTGGCGGTGTTGCTGCTGGTGCTGGCCAAGGCCGCCTCGGTAGCGGTTCCGCTGGTGCTGAAGCTGGTGGTCGACGACGTGGCGCCGGTCGCCACCGGTGCCGCCGCGATGGCCGGCGCGGCGATCACGATGCCGGTCTTCCTGGTGCTGGCCTACGCCGCGTTGCGCCTGCTCGGCAACGCCTTCAACGAATTGCGCGATGTCGTGTTCGCGCCGGTCACGCAGCGTACCGTGGCGACCTTCATGGAGCGCACGTTCTCGCATCTGCATGCGTTGGGCGCGCGCTTTCATGCGCGCCGCGAAACCGGCGGCGTGATCCGCGACCTGGAGAAGGGCACGGCCGCGATCGGCTTCCTGCTCGGTGTCGCCGTCTTCACGATCGTGCCGACGCTGATGGAGATCGGCTCGGTCCTGATCATCATGATCGCGGCCTATGGCGGCGCCTTTGCGGCGATCATCGTCGTCACGTTCGCGCTGTATGCGGGATACACCTTCGTGATGACGCGGCGCCGGACCAAGGTGCAGCGCAAGGTCAATGCGGTCGAGGCCCAGACCAACAGCAAGGTGGTCGACAGCCTGCTGAACTACGACACCGTCAAGTTCTTCGCGCGGGAGAAGTTCGAGACCAAGCGGTTGTCGGGGCTGCTCGAAGGCTGGGTCGACGCCAGCGTGGAGAACCAGTACGCGTTGTCGGCGCTGCATATCGGCCAGAGCGGCTGCATCGCGCTGGGTGTCGCCGCGGTGATGCTGCTGGCCACGGAGCGTGTCGTCACCGGTGCGCTGACGGTCGGCGACCTGGTGCTGATCAACGCCTACATCATCCAGGTGGTGCTGCCGCTCAATACGCTGGGCTTCATCTTCCGCGAGTCGAACGACGCGATGACGCAGGTCGAGCGGCTGTTCGCGCTGCTCGATGCACAGGGGCCGCCGGGCGAGGATCACGACGCGCCGGGCGCGCGGCCCTTGCACGTTTCCCGCGGCGAGATCGTGTTCGAGAACGTCAACTTCAGCTATGACCCGAGCCGGCAGACGCTGTGGGACGTCAGTTTCCGCATTGGCGCCGGGCAGACCGTGGCGGTGGTCGGCGGCAGCGGGTCGGGCAAATCGACGCTGGCGCGGCTGCTGTTCCGCCTGTATCTGCCCGACAGCGGCAAGATCAGCATCGACGGGCAAGACCTGCGGCTGGTCACGCAGCAGAGCCTGCGCGAGGTGATCGGCATCGTGCCGCAGGACACCATCCTGTTCAACGACACGATCGCCTACAACATCGGCTACGGCCGCGAGGGCGCAACCCGTGCCGATATTGTCGAGGCCGCCCGCGCCGCGCAGCTCGACACGTTCATCGACCGGCTGCCCGACACCTACGAGACGCGCGTCGGCGAGCGCGGCGTGCGCCTGTCCGGCGGGGAGCGCCAGCGCGTGGCGATCGCCCGCGCGCTGCTGAAGAAGCCGCCGATCGTGGTGTTCGACGAAGCCACCTCGGCCCTCGACACGCGCTCGGAGCGCGCCATCCAGCGCGAGCTGGCCGAAGTGGCGAAGGGCCGTACCGCGCTGATCATTGCGCACCGGCTGTCGACCATCGCCGATGCCGACCATATCCTGGTGATGGAGCATGGCCGCGTGGTGGAGGAGGGCAACCACGATGCGCTGCTGGCCCGGCGCGGGGTCTATGCGCAGATGTGGCGGCTGCAACAGCAGCAGCGCGAGCTGGAGCGGACCGAGCAGAAGCTGGCGCTGCAGCCGATCCGGCTCGAGGCCATCGTCGCCGCGGTGGTCGACGGCTTGCGCGAGCTGATCGCCGAGCGGCAGGTCAATCTGTTTACCGTGCTGGGCGAGGCGGAGTTGCGGGTTACCGGCGATCCCGGCGTGGTGCAGAAGGCCGTATGGGAGCTGTGCCATGCGCTGATCGGCGACATGGAACCGGGCGGACGCATCGAGCTGCGGCTCGAGCGGCAGGGCGGCGAGGCGTCGCTGTACGTCGCCGCGCCGGACCGGCAGGCGCCGCTGCCCGATATGCGCGAGCTCGAGGGCTTGCTGGAGGACCATGCGGTCCGCCTGACGGTCGATCCGCATGGCCATGGTTACCGGATGGCGATGCCGCTGCGTCCGATCCGCGAAACGCCGGCGCCGCCGCCGGTCGCCCCACCCGACGTGACCTCGACGCTGCCCGCTGCCGACGCGCTGAAGGGTTTGCGCATCCTGGTGCTCGACGACGACGAACCGACGCGCGAGGTGCTGACCAGCACGCTGGAGGACTATGGCGCCGACGCCCAGGCCTTCGGCCGCGGCGACGATCTGCTGGACTTGCTGGGCGGGGCCGACCCGCAGCACTGGCCGCAGGTGCTGCTGTGCGATATCGCGCTCGACGAGGAGGACGGGTACACCGTGCTGCGCCGCGTGCGCCGGCTCGAGGCCGAGCGCAACGTGCCGCTGGCCTGCCGCCTCAGCGCGATCGCGCTGTCCGGCCATGCCGAGGCGCAGGACCGCATGCGCGCGATGATGGCCGGCTTCCAGGTGCATCTGTCCAAGCCCGTGCAGATCGGCGAGCTGGTGATCGCGATCCATTCGATGGTGCGCCATCGCGATGTCGACGCCACGGTGCCGGGGCCGCGAGGTTAGCGCGGGGGGCTGCCGGGCCGGGGCCGCGGTTCGTCGAATTTCGCTTGATTTTCCATTTCTCATTGCCCGATCGAGGAGAAACCATGCAGCCTCACGACAGGCCCGACCTGCCCAGTTCCACGCCTTCCCGATCCTCCGCCGACGTGCCCGGCGCCACCGCCTCGCCCGGCATGGCGCTGGGCAGCCGTTTCGCCGATGCGGCCAGCGCCGAGCGCGCCGTCGCGCTGGCGGTGCCGATGCTCGAAGCGGCGGTGCGCGACCGCGAGGTCGGCGAGGGCGGCTTCCTGCATCTGGTGGTAATGGACCCGGGCAAGTGCCCGGCGGACTGCCCGTTCGAGCAGGCGATCCTGTTCGAGTATTCGACGCCGGGACGGGAACGCTGGGACGCTGACTATGCCTGGTACGCCCGCGAGAAAGCCAAGGTCGCCTGGCGCACGGGCATGGCGACCGACCAGATCCAGGCACGGGCGCCGCACCTGCTGCGCGCCGAGGAGTCGATGCTGGGCGGCGCGGTGGTGCTCGACGGCATCGTCGTCGCGGTCAGCGGGGCGAACCCCTGGTACGACGAGGCCTTCGCGCTGAGCGTGGCGGCGCTGTTGCGGGCGGTGGCGCAGCAGCGGCGGAGAGCGGAGAAGTAGAACGCCCATCTGGCCCCTGCAACTTTTACCAGCCAAGGCATAAACGCCAACACCCCCCATGTAACTCCTGACATGGGGGGAACCGTTTCCCCCGAAACGGCAAGCCACGGCGCCATCACGCGTCTGGCATGCAATTCGCTGAAGGCAACCCCACAGAGAACCGGATCGCCGCCGTCGCACGGTGCGGCGGGCAGCCGGATTGGGGAGCGGTGCCGTGCATTTCCCTTCTCCGTCCGTCCGTCCGTCCGTCCGTCAACGCGCCGATTCCAGCGCGCGCCGCATCCGGTCCAGCCTTTCAAGCCAACTTCAGGAGCCGAAATGACCGATGCGCCAGACGCCAGCCTGCAAGGCAAGACCTTTCTCGTGACCGGGGGAGGGCGCGGGCTCGGCGCCGCGATCTGCCAGAACCTGTCGGCCGCCGGCGCCAGCCTGGTCGTTGCCGATGTCGATGAAACCCTGGCGCGCAACTGCGCCGAAAAGCTCGATGCCAGTGGCGAGCGGGCCTATTCGCTTTCCTTCGACGTGGCTGAACCGGCCGCGGTCCGCTCGGCCTTCGAGCAGGTGCGCGAACGCAGCGGCCGCCTCGACGGCATCGTCAACAACGCCGCCATCGATATCACGCTGCCGGTCGACGAGGTCGAGACCGAACGCTGGCACCGCGTGCTGATGGTCAACTTGTACGGCCCTTATCTGATGTCGCACGCGGTGGTGCCGATGCTCAAGGCGCAGGGCGGCGGCCATATCGTCAATATCGCGTCGACGGCGTCCAAGCGCGCCTGGCCCAACGCCTCGGCCTACCACGCCACCAAATGGGGGCTGCTGGGCTTCTCGCACGCGCTGCACGCGGAACTGCGGCCGCACGGCATCAAGGTGTCGGCCATCGTTGCCGGCGGCATGCGCACCCCCTTCCTGCTCGACCGCTTCGCCGATATCGACCAGTCCACCCTGCAGGACCCGGCCAATGTCGCGCGCGCGGTGCGCTTCGTGCTGACGCAGCCCGAAGAGACCGTGATCCCGGAGGTCATGGTGCTGCCGATGAAGGAAACGTCGTGGCCGTGATCGACGACCCTGGCGCCGGCCAGATCGCGGGCGCCGCCGTTCCGGCCCGAGCGGGCAGCGGGCACCCCGGACTCCCCGGCGCGGTACTGCTGGACAAGGACGGCACGGTGCTGCAGGACGTGCCGTACAACGTCGACCCCGACAAGATGCGGCTCGCACCCGGCGCCGCGCGCGCGCTGCGCCGGCTCGGCAAGCTCGGCGTGCCGCTGGTGGTGGTGTCCAACCAGCCGGGCCTCGCGCTCGGCCGCTTCACGCCGGAGGCGCTGGCGCCGATGCGCCAGCGTCTGGGCGAGCTGTTCGCGACCCACGGCGCACGGCTGTCGGGCTTCTTCTTCTGCCCGCACCATCCGGAAGGCGTGGTGCCGCGCTTCACGCGCACCTGCCTGTGCCGCAAGCCGCTGCCGGGGCTGCTGCGCAACGCCGCGACGCTGCTGCATTTCGATCTGCGCCGCTCCTGGATGATCGGCGACATCCTCGACGACATCGAGGCCGGCCAGCGCGCCGGCTGCCACACGATCCTGGTCGACTGCGGCAACGAGACCGAATGGGTGCGCGGGCCGTACCGCACGCCCGAGCATGTCGTTGCCGATCTGGACCAGGCCGCGCGCATCGTGGTCCGCCATCTGGGCGGCACGGTGCGGCACGCCGAACGTTGCCGGGCGGAGGCCTCCTGACCATGACGGCATGGCGCGACGCCAAACGCATCCTGTGCGTGCGGCTGGACAATATGGGCGACGTGCTGATGACCACGCCCGCGATGCAGGCGCTGAAGGGCAGCGACCCGTCCCGTCATCTGACCTTGCTGACCTCGAGCGGCGCCGCGGCGCTGGCCAGCCACCTGCCGATGATCGACACGCTGCTGACCTGGGATGCGCCCTGGGTCAAAGGCAACGGCACCGGCAACCGCACGGCCAGCAGCGTGCTGCCGTGGGCGCAGCGGCTGCAGGCCGCCCGCTTCGATGCGGCGGTGATCTTCACCGTCTACAGCCAGAACCCGCTGCCGGCCGCGCTGCTCTGCACGATGGCCGGCATTCCGCTGCGGCTGGCGCATTGCCGCGAGAACCCCTACGAACTGCTGAGCGACTGGGTGCCGGAGACCGAGCCCCAGACGCAGGTTCGCCACGAGACGCAACGCCAGCTCGATCTGGTGGCGACGGTCGGCGCAGTGCCGGCCGACACGCGGCTGCGCTTCCGCGTGCAGCCGCACGACCGGCGCGCGGTGCAGCGGCTGCTGCAACGCTGGCAGGGCGACGGCGAGCCAGAGGGCGCCGTGTCCCGCCGCTGCGTCGTGATGCATCCCGGCGCCACCGCCGAGTCGCGCCGCTGGCCGGCACCGCGCTTTGCCGAGGTCGCACGCACGCTGGCCGAGCAGGACGGCGCGCTGGTGCTGCTGACCGGCGGCGTCAGCGAGCAGCCGCTGGTGGACACCGTATGCCGGGCCGCCGGCCACCCGCGCGTGACCGGCATCGCCGGCGAACTGACGCTCGGCCAGATGGGCGCACTGATCGAGCATGCCGATCTGCTGATCTCGAACAACAGCGGCCCGGTGCATCTGTCGGCCGCGCTCGGCACGCCGGTGGTCGATCTCTATGCGCTGACCAATCCGCAGCACACGCCGTGGCAGGTGCCGCACCGCACGCTGTATGCCGACGTGCCGTGCCGCTATTGCTACAAGAGCGTTTGCCCGCAGCAGCACCACCGTTGCCTGAACGATGTCGCGGTCCCCGACGTGGTGGCCGCGGCGCGCGAACTGCTGGCCGGCGCGCCGGCGGAGGCCGCGAACGTGCTGCCGCCGCTGGTCGTACCCGCCCCCGTCATGCCCCCGTTGCCGCCGGTACGCGCCAGTGGCGCGGTGCTGGCCACCTGAATCGGACACAAGGAATCGCGCAGAGGAGCCGCCATGTACACGCTTGGAATCAACGCCGCCTATCACGACACCTCCGCCTGCCTGGTGCGCGACGGCGAGGTCATCGCCGCGGCGGAAGACGAACGGTTCACGCACATCAAGCACGGCAAGCGGCCGGTGCCGTTTACGGCCTGGGAGCTGCCCTACCATGCGATCGACTACTGCCTGAAGGAGGCCGGCATCACGCTGGCCGACATCGACCATATCGCCTATTCGTTCGACCCCGCGATCATGCTCGGCGAGCGGCGCAACGACGAAACGGTGACGCTGCCGCTCGAACCGTCGCGGCATGCGCAGCCCGGCGTGGCCGATTCCCCGTGGGACCCGCTGTTCCTGTCCTATGTCGTCAACGCGCCGCGGCAACTGGTGTCGGGCGTGCCGCATCACCTGCAGAAGCGCTTCGCCACCGTGCGCAGCAGCGCGGAGGCACCGTACCGCTGGCACTACGTCGAGCACCATATGGCGCACGAAGCCAGCGCCTTCCTGGCGGCGCCGTTCGATCGCTGCGCGGTGCTGACGATGGATGGCCGCGGCGAGAGCGCGACCACCAGCTATGGCGTGTTCGATGGGCGCGACTACCGCCGCATCAAGCAGATCGACCTGCCCGATTCGCTCGGCCTGCTGTATGAGCGCGTGACGCGGCATCTGGGCTTCCTGCATTCCTCCGACGAGTACAAGGTGATGGCGCTGGCCTCGTACGGCGAGCCGACCCGCGCCGACGTGTTCCGCGCCATGGTCCATGGCGATCGGGAAGGGGGCTACCGCATCGACCAGGCCGATCTCGAAGCGGTACTGGGGCCGCCGCGCGTGCGGGGCAGCGAATTCACGCGCGAACACTTCAATATCGCGCGCTCGCTGCAGCTGGTGCTCGAGGAGACGGTGCTCGGCATGACGGCGTGGCTCGCCGCGGAGACCGGCGAGCGCAAGCTGGCGATGGCGGGCGGGGTCGCGCTGAACTGCGTGATGAACGCGCGCGTGCGCGACCAGGGCGCGTTCGACGAGGTCTGGGTGCAGCCGGCCGCCGGCGATGCCGGCACCGCGCTGGGCGCGGCGCTGTGGATCGACTGGCAGCAGCGCGGCAAGCCGGCACGGCGCTGGGCGATGGAGCACGCCTATTACGGCCCGGCCTTCGACGAGCAGGAGATCGCCGCCTTCCTGGACCAGGCCAAGCTGCCGTACCGCCGGCTCGACGACGTGGCCGGCGAGACCGCCGAGCTGCTCGCGCAGAACAAGATCATCGGCTGGTTCCAGGGCCGCATGGAGTTCGGCCCGCGTGCGCTGGGCGGCCGCTCGATCCTGGCCTCGCCGATCGATCCGTCGATGCAGCAGAAGCTGAACCAGATCAAGGACAGGGAGGACTTCCGCCCGGTCGCGCCGGTGGTGATGGAGGAGCGCGCGGCCGAGTGGTTCACCGCCGCCCATCCGGGCAACTGGCGTGCGCCCTTCATGCTGTTCGTGTTCAACGTCAAGCCCGGAAGAGAGGACCGCATTCCGGCCGTTTGCCACGTCGATGGCACGGCCCGCGTGCAGACCGTGCGGCGCGAGCAGAATCCCGCATACTACGACGTGCTGGCGGCCTTCGAGCAGCGCACTGGCGTGCCGATCCTGGTCAATACCTCGTTCAACACGCGGGGCGAGCCGATCGTCTGCACGCCGCGCGATGCGGTCGAGTGCTTCTGGACGTCGCCGCTCGATGCGCTGGTGATCGGTCCGTTCCTGCTGGAAAAGCCTGCGCGGGAGGGCGCCCATGCCGGTGCATGAGCCCGCGGATCGAAGGATCGGCAACGTCGAGCGCGCGGACACCGAGCCGCTGGTCTCGGTCGTGATCCCGACCTACCGGCGCCCGGACCTGCTGCATCGCTGCCTGCGGGCGATTGGCGTGCAGCAGTTCGGCGCCGGCACGTTCGAGGTGATCGTCGCCGATGACGGTTGCGAGCCGGCGGTCCAGCGTCTGGTCCAGGAACTGAACGGCGCGTGGCCTCGCTGCACGCTGCGCTATCTGGCGGTGCCGGATACGCAGGGCCCCGCGGGCGCGCGCAACGCCGGCTGGCGCATCGCGCGCGCGTCGGTGATCGCGTTCACCGATGACGACACCATTCCCGATCCGGGGTGGTTGCGCGAAGGCTGCCGGGCGCTGTCGACCTCGCCGCAATGCTGCGCGATGACCGGCAAGGTGGTGGTGCCGCTGCCGGCACGGCCCACCGACCATCAACGCGATACCGGCGGCCTGGCCACGGCCGAGTTCGTCACCGCCAACTGCTTCGTCCGCAAGGAGGCGCTGGTCAAGGTCGGCGGCTTCGACGAACGCTTCAAGCGCGCGTGGCGCGAGGATTCCGATCTGCAGTTCCGCCTGCTGCAGCAGGTCGGGCCGATCGGCCACGCGCCGGGCGCGATGGTCGTGCATCCGGTGCGGCCGGCGCCGTGGGGCAGCAGCCTTGCGGCGCAGTCGAAGGTGTTCTTCGACGCGCTGCTGTACAAGAAGCATCCGCGCTGGTACCGCGAGCGCATCCGTCCAATCCCGCCGTGGCACTACTACGTGTCAGTGCTCGGCTTGCTGGTGGCGCTGATTGCCGCGCCGGCCGGCCATGCCTCGCTGGCATGGGGCGGCTTCGGCCTGTGGTTCGCGCTGACCGCGTGGTTCTGCTGCCGCCGCCTGCGTGGCGCAGCGCTGACTCCTTCGCATGTCGCCGAGATGATCGCGACTTCGATCCTGATTCCGCCGCTTTCCCTGTACTGGCGCCTGCGCGGCGCCGTTGCCTTCAAGGTTGGTTTCCTATGATCAGATTCGCGGAGCGTCCGCGCCGGATCGCCGTGTTCCGAGCGCTGCAACTGGGTGACATGCTGTGCGCGGTGCCGGCGCTGCGCGCGCTGCGCAAGGCCGAGTCCGATGCGACCATCACGCTGATCGGCCTGCCTTGGGCGGCCTCGTTCGTCGAACGCTTCTCGCATCTGGTCGACGAGCTGATGGTGTTCCCCGGGGCCCCGGGCATGCCCGAGCAGCCGATCCGCGAGGACGAGGCGCAGGCCTTCTATGCGCAGGCCCGCGCGCGCCGGTTCGATCTGGCGATCCAGCTGCACGGCAGCGGACTGGTGACCAACGCGATCGTGCGGCAGCTTGGGGCGCGCCAGATGGCCGGTTTTCGGCCGGTGCCGGCGGCGCCCAGCGCGGGCCGCGCCGAACGCAAATGGCAGCCCGGCGTGTTATCGTACGGTGCGCGTCCGGTCAACGAGCTGCTGATCGACTGGCCCGGCGGCAACGAGATCGAGCGGCTGCTGGCACTGACCAGCCGGCTCGGCTATCCGCCCGACGGCACCGAGCTCGAATTTCCGCTGCAGCCGGCCGACAGCGCGGCGTGGCAACGGCTGGCGCTGATGCACGACCTGATGCCGGGCAACTTCATCTGCGTGCATCCCGGCGCGCGCATGCACTCCCGCCGCTGGCCGGTCGAGCGCTTTGCCGCGGTGGCGGACGTGCTGCGCCAGCACTGGAAGATCGTGGTGACCGGCACGCCGGACGAGGCCGAGCTGGCCGGACGGCTGTGCGATGCGCTCGGCTCGCCGGTGATCAATCTGTGCGGCAAGACCGATCTGGGCGCGATGGCGGCGGTCGTCAAGCACGCGCGGCTGCTGTTGTGCAACGACACCGGCGCTTCGCATATCGCCGCGGCAATGCGTACGCCCAGCGTCGTGGTCTCGTGCGGCAGCGACAGCGCGCGCTGGGCGCCGCTGGACAGCTCGCGGCATCGCGTGCTGGCGGACTATCCGTCATGCCGCCCGTGCATGCATCAGGATTGCCCGGTCGGGCACCTGTGCGCCGAGGGCCTCGAGGTCGACGACGTGGTGGCCGCCGCGATGGCGATGATCGGGCAGTCGCGCGAGACGCAGGAGGTCAGCCATGCCTGAGCGGCTGCGCATCCTGACCTGGCATGTTCACGGCAACTATCTGTACTACCTGTCGCAGATTCCGCACGACCTGTATCTGGTGACCAAGCCGGGCTCGCCGCCGGGCTATGCCGGCGCGGTCGGCGCGCTGCCGTGGGGCGGCAACGTGCACGAGGTCGCCTACGACGATGTGCCGAAGCGCGAGTTCGATTGCGTGCTGTACCAGCACCAGCGGCACTGGGACAGCGATCGGGAGACGCTGCTGACCGAGGCGCAGCGGCGATTGCCGACGATCTTTCTCGAACACGACCCGCCGCAGCAGCATCCGACGGGGACCGTGCATCCGGTGCAGGACCCGAACGTGATGCTGGTCCATGTGACGCCGTTCAATGCGCTGATGTGGGACAGCGGGGTCACGCCGCACTGCGTGATCGAACACGGTGTGCTGGTCGATCCGGCCGTGCGCTACAGCGGCGAGGCGCCGCGCGGCATCAGCGTGGTCAACAACCTGAACAGGCGCGGGCGCCGGCTTGGCGCCGACATCTTCGCGCAGGCGCGCGAGCAGGTACCGCTCGATCTGGTGGGCATGGCGGCGGAAGAGGCGGGCGGGCTGGGCGAAGTGCCCAATCCCGAGCTGGCGGCCTTTGTCGCGCGCTACCGCTTTTTCTTCAATCCGATCCGCTATACGAGCCTCGGGCTCGCCGTGGTCGAGGCAATGATGATCGGCATGCCGGTGGTCGGTCTGGCGACCACCGAGATGTCGACGGCGATCCGCAATGGACACAGCGGCTATGTCGATACGCGGCTGGAGCGGCTGGTCGAGGTGATGCGGCGGCTGATCGACGATCCGGGGCTCGCCAGGGAATGGGGCGAACAGGCGCGGGCGAGCGCGATGGAGCGCTTCGGGATCGGGCGGTTTGTCCAGGATTGGTGTGGGGTGTTGAGGCAGGTGGCGCAGTAAGGGGTGAGGGGCGGGCGTTGTCGTGGAGTGGGCGGCCGTTTGCCCTCTCCCCCAACCCTCTCCCGCAAGCGGGAAGGGGAGAGGGTCCGCAGCCCTTTGTTTGCTCCCTCTCCCGCTTGCGGGAGAGGGTTGGGGAGAGGGCAAGCGGCGCCCCTCAACCACTGCCGCCTGCCCCACCCCTCACCGCATCTGCGCCGACCCCAGATAGCGCCGCAACCGCTGCACCGTCGGCGGAATCACCGCACGCTCGCGCAATACCCACGGCAGCCCCCGCGCGGTATCGACGCATCCGACCAGCCCGCCTTCGCGCAGCAGCGCCGGCACCATGCGCAGGCTTTCGCGCAGCGCCGCGCCGGCGGGCAGCCGCAACCACGCCGACCAGATCGCATTGCGCGCCAGCAGCCGGCGGCGCATCCGGTGCGCGCGGATCGGGCAGGGCTGGTGGTAGGCGATCAGCTCGGGGCAATAGACCAGATGCCAGCCCAGTGCCGCCAGATCGAGTGCCAGCAGCGTTTCCTCGCCACCAATGAAGAGCCGCGGATGGTAGCCGCCGGCGCGGCGGTAGGCGTCGGCACGAAACACCGTCGCGCCGGCCAGCAGGCCGAGGATCGCCTTGCCGGGCAGCCCGGACGAAGGCAACGGACTGTCGGCCATGATGCGGCTGATCGGGTCGCTCTGCGGCGCGCTGTCTTCCCGCACCACCATCAGATGCGCGGTCAGCGCGGCGACGTCGGGATGACGGTCCAGCGTGTCGGCGGCCAGCTTCAGCGCGCCGGGATGCCACCAGGTATCGTCGTCGCAGAATGCGACATAGGGCGTGCGGGCCCAGTCCACGCCGACATTGCGCGCCGCCGCGCCCAGGTTGGCCGGCAGCCGCAGCAGCGCGGCCTGCGGAAAGTCGCTGCGCACCATGTCCGCGGTGCCGTCGCTCGAGCCGTTGTCGACCACGGCGATGGCGGGATGCTCCGGCAACGCGCACAGGCGCGACAGCGTGGCGCGCAGCCATTCGCGGCGGTTGTACGTCAACACCACCACGCTGACGCGCGTATCCCCCTGCGCCTGCATACGACGGCCGCGGCCCGGCGCGGGCGCCGTCATGCCATCCGCTGCGTTCACGCGCTGCCCTCGCTGGTGCAGGCGGCCTGGGCCTCGGTCGAATCGCCGGCGCTGGCCTCCCATTGCCAATAGCGCTCGGGCGCGCTCAGATCGCTGATCGTATTCGAATCGAACATCGCCAGCTGGCTGGCGTAGGCGTTGCAGGCGCGGGCCTTGGTGGCGGTGTGCTCGCCGATGGCCAGGTCCACCGGGGTCGATACGGTGCCGGCCGCGTGCCAGCGCGCCAGCAGCTTGTGCAGCATGCCGGGTTTGCGCCGGTAGATCGCCTCTTCGTAATAGAGCCACGGCGGTCCGCCGTGATCGCGCTCGCGCCACAGGCGCGCGCACGCTTCGTGCACCAGCGTATGGTCGGAATGGTACAGACCGCATGGCGCCACCACGGCGCAGGCGTTATGCAGCGAGATCACCTTCGACAGCTGCGCGGCGATCTCCCCGGCGGTGTGGCGCCGGTTGTACTGGCTGTCGAGAAAATCGAGCCAGACCGGTTGCGCGTCGAGGATGGCAAGGCCGGCGCGGTCTTCCTCGCGCCGCGCCAGCACCGCTTGCGCCGCGCTGGAAAAGCCGGCGCGCCGATCCCAGTCCGGCGCCGGCATGTCGACCGGCGGCACGCCGGCGAACACGGTGACGACCACGGAGCCGGGGCATGCCGCCAGCAGGTTGCCGCAACTGAACACGGCATCGTCCAGGTGCGGCGAGATCACGACCAGGGGAATGGAGACCGACAGCGACATGGTTCATTCCGGTTCGGTTTGCAGGTCCACGATCCGCGGCGGCGCGGCGGGACTGCGGTGTGCGAAGGCATCGGCGGCCCAGTAGACCTTGCACGCGGGCAGATCGGCGAGGTCGCGCAGGCGGCCGTTGCGCGCCGCGTGCAGTGCTTCGGCACGGCGGCGATGCCATTCGAGCCGGTAGACCAGGAAGGTGATGTTGCCGTTCATCGCGTCGCTCCCCTCGGCGTTGCAGCGGCGCCGCGCCGCGGCGCGAGCGTCGCCATGCCTGCGGCGGCTTGCGCGACCTGTCCCGCCGCGGCAATGCCATCGGCCTGCTGCGCCACGGTGTCGTTGACCGCCGGAGCCGGCATGCCGGCTCCGCGCGCCAGCCGCTCGGCGAAATAGGCCACGGTGCGGCGCAGCCCCTCGTCCAGGTCGATGCGCGGCACCCATTGCAGCTGCTGGCCGGCCTGCGTGATATCGGGGCAGCGCTGGCGCGGGTCGTCTTCGGGCAAGGGCCGCATCACGATCGGTGCCGACGAGCCGGTCGCCGCCAGCACCTTGCGTGCGATCTCCAGCATCGACAGCTCGCAGGGGTTGCCCAGGTTGATCGGCGTGCTGTGGTCGCCCGGCGCTTCCATCAGCCGGATCAGCCCTTCGATCAGGTCATCGACATAGCAGAACGAGCGCGTCTGCGAGCCGTCGCCATAGACGGTCAGCGGCTGGCCCGACAGCGCCTGCGTGATGAAGTTCGACACCACGCGGCCGTCCGCCGGATGCATGCGCGGCCCGTAGGTGTTGAAGATCCGCGCGATGCGAACGTCGACGCCATGCTGGCGGTGGTAATCCATGAACAGCGTCTCGGCGCAGCGCTTGCCCTCGTCGTAGCAGGAGCGTGGCCCGATCGGGTTGACATGGCCCCAGTACGACTCCTGCTGCGGATGACAGTCGGGGTCGCCGTAGACCTCGCTGGTCGACGCCTGCAGGATGCGCGCCTTCACGCGCTTGGCGAGCCCCAGCATGTTGATCGCGCCATGCACGCTGGTCTTGGTGGTCTGCACCGGATCGCTCTGGTAGTGGACCGGCGAGGCCGGGCAGGCCAGGTTGTAGATCTGATCGACCTCGACATAGAGCGGAAAGGTCACGTCGTGACGCATCAGCTCGAAATTGGGCTCGCGCAGCAGGTGCGCGATGTTGTCCTTGCTGCCGGTATAGAAGTTGTCCACGCACAGCACATCGTGGCCGGCCTGGACCAGCCGGTCGCACAGGTGCGAGCCGAGAAAGCCCGCGCCTCCGGTGACCAGCACGCGGCGTCGGTTGGCTTCTTTCATGAGGTCGCTCCGTTCAAGCCGCGGCTTGCGGCGTTTGCGCCGTTTCGTCGATGGTGACGCCGGCCAGCCGCGCATACACGCCTTCCATGCGCGCGGCGACGCCGGCCCAGGTGAAATGCGCGTGCGCACGGCGGCGGCCCGATGCGCCCATCCGTTCAGCCAGCGTCGGATCGCAGGCCAGCCGCGCGAGCCGCGCCGCCAGCGCCGCCGGATCGTTGGGCGGCACCAGGTAGCCGGTGCGGCCGTTCAGCACGGTGCTGCGGATGCCGCCGACCGCGGCGCCGATCACCGGCACGCCGCAGGCCATCGCCTCGACCGGCGTGATGCCGAACGGCTCGTACCACGGCGTGGTGACGAACACATCGGCCGCGCTGTAGAACAGCCGCAGCTGGTCGCGGCCGCGCCGGCCGACGAAGGTGACCGCATCGGCCACGCCTTCCTCGGCGGCAATCTTCTGCAGGCGGCCGATTTCGGGCGTGGCCGCCGCGCTCGGCTGGTCGGAATTGCCGCCGACGACGTACAGCCGCGCGCGCAGGCCGAACGCACGGCGCAGTTCACCCATTGCCCGCACGACGTTGTCGATGCCCTTGCGCGGCACCATGCGGCCGAGCTGCAGCACCGAGAATTCATGCGAAGGCCAGCCAAGCGCGCGGCGCGCCTCGGTACGCGGCACCGGCGAGAATTCGTCGCCATCGAAGCCGCAGGGCACCGTTTCGATCGTGCCGAGGTCGGCCCCGTAAAGCCGGATCAGATCGTGCCGGTCCTGCGGGCACTCGGCGATCACGCAGTCCGATTCGCGCACCAGCTGCTCCTCGATCTCGAAGCGGCAGTCCGGGAAGCCGTCGGCGCTGCCCTGGTGCTGGCGCCGGACCTTGCCGAGGGCATGGAAGGTCATGACCAGCGGAATATCAAGCTTTTGCTTGACGTGCAGCGCCGCGAGCCCCGACATGAAGAAGTTTGCGTGCATCACCATATAGCCGACGCGATCGCGCGCCATGAATTCGGCCATGTAGGCGCCGAACTCGTCCATATAAGGCAATAGCTGTTCCTTCGGCACGTGCACCGCGGGGCCGGCGGGGACATGAATCACGCGGACGTTGGGCGCGAACGCCACGACCTCCGGCAACAGGCCCTTGTCGCGCCGCGTGAACACGTCGACCGGATAGCCGCGTTTGCCGAGATGGCGCGCCAGCTGCGCCACGTAGATGTTCTGTCCTCCACTGTCCACGCTGCCCGGCCCGGCCAGAGGGGAAGCGTGCTCGCTGATCAACGCGATCCTTTGCATGGTTGGCTCCCAGGGGAGCGAGCTGCCAGCCGTCACAGCCGCGATCCGCTCGCTAGTAAAGCCACCGTGTTTGCAGCTTGCATGCCAGCGTGCGACTTCTCAGGCTGTTGATGTCGCGAAGATCAGGAGAAGCGTTATATCGCTTCTCGTCCGGTTTCCATGCCGCACGTCAAGATCTGCGCGCGCCCCGGTAAAGCCATGCGCGGCCCCATGGCGAAATTGCAGCATTTTGTAATACGCGCTAGCGATGCACGATGGCATTGCGCCAGAGGGCACGGCATTTCCCGTGCGGCGCCGGGAACGCTCCTTGCGAGACGAACAGAGTTGCCGGCGGCAAGGCCCGTGCCGGCCGCCACGCGTGTCGTGCGACGCCGCGACGCCGTCGATGGACACCCCGGGCCGCTGGAGTAGCAAGCAGATGAGAATGACGCTGAAGAAAATCGGATCGCAGGTCATCGTGATCACCGGCGCCACCAGCGGTGTGGGCCTGCTCGCCGCGCGCAAGGCCGCGTCGCGCGGCGCCAGGCTGGTCCTCGCCGCCCGCGGCGAAGAGGCGCTGCACCAGCTCGCCGAGCAGCTGCGCGAGACCGGCTCCGAAGTGATCACCGTGCCCACCGACGTCGGCGATCTGCAGGCGGTCAAGGCGCTGGCGCAGGCCGCGATCGAGCGCTTTGGCGGCTTCGATACCTGGGTCAACAACGCCGGCGTGACGATCTACGGGCGCTACAACGAGGTCCCGGTGGAGGACCAGCGCAAGCTGTTCGATACCAACTACTGGGGCGTCGTCCATGGCTCGCTGGTCGCGGCCGCGCATCTGCGCGAGCGCGGGGGCGCGATCATCAATATGGGCAGCGAGGCCTCCGACGTGCCGCTGCCGCTGCAGAGCGCCTACGCGGCGTCCAAGCATGCGATCAAGGGCTTCACCGATTCGCTGCGGCTGGAGCTCGAACAGGA
This sequence comes from Cupriavidus gilardii, assembly GCF_013347325.1. Taxonomy (NCBI): domain Bacteria; kingdom Pseudomonadati; phylum Pseudomonadota; class Betaproteobacteria; order Burkholderiales; family Burkholderiaceae; genus Cupriavidus; species Cupriavidus gilardii. The sequence goes on along the minus strand of NZ_CP054624.1, from coordinate 1,680,057 downwards.
GCGTGCCCCAGTTTCCGTCACGTTGATCAAGCCGGCCGCGCTCGACACGCCGTTCGCCAGTCACGCCAAGAACTATCTCGACGTCGAGCCGGAACTGGCGCCGCCGGTCTACGATCCAGAGATGGCCGCCGAGGCGATCCTGTTCGCCGCGGAGCATCCGCGCCGCGACATGTTCGTCGGCGCGGCGTCCAAGGCGATGTCGTCCGCCGCCTACCACATGCCGGGCCTGTACGACCGCGTGATGCGGCGCTTCCTGGGGCGTGCGCAGTGCACCGCCCGGCCCGCCGGCCCGCGCGAGAACAACGCGCTGTTCCAGGCCACCAACGACCTGGTCGAGCGCGAGGGGCGCCGGCACGTGGTCCGCACCTGCCCCTATACGGCCAGCACCCGCCATCCGGTGATGACCGGCGCGATGGTGGTCGGCGCTTCGCTGGCGCTCGCCGCGGCGCTCGGCATGCGACGCACGCGCATGCGATGAGCGGGGACGATGGCTGAGGCGGCCACGCTGATCCTGATGTATGGCCTGGTCCCGCTGTGGCTGCTGGCGGGACTGGGCGACTGGGCCTGCCATCGCCGCGAGCGGATCGAGCGCAATGCCGGCACCTACGAATCGGCGCTGCATCTGCTGATGCTTGCGGAGGTCGGCGTGCCGGTGCTGCTCGCGCTGTTCCTCGAAATCAACGCGCTGGTGCTCGCGATCATGATGGTCGCGGTGGTCGTGCATGCGGCCACTGCCTGGTGGGATGTCCACTACACCTATGGGCGCCGGATCATCGGCCCGACCGAGCAGCATATGCACGGTCTGCTCGAGGTGTTGCCGTTGTCCGCGCTGGCGCTGGTGGCCGTCGCCCACTGGCCGCAGGCGCTGGCGCTGTTCGGGCTCGGCGATCGGGCCCCGGACTTCTCGCTGACGCCGAAACAGCCGCCGTTGCACGGCTGGTATGTCGCGGCGGTGCTGGCCGCGACGGCGCTATGCGGCGTGTTGCCCTTCGTCGAGGAGTTTTACCGCTGTTGGCGCTGGCGGCGCCGGCATGGCGTCGAGCGCGAGCAGGGTGCGGCGGTGGCGACCGAAGGGTGATGCGGGATCAGTGAGGCGAGCGCCTGGCTGCTCAGCCTACCCGCCGCCAGCTGCGCACGACGAGGTAGGCGCCATAGGCAGCGGCCAGCGCGAAGATCACGCCGACCACCACCGCATTGTCGCTGCCCCCCGCGCTAGGCAAGCGCGCCAGCCAGCCTTCGCCACCGAGCCAGATGATCGCCTCGTGCACGCCGGCGATCACCAGCAGCGTCATCGCCAGCGCGTCGAGCAGGCGCGTCCAGGCAGGCCGGGCCACGGGCGGCATTGCCGCCGGCCCTGCATCGGCGGGCGTGCGGCGCAGATCGGCATGGGGATGTTGCGGATTGGGGGAGTTCGGCGGATTCGTTGGCATCGGCGTGAACCTGGCGGACTAGCGGTGAGGCAGCGGCCGGTTGACGGTCGGCCGCGACGGCGAGCGGCGCGTGGTGGCCGGATACTGCTCGCGCGTCAGTTGCTCGAGCACGCGCAGCAGGTCGGCCGCTTCGTGGTAATAGCGGATCAGCCAGGGACGCAGCATCGGATCGTCCAGCTCGCCGCGCAGCAGCGCGCCGCACGCCGCGACCGAACGGCCCGCGCGGCGGCAGGCCAGTTGCAGCGGCGTATCGCCGGGGCGCTCGCGATGCGCGGCGCCATCTCCCTGCGGCGCCGCACCCGGCGCACCGGCCGCGCGTTGCGACAGATCGGCGGCCGCGCGCCGCTGGAGGTTGGCGCGATGGATCAGCAGCGCGCGCAATTGCGGATCGGCGGCGCTCACCGAGGCGGCTTCGAGTGCCTGCCCGCAGAGCGCGGCCAGGTCGCCCAGGGCCGCGAGCATGGCGGTCGGATCCTCTGGGGAGGGGAGGGTGGATTTCACGATGTGCGGGCGGTTTGGCGAACGGGCTTGGGCAAACACGGCGATCTCGGCGTGGCAAGGAGGCGGAGGTCGAACGGATCCGGTGGGATCCGGGGCGCGCGACCGCATGCCGGGGATGGCTGCGTGCTGATGGCGGCGTGCTCTGGCGGTTCCAATGGCTCTAATGTTTTAGGACGTTTTTGCGACCGCTTCAGATGTTTTCCACCGGTGGCTCACTTTCTTCGGGGTTGCCGCCGGGGCGCTTGACCGATGGCGGCTCGCCGTTTTCATCCGGAAGGTCGCGCCCGCCGGCCGGGTCGGACTCGCGCGGGGACCCGCCGCCGCCGTCGCGTTCGACATCGTGTCGGCCATTGCGTTGGTCATTTGCCTGGCCATTGCCCTGGCCGTCGCGCTGGCCGTCGCGCCGCTCGTTGCGGCCGCCCGCATCGGGCGCGCCCTGCGCCGGGGTCGGGCCCGCGCTCTTGCTGCCGCCCTGATCGTTGCGTTGGCCGACGGGGTCGCCGCCATGGGGGGATTCGGTCCCGGGCCGTGATTCTGTTGCCATGCGTCCACTCCGCGGAAGGCAAGTTGCACTTCCCGCGATCGAGCACTAACCATGCCAGTCGCGAAGGCTGCTGCACATGCGCCATGCGGGGCCGCCCGACGCCGATTGCGCCGGTTTTTCGGCCGGTTTTACATGGACGTTGTAATTCGTCGGTCAAGCGGCGCGACGCCTCCTGGCGACCCGGTCGTCCCGGCGCATCGTCCTCGGGCGGCGCCCGGCGGGCGGCAACTATAGCTTCTGGCGCGGCCGGTCTTGCTGCATCGGCAGCGCTCACTAAGCTGGCCCGCACCCGGGCGAACGGCGACATGATGCCGCGCCCGGCTCTCGCCATGGACACCTCCAATCCAGCCAGGACCTTGCACACTCGGTCGCAGACCGAGCCCGAAGCCGCGCTCCAGGCCGACTACCCGCTGCGGCGCCGCGTCGCCGCACTGCTGCTGGCCGGCACCGTTCTGTTGCCGCTGTGCATGCTCGCCGGCTGGGGCTGGCTCGCGCTGCGCGACGCGTTTGCCGATGCCGAGCGGCAATGCGTGCTGCTCGCGCGGGTGGTGCAGGAACACGCCAGCAAGGTGATGGAAAGCAACCGCCTCGCCGACCAGCGCCTGCGCGATCTGACCGCGCACTGGAACAACGCCGACATCCGGCACCATGAGCTCGAGCTGCATCGCCGCATGGCGCGGATGGGCCGCGATCTGCCGCAGGCCTTTGCGCTGGGGATCTTCGGCGACGATGGCACGTTGCTGGCCAGCAGCCTGCTGTATCCGGCGCCGCCGCTCAATATCGCGGGACGGGAGGACTATCGCGCCATCATGGTCGAGCACGAGTCCTCGCACCTGTCCGCGGTGCTGATCGGCGGCGTGATTCCCGAGCCGGTGTTCAAGGCCAGCATGCCGCGCATGCACGGCCAACGGCTTGCCGGCATCGTGTCGATCTCGCTGCGGCCTTCCTATTTCGCCGACTTCTACCGGCAATTGCTCGAGAACACCGACGGCTACCGCGCGGCGCTGGTGCGCGGCGACGGGGCGGTGCTGGCGGCCTATCCATGGCCCGATCCGGATGCGGCGCGGTTCGCCGGCCAGGTACGGCACCTGAGCCAGAGCGATGGGCCGGAGCGGACCGGGCGCGCCGACGGCCATGCCTGGCTGCTCGCGGTCCATCCGGTCGGCGACGGGGTAGCCAGTGCGATGGTCAGCGTGCCGTATCGCGTCGTCTACCGCGCCTGGTGGCGGCGCATGGCGCCCGCCTCGCTGGCCGCCGCCATCGTCTCGGCCGTGCTGTCTCTGTCGTTGTGGAGCGCGCTGCGGCGCATCCGCGCGGAGGAGGCGGTGCGGCGGCGGTGGCGCGAGGAACGCGCGCGTCGAGAGCAACTGGAGAAGCGCTACCGGCAGTCGCGCAAGTTCGAGGCGATGGGGCAGCTGATCGGCTCGGTCGCGCACGACTTCCGCAATGTGCTGGCGGTGATCTCGGCCTATACCGATGTGCTGATGTTGCGGACCGGCGGGGCGGGACATCGCGGCGGGGGCGATAGCGTGCACCGGGCCGACCGGGCGGATCGAGGAGATTGCGTTCACAGGACGGACCGTGCCCACCGTACCGCGCTGGCCGGCATCCGCAAGAGCCTGGCCAGCGGCGCGCTGCTGGCCGACCGGCTGCTCGGCGTGGTGCGGCGGCGCGAGCATCGCCGCGAGACGATCGCGCTGGCCGAGGAGCTGCAGCAATGCGACCCGTTGATCCGCGCGACGCTCGGCCCCGGTATCGCGTTGCGCTATGCGGTCAGTCCCGATTGCCTGCCGGTCCATGCCGACCGCTGCGAACTCGGCCTGGCGCTGTTGAACCTCGCGGCCAACGCGCGCGATGCGATGCCCGAGGGCGGCCTGCTGGAGATCGGCGCCGCCAATCTGGGCGCGGCTTGCGGCGGCGCGGCGACGCTGCCGCCGGAACTGGATGCGTGCCGCGGGCCGGAGGATTCCGCCGATGGGGCCGATCGTCACCGGCCCGTCGAGCGGACCGACGAGCCAGCCGGCGACCCGGCCGACGATTCCCGCACCGATACCGCGACGCCGATGCGCGGCGTCTACGTGCGGCTCTGGGTCAGCGACAGCGGCATCGGCATGCCGGCTCATGTCGCCGACCGGGCGCTGGAGCCGCTGTTCACCACCAAGCCGGACGGGGTCGGCACGGGTCTGGGCCTGAGCCAGGTCGCGGATTTCTGTCGCGAGGCCGGCGGCGCGGTGACGGTGCGTTCGGCCCCTGGAAAGGGGACCACGGTGACGTTGTTCCTGCCGGCCTGCCAGCTGCCGCGGCGCGCCTGAGCTGGCGCAGGCGCTGCGGCCTGCCAGCGCCCGATGCCCTCTCCCCCGGCCCCTCTCCCGCTTGCAGGAGAGGGCTGGGGAGAGGGCTGGAGAGAGGGGCTGGAGAGAGGGCTGGAGAGAGGGCTGGAGAGAGGGCTGGAGAGAGGGCTGGAGAGAGGGCAGCGGCGCGTCCATTGGCGCCGCGGTTCGGTCAGCGTTCCCGCTGCTGCGCCAGCGCGTAATAGCGGCCGATCTGCGCGAGCGCGAATTCGGCGGCGGCCTCGCGGACCTCGTTGCGGCTGCCGCGCAAGCGCACGGTCTCCGAGAACTCGACGGTACGGCCATTGCCGCGGCCGGTCTGCCTGAAGATCCAGGCGAAACACTGCGTACCGGGTGGTGTGCCGTCGTCGCCCTTGCCGTCGGCAATGCCGGTATTGGCGATGGCCAGATTGGCATCGGTCAGCGCGAGCACGCCGCGCGCCATCGCCAGCGATACCTCTTCGCTGGTCAGGCCGTAGCGCCGGATCGTTTCCGGCGCGACGCCGAGCACGCGATGCTTGGTCGCGGGCGCATAGGCGACCACCGCGCAGCGCAGCGCGTCGCCGCAGCCGGGCACATCGGCAATGCGCGCGGCGATCAGGCCGGCCGTGCACGATTCCGCGGTAGCCAGTTGCAGGCCATGCCGCAGCAGAAAGCGTGCGGCCTCCTCATGGGCATTCATCTCGTTTTCCTCCCAGTTCACGACTGCGCGTGTGCAGATTCCATGCCATCGGCGGCCCTGGTCAAATCTGCACGCTTTGCCGGGTGGACCGCGCCGGACATTCGGAAAGCGTGTAAAAAGCGGCCCCGCATGAAATTCCGAACGCCGGAAGCACGCAGGCAGCGGCATCGGGCGATGGTGCCAGCGTGCGTTTCGCAACCGCGGCGGCGGCGGTATGGATATTGCGTCTGGGCTCGAAGCCGCGGATTGCGCAGTGCTGAAGCGCCGGTCCGCGGCGATCCGATGCAACCGGAGCACAAGGAGCCGACGCATGCAGCAATCCACCAGCAATCCGCGAGAACGCTGTGTCACCGGGGCACCGTTTGCCGCGCCGGGGACCCGCACCGACCGGTCTGGCGACGAGGTGCGCAGCCGCAGTGCCGATCCCGGCCAAAGCAGCTACGGCGGCTTCAAGAACGAGAACCCGAGCTATCAGCGGCAAGGCGATGCCGGCCGCAGTGCGGGCAGCCGCATCCGCTATTCGGACGAGCGCATTCTGGATCGGGTCTGCGAGCGTCTATGGCGCGCGGGGCTCGATGTCAGCGAGGTATCGGTCCGCGTCGAAGGCGGCCACGTGACGCTCGAAGGCCAGGTCGGCAGCCGCACGGCACGCCGGCAGATCGAAGAGTGTGTCGACGCCTGCCAGGGCGTCTCCGATATCGAGAACCGGATCCGGGTCGCGCCGGACCGCAGCGAGTCTCGAGGGTGAGCCGTCGGACGAGGGCAGCCCAGGCAGTACCTGCACAGCAATTCCCCACCACGATAAAAGGAGTTTCGAATGGACAAGTCCAAGATTCCGAGCGCGCAACGCGCCGCGCTGAGCCTGCTGCTCGACGACCACCGCAACGTCAAGAAGCTGTTCAAGTCGTTCGAGAGCGCGAAGGAGCGTTCCGAGAAGGAACAGATCGCGCAGCAGACCTGCCACGAGTTGACCGTGCACGCGCAGATCGAGGAGGAGATCTTCTATCCCGGCTTGCGCGGAGTCCACGAGAAGCTCGACGAGATGCTCGATGAAGCGAAGGTCGAACACCAGGTCGCCAAGGACCTGATCGCGGCCATCGAAGGCGATCCGGGCGGCGGGATGCTGGAGGCCAACTACAAGGTGCTGTCCGAATACGTCAACCACCACGTGCAGGAAGAGGAGAACGAACTGTTCAAGATGGTGATCAGCAAGAACGTCGAGCTGGGCGACATGGCGGAGCAGATGACCGCCCGCAAGGAAGAACTGATGGGAGCCATGGCCTAGGTTGGCCACCGTCGCCCCCGCACAGGCGGCGCCCAGCGGCTTTGCGGCTCCGGGTTTGCGGCTCCAGGGTTGCGGCTCCAGGTTTGCGACTCAGATAAGCCGCTGGGTTCCCGCCTGCGCGGGAACGACATTCCCATCCCACCTCGGCGGCGCGCTTGCCGCCGCGCCTCTCACACCTTGTGATGAATCGGCCCGGGCACCGGCGGCAACGGTGCGCCGCGCTCCCCGCGTTCGCCAGGCTCGGGCGTGTCGATCGCGTCGGCCGCTTCGGCTCCCGCGATCGGGCTGGCCGGTTCGCTGTCGTCGGCAGCCTGCAGTTCGTTGTAGACGCCGAGGATGCCCGGCCCGATCGCCGCCGCCTTGGCGATGCGTTCCGCCGTCGGCCGATCGGCCACGCGTCCGCGCAGCCGGATGCGCTTGTCCTCGATTCCCACCTCGATGCCCTGCGGCATGGCGCCGCCGAATTCCTCGGCGATATGGTCGCGTGCCTGCCGCAGCAGGTCGTCGTCCTGTGCGGCGGTGTCCGTGCCGGTCGGCGGGGAAGGCTGCGAAGGATTGGCGTTTATCATGGGGGTGCTCGTCGGGATCAGCTAGGAAAGGAAAGGGGGCGCGCCGTGGTGGTTCTCGCGCGCCCGGCCAATGAGACAGCAGCGCCGCGCCATCAGCGCTGCGCGATACCGCTGCGCCAGGTCACGGTCCGCGTCGACATCGACTTGCCCTGCGACAGGCGCTCTTCGAGCATCGGCAATGCCCGCTTGGCGAACGCGCGCAGCGCCGGGTCCTTGCCGATCTCGGCCTGCCGCTGGAACAGTGCCAGCGCCTGCCGGTTGGCATCGACCGCGACGATCTGCACGAACATCCGGTCGAACTCGGCGCCCTTCAGCGAACGCAGCTTGGTGACCTCGGGCGCTTCGGGCAGCCGCTGTTCGGGCTGCACGCCCTTGCTCTGCGCGATGCGCGCCAGTTCCGCCGCGAGCGCGCGGTAGTCGCGCGCGGCGCTGCGGGCGTAGGCCAGCAGTGTCGGATCGGCGGAGACCTCGAGCGCCATGCTGGCGGTCTCGACGCCCATCGCGGCGGTCAGGATCGCTTCGTCGATAAAGCGCAGGTCGTCGGTCGACAGCGACGTCGCGGGCGGCTTGGACGCCCCGGTGGGCGGCGTCGCCAGCGGCGAGGTGGCGGCCGGCTGCCCCGGCGCCGGGCCGGCGGCCAGCGCGGTGGCCACGGCCGCGGCGGCCAGCAGCAGCCGCGCCGCCATGCGAGGGGTGGATGCGATCGTCGTCATCGCGGATCTCCATCGACGCAACGCCGCCGGCGGGCCAACGCCGGTGGCGTGCATCAGCTCTCGGACTTGTGGTCCGGCTTGCCCTTCTGCGGCGTCGATGCCATGTCGTGCAGCTCCTTCTCGCTCATCGACTTGTACATCGACTTCGACGCGCCCTTGAGCTCGCCGACCTTCCTGTCGCCACGCTTGGCCGACAGCGCCGCGCCGGCGGCCATTTGCTGCGATTTCGATTTGGCTGGCATCGGGTCCTCCATTCATTGACAGTCGGGGTCGGATGGTGGGTGAGGGTTGCAATCTTGCAAGCCTTGTAAATCCCGGTCGCTGCCGCAGCCCGCAGGCAAGCGGCATTCGACGTCGGCGGGGCGTCAGCGGGACGGCTGCGCCGGTTGCGAAACGCCTTCCAGGGCCTCGCCCGCGCCGCCGGTATCGCCGGTCTTCACCGCCAGGTCGCCCAGCGACACCATGCCGACCAGTTGATGATCCTTGTCGATCACCGCCAGACGGCGGATCTGATGCGCCGCCATCTTCTCCCGCGCGGTATCGACCGACTCGTCGTCGCTGCACCACTGCACGTCCTGCGTCATTGCCTGCGTGACCTTGGTGTTGGCCGGGTCGGCTCCCGCGGCGGTGCATCGCACGGTGATGTCGCGGTCGGTGACCATGCCGGTCAGCCGGCGCCCGTCGCAAACGGGCAGCGCGCCGACGTCGAGCTGGGCCATCAGTTCGGCCGCGCGCTTGATCGTGTCGTCCTGGGTCAGAAAGGCCGGCTGTGCGGTCATCACATCGCGTAGAACGCCGCCTGACCGTTGGGCGCCGCCTCCTTGCATCTGGGTTGCCATCGTCGTTTCTCCTTGCGGATGGTTGGCACTGCGTGCGCTTGGCACGCATCGACGGTTTCGCAAGATGCGTTCCAGAGCGCCTGCCGGGATGACGCCGCCGTGACACGCCGGGCGCGGCCGATCGCCGCGACGGTACGGTTCTTGCGCGGCTGCATCGATACGGGCGCGCATCGCGCCGGACCACGTGCAGGAGAGCGATATGCGAAACGAATCCATGCGACGCAATCGGCCGGACCAATCCTGGCCTGGCTACGACCAACGTGACGATGGCTGGAGCGACAACCGCTCCGAACGCTGGGCCCAGGACGACTGGCAGGCGGAATCGGAAGGCAACGAGTGGGAGTCGCGCTGGCGCCGCGCGCAGATGACGCCCTACCAGCTCAGCGAGGGCGGCCCGCCGCGCGGCGCGTTCGATGACGACGATACCTATGGCACCGGCTATGGCCGCGAAGCCGGCCGGCAGGGCCAGCCATACCGCGGCGGTGGCAACGGGGGCTATGGCGAGGGCCGCTACAGCGGCGAGCAATACACCAGCGGTCAGTCAGGCCGCAGTCAATACGGCCGCGCGCAAGGCGGCGGCGGTGGCGGTGGCGGCCAGTATGGGCGCGGCCAGTACGGGCGCGGCGATGGTGGGCGCCGCCATGGCGGTGGCCGATACGGTGGCGAGTCCGCTTATGGCGCCCAATATGGTTCCGATTACGGCGGCCGATATGGGCGTGAATACGGCGGCCAATCGGGCAGCGAATACGGCGGTCAGTACGGCCGCCAATATGGCAGCAGCGGATACGGCAGCAGCGGATACGGCGGCGGCGAATCGTCGACCCGCCGCAACGAGTACCGCACCGACCCGTGGCAGTCGGGCTATTCCGGCGCCGCGGCGCTGGAGACGGGCACCGGACCCTCGTACGCCACCGGCACGCGCGGCGACGAATGGAGCGACGAGGACGAGCGCTACGGAGGAACGACCGGCACCACCACGTGGCGCGGCGGCCAGCGGCAAGGGATGCGCAACCGCGACCAGGACTGGCTGCGCGAGGCCGAACGCAGCAGCGGCTACAGCAACGCCGGTACGTCGAACTACGGCTGGGACCGCTTCGACGACGACTGGCCCGGCCGCAACTACGCGGTGCCGGAACACCGCTACGGCGGTGACTATCGCGAGGAATGGTCGGGCCGCGATGCCGGCCGGCTGTCGGCCGGGGAGCTGAGCTATGGCGGCGGCTACGGCGGCGAATATCGCGGCGAATACCGCGGCGAATATGGCCGCGACGAGCGTCGCGATCGCGACGACGATCGCGATGGACACGGTCCGCTGTACAACATCGGCCGGCGCATCGGCGAGGCGGTCAGCGAATTCTTCGGCACCGACGACCGGCCGCAGCGCCGGGTCGGCCCGAAAGGCTATCGCCGCAGCGACGAGCGGATCCGCGAGGCGGTGTGCGAACGGCTGGCCTATGCCGAGGGGCTGGATGTCAGCGAGGTGACGGTCGACGTCAACGGCGGCATCGTCAAGCTCGGCGGTACCGTCCGCGACCGCAACGAGAAGTACGACATCGAGGATCTGGTCGACAATGTGTTCGGCGTGACCGACGTGGAGAACGATATTCGCGTCCGCCGCGACAGCGGGGAATCGCCGGCGAAGATGGACGATCTGAAGGGCTGGACGCCGGACTGATCGCGACGGCGAGGCGGGCGGGTCTGTCCGGCGCCCGCCCGCCGCCTGCCCGTTGCCTGCGCCTGCCTGCGCTTGCGTGCGCCACCGCACGCGTGTCAGACAGCCGCCGATGGCGCCGCGCCGCCTGCTTGGGCAATATTGCGCCCACAACAGGGAGGGCGCCATGACCGCCAATGAGGGTTTGATCGCCGCCAACCGCACGGCGGCACCGCGCGATGCCGGCGCACCGGCATCGGGCCAGGCCGACACCAGAAAAACGCGCGCGCCATGGTGGCAGCCGGGCGTCTACTGCAGCGCGCCGGCCGTATTTCTGTGGATCGCGTCGCGCCTGCCGGAAGACATGCTGGCCCAGATGTTCCGCGGCGATTCGATGCCGCTGGTGCTCAATCAGCTCGGCGACGCGCTGTTCTTCTGCGGCTGGGTCATCAGCGCGATCCTGCTGTGGGGCAGCCGGCGCCAGCCGCCTGCCGCCTGACTCGCGAATTCCATCATCAACCGGCTACGAGGCCGCGCCCGCCACGCCGGCCTCCTCGCGCCTGAGCACGCGCAGCCGCAGCACGCCCGGCAGCGCTGCCAGCGCCTGCTCCAGCTCGGCCGAGGGCGCCTTGTCCAGATCGGTGACGACATAGCCGGTGGTGCCGCGCGTCTCCAGATGCTGGCCGGCGATATTGATGCCCTCGCGCGCGAGCAGCGTGTTCAATGCCGCCAGCGCGCCCGGCGCATTGCCGTGGACGTTCAATAGCCGCGCCGGACAATCGACCGGGCCCGGATCGACCTCGGGGAAATTGACCGCGCCGATGGTGGCGCCGGTGGTCATGTAATTGACCAGCTTGGCCGCGACCTCGACGCCGATGTTCTGCTGCGCCTCCTCGGTGCTGCCGCCGATATGCGGGGTCAGCAGCACGTTGGGCAGGTTCTGCAGTTCACTGACGAAGGCGTCCTTGTTGTTCTTCGGTTCGCTGGGGAAAACGTCGATGGCGGCGCCGCCAAGCCGTCCCTCGCGCAAGGCTTCGGCCAGCGCGGGAATATCGACCACGCTGCCGCGCGAGGCGTTGATCAGCATCGCGCCGCGCTTGAAGGCGGCCAGCACGGTCGCGTCGATCATGTTGCGCGTGCGCGGCGTCGCCGGAACGTGCAGCGTCACCACGTCGGCATGCGCGACGGCGTCGGCCAGCGAGCCGGCAGCCTTGGCCGAGCCCAGCGACAGCCGCGGCTGCACGTCGTAGTAGACCACGCGCATGCCCATCGCCTCGGCCAGCACGCCGACCTGCGAGCCGATATTGCCGTAGCCGACGATGGCGAGCGTCTTGCCGCGCGCCTCGAAGGCGCCGGCCGCGCCCTTGGCCCATTTGCCGGCATGCGCCAGCGTGTTCTTCTCGGGGATCCGGCGCAGCAGCATCACCGCTTCGCTGACGACCAGTTCGGCCACCGATCGCGTATTCGAGAACGGCGCGTTGAATACCGGAATGCCGGCCGCGGTCGCGGCGGCGAGATCGACCTGCGAGGTGCCGATGCAGAAGCAGCCGATCGACAGCAGATTCCCCGCGTGGCGAATGTCCTCGGCATGCAGATGGGTCGCCGATCGGATGCCGATCAGCTCGTTGGCGGCCAGCACTTCGTGCAGCTCGCCGCCGGCCAGCGCACCGGCGCGGCGGTCGACCTGCAGTCCGGCCTCGGCCAGCCGTTCACTGGCGCTTTCATGAATGTTTTCGAGCAGCATTACCTTGGTCATCGCGGCCTCGCATGGCGATCGTGGTGGGCCCGACGGTGTCGGTGCAGCGCTCTATCTTGCCTCAACTTCGGCAGGGAAGTGAGGTAGGCGACGATTTGCGGCGCGCCGGCCGGGCTGGCAGCGGGCCGCGTTCGGCGCTCTTGGCGTGAGACGTGGAGTGGGCGCCCGAGTGCGAGCCGGAGTGCGCGGACGTCGATGTCCTGGCCGAAGCGCCGAGCATTGCGTGGGCACGGATCAGCGGGGTCTCGTCGTTCGCCGCTTCCGCGTGCTGCGCATCGCGCCGGTCGCTGAATTCGTTCAGGTTGGCCTGCATCCGCTGCAGCATCGTCGACAGCATCGCGCGTTCGTCGCTGGTGAACGGGCTGACCGACACCGAATGCAGGGCCTTCAGCGACTGCGCGATGCGCTGCACGCGCGCGCGCTCGGCCTCGGGAACGACCGGCTGTCCTTCGGGCAGCGCGGGGCCGCACGCCATGCCGGCGCCGTCGACGAAACCGATCCAGCGATCGCGATGCAGTTCGGCCAGCAGATGCTCGGCCATCTCGACGTCGATCAGGATCGCGCCGAGGTAAGGGCGGTGGCGGACATAGTCGCCGCGCGCGATGGCACGCAGCAGGATCCATTTGACGTAGGTCAGGCCGGAGGTCGACAGCGTCGTATCGAGCGCGCGCTGCCAGGCCTTCATCGCCTCGACCAGGGCCACGATCGTCGGCTCTCCTGCATCACTGCGGTGCAGCGTCATCCATGTCTCCCTGTCATGTTTTTGAACGGCGTAACGTACACGAAAACCATGGCAGTTCGAGGGCAACTAAGGGAAATCGAGGACAACGTTTCCCTTCGATATGACGGCTGCGCCGCAGCTTTCAAGCCGCCGCCATCGCCGCCTCGCGATGACCGACCGGCCGGTCGTCGATTGGCCAGTGCAGCACGACCGCGCCGAGCCCGACCACGATCGCGCCGATCCACACCAGATCGTAGGAGCCGGTCCGGTCGAACAGATAGCCGCCGAGCCAGACGCCGAGGAAGGAGCCGAGCTGATGGCCGAGAAAGACGAAGCCGAACAGCGTCGCCACATAACGGGTGCCGAACACCTGCGAGACCAGGCCGCTGGTCAGCGGCACGGTGCCCAGCCAGACGAAGCCCATCACCGCGGCGAACACGAAGACGCTGACGCTGGAGAGCGGCACCAGCAGGAACAGCGCGATCGCCGCGGTGCGCAGCAGATAGATGCCGGCCAGCGCGCGATGGCGCCGCACATGGTTGCCGAGCAGCCCGCACAGATAGGTGCCGGCGATATTGGCCAGCGCGATGATCGCCAGCGCGATCACCGCGTCGCACGCGGACAGTCCGCGGTCGAGCAGATAGGCGGGCAGATGCGAGGCGATGAAGGCGAGCTGGAAGCCGCAGGCCAGGAAGCCGATGTTCAGCAGCCAGAAGCCGCGATGCCCGCAGGCCTGGCGGATCGCGGCGCGCATCGATTGCCGGTTGCCATCCGTGCCCGCCTGCGCCGCGGCCGATGCCTCGCTCGATGCCAGGGTCGATGCCGGGGTCGATGCCTCGGCTGCCCGGGCGCCGCGTTCGCGCAGCGGCCATACCAGCGGCAGCGCCAGCAGCGCGCAGACGGCCATCGACCACAGCGCGGCGCTCCAGCCGATCCGCTCGACGCCCGCCTGCACCGCCGGCACCAGCAGGAACTGGCCGAGTCCGCCGAACGACCCGGCCACGCCCAGCGCCCAGCCGCGCCGCTGCGCGCTGACCAGCCGGCTCAACGCGGCGAACACCACGCCGAAGGTCGTGCCCGACAGCGCCAGCCCGAGGCAGATGCCGGCGCTCCAGACAAAGGCGGCGGCGGTGCTCGCCTGCGTCATCGTGTAAAGCCCCAGCGCATACAGCAGCAGGCCGGCCAGCATCACGCGGGCCGAGCCGAAGCGGTCGGCGATCATGCCGGCGAACGGCTGCGCCAGCCCCCAGACGAGGTTCTGCACCGCCATCGCGAAGCCGAACGCCTCGCGCGTCCAGCCGCGCTCCATCGTGATCGGCAGCAGAAACAACCCCTGCACATGGCGCATGCCGAGCGCGAGGCCGAGGATCAGGCCGCCGGCCACGACCAGCACCAGCGGATCGGTGGCGGACAGCCGGGGAGCGGGGGAGCCGGGCGGGGAGGAGGAGCGGGACATGGTCGTGACGGCCTTCGGATGAGCGGTTAGCATGCGGTGAGATCACCGGCTTCCATTAAGCCGGCTGCATGGGGGCAGCTCAATTGATTTCTTTGTCCGCTCGCATGCGCTACAGGAATGTGAAAGGCCGCCATGCAAAATCTCGTCAGCCTGCCGTCGCTCGATCTGCTCAAGGGCTTTGTCGCCGTCGGCCGGCGCATGAGCATCACGCTCGCCGCCGAAGACCTGTGCCTGACCCAGTCCGCGGTCAGCCGGCAGATCAGCGCACTGGAGGCGCAGCTCGGCGTGCCGCTGCTGGTGCGCCGGCATCGCGCGATCGCGCTGACCAGTGCCGGCGAGCGGCTGTTCCGCAGCGCCAATGCCGCGGTCCAGCAGATCCAGGACGTGGTTGGCGAGCTGCGCGTGCAGGTCGCGCAGCGGCCCGTCACGCTGACCGCCAGCGTCGGCGTCACCGGCTTGTGGCTGCTGCGGCGGCTGGGGCGTTTGCAGCAGGCGCATCCGGAGCTGGAGCTGCGGCTGTCGGCCAGCAACCGGGTGGCGGACCTGCGCGCCGAACAGATCGACCTGGCGATCCGCTACTGCGCCGCCGACCATGCGCCGCCGGGCGCGATCGCGCTGTTCGGCGAGACCATCGTGCCGGTCGCGCATCCCGCGCTGGGCGTCGCGGCGATCGACAGCGTGCGGGCGCTGCAGGGCCTGAATCTGCTCGAGCTCGACGACGACACCAATCCGCGGCTGCGCTGGCGCCATTGGCTCGAGGAGCGCGGCTGGCAGGGAGCGAAGCCGCGCGCGATGACGCAGTTCAACCAGTACGACCAGGTCATCCATGCCGCGCTGGCGGGACAGGGCGTCGCGCTGGGGCGGCTGGAGCTGATCCGTGACCTGCTCGACGACAGGCAGCTCGGCGTGGTCGCCGCGCCGCCGCCGGCTTCGGGCGACAGCTTCGGCTACTGGCTGATCCAGGCGGACGAGCGTCCGCGTGCCGATGTGCTGAAGGTGGTGGCATGGATCCGCCAGGAGGCGGCGGGGCATCGGATCGGAAGTTGACTTTCCCGAGTCCGGCGGTGGGTCTCTGTTGAGTCCGGTCAAAATACTGTATAAACATACAGTATCCGAAAGCCGAGTCTTTCCGGCGCTGTGAAGCGCACAACAGCGCACAAGAGCGCGCACACCAACGCACAGAGTGTGCACGGAGAGACATAGAGATCACCATGATTGCGTCATCGCCTGCCGTCACGTCACCGCCTTCCCTGCCGCAAGCCCCGCTGGATCGCCAGCGCGCGCTGGCCGAACTGGAGCGGCGCCATCCCGACCTGTGGCGGGCCGGCCAGCTCGGCCGCGCCGCCTCGCTGCCGGTATGGCCGACCGGCTACGACGCGCTGTCGGCACAGTTGCCTGGCGGCGGCTGGCCGGTCGGCGCGGTGACCGAGCTGCTGGTGCCGGACAACGGCGTCGGCGAAGTGCGCCTGTTGCGGCCGGCCTTGCAATCGCTGACCGAGGCCGGGCGCCGGCTGGTATGGATCGGCGCGCCGCATGCCGTCAATGCGCCGGCGCTGGCGGCCTGGGGTTTGCCGGCCCGGCAGGTGTATTGGGTCCGGGCCAACGAAGAAGAGGGCGCGGCCCGCCAGGCCGCCGCCAAGGGCAGGCGTCCGGCTCGCCAGACCGCCCAGGCCACCCAGGCCGCCCGCCAGGCCGATCTGCTGTGGGCCGCCGAGCAGGTGCTGCGCAGCCAGGCCTTCGGCGGCGTGCTGGTGTGGCTGCCCTCGGCCCGTCCCGAGGCGGTGCGGCGGCTGCAGGTGCTGGCCCAGGCCAGCGACGCGGTGGTCTGGGTCTGCCGTCCTGCCGCGGCCCTGCGCGAATCGTCGCCGGCGGTGCTGCGGCTGCTGCTGTCGCCGCTGCCCGGCAATGCGCTGTCGATCGTGTTCCACAAGCGGCGCGGACCGGTGCGCGATACCCCGCTGATCCTGCCGCTCGGCGCGATGCCGGCGGTGCCGGCCGGGCGCTCGGCGGTGGCCGAGCCGGTGCCCGAATCGATGGCACCGGCGACCGCAAGCGCCAACGAATCCCTCCACGAGTCCGATCATGCCGTTCTGGATCGCGGTGCATCTGCCGCGCCTGCCGCTGGACGCGCTGCACCCCAGCTGGCCTGAGGCCGCGGGCACCGCCGGCAGCAATACCGGCGGCAACATCGGCACGCTCAACCATGCGGTGCCGACGGTCGTGCTGGAGCAGGAGCGGGTGGTGCTGGCCAACCGGCCGGCGATGGCGCTGGGCGTGTCCGCCGGCATGCGGCGCGGCGGCGTGCAGGCGCTGTCGGCGGAGATCGTGCATCTGGAGCGCGACCCGGCCGCCGAAGCGCAACTGCTGACCGCGGCCGCGCTGGCGCTGCTGCGCTTCACGCCGCAGGTCACGCTGGACGAGGAACTCGGCCCCGCCACCGTCGCGCTCGACGTGACCGCCAGCCTGCGCCTGTTCGGCGGCCATCGCGCGCTGTGCCGCGCGGTGCGTGCCTGCGTGCGCAGCCTCGGCACCTTCGCGCAGATCGGCTGCGGCACCACCGCCCATGGCGCCGCCTGGCTGGCCGCGATGCCGCTGCGGCTGGGGCGCCGCGGCCAGGTGCTGCGGCCCGCGCGGCGGGCGGTGCGGGCCGAGCGGATGGCGCGGCTGCTGGACCGGCTGCCGGTCGAGATGCTGGCAAGCCTGGCCGATCCGCGCTGGCTCGACGGCATCGGTTGCCGCACCGTCGGCGAGGTCCGCTGGCTGCCGCGCGCGGGACTGCAGCGCCGGCTCGGCACGGACCTGCTGACGCGGCTGGACCAGGCCTATGGCGAGACGCCGGCGCGCCTGGGCTGGTTCGCCGCGCCGCCGACCTTCGCCGAACGGATGGAACTGCCGGGGCGGACCGAATCGGCCGCCGGCGTGCTGGCCGGCGCCCAGCGTCTGCTGCAGGCGGTGGCCGGCTGGCTGACCGCGCATCAGGCCGGCGTCACGCGCTTCGTGCTGCGCCTCGAGCACGAACGCCAGCGGCGCGACGCCGCCATCGCCGCCACGCCGGTGACGGTCAGCCTGGCCCAGCCCAGCCGCGATCCCGGGCATCTGTCGCGGCTGCTGCAGGAAAAGCTCGACCGGCTGCAGTTCGATGCGCCAGTGGTCGGCCTGATGCTGAAGGTCGAGACCGTGGCCGAATGCCTGCCGCAGAGCGACACGCTGTTTCCGGAGCCGGGCGGCGGGCAGGCCGAACTCGGCCGCGTGCTCGATACGCTGGTGGCGCGGCTGGGCCGCGAGAACGTGTTGCAGCCGCATCCGCTGGCGGACCATCGGCCCGAATGCGCCAACCGCTGGCGGCCGGTCGACGAAGCCGGCACGGGCCGCGCCAACGGATCGCCACGCGCGGCCGCCGGGTCGGCCGATGCGGCTGTCTTGCCCGATCGCCCGCTATGGCTGCTGGAACCGCCGCTGCGCCTGCCGGTGCGCCGGCACAGCCCCTGTCACGGCAGCCCGCTGACGCTGCTGTCCCGGCCCGAACGCATCGAGTCAGGCTGGTGGGACGGCGCCCTCGCCACGCGCGACTACTTCATCGCCGAACGCGGCGACGGCCTGCGCTGCTGGATCTACCGCGAACGCCCCGGGCGAGAAGGAGAGGAGGAGGGGGAGTACCGGTGGTTTTTGCACGGGTTGTTTGGATAACGTCACCCGGGCGGTTGAAATCAGCGAGGCATGTCCCCATAATCGCGGATGTAGCGGCGTGGCGGTTTAAATGACAACGCTTGGCCCAGAGCCACCTGCGACAAACTGCGTCGTAATCGTAAGCGTACTTTGAGTACGTCAGGTCTGGGTACCGCACCTTTCGATAGCCTCCCTTTCGGGAGGCTATTTTCATATGGCCATCACCATCTATTTGGACGAAAGCGGTTGTTTAGGCTGGAAATTGGATGCTCCATATCAACGTGGAGGATCAAGCCGGCATTTCACTCTTGCCGCCGCAATCATCCCTGATGGTCGCGAATCGATTCTGACCCGTCCTGTCAGGGGCCTATACACTCGACGCAAGTCCGCTTTGCCGCGAGTTGAAGTCGGTGGAGCTTTCATCAGGGGAGCGCGTCGGCTTTGCACACGAGTTGGTAAAGATCCGCAGCGCTCATGCGGGTGTCCACTTCGTTGCCATCACCGTGCGCAAAGAAAATGTAAGCGCTGCGTTCCGCAATCACCCAAATGGCCTGTACAACTACATGGCCAAATTGTTGCTGCTGGACGTGATGGCTGAAAGCGATTCTGTGTGCTTCATCCCGGATGCCCGCTCACTCAAGACCGAATTGAAGCATGCGTTGCATGACTACCTTCGTACCGAGTTGGCCATAAGGGGCGCCACTACGCAGTTACAGACCACCCCTTGGGAAAGCAAGGATAGCTTGGCACTCCAGTTTGTCGACATCTTGGCGGGCATCGTCTGGGCACATCATGAGTTCCGTAATTGCCAAGCGCATCGCATCGGGACTTCCGCGATCCTTCAGAAGAGGCTGTTTTTCTAGGTGAACTGCAAAGGTGTTGTGACCCATCTCTCGCAGAGCAACGTCGATTAGAGGGCCAAGCTCGCACTGCACAATCCGCCTTGCCTTCGGCGGCCATAATACTGTATAAATATACAGTATCGATCCAGGGCGTTCCCCTCGCAGTGCTGTGTCCCAAGCTCCACCTCAGCTCCCCTTTTCCACGTCGTCGCTGCCGCCATCGCTGGCGTCGCTGCTGCTTGGCAGCCTGCCGGACTATGCGGAGCTGCACTGCATTTCCAACTTCACCTTCCTGACCGGTGCTTCTCATCCCGAGGAGCTGATCGAGCGCGCGCTGGCGCTGGGCTATCGCGGGCTGGCGCTGACCGATGAGGCCTCGGTGGCCGGGACGGCGCGGGCGCATCACGCGCTGAAGACGCTGCGCGAGCGCACCTGCGAGGCGGTGGAGCGCAGTGCGGCGCGGCTGGCGAGGATGGCCGCCGGCGCCTCACCCGACGACGCGGACGACGATGACGAATACGACGATGACGACAACGAAATGTGGCTCGCGGCGCCATCGTCAGGCCCGGGGGCAGCCGCTGCCCTGGCCGATCCGCCGGCAGGCGGGGCGGTCCAGCCGGAGTTCCTGCGCCGGCATGCGCGCCTGCTGGCCCGTGCGGAGGCGGCCGAAGCCTTCCGGCTGCTGATCGGCAGCCGCATGACGCTGCAGGCGGGCGAAGGCCAGGGCAAGGGCGAAGCCACAGGCGAGCTTGACTTGCGGCAACGGAAAGTCTCGTCCGAAGTCCCGCCCGAAGCCCCGTCCGAAGTCCCATCCGAAGTCCCATCCGGTATCCGGCTGATCCTGCTGGCGCAGGACCGCGAGGGGTTCGGCAATCTGTGCGAACTGATCACGCTCGGACGCCGGCGCGCCGACAAGGGCAGCTACCAGCTGTACCAGCACGACATCAGCGATCCCGCTGCCGAAGAAGCGCATCTGCGCGGCATGCCGCATTGCCTGGCGCTGCTGCTGCCGGACTACTGCGCCGACCCCGACACGCTGCGTGCGCAGGCGCAATGGTGCCGCGCGGTCTTCGGCGAGCGCGTCTGGATCGCGCTGGAACTGCTGCAGGAACATGCCGACGCGCTGCATCGCGAGCGGCTCGAGGCGGTGGCCGCCGACACCGGCGTGCCGCTGGTGGCCGCCGGCGCGGTGCAGATGCATGTGCGCTCGCGCAAGCCGCTGGCCGATGTGCTGACGGCGATCCGGCTGGGGCAGCCGCTGGGCGCCTGCGGCGCCGCGCTGGCGCCCAATGCCGAGCGCCATCTGCGGATGCGGCAGCGGCTGTCGCGGCTCTATCCGCGCGAGGCGCTGGCGCAGACGGTGAAGATCGCCCAGGCCTGCGACTTCTCGCTCGATGCGCTTCGCTACGAATATCCCGAGGAGCTGGTGCCGAAGGGCCATACGCCGAGTTCCTACCTGCGCCAGGAGACGCTGGCCGGCGCGGCACTGCGCTATCCCGACGGCATTCCGCAATCGGTGCGGCAACGGCTCGAGGACGAGTTCGCGCTGATCGAGGAAAAGGGCTACGAGCATTTCTTCCTGACCGTCTACGACATCGTCCGCTTTGCACGCGGCAAGGGCATCCTGTGCCAGGGCCGCGGCTCGGCCGCCAACTCGGTGGTCTGCTACTGCCTGTACATCACCGAGGTCAGCCCCGAGCAGACCAATCTGCTGTTCGGCCGCTTCATCTCGCGCGAGCGCGACGAGCCGCCCGACATCGACGTCGACTTCGAGCACCAGCGGCGCGAGGAGGTGATCCAGTACATCTACGACCAGTACGGCCGCCATCGCGCCGCGCTGGCCGCGACGCTGATCACCTATCGTGCCCGCAGCGCGCTGCGCGACGTGGGCCGCGCGCTCGGCATCGACCCCGGCGTGGTCGAGCAGGTGGTCAAGGGCCAGGCGTGGTGGGAGAGCGGCCACACCTTCGTCGAACGCATTGCCCGCTACGGGCTCGACCCCGATTCGCCGGCGGTGCGCCAGTGGGCCAGCCTGGTGGCGCAGCTGCGCGGTTTCCCGCGCCACCTGTCGCAGCATGTCGGCGGCTTCGTGATCGCGCGCGACAAGCTGTCGCGGCTGGTGCCGATCGAGAACGCGGCGATGGAGAAGCGCAGCGTGATCCAGTGGGACAAGGACGATCTCGAATCGCTGGGCCTGCTGAAGGTCGATGTGCTGGCGCTCGGCATGCTGACCGCGATCCGCCGCGCGCTGGCGATGATCCCGAATCCGAATCCCGCGCATCCGCAGCTGCCTTGCCGCATGGAGGACATCCCGCAGGACGACGAGGACACCTACGACATGCTGTGCAAGGCGGACACCGTCGGTGTGTTCCAGGTCGAGTCGCGCGCGCAGCAGTCGATGCTGCCGCGGCTGCAGCCGCGCCGCTACTACGACCTGGTGGTCGAGGTCGCGATCGTGCGGCCGGGGCCGATCCAGGGCGGCATGATCCATCCCTATCTGAAGCGGCGCGAGATGGTCCGCCGCACCGGCAAGCTGCCGACCTATCACAACGAGGTGATCCGCCGCGTGCTGGGCCGCACGCTGGGCGTGCCGATCTTCCAGGAACAGGTGATGCAGCTGGCCATCGACGCGGCCGGCTTCACGCCGGGACAGGCCGACCAGTTGCGCCGTTCGATGGCCGCGTGGCGGCGCAAGGGCGATCTGAAGCGCCACCAGGACGCGCTGATCAAGGCGCTGACCCGCAACGGCTATCCGGAGGCGTTCGCGCAGGCGATCTGCAAGCAGATCGAGGGCTTCGGCGAATACGGCTTCCCGGAAAGCCATGCCGCCAGCTTCGCCAAGCTGGTCTATGTCAGCGCGTGGATCAAGTGCCATCATCCCGCGGCCTTTCTTTGCGCCTTGCTGAACAGCCAGCCGATGGGCTTCTATTCGCCGTCGCAGCTGGTGCAGGACGCGCGCCGCCATCGCGTCAGGTCGCTGCCGCCGGACGTGACGGTCAGCGGCTGGGAAAGCGTGCTGGAGAACGACGCGGTGCGGCTGGGCCTGAACCGGGTCAAGGGCATGCGCGAGGCCGCCGCGCTGCGGATCGAACGGGCCCGGCTCGAGCGGCCCTTCGCCAGCGTCGAGGATCTGGTGCTGCGCGCCGGACTCGATCGGCACGATATCGACGTGCTGGCCGCGGCCGATGCGCTGCGCTCGCTGGCCGGCCATCGCCGCCAGGCCCGCTGGCAGGCCCGCGCCGCGGCGGTGCAGGCCGCGCATCGCGACCTGCTGCACAGCGCGCCGCCGGCCGAGGGCGCGCTGGCGCTGCCGGCGCCGAAGCTGGGGCAGGAGCTGGTGGATGACTACGCCAGCCTGGGCCTGTCGCTGAAGGCCCATCCGCTGACGCTGCTGCGCCGGCGCCTGGCGGGAATGGGCTATGCCACCGCGCGCGACCTGGCCCGGCTACCCAATGGGCGGCGGGTGCGGGCCTGCGGCATCGTCACCGTGCGCCAGCGGCCCGGCACCGCCAGCGGCACGATCTTCTCGTCGATCGAGGACGAGACCGGTTCGGTCAACGTGATCCTGTGGCCCGACCTGGTCGAGCGCCAGCGCAAGGAGGTGCTGGGCGCGGCCTTGCTCGGCGTGGTCGGCACCTGGCAGCGGCAGGGCGAGGTCCGGCATCTGATCGCCAAGGAACTGGTCGACCTCAGTCCGCTGCTGGGCCGGCTGGTGGCGGGCAGCCGGGATTTTCACTGACGATTCATCGATCCGCGTCAGGAATGCTGGAAAGCCGGCCCCAGCGGCCGCAGCCGCAATCCGGCCGGCAGTTTCTTCCACGGCAGATCGGCCGGATCGGCCAGCAGCGGGCCCGGCGCCTTGGCCACCAGCACGGCCTCGGCGATCGGCTGGAAGTCGGCGCGGAAATGCACCGAACTCTTGTTGACCAGGATCTTCATCCGCTCCGGCTCGACGCCGGCCATCCGGTACAGATTGCGGTCCAGCATCTGGGCCTTGCCGGCGCTGACGACCACGTGCACGCCGCCGATCGTCAGCCGCGCCGCCGGCCCGACATCGACGTCCATGCCGTTCATCATCGGACCGTCGAAACGGCAGCGGCCATCGGACAGCTGCGCGACGCGGAAGGTCGCCTCGAACGGCGCGTCGCCCGGCACGCCGGACTGGCCGCCCAGCGCGATCGTGATATCGCTGCCGACGCCGGCGGCATGCGCGGCGCGCACCGCTTCCGGATCGACGATCAGCCCGATCGCGGCATCGGTGGCGCCGGCGCGTACCAGCGCGCGCAGCATGCCGGTCGTGTTCGAGTCGCCGCCGGCGCCGGGGTTGTCCTGCGTGTCGGCGATCACCACCGGCCGGCTCGCCGCCTGCGACAGCCGCATCGCTTCCCGTACCGCCTCGTCCGGCGTCAGGAACGGCACCGCCCAGTCGGCCTCGCGCGCGACGACCGCGTCGGTCAGCGCGGCCACCGCCTGCTCGATACGCGCGGCGTCGTCGCCATAGCCCCAGACCACGCCGCCGCATTCGGCGAAGTCCGCCGCCGGAAAGCCCGGCGTGAACGACAGCGACACCACGCCGTCCAGCTCGCGCTCGAGCTCGTCGAGCAGCGCATAGATGCCGCGCGCCGGTTCCAGGAACGTGCATTGGCCGTTGATCGGGATCAGGAAGGGCAGGCGGCGCGCCGCGCGATGCAGCGGGCGGCTGCCATGGCTGCCGTCGCCGTTGCCTTTGCCGAGCAGGCGCTGCAGCAGCTGCGCCGCGCGCGCGCCGGTGTCCGCCATGTCGACGTGCGGATAGGTGCGGTAGGCGACCAGCGCATCGGCGCTCTCCAGCATGCGCTGCGTGACGTTGGCATGCAGGTCGAGGCTGGCGACGATCGGCACGTCCACGCCCACCGCGGCGCGCAGCCGGGCCAGCAGCTCGCCTTCGCCATCGTCGTGTTCATCGGTCACCATCGCGCCGTGCAGGTCCAGATAGATCGCGTCGGGCCGCTGCGCGCGCGCGGCGTCGACGATCTCGCCGGCGATGCGCTCGAACGCGTCGGTGGCCACATGTGCCGAGGGGCTGGCGCCGGCCCAGATCACCGGCAGCAGTTGCGCCTCACCGCGCGTCAGTTCGCCGATCGCGCGGATGAAGCCGCCCGCCGGAATATTGACGTCGCGCAGCGCCAGCACGTCGGCGCCGCGCACCATCGCGGGAAAGCCCTCGCCGCGGACGAAGTTGTCGTAGTGGGCCTTCGACGGCGCGAAGGTATTGGTTTCGTGCTGGAAACCGGCGAGAAGGATGCGCATGGGTCGGTAGTCGTTCAATTCGGATTGGAGAAATGGGGCGTCGATGGCAAGCGGGGCAAGCGGGGCCGGGGCACGCATCAACGCGCCCCGGCACACTTCAGCGAACCGCGGAGGGCGCGCGGTCCTTCGGCAGCCGGTTCAGCAGGATGGCCAGGCCGCCGGCGGCCAGCAGCCCCACCATCGCCAGCAGTCCGCCTTCGAGCGAACCGGTCAGGTCCTTGACCGCGCCGATCAGCGTCGGGCTGACGAAGCCGCCCAGCAGGCCGAGGCTGTTGATCAGCGCGATGCCGCCCGCGGCCGCGGTGCCCTGCAGATATTCGGACGGAATCGCCCAGAACACCGTGTAGGCGGCCCACATCGCGGCGGTGGCGACGGTGATGCTGATCAGCGACAGCGTCAGGTTGTCGGCGGTGAAGGCCGCGATCGCCAGCGTGGCGGCACCGACGAAGGCGAGCGTCGCGCTGTGCCAGCGCCGTTCCTGGCGACGGTCGGAGCTGCGCGCCGCCAGGAACATCAGGACCGCGGCGGCGACGTAAGGCAGCGCCGAATACATGCCGATCGCCATCGTGCTGGTCACGCCAGCGCCCTTCAGGATCGTCGGCAGCCAGAAGCTGACCGCGTAGATGCCGCTGATCAGGCAGAAGTAGCCGAACGCCAGCGCATAGATGCGCGGATCGCGCAGCACGGTGGCGAAGCTATGGTGGCCGCCGCCGGCACGCGCGGCGCCGATGTCGTGCGCCAGCAGCCGGCGCTCGCGGTCGGACAGCCAGCGCGCCTGCGCCGGCGTGTCGTCGAGGTAGAAGTAGGCGATCACGCCGAGCAGCACGCACGGCAGCCCCTCGATCAGGAACATCCATTGCCAGCCGGCCAGCCCGTGCGAGCCCGCCAGCGCGGTCATGATCCAGGTCGATACCGGGCCGCCCGCCATGCCGCCGATCGGGCCGGCCAGCATCACGATCGCCATCACGCGGGCCATGCGCGCGCCGCCGTACCAGTAGGTCAGATAGAAGATCATGCCCGGCGCGAAACCGGCCTCGAACACGCCGAGCAGGAAGCGCAGCGCGTAGAAGCTGTGGGCATCGCGCACGAACAGCATGCATGCCGAGGTCGCGCCCCACAGCACCATGATCCGGCTGATGGTCTTGCGCGCGCCGATGCGCGCCAGCAGCAGGTTGCTCGGCACCTCGAACATCACGTAGCCGAGGAAGAAGATGCCGGCGCCCAGCCCGTAGACCGCGTCGCTGATGCCGACGTCCTGCTGCATCTGCAGCTTGGCAAAGCCGATGTTGACCCGGTCCAGGTAGGCGAACACATAGCACAGCAGCAGGAAGGGCAGCACGCGCAGGCTGATCTTGCGATAGATCGGCGCCAGCGCGTCGGGCGTGGCCGCCATCGCGTCGGATGGATTCCACGAGGTGGTGGTCTGTTGCATCGATGTCTCCGGGTGCCGCAGGCACGGTGGGGGTTGGCAGGACGGGCGCTTGTTCTGATCGGGCTGCTGCTGTCGTTGTGCTGTCGTTGTCCCGTAGGCCGGCATCCGCGCGGGCGCGGCCGGCCTTCGCGCATTGTTGCCAACGCGGCCGTTGAGGAACAATAGCCATCGCTGTACGATTCCGTTGCTTTTTGGTCAACGCTGGGTGGGCCAGGACCGCCGCCGCCCAACCACCTTCGCGGCCACCGTCGCCACCACCTTCGCCACCACCTTCGCCACCACCTTCGAGGAAACGCCGTGCCCCTGTCCCCCGATCCGAACCGCGACGGCGCCTTGCCGGCCGGCCTCAGCGAACGCCGGCTGCGCTACTTCTACGCCGCCGTCGTCGCCGGCTCGATCCGCGCCGCCGCCGACAAGCTCGATGTCGAACCGTCGGTGATCAGCCGGCAGATCCAGCAGCTCGAAGGCGAGCTCGGCGCGACGCTGCTGGAGCGCCGCGGCCGCGGCGTGATGCCGACCGAAGCGGCCCAGCTGGTGCTCGACCACTACCGCGAGCGGCTTGCCGGCGAGGAAACGTTGCTGGCGCGGCTGCAGGAACTGAATGGGCTGCAGCGCGGGCAGATCCAGATCGTCGCCGGCGAGGGTTTCATCGACGAGCTGATCCACGCGGTGCTCAACGAGTTCTGCCAGCGCTATCCGAAGATCAACGTCACGCTGGAGCTGATGAACGTCAACGAGGTGGTGCGCGCGGTCGCGGAAGATCGCGCGCATGTGGGTCTGGCCTATGCGCCGCCGCCGGAGCCGACGCTGCGCGTGCTGGCCGCGCGGCGCCAGCCGGTCTGCGTGATCGCGCGGCCCGACCATCCGCTGGCGCGGCGCGGCAAGACGCTGACCATCGCGGACATCCTGCCGTATCCGGTCGGCCTGATGACGCCGGGCTTCGGCCTGCGCCAGGTGATCCAGCTGGTCGAACTGACCGAAAAGGTCCGCTTCACGGCGGCGCTGACCACCAACTCGATCGCCGCGCTGAAGCACTACGCCAGCACCGGTCTGGGCGTGACCTTCCTGCCGGCCCTGGCGGTCGCGCGCGAACTGGGCCACCAGCTGGTCGCTTTGCCGGTGCGCAACGCGGTGCTGGAAGCCGCCGACGCGCAGCTGATCGTGCGCGACAAGCGGCCGCGCTCGGCGGCGGTCAAGCGCCTGCTCGACTATCTGGCGGAGATGACGGTGCTGCGTGCAGACGGGGAGGGGGGCGGGCGGGCGCGCAAGGTGCGCAACCGCCGCACGGCTTGAGCGCCACGCAGCCGCGGCGGCCGGCGCCTCTGGCGGCGTCAAATATGTCGTAAAGCCAACATCACAACGCAGAAGTGGACATCGTCCATTTGTGTGCTATGGTTGTGAACGCTGTACACAACAGTGCAAAACGCCAGCGCGTCAACGCTCCTGAAGTCACAAGCACAAACAAAAAACCAAGAACCGAAAAAGGACACCCCATGCAGCACACACTCGATGACCGCAAGCGCTGGCTCGCGCTGATGGTCCTGTGCCTGGGCGAGCTGATGATCGTGCTGGACACGACCATCGTGAACGTCGCCCTGCCGTCGATCCGCAACGAATTCGGCTTCACCGAGACCGCGCTGGTCTGGGTCGTCAACGCCTATATGCTGACCTTCGGCGGCTTCCTGCTGCTCGGCGGCCGGCTCGGCGACCTGTTCGGCCACCGCCGCCTGTTCCTGCTCGGCATCACGCTGTTCACGCTGGCTTCGCTGGCCTGCGGCGTGGCGCAATCGCAGGGCCTGCTGGTGGCCGCGCGCGCGGTGCAGGGTATCGGCGGCGCGGTCGTGTCGGCGGTGGCGCTGTCGCTGATCATGGACCTGTTCTCGACGCCGTCCGACCGCGCCAAGGCGATGGGCGTCTATGGCTTCGTCTGCGCGGGCGGCGGCAGCATCGGCGTGCTGCTCGGCGGGCTGCTGACCAGCGCCTTGAGCTGGCACTGGATCTTCCTGGTCAACCTGCCGATCGGCGTCGCGGTCTACGCGCTGTGCGTGGCATTGATCCCGAACCTGCCGGGCTCGGCCAACGGTCAGCGCCTCGACGTCGGCGGCGCGGTGACGATCACGGTTTCGCTGATGCTGGCGGTCTATGCGGTGGTCAACGGCAACGAGGTCGGCTGGCTGGCCATGCAGACCGTGTCGATGCTCGGCATCGCGGTGGCGCTGCTGCTGGTGTTCCTGCTGATCGAGTCGCGCGTCGCGCATCCGCTGATGCCGCTGGGGCTGTTCCGGCTGCGCAATGTCGCGGTCTCCAATGTGGTCGGCGTACTGTGGGCCGCGGCGATGTTCGCCTGGTTCTTCATCTCGGCGCTGTATCTGCAGCTGGTGCTCGGCTACACGCCGATGCAGGTCGGCCTGGCATTCCTGCCGGCCAACCTGATCATGGCGGCGTTCTCGCTGGGCCTGTCCGCGCGCCTGGTGATGCGCTACGGCGTGCGCGCGCCGCTGGCCGCCGGGCTGCTGCTGGCGGCGCTGGGCCTGCTGCTGTTCGCGCGCGCGCCAGTCGGCGGCGGCTTCGTCGTCGACGTGCTGCCCGGCATGCTGCTGCTGGGACTGGGCGCGGGCATCGCGTTCAATCCGGTGCTGCTGGCGGCGATGAGCGATGTCAAGCCGAGCGATTCCGGCCTGGCGTCGGGCGTGGTCAATACCTCGTTCATGATGGGCGGCGCGCTCGGCCTGGCGGTGCTCGCCAGCCTGGCGGCGGGCCGCACCGCGGGCGTGGCCGCCGCCGGCGGCGCGCCGGCCGACGCGCTGAACGCGGGCTATCACCTCGCGTTCCTGGTCGGCGCGGTGTTCGCGCTGGTGGCCGCGGTGCTGGGCGGCATGCTGTTGCGCACGCGTACCGCGCCGGTGTCGGTGACGCCGGAAGGCGCCGAGGCCGCCGCCGAAGGCGGTGCGACGGAAACGGGCATGGCCGCGCCCCACGGCGGCCATGCAGCCTGATGGTCACCGCACTGAAGCTGGCGGCCGCGCCGCCGCCGCGCACGACCTATCGCCACGGCGATCTGCGTCGCGCGCTGATTGACGCCGGCATCGCGCTGGCAAGCGACGGCGGCCCCGACGCGGTGGTGCTGCGCGAGGCGACGCGCCGCGCCGGCGTGGTGCCCAATGCCGCCTACCGGCACTTCGCCAATCGGCAGGCGCTGTTCGAGGCGGTACGCGCGGCCGCGCTGTCGGCGCTGGCGGTGGCGATGGAAACCGAGCTGGCCGCTGCGGCCGAGCAGGTCGACCGCAATGACCCGGCCGCCAGGGCGCGCGCCGACCTGCGCGCGATCGGCGCCGGCTATCTGAAGTTCGCGCAGACGCAGACGGGTCTGTTCCGCACGGCCTTCGCCACGCCGAGCATGGTGGAGGACGACCCCGATCCCGCCAAGGCCGGCCCCGGCGGCCTCAATCCCTTCCAATTGCTAGGCGCCGCGCTGGACCGGCTGGTCGCGGCCGGCGTGCTGCCCGCCGAGCGGCGCCCCGGAGCCGAGTACCTGGCCTGGTCGGCGGTGCACGGGCTGGCGCTGCTGATCATCGACGGCCCGCTGCGCCATGCCGACGAAGCGCTGCGCATTGCGCTGGGCGAGCGCGTGCTGGCGATGGTCGAGAAGGGGCTGTAGCGCGCTGCGAACGGCGGGGCTGGCGTTGGCCGCGCGCGCCCAACGCGCCCAACGCGGCCAATGCGCCGTTTCACACTCGCATGCCGATGCGGCAATACATCGCTATGCGTACATTCCTCACACGTTTTCAGTAGCCCGCGTCCGGGATGCCGGCAAAGATGGCGCCTCGCTTCCACTCGACGAGGACAAGCATGTTCACCGTATTGAAGTCGTGGCTCTCCGGCACGCCGCAGCCGCTGTATCTGTCCGCCGCGCCGGCCACCGGCCGCATGACGTTGGCCGATCGGCAGAACGATGAGGTATCGATCGCGTTCATCCACGCCGATGTCAACGCGCCGCCCACCGCGGAGCGAGGGTCGGCGCCGGCCCTCGTCGAGATCTACCGCTGCAGGCAGAGCCGCGCGGAATACCTGCGCGAAGCGCTGGCCTTGCACGCCGATGGCGGGAGCAATCCACGCCGGGATGCCGGCATTCAGCCGGCACCGCGCCGCGGCGAAGCGCGGGTTCCGGCGGCACCGCACGATGGCCGCGAAGCGCTGCGATACCACGGCCGCAGGAATGCGCCGATGCGGCAGCGGGGCCGGCCACGCCCGGCCGGCACGCGAGCGCGCCCGCTGCGGCTCGGCGGCGGTTCGGAACCGTGCTTGCCGACCCAGATTGTCCATATATCGCGCTGCCTGACCGAGCTGGGCCAGGACGATCCCGGCAGCGGCCGGGACGGCCTCGGCCTCGGCATCGCGACGCTGGCGGGGATCGACTCGCCCGGGCTGTCGCGCTCGATCTACGACATGGGGCGCGGCTGGTGAGGCCGGCCGATCAGTCCGCCGCCGCCACCTTGACCGGCCGCCCCGTGAACGGATAGTTCGGATCGGTATAGCCCGGCGTCGACGGATGTCCGGGCGCCACCAGCGCATCGACCATCGCTTCTTCTTCGGGCGACAGCGTCGCGCCGATCGCGCCGAAATAGTCCTCGAACTGCGCCAGCGTGCGCGGACCCGCGATCACCGAGGTGATCAGCGGATTGGCCAGTACCCATGCGGTGGCGAACTGGCCGGCCGTCAGGCCGCGGCCCTCGGCGTGGGCCTTCAGCTGCTGCGCGATGACCAGCGATTCCTCGCGGAACTCGGTCTGCATCATGCGGCGATCGGCGCGTCCGGCGCGCGTGCCGGCCTCCGGCGCTTGTCCCGGCAGGTACTTGCCGGTCAGCACGCCGCGCGCGACCGGGCTATAGGGCACCACGCCGAGCCCATAGTATTCGCAGGCCGGCAGGATCTCGACCTCGGGCATCCGGTTCAGCAGGTTGTAGTAGGGTTGACAGGCGACCGGCCGCGGCACGCCCAGCTGATCGCACAGCCGCGCGATCTCGGCGATGCGCCAGCCGCGGAAGTTCGACACCGCCCAGTAGCGGATCTTGCCGTCGCGCACCAGATCGCCCATCGCGCGCACCGCCTCCTCCAGATTCTCGTCGGCGTAATCGCGGTGCAGATACAGGATGTCGATGTAGTCGGTCGCCAGCCGCCGCAGGCTGTCCTCGACCTCGCGCAGCACCCAGACCCGCGAGTAGTGGCCATGGTTCGGCGCGGACCCCATCGCGTTGCCCAGCTTGGTGGCGAGGATCCACTGCTGCCGCTCGGCCTCGATCAGCCGGCCCACCATCTGCTCGGAGCCGCCCTTGCTGTAGACGTCCGCGGTGTCGATGAAGTTGACGCCATGGTCGCGCGCGCTGGCGACGATGCGCCCGGCCTCGGCCTCGTCGGTCTGGTCGGCGAACATCATCGTGCCCAGGCACAGCGCGGACACCTTCAGATTGCTGCGGCCCAGGCGGCGGTATTCCATCTTGAATTCGGACATGTCGATTCCTCGAGATCGGGTCGTACGGAAACTGTGATAGCGGGATAGCGGGGATGAAACCGGGGCAATGCACTGCGAACCGGCGCCGGAAAGCAGCAGGGGCACCGGAGTGCCCCTGCGAATGGCGGGTCGGACGACCCGGCCATGATACCGCCGTCGTGGCTTTTACGTGGCCTACTGATACAACACCCTCGGCAGCCACAGCCCGATGTCCGGGAATGCGTACAGCAGCACCAGCGCCACCACCTGGATCGCCATGAACGGCAGCATGCCGCCGAAGATCTGGTTCAGCGTGACATGCGGCGGCGCCACGCCCTTCAGGTAGAAGGCGGCCATCGCGACCGGCGGCGACAGGAAGGCGGTCTGCAGGTTCAGTGCGACCAGCAGGCCGAAGAACAGCGGATCGATGCCGAAGTTGTCCAGCAGCGGCACGAAGATCGGCATGAAGATGATGATGATCTCGGTCCATTCGAGCGGCCAGCCCAGCAGGAAGATGATCACCTGGGCCAGGATCATGAACTGCAGCGGCGTCAGGTCCAGCGACATCACCCACTGCTCGACCAGCGCCTGGCCCCCGAGCAGCGCGAACGCGGCCGAGAAGATCGACGAGCCGACGAACAGCCAGCAGACCATCGCGCTGGTCTTGGCGGTCAGGAACACCGACTCCTTGACCACGCCATAGTTGAGCTGGCCGTAGGCCGCCGCCAGCAGCGCGCCGCCAAGCGCGCCGACCGCCGCGGCCTCCGTCGGCGTGGCCAGGCCGAACACGATCGAGCCGAGCACGGCGAGGATCAGCACCGCCAGCGGGAAGAACGACGACAGCAGCTGCTTGAAGATCTCCATCCGCGCGAAGTCGAAGCGCCAGTAGAAGTACAGCATCGCCACGCAGACCACGGCCAGCGTGATCCAGAACCAGTTGGGCGCCTGCGGCGCGGTGGCCGGCGGATTGGCGGTGTCGGCACCGGGCGGGCTGGGCGCGGCGGCGGCCGGCGCGGGCGCGGCATCGGCCTGCGACGATGGCGCGGCGGGGGTGGCGGGGGTGGCAGGATCGCCCGGGGCTGTCGCTGCGGCCGGGCTCTCGTCGCTCGGCGGCGGCGCGAGCGTATCGAGCGCCGCGGCATCGTCAGCGCTCTGCGCGCCGAGTTCCATCAGCGTCGCATCGACCGCCGCCGGCGGCGCGGCGGTGACGCCGGCGTAGATCGAGCCCATCAGCAGCGCGACCACGAGTGCCGGCAGCACCGCGATGCCGAACTGGCGCATCAGCTGGCCGGTCGGGATGGCGGCGTTGCGCTTGCCCTTGAGGGCGGTGACCAGCGCGGGCAGCGCGCGCGCGCCGATGGTGTCGCGCAGCCTTTGCTGCAGCGGCGGCAGCGGGACCTCGCGGTCGGCCAGCGGCAGCGGCGGTGCGAGCCGCGGCCGCAGCTTCGCGAGGATGATCACGTACAGCAGATACAGGCCGGTCAGCATCAGGCCGGGGAAGAAGGCGCCCGCATACAGCTGCACCACCGACACGCCGGCGGTGGCCCCGTAGACGATCAGCAGCACCGATGGGGGGATCAGGATGCCCAGGCAGCCGCCGGCGGTGACCGCGCCGGCCGACAGCGAAGCGCTATAGCCGGCGCGCAGCATCGCCGGCAGCGCCAGCAGGCCCATCAGCGTGACGACCGCGCCGACGATGCCGGTGGCGGTCGCGAACACCGCGCAGGTGATCAGCGTGGCCACGGCCAGCGAGCCCGGCAGCCACGCCAGCGCCAGATGCAGGCTGCGGAACAGCCGCTCGATCAGGTTGGCGCGCTCGACCAGATAGCCCATGAAGACGAACAGCGGCACCGAGATCAGCACGTCGTTGGTCATCACCGCATAGGTCCGCTGCACCATCAGGTCCAGCGTCTGCTGCACGGCGATGTTGGGGTCGGCATGGCGATAGGCCAGCCAGGCGAACAGCACGCCCATGCCCATCAGCGTGAACGCGGTGGGAAAGCCCAGCATGATCGCCGCGACGATCAGCGCCAGCATCAGCAGGCCCAGATGCCCGTTGGTCCAATCGGCGGGCGAGGGCATCAGCACCAGCACCGCGACGGCGATCAGCGCCATCAGCGTGGCGCCGAACCACAGTTCCTTTCTCATCGCGGCGCTCCGTCGGTTTCGCGCGCTGGCTTCGATTCGCGATCGTCGTGGCGATCGCGGGGGTGGTGTGGGGCCGGATCGGCCGCGGGCGTGTCGCGCCGAGCCGGCGCATCGGCCGGGCCGCCGCCATGCCGCTCGTCCCGCGCATGGCCGCCATCCCGTACTTCGCCATCTTCCGCGACCGCCGGCGTGGCCGCCGTGCCGGCCACGGCGTCGGCGCTGACCATCTGCTTGAGCTTGTCCACGTCGACTTCCTCGACGTCGCCCTCGCGCATCGGCCAATGCCCGCGCTTCAGGCAGATCACGCAGCGGATCGTCTCGGCGACGCCCTGCAACAGCAGCAGCGCGCCGGCCACCGGAATCACCGCCTTGAACGGATAGATCGGCGGGCCGTCCGCCGCGATCGACGAGTGCTCGTTCTGCGCCAGCGAGACCTCGAAGAAGTCGATGCCGGCCCAGGCCAGCGCGATCACGCCGGGGAAGAAGAAGACCAGGTACAGCACCAGGTCGATCGTGGCCTGCGCGCGCGGCGGCAGGAAGCCATAGAGGATGTCGCCGCGCACGTGGCCGCGCTTGGCCAGCGTATAGGCGCCGGCCAGCATGAACAGCGCGCCGTACAGCATATTGCTCGCGTCGAACACCCAGGCATGCGGTGCCGACAGGACATAGCGCGAGAACACCTCGTAGCTGATCATCAGCGTCAACGCGACGATCAGCCACGAGGCGGCCTGACCGATCAGGGTGCTGATCCTGTCGATCGCCAGCAGCAGGCCTTGCACGATCGCGCCCCGCCGCTCAGCTGCGCTTGCTGAAGTAGTGCGCCGAGGCCATCCGATAGTCGACGTTGGTGTCGTTCTGCCAGCGGGTGCTGCGCATCGCGAACGCCTTCATCGAGTCGTTGACCTTCTTGAACATCGGGTTTTCCTTTTCCTTGCGCGCCACCACTTCGTCCCAGATCTTCAGCTGCGCCTGCAGCACCGAATTGGGCGTCGCGTAGAACTTCACGCCCTGCTGCTGCAGCGCCTGATAGTCCTTCGAGTAGCGGTCGATCGCCTTCATCGACATGTCGGCCGAGGCCGCGTCCACCGCGTTGGCGATCAGCGCGCGCAGCTTGGCTGGCAGCGCGTCGTAGCGTTTCTTGTTGAACAGGATCTCGAACTGCTCCGAGCATTGGTGGAAGCTGCGCAGCATGCAGACCTTGGACACGTCCTGGAACCCGAGCGCGCGATCCGAGCTGGCGTTGTTGAACTCGGCCGCGTCCAGCAGGCCGCGGTCCATCGCCGGCACGATCTCGGCCCCGGGCAGCGCGTTGACCGCGGCGCCCAGCCCCGTGAAGATGTCGATCGACAGGCCGACCGTGCGGAACTTCAGGCCCTTGAAGTCCTCCGGCTTGGTGATGGGCTTCTTGAACCAGCCCAGCGGCTGCGTCGGCATCGGCCCGTACAGGAACGACACGACGTCCAGGTTCAGGCTGCGGTAGATCTCCTGCTGCAGTTCCTTGCCGCCGCCGTACTTGTGCCAGGCGAGCAGCATGTTCGGGTCCATGCCCCAGGCCGGCCCCGATCCCCACAGCGCCAGCGCCGAGTTCTTGCCATACCAGTAGGCGATCACGCCGTGGCCGCCGTCGAGCGTGCCCTTGCTGACCGCGTCGATCAGATCGAACGCCTTGACGACCGCGCCGGCCGGCAGCAGCTCGATCTTCAGCTCGCCGCCCGACATGTCGTTGACCTTGGCGACGAAGTCGCCGGCGAACTCGTGAAAGATGTCCTTGCTGGGCCAGGTGCTTTGCCAGCGCATCGTCACCGGCCCCTGGGCCTTGACGATCGCCGGAAATCCCAGCGCCGTTGCACCGACCGCAGCCCCCGCCCCGCCCAGAAATCCCCGTCGCGATACCGCACCGCGCTTGTTTTTCGCTGCCATGCTGTCTTCCCCCTTGCTGCTGTTGACGACACCGGAGGCAGCGCCGCGAGTGCGCCAGCCTCGAACCGTTGATGCGACGTTTGGAATTGCGATGCGGTGGCCGGCCCGGCGGCGACTGCCGTTTTCAGGGGGCGGCGTGCAAGTGGTTTGTAATTGACTTCATGTTAGGAATTGCAACCAAGCGCAACAATGTAGGGATTACCCGTGACGGATCGGCCTTGTCGCCGCGTGCAAATCGGGGCTCTACAGCATGTCTGCATCTTGTCTCGTGCTTGTCTGCTCCATGTCTGGCGAGGCCACTGTCGCGGGCTCTCCAATGGTCGTCGGCGCCCGGTTTTGCATGACCTTTCGGCCACTTCGGCGGACGGAGCGGCTACAGTAGCAAGGACCGGCCATCCCGCCATTTTTTCGCCAGGAGCCACGCATGCCCGATCCGTCGAATTCACCGAACTCGCCGAACTCGCCGAGTTCGCCCGGCGCGCCCAACCAGAAAGTCCAGTTCCCCGGCCACGACGGCCAGCCGCTGGCAGGCCGCCTCGACATGCCGGCCGGACCGGTCAAGGCCTACGCGCTGTTCGCGCATTGCTTTACCTGCGGCAAGGATGCGGTGGCGGCCAGCCGCATCGCGCAGGCGCTGACCCAGCACGGCATCGCGGTGCTGCGCTTCGACTTCACCGGCCTGGGCGGCAGCGGCGGCGATTTCGCCAACACCAATTTCTCGTCCAACGTCGCCGATCTGCACGCGGCCGCCGACCATATGCGCCGGCATCTGCAGGCGCCGGCGCTGCTGATCGGCCATAGCCTGGGCGGCGCCGCGGTGCTGGCCGCGGCCGAGGGCATCCCGGAGGCGAGGGCGGTGGCGACCATCGCCGCGCCGAGCGATCCGTCGCACGTGGTCGGCCTGCTGCGCGAGCACGCCGGCACCATCGCCGCGCAGGGCGAGGCCGAGGTGCAACTGGCCGGCCGCCCGTTCCGCATCCGCAAGCAGTTTCTCGACGACGTCGCCGAACAGGCGCTGCTGGCCAAGGTATCGCGGCTGCGGCGGGCGCTGCTGGTCCTGCATTCCCCGCTCGACGACACCGTCGGCATCGACAATGCCACGCAGCTGTTCATCGCGGCCCGCCATCCGAAGAGCTTCGTCTCGCTCGATCATGCCGACCATCTGCTGACGCGGCGCGAGGAAGCGGTCTATGTCGCCAATACCATCGCCGCCTGGAGCCAGCGCTACCTCGGCATCGATGCGGCCACGCTGCCGGCGGCCGCTGTCGAGGAGGGGCTGGTGCGCGTCGAGGAGAACCACGCCGGCAAGTTCCAGCAGCAGGTCACGGTCGGCAAGCACCGGCTGCTGGCCGACGAGCCGGTCTCGTTCGGCGGCCTGAACGGCGGACCGGCGCCCTACGACCTGCTGCTGGCGGCGCTGGGCGCCTGCACGTCGATGACGATCCGGATGGTGGCCGAGCGCAAGGGTTGGCCGCTGGAACACGTCAGCGTGTCACTGAGGCACGAGAAGATCCATGCCGCGGACT
The DNA here is from genome assembly GCF_013347325.1 of Cupriavidus gilardii. Classification (NCBI taxonomy): domain Bacteria; kingdom Pseudomonadati; phylum Pseudomonadota; class Betaproteobacteria; order Burkholderiales; family Burkholderiaceae; genus Cupriavidus; species Cupriavidus gilardii. The sequence goes on along the minus strand of NZ_CP054624.1, from coordinate 1,643,269 downwards.
GCGCGGAGTGCGACACCCGCGACGGCAAGGTCGACTGGATCGAGCGCGAGGTCACGCTGCGCGGGCCGCTCGACGTGCAGCAGCGCGAGGCGCTGCTGGCCATCGCGGACAAGTGCCCGGTGCACCGAACCTTGCATTCGGAAGTGGTGGTGCGCACGCGCGCGGCGCCTGAGGAAGGGGCGGGCCCAGCGGCCATGGGCCCCGCCGGGGAGGGCGCCAGCCCCGCCGGCACGGCGCCTGGCGGCTGATCGGGGCCGTATCCGCGAACCCGAGCCGGCCGCCGCGGGCGTGTCGCCGTCGTTCCTGGCCATTGTCATTTTGTGGAGATCGCCTGTGCAAACCGATGCAAATCCGACCAACAAGATCGACCCCGCGGCAAGCAGCGGCAACAGCAGCAGCAACAGCAGCGGCGGCGGCGCCATCCCGGCCACGCTGATCCCCGGCGACGGCATCGGGCCGGAAATCATGGATGCCACCTTGCAGGTGCTCGACGCGCTGGGCGCGCCGTTCGCCTGGGAAACGCAGCAGGCCGGCATGGCCGCGCTCGAGGCCAGCGGCGATCCGCTGCCCGAAGCGACGCTCGACAGCATCCGCCGTACCGGCCTGGCGCTGAAGGGGCCGCTGACCACGCCGGTGGGCGGGGGCTTCCGCTCCGTCAATGTGCGGCTGCGCGAGCTGTTCCAGCTGTACGCCAACGTGCGGCCCGCGCGCACGCTGGTGCCGGGACGCTACGAGAACATCGACCTGGTGCTGGTGCGCGAGAACGTCGGCGGTTTCTACGTCGCGCACGATTACTACATCGCGGTCGGCGACGATCCGCGCGCGGTGGCCGTGTCGACCGGCACCAATACGCGCGCCGACTGCCTGCGCATTGCCCGCTTCGCCTTCGAATACGCGCTGCGCAACGGCCGCAGGAAGGTCACCGTGGTCCACAAGGCCAATATCCTGAAGGCGCTGACCGGCATCTTCCTGGAGGCCGCGCGCGAGGTGGCGGCCGACTATGCGGGACGGGTCGAGATGGACGACCGCATCGTCGACGCCTGCGCGATGCAGCTGGTGCTCGACCCGTGGAAGTTCGACGTGCTGCTGTGCACGAACCTGTTCGGCGACATCCTGTCGGACCAGATCGCCGGACTGGTCGGCGGGCTGGGCCTGGCGCCGGGCGCGAACATCGGCGAGCACGCGGCGGTGTTCGAGGCCGTGCACGGCTCCGCGCCCGACATCGCGGGCAAGGGCATTGCGAACCCGGTCGCGCTGATGCTGGCGGCCGGCCTGATGCTCGAGCACGTCGGCCGCCAGGATCTGGCGCAACGGATGCGCACCGCGATCGACCGGACGCTGAACGAGGACAACGTCCGTACCGGCGACCTGAAGGGCAAGGCCCGCACGCGCGAGTTCGCGCAGGCGGTGGTGCGGCGGCTGGGGTGAACCCTGCCGTTGTCGCCGCGAAGGTGGGGCCCAGCAGCCCCGCGTCCTTCGCGGCGACATCAAAGCCACTGGGTCCCTGCCTGCACGGGGACGACAGCGGTATGCAACGGGTCTGGCCACCCGTCGTCCCGCGGAAGCGGGGACCCAGCGTCTTGCGTCCTTCGCGGCTTGCCCTGTGCTGCATTGACAAAGCGGGGGCCGTTCTATACGGTGCGCGCACCTCATCGATTGCGCGTCGGTTGCGCGCCGTTCCGCCCCATGCCCCGTAAAGCCGCCCAGGTTTCCGAAGCCGACAAGCATGCCGCCGAAGGCGGCGCGGTGGCGGTGGATCGCGCGCTGTTCCTGCTGCGCGCGTTCCGGCTGGGCGATACCGCGCTGACGCTGGCCGAGCTGGCGCAGCGCTCGGGCCTGTACAAGAGTACGCTGCTGCGGCTGCTCGCCTCGCTCGAGCATGCGCGGCTGGTGGTGCGCCACGCCGACGGCCGCTACGGACTCGGCCCCGAAGTCGCGCGGCTGCATGCGGTCTATGCCGCGTCGTTCTCGCTGGAAACGGCGGTGATGCCGGTGCTGCGCCAACTGGTGCAGGACACCCGCGAGAGCGCGGCCTTCCATATCGAGCAGGGCGAGCATCGGCTATGCCTGTATCGCGTCGACTCCCCGCAGCCGGTGCGTGACCACGCCCGCGCCGGCGACCTGCTGCCGCGCAACCGCGGCGCCGGCGGCCGGGTGCTGCGCGCCTTTGCCGGTGCGCGCGGCCAGCTGTACGACACCATCCGCCGCGACGGCGTGGCGACGCTGGTCGGCGACCGCGTGCCCGATATCGCCGGCGTGTCCGCCCCGGTGTTCGGCCCCGGCGGCGAGCTGCGCGGCGCGCTGACGCTGACCTGTCCGGCCTCGCGCTATCGGCCGGATTTCCGCGCCGACGTGCTGCGCGCCGCGCGCACGCTGACCGAAACGCTGGGCGGCCATTTCCCCTTCGACGACTGAGCCGGCATTGGCCCCGCGACGGCACGCCCGCCGCCGCGGCCCGCCCATGCCCGACTCAAGGGGGATGCCCGGCGCCGGTGCGCCAGCTATCATCAAAGGTTTTTGGGACGAGCGGCCGTGCCGCCGGGGCATATGCAACGCGGCATTTTCCGAGGGATACCGTGCAGCTAGACCAGCACAGCATTGTGATCGTCATGATGGTGGTGTTTTCGAGCACGCTGCTGATCTCGGCGGGCCTCGTGTTCGCGCTGATCCGCACCGATGCCGGCCGCCTATGGGCAGGCGGCCACCTGGTGCTGTCGGCCGGCGGTCTGGCGCTGACCCTCAACGCGGCCACGGCGCATCTGGTCGAGGTGGGCGCGGTGGCCGCGATGGTGTATCTGGCCGGCAAGCTGACGATCTATGGCGGTGTGCGCGTGCATCAGGGTTTGCCCGGATTTACCCGCATCCAGGGCGCGGCCGTGGTGATCGCCGTTGCCGCTTCGCTCGATGCGCTGACCGGGCCGCAGCCGGTGCTGCAGCTGCATCGGGTCGCCTATGTCGCATTGGCGTTGCTGTCGCTGGCGACCATCCTGGTGCTGCTGCGCTCGCGCGTGCGCCATAGCGAAATCGGCCTGCCGCTGGTGCTGCTGGCGAGCGCGGTCCAGCTGTGCGCGCAGCTCTACGGCGCGGCCGTGGCCTGGCAGGGCGACGGCGCGATTTCCCCGTCGCCGTTCAACGCGGGCAGCCTGGCCCACGACGCCACCTATAACGCGGTGGTGGTGCTGGCCCCGCTGGTGGCGACGCTGCTCGGATTGTTTGGCTTCACCGTGATGGCGCTGGAGCAGGTGATCGCCAACAAGGAGCGGGGCGCCCGCATCGACGGCCTGACGGGCCTGCTCAATCGCGCCGCGCTGGACAACGCCGCGAGCCGTCTGATCGTGTCCGCGCTGCGCAACCGGCAGGCGGTCGCCTGTCTGGTCATCGACGTCGATCATTTCAAGCAGGTCAACGATCGCAGCGGCCATCGCGCCGGCGATGCGGTGCTGCAGGCAATCGCCGAGGCGCTGGACAACTCGCGCCGCGCCTCCGATGTGGCCGGCCGCTACGGCGGCGAGGAATTCTGCGTGCTGTGCCCCCATACCGACGAGCATCAGGCCACCGCGCTGGCCCGGCGGATCCTGCGCAAGGTACGGGCGATTCCGCTGCCCGGGCCGGCCGGCAAGTTCGCCAGCGTCAGCATCGGCGTCGCGCAGCTGCGCGACGACGGCTCCGATTCGGTCGGTCTGTGGCAGCAGCTGTTCGGCAATGCCGACCGCGCGCTGTACGAGGCCAAGCGGCGCGGGCGCGACCGCTATGTGGTGGCGTCCACGCTGGAGCGCGAGGAGGCGATGGCCGCAGCCGCGGCCAGCCGCCCGGCCGCGGCTGCGGCACCGGCGTCCGCCGCGGCGGCGCCCGAGATCCCGCTCGAAGCGGATGTTTCCGGAGACGGCCGCTGACGCTGCTGACGCGCGAGCCGCGATCCTTGCTGGCACCCTAGCGCTTCCCATCCGGCCGCTCGGCCGACAGGCCGTCCGGCCGTTCGCCGGACACCGCGCCCAGCACATCGCGCGGCGGGTGCCCGTCATAGGTCCAGATGAATTCGCGCGGCATCGGCCCCTTGTTGCGGCCGCCTTGCTCGGTCTGCTCCCAGGCGTGCGCCAGGATGCCGACCGAGCGCGACAGGCAGAACAGCCCGCGCGCCAGCGGCGGCGGGAAGCCCAGCTCGGCGTAGATCACCGCGGTGGCGCCGTCGATATTGATCGGCACCGGCCGCGATCGTCCGGCCCCGAGCTCGGCCTGCACCGCCCGCGCGATCGCGGCAAACCGTCCGTCGACCACGCCGTCCGCCGCCGCCTGGTCGACCAGCTCGAGCAGCCGCGGCGCGCGCGGATCGACCGGATGGAAGCGATGGCCGAAGCCGGACACATACTTGCCATGCAGCTCGCGCCAGGCCTGCAGGCCCGCCCGCGCCGCCTGCGGCAGGTCCGTGCCGGCATCGACGCGCGCGGCGATATCGAGATACAGCGCGACCGCCTGCTCGCCGGCGCCGCCGTGCACGTCGCCGAGCAGATTGACGGCCGATGCCATCGCGTTGTTCAGCCCCACGCCGCAGGTCGCGGCCATCCGGGCGACCGCGATGCTGGGCGCCTGCGGGCCATGGTCGACCGCGGACATCAGCGCGGCGTCGAGCAGCGCGGCCTGGCCCGGCGGCGGCAGCTCGCCGCGCAGCATCAGCCAGATCATCTGCGCGAACGACACGCGCCCGATCAGCTGCTCGATCGGATAGCCCCGATAGCGGATCACGCCGGGCTGCATGTCGATGATGGCGCTGTGCCACCAGTCTTCGGCGCGGCGCTGGCCGGCGTCCGGGGTCGAGGGATCGAATGCGGTCATAGGGCCTGCTCCGCCTGCATGGTGTCGATCTGCTCGGCCGTGTAGCCGAGTTCGAGAAGGATGTCGCGCGTGTGCTGGCCCAGTTCGGGCGGCGGCGCATCGACGGCCGGCGCCGCGCCGTCGAGCTTGAAGCCGGTGCGCAGCAGACGCACGTCGCGCCCGACGCCCGGCGCGTCGGGAAACTCGGCGACGATGCCGCGCGTGGCAACCTGCGGATGGGCCAGCGTCTGCGGCACCGTATAGACGGGCCCGGCCGGCACGCCGGCCTGGTTCAGCAGCGGCCACCAATGCGCGGTGGGCTGGCGCTTCAGTTCGGCTTCGAGCTCCGCCTGCAGCGCGGCGCGATGCTGCAAGCGGGCCTGGCGCTCGGCGAAGCGCGGATCGGTGGCCAGCTCGGGCCGGCCGATCACGCGGCAGACCGCCTCGAACTGTTCCTGCTTGTTGGCGGCGACATTGATCAGCCCGTCGCCGGTACGGAAGGTGCCCGACGGGCTCGCGGTCATGTTGTCGTTGCCCATCGGCGCCGGTTCGCGCCCGGCCACCAGGTAGTTCGATACCACCCAGCCCATCGTCGCCAGCGTCGATTCGAGCATCGACACGTCGATCAGATAGCCCTCGGTGCGGTCGCGGTCGGCCAGTGCCGCCGCCACCGCCAGCGCCGCGGTCAGCCCGCCGACGGTGTCGGAGACCGGATAGCCGACGCGATACGGTGCGGTCTGCGCATCGCCGGTGATGCTCATCACGCCCGCCATCCCCTGGATGATCTGGTCGTAGGCGGGCAGGTCGGCCAGCGGGCCGTCCTGGCCGAAGCCCGAGATCGCGCAATAGATCAGCCGCGCATTGTCCTGCTTCAGCGTGTCGTAGCCGAGCCCAAGGCGTGTCATCACGCCCGGCCGGAAGTTCTCGACCAATACGTCGGACTGCTGCACCAGCCGGCGCAGCGCCTGCTTGCCCAGCGGATGCTTCAGGTTCAGCGTGATCGAGCGCTTGCCGGGGTTCTGCGCCAGAAAGGACACGCCCATCAGCCTGCGGTTCAGCTCGGCGTCGGCGCCCAGCTGGCGCGCGAGGTCGCCGGTGACAGGGGTCTCGACCTTGATCACGTCCGCGCCCAGATGCGCGAGCTGATGGCAGCAGAAGGGGCCGGCCAGCACATTGGTCAGGTCGAGCACGCGAATGCCGCGCAAGGGTTTGCGGGGGGGCTGGTGGGCGGCCCCGGATGGGCCGCCGTTGGAGGAGTCGGGATTCATCGCGGTGTTGCCAAGGTTCTGCATCTTCGGTTCTGGTTCCGTACAACAGAACATTGGTCTTTTCAAAGGAACAATGCGCGCCAGCATAGAAGCCGGGCAGCGCCGCTGTCAAGGCGAGCGGGCGCTGCCGGCCTGCTTTTGGCCTGATTGCTATAATCGCCCGACCCCCCAATACCGATCGCGAGTCTCTCGCGCGCCGGTCGTGGTCCCGCCGCCGCCGGCTGCCTCGCGATGTCATCGCGTGACGAGGAGTGATGTGGCTGAAATCCAGATCGCCTTGAACGGTTCGCCGCAAGCCGCCGACCTCGTAGACCACCAGGACCGGCCGGATTCCGCCGCTTCCTTCGCGTCGTCCTTTCCCCCGCTGACCGGTTCCACCGCCTCCGCCGACTCCACCGACCCGAGGCTCGAGGCCGCGATCGCGCACGCCGTCGATGCCCTGATCGCGCGGCAGCGCGCCGACGGCCACTGGGTGTTCGAGCTCGAAGCCGATACCACGATCCCGTCCGAATACGTGCTGCTGGTGCACTATCTGGGCGAGCCGGCCGATCCTGCGCGGGAGGCGCGCATCGGGCGCTATCTGCTGCGCCGGCAGAACGCGGACGGCGGCTGGCCGCTGTTTCATGGCGGCGCCTCCGACATCAGCGCCAGCGTCAAGGCGTATTTCGCGCTGAAGATGATCGGCGAGCCGGCCGACGCGCCGGCGATGCGGCGCGCGCGCGAGCGCATCCTGGCGCTGGGCGGGGCCGAGGCGAGCAATGTGTTCACCCGCACGCTGCTGGCGCTGTACGGCGTGATGCCGTGGCGCGCGGTGCCGCTGATGCCGGTCGAGATCATGCTGCTGCCGCTGTGGTTTCCGTTCCATCTGTCGAAGATTTCGTACTGGGCGCGCACGGTGATCGTGCCGCTGCTGGTGCTGAACACGCTGCGCCCGTGCGCGCGCAATCCGCGCCGCGTCGGCATCGAGGAACTGTTTCGCCGGCCCAGCCAGGCCGCGCGGATGCCGGGCAGGGCGCCGCATCAAGGCCGCTTCTGGTATGCGGTGTTCCGCGGGGTCGATGTCGCGCTGCGCGTGTTCGAGCCCTTGTCGCCGAAGACGCTGCGCCGGCGCGCCATCGAGCAAGCGGAGCGATTCGTGCGCGAGCGCCTGAACGGCGACGATGGCCTGGGCGCAATCTTTCCGGCGATGGTCAATGCGGTGATGATGTTCGACGCGCTCGGCGTGCCGCGCGACGAACCGGCGGTCGCGCAGGCTCGCGCGGCGCTCGATCGCCTGCTGGTCGAGCATGGCGACGAGACCTATTGCCAGCCCTGCCTTTCGCCGGTGTGGGATACCTCGCTGACCTGCCATGCGATGCTCGAAGCCGGCGGCGAGCGCGCGCTGGCCGCGGCGCGGCGCGCGCTTGACTGGCTGCTGCCCTTGCAGGTGCTCGACGTGCGCGGCGACTGGACGGTGCGCCGGCCGCATCTGCGCCCCGGCGGCTGGGCCTTCCAGTACGCCAACCCGCACTATCCGGACGTCGACGATACCGCCGTGGTCGCGATGGCGCTCGATCGCGCGGCGCGCGGCGATGCGCGCTGGCAGGGCGGCGTCGAGCCCGCGCTGGCTCGCGCGCGCCAATGGATCGAAGGCATGCAGAGCAGCGACGGCGGCTGGGGCGCCTTCGAGCCGGAGAACACGCACAGCCATCTGAACAGCATTCCGTTTGCCGATCATGGCGCGCTGCTCGACCCGCCGACCGCCGACGTGTCGGCGCGCTGCCTGTCGATGCTGGCCCAGCTGGGCGAATTGCCGGCCAACAGCCGCGCCGCCGCGCAGGCGCTGCGCTATCTGCTGGACGAGCAGGAGGCCAACGGCAGCTGGTATGGGCGCTGGGGTACCAACTACCTGTATGGCACCTGGAGCGCGCTGTGCGCGCTGCAGGCCGCCGGGCTCGGGCCTGAGGCGGCCTCGGTGCGCCGCGCCGCGCAGTGGCTGCTGTCCGTGCAGAACGGCGACGGCGGCTGGGGCGAGGACGGCAGCAGCTACCGGCTCGACTACCGCGGCCACGAGAGCGCGCCGAGCACGCCGTCGCAGACCGCCTGGGCGCTGCTCGGACTGATGGCGGCCGGTTGCCGCGATCTGCCGGCGGTCGCGCGCGGCATCGACTATTTGCTGCGCGAGCAGCGCGCCGACGGGCTGTGGGACGAGCAGCATTTCACCGCGGTGGGCTTCCCGCGCGTGTTCTATCTGCGCTATCACGGCTATGCGCGCTATTTCCCGCTGTGGGCGCTGGCGCGTTACCGCAATCTCCAGCGCGTCGGCAATCCGGCCAATGCCACGGGGACTGCCGACGCCGCGGGCCGCATGCCATGGGGCATGTGAGCGTGGCCGCCAGCCGCGCCGATGCCGGCGCGCCGCGCTGGCTCGTCGTCACCGGCATGGCCTTCGAGGCGCGGCTGTTGTCGTGGCCAGGCGCGACGACGCTGAGCGGCCTGCGTGGCGATGCGCTGGATGCCGCGATGATCGCTGCCTTGCATGACGACGCAGGATCGGCGCCGCGCTATGCGGGGTTGATCAGCTTCGGGGTGGCGGGCGGGCTCGACCCCGCGCTGCCACCCGGCAGCGTGATCCTGGCCGATGCCGTCGCCGCGGAAGGCTCGCGCTTCGACACGGATGCCCGCTGGACCAGCGTGCTGCGCATGGCATTGCCCGCGGCCGTCGGCGGAACGATCGCAGGCACCGATACGCCGGCCGCGGCCGTTGCTGACAAACGGGCGCTGCATGCGGCGACCGGCGCGGTGGCGGTCGATATGGAATCGCACCGGATCGCCGCCGCGGCGCGCGCGGCGGGGCTGCCTTTCGTGGTATGCCGGGCGATCGCCGATCCGGCGGGGCGGCGCGTTCCGCCGGCGGCGCTGGCCGCATTCGGCGCGGATGGCGGCATCGCGATGCGCGCGCTGTCTGCCAGCTTGCTCAAGCGACCGGCGCAACTGGGCGAGCTGCTGCGGCTTGCCGGCGACGCCGCCGCGGCGCGAAGGGGTTTGCGCCGGCTGGCGGCTGCGTTGCGGTGCTCGGCGTATCGATCGTCCGATCATGGGGCGGCGGGAGCCGGAACGGGGGGCGAGCCCGGTGCGTCGATCGATGGCGAAGCCCCGCCCGCCGCGCCGTCTCCTTCGTCGCCGTCATCGCCATAGTCGGGCAGATCGCCGGCTTCGCTGCCGCGCAGCCGCTGGCGGCGCTGCTGCAGATAGGCGTCGCGCACAAAGCTGTATTTGTCCAGCGCGGCCTGCTCCAGCAGGCTGGTGGCATCGAGCAGGTTGCTGCGCGTATTGACGAACTGCAGCGCGAACAGGCTGTTGCGCCAGGCCGGATCCATGTAGGTCACCGGGTCGGCGAACACGTCGCCGGCCATGCCGATGCCGTCGCGCACGGTGCTGGGCCCGAACAGCGGCAGCACCAGATACGGCCCCGACGGCACGCCCCACGTGCCCAGCGTCAGGCCAAGATCCTGCGGGTGCCGGGGCAGGCCGGCCGGTGTCGCGATATCGATCAGCCCGCCCAGGCCCAGCACGGTATTGATCGCAACGCGCATCACGCTCTCGGCCGCCGCGACGCCCTTGCCCTGCAGCAGGTTGTTGATCGCGTTGCCGACGTCGCCGACATTGTTGAAGACATTGGTCACCGCGGTGCGCACCGGCTGCGGCGTGACGCGGCGATAGCCCTTGGCGACCGGCACCGCGACATAGGTGTCGATCTTGTCGTTGACCGTATGGATCGCGCGGTTCATCGGTTCCAGCGGATCGGCGGGGTTGGCGTTGGGCCCGGTCGCGCAGGCCCCGCAGCACAGCGCGGCGAGGGGCACGAGCGGGACCAGCCGGCGCAGCGGTAACGCAGCGGGCGAACGGGACCGGGGGCGCAAGGGGGCCGATGGAGGCGAGGGGGGCGAGGGAGGCGAGGGCTCTGGCATGGCGATCATGGTGGCGTCGTGGTCGGGCCGTCCGCGGTCTCGGACAAATCAGCGCGACTGGCGCGGCCGTCCCATCAGGATAGGCTGGAAAAACACCGCGCCGGCCAGCGTACAGACCAGCGACAGCGCCAGCAGCTTGCCCATGCTGGCGGTGCCGGCATGGTTGGACAGCCACAGGCTGCCGAACGCGGTCGCGGTGGTGGCCGCGCTGAACAGTACCGCATGGGTCAGGCTCGACTGCAGCAGCCCGGTCTTGCCCTCGCGCCACGCGATCACATAGTAGATCTTGAAGGCGACGCCGATGCCGAGCAGCAGCGGCAGCGCGATCACGTTGGCGAAGTTCAGCGCGATGCCGAACACCACGCACAGCTCCAGCGTCAGCACCGCCGATACCAGCAGCGGCACCAGCGTGCGCAGCACGTCCGCGAAGCGGCGCAGTGTCAGCCACAGCAGCACCGCGATCGACAGCACCGCCCATGCGCCGGCCTGCGCGAACGCGCTCAGGATGGTGTGGGCGGAGCCGCGCACCGCGATCGGGCCGCCGGTGGCCTGCGGCGCGATCGCCAGTACCGTGGGCACGAAGACGTCGAGCGCCGCCTCGCGCGCGCGTTCGCCGGGCGGCAGGCGCGGGCTGATCGTGATCAGCGCGCGCCCGTCGGGCGTCAGCCAGTCGCGCACCAGCTCGCGCGGCAGCGAGTCGATGCCGACGCGCTCGGCCTGCAGCGCCTGCGCCAGGCCCGCCAGTCCCAGCCGCAGCGGCAGGGCGATCGCGCGTTCGGCGCGGTCGCGGGTCGCCGCATCGGCATCGGCCAGCTTGCGCAGCGCCTGGGCCAGCCGCCGCGCCTCGGTCACGCCGGCCGCTGGCGTGGTGCCCGGCGCAGAACGGGCGTTCGAAGCCAGCTCGAGCTGGGTCGCGGTCTGGCGCAACGCGGCCACGCGCTGCGCGTCGGCGGCCGGCGGCGCGGCCGGCTGCGTCAGCGCCGGCAGCAGCGCCCGCGCGGCCGATGCGATCAGGGGAAGCTTCGCGTCCTGATCGGGCGGCACGAAGCTGTCGAGCGTGGCGACGCGCGCGACCTCGGGCCGTGCCGACAGCCGCGTTGCCAGCGCGCGTGCCGCCTCCAGCGAGGGCGCCAGCACGCTGACATCCTCGGTGCCGGCCTGCGGCGCGTCCTTCAGCGCGCGCAGCGTCGCCATCGATTCCGAAGCGGGGACCTTCAGGTTCAGCGGATCGAAATCGAAGCGCAGCTGCGTCAGCAGCGGCGAGGCGGCCACGATGACCCCGCACGTGACCCACAGCACCGGCTTGCGATGGCGCTCGAAGAATTCGTCGGCGGGCGCGAGCCAGCGGATGCCCGGGGCGACCGTCTCGCCGTCGGGCTGCAGCACGCGGATCAGCGCCGGCAGCAGCGTGACCGTGGTGAAGAACGCGACGAACATGCCGACGCCGGCGATCAGGCCCAGCTCGGCCACGCCGCGATAGTCGGTCGGCAGGAAGGCGAAGAACGCCGCGGCCGTGGCTGCCGCCGCCAGCGACAGCGGAATCGCCAGCGCCTGCGCGGTATGGGCCAGCGCCGTCGCGATATGGTCGCGGTCGTGGCGTTCGGCCCGGTAGCGCACGCCGAACTGGATGCCGAAGTCCACGCCGAGGCCGACGAACAGCACGGCGAACGCGACCGAGATCATGTTCAGCGCGCCGACCATCGCCAGGCCCAGCGCCGCCGTGACGGCCAGGCCCGCGAACAGGCTCAGCAGCACGGCGACGATCAGCCGCGCCGAACGCAGCGCCAGCCACAGGATCAGGATCACCACCAGCACCGTCACCGCGCCATTCAGCGCGGCGCCGTCGGCCACCGAGGCGAACTCGTCGTCGGCCAGCGCCTGCGGCCCGGTCAGCCGCACCTCGGCCGCGTAGCGCTGCGCCAGTTGCAGCTGCGCGGCGCTGGCGCGGATCGCGGCCGACGCATCGGCGCCAGCCTGCAGGTCGCCGTAATCGAGCACGGGGCTGACCGCGACGAAGGCCAGCGCCGGTCCGGCCGCGGGCGTGGGGTCCGCCAGCGTGCACCAGGACAGCGCCGCCGGCCGGCCCGCCAGCACCTGCTCCAGCGTCATCGCACTGCGCGAGAGCAGCGGCGCCATCTGCGCCAGCGTGACCTGGCCCATCTGCAGCGGCAGGCCGAGCGTCACCGACAGCGTGTCGGCCAGCCCGCGCAGGCTCGGATCGCGCGCCAACGCGTTCAGCAGGGGCCGCGCATCGGTCAGGTCGCGCGTGAGCCGGGCCAGCGACGGCGTATCGACAAACAGCAGGCCGTTGCGCGCGAAGAAGGCGCCGCCGCCGGGCTGGCGCACCGCCTCGAAGTGCGACGGCTGTTCGCGCAGGGACTGCGCCAGCGCATCGGCTGCGGCTTCGGCCAGTTCGGGGACCGGTGCCTGCACCACCGCCAGGATCATGCGGTCGCGATCCGGGAAGGCCTGGTTCAGCGCGGCGTCGTAACGCGCCCATGGCGCGTCGACATCGAGCAGCCGGCCGATATCGGTGTTGATCGCGAAGTGCCGCGCCGCATACCAGCCGCTGCCCGCGCAGACCACGGCCGCCAGCGCGATGGTCAGCCAGGCGCGCGCGGTCGCCAGCATCACCAGGCGGGTGATGGCCGCGGTCAGCATGTCGGCAAGGCCTTGCCAGCCGGCGCTGCAACGGCCGCCGCCGCGGGGCTATACTCGATCGCTCGCCTTGCCATGCAGCCGGATTGCCGATCATGTTCCATATCCGTCCCCATTCGCCGATTCCCGCGCTGGCCATCGCGGCGCCCGCGCTGGTCTGTTCCCTGCCCGCCGGTGCCGCCGAGCGTGCCGCCCCGGACCGCCAGGTCCGTACCGCCGTCGAAGGCGTGATCTCCGCAGTCCGATCCGATCCCGCGGCCGGCGCCGGCGACCAGGCCCGTGTCGTCGCCGTGGTGCGGCGCCAGTTCCTTCCGTACACCGATTTCGCGCGCACCACGCGGCTGGCGCTCGGTCCCGCCTGGCGCACCGCCAATCCGGTGCAGCAGCAGCAACTGGTCGAGCAGTTCCGCACGCTGCTGGTCCACACCTATGCGCTGTCGCTGTCGCAGCTGCGTGGCCAGGACGTCCAGTTCCGCTATACGCCGGCCCAGGCCGGCGCCAACGCCGACGACGTGGTGGTGCGCACCCGCGTGATCACCGCCGGCGACGACAACCAGATCGACTATCGGCTGCGGCGCGGCGCCGACGGCTGGAAGATCTACGACATCAACATGATGGGCGCGTGGCTGATCGAGGTCTATCGCCGCCAGTTCGCCGACATCGTCGAGCGCGACGGCATCGACGGACTGATCCGCTACCTGTCCGACCACAACGCGCGCCAGGCCGGCAGCCGCTGAAGCGCGGCGCCTCATCGCGGGCGGCCCCGCGCGCCCGCGTCGGGCTTGCCGTGGCGGTCGCGCCAGCGGCGCACCTCGAACCACTGCCACGACAGCAGCGCCGGCACGCCGTACAGCACCTCGCGCGCGCGCCGCACCAGCGCCAGCGACAGCGCGGTCTGCGCGTCGATGCCGAGCAGCTGTCCGAGCAGCATCACCACCGCCTCCTGCACGCCGAGTCCGCCCGGCACGAAGAAGGCCATGTTGCGCGCGGCCATCGTCAGCGACTCGATCGCCAGCGCCTCGCCGAACGAGACGGGATGGCCCAGCAGCCGCAGCGCGAGCCAGGTCTCGACGGTGCCGGCGGTCAGCCCGAGCAGTTGCCAGACCGCCGCGGTAACCGGCGTGCGCAGCCGTCCCAACAGCGCGCGGATGCGCTGGTCCAGGCCCGCGCCCAGGTCGGCGCCGGCGATCGCATCGACCATCCGGTGTTCCTCGCCGAGCAGGCGCCGGGCCAGCCGCTCGAGCCGCGCGAACAGCGCGCCATGCCGCAGCGCCAGCGCAAACGCGATCGGCAGCGGCAGCGACAGCAGCAGCCCGCCGCCGATCGTCAGCGCGCGCTGTTCCTGATGGCCGCCGGGAATCGCGGCGATCAGCAGCAGCACGCCGATCACGCAGTACAGGTACTGCGAGAACAGCGTGACCATCACTTCGACGACCACGCTGGCGGTGACCGCGCTGGTGTCGCCGACCTGCAGCCTGCCCAGGCGGATGCCGGCCAGCTCGCCGCCGACGTTGGCCGTCGGCAGCAGCCGGTTGACCGCCTCGCGCACGCTGGCCACCCACCACAGGAACAGCATGCCGGGACGGGCCATGGGCGCGGCGGCGCGCAGCAAGCCCCGCCAGGCGCGCGCATCGAGGGCGATCGCGACGCCGTGCACCGGCAGCAGCCACAGCAGCGGCCAGCCGGCGCGCGCGACGGTGGCGGCGATCTGGCCCACGCCCTGGTGCACGATCAATGCGCCCAGCGCGATCAGTCCGATCAGACCCGCCAGCAGTCCGAGCCGCTTCATCGCGGCCACCCCGGCGAGGAACAGGGCCCGCCGTCGCCGATGCGCACCGCCAGCTGGTCGGCGAAGCCGCCGCGCCGCGGCGCCGCCCGCTCCAGCGCGGTGCGCACACGCGGCGACAGCAGCGCCGCCAGCTCGTCCGCATGGCGATAGCCGCGCATCGACGGGGCGATCCGTTCGCCCGATTCGGTGGCCGGATGCAGATAAAGTTCGCCGACGCCGGGCGGCAGCGCGCGCAGGGCGGCCAGCACCGCCTGTTCGTCCATCGCGCCGCTGCGGGCGATGCCGATCACGTAGTCGTTGTGCGCGATGCCGGCGGCATCGAGACGCCGGCGCAGCAGCGCGAGCCACGGGCGCAGCCACCATGGCGCGCCCGCTTCGCGCGGCAGACGCATCGCGCGCAGGCCGTAGTCGCGGCCGATGGCCAGGATCAGCGACAGCACGGTCGGATGCAGGTGGAAATGCTTGTGCGTGTTGACGTGATCGAGCGCCAGGCCGGTCGCGGCGAAGGCGGCGAACTGCGCGCGGATTTCCGCGGCCAGCTGGCGGCGCACCGAATCGGACAGCACGAAGCGCAGCCCGTCGCGCGCCATTGCGCTGCCGAAGCGACCGGCGGCGTCGACCAGGTCGGGGATCGCGGCCGGCGGCAATACCGACGGTCCGTCGGCCAGCACCAGATGCAGGCCGACGCGCAGCGTCGGCAGCCGGTGCGCGCGCGCGACCGCATCGGCCGCGGCCGGTGCGCCGACCATCAGGCTGGCGGCGTCGAGCACGCCGTGCCGATGCGCCAGCTCGACGGCCTCGTTGACGGCCGGGTGCAGCCCGAAGTCGTCGGCGGTCACGATCAGCGCGCGTGGCCGCGTCCGGCGCGTCGCCGTGGCGGTCGCTGCGGTCGCTGCGGTCGTGGTCGTGGTCGTGGTCGGGCTGGGCAGGATCAGGCCTCGTGGGTATGCAGGAAGCGGAAGAACTCGACGCCCTCGCGCAGCCGCCGCCGCGTCATTTCCCAGCTGCCCATCATTTCGCGGGTGATCTCCCAGATCTTGGACGGGCGGAAATAGAAGCGGCGGTAGAAGGTCTCGACGCCGTGATAGATCTCGTCGCGCGACAGATGCGGATAGCTGATCGCCGCCAGCTGCACGCCGCGGTCGTTGACCAGCGGGATCACCTTGTCGCCGGCGAGCCAGCCGTTGTCGAGCGCCTGCCGGTACAGCGCGGTGCCGGGGTAGGGCGCCGCGAGCGAGACCTGGATCGTATGCGGATTGATTTCCTGCGCGAAGGCGATCGTCTTCTCGATGGTCTCGCGCGTCTCGCCGGGCAGGCCGAGGATGAAGGTGCCGTGGATCGTGATGCCGAGCCTGCGGCAGTCCTCGGTGAAGCGCCGCGCGATATCGGTGCGCAGGCCCTTCCTGATGTTCAGCAGGATCTGGTCGTCGCCCGACTCGTAGCCGACCAGCAGCAGCCGCAGGCCGTTGTCCTTCATGATCTTCAACGTGCTGTACGGCACGTTGGCCTTGGCATTGCACGACCATGTCACGCCCAGCTTGCCGAGCCCGCGCGCGATCTCCTCCACGCGCGGCCTGAAGTCGGTGAAGGTGTCGTCGTCGAACATGATCTCGCGCACCTCCGGCATATTGCGGCGGATCCATTCGACTTCGGCCAGCACGTTCTCCGGCGAGCGGACGCGGTAGCGGTGTCCGCTGACCGTCTGCGGCCACAGGCAGAACGTGCAGCGCGAGCGGCAGCCGCGGCCGGTGTAGATCGAGACATAGGGGTGCAGCAGATAGCCGATGAAGTAGTTGCGCAGGTTCAGGTCGCGCCGGTAGACCGGCGAGACGAACGGCAGTTCGTCCATGTTCTCGATCATCGGGCGCGGCGGGTTGTGTTCGATCGCGCCATCGGCCGCGCGGTAGCTCAGTCCGGCGATCCGCGGCAACGGCATGCCGGCGGCGACGTCGCGGCAGGTGTAGTCGAATTCCTCGCGGCAGACGAAGTCGATCGCCTCGCTGGCGGCCAGCGTGCCGCCGGGGTCCACCGCGGCCTTGGCGCCGACCATGCCGAGCCGGATCGTCGGATAGCGCGCCTTCAGCGCCTGCGCGAAACGCACGTCGGCCGGGAACGACGGCGTGCTGGTATGCACGATCACCAGTTCGTATTCGCTGGCGATGGCCAGCGTCTGTTCGAGGCTCAGGCCGTCGGCCGGCGCATCGAGCAGGCGGCTGCCCGGCACCAGTGCGGCCGGTTGCGCCAGCCAGGTCGGATACCAGAACGAACGGATCTCGCGCCTGGCCTGATAGCGCGACCCGGCACCGCCATCGAAGCCATCGAAGGAGGGCGCTTGCAGGAACAGGGTCTTCATCGGGTCCTCCGGGAGACGGAAGGGGACTGCCTATCGACGCGATCGTGCCGGCGTGGCCTGTCTGCGCGAGCTGCGGCGCTCGCCATCCCATCGCGCGTCCATTCGATGGCAAGGCGCGTGCCGCGCCAGCGCACCTGGCGGCCCGCCATTGCCACCGTCCATTCGAGCAGCAGCAGCGTATCGCGCAAGGGCGCGCGCAGCGCCGCGCCCGCGTCGCGGCAACGCAGCGACCGGGCCAGTGCTCCGAGCGCGGCCACGAGCGCGAGCGCGCGCGAGGACGCCAGCAGCAGCCCGAATGCCAGCATTGGCCAGGTAAAGGTCAGGAAGACCAGCGCGAAACCGGCGGGATCGAGCCCGCGCAGCGTCCGCAGCCAGCGCAGTTCGTGAGACCACAGCGCGCGCGGCGTGGTTTCCGCGATATCGGTGCGGACCTCGACATCGGACAGCACGGTGCGCAGCCCTTGCCGGCGGGTCAGCTCGCCGAGCCAGTAATCATCGGCGAGCCGGTCGGCCACGGCCGCGAAGCCGCCGATCCGCAGCAGCGCCTCGCGCCGCAGCGCGATGGTCGCGCCGAAGCCGAAGCGCTGGCTGCCGCCCGCCTGCGCGACGCGGACCGCCGGAACGAACCACTCGTCGACGAACTGGGCACCGAGCCGCGCCCATGCGCCACGCAGCGGCCGGCCGCGATACAGGCAGGTCACGATGCCGACGCGCGGATCGGCCAGCGGCGCGGTGACGCGCCGCAGATAGTCGGCGCGCACCGCGATATCGCTGTCCGCGATCACCAGCCGTTCGTGGCGTGCCAGCGGCAGCATCGCGATCAGGTTGGCGACCTTCGGATTGACCGGGGCGACGTTCGACAGCGCCGGCACGAGCCGCTGCGCGCCGACCGCCACGGCGATATCGCAGCCGGGGAACGCCCGCCGCAATCGCTCGACCACGAGCAGCGCGGCGTCGTCGGGCTCGGATACGCCGAACACCAGCTGGAAGCACGGATGGCGCTGCCGGCAGAAGCTGGCGAGATTGCGGTACAGGCGCGGCTCGTCGCCGCACAGCGGCTTGAGCACCGTCACCGGCGCGAGGCCATCGTCGCTGTCGACCGCTGGCGTTGGCAAGGGACGGCGGCTGGCCCACCAGGCCGCTGCCGCATAGCCCGATGCCAGCACGGTCAGGATGGCGCCGGCCAGTCTCGCCCAGTCCATGCGCGTTCAATGCAGGGCGGTGGCCCGGCGTTCCGGGTTCTGCGCGCCGGCGGCCTGGCCGGCATGGTTGGGATCCGCGGCGCCGCGCCGGATCTGCTCGAGCTTGATCTCGACATGGCGAGAGAACACGTACTGGGCCGGGCGCTGGCCGTCCAGCGGAATATCGGGCGCCATCGGCCCGTCGGTACGCACGCCGCGCAGCGCCACGCGCATTGCCTTCAGCGGATGAGCGACGGTATCGGCGACCGCGGTGGCCTCGTAACCGCTGTGCACCATGCAGTTGGCGCATTTCTCGTAGTTGCCGGTGCCATAGGCATCCCAGTCGGTGTCCTCCATCAGCTCGCGGAACGTCGCCGCATAGCCTTCGCCCAGCAGATAGCAAGGACGCTGCCAGCCGAACACGGTGCGCGCGGGATTGCCCCACGGCGTGCAGCGGTAGGTCTGGTTGCCGGCGAGGAAATCGAGGAACAGCGTCGACTGGCTGAAGGCCCATTGGCGGCCGCGCCGGCCGCGCGCGAGGATGTCGCGGAACAGCTGCCGCGTCCTGCCGCGATGCAGGAAGTGCTGCTGGTCCGGCGCGCGCTCGTAGGCGTAGCCCGGAGAGACCGTGATGCCGTCCACGCCCATCGCCTTGACCGAATCGAAGAAGCGGGCCACGCGCTCGGCATCGGCGTCGTTGAACAGCGTGCAGTTGATGTTGACCCGAAAGCCGCGCTGCTTGGCGGCGCGGATCGCGGCGACCGCGCGCTCGTAGACGCCGGGCTGGCAGACCGCGCGATCGTGCATCCCGGCATCGCCGTCCAGATGCACGGACCAGACGAAGTAGGGGCTGGGCCGGTAGGCGTCGAGCTTCTTCTCCATCAGCAGCGCGTTGGTGCACAGGTAGACGAACTTGCGGCGCGCGACGATGCCTTCGACGATGGCCGGCATCTCCTTGTGCAGCAGCGGCTCGCCGCCGGCGATCGACACCACCGGCGCCCCGCATTCGTCGACCGCCGCCAGGCATTCGTCGAGCGACAGGCGCTGGTTCAGGATGGGCTCTGGGTAGTCGATCTTGCCGCAGCCGGCGCAGGCCAGGTTGCAGCGGAACAGCGGCTCGAGCATCAGCGCGAGCGGATAGCGCCGGCGGCCGGCCAGCCGCTGGCGGACCACATAGGCGCCCACGCGGGCGACCTGGAGCAGGGGGATGGCCAAGGCGCGCTTCCTCCTTCGATGTGGGTGGATGGATGCCTGGGCGGGATCGCGCTGCGCCCGGCGGTTTCAGGCCATCGTGACGCCGGCCAGTTCGGCGGGCAGCCGGAATTGCGCGTTTTCCTCGCGGCCGTTCATGGTGCTGACCTCGACCGGACCCAGACGCCGCAGCGCGGCCAGCACGTCCTCGACCATCGCTTCCGGCGCCGACGCTCCGGCGGTGATGCCGATCACGGCGGCATCGCGGACCCAGCCCGGATCGAGTTCGCTGCCATCGGCGATCAGATACGACGGCACGCCGCTCTCGCTGCCGATCTCGCGCAGGCGGTTGGAATTCGAACTGTTGGGCGCGCCGATCACCAGCAGCACGT
Source organism: Cupriavidus gilardii (assembly GCF_013347325.1). NCBI lineage: Bacteria > Pseudomonadati > Pseudomonadota > Betaproteobacteria > Burkholderiales > Burkholderiaceae > Cupriavidus > Cupriavidus gilardii. The sequence continues at coordinate 1,623,678 of NZ_CP054624.1, read as the reverse complement.
CGACCTGCGTGGCCAGTTCGCGCACCGCGCTCTGGCGATTCTGCGTGGCATAGCAGATGTCGCGCGTATCGGGTCCGACCAGATCGCGGAAGCGCCGTTCCAGTGCCGCGATGATGCCGCGCGTATCGTCGACGCTCAGCGTGGTCTGCGTGACATAGGCAAGCGGGGTATCGGCGGCCAGGTCCAGCTGCGCGACCTCGGCCTCGTTCTGTACCAGGATCACGCGGCCGGGAATCTGGCCCATGGTGCCGACCACCTCGGGATGGCCGGCATGGCCGATCAGGATCACGATGCGGCCGCTGGCCGCGTACTGCCGGCCTTGGTTATGGACCTTGATGACCAGCGGGCAGGTGGCGTCGATCGCATGCAACTGGCGCGACCTGGCTTCTTCCTCGACGCTGCGCGCGACGCCGTGCGCGCTGAAGATCGTCACGGCGTCGGCGGGGACCTCGTCGAGCTCCTCGACGAAACGCGCGCCCTTGCCGCGCAGGGTGTCGACCACATGGCGGTTGTGGACGATCTCGTGCCGCACGTAGACCGGCGCGCCGTGCTTGACCAGCGCGCGATCGACGATCTCGATCGCCCTTACCACGCCCGCGCAGAAGCCGCGCGGCTGAGCCAGAATCACCCGCATGGAGACGTTCCCCCTGGCAATACACCCTCGACACGGCGGCATCGGCACAGAGCCATCGATGCAGCGCCATCGACGCAGCGTTGTCGGCAAACCGCCTTGAGGCAGCCGCCTTGTCCGGTGTCCGGGAAGCGCTTCCCGTCGCACGGTGGTTACTATATACCCGCGTCACCGCCTTTGCCCGGCCGGCCCGGCGCGGCCGGCGAGTTCGACGAGACGATGGACAGCACCATGGAGAGCCCGATGGAGAGCCCGATGGAAGGCATCGACGACGACGTTCTGGTCACCGGGGCATCGGGTTTTCTCGGCTCGGCGGTCGCGCGGCAAGGAATCGCGCGCGGCTGGCGCGTGCGCGTGCTGGTCCGCGCCGGCAGCCCGCGCGGCAATCTCGACGGCTTGCCGGTGCGCATCGTCGAGGGCGACATGTGCGACCCGAAGTCGGTCGAACGTGCGATGCGCGGGGTCCGCTATCTGTTCCACGTGGCGGCGGACTATCGGCTGTGGGCGCCCGAGCCCGAGGCCATCGTCCGCACCAATGTGGTCGGCGCCGAGACGATGATGGCAGCGGCCCGGCGCTGCGGCGTCGAGAAGGTCGTCTATACCAGCAGCGTCGCCACGCTGCGCGTGCAGGGCGCGGCCGCGCCGGTCACCGAGACCGCCACGCTGTCGCCGCAGCAGGCGATCGGGGCGTACAAGCGCAGCAAGGTGCTGGCCGAGCGCGCGGTCGAACGCGAGATCGCCGCCGGCTTGCCGGCCGTGATCGTCAATCCGTCGACACCGATCGGGCCGCGCGACATCCGCCCGACGCCGACCGGCCGCGTGATCGTCGAAGCGGCCAGCGGGCGCATTCCGGCCTTCGTCGATACCGGGCTCAATCTCGCGCATGTCGACGACGTCGCGCAGGGGCATTGGCTCGCGCTCGAACGCGGACGCATCGGCGAGCGCTATATCCTCGGCGGCGAGGACGTGCCGCTGCGGCAGATGCTGCGCGATATCGCCGAGCTGACCGGCCGCCGCGGTCCGCTGGTGCCGCTGCCGCGCTGGCCGCTGATCCCGTTCGCGCATCTGTCGCAGGCCATCGCGCGGCGGCGCGGCACCGAGCCCCTGCTGACGGTCGACGGGCTGGCGATGTCGCGCTACCGCATGTACTTCAGCTCGGACAAGGCGCGCCGCGAACTGGACTACCGGCCGCGTCCATACCGGGAAGGGCTGCGCGACGCGGTCGAGTGGTTTCGCGGGGCGGGGTATCTGCGCTGAGACCGGGGGATTCGAGCGCGCAAATGCATCGGCGGCCCGCAGGCCGCCGATCGACAACAAGGGTCATGGGATCGGATTTACCAGCGCAGCTGCTTGTTGCGCTGGCCGGCGCTCAGCGTGGTGCGCTTCGATTTGCCCTGATAGTCCGCGGTGACCTGGTAGGTGCCCTTCGGCCCCTTGATCAGGCAGCGCGGTCCGGTCGAGCGGAAGTTGGCAACCTGCTTGCCGCCGCGCGACAGCGTGATATCGACGTCGGACAGGTATTCGCCGCGCGGGCCTTCGGTCATCAGCAGGCCCATGTCGTAGTTGCGGGCCTCGGCGCGCATCGCTTGCTGTTCGTCTTCCGCGACGCCGCCGCAGACATAGGTGAAGGGGCCGGCCGTCTGCGGCGTCAGGTCCGCCGCGAGGGCCGGGACGCCGAAGGCCAGCGCGCCGAGCGCGGCGGCACCGAAGCGGACCAGAGGACCGGCGGGGCGGTGCGGTTGACGGGGAGGATCGGAGCGGCCGGAATGGCCAAGGCAGGACGATTCGGATGCAAGAGTCGGAGTCTTCATCGATGTTCTCCTGTGACGGGGATAGCCGTTTGACGATGCGAAGGGCCGGTTTGTTCTCGCCTCGCCGGCAATTTGCCGACCGGTTTTCGGCTTTCTTGCCGATTCCGCAAAAGTGGGCCGGCCCATCGACGCGGCGGCGGAGGCCCGGACACGTAATACAGCGTCACAAATGCAACACTTCCCGAGGCCAATATTACGGCGCCGCCGCATACAGTACGCCCATGTTCAACGGTTCCTCAGGGGGACAGCCATGAAACGGATTCTCGCAATGGCCGCCGTGGGCGGTGCCATGCTTGCAGCCAGCGCCGCGGCGCATGCCGGGGTGGACATCCATATCGGCGTCGGCGTGCCCGGCGTGGTCGTGGCGCCGGCACCGGTCTACCGGCCGGCTCCGGTCTATGCCCCCGCGCCCGTCTATGCGCCCGCTCCGGTCGCCTATGCGCCGGCGCCGGTGGTAGTGGCGCCCCGTCCGGTGGTCGTCGCTCCCGCGCCGGTCCGCTACGGCCCGCCGTATGGCTATGCGCGCGGCTGGCATCGCCACGACGGCTACCGCGAGGCGCGCTGGCGCGATCACGGCCGCTGGCACTGAGCCACGGACGCCGGCTCCGCGTCCATGGCGGCGCGCAGCCGGCGTCCCGGCCGCCTCAGGCCGGCGCGGCGGGCGCCGGCGCTTCCTGCAGCGTGGCGTGTTCGGTCATGCGCAGCGCGTCGACGTCGTAGCCGAGCTCGGCGACCCGATGCAGCAATTGCGAGCGCAGCGCCGGCTCCGGGTCGCGTGCCCGCGTCAGGATCCACAGATAGCGGCCTGACGGCTCGCCGACGATCGACCAGCTGTAGTCGTCGGCGTGGTCCAGGATCCAGTAGTCGCCGACATAGAACGGTCCGAAGAACGACACCTTGAACTTGGCGTTGCGGCTGTCCGGCACGACGCGCGCCTTGCCGCGCGAGATGCGGGGCTTGCCGGTGGCGTCGCGGCCGGCGCGGTTGACGATGTCGAGCAATCCATCCGGCCGCAGGCTGTACTCCGCGGTGACCGCGTCGGCGCCTTGCTCGAAGTGGTTGTCGTAGCGCGCCATCTCGTACCAGCGCCCCAGGTAAGGGTCCAGTTCCACATCCTTGTCCGGCTCGGGCACGTGCGGGTTGCGCACGGGTTCGCGCGAGCGCGCGGCCAGCAGCAGTGCCGCACCAACGCTGGCGACGCCGGCAAGCGTGGCCAGCGTGGTCATGCGAGCCTTGTTCATGTCTGCCTCCTTGGCATCCTTTGGGTCGGGACATCGGCCAGTCTAGGCAGCGATGACCGCCGGCGGCATCGGTCCGCGTCCTACGCGCCCCGGGGGCGGCTGCCGGCCTTGTCGTACCGCAACGATGTGGCGTATCGTGCTGTATTGATTTGTCTCCATGGATTTGCAGCCGCATGACGCCCACCCAGGACAGTGAAGCCCGCACGCGCAAGGTGATGTTGTGGGTCGTCGCGGTCGGCTTCTTCATGCAGACGCTGGACAGCACCATCGTCAATACCGCGCTGCCGGCGATGGCGGCCAGCCTCGGCGAGAGTCCGCTGCGGATGCAGTCGGTGATCATCGCGTACTCGCTGACGATGGCCGTGATCATCCCGGCGTCGGGCTGGCTGGCCGACCGCTTCGGCACGCGCCGGATCTTCCAGCTGGCGATCGCGCTGTTCGTGCTGGGCTCGCTGCTGTGCGCCTATGCGCAGAGCCTGCAGTTCCTGGTGGCGGCGCGCGTCGTGCAGGGCGTCGGCGGCGCGATGCTGCTGCCGGTCGGGCGTCTGGCGGTGCTGCGGACCTTTCCGCGCGAACAGTTCCTGCAGGCGCTGAGCTTCGTCGCGATTCCCGGCATGATCGGTCCGCTGATCGGGCCGACGCTGGGCGGCTGGCTGACGCAGGCGCTGTCGTGGCACTGGATCTTCCTGATCAACGTGCCGGTCGGGCTGCTGGGCGGCCTGGCGACGCTGCGCTACATGCCTGACAGCCGTCTGGCCGAGACCGGCCGTTTCGACCTCGCCGGCTACGCCTTGCTCGCGACGGCGATGGTGACGATCTCCTTCGCGCTGGACGGCCTGGCCGACTTCGGCTTCGAGCACGCGACCGTGCTGATGCTGCTGATCGCCAGCCTGGCCGCGCTGACAGCCTACGCGCTGCACGCGGCGCGGCGCACGCAGCCGCTGTTTCCGCTGACGCTGTTCCGCATCCACAGCTTCAGCGTGGGCCTGCTCGGCAATCTGTTCGCGCGCATCGGCAACGGCGCGATGCCCTTCCTGATCCCGCTGACGCTGCAGGTATGCCTCGGCTACTCGCCGCTGTACGCGGGCCTGATGATGCTGCCCGTGACCGCGGCCGGCATGCTGTCCAAGCGCGTGGCGACCCGCCTGATCGAGCGGCACGGCTATCGCCGCGTGCTGGTGACCAATACCTTCGTGGTGGGCCTGGTGATCGCCTCGTTCGGGCTGATTTCGCCGACCTTGCCGCTGCCGCTGGTGCTGTGCCAGCTGGCGCTGTTCGGCGCCGTCAATTCGATCCAGTTCACCGCGATGAATACGGTCACGCTGAAGGATCTCGGCGGCGCCAGCGCCAGCGGCGGCAACAGCCTGCTGTCGATGGTGCAGATGCTGGCGATGAGTCTGGCGGTGACCTCCGCCGGCGCCCTGCTGGGGACCTTCAACCGCGTATTGCAGGAGCATGCGCAGGCCGGACCGCTGCCGGCGTTTCATGCCACCTTCGTCTGCGTCGGGCTGATTACGTCGGCGTCGGCGTGGATCTTCATGCAGCTGACGCCGGAGGACGATACCGGCACGGGCCGGGCCGCCCGGGAAACCCGCGAGACGGCCGAGGCGGCGGAGGTCTGACGGTTGGGGCCGGGCAGGGCGCGCCGATCAGGACTGGCGTGCCTGCGCCGGAAGGTGGGCGCGGCGGATATTGGGGGCGCAGGGCGGGATGTCGTGATGCCACTCGCGCGGAATGTCCGGTTCGACATCATATTCGTTGCGCACGATGGTCTCGATCGCGGTACAGACGCCGACCGTGCCCCTGGGGCCCACGCAGACCAGGCTGCGCGGATGCTCGGCATGGCGCGGTACCGCGTACACGTGCATGCCTTCCCGATACAGCGGATGGCTCGGCAGCCGCGCGTTCACCATCTCGACGAAGCGGCGCGGACTGATCACTGGCTTTTCCATGGCGGTCTCCCTGCGAGCGGAACAGCCTCTCTTGCCGGTGCGCCGTGGCGCCGGTGGCGAGTGGGGTTCTCCCGTCGTGGTGAGAGTCGGTCGGATCGGGTCCAGCGAGACGCCGACGGCGTCTGCGCCCTGCCGGCAAGGTGCCGTCAAGCCAGGTCGCGAGCGCGCAGAAGACCCGCGTCGGGCGGTGGCCCGACGCCTTCAGCGTAGTGCATATCGGCCGGCGTTCAAGCGCCGGCGCCCCGGCTCAGTGCTCCGTGGCGACGCGGGGGCCGTTCAGCAGCCGATTGCATTCGGCCCAGCCGGCCGCCTGCGCCTCGGCCTGCGTGGGCCACTCGGCGTGCGCTTCGATGATGCAGTCGCAGTCGGCGCTGCCGCAGTGCTCCTCGAGCACCATCTGCCAGGTGTAGGCCTGCGGCTGCAGCTCGATCACGTGCAGCACCACGGTGCGGTGCTGGTCGGACAGGGACAGGGATGTGTTCGGCATGGCGGATACCCCCTTGCTACCTGATTCATCGTAGCAGTTGGACCGCGGGATTTCGGCCTGGGGCGCCGTCCGGTCCGCCGCTTTTGTTTCGTGGGCATTTACAGTATCTTCTGCGCTTGCGCGTGCCCCCGCCCGTGCTCCGCCGCCGACCTCCTTGTCTCGATGAGCCGCATTTCCTCCTCCGCCGCTTCGAACACATCCGCCGACCTGGGCGCCGCCGTCGCCTCGCTGCTGGCGCACTACGACTCCACGGTGCTGCCGCTGTGGACCGGCCCCGGCTGGCAAGAATCGATCGGCCTGCCCTACGAGGCCCTGGCAGGGCACGATGCCAGCCCGCTGCCGGTGCAGCGCTATCGGGCGATGGCCTGCGCGCGGCAGCTCTACGTGTTTTCCAGGCAGGCGGATGGCCTCGCGCATGCCGATACGCTGTTCGCCGCGCTGCGCCGGCGGTTCGCCGATCCGGACGGTGGCTGGTACTACAGCATCGACGCCGACGGCGCGCCGCTCGATACCGGCAAGGACCTGTACACGCACGCCTTCGTGGTGTTCGCCTGCGCCGCGTACTGGCGCCGCAGCGGCAATGCCGATGCACGCGCGGTGCTCGACGATACCGCCGCGCTGATCGAAACGAAGTTCGGCATGCCGGACGGCCTGTACCACGCCGCGCTGGCGCGCGACTTTACCGTCGAGCGGAAGGCGGTGCTGCAGAACCCGGTGATGCATCTGACCGAGGCCTATCTGGCCGCCTGCGAGGCCACCGGTGACCAGTGGTATGTGCCGCGGCTGCGGGAGATCGCGCGGCAGGTCCAGTGCACCTTCGTCGATCCGTCCAACGGCTGCATCGCCGAACTGCCGCTGGGCAGCGCCGACAACCGCATCGAGCCGGGCCACCAGTTCGAGTGGTACTCGCTGCTGGCGATGGCGCCGTCGGTGTTCGGCGCGTGCGAGCTGGGCGAGTCGCTGACGCGCGGCTGTGCCTTCGCGCAGCGCCATGGCGTGGCACCGCTGACGCAGGGCGTTGCCGCGGCGCTCGACGCCGACGGACGCATCATCGATGCGACCCAGCGCATCTGGGCGCAGACGGAATACGCGCGCGCGCTGGCGCTGCGTGGCGACGACGAAGGCCGCGCGGCACTGGCCCGGTGGCTGGCCGCCTTCCCCGGCCGTTTCCTGCATGGACGCGGCTGGCACGAATGCATCGGTCCCGACGGTGCGGTGCTGCGCGACGAGATGCCGTCGACCACGCCATACCATCTGGCCACCGCCTACGAGGCGCTGCGCAAGCTGCTCGCTTGAATCCGGCGCGGTACAGCGGGGCGGCTCAGTCCTGCACGCCGTTCTCGCGCAGCAGCCGCTCGCATTCGTCGAGCATGTCGTGCGCGAAGGCCGACTGATAGTTCGGGTCCAGCGCTTCCATCATTTCATGCGCGGCGTACAGCCCCGCGGAGCGCGACAGCGTCTCGGCGAGCTGGCGTGCCAGCTGATCGCTCAGCTCCGACAGCAGCCGGCGCTCGCTCAACGCCAATTGCAGCCGCGAACGCGACAGCCATTGCGCGGCCAGCGTCGCGCCCTGCGCGTCGGTCATCCATTTGCCATGCTCGTAATAGGCCGACAGGCGTTCGGCGGCCAACGCGAACAGCAGCGCCTTGCGGGTATCGAAATCGAGCAGGGGAGCGGGGGGAGTCGCGGACATCGGAAAACGAATCGGATTGGCACGGGCGGTGGTGTGCCCGACGAACGGAAATTGGCGCGGTCAGTCGATGCGAGTGGGCACCGGCAATGGCAGCGGCAGCGGCAACGGTATCAAGCCGCGGAACCGCCGCCGGCCGCCGCCAGCCGCTGGCCAAGCCAGACGCCGATGTCGGCGATCTCCTCGAGGCAGACCGAATGAGGCATCGGATAGGTTTGCCACGTCAGCGGATAACCGCGTTGCTGCAACAGGTCGCGCGCCTGCGTGCCCAGCGCCAGCGGCACGACGTCATCCTGTGCCCCGTGCGCGGCGAAGACCGGCGTGGCGGCGTTGGCCGGCGCCGCCTCGACGTCCAGCAGCGCGGGCGAGGCCAGATAGGTCGACAGCGCGATGATGCCGGCCAGCGGCTCCGGATGGGTAAGTCCGGCCAGATAGGCCATCGCGCCGCCCTGCGAGAACCCCGCCAGCACGATCCGCGAACTCGGGATGCCGCGCGCGTTCTCGCGTGCGATCAGCGCGCGGATCGTCTCGCGCGACGCGCGAATGCCGCTCTCGTCCGCGTGGCGCCGCGCGTCGCTGAGCGACACGATGTCGTACCAGGCGCGCATGATATAGCCGCCGTTGCAGGTCACCGGAATCAGCGGCGCGTGCGGAAAGACGAAGCGCACCGCCGCGCCGGCAGGCAGGCCCAGTTCGGGCACCACCGGCACGAAATCGCCGCCGTCGGCGCCCAGGCCGTGCATCCAGATCACGGCAAAGCGTGGCTCCGGTGCGGTTTCGATTTCGATGGGGGCGTCGGCGGCGGATGGGACGGCGTGGAAGGCTTCGATCATGGCAGGGCGCGAGGGTCAACGGCGCGCTGGGGAGGGGCTGGACGGCATCGACAGGGGATGGCGTGCGGTGCCCTCAGGGAAACGCCGGCATCCGCACTTTGCGAATGCAACGGCGCCAGGCAGCGCGGCTGCGCAGTATCGCACAGAAGCGGCGTGCGCCCGCCGCGGGGCGCGCCGCCGACAGCAATCGATCAGGCCGCGGACGGCACGATCGGCACGGTGGTCAATCCAGGCGCGATGCGCGAAGGCTGCGTGGCAGTCTGCGACGGCACCGGCGCGGTGTGCGAGGCCGCAGCCTCGGCCTGCTCGGCCGCAGCGGCCTCGCTGGCGCGGCGTTTGTCGACGACCTGTTCCACTCCGGCGGTGGCGACCTCTTCCAGGAAGCCCACCATGTCGCGGTAGTAGTCGACCTGCATCTGCGCCTCCAGCAGCCGCCGTTCGGCCTGGAACAGCGCAAGCCGCATGTCCTGCAACTCCTTGGCGGCGATCTTTTCCGGGCTGGGCGCAATGAACAGTGATGCAAGCGAACGCATGGCGGTGTACCTCCCGTACTGGATTCGATGATCCTTGTGGTCGAAAAACCTCTCAGGCCATGCGATCCAATATAGACGCCAATGCATGTCGGCCATGTGCGGCGGACCGCATCCGTCGCGGATCGCCCACAACCGCGCGCCACGACCGATTGCCGGATGGCGGCGGAGCAGGGTAGATTGTCCGGTGTGCCGCGGTCAGGCACCCAAAGTTATGAGCTTGGCTTCACGTGGCGCTCTACGTTGCGCGATTGCGCGGGGGCGCCACCATATTTTCCTTGACCATCTATCTATCGGTAGATAACATGCAACGCATGGAAGGCGCAGTCCGTTGAAGCCCCGAAGAAAATTCGAATTCGACGAACTGCAGGTCCCACCAGCATTACCGAGCCGCCGAGGCTATTTTTTTGACATGGGCCATCTATCTACGAGTAGATAATCTATGTCGCGAAAGCGCCGGTGCCACCGTTGCCAGGACTGACGCGGGACTCTGAACGACAACCCCCGGGTCCACCGAAGCCAGGAGAAACACCATGCAAGCCAAGTTCGCCAAGACCGTGATCGCCATCGCCGCCGTGGCCGCCGCCGCCGTTGCCGGGCAGGCAGCCGCCGCGCCCGCGGGCAGCGTGCCGGCTGATCGCTACGGCTACGAACTGCGTACCGGCAAGTTCGATCCGTACAGCGAGGGCGCCCGCACCGGCAAGTTCGACGTCTACAGCGAGGGCGCGCGGGCCGGCAAGTTCGACCCGTTCACCGAAGGCGCCCGCGTCGGCAAGACCGATCCGTTCACCGACAGCTTCCGCAGCGCCGGCCTGGATCGCACTGGCGTCTCGGCCTCGCCGTCGCGCCGCTTCGACGCGTACACCGACGGCGCTCGCAGCGTCGATGCCTACACCGACGGCGCCCGCGCCTGAGTCCGCGGCGGGCACCGAGCCCGCGGCCATCATCGTGGCCGGGCCGCCCGTACCGCGGCCCGGCTTGTTTTCAGGAGTCGATCATGGGAATTCGCGACAGTGTTCTGATTGTGTCCGGCTGGCTGTTGCTCTGTGGGGCAAGTGGTTGGCTCGTCACGGCGATCGCGCAGGTGTTGCCCGCGTGAAGGCGGGCATGGGCTCGCATCTTGCATGACGCCAGCACGGCAGACATGCCGGCAATCCGGGGCTATCCCTCATTGCTAACCTATCTGTTGGTAGATAAAGTGGCGTCATGAAAGCGCAATCCGTCCGCGAGCAACTGCTCGACCATACCTTCGCCTTGATCCGCCGGCGCGGTTTCAATGGTTTCAGCTACCGCGACCTGGCCGACCTGGTCGGCGTCAAGACGTCCAGCATCCACTATTACTTCCCGTGCAAGGAAGACCTGGCGCTGGAAGCGACCAAGCAATACACGGCCCGGATCGCCGAGGAACTGAGCCATATCGACCCGGCGCTGAGCCCGCTCGAGCGCGCCGAGCTCTATCTGAACGGCTGGCGCCGCAAGCTCGATCCGGACCAGATCTGCATGTGCGGCATGCTGGCGACCGAAACCGAGTGCCTGCCCGAGGCGGTCCATGCGGTGCTGAGGGACTTCTTCTTGCTGCACGAGCGCCTGCTGACCGGCATGATCGAACAGGCCCGCGCCGAAGGCGCGCCGGCCCAGCCGATTCCGGCGTCCGAGCTCGCCATGGTGATCTTCGGCGCGCTGCAGAGCGGCCTGATCTCGGCGCGGCTGTTCCGCTCGCCCGAGCGCTGGGAGGCCGCGGCGCAGATGCTGCTGGCCGCGGTTGGCAAGCCGGCAGGCACGTCCGCATCGGCCACGGCGCAGGCGGCCGAAGCCGCGGCCGGTTGAGCGCGGCGACGCCGCACGCCGGCCTCCATGACCGGCGCCGGTCGATCGTGACCGGCCGCCCGGTGCCGCCTCCGGCTTGCTACCCGGCAGGCGCCGACACCCACCCCTGTGCAGCAGCGGTTGCCCGCTCGGGCGCGGCATGCTGCAATCCTGCCCGATGGCGATCTCCCTGCTGATTCTGCTGATGGCCGGCGCATTGCTGGTGTGCGCCGCGATCGCGATCGCCGCTTGGCCGCGGCGCGACGATCCGACCGTGCGGGCGTTCCTGCTGCTGGCGATCGGCGCCGGCATCTGGTGCGCCGGGCGCATGCTGGAAATCCAGGCGCCGAACGTCGCCGAACGCATCCTCTGGGCCAAGCTGCAGTATCCGGGCATCCTGATGGTGCCGGTGGGGTGGCTGCTGTCGGTCGTGCGGCTGACGCGTCCCGATCTTGTGGTCGGCCGCGGCTGGCTGACGCTGGCGCTGGCGGTCAGTGTCGCCGGCATGGTGCTGGTGCTGACCAACGAACGCCATGGCCTGGTCTGGCCTCAGGTCCAGTGGTTCGGCGGCGTGGGCCTGCATACGCGCGCCGTGTTCTCGCACGGCCCAGCCTATTGGGCGCTGGCCGCCTATGGTTACGGCCTGCTGTCGGCGAGCCTGTATTTCCTCGTGATGGCGCGTCCGCGCGGCAAGCTGTCGGGCGGGGGCAGGGCGCTGCTGATCGGCGGGCTGCTGTTGCCGGTAGTTGCCAACGTCGCCTATCTGCGCGGCTGGACGACTGCGCTCGGCGGCGACCTGACGCCCGCAACGTTCTCGGTGATGGCGCTGCTGGTCTGGCTGTGCGCGCTGCGGCCGCATCTGGGGGATGTCGGCCACTATGCGCGGCTGCGCGTGTTCGATGCGCTGCGCGAAGGCTGCGTGATCGTTGACGATCGCGACCGGATCGCCGATCTGAACCGCACCGCGCAGCGCATGTTGCCGGGACTTCGGCGCGGCGTCCCGGCGCCCGCTTCATGGATGGCGACCCGGCCCTATGTGGCCGGCGTCCCCGACTACGAGCTGACGGTCGAGCCGGTGCGCAATCTGGACGATCGGGTCATCGGCCGCATCGTGTTCGTGCGCGACGTCAGCGCGTTTCGCACGCGCGAGCATGCGCTGGTGGAAGAGAACTCCAATCTGGCGGTGCGGCTCAACGAGACCGTCGACAAGCTGCTGCGCATCGAAGGCGATCTGTATCGCGACCCGCTGACCGGCCTGTTCAACCGGCGCTTCTTCCAGCGCGAGGCCGGTGTGCTGCTGGCTGCCGCGCAGGAGCGCGGCACGCCGCTTGGGCTGATGCTGATCGACGTCGACTTCTTCAAGCAGTACAACGACATCTACGGCCACCTGCGCGGCGACGAATGTCTGCGTGCGATCGGTGCCACGCTGGCGCAGACGCTGGACGAGGGCGCCAGCTTCTGTGCGCGTGTCGGTGGCGAGGAATTCGCCGTGGTGCTGCACCAGGCGGACGCCGAGCGTACCCGCGCCATCGGCATGCGCATGCTGCAGGCGGTGCGGTCGCTGCAGATGCCGCACGCCGGCGCCGATCCGTCCCATCCGTTCCTCAGCATCAGCGTCGGCGCGGTGACGCGCGTTCCGGACTCGCCGCTGATCGAGGAACTGGTGGCGGCAGCCGATGTCGCGCTCTATGCGGCCAAACGCGGCGGCCGCAACCGGCTGGTGATGGCCGGGGGCCAGGCGAGCGCGCCAAGGTCCGCGGACAGCACCGCCAACGCCGCCAACGCTGGTAGCGCCGATCCATCGCGCCCGCTGGTCTGACTGCGCCGCCGGCCCTCCAGGGCTGCCAGCCTCAAGGAGACAAGATGCCCACGCTCGATACGCTGATCGCCTTCTTCGGCATTGCGGTGCTGCTTGGCCTCGCGCCCGGGCCCGACAACGTCTTCGTGCTGCTGCAGTCGGCCATGCGCGGCCCGCGCGCCGGTTCGACTGTGGTGCTGGGCCTGTGCACCGGCCTGCTGTTCCATACGGCCGCCGTCGCGCTCGGACTGGCGACGCTGTTCGCGGCGTCGGCCACCGCCTTCACCGTGCTGAAGGTCTGCGGCGCGCTGTACCTGGCATGGTTGGCGTGGCAGGCGTTCCGCGCGCCGGTCGATGCGCCGGTGCAGCAGGGCGAGCGGGCGGGCGACGGCTGGCAGATGTATCGCCGCGGTGTGGTGATGAACGTCACCAATCCCAAGGTCGCGATCTTCTTTCTTGCTTTCCTGCCGCAGTTCGTGTCGCCGGCGCAAGGACCGATCGCGATGCAGATCGCGGTGCTCGGCGCGGTCTTCATGCTCGCGACGCTGCTGGTATTCGGCGCGATCGCGTGGTTCTCGGGTTTGTTCGGCACCTTGCTGCTGCGCTCGGCGCGGGCGCGACGGGCGTTGAACTGGTTCGCCGGCACCGTCTTCGCCGGCCTGGCGCTGCGGCTCGCGACGGCGCAGCGATAGGGCCCAACGATAGGACCCAACGATAGGGCTCAACGATAGGGCCCACCGATAGGGCCCAGCGGCTGTGCGAGGCGGCACCGATACGCGCCGCGATTTGGCGCGCCATGGCTGCCCGTATAGATTCTGAAACACGGATCGCAGCACGTCGGCGAGTTTCTACAGCGTCGGATCAGCTTCGACAGCAGCCTCGCACGGGAGCGCTACATTGCGCCTTTCCGCTCGACCGTCGAGGCGACTGCCATCGTGTTTCCCTCTTCCATTCCCTCCGTCGGCCGTCCGCCCGGTCAGCCGTTGTCCGGTTCCGAACCGGCGCAATCCGGCGGGACATTCCGCGGGCAATCCCATGTTGATGGCCGGCACGCCGAGCCCGCCCTGGATCCGATGCATCCATGCGCGGCGCTGGCGCTGCTCCAGCCGCCCCTTGCAGCCGAACCCGTGCTGTCCCGCATCCCGCTCGATGCCCCTGATCCCGCCAGCCATGTCGACGCGGCGCTGAGCTTGCTGCGCCGGCGCACCGGCGTGCCGCTGGCCGAACGTGTTGCCACGGGCCTGCCCAGCGATCGCGCCGCGGCCATTGCGCTGCTCGACGCGCTGCTGGCCGAGGGCAAGCCCGCCGGTCCGCTCGCTTCGTCGAGCCCGCTTGCCGCTTCGGAATGGGGCAGCAGCGCCATCGCGCAGGCGCATGCGCTGCGCGATCGCCTGCGCAGCGGGGCATCGGCAGACACAGACGTCCCCATGCTGCAGCACGCCGTGGAAGCACTGATCGGCGCGCTGGAGGCCACGCCCTGCGGCCGCGAGCATGCGGCGATACGGGAACGGGCCGACGCCGCGCTGCGCGCGATCGTCGGCGGCCCTCCATGGGACCTTGTTGCGATGATCAACAGCGACCGGCTGCCGGACCGTCAGGCCGCGGTCCATCAGGTCGACCGCTTGCTGGCGCATCTGCATGGGCTGGCCCGCACCTGCGGGCCGGCGTCGGCAGCCGATCCCTTTCCGCCCGCACTGCGCGCGGCAATATGCCGGCTGGCGCGCGACGGCGGTCATGGCCTGAGCCCGGCGCAGCGGACCGCCCTGCGCCAGTGCCCTGGGCTCGGCCCGGAACTGACACCGGTGCTGCACGCGGGCAGTACGCTGTCGAACGTGGCCGCGAACACGCTGGGCAGGCTTTGCCTGCATGCCAGGCACTGTGCGGCCGATGCGCGCCGGCACGCCGACGATGCGGTCCTTCTGGCGGAACTGGCGGCGCTCGGCGCCAGTGCACGCAAGCTCGCGGACAGCGCGCCGCCGGCGGGCGGCGCTCCGGCCCGGCAGGCTTCGGAGGCGGCGCGGGAGGGCCTGCTGCAGGACGCGCTGTCGACGCGGCTCTCGGCGTGGAATCCGGGCGACATTGCCGGCCTGCATCGTTGGATCACGACGCCCGCGCTGCTCGCCTTGCGGACCATGGTCGATCGCGCCGCACGGGCAAACCCGCCGCAGGACAACCCGCCGCAGGACAACCCGCCGCAGGACGAGGGCACTTCCCGCGGCGCCAGCGCGCTTGCGGCCCAGCGTCGGCTGCTGCGCGACTGGATCGCGGCCTACGACGGTCTGGCCGGGTTGCTGACCATGCGGATGTCCGCGCAAGCGCAGTCCGCGACGAAGCGCAAAGCCGCTGCGTCGCCGGTTTCCGGACAAGCGGCCGAGGTCGCCACGGCGAACGATCTGTTCCGGCAACTTTTTGCAATCGACCCCGTGTCGGACGCCGGTACCGCGTTGCAGCTCGATCGGGTCCGAGCCTGAGCCCAGGCCCGAATTCAAACCAATAGCAGCACAAGCGGAAAGGACGCGCATCGAACGATGCCGCGTGCAGAGCTTTTTTTACTGATTGTCTGTGGGAGATCGGATGTTGTTGCCAGTCGTGTTCAGATACATCGGCCAGTGCCTCGGCGTCAGGCACAAGCCGCGGCCCGCAGCCGCTTCATCCGCGCGCATTGCGCGGGATACCGAAAGCCCCCGCGCCAGCCTCTGGTCCCGGCTTGTCCGCACGTTGTTCTTCTGGCGCAGCCCGCGCATGGACCGGGCCCGCACCCGCCAGTCGCCTCGGATCACCTACGTTCCCACGCCGCCGCCGTTGTCGGACCGCGATACCGCAAGGTCGATCGTCGAAAGCCTGGCGCCCCTGGCGCCCGATGCGCTCGAGGCGTTCTGCCGCGGCTGCTCCAGGGACACGCTGCAGGCGATGGTGGACTGGTGCCGGGCCCCTGGCAACGGCCCTGCGGCGGACGATACGGAGACGATCACGGCGAAAGGCATGATCGAGGCAAAGGCCAGCGAAGCATTGCGTGCGTTCGAGCCGGACGGGCTCGTTCCACCGGGCGGCGTCCGACACGTGCTGACGCAGCTGCACCGCGCGCTGGTCAAGGTCCGCGACGGCAAGGGCGTCCTCGACCTGGCCCGTTTGCGCGACGACTGGGTCAGCCGGCACCCGCGCGATCGCGAGTTCGTCGCCGGCGGCTGCCATGCCGCCAATATGTTCGACAGGTTCCGACGCTCGGTCGAGGCGCTGTGCCGCTTTGAGATGGCCGACGGCGATCCGGCGGCCACACAGGCGCTGGCGGCGCAATGGGTCGACGCTGCGGCAGCGTTGTGCGAGGCCTTGGAGGCCGGAAGGCTGACCGGGGCGGCGATGGCCGAGCATGCCGATGCATTGCGCCTGCAGCAGCGAGACACGGCGCTGGCTCTGCTCCGCGGGCAGCTGGGCATCGCGTGGCAGGCGCCGGGGTCGAGTCCGTCCGATGGCGCCGAGCCGGACGAGGCCGCCCAAGGGGCGCCGGGTGCCGGCGGCAAGGCACGCAGCCACGGCGCGACCCCGCTCGCCGCGAGGACGCTGATGGAGCTGCTGCTCGATCCCGGCTGCGACGCCGAGCGGCTCGATGCCGCGGTCGATTCGCTGGTTCACAACCTGCGCACGGTGGCGCGGCAGCGCGAAAGCGAGGCGTTTCCCGCCGACATTGCGGCGCGCCTGGACGAGCTGCTGGCGCGGGGCGGCGCTCGCCTGACCGAGCCGCAACTGCATCGCCTCGGCGACGCGCTGCTGCGGGCCGGTCTGAGTGCCTGGGGTACGTGCCGCAAGCTGCTGGACATCCGCGAGGCGCTGTACGAGACCGGCAATCGAGCCCTGCGCGATGCCATGGCGGGAATCGCCGGCGTGCGGGTGCGGCAGTCCGCGGTACGCGAGCAGGCGCAGCTGATATGGCGCCGCATCGGGCTGGTCGATGCCGAGGTGACACGGGAAGCGGGACCCGCCGGCGCGATGCCGCGCGATGGCACCGCGCTCGGCTAGCCTCGGTGCCGTCGGACGATTCCTCTGTCCAGCCGCCGGTTTGTATCGGCGTGTATCGGCGCAGCGGGGCGATACACGGCGATGCGCGCCGGGCCGGTTTCCGACACGGCGGCGATACGGCGCAACGGTCTACTGGCGTTTCTCACCGACCTATTTGGAGAAACGACCATGTCAAACACCGTGAACGCACAACGCCGCCGCCTGCTCGGCTCGACCACGGCGCTGGCCGGTATCGGCCTGCTGGAACTGGGCCTGGGCAGCGTGGCCCAGGCAGGGCCGGCACGGCAAGCCGCCGCCGTTGCCGGCCAATCGCCCGGCAGCGCTTCGTTTGGCACGATCCGGCAGATCGACGCCGGTACGCTGAACGTCGGCTATGCCGAGGTCGGTCCGGCCAACGGCCCGGTCGCGATCCTGCTGCACGGCTGGCCCTACGACATCTACAGCTTCGTCGACGTCGCGCCGGTGCTCGCCAAGGCCGGCTATCGCGTGATCGTGCCTTACCTGCGCGGCTATGGCTCGACCCGCTTCCTGTCGCCCGAGACGCCGCGCAACGGCCAGCAGGCCGCGCTCGCGGTCGACGTCATCGCGCTGATGGACGCGCTTAAGATCGACAAGGCCATCATCGCCGGCTTCGACTGGGGCGCCCGCACCGCCGATATCGTCGCCGCGCTGTGGCCGGAGCGCTGCCTGGGGCTGGTGTCGGTCAGCGGCTATCTGATCGGCAGCCAGGAAGCCAACCGCAAGCCCTTGCCGCCGCAGGCCGAGCTGCAATGGTGGTATCAGTTCTACTTCGCCACCGAACGCGGGGCCGCCGGCTATGCGGCCAATCTCGACGGCTTCAACCGGCTGATCTGGCAGCTGGCGTCGCCGCAGTGGAAGTTCGATGACGCGACGTACCGGCGGTCGGCGCAGTCGTTCGACAACCCCGATCACGTCGCCATCGTGATCCACAACTACCGCTGGCGCCTCGGCCTGGCCCAGGGCGAGCCGCACTTCGATGCGCTGGAGACGCGCCTGGCGGCCGCCCCGAAGATCTCGGTGCCGACCATCACGATGGAAGGCGACGCGAACGGGGCGCCGCATCCGAAGCCCGCCGCGTACGCCGGCATGTTCACCGGCAAGTATCGGCATCGGGACATCGGTGGCGGCATCGGCCACAACTTGCCGCAGGAAGCCCCGCGTGCGTTCGCCGATGCGGTGCTGGAAGTCGTGAAGCTTTGAGCCGGGGAGACGCGCATGCAACGACTCCGAATTGCAGCGGCTTTCGGCGGCCTCGTGCTGCTGGCCTGCGCCGCCCTCGGCCAGCATGCAGTGGCGCAGCCACCGGTCCACGGCGCAAGCGAAACGGTGCCCAGGCAACAGCCGGCACAGCAGCCGTCCACCGAGCCGCAGAGCGCCAGGCCGTCGGCATCGCCGATCTACGGCGTGACGATTCCACCGGGCTACCGAAAATGGCAGCTGATCGCGCCGGCCGAGGAGGCGGCTCCGCTCGATGAACTGCGCGTGGTGCTCGGCAATCCGGAAGCGGTCGAGGCCATCGAACGATCCGCGAAGCGCTTTCCCGACGGGGCCGTGCTGGTCAAGCTGGCCTACAAGCGAAAGCCATCGCCCGACTTCGAACCGGCGACGATACCGGGACAGCCGACCACGGTACAGGTGATGGTCAAGGACTCGCGCCGGTATGCATCGACCGGAGGCTGGGGCTTCGGCCGCTTCGTCGGCGGCGTGGCGGTGGACGCGGCCCAGCATCAGACCTGCTTCGCCTGCCATGCGGCCCGCGTCAAGGACCGCGACTACGTGTTCACCCGCTTCGCGCCGTAGGCGACGCGATCCAGCCGGCGACCTCGCGCGCCACCCATTCCGGATCGTCATGCGGCAGGTCGTGTCCCGCCCACGGATGGATCCGGTGCGGGACCGACCATGCCGCCGCCAGCCGCGCCGAGCAGGCCGGAGATACCAGCCGGTCGGCCGCCGAGGACAGCAGCAGCGTGGCGCAGCGCGGCGGCGCCGTGCCGGCCTGGAAGCGGGCCGCCGCCAGCAACTGGCGCAACGCGTTGGCGCGGCTGACCGGTGCGTCGGCGCGGATCGCGGCCCAGCGCGCCAGGTCGGCTTCCAGCGTATCGGTACGGGCGCAGGTCAGCCGATGGATGATGGCCTCGCAGCGGGCACCGTCGTGCCACGATCGCATCAGGCCAAGCACCGCCGGCCACGCGCCAGGGCGCATCCGCTGATGCGGCGCGCCGAACGGCCGCATGCTGGTGTTGATCAGCACCAGCCGTTCGATCTCGTCGGCATGCCGCTGCGCCCACGCGGTCGCGACCATGCCGCCCAGCGACATCGCCAGCAGCCGGTACGGCGGACGCAGGCCGGCCCGTGCCGCCTCGGCGCGCAGCTCGGACACGATGTCGTCCACCGCCGCCGGCGAGCGCCGGCCGGCCTGCTTGCCGTTGCCCGGCAGGTCGAGCATCGTCAGCCGGTCGTCGTCGCCCAGCGCGCCGCGGCGCCGCAACGCAGCCGGCAGTCGGCCCCAATGGCGCGCCTCGCGCGTCAGGCCGCGCAGCAGGATCCAGTCGCTCATCGTGCCGGCCTGTCGGCGGGGGCACGCCAGTGTTCGCTGGCCTCGCGCCAGATCGCCTGCCGCGCGGCGCCGGTCGGCAGCCAGCGCGTCGGCGCGAAGGCGGCGCGCGCGAGGAAATCGAACAGGCTGACATGGCGGCGCAGCACGCGCGCCGTGCGATGCGCCTTGACCGGATTGAAGAAGCCGTCGCGCGAGAACAGCTGCCGGGGATTCTTCTTGATCCACAGCCACGAGCCCAGTTCGAGCGTCATCGGCAGGAAGATGTGCGGCGCCGGCGTGCGGTCATAGGCGTAGTCCCACAGGTCGCCATGCACCAGGTACTGGTGGCTCTGCGGCTCGAAGGCGTAGCCGTGGTGCGGATGGGCCTGCTCGAACAGCGTCTTCAGCACGTACATCTCCGGCAGGTGCGGCATCGCGGCCTGCGTCCTGGCGTAGGGAAACCAGATGCTGTCGCGCCAGCCGTAGCCGGAATGGCAATCGACGGCGAAGCTCAGCGGCCGCGTCAGCAATTGCGCCTGCACCACGCGCAGCAGCGCGGTGCTCTCGGCCTCCATCGGCGTGCCGGCCCTGCCGCGGTACCACGGCAGCCACGGGCCGATGCGCTGGCCGCCGGCGAGGAAGGGCACGCGCCCCTCGGCATCCTGCGGCGCATTGCGCATCAGGTCGACGCCGTTCGGATTGGCGCGCCGGCCGGCCCACATGCCGGCCGGATTGACGATCGGCATGAACAGCAGACGGACCTGGCGCAATTGCAGGTGCAGCAGCTCGTCCCATTCGAGGCGCTTGAGCAGCGCCCGCATATAGTCGAGCAGCAGTTGCGTGCCGATCCGTTCGAGGCCGTGGATGCCGCCGAACGGCCCGATCGCCGGCGCGCGGGGGGCGCGCGAGCCGATGCCGGCCAGATACACCGGAAAGCGCCGGCCATGGCTGCTGGCCTCGCATACCACGTCGATATCGAAATGATCGGCGCCCACTTCCAGCAGCGCGCGCAGCAGATCGAGCTCGGCGAAACTGTCGGAGGCGGGAAGGGGCATCGGGTCGGCTGGGCGGAAAGGAAGCGGCCGGGGCGGCGATGGCGCCGGTCCGTATGACGGAACGATGTTGCGAGTCTACTCGCGCAATATGACAGTGCCTTTGTGACGACACGGGACTGTCATCGACCTTGTCGAGCCCATCGGGCCGGGCGATGTGGCCGTCGATCAGCCCAGCTGCTCGGCCAGCACCTCGCGCGCGGCCTGGACCACCGGCGCTTCGCCGCGGCGCGGCGGCAGCAGGCAGAACTCGACTTCGGGCAGCGCGGGCAGGCGCAGCGACGAGGCCGTCGACGGATCGAGCGCGGCCACGCCGGCCGGAATGGCCGATCGGTTCAGGCACGAGATGCCGAGTCCTGCCGCCAGCGCCATCTGCAATCCCGCCACGCCGGACGCGGAGTGCGAGACCCGGTAGGGCACGCGGGCGCGCTTCAGCATCCGTACCACGTACTGGTGCAGCGAGCAGGTGTCGGGCAGCAGCACCAGCGGCAGCGGCACGGCGATGTCTTCCGTGTCGCCGCGCGCGCCGACCCAGGCCAGCGGCTCGCGCCGTAACGGCCGCCAGCCGGCGCGCGGCCGCTCGCCGGTGCCGCCGCGCGCGCCGACCACGCGCATCGTCAGGCCGATATCGAAGGCGTCGTCGTCGACGCTGGCGTCGATCGCCGCGCTCTTCATCACGGTCACGTGCAGCCGCAGTTGCGGATGCCGCTCGCGCAGGCGGCGCAGCATGCCGGCGATCTCGGCGGTGCGGTAGTAGTCGGTGATGGCGAGCCGCAGCTCGCCGGCCAGCGTCTCGCCGCGGATGTCCTGCATCGCCAGCGCGTCCAGATCGAGCATGCGGCGGGCATGGCCGAGCAGCCGTTCGCCGGCCGGGGTCGGCTGCACGCCGCGGCGGCCGCGCAGCAGCAGCGGCACGCCGGCGCGCTCCTCGAGCTTGCGCAGCTGCTCGCTGACCGACGACTGCGACAGGAACAGCCGCGGCGCCGCGGCCGACAGGCTGCCGCTGTCGGCGACCGCGACGAAGGTACGCAATTGTTCGAGATCGAAGCCTCGCATGTCCCGCTCCTCGTTCGCTTCTGGTTTCGGAGATACCGATGGATGGTATCGCATCTTCCCGCTTTTCCGATGGAAAGGCGGGCACTACGATCGAGTCAGTGGCGGGTCGGCATCGCGAGACGGAAGCGAAGCGGGCCCGTGCCACCTTCCATCCCACCGACCATTCGAAGAGGAAACCGCGATGCCCCACCTTCAATTGCAGATCTCCGGTCAACCCAACGCCGCGCTGACCGCGAAGGTCGCCGCCACCGTGGCCGAACTGACCCGTACCGTGCTTGGCAAGAAGCCCGAGGTGATGGCCGTGGCGGTCCAGTACGTGCCGCACGACGCCTGGTTCATCGACGGCCAGCCGCTGTCCGCGCTCGGACGCAACGCCTTCCATCTCGATATCAGCGTCACCGACGAGACCAATACCAAGGCGGAGAAGGCGCGCTACCTCGAAGCGGTGCACCATGCGCTGTCCGAGCTGATCGGCGATGTGCACGACTGCTCGTATATCCACGTGATCGACGCCCGTGCGGCGGCGTACGGCTATGGCGGCCGCACGCAGGAATACCGCCATCAGCACGGGTCGACGTTGTAAGGCGGGCTCAGCCGGCGGGCAGCCGATACAGGCGCCGCGGCCGTCCGTCCGCCGACAGCTCGAACACGACGCCGCCGCCGCTGTCCGCCCCTTGTCCGGTCAGCGCCGTGATGTTGACCTGATGGGTCACCATCAGATACGGCCCGCCGCGCGGATCGAGCCGATCGATGAAGCGCGACAGTGCGGCGGTCTGCTCGGTGCGGGCGCCGGCGTCGCCAAAGAAGGAATTCAGCAGCGGCAGCACGGTGACGGGACCGAGGTCCATCAGCCGCGCGGTGTCCTGGCAACGGCACCAGGCGCTGGTCCAGACGGCACTGGGACGAAAGCCTGCCGCGCGCCAGGCCGCGCCCAGACGCTGGGCCTGGGCGCGCCCGCTCGCATCGAGATTGCGCTGCGTCGGACAGGACCGCAGGTCGAAGCCGGGCGGGTCGCCGACGCCCGGCGCGGTGGCATGGCGCAGCAACATGACCACATTGGGCCGAGCGAGCGCCGAGACGGGCAGGGTGGCGATCGGTTGCGCAAGGGCGCTGGACACGCTGGCCGGCATGGCCGATGCCAGCAGGGTCCAGCAGGCGAGGCGGGCCGCGGCGGCCAACGTCTTGCGGCGCCGCGCGGAGGGCGAGCCGATGGCGGCCGTGCTGCGATCGATCATGATGCTCCTCCTTGCGCGCGCCGTGCGGCCTGCCCGGCCCGACGCTAGCGGCTTAGACCGCGCGCGGAGATCGGCCACAGCGACTCGACCTTGCCGTCGCGCACGCCGACCAGCGTGTCGTACAGATTCAGCGTCGGGTCGCAATGGCCAGGCACCAGCCACAGCGGTTCGCCCAGCTGCGGCAGCGCCGGCATCTCGCCGCCGGCGCCGGGTACCGGCCGCACGATGCCGTGTTCGTCATTGGCGGCGACATAGGCCAGCCGCGTGCTGCGCCTGCCGCCGCCGAACTGGCCGCCGGCGCGCTCCCCGGAGTCGCGTTCCCATATCCACGGCAGCCCCGAATCGACCGCCATCGACTTCAATCCCGCGTCCACCACGACCTGGCCATGCGCCGCGGTGCTCATGACCGTCGTCGCGATAAACAGGCTGTGCTCGAAACGCAGCGCCTCGGCGGCGCTGCCGCTGTCCATTCCGCCGTCGAGTCCGCTGGCGGCGACGCCCTCGTTGCTGCCGTAGTCGCCGTCCATGAACACATACGAACCGGGCTGGATCTCGGTGAAGACGCCGCTGGCCAGATCGAATTCGACGCTGCCGCTGCCGCCGCCGGTGACCACCTGGCAGGGCGCCCCGGCCGCGGCCAGCCGGGCCGCCACCGCCCCGGCACGCTCGGCGGCGCGCGCCGCGGCCTCGCGCCGGGCGGCATGGTCGCGCACATGCTGGATGCCGCCATGGTAGGCCTGCAATCCGCCGAACGACAGGCGTGGCTGCGCGGCGATCCGTTCGGCCAGCCGCAGCGCGGCATCGGCGTCGGCCACGCCGCAGCGGCCCTGGCCGATGTCGAGCTCGACCAGCACCGTCAGTCCGCTCTGCTCGCGCTCGGCCGCCTCGGCAAGCGCCCGCACCTGGACGACCGCGTCGACGCAGACGCTGATGCGCGCGTGGCGGGCCATGCGTGCAAGCAGCATGGCCTTGGCCGGGCCGGCGATCTCGTTGCTGATATGGATATCGGCGACGCCGGCGCGCAGGAAGGGCAGCGCCTCGCTGACCTTCTGGCAGCAGATGCCGACAGCGCCCCGCGTCATTTGCGCCAGCGCAATGTCCGGACATTTGTGCGCCTTGGCGTGGGGCCGCAGCGCGACGCCGGCCCGATCCGCGGCCTGCTGCATCCGCTGCAGATTGCGCTCGAAGGCATCGAGCACCAGCACCAGCGCCGGCGTGTCGATCGTCTGCCAGGGCTGGCCGGCTTCGGCGATCGGAGGCAGCGTGGGCAGTCCCGCCGGATCGCGCAAGACGGGCAGATCGGAGGGGGCGGAAGGCACGGCGCGAGGGGCAGGCATGACGGCGATGTCTCCAGATGGGTCGGTGGGCCGAATGGCACAGGGCGCGGGGGATCATCGGCCGATCGGCACCGGCTGTCAAACCGTGCCGCTGCCGCGGCCCGGCTGCGCGCGCCGGCCAGGGCGCTGTCGCGCTTGTCCTACATCGCTTGCGGCGGCCGTCCGACTTCGGGAGGCGGACGGCGCCGACTATGCTGACAGTGATGCACCGCGCTCCCCGCGCGGCACCGGTCACCCCCCGCACCGTCCCCTCGCCATGCATGCCACGCCCACCCCGTCCGCGCAGTCCGGTGCGCCGTCCGCAGCGCGTCCCGCAGCGGACACCGCAGCCGACACTGCTGCGCAGGCCTCGACCGTCGCCGCCGACCCCCGCGACGACGAGCCCGCGGCCGCGGCCTCGGCCCCCCCGGCGGCGGCCGAGCCGCTGCGCGGTCCGGGCAGCGCCCGCGCGTTGCCGATCGCGATCCAGCGCGGCAGCCTGGCGCTGGTGGTGCTGGCGACGCTGGCCTGCCTGTACGCGCTGCATGTCGCCAAGGCCTTCGTGATCCCGGTGGTGCTGGCCGTGATCCTGACCTATCTGCTCGATCCACTGGTATCGGCGCTGCACCGCCAGCGGCTGCCGCGTCCGATCGGCGCGACGCTGGTATTGCTGGGCCTGGTCGCGGTGCTGCTGTGCGGCGCGTATCTGCTGCAGGGCCAGGTCGAGGCGATCGTCGACCGTCTGCCCGAGATCGCGCGCAAGCTCTCGCGCAGCCTGTCGGCGCTGCTCAGCGGCGACGACTCGATGTGGCAGAAGATCCAGCGCGCGGCGACCGTGCTGACCGGCGGCACCCCGCAGCTCTCGCGCGGCGCCCCGGTCGTCATCGACAAGCCGGCCGGCGCGCTGCACGACATGGTGCTGGCCGGTTCGGTCAGTGCCTTTGCCGCGGCCGGGCAGGCCGTGGTGGTGCTGTTCCTGACGTTCTTCCTGCTGGTGTCGGGCGACATGTTCAAGCGCAAGTTCGTCAAGATGACGGGCCGCACGCTGACGCAGAAGAAGGTCAACGTCCATATGCTGGGCGAGATCAATCGGCAGATTCAGCGCTACATGCTGATGCTGCTGATCACCAATGCCGCGCTGGGCATCTGTACCTGGTTCCTGCTGAAGGGGATCGGCCTGCAGCACGCCGGCACCTGGGCGCTGGCCGCGGCGGCGCTGCATCTGATTCCGTATTTCGGCTCGGGCGCGACCGCGATCGCGCTGGGCGTGGCGGCCTTCATGCAGTTCGGCACGCTCGGCCTGGCCGCCGCGGCGGCCGGAGGTTCGATCCTGATCGCGACGCTGATCGGCTCGGTCGTGCAGACCTGGATGACCGGCCGGATGGCCAAGATGAATCCGGTGGCGGTATTCGTTGCGCTGCTGTTGTTCACGTGGCTGTGGGGCGCCTGGGGCATGCTGCTGGCGATTCCGCTGGCCGTGATCGCCAAGGTGGTGGCCGACCATATCGAAGGGCTGGAATTCATGGCCGAGTTCCTCGGGGAGTAGCGCCGAGCCGACAAGACCCTGCCGCAAGCAGGGCCAGGGGTTGACCTTCAGTGCGGCGAACTATATCGTAAGATATGTTTTTCGATATAACGAGCGACTGTTCCATGCCCCCTCGCCATCATCACGGCCGGCACGGCCACGGCCCCGGCGGTCCTTTCGAAGGATTCGGCTCCGATGCGGACAGCCTGCGCCGCGGCCGCAAGCTCGGGGCCGACGACCTGCAACTGCTGCTGCTCGACCTGCTGGCCGAGCAGCCCAGCCACGGCTACGAGCTGATCAAGGCGCTCGAAGCGCGCAGTGCCGGCTTCTACAAGCCCAGCCCCGGCGTGATCTATCCCGCCTTGACGTACCTCGAAGAGATCGGCCACGCGGCCGTCGATGTCGACGGCAACCGCAAGTGCTACCGACTGGCGGAGCCGGGCCGCGAGTTCCTGCAGGCCAACCGCGAACGGCTGGCGCTGCTGTGGAACGGGCTGCGTCATGCGGCCCGCAAGATGGAGTGGGTGCGCCGGGCGCTCGCCGGCGAGGCGCCGCCGGAGCCGGACGATCAGGGCAACGGCTGGCTGCCGGAGTTCGTGCAGGCACGGATGGCGCTCAAGCGCGCGCTGCTGCTGCGCACCGATGCCTCCCCGGACGAACAGCGGCGCATCGCCGGGATCCTGCTGCGCGCCGCCGCCGATATCGAAAGCACCGAGGCGGCCGCCGTGCCGCCGCATCCCGCCCGACCACGCAACCCGAGGTAATGCATGTCCGCAACCGACCGTGCCACATCCATCGAAGCCACCGATCGCCGCGACGCCGCGCTGACCGTCGAGCGCGTCCGCCATCCGCTGAAGTTCCGCCACATCCAGGTGGTCCGCACGCAGCGGATCTCACCGGCGCTGCTGCGCGTGACCTTTACCGGCGACGATCTCGCCGACTTCGTGTCGGCCTCGTTCGACGACCATATCAAGGTGTTCCTGCCCGCGCCGGGGCAGCAGCGACCGGTGCTGCCGGAGATGGGACCCGATGGTCCGATGTTTCCGGAGGGACAGCCGCGCCCGATCGCCCGCGACTACACGCCACGCCGCTACGACGCCGCGGCGCGCGAGCTCGACATCGAATTCGTGCTGCACGGCGACGGCCCCGGCGCCAGCTGGGCGGCGCAGGCGCAGCCGGGCCAATGGCTGGGTATCGGCGGACCACGCGGTTCGTTCGTGATCCCGACTGCGTTCGACTGGCACCTGCTGATCGGCGACGAAGCGGCGCTGCCCGCGATCGCCCGCCGCGTCGAGGAACTGCCGGCCGGCAAGCGCGTGGTGGTGGTCGCGCAGATCGACGACCGCGAGGCGCGTGTCGCTCTGCACAGCGACGCCGACTGCGAACTGCATTGGCTGTATCGCGCCGAAGGCGACGAACTGCTGACGGCGCTGCGCCGGCTGGAATTGCCGGCCGGGGAGGGCTATGTGTGGGCCGCCGGCGAGGCGGCCGCGATCCGCGCCGTGCGCGCCTGCCTGGTGGACGAGCGCGGCATCGACAAGCGCCGCATCCGCGCGTCGGCCTACTGGAAGCACGGCGCCGTCGGCGTGCATGAAACGCTCGACGACTGAGCCGCGTAAAGAGGCCGGAGTGGGGAGGGCGGAGAGGGCGTCCGGCTCAGTGCGAGCCGGCGTGTCCGCCAGTCCGATGGAACTGCGTATGCCGGTAGAGCCCGTACAGACTGGTCGCGGTGAAGCCGAGCTGCTGCACGAACAGGCCATAGGTGCCGGTCACCAGTGCGAACACGCTCCACACGATGTTCGAGCACAGGTACGAGATCCAGCCCCAGCGCGACGCCTTGTTGTGCAGCGCGACCAGCAGCGAGCCGCTCATCGCGAGCGCGCAGCCCGACCATTCCAGACCATTGAGCACCATCGGCAGTTGGGCGGCAGCGAGATCCATCGCGCTATGTCTCCTTATTTTGTGTTCAAGTTTTGCATACAAAGCGTGCGAAGCTTAACGCCGAAGTACGCTGGGAGCAAGAGGGGATATACGCCTGGCGCGACGTGCGGCGGACTCCTTCGCGCCGAAGCGGACCAATCGAAACGAGATCGCGCCTGCACGACGGCGATGGACGCGCGCCCGTAACCCGATTAACATCGTCGCCGGCGGCACTGACAACCGCCAACGTCGCTCGGACGGTTCCGGGCGCTTACGTACAAGGACAACCATGTCAGCCACTCCGGCATCCCCCGGCTCGAGCCCGTCGAGCCAGCGCCGCTTCGCGCGCATCGATCGTCTTCCCCCCTACGTCTTCAATATCACCGCCGAGCTGAAGATGGCCGCGCGCCGCCGCGGCGAGGACATCATCGACATGAGCATGGGCAACCCGGATGGCGCGACGCCCGCGCATATCGTGGCCAAGCTGACCGAGGCGGCGCAGCGTCCCAATACCCACGGCTATTCGACCTCGCGCGGCATTCCGCGGCTGCGCCGCGCGATCTCGCACTGGTATCGCGAGCGCTACGACGTCGACATCGATCCGGAGCGCGAGGCCATCGTGACGATCGGCTCGAAGGAGGGGTTGTCGCACCTGATGCTCGCCACGCTCGATCGCGGCGACACCGTGCTGGTGCCCGACCCGAGCTATCCGATCCACATCTATGGGGCGGTGATCGCGGGCGCCGATATCCGCTCGGTGCCGCTGATCCCCGGCGTCGATTTCTTCGCCGAGCTCGAACGCGCGATCCGCGGCAGCTATCCAAAGCCGAAGATGATCGTGCTCGGATTCCCGTCGAACCCCACCGCGCAATGCGTGGAGCTCGACTTCTTCGAGCGCGTGATCGCGCTGGCCCGCAAGCACGACATCCTGGTCGTGCATGACCTCGCCTATGCCGACATCGTCTTCGATGGCTGGAAGGCGCCGTCGATCCTGCAGGTGCCGGGCGCCAAGGACATCGCGGTAGAGTTCTTCACGTTGTCGAAGAGCTACAACATGGCGGGCTGGCGCATCGGCTTCATGGCCGGCAACGCCGACCTGGTGACGGCGCTGGCGCGCATCAAGAGCTATCACGACTACGGCACCTTCACGCCGCTGCAAATTGCCGCGATTGCCGCGCTCGAGGGCGACCAGCAATGCGTGCGCGAGATCGCCGCGCAATACCAGTCGCGCCGCGATGTGCTGGCGCGCGGGCTGAACGAGGCCGGCTGGCCGGTGGAGCTGCCGAAGGCGTCGATGTACATCTGGGCGCGGATTCCCGAGCCGTATCGCGCGCTGGGCTCGCTGGAATTCGCCAAGCAGCTGCTGGAGAAGGCCAAGGTCTCGGTATCGCCGGGCATCGGCTTCGGCGACTTCGGCGACGACTACGTGCGCTTCGCGCTGATCGAAAACGAATCGCGCATCCGGCAGGCGGTGCGGGGCATCAAGACGATGTTCCGCGCCGATGGGCTGGTCGCACCGGCGGCGGCTTCCGCAACGGCGCCAAAGCCCTGAGCAGGCTCGCGTACCGCATGTCGTTCCCGCGAAAGCGGGAACCCAGCGTCTTTGAAAGCCGCTGGGATCCGCGCTTTGGGGGACGACAATCTCCGTTGGCAAGCTTGGGCGCTCTCATCAGCGCTTCTCTTGCTTCAATGCGGCCGCGCCGGCGGAACACGCATGGCGAGGATGCGGTTTGCAGACTCGGCGCGGGTTCTCAGCTCTGTCATTTCTGCTTGAAGCAGCTTCTCCAGCGGGGTGGCACCTTTGATGTCACCTCGCCACAGACACCGTGCAATGAAGTCGATCGCGGCTTCGGCTTGTTGAAGCCTGTGTCCGTAGACAGGTTCGTGATGCGCAATGCGATTCCTGGTCTGATAAAGCGCTTCAAGATGGCTGGCAACCAATGCACGCGACACCGATTTGTCCGGGAAGACGTGCTTCAGCGCGGGTCGCCATAGCGTGTGCTCGTAGCTCGTTGAAAACAGCCGCTTCCAGAAGTACAGAGTCAGCTGTACCACCAGTTGTCCCATCGATACGCTGACGACCTTTTGCCGGGCCCTCAGGATGTGCTCATATGCAAGACCGTGCGGTGCAATGCCGCCGCAGAACGCGCGTCTATCCAGTTGTTGCCGTTCGTCCAGGTTCATCTTTGCGTACGCAGTCTTTCGCGCGCTGGCGTCGGCCTGCAGGATCTTCGCTTTCAACTCGTTGTCCCCCTGAAAGGGAGCGGGCGGCATGCGGAGCCAGTTCGGGGTTTGGAAGTGGTCCGTCAGTTGGGCACAGACGGCGTTGCGCAATGCAATCTCTACCACGGCGGTGACCGTCATCAGCGAGGCGGCAAGTCTGAGCATTGCCTGATGGAGCGCAATGGCGGTGCGGCGAGACCCGGTGAAGCGCTCGAACGTTCCAAGCCGTTCGTCCGAGAGAAGGGCTGCGACGCTAGCCAATTCTGGTTCGGACAGGTGGTCCATTGACTCGAGCTGTGAGCGTGGCTATATTCGCTGGCGATAGGTCGGGATCAGTGTCGGCAGCTGCCTGAATAGGCAAGCGGACCCCCAACTTCCTCCTTGAAGGGCGCTCCGTGGAGCGCCCTTTTTCCTTCAAGGCGCGGGAATCGTAACCGGTAGGACGGCAGAACGGTGTTTCCACCTGTGCCGGAGCGGGATGACCAAGCCGCTGGGTCCCCGCCTTCGCGGGGACGACAGACTTGTCGGCTATACAGGGCGCTCTTCGGAGCGCCCTTTCCTATTTCAGTGCTGGTGGCGCCAGCGGATGCCGCTCGCCTTCCCACGGCGGCATGAAGAACCCGCGTACCGCATCGGGATCGACCGCATCGTGGCTGTCCACCCGCCACCGTGGCGTCTGGTCCTTGTCGACGATCAGCGCGCGCACGCCCTCGATGAAGTCGCCGTCGGTGAAGGCGTGGCTGACCACGTCGAGCTCCATGCGGAAGCAGTCGGCCAGGTCCAGCCGGCGGCCGCGCAGCAGCAGTTCGCGGGTGACGGCCGTCATCAGCGGGGAGCGGCCGCGCAGCAGCGTCGCCGTCTTCGCGGCCCAGTCAGCGCAGCATGGATCCTGTTCACCGGCGAGGCCTTGCAGGATCGCCGCGGGCGTCGCGTCGGCGCGGAAGTGCCGCAGCAGCGCAGGCAGTACGTTCAGCAGCGGGGCATCCGCGGCGGTCGTCGGCGGTGCGGGCACCAGCGCCCGGCGCAGCGTCGCCAGCACCGTGTCGCGGTCGCTGGCGGGCCAGTCGATGCGGGTCAGCGTCGTCTCCAGTTCCGCCAGCGCGGCACTGTCGGCCGCAACATCCGCAAGCCCGCACAGCAGCGTGTCGGCCGCGCCGAGCGTCACGCCGGTCAGTCCCAGATAGAGCGCCAGTTCGGGCGTCATCCGCGACAGGAAGTGGCTGGCGCCGACATCGGGCACCAGGCCGATGCCGGTCTCCGGCATCGCGACGCGGGAGCGTTCGGTGACGATGCGCAGCGGTGCGGCTTGCGCCAGACCCATGCCGCCGCCCATCACGATGCCGTCCATCAGCGCGATCACGGGTTTCGGATAGCGGTGCAGCTCGAAGTCGAGCTGGTATTCGTCGACGAAGAAGCGCCGGTACAGCGGTTCCCCATCGTCGCCGCCACGTCCGGCCACGGCGTCGCGATAACTGTCGTACAGCGCGCGGATATCGCCGCCGGCGCAGAAGGCCTTGTCGCCGGCGCCGCGCAGCACCACGGCAACGACATCCTTCTGCGCTGCCCAGTGCCGCAGCTGTTCTCGCAGCGCCATGATCATCGGATACGACAGCGCATTGAGCTGGCGCGGCCGGTTCAGCGTCACCAGCCCGACGCGGTTGATGACCTCGAAGCGGACTTCATCGGTGCCCTCGGCCTCGATCCGCGGCGGCAGCGATTCGACTCTTGCGTTCACGCCGCGCCTCCATCGGCGTCGAGGTATTGCCGAATGACGCCCGAGAAATCGAGCTGCCCGTCTCCGCGCTGACACATCGCCTGGTACAGCTGCTGCGCCAGCGCGCCGAGGAACAGCGGCTGCCGCACCGCGCGGGCGGCGTCGTTGGCCAGGCCCAGGTCCTTCAGCATCAGTTCGGCGCCGAAGCCGCCGCTGTAGCCGCGCGCGGCCGGGGCGGTGTCGATCACGCCGGGGTAGGGGTTGCAGGTGTCGGACGACCAGCAGCGCCCGGTCGACGTGTTGACGATGCCTGCCAGCACCTTGGCGTCGATGCCGAGCCGCGCGCCGAGCGCCATCGCCTCGGACACGCCGATCATCGAAATGCCGAGGATCAGGTTGTTGCAGATCTTCGCGACCTGGCCGGTACCGGTGTCGCCGCAGCGGACCACGTTCCTGCCCATGCCGGCCAGCACCGGCTGCAGCCGCTCGAACAGCGCCGCGTCGGCGCCGACCATGAAGGTCAGCGTGCCGGCCTGCGCGCCGCCGGTGCCGCCGGACACCGGCGCGTCGGCGAACGGATTGCCCTGGCGCGCGGCCAGCGCGGCGAGTTCGCGCACCGTCGCCGGGTCGATCGTGCTCGAATCGATCAGCGGCACGCCGGCACGCACGCCGGCCAGCACGCCGTTCTCGCCGGTGTAGACGCCGCGCACATGCGTCGCGGCCGGCAGCATCGTGATCACGATGTCGGCCTCGGCAGCTGCCTGCTTCGGCGAATCGGCGCCGCTGGCGCCGGCGTCGCGCAATGCGGCCAGCGCCTGCGCATTGAGGTCGAATACCGTCAGCGTGTGGCCGGCCTTCAGCAGGTTGCGCGCCATCGGCGCGCCCATGTTGCCCAGGCCGATAAAGGCGATATGCATCGAGGTCTCCTGTCCGTTGAGTCCGTTGGGCTGGTTCAGCGCAGCGCGATGGTGGTGTTGACGCCGTGGTTCACGGTCTCGTCATCGAACCAGCGCGCCGTCACGGTCTTGGTCTGCGTGTAGAACTGCACCACCTGCTTGCCGTAGGGCCCGAGGTCGCCGAGCTTGGAGCCGCGCGAGCCGGTGAAGCTGAAATACGGCACCGGCACCGGAATCGGGATATTGATGCCGACTTGGCCGACATCGATCTCGCTCTGGAACTTGCGCGCCGCGGCGCCGCTCTGCGTGAACACGCCGGTGCCGTTGCCGAAGGGATTACGGTTGACCAGCGCGATGGCCTCGTCGAGCGTGTCGACGCCGATCACGACCAGCACAGGCCCGAAGATCTCCTGCGTGTAGATCGACATGCCGGTCGTGACGTCGGTGAACACGGTCGGCCCGATGAAGTTGCCGTCCGGATAGCCCGGCACGCTGACGTCGCGGCCATCGAGCGCGAGCGTCGCGCCTTCCTGCACGCCGGCCTCGATCAGCCCCAGGATGCGCTGCTTCGCCGCGACCGACACCACCGGTCCGACATCGGTGCCGGGCTCGGCGCCGGCGCCGACCTTCAGCGTGCGTGCCTTGGCGATCAGGTCGGGCACCCAGTCACGCGCCGCGCCGACCAGCACCGCCACCGAGGTCGCCATGCAGCGCTGGCCCGCCGCGCCGAAGGCGGCGCCGACCAGTGCGTTCAGCGTCTGCTCCTTGTGCGCGTCGGGCAGCACCACCGCATGGTTCTTCGCGCCCATCATCGACTGCACGCGCTTGCCGTGGCTGCCGGCCAGGTTGTAGACATGGGTGCCGACCGCGGTCGAGCCGACGAAGGACACCGCCTTGACATCGGGGTGCGTGCACAGCGCGTCGACCACCTCCCTGGCGCCATGCACGACGTTCAGCACGCCGGGCGGCACGCCCGCTTCGAGCGCGAGTGCGACCAGCTCCATCGTCGACAGCGGGTCCTGCTCGGACGGCTTGAGCACGAAGGTATTGCCGCAGACGATCGCCATCGGGAACATCCACAGCGGGATCATCGCGGGGAAATTGAACGGCGTGATGCCGACGCAGACGCCGATCGGCTGCTGCAATGTGTAGGTATCCACAGTCGCCGCGACGTTCTCGGCAAAGCCGCCTTGCTGCAGCGTGCCGATCGACGCGGCATGCTCGACCACCTCGAGGCCGCGGAAGATGTCGCCCTCGGCGTCGGACAGCGTCTTGCCCTGTTCGGCGGTCAGGATCGCGGCGATGCGCTTGCTGTGCTCGCGGATCAGCGCCTGGTACTTCAGCATGATGCGCAGCCGCGCGCCGATCGGCGTATGGCGCCAGCTGGCGAAGGCGCGCTGCGCCGCGCCGACCGCGGCGTCCACCTCGGCGCGCGTGGCCAGCGGCACGCGCGCCAGCACCTGCTGCGTGGCCGGATTGACGACCTGGCGGTACTCGGTGGCGGCCGATTCGACCCATTCGCCGTTGATCAGCAGCTTGACGGTCGGAATCGCGGTTTCGGTGGCGGGCTGTTTGGTCATGGTGTCTCCGTCGGTTTGTTCTGGCGAGGCAAGTCGCAAGGGAGGGCGAGGGCCGGACTACAGCGAGCGGGCGATCAGCATCCGCTGGATCTCGCTGGTGCCCTCGTAGATCTGCGTGATGCGCGCGTCCCGGTAGTGGCGCTCGACCGGGTAGTCCTCGAGGTAGCCATAGCCGCCGTGGATCTGCAGCGCCTTCGAGCAGACCCGTTCGGCCAGCTCGGACGCATAGAGCTTGGCCTGCGACGCTTCGGACAGGCAGGGCTGGCCGTCGCTGCGCATGCGCGCGGCGCGATGCACCAGCAGGCGTGCCGCGTTCAGCTCGGTCGCCATGTCGGCGAGCATGTTGGCGATCGGCGCATGCTCGCGCAGCGGCCGGCCGAACTGCACGCGTTCGCCGGCATAGCGGCAGGCGGCATCGAAGGCGGAACGGGCGATGCCGATCGCCTGCGCGGCGATGCCGATGCGGCCGCCTTCGAGGTTCGACAGCGCGATGCGCAGGCCCTCGCCGGTGTCGCCGAGCAGCGCGTCGTGCGGCACGACGCAGTCCTCCAGCGTGATCGCGCAGGTGTCCGAGGCACGGATGCCCAGCTTCTTTTCCGGGGCATGGACGTGAAAGCCCGGCGTGTCGGTCGGCACCAGGAAGGCCGACAGTCCACGCTTGCCGCGCTCCGGCTCGGTCGCGGCAAAGACGATCGCGATGCCGGCGCGCTGGCCATTGGTGACGAACTGCTTGTTGCCGGACAGCACCCAGCCGTCATCGGTCGGACGGGCGCGTGTGCGCAGGTTGTGCGCCTCCGAGCCGGCCTGCGGCTCGGTCAGGCAGAACGCGCCGATCAGCTCGCCGCTGGCCAGCGCCGGCAGATAGCGATCCTTCTGGGCTTCGGTGCCGTAGTGCAGGATCGGACCGCATCCGACCGAGCTGTGCACGCTCATCAGCGTCGCGCAGGCCGCGCAGCCGGCGGCGATCTCCTCGATCGCCAGCGCGTAGGCGATGTAGTCGGTATAGGTGCCGCCCCATTGCTCGGGCACGATCATGCCGAGCAGGCCGAGCGCGCCCATCTCGGCCACGATCTCGTCGGGCAGTTGTCCGCTGCGGTCCCATTGCGCGGCGTTGGGCTTGAGCCGTTCCTCGGCGAAGGTGCGCGCGGTGTCGCGGATCATGCGTTGCTGCTCGGTGTATTCGCTGTACATGGCGCTGTCGTTGTGTAGTCGGGCGTGCGACGGTTGACGGCAGTGTAGAAAGGCGATGCCGGCGCGCGCTATGCCAAAATCCGTCAACTGCGCTGAACTGATTTGCCACTGCCGGCGGCGTGCGCCGCGATGACGGTTGTCCCGACCGCCGCCGTCTTCGGCGCCATCAGCGAACCCAATCACTCCACGGACTGTCTCCATGCCTGCGCTGTTGCGTCCCGTTGTTGCCTTGCGTACCGATGGAAAAAGGTAGCGTCGCGATCTGCTTCGTCCACCATGCGATTTCCGGCCTGCGCTCGCGCGGCATCGATGCCGAGCCGGTGCTGCGCGCCGCCGGTATCGCGCCCGCGATGCTGGCGGTGCCGCAGGCACGCGTGTCGGCGGCCAGCTACGGCGCGCTGTGGCTGGCGGTATCGGCGGCACTGGGCGACGAGTTCTTCGGCCAGGACTCGCGCGCGATGAAGCCCGGCAGCTTCGCGCTGCTGTGCCATGCGGTGGCCGGCAGCCGCACGCTGGGGCAGGGGCTGGACCGGGTCGCGCGCGGCTTCGGCGTGCTGCTCGACGATATCGGCGTGCAGCTGTTGCGCCGCTACGATGGCAACGCCACCGACGGCGGGCCGCAGCGTGCCGCGCTGGTGCTGACCGAGCCGTCGCGGCGCCGGCCGGGCGTGTTCGCGCAAGAGACGCTGCTGATCATGCTGCACGGGCTGATGTGCTGGCTGGCGCGGCGGCGGGTGCCGGTGCGGCTGGCCGCGTTCCGCTATTCCGAGCCGGACTACAGCGCCGAGTACCGCGTCATGTATTCGCGCCAGCTCGCGTTCGATGCGCCCGGCACCGCGCTGATCTTCGACGCCGCGTGGCTGGACCATCCGGTGCGGCACGACGAGCGCAGCGTCAAGGCCTTCCTGCGCGACGCGCCGCACAACGTGGTGGTCAAGTACTCGGACCGCAGCAGCGTGGTGGCGCGCGTGCGCCGGCTGCTGCGGCAGTCGCGGCCCGATATGTGGCCAACCTTCGAGGCGCTGGCCTCGGCGCTGCATCTGTCGGCCTCGTCGCTGCGGCGCAGGCTGATGGAGGAGGGCGCCACCTATCAGCAGCTGAAGGACGAATTGCGGCGCGATCTGGCGATCGAGGCGCTGAGCCATACCGATCTGCCGATCACCGAGATCGCGGCCGAGATCGGGTTTGCCGAGCCCGGCGCGTTCCATCGTGCGTTCCGGCGCTGGACCGGGCTGCGGCCCGGCGTCTATCGCGGCATGCAGGCCGCGGCGGGCTGACGTCGCGGCCGACCCGACGCTTCAGTGCGGCGCGCCGGCGCGCTGGCTGCCGCTGCCTGTGCTGCCCGTGGCGCCGATGGTGGCGCCGCTGTTCGCGCTTGCATCGAGCGCGGCCGCGTCCTGCCGCGCGGTCTGCAACACGCGCTCGATCATCGCCGCTGCGAGTTCGTGCTCGCCGAGGAAGACTTCGCCGACGCGGTCCTGCCGCAGCAGCGCCGCCTCGTCCTCGCTGTGCGTGCGCACCAGGATCCGGATGCCCGGATTGAGCGTGCGCGCGATCTCGGCCATCCGCCGCACGCCGACGGTATCGGGCGTGGCGATCACCAGCACGCCCGCGCGGGCGATATGGGCCTGGATCAATACCGCCGGCTCGGCCGCATCGCCGGATACCGCCGGCACCCCTTGCGCGCGCAGCGCTTCGACGATCTCGCGGTTCTGGTCGGCCACCACCACCGGCACCCCATGCGAGCGCAGCGCCGCGGCGATGCGGCGTCCGACGCGGCCATGGCCGACCAGCACGACCTGCCGCGTCAGCAGCGCCTGGTCGACCGTGGCGGGCAGCTCGGCCAGCGGGTCGGCGCTGCGCTCGAGCTTGCGCGCCAGCGGGGAACGCGCGCGAATCCAGCGCTGCAGCGGCTCGACCGCGCGAAATACCAGCGGGTTCAGCGCGATCGAGATCAGCGAAGCCGCCAGCACCAGGTTGTGTCCCTGCGCGCTCAGCATGCCGAGCGTGACGCCAAGGCCGGCCAGGATGAACGAGAACTCGCCGATCTGTGCGAGGCTCGCCGACACCGTCAGCGCGGTGTTCAGCGGGTAGCGCATCACCAGCACCAGCGCCAGCGCGGCCAGCGACTTGCCGACGATCACGATGGCCAGCGTGACCGCGACCTGCAGCGGCGCGTCGAGCAGCACGCGCGGATCGAACAGCATGCCGACCGAGACGAAGAACAGTACCGAGAAGGCGTCGCGCAGCGGCAGCGTTTCCTGCGCGGCGCGATGGCTCAGCGCCGAGCCGCGCAGCACCATGCCGGCGAAGAAGGCGCCGAGCGCGAACGAGACGCCGAACAGCACCGCCGAGCCGTAGGCGATGCCGACCGCGGCCGCGACCAGGCACAGCGTGAACAGCTCGTTCGAGCCGGTGCGCGCGACCTGCCACAACAGCCACGGAAACAGGCGCCGGCCCACCAGCAGCATCAGCGCGACAAAGACGGCGACGCGGCCCAGCGTGGCGCCCAGCGTCGCCCACAGCGACGCGCTGCCCGCGGCCGGCGCGGCGCCGTTGCCGCCGGCCGCTATCGCGGCAGCCTGGCCCGATGGAACGGTGCCGAGCACCTCCGCCAGCGCGGGCAGCATCACCAGCACCAGCACCGTCACCAGGTCCTCGACCACCAGCCAGCCGACCGCGATGCGGCCATTGACCGAATCCAGCGTGCCGCGCTGCTCGAGGGCGCGCAGCAGCACCACGGTGCTGGCGACCGACAGGCATAGCCCGAACACCAGTGCATCGGCGAGCGGCCAGCCCCATAGCGTGGTCAACCCGGCCCCCAGCGCGGTGGCAAAGGCGATCTGCACGATCGCGCCCGGGAGCGCGATTCGGCGTACCGACAGCAGGTCCTCGAGCGAGAAGTGCAGGCCGACGCCGAACATCAGCAGCATCACGCCGATCTCGGCCAGTTGGCCGGCCAGCGCCATGTCGGCGACGAAGCCCGGCGTGGCCGGCCCGATCACGATGCCGGCCAGCAGGTAGCCGACCAGCGCCGGCGCGCCGAGCCGGGCACAGATGAAGCCGAAGACGAGCGCCAGACCGAGGCCGGCGGCGATGGTGGTGATCAGGCTGACTTCATGGGGCACGGGCGGCTCGCGGCGAAGGGGTCAGGGGTGATCGGAAAAATCGGTGGCGCAACGGTCTGCAGTTCATGATAGCAAGCAGGCGCGGCCCGGCGCCTCGCACGGCCGGCAACGGGGCGTCGTTTACACTGTTGCCTTCGTTCTTTTTCCAAAGAGCGCGGTCACTTGCGCGGGTCGTTCCCGCCGGCCGCGCGCCGTTCCCGCTTCATGTCCCAGCCGTCCCCCGCACCCCATCAGATCGATCTCGTCGTCTATCCCGGCTTCAAGGCCATGGAGGCGGTCGGACCGATGACGGTGTTCGACTATGCGAACCTGCAGCTGGCCCGGCGCGGCCAGCCGCCCGCCTATCGCACCCGGATCGTGTCGACGCGCGTCGGCCCGGTGCGCTCGGACACGCTGATGACGCTCGAAGCCACGGCGCGGCTCGACACGGTGCTGCTGCCCGATACCGCGGTGATCGTCGGCGCGCGCGATATCGAAGGGGCGTTGCGCGACGCCGAGGAGATCGTGCCGTGGGCGCGCGCGGTGGCGCCGCGCATCGGCCGGCTGGTGGCGCTGTGTTCGGGATCGTTCTTCCTGGCCGCCGCCGGCCTGCTCGACGGCAAGCGCGCGACCACGCACTGGAGCGTCGCGCCGCTGCTGCGGCAGCGTTATCCCGCGGTGGCGGTCGATCCCGATGCGATCTTCGTGCGTCAGGGCACGCTGTGGACCTCGGCCGGCGTCACCGCCGGCATCGACCTGGCGCTGGCGATCGTCGAGGAGGATCTGGGGCGGGAGATCGCGCTCGATCTGGCGCGCGAGCTGGTGGTCTTCCTGAAGCGCCCCGGCGGCCAGTCGCAATTCAGCGTGCATCTGGCCAGCCAGACCACCGGCCACGCCGGCGTGCGCGAGGTACAGGACTGGATCCTGCGCGACCTGACGCGCGTATTCACGATGAGCGAGATGGCGGCGCGGGCTGCGATGAGCGAGCGCAATTTCCGCCGCGTATTCGCCCGCGAGACCGGCGCCAGTCCGACCGCCTTCATCGAATCGGCGCGGCTCGAGGCGGCGCGCCGCCTGCTGGAGCAGGGCGAGCTGCCGCTGAAGGCGGTGGCCGCGCGCAGCGGCTTCGGCTCCGACGAAGCGCTGCGGCGCGCCTTCCTGCGCCATCTGGGCATCACGCCGCGCGACTATCGCCAGCGCTTCGGCGCGGCGGCCTGAGGTCGACAGGGCCGCGCCGCAAGGCCCGGCGCTTCAGGGCGCCTGCAACTGCGCCGCATGATGGCGCAGATGGTCCTCCATCCAGGTCGCGATGAAGTAGTAGCCGTGGTCGTAGCCCTGGTGCCGCCGCAGCGTCAGCGGCTGGCCCACCGCGGCGCAGGCCGCCTCGAAGGCCTCGGGATGCAGCTGGTCGGCGAGGAACTTGTCGGCCAGCCCCTGATCGATCAGGATGCCGCCGGGGATGGGCGCGGCGGGTTGCGCGCGCATCAGCGCGCTGGCGTCGTACTGCAGCCATTGCGCGCGATCGCCGCCGAGATAGCGGCCGAATGCCTTCTCGCCCCATGGACATTGTGAAGGCGCGGCGATCGGTGCGAACGCCGACACCGAGCGGAAGCGCTCGCGATGGCGCTGCGCCAGCACCAGCGCGCCGTGTCCGCCCATCGAATGGCCGCAGATGCCGATGCGCTGCGGATCGGCGCCCAGTTCGCCGACGACCAGATCGTAGAGCTCGCCGGCGACATAGCTTTCCATGCGCCAGTGCGCGTTCCACGGCGCCTGCGTCGCGTCCAGATAGAAGCCCGCGCCCGCACCGAAATCCCATTCGTCCGCCTCGCCGGCGATGCCGGTGTCGCGCGGGCTGGTATCGGGCGCGACCAGGATCAGGCCGAGCTGCGCGGCGAGCCGCTGCGCGCCGCCCTTGATCATGAAGGTCTCTTCGGTGCAGGTCAGGCCGGCGAGGTAGAACAGCGCGGGCCGCGGCGTGCCGACGCCGGCCAGCGCCGCCGGCGGCAGGAAGACCGAGAAGCGCATCGGCAGGCCGACCGCGGTCGACGCATGCCGGTAGAAGCGCTGCACGCCGCCGAAGCAGCCGTGCTCGGAGAGCAGTTCGAGCATGAGCGTCGCGCCTCCGGCCTTCAGTACAGCACCACCGAACGGATCGACTCGCCGCGCTTCATCAGGTCGAAGCCCTCGTTGATCCGCTCCAGCGGCAGCGTATGCGTGATCAGGTCGTCGATGTTCAGCTTGCCGTCCATGTACCAGTCGACGATCTTCGGCACGTCGGTACGGCCGCGTGCGCCGCCGAAGGCCGAGCCCTTCCACTCGCGCCCGGTCACCAGCTGGAATGGCCGGGTCGAGATCTCGGCGCCGGCCTCGGCCACGCCGATGATGATCGACTTGCCCCAGCCCTTGTGGCAGCACTCCAGCGCCTGGCGCATGACCTTGGTGTTGCCGATGCATTCGAACGAATAGTCGGCGCCGCCGTCGGTCAGCTGCACGATGTGGTCGACCACGTTGTCGACGTCGTTCGGATTGACGAAATGCGTCATGCCGAACTGCCGCGCCAGCGCCTCGCGGTTCGGATTGATGTCGACGCCGATGATCTTGTCGGCACCGACCATCTTCGCGCCCTGGATCACGTTCAGGCCGATGCCGCCCAGGCCGAACACCACGACGTTGGCGCCGGCCTCGACCTTCGCCGTGAACAGCACCGCGCCCACGCCGGTGGTCACGCCGCAGCCGATATAGCAGACCTTGTCGAACGGCGCGTCGTCGCGGATCTTCGCCAGCGCGATCTCCGGCACCACGATGTGGTTGGCGAAGGTCGACGTGCCCATGTAGTGGAAGATCGGCTTGCCGTCGAGCGAGAAACGCGAGGTGCCGTCCGGCATCAGGCCCTTGCCCTGGGTCGCGCGGATCGCCTGGCACAGGTTGGTCTTGCGCGACAGGCAGAACTTGCACTGGCGGCATTCGGGCGTGTAAAGCGGAATCACGTGGTCGCCGGGCTTCAGCGAGGTCACGCCCGGGCCCACCTCGGTCACCACGCCGGCGCCCTCATGGCCCAGGATCGCGGGGAAGATGCCCTCGGGGTCCGCACCCGACAACGTGTAGTAGTCGGTATGGCAGATGCCGGTGGCCTTGATCTCGACCAGCACCTCGCCGGCGCGCGGTCCGGCCAGATCGACGTCCTCGATGGTCAACGGGGCACCTGCTTTCCAGGCGACGGCGGCTTTGGTTTTCATGGCGGCTTCCTTCGGTGGCCGCGCGCGGGGAGCGCTTGGCCGGGTTCGATCGATGGCGGGCGCGCCGGCCGTACAGGCACGGCGCGGCATTGCCCGGTTCGGCCGACACTGTAATGCCTGCGGCATCGGGCCGGCGGGCAAGCCCGTCCGCTTGGCCCCGCATGCCGCCATTTTGGCCGAATGCGTGGGCTAGCGGCCCGGCATCCGGGCCGATGCCGGCGCCCGCGGGCTGGCACTCCGTGCCGGCAGGTCGTCGGCACCCTGGTGGCGCCGGCCCAGCCACCAGCCAAGCAAACCCCAGACCAGCGCCAGCACGGCGCCGGTGATGGCGACCACCGCGGGATGGCCGGCCAGCGCGTCGATGCCGGTCTTGACCCAGGCGCTGACCGCATCGCCGGCGCGGTAGACCATCGTGTCGATCACGTTCTTGGCCTTGTACTTGGTTTCGGCATCGACCACGGTAAACAGCATCTCGCGGCCGGGGCGGACCATCGCATACTCGCCGACGCGGCGCAGCACCATCACGCCCGCCAGCACGCCGAACACCGGCCAGAGCGCCAGCAGCACGAAGCCGCCGGCCACCGCCAGCGGCACCACGGTCAGCAGCGCGGTCACGCCGTAGCGGCGCGCCACCTGGCCGGAGAAGAACAGCTGGATCGCGATGGTGGCGGCCTGCACGATCGCGTCGATCGCGCTGAACACGCGCGTCTGTTCGGTGCGATCGGGAAAGGTTTCGGCGACGAGCCGCGCCTGTTCGAAGTACAGGAAGGTGCTGGCGGTGGACAGCAGGATCACGAACAGCGCGATGCCGAGCAGATAGCGCGAGCGCGCGATCAGCGTCAGGCCGGCCAGCAGGCTGCCGCC
The DNA here is from genome assembly GCF_013347325.1 of Cupriavidus gilardii. Lineage (NCBI taxonomy): Bacteria > Pseudomonadati > Pseudomonadota > Betaproteobacteria > Burkholderiales > Burkholderiaceae > Cupriavidus > Cupriavidus gilardii. The sequence continues at coordinate 1,581,410 of NZ_CP054624.1, read as the reverse complement.
GATGGGATCGCGCGGATCGTCGCGGGCGGCGCCGGCATGGTGCGCGGCAATGCGACCCGCCGCGGCATCGCCCTGCGCGATGGGTCCGGCGCCAATACCAGGCCCAGCCTGAGCCGGCGTTCCGGCTCCCGCGCTGGCTCCGGCCCCAGCCGCGGTTCCAGCCGCGGCCCCGGCTCCGGCCCGCGCCCGCCAGCGGAACAGCCACGCGCAGCCCGGCAGCGTCGCCGCCAGCAACACTGCCGACAGCAGCATCAGGCCCGTCAGGCCGATCGGTCCGACCAGCCATCCCGACAGCAGCGGCCCGGTCAGGCCGCCGACGCTGGCCCCGGCGGCGATCACCGGAAACAGCCGGCGCGCCTGTTCCGGGCGGAACACGTCCGCCATCAGGCTCCATGCGACCGACACCACGAACAGATTGAATACCGACAGCCACACGTAGAACACCCGCGCCAGCCAGACATCGTCGGGCCGCGCGCGCGTGGCCAGCGCGAAGGCCAGCAGATTGGCGATGAAGAAGGCATAGACCCACGGCACGAAGCGCCGCCGCGGCAGGCGCGAGCTGCACAGGCCATACAGCGGAATCGCGGCCAGCATCACGACGAAGGTCGCTGTGAACAGCCATTGCAGGTTCTGCACGCCGCCGGCAATGCCCATCGTTTCGCGCACCGGCCGCAGCATGAAGTAGCTGGCGAACAGGCAGAAGAAGAAGCCGAAGGCGGCGGCCACGGCCGTGTGTTCGCCCGGGCGGATGCCAAGCGCGCCGGGACGGCCGCCGGGGATGGGATCGGATTGCGGAGGCGGGGCGGTTGCCATGCCGGAAGCGGGCGGTGGACCGGCGCTAGGTCAGCAGCGCCGCGATGCGCTCGCGCTGCTGCGCGTCCGGCATGCGGCCGAGCCCTGCGCCGAGGTTGTCGCGCATATGGCGCGGATTCGACGTCGCCGGAATCGCCGCGGTCACCGCGGGATGGCTGACGATGAATTTGAGGAACAGCTGCCCCCAGCTGCTGCAATCGAGCTCGGCCGCCCACGGCGGCAGCTGGCGTCCCTGCACTGCGCGGAACAGCCGTCCGTCCTGGAACGGCCGGTTGATCAGCACGCCGATGCCGCGCTGCCGGCACAGCGGCAGCAGCCGCCGTTCGGCCTCGCGCTCGCCCAGCGAATAGTTGACCTGCACGAAGTCGATCTTCTCGCTGCGCACGATCTGCTCCAGCCGCTCGTGCGCGTCGGCGCGATAGTGCGTGACGCCGATATAGCGGGTCTTGCCCTGTTCCTGCAGCCGGCGCAGGAAACGCAGGTTCTCTTCCCAGTCGATCAGGTTGTGGACCTGCAGCAGGTCGACGGTGTCGGTGCCCAGCTCCTGCTGCGAGCGCGCCCATTGCGCGGGCGCGCTGCTGGCGGAGGCCGAGATCTTGGTGGCGAGGAAGACCTGCTTGCGGCCATTGTGCAGGCGCAATAATTCACCGGTCACCGCCTCGGCCGCACCATAGCTGGGCGCGGTATCGAGAACCGCGCCGGGTGTGCGCAGCAGCAGCGCCATCACCTCGGACAGCGGGCTCTGCTGCAGGCCTTGCGTGCCGGCATCGAAGGTGTCGGCGGTGCCCAGGCCGATCACCGGCAGCGTTTCTCGCGTGCCCGGGATGGCGCGCCGCAGCGGGGCCGCACCGGCGCCTGCAGCCGGCGTGGCTGGCGCGCCGGATGCGGGGCCGGGCTGGGCCTGTGCGGCGGACGTCAGCGTGCCCGCCAGCGCGGCGGAACAGGCAAGAAAGCGGCGACGATCGATGGCCATGGCGTCTCCTGGCAAGCCGGCAACTTCCCGGCCATTGTAGGTAAGACGCGCCAATTTGGCACCGCCGCCGCCGCGGCCTTCAGATCACGGCCGCCAGCCCCAGCGTCAGCAGCAGCGCGACCACGGAGATGATCGTCTCGCAGACGGTCCAGGTCTTGAAGGTCTGCGCGACCGTCATGTTGAAGTACTCCTTGACCAGCCAGAAGCCCGCATCGTTGACGTGCGACAGGATCAGCGACCCGGCGCCGGTGGCCAGCACCAGCAGCTCCGGGCGCGTGCCCGGCACGCTGGCGGCGATCGGCGCGACGATGCCCGCCGCGGTGGTCATCGCCACGGTGGCCGAGCCGGTCGCGACGCGGATCATCACGGCGACCAGCCAGCCGAGCACCAGCACCGACACGTTGGCGCCGGTCGCGACCTCGACGATCGAGTTCGAGATGCCGGAGTCGCGCAGGATGCGGCCGAAGCCGCCGCCCGCGCCCACCACCAGCGTGATGATCGCGGTGGGCGCCACCGATTCGTTGGTAAAGCGCAGGATCGCCTCGCGATTGAAGCCGCGCGCCTTGCCGAAGGTGTAGAAGCTGACCAGCGCGGCAATCAGCAGCGCGATCACCGAATTGCCGATCAGCTTCAGGAAGTCGTTGGCCCAGGTCTTCGGCGTCGTCACCAGGTCGGCGCTGCTGCCGATCAGCATCAGGATCACCGGCAGCAGGATCGTGAACACGGTAATGCCGAAGCCCGGCAGCGCCTGCGCCCGCGCGGTGTCGTCCGCTTCCTCGATGAACTGCGCGGCCAGCGGGTTGTCGGCGGGCAGCTTGATATGGCGGTCCATCAGCGTCGCGAAGATCGGACCGGCGATTGCCGCGGTGGGAATGCCGACGATCAGTGCATACAGGATGGTGCGGCCGATGTCGGCGCCGTAGGCGGTGACCGCCAGCAGCGCCGCCGGATGCGGCGGGATCAGGCCGTGCACCACCGACAGGCCGGCCACCATCGGGATGCCGACCTTGACCATCGAGGTGCCGGTGCGCTGCGCGATATTGAAGGCGATCGGGATCAGCAGCACGAAGCCGACCTCGAAGAACACCGGCAGGCCGACGATGAAGGCGATCGTCGCCATCGCCCAGTGCACGTGCTTCTCGCCGAAGAAGGCGATCAGCGTGCGCGCGATCCGTTCGGCGCCGCCGGACTCGGCCATCATCTTGCCGAGCATGGTGCCCAGGCCGACCACCAGCGCGATATGGCCCAGCGTGCCGCCGACGCCGGCCTCGAACGACTTGACGATCTCGTTCATCGGCATGCCGACCGAGAAGCCGAGCAGGACCGATACCACCACCAGCGTGATGAAGGGGTTCAGCTTGAATCGCGCGATCAGCACGACCAGCGCGATCACGGCGATCAGCGCATACAGCAACAGCGTGGTTCCGGTGACTGGGACCATGTTGTCTCCTTGGGGTGCGCGGGGCCGGTCGGCGCCGCGGCGTATGAAAGAGGCCGCTGGCGCGGCCCGGTTGGGAAAGGGAGGGAAGTGGCGGCGAAGCCGGCCGAATCAGCCGCCCGGCCGCTTGTAGGCGATGCAGTCGATCTCGACCTTGCAGTCGACCACCATGCTGGACTGCACGCAGGCGCGGGCCGGGGGATTGGCGCCGAAATACTGCTTGAAGATCTTGTTGAACGAGGCGAAGTCGCGCGCGTCGTCGAGCCAGACGCCGCAGCGGACCACGTGCTCGGGGCCGTAGCCGGCCTCGGCCAGGATCGCCAGCACGTTGCTGATGGCCTGGTGGGTCTGCGCGACGATGCCGCCGTCGACGACCTCGCCATCAACCATCGGCACCTGGCCGGACACATAGAGCCAGCCGTCGGCCGCGACCGCGCGCGCGAACGGCATGTGCTGGCCGCCGGTGCCGGTGCCGCCTTCGACGCCAAAGCGTTGGATATCCATGAAGACTCCTTCGAACTGAATACGGGAAACGGTGAGCTGCAAAAAACGGGGAAGGAAGGGCGCGGACTTACGTGTCCGCGATGGCGTCCGCCACGGCCGGGGCCGGTTCGCCGCGCGGCAGGAAGCGGCCGGCGCGCGCGCCGGTGGCGCGCCGCCGCGACCATGACAGCGTGCCGTTGACCCACACCGCGGCGATGCCCTCGGCCGGTTGCATCGGCTCGGTGAAGGTGGCCGCGTCCCGGATCGTCGCGGCATCGAACAGCACCAGGTCGGCCCAATGGCCCTCGCGCACGAAGCCGCGGCCGGCCAGGCCGAACCGCTCGGCCGACATGCCGGTCATCTTGGCGATCGCGATCGTCAGCGGAAACAGCTCGCGATCGCGCGCGTAGTGCCCCAGCACGCGCGGGAACGCGCCCCACAGGCGCGGATGCGGCAGCGGATCGTTGGGCAGCCCGTCCGAGCCGATCACCGTGGCCGGATGGGCCAGGATGCGGTCGACGTCGGCGTCTTCCATGCAGTGATAGACCGCGCCCGCCGGCTGCAGGCGGCGCGCCGCCTCGTGCAGGTCGACCTGCCATTCGGCCGCGATATCGGCGAGCAGGCGTCCGCCCATGCCGGGATGCGCCTCGGACCAGGTCACCATGATGTCGAAGTCGCCGGTGACCTGTTTCAGGTCCAGCGTCGACGAACTGGCCGTGTAGGGATAGCAGTCGCAGCCCACCGGCTGCCAGCGCTGCGCGGCATCGAGCGCGGCCAGCACCGCGCCGCTGCGGCCCCAGTTGTCCACGCCCGCGCACTTGAGGTGCGAGATCACGACCGGCACGCGCGCATGGCGGCCGATGCGGAAGGCCTCGTCCATCGCGTCGAGAATCTCGGCGAATTCGCTGCGCAGGTGCGTGGCGTACAGCGCGCCGGCGTGCGCCAGCGGCTCGGCCAGCGCCAGCACTTCCTCGGTCGGCGCGGCAAATGCATTGGCGTAGGCCAGCCCGGTCGACAGGCCGAGCGCGCCGTGGTCCAGTGCCTCCTGCAACTGCGCGCGCATCGCGGCGATCTCGTCCGCGCCGGCGGCCCGATCGAGCCGGTCCAGATGATTGCTGCGCAGCGCCGTGTGGCCGACCAGCGCGGCCACGTTGACCGCGGGACGCGCGGCCGCGATCGCATCGACGTAGGCCGCGAAGCTGGGATAGCGGAACGCGTCCGCATCGCCCAGCAGGTTCATCGGATCGGGCGGTTCGCCGCGCAGCGTCACCGGCGCCGCGCTGATGCCGCAGTTGCCGACCACCACGGTGGTCACGCCCTGCGACAGCTTCGGCATCATCTCGGGCTGGCGCACGACGTTGGTGTCGTCGTGCGTGTGGACGTCGATGAAGCCCGGCGCCAGCACCAGCCCGGCGGCATCGATGACGTCGGCCGCGGCAGCGGAGGCGATGCGTTGCTCCGCGTCGCCGCCGTCGGCATCGATGTCGACGATGCGCGCGATGCGGCCGTCGCGCAGCGCGACATCGGCGACGCGCGCGGCGGCGCCCGAACCGTCGATCACGGTGGCGCCGCGGATCAGCGTGTCATAGGCGAAGGCGGTGTCCGGGCTCGCTGCCATGGTCAGTCTCCGAGCGGCTGACGGCTGTCGCGCAGCGCCGCGTTGCCGCGCTCGCCGCTGCCCCGATGCGCGTCGAGCACGTACTTGAGCCGACGCAGCCGTTCCTGGCTGTCGTCCTGTTGCAGCAGCGCCAGCCGCGTGGCCAGCACGTCCAGCACCAGCAACATCGCATAGCGCGAGGCCGACGGCTTGAAGATGAAATCGGTTTCCAGCGCGCGCACCGGCAGCAGCACGTCGGCGCGCGCGGCCAGCGGCGAGCCCAGCGCGGTCACCGCGATCACCCGCGCGCCGTATTCGCGCGCGACATCGCAACTGGCCAGCATCTCGGGCACGCTGCCGCTGACGGAGAAGGCCAGCACCACATCGCCCTTGACCAGCGTGGCGGCCACCATCTGCTGCAGCACCGCGTCCTGATAGCTGGCGACCGGCCGGCCAAGCCGCGCCAGCCGATAGCGCGCCTCGTCGGCGAGCCACGTCGAGCCGCCACCCATGCCGAAAGCGTAGACCATGCGCGCGTCCTGCAACAGGCGCGCGGCGCGTTCGATCTGGGCCTCGTCGATCAGCTGGCGGTTGGCTTCGAGCGCCGCGACCACGTCGCCATGCAGCCGATCGGCCAGCGAGGGCGGGGCCGCATCGGCGTCAGCGGTGCCCGGCTCGTGCTGCAGGAAGCGTTGGCCGACCGCGGTGGCGCGCGCCAGCCGCAGCTTCAGGTCGCGCACGTCGCGGCAGCCCAGCGCCTTGGCCAGGCGTGTCACGCTTGCCTCGCTGACGCCGGCCTTGCGCGCCAGCGCATTGATGCTCGCCGACGCCGCGCCGCCGACGTCTTCGAGGATGACCTGAGCCACCTTCTGCTCGGCCAGCCGCAGCGTCGGGCCGCGCTCGGCGATGCGGGTCAGGATGTCGAAGGCAGCGGGCATGGGCTCGGCGGAAGGAGGGCCGGATGGTGCGTCCCGCCTCGGGCGGTGGCGCGGCATCGCAGCGTGTTACTTTATAACAAAGGTGAAATATCGTAATTTCGCCGCTATCATTACGTCAATCGAAAATTTCGATGCGGCGCCACAAGGCCGCGTTGGGGCGCGGAAAGGCGCGAAAGGGCGGATCAGGACATGCGTGATATAAAGTACCAGAGCGGCATCATCGATCCGCTGAACAAGGCGCTTGGCAAGCTCGAGGCGCCGCTGGCACCGGCCGAGGCCGCCACCGGCTGGCGGCTGCTGGAAGAGGAGGTCAGCCTGCCGGCCGCGGTGCTGTACGAATCCCGGCTGGCCCATAACCTGGCCTGGATGCGCCGGTTCATGGGCGAGTACGGCGTGAAGCTGGCGCCGCACGGCAAGACCACGATGGCGCCCAAGCTGTTCGCGCGGCAGCTCGAGGCCGGCGCCTGGGGTATCACGCTGGCGACCGCGCAGCAGACCGCGGCGGCGCATGCGCACGGCGTCAAGCGCGTGCTGATGGCCAACCAGCTGGTGGGCCGGCGCAATATGGAGATCGTCGCCGACCTGCTGCGCGATCCCGCTTTCGAGTTCTTCTCCCTGGTCGATTCGGCCGAGCTGGTGGATCGGCTCGGCGGCTTCTTCCGCGGGCGCGGCCAGCGCCTGCAGGTGCTGCTCGAACTGGGCGTCGAGGGCGGCCGCACCGGCGTGCGCGACGCCGCGCAGCAGCAGCAGGTGCTGGACGCGCTCGACCGCTGGACCGATGCGCTGACGCTGGCCGGTGTGGAGATCTACGAGGGCGTGCTGCAGCAGGAGGCCGATATCCGCGCCTTCCTGCGCCGCACGGTGGCGACCACGCGCGAACTGGCCGGGCAGGGCCGCTTCGGCGCACGGATCGAATCGCGTCCGGTGGTGCTGTCCGGCGCGGGGTCGGCCTGGTATGACGTGGTGGCCGAGGAATTCGCCGGCGCCGACATCGGCGCGCCCATCGACATCGTGCTGCGTCCGGGCTGCTATCTGACGCACGACGTCGGTATCTACCGGCAGGCGCAGCAGCGCATCCTCGCGAGCAATCCGGTGGCACAAAGGATGCGGGAGGGCCTGCTGCCCGCCTTGCAGTTGTGGGCCTATGTGCAGTCGATCCCGGAGCCGGACCGCGCGATCGTCGGCATGGGCAAGCGCGACGCGGCCTTCGATGCCGGCATGCCGACGCCAGCGCGGCACTTCCGCCCGGGCTCGGCGAGTGCGCCGGCAAGCGCGCCGGAAAGCGCGCCGGCCGACGCGCGGGGAACCGCACCGGCCGATGCGCCGTCCCATTGGGAAGTGACCGGCATGATGGACCAGCACGCCTACCTGCGGATCGCGCCGGGCGATGACGTGCGGGTCGGCGACATGATCGCCTTCGATATCTCGCATCCTTGCCTGACCTTCGACAAGTGGCGGCATATCCCGGTGCTGGACGACGAGCTGCGCGTGGTCGATATCGTGCAGACCTTCTTCTGACCGTTTGCCGGCTCTCTTTTCCCTTTCTTCTACCGTATCGGCGGTCGCACCATGAGCATCGATATCCTGGCCTTCGGCGAAGCGCTGGTCGAGTTCAACCAGCAGCCCGACGCGCCCGAGCGCTATCTGCAGGGCTTCGGCGGCGACACCTCGAACTTCTGCATTGCCGCCGCGCGCCAGGGCGCGCAGACCGGCTTCATCAGCGCGGTGGGCGCCGACAGCTTCGGCGAACGGCTGCTGGCGCTGTGGACGCAGGAGCGCGTCGATACCCGCCATGTCCGCACCGATTCGCGGGCGCCGACGGGCGTCTACTTCGTCAGCCACGACAACCACGGCCATCGCTTCGACTATCTGCGCGCGGGCTCTGCGGCGAGCTGCTACAGCCATGACGACCTGCCGCAGCAGGCGATCGCCGAAGCGCGCTATCTGCATCTGTCGGGCATCAGCCTGGCGATCAGCAACAGCGCCTGCGACGCGGGGCTTGCGGCGATGGAGCTGGCGCGCAAGGCCGGCGTCAAGGTCTCGCTCGACACCAATCTGCGGCTGCGGCTGTGGTCGCTGGCCCGCGCGCGCGGCATCATGCGCGAGGCGCTCGGCATGACCGATATCTGCCTGCCGAGCTGGGACGATGTCACGGTGCTGACCGGGCTCGACGACCGCGACGCGATCGTCGACCATCTGCTCGGCTGCGGCGTCAAACTGGTCGCGCTCAAGCTCGGCGAGGAGGGCGCCTATGTTGCGACCCCCGATGCGCGCGCACTGGTGCCCGCCTACCCGGTGCAGCCGCTCGACGCGACCGGCGCCGGCGATTGCTTCGGCGGCAGCTTCATCGCCCGGCTCGCGGCCGGCGACGATCCCTTCGAGGCGGCCCGCTATGCCAACGTGGCCGCCGCGCTGTCGACCACCGGCTATGGCGCGGTCGCGCCGATTCCGTCGGCGGAAACGGTGCTGGCGCGGCTGGCCGAATCGGTCTCGGTGATCCGATGACGGCAACGGTCCGCGCTTCGGTCCCCGTGTCGCGTCCTGCCGTGCGACGACGGACAGCGCTTTCCTTCAACCCGTACCGACTTTCTTCCCGATAACGCCATGCCTAGCCAATCTCCCTCGCTGATCGACCGCCTGGCCGGCGTGCCGGTCATCCCCGTGCTCGAGTTCCACGCCGTCGACGAGGCGCTGCGCGTCTCCGAGGCACTGGTCGCCGGCGGCCTGCCGGTGCTCGAAATCACGCTGCGTACGCCGGTCGCGCTCGAGGCGATGCGCGCGGTCGCCGCCGCCTTGCCGCAGGCCATTGTCGGCGCCGGTACCGTGCTCGACGTCGCGCAGCTGCATGCGGTGCGCGACGCCGGCGCGCAATTCGCGGTGTCGCCCGGGCTGACGCCGCGGCTCGCCGAAGGCGCGCGCGATGCCGGCATTTCGCTGCTGCCCGGCGTGGCCACCGCCAGCGAGGCGATGGCCGCGCTCGAGGCCGGCTTTACCTTCCTGAAGTTCTTCCCGGCCGAGGCCGCCGGCGGCATGCCGATGCTGAAATCGCTGAACGGGCCGCTTCCGCGGCTGCGCTTCTGCCCGACCGGCGGCATCGACGCGGCGCGCGCGCCGGGCTATCTGGCCCTGCCGAACGTCGTCTGCGTCGGCGGCTCCTGGGTCGTGCCCAGGGACGCGGTCGCCAGCGGCGACTGGGCGCGCATCCGCGCGCTGGCCGAAGAAGCGGCGGCGCTGCGGCGCGGCTGAGCACCGGCTCCCTCCCGCGCTTTCGGACTGTCGGACAAAGGCCGATTGTCCGCGCCGTTGGTGCCGCCTAAGCTGACAGCATCGGGACTGATGGAGTCGGCATGACGGCGCTTGCGGTGTCGTGTGGGAAAGCGGGGCCGCGCACGGCAAGCTGGCTGCGCTGGCTTGCCACGGTGACGCTGGCGCTCAGCGCTTCCGCCTGCGCCAGCCTGCCGCAGGACGTGCCGCGCCGGCCTTCGACTGCCTTCGCCGGCTGGGCCGATACCCCGCTGGGCCAGGTCGTCGCCAGCAGTACGCCGGACCCGGCGCTGTCCGGCTTCCACGTGGTGTCGTCGGGCGAAGACGCCTACGGCACGCTGATCACGCTGGCCGACCGCGCCACCCGTTCCCTCGACCTGCAGTACTACATCGTCGCTGCCGACGAATCGTCGCGCGAAATCCTGCGCCGAGTGCGCGCGGCCGCCGAGCGCGGCGTCCATGTGCGGCTGCTGGTCGACGACCTGCACAGCGACGGCAAGGATCCGGCCTTCCTGCGGTTCGCCCGCCATCCCAATATCGAGGTCCGCTACTTCAATCCGTTTCCGGCGGGGCGCTTCTCCAAGCTGACGCGCTTCATCAGCGTGGTCGGCGACGCCCGCCGCGTCAACCGGCGCATGCACAACAAGGTCTTCATCGCCGACAACGCGATGGCGATGACCGGCGGCCGCAATATCGGCAACGCCTATTTCCTGCGCGCGCCCGATACCAACTTCGTCGACCTCGACGTGGTGGTGGCCGGTCCGGCTGTGCGCCGGCTGTCGGCGGGCTTCGACGAATACTGGAACAGCCAGTACGCCTTTCCGGTCGAGTCGCTGGCCAACCCGAACGAGGCCGCGCCGGGGCCGGCGGGCACGCCGCCGGGTTCGGGCGTGCAGGCGTCCGCCGCGCGCGGGTCCGGTGGGACAGGGGGATCGGGGTCGGGCGGTTCGCGCGGTTCGGCTTCGCCCGCGCCCGAGCAGGCCCTGGTCGACGAGGCCGCGCAGCGCGAGGCCGAGCAGAAGCGGCTGGAGGCGAGCGGCATGACGGCGCCGCAGAAGATCGATCCGAACAAGAGCTTCCTCGCGCGCGAACTCGCCCGCGGCGGCAGGCTGAACTTCGAATGGGCGCGCGCCAGCGTGCTGGTCGACAACCCGGCCAAGGTCGAACCCGACAAGTTGCCGGACAGCGACGATACGCTGGCCGACGAGGTCGCGCGGATGATGAACGAGGCCCGCGAGGAGATCATCATCATTTCGCCGTACCTGGTGCCCGGCAAGCGCGGCGTCGAGTGGTTGAGCGGACTGGCCCGGCGCGGCGTCAAGATCCGCGTGCTGACGAACTCGCTGGCGGCGACCGATTCGCCGATCGTGCACGTCGGCTACAAGCGCTACCGCAAGGAGCTGCTGCGCGCCGGCGTCGAACTGCACGAGCTGAAGTCCCGGCTGCATCGGCAGCAGCGCGCGGTCGGGGACTTCAAGTCTTCGCAGGCCAGCCTGCACGTCAAGGCCGCGGTGGTCGACCGCAGGACGCTGTTCGTCGGCTCGATGAACTTCGACCCGCGCTCGATCACGCAGAACACCGAGACCGGCATCATCGTGCGCAACGAGCGGCTGGCGGGGCAGGTCGCGCAGCTGTTCTCGGGCGCCATCGGCGTCAACAGCTGGCGGCTGCAGCTGTCGGAGGACGACGAGCTGCAATGGGTGGACGGGCAGGGCAAGCAGGCCGTCGTGCTGGACACCGAGCCCGATACCACCTGGTCGCAACGGTTCTGGATCGACTTGCTGACTCCGTTTACGCCGGAAGAGTTGCTCTGACGCGCAAGCGCTGCTCCAGCCCGGCGCGTCGGCACATTGCCGCACGTCATGTCGCGGTGCGGTCCAGCTTGCGGGCGGAGAGCACCAGGCTGATCAGCACGGAAACCAGGATCACGATGCCGACGATGGCCAGCGACCACTGCACCGGCATGTGGAACCACGGCGCCGCCAGCATCTTGCCGCCGATGAAGACCAGCACGACCGCGAGGCCGTACTTGAGCAGGTGGAAGCGCCCTGCCATGTCGGCCAGCAGAAAGTACAGGGCGCGCAGCCCCATGATCGCGAAGATATTGGAAGTGAAGACGATGAACGGGTCGGTCGTCACGGCAAAGATCGCCGGAATGCTGTCGATCGCGAACACCAGGTCGCTCGCTTCGATCATGATCAGCACCAGGAACATCGGGGTGGCCCAACGCACGCCGCCGATGCGCACGAAGAACTTCTCGTGCTCGAAGGCGGGCGTGATGCGCATGTGCCGGCGCAGCCAGCGCAGCAGCGGATTCTTTTCCAGGTCCGGCTGCCGGTCCGCGAAGACCAGCATCTTGATGCCGGTCACGACCAGGAAGGCACCGAATACGTAGAGGATCCAGGCGAACTCCTGCACGAGCCAGACGCCGGCCAGGATCATGCCGGCGCGCATGATGATGGCGCCCAGCACGCCGTACAGCAGCACCCGCCTCTGCAGCTCCGGGGGCACGGCGAAGTAGCTGAAGATCATGACGAAGACGAACATGTTGTCGACCGACAGCGACTGTTCGATCAGATAGCCGGTGATGAACTCGAGCGCCTTGCCGTTGGCGACTTCCCGGCCGGCGTGCGCATCGAGATACCACCACAGCAGCGCCGCGAACGTGAAGGCCATCGTCACCCAGGCAGCCACCCAGCCGCCGGCCTCCCTGACGGAAACGCGATGCGCCTTGTTGCCGCCGAAGACAAAGAGGTCCAGCGCCAGCATCGCCATGACGAAGGCGATGAAGCCCGCCCACATGGGCGCGGTGGCGAAGGAATCGACGATCATGTCAGGATGCGCTTGCCCAGACCAGCGCCACCCCGGCGCCCACGCCGGCCGGGATGCCGATCCGCTCGATCATGCCTGCCGGCGCGCCGGCGACTACCTCGACCGGCACCGTGCAGCAATCGAGCAGCCGGTTCGTCAGCGAATGTTCGATCGCACGGACCAGTGCGCCCTTGCGGGTGGTGCCGATCAGCACGCGATCGCAGTGCAGCCGGCGCGCGGATTCGGCGATGCACTGGGCCGTGTCCCCGACTTCGCGGTGCGTGAAACAGGGCACGCCTGCGGCGTCGAGCAACTGCCGCGCCTCGGCAAGCTCCGCGTCGGCGCGTTCGCGCTGGAATTGCGCGCGCAGCTCGCGGCAGACGTGGCGTGCGACGTAGGCCGAGAAGGGCGGCTGCACGTTCAGCAGGTGGACCCGGCTGGCATCGCCGCGGTGGAACTCGTCGATGGCGTGGCGGACGGCCAGCAGGGCGCTGGGCGAGCCGTCGCACGGCAGAAGGAGCGTGGCCATGTCGATGTCTCCTGAGAGGCGGGCGGGAGGCCGCCAAGGCGGCCGTTGACGCGGGCGCGAGCCGAAGCGCGGCCGTGGCGCATGGAAAAAATCTAGACCCGGAAACAATGCGTGAAAAGCAGATTGTTCGGATACCATCATCCGATAGAACCTGACAATCTCGCGCGCGCGGCTGGCGGCGAGCGGGGGACAGCCGATGAACTACAAGCATCTGCACTATTTCCTGCAGGTGGCCAGGCTCGGTGGCGTGCTGCGCGCCAGCGAGCGCCTGCATGTTGCCCCGCAGACGATCAGCGCGCAGATCCGGTCGCTGGAAGAGGCCCTTGGCATGGCGCTATTTGCGAAGAGCGGGCGCGGGTTGGCACTGACCGATGCCGGCCGCATGGTGCTGGGCTATGCCGAGGCGATCTTCTCGATGGGCGCGGAGCTCGAGGAAGCGATACGGGATCACCCTCGCCAGGGCAAGCTGCTGGAGTTCCGCGTGGGCGTGGCCGATGCAGTGCCGAAGACGATTGCCTGCCGGCTGATCGAGCCCGCCACGCAACTGCCCGAGCCGGTGCGCATCGTGTGCCGCGAGTGGAAGCTCGACATGCTGCTGGGCGAGCTGGCGCTGCATCGGCTCGACCTCGTGATTGCCGACGCGCCGATTCCGTCCGACGTCAGCGTGTCGGCGTTCAACCATCACCTGGGCAGTTGCGGTGTCAGCTTCTTCGCGGCGCCGGGGCTGCTCGAATCACGCGGCGGGCGCTTTCCGGCAAATCTCGACGGTGCGCCGCTGGTCATGCCGGCGGAGGATTCGGCTGTCGGCAAGCGGCTGCGGAACTGGCTGCACGCGCATTCGCTGCGCCCGCGTGTGGTCGCCGAGTGCGACGACAGCGCGCTGGCCAAGGAGTTCGGGCGGCGGGGCATGGGTGTCTTCGTCGGTCCCACAGTGCTCGAGCGGGACATCGAGAAGCAGTACGGCGTGCGCGTGCTGGGCGCTACGTACGACGTCGTGGAGGAGTTTTTCGCGATCTCGGTCGAACGCCGGATCACGCATCCTTGCGTGACGGCGAACACCGAGGCGGCGCGCAACGAGCTGTTTGCCACGCCGTTGCGGCGGCGGCAGCGAGGGCGCTGACGCCGAGAAAGCGCCGCTGGCCGGTGGCCGGCGGCGTTCGCCCGCGGAGCCGGGCGGGTCCCTCGGACAGCCGGGCCGCTTGCGCCGCGGCCCGGCTGCGCGGGCTTACTTGTGACGGTCCGCCGCGCCTTCGAGCTTCTGGCCGCCGCGCTGGATGTCCTGGCCCAGGCCGGCCATCGTGTTGCAGCCGGTCAGCAGCACAGCCAGCATCACACCAAAAATCCAACCTTTTTTCACACTGCGCTCCTTTTGAGGTGTTGCGAACGGGGCGATTTTACAATCGGTGCGGCCCGCTGCGCACAGGGCAGTGTGGCTATTTGTAACGAAGCGGGGCCGGCGTGGGTGGCAATGACGAACCGGCCCGGGTCCCCGTCGTCCCCACCAAAGCAGGGACCCAGTGGCGTCCGAGCGCGCGCTAGACGTAGGCGATCAGCCGGCCGGCGGCGATCACCAGCGTCCAGGTCAGCAGCGACAGCACCGCCGCGGTGCGCGCCCAGCCCGGCGGCCGGGCGCCGATGTTCCAGTCGGCGGGGCCGTCGGCCCGCTGCAGGGCGCGGTACGGCCACAGATGAAATGCCAGCGCATTGAGCAGCCCGACCGCGATCAGGGCCAGCTTGGCATACAGCGCCGGATTGGTCGCCAGCTCGTCGGCATGCGCGAGCAGCAGCAGGACGCCGCTGACGGCCACCGCGACGAAGGCCGCCATCGTCAGCGGCAGCACCTGGCGCAGCAGCGCCGTCACCGGCAGGTTGCGCCAGAGCCCGGCCAGCCGCAGGTCGACCACGGCGATGGTGCCGAACAGCAGCGCCATGCCGGCCAGATGGACGATCTCGACCAGCGGGTAGGCCCAGGCCGAAGCGCGCAGCGCGCTCGACAGCGGCAACGACGCCAGCGTGGCGCCCAGCCCGGTCAGCGATGCCACGGCGCCCGCTGCGGGACAGTCAGCGCAGTTCGACGGTCTGGCCGTCGAGCACGATCCGCTCGGCGCGCATCTCGTCGCCGTGTTCCTTGCTGGGGTAGCCGACGATGGTGACCTCGCGGCCGACCGCGACCTTGTCGGCGGTCGCCCCGCGCGCCTGCATCCGCGAGATCGGCGCCAGCACGGCCAGCCAGCGCTTGCCGTTGGCGTCGATCCGCACCATCGCGTGCGGGTTCTCGTATTTGACCTCGGTCAGCTTGCCGGTCAGCGTGATCGGCTTGCTGTCGTCGTAGCTCGACCAGCCGTGGTGCGCGGCGGCCGGGCCGGCCAGCAGCGCGGCGAACGCGGCGGCGGTGGCAAGCGCGGCAAGCGGGCCGCGGGGCATCGAGCGGAACAGGCGGGACATGGCGGTTCTCCGGCTTCTGCGTTCGTCGAGTATAGCTGCCGCTTGATGAAGGGGCGTCGCGGCTTTCTTCTCCCCAAGCCCTCTGCCCAAGGCGCTCTCCCCAACCCCTCTCCCGCGAGCGGCACGGAGCGTGCAACGGAGCAGCAGCGGCGGCAAATTCAAGCGACATCGCCAAACAGTACCTCCGACCTTGCTCCCTCTCGCGCTTGCGGGAGAGGGGGGAGGGCAGGCTCGCCTCGCAGGCTGGACGGCTAGCCCGTCGTATCCGGCTCCGGGCCTTCCTCGGCCGGCAGCCGGCTCGCCAGCACCTTGTCGATGCGCTTGCCGTCCATATCGATGATCTCGAATTTCCAGTCCAGCCAGCTGACCGAATCGGCGATCTGCGGCAGCCGTCCCAGCAGCAGCAACAGCATGCCGGACAGCGTGTGATAGCGCTCCTTGTCTTCCTCGGGCACGCTGCGCAGGCCGATGCGGTCCTTCAGCTCGGGGATCGGGATCAGGCCGTCGAGCAGCCAGGAGCCATCCTCGCGCTGCACCGCCCATTCGTCGCCGGCGATGTCCGGCTTGAATTCGCCGGTGATCGCCTCGATCAGGTCCTGCAGCGTGACGATGCCCAGCACCTCGCCGTACTCGTCGATGACGAAGGCCATCTGTCCGCCCGACGAGCGGAAGTGTTCGAGCAGCTCCATGCCGGTGACGCTCTCGGGCACATAGACCGGGGCCTGCATCACCGCGGCCAGGTCGGTGGCCTCGCCGCGCAGCTTGCGCGCCAGCAGCTGGCGCGCGCTGACCACGCCGATCACGTCATGCATGCCGCCGCGCACCACCGGAAAACGCGAGTGGTCCGACTCCTCGATGCGGCGCAGGTTTTCCTCCAGCGGCAGTTCGACGTCGAGGCTGACGACGTCGCCGCGCGGCACCATCAGCGAGGTCAGCTGGCGGTCGTCGAGCCGGAACACGTTGCGCACCATGGTGTGCTCGTGGCGTTCGATCACACCGGCCTCCGAGCCCTCGACCAGCAGCGCGTGGATTTCTTCCTCGGTCACCGCGGGGCCGGTGCCGCTCTTGACGCCGATCAGCCGCAGCACCAGCCGGGTCGAACCCGACAGCAGCTTGACGAACGGCGTCGAGGCGACCGCCAGCCAGGACAGCGGCTGCGCGACCGCGCGCGCCAGGGTTTCCGGCGCCAGCTGGCCCAGCCGCTTGGGCACCAGTTCGCCGAGTACGATGGAAAAGTAGGTCAGCCCCGCGACCACGATGGCGGTGGCCACATAGCCCGCGGTCGGCTGCGCCATGCCCAGTCCCTGCAGCCACAGGCCCAGCGGCTGCGCCAGTGCCGACTCGCCGACCACGCCGTTGAGCACGCCGATCGACGTGATGCCGATCTGCACGGTCGACAGGAAGCGGGTCGGGTCCTCGCCCAGCTTGACCGCCTCGATCGCGCCGCGATCGCCTTCGTCGATCAGCTTCTGCAGACGGGCCTTGCGGGCCGAAACCAGCGCGATCTCCGACATGGCGAACACGCCGTTGAGCAGGATCAGCGCCAGCAGGATGGCTATTTCCATCAGGGTGCGCGCCCTACGCGCGCGGGTGTTGTCGAGCCGTCAAGCATAACATCGGCATGTGGCACGCCTGCCGTTCATTACCTGGCAGGTTATCGCCACAGCGCGCGCCGCATGCTGTAATGCGGCCATGGACACGCTGACCCCCGCCTCCGAAACCGCCCTCGACTTTCCCGCCCTGCTGCGCTACTGGCGCGGGCGCCGCGGCTACAGCCAGCTCGCGCTGTCGCTTGCGGCGGGGGTGTCGCAGCGGCATATCAGCTTTCTGGAATCGGGCCGCGCACGGCCCAGCCGCGAGATGATCCTCGCGCTGTCGGACCGGCTCGGCGTGCCGCTGCGCCAGCGCAACCGGCTGCTGCTGGCGGCCGGCTTCGCCCCCGCTTACAGCGAGCACGCGCTGGCCGAGCCGCCGCTGCAGATGGTGCGCCAGGCGATCGCGCTGATCCTCGCCAAGCAGGAGCCGTATCCGGCGGTGGTGCTGGACCGCTTCTGGAACATCAGCGATGCCAACCGCGCCTATCGGCGCATGGTCGACGTGCTGCTCGACGGCCGCGCCGCCGCGGTGCTGCCCGAGGGCCTGGGCAACGATGCGGGCGGCGGCCCGCGCATCAACCTGATGCTGACCGTGTTCGATCCGCAGGGGCTGTGGCCAATGATCGAGAACGCCCATCAAGTCGGCCGCTATCTGCTGCGACGCGTCTGGCAGGAGCTGCAGGCGCAGGCGCACGACCGGGTGGCGCGCGAGATCTTCGCCCGCATCGCGCAATGGCATCCGGAAATGATCGGCCCCGGCGGCGTGCCGCACGCGGACGACGACGGCAGCGAAGGCCCGCTGCCGCCGGTGCTGCCGGTGGTGCTGCGCGCCGACGGCTTCCAGGCCTCGCTGTTCTCGACGCTGACCACGCTGGGCAATCCGCATGACGTCACGCTGCAGGAACTGCGGATCGAATGCTTCTTCCCCGCCGACGAACCGTCGCGCCTCGCGCTCGAAGCGCTGGGGCACGACGCGGCGCACGCCGCCGTTCAGAACCGGTAGCGCAGATAGGCGGTATGGAAGTCCGAGCCGGGGTTCGGCTTCTTGATGCCGGCATTCGAGATGTGCTGGTAGCGGTAGCCGACGGCGAAGCGCTGGTCCTTGCCGAAGGCGATGCCGACGCCTGCCATGTCGGAGAACTGGAACGCGGTCGACATCGTGTGGTTGTCCGAAGTCCGGGTCCCGCTCATCAAGCGCACGCCGATCGATGCCTCGAGGAAGGGCACCCAGCGATGGCGCTGCCAGGCCAGCCGCAGCACCGGCTGCGCGCCGATCTCCCACAGGTTGCGCGGGTTGGCGTCGCTGGTGCTGTCCCAGCGCGCGACATTGACCTCCCACAGCAGGCCGAGCCGCAGGCCGGTCGGGTCGCCCCAGCCATAGCCGGAGTCCCAGCCGAAGGCGATATCGACCTTGCGCACATCGGTGCGGCTGTCGGTGCCGTAGGCGATCTGCACGGTGGGGTCGGCCCATGCCGCGGTGCCGGCAATCAGCAGGGGCAGGGCGACGAGCCAGCGCAGCGCTCGCATGGACTGACGGGATGGGGAAGGGCGGCGGGACAGGCGGGCAAACGGGTCGTCGTCGAATGGCATCGTGATCGCGGCAAGAAAAACGGGAACGGGAAACGCGGGGAGAGCGCGGAGAGCCTGCGGCGGCTCGAGGGATTCCGGCGTCCGCATGGCGGGTGCGGCGCCCGCGCAAGTCGTTTAGTTGTAGTACAGATCGGGCGCTTACGCCGCATCGCGTGATAACATCGCAACGCCGGCGCGGGCGTGCGCCTTTGGGAATCGGCCCACGATTCCTCGAAGAGCAAGCGCGTTTCGCCGGTTTCGTTACGTCTTCAGGGCGGGGTGAAAGTCCCCACCGGCGGTATGCCGGACGCGTTCTCCGACGCGGCCGGCGAGCCCGCGAGCGCCCGCGTCGTTCTATGTCTTCGTTGTATCCGACATGGTTGCGCGCGGGGTCAGCAGACCTGGTGAGAGGCCAGGGCCGACGGTCATAGTCCGGATGAAAGAAGATGGGCGAGCAAGCATCGCTGCCGCTTCACTGCCGCCTCATGCGATTCGGCTGGAACGGCGCGGGCTGCGCGGTCGCGTGCCCCTGCATGCGGCCGGCGGCTCGTCGCCTTGCCATGCGCGAATGGACAGCGTCGCGGACCATCACGCAGGTCGGCGCTTCGAGCCGGCCGTCGTGCGCGCTCCCGCTTGCGCCGCCAATCCCCTGAAACGCCCGTTGATCTTTACGCAAGGAGCGTTTCAATGCTGTCCACGCTGTCCACTTCCCAAGCCGATATTTCCGCCGACCACGCCGCGTTCGCGCCGGCTGCCGCCGATCGTGCCGACGCCATCGTGCCGGCGCTTCCCCACGATCTGCCGACCCGCATCGAGCAGGCGCTGCAGGCCATGCGCGAAGGCCGTCCCGTGGTGCTGATGGACGACCACGACCGCGAGAACGAGGCCGACCTGATCGTCGCGGCCGAGCGGCTGACGCCGGCCAACATGGCGATGCTGATCCGCGAATGCAGCGGCATCGTCTGCCTGTGCCTGACGCGCGAGAAGGTCGCGCAGCTGGGGCTGCGGCCGATGGTCGAAAACAATCGCAGCCAGTACGGCACCGCGTTCACGGTGTCGATCGAGGCCCGCACCGGCGTCACTACCGGCGTCAGCGCGGCCGACCGGATCACCACGATCCGCGCGGCGATCGCCGACGATGCCGGGCTCGACGCGGTCGTCAGTCCCGGCCACGTGTTTCCGCTGGTGGCCGCCGACGGCGGCGTGCTGACCCGCCGTGGCCATACCGAGGGATCGGTCGAGCTGGCGCGGCTGGCCGGCCTGAAGCCGGCCGCGGTGCTGTGCGAGCTGATGAATCCGGATGGCACGATGGCACGCTACGAACAGGCGCTGGCCTTCGCCGCGCAGCACGATCTGCCGGTACTGACCATCGCCGAGCTGGTCGCCTGGCGCGAGCAGGGGCACTGAGGCCGGCGCCGACCGGGGCCTGAATCACCGCGCAAAGTACGGCCCGACACACGGCCCGACACACGGCGCGATACACGGCGCGATACACGGCGCGATACACGGCGCGATACACGGCGCGATCCGCAGCGAATGCCGCCGCCGGCGGCACCGTTGCGGCCGCCGCGGCGCGTCGCTGTGCGACAATACCGGCTGTCGCGCGGCCCGTGCATCGTCGCGGCCGCGCCTGCCGCCGGTCCCCGGGCCGTCCCTGTCTTGCCAACGCGCCCCGCATCATGTCGTCTCGTGTCGCCACGCCCGCACCGCGCCGCCGCGCCCTCAGCGCCGGCGCCATGTCCCTTCGCTTGCGTTCTTCCGCTTGGCTCGCGCCGCTGCTGTTGGCCGCCTCGCTGACGCTGGCGCCGGCATTCAGCGCCGACGCCCACGCCGACACCGCGGGCGGCAAGGTGATGCCGGCCGCCGCGGGCGGACTCTATCAATGCCAGGGACCGAATGGCGGCACCGTGTTTCGGTCGACACCGCGCGAGGGTTGCGTGACGCTGGCCGCGCCAGACCCGTCCGCGCCCGATCCGCAGCGCTGGCTGCCGCTGATGGGCGCCAACGGCGTGATCTCGTACCTGGACCAGCGCTCGGTGCGCCGCCAGGGCGCGCGCATCGGTGTGGTCGTGATGCGCAACGCGCCGGTCGGCGGTGCCATCCACACTACCAGCGGCGAGCCGATCCAGTCGTCGCTGCGGCGGATGGTGCTGGACTGCGCGACGTCGATGTATGCGGTGGTCGAACAGACGCTGTTTCCCCGCCGATTCGCGCGCGGCGAGCCGCTTTACACGATCCGCTCGCCGCAGCGCGCGACACCGCGGCCGGTCTCGTCCGGCTCGCTGGCCGGCGAGGTGATGGCACGCCTGTGCCGCTGAGCGCCGTGGTGCGCGCTCGCCGCTGAGCGGCCTTCCCCTGGAGCCGGCAAGGTCATTGCCGGCTGCTTCCATCCCCGCTGTTTCCTTCGTTATTCGTCCTCGACGGCACGTGCCCGCCAGCGGCCATCGGGCTGCTTGCAGAACCAGCCCGTCCAGCTTTCCTCGTTGCTGGACCGCTTCAGTTCGCTGCGGATCTGGCGGCAGGGCTGGCCGCGGTCGGTCTTGCTCTGCAGCGGCGTGATCCGGGCGTAGGTGGCCGGGCGCCGCGGCGTCGCCTGGGTGCGCCACGACACCGCGGTGCCGTCCTCGGTCGCGGTCAGGGCGCGGTTGACCGCGGAAGCGAAGGCGCGCGCCTCGCTCTGCGTCATCGTGCCGGCGATCGTGCTGGTCAGATAGTGGTCGACGTAAGCCCGTGCCGGCGACGGCGCGCCCAGGGCCAGCGCGAATACCAGTGGCGCAAGCTCCGGCGGCAGCGGCAGACGGGCGGGCGCTGCATGCGGCATCGGCATCCCCTTGGTGGGCGAGATCATCTGAGCAGGCGAGGCGGCGGGGCCGGCGCGGGCAAGACCCATCGCACATCGGGTCGCCATCGGGCGGATCGGTCGATTGTAGTGCGCGTGGGCACCGGCCGCGGCGGCGGGACGGCGGCGTGCGTGTCCCGGCCCACCAATGCACCGTTTTGTCGGACAGCGCCCGATTGACGCGGCAAGGGCACGGGCCTAGTTTCAATCGTCGCGCCCGCTGCGGCCCGTTCGCGTGCCGGCCTCCCGCCGGAAGCCACGGCCGCATCCGCAACCGACCCGCGTGCCGTCCGGCGCGCATCCGATCCCGTCACCGATTCGCTGCTCCTGTGCGCAGGACGACAGGGGCGGAAGGGCATTTGCGTGCGCCGCCTGGCGGCCGGTCTGTTGCGGTGCAATGCCGGCGTCATTCGAGTCATGAGGAGGATACCCGACGTTGATCAGTCAAGAGACGAATAATCAACAATCGTTTCAAATTGTTGCAACCGTTGCGTGATCGAAACGTGACTTTTGGTAGGCAAATTTGTTAAGGTTTTGTCCCGCATTGCAGCAAATCCAATACCTTCCAAGCGTCACCCAAGTCACAGCCCCCGGCATAGTCCGTCACGGGGCGGCTCAGGCACCGGTCATCCGGCCTGGCCATCGACGAGTTTCCGCGCCACTGTCCGCGGCTTCCCGAATAACCAATTGCATTACCGACTACCGCCTTTGATGACGGCATTCATGATCGACTCCGCCATTTCTCCGCCGCTTTCCGCCCGTTCGCGCCGGCCGATGTCGCCGACGCGCTTCGACGGGCTGCGACTGGGACGCTGGCTGTGTGCCGGTGCGCTGGCCTGCTTCGCGATGGCGGCGCATGCGTTCAGCTTCGATACCGTGGCGGCGCGCGCGCGCCAGCTGGCCAATTCCCCGTACAAGGCGCCCAAGGCCCATCTGCCGACCGAGCTGCGCGAGCTGTCGTATCCGCGCTATCGCGAGATCCAGTACAAGCCCGAACGTTTCGTCTGGCGCAATACCAGGCTGCCGTTCGAGCTGTCGTTCTTCCACGAGGGCATGGTGTTCGACCAGCCCGTCAAGATCAACGAGGTCACCGGCAACCGCGTGCGCGAGATGCGCTTCAATCCGGCGGACTTCAACTACGGCTCGCACAAGTTCGACCCCGAGATGCTCAAGGGCCTGGGCTTTGCGGGCTTTCGCGTGCTGCATCCGGTCAACGGCAAGCACAAGGACGAGGTGGTGTCCTTCGTCGGCGCGAGCTATTTCCGCGGCGTCGGCAAGGACCAGTGGTACGGCCTGTCGGCGCGCGGCCTGGCCGTCGACACCGCGCTCGCGTCGGGCGAGGAGTTTCCGCGCTTC
Source organism: Cupriavidus gilardii (assembly GCF_013347325.1). NCBI lineage: Bacteria > Pseudomonadati > Pseudomonadota > Betaproteobacteria > Burkholderiales > Burkholderiaceae > Cupriavidus > Cupriavidus gilardii. The sequence goes on along the minus strand of NZ_CP054624.1, from coordinate 1,558,760 downwards.
GTCGAGTACTGGATCGAGCGTCCCGCACCCGGGGACAAGCAGTTGGTGATCTATGCGCTGATGGATTCGCGCCGCATGAGCGGCGCCTATCGCTTCGTCATCAAGCCGGGCACCGATACCGAGACCGAGGTCAAGGCGCGCCTCTATCTGCGCGAGAACGTCACCAAGCTGGGGCTGGCACCGCTGACCAGCATGTATCTGTTCGGCGAGAACCAGCCGCCGGCCGCGCCGGAGTTCCGTCCCGAGGTGCACGACTCCGACGGCCTGTCGATCCAGCTGGGTACCGGCGAATGGATCTGGCGTCCGCTGGTCAATCCGAAACGCCTGCTGGTGACCTCGTTCTCGGCGACCAATCCGCAGGGCTTCGGCCTGATGCAGCGCGACCGCTCGTTCTCGAGCTACCAGGAAATCGGCGAATGGTATGAACGCCGGCCGAGCGGCTGGGTCGAACCGCGGGGCAACTGGGGTTCGGGCCGCGTCGAGCTGGTGATGATCCCGACGCCGGACGAGACCAACGACAACATCGTGGCCTACTGGGTCCCCGACAATCCGCCCAAGCCGAAGCAGCCGTTCGATCTCGAATACCGGCTGCTGTGGCAGAAGGATCGCGAGCGCATGCCGCCGCTGTCGTGGGTCACGCAGACCCGCCGCGGGCAGGGGCTGACCCGCAACAAGGAAGACAACAGCTTCTCGCTGCTGGTGGACTTCGAAGGCCCCGCCTTCAAGAAGCTCGATCCCGCCGCGCATCTGGATGCGGTGGTATCGGCCGATGGCAACGCCGAACTGCTGCGCACGACGACGCAGCGCAACGAGGCCACCGGTGGCTGGCGCATGACGATGTTCCTGCGCCGCAAGGACGAGAACAAGCCGGTCGAGTTGCGCGGCTATCTTCGCAACGGCAACACAACCCTGTCAGAGACATGGAGCTACATCTTACCCCCAGGCTAAAGCAGCGCTCGGCCGCGGCGGCGTGCGAGCGCTATGTCGACCGCCTGCCGGTATCGCCGGAACAGCGCCGCGACCTGCTCGCCGATACCGCGTTGCATGAAGGCATCGTCATCAAGGGCGATGCCACCGGCGACGATCCCGGCGTGCGTTCGCTGCAGAAGGCGCTGGCCAACGGCGACGGCGCGGCTTCGCCCGCGGGCGCGGCCTACGGCTCGATCGAGCGGCGCCTGCAACTGGCCTATGGCGAGCCGAAGATCGGCGGCGAACCGCTGATCGAGCGGCGTGCCGACGGCACCGTCCATGTGGCCACCGGCCCCGAGCCCAAACGCGCGTCGATGGTGCCGCGGCCGTGGCCGCCGCACCTGGTCGCGGCCTTCGTTCGCAACGGCGTGCGCAGGCTGCTCGGCAAGCCGCCCGTTCCCGAGACATGGGATACGCTGCACGACGGTCCCGATGCCGAGGGCAAGTGGCATCCGGCCGGCGCGCACCGCCGCTGGGTGCTGCTGTTCCTGGTGATCGTGCAGACGATGATGGCGACGTACTTCATGTCGACGGTGCTGCCGTACAAGGGCAACGACACCCTCGAGATGATCACGCTGGGCCTGTTCACCGTGCTGTTCTCGTGGGTCTCGGCCGGCTTCTGGACCGCGATGATGGGCTTCCTGGTGCTGGCCAAGGGGGGGGACCGTCATCTGATCTCGCGCTCCGCGAGCGGCAACGCGCCGATCGCGGACGAGGCCCGCACCGCGGTGATCATGCCCATCTGCAACGAGGACGTGACCCGCGTCTTCGCCGGACTGCGCGCGACCTACGAATCGCTGGAGCGCACCGGCGAGCTGGCCCACTTCGATTTCTTCGTGCTGTCCGACAGCGGCAATCCCGATCTGCGCACCGCGGAAACCGATGCATGGATGGAGACCTGCCGCGCCGTCAACGGCTTCGGCCGCATCTTCTATCGCTGGCGCCGCCATCGCGTCAAGCGCAAGACCGGCAACGTCGCCGACTTCTGCCGCCGCTGGGGCAGCAAGTACCGCTACATGGTCGTGCTCGACGCCGACAGCGTGATGAGCGGCGATTGCCTGGCCACGCTGGTGCGGCTGATGGAGGCCAACCCGGGCGCCGGCATTATCCAGACCGCGCCGCTGGCGACCGGCCGCGAGACGATGTACGCGCGCGTGCAGCAGTTCGCCACGCGCGTCTACGGGCCGCTGTTCACCGCCGGCCTGCATTACTGGCAGTTGGGCGAATCGCACTACTGGGGCCACAACGCGATCATCCGCATCAAGCCCTTCATGGAGCATTGCGCGCTGGCGCCGCTGCCCGGCAAGGGTCCGCTGGCCGGCGAGATCCTGTCGCACGATTTCGTCGAGGCCGCGCTGATGCGCCGCGCCGGCTGGGGCGTGTGGATCGCCTACGATCTGCCGGGCTCGTTCGAGGAATTGCCGCCCAACCTGCTCGACGAGGTCAAGCGCGACCGCCGCTGGTGCCAGGGCAATCTGATGAACTTCCGGCTGTGGATGAAGCAGGGCTTCCACGCCGTGCACCGCGCGGTGTTCCTGACCGGCGTGATGGCCTATCTGTCGGCGCCGCTGTGGTTCCTGTTCCTGCTGCTGTCGACCGCGATGCTGGCCAAGCATGCGCTGGTGCCGCCCGAATACTTCTCGCAGCCCTATCAGTTCTATCCGAACTGGCCCGAGTGGCATCCGGAGAAGGCGCTGGCGCTGTTCTCGGCGACCGCGACGCTGCTGTTCCTGCCCAAGCTGTTCGGCGTGGTGCTGCTGATGAAGCAGGCGCGCCGCTACGGCGGGGCGCTGCGGCTGATGCTGTCGATGCTGATCGAGGTCGTGATCTCGGCGCTGCTGGCGCCGGTGCGGATGCTGTTCCATACGCAGTTCGTGCTGGCCGCCTATATCGGCTGGGGCATTTCGTGGAAGTCGCCGCCGCGCGAGGACGCCGAGACGACCTGGGGCGAGGCGGTGCGCCGCCACGGCTGGCACACGGTGCTGGGCCTGGGCTGGGGCGCGCTGGTGTACTGGCTCGATCCGGGCTTCGTCTGGTGGCTGCTGCCGATCGTCGGCGCGCTGGCGCTGTCGATCCCGCTGTCGGTCTGGCTCTCGCGCGTCAGCCTCGGCCGTGCCACGCGCCGTGCCGGCCTGTTCGTGATTCCCGAGGAGGCCGAGCCGCCGCGCGAGATCGTCGACACGCAGCGCCATGTGGCGGAGGCCGGCGACACGCCGGGCTTCGTCGACGCGGTAGTCGATCCGGTCACCAATGCGCTGATGTGCGCGACCGCGACCGCGCGCGTGGTGCAGCCCGCGGCCACGCAGCGCCAGCATGCGGTGCTGGTGCAGCAGGCGCTGACCAATGGACCGGACAATCTGAGCGCCAGGCAGAAGCTGCTGCTGCTGAACGATCCACTGGCGCTGTCGCGCCTGCACGAGGCGGTCTGGTCGTCGCCGCTGGCCGACGACGGCTGGAAGGCCACGCGCGCGCTGCTGCGCCGCGCGGCCAACGTCGTGCCCCTGCGCCCGCGGGGCAGTGCGGCGGCTTGAAAGATCGGTGATTCACGCGTGCCGATGATTCCCCTCTCCGCTTACGGGAGAGAGGTTGGGAGAAGGCGAGGGCGATGGTGATGCGATCGCGCTTGAAACCATCCCTCTCCCCAGCCCTCTCCCCCTGAAGGGGGGGAGGGAGAACACCCCAGGCCGAAACAGTGTCAGCGCGGGAAGTGCCAGCGCGGGACGAATCGCCTCAGCGCAACGCCGCCGTGCAGATCGGCCCGTTGATATAGACGTCGCCGACGCGGCGTTCGCCGCGGGCCTTGCGTGTCATGTAGCGGAACATCATGCTGACGCCCAGCTTGGTCAGGATCTCGACGTCGCGGTTCGCGCAGATATTGCGCTGTAGCGGCGCGGCATAGCTGACCTCGAAGCTGGCCAGATCGAGCATCGGCCCGCTGTAGTTGGTCAATTCCAGCTGGAACAGGATGTGTTTGCCGGGCACCGCCTGGCAGCGGCGCAGACGCGTTTCCTTGTCGATCTCGATCGGCAGCGCATCGTTGAGCTGCCGGCAGGCGCGCGCCAGCACCGTGTCGGGCCGGCGCGAGCTGCGCAGGAATTCGGGGACGCCGGCCGCGCCGGTGTTCTGGCCGGTGGCCGCGCCGCGCAGCATGCGGGTCAGCGAATCGGCTTCATCGACGACCACGGCCGCGCTCGCGGCCGGATGCGCCGCGATGGTACGCGCCGTGACCGGCGCCGCGCAGGCCGGCGAGGCCCACAGCAATCCGGTGGCGGTAGCGATCCCGATGGAGGCCGACATTCCTCGGGCGATCGATGCAGTCGTGTGGTTCGATTTGGTTCGCATGCAGGGAAAGAACGCCTGGAACGGCACGGGGCTGGGGCTGCGCTGAAGTCCCGCGATCGAGACCGGCGATGAAGATGGACCGGCAGTGTGTCGACCGGGTGCATTGTACCTGCCGGCCCCCTGAGGCGGAACCCGCCGGCGCGCGATACATCACGGTGTGCAACAATTGCGCCTTTCGCTTGACGTCGTTTCCCTCGTCCGTCAGTGCCTTGCCGCGCGGCTGTTCGCTGCTCTGTCGCATGCCGGCGCGGACGACATCTTCCCCTTTGCAATGACCCAATCCTCCCGCGCGGCCACGACGCCGCGCTTCCCGCTCTGGCTGCTGATCTGCGCATCGCTGACCGCGCTGGCGCCGCTGTCGATCGACATGTACCTTCCGGCGTTCCCGACGTTGGCCGCCGATCTCGGCGTCGATATCGGCAGCGTGCAACTGACCCTTGGCACCTTCCTGGTCGGCCTGGCGATCGGGCAGTCGTTCTACGGTCCGGTCAGCGACCGCTTCGGACGCAAGGCTCCGCTGTACGTGGGGCTCAGCCTCTATGTGTTGGCCTCGGTCGCCTGCGCGCTGGCGGGCGACGCGCAGGCGCTGATGGCCTGGCGCTTCGTGCAGGCCGCCGGCGGCTGCGCCGGCATGGTGATGGCGCGTGCGATGGTGCGCGACCGGCTCGAGGCGCACGAGTCCGCGCGCGCGTTCTCGTCGCTGATGCTGGTGATGGGTCTCGCGCCGATCCTGGCGCCAATCCTCGGCGGCGCGATCCTGACCGCGCTCGGCTGGCGCGCGATCTTCTGGGTGATGGCCGCGGTCGGCGCGATGATCCTGCTGCTGGTGCATTTCCGGCTGGAAGAATCGCTCGATCCGCGACGCGCGATCCCGCTGCGCCTGGGCGAGGTCTTCCGCAACTACGGCGCGCTGCTGCGCGACCGGGAATTCCTTGGCTATTCGCTGTGCGCCGGCTTTGCGCAATCGGGCATGTTTGCCTATATCGCCGGCTCGCCCTTCGTGCTGATCGAATTGCACGGCATCGATCCTTCCCACTATGGCTTCGTGTTCGGGGCCAATGCCTTCGGCCTGATCGCGATGTCGCAGCTCAATGCCGCACTGGTGCGCGGCCGCTCGCTCGATCGCGTGCTGCGGCTCGCGCTGGCCGCGCCGTGCGCAGCGGGCCTGCTGCTGGCTCTGGCCAATCTCGCCGGCGTGGCGACGCTGCCGGTGCTGCTGATCGGATTCTTCGTCTACGTGGCAGCGCTGGGCTGCATCATGCCGAACGCATCGGCGCTGTCGCTCGCGCATCAGGGCCACCGCGCCGGCACCGCGTCGGCGCTGATGGGCACGCTGCAATTCGGCATGGGCACGCTGGCCGGCACCGCGGTCAGCCTGTGGCACGACGGCACCGCGTTGCCGCTGGGCGTGGTGATGGCCATCGGCGGCATCGGGGCGGTGCTGATGCGGATGCTCGGCCGCCGATCGGCCGCGGTAGCCGCCGCCGAGTAGAAGAGGGCAGGGGGTCCCGCCGTCGGCCGTTTGCCGGTCGCCCCACGGGTTGGGGATAACCCGCTGTCGGCGCCGCGCCAAAGCGCGGAATTGAGGGGGTAAATCTCCCCGAAAGCCGCTTGACGGAAGGATTTCCGGCATTTTCGTTGCGTCGGTGCGACTGGGGATTGCCCAATGCGCAAGCGGCGGATTAGACTGCGCCGGTCGGTGAAACGGCTCAGGCTGGTCACCGGTGACGACGACCAACAAGGGATACAGCCATGAATAAAGGTGAACTGGTGTCTGCCATCGCCGCAGACGCGGAACTGAGCAACGCTGCAGCGGAGCGCGCCCTGAACGCCGCGCTGGAAAACATCAAGAAGGCGGTTGCCAAGGGAGATTCGGTCACGCTGGTGGGCTTCGGCAGCTTCGGCGCCGGCAAGCGCGCCGCCCGCACCGGCCGCAACCCGCGCACCGGCGAAACGATCAAGATTCCGGCCGCCAAGACGGTCAAGTTCTCTGCCGGCCAGGGTTTCAAGGACGCTGTGAACAAGAAGAAGTAAGAGCGGGCATCCAGCGGATGCCAACCGGGAGAGCGGCCCATGTGGGCCGCTTTTTTCATTTGGCGCCGCCGTCGCCGCGCCGCGCTACACTCGCATCCTGCAAGCGCATTGCGCCACCGCCGGATTCCATCGCATTCTCAACCCACCCGCGCCGATTCCTCGCGCCGCTCCCGATGAACGACCTCTCGCATCAACTGTCGATGACCGTGCTGATGACGCCGGACATGGCCAATTTCTCCGGCAATGTCCACGGCGGCACCATCCTCAAATATCTGGACATGGTCGCCTATGCCTGCGCCAGCCGCTACGCGGGCCGCTATGTCGTCACGCTGTCGGTCGATCAGGTGGTGTTCCGCCAGCCGATCCACGTCGGCGAACTGGTGACCTTCCTCGCCGCGGTCAACTACACCGGCCGCAGCTCGATGGAGATCGGCATCAAGGTCATCACCGAGAACATCCGCAGCAAGCTCGTGCGCCATACCAACAGCTGCTATTTCACGATGGTCGCGGTCGACGACGACGGCAAGCCGGCCGAGGTGCCGACGCTGGTGCCGCGCGACGAGGTCGAGCGCCAGCGCTTCGCCGCCGCGCAACTGCGCCGCCAGCTGCGCCAGGAGATGGAGCGCCGGCACGACCAGATCCAGGGCGCGGTGAGCTGATCATGGCGCGTGCATTCCGTCGTCCGATGACCGCATGCTCGGCGGCATCGCTGGTTGCCGCGCTGGTCGGTGCGCTGGCGTTTGTCTCGGTCGCGCCCGCGCATGCCGAAGAGATCGGCAGCGTCAACACGCATTTCCGCGTGACAGGTTCCGATCGCGTCGTGATCGAGGCCTACGACGATCCCGAAGTCGATGGCATCACCTGCTACGTCTCGCGCGCCCGCACCGGCGGCATCAAGGGCTCGCTGGGCATGGCCGAGGATCCGGCCGAGGCGTCGATCGCCTGCCGCCAGGTCGGCAAGATAGGCTTCAAGGGGCCGCTGCGCCAGCAGGACAACGTGTTCTCCGAACGCATGTCGATCCTGTTCAAGACGCTGCATGTGGTCCGCGTGGTCGACCGCAAGCGCAACACGCTGGTCTACCTGACCTATTCGGACCGCATCGTGTCGGGCAGTCCGAAGAACAGCGTGACGGCGGTGCCGGTGGAGGCCGCCACGCCGATCCCGCTGCGCTGACGCGCGCGCGGCATTACTGACCGAGCGCAGCGCGTTCGGCCGCGCAGTCGCGCGCCGGCTTCAGGCCCCTGGCGCGCGCGGCCGCCACCTCGGTGCGGGCCGCGGCGAGGTCGGCGCGGAAAGTCGGATCGGCATGCAGGCGCGCGACCGTCGCCGCGCCCATGACGCGGCCCTGGTTCGCATCGCTCTGCCAGTGCACGTTGCAGGCCAGGCGGCTCTGGCCGTAGGCGAGTCCGCGCGCCAGGATCGCGTCGGCGCGCTCGGGGTCGACCTCGGTCAGGATCAGCGCCCAGGCCCAGCCCGCCGCGTTGTGGCCGGACGGGTAGGAGCCGTCCCTGGACAGCCTGGCGGCCTCGTCCGGGGTGCAGGTCGGCAGATGGTTGACGAGGAAGGGGCGCTGGCGCCGGTAGTGGTCCTTGGCGCGATAGGTCGACAGGCCGGCATCGACCAGGCTGCGCCGCAGCAGCATGTAGAGCTGCGGGGTATCGCGCTCGTTGATCGGCACGCCCAATGCGCAGGAGAAGGTCTCGGCCGCCTGCGGGAATTTCAGGTTGGCGTCTTCCACGGCCACTTGCCAGCGTGGGCTGCCGGCCCTGGCCAGGTTCGCGCGTGCGGCTTCCTCGTCCGCGGCGAATGCCTCGGAGCCGGACGCAGGCGGTGGCGGCACCAGCCGCAGGCTGTCGGGACGCTGGTCCGCCTGCAGATAGCCGGCCACGACGCCCGGCCGCAGTTCCGGCACGTGGCCGGCCCGGCTGATGGGCGCCTGGCTGGCGCAACCGGCGGCACCCGCCAGCGCGGCGGCGACAACGAACAAGGACAGCGTGCCGCGCCAGGCGGCGCGGATTGGCGAAGCGGCAGTGGCCAAGATCGGGGCTCCCGGTGGTCGTGATGGGGCGCGTTGCGCGCGGCTACACGGCCGCGCCATTGTCGAACAGCTTGCGCAGCTCCGACTTCAGGATCTTGCCGTTGGCATTGCGCGGCAGCGTCTCGTTGCGCACGATCACGCGGACCGGCACCTTGAACGCCGCCAGCCGCTGCGCGACGAAGGCCTGCAGCTCGGCCTCGGTGACGCTGGCGCCCGGCTTGACGCCGACCACCGCGCCCGGCTCCTCGCCCAGCGTGCGGTGCGGAATGCCGACCAGGGCCGCGTCCATCACCGCCGGATGCGCGTACAGCGCGCTCTCGACCTCGATGCAATAGATGTTCTCGCCGCCGCGGATCAGCATGTCCTTGGCACGGTCGACGATATAGAGAAAGCCTTCCTCGTCCAGCCGCGCGATGTCGCCGGTGCGCAGCCAGCCGTCGACGAAGGTGCTGGCGGTGGCCTCGGGCTTGTTCCAGTAGCCGCGCACGACATTGGCGCCGCGCACCATCAACTCGCCCACCTCGCCGGGCGGCAGCGCGCGGCCGCGGCCATCGACGACCTTCATCTCGCCGATCGGCAGCGCGGGGCCGCTGCTGTCGGGCCGATGCAGATATTCCTCGGCGTTGTGGCTGGTGAAGGTGGCCGACGTCTCGGTCATGCCCCAGCCGATGCCCGGCATCGACTTCGGGAACACCTCGACGATACGGCGGACCAGCTCGGGCGAAGCCGGCGCGCCGCCGTAGTTGACGTTCTCCAGCGAGGACAGGTCGAAGCGCTCGCGCTCGGGATGCTCGACCAGTTGCCAGGCGATGGTGGGCACGCCGCCGGCCACCGTGCAGCGCTCGCGCTCGATCAGCGCCATCGCCCGCAGCGCGTCCCAGCGGCGCATCAGCACGATCTTGCTGCCGGCGTGCAGCGCGCCGTTCAGCACCGACATGCAGCCGGTCACATGGAAAAAGGGCACCGACAGCAGCGTCGACTTCTGCGGTGCCAGCGGGTCGGGTTCGGGAATCGGCTGTCCGCGGCGCAGGAAATTGCGTGCCGGGCCGAAGCCGCCGCAGAAGGCCACCGTGGTCGCATTGCGGTGCGTGCCGATGGCGCCCTTGGGCTTGCCGGTGGTGCCGGAGGTATAGAACAGCGTCGCATCGTCGTCGGGGTCGATCGCCACGTCCGGCAACGGCAGCTCGGGCAGCCGGTCCCAGGCCATCACGTCGCCGGTGGTCCGCTCCAGCGGCACCACACGCGGGTCGCCAACCACGGCAATGGCGCCATCGCCGGCATCGCCGCCGCCACGGCAGACATGGATGCGCACCAGCGCGGGGCAGTCGGCCAGATGGGGGCGCAGCCGCTCGAGCCGCTCGTGGTCGACGATCGCGGCCTTGCAGCCGGAATCGCTCAAGCCGTATTGCAGCTCGGGGCCGGTCCACCAGGCGTTCAGCGGTGTCGCGATGGCGCCGGTCAGCAGCGCGCCGTAGAACGCGGCCGGCCATTCGGGCAGGTTGCGCATCGCCACGGCGACGCGATCGCCGGGGCGCACGCCGTCCTCGATCAACGCATGCGCGATCGCCAGCGCCGCGCGCGCGAAGCCCGCATAGGAGACGCGCTGGTCCTCGTAGACGACGAAGGTGCGCTCGCCTCGCGCGCGGGCCTGCAGGAACAGGTCGCGCAGCGTCGGCGGCGCGTGCTTCCACACCGTGGTCGGAATGCCGCGGATCTCGCGCACCTCGGTTTCGAACGGTGCGCCCGCAGCGGTCAGGCGGGCATGGGCTTCGGCCAGCGAGATGGCCGGCCAGGCCGGCGAACTGCCGTCGGCACTGCCCTGCGAGCCAAGGGTCGGCGTTGCCATCGGACGGCGAGCGGGGCGCCGCTCAGATCGTCACGCCGCCGTCGACCACCAGCGCTTGGCCGGTCATGAAGGAACTGGCGCTCGAGGCCAGGTAGACCGCCGCGCCGGCGATCTCGATCGGTTCGCCGATGCGGCGCAGCGGGGCATTCTCGGTCGACTGCTTGTAGCGCACCGGGTCTTCCCACAGCGCGCGGGCAAAGTCGGTCTTGATCAGGCCCGGCGCGATGCAGTTGACGCGCACGTTGTGCGGGCCGAATTCGACCGCGAGATTGCGCGCGAGCTGGAAATCCGCGGCCTTCGAGATGTTGTAGACGCCGATGGTCGGCGAGCCGCGCAGGCCGCCGATCGACGACACGATGATGATCGAGCCATCCTTGCGGTCGATCATCTGCGGCGCGACCATCTGGATCAGCCAGTGGTTCGAGATCACGTTGTTGTCGAGCACCTTGCGGAACTGCTCGTCGGTGACGCCGCCCATCGGGCCGTAGTAGGGGTTGGACGCGGCATTGCAGACCAGCACGTCGATCTTGCCGAACACGCGATTGGTCTCGTCGACCAGGTGCTGCAGATCGCTCTTTGACGAGATGTTGGCCGGCACGGCGATCGCGGTGCCGTCGCCGTGCTTCGCGTTGATGGCGTCGACGACTTCCTGGCAGGCCTCGGCCTTGCGCGACGAAATGACCACCTTGGCGCCCTGGACCGCCATCTGCTCGGCGATCGCACGGCCGATGCCGCGCGAGGAGCCGGTGACGATGGCGACCTTGCCGCTCAGATCGAACAATGACATGGGGTGTCTCCTCTACCGATCCCGTTTTCCGTTGGATTCTGATGTTGGTGTGGCGCCGCGCCCGCGATGCCAGGGCGGCGGCGATCGGCACATTATGGTCGGTGGGTCGGGCCGCGTCCACAGGCCGGCGCACGTTGTTCGGCCCTTATCAGCATTCTTTCTGCGGGGGATTCACGGCGTGCATGGTCCATGGTGAGCGCTGCACGGTGCGCGGTGCGCGCCCCCGTGCCTCAGGCGCGCCGCGCCAGCCATTCCCGCAAGCCGGCCGCCGTCTCGTCGTCGAGCCGCACGCCGATCCGTTCGCGCAGCGTGGCGACGATCTCCGCTGGCGTTTCCAGCGGCACGTGGCGGCTGGCGCCATCGGCATCGCGCTCGGTCAGCTCGCCGTTGGTCATCGTCAGGCGGACCTGGCCGTCGGTGCGCGCCGCCATCAGGCGATGCAGGAACACGCTGTCCGGATGGGTGCAGACATACCAGTTGCGCGCCGCGTAATCGATCCAGGCCTGCGGCGACAGGTCGAAGCGATAGAGCTTGGCCCAGCCGTCGGCGGTGGCCAGTTCGAGATCGAGCAGATGAAAGGCGCCGCTCGATGCCGCGCCGGGCGGCGCGCCGACCAGCCGGTACGGCAGCCCCTCGGGCGCCGGTTCGGACAGCGGCAGCGCGCACGGCGGATTGGGGCCGCCGAAACCGACATCGGCGATGTAGTCGCGATGGCCGACACGCACGCGCAGCAGCAGATGCGACTGCGGCGTCGGCACGCCTTCCTCGACGCCGTAGCGCACGCGCGCGGCCAGCGGCACGACCTCGAAGTCGAGGGCGGTCAGCGCGGCGGCCAACAGCGTGTTGTGCTCGAAGCAGTAGCCGCCGCGTTCGCGCGTCACCAGCTTGTCGAAGACCGCGTCGAGCGCGATATCGATCGGACGTCCGAGCAGCACGTCGACATTCTCGAAGGGGATGCGCCGCAGATGCGCGGCGACGATCGCGTCGAGCGCCTCGCGGCTGGGCGCAGGGCGTTCTTGCAGGCCGATGCGATGCAGATAGGCGTCGAGCCGAGCGGCATCCAGGGCCGGTTGGCCGGACGGGTTCACCGGTGTGGTCACGTCAAGGTCTCCAGGGTCGACAGGTCGAGCAGTTCGATATCGGCATAGCGCAGCCTCAGCAGGCCGCGTGCCTCCAGTTCGCGCAGCGCATGATTGACGGTCTGCCGGGACAGGCCGAGCATCTGCGCCAGCTGCTCCTGCGGCAGATGGATCGAGCGGTGGGATTGCCGCGTGCGATCCGGCGCGGCGGCGGGCGTGTCGCCGTAGGAGCGCGCGATGGCCGCCAGCCGCCGCGCGGTGCGCGCCAGCGGCGGCAGCAGCTGGGCCTCCTCGACATAGCGGAACGCCTCGCGCGTCTTGCCGGCCAGCAGCTTGCCGAACTCGCGCCACCACGACGGCTGCGCGGCGAGCATGGCGTCGAGCCGGGCGCGCGGCACGTGCCAGACCGCCGCGCGCGTCGCTGCGCGGGCGTCATGCGTGCGCAGCAGCCCGTCGAACAGGCAGATCTCGCCGAACCATGCGCCCGCTTCGAGCAGACCCAGCAGCGCGGCCTTGCCGCCGGCATCGTGCGCATGCACCAGCACCGCGCCGGCGATCACCGCGTACAGCCCGTCGAACGGATCGCCGCGCTGGAACAGGACCTCGCCCGGTTCGAGCCGGCGTATCGTGCCGGCCTCGAGCAGGGCCGCGCGCATGTCCGCGGGCAGGCCGCGAAACCAGCTTCCGCTGCGCAGCGGGGAGAGCGCATCGACGCCTTCGGCGGCGTCGGCGGGAGCGCGCGTGGGGCAGGCGAGGGGCGGGACGCCCATGGTGGTCTCCATCGTCATCGCGACGCAGCGCAACGTGCGAGCCGAGGCCGCGCTGCGTCGGTGGGGCCAGGGGGCGAAAGCCGGACTGTCAAAATTCGGACAGACCGCGTCTGGCGTGGCCATTACTATAAATCGATCGTGCCTGGCCGTAACGCGTTCGCAACGCGCCGCGGCATGCCGTTCGCCATGTTCGCAGACAGCAGGAGACGCCATGAAAACGCTGGTCGACCATCTCTCCCAATACGCCGCCTATCACCGCGACCGCCGCAACGTGGCGACGCACTTCGTCGGCATCCCGATGATCGTGCTGGCCGTCACGACGCTGCTGGCGCGGCCACAGATGCCGCTCGGCGACGGTGCCGCGGTACTGACGCCCGCCATCGTGGTGTACCTGCTGTCGTGCCTGTTCTATCTGCGGCTGTCGGCCGGCTTCGGCATCGCGATGACGCTGATCCTCGCGCTGTTCGTCTACGCCGGCCATCTGCTGGGCCAGCTGTGGACGGCCGCCTGGCTGGCGATCGGCATCGGCCTGTTCGTGCTCGGCTGGGTCATCCAGTTCATCGGCCACTATTACGAAGGGCGCAAGCCGGCCTTCGTCGATGACCTCGTGGGGCTGCTGATCGGGCCCCTGTTCCTGGTCGCCGAGACAGCGTTTGCGCTGGGGCTGGCACGCGATACGCGCGACCGGATGGATGCGCACGCGCATTGAATCGCCATCGCATCGGCCTGGCCGAAGCGATGCCGCGCGATGCCACGCCCATGCGTCGATGCATCGGCGCGACAGATGGCGGGACTTTTTACCGGGTTTTTACGGGGTTTCAGGGGGGTAACGGGCCAAACCCCCTTGGAAATGCGTCACTTTCCGCTATGATTCGGTGGCCGCCGCAGCCGTACGCTGTTTTCGCGGGGTTTGCGGCGCCAACCGTTCAACTCTATCTGACCAATATGGCGACCAAAGCGAAATCGACCGCGAAAGCTGCAACCAAGACCGCCGCGACCAAGAAGGCACCGGCAACCAAGGCGCCCGTGAAGGCTGCCGCGAAGAAGGCCGCTGCGCCGGCAACCGCAACCCCGCGTCCGCTGAAGGACACCTTCAACAAATCCAGCCTGGTCGCTCACCTGGTCGCGCAGACGCAAGTCGAGCCGAAGGCCGTGAAGACGGTGCTCGCCCATCTGGAAAACACCATCGTCAGCGCGCTGCACAAGAAGGGCGCCGGCGAATTCACGCTGCCCGGCCTGCTGAAGATCACCGCGCAACAGGTGCCGGCCAAGAAGAAGCGCTTCGGCAAGGATCCGTTCACTGGCGAAGAGCGCTGGTTCCCGGCCAAGCCGGCCAGCGTCAAGGTCAAGGTCCGTCCGCTGAAGAAGCTGAAGGACGCTGCGCTGTAATCCGTCATCGACGTGGCCGCGACGGGCAAACGCCTGACGCGGCAGGCAGTGAAGAAGGGAGCCACTTGCGGCTCCCTTTTTCGTTGGCGCGTTGCGGCACGACGCCTTTGCAGTTTGCAATTAACCGCCAGGCATTTGCCCCACCCACCGTTCGCGGCAAGCAGGGCGGGGGCCGCGTACTGGCGGCCTCAGGCGCTATGGTCGCCCGGCGTTTCCTGCGTATGCGCGCCGTCGCTGAAGCGGTCGCGATGGTCCGGCGCATGTCCGCCCTGCGTGAAGCTGTCGCGCGGGCCCAGCCGGTTGGCACCTTCGGTGAACACATCGAACTTCTGCGTCGCGCTGCGCGCTCCGTCCGTGTACGGATCGGCGCTGCGCGGGGCGGCCTTGGCCGACAGCGAGACGGTTGCGCCGATCATCATCGCGACGGTGGGCAGCAGCGCGGCCAGCATTGCGCGCCGGCGCGCCTGCCAGCGCTGGCGCAACGCACGCAGCCGCTGCGCGGCCAGCGGCGGACGCGGACGGGGCGGAGCGCCGGACGGTCGGTGAGGAACGGCGATTGGTGTCGGTCGAGTCATGGCAACACTCCTTCAGATTGGGATCCGGGGTGGTTCTGGGAACCTTGACGAGGGGAGACGGCTTGGCCAAGCACGGTTAGCAGTCTACGAACCGGGCCGGACGCGGCGGTGACGCCAGCCTGACAATTGCGTCAGGATGCCGCCGGCGCGGTGCATCGCACGCGACAGCGGCAATGCCAGCCCCGGACAGCATCGGCGTGCGGCCCGCAAGCTGACAACGCTGACAGGTTCGGCCGGCGGCTTTCACCTATAGTCCGGAAATGGCGGGCCCGCGCCGGTGGCGCGGACATGGCGGGCAACGACCTTGCCGCGCGCTTGCCGCCGTTTTTTCCGCGAGTTTTCCGCGGGTTTTCCGCGAGTTTTCCGGATACGGGAGGGCCGGACACATGAAACTGTTGTTGGTAGAGGACGAGATCAAGACCGTCGACTATCTGCGCCGTGGACTGTCGGAAAACGGCTATGTGGTCGACACCGCGACCAACGGCGTCGACGGCCTGCACATGGCCTGTACCGAGCCCTACGATGCGATCGTGCTCGACGTGATGCTGCCCGACCTCGACGGCGTGTCGATGCTCAAGTCGCTGCGGCGCGAGCAGCAGACGCCGGTCATCATGCTGACCGCGCGCGACGACCTGGACGACCGGCTCAACGCCTTCGATGCCGGCGCCGACGATTACCTGGCCAAGCCGTTTTCCTTTCTCGAACTGCTGGCCCGCCTGAACGTGCTGACCCGCCGCGGCCGCCAGAGCGAGCCGTCGCAGCTGACGGTCGGCGACCTGCGCATCGATCTGCTGTCGCGGCGCGCGATGCGCGGCACACGGCGGCTCGATCTGAGCGCGCGCGAATTCACGCTGCTGTCGGTGCTGGCGCGGCGCCAGTCGCAGATCGTGTCGAAGACGGCGATCACGGAGCTGGTCTGGGACATCAGCTTCGATTGCAATACCAATGTGGTCGAGGTCGCGATCAAGCGGCTGCGCGCCAAGCTCGACTGGCCGGGCGAGCCCAAGCTGCTGCATACGATTCGCGGCATGGGCTATGTGCTCGAGTGCCGCGCCGAGGAAGTCGCATGAGCCGCCGCCGTTCGATCGCCACGCGGCTGGCCGCGATGTTTGCTCTCGCGGCGGCGCTGGTGTTCTCGGTCACCGGCTTCGTGATGTATTACGTCCAGTGCGTCGAGCTCGAGAAGCGCCAGCTCGAGGAGCTCGAGGCGCGCTTCCAGCTGATCGGCCCGAAGGCGGCGCACTACGGCACGCAGCCGCAATGGGAGCGCTTCGGCGCGGTGCTGACCGGCATGACGCCGGAGGACGACAGCCTGCGCTACTTCGTCGACACGCCGGACCCGCGCTTCCGCTTCGGCAAGCCGTTTCCGCGCGACGCGGTGACCGAGCAGCGTGCGCCGGACGTCTGGACGGTGCAGTTCGACGACCGCAGCTTTCTGATGCTCAAGCGGATCATTCCCGCGCTGGACGAGCGCCCCGCACTGGCGCTGGTGGTCGCGGTCGACCAGGCGCCGTTCTACCAGACCAGCCGCGTGCTGGGCATCGCGCTGATCGTCTGCTCGGCGCTCGGCGTGCTGGCGGTGGCGGTGCTGGGCTGGCGCATCGCCAAGGTCGGGCTGGCGCCGATCGAGGCGCTGTCGCGCCATGCCGGCGAGCTCAATCCGCGCAAGCTCGAGCGGCTGCCCGATATCGACCTGCCGGCCGAACTGTCGGGCCTGGTGCTGGCCTTCAACGGCGCGCTCGACAAGCTCGAACGCGCCTACGTGCAACTGTCGGCCTTCAATGCCGATGTTGCGCACGAACTGCGCACGCCGCTCGGCAACGTGATCGGCCAGACCCAGGTGGCGCTGTCACGCCCGCGCAGCGTACGGGAGCTGGAGGACATCCTGCAGTCGAACCTGGAAGACCTGGAGCGGCTCGGCCGCATCGTCGTCGACATGCTGTTCCTGGCGCAGTCGGACCGCGGCGCGCTGGCGCGCGATCTGGTCGAGGTGTCGGTCGCCCACGAGGTGCGGCGCAGCGCGGACTTTCTCGACATGCTGTTCGAGGACGCCGGCGCAACGCTGGAGATCGTCGGCGACGCCCGTGCGCGCGTCAATGCCTCGCTGCTGCAGCGGGCAATCACCAATCTGCTGGGCAATGCGCTGCAGCATGGCCTGCGCGGCCGGCCGGTCGCGGTCGAGATCGGCGACGATGCCGGCACGGTGACGATCGCGGTGCGCAACGAGGCCGATCCGCTGTCGACCGCGCAGATGGACCGCCTGTTCGACCGCTTTTATCGCGTCGACACCGCGCGCGCCGACAGCCGTCAGAACCACGGACTTGGCCTGGCCATCGTCAAGGCGATCGCCACGATGCACGGCGGCGCCGTGTTCGCGCGCCAGTCGCGCGGCGTGGTCTGCATCGGCCTGACGCTGCCGGCACTGCCGCCGCAGGCGCCGACGTCCGACAGCCTGCCTCCGCTGGCACAGGCGGCCACGGCATGATCGGCAGGCACAGCACGCGCACGCCGCGGAGCGTGCGCATGGCAAGCCGTGTCCGCCGCCTCGGGACCGCCGCGATTATCCCGGTCGCCGCCGGGCTGATCGTGCTCGCTTCGGCCTGCAGCGTCACCGCGCGGCACGAGGCGGTGGCGCCCCGGCCTTCGATCGCACCGACCTTCGCCGCCCATCGCGCGCAAGCGCTGGCCGCGCTCGAAGGCCGGCGCCGCTACGTTTCGGCCGACATGCGCGCCGAGACCGAATGGAATCTGCCGCGCGAATGGCGCCCGGCCGGCCCGCCCCGCGGTGGCGCGCTGCTCGTGCACGGGCTCGGCGATTCACCGTGGTCCTTCGTCGATATCGCGCCGCGGTTGGCCGAACGCGGCCTGCTGGTGCGCACGGTGCTGCTGCCCGGCCATGGCACCGCGCCGTCGGACCTGATGGGGGTCACGCTGGAAGACTGGCAGCGCGTGCTGCGCGAGCAGGTCGCGGCGCTGCGGGACACCGTCGGCAAGGGGCCGCTGTATCTGGGCGGCTTTTCCACCGGCGCCAATCTGGTGCTGGACTATGCGCAGGCACACGCGGAGGTCGCCGGGCTGCTGCTGGTATCGCCGGCGCTGCGCTCCGGCAGCCGGTGGGAGTGGCTGACGCCGTGGCTGGCGCCGGTGGTGCCCTGGCTGCTGTCGACCGGGGACGACCGGCCGCAGCAGACGCCGGTCCGCTATCTGAACACGCCGACCAACGGCTTCGCGCAGTACTACCGCAGCAATGTCGCGGCGCGCGCCGCGCTGAATGCACGGCCTTACGACAAGCCGGCGCTGCTGATCGTCGCCGAGCACGATTCGGTGGTCGACTCGCACTACGTGAGGCAGGTGTTCGGCACGCGCTTCACGCATCCGTCGAGCCGGCTGATCTGGTATGGGGCGGGGGAGGGCAACGCAGGCGCCGATGCGGTGGTCGATGCCAGTGCCGGCCGCGTGCTGGTCCGTCCGGACCGCTTGCCGGCCGAGCGCATCAGCCAGTTCTCGCACATGGGCGTGCTGTTTTCCGACGCCAATCCGCTCTATGGCCGGCAGGGATCGTTGCGCCTGTGCCTGAACGGGCAGGAGCCGGCCGAGTACCGGCGCTGCGTCGACGGCGGCGAGG
Organism: Cupriavidus gilardii; assembly: GCF_013347325.1. Classification (NCBI taxonomy): domain Bacteria; kingdom Pseudomonadati; phylum Pseudomonadota; class Betaproteobacteria; order Burkholderiales; family Burkholderiaceae; genus Cupriavidus; species Cupriavidus gilardii. The sequence goes on along the minus strand of NZ_CP054624.1, from coordinate 1,540,305 downwards.
TCTGGTATTCGGACTGGGGCTATCGGGAGCCCGGCAAGGTGCACGCGCGGCTCACCTATAACCCGTATTTCGCGTGGCAGACCGGCGTGATGTTGTCGGTGCTGGGGCTGGATGGAAGCGCTGCGCCGGCGCCGGGATCCGCGCCGGCGACTGCCGCGGCGACCGCATCCCCTGCGGCATCCTCGACGGCATCTCCGACGGTAGCTCCGATCAGATCGCAGTAGCGGACGCCGCCGGCCATCGTGGCGGGCGGAGCCTCAGCTCCCGATCACCTGCTTCGCATAGCTGGCCCGCTCCATCTCGCGCACCTCGACGCTGATCTGCACCGGCGTGTTGTTCGCGCCGGAGCGCACGGCTTCGGCGAGCACCTCGCAGACCGCCTGGCCCAGCGCCTGCCGGGTCGCGAGATCGCGGCCATCGAGAATCGACAGCCGGCCATGGACGAAGGCGCGCTCGACCGGTTCGGTGCCCTGGCGATAGGTCTGCAGCGTGATGCAGCGCGATTTGATGTCGGGCTCCTGGAACTGGCCAGAGGCCAGCAGCGCGGCGTTGGCCTGATCCAGCAGTTCCTCGGGCGAGCAGTTCAGGCGCGCGTTTTCGGTGATTTCGATGACGAGATGGGGCATCGGGGGCTCCGTTGGGTAGAGAGGGGAAGCGAAAAAGACAGCGGACGATGGCTTTCCAGTCTGGAAAGGGAAGCGTCGGCAGACCTCAGCGCCCGCACAGCCGCGACAACGGACCCGGCGACCGTCCGGTCGCGGCTTGCACCCGCGCCGCCGCGTCGTCGAGCTCGGCCAGCGTGCCGGCATCGATCGGGATGGCCTCGGCGCGGCGGCGGCGCGCCTCGCGTTCGGGTTCGCCCGGCAGCAGGATCGCATCGCAGCCGGGCTGGCGGCGCGACGCGCGCACCCAGTCGACGAAGGCCTGCACCTCGTGGCCGAACGCCGTGCTGTCGGCAAGCCGGGCCGGATCGAACACGATCGCCAGCATATTGTTCCAGACCGCGTGGCGGTGCGTCAGCGTCTCGGGACGGATCGTATGGCCGCCGGTCACCGCGGCGCCCAGCAGCTCGCACATCATCGCCAGCACGTAGCCCTTGTGCTCGCCGAAGCCGAGCAGCGCACCGCGCGCGGCGCCATCGGCGGGGTACATCACGCCGGCGTCGGTGGTGGGGCGGCCCTCGGCATCGACCAGGCAGCCGGGCGGCACCGGCACGCCCTTGTTGTGCGCGACGCGGACCTTGCCCAGCGCGATCGCGCTGGTCGCGAAGTCCAGCACCAGCGGCGGCGCGCCGGGCACCGGCACGCCGATCGTGAACGGGTTGGTGCCATAGCGCGCCTCGTAGCCGCCATGCGGCGCGACGATCGGCTTGGACAGCACGTTGACGAAGTGGATCGAGATCATGCCGGCCGCGCAGGCCTGTTCGGCCCAATGGCCGACGCGGCCCAGATGATGCGAATGGCGCAGCCCCATCACGCAGACGCCATGCTCGCGTGCGCGTTCGATTGCCATCGCCATGGCCTGCTCGGTCACCGCCTGACCCATGCCGCGGTTGCCATCGAGGCTCAGCAGGCTGCCGGCCTGCTGCACCACGCTGACCTGGCGGTTCAGCTGCAGTTCTCCGGCCTGCCAGGACAGCACGTACTTCGGGATCATGCCGACACCATGCGAGTCGTGCCCGCTCAGGTTGGCGCCGACCAGATGGTCCGCGGTCAGCGTTGCCTCGCGCGCGTCGGAGCCGGCGGCCAGCCAGAGTTCGGCGACCCATCGGTGCAGGTCCGCGGTCGGAAGCAGGGGTTCGGTCTTCGCGTCGTTCATCGTCTCGCTCTCGTCGTTCTGTTGTCGCCCGTGCTTGCTGCCGGCATCGGCGCGGCCCGGGGCAGTCATGATAAGCGCCGTGCCGTCGCGCGGCCATTGCCCGGGCGGCGGTGCGCCGCGGCGGCCCGAAATTTTGGCGCGATAATCGGTCCTGTCTCGTACCCCGTTGGGCGATCGCCTGCACAATGGGGCCGCTTCCGTTTCCGTTTCCGATGCGATTCGATGAGCCCGCCGATGACCCAGCCTACCGCCGATCTCCGTTCGTCCCTGTCTCCGGATGCCCCGGATCCTTCCGCCGCCACGCAGCCGCCCGTGCCGCGCAGCGGCGGCCGCATCCTGGTCGATGCGCTGCGCATCCAGGGCATCGAGCGCGTGTTTTGCGTGCCGGGCGAGAGCTTCCTCGACGTGCTGGACGCGCTGCACGATCAGCCCGCGATCGATCTGATCGTCTGCAAGCATGAAGGCGCGGCCGCGAACATGGCCGAGGCCGACGGCAAGCTGACCGGCCGCCCCGGCATCTGCTTCGTCACGCGCGGGCCCGGCGCGACGCATGCCAGCGTGGGCATCCATATTGCCGCGCAGGATTCGACGCCGATGATCCTGTTCGTCGGACAGATTGCCCGCGAGCACCGCGGCAGGGAAGCCTTCCAGGAAGTCGATTACGCGGCGATGTTCGGCGGCATGGCGAAATGGGTGGCGGAGATCGACGACCCGGCACGCATCCCCGAGCTGGTAGCGCGCGCCTTCCAGGTCGCGACCTCGGGCCGCCCCGGGCCGGTGGTGCTGGCGCTGCCAGAAGACGTGCTCGATGGCGATGCGGTCTGCCGCGACACCGGCGCGTATCGGCCGGTGGTCGCCTCGCCGTCCGCGGCCGATGCCGCCGCGCTGTGCGAACTGCTGACGGCGGCGCAGCGTCCGCTGGTGATCGCCGGCGGCGCCAACTGGCGCGACGAAGACGCGGCCGCGTTTGCGCGCTTCGTGCATGCCTGGGATCTGCCGGTGGCCTGCGCCTTTCGCCGCCAGGACGTGCTCGACAATCGCGATCCGCACTACGTCGGCCATCTGAGCCTGGGCGTCAATCCGCGCCTGGCCGAACGCGTGCGCGGCGCCGATCTGGTCGTGGCCTTCGGCACGCGGCTCGGCGACGTCGCAACCGACGGCTATACGCTGCTCGAGCCGCCGCGGCCGCGCCAGCGGCTGGTGCATATCCATGCCGATGCGGCGGAACTGGGCCGTGTCTACCAGCCCGAGCTGGCGATCCACGCCGGCATCGGTCCGGGCACCGCGATGCTGGCCGGCCTGCAGGCGCCGGCCACGGTGCGCTGGCGCGAATGGACCGCCGCGGCGCGCGCCGATCATCAGGGCTTCGTCGCGCCGGCCGCGCCGCACGCCGATGCCACCGGTGTCGACATGACGGCGGTGGTCGACCATCTGAACCGCACGCTGCCCGACGATGCGATCGTCACCAATGGCGCTGGCAACTATGCGGTCTGGCTGCATCGCTACTTCGCCTATCGCCGTCCGCGCACGCAGCTGGCGCCGACCTGCGGCGCGATGGGCTATGGGCTGCCGGCCGCGATCTCGGCCAAGCTGCGTCATCCCGAACGCACCGTGGTTTGCTTCGCCGGCGATGGCTGCTTCCAGATGTATCCGCAGGAGCTGACCACCGCGGCCGCGGTGGGCGCCAATGTGGTGGTGCTGATCGTCAATAACGGCATGTACGGCACGATCCGCATGCATCAGGAGCGGCGCTATCCGGGACGCGTCAGCGGCACCGGCATCGTCAATCCGGATTTCGTCGCGCTGGCGCAGGCCTGCGGGGCCTGGGCGGAGCGCTTGACCAGTGCCGATGGGTTTGCCGGCGCTTTCGCCCGCGCCTGTGCCGCCGGCAAGCCGGCGCTGCTCGAACTGTGCACCGACCCGCGCCAGATCACGCCGGCGATGCGGCTCAAGCCGTAGCGGCCGAGGAGGCCGCCGGACCGACGGCGGGAGCGGCGCGGTCGGCGCCGTCGGCCGGGACGGCGGGAGCCGGCTTTGCCGACGCGGCGGCGATCAGACGCTTGATCTGGCGGTCGCGCAGCTCCAGCGTGCATAGTTCATTGGCGAAGAGCAGCGCGTCGGCGCGCAAGAAGGCGCCGATGCGCCGGGCCACGGCGCCGGGCAGCCGGAAGGCGGCGAACGCCGAATACGGCGGAATCTCCCCGCGCCACCAGTGCTGCTTCCATACGGCGGTCAGGCGAGCGGCAAGGTCGGCGAGCTTGTCGTCGTTGGCTTCGGCCGCGTCGTGCAGCGCCTGCAGAATGCCCATCACCTCGGCATAGGCCGATGCGTTCCCCATGCGGTGGCGACGCAGGTAGGTAACCACGGCCGTCATCTGCGCCAGCACCGTTGCCGCGATGACGTCGTGGCACTCCGGCGGGTCGTTGCCGGCGATCGCGCGAACGACCTTGCACCACTTCGCCTTGTTCGCGAACAGCTTGCAACAGTTGGCCTTGTCGATGCGCTCGAGCAACAACCTGATCCTTGCGCGGCCGGCTTCGGGCGTCAGCACCGGAGAAATCGGCGGTCGTGGTTCCGCGGCGCAGGGTTCCGGCTCGACCGCCTGCGGCGGCGTGTCCCGGGGACGCGCCACAACGGGCACCGCGACGCTGGCCCCCTGTCGCAACCGCGCGATGGTGTGCGACACCGCGCAAAGTTGACCGCGAGTGGGCCGCTCGCAGCGCTGCCTGTCGCGCGGCACGACGCAGCTCAGCAGTGTCAGCACGACGCGGCGGAACCAGCCGAATTCGCGCCAGTTGCGCTCCAGCCGGATGTCGGCATGCCGGCCGCTGCCTGGACGTTCGACATTCTCGGCGACGAGCCTGTAGCCCCGGCCGCCGACGAAGAACGGAGCGCGATCCACGACGATCCGCCGCAGAGTGGTTTCGCCGCTGCCTTTGGCGACGGCGTCGAAGAAATCGCGTGGAGTCGGATAGTGCGCCGCATGGAAGCGGCGCGCACAGCAGAGCGGAGTGGGCATGCGAGGGTCTGTCCGGTGAAGGCCGCGTCGGCGCGCGGCCGCGGGATTGCCGCTTCCGATCGGCCGTGCCCGCCAGGCCGGCCGATCGCTTTGCGGGACACCGGAATCATGGCGGCGTGCTGCCGGCATGCTTGCGAATTTGGTGCGGTCAGTGTGGCAAACGGTAGCCCGTTCGATGCGCGCCGCTGGTCGGCCTTCGCTCAGCGCCGCCGCGTGCCGCCGGTGTTTGCGCTGCCGGTTCTTGCGCTGTCCACTCCCGCGCCGCCCAGTTCGCGTTCGATACGTGCGACGCATTCGATCAGCACGGGCCGCACCACGTCCAGCAGATGCCGCGGCGGCACGACCGCGTTGGGGCCGCTGCAGCTCAACGTCATCGGCGGCAGCGAGGGGCCCGGATGGAAGGCGGCCGCGATCGAATTGATGTCCGGCAGCCATTCGCCGAACGAGGTCGTGCAGCCGATGCGCTGGACTTCCTCGCGGCTGCGCGCGAGCACCGCCTGCGCATCGGCATCGGACAGCGTGTCGTTCGCGCGGAACGCGGCCAGCGCCTGCTGCGCATCTGCAGCCGGCAGCGCCTGCAGATAGGCGCGGCCCGCGGCAGTGGTCAGGCCCGAGATGCGCGTGCCGACGGCCACGCGCAAGGTCAGATAGCTCTCGGCCTGGCAATTTTCGTAGATCAGCATGCGGCCGCGGTCGCGCAGGATCAGCGAGGCGACGCTCTGCGACAGATCGGCCAGGCGCTGCATGTGCGGCCGCGCGACCGCCAGCACATCGGCGCCTTCGCGCGCGGTCGGCGCCAGGGCCAGCGCCGAGCTGCCGAGGCGGTATTTGCCGGCGTCCGGCTCCAGGCGCAGATAGCCGAGTTCGGTCAGCGTATGGGTCAAGCGGGACACCGTCGACTTGGGCAGGCCGCAGCGTTGCGCCAGTTCCGCATTGCCGAGTTGCGCGTCGAAACCGCGGAAGCACGCCAGCACATCAAGGCCGCGCGCCAGCGCGGTGACGAAGTGGCGGTCCTCCTTGTGGCGGGGCGCATCGTCGCCGGCGCCGCCGGTTTCGGCCTGCTGCGCCGATGCGGCCGGCATTGCGTGCGCCTGATCGTCGCTTGCCATGGCCGTCGTGCGCTCCGCGCTCAAGACTCGCCGGCGGCCAGCATCGCGCGCAGCCGGGCCTTCAGGATCTTGCCCGAGGGAGCGGCCGGCAATTGCGCGACCACCTTGATTTCCGCCGGGATCTTGTACGGCGACAGCCGTTCGCGCAGGAAGGCCTTCAGCGCGGCCGGATCGAGCTCCATGCCGGCGCGGACTTCGACGAAGGCGATCACCTCCTCGTTGCCCTCGACCGCGCGCCCGACCACGGCCGACTGCACGATCGCCGGGTAGGCGTTGATCGACTGCTCGACTTCCTCGGGATACACGTTGAAGCCCGAATGGATGATGATTTCCTTCGAGCGGCCGACGATGGAAATCGCGCCGTCGTCGTCGATCCTGGCCAGGTCGCCCGTATGCAGCCAGCCGTCGGCGTCGATCGCCTGCGCGGTCAGATCCGGACGCTTGTAGTAACCCTTCATCACGTTGGGGCCGCGCACCAGCAGTTCGCCGCTGCCGTCCGGCAGCGGATCGCCGAGCCGCACTTCGACGCCCGGCACCGCCTGGCCCACCGAGCAGTCGCTGCGCGGCGCATCGACGCGGGTCTGGCTGACGGTTGGCGAGGTTTCGGTCATGCCGTAGCCGTTGTGCAGCGTGATGCCGAAGGTCTGTTCGAAGGCCGCCTTCAGCGTCGCGGTCAGCGGCGCGCCGCCCGATTGCGCCATGCGCAGCGCAGGCGCGCGCAGCGGCGTGGGCTGGCTGCGGCCCCATTCGATCAGCTTCGCGTACATCGCCGGCACGCCGTGCAGCACCGACAGGTTCTCCTCGACCAGCGCGCGTGCGAGCCGCTCCGGGCGGAAGCGCGGCTCGTAGTAGACCGTGGCGCCGTTGGACAGCGGACCGACCAGCAGCACCGACAGGCCGTAGACGTGCGAGATCGGCAGCACGCCATAGACGCGATCGCCCGGCTGCACGCGCGCCTGCACGCGGTTGCTGTGGCCGATGAACATCAGGTTCGAATGCGTCAGCATCACGCCCTTCGACGCGCCCGTGGTACCGGTGGTGTAGATCACCGCGGCGACCTGCTCGCGCGCGTCCGCCTGCACCGGCTCGGGCACCGCCCCGGTATCGAGCCTGCCGATCAGCAGGCGGCCCACATGCGGCCATTCGCCCCACTGCGCGCCGCGCGCAAGGCCGTGCTCGCGTGCTTCGGGATAGGCGTTGTCCAGGTACAGCGCCAGGCGGGCGCCCGCGTGCTCGATGATGTTGTCGATCTCGCGCGCCGACAGGCGGGCGTTGACCGGAATCGCCCAGGCATCCAGCGAGCTGAGCGCCAGGATCAGCACCGCGCAGCCCACGCTGTTCTCGGTCACCAGCACCACGCGGTCGCCGCCGCGCACGCCGGCCTTCGCGAGTGTGGCCGCGGTCTGGCGCACCGCGCCGTCAAGCTCGCCATAGCGGATCGAACGTTCGCCGTCCATCAGCGCGACCACATCGGGACGGTCCGCGACCCAGGGCGCGATGACCTGGTGCAGCCGTGCATACGGCGGCACGAACGGCGGGGTGGCGGTGGCGGGCTGCGAAGCGGGGCGGGAGGCGTCGCCGGAATCGGCGCGGAAGGTGCTGCTCATCGAAGTCTCCGGAATGGCGTTGCCGGCGTGGTGGCCGGCTTGGTCTATCCGCGATGGTTGCACCGTTCGATGATGTCGTCAACCGCAATGCAGAATCGACGTTCTGCAGTGCAGAACGTCGAGAATGACCGCGGCGACAAGAACGACCGGAACGACCGGACCGGCCGGACCGGCGGGACCGGCGGAACCGGCTTAGAAGCGGAAGCGCCCCACATCGGCCGCCAGTTCGCCGGCCTGCCAGTCCAGCGCTTCGGCTTGCCGTGCCACCGTGGTCACCAGTTCCGCGTTCTGCCGGCTGGTGCCGTCCAGGCGCGCGACGGCGCCGTCGACCACCGCAATCCCCGCCGCCTGCCGCTCGGCCAGGCCATTGAGCCGTTCCGCCAGCGTATGGCTGCGCACCACCGCCTGCTCGATCGCCGCCATCGCCTGTTCGACCTCGCCGCTGAGGCTGGCGCCGGCCTCGATGTCGCGCGTCGCTTCGCCCAGCAGCCCGCCGATATCGCGGGCCGATTGCGCGCTGCGCTGGGCCAGCGCGCGCACTTCGTTGGCAACCACGGCGAAACCGCGGCCGGCGGCGCCGGCCCGCGCCGCTTCGACGGCCGCGTTGAGCGCCAGCAGATTGGTCTGGAACGCGATGCCCTGCAGCACGCCGACCACTTCGGAGATGTCGCGCGAGCGCGCCTGCACCGCATCCATCGACGCCCGCATGCTGCGCACCACCGCGCTGCCCGTCCCGACGGCGTCGCGCGCCTGGCTGGCCATCGCGCTGGACTCGTGCGCCCGCACGTGAATCTGCTCGACCAGCCCGCGCAACTCGCCGATGCTGGTGGCTGCCTCGTCGACTGCCGCCAGCTGGCGCCCGGTGCGTTCGGACAGATCGCGGTTGGCGGCGGCGATCTGCTCGCTGGCGCCATGGATCTGGCGCGCCGACGATTGAATGCGCGCGAGCATCGCGGCCAGCGCGTCGCGCATCGCGGCCAGGTCCTGCAGCAGCCCGCGCGCGCCACGCCGGCGCAGGCGCTGGCCGCCGGTCAGGTCCCCGGCGGCGATGCGCCGCGCCGCGTCGGCCGCTTCGCGCGGTTCGCCGCCGAGCTCGGCCAGCAGCGCGCGGGCGGCCAGCCATGCCAGCACCGCGGCGGCGGCCAGGCTCGCCGCCAGCATCGCCATCGTGATCCATTGCGCGCGGGCCTGGCTCGACGAGACCGAGGCCACCGTATCGGCAGCCTGCTTCTCGAGGCGGGCGCGCGCCTGCTCGATCTGCGTGCCCAGCCTGGCCAGTTGTTCGGCGACGAAGTGGCCCTCGACGGAGACCGCGCTGTCGAACTGCAGCGCGTCGAGCGGCTGCTTGCGCAGCAGTTCGACATAGCCCTGCATCAACTGAGCGGCACTGGCCCGCTCGCGCGACAGTGCCTCGGCCTGATCCGGCGCGGCGTGGGCCACGCCGGCCAGCGTGGTGTCCAGTGTCTGCAGCGCCTGCGCGATCTGCTGGGCCGCGGTATCGCGCTCGGCCGTGCTGGTGGCCATCGTCAGCGCCAGCTGTGCATGTCCGAGCCCGGCGAGCGCCGATTGCGCGCGCTCGGCCGCCACCGCGCCGCGCATGTCGCGCTGGTACAGCGTGTCGGTCTTGTCCTTCAGCGCGACCAGATTGACGATGCCGCTGACCGCGGCCGCCGCGCCGAACAGGTAGACCAGCACGAACGCGGTGCCGAGCCGCGCGGCCAGCGGCAGGCGCCGCAGCCGTCGGCCGGTGGAAGACGCCGGCGCAGGGTCCGGCAACGATGCGTCGGCGACCGTCGTCCTTTCCGCTGCCCCTGCCATGGCAGCGGGGTCCATCACCGCTGCGATGCTGTTGCCTGCCGTCGACCGCAGGCCGAACCTCGACCGCCAACGCGGCCAACCCGTTCTGAACCCTTGAAACATGCTTTTCCCCCGCCGCACGCGGCGCCCGTCAATGGTTGTTTGATTGTTTTGGGCCCCATGCTGGCGACGGGATGTGACGTTGCCGTGACGTCCCGCCATGCGGCGGGGTTGTCATATGGCGGTCATATGACTGTCATGAAATAGGCTGCCTTGCCGGGCGCCATGCCACCAAACGCCGCCGCCGCGTGCATCCCGGCGTCCTTGCCACCGTTGTCGAGATCCCCATGTCCGTTGCCGTGATCGAATCCGGCGCAGCGGCCGCGCCGATGCGTCTGCCGCCGCTGCGCGCCGTCTTCCAGCCGATCGTGCGCTTCGAATCGGCCGATCTGCTCGGGTACGAGGCGCTGCTGCGCGGGCCCGAGGGCTCGCCGCTGGCCTCGCCCGAAGCGCTGTTCCGGCTGGCCGTCAGCCCCGCCGACACGATGGCGCTGGAAATGCAGGCGGCCCGCGCCGCGCTCACGCGCTTCGCGGAGCTGCAGCTGCCCGGGCTGCTGTTCGTCAATTTCAGTCCGCAGACGCTGCGCCAGCTGCTGGCCGACCATGGCCGCGGCATGACGGCGCTGCTGGCGAACACCGTGACGCCGGCGCGCGTGGTGATCGAACTGACCGAGCAGACCCGCATCGGCGACATGGCGGCGTTCGCCGATGCGATGGCGGTGTTGCGCGATCTCGGGCTGCGCTATGCGCTGGACGACTTCGGTACCGGTCATGCCAATCTGGATCTGCTGGTCCAGCTGACGCCGCAATTCATCAAGCTGGACAAGTCGCTGGTGCACGGCGTGGCCTCTTGTTCGCGGCGGCTGGAACTGATGCGCACGGTGTTGAGCCTGGCCGATGCGCTGGGCACCAGCGTGATCGCCGAAGGCATCGAGGACAACGAGGAGCTCGCGGTGCTGCGCGATCTTGGCGTGCCGTTCGGCCAGGGCTATCTGCTCGGCCGGCCATCGCCGGAGCCGTCGCAGGCGCCGCCGCAGGACGTCGTGCAGGCGCTGGAGTCGCGCCAGATCGCGGTGTTTCCGCAGGTGGTGCGTTCGGGCTGGAGCGGCCCGAATGCGGGCAAGCTGTTGCGGCGCGCGCCGACGGTGCGACCGGAGCAGACCAACAACGAGGTGCTGGCGCTGTTCCACGCTCATCCGGGGTTGCATGCGCTGGCGGTGCTCGATGCTGACGGCAAGCCGATCGGCATCATCAACCGGCAGAGCTTCATCGACCGCTATGCCGCGCCGTTTCATCGCGAGCTGTACGGCAAGAAGCCCTGCATCCTGATGGCGCATCGCGAGCCGGTCTGCTTCGATCGCGGCGCCACCATCGAGACCATGGCCAAGAGCCTGGCCAGCGGCAACCAGCGCTATCTGGCCGACGGCTTCATCATTACCGACGGCGGCCGCTATGCCGGGCTGGGCACCGGCGCGGACCTGATCCGCGCCGTCACCGAGATCCGCATGGAGGCGGCGCGCTATGCCAATCCGCTGACCTTCCTGCCGGGCAACATCCCGCTGAACCAGCATGTCGACCGGCTGCTCGATGCGGGCGCGGCGTTCTGCGCCTGTTATGTCGACCTGAACCATTTCAAGCCCTTCAACGATCAGTACGGCTACTGGAAGGGCGACGAGATGATCAAGGGCGCGGCCGCGATCCTGGCCGATGCCTGCGATCCAGTGCGCGACTTCCTCGGCCATGTCGGCGGCGACGACTTCCTGGTGCTGTACCAGAGCGCGGACTGGAGCCAGCGCGCGCGCGGCGCGATCGCGCGCTTCAATCGCGCCGCGCGCGAGCTGTACGACGCGGACGACCGCGCAGCAGGGGGCATCCATGGCGAGGACCGCCATGGCCGCACCGCGTTCTTTCCGATGGTCAGCATGGCCATCGGCGCGGTCCGCGTGGCGCACGGTGCCGCGCGCGCCGAGACCGACGGCTGGCGCCTGGGCAGCAGCCATATCGCGGCCGCCGCGGCCGCCGCCAAGCGCGACGCCAAGAAGGATCCGACCGGTTTCGCGGTCGTCGATCTGGCGGCGACGCTGGCCGCTTCCGCTCCATCGGAGGAGCCGCCCGAAGGGCGTCCACATTGACCGTCCGGTGCGGCGCCGTCATGCAAGCCGGCTCGCGAACGGGTGTTCGGGTTATCCACAGATTGTGTGGATAACCCGACCGGGCAGGGCGCCAGGCGCGCGCCGGCGCGTCGCGCCATCGGACTGCCTAAAAAAAATGCAAACGCAAAATTGCAAAGGCCGCGCCGGCCCCTCGGCGCGGCCATGTCGCATACATGGACGGCCGCGATGTGGATGGCCTATGCCACAATGCGCGGCAGTTCAGCGTTCACTGTTCATTGTTCAACCGGATTCCGCAGCGGATGGCAGCCGATGTTACCGAGCACCAGCGTTGTCGCGACGATTGTCCTGTGTTTCCACATAGTCGGCGTGTTCGCCGCGATGCATGCCGTGATGACGGTCCGGACCGCGCCCGGCGCGATTGCCTGGGCCGGCTCGCTGCTGTTGATACCGTATCTGGCGCTGGTGCCGTACCTGGTATTCGGCAGCAGCAATTTCGTCGGCTATGTCAATGCGCGCCGCTTCTACCGCCAGCAGATGCGCGAGCTGCGCCACGGCATGGAGCCGCAAGAGCGCGAGGCCTGCATTGTTCGGCAACCGGACCATCCGGGCCTGCGCGCGCTGCCCAGGCTGACCGGGCTGCATTGCCTGTCCGGCAATCATGTGCAACTGCTGGTCGATGGACAGGCCACCTTTGCGGCGATCTTCGCCGCGTTGAAGTCCGCGCGCCGCGTCGCGCTGGTGCAGTTCTTCATCGTCCATGACGACGAGCTGGGGCGCGAACTGCAGGCGCTGCTGTGCGAACGCGCAGCCGCCGGCGTCGAGGTCTATTTTCTGTACGACAGCATCGGCTGCCACGCCTTGCCCGGCCACTACGTTCGCCGCATGGCCGAGTGCGGGGTCAAGGTCAGCGCGTTCGCGCCGCACCGCGGCTTCGTCAATCGTTTTCAGCTGAACTTTCGCAATCACCGCAAGCTGGTGGTCGTCGATGGCGAGCGCGCTTTCCTCGGCGGCCACAATGTCGGCAACGAATACATGGGGCGGACGCCGCCGCTGGCGCCCTGGCGCGATACCCATATCGAAGTGCGCGGCCCCGCGGTGCTGGACCTGCAGATGACCTTCGCGGAGGACTGGTACTGGGCCTCGCGCGAGGTGCCGACGCTGCTGCTGCCGCCGCCCGAGCCGGCCGGCGCGATGGTGTGCCAGGTGGTGCCGAGCGGTCCGGCCGATTCGCAGGAGACCTGCTCGCTGTTCTTCGTCGAGGCGATCCAGGCCGCGCGCAGGCGGCTGTGGATTACGACGCCGTACTTCGTGCCGGACGAGGCGGTGTTCGCGGTGCTGCGGCTCGCGGTGCTGCGCGGCGTCGACGTGCGCATCCTGATGCCGGGACGCGCGGACCACAAGGTGGTGTTCGCCGCCTCGACGCTGTACGCCTACCAGGCGATCTGCGCGGGCATCCGCATCTACCGCTATCTCCCGGGCTTCCTGCATCAGAAGGTGATGCTGATCGACGACGAGCTGGCCGCGGTCGGCACGGCCAACCTCGACAATCGCTCGTTCCGGCTCAATTTCGAGCTGACGGTGATGACGGCCGATCGCGCCTTCGCGGGCCAGGTGGAGGGAATGCTGCTGGCCGATTTTGCCCAGGCACGCGAGATCGGCCGCGACGAGTACCTGGGCGCGCCGGGGCCGCGCCGCGTGGCGATGCATGTGGCCAAGCTGTTCGCGCCGATCCTGTAGCGCGCGCCGGAGAACGCGCACGGGGAAGGGCTCCGGCATGGGGCCTTCGGCGGCCCGTTTCCGATTCGCGGTATCCTTGCCGTCAGGCGCCGCCCCGGAAGGGGCCATCGGCTGGCATCACCAGGCCGGCAGCGGACTCCCGGGACCCACTCCCGCCAGCCGCCACGGCATCCGGCGCACACGCATTGGCAAGATGATATGAACGACACGGAAATCACGCTGATCGGTTCGGCACGGCTGCCGACCCGCTTCGGCGAGTTCACCGCTCACGCCTTCAAGGGCGCGACCAGCGGGACGGAACACCTGGCGCTCAGCGTCGGCGACATCGCCGGCGAGGGCGTGTTGACGCGGCTGCATTCGGAATGCCTGACCGGCGACGTATTCGGTTCGTGCCGCTGCGATTGCGGCGAGCAGCTGGCCCTGGCGATGGAGCGCATCGCCGCCGAGGGCCGCGGCATCCTGCTGTACCTGCGCGGCCACGAAGGCCGCGGCATCGGCCTGGGCCACAAGATTCGCGCGTACAGCCTGCAGGATGGCGGCCTGGACACCGTCGACGCCAATCTGGCGCTGGGACAGGCGGTCGACTCGCGCACCTATGCTTTCGCCGCCGATCTGCTGCGCCAATGGGGCGTCAAATCGATCCGGCTGATGAGCAACAATCCGCGCAAGCGGCAGCAGCTCGAAGAGGCCGGCATCACGGTGCTCGAACAGGTACGCCACAGCGTGCCGGCCAACGCCGAGAACGAAAAATACCTGGCGACCAAGCGCGTCCGGCTCGGGCATCTGCTCGACTGACGGCACGCCGTCGATCCGGTCGACAGGCCCCGCAAGACCGCTGCAGCAACGCTGCACCAACCCTGTAGGCATCGGCCGACAGCTTCTCGGGTCGCCTGCTTACAGTCCCCGCCCGCCGCTTCTCTTATCGTGAAGGCATGGACGCACCGCTTGCGGTGCGCGCCGTATTGCAGCCTCGCTGCATACGTCCTGCAACCGCCGCCGCGGCATGCGGCGGCATCACGATAACGAGGAGTCGCCATGGCAGACAAGAACGTCGATGTGCTCAACGATCTGATCGAGGTGTCGCGCGACGGCGAGCAAGGCTTTCTGAAGGCCGCCGAGGATGCCACCAATCCTGAGCTGAAGGAACTGTTCACCAGCCGCGCGACCGAGATCGGCGCCGCCATCCGCGAGCTGCAGTCGCAGGTGATCGCACTGGGCGGCCGGCCGGAAGAGGGCGGCAGCGTGGCCGGCGCGTTGCACCGCGGCTGGGTCAGCCTGCGCAGCGCGGTCGCCAACCGCACCGATCTGTCGATCCTGGAAGAGTGCGAGCGCGGCGAGGACGTGGCCAAGAAGAAATACGCGGACGCCCTGCAGCACGACGATCTGAGCTTCGAAGTGCGCGCGCTGATCGAACGCCAGTATCACGGCGTGCTGCGCAACCATGACCTGGTGCGCGACCTGCGCAACCGCTATCGCGCGACCTGACCGGCCCCGGCCATTGCCACGAGAAGGAGACAGACGATGAGCCAGCCCGACAAGCCGGACACGCCTGACAAATCCGGGAAGCCCGACACGGCGGGTCCCCGCTCCGGCCAGCCAGGCAAGGGTGGGGCGGCCGAGGATCAAACCGAGCGCAATCTCGACGAGGCGCTCGAGGAAACGTTCCCGGCCAGCGATCCGATCGCGGTCGAACCCGACAAGGACGACAGCGCAGGCCGGCCTGGCAACGAGGGCGGCAAGGGCGCACGCACCGGCTGATCGCGGGTCCGTGCAAATGAACCCGGGAGCCGCACGGCTCCCGCTTCTTGTCTTGCGCGCGCGTTACGGCAGCTTGCGCAGTTGTGCGATTACCGACATCAGTTGCCCGTGCGCGACGGTGACCGCAGGCTCGTCCTGCAGCGCTTCATGGTAGCGCTCGCGAAACGCGGGGTCGCCCTGCGTGCTGAACAGCCGCGCCGCGGCCTCGGCCACCGCGCGGCAGGTGCCGTCGTGGTGCTTTGGCCCATCGAGCTCCTCGTCGATTTCGACGATCAGGCGCGACAGCGGGTCGAGCCAGCGGAAATAGTTGTCCTCGGTGACGATCTGCACGAACTGGCCCGCGGGGATCGGGCCATAGAGGCGTTCATATTCGTTACGGTCGTGCTGGATGATCTCCTTGTGGGATTTCAGCAGCGCGGCGCGCAGTGCGCGCAATCCTGCGCGGCGCGATTCCTGCGTGGCTTGGTATTGTTCTTCAGTCAGCATCCCCATTCTCCGCTCCCGGTTCGGTGTTGTGCGGTCGTCCCGCGCGGCAGGGGTAGCCGCGCGGTGCGTGTGCATGCTCGTGGACGATGCGTCGTGCGGCCGTCGATGCAGGCCGCATGCCAGTATATGTAGGCGCCGGGGGGCGATCCAACCTCGTGCTATCCCGAATGGCCGCGCTCTTTGGAATGCGGTGATACAACCGGAGCGGCATGCAGGTTCGCGTGCAATGGTGCCAATTCGATGTGAATTATTTTTAGAGCAGACATAACGATCCCCGCGATGGCGATGTCATGGGGCACAATAGGCTCATGTTGCGCACACGATGCTCGGCGCGGCTGGGCCCGCCGCCTTCCCTTCGCCTTCCCGCATCTTCTGCCGGAGACGACAGATGGTGATGCTGTGGCTGATTGCGCTGCCGCTCGGCGCGGCGATGCTGACGCCGCTGGTCGGCCGCCATCTGCGCCCGCTGACCGCGCCGCTGGTGCTCGGCACGCCGATGATCGGACTGGCCCTGCTGGCCAGCGTACGGCACGAGATCTTCAGCGGCGAGGTGCTGGCCTGGCGCATGCCATGGCTCGACGGCCTGGGCCTTGCGCTGAGCCTGCGCCTGGACGGCCTGTCCTTCGCCTTCTCGCTGCTGGTGCTGGGCATCGGCCTGCTGGTGCTGCTGTACGCGCGCTACTACCTGTCGCGCAGCCAATCGACCGCGCGCTTCTTCGCGCTGCTGCTGCTGTTCATGGCCGCGATGCTCGGCGTGGTGCTGTCGAGCAATCTGCTGCTGCTGGCCGTGTTCTGGGAACTGACCAGCATCGTCTCGTTCCTGCTGATCGGCTTCTGGTCGTATCGCTCCGATGCGCGCAAGGGCGCGCGTATGGCGCTGACGATCACAGGCGGCGGCGGTCTCGCGCTGCTGGCCGGGGTGCTGCTGCTCGGCCATATCTGCGGCAGCATGGAGCTGTCGGACGTGATCGCCAGCGCCGGCACCGCGCAGAAACACCCGCTGTATCCGCCGATGATCGTGCTGGTGCTGCTCGCGGTCTTCACCAAGTCGGCGCAGTTTCCGTTCCACTTCTGGCTGCCGCATGCGATGGCGGCACCGACCCCGGTCTCGGCGTATCTGCACTCGGCGACGATGGTCAAGGCCGGCGTGTTCCTGCTGGCCAGGCTGTATCCGGTGCTCGAGGGCACCGACTGGTGGTTCTACATGCTGAGCCTGACCGGACTCGCCACGCTGGTGGTCGGTGCCGGCATGGCGCTGCTGCAGCGGGATCTGAAGGGGCTGCTGGCCTATTCCACGATCAGCCACCTGGGCCTGATCACGCTGCTGTTCGGGCTCGATACCGGCCTGAGCACCGTGGCGGCGCTGTTCCACATCATGAACCACGCGGTGTTCAAGGCCTCGCTGTTCATGGCCGCCGGCATCATCGACCACGAAACCGGCACGCGCGATCTGGGCCGCCTGCGCGGGCTGCGCCGCTACATGCCGCACACCGCGCTGCTGGCGATCGTCGCGTCGCTGGCGATGGCGGGCGTGCCGCTGCTGAACGGCTTCCTCAGCAAGGAGATGTTCTTCGGCGAGACGCTGGCGCAGGGTCTGCTCGGTCCGTTCAACTGGACCATTCCTGCACTGGCGACCGCGGCCGGCGCGCTGACGGTGGCGTACTCGCTGCGCTTCATTCACGGCGTGTTCTTCGACGGCGAGCCCGACGACCTGCCGCACCACCCGCCGCACGAGCCGCCGCGCTGGATGAAGATTCCGGTCGAGATCCTCGTGGTCACGTGCCTGGTGGTGGGGCTGTTCCCCAACCACACCATCGGCGGCCTGCTCGATGCGGCCGCGCGCGGCACCATGGGCGCGCCGCTGCCGATCTACAGCCTGAGCCCGTGGCATGGCTTCAATCTGCCGCTGGCGATGAGCGCCTTGTCGATGGCCGCCGGCGGCGCGCTGTTCTTCCTGCGCCGCGATTCGTTCCGCCACTATCACGCGAAGCTGCCGCAGCTGAACGCACGCGACCGCTTCGAGGATGCGATCGAACGGATCGAGCGCGCCGCCGGACGCATCGCGCTGCTGTTCGAGAACGGTTCGCTGCAGCGCTATCTGGCCTTCGCGATCGCGGCCATGGTGCTGCTGCCGGCGCGCTACCTGTTCGACCTGGAGCGGGCCCAGGGACCGGCCCCGCTGTCGGACGTCGATCCGGTCACGGCGGCCGGCCTGGCCTTGCTGGCGATCGGCGCCATTGCCGTGGTGGCGGCGCGCCGGCAGCGCGTGGTGGCGCTGCTGATGGCGAGCCTGTGCGGGCTGATGGTGGCGCTCGCCTTCACGCGCTTTTCGGCGCCCGACCTGGCGCTGACGCAGATCTCGGTCGAAGTGGTGACCATCATCCTGCTGGTGCTCGCGCTGTACTTCCTGCCGGCCGATCTGCCCGAGCGGGCCGGCACCGCGCGGCACCTGCGCGATGCCGCGCTGGCGCTGGCGGGCGGCGGCACCGTCGGCGTGGCCGCGTTCGCGGTGATGACGCGCCCGCACCGGACCATTGCCGACTTCTTCATCGCGCACAGCGTGCCGGGCGGCGGCGGACATAACGTGGTCAACGTGATCCTGGTCGACTTCCGCGGCTTCGATACGCTGGGCGAGATCTGCGTGCTGCTGATTGCCGGCCTTGGCGTACATGCGCTGCTCAAGGGCCTGCGCCTGCCGGCGCCGACCGCCGGCCCCAACGACATGCCGTGGTCGCGCCAGAGCCATCCGCTGCTGCTCGCGATCCTGGCGCGGCTGATGCTGCCGCTGACGATACTGGTGGGGGTCTTCATGCTGCTGCGCGGGCATCAGCTGCCCGGCGGCGGCTTCGTCGCCGCGCTGATCACCGCGGTGGCGCTGCTGCTGCAATACATCGCCAGCGGCGTGCTGTGGACCGAGTCGCGCATCACGCTGCATCATCGCGCGATCGCCGGCGCCGGCATCCTGGTCGCCGGGTTGGTGGGCCTGGGCAGCTGGGCGTTCGGCTATCCGTACCTGACCACCGCGTTCGGCCACTTCGATCTGCCCTGGATCGGCGACATCGAACTGGCGACGGCCTTGCTGTTCGACCTCGGCGTCTATCTGACCGTGGTCGGCACCGTGCTGCTGATCGTGTCCCACCTCGGCGTGCGCGACAAGCGGGTGGCCGCCGCGCGCGAGATCGCGGAGACCGCCTGATGGAAGCGGTATTTGCTGCCGCCATCGGCGTGCTTGCCGCCTGCGGGATCTATCTGGTACTGCGTGCGCGCACCTTTTCCGTGGTGCTTGGCCTGACGCTGATGACCTATGCGGTCACGCTGTTCCTGCTCGGCATGGGCCGGCTGACGACCGGCAAGCCGCCGATCATCGCGCCCGGCGCGCAGTATGCGGACCCATTGCCACAGGCGCTTGTGCTGACGGCGATCGTGATCGGCTTTGCGATGACCGCGTTCGTCATGGTGCTGGCGCTGCGTTCGCGCGCCTTGCGCGGCAGCGATCATGTCGACGGCGACGAGCCGCCCGATCCGGCGTCGGCGCCGGGGCAGCCGCGCGAGCCCGAACGTCCCGAGGATGCCGAGCGCGCGCGCTCGTCCGCGCCCGCCGCCGCACCGGCGGCCGCGCCGACCGCCGCCCCGTCCGTGCCATCGCCGGCCAGCGAGGAGGCGCAATGAATCACGCGATGCTGCTGCCCATCCTGGTGCCGCTGTTCAGCGCCGGCCTGCTGGTGGTGATGCCGGCGCGCTGGCGCACACGTTCGCGCTGGCTCGGCGTGCTGGCCACGCTGGCGCTGCTGCCGATTGCGGCGGACCTGGTGGCTCAGGCGGACAGCGGCCACATCGCGGTCTACGCGCTGGGCAACTGGGCCGCGCCGTTCGGCATCGTGCTGCAGCTGGACCGGCTCGCGGCGCTGATGCTGCTGCTGACGGCGCTGCTCGGCGCGGCGTCAGTGCTGAGCGCCGGCGAGCGCGATACCCGCGCCGGCCGGCATTTCGATGCCTTGTTCCAGTTCCAGCTGATGGGCCTGAACGGTGCCTTCCTCGCCGGCGATCTGTTCAACCTGTTCGTGTTCTTCGAGATTCTGCTGATCGCCTCGTACGCGCTGCTGGTCCACGGCGGCGGCAGCGAGCGGATCGGCGCCGGGCTGCATTACGTCGTGCTCAATCTGGTCGGCTCGTCGTTCTTCCTGCTGGCGATCGGCGTGCTGTACGGCATCACGGGCACGCTGAACATGGCGGATCTGGGCGAGCGGCTGGCGCGGCTGGCGCCGTCCGAGGTGCCGCTGGCGCTGGCGGCCGGCGCGATGCTGATGCTGGTGTTCGGCCTGAAGGCCGCGATCTTTCCGCTGTCGTTCTGGTTGCCGCGCGCCTATGCCGCCGCGGCCGGTCCGGTGGCCGCGCTGTTCGCGATCATGACCAAGGTCGGCGTCTACGCGATCCTGCGCTGCCACGCCCTGCTGTTCGACGGCGGACGGAGCTGGTTCGGCGCCTTCATGCACCACTGGCTGTGGTGGCTGGCGATCGTCACGATGATGCTGGCAGCATGCGGCGCGCTGGCGGCGCGTTCGATGAAACGGCTGACCGGCTATCTGGTGCTGGTGTCGGTCGGACTGCTGTGCGCCGGCGTATCGATCCAGACGCCGCAGGCCTGGAGCGCGACGCTGTACTACCTGGCCAGCACCACGGTCGGTACCGCGGCGTTGTTCCTGCTGGCCGATTCGCTCGAAATGCGGTCGGGCAGGATGCCGGTCGGCGGCGGCATTTCGCGGCTGGCCGGCACGCTGTACCTGGCCGCGGCGATTGCCGTGGTCGGGCTGCCGCCGCTGTCCGGCTTCATCGGCAAGGTGATGCTGATGCAGGCGGTGCCGCTCCATGGCGAGTGGAATGGCGCGGCGGTGCTGTGGCCGGCGGTGCTGGTATCGAGCCTGGCGCTGATCGTCGCAATCAGCCGTACCGGCAGCCGGCTGCTGTGGCAGGGGCCGGCGGCCGCTGCCGCCCATGAGCACGGCATGGTGACGCGGCCCGAGGCCAGTACGCCGCCGGTGCGCCGGCCGGACGCGGCCAAGCTGGCCTGCTGTGCGTTGCTGCTGGCCTGCAGCGTGGCGCTGGTCGTGTTCGCGCGGCCCTTGTCCGGCTATCTGGATGCGACCGCGCTGCAACTGCTCGACCGCGCCGCCTATACGCGCGCGGTGCTGGGCGCGCCGACGGAGCCGGCACGATGATGCGGCGCCTGTTGCCCCATCCCTGGCTCAGCGCGATGCTGCTCGCGGTGTGGCTGCTGCTGGGCAATGCCGCCGCGCCGGGCGACTGGCTGGTGGGCGCGCTGCTGGCCTGGGCCATCGGCCTGCGCGTGGAGCGGCGGCTGTGGCTGCGGCCGCTGCGGCTGGCGCGGCCGGGCCTCGCGCTGCGTTTGATCTGGCACGTCGCCGTCGACATCGTCGTCGCCAACGTGCATGTCGCGTGGCTGGTGCTGGTGCGCGGCGCGCGCCTGCAGCCGGCCTTCATCGAGCTTCCGCTCGAATCCGAGCACGAGATCGCGCTGACCGCACTGATCAGCATCGTGTCCCTGAGCCCCGGCACCGTCTGCGCCGAACTGAGCGACGACCGCCGCTGTCTGCTGATCCACGTGCTGGATCTGGACGATGCGGACGCGATGATCGCGCGCATCAAGTCGCGCTACGAGGCGCCGTTGAGGGAGATCTTCCTATGCTTGCCATCGTGATTCCGGTTTCGCTGGCGATGCTCGGCATCGCCTTCCTGCTGACGCTGCTGCGGCTGCTGATCGGCCCCACCTTGCCGGACCGCATCGTCGCGCTCGACACGTTGAACATCAATGCGATCGCGCTGATCGTCGTGTTCGGCATCTGGCTCGGCTCGGCGCAGTTCTTCGAGGTGGCGCTGCTGCTGGCGGTGATGGGGTTCATCGGTACCGTCGCGCTGACCAAGTACCTGCAGCGCGGCGACATCATCGAGCTGAAGTAGGGAGCCGCGATGCCGTTCTACCTCGAAGCCGTCGTCTGCGCGCTGCTGCTGATCGGCAGCCTGTTCACGCTGGTCGGCGCGATCGGCCTGCTGCGCCTGCCGGACTTCTTCATGCGGCTGCACGGGCCGACCAAATCGACCACGCTCGGCGTCGGCGGCGTGGTAATTGCCTCGGTGGTCTACTTCAGCAGCGTGGGAGAGGGCTGGAGCCTGCACGAGATCCTGCTGACCGCCTTCCTGTTCCTGACCGCGCCGATCAGCGCGCATATGCTGGCCAAGGCGGCGATGCAGCAGCGCGTACCGGTCCATCCGCCCACGCGCGGCCGGCCCTGGCTGACCGATCGCGGCGCCGAGTCCGAGCCGGACGACGATGGCGGCGAGGACGGCGCCGGCGGGCGCTAGGATTTTGCCGCTGGCCGAGGCTTGAGCGCCGGCTGCGCGCGGGGCCTGCGAGCAGCGTTGGATGCGGGCGCCGCAGTCCGCTTGGCCACCGTCCCGCTGGCGCTCTTGCGCGCGCGCTTGCCGCTGAACTTCGCGGCCAGCTTCAAGGCCGCGACGATTTCATCGAAGGCCGCTTCGCGCGCCGCGGGATCGGGCACGCGCAACGCATAGGACGGGTGGTAGGTCGGTATTACGGTGCGGCCCTCATGCTCGATCGGCTGGCGCAGCACCTTGCGCAGCGACGTCGCCTTGACGCCCAGCACGGCCTTCAGCGCCGTCGCACCGAGTGCCACCACCACGCGCGGGGCAACCCGATCCAGTTCGTCCTCGAGCCAGTAGCCGCACGCCTCGATCTCGCGTTGTGCCGGCGTCTTGTGCAAGCGCCGCTTGCCGCGCAGTTCCCATTTGAAATGTTTGACCGCGTTGGTCAGGAATACCGACTCGCGCGACAAGCCGGCCTTCTCGAACGCTTCGTCGAGCAGCCGGCCCGCGGGGCCGACGAAGGCCTTGCCGGCGAGGTCCTCCTGATTGCCCGGCTGTTCGCCGACCACCATCACCGGCGCCGGCGTCGGGCCGTCGCCGGGCACGCCGTGGGTGGCATTGCGCCACAGGTCGCAGCGGCGGCAGGCATCGAGCGTGGCGGGCCGCTGGTCGGACGGCTCCGGCGCGTGGCCGGGCGCGTCGTCGGGTGGGGTGGGGCGGGATGGCGAGGACATGGCGCGTGGCTGGCGGTGCTGCGCAACCGCATACGCGGTTCAAGCACGCCGCATGCCAACGGCGCCGCGTTCGATCCGCCCGGATCGGCTCCCAGCGCGATCAGAGCGCGATCACAGCGGGATCACAGTGGCAGGAGCGACAACCCCCAACCCCCGAACGCGCAGGCCAGCACCACCAGCCACGGCGGCAGCTTCCAGAACATCAGCGCCACCAGCGCGGCGAGCGCCAGCGCGAAGTCGGCCGGCCGGTGGATCGCGCTGGTCCAGACCGGGTCGTACAGGGCCGCCAGCAGCACGCCAACCACCGCGGCATTGACACCGGCGAGCGCGCCCTGCGCATGGGGGCTGCGGCGCAGCCGTTCCCAGAACGGCAGCGCGCCGCCGACCAGCAGGAATGAAGGCAGGAAGATCGCGACCAGACACAGGGCGCCGCCGGCCCAGCCGCTCGGCTCGATCCGCATCGCGGCGCCAAGGAAGGCGGCGAAGGTAAACAGCGGGCCAGGCACTGCCTGGGCCGCGCCGTAGCCGGCCAGGAAGGCGTCGTTGTCGACCCAGCCGGTGGGAACCACGGCCGCCTGCAGCAGCGGCAGCACCACGTGGCCACCGCCGAACACCAGCGAGCCGGCGCGGTAGAACGCATCGGTCAGCGCCAGCGCCTGGCCGGCCCAGGTTTGCGCCGCCAGGGGCAGCAGGACAAGCAATGCGGCGAACAGCAATAGCAGCAGCGCGCCGAGGCGGCGGCCGATGGCGATCGGCAACACGTCGTGCTCGACGGTCGGCGCGGTCTTCAGCATCGCGCGGCCGAGCAATGCGGCCACCGCCATCACCATGACCTGGGCCAGCGCCCCCGGCACCAGCACCACCACGCAGGCCGCGACCGCGGCGATCGTCGCGCGCGGGCGGTCCGGACACAGCGAGCGGCCCATGCCCCAGACCGCCTGCGCCACCACCGCGACCGCGACGATCTTCAGCCCGGCTAGCATGCCGGCGGGCAGCACATTGCCCCAGGCCGACAGGGTCAGCGCGAACAGGATCAGCGCGATGGCCGAGGGCAGCGTGAAGCCGACCCAGGCCGCCAACATGCCGGCAAGGCCCGCGCGCGACAGCCCGATCGCCATGCCGACCTGGCTGCTGGCAGGTCCCGGCAGGAACTGGCACAGCGCGACCAGATCGGCATAGACGCGCTCGCCGAACCAGCGCCGGCGCACCACGAACTCCTGACGGAAGTAGCCCAGGTGGGCGACCGGGCCGCCGAAGGAGGTCAGGCCCAGCCGCAGGAAGGCCACGAACACCTCCCACACCGGATGGCGGTTGGGGGCGAGGGGATGGCCGTCGGTGGCCGGCATCGGTTCTGGTTCCATGGCGCTGACTGGTGCGAACGTCGGCTCGAGTGCAGGGAGCGCCATGGTAGCGCAGCGCGATGACGCCGCGCGGCAGGGCCGGCTACCGCATCGTCAGGCGGCGGCCGGCGCGCCGCGCCGCGAGGCGTCGGACAGCGACAGCAGATAGACCAGCAGGCCGCCCGCCGCCAGCAGCAGGCCGACCCAGCCGGTCGATTGCCAGCCCAGGCCCGCGGCGATCGTGACGCCGCCAAGCCAGGCGCCCAGCGCGTTCGCCATGTTGAAGGCCGAGTGATTGAGCGCCGCGGCCAGCGTCTGCGCATCGCCGGCGACGTCCATCAGCCGGATCTGCAGCGCCGGTCCGAGCGCGACCACGGTGCCGATCAGCAGCACATTGGCCGACGCGAGCCAGGCATGCGGCGCGGTCAACACGAAGGCGCCGAGCACCGCCGCCGACCAGACCAGCACGCCGCCGATGGTCGGCATCAGCGCCTTGTCGGCCAGCTTCGAGCCCGCCAGGTTGCCGATCACCATGCCGACGCCGAACAGCGCGAGCACGAACGGGATGCCGCTGGCGGGCATATGCGCCAGCTCGATCATCGTCGGCTTGATATAGCTGAACACGGCAAACATGCCGCCGAAGCCGATCGCGCCGATGCCCAGCGTCAGCCAGACCTGCTTGCGCCCCAGCGCGGACAGCTCGCGCAGCGGGCTGGCGTGCCGGTCGGCCGGCACGAAGGGCACCCAGCGCCAGACCAGCAGCACCGTCAGTGCGCCGATCAGGCCGACCAGCGCGAACGCCGAGCGCCAGCCCAGCCACTGGCCGATCGCCGCGGCGATCGGCACACCGATCAGCGTGGCGACGGTCAGGCCCAGCATCACCATGCCGACCGCCTGCGCGCGCCGCTCGCGCGCGACCAGGCTGGCGGCGACCAGCGCCGCCACGCCGAAGTAGGTGCCATGCGGAAAGCCCGTCAGCAGCCGCGCGACGATCATCGGGCCGTAGCCGGGCGCCAGCGCGCTGGCGAAATTGCCGACGGCGAAAACCGCCATCAGCGCCAGCAGCAGCGTGCGGCGCGGCAGCCGGGCGCCGAGCACCGCCAGCAGCGGGGCGCCGATCACCACGCCCAGTGCATAGGCGCTGATCAGATGGCCGGCGGCCGGGATCGTGATGCCGAGGTCGCTGGCGGCGTCGGGCAACAGGCCCATGATGACGAATTCGCCGGTGCCGATGGCGAAGCCGCCGACCCCCAGCGCCAGCAGCGCGAGCCGCGCGGCGCGGCGTGCGGCCTTGCCGGCGGCGTCGGTCGAGGCTGCGGAGGCTGCGGAAGAGGCGGGGGCGTCGTGTGAAAAGGAGTCGATCGGATCGTATGGGCTACCGTCAGGGGCGGACATGAGGAGATGACTGCAAGAGATCGCGCGGACGCGTGTTGTTTGGATCTTGTGATTGGCCGGAGCGCGGGCTCTGCGGCCCGCTGACACGCTCGTCGAGTTACGGGCGGCCGGCTTCGGCGTTATTGTGAAGCAAAACGCGCGATCGTGCGGCAGCGCAGCATGACGCTGCCGGCACGCGGGTCGACCTTGGCGGCCCCTAGCCGGCCTGTCGCCGCCACAGTGCCCAGATCCCAAGCGCCAGCAGGCCGGCGCCGATCACGCCGGCCTGTGCCGCGCGCGACGCCTCCGTGCGATCGCGCCAGCCGCCGTCCACGGCCAGATAGCCCTCGGTCGGATCGAACAGATTGCCGTCGGTGCGCGGCGCGCGGTCGGCGCGGTCCAGATAGCGCTGGGCCAGCTGCTGGGAAAAGCGGCGCGTCAGGCCTGGCGCGACCAGATTGCCGAGGCGGGACAGCCACGTCACGCTGCCGATGGTGGTCGCCTGGCGGCGCGGCTGTGCCGCCGCCCGCACGATGGCACGGGCGATCGTGCGGGGATCGACCAGCGGCCGCGGGGGGCGGATTGCCTTGCCGGTGTAGTTGGCGCAATGCCGAAAGGCCGGCGTATCGGCCACCGCGGGGAAGATGTCGCAGACGTGGATGCCGGGGAAGGGCAGCAGTTCGGCGCGCAGCGCCTCGCTGAAACCGCGCAGCCCGTATTTGCTGGCCGTGTAGGACACGCCATAGGCCGATGGCGACCAGGCGTTCATCGACAGCACATTGATCAGCGTGCCGTGCCCCTCGCGCTTGAAGTAGGGCAGCACCGCGTGCGCGCCGTACAGGTAGGCGATCAGGTTGGTCCGCAGCACGCGCTCGTGTGCATGGACCGGCGTCTGCTCCAGCAGGCCGACCGCGCCGACGCCGGCGTTGTTGACCCAGACGTCGATGCGGCCGTCGCCGGTGTCGGCCGCGAGCCGGGCCAGCGCCGCAACCGCTTCCGCATCGCCGACGTCGGTCGGCACGATCAGCGTGTCGGCGCCATGCGCAGCACAGACATGGGCGGCCTCGCGCAGCGCCGCTTCGCCGCGCGCCGCGAGCACCAGGCGCACGCCGCGGCGGGCGAAGGCCTCGGCAGTGGCCCGTCCGATGCCGCTGGACGCGCCGGTGATGACGATGGTGACGGGACGGGACGGGCGCATGGTCACTCCTTCGCGGATCGGCAATCGTGCGGGGTGACGATGCAAACGCCATGCCACGGCGTCGTGCGCCGCGCGGAGCCCGTCTACCGCCGTGCGCTACGCCGGTCCCATCTCCAGACCGGCGAACAGATCGGCCAACGTGGGTACCGAGCGCGCCGGCCAGATTGCCGACAGGTCGAAGGTCGGCAACGCGCCGCCGTCGCGCACCTCGCAAAAGCGCACGCCGCGGAAGTTCAGCGAACGGATCCAGCTCGGCAGCAGCGCCACGCCGCAGCCGCCGGCGACGCAGGCCAGCACCGTCAGCGTCCGGTTGGCCTCCTGCGCGACGTAGGCCTCGTGGCCGGCCTTGCGCATCGCGTCGAGGATGCCGGCATGGAAGGCCGGCAGCTGCGACTGCGGATACATCACCAGGCCGGCGTCGGCGATCTGCGCGAGCGAAACCTTGCCGTCCGGCCCGGGCTCCAGCTCGTCCGGGATCGCCGCGACGAGCCGGTCGCGCAGCAGCGGACGCTCGCGCATGCGGCCGCCGACCGCCACCGGCGTATGCATCAGGCCGATGTCGATCGCGCCGGTGCGCAGCGCCTCGGCCTGCTCGGCATTGCTCATCTCCCGCAGGATCACGCGCACGCCCGGCGCGCGCCGGCGCAGCTCGCGCAGCGCGCGCGGCAGCGTATCGAACAGCGCCGACGAGACCAGCCCGATCGTCAATTGCCCCGCGCTGCCACGACCGATCTCCTGCGCGCGCCTTGCCGCCGCGTCGATGCGTTCGACGCTGGTGCGCACATCGTCGAGGATTGCCAGCGCCGCCGGGGTCGGCTGCGCACCGCGGCGCGAGCGCTCGAACAGGCGCACGCCCAGATCCGTCTCCATGCGGGCCAGCGCGGTGCTCAACGCCGGCTGTGCGATGCCGAGCCAGTCGGCGGCGCGGCTGACGCTGCCATGGTCGATCACGGCGAGGAAGTAGCGCAGATGGCGGGTTTCCATATTGAAACGATATGAAAAAACAGATTCTGGATAATGGAAAACTATACCCTCGCTCCCTAGAATCCGTCGAACCTCGCATCTCGATTCATTTGTTTTCCGTTCGGAGTCGCACCGTGTCCCAGTCCTCGCCAGCCTCGCCGATCCCGGCCGTCGACTCGCATGCGCATGTGTTCGAGCACGGCCTGGCGCTGGCGGCGAAGCGGCGCTATCGGCCGGACCACGACGCGCTGCTGGGCGATTACCTGGCGCAGCTCGACGCGCATGGCCTGACCCATGGCGTGCTGGTCCAGCCAAGCTTTCTCGGCACCGACAACCGCTATCTGCTGGCGGCGCTGCGTGCGCAGACGGCCAGGCTGCGCGGCGTGGCGGTGGTGGAACCGGCCATCGGCGACGCCGAACTGCAAGCGATGGCTGCCGCCGGCGTGGTCGGCATCCGCCTGAACCTGATCGGCCTGCCAGCGCCGGACCTCGGCGCCGCGCCGTGGCGCGACCTGCTCGAGCGCATCGATGCACGCGGCTGGCACGTCGAGCTGCATCTGCCCGCGGCCCGGCTTCAGGAAGTCATGCCGGCGCTGCTGGCGGCCGGCTGCCGCATCGTCGTCGATCACTTCGGCCGGCCCGACCCGGCGCTCGGCGTGGCCGATCCCGGCTTCGACGATCTGCTGCGCCACGCCGACAGCGGCCGGGTCTGGGTCAAGCTGTCCGGCGCCTATCGCAACTGGGCCGATGCTCAATGCGCGCAGGCCGGACGGCTGGCCGCGCGGCGGCTGCTCGAGGCCTTCACCGCCGAACGCCTGCTGTGGGGCAGCGACTGGCCCCATACCCAACATCGTCACGTGGCCTACGGGGCGACCCGGCAATGGCTCGACGACTGGATCGACGATGCCGCGCAGCGCCGGCAATTGCTCGGCGATACCGCGCTGCACCTATTCCAATTCCAAGGAGACTTCGCATGATGCTGCCTGCCCTGTTCCACACGCTGTCGCGCCGCGCCGGCGCCTGTCTGTTCGCCGCCTCGGCGGTACTGCTGGCCGGTGTGGCCGCGCCCGCCGCCGCGGCCTATCCCGAACGGCCCGTGACGCTGGTCGTCACCTATCCGCCGGGCGGCACGGTCGACGTGGTCGCGCGCCTGCTGGCGCCGAAGCTGTCGAACCTGCTCGGCCAGCCGGTCGTGATCGACAACCGCGGCGGCGCGGGCGGCATGATCGGCGGCGCCTATGTCGCGCGCGCCAAGCCTGACGGCTACACGCTGATGCTCGATGCATCGAATCACGCGCAGAACCCGGCGCTGCACAGCCGCATGCAGTTCGACACGCTGAAGGATTTCGCGCCGGTGTCGCTGCTGCTGCGCGTGCCCAATGCGCTGGTGGTCACGCCCTCGTATCCCGTCAAGTCGGTGGCCGACCTGATCAAGCTCGGCCAGCCCAATGCGGGCAAGCCGATCCACTTCGCCTCGGCGGGCAATGGCTCGGCGCAGCATCTGGCCGGCGAGCTGTTCAACCTGATGGCGAACACGCGGCTCGAGCATGTCGCCTACAAGGGCGGCGGTCCGGCGATGGTCGACGTGATGGCCGGCCAGGTGCCGGTCATGTTCGCCAGCATGGGTTCGGCGTGGCAGCACATCAAGAGCGGCAAGCTGCGCGCGGTCGCAGTCGGCGGCGCCAAGCGCTCGAAGGCCGCGCCCGAACTGCCGACCATCGCGGAGTCGGGCGTGCCGGGCTACGAAAGCTACGAGTGGAACGCCGTGTTCGCGCCGGCCGGCACGCCGCCGGCAATCGTCGAGCAGGTCTCGCGCGCGCTGGCGCAGGTGCTGAAGGACCCCGCCGTGGCCGAGCAGCTTGCCGGCTTCGGCGCCGAGACGGTCGGCTCGACGCCGGCCGAGCTCGATGCCTTCCGTCGCGCCGAAATCGCCAAGTGGAAGAAGGTCGCGGCGCAGGCGAAGCTGAGCCTCGATTGAGGCGGTTCTCGCAGCGCGGCCAATCTCCCTGTCCCGCTCACGCTTGCCTTCTCGTCTGCCGAAGGCGGAGATGCCTCCGGCCGAGAAACGCCGCGCTATGATTTGCCCCCTGACGAGCCTTTCGCGGTGCCAAGGAGCAAGCCCACGATGCGGGACCTGGATTTGACCAGCCTGCGCCTGTTTGTCGCGGTCTGCGAGACGCGCAACATGGCGCGGGCCGGGGAGCAGCAGCATATCGTCGCGTCGGCGATCAGCAAGCGGCTGGCGCAGCTGGAGGATACGGTCGGCGCGCAGTTGCTGGAACGGCGCCGGCGCGGCGTGATTCCGACCCCGGCCGGCGAGATTCTGCTCGAGCATGCGCGGGCGATGCTGGCCGCGGCCGACCGGGTCGCACGCGACATGGCCGACTATGGCTCGGGCATCAAGGGGCAGGTCAGGCTGCTCGCCACGGTGTCGTCGATGGCGGAATCGCTGCCCGACGACATTGCCGGCTTCCTGCAGCAGCCCGAGCATCGCGATATCCGCGTGTCGGTCGAGGAGGAAGTGAGCCGAGAGGTGGTGCGCGCGGTGCGCGAGGGCTCCGCGCCGCTAGGCATCTGCTGGGACGCCGCCGATCTGGAAGGGCTCGCCACGCGCCCCTATCGCGCCGACCATCTGGCCGCGGTGGTGCCTGCCTCGCATCCGCTCGCCGAGGCAAACGCGTGCGCGTTCTCCGATACGCTGGACTTCGACCATATCGGCCTGCCGGCGCAGACCGCGGTACACACCATGCTGGCGCGCCATGCGGCCATCGTCGGCCGGCCCGTGACCTATCGCGCGGTGGTGTCGACCTTCGACGCGTCGCTGCGCTGCGTGCGCGCCGGCCTGGGCCTGGCGATCATGCCGCGCGAGGTGGTCGAACCGGTCGCCGCGAGTCTCGACGTGCGGGTCGTGCCGCTGACCGATGGCTGGGCGCATCGGCGCTTCGCCATCTGTTTCCGCGACGAGCAGAGCCTGTCGCCGGCCGCGCGCATGCTGGTGGCGCATCTCGAGCGGATGGCCGCCGGGGAGTGAGGCGCGCCGGCGGCTGAACCGTCCCTGTCAGCGTCCACCGGCGGGCCGCAACAACGATCCGCATAAACCCGGCTTCCGCTGACCCGTACGATGGCTTAAGCAATGGCAGATGGCGCCGAAGCGGCCGGTTGGCCGACACTACGGCGATTTCGAGCCCTGGGTACGCAGGGCATTACATCCGGAGACATCGCCATGGCTGTTCGTATTGCGTCCACCCGTTCCCTTCGACCGCTCGCTTCGCTGCGCCTGACCGTCGCGGCGCTCGGCCTGCTCGCCGCGGCCGCCGTGCAGGCGGCCGATGCCTTCCCGCACAAGCCCATCGCGCTGGTGGTGCCGTTCTCCGCCGGCGGTCCCACCGACGTGGTCGCGCGCAGCCTCGGCCAGGCCATGTCGAAGCACCTCGGCCAGAGCGTGGTGGTCGAGAACCGTACCGGCGCGGGCGGCACCATCGCGCCGGCCTATGTGGCCCGCGCCGAGGCCGACGGCTATACGCTGTTGATCCACCACAACGGCATGGCCACCGCGCCGGCGCTGTACCGCAAGCTGTCGTATGACCCGCTGAAGGACTTCGAATACATCGGCCAGGTCGCCGACGTGCCGATGACGCTGCTAGGCAAGAAGGACCTGCCGCCCAACAGCACCGCCGAACTGGTGCGCTACGTGCAGCAGAACGAGTCGAAGATCAATCTTGCCAACGCGGGGCTGGGCGCGGTCTCGCAGCTGTGCGGGCTGCTGTTCGAGCAGGCCACCAACGTCAAGCTGAACGTGATCCCGTTCCAGGGCACGGCGCCCGCCATGACGGCGCTGCTGGGCGGCCAGGTCGATGTGCTGTGCGACCAGACCACCGCCACGCTGCCGCAGATCGCCGCCAACAAGGTCAAGCTGTACGGCGTCACCACGCCGCAGCGGATCCGCGCGTTGCCCAATGCGCCGACCTTGCAGGAAGGCGGCCTCAAGGGCTTCGAGATGAAGGTGTGGCACGGCGTGTACGCGCCCAAGGGCACGCCGGCGCCGGTGGTCGCGCGCCTGACCGCCGCGCTGCAGGCCGCGCTGAAGGACCCGGCGGTGGTCAAGCGGCTGGACGAACTGGGCGCCGAGATCGTGCCGCCGGCCAAGCAGACGCCCGAAGGCCTGAAGACCTGGCTCAAGGCCGAAAGCGACAAGTGGCAGCCGATGTTGCGCAAGGCAGGCGCCTTCGCCGACTGAGCGGCAAGCACGACCCATCGCCGCTCCCTCGTCGCCCCTCGACCCATCGCCGGGCCATCCCCAGGGCGCCGCGCGCTCAGTGCCGCGGCGCCTTGCCCGTCAGCGTTTCCCGGGCGGCGCCGAGCCGCTCCCCCATCGCCGCGCCCAGGGCCTGCAGCCCGCTCATCGGGCGCACCATCACTTCGAACTCGACGATCCGGCCTTCCTCGTCGAAGCGCAGCATGTCGATGCCCTTGAGCGCCTTGCCGTCGACCTCGGCGCTGAATTCCAGCACGACGCTGCTGCCGTCGCTGCTGGCGAAGGTGCGGTGATAGCGGAAGTTCTGGAATACCGTATTGACGGTCTTCAGCACCAGCTTGATCGCGTCGCGGCCGGGGTAGGGCGTATGCGCGACCGGCGAGCGGAACACGATGCCGTCCGACAGCAGCGGGTCCAGTTCCTCCATCGCATTGCGCTCCAGCAGCCGATGCCAGGCCGCCAGCGTGCGGCGGGCGGCATCGGGCAAGGGCAACGGCTGGTCGTCGATTCCCATCGGGCTCTCCTCTTCGGGTCAAGGGCAGGGAAGGCGCAAAGCGTGCCGAGGGGATTGACCGATGCCGCGGCACGCTTGGCTATGCAACTGGTTGCATTGAGAATAGCAGTGCGCCTCAATGTATGCAACCAGTTGCATTAGAAGCGCGGCTCGGTCGCCAGCCCATGCGAAGCCATCGCCCAACGCCACGATCGCGTATCGCCGCTCACCGAGTGTCGGACAGCGGTGGACAGCAATGCGGCTGACATGTGCGCTACAGTGCCGCCCAATGGACACGGTACGGACGCGGTCATCTCCGCACCGCGCCGCTGTCTGCCATGCAACCATCGCCCCGTTCATGACTCCTCGCGACGCGCCCGGCCGACAACAAGCGCCATCGGAGGATGGCCCATCAGCGCTCGCGCTGTTTCATGGCGACCGCGGCGCGGCCGCGCTAGAGGCCCTGCTCAATGCGCTGCCGCATCCGGTGCTGGTCAAGGATGGCGCCCATCGCTGGCTGCTGCTGAACGACCAGATGTGCGAACTGATGGGCCACAGCCGCGCGGCGCTGCTTGGCCGCACCGATCACGATTTCCTGCCCAGGGAACAGGCCGACGGCTATTGGGCGGTCGACGACGAGGTGTTCGACACCGGCGAGGAGCGCGAGGTCGAGGAGACGCTGACCGCTGCCGACGGCAGCACGCGCGTGCTGGCCACGCGCAAGCGCCGCGTGATGCTGGCCGGACCGGACGGCGCCCCGATGCCGGTGGTGATCGCCTCGATCATCGATATCACCGATATCCGCCGGGCCGAGGGCGCGCTGCGCGAGAGCGAGGCGCACTACCGCCATTCGGTCGAATTGAACCCGCAGGTGCCGTGGACCGCCGATGCGCAAGGGCTGGTGTCCGAAGCCGGGCCGCGCTGGGAGGAGTTGACCGGCAGATCGGTCGAGCAGGGCAAGGGCACCGGCTGGGCCGAGCAGGTCCATCCGGACGACCTGCCCGACACCTTGCGGCGCTGGCGGGACAGCGTCGATACGGGGCAGCCGTTCGACCACGAGTTCCGGCTGCGGATGCAGGACGGCCAATACCGCTGGTTCCGCTCGCGCGCCGCCGCGCGGCGCGACGGCGACGGCAAGGTGGTGCGCTGGTACGGCACGCTGGAAGACATCGACGACCACAAGCGTGCCGAAGCGGCGCTTCGCGAGAGCGAGCGATTCAGCCGCAGCATCCTCGAGAACAGTCCCAACTGCATTCGCGTGCTCGATCTGGACGGACGCGTGCTGTACGCCAATGCGACCGCGTATCGCGTGCTCGAGCTTGACGAGAACGAGCCGGTGCTGGGCGAACGATGGGTCGACCTGGTTCCCGAGAGCTGCCGCGCGGACGCCAGCGCAGCCCTGGACGCGGCCCGCACGGGCGGCATCGGGCGCTTCACGATCCGCCGCCATCTGCGCAGTGGCGCCGTGCAATGGCTCGATACCGTGACGGCCTCGATCCCGGGCGAGCAGGGCCGCCCGGCACGGCTGTTGGCGATCTCGCTGGACGCGACTGAGGCGCGCGAGGCGCGCGACGCGGCCGACCGCGCGCAGCGCGAGGCGCAGCAGCTGGCGCAACGGCTGTCCGCGGTGCTGGAGAGCACCATGGACAGCGTGATCGTGATCGACCGCGCCTGGCGCCTGACCTACTTCAACGGCAATGCCGCCCGGGCGTTGCAGGAACGCACCCCCGCGATCGGCCGCAGCCTGTGGGACATGTTTCCAGAGGAGGCAGACGGCGTGTTCGCGCGGCACTACCGGCGCGCACTGGACGAACAGGTGCCGGTCGCCTTCGAGGAATACCTGCCGCCACTGGCGATCTGGCTCGAGGTGCACGCCTATCCGACGGCCGACGGCCTGTCGATCTTCTTCCGCAACATCACCGAACGCCGCCGCGCCGAACAGGAACGCCTGGCCGCGCAACAGCACCTGGCCTACCTGAGCCGGCACGACGCGCTGACCGGTACGCCGAACCGGGTCGCCCTGCGCGAGCATCTGGAACGACTGCTGCGCGAGCGCAGCCGTGCGGCATTGCATTGCCTCGACCTGACCGGCTTCAAGGGCGTCAACGATACCTTCGGCCATGCGGTCGGCGACGCCGTGCTGCGCCAGGTCGCGGACCGCTTGCGCGGCTGCCTGACCGAGGCCGATACCGTCGCGCGGCTGGGCAGCGACGAGTTCGTCGTGGTGCAGACGCCGGTCGCCGATGGCGGGGAGGCGGCCGCGCCGGCGCGCCGCATCCAGTCGTGCCTGTCCGAGCCGTTCACCATCGATGGGCATACGTTGACGCTGGGGGCGAGCGTCGGCATCGCCGTCGCGCCCGAGCACGGGGAGCAGCCCGACGATCTGCTGCGCGCCGCCGATATCGCGCTGGACCACGCCAAGCGCGAGGGCCCCTCCAGCGTGCTCGCCTTCCACGCCGACATGGACGCGCAGCTGCGCGCCCGCGTCGCGATCAAGCGCGACCTGCACCAGGCGCTGGCCGACGGACAGCTCCTGCTGCATTACCAGCCGGTCTACGACCTGCGCTCGGGACAGATCGGCTGCTTCGAAGCGCTGCTGCGCTGGCAGCATCCCGAGCGCGGCACGATTTCGCCGGCCGAGTTCGTGCCGATGGCCGAGGAGACGGGCCTGATCGTGCCGATCGGCGCCTGGGTGTTGCGCGCGGCGAGCCGGCAGGCCGCGGCGTGGCCGGCGGCGGTGTCGGTGGCCGTCAACCTGTCGCCGCTGCAGTTCCGCGATCCGGCGCTGGTCGATACGGTGCGGCAAGCGCTGGACGAGGCGGGACTTCCGCCCGCGCGGCTGCAGCTGGAGATCACCGAATCGGTGCTGCTGCAGGAGAGCCAGTCCAATCTGTCGACGCTGCAGGCGTTGCGCGAGGTCGGTGTGCGCATCGCGATGGACGACTTCGGCACCGGCTACTCGTCGCTGGGCTATCTGCGCAGTTTTGCCTTCGACAAGATCAAGCTCGACCGCTCCTTCGTCACCGATCTGCATGGCGGCCACGAAGCGCGGGCGATCCTGCACGCGGTGGCCAGCCTCGGCGCGGCGTTCCAGCTCGTGACCACGGCCGAGGGCATCGAGACCGAGAGCCAGCTCGCCGCGGTGCGCGAGGAGGGCTATGACGAGGGGCAGGGCTATCTGTTCGGTCCGCCGGTGCCGGCGGCGCAGGCACTGCAACTGCTAGGGCGCGGCGCCAGCGAGTACATCGCCGGGCGCGCGGCATCATGAGCCATCACGCCAGCGCATGCCTGCCCGCCGCGATCAGGATCGCGTCGTCCTGCGGCGTATGCACGCGGCTGCAGAGCACGTCGCGGTAGTGGCGCTCCAGCGGGTTGTTGCGGCTCAGTCCGTGATTGCCGGCCAGTTGCAGCGCGAGTTCGACCGCGCGGATCGCATTGCCCGTCACGGTGAACTTCAATAGCCCGCTGCCGGCGAGTGCCGGCGGCTGGCCGGCATCGATGCGCGAGGTCGCGTCGTCGAGCAACGCCTGGTTCGCGTGCAGCAGCGCGGCGATTTCCCCGATGGTCTGCTGCACGCGCGGCAGCGTCGCCAGCGGCGCGCCGAGGCTAGCCGGCGCACGCGTGCGCACGAAATCGCGGACCCAGTCGAAGCCCGCGCGCGCCACCGCATCGTAGAGGCTGCCGAGCAGCACCACCATCCAGGCCTGCTGATCGGCATTGGCGTCGTTATCGGCCTGACTGGCCCCCGCCGGCGTCCATTGTTCGGGCAGGCGGAGATCGACCGCGTATTCCGGCGGAATCCACACATCGTCCAGCACCGTCTCGTGGCTGCCCGAAGCGCGCAGCCCCAGGTGATTCCAGTTCTCGATCACGCGAATGCCGCGTGCCGGATCGACGGGGCCCGGCACCAGAAACACGCCGACGCGCGGCTGCGGCTCGTCGGTGCGCGCCCATACCGCGAGCCAGCGCAGCGCCGGGATGCCGGTGCAATAGAGCTTGCGCCCCTGCAGGCGCCAGCCGTCCGCCATGCGCGTTGCCACGGTGCCCGGCAGTCCGCCGCGCGAAGGCGAGCCCAGTTCCGGCTCGACGCGCAGGGCGTTGATCAGCGCGCCCTCGGACACGGCGCTGCCGAACACCTGCTGCGCGGCCGGCGGCGGCCAATGCCTGTCGTCGCGGGCGATTGCGCGGTGCTGCAGATAGGTCATCGTCAGCACCAGCGCGGTGGCGGCATCGCCGGCTGCGACAGCCGCGACGATGCGGCGCGCCCGCGCGAGGTTCGCGCCGGCTCCGCCATGGGCTTGCGGCACGACCTGCGCGATCAGGCCATGGCGATGCAGCAGCGCGAAGTTCTCGTGCGCAAAGCTGCCGTCGGCATCGTGCCGCGCGGCGGTCGCCGCGAATGCCGTGCGCAAGGCGTCGAGCGTGATGTCGAGCGTGTCGTTGCGCATGCGGTCCAGCATACGGTCCAGATGCGGCTCGCTGGCAGGCAATCGAAGCAAGGTGGAGGAAGGCATGACGGTCGTTCCCTGTGCGGATTCGGATCGGCGCCTAGCGTAACGCCGCGATGCCGCTTCGATGAACGATGCAAATCGAATATGGAGTTTCGTTTTTATTCGTTCGGCCACGCGCGGGTTTGCCTTACGTTTGTCGCCAGATTCCGCCGCCGTGACCGCAGCGGGCGACACAGGAGAACCCATGAGCGTCGACATCATCGGCATGATCCAGAGCCAGAAGCAATCCGAGATCCATCCGCCCAGCGGGCCCGTGGTGGATCGCGACTATGTGCGGGCCTTCGCGCAGGCGCACGAGCAGGCCGGCTTCGACCGCATCCTGGTGCCGCACCATTCCACCGGGCCGTCCGCCACGCTGACGATCGCGTATGCGGCCGCGGTGACCGAACGAATCCACTTCATGCTGGCGCATCGGCCCGGCTTTACCGCGCCGACGCTGGCCGCGCGGCAGATCGCGACGCTGGACCAGTTCAGCGGCGGCCGGCTCGGCGTGCATTTCATCTCCGGCGGCTCGGACGACGAGCAGAAGCGCGATGGCGATTTCCTCGGTCACGACGAACGCTATGCGCGCACCGACGAATACCTCGGCATCCTGCGCCGGATCTGGACCGCACCGGAGCCCTTCGATCACGAGGGCCGCTTCTACCGCTTCCAGCGCGGCTTTTCCGAGGTCAAGCCGGCACAGCGGCCGCATGTGCCGATCTACTTCGGCGGTGCCTCCGCCCCGGCGATCGCGGTGGCCGGCAAGCACGCCGACGTCTATGCGCTGTGGGGCGAATCGCTGGACCAGGTCCGCGAGCTGACCGCGCGGGTACGGGCGGAGGCGGCGAAGCATGGCCGCCAGATCCGCTTCTCGGTGTCGTTCCGGCCGGTGCTGGCCGACACCGAGCAGAAGGCCTGGGCGCGTGCCGACCGCATTCTCGAACGCACCCGCGCGCTGCGCGTGCAACAGGGCTACAGCCGCGGCGGGCCGCAGCAGAGCGAGGGCGCACGCCGCCTGCTGGCCGCCGCCGAGCAGGGCGATCGCGTCGATACCCGGCTGTGGACCGCGATCGCGCGCGAGACCGGCGGCCGGTCCAATTCGACGGGCCTGGTCGGTACGCCCGAACAGGTCGCGCACGCGCTGCTCGATTACTACGACCTTGGCGTGACCACCTTCCTGATCCGCGGCTTCGATCCGCTTGACGATGCGATCGACTACGGCCGCGAGCTGATCCCTCGTCTGCGCGCGCTGGTGGCCGAACGCGATGCGCGGCGGGAGCGCGAGCAGCAACAAGGGCAACGGCAGGCGGCATGAACCTTGCTGCCCGGCCTGACCGACAACCGCATGCCGAGACTCGAACCAACAACACGTAGAACCACGGGAGCCGCATCACCATGAGCCAACGCCAATCCCCCTCCGATGCAACGCCCACTGCCCGGCGGCGCGACGTGCTGCGCCTGGCCGGTGCCGCGGCGATCGCCGCACCGGCGCTGATGCTGGGCCGGCGCGCCTGGTCCGCGCCGCGCAAGCTGACCTTTGCGTGGAACCAGAATTCGTTCTGCCTGACGCCGATCGTGGTCGCGCAGGAGAAGGGCTTCTTCGAGAGGAACGGCCTGCAGGTCGATCTGATCAACTACAGCGGCTCCACCGACCAGCTGCTCGAGTCGATCGCCACCGGCAAGGCCGATGCCGCGGTCGGCATGATCCATCGCTGGCTCAAGCCGCTGGAGGCCGGCTTCGACGTCAAGATCATCGGCAGCTCGCACGGCGGCTGCGTGCGGCTGGTAGGCGCGAAGGCGGCGGGCGTCACCAGCCTGCAGGCGCTGAAGGGCAAGACGGTCGGCGTCAGCGATCTGGCCGCGCCGGGCAAGCACTTCTTCACGATCCTGCTGGCCAAGAACGGCATCGACCCGGACAAGGACGTGACGTGGCGCCAGTATCCGGCCGACCTGCTGGGCGTGGCGGTCGACAAGGGCGAGATCCAGGCGATCGCGGACGGCGACCCGAATCTCTATCTGCTGGAGAAGCGCACCAACGGCGCCTATGTCGAACTGGCGACCAACCTGACGGGCGAATACGCGCGCAAGGTCTGCTGCGTGGTCGGCGCACGCGGCGAACTGGTCCGCAACGATCGGCCCGCGGCGTCCGCGCTGGCGCGTGCGATCGTGCAGGCGACCGACTTCGTGCACGAGAACCCGAACGAGGCCGCCAAGGTGTTCGCCAAATACTCGCCGAAGATCTCGCTGGACGACCTGCGCAAGCTCTATGCGACGCTGACCTATACCCATCATCCGACGGGCGTCGACCTGCGCGATGAAATCGCCTTCTATGCCGACGATTTCCGCAAGATCGGCGTGATCAAGAAGACCACCGATCCGCAACGCCTGGCGCAGCACGTCTACGCCAATGTCCTGGGATAAATCATGAGTACGCATCAAGCTGCGTTCGAGGCGGCGCGCGATGGCGGGCCGACGACGCGCCGGGCCGCACGCGCTTCCGCCTCCGCCTCGCCTTCGGGACCTTCCGCGACGGCGGCCCCCGCGGCCGCGCCGACACAATGGCCCGTCGGCTACATTGCCGCGCTGGCATGGGCCGGCTTCGGCCTGTTGACCTGGCGCTGGCCCAACCGGGTCGCTGGATTCAGCGACTGGGCCTATACCGCCGAACTCGGCATCGCGGCGCTCGCCGTGGCGGCCGCGCTCGCGCTGGCGGCAGTCATCGGTCCACGCGTAGGGGCGGGCCGCCGCGGGTGGTCGGCACTTCGCGCTGCCGGGCCATGGCTGGTGGCCGTGCCGTTGGTGCTGGGCGCATGGGAATACCTGACCGCCAAGACCGCCACACTGCCGACGCCGTTCTTCGCGCCGCCACAGGCGCTGATCGAGGTCTATCTCGACGACTGGCGCCGCCTCGGCGACAGCGCGCTGAACACGCTGAAGCTGCTGGGCTTCGGCGTCGCGCACGGCGCGTTGGTCGGCTTCCTGATCGGCGTATCGATCGGGTGGTCGCGGCGGATCGGCTATTGGGTGCATCCGCTGCTGCGCGTGCTCGGCCCCTTGCCGTCGACCGCGTTGCTGCCGCTGACCTTCTACTTCTTCCCGTCGAGCTATTCGGCCGCGATATTCCTGATCGCGCTGGCGACGGCCTTCCCGGTCGCGGTGCTGACGTGGTCGGGTGTGGCCAGCGTCGACAAGCGCTATTACGACGTGGCGCGAACGATGGGCGCGTCGGGCTGGTTCCTGGTGTTGCGCGTCGCGATTCCGGCAGCCTTGCCGCAGGTGTTCGTCGGCCTGTTCATGGGGCTGGGCGCGTCGTTCTCGGTGCTGGTCACCGCAGAGATGATGGGCGTCAAGTCGGGACTGGGCTGGTACCTGACCTGGGCGCAGGGCTGGGCCTCGTACGTGAACATGTACGCGGCGCTGATCGTGATGGCGCTGTTGTTCTCCGGGGTCATCACATTGTTGTTCGCGCTGCGCGACCGCGCGCTGTCGTGGCAGAAGGGGACCGTCAAATGGTGAGCGCGGCGATGGCGGACGAGGCGCAGGCGACGGTGGCGCGCGGATTGGCACGCCCGCACCATCAAGGAAGCGACGGGACGGGTGAGGTCATCGAAGGAGAGGGCGCCGGGGCTCGCATCGAGGTACGGCAGGTCAGCCATTGGTTCGGGGAAGGCGAGACGCGGCTGCAGGTGCTGGACCGCGTGAACCTGAACGTCGAGCCGGGAGAGTTCGTTGCGCTGCTGGGGCCCAGC
The DNA here is from genome assembly GCF_013347325.1 of Cupriavidus gilardii. Lineage (NCBI taxonomy): Bacteria > Pseudomonadati > Pseudomonadota > Betaproteobacteria > Burkholderiales > Burkholderiaceae > Cupriavidus > Cupriavidus gilardii. Next base: position 1,499,802 of record NZ_CP054624.1, on the reverse strand, counting down.
GGCTGCGGCAAGTCGACCTTGCTGCGGCTGGTCGCCGGCCTCGACGCGCCGGTGGAAGGGCGGATCCTGCAGGACGGCGCGACGATCGCCGAGCCGGACCCGTCGCGCATCGTCGTATTCCAGGACCCGACGCTGTTTCCATGGCGGCGCGTCTGGGACAACGTGGCGCTCGGTCTGCAGGCACGCGGCCTGCTGGGCCGCGAACACCATCGCGTCGACGCCGCGCTCGAACGGGTCGGCCTGAAGGACTTCGCGCGCGCGTTTCCGCATCAGCTGTCCGGCGGCATGGCGCAGCGCGTGGCGCTGGCGCGCGCGCTGGTCAACGATCCGCGCCTGCTGGTCCTGGACGAGCCGCTCGGCAAGCTCGATTCGCTGACGCGGCTGGCGATGCAGAGCGAGCTGGTCGCGCTGTGGCAGCGTGCCGGCTTCTCGGCCCTGCTGGTCACGCACGATGTCGAGGAGGCGCTGTTCCTGGCCCAGCGCGTGATCGTCTTCAGCGATCGGCCGGCGCGCATCCGCGCGGAGATCGATGTCGATCTGCCGTACCCGCGCCATCGCGGCGATCCCAGGCTGACCGAGATGCGGCACGAGGCGCTGCGGCATCTGGGCCTGGACGCCAGCTGGTGATCGCCGGCGTGCTGGGGCCCGTGTTCCGACAAGCCATGGCGCGAGCGGTGCGATGAATGGCGTGGTGTTGCCGGCCTGGCTCGATACGCTGTTGGCCATCGTCGAGCACGCGCAGCTCGGCATGCTGGGGCTATGGCACTGGCTGGGCCTGACTGGCGACGTGCACGGGCAGCCGGCCTGGCCCTGGAGCCATCGGATTGCCGGCGAAACCTTGCTGATCGATCTCGGCGTGGCGAGGCAGCTCGCGTGGACGGGGATCGCCGTCGCGCTGTCGCTGGTGGCGATGCTGCTGGCGCTGGCATGGCGGCGCCGCCGTGCGGTGCTGCTGGCGATGGCGGCCGCCGGCCTGCTGCTGGCGCCCTGGCCAGCGCCGGCGCTGCTGTTCGTGCCGGCGGCGCCGACCAGCTTTCATGCCAGTCCAACAGGATTTTCGGTGGAGGCGATCTCCCTCGGCGCCCGCATCTATGGCCAGCATTGCGCGGCCTGCCACGGCGACGACGGCCGCGGCGAAGGTCCGCTGGCGGCAACGTTGCCGCGCTGGCCGCCGACGCTGGTCAGTCCCTTGCTCGCGCGGCGTGCCGATGGCGAGCTGTTCTGGCATATCGCCGATGGCATGCGCGATGGCAATGGCGGCCTGGCGATGCCCGCATTCGCCGGCGTATTGGCCGACGAGGAGATCTGGGCCGTGCTCGACTACGCCAAGGCGCTGGCCGCGGGCGAGGGCGCCAAGTCGGCAGGCAGCTGGCCGATGGCCTTGCCGGTTCCCGATATGGCGATACGCTGCGGCGCCGACACGCCGCGCCGATTGGCGCAGTGGCGCGACGGCCAGCGGCTGCGGCTGGTGGCCTTCGACGGTTCGCCCGATCGCATTCCGCTCGAGGATCCGCGCTTCCTGACGCTGCTGGTGACGCCCGACGGCAGGCCGCCCGCTTCGGTGCCGCAGTTCCGCAGCGATTGCGGGGCGGTGTCGCCGCAGGCCTGGGATACCGTCGCGCGGCTCGCCGGTGTCGCGCCGGAGCGCCTTGCCGGCGCCGAGCTGCTTGCCGATCGCGGTGGCTGGCTGCGTGCACGCGGCACGCCGCAGCAGAAGGGCTGGTCCGATGCCGATCTGCTGTGCGAGTCGGGCCAGGCGTCCAGGCCGGCGGCCAGCGCGACAGCCGAAAAGCCGGCCCCCGATGGGCTGACCGCGCTGCTGTTGCGAATGGATGCGGAGCCAGTGCGCTTCGTCAAGGGCGGCATCGTGCATTAGCGGAAGGCATGGCAGCGCAGCGCCCCCGCCCCCGCCCCGCCGCGCGTTTACCGCTTCATCATCGCCACCAGCGTATCGACGAAGTCGAGCGCCAGCCGCGACAGCGGTTCGGTCTCGACATGGAAGATCTGCGCCGACGCGGTGACGCGCGTCCTGACCGGCACCGCGACGATATCGGGCCAGCTCTGGCCGAACACCGTCATCGCGTCGACCAGCGCGATGCCCGCCCCCGCCTGCGCCAGGGCACGCGCGACGTGCGCCTGTTCCACCTGCACGCTGAAGTCGGGTTGGTCAGCCTCGCCGCCGAACATCTCGCGGATCAGCAGCCCGAACGGCACATCGTCGCCGTAGCCGATCAGCGCCTCGCCGGCCAGGTCGGCAGGCCGTACCGCGCTGCGCCCGGCGAGACGATGGCCCTCGGGCACCAGCGCGACGATCGGATTGCGCGCCAGCACGCGCGCCTCCAGGTTCGGATGCGTCAGCGGCATCGTCGATACGCCGAGCTCGGCCTGCCCCGACAGCAGCGTGCGCAGCATGTTGGTGGGAATCTGCGTGCGCACCACGATGCGGACTTCGGGATGCGCCAGACGGAAGCGCGCAATCGCACGGGGCAGCACCGTCTGCCCCAGATTGGGGCTGCACGACACGCGCAGGCTGCCGGTGCGGTTTGCCGCCAGATCCTCGGCGATCTCGTTGACGCGCTCGATGCCGTCATAGACCGCGTTGACCTCGGCCAGCATGCGGCGCGCTTCCGGCGTCGGATACAGCCGCCCCTTGGTGCGCCGAAACAGCGCGAAGCCCAGGCGCTGCTCGGTATGCGACAGCAGGCGGCTGATCGCCGGCTGCGAAACATACAGCAGCTTGGCGGCGGCGCTGATCGAGCCCGTCAGCATCACGGCGCGGAACACTTCGATCTGGCGCAGATTGATTTTCATGGCATAACAAGATGTTAAGCGTCACCGATATATAAGCATATGACAGTCATGGCCGCGCTCCCTACACTGATTTCGACGATTCCACGATTCCACGACATCAGGAGACGGTATGAGCGACATCCATCTGACCTACCTCAACGGCAAGGACATCGCCCGGCTGGAGATGACCGACGCGGAGATCCTTGCCGCGGTCGAGCAGGGGCTGGTGGCGCAGGGCAATGGGCAGACCGTGATCGAGCCGCGCATGCATCTGATTCCGGACCCCGCCTTCAATGGGCACTTCAATGTGCTGCGCGGTTATGTCGCGCCGCTCGGGCTGGCGGGGGTCAAGATCGTCGGCGACTTCGTCGACAACTACAAGCAGGGCCTGCCATCGGAAATGGCGCTGCTGAATCTGTTCGACCCGCGCACCGGCATGCCGGTCGCCGTGATCGACGCGACCTTCATTACGGACGCTCGCACCGGGGCGCTGACCGCGCTCGGCGCGCGCCATCTGGCGCGGCGCAACAGCAAGGTGCTCGGCCATATCGGTGCGCGCGGTACCTCGTACTGGAATATCAGGCTGCTCGACAGCCTGTTCGATTTCGACGAGATCCGCGTGCATTCGCGCCGCCCCGAAAGCCGCAATGCATTTGCGGCGAGGCTCGAGCGCGATCTCGGCAAGCCGATCGTCGTGACCGAGGACTGGGAGTCGTGCGTGCGCGGCGCCGATATCGTCGTCGAAGCCTCGCGGCTGGAGCGGCCGACGCCGCTGTTGAAGACCGAATGGATCTCGCGCGGCGCGTTCGTCGTGCCCTACGGCACGATGAGCGCGGTCGAGCTGTCGCTGACCGACATCATGGACAAGCTGGTGGTCGACGACTGGAGCCAGTGCAAGGGAGGCATGTTCGGCTCGCTGCGCGCGCATGTCGAGGCCGGCAAGCTGTCGGAGCAGACGCTGCATGCCGAGCTCGGCGAGATCGTCGCCGGACGCAAACCGGGGCGGCAGAGCGACGAGGAGACCAATCTGTTCTGGCATCGCGGCCTGTCGCTCAGCGATATCGCGCTCGGCCACGCAATCATGGAGAAGGCCCAGCGCATGGGCATCGGGCAAAGGCTGGTCTACGCATGATCGCCAATGCAAGGATGTACTCGGTGTCGCCGCAGGCCGCCAAGGCCTGGCGGGCGCTGCTGATGCGCGTGGCGCAACGCGCCGGCGTGGCGCTGGACTACGTCGAGCATGATGCGCCGGCACCGATCCGTGCATTGTGGGACCGCGACGATTGCGCCTGCGTGCTGATGTGCGGCTATCCGTTTGCGACCGCGCCGGTGCGCTACCGGCTGCTTGCTGCGCCGGTGCCCGATCTGCCGCGCTATGGCGGCCTGCCGCGCTATTTCAGCGAATTCATCGTGCGCGCCGATACGTCCCGCACCTCGCTGGCGCAGACCTTCGGCACGCGCCTTGCGTGCATGCTGCCGGAGTCGAATTCGGGCTACAACGCGCCGCGCCGCTATCTGATGGAGTTCGGCCTGGTGGACGGGGCGTTGTATCTGCCGACCGACGACGCCACGCCGACACCGCAGGACGTGATCGACGCGGTGATCGCGGGGCGCGCCGAGGTCGGCGTGGTCGACAGCTATGTGCTCGACTTGCTGCGGCTGCATGCGCCAGAACGGATCGCCGCCGTGCGCACGCTGGCGGTGACGCAGTCCTCGCCGATTCCGCCGCTGGTCGCTTCTCCCGGCATCGGCGAAGACATCGCGGCGCGGCTGCGCGAGGCATTGGCGCACGCGCATCGCGACCCGGAATGCGGCGAGGCGCTTGCCGTGCTGCGGCTGTCGCGCTTTGCGGCAATGGTGCCGGACGACTATCGGCGCCTGGTCCGCTGGGCGCACGAGGCGGATCGCGCGGGGGTGGCGCTGACCGCGGCGACACCGGTTGTGCAGGGTATCTTGCCGTTTTTGCCGGAGTCCGTGCCGGCGTCATTGTCGGAGCCTTCGCTGGAGTCCTTGCGGCACCCATCCGATCCATTGGCCTGATCCACTCTCGGAGAATCACGATGATGCGTTTGCTTTCCACGATACTCGGTGCGCTGCTCGCGGCGAGCGTGCCGCTTGGCGCGTCGGCGCAGGGGGGCGGGCAAGCCTATCCCGCCAAGCCAATACGGCTGGTCGTGCCGTTTGCCGCCGGCGGTCCGGCCGACGTGCTCGGACGTACGGTAGGCGAGGGGCTGTCCAAACGCTGGAGCCAACCGGTCGTCGTCGAGAACAAGGCCGGCGCGGCCGGCACGATCGGCGTCGATCAGGTCGCCAAGGCCGCGCCCGATGGCTATACGCTGGCCGTGGTGCCGGTCGGCAATATCGCCGTCAATCCGTCGCTGATGCCGAACCTGCCGTACAAGGCGGCCGACCTGGTGCCGGTCGCGATGCTGGCCACGGCCGAAAACGTGCTGGTGGTTCACCCCGGCGTCCCGGCGAAGTCGCTTGCCGACCTGCTGAAGCTCGCACGCCAGCAGCCCGGCAAGCTGACCTTTGCCTCGCCGGGCGCGGGCAGCCAGGCGCATCTGGCCGGTGAACTGCTGCAGCTCGACGCCAACGTCAAGCTGATCCACGTGCCCTACAAGGGCGTCAGCCCGGCGATGACGGACCTCGTCGGCGGCCAGGTCACGATGATGTTCGCGCAGATGTCGGCGGCGCTGCCGTATATCCAGGCCGGCCGCCTGCGCGCACTGGGCGTGGCCAGCGGCAAGCGCTCGGCGGTGCTGCCCGATGTGCCGACCATCGCCGAACAGGGCTTTCCGCAGTTCGAGGCGGTGTCCTGGTATGCGCTGATGGCCCCGGCCGGCACGCCGCGCGAGGTGATCGAACAATTGAGCCGCCAGACCGGCGAAGTGCTGGCCGATCCCGGCCTGAAGAGCAAGCTGGCAACGCTCGGCATGGACGTCGGCGGCGGCACGCCGCGGCAGCTGGCCGAGACGATCCAGAAAGAGACGGCGCGTTGGGCGGCGGTGATCAAGCAGCGGGGAATTTCGGTGGAGTGAGCGGGCAGCAGGGGCGGTGACCGTGTTGGGCAATTTAGCCCGGGTAATATTGACATCTTGTTTTACCCGGATAAAATAGCGCCAGTTCACGGAGATCCAACATGTCGAAACCCGCCACCTGCACCGCGTTCATCGGCGAACGCCTGCTGGCTTCCGGCGCGCCCGGCGCCGTCGCCCTTGCCGTCAAACGCGCCCTCGCGCAACGGGGGGACGACGCGTCGGCGCCAGCGGTACTGGCCTTCGATGATCGCAGCGGCCGCCAGATCGATTTCGACCTGCGCGGCACGGATCAGGAGATTGTCGCGAGGCTGCAGCCGGAGGGGCGACAGCCGGCCTCGGAGCAGACGGAACGCGAAGGGGAAGAGAGCAGGGGCGAACCCCGGACGCCAGGCCGTCCCAGGCTCGGCGTGGTGGCGCGCGAGGTAACCCTGCTGCCGCGCCACTGGGAATGGCTCGCCGCACAGCCGGGCGGCGCTTCGGTGACGCTGCGCAAACTGGTCGAGCAGGCGCGTGCCCAGGACGGAGGACGACAGGCGATTCGCGAAGCGCAGCAGGCCGCCGACCGCTTCATGCTTGCGATGCTCGGCAACCAGCCAGGCTACGAGGACGCGTCCCGCGCGCTGTACGCCGGTGACGGCGAGCGCTTCGTGATGCTGACCGAATCATGGCCGCGCGATCTGCGGGATCATGTGCGTCGGCTGGCAGCCGCGGCACTGCAGGGTAGCGAAGTGCTGGCAGACCTCGCAAAGCGCCTTGCTGCATCTGGCGGCAAAGCCAGCTGACACGCATCGGTCGCCGGTGCGCGAGGCCGAGCGCGCCATGGAACATGGCCCGAAAACAGACATGGCCCGCGCGAGGCGAGCCATGTATCGACCTAGAGTCATCACCGTCATGTGCATCCGGGAGAGGACAGGTTAGGGCAGTGGTCGGATTCTAGCGCAGTTCGAAAGTGGGCGGTTCTGCCATCCGACTATTCGGTTCTGTCGCTGACATAGAGCCGCCGTTCGATCCCATGCCGATGCAGCTTGTCGTAGAACGTCTTGCGCGCGATGCCCAGCGATTCCAGTGTCGCCCGTACATTGCCGCCGTTGGCGGCGAGCGTGTCGCGGATCAGCTGGGCTTCGTAGCGGTCCATCCGTTCGGCCAGCGTGCCTTCGCCGCTCGTACCGTCTGACGTCGCGCTCTGCGCGGCAGGCGCGGCCGGCAGCGTATGCACGCCCAGCACGAAGCGTTCGGCGAAATGCAGCAGTTCGCGTACGTTGCCCGGCCAGGCGTGCGTGTTCAGGTAGCGCCGTACCGCATCGTTGAGCGGCGGCGCCTCACGCTGGAAGCGGCGCGCGGCCTGGCCGGTGAAGACCTCGAACAGCAGCGGAATGTCTTCGCGCCGCTCGCGCAGCGGCGGCATATACAGCGTGACGACGTTGAGGCGGTAATACAGGTCCTCGCGGAAATCGCCGCGCTGTGCGGGGTCGCCCAGATCGACCTTGCTGGCCGCGATGACGCGCAGATCGACCGGCCGCATTTCGTTGGTGCCGAGCGGCGCGACGCTGCGCGTCTCCAGCACGCGCAGCAGCTTGAGCTGCACCGACGGCGGCATGCCTTCGATCTCGTCCAGGAACAGCGTGCCGCCATTGGCATGTTCGATGCGGCCGATCCGCTTGCGTTGCGCGCCGGTGAAGGCACCGGGTTCGTGGCCGAACAGCTCGCTCTCGATCACGCTCTCGGGCAGCGCCGCGCAATTGAGCGCGACCAGTTCGCCGGCGCTGCGACGGCTCCACCGATGCAGCGCGGTCGCGGCCATTTCCTTGCCGCTGCCGGTCTCGCCGACCACCAGCACATCCACGTCCGCGTCGGCGATATGGCGGATGGTCTGGCGCAGCCGCTCCATCGCGGGCGTCACGCCGATCAGCGGCCAGGCGCTCTCCGCTTGCGTCGCGGCGTCCTGCAGCCGGCGGTTTTCCAGCACCAGCCGGCGCCGCTCCCAGGCATGGCCGACAGCGGTCAGCAAGCGGTGAGTGGCGTAGGGCTTCTCGAGAAAATCGTAGGCGCCACGGCGCATCGCCTCGACCGCTTGCGCGATATCGCCATGGCCGGTGATGAAGATCACCGGCAGGCTGGCGTCGCGTTCGAGCACGCGTTCGAACAGTTGCAGGCCGTCGAGCCCCGGCATCCGCATATCGGTGACCAGCACCTCCGGATAGCCGTCGCGCAGGCTGTCGAGAAAGGATTGCGCGCTGGCGTGCGCGTCGACCCGATAGCCGGCCAGCGTCAGGCTCTCGGCCGCGGCTGCGCGGACATCGTGGTCGTCGTCGACCAGGGCGACCCGGCGCACCGGGCCATGGCTGGCCTGGCCTTCGGTGGTTTGCATCATGGGGATGAATTCAATGTGATGGTGAAGATGGCGCCGCCAGGCCCGCCGCTTTCCGTGCTGCCGGAGCGCGTATCGAGCGTGCCGCCGAAGTCGGCGACGATGTCGCGGCTGATCACCAGCCCCAGCCCCATGCCTTCGCGCTTCGAGGTGGAGAAGGGGGTGAACAGCCGCTCGGCGATGTCGGGCGCGATGCCGGGACCGTTGTCGGCGATCTCGATGCGAACACGCGCTTCGTCGGCATGCGTCGCGATGTCGATCCGCGCATCGTCGCGGTCGGCCACGGCGTCCAGCGCGTTCTGCAGCAGATTGACCAGCACCTGTTCGAGCCGCAGGCGTTCGGCCTGCACGCGCAGACCCTTGTCGCCGGAACGCACCAGCGCGACGGGCTGCGTGCGCAGGCGCGGCCCGAGCAACAGCAGCGCGCCGTCGATCGCGTCGTCCACCGGCGTCGGCTCTCGTGCGCCCGAACCCTTGCGGGCAAACGCGCGCAGCTGGCCCGTAATGGCGCCGATGCGCTCGGTCAATGCGCCGATGCGCGCGAGGCTGGAGCGGGCCCCCTCGGCCTCGCCGCGCTCCAGATAGCTGCCGGCGTTGTCCGCATAGCTGCGGATCGCGGCCACCGGCTGGTTGATCTCGTGCGCGACGCCGGCGGCGATCTGGCCGAGGAAGGTCAGCTTGTTGGCCTGCACCAGTTCTTCCTGCGCGGCATGGAGACGCAGCTCGGCCTGCCGGCGCTCTTCCATTTCCGCGCGCAGCTGGTCGTTGGCGGCCTGCAGTTCGGCGGTGCGCGCCTGCACGCGCGCCGTCAATTCGGCGCGGATCGCGGCCTGCTGAGCGTTGTGCCGCCGCAGCCGGCGCCGTGCGTAGATCGCGGTGGCGACGGCGATACAGGCGAGCAGCAGCACCACCAGCGCCTGCGCCTGCATCCGCGCCGCGGTGCCGGTCCGCTCGTCGCGGCTGGGCGCCAGCAGGTGGAAGGTCCAATGCGTGGAGGGCACGGGCAAGGCAACGTGGATATAGCTGTCGCCGGCCGGATGGCCGGGCACGTCCGCACGCACCTCCTCGCCGCTGGCAGGCGGCTTGCGCGCCGGTGCGCCACCGGCCGCGGCCGAAAACGGCCGGACCGGCAGCGGGGCGAAGGTCCCATCGCCAAACTGCAGGCTGCGCCGCAACTGCTCGGCCGCTGCCTCGCCCAGCGGCACCAGCGAGCCAAAGCGCCATCCGGGCTCGCTGGTCAGCAGCACCACGCCGTCGCTGTTGGTGACGAAGACCGGCTCGGCCAGATGCGCCCAGTCTTCCTCCAGGCCGGGGAACTCGACCTTGACGACCACCACACCCAGCGGCTGTCCGCTTGCTTCCTCGATCCGGTGCGACAGGTACAGGCCGGGGCGGCGGCTGATCGTGCCGAGGGCGAAGTGCTCGGCGGCGCCGCCGGCCATCGCGCCCTGGTAGTAGGGCCGGAAGGCGTAGTTCTCGCCGACGAAGCTGTCGGGGCCGCGCCAATTGCTCGAGGCGACCGTCAGGCCGCGGCGGTCCACCGCGTAGATCACCGAGGCGCCGGTGCCGGCCGCCAGTGCCTCGAGCTTGCCGTTGAGCGCGGCAAGGCGCTGCGGGTCGGCCGTCGCCAGCGCCGTCTTCAGGTCCGGGTCCTGCGCCAGCACGAACGGCAGCGCGCGATGTTTCTCGAGATCCCGCCGCAGCGTGGCAACGTTGAACTGCGCGGCCGTCAGCGCACGCTGGGTGACCGCGGCGGTGGCCTCGCGATGCGCCGCGCGCTCGACCCACCGCAGCACCGCGACGGTCAGCGCCAGCATCAGCAGCACCGCCAGGGCCACCCCGACAGCGGCGCGCGGCGAGAAGGACCGGCGCGCGGGCGTTGGGTCGGCCGGCAGGGTGGAGGCGGGCGGTTCGGCCATCGTGAGCGGTGGAGTGGGCGCGGGGTAGCGGATCGGTCGAGCCTGCAGAGCCGAGGCCTGCAGGGTCGCGTGTGCGGCAAAAGTTGTGTGGATTTCCATACAACCGGACCGAATTCTATGTGGATTTCCACTCAAACGCCAGCGAGCTGCTCGGCGCTTCAGGATTTTTTCATTAAAAATCAAAGAGTTGTGAAAGACATTTGGCTGGCACACGCATTGCGATAGCGGCTGGTCCGGCGCCGCATCCGCTCGGCCAGGATATTTCAAGAAACTCGCCGCCGCGTGCCCCTGCATGGCGCCCGGCAGCCCATTGGCAGGGGACACCCGCATGATCGACACCCACACCGCCGCGGCCACGGCCGCGCAGCCTCGTCCGTTCTATCGCCATCTGTACGTGCAGGTGCTGGTCGCCATCGTCGCCGGCATCGCGCTGGGCCACTACTGGCCCGATCTCGGCTCGAGCATGAAGCCGCTGGGCGACGGCTTCATCAAGCTGGTCAAGATGATCATCGCGCCGGTGATCTTCCTGACCGTGGTCACCGGCATCGCCGGCATGTCGGACCTGAAGAAGGTCGGCCGCGTCGCCGGCAAGGCGATGATCTACTTCCTGACGTTCTCGACGCTGGCACTGGCCGTCGGCATGATCGTCGGCAACGTGGTCCAGCCCGGCCACGGCCTGCACATCGACCCGGCCTCGCTCGATTCGAACGCGGTGTCCGGCTATGTCGCCAAGGCGCACGATTCGACGATCACCGGCTTCCTGATGAACATCATCCCGACCACGGTGCTCAGCCCGATGGTCAATGGCGACATCCTGCAGGTGCTGTTCGTCGCGGTGCTGTTCGGCATCTCGCTGGCGCTGGTCGGCGAGCGTGGCAAGCCGGTGGTCGATTTCCTGCAGGCGGTCACGCTGCCGGTGTTCCGCCTGGTGTCGATCCTGATGAAGGTCGCGCCGATCGGCGCGTTCGGCGCGATGTCGTTCACCATCGGCAAGTACGGCATCAAGTCGGTGGCCAACCTGGCGATGCTGGTCGGCACCTTCTATCTGACCTCGCTGCTGTTCGTGCTGATCGTGCTGGGCCTGGTGGCGCGCTACAACGGCTTCTCGATCGTCAAGCTGATCCGCTATATCCGCGAGGAACTGCTGCTGGTGCTGGGCACCAGCTCGTCGGAAGCCGCGCTGCCGACGCTGATGCAGAAGATGGAGCGGGCCGGCTGCGCCAAGTCGGTGGTCGGCCTGGTCGTGCCGACCGGCTATTCGTTCAACCTGGACGGCACCAATATCTACATGACGATGGCCGCGCTGTTCATCGCGCAGGCCTGCGACATCCACCTGTCGTTCGGCGATCAGGTCCTGCTGCTGCTGGTCGCGATGCTCAGCTCCAAGGGCGCGGCCGGCGTGACCGGCGCGGGCTTCATCACGCTGGCTGCCACCTTGGCCGTGGTGCCGTCGGTGCCTGTCGCGGGCATGGCGCTGATCCTTGGCGTCGACCGCTTCATGTCGGAATGCCGCGCGCTGACCAATCTGGTCGGCAACGCGACCGCCGCGATCGTCGTCGCGCGCTGGGAAGGCGAGCTGGACAAGGATCAGCTGCGCAAGGCGATGGCAGGCGAAGCGATGGCGCCGGCGGCGCCGGGCACGCCCGAGCTGACGCAGTCGGCGGCGTAGCCTTCCGTCGCGCTTGCACGAATGCCGGACGCGCTCGATCGCGTCCGGCATTTTTTTTGCGCATTGCGGTTCGCATTTGTCGCGTCTATGCTGGCATAGATCCATACGCGTCACTTTTCCGCCGGTACCGGCGGGCAAGGATGGGAATCCGATGCAGATTCGCCTCGATCCGGTCGCCTCGGTGCTGATCGCCGTGCTGGTCCTGCTGCTCGGTACGCTGATCAATCGCCGCGTCGGCTTTCTGTCGCGCTACAACATTCCCGATCCGATCACCGGCGGTGTCCTGTTTGCCGCCGCCGCGGCGATCGCGGCCGCGCTGTTCGAGTTTCGCGTCGTCATCGACGCCGCCATCAAGCCCGTGCTGCTGCTGATGTTCTTCGCCGGCGTCGGCATGGGCGCCGACCTGCGGGCGCTCAAGCAGGGCGGCAAGGCGCTGGTCATCTTCCTGATCGTGCTGTTTCCCTATATCGCAGTACAGAACATCGTCGGCGTCGGCATGGCCAAGGCCATGGACCTGCATCCGATCTTCGGGCTCGTCGGCGGTTCGATCACGCTGGTCGGCGGACACGGCACCGGCGCGGCCTATGCCGAACGCTTCGCCGAGATCAACAATCTGCAGTCGGTGATGGAGCTGTCGATGACGGTGGCGACGATCGGCCTGATCGTCGGCGGCATCATCGCGGGGCCGGTCGCGCAGTACCTGATCTCGCGATATCGGCTGCGTTCGCAGGGCGAGGACGAGGCGAGCGTCGAGGCCGAAGCCCTCGGCTTTCCGATCACGACGGTGGCCGCGGTCGGCGCGCTGGGCGGCATCCTGGTGGCGGTAGTGGTCGGACGCTGGCTTGCCTCGTTGTTCTCGGGCCAGGCCATCACGATCCCCGGCTTCCTGTGGTGCATGCTGACCGGCATTGCGATCCGGAACCTGCTGCCGCTGGCCGGCGTCCGCTTCGACGACCGGCCGGCGGAGCTGATCTCCACTGTCAGCCTGTCGCTGTTCCTAGTGATGACGATGATGGCGCTCGACCTGGTCGACGTCGCGCTGTCGGCGGGGCCCTTCATCGCGATCATCGCGATGCAGGTGGTGTTCATCGTCCTCTACGTCGTGCTGGTCTGCTTCCGCTTCATGGGGCGCGACTACGAGGCCGCGGTGCTGTCGGCCGCCTTCATCGGCTTCAACATGGGCTCGACCGCTACCGCGATGGCCAATATGCAGGCCATCACCGCGAAACATGGGCCGGCACCGAAGAGTTTCGTGGTGGCGCCGCTGGCCGGCGCCTTCTTCGTCGACATCATGAATGCCTTCGTGCTGACGCTGATGCTGGCGATGCCGCTGATGGGAGGCTGATCGTGCGCCGCCTGTTGTCCGCCCTGTTTGTCCTGATCGTCGCGTCGCTGCTGGCGGGATGCGAACGCGGCCCGGACGCCGGCGCGCTGCGCAAGGACGTCGCCGCGCGGCTGGCGCAGGCGCTGCCCCCGGGAACGGTCGAGCTGGCGGAACTGCGGCGGCAAGGCTCGCAAACCGATCGGCGCGGACCGCCCGGCGAAGCCCGGCGCGTCGTCTACTTCGACGCGGAGCTGAAGCTGACGCGCGACTTCGACTTCGGTGCATGGGATGCGCCCGGCGTGGCCGGCCTGATCTCGGCGCTCGGTGCGGCGCCGAAGGGCGTGCAGGGCATCGCGCTGGGCGGCAACAAGGCGGGCGACATCATTCGTGCGCACGGCGCCGCGGTGTACCGCGAAGAGGGTGGCCGATGGATGCCGGTGGTGTCGGGCGGCTATCGCCCCGTCACGGCGCCCGCGTATGCGGGCAGCGCCCCGCAGGGCGCGGCGGCGATGCTCGAAGCGGTCCGCCGCATCGTCGAATCCGTGCCGGCCGAGTCCTCGCCCGAACAGCACGCGATGATCGCACAGGAACTTGCCGCTGCGCATGCCAGCATCCGCGCGCGGCTTGCCCGCGCCAACCAGGGCTATCCGCTGGCGGCGGGCGCGGAGGGCGGGCAGTACCTGCGTTTTGCCCAGGCGCTGGCGGCCAATCCCGGCGCCAGGGTAGTGCCGCTGGTCACGAAGGGCGGCGACGAGAACCTGCGCATGCTGCGCCAGGGCAAGGCCTCGCTGGCGTTGGCACAGGCCGACGCGGCGCTCGACGCCTACCGCGGCGACGGCGACTTCGCCGCCGATGGACCGTTCACGTCGCTGCGCGCGATCGGCAGCCTGTATCCGGAGGCCGTCCATGTTCTCGTTCGCGCCGATGCGGCCGTCAAGACGGTGGCGGACCTGCGCGGCAAGCGTGTCGCCATTGGCGAGAAGGGCGGCGCGTCGCAGCGCACGGCCCTGCGAGTCCTGGCCGCGCACGGCCTGAAGTCGGCGGATTTTGCGGGACACGAGCTGGGCATCAACGCCTCGCTGGTGGCGCTGCGGCAGGGCGAGGTCGACGCCGTGATCCAGATCATCGGCGTGCCATCGGAAAGCATTCGTGACGCGCTGGCCGCGATTCCGCTGCGCCTGCTTCCGCTCGGCGAGAAGGCCGCCGCCGCGCTGGCCGATTCCGGCCGTGGTTATTTGCGATATACGGTGCCCGCCGGCACCTATGCAAACCAGACCGACGGCGTGGCAACCGTGGCCGTCGCCGCGCAGTTGCTGGTGGCCGCCGATCTGTCCGAAGCCGAGGTCGGCGCGATCGCGCGCAACGTCTATGCGCCCGGCGCTGACTTCACCGCGCGTGGCAGCGCGCAAGGCGCGCAGATCTCGCCGGCCAACGCGGCGCAGGGGCTGTCGGTGCCCCAGCATCTGGCCGCGGCCCGCGCCATCGAGGCGCTTACCAAGGGCGGCGTGCCAGCAGGGAAGGGCCGGTGACTATTCGCGTTCTGGAAGCGAGGTGCCGGAGCGGCGTGTCTGTCGTCGGGACAGTGGCGCACACACCGTTATCGAACGTCGGCAAATTCGGGGAAATTGCCGACGTTTGATAACACCTCAACGGAACTCATTTTCCCTGTCGTACACCTCGCCGCCGCGGGGCTTCACCCGTCCCCATCTCCGCCGCCGCCAACCGCAAACAATCCACCAGATGGTCCGCGCTGGCGCCCAGTCCGGCTTCGCGCGAGGCGCGCAGCGTGATGATTCCCACCGGCGGCAATTCGATCGGCACGGCGATCTTTACGATGTCGAGCCTGCCTTCGCTGGCGAATTGCCTTGCCACCGAGCGTGCCAGGAAGCCGACCGCGTCGCGCTGCGTAACGAAGGTCGAGACCGCGAGATAGGATGAGGTCTCGATCCGGTCCGATGGCGGCTCCAGGCCCTGCGCGAGGAACGCCTGCTCCAGCTTGACGCGCAGCGAGGCCCACGGTGGCGGCATCACGCATGGCAGCTTCGCCAGGTCCGCCCAGCCGGCCCTGCGCTTGCCGGCGAGGGGATGTCCAGGCCGGACCACGGCCACCATCGGCTCGTTGTAAAGGGCCTCGGTTGCAAGGTCCGGCGCCGCATAGCCCGGCTCGAGCCGGCCCACGATCAGGTCGAGCTCGGACAGGCGCAGCTTCGGCAGCAGGTGCGTCAGATCGCCTTCCTCGATCAGCACGGTGGCCTGCGCGGAGCGCGCCTTCAGCCGGGCGGTGGCGCGTGCCAGCAGCACCGGCAGCGCGGCGCCCATTGCGCCGACGCGCACGCGGCCGGCCGCGCCCGTGTCGACAGCCTCGATCTCCTCGCGCGTGCGATCGTATTGCGCCAGCACGCGGCGCGAGAAGCGGATCAGCGCTTCGCCGGCCGCGGTCGGTTCGGTGCCGCGGGTCGAGCGGGAGAACAGCACCAGGCCGAGCATCTTCTCGACCTCGGTCAGCGTCTTGGACACCGCGGGCTGGCTGATCGACAGGAATTCGGCGGTCTTGCCGAGATGGCGGAACTCGTCGAGCGCCACCAGCAACTGCAGATGGCGTAGCTTGATATTGGAGCGCAGCGCGCGGTCGATATGGGGCATGGCGCGCAGTCTACCTCGCGGCCTACTTAACGGGAAGGTTATCAAGCAATGACGATATTGGATTGGATCGTTATGTCATGACCGGACACAATGCCGCCCATGGCGTTGCCTCGATGCACGCCGGCCACCACCGATAACACAGTGCGAGGACGACAATGAACCAGGGTTCCCCCACCAATCCCGCGCGCCGCCGCCTGATCCTCGGCGCCAGCGCCGGTGTTGCCACGGCCGCCGCTGCGGCGGCCACCGGTACCGCCGGCATGCTGCTGGCCCGGAGCGCCAGCGCCGCAACCTATCCCGACCGCCCGATCACCTTCATCTGCCCGTGGCCGGTCGGCGGCACCGCCGACCAGTCGATGCGCGCGCTGTGCCAGGTCGCCTCCGGCATCCTCAAGCAGTCGATCGTGGTCGAAAACCGCGCCGGCGCCTCGGGCATGATCGGCACCCGCGCACTGGCGCGGGCCAAGCCCGATGGCTACACGATCGGCCAGATCCCGATCTCGGTCACGCGCTTCTCGCAGCTCGGCATGCTGGAGATCGACCCGCGCACGGAGCTGACCTATCTGGCACGTACCTCGGGCCAGACCTTCGGCATCGCGGTACCGGCCGGCTCGTCCTACAAGACGCTGCAGGATGTCGTCGCCGCGGCCAAGGCCAATCCGGGCAAGCTGACCTATGCCCACGCCGGCATCGGCGGTGCAACCCATGTTGGCATGGAGCAGTTCGCGCTGGCCGCCGGCGTGCGCTTCAACGCGATCGCCTACAAGGGCGGCTCGGCGGCGCTGCAGGACGTGCTCGGCGGTCAGGTCGACCTGCTGGCCGATTCCAGCTCGTGGGCCCCGCATGTCGAATCCGGCAAGCTGCGTCTGCTGGCGACCTGGGGCGAGCAGCGCACGCCGCGCTTCAAGGACACGCCGACGCTGCGCGAGCTCGGCTACGACGTCGTGGTGGAGGCACCCAACGGCATCGGCGCACCGAAGGGACTGGACCCAGCGATCGAGAAGCAGCTGCGCGACGCCTTCCGCGCCGCGGTGGCCAGCAAGGAATTCAGACAGGTCGCCGCGCGCATCGACGCACCCGTCATGTATCTGGACGGGCCCGACTACAAGAAGTACGTGGCGGCGGTCTACGAGCAGGAAACCCAGCTGATCCAGCGCCTGAAGCTGAAGGAAATGCTGCAGCAGAGCTGATCCCTTCAGCGCCGATGTGCCTGGCGCAGACCACCATCGCCCTCGCCAACCACAGGAATTGTTCGACGTGAACGTCAATGCCGTCATCCGCCTGCACGCCAACGACAACGTGCTGATCGCCCGCCAGGAGCTGGCGCTGGGACAGCCGCTGCCCGAGCTTGGCGTGCGGGCGCGGGCCCAGGTGCCTGCCGGCCACAAGATCGCCGCGTGCGCGATCACGAAGGGCGAGCCGGTGCGCAAGTACGACACCGTGATCGGCGTGGCCGATCGCGATATCGCGCCGGGGGAGCACGTGCATTCGCACAACCTGAAGCTGGTCGACTTCTATCGCGATCCCGCCTTCTGCAGCGATGTGCGGCCGATCGACTATGTGCCCGAGGCCGAACGCGCGGCCTTCCAGGGCTTCGTGCGCGCGGACGGCCGCGTCGGCACGCGCAACTTCATCGGCATCCTGTCGTCGGTCAATTGTTCGGCCACGGTGATCCGGCATATCGCCGACCATTTCACGCGGGAGCGGCTGGCGGCCTATCCGAACGTCGATGGCGTGGTGGCGTTCGCTCATGGCACCGGTTGCGGCATGTCGTCGCCGAGCGAGCATTTCGATCTGCTTCGCCGCACGCTGGCCGGCTATGCGCGCCATCCGAATCTGGCCGGCGTGCTGATCGTGGGCCTGGGCTGCGAACGCAATCAGGTCGCGTCGCTGGTCGAGTCGCAGCAGCTGGAGCCCGGCAACCATCTGCATACGATGGTGATGCAGGACACCGGCGGCACGCGCGAGACCATCGCCGCCGGCATCCGGGCGATCGAATCGATGCTGCCGGCCGCAAATGCCGCGAGACGTCAGCGGGTTCCCGCCAGCCATCTGAAGATCGGCCTCGAATGCGGCGGCTCGGACGGGTTCTCCGGCATCACCGCCAATCCCGCGTTGGGCGCCGCGATGGATATCCTGGTACGCCACGGCGGCACCGCGATCCTGTCCGAAACGCCCGAGATTCACGGCGTCGAATACATGCTGACGCGCCGCGCCGTCACGCCCGAGGTCGGCCAGAAGCTGCTCGACCGGCTGGCCTGGTGGGAGCGCTATACCGCCGGCCACAACGCGCAGTTCAACGGTGTGGTCGGCCACGGCAACCAGCAGGGCGGCCTTGCCAATATCTTCGAGAAATCGCTGGGCTCGGCAATGAAGGGCGGCACCACGCCGCTGCAGGCCGTGTACCAGTATGCCGAGCCGATCGACAAGGCCGGCTTCGTCTTCATGGATTCGCCCGGTTATGACCCGGTCGCGGTGACCGGCCAGATCGCCAGCGGCGCCAACCTGATCTGCTTCACCACCGGCCGCGGCTCGATGTTCGGCTCCAAGCCCGCGCCGACGATCAAGCTGGCGTCCAATACGCCGATGTACCGGCGCCTCGCCGACGACATGGACATCAACTGCGGCGTCATCGTCGACGGCGAACTGACCGTCGCCGAAATGGGGCAGCGCATCTTCGAACATATCCTGCGCGTCGCCTCCGGCGAGAAGACCCGCAGCGAGCTGCTCGGTCTCGGCGACAACGAGTTCGTGCCCTGGCATATGGGCATCGTCAGCTGACCCGCCGCATCCTTTCTAGGACCACCATCGCATCATGTCCCTGCAGCTTTCCCATGCCGCGCTGCTGCGCGGCCAGAACCTGATCGGCGCCCACTGGCAGCCAGCCGCGGCCGGCGGCCGCCTCGATGTCACCAATCCCGCGAACGGAGCGACGTTGACGCAGGTCGCGGACAGCGGGGCCGACGATGCGCGCCGCGCCGCCGATGCCGCCCACGCCGCCTTCGCCGGCTGGAGCCGCCGCCCGGCGAAGGAGCGCGCGCAGCTGCTGCAGCGCTGGCACGCGCTGATCCTCGAGCACCAGGAAGACCTGGCCCGCATCATCTCGGCGGAGCAGGGCAAGCCGATGCACGAGAGCCGCGGCGAGGTACAGTACGGCGCCTCGTATGTCGAATGGTTCGCGGCCGAGGCGGTCCGGATCTGCGGCGACATCGTGGCTGAGGCCGTGCCGGGCCGCAAGCTGCTGGTGCTGAAGGAACCGGTCGGCGTGGTGGCGGCGATCACGCCGTGGAACTTCCCGCTGGCGATGATCGCGCGCAAGATCGCGCCGGCACTGGCGGCAGGCTGCACCGTGGTCGCCAAGCCGGCCGAGGACACGCCGCTGACCGCGCTGGCGCTGGTCTATCTGGCCGAGCTCGCCGGCGTGCCGCCGGGCGTGCTGAACATCGTCACCGCATCGCGGGAACGCACGCCCGAGGTGGTCGACGTCTGGCTCGACGACAGCCGCGTGCGCAAGATCACCTTCACCGGCTCGACGCCGGTCGGCAAACACCTGGCGCGCGAGTCCGCCGCGACGCTGAAGAAGCTGTCGCTGGAGCTCGGCGGCAACGCGCCGTTCCTCGTGTTCGAGGACGCCGACCTCGATGCCGCGGTCGAAGGGCTGATGGCTTCGAAGTTCCGCAATGGCGGCCAGACCTGCGTCTGTCCCAATCGCATCTACGTGCACGAGGCCGTTCACGACGATTTCGTCGAGCGGCTGGCGCGGCGCGTCGGAGCGCTGAAGGTCGGGCCGGCCAGCGAGGCGGGCTCGCAGATCGGCCCGATGATCAATGCGCGCGCGGTCGACAAGATCGCCCGACACGTCGTAGATGCGGTGGCAAAGGGCGCGCGCGTCGTCACGGGTGGCAAGCGCGTGCGTACCGAGGACGGTCCGCATTACTACGCGCCCACCGTGCTGACCGGCGCCACGCCGCAAATGGCATTGTCTTGCGAGGAGACCTTTGGCCCGGTCGCGCCGATCTTCCGTTTCGCCAGCGAGGACGAGGTGATCGGCCACGCCAACGACACGCCGTTCGGCCTCGCGGCCTACTTCTATTCGAACGATGTGCGCCGCATCTGGCGCGTCGCGCAGGCGCTGGAGACCGGCATCGTCGGCATCAACGAAGGCGCCATCGCGGCCGAGGCGGCGCCGTTTGGCGGCGTCAAGGAATCCGGCTATGGCCGCGAGGGCTCGCGCCACGGACTGGACGATTACCTGCATTTGAAGTATTTGTGCCAGGGCCAGCTGGACTGAGCCCAGCCCTGCAAGGCAGTACCATGCCGCACCAGGCCAGTCCCCAGGTCCATCGAACCCGCATCGCTCTGACAGGATCCGTCATGCCCGCATCCAATCCCTTCAAGACCGCATTGGCCGCCCGCCGGCCGCAAATCGGCCTGTGGCTGTCGATGGCCGAGCCGTATCTGGCCGAGGTCGCGGCCACGGCCGGCTTCGACTGGCTGCTGATCGACGGCGAGCACGCCCCCAACGATGTGCGCAGCATCCTGGCCCAGCTGCAGGCGGTCTCCGCCTATCGGAGCGCGCCGGTGGTGCGCGCGGTGGCGGGCGACGTCCCGCTGATCAAGCAGCTGCTCGATATCGGCGCGACCACGCTGTTGGTGCCGATGGTCGATACCGCCGAGCAGGCGCGCATGCTGGTCAGCGCCACGCGCTATCCGCCGCAAGGCATCCGCGGGGTCGGCAGCGCCGTGGCGCGCGCCTCGCGCTGGAGTGGCCGGACCGACTATCTCGATGTCGCCGACGACGAGGTGTGCCTGCTGGTGCAGGCAGAGACCGTGACCGCGCTGGCGAATCTGCAGGAGATCTGCGCGGTCGACGGCATCGACGGCGTCTTTATCGGCCCGGCCGACCTGGCGGCGTCGATGGGCCATCGCGGCAATCCCGGCCACCCGGAGGTGCAGGCCGCGATCGAGAACGCGATGCGCACGATCGTCGCCAGCGGCAAGGCGGCCGGCACGCTGACGTCCGATGCCGGACTGGCGCGGCGCTATCTGGAGCTGGGCTGCACCTTCGTCGCCACCGGCGTCGACGTGCTGCTGTTCGCCAAGGCCGCGCGCCAGCTGGCCGCGTCTTTCCGCGAGAACGGCGCCGTCCCCGCACAACAGTCCTCCGCTGCCTACTGAACGCTTTTTCCGGTTTCTCCGCACCATGTCCCTGGATAGTTCCACCCGCGACGCCACGCTGCGCGCCCTGCAAGCCATCGTCGGCGACAACGCCTGCCTCGTTGCCGATGCCGATACCGAGAGCTATGTCACCGACTACCGGCGCATCAGCCGCGGCAAGGCCAGCGTGGTGGTGCTGCCGTCGAGCACCGGGCAGGTCGCCGCGGTGATGGCGTGGTGCGATGCGCACGGCGTGCCCGTGGTGCCGCAGGGCGGCAATACCTCGTTGATGGGCGGTGCGGTGCCGGACACGCGCGGCGATGCCGTGGTGCTGAACCTCAGCCGCATGAACCAGGTGCTGGCGATCGATACGGTCAACGACACGCTGACCGTGCAGGCCGGCGTGACGCTGGCCGCCGCACGCGCCGCGGCGGAAGAGGCCGGACGCCTGTTCCCGCTGCGCATTGGCTCCGAAGGCTCGTGCCAGATCGGCGGCAATCTGTCGACCAACGCCGGCGGCACCGCGGTGCTGCGCTACGGCAATATGCGGGACCTGGTGCTCGGCATCGAGGCGGTGCTGCCCGACGGGCGCATCTACTCGTCGCTGCGCGGCCTGCGCAAGGACAACACCGGCTACGACCTGAAACACCTGTTCATCGGTGCCGAAGGGACCTTGGGCATCATCACCGCCGCGGTACTGAAGCTGATGCCGCAGCCGCGTGCGAACGCGGTCGCCTTCGTTGCGGTCGCATCGCCGGACGCGGCCGTGCGCCTGCTCGGCGAGGCCAAGCGGCTGTCGGGCGGAGCCGTCACGGCCTTCGAGCTGATCTCGGGCCCGGCGCTCGACCTGGTGCTCGACTATCTGGGCAACGTCGCTTCGCCGCTGGCGCAGCGGCACGACTGGATGGTGCTGATCGAGCTGAGTTCCGGCGCGGATGCCGCCAGCCTCGAAGCGACGCTGCTCGAAATCCTTGAAAGCGGCTACGAACAGCAACTGGTGCACGACGCCGCGATCGCGGCCAGTGTCGCCGACGCGCAGACCTTCTGGCGCATCCGCGAGGAAATCTCCGATGCGCAGACACGTACCGGCGGCAGCATCAAGTGCGATGTGTCGGTGCCGCTGTCGCGCATCGCGGGCTTCGTCGACGAGGCCTCGCGCCGCGTGCTGGAGCTGGTGCCCGATGCCCGCATGGTGATCTACGGCCATATGGGCGACGGCAACGTCCACTTCAATCCGCTGCGGCCGAAGGACGCCGATGCCAAGGGCTTCCTCGCGCAGTGGTACAAGCCGGTATCCGATCTGGTCGACGGCCTCGCCCACGGCGAAGGCGGCTCGATTTCGGCCGAGCACGGCATCGGCGCCGTCAAGCGCGACGATCTGCGGCGCTACAAGTCGCAGGTCGAGCTCGAGCTGATGTGGCAGGTCAAGCGGGCGCTGGACCCGAAGAACCTGATGAATCCGGGCCGGGTGTTGCCGGCGATGGGGGAGGGCGGCTGACCGTTCGGGCCGCCGCCCGGGCAGTCACTCGGCAATTCAAGCCGGCATGCTCCAGCCGGCACGTTCGGGCCGGCACGGTCAGGCCGGCACGCTCAGGCCGGCACGCTCAGGCCGGCACGCTCAGGCCGGCACGCTCAGGCCGGCACGTCAGGCCGGCACGTCAGGCCGGCACGTCAGGCCGGCTCGGCCGCCGGCTCCGACAACCGCATCGTGCGCAGCACGGCCTTGGCGACGCCATACGCACTACCGGGGTTCTGTCCGGTAATCAGGCGCCCGTCCTCGACCACATAGGGCGCAAACGGCAGCATCGCCTTGCTGTATTGCGCGCCGCGCTTGCCCAGCTCCTGCTCGAGCCCGAACGGCACGGCGAAGTCGCGCTTGGCCATGATCTCCTCGTTCCACGAGAAGCCGGTCACGCGCTTGCCCTGCACCAGCAGCTCGCCATTGCCGAGCCTGACGTCCAGCAGGCCGGCCGGGCCGTGGCACACCGCCGCCACCACGCGGCCCTGCTCGTACATCGCCGCGATCAGCCGCGCCAGCGGCTCGCAGCCCGGGAAGTCGAACATCACGCCATGCCCGCCGGTCAGGTAGATGGCATCGAACTCGCCCGGATCGACCGACGCCACGTTCACCGTGTCGTTCAGCACGTCCATGAAGATCCGGTCCTCATAGCGTTTGAAAACACTGCTGCGCATGCCGGCACTTCGTGCAAGTTCCGACAGCATCAGGCTCTCGGGATCGATCGGGATCTTGCCGCCCGACGGGGACGCCAGCTGCAGCGTATGGCCCGCTTCCTCGGCCACATCCCAGAAGTGCGTCAGTTCGCTGAGCCACAGGCCGGTACGAAAGCCCACTTTTTGGTACTGGTCGACGTTGGTCGCGACCACCAGGATTCGGCGTTGCGCTGGCATGGGTGCCTCCTGCTTTTCGGGGAAGTTCGAAAGCTGCAAGAAGCGTTCCGCATGGCAAGCGATACGGTAGCGCTTGTCCGAGAATCGCCGCTTTGTGCCTCGTTCAAGGGGCGACTGCAAGGACCAGCTCGTGGCACGACCTTACTTCCCGCCTGCAGCGGTCGAGGGCGAGATCATCGATTTTGCACACCTGGAGCCGTTCAATTTGGAAGTTGAAAGCGGCCTCGCCAAGAAGACGCTTCGCATGCGCGTCACCTTTTCGAATCATTGCTTCACGAAAAGGTGCCTGGATGCGGCGCCCGACTTCAAACAACCCATCTTCGACGGCAACACGCACCGGCCACGTGTCTTTTGCCCGGTGCGCTATCGTCTGTCTCGGAAGCTTCCCAGCGTGATTCTTGGGCTAAATCATCCGAAGGCAAAAGTCTGGCAAACATCGTCACGGCGTAACTGGGCGTACTCGATGACCGTCCAGGACCCCAAAGGTCCATATCATGTCTTCTTTGAGGTCCGTCGAGCCTTGGGCGAGCGGAGGCGGTCCCAGGACCTGAATCTGATCGTGGAGAGTGCCTACCACCAGACCGAACGGGCGCCAGTCTTCCTTGGTTCCATAGGCTTTGTCTTGCTGTGTGGAAAGGTGTATCTGGGTCACCCGGTGGCCACCAAAAGATAAGCCGACAATAAAAAAGGCGCCACTGGGGCGCCTTTCTGTACAGCAGATCCGGACACCACTTTCGACTCGCCTTGCGCGGGTACGGCTTTCGCCGCTGGGAAGCGCTCGATCTCATCCGGTCAGTCGCTTCGATCCAGGCAATCTAAACGAGTTGGACAGCACAGTCAATGACAGCAGGGAGCGAAGCCGCCGAATAGATACGGGTAAACCCTTTCTCTCGTAAACTCTATTTTCATGGCACAGCTATTGCGTGTAAATTTGTTTACATCGATAGCCGTTCGCCGGATGCACCAATTTGCGTCCGGCCCACCGCAGAGCCATGACCGTTTCCCGTTCGGACCCGGCTGCCAGGCCGGCCGATTCCGTGGCAGACCCGGCGCCGGAGACCACCGTCTCCCAGCGCATTGCGAAGGTATTCCCGTCGCTGACGCCGGCGCACCAGCGCATGGCGGACTACGTGCTGGCGAACCCGTTCCGCGCGGCGACGATGCGGATCGACGAGTTTGCGCAGGCGGTGCAGGTGTCGGTGGCGACGGCAAACCGCTTCGCGCATGCGTTGGGCTTCGACGGTTACCCGCAATTTCGCGCCGAACTGGTGCGCGGGTTCGAGGCCACGCTGGCGCCGGTCGAGAAGCTGCGCACCGAACTGGAGCGCCCGGCGACGATCACCGAGATCATCGCTGCCTCGCTGGAAGAGAACGAGCGCAACCTGCAGGCCACGCGCCGCGCGCTCGATGCCGATGCCTGCGAACGCGCGGTGACGGCGATCCTCGAGGCCGAGCATGTCTATGTGCTCGGCTTCGGCGCGAGCGGCTATCTGGCCGGGCTGCTGCAGCATGGGCTCGACATGTACTGCCGCACGGTGATCACGGTCGCCGGCGTCGGCGGCGCGTCGACCGCGGCGCGGCAGCTGTTCAAGCTGACCAGCCGCGACCTGGTGATTCCGATCGCCTTTCCCCGCTATGTCTATGACAGCGTCGCGCTGACCGAGCGGGCCCGCGCCCACGGCGCACGCATTCTGGCGCTGACCGACGGCCCGACCTCGCCGCTGGCGCCCTTTGCCGATATCGCGCTGTATGTCAGCGCCGGCCGGCAGTTGTCGGCCAACTCCGACGCGGCGGTGCTGGCGATGATCGAGGCGCTGTGCGGTGCGGTCGCGCACCGCGCCACCGGTTCGGTCAAGGCCGCCGCCGACATGACCGAATTCGTGCTGCCCTGGCTGCATCAGACTCACGCGCGCGGCGACTCCGGCCGCACCGCCGCGGCCAGCGACACCCAGTCCAGGCCCCGTCCGGGGTCCGGCAAGGCGCCACGGCGCCGGCGTCCGGACACCGGCACCGAATAATGCTCCCGAGCCTTCCCGAGTTGCCTGCCGCGCAGGCCGACCAAGCAATATGAACGTAGACCGATCGACCTCCAAGCCCACGCCCGTGATCGCCATCCATGGCGGGGCCGGCACCATTACCCGCGCCGCGATGGACGCGGACAAGGAAGCGCAGTACATCGCCGCGCTCGAACAGGCCCTGCGCGCGGGCCAGCGCCTGCTGGCCGATGGCGCCAGCGCCGTCGATGCGGTGACCGAAGCGGTGCGGCTGCTGGAGGACTGCCCGCTGTTCAATGCCGGCAAGGGCGCCGTGCTGACCAACGCGGGCACCTATGAGCTCGACGCCGCGGTGATGGACGGCGCCACGCGCGACGCGGGCGCGGTCGCCTGTGTCAAGCGGCTGCGCAATCCGGTGCTGGCGGCGCGCGTCGTGATGGAACGCAGCGAGCATGTGCTGTTCGCCGCCGATGGCGCGGAGGCGTTCGCGCAGGCACAGGGCCTGCCGCTGGTCGAAGCGGACTACTACTACACGCCGGAGCGCCACGCGCAATGGCAACGCGCCCGCGCGGGCAACGGCATGGCCCTGCTGGATCACGATGCCGCCGCGCTCGCCGCGCGCGCCAATGCCGACGAGGCGGGCGGCGAGCCCCTCGATCCGGGTACCAAGTTCGGCACCGTCGGCGCGGTCGCGCTCGACAGCCAGGGCAGGCTTGCCGCGGCCACGTCCACCGGCGGCATCACCAACAAGCAGCTCGGCCGCGTCGGCGATACGCCGGTGATCGGCGCCGGCTGCTATGCCGACGAACTGGTGGCGGTGTCGACCACCGGTACTGGAGAGATGTTCATCCGCGCGGTGGCTGCCTACGACATCTCGGCGCGGATGCGCTATGCCGGCAGCTCGCTGGAAGCGGCAACGCATGCCGTGGTGATGCAGAGCCTGCCGGCGATCCAGGGCCGGGGCGGGCTGGTGGCGATCGACGCGGCCGGCAATGTCGCGCTGCCGTTCAATACCGAAGGCATGTACCGCGGCCATGCGCGCGTCGGCGAGCCGATCCATGTGGCGATCTACCGCTGACCCCATGCCCGCAGGTTTCGAGGAACACTCCATGGCCACATCGACTTCCGTGTCTACCGCATCCAGCCTGCTGCTGCCGCCGCAGCGCGTCGTCTCCGTCAACGACCTGACGGTGCGCTTTGCCACGTCCGAACGCACCGTCGAAGCCGTGCGCGGCCTGTCCTTCCATATCGACCGCGGCGAGACGCTGGCCGTGGTCGGCGAGTCGGGTTCCGGCAAATCGGTGACCTCGCTGGCGCTGATGCGCCTGGTCGAACATGGCGGCGGACGCCTTGCCAGCGGCAGCATGATGCTGCGCCGGCGCGGCGGCGAGGTGGTCGATCTCGCCAAGGCCGATGGCGGCACGATGCGCGGCATTCGCGGCGCCGATATCGCGATGATCTTCCAGGAGCCGATGACCTCGCTGAACCCGGTGTTCCCGGTCGGCGAGCAGATCGCGGAATCGATCCGGCTGCATCAGAACAAGAGCGGCGCGGCGGCCCGCGCCGAGGCGTTGCGGATGCTGGAGCTGGTGCGCATTCCCGAGGCGCGCCGCGTGCTGGACCGCTACCCGCATCAGCTGTCCGGCGGCATGCGCCAGCGCGTGATGATCGCGATGGCGCTGTCGTGCCGGCCGGCGCTGCTGATCGCCGACGAGCCCACCACCGCGCTGGACGTCACCATCCAGGCCGAGATCCTGCAGCTGATCCGCAACCTGCAGGCGGAAATGCAGATGGGCGTGCTGTTCATCACCCACGACATGGGCGTCGTGGCCGAAATGGCGGACCGCGTGCTGGTGATGTATCGCGGCGAGAAGGTCGAGGAGGGGGACGCGCCGACCGTGTTCGCGCGGCCAGCGCATCCCTACACGCGCGCACTGCTGTCCGCGGTGCCCAAGCTCGGCGCAATGGCTGGCACCGATCTGCCGGCCAAGTTTCCGCTGGTGCGTGTCGAAGGCGGTGAGGGGCAGGCGAGCGCCGATGGCCGCAGCGATACGCCGGCCGCGGCGACGCGTCCGGATGCCTCGGCCCAGCCGATCCTGCGCGTGCGCGACCTGGTGACCCGCTTCGACGTGCCGGGCGGCCTGTTCGGACGGCCGACGCGCCGCGTGCACGCGGTCGAGCGCGTCAGCTTCGATCTGTATCCCGGCGAGACGCTGGCACTGGTCGGCGAGTCGGGTTGCGGCAAATCGACGACGGGCCGCTCGCTGCTGCGTCTGGTCGAAAGCCAGAGCGGCACCATCGAGTTCGCCGGCCAGAACATCGGCGAACTGTCCGGGCCCGCGCTGCAAAGCCTGCGCCGCAATATCCAGTTCATTTTCCAGGACCCGTTCGCCTCGCTCGATCCGCGTGTGCCGGTCGGCTATTCGATCATGGAGCCGCTGCTGGTGCACAAGGTCGCCAGCGGCAAGGAGGCCGAGCAGCGCGTGGCCTGGCTGCTGGACAAGGTCGGCCTGTCGCCGGCCCATGCCGCGCGCTACCCACACGAATTCTCGGGCGGCCAGCGCCAGCGCATCTGCATCGCGCGCGCGCTGGCGCTGAACCCGAAGGTGGTGATCGCCGACGAGTCGGTGTCGGCGCTGGACGTCTCGATCCAGGCGCAGATCGTCAATCTGATGCTGGACCTGCAGCGCGAGATGGGCATCGCCTTCCTGTTCATCTCGCACGATATGGCGGTGGTCGAGCGCATCAGCCATCGGGTCGCGGTGATGTATCTGGGCCAGATCGTCGAGATCGGCCCGCGCCGCGCGATCTTCGAGAACCCGCAGCATCCCTATACGAAGAAGCTGATGTCCGCGGTGCCGGTGGCCGACCCGGCGCGCCGCCATCTGCGGCGCGAGCCGCGGATCGAGGAGCTGCCGAGCCCGATCCGCGCGATCGGCGACGAGCCGGTGGTACAGCCGCTGGTCGCCGTCGCGCCGGACCACTTCGTCGCCCGGCACGCGGTCGGCGGCGCCTATTGATCGCGCGGCTGAACGCGCCGACTGAGTGCACCTGTTGAGTCAACCCGGGCGGCAAGGCCACCAAGAGCCGGTCCAGCCCGATCACCCTGCCAGTCTTACCAAGGAGAATCGACAATGATCCCAGCCAGTTTGTCCCGACGTGGCGCGGCGCGCCTGTTTGCCGGCGGTCTGCTGATGGCCGCGTTCGCGGCCGGACCGGCCTTCGCCGCCAAGGATGCGGTGATGGCCGTGGCCTCGACCTTCACCACGCTCGATCCCTACGATTCGAACGACACGCTGTCGCAGGCGGTATCGAAGACCTTCTACCAGGGCCTGTTCGGCCTGGACAAGGACATGAAGCTCGTCAACGTGCTGGCCGACAGCTATGACGTCAGCAAGGATGGACTGGTCTACACGATCAAGGTCAAGAAGGGCGTCAAGTTCCACGACGGCACCAGCTTCGACGCCACCGCGGTCAAGGCCAACCTGGACCGCGTCACGGACCCGGCCAACAAGCTCAAGCGCTACACACTGTTCAACCGCGTCGCGCGCACCGACGTGGTCGACCCGACGACGGTCAAGATCACGCTGAAGGAGCCGTTCTCGCCGTTCATCAACGTGCTGGCGCACCCGTCGGCGGTGATGATCTCGCCGACCGCGTTGAAGAAATACGGCAAGGACATCGCCTTCCATCCGGTCGGCACCGGTCCCTTCGAATTCGTCGAGTGGAAGCAGCCCGATCACCTGCGCGGCAAGAAGTTCGCCGGCTACTGGAAGAGCGGTCTGCCGAAGATCGACACCATCACCTGGAAGCCGGTGGTCGACAACAACAGCCGCTCGGCAATCATGCAGACCGGCGAGGCCGACTTCGCGTTCAGCATTCCGTTCGAGCAGGCCGCGGTGCTCAAGGCCAGCCCGAAGGTCGACCTGATCGCCGCGCCGTCGATCATCCAGCGCTATCTGTCGCTCAATACGATGGTCAAGCCGTTCAACGACCCCAAGGTGCGCCAGGCGATCAACTACGCGATCAACAAGCAGGCGCTGGCCAAGGTGGCGTTCGCCGGCTATGCGGTGCCGGCCGAGGGCGTGGTGCCGCCGGGCGTCGACTTCGCGGAGAAGCTGGGTCCGTGGCCGTACGATCCAGCCAAGGCGCGTGCGCTGCTGAAGGAGGCCGGCTATCCGAACGGCTTCGAAACCACGCTGTGGTCCGCCTATAACCACACCACCGCGCAGAAGGTGATCCAGTTCGTGCAGCAGCAGCTGCAGCAGGTCGGCATCAAGGCCTCGGTGCAGGCGCTCGAGGCCGGCCAGCGCGTCGAGAAGGTCGAGAGCGTGCCCAAGCCGGAAGACGCCGGCGTGCGCATCTACTACGTCGGCTGGTCGTCGTCGACCGGCGAGTCCGACTGGGCGCT
Source organism: Cupriavidus gilardii (assembly GCF_013347325.1). Taxonomy (NCBI): domain Bacteria; kingdom Pseudomonadati; phylum Pseudomonadota; class Betaproteobacteria; order Burkholderiales; family Burkholderiaceae; genus Cupriavidus; species Cupriavidus gilardii. Next base: position 1,470,077 of record NZ_CP054624.1, on the reverse strand, counting down.
GCGTCCGCTGCTGGCATCCGAATCGATGCCGCCGAAGCTGCTGAACACGGCGTACTACAAGAACGAGCAGGTCGATGCCGATATCGCCGGCGCGCTGCGCACCACCGACCGCAACGAGAAGGCGCGGCTGTACAAGGACGCGCAGCAGCGCATCTGGAAGGACGCGCCGTGGGCCTTCCTGGTGACCGAGCAGGTGCTGTATGCCCGCAGCAAGCGGCTGAGCGGCGCCTACGTGATGCCCGACGGCTCGTTCGAGTTCGAGAACATCGATATCAAGTAAGCGTCGCGCCCGCGGTCGTCAGCGTTCCGTCGAGGTGTACGTCGTCCCCGCGCAGGCGGGGACCCAGCGGCTTGCAACATGCAGGGGTGCATTGAAGCCGCTGGGCCCCCGCTTTCGCGCAGGGCGACAGGATGGAAGCCGGCGAAAAGCCGCGGGTCTGGAGTCGTCATGTTGAATTACTTTCTGAAGCGCGTGCTGGGCGTGGTGCCGACGATGCTGATCGTCGCGGTGCTGGTCTTCCTGTTCGTGCATCTGCTGCCCGGCGATCCGGCGCGGCTTGCCGCCGGGCCCGAGGCCGATGCCGCGACCGTCGAACTGGTGCGCAAGGATCTGGGTCTGGACAAGCCGCTGCACGAGCAGTTCGTCACCTTCTTCGGCAATGCGCTGCAAGGGGAATTCGGGACCTCGTTGCGCACCAAGCGTCCGGTCAGCGAGGAGATCGGCGACCGCTTCTTCCCGACGCTGTGGCTGACCGTCGCCTCGATGCTGTGGGCCGTGGTGTTCGGCATGCTGATCGGCATCGGCTCCGCCGTCTGGCGCAATCGCTGGCCCGACCGCATCGGCATGACGCTGGCGGTGTCGGGCATCTCGTTCCCGGCCTTCGCGCTCGGCATGCTGCTGATGGAGATCTTCTCGGTCCAGCTCGGCTGGCTGCCGTCGATCGGGGCCGAAAGCTGGAAGCACTACATCCTGCCGTCGCTGACGCTTGGCGCGGCGGTGGCCGCGGTGATGGCGCGCTTCACGCGGGCCTCGTTCGTCGAGGTGCTGCAGGAAGACTACGTGCGCACGGCACGCGCCAAGGGCGTGCGCGAGTCGCTGGTGGTCGCCAAGCACTGCCTGCGCAACGCGATGATCCCGGTCGTCACGATGATGGGGCTGCAATTCGGCTTTCTGCTGGGCGGCTCGATCGTCGTCGAGAAGGTGTTCAACTGGCCCGGTCTCGGCCGGCTGCTGGTCGACGCCGTCGAGATGCGGGACTACCCGGTGATCCAGGCCGAGGTGCTGCTGTTCTCGCTGGAATTCATCCTGATCAATCTGGTGGTGGATCTGCTGTACACGGTGATCAATCCCACCATCCGCTACAAGTGAGGCCGTCCATGACCGAGCTATCGACCGTGGCCAACGAGGCCGCCTCGGCGGGCGTGAAGGGCGCGGCGGCGCAGGCCGAGCCCGTCCGCACGCCGTGGAGCGAGTTCTGGCGCAAGTTCCGCCGCCAGCATCTGGCGCTGGCCGCCGGCGTGTTCGTGATCCTGCTGGTGATCGTCGCCGTGCTGTCGCCGCAGCTGGTGCCCTACGATCCCGAGAACTACTTCGACTATGACGCGCTGAACGCCGGGCCGTCGGCGGCGCACTGGTTCGGCGTCGATTCGCTGGGCCGGGACATCTTCAGCCGCATCCTGGCCGGCACGCGGATCTCGCTGGCGGCGGGCTTCTTCTCCGTGATCGTCGGCGCCATCGTCGGCACGCTGCTGGGCTTGCTGGCGGGCTACTACGAGGGCTGGTGGGACCGGATCGTGATGCGGATCTCCGACGTGCTGTTCGCATTCCCGGGCATCCTGCTGGCGATCGGCATCGTCGCGATCCTGGGCAACGGCATGGTCAACGTGATCGTCGCGGTGGCGATCTTCAGCATCCCGGCGTTCGCGCGGCTGGTGCGCGGCAACACGCTGATGCTCAAGCGCCTGACCTATATCGAGGCCGCGCGCAGCATCGGCGCGTCCGACTGGACCATCCTGATGCGGCATATCCTGCCGGGCACGATCTCGTCGATCGTCGTCTATTTCTCGATGCGGATCGGTACCTCGATCATCACCGCGGCCAGTCTCTCCTTCCTCGGCCTGGGCGCGCAGCCGCCGACGCCCGAGTGGGGCGCAATGCTGAACGAAGCCCGCGCCGACATGGTCACCGCTCCGCATGTGGCGATCTTCCCCAGCCTGGCGATCTTCCTGACGGTGCTCGCGTTCAACCTGCTCGGCGACGGGCTGCGCGACGCGCTGGACCCGAAGATCGATCGCCGCTGACGGAGGACTGTCGCGATGCCGCACGAATCGTCCGCGGCGCCAGGCGCGCCGCCGCATATCGGCGAACTGCCGGCCGGCGCGCGCAATGCGATCACCGATGTGCCGGGCGTGCGCGTCGGCCATTGCACGCTGGCCGACGGCGCGGTGCAGACCGGCGTCACCGTGCTGTTGCCGAACGCCGGCGATCCGTATCTGGACAAGGTGCCGGCCGCGGCCGCGGTACTCAACGGCTTCGGCAAGAGCATCGGCCTGGTGCAGGTCGACGAACTGGGCGTGCTGGAGACGCCGATCGCGCTGACCAATACCTTTGCTGTCGGCGCGGTGGCGCAGGCGCAGATCCGGCAGGCGATCGCCGCGCACGCCGAGATCGGCCGCGCCTGGCCCACCGTCAATCCGCTCGTGTTCGAATGCAATGACGGCTATCTGAACGACATCCAGGCAATGGCCGTCGGCGAAACGCACTATCTGCAGGCCTGCGCCGCGGCCGGCGTCGAGGTGGCGCAGGGCGCGGTCGGGGCCGGCCGCGGCATGTCGGCGTTCGGCGTCAAGGGCGGCATCGGCACGGCGTCGCGTATTGCGGGCGCTTATCGCGTGGGCGCGCTGGTGCTGGCCAACTACGGCACGCCTTCCATGCTGACGGTGGCCGGCAACCGAATCGGTCCGGCATTGGTGCAACGGCTTGCCGCACTCGCGGCGGCCGACGCCGGGCCGGAGAAGGGCTCGATCATCATGATCGTCGCCACCGATGCGCCGCTCGATTCCCGCCAGCTGGGGCGTCTGGCACGGCGCGCCGGAGCGGGGCTGGCACGCACCGGCTCGGTCTACGGCCATGGCTCCGGCGATATCGCGCTGGCCTTCAGCACCGCCTACACCGTGCCGCACGACGCCGCCGCGCCGATGCCCGCCGTCGCGATGGTCCACGAGACCGCGCTGGATCCGCTGTTCCATGCCGCGGCCGACAGCGTCGAGCAGGCCATCGTGCATGCGCTGTGGCATGCCGAGACCGTCAGCGGCCGCGATGGCCATTGCCGCCGCGGCCTGCTGGCGCTGATGCCGGAACTGAATACTGCCGACTGAACCGCGTGCGCCGACCATGCGTTGGGCACGCGCCAATCCCATGAAGATCCTGATTTCCACCGATATCGAGGGCGTCGCCGGCGTCTTCCATCCCGAGCAGACGCGTCCGGGCAATGGCGAGTACGAGCGCGCGCGCGCCTGGATGACGCGCGAGGCCGACGCCGCGGCGCGCGGCGCCTTCGCTGCCGGGGCCGAGGCCTTCTGGGTCAACGACTCGCACGGCGGCTTCCGCAACCTGCTGCCGGACCTGCTGGACCCGCGCGTGCGCTTGGTACTCGGCAAGCCGCGTTACGCCGGCATGATGAGCGGCATCGAGCAGGGCTGCGACGGCGTGCTGATGATCGGCTATCACGGTCGCGCGCAAGGGCGCGGCATCCTGGCGCATACGATCAACAGCGGTGCGTTCGCCGGCGTCAGCCTCAACGGCATCGAACTCGGCGAAGCGGGACTATATGCCGCGCTCGCTGGCGAGGCCGGTGTGCCGGTGCTGATGGCGAGCGGCGACGATGTGTTCGTCGAGGAGACGTCGGCGCTGATGCCGTGGGTTCGCTTTGTCGCCACCAAACGTGCGCAGGGGCAGGGCAGTGGTGATTCGATGACGCCGGCCGCCGCCTGCGAGGCGATCGGCGCGGCGGCGCAAGCCGCGGTGCGCGCGCTGCGGACCGAGCCGGCGGCGGTTCGGCCGTTCACCATCGCGGGCCCGGTGAACTGCCGATTGCGGACGCTGACGCCCGCGCATGCCGACCTGTTCTGCCAATGGCCCACGCTGCAGCGGCTCGACGGCGTCACGCTGAGCTTCGATGCGGCCAGCGTGACCGACGCCGTGCGCATGCTCAATTGCCTGTCGGCGATGTCGTTCATGCTGCGTTAGCGGCGAACCGCCGTATACGCGTATCGCAAGCGTCGGTTTTCTCTCCCTCTCGCGCAAGCGGAAGGGGGAGGGAGAGGGCAATCAACGGTCGTCATGCGGCCAACGCTTGAAAAAACACCTCTCTCTCCCCATGAGGGAGGCGGGGAGCACCGCCGGCAACAATCAGTGTCGGCGGTCCGCCAGCGCCCGCAGCCTCAACCTACCGGCAGCGTCTTGCTGAACACGCTGACCCCGTCCAGATCGCGCAGATCCACCGTCAGCGCCTTCGTCGACGGATCGATATTGACCTCGCCGAAGAACTGAAAGCCCGAGTAGGGGGACAGGTTGGCCTGGCCGGCAGGCGGCGCCTTCTGGAACACCAGTTGAGGGCCGAAGGTGGCGTCGAGCTGATTTGGCCCGAAGGTGCCGGCGTTCAGCGGCCCGGCGACGAATTCCCAGAACGGGGAGAAGTCGGTGAACTGGGCCTTCGACGGGTCGTAGTAGTGCGCGGCGCAATAATGCACGTCGGCCGTCAGCCAGACCACATTGGGCACGCCCTTGATCGCGCGCAGCAGTCGCGCCGTTTCCAGCTCGCGGCCCAGCGCGGCGCCGTCGTTGCCATTGGCGATCGCCTCCCAGCGGGCGTTGCCGGCCGCGTCCTTGCCGTCCGGCACCCACAGGCCGATCGGCATGTCGGCGGCGATGATCTTCCAGGTGGCCTGCGACTGCTTCACACCATTGACCAGCCATTCGAGCTGCTCGTTGCCGAGGAACACCGTGTCGCCGTTCTCGACGGTCTGCAGGTTGGCCGTATTGCCGCCGCGATACGTGCGCATGTCCAGCACGAACACGTCGAGCAGCGGGCCGTACGAGACCTTGCGATAGAGCGTCTGCTCCGCCGCGGTGCTGCCGATCCGCATCGGCGCATATTCGCGGAATGCCTGCGTGGCGCGGGCGACCAGCGTGGCGATGTTCTTCTCGGTGTAGCGCGCGTCCGCGCTCAGATCCTTGGTCGGCGACCAGTTGTTGGTGACCTCGTGGTCGTCCCATTGCCAGATCTGCGGCACCTCGGCCGAGAAGCGCCGCACGTTCTCGTCCATCAGGTTGTAGCGATAGCGGCCGCGGTATTCGTCCAGCGTCTCGGCGACCTTGGCGACCTCGGGCGTCACCACGTTCTTCCAGATCCGGCCGTTTTCCGCGGTGGTTTCCGCCAGGATCGGGCCGTCGGCGTAGATGGTGTCGCCGCTGTGCAGGAAGAAGTCCGGCTCGCGGCGGCGCATCGCTTCGAAGATCCTCATGCCGCCGAATTCGGTGTTGATGCCCCAGCCCTGGCCGGCGACGTCGCCGCCCCAGACGAAGCGCACCGGGCGGTTGGCGTCGGTACGCGGAACCGTGCGGAACTGGCCCGGCACGGCCACGCCGGTCGCGCGCGGATTGTCGATGCTGTCATAGGCGACGCGCAGGAAGATCGATTCGCCGGCCGGCAGGCCGGTCAGCTCCACGCGGCCAGTGAAATCGGAGGCGGCGCTGACCGTCGGGCCCAGCACCTTGCGCGGATTGCGGAAGCTGTCGGTGGTGTCGTACTCCACGCGCAGTTGCGCGGGCCGGTCGGCGCGCGCCCAGACCACCGCACGTCCGCCGCCCACATCGCCGATCTGGATGCCGTACGGCAGCCTGGGCCGCTCGCTGTCGGGCACGATGACCGCCGGCGCCTCGGGCGAGTCGTCGGAGCCGCAGGCGGTCAGGCCAAGGCTGGTGCCGAGGCCGAGCGCGCCGGTGTGGATCAGGAAACGTCGACGGGGGTAGGGGGATCGGGTCATGTCCTGCCTCTTGCCTTTCGGGTGTGGGGAAGGGAAAGGCAGGACCTTAGCCGGCGATTGCGAAAGAATGATGAAAGCCGGCGCCCCGTCGTGACAGGCGGATCAAGGCGGGATGGCATGGTCGTTGCGAAACACCGGTTTCCGCTTACCACCATCAAGGAGACGGCGATGAATCCCTCGCAACCCGGCACGAATCAGGGCGGTGCCAGCATCGTAGGATCGGGCGTCGGCGAAGGCCCCGGCCCGGAAGTGATGGCGGCATCCAGCCTCGAGGACACCAATGTCTATTCGTCCGACGGCGAGCATGTCGGCGAGATCAGCGAAATCATGCTCGATGTGCCGCGCGGCCGCATTGCCTATGCCGTGCTGAAAACCGGCGGCTTTCTGGGCATCGGCGACACGCTGCACGCAATCCCGTGGAATGCGCTGGTCATGGATACCGACCAGAAATGCTTCCGCCTCGGCATCACGGCCGATCGGATCAAATCGGCGCCCGGCTTCAACAAGGACCAATGGCCGCGCATGGCGGACCCGCAGTGGGGTACGCAGCTGCACCAGTACTACGAGCGCGAGCCGTACTGGCTGTCCGGCGGCGGCACGCTGTGAGTCAGGCGGCGCGCACCGCGTGCGGTCGATGCCACCGATGCGGGCGCGTCGTTCTTACAGCGGCATGTAATTCCGCAATGGCCGATGGGGCCGCAGGCGCAACGCTCCGCGCGGTTGGCGGTCCCCGCCGGATGACGGTCTGGCCGCGCAACGCGGCCAGTTGCCTGGCATCACAGGGCGGCCGGCGTCATGCATATTCGGTGCTTGTCAGCGATGTTGCCGTCAATCGGCATCAATCGAGCCGTGTGCCGGTCGCCTTGACTTGCGCGGCCCACCAGGCCGTCTCGCTGCGGATCTGCGCCGCGAACGCCTCGGGGCTGTTGCCGACCGGTTCCGCGCCGAGTTCGATCACGCGCTTGCGCATTTCCGGCGTGGCGAGGATGCGGGCGCAGGCCTCGTGCAGCTTCGCGATGACGGGCTTGGGCGTGCCGGCCGGCGCCATCAGACCCTTCCATGCGGTGACCAGATAGCCCTTGACGCCGGCCTCGTCGAACGTCGGCACATCGGGCAGCGCGGCGGCGCGCTTGTCGCTGGCGACCGCGATCGGCCGCAGCTTGCCGCCTTGCACCTGGGCCAGCAGCGCCGGCATGTTGTCGATCATCAGGTCGATATGGCCGGCCATCAGGTCGGCGACCGCCGGGCCGCTGCCCTTGTACGGCACGTGCTGCATCTTCAGTCCGGCGGTGCGGTTCAGCAGTTCGCCGCCAAGATGCGCGACGGTGCCGTTGCCCGGCGAGCCGAACGACAGCTTGCCCGGATCGCTGCGCGCATAGGCCAGGAACTCGGACAGGTTGCGCACGGGCAACTGCGCCTTCACCGCCATCAGGTTGTGCTCGCGCGCCAGCACCGTGATCGGAGCGAGATCGCGCGCCGGATCGAACGGCATCTTGCTGTACAGGCTCGGATTGATCACCGTCGGTCCGGCGGCGGCCAGCAGCAGCGTGTGGCCATCCGGCGCCGCGCGGGCGACGCTCTCGCCGGCGATATTGCCGCCGGCACCGGGCTTGTTCTCGACCACCACCACCTGGCCCAGTTCGCTCTTCAGGCGATCGGCGAGCAGGCGCGCCAGGATATCGGACGAACCGCCCGGTGCGAACGGCACCACCAGCCGGATCGGCTTGCTGGGGTAGGGCGCTTCGGCGCGGGCGGCGCCGACGAGCGTGGCGGCGCCGACCGCCAGCGCCATCGTGGCGACAAGGGTCTTGAACATGGTGTCTCCTGTTGTGTTTTATCGGCTGCGGCGCGAAGGTCAGGCGCCGGCCTGCGCCAGCGTGCGCTTGGCGATATTGAGCTGGTGGATCTGGCTGGTGCCCTCGTACAGGCGGAACAGCCGCACGTCGCGATAGAAGCGTTCGATGCCGTAGTCGGCGATATAGCCGTAGCCGCCGAACATCTGCACGCAGCGGTCGGCAACGCGCCCGCACATCTCCGAGGCGAAGTACTTGCAGATCGACGCCTGCATCGTCACGTCCTCGCCGCGGTCGCGCTGGCGCGCAGTCTCGAGCACCAGCGCGCGGGCCGCGTGGATCTCGGTCTGGCAGTCGGCGATCATCGCCTGCACCAGCTGGAAGCTCGACAAGGGTTCGCCGAACTGCTTGCGCGTGCTGACGAAGCGGATCGCATCGTCGAGCATGCGGATGGCCGGGCCGATGCACAGCGCCGACAGATGAATGCGCTGCTTGTTGAGCACCTTCATCGCCGTACGGAAGCCCTGTCCTTCGACACCGCCGATCAGATTGGCGGCTGGCACGCGGCAATTCTCGAAATGCACCTCGGACACCGGCGAGCCTTCCTGGCCCATCTTGCGGTAGGCCGGCCCGGTGCTCAGGCCAGGCGTGTCGCGCTCGACCAGGAAGGCCGAGATGCCGGAGGCGCCGGTGGTATCGGGATCGGTGCGCGCCATCACCGTGAACAGGCCCGCGATCGGCGCATTCGTGATGAAGCATTTGGTGCCGTTGATCACATAGTGGTCGCCCTCGCGGCGCGCCGACGTGGTCAGCGCTGTCGCGTCCGACCCGGCCTCGGGCTCGGTCAGCGCGAACGAGCCGGTGATCTCGCCGCTGGCCAGGCGCGGCAGATAGCGCTGCTTCTGCTCGGGCGTGCCGTCGGCGACCAGCGCTTCCGAGCCGATGCCGGTATTGGTACCGACACGCGCGCGGAAGGCCACCGAGCATTGCGACAGTTCGATCGCGGCCAGCACCAGCTCCTCGGTCGTCATGCCGGCGCCGCCATAGGCCTCCGGAATCGAAAAGCCGAACAGCCCGATGTCGGCCATCTCTTCGACCAGGTCGGCCGGCACTTCGTCGCGCGATGCCACCTCGGCCTCGCGCGGCACCAGGCGCTGCTGCACGAAGCGGCGCAGTTGCGCCAGGAATGCGGGATAGGTGTCGGGGTCTCGGATCATCGCTACGGCTTCCTGTTTCGGTTGGCGGTGGACCGCGGGACATGCCCGTGGATCGGCATCGGATGGAGAGGCAGCGTAGCAATGGCGGGCGAAATAGTGGATCGTTGTTTCGCTATCTTGAACAAGCAGGCGCCGTGACGGCGGCCGGGCGCGTTATGATCGAGGCCAGCGAGGCGATGCGCGCGGCGTGCCGCCTCTGGCTTTCATGCATCTCGAACCGCCGCCTCCAATGGCCTCTCGCCCCCATCATCCCGATCCAGCGTTTGCCACTACGCTCGCGCACGGGCTGTCGCTGCTGCAGTGCTTCGGCATTGGCGACAGCGTGCTCAGCAACAAGGAACTGGCCGAGCGCACCGGCCTGTCGCCGGCGACGGTCAGCCGGCTGACCTACACGCTGGCCGCACGCGGCCTGCTGCGCTATGACGCGCAACTGCGCCGCTACCGGCTCGGATCGACCACGCTGGCACTGGGCTACCCGCTGCTGGCCACGCTTCGCGTCCGCCAATTGGCGCGGCCGCTGATGAAGCAGCTGGCCGACGAGATCGATGGATCCGTGTCGCTGGGCCTGCGCGACCGCACGCAGATGGTCTATGTCGAGACGAGCCGCGGCCACGATGCGCTGGCGTTTCGGCCGGATATCGGTGCGACGCTGCCGATGCTGCTCACGGCGATCGGCCGGGCCTGGCTGTGCCATGTATCGCCGCACGAGAGCGGACCGGTACTGACGGCATTGCGCAAGGCCGACCCGGCGCAGTTCCGGCGTCAGGCGCCTTCGCTCGAACACGCACGGCAGGAGATCGCCGAGTTCGGTTTCTGCACCTCGCGCGGCGAATGGCAGAGCGATATTCACGCGGTGGCGGCGCCGCTGCCGACGCGTATCGATGGCGAGGTCATGGTGTTCAACTGCGGCGTGCTGGGCGGGCGGATGACGCCGCGCAAGCTCGAGCGGCAGATGGGGCCGCGCTTGCTGAAGATGGTGGGCAAGGTCGAGGCCGCATTGAGGAAGAGCAGATGACGCGCTCCGATACGCGCTCCGATACGCGCTCCGATACGCGCTCCGATACGCGCTCCGATACACGCGCCGATACACGCGCCGATACACGCGCCGATACACGCGCCGATACACGCGCCGGCTTGCTGCCCGGTTCACGTCCCGGTTCGCGCCCTGGTTCCCGGGCCAGCACCGCCCAGTCTCGGCCGCGTTCGAGCGAGCCGGCCGACAAGGACCGGCAGTTCGCCACGACGCTGGCCAACGGCATCGACATCCTGCTGGCCTTCGACAGCGGCGATGCGATGCTCGGCAATCGCGATTTCGCCGAGCGTACCGGGCTGTCGAAGACGACCGTGGCCCGCTTGACGCATACGCTGACGGCGCTGGGCTATCTGCGCCACGACACCGTGCTGCGCAAATACCGGCTCGGTGCGGCAGTGCTGTCGATGGGTTATCCGCTGCTGGCCAGCATGCATCTGCGTCAGCTGGCGCGGCCAATGATCAAGGCGCTGGCCGACCGGCTGTGCGGCGCCGTGTCGCTCGGTATCCGCGATCGCACGCAGATGATCTATGTCGAGACCGCCCGCTCGACCGACAGCCTGGTCGTGACGCCCGAGATCGGCGCGGCGCTGCCGATGCTGACGACCGCCATCGGCCGCGCGTGGCTGTGCCGCGCCCCGGCGCACGAACGCGATGCGGTGCTGAACCAGCTGCGGCTGCAGGACCCGGAAGCCTTCGCGAGCCTGCAGCCACGGCTGGCGCAGGCGCGCCGCGACCTCGAGGGGCAAGGCTACTGCACCAACCGCGCCGAATGGCGGCCCGAGGTCTACGGCTTCGCGGTGCCGATGTGCCAGCCGGTCGGCTCGCAGCTGTTCGTGCTGAACTGCGGCGTGCCGGTCGGGCAGGGCAGCTTCGCGGCGATCGAGAAGCAGGCCGGGCCGCAGTTGCGGGCGTTGATGCTCGATATCGAACGAATGCTGGGGTTGCGATAGGCCGCAACGAATTCCGTTTCGTGGTCGGGCCTGCTGCAGCGCGGCAAGCGTGGGCTTTCAAATAGGCATGGCCGGGGCGCCGGTCACCGCGTTTTTATTCTGCATCGCAGCAATGACGCAGCGGATTCTGTGACGGCCCCGTTATTGCGGAATCCGATTCAATAAGCCCATTCATTGACTTGACCTTGCGCAAACACGCCTCTACGATCGCCTCCCTATAGCCAATGTGTTCGTATGTAGAACGTTAGTTCGAAATGCGGCAATTCGAGATGCCATTGGGCATGTTTTTGGGAGACAGATCTTGAGCAAGGTCGCCGGGTTCTTTACCGAACTGATGCGCCGGTATTTGCCGGACCCCTTCGTTTTCGCCATCGGACTGACGCTGCTCAGCATGGCGATGGCCATGCTGGTGCAAGGACAGGCCGCGCCGGCGGTGATCCTCGAATGGGGCAAGGGCTTCTGGAACCTGCTGGCGTTCACCACGCAGATGGCGGTGATCCTGGCGATGGGCTACGTGCTGGCCACGGCGCCGCTGGTCGACCGTTTTCTCGATCGCATCGTCGAACGCGTGGCCACGCCGCGCGGCGCGGTGATCGTCGCCACGCTGGTCGGCGGCATCGGCAGCTACCTGAACTGGGGCTTCGGGCTGGTGATCGGCGGCATCGTCGCGCGCAAGCTCGCGTTGAAGGTCAAGGGCGTCCACTATCCGCTGATCATCGCGGCGGCGTACAGCGGCTTCACGCTGTACGGCCTCGGCCTGTCGGCCAGCATTCCGGTGCTGATCTCCACGCCGGGCCATCCGATGGAAAAGCTGATGGGCGTGATCGCGCTGAAGGACACGATCTTCTCGACGCCGATGCTGCTGACCAGCCTGGCGGTGATCATCACGCTGCCGCTGCTCAACGCGATGCTGCACCCGCGCGACCCCAAGGACATTACCGAAATCAACGTCGAAGCCGAAACGCGCGGGGAGCAGGGCGGCGCAGCCGGCGGCCACAGCATGGGGCTGGAGAACACGCTGGCCACGCGGATGAACAACAGCCGGCTGCTGAGCCTGGTGATCGGTGTCTGCGGGCTGGCGTATGCGGGGCTGTATTTCACGCAGGGCGGCACGCTGGACCTGAATCTGATCAACTTCCTGATCCTGTTCATCGGCGTGCTGCTGCTCGGCACGCCGGCCAACTACGTGGCCAAGCTGAACGAGGGCATCAAGACGATTTCGGGCATCATCCTGCAGTATCCGTTCTATGCCGGCATCATGGCGGTGATGGCCGGATCGGGCCTGGTCGACACGATCTCGCGCGTGTTCGTCGATATCGCGACGCCGCAGACGCTGCCGTTCTGGGGCCTGGTCAGCTCGTTCTTCATCAACTTCTTCGCGCCGTCGGGCGGCGGGCACTGGGTCATCCAGGGTCCGTTCATGATCGATGCGGCCAAGGCCATCGGCAGTTCGGTGGCGCAGACCTCGATGTCGGTGATGCTGGGCAACGCCTGGAACGACCTGGTGCAGCCGTTCTGGATTCTGCCGGCGCTCGCGCTGTCGAAGCTGAAGCTGAAGGACGTGATGGGCTACACCGTGATCATGATGTTCTGGGTCGGCCTGATCTACATCGCCGCCATGCTGGCGTGGGGCGCGCAGATCTGACGATCCCGGGCTCGGCCATCGGCCACCGCGCTTTCGCCACGACAACACAGGAGACACCATGCCGTACATCATCGAGACGTTCGACAAGCCCGACCACCAGCACGTGCGCAAGGCCCAGCGGCCGGCGCATCTGGATTTTCTCGAAGCCAACAGGTCGCTGCTGCTCGCCTGCGGTGCCAAGCTGAACGACGATGGCAGCGATGCGGGCGGCGGTGTCTATATCGTCGATGTGGATACCCGCGAGGCCGCGCAGGCGCTGATCGAAGCCGATCCCTTCCATCAGGCGGGCCTGTTTGCCGAGGTGCGGATCACGCGCTGGCGCAAGGCCTATCTCGACGGCGTCTGCTGTCTCTGACATCCTGATCGATCGGACCGCGCGGGCCGGCGCATCGGCGCTGGCACCGCGGCGCGTCCGTGCCGGAGGCTATCCCCGATGCGATGGAAACAACGACCGGAAGGCTCCAACTGGGGCGATTTCGGCTCGGACGACCAGCTCGGCCGTCTGAATCTGATCACCGCGGACAAGGTCCGCGCCGCCGCGCAGGAGATTCGCAGCGGCCGCACGTTCTGCCTGTCGCTGCCCCTCGATCTGCCGGGCGGCAATGCGCTGAACGTGCGCCGGCATCCGCCGGTGCTGCGGCCCACCTATCGCGACGACATTCCCTACGTCAATTTCCCGCTGGCCAAGGTCGACGCCAATGCGCTCGACGTGCTCAGCGACGACCAGGTGCTGCTGTCCCTGCAGTATTCGACGCAATGGGATTCGCTGGCCCATGTCGGCGCGCTGTTCGATGCCGACGGCGACGGCGTGGCCGAACGCGTCTACTACAACGGCTTCCGGCCCAACGCCGAGATCGTCGGACCGGTGGACTATGCCGAGGCCGACCATTTCGCCGCGCATCCGTGCGGACATGACCACAGCCACGCCGACGCGCTCGGCATCGAGACACTGGCCGTACATGGTGTGCAGGGCCGCGGCGTGCTGGTCGATCTGGCCGAGCACTTCGGCCGCGAGTTCCGCACCGTCGGCTACGACGACCTGATGCGCGTGATGGACGCCGATCGGGTCGCCGTCGAGACCGGCGACATCCTGGTGCTGCGCACCGGCTTCGCCGAGATGGTGCTGGAGATGGGCGGCAGGCCCGATGCGCATGCGCTGCATCACAGCTGCTGCGCGCTCGACGGCCGCGACGAGCGGCTGCTGCAATGGATCACCGAGACTGGCATCGCCGCGCTGGCCGCCGACAACTACGCGGTCGAACGCTTCCCGGCACGGCCGCCGGAGCCGGGGCAGCGGGCGGTGCCGATGCTGCCGCTGCATCATCACTGCCTGTTCAAGCTCGGCCTGCCGCTGGGCGAGCTGTGGTATCTGCGCGAGCTTGCCGCCTGCCTGCGCGCCGAGCGGCGCTCGCGCTTTTTCCTGACTGCGCCGCCGTTGCGCCTGCCCGGCGCGATGGGCTCGCCCGTGACGCCGATCGCCACGGTATGACCTCGCTTACCCCATTCACCGTACTGCCACAACAAGGAGATCGCCATGCTGTTCATGGTTGAAATGACCGTCCGCATTCCCCAATCTGCCGACCCGCAAGCCGTCGAAAAGCTCAAGGCCGACGAGAAGGCGCTGTCGCAACAGCTGCAGCGCGAAGGCAAGTGGCGCCACCTGTGGCGCGTGGTGGGCCAGTACGCCAACGTCAGCATCTTCGACGTCAAGGACAACGACGAGCTGCACACGCTGCTGACCTCGCTGCCGCTGTATCCGTTCATGGAGATGAAGGTCACGCCGCTGGCGCAGCACGGTTCCGCGATCGCGCAGAACTGATGCCTGTGCCGCTCCGCGCGGCGCATGCCGCGCCGCGCGGGGCATCGATCGATGCTCGTCCCGAGTACTGCCGAGCACTACCCGGTACCGGCGAGGATCGCTGAGTACCGCCGTCAACCGCTGAGAACCGCTTCCGCCATGCCCTTCGCCGACCTTTCCGACGTCCGCCTCCACTACCAGCTCGATGGCGACCCGAGCCTGCCGGTGCTCGTGCTGTCCAATTCGCTGGGCACCAACTTCGATATGTGGCAGCCGCAGATCGCGGCCTTCACGCAGCATTTCCGCGTGCTGCGCTACGACACGCGCGGCCACGGCCGCTCGTCGGTGCCTGCCGGCCCCTATACGGTCGCCCAGCTCGGTGGCGACGTGATCGCGCTGCTCGATGCGCTGCGCATCGAGCGCGCGCATTTCTGTGGGCTGTCGATGGGGGGCATCACGGGCATGTGGCTGGGCCTGAACCACGCGAAGCGGCTCGGCAAGCTGGTGCTGTGCAATACCGCGGCCTACATCGGCCCGCCGGAGAACTGGACCAACCGCGCCGCGGCGGTCGAGCGCGATGGCGTGGGATCGATCGCGGCCGCGGTCGTCGACCGGTGGCTGACCCCGGACTTCGCCGCCGCGCATCCGGAGCTGGTGCAGCAATTGCGCGCCATGCTGAGCGCGACGGACGCGGCGGGCTATGCCGCCAATTGCCGCGCGATCCGCGACAACGACCTGCGCGCCGAGATCCATCGGATCGCGGTGCCGACGCTGGTGATCGCCGGCTCCGGCGATATTCCGACGCCGCCGGCCGATGGCCGCTATATGGCCGAGACGATTCCGGGCGCGTCCTATGTCGAACTGGAGGCGGCCCACCTGTCGAATCTGCAGCAGGTGGAGCGCTTCACGCAGGCGGTCGTCGATTTTCTGACCGCGGCCTGAGCGTAACGGGGGTACGGCGCCGACGGTTCACCGTCGTCCCCGCGAAGGCGGGGACTCGGTGGCCTCAGCGGCCGCCGGCGCCGCGTTCGTAGTGGCGACAGGCAGGCTCAGTCGACCTTCGCGCCGGAACGCTTGACCACCGTCGACCATTTGCGGATCTCGCTGTCGACAAACCGCGCGGTCTGCTCCGGCGACATCGGCATCGGCTCCGAGCCGCGGTCGACGATGAACTTCTGCAGCTCCGGCGATTGCAGCGCCTTCACCGTTTCCGCATTGAGCTGCGACACGATGGCCGGCGGCGTGCCGGCCGGCGCCATCAGCACCGCCCAACCCAGTGCCTCGAAGTCGGGCACGCCTTGCTCCTGCACGGTCGGCACGTTCGGCAGCTGCGGCACGCGCTTGCCCGCGGTCACGGCCAGCGGCACGGCCTTCTTCGACTGGATCAGCGGCAAGGCCGCGGTGATCGAGTCGACCATCACCGGAATCTGGTTGCCGAGGAAGTCCGCCTGCGCGGGGCCGCTGCCCTTGTACGGGATATGGACCATGAAGATGCCGGCGCGCGCCTTCAGCATCTCGGCGGACAGATGCTGCGTGCCGCCGATGCCGGCGCTCGCGTAGCTGAGCTTGCCCGGCGCCGCCTTGGCCTTGCCGACCAGATCGCGCAGCGACGTGATGCCCGACGCGGGCGTCGACAGGAACACCAGCGGCACCGAGAACACGCCAGAAATCGCCTGGAAATCGCGGCGCGGATCGTAGCCGATCGACGCGTACAGCGTCTGGTTGATTGCCATCGCGCTGCCGGCCATCACCAGCGTATAGCCGTCGGGCGCGGCGCGAGCAGCCAATTCCATGCCGATATTGCTGCCGGCGCCCGCACGGTTTTCCACCACCACCGACTGCCCAAGCTGCTTGCCGAGCCGCTCGCCGAGCGCCCGCGCAAAGATGTCGGTCGCCTGACCGGGCGGAAAGGGCACGATCAGCTTGATCGGGCGTTCAGGGTAGGCGGCGTGTGCCGCGGCGGCGGTCGCCATCAAGGCAATCGCCGCCAGGCACGTGATGCGTGGCTTCAAGGTTGTCTCCTTCCAACAGTGTCGAGTTGTGGCACGGGATGCCAGGTGCCGACGATAGCACCCCGTGCCTCATTTCACCATCGAAAGGACCCACAAGAGCCACAAGCCGTCCGCCAGCCCTACGACTTCGTCATATCGAACACCAGATTTACCGGCGACGGGCCGAACGATCCGTTCGGCACCACGCCCGTCTGGTTGACGCCAGGCTTGGTCCAGTCGCAGACGCCGGTCGGGAAGATCGCGCGCAGACGGTTCAGCTGGTCGGGCGTGAACGGCACGCTGTAGTCGGCGGGATTGACCGGCTTCAACGCGCATTTCATCACGTCGGCCGAGACCGGGCCGCCGGCGGCGATGCGGGGCGCGGTCCACGATGGGAACAGCGAATTGCAGGTCGTGTCCGGCGTGCTGCTCAAGGTCTGCGGCTCGGCGACGAAATCGGTCTGGGACCGCCAGCAGCCGTCGACTGCGTTCTGGGGCTTGTGAGCGACCACCCGTTGCTTCTGCGAGGCCGGCGACTTGTCGTCCTTGTAGGCCGCGACCCAGCGGATGAAGGTGTCCCACGCGTTATCGGCCGGCACCGGGTTGCCGCGCCACATCACGTGGTTGGCGGTATCGCCGTTGGCCTTCAGCATCCGTTCGCGCTGCGCGAAATGGAACCACTGGTAGTGGTAGGCCGTGTCCTCGTTATAGGTCCCGGTCACGTCGAACACGGGAATCGTGGCCAGGCCGCCGTTGCCGCCCAGTTGCAGGCCGGATTGCTGTGCGCGCAGGATCGCGCCGAGATCGCCGAGCGAGCGGGCCGGAACGTAGTTCGCATCCTGGTCGTAGCCGCCCACCTTCTCGTTCAGGTCGAGGAACTGATCGACGGTGATCGCGCCGCCGTTCAGCGCCGCCAGCCCGTATTGCACGCCGACATTGTCGAACGGACGCAGCGCGAAGCCGGTGGCCTTGTCGATGCCGTAGATATTCCTGGCGGCGTCGTAGACGGTCGGGCGCGCACCGGTCGGGTTATTGACCGGGTGATAGCGCAGCTCCTGCGGCACGGCGGGATTGAAGACGCCCGAGTTGTAGCCGGGGAAGTCCTGCCGTGCCGGCACCGGATCGGTACGTCCGGCCTGATTGGCGGCATCCTCGAAGGCCTTGCGGCTCTTGTAGCCGGTGACCGCGGCGATCTGCGCATCCGTCAGCGCGTTCGGATTGCCCATCAGGTAATGCGTGATCAGGTGACCATCCGAGCCCGACAGCGCGATCGACAGCGGGTCGGGGAAGGTACAGGCGATCAGCACGCCGTCGAACAGGCCGGGAATGCGGTCGGCGGGCTGCGAGCTGCCGTAGGACCCACCCGAGCAGCCGGCGCTGACGGTAAAGACCGGCACGCCGAAGGTCTCGATCACGGCCTCCTTGGACATCATCGCCGCCTCGCTGGCCAGCACCGCGTTGCAGTTGTTCGAGGCGTGCTGCAGCGTATTGGCGAACGTGGCGTAGCCCTCGCCGAGCCGCCTGACATTGAGCAGCGTGAAGTCGAAGCCGGCCACCGAAATATTGCCCTGCGCCGCGCCCTGGATGTACCAGCCGCCCGGACAGCCGAAGCCCTCGACCGCGATCAGCCGCTTGTTCCACGCCTTCGGCGGTTTCAGCGGGGTGGGGGCCGGCTCCCTGGTGGGATCGTGCAGCACCGCGTTCTGATAGATGCCGCGATTGACCGTGCCGGTTTCCACGCGCACGACGAAGGGCACGGTCTGGCCATCCAGCGTGGTCGTGCTGGCGACATCGGCGGGCAGCGACGTCGTGCTCGGCATCGGCACCAGCGCGCCGCCGGTGTTCTTCTGGTAGAGGTAATGCACGCGCGTGGCGACGCTGCAATTGGCATCGAGCGGCGGACCGAGGCGCGAGCCGTCCGGCAGCACGAAGCTTTCGGTCTGGCAGATGAACGGCGTTTGCCACGGCCCCGAAATCACCGGCCCGGTGATCGGGTAGTTGGTCATCTTCAGCGTGGCCGTTTCGCGGCCGATCTTGGCCGTCAGCGTATTGTCGCCATCGCGCAGACCGGTCACGACGGCCTGCAGGTGGCGAAGGTCGTCCAGCAGCGGACGGAATTCCCGTGTGATGTCGTTGCCGTTGAGCTCGATCCGCAGCGGGCGGCGGTCCAGCTTGATCTGGCGCGGCACGGTGATATCGATCAACGCGTTGCCGCCGGTCACGTGGTCGGGGGAGGAGGAAAGCAGCTGGATGGTCGGTGCCGCTTCGGGGCCGTCGTCATCGTCGTGGCCGCCGCCGCATGCCGTCAGGGCCGCAAGCATGGCGCATGCGAGCGCCATCCTGGGCCATCGCCGTAGGATGTTCATGTCGTCGACTCCTCTTTCATGGTGAGTCGTGGAGGGTTGCAAGCCGCTCGGGGCTTGCGCCGACATGCATGCGTACGACGAGCTTAGTGTCCGGTCCCGCCAAATACAATGTCGAGGAAAGCTGACCAACAGCGGATATCCGGGACGGTACATGGCGCTCCCGCACCCCCGAGCCCGGATGCGAGACGGCCGGCAGTGCCTTGCGGCCGCACCCTTCACGAATCGTGAAGCCCCCATTCCGTCCGGCGCCTTAGCAGGGCCGCAAGGTATCGGTACAGTCGCGTCAAACATCGACAAGACCGAACCGTGCCTTTCTTCCCCATGCCCTCGTTCGAGGACGCCGCATGATCGACGTCCTGGTCATTGGCGGCGGCAACGCCGCCCTGTGCGCCGCGCTGATGGCGCGCGAAGCCGGCGCCTCCGTGCTGCTGCTCGAGGCCGCGCCGCGCGAATGGCGTGGCGGCAATTCGCAGCACACGCGCAATCTGCGCTGCATGCACGACGCACCGCAGGACGTGCTCGTCGACGCCTATCCCGAAGAGGAGTACTGGCAGGACCTGCTGAAGGTGACCGGCGGCATCACCGACGAGCACCTGGCCCGCCTGGTGATCCGCGCGTCGTCGAACTGCCGCGACTGGATGCGCCGCCATGGCGTCCGCTTCCAGCCGCCGCTGTCGGGCGCGCTGCATGTCGCGCGCACCAATGCCTTCTTCATGGGCGGCGGCAAGGCGCTGGTCAATGCCTACTACCGCAGCGCGGAGAGGCTCGGCGTGCAGATCCGCTACGAGGCGCCGGTCGACGCGATCGAGCTCGATGGCGACCGCTTCGTTGCCGCTCGCATTGGCAGCGAGCGCATCGAGGCGCGCGCCTGCGTGCTCGCGGCCGGCGGCTTCGAATCGAACCGCGAGTGGCTGCGCGAGGCCTGGGGCCAGAACGAGCGGGGCGAATGGCCCGCCGACAATTTCCTGATCCGCGGCACGCGCTTCAATCAGGGCGTGCTGCTCAAGTACATGATCGACGCCGGCGCGGACGCCATCGGCGACCCGTCGCAATCGCACTGCGTGGCGATCGACGCGCGGGCGCCGCTGTACGACGGCGGCATCTGCACGCGCATCGACTGCGTGTCGCTGGGCGTGGTGCTCAACGCCAACGCCGAGCGCTTCTACGACGAAGGCGAGGACTTCTGGCCCAAGCGCTATGCGATCTGGGGCCGCCTGGTGGCGCAGCAGCCCGGGCAGATCGGCTACTCGATCATCGACGCGAAGGCGATCGGGCGCTTCATGCCGCCGGTCTTTCCCGGCGTCACGGCCCGCACGCTGCCGGAGCTGGCGCGCAAGCTTGGGCTCGACGAGGCGACCTTCATGCGCACCGTCGGCGACTACAACGCGGCCTGCCGCGTCGGCACCTTCGACCATACGGTGCTCGACGACTGCCATACCGAGGGCCTGACGCCAGCGAAAACGCATTGGGCCCGCCCGATCGACACGCCGCCGTTCTACGGCTATGCGCTGCGGCCGGGCATCACGTTTACCTATCTCGGCCTGAAGGTCGACGACAAGGCCGCGGTGCACTTCGGCGGCAAGCCGAGCGCCAATCTGTTCGTGGCCGGCGAAATGATGGCCGGCAACGTGCTCGGCAAGGGCTATACCGCCGGCGTCGGCATGTCGATCGGCACCGCGTTCGGCCGCATCGCCGGCACGCAGGCCGCGCAGGCCGCCGCCGCGCAACGGGGCGCCGCCGCGCCGGTTCGTACCGAATCTCTGGAACAGCAACATGCAACATCTTGAAGCGCTGACGCGCGAGGCGGCGGCGTTGGCGCAGGCCGCGCTGCCGCTGACCGCCGACGAACACGAAGTCGCGCGAACGCTGCAGATCTGCAATGCCTGCCGCTATTGCGAGGGCTTCTGCGCGGTGTTCCCGGCGATGACCCGCCGGCTGGAATTCGGCAAGGCCGACATCCACTATCTGTCGAACCTGTGCCACAACTGCGGCGCCTGCTTCCATGCGTGCCAGTACGCGCCGCCGCACGAGTTCGCGGTCAATATTCCGCAGGCGATGGCCAAGGTCCGTGTGCAGACCTATGGCGACTACGCGTTTCCGGCCGCGCTGGGCGGCTTGTATCGCCGCGCCGGGCTGGCCACGTCATTGGCGCTGGCCGCGGGCCTCGCGCTGTTCCTGCTGATGGCGGTGGCGATGGGCGGCGGCCTGTGGCACGCGCCGATGGCAGGCAATTTCTACGCGATCTTCCCGCACAACCTGCTCGCGGCGATGTTCGGCCTCGTCTTCCTGTTCGCAATCCTCGCGCTCGGCGTGGGCGTGACGCGGTTCTGGCGGCAGGTCTCACCGGGCACGCGGCCGGGAGAATCACGCGCCGCGGCTGCCACCGGCGCCGCCGGCGACGCGCTGCGCCTGCGCTATCTCGACGGCGGCCATGGCGAGGGCTGCAACAACGAGGACGACGCCTTCACGCTGGCGCGCCGGCGCTTCCACCATTTCACCTTCTACGGCTTCATGCTGTGCTTTGCGGCGACGACGGTGGCGACCTTCTACCACTATGCGCTGGGCCTGCATGCGCCGTATGCGTATACCAGCCTGCCGGTGGTGCTCGGCACGCTGGGCGGCATCGGCCTGCTGATCGGCCCGGTCGGACTGCTGTGGTTGAATCTGCGCCGCGATCCGCGCACTGGCGATCCGGACCAGCGTCCGATGGACCGCGGCTTCATCGCGCTGCTGTTCCTGACCAGCGCAAGCGGCCTGGCGTTGCTGGCCTGGCGCGATACCGGCGCGATGGCGGCGCTGCTGGCGGTCCATCTGGGCATCGTGATGGCGCTGTTCCTGACGCTGCCGTATGGCAAGTTCGCGCACGGCATCTATCGCAGCGCCGCGCTGCTGAAATGGCATATCGAAAAACGCCGGCCCAGCGATCTGGCCCTGGGGTCGGACTGATTCCGGCGAACGAACACAAGGAGAGAGAGATCATGACCAAACCTGGCGTGTTGAACATCCCGTCGATGCGCGACCGTTGCAGCGAAGCCGAATGGCAGGCCCGCGTCGATCTGGCGGCCTGCTACCGGCTGGTGGAGCTCTACGGCATGGCCGACATGATGGCCAACCATATCTCGGTGCGCGTGCCCGACGAGGAGAACGCCTTCCTGATCAACGCCTACGGCATGATGTACGAGGAGATCACGGCATCGAGCCTGATCAAGGTCGATCACGACGGCAACATCCTGTCCAGGCCCGATTTCGGCGCGTTGAACTACGGCATCAACAAGGCGGGGTATGTGATTCACAGCGCCGTGCACGAGGCGCGTCCCGAAGTCGCCTGCGTGATCCACACCCACAGCTGGGCGTCGATGGCGGTATCGGCGCTGGAATGCGGGCTGCTGCCGATCACGCAGACCGCGATGCGCTTCCTGAAGATCGGCTACCACGACTACCAGGGCGTGGTGCTCGATACCGCCGAGCAGGCCTCGCTGATCGAGGACCTGGGCAACAGCGAGGCGCTGATCCTGCGCAATCACGGCGCGCTGACCGTCGGCAATACCGTCGGCGAGGCCTTCAACTGGATGCACCGGCTCGAACTGGCCTGCCGCGCGCAGATCGGTGCGATGTCGTGCAACACGCCGCTGCGGCAAGTCGGTCAGGACGTGCTCGAGGCCACCTGGAACAACTATCAACCCGGCACGCGGCGCCCCTATGGCGTGATGGAGTGGCCGGCGCTGCTGCGCAAGCTCAACCGGATCGATCCGAGCTACCGCGACTGAGCGCGGCGCACCCCACAAGAACAACTTCGCAGGATGGAGACCACGATGAACCGCAGACGCCTGCTGGCGCAGATGCTGGCGCTTGGCGCCGCCCCGATGGTGATGCGCGCCGCGCGTGCTCAGTCGCTGCCCAACAAGCCGGTGACCCTGGTCGTGCCGTTTGCGCCCGGCGGCAATCTGGACGTCGTCGCGCGCGCGATCGCGCCGGCGCTGGAGCAGGGCCTGGGCCGCAACGTGATCGTCGACAACCGGCCCGGCGCCGGCGGCGTGATCGGCGCCACGCTGGTGTCGCGGGCCGAGCCCGACGGCAGCACGCTGCTGGTCACCACGCCCAACGCGATCGTGGTGCTGCCGCGCATGACGAAAACCAGCTTCAAGCTGGCCAGCTTCCATCCGGTCGGCCTGGTGTCGACCACCGCGCTGGTGGTGGTGGTCAAGGGCGACGACAAGCGCTTCCGCGATATCCAGTCGCTGCTGGCGTACGCGAAGAGCAATGCGGGCAAGCTTGCCGCCGGCCATGCCGGTCCGGGCACGACCAACCATATGGCGATGCTGCAACTGGAAGACGCGGCCGGCATCCGCCTCAATCAGGTGCCGTACAAGGGATCGGCGCCGGCGCTGGTCGACCTGATGGGCGGGCAGATCGACATGGTGGTGGACCAGCTGACCAGCTCGGCCCCGCATATCCAGTCCGGTGCGCTGCGCGCGCTGGCCGTGATGTCGCGCGAGCGCGATGGGGCCTTGCCCAAGGTGCCGACGCTGCGCGAGGCGGGCCTGGCCAACTTCGAAGCGACCACCGCGACCGGACTGCTGGCGCCGGCGGGCACGCCGGCCGGGGTGGTCGACGCCATCAACGCTGCGCTGCGCAAGGCGCTGGCCGAAGGGGCGGTGAAGAGCCGGCTGCTGACGGTCGGAAGCGTGGCCCATCCATCGTCGCCGCAGGAACTGTCGACGTTGCTGCAGCGGGAGGACGTGCGTGCCCAGACGCTGGCGTCCGCCGGCCGGCTGAAGGCCGCCGAATGAGCGCCCGCATCCATCCGTATTCAGAGCTGCTGTCATGACACGCCCCTGCCTTCCTGCCCTTGAACGCATCACGCCGCCGGTCTTCCGGGCGCCGCCCGGCGCCTGTGACAGCCACGCCCATGTCTTCGGCCCGTTCGAGCGCTTCCCGCTGGCTGACGATCGCAGCTATACGCCGGCGGCCTGTCCGGCCGAGGCGTTCATCGCGCATCTCGATGCGCTGGGCCTGACGCGGGGCGTGCTGGTGACCGCCAGCGCCAGCGGCACCGGTCCCGGCAACGCCGTGGTCCTCGACGCGCTGCGGCGCTATCCGGCGCGGCTGCGCGGCATCGCCGTGCCGGCCGCCGATACCACCGAACAGGAGCTCGACACCTGGCACGAAGCCGGCGTACGGGGCGTACGGATCAATCTGTATCGGGTCGATGGCCATGCGGTGTACCGCAACGGCGTCGGCATCGACGTGCTCGAGGCGATGGCGCCGCGCCTGCGCGAACGCGGCTGGCACGCGCAGATCTGGATTCACGCGCCGGACCTGGTCGAACTCGGCCAGCGGCTGAAGGCGCTTCGCCTGCCGCTGGTGGTCGACCACATGGGCCGCATGTCGACCGCGCGCGGGGTCGGCGATCCCGGCTTCCAGACCCTGTGCGCGATGCTCGCCGACGGCGTGGCGTGGACCAAGATCTCCGGCGCCGATCGGCTCAATCCCGGCGGTGCGCCTTACCGCGAGGTCGACCCGTTCGCCACGGCGCTGCTGAAGGCCAATCCCGACCAGGTGGTCTGGGGCTCCGACTGGCCGCACATCAATTACTTCGAACCGCACCTGATGCCTGACGACGGCGTGCTGTTCAACCTGCTGGCGCGCTGGCTGCCCGACGCCGCGGCGCGCGAACGCGTGCTGGTCGCCAATCCGGCGCGGCTTTACGGCTTCTAGGCCCACACAACAAGCAACGAGGAGACAACGATGTTCCGTTTCACCAAACCGATGGTCCGCGCCGTCGTGCCAGCGATGATCGCCGCCACCGCGGTCCTGGCCCCGCAGGTCCATGCGGCCGGCTATCCCGCCAAGCCGGTGCGCGTGGTGGTGGCCTTCACCCCGGGCGGCACCACCGACATCCTGGCGCGCAATGTCAGCCAGCAGCTGGCGCAGCGTTTCAAGCAGTCGTTCGTCGTCGACAACCGTCCCGGCGCCGGCGGCAATATCGGCACGGAGTTCGTCGTGCGTGCGCCGGCGGACGGCTATACGCTGCTGGTCAATTCGGTCGGGCCGATCTCGATCAACCAGACGTTGTACAAGCGGCTGAGCTATGACCCGCTGACCGATCTGGTGCCGGTCGTGCAGATCGCCGATGTGCCGAACGTGCTGGTGGTCCATCCCTCGTTGCCGGTCAAGAACCTGGACGAGTTCGTCGCCTACCTGAAGGCCAACCCCGGCAAGCTGAACTACAGCTCGACGGGCGTGGGCACCTCGTCGCATCTGTCCGGCTTCATGCTGACCGAGCGGATCGGCGCGCCGGCCACGCATATCCCGTACAAGGGTGCCGATGCGCTGAACGACCTGCTGTCCGCGCGCGTGCAGTTCATGTTCGCCACGATCCCGTCGGTGATCTCGCATATCCAGAGCGGCAAGCTGCGCGCGCTGGCGGTGACCAGCGCCAGGCGTTCGCGCTCGCTGCCCGACCTGCCGACGGTCGCGGAGAAGGGCTTTCCTGGCTTCGAGGCCGGCTCGTGGTTCGGCTTCTTCGCGCCCAAGGGCACGCCGCAGGACGTCGTGATGAAGATCAATCAGGCCGTCAACGAGGTGCTGCCGTCGCTGCAGGCGCAGATGATCCGCGAGGGCGCGGATCCGGTCGGGGGCTCGCCGCAGCAGTTCGGCAAGTTCACCCGCGCCGAGTACGAAAAGTGGAAGGTCGTCGTGCGCGCCTCGGGCGCTTCGGTAGACTGACGCCCTTGCTGGATATCTCGACACCATGACCGTTTCCTCGCGTCCCGCGCCCTTGCGCATCCTGTTGTCCGAGCCGGCCCTGCAGGCCCATGGCGACGCCATCGCCGCGGTGCTGCAGGACCGTCCGTGGACCGCGGTGCTGGCGCCCGCGATCGACGATCCGTGCGCCGCCGACGCCGATATCGCCTTCGTCTCGCGCGATGTCACCGGGCTGTCGACCAAGCACGAGGTATTGCCGTCGACGCAGCGCTTCTACAACGCACTGCTGCAGGCACCGTCGCTGCGCTGGACCCATGTGCATTCCGCCGGCGCCGACCGGCCGGTCTACGTCCAGTTGCGCGAGCGCGGGGTCAAGGTCACCACGTCGTCCGGGGCCAATGCCAGCGTGGTGGCGCAGACCGCGCTGGCCGGCTTGCTGGCGCTGGCTCGACATTTCCCGCGGATGCTGGCGGCGCAGCGCGAACGGCAATGGGCGCCGTTGATTGCGACCGGCATGCCGCGCGATCTGCATGGACAGACGGCGGCCATCGTCGGCTGGGGACCGATCGGCCAGCAGATCGGCGCGGTGCTGCACGCGCTGGGCATGCGCGTGGTGGCGGTGCGGCAACGTCCCGACTCCGCCGGCCCGGACTATCAGACCGTGACATACCGGACGCTGGGCGAGGTGCTGCCGCGCACCGACTGGCTGGTGCTGGCCTGTCCATTGACTGACGAGACACGGGGCCTGATCGGCGCCGAAGCGCTGTCCCGGCTGCCGCAGGGCGCGCACCTCGTCAACGTCGCACGCGGCGAAGTCGTCGACGAGCCGGCCCTGATCGCCGCGCTGCGCGAGGGCAGGCTGGCCGGCGCCTATCTCGATGTGTTCGCCCACGAGCCCCTGCCAACGGATTCGCCGCTGTGGGACATGCCCAACGTCATCGTGACGCCGCACAGCGCCGGCTTCTCCGATGGCAACGCGGCCAGGGTCGTCGATATCTTTCTTGGCAAGCTGCGCGCCTGGGCAATGCACGGCGATCCCGACGCCCGGCTTTAGCCGCGCTGCGGCTTTGGGGTACACTGTGCGGCGTTCCGGCATGCCGCGTTGCAGACAGGCATCGCAGCGCCGGCCGCCAGTTCTGTTCCGATCGTCGATGCGCCGGTTTTTCCTGATCCTGCTGGTCATGCTGCTGCCGCTCCAGTCCGTCTGGGCCGCGGCCGCCGCCTATTGCGGGCACGAACAGCGGCCGGCGGCGCAATGGCACCTGGGCCATCATCAGCACCAGCATCGCGGCGACGGCAAGGCCGAGGCTTACAACGCCGGCACCAGGGCCCCCGACAAGGCTGCCTTCGAGGCTGCCATCAAGGCCGCCATCAAGTCCGACGCCAAAGACCATACCGACACAAAAGGCCTGTTCGATCCCGACTGCGGCACCTGCCATCTGGCCTCCCTGCCGTTCGCGCGTCCCGAACCGACCGGCGTGCCGGTGTTGCGGCTGCCGCGGACCGTGGTGGTGACGCACGATTTCCGCTACACCTCGCTCCATCCCCGCGCCCCCGATCGCCCGCAGTGGCTTCGTCTCGCTTGAGCGGCGAGACGACCGGATCGATTCCTTCCTGATTTCCTGTCTCGCCGAATTCCCTTGGTGTCTTTTCCAGGTGCAATTCGATGCGACGATACCTCGTGCCGCTGTGCATGGCGGCCATTCTTTGCGGCCCCGGCCAGGCTGGGGCACAGCCATACCCTGAGCCACACGCTGAGCCGTTCCAGCAGCCACCGCTGCCGACGCCGGAACGTTCTGCGTGGCCACGCGAGGCCGCTGAGCCGCTGACGCTCGAGACGGCGCTGGCGCTGGCCGCGGCCGGCAATTTCTCTCTTTCCGCCGCAGCCAGGGAGATCGACGCCACCGAAGGCGCGATCCGGCAGGCGCGGACGTTTCCCAATCCCGAAGTGGCGGTCGCCATGGAGGACACGCGGCGCGAGACCCGTGCCACCACGGCGCAGCTCAACCTGCCGATCGAACTGGGCGGCAAGCGCGCCGCGCGAATATCCGCGGCCGAGCGGGGCCGCGACGTCGCCCAGGCGCAGTGGCGCAGCACGCGGGCCGACTTGCGTGCCACGGTGATCGCCGCCTTCTTCGGCGTGGCGGTGGCCCAGGAGCGCGTCAGGCTGGCCACCGCCTCGGTCGACGTCGCGCGCAAGGGCGCCGATGCGGCGGCAAGGCGTGTCGCCGCGGGCAAGGTCTCGCCGCTGGAGGAGACGCGCGCCGCGGTGGAGCAGGCCAATGCCGAGCTCGAACTGGCCGACGCCACGGCGGAATTGCACTCGTCCCGGCAGGCACTGGCCGCGCTGTGGGGCAATGCCTCGCCGCAATTCACGGAAGTGCGGGGCGACCTCGATGCGCTGCCGTCGCGTCCCGCGCCGGAGCAACTGCTGGCTGCGCTGGAGGAGTCGCCGTTGCTGCTGGCGAGCCGTCTCGAAGTCGGCCGCCGGCAGGCGCTGGTCGATGTCGAACGCAGCCGCCGCTATCCGGACATCACCGTCAGCGTCGGCACCAAGCGCGACAACGAGGCCAATCGAACCATGCCGGTGCTCGGTGTGGCGATACCGCTGCCGCTGTTCGATCGCAACCAGGGCAATCTGTACGAATCGATCCGGCGCGCCGACAAGGCCGCGGACGAATTCCTGGCCAACCGGATCCGTCTGGCCAACGAACTGCAACAGGCGAGCAACCAGCTGGCGGTGTCGCGCAGCTCGGCACAGGCGCTCAAGGCGACCGTGTTGCCCGCGGCCGAGCGCGCCTACGACGCCGCGACGCGTGGCTTCGAGGCCGGCAAGTTCGACTTCCTGAACGTGCTCGACGCCCAGCGCACGCTGTTCCAGGCGCGCATTCGCTACCTCGGCGTGCTGGCCCGCGCCTATCAGGCCGCCACCACCATCGACCGCATCATCGGACGTTAATCTGGACCGATCTCGATCATGGCAATCACATCGAAGCAAAAGGCCGCCATCGCGGCCATTCTCGCGGCCGGCACGCTGGCGACGGCTGCCGTGCTGCTGACCGGCCGCGCCGGTTCTGCGGACCCGCACGGCCACCACGGCGACGCACATGGGCATGGCGCCGAACAGGCATCGGCAGCGGCGGCAACCCCGGCCGCAACCTCGGCCACGGACAGGCATGCCGACCACGACGCCCCCATCGCGCTGACCGACGAACAGATCCAGCGCGCCGGCATCGCGATCGAGACCGCCGGCCCCGCGACGATCCAGTCGGGCCTGCAGTTTCCCGGCGAAATCCGCTTCAACGAGGACCGCACCGCGCATGTGGTGCCGCGTCTGGCCGGCGTCGCCGAAAGCGTGCCGGCCATGCTGGGCGAGCCGGTCCAGAAGGGGCAGCTGCTGGCGGTGATCGCCAGCACCGCGCTGTCGGATCAGCGCAGCGAACTGCTGGCCGCGCAACGCCGCATGGAGCTGGCTCGCGCGACCTATCAGCGCGAACGCAAGCTGTGGGAAGAGAAGATCTCCGCCGAGCAGGACTATCTGCAGGCCAAGGCGGCGCTGGAGGAGGCCCGCATCGCCGTGCAGAATGCGCAGCAGAAATTGACCGCGGTCGGTGCGAAGGCCTCGTCGGCCCGGCTCAATCAGTTCGAGCTGCGCGCGCCATTCGACGGCGTCATCGTCGAGAAACACCTGACACTGGGTGAGGCGGTGGCTGACAACGCCAATATCTTCACGATCTCGGACCTGTCCACGGTATGGGCCGAATTCGTGGTCTCGGCCAGGGACCTGGAGCATGTGCGGGTCGGCGAGACGGCGCTGATCCGTTCGGCCGCGTCCGAGGGCAAGACGGAAGGGAAGGTCTCGTATGTCGGCTCGCTGCTGGGCGAACAGACCCGCACGGCCAAGGCGCGCATCACGCTGAAGAACCCGAACCTGGCCTGGCGGCCAGGGCTGTTCGTCACCGTCGAGGTGCTGACCGACAAGGCTACGGTACCGGTCGCGGTACAGGCCGATGCGGTGCAGGACGTCGACGGCAACAGCGTGGTCTTCGTTGCCGGTCCGAAGGGCTTTGTCGCGCAGCGCGTCGTACCGGGTCGCAGCGACGGCCGGCTGGTCGAGATCCGCGATGGCCTTCGCCCCGGCACCCGCTATGCCGCCCGCAACAGCTTCGTCTTGAAGTCCGACCTCGGCAAGGACGCTGCCGGGCACCAGCACTGACACCGGAGATCGCCATGTTCGAACGTGTCATCCGTTTCGCCATCGTACAGCGCTGGTTGGTGCTGCTCGCGGTGCTTGGCATGGCGGCATTGGGCGCGTACAGCTACACGCGCCTGCCGATCGACGCCGTGCCCGACATCACCAATGTCCAGGTCCAGATCAATACCTCGGCGCCGGGCTATTCGCCGCTGGAGACCGAGCAGCGGATCACCTATCCGATCGAGACCGCGATGGCGGGCCTGCCCGGCCTCGAGCAGACCCGCTCGCTGTCGCGCTATGGGCTGTCGCAGGTCACCGTGATCTTCAACGAAGGCACGGACATTCATTTCGCGCGCCAGCTGGTCAACCAGCGGATCCAGGAGGCAAAGGAAAGGCTGCCCGCCGGCGTATCGCCGGCCATGGGGCCGATCTCGACGGGGCTGGGCGAAATCTATCTGTGGACCGTCGAGGCCGAGGAGGGCGCGCGCAAGCCGGACGGCTCGCGCTACACGCCGACCGATCTGCGCGAGCTGCAGGACTGGGTCGTCAAGCCGCAACTGCGTAATGTGCCGGGCGTGACCGAGGTCAACTCGATCGGCGGTTTCGACAAGGAATACCTGGTCGCGCCGAGCCTGGAGAAGCTGGCCTCGTATGGCTTGACGCTGGCCGACGTCGTCGGCGCGCTCTACCGCAACAACGACAATGTCGGGGCCGGCTATATCGAGCGCAGCGGCGAGCAGTATCTGGTGCGCGCCCCGGGGCAGGTCCGCAGCGAGGCCGAGATCGGCGAGGTGATCGTCGGCAGCGCGCAAGGACAACCGATTCGCGTGCGCGATATCGCCGAGGTCGGCATCGGCAGGGAGCTGCGCAGCGGCGCCGCCACCGAGAACGGCAAGGAGGTGGTGCTCGGCACCGTGTTCATGCTGATGGGCGAGAACAGCCGCGCGGTGGCGCAGGCGGTCGGCGAGCGGGTCGAGGCGATCAACCGCACCTTGCCGAAGGGCGTCGGGATCGTGCCGGTCTACGATCGGACCCGGCTGGTCGACAAGGCGATCGCCACCGTCAAGAAGAACCTGCTAGAGGGCGCGGTGCTGGTGATCGTCGTGCTGTTCCTGTTCCTCGGCAATATCCGCGCGGCGATCATCACGGCGCTGGTGATTCCGTTGTCGATGCTGTTCACTTTCACCGGCATGGTGAGCTACCGGATCAGCGCGAACCTGATGAGCCTGGGCGCACTGGACTTCGGCATCATCGTCGACGGCGCGGTCGTGATCGTCGAGAACTGCGTGAGGCGGCTGTCCCATGCGCAGGCGCTTCGCGGCAGGCCGCTGACACGGGCCGAGCGATTCGACGAGGTCTTTGCCGCCGCGCGCGAGGCACGGCGGCCGCTGCTGTTCGGCCAGCTGATCATCATGATCGTCTATCTGCCGATCTTTGTGCTGACCGGCGTGGAAGGCAAGATGTTCCACCCGATGGCCTTCACCGTGGTGCTGGCCTTGCTGGGCGCGATGCTGCTGTCGGTGACGTTCGTGCCCGCCGCCGTCGCGCTGTTCATCGGCGAGCGCGTCGCCGAGAAGGAAAACCGGCTGATGGCATGGGCGAAGCGGCGCTACGCGGACTGGCTGGGGCGGTCGCTGGCGAACGCGCCGGTCGTGCTGACCTTTGCCGGCGTCGCCGTCGTGCTGTGCCTGGCCATTGCGTCGCGCCTGGGCAGCGAGTTCATCCCGAACCTGAACGAAGGCGATATCGCCATCCAGGCCCTGCGCATTCCCGGCACCAGCCTGTCGCAGTCGGTCGAGATGCAGAAGCAGCTCGAAACGACGCTGATGGCGAAATTCCCCGAGATCGAACGGGTGTTCGCGCGTACCGGCACCGCGGAGGTGGCTTCCGACCCGATGCCGCCCAATATCTCCGATGGCTACATCATGCTGAAGCCGCAATCGGAGTGGCCCAAGCCGGTCAGGACCCGCGAGGCGCTGCTCGAAGCGATGCAGGCGGAGGTCGCGAAGCTGCCGGGCCATCGCTACGAGTTCTCGCAGCCGATCCAGCTGCGCTTCAACGAGCTGATCTCCGGTGTCCGCTCCGACGTGGCTGTCAAGGTGTTCGGCGACGATCAGACGGTGCTCGACCGCACAGGCGAACGGATCGCGGCGGTGCTGCGCGACGTGCCGGGCGCGTCCGAGGTCAAGGTCGAGCAGACCACCGGCCTGCCAATGCTGACGGTCGATATCGACCGGCACAAGGCCGCTCGCTACGGGCTGAACCTGGCCGATATCCAGGACGCGGTGGCCATCGCCATCGGCGGCAAGGAGGCCGGGACTTTCTATCAGGGCGATCGCCGCTTCGACATCACCGTGCGGTTGCCCGACGCGGTCCGGCAGGACATCGAGGCGCTGCGCCGGCTGCCGATCGCGTTGCCGAAGGGTGGTGGGGCCGACGCGCGGGTCAGCTATATCCCGCTCGCCGAGGTTGCCACGCTCGCGATCGCGCCAGGGCCCAACCAGATATCCCGCGAGAACGGCAAGCGGCG
Source organism: Cupriavidus gilardii (assembly GCF_013347325.1). Lineage (NCBI taxonomy): Bacteria > Pseudomonadati > Pseudomonadota > Betaproteobacteria > Burkholderiales > Burkholderiaceae > Cupriavidus > Cupriavidus gilardii. Next base: position 1,437,803 of record NZ_CP054624.1, on the reverse strand, counting down.
CGTCGTCGTCAGCGCCAATGTCCGGGGCCGCGATATCGGCAGCTTCGTGCCCGAAGCACAGGCGGCGATCGAGCGTTCCGTCAGCATGCCCACCGGCTATTGGATGAGCTGGGGCGGCACCTACGAGCAGTTGCGCTCCGCCACCGAGCGCTTGCAGATCGTCGTGCCGGTCGCCTTGCTGCTGGTGTTCGTGCTGCTGTTCGTGATGTTCAACAACATCAAGGACGGCATGCTGGTGTTTACCGGCATTCCGTTCGCGCTGACCGGCGGCATCCTCGCGCTGTGGCTGCGCGGCCTGCCGCTGTCGATCACGGCGGCGGTCGGCTTTATCGCGCTGTCGGGCGTCGCGGTGCTGAATGGGCTGGTGATGCTGTCGTTCATCCGCACGCTGCGCGAACAGGGCAAGCCCCTCGACGAGGCGATCCGGCTCGGCGCGCTGACGCGGCTGCGGCCGGTACTGATGACGGCACTGGTCGCCTCGCTGGGCTTCGTGCCGATGGCGATCGCAACCGGCACCGGCGCCGAGGTGCAACGTCCGCTCGCGACCGTGGTGATCGGCGGCATCCTGTCATCGACGGCGCTGACGCTGCTGGTGCTGCCGGTGTTGTATCGCCTGGCACACCGGCGCGATGAGGCCCTGGCGGCCGCGGCCCTGTCCCACCCGGCCTGAGCGCCGAAGGCTCTCCGCCTTCCTTCTGTGCATGCCGCCGGCGATCGCCGGCGGCGTTCCGATATCCGCTTCCTGACATCTGCGTCATCCGACGGCCGATGGCCATTGTTCGTCTCCATTGAATAGACATGGCAATGGCAGCCGGATTGTGGGCCCGCGGCGCAGCCGACAGAATGCGCCAACGACGGCAAGGTGCCGCGGCGGAGAACGCAATCATGAAACTCACCATTAACGACACCGAGCACGATCTGCAGGTCGAGCCGGAGATGCCCCTGCTGTGGGTGCTGCGAGATGCGGCCGGTCTGACGGGCACCAAGTTCGGTTGCGGCATGGCGCAGTGCGGCGCCTGCACCGTCCATGTCGACGGCGTGGCGCAGCGCAGCTGCGTGTTGCCAGTCTCGGCCGTCCAGGGAGCGCGAGTCACCACCATCGAGGGACTGTCGGCTGGTGGCGACCACCCGGTGCAGCGGGCCTGGGCCGAACTGGATGTGGTGCAGTGCGGCTATTGCCAGTCGGGGCAGATCATGTCGGCGTCCGCGCTGCTGCGGCAGAACCCGGCGCCGACGGACGCGGACATCGATGCGGCGATGTCGGGCAACCTGTGCCGCTGCGGGACATACCAGCGCATCCGCGCGGCGGTGCACCGCGCGGCCGAGCTGTCGCGGGAGCGGGCATCGTGAAGGCCCCGCTCGACGTTTCGCGGCGCCGTTTCCTGGCCGCCGGCGCGGTGCTCGGCGGCGGGCTGGTGATCGGATTTACCGTACCGTCCGTGCGCCGGCTGGCGGATGGGTCCGTCGAAGGCGCCGTGGCGGCGGAACCGGTACCGTGGGCACCCAACGCCTTCCTTCGCATCGGTGCCGACGACAGCGTGACGGTATTGCTGGCGCATTCGGAGATGGGGCAGGGCGTCTGGACCTCGCTGGCGCTGCTGATCGCCGACGAGCTCGATGCCGACTGGATGCGCATTCGCGTCGAGCACGCGCCCGCCGCACCGGCCTATGGCATCGCGATGCTCGGCGGCATGCAGGGGACGGTCGGCTCGCGCAGCGTGCGCAGCGAGTTCCTGCGCTACCGGCAGGCGGGCGCCGCGGCACGCGCGATGCTGCTGCAGGCGGCCGCGGCGCGTTGGCAGGTGCCGGTGGACGCGCTGCGCACCGACAGCGGTGCGGTCTTGCATGACGGCCGGCGCCTGCGCTACGGCGAACTGGTCCACGAGGCCGCGGCGCTGCCGGTGCCGGCCGCCGAGGCGCTGCGCTTGAAGGACGCGCGCGATTGGAAGTGGATCGGCAAGGGCGCACGCCGCCTCGATGCCGCCGACAAGATCACCGGCCGTGCCCGCTTCGGCATCGACGTCAAGCTCGACGGCCTGCTGACAGCGGTGGTCGCGCGTGCGCCGGTGTTCGGCGCGAAGCTGGCCTCCTTCGACGACAGCGCTGCGCGCGCCGTGCCTGGCGTCCGGCAGGTGCTGGCCGTCCCCAGCGGCGTAGCCGTGCTGGCGGACCATTACTGGGCCGCCAAGCGCGGGCGCGATGCGTTGAAGGTCGAATGGCAGGGTGGCGACAAGGCGCTGGGCAGCGCCGCGCTGATCGCGGACTTCGCGCGGCTGGCGCGCGAACCCGGGCCGATTGCGCTGGAGGCAGGCGACGTCGACGCCGGTATGGCACAGGCACATCGCACGGTCGAGGCCGAGTACCGCCTGCCATATCTGGCGCACACGCCGATGGAGCCGCTCAATTGCACCGTGCGCATCGCGCCGGATGGCTGCGATGTCTGGGTCGGCACGCAGATGCAGACGCTGGCGCAGCGGACCGTGGCGCAGGTCGCCGGGCTCGAGCCTGCACAGGTACGGATCCACACGACGTTTCTGGGGGGCGGCTTCGGGAGGCGGGCGGTGCAGGACTTCGTCGCGGAGGCGACACATGTCGCGCGCGCGGCCGGCCTGCCCGTCAAGACGATCTGGTCCCGCGAAGACGATGTCCGCGGCGGCTACTACCGCTCCGGCTTCGTGCATCGGATCCGCGTCGGCCTCGATCGCGATGGCCGGCCACTGGCGTGGCGGCACGGCATCGCCGGCCAGTCGAACCATCCCGAACGCGAAGGCGTGCATCCGACTTCTGTCGAAGGTGTGGTCGACTCTCCCTATGTGCTGGGCACCAGCGCGCACCGCGTGGTGGCCCATTCCCCGCGCACCGCGGTGCCGGTGTGGTACTGGCGTTCGGTGGGACACAGCCATGCGGCGTTCGCGATGGAGTCGATGGTCGACGAACTGGCGCATGCCAGCGGGCAGGACCCGGTGGCCTATCGCCTCCGCCTGCTGCACGACGCACCGCGCCATCGGCGCGTGCTCGAGCTGGCCGCGCAGCGCTTCGGATGGGGACGCCGGCCGCAATCGGGGCGAGGGCACGGCATTGCCGTGCATGCGTGCTTCGGCAGCGTGACGGCGCAGGCCGTCGAAGTCTCGGTGCGCGACGGCGCGATTCGTGTCCATCGCGTGGTCTGTGCGATCGACTGCGGCGTGGCGGTGAATCCCGACAACGTGCGCGCGCAGATGGAGAGCGCGATCGTCTATGGCCTGAGCGCGGCGCTGCATGGCCGCGTGACCATCGTCGATGGCGCGGTGCGCGAATCCAACTTCCACGACTACCCCGCGCTGCGGATCGCGGAGATGCCGGTGATCGAGGTCCATGTCGTCGACAGCGGGGAAAGCCCCGGCGGGGCCGGCGAACCCGGTACGCCGCCGATCGCACCGGCCGTTGCCAATGCGGTGTTCCAGCTGACCGGCGCCAGGCTGCGCGAACTGCCGTTGACCTTGCCTGCGCGCGCTCGGACTCGACCGACCGCCTGAACCAGGAGCCTTCCATGTCCAGCCAATTTCCTGCGCATGCCCAGGCGCCCGGCGGCGTCATTGGCGGCCAGCCGGCCTCCCGGCTCGACCCGCTGGCCTACCTGCTGATGCGGACCGTGTTCGGCCTCGTGATGATGACGCACGGCCTGCCCAAGCTGCTGGGCACCAGTCACGGTTCGATGGCCGACCCGATGGCGGGGGCAACCCGTCTGATCGCCGAAGTGCTGCACCTGCCCGGTGCGCCGGTGCTGGCCTGGCTCGTCGCCGTGCTCGAGACCTTCGGTGGCGCGATGCTGATCGCCGGTGCTTTCACCCGGCCGCTGGCCGCCTTGATGACGCTGCAGATGATCGCGATCTGCTATATCCACCGCCAGCATTTCGCCTGGATCGACCGCGGCATGGAATATCCGCTGGTGCTGCTGTCGGTCGCCTTGCTGATCGCGGCACGCGGTGGTGGGGCCTGGTCGCTGGACGGGGCACTGGCGGCGCGCCGCCGGTCCCGGGCTGGGCAAGGCGCGATGCGGGCCCGCCCGCCATGGCGGGATTGACGCGGCGCGGATCGATCTGTTAATTCTGCCGGACCTTCAATGCAGATCGATCCCAACGGCATGGACCGCTTCGACGCCTTGCAACTGTTTACGCGCATCGTGGAACTGGGCACCTTTTCCGGTGCCGCCAACGCGCTCAATATTCCGCGCGCGACCGCGACGCATGCGATCAAGGAGCTGGAGGCGCGGCTCGGCGTCCGGCTGCTCGAACGCACCACGCGCCAGGTCCGGCCCACGCTCGACGGCCAGGCGTTCTACGCGCGCAGCAAGCGCTTGCTGGCAGAGCTCGAAAATGCGGAGACGTCGCTGAGCAGCCACGTATCGGATCCGCGCGGCACGCTGCGGCTCGATCTGCATGGCATCCACGCGGCGATGATCATCCTGCCGCGGATCGACGACTTCCATCGGCGCTATCCGCATATCGAGCTGGTGGTCAGCAGCGGCGATCGCCTGGTCGATCTGGTCGGGGAGGGCATCGATTGCGTGGTGCGGGCCGGCGTGCCGCGTGAATCGTCGCTGGTCGCGCGGCGGCTGGCCAATCTTCCCGAGATCATCTGTGCCAGCCCGGCCTATCTGGAGCGGCATGGCACGCCGCGCCATCCCGATGAACTCGCGCAGCACCAGGGCGTCGGATTCTTCTCCCGCAATCACGACTACCGCTACCCGTTCACGGTCAGGATCGACGGCGAGGTAGTCGAATATCTGCCGCGCGGCTGGATCACCGTCAGCGACGCCGAGTGCTATACGCAGGCCGGCCTGGCCGGCTGCGGACTGATCCAGGTGCCGCGCTTCCGCCTCGAGGAACATCTGCGCGCGGGACGGCTGGTGCAGGTGCTGGCGGACTGGCCGTGCCCGGAACTGCCGATCTCGGTCATGTACACCTCGCAGCGCCAGCTGGCGCCGCGGGTACGGGTCTTCGTCGACTGGGTGTCGGCGCTGTATGAAGAGCGCTTCGGACCGGTGCAAGCCGGGGCATCGTCGCCGCGGCGGGCGTAATCACGACGGCTTCGGACATCGGTCCGCCTCAATGCGCGGCCGCCACCGCGCGCTGGAACGAAACCGCGGTATGCCGCATCGCGTCGCGCACGGCCGCGACCGAGCGGTTGTCGTCGTCGGCCTTGCGGGTCACCATCGACAGCGTCAGCACCGGCGCTGCCCGGCCGAGCCGGACGATGCGGACCGGATATCCCTGCAGCACCACCGGATCCGGCGACTGCACGATCGACACGCCGAGCCCTGCGCTGACCATGGCAACGATGGCCGGGGCACTGTCGAATTCCACCGTGCCACGTATCTCCGGCACATGGTTGCCGACATACTGCGCGGCCAGCGCGCCCGACACGGTATTGCGGTCATAGCGGATCCAGTCGTACAGCCGGAACAGCGACGCCACATTGCTTTCCATCGCGCCGGGTGGGGCGATCAGCACCAGTTCGCGGCGCAGCATCGGCGTCCAGCGCAAGCGCGCCGTCCCGCCCGAGGGCGGCTGCGCGACCAGCGCCGCATCCAGCTCGCCGGCCTTGACCGAGGCGGTCAGGGTACTGCTGCGGCCGCGCTCCAGACGCAGCTCCAGCCGAGGATGGCGCTCGCGGACGAAGCGCACGATGCCCGGCAGCAGCACGGGCTGCAACGATTCGATGATCCCCAGGCGAACCACGCCTTCCACCGCAAGGCTGCTGCCGGTGCGCAGGGCCTCCAGGTTCTGCAGCGCCTGCTGCATCGTTTCGGAAACCTGATGGGCCAGGCGATTGGGGCGTGCCTGCAGCCCCGAGCGATCGAACAGCGGCCTGCCAAGATACTGCTCCAGCTGCTTCATCTGCATGCTGACCGCGCTCGGCGTCACGTTGGTCTGTCGGGCCGCGGCGGCGAAGGTTCCGGTCTCGAGCACCGCGGCAAGCGTGTGGAAGGTTTCGATCTTCATCAAAAATCCTTATGAAGCATCTCAAATAAGTTCGCTTTTCTCATCATACGCCGTCTCGCTAGACTAGCTCCAACGTATCGAACCACCCGTGGAGGAGCCCCCGATGGCAGTGACAGCCGTACCCGACGCCGCGCAACATATGCAACGTCCGCAGCCTTGGACCGCGCGGCAGGCCAGCGAGGACCGCTCGTGGGTGCTGCGCTTGAACGAGGCGCAGGTCCAGGGGATGCGCGAGGCGCTGGCCCACGCCAAGGCGGTGAACAAGCCGCTGCTGGAGATGGAGCAGGCCGATTTCCCGCTGAACGACGCCGCGCGCGATGTGTTGCGGCAAGCCATCGACACCACCCAGGGCCGCTGGGGCATGTGTCTGCTGAAAGGCTTCCCGGTCGACGAGTGGACCGAGCAGGAGGCACGGCTGGCTTACTGGGGTATGAGCCTGCATATGGGTGTGGCCCGCACGCAGAACCGCGCCAGCGAGATCATGAACGATGTGCGCAACGAAGGGGGCGAGTACAAGGTCAAGGGCGGCCGCGGCTACAACACCAATGCGGGGCTCGACTTCCACCAGGATTCCTGCGATGTGGTAGGCCTGCTGTGCCGTCGCACCGCCAAGGCCGGTGGCACGAGCAAGGTGATCAGCTCGATCGCGTTGTACGAAGAAGTCCAGCGTCGGCGTCCGGACCTGATCCCCGTGCTGAAGGGGACCTTCTTTCATAGCTATCAGGGCACGCAAGATCCCAGCCAGCCGCCGTATTACCGCTGCCCGATCTTCGGCAGCCACCCCGAGTACTTCGCCGCGCGTACCAACCGCAAGAACACGGCGGCCGCGCAACGCGACTTTCCCGAACTGCCCCGTCTGACGGCGCAGCAGATCGAAGCGCTGGACCTGCTGGACGAACTGATGCCGAGCGAGCTGCTGTGCTACACGATGGAGCTGGAGCAGGGCGACATGCAATTGCTGAACAACTACGTCACGCTGCATTCGCGTACGCCGTTCGAAGACCATGACGAGCCCGACCGCAAGCGCCATCTGTTTCGGCTGTGGCTGGCCGTACCCGGGTCGCAGCCGCTGCCGGACGACTGGAAGGAGTACTACGGCGATGTGCGCGCCGGCTCGGTGCGCGGCGGTGTGCGCGGCAGCGCGATCACGCAGGCCTTCCTCGACTACGAGAGGCGACAGGCCGCGGCGCTGAACATGCTGTTCGAGCCATGGCGCCCGCAGGTTCGGCAGGAAGACATGGCCCGCATCCTGGCGAACTACACCAACGCGGTGGCCGCCACATGAACAGGACCATCGTGGAAGCCGGCCGGTCGCATTCGCTGAAGGAACGCCTGCGAAGCCCGGAGCCGGTGCTGGCGCCGGGCGTCTACGACGCGCTGTCTGCGCTGCTGGCCGAACAGGCTGGCTTCGAGGCGCTATATCTGTCCGGCGGCGCGGTCGCCTACACACTGCTGGGCCGCTCCGACGTGGGGCTGACCACGGCAACCGAGACCGCCGACGTACTGGCGCGCATCGCCGATCGCGTTTCGCTGCCGATTATCGTCGATAGCGATACCGGCTATGGCAACGCGCTGAACACCCAGCGCACGGTACGGGCGTTCGAGCGCGCAGGCGCCGCGATGATCCAGCTGGAGGATCAGGGTTTTCCGAAGCGCTGCGGGCATCTGGCAGGCAAGTCGCTGGTGTCGACCGCCGAGATGTGCGGCAAGCTGCGGGCCGCCCTGGATGCGCGGCACGATGCCGGCACGCTGATCCTTGCGCGAACGGATGCGGTCGCGGTGGAAGGGCTGGACGCAGCGATCGAGCGGGCCGAGGCCTATCTGGCCTGCGGCGTCGATGCGTTGTTTGTCGAGGCGGTGGTGTCGGCCGACGATATGGGCCGCGTCTGCGAGCGCTTCGCCGCCCGCATTCCCTTGCTCGCCAATATGGTCGAAGGCGGCAAGACCCCGATCCAGAGCGCGTCCGAACTCGGCCGGCGCGGCTATCGCATCGTCATCTATCCGGGCGGCACCGTACGCTTCGCCTCGCGCCAGCTGCAACGCTACTTCGCGGGCCTCAAGGCAGCGGGCACCACGCGTGCCTTCGCCGGCGAAATGAACGATTTCGATGCGTTGAACGCGCTGATTGGCACGCCCGAGCTGCTCGACACCGGCAGACGGTATGCCGGTGAGGACTGAGCGCCCGCCCCGCGCCGAGCGATCGATATATATCCAGACAAAAACCCCCAGGGGGAGACAACCATGCAACGACGCGATTTCCTCGGCCTGCTGGCAGCGGCCGCGATATTGCCCCGGGTGGCGCAGGCGGCTGCCGTCACCAGGATGATGGTCGGCGCGACGCCAGGCGGCGGCACCGATCTGGTAGCCCGCGCGCTGGCGGCCGAACTGGAGCAGCGGCTGAAGCAGTCGTTCATCGTCGAGAACCGCGGCGGCGCGGCCGGCAATATTGCGGCGATGGCGGTGGCCAAGGCCGACCCCGACGGCGGCACGCTGCTGCTCAGCTATACCAGCCACGCGATCAACCCCGCGCTGTTCGACAAGAAGCCGTTCGATCCGCTGAAGGACTTCACGCCGATCTCGCTGATCGCCACTTCGCCCCTCGTACTGGTGTCCCGTCCCGACCTGGGCGTTGGCAATGCGCGCGAGCTGATCGCGCTGGCAAAATCGCGGCCGGGCAAGCTGAGCCTGGCGGTGGCCGGCGTCGGCAGCGCTAACCATCTTGCCGGCGAAATGTTCAAGCGCGAAGCAGGTATCGAGATGATCAGCGTGCCATACAAGGGCGCGGCGCCGGCGGTGGCCGACGTCGTCGCCGGGCAGGCCGATCTGCTGCTCGGCAATGTGGCGACGGTGCAGCCGCTGCTGCAGGCCGGCAAGATCAAGGGCCTGGGCGTCAGTACCGCACAGCGCCTGCCGTCAATGCCGGAGCTTGCGCCGATCGCCGAGGTGGTGCCGAACTTTGATTACAGCTCGTGGTACGGGCTGCTGGGGCCGGCAGGCATGCCTGCCGACGCCGTGGCGCAACTGGGCAAGGCCGTGCGGGCTGCGGTGGCCTCGCCGGCGATGCGCAAGCGGTTGCAGGGCGAGGGGCTGGTGCCTGTCGGCAGCGATGCCGCCGAATTCACGCGCTTCCTGCAAAGCGAGATTGCCCGCTGGGCGAAGGTTGTCGCGGTCACCGGCACGCGCGTGAGCTGAGATGGAGGGCGGCGCGAGGCCGCCTGTGCCTGCCTCAGGCCCGGTTCACCACCGGCAGCAGCGCGCCGTGAATCGCGCGGGCGGCGTCCGAGGCCAGGAACAGGATCGCGTCGGCCAGTGCCGCGGGATCGACCCAGCGCGAGGCGTCGGCGTCGGGCATCGCCGCACGGTTTTCCGGGGTATCGAGCACGCTGGGCAGCACGGCGTTGACGTGGATGCCCTGGTCGCGCACCTCGGCCGACAGCGCCTCGGTCAGCCGCGCCAGCGCGTCCTTGGACGCGCAATAGGCGCCCATCTGTGCGAGCCCGCGCGCCGAGGAGTTCGCGCCGACATTGACGATCCTGCCGCCGCCTGCCGCGATCATATGCGGCACCACCGCGCGCGACACGTTCAGCACGGTACGCAGGTTCAGGTCGAACATCCGCTCCCACTGGGCATCGGCGCCTTCGCCGACGACCGGGCCCATGCCGAAGCCCCCCGCCAGATTGCACACCACGTCGATACGCCGGGCGCTGCCGATCGCCTGTTCGACCACGCGCTTGACCGCGGCGGCGTCGAGCAGGTCCGCTTCCACCGCGAGATGCTCGCCGGCCGGAAGGGCGGGGCTGACGCCGGGGCGGTCGACCAGCACCAGCCGTGCGCCGGCACGCGCGAAGGCGTCGGCGACGGCGCGGCCGAGGTTGCCGGCCGCGCCGGTGATGAGGACGGTCTTGTCGTGGAAGTCGAATGCCATGTCGGATCTCCTGGATATACGTTGCGTGGCGCCGATGTCCCGGCGCCGATGCGGTCGGCGCCCAGTGTATGGCGGCGCGCCCAACAGGATGTTGCGATTGCGGCTCGGGCTAACCCTGTGTCGCGGCAGAAAATTGCGGCAGGGCGCCGATATCGGGGCCGACGGCCCGCCTACAGCTCCAGCGGCATGGCGCTGGTGCACTTGATTTCGTCGAGACAGACGCTGGAGCGCACGCCGCTGACGCCCGGAATCCGCATCAGCGTATCGAGCAGGAAGTCCGACAGCGACTTCAGGTCGCGCGCGACCACCTTCAATACATAGTCGATGTCGCCCGTCACGGAGAAGCACTCCTGGATCTGGGCCAGCTCGGTGACCAAGCCCTTGAACTTCGACAGGTCGCGGATATGGCCGCGCTCCATCGTCACATGGATGAAGGCCACCACGCCGAAGCCGAGCATGGCGCCGTCGAGCCGCGCTTCGTAGCGCTTGATGATGCCGCTTTCCTCCAGGCGGCGGTGGCGCCGCAAAGTCTGCGCCGGCGACAGGTTGATCGCCTCGGCCAGTTCCAGGTTGGAGGCGCGGCCGTGCTCCTGCAAAACGTCCAGCAGCCGGCGGTCGGTACGGTCCAGTTCGATCGAATGCATCTTTATTTCTCCAAGGCGCGGATGGATGAAATGTTATCTCACATCCTAGGGTTTCCCTGTGGTTTTAACGAAATCCAATTTGGCGCCCCGAAATATAAACTGCATCGCATCGCTGCATGCCACCGACTGTCCAGGCTACATGCCGAGGCTCCCCAGGGACCGACGCCCGCCAGTGCCGCCGGACGCATGCGAAGCCGAAATAATATTTCCCCGGGGGATGCCCCGGCATCCCGGACCCACAACCCACTTGCCAGAAGACGATATGAGCGATCTCTTTGACAACCCGATGCAGCTGATGGGCTTTGAATTCGTCGAATTCGCCTCGCCGACGCCGAACGTGCTCGAGCCCCTGTTCGAACAGATGGGCTTCACGCTGGTGGCCCGCCACCGTTCCAAGGACGTGGTGCTGTATCGCCAGGGCGACGTCAACTTCATCGTCAATCGCGAGCCGAACAGCCTGGCCGCGTACTTCGCGGCCGAGCACGGCCCGAGCGCCTGCGGCATGGCGTTCCGCGTCAAGGACTCGCACAAGGCCTACGCCCGTGCGCTCGAGCTCGGCGCGCAGCCGATCGAGATCCCGACCGGCCCGATGGAGCTGCGCCTGCCGGCGATCAAGGGCATCGGCGGCGCGCCGCTGTACCTGATCGACCGCTTCGAAGACGGCAAGAGCATCTACGACATCGACTTCGAATTCGTCGAAGGCGTGGACCGCCGCCCGGTCGGCCACGGCCTGAAGCTGATCGACCACCTGACGCACAACGTCTACCGTGGCCGCATGGCGTACTGGGCTGACTTCTACGAGAAGCTGTTCAACTTCCGCGAGATCCGCTACTTCGACATCAAGGGCGAGTACACCGGCCTGACCTCGAAGGCGATGACCGCGCCGGACGGCAAGATCCGCATTCCGCTGAACGAGGAATCGCAGAAGGGCGGCGGGCAGATCGAGGAATTCCTGATGGCGTTCAACGGCGAAGGCATCCAGCACATCGCCTTCCTGTGCGACAACCTGATCGAGGTCATCGACAACCTGCAGATGTCGGGCGTGCCGCTGGCGACCGCGCCGAACCAGTACTACTACGAGAACCTGGAAAAGCGCCTGCCGGGCCATGGCCAGCCGGTCGACCAGCTGCAGGCTCGCGGCATCCTGCTCGACGGCACCACCGAAGGCGGCCAGCGCCGCCTGCTGCTGCAGATCTTCTCCAAGCCGCTGCTGGGCCCCGTGTTCTTCGAGTTCATCCAGCGCGAAGGCGACGAAGGCTTCGGCGAAGGCAACTTCAAGGCGCTGTTCGAATCGCTCGAGCGCGACCAGATCGAGCGGGGCGTGCTGACCGTCTGATCGTCTGATCGATCGGTCGGGCCGGTCTGATTCCGCGGATCGGCAGCGACCCCGACGATCGCGTCGGGACTATTCACAGGGTCATATCCACCGACTGCCCGGCGCTACCCGCGCCGCGGCAGCGCACAGCCATAAGCGCCCGCCCGATAGAGGCGCCCGGCTATCATTCCAAAAGAATGGGTAGAGGAAACACTTCATGCATGCAGACAACACGGACCGCGCGCTCCACCGCGGCCTGAAGAACCGGCACATCCAGCTGATCGCGCTGGGCGGTGCCATCGGCACGGGCCTGTTCCTGGGCATCGCGCAGACCATCAAGATGGCCGGCCCCTCGGTATTGCTGGGCTATGCGATCGCCGGCATCGTCGCCTTTTTCATCATGCGCCAGCTCGGCGAAATGGTGGTCGACGAGCCGGTGGCGGGCTCCTTCAGCTATTTCGCCAACAAGTACTACGGCAATTTCGCCGGCTTCATGTCGGGCTGGAACTACTGGGTGCTGTATATCCTGGTCAGCATGGCCGAGCTGTCGGCGGTCGGCATCTACGTCCAGTACTGGTGGCCCGAGATTCCGACCTGGGCGTCGGCACTGGCCTTCTTCCTGATCATCAACGCGGTCAACCTGGCCAGCGTCAAATCGTTCGGCGAGGCCGAGTTCTGGTTCTCGATCATCAAGGTCGCGGCGATCATCGGCATGATCGGCTTCGGCGGTTATCTGCTGGTGTCCGGCGAGGCCGGCCCGCAAGCCACGGTGGCCAACCTGTGGCAGCACGGCGGCTTCTTCCCGAACGGCGTGTCCGGCCTGGTGATGGCGATGGCGGTGATCATGTTCTCGTTCGGCGGCCTCGAGCTGGTGGGCATTACCGCTGCCGAAGCCGATTCGCCGGAGAAGACCATCCCCAAGGCGACCAACCAGGTCATCTATCGCATCCTGATCTTCTATGTCGGCGCGCTCGGCGTGCTGCTGTCGCTGTATCCATGGGAAAACGTCGCCAGCGGCGGCAGCCCCTTCGTGCTGATCTTCCATGCGCTGAACAGCAACTGGGTCGCCAACGTGCTGAACGTGGTGGTGCTGACCGCGGCGCTGTCGGTCTACAATAGCGGGGTTTACTGCAACAGCCGCATGTTGTTCGGCCTGGCGCGCCAGGGCAACGCGCCCAAGGCGCTGCTGAAGGTCAATCGGCGCGGCATTCCGGTCGTGGCGCTGGGCGCCTCGGCGGCCGCCACCGCGGTCTGCGTGCTGATCAACTACCTGATTCCCGGCAAGGCGTTCCAGCTGCTGATGGGCCTGGTGGTGTCGGCCCTGATCATCAACTGGGCGATGATCAGCGTGATCCATCTGAAGTTCCGCGCCCACAAGCGCAGCGCCGGCGTGACCACGCGCTTCCAGAGCTTCGGCTATCCGCTGACCAATTATCTGTGCCTGGTCTTCATGGCCGGCATCCTGGTGATCATGTATCTGACGCCGGACCTGCGCATCTCGGTCTATCTGATCCCGGTATGGCTCGGTGTGCTGGCAGTGTGCTACCGGCTGCGGAACAAGGACGCCGCGCAGGCGCTGCCGCAAGGCGCGCCGGTACGCTGAACCAGTGGCTGAACCAGTGACTGAACCAGTGACTGAACCAGTGACGCAACGACGGCAATGCGATGCGGCGGCCCGCGCCGCTCGCCACGCCGCGCGACATCCCGGAATTTGCATCGGTCTCAATCTGGCCTGAGGTTTTCATGTTTGCTCATATCGACGCCTACCCTGGCGACCCCATCCTGTCCCTGAACGAGAACTTCGCGCAAGACCCGCGTCAGGACAAGGTCAACCTGACGATCGGCGTCTGCTTCGACGACGAAGGCCGCCTGCCGCTGATGGCCGCGGTGCGCGAGGCCGAAGCCGCGCTGGTCGCCGACCAGGGGCCGCGCCCGTATCTGCCGATGGCCGGCATCCCCGGCTATCGCCAAGCCGTGCAGCAGCTGGTATTCGGCGCGGACAGCGCCGCGCTGGCCGAGAACCGTGTGGCCACGATCCAGACGCTGGGCGGCTCGGGCGCGCTGCGCGTCGGCGCCGACTTCCTGAAGCGCTATTTCCCCGAGGCGCAGGTCTGGATCAGCGATCCGAGCTGGGACAACCATCGCGTGGTGTTCGAGCGCGCGGGCTTCCAGGTCAACAGCTATCCCTACTATGACGACGCCACCGGCGGCCTGCGCTTCGACGCGATGATCGATGCGCTGCGCCAGGTGCCGAAGGGTCATGTGGTGCTGCTGCACGCCTGCTGCCACAACCCGACCGGCGTGGACCTGAACGAATCGCAATGGCGCGAAGTCATCGCCGTGGTCAAGTCGCGCGGCCTGCTGCCGTTCGTCGACATGGCCTACCAGGGCTTCGGCACCAGCCTGGACGACGATGCCTTCGTGATCCACGAGCTCGTGCGCGAAGGCGTGCCGTGCCTGGTGGCCAATTCGTTTTCGAAGAACTTCTCGCTGTACGGCGAACGCTGCGGCGGCCTGTCGGTGGTCTGCGCGAACGCCGAGGAAGCCGGCCGCGTGCTGGGCCAGCTGACCGGCGCGGTGCGCGCCAACTACAGCAACCCGCCGACGCACGGCGCGCGCATCGTCGGCAAGGTGCTGACGACCCCGGCGCTGCGCCAGTCGTGGGAGGCCGAACTGGCCGCCATGCGCGACCGCATCGCGGCAATGCGCACGGCGATCCACGACAATCTGCAGCGCCTGGCCGGCGGTGCGGACCTGTCGCGCTATCTCGCGCAGCGTGGCATGTTCACCTACACCGGCCTGTCGGCCGAGCAGGTCGACACGCTGCGCGCCGAGCATGGCGTCTATCTGGTGCGCTCGGGCCGCATGTGCGTCGCCGGCCTGAACCACGGCAACGTGGCGGTGGTCGCGAAGGCGATCGCCGGCGTGATGGGGGCGAAGGGCTGATCCTGCAGCGCCAGGGAAGGGCCAGCGTACGGAAGTGCGCTGGCCCTTCTTCGTTTACATCACCATCCCGGTCGCGAAAGCCAGCGCCGGAATTGTCCATCCTCTTCCCAGCAGCACCATCCGGGTATGCAGTTCGCTGAGCACCGGTTCGCAGACCTCCGGTCCCAGATAGCACAGCGTCTTGCTGCGCAGATCGACATAGCCGCGCTCGTAGTTGTGTGCCAGGGCCTCCCATAGCGCATGCGCGCCGGGCGATTGCCGTGCGCCGGTGATCAGGCAGTGTCCCGCGTCCAGATACGAGCGATAGATCGCCGAGGCCAGGCCGCGGCGCTGGTAGGGCGGGGCGAATTTCGAATGCGGTGCGCGCAGATGGCGGTCGGCGCGGCGGTCCAGCTCGACCAGCCGGTTGAGGACCGTATAGCCGGCAAGCCGGCGCCGCACGGTGTCTTCCACGTAGAAGTAATACTCGCCATCGGCCTCGCGGTAGCGCAGGACCAGGCCCGGCAGCGCGGATGGCGTGGCCGCGATGCCGTGCAGGCAGTCGCCAGGCAGGTAGAGCCGGTCGTACAGCGCCTGCAATTCGGCCTCGAGCGCATCGGGCGCGTGCTCGACGTCGATGCGCAGTTCGATGGCGCGCAGCAGGCGGGCGAGGGCAGGGCGGCTCGGGAGCCGCCGGCGCGGGGCGTCCTGCCATGAAGCGGCGCCGATTGCCGCGGGAGTCAGCATCGATGACATGGCGGCGCTCAACCGGTTTGCCAGGCGCCGCTGACCAGGTTCTGCGGCTTGCTGCGGGCAACGATGCGCGCGCTGACGTCCCAGATATCGATCCGCACGTTCAGTCCCGCATGAATGCCGTATCCCGGTCCGGTGACGATCTCTTCGTCGGTCTGCACGCCTTCGCCGGCCTTGATCGCGCTATCGGCGACGATCGACCCGGTTGCCTTGATGCCCCAGCCGGCTTCGATATGGTGGCTGCTGCGGATCGCGCCGCCGGCCTCGATGCCCTGTCCGGCGCTGATGCCGTGGCCCTGCAGATCGCCGTCGGCCTTCAGCGTGCCGCCGCAGCGGATCGCGTGCTGCGCGGCGATGCTGTCGCCCGCGCGCAGGTTGCGGCCGGCGTGGATGTGTTCGCCGGCGCTGATGTCCCAGCCCGCGCGCACGCTGCCCTTGGCATCGAGAAAGGTCGCGACGTCGATGCCCCATGCGGCCTTGATGTCGCCGCCGGCTTCGATGGCGCCGCCGCTGTACAGATTGCCCGCGCAATCGATATCTTCACCGGCGATGATCGCGGTGCCGGCGCGGATGCCGCCGCCGGCGCGGATCGTGCGTCCGGCCCGGACTACCGAATCGACGTCGATGGCGCCGCGCACGACCAGCGTGCCGGCGAAGACCAGCGCGCCGGCGTTCAGCGCATCGAGCGTCAGCACGGCATCGGTGGGACCGAACTGGTCCAGCAGCCAGCACGCGTCGCCGACGCGGCCGGCATCGACCAGCGCATCCAGCAGCCGCTGGTAATCGCTGCCGTCATGCCGGTTGCGCAGGAACCATTTGTAGCCGTCCGCGCAGGGGCGTTTCGCCTTGACGAAATTCTGGGTGAGTTCCATGGACATCGGGACCTCGGTAGTCGGTGAAAGGGAGGGCTGGGGTGCGGCAGGCGGTAGGAGTTGCCCTCTCCCCCACCCCTCTCCCGCAAGCGGGAGAGGGGAGCCATCAGCGAGCACGGGTGCGTAGGGGATCGATCCCGCGACGGCCTGCTCCCTCTCCCGCAAGCGGGAGAGGGAGCCGTCAGCGAGCACGAGCGCGTACGCCTTCGAAGCCGCGACGACCTGCTCCCTCTCCCGCTCGCGGGAAAGGGCTGGGGAGAGGGCAACACGCCCAGACCGCCTACAGCGGATTCAGCACGAGAAATTCAACCGCCAGATAAAGCGCGGCAATGCCGGCCATGGCGAGCACGGCGCGGTAATAGACGGCGGCGGATTTTTTGGTCTTGGCGGACATGCGCTCTCCCATTTGCACGTTGAACAGTGGACCGCCATCGATGGATGGCGATCCCCGGGCAATGTGCCGTGCCAGGGAGACCGGTGTGGGACTGTGGTGTGGTCTTAGTCCCTGTCTCCCCGCACGGCTGAGAGAAGCACGGCGGGAATATGGGATGTGCGGGCGACCATGGCCTGGCGCGCGGCAAAGCCGTAGGCGTCGCCGTACGCGCGTGCCGCCACGGCATGCAGGGCATGCTGGTAAAGGGCGGTGCGGCGCAGGACAGTTTGCATTCGGTCGCGAATTTGAAGGAAGGAAGATTGGCCAGACGCAGGCGCGAATGGCGGGCTTTCGGTGGAGCGTTTGCTCCATCGGCCCTGAAAAATGGGGCGAAAGCAGGGCGAGTATCCCATAGCCGTCGAGAAGTCTCAACCTTGCGGCGCACCACGCACCGGCAACAGGACCTCAGCGGCAGTACTTCCGGTACTGATTGAAATGCCGGATCGCGCGATGCGCGTCGCCCAGTTGCTCGTGCAGGCGGGCCGCGTTGAAATGCGCGTCGGCCATGTCGGGCGCGATATCGATGCAGCGGTGATAGCTGCGCAGCGCGTCCTCGTATCGCTCCAGATCTTCGAGCGTGACGCCGAGATTGAAATGGAGCAGGGGTTCGTCGCCGATGGCGGCGACCGCGTCCCGATACAGCGATTCGGCCTCCTGCACGCGCCCGGCCTCGGTCAGCAGGCAGCCGAGGTTCAGATAGGGGTCGGCGTAGTCGGGCGCGATCGCAATCGCGCGGCGGTAGGCCTGCTCGGCCTTGCGCATGTCCTGCGCTTCGAGCTGACACCCCAGCTGGAACCACGTGCCGGCGTCGCTGCCGGCATCGGTCCCAACGTCGGCGCGGTCGTCCGCGCGGTCCTCCGCCTTCCTCGCCGATTGGATCGACAGCACCGCGCCCGGCTGCGACCGGCTCGGCTGCAGCTCCATCACCAGTTGGCCGGTTTCCACCTCCCACTGGCGATGCGGTTCCGAGACGACCACGCCATTGCCGACCGCCGCAATACGGACCCCCGACAGCGGCCGGTCCTGCGACCATGCCTTCAATCGCTGCAACGCACGGGTGACGCGGCGCGGCGGGACATTCGCCTTCTTCAGCGAATCCGCGGTGCGGATCAACACCACGTCCTGGAACGAATACTGGCGCTCGCCGCGGCTGCCCTTGGCCGGTTCGAGCAAACCCGCGCGTGTCAGGCTCGCCACCGTCCCACGCGAGACGCCGAACTTGCCTTCGATGTCCTTCAGCGTGAAGCTGTCCTTGCCGACCGCGCTCATTTCCTGGCAGTACGTCGGATCGGGGTCGCGGGCTCCGCGGCGCGCCTGGCACCCTTGCGCGGCGCCGTCTCGCGGGCGGGCTTCTTCGCCGCGGCCTGCGATTTGCTCAGGCTCGCCTTCAGCGCCGCCATCAGGTCGATCACCTCGCCGCCCTCGCTGGGCCGCTCGGCCGTCGCCGATACCGTGATCTTCTTGCCCTCGATCTTCTTGTCGATCTCGGCCAGCACGCGCTGCTTCTCCTCGTCCTGATACGCCGCGGGGTCGTAGGCTTCGACCGTGCTCTGCTCGATCAGCTGCTCGGCCAGCGTCAGTTCGGCGGGACGGATGTCGGTGCGCTCGACGTTCAGATCGGCCATCGAGCGGACCTCGTCCGCATAGAGCAATTGCTGCAGCACCAGGCCGTCGTCGTTGGCGCGCACCTGCACCATGTACTGCTTGCCTTTCCACACCCAGGTGGCCAGCGCACAGGTCCCGGTCTTGCGCATCGCCTCCGTCAGCAGGCTGTACGGCTTGGCGCCGCGCTTGTCGGGGGCCAGATAGTAGGCCTCGTCGAAATAGATCGGATCGATGGCGCCGGTCGGCATGAAGGCGACGATGTCGATCGTGTGGCGCGCGCCGGTCTCCAGCGCATCGAGCTCCTCGGGCGTGAAGACCACGTAGCGGTCCTTCTCGAACTCGTAGCCCTTGACCATGTCGGCGCGTTCGACCACCACGCCCTCGCGCTGGCACACGTACTGCTGCCGCAGCCGCGAGCCGCAGCCCTTGTGCAGCAGGTTGAAACCGACGCCGGACTTGCTTTCGGTCGCCGAAAAGACTCGGACCGGGATGGAAACCAAGCCGAAGCTCAGCGAGAGGGAGGCAATGGAGCGTGCGGCCATGTCGTCACCTTTCGGGTTCGCATTGCTAAAGGATTTAGCACATTGCTAAAGAATAGACGACACGGACAGACGCCGCCGGCCTGTGCGCCACATTCTCCGGCCGGATCGGTCTTTCGTATAATGGCGGGTTTGCCGCCATCTCACCGCGCCGAAGCGGGCGGGATTCGGATGGCCTGCGGGCGTCGCCCGCCTTTGCACTGATCTCTCTCGCTCCGCGCCTCTCACATCATGAAAACACTGAAAGCCCTCCTGATCGTCTCCGCCGTGGCCCTGTTCGCCGCCTGCGGCAAGTCCGAACAAGCCCCGGCGGCGGCCGGCGGCGCCAGCGCCCCGGCCGCGGCCGCCAGGACCGTCGTGGTCGGCCTGGACGACAACTTCCCGCCGATGGGCTTTCGCGATGGCAACAATGAAATCGTCGGCTTCGATATCGACATGGCCAAGGAGGCCGCGCGCCGGCTGGGCATGACGGTCGAATTCAAGCCGATCGACTGGAGCGCCAAGGAGGCCGAACTGAACGGCAAGCGCGTCGACGTGCTGTGGAACGGCCTGACCATCACCGAAGAGCGCAAGAAGAACATCAGCTTCACGGCGCCTTACATGAGCAACCACCAGATCATCGTCGTGGGCAGCGGCTCGCCGATCAAGGCCAAGGCCGACCTGGCCGGCCGCATCGTCGGCGCCCAGGACGGCAGCAGCGCGGTCGACGCGATCCGCAAGGAAGCGCAGGTCGCCGCCAGCATCAAGGAGCTGAAGACCTTCGGCGACAACGTGACCGCGCTGATGGACCTGTCGGCGGGCCGCCTCGATGCCATCGTGGTCGATGAGGTCGTGGGCCGCTATCTGGTCAGCAAGCGCGCCGGCGAGTACCGCGTGCTCGACGAGAACTTCGGCACCGAGGACTACGGCGTGGGCTTGCGCAAGGACGACGCCGAGCTGCTGGCGCAGCTGGACAAGACGCTGGCCGAGATGAAGCAGGACGGCACGGCTGCCCGCATCGCGCAGCAGTGGTTCGGCGCGAATCTGATCAAGTAAGCAAGCTCGCTGCGCCCCTTCACGGGGCGCCGCTTTTTTCTGGATCCCGCGCGCCGGGTTTCGATCCATGGACTACGTTCTCTCCCTGCTGGGACCGATGGCGCAGGGCGCGCGGATCACGCTCTCGCTGTTCTTCATCACGCTGGCGCTGTCGGTGCCGCTCGGCCTGGCGCTGGCACTGGCGCGGCTGTCGGCATGGCGGCCGCTGAGCGTCGCCGTCAACGGCTATATCTGGCTGATGCGGGGCACGCCGCTGATGCTGCAGTTGCTGTTCGTCTATTTCGCGCTGCCGTTGCTGCCAGTCGTCGGCGTGCGCCTGCCCGACTTCCCCGCGGCCGTGGTGGCCTTCGCGTTGAACTACGCGGCGTATTTCGCCGAGATCTTCCGCGCCGGCATCCAGTCCGTGGACCGCGGCCAGTACGAAGCCAGCAAGGCGCTCGGCATGACCTACCTGCAGACAATGCGCCGCGTGGTGCTGCCGCAGATGGTGCGGCGCGTGCTGCCGCCGGTCAGCAACGAGACCATCACGCTGGTCAAGGACACCTCGCTGATCTACGTGCTGGCGCTGAACGACATCCTGCGCACCGCGCGCGGCATCGTGCAGCGCGACTTCACCACCACGCCTTTCCTGGTCGCCGCGGCGTTCTATCTGCTGATGACGCTGCTGCTGACCTGGATGTTCCAAAGCCTGGAAAAACGCTATGCCGCACACGATCAATGAGCCGCAGGCCCGCGGGGGCGAAGGGCAGGAGCGCCCGGTGATGATCGACGCCCGCGATATCGTCAAGTCGTTCGGCGCCAATCGCGTGCTGCACGGCGTCTCGCTGACGTTGCGCAAGGGCGAGGTGGTGGCGGTGATCGGGCCGTCCGGTTCGGGCAAAAGCACGCTGCTGCGCTGCCTGAATCATCTGGAGACGATCGACGGCGGCAGCATCGAGATCGAGGGCGAGACGCTGGCCGAGCCCGGGGCGGACCAGCGCAGCCGCTATGTGCCCGACGCGGAGGTGCGCCGCATCTGCCGCAAGATGGGCATGGTGTTCCAGTCGTTCAATCTGTTCCCGCACATGACGGTGCTGCAGAACATCATCGAGGCGCCGATGACGGTCAAGGGCATGTCCCGCGAGACCATCGTGCCGACGGCCGATGCGCTGCTGCGCAAGGTCGGGCTGCTGGACAAGCGCGACAACTATCCGTCGCGGCTGTCGGGCGGGCAGAAGCAGCGCGTGGCGATCGCGCGTGCGCTGGCGATGGAGCCCGACATCATGCTGTTCGACGAGCCGACCTCGGCGCTGGACCCGGAGCTGACCGGCGAGGTGCTGCGCACGATGCGGCAGCTGGCGGACGACCACATGACGATGCTGGTGGTCACGCACGAAATGGGTTTTGCGCGCGAGGTTGCGCACCGGGTCGTCTTCATGGACCAGGGCCGCATCGTCGAGAGCGCGCCCTCCGAGGCGTTCTTCCGCGCGCCGCAGCATCCCCGCACGCGCGAGTTTCTGGCCCATATGCTGTAAGGCACGGCACGGCACGGCACGGCACGGCACGGCGAAGCGAAGCAAGGCGAGGCGAGGCGAGGCGAGGCGAGGCGAGGCGGGGGGGGCCGCTACGTCGCCGGATGCAGCCCCTGCACCAGCGCGCGCTTGTTGTCGCGGCTGCGGCGTGCATGCTCGCGCATCAGCGCTTCCGCCCGCGCGCCTTCATGCGCGACGATGGCCCGCACCACATCTTCGTGATCGAACTGGGCGCGCTGCACGAAGGCCAGTTCCAGCGACGGCTGCACGCCCGCCGCGCCCAGTGCTCCGGGGCCGGCCATCGGCGTCCTGGCGATATGGTCGAGCGCCGATGCCAGCGCGGGATTGGCCGCGCCTTCCACCAGTGCCCGATGAAAGCGCGCATTCATCGTTGCCCAGCGTGCGGTATCGACCGGCGTATCGCGGCCGAGCAGCGCCTGTTCGACCAGCAGGCGCCCTTCGTCGACGCAGGCCTGCAGCTCCTCCAATACCGCCCTGGTGACGCCTTGCTCGGCCAGCAGCCGGGCCGCCATCCCTTCGAGCGTGCCGCGCACGTCGATCGCCATCGCCACTTCGTCGAGCGTGACCTGACGCACGCGGAAGCCGCGCGTCTGCAGCCGCTCCAGCAGTCCTTCCTTTTCCAGCTCGCCCAGCGCCAGCCGTAGCGGGGTCCGCGATACGCCCAGCTCTCCCGAGAACTGCACCTCGCGGATCCGTTCGCCGGCCTGCAGCTCGCCTGCCAGGATGCGGCGCCGCAATTCCATCGTCACGCGTTCGATCTGAGAGGCCATCGTTTAAAAGTGCATTAAGGAGAACATGCCGGGCTTCATTATGACACGGGGGCGGCTTGACGCAGTCGTGCGCATCGCCAATACTGCATGCAAAAACAAGATTGTAACGACAATACAAGGCATACAAATGCGTGTTTGCATGCAAACATCGCTAACATGCCGGACAGGAGACAAGACCGTGCCATCCCGCCTTCCCAGGCGGCGAGCCTCTCGCTCGCCCGCCGTTTCCCTGCGCCGCCGAGCGGTGGCCATCGCCATCGCGTCCGGGCTGCTGGCCGGCGCCGCACCTGCGTTCGCCGCATCCGAGCCCTATCCGTCGAAGGCGATCCGCCTGATCGTGCCGTTCCCTGCCGGCGGCGGGGGCGACACGCTGGCCCGCCTGGTGATGACCCGCGTCGGCAAGGAGCTCGGCCAGACGCTGGTGATCGAGAACGTGGCTGGCGCCGGCGGCAACATCGGTTCGCAGGCCGCGGCCAAGGCGGCGCCCGACGGCTACACGCTGCTGTACGGCACCAACGGCACCTTCGCGATCAATCACGCGCTGTACAAGCGCACCGGCTTCGACGCGATGCAGGACTTCGTGCCCGTCGCGCAATTGACGCGTATTGCGACGATGGTGGTCACGCGTCCCGGCTTTCCCGCGAAGAATTTCCCGGAGCTGCTGCAGGTGCTCAAGGCCAATCCCGGCAAATACACGGTCGCGTCGGCCGGCAATGGCACCACCTCGCATCTGGCGTCCGAACTGCTGAAGGCGTCGACCGGCGTCTCGATGGTGCATGTGCCGTACCGCGGCGGCGCACTGGCGCTGACGGATCTGATGGGCGGCCAGGTCGACCTGATGATCGAGGTGATGCCCAACGTCATGCCGGCGGTGCGCGCCGGCAAGTTGCAGGGACTCGCGGTGACGACGGCACAGCGCGTGCCCAGCTTCCCCAATGTGCCGACCGTGGCGGAGCAGGGCGTGGCCGGCTTCGAGGTCAGCGCGTGGGACGGCATCTTCGTGCCGAAGGGTACGCCGGCGGAGGTGGCCGCCAAGGTCCACGCGGCGATCCAGAAGGCGCTGGCCGATCCCGCGCTGCGGCAGCAACTGCTGGACCGCGGCGCCGAGCCGGTACCGCAATCGAGCGCGGCCTTCGCGCAGTTCGTCCGCGCCGAATACGAACGCTGGGGGGCGCTGGTCAAGCGCTCCGGGGCCAGCGTCGATTGACCGCCGGATCTTCGCATCGCCTGATTCTCTACGCCCCTCGATCCCTCACAAGAACCGAGACAGACATGACCGCAAATCTCGCCACCAACGCCGGCCGCAATCTCGACGCCAACCCGGATACCCGCTCGCCCGCCGCCGACGATCGCAGCGGGCTGCCGCATTACGACCGTCCGCCGCTGAAGGACAGCCGCCGCCCGCGCTGCCCGCCGTTCGTCGAGATCACCGACGCCGACCAGCTGCTGCCGTATCTGGAGCACGTCGCGCGCCGTCCGTACAACCACGGGC
This sequence comes from Cupriavidus gilardii, assembly GCF_013347325.1. Classification (NCBI taxonomy): domain Bacteria; kingdom Pseudomonadati; phylum Pseudomonadota; class Betaproteobacteria; order Burkholderiales; family Burkholderiaceae; genus Cupriavidus; species Cupriavidus gilardii. The sequence continues at coordinate 1,413,979 of NZ_CP054624.1, read as the reverse complement.
TCAACGCCTGCTGGGACCTGAAGGAGGGCGAACGCGTGCTGCTGCGCGTCGACAACTGGCATAGCGAGCTGACGATCCAGGCGTGCCAGCGCATCCTCGAGAAGTACAAGGTCAAGTACGAGATCCAGAAGGTCGATCGCGGTCCGATCCCGACCTGGGTCGGCGCCGACGAGGTCGACTACTACCTGTTCCGCACGCGCGAGCTGGCGCAGTGGATGGACATGTGGGAGGAGGAAGAGAAGAAGCAGCAGTACGACAAGATCCTGATGGGCTATGGCGGCCCGGTGCTGGCGGAGCGCTTCATCAAGATCCAGCGCATGCCGTTCATCACGCCGGAAATCCTGGCCTCGCCCGCGCATGCGATGCCGATCGAGGTGATCAACGCGATCGACCGCTGGACTTGGGATCGGATCCGTACCGCACGGCGCGCGCGCATTACGGACCCCGAAGGCACCGACATCAGCTTCACCAATCACGACGACTACTGGGACGCGCGGCGCGAGTTCTATCACCCGGACCTGACCGCGGCGACCTGGCGCGGCAACGAGCATTTCGGCAAGACCTATCTGCCGGGACATATCACCGGACGCCCGTGGATGTTCCACCCGTTCAAGGAGGACGGCTGCGGCGTGATCGCCGGCACCACCAACCATATCGCGCCCTGCGACTGGACCCAGCTCGTCGTCGAGAATTCGAAGATCACGCGCATCAATGCCGGCGGCGAATTCGGCGACAAGCTGCGCAACGTGATGGAGCAGACCAGGGACATCCAGTATCCGACCTTCCCGGGCAAGGGCCTGATGTACTGGTGGGAGGCGTCGATCGGCACCAATCCGCATATCCATCGGCCGCGCAAGGACTTTCCGTCGGGCTTCGTCAATTGCCTGTACGAACGCGTGCGCTCCGGCGTCATCCATATGGGCTTCGGCACCATCATCTCGTCGATGGCCGAGCGCGAGGCCGCCAGGATGGGGCACCTGGTCGGCCATTGGCACCTGCACCTCTACTTCCCGACGTACACGACCGAACGGTCCGGCGACAACGAGAACATCATCGAGAACGGCCGGCTGCTGGCGCTCGACGATCCCGCGATCCGCAAGCTGTGCGCGAAGTACGGCGATCCGGACCTGTGGCTCGACGAGAGCTGGAATCCGGCGGTGCCCGGCATCAATATGCAGGGCGACTACTGGTCGCACTATGCGAAGGACCCGCTGCACTGGGTCAAGACCGAACTGGAGGTCTGCCGCAACTACCACCCGATGTTCATGCGGATGGTCGATGCCGACGCGAAGTACTGCGAAGGCGAGGGCGCGCGCTGGTGGAAGGGCGGATGCTGCAACCACAGCGGCGTGCAGGCGCCGGTGCTGCCGGGCAACTGCTGCGGCACGGAGGGCTCGGCGGTACAGGCTGCCGCGCCGGCTCAGGCCGGCCACTGCTGCCATGGCGGGGCGGCATCGGATTGAGGGCTCGCCTGTCCCTCGCCATTGCCATCGCGGCCGGCGCGATGGCCGCCGATCTCGCGCTCGATGACCTGTGGCGCGGCGCCACGCTGTATCTGCAGCGCTGCGCCACCTCGGGCCCGTGGATCGACCCGGCCGCCTTCGGGCAATGGACGGCCGACCACCTGCGCGCCTTTCCGGTCAGCAGCGCCGCAATGATGCTCGGTTGCGGACTGCCGCGTGCGGGGATACGGAACGGGACGAGCGCCATGGCACTGCGGATCGCCGCGATGGTCGTGGCGATGCCGGTGCTGTGCGGGCCGGGTTTGCAGGCCGCCGCCGCGATGCCGCCGAATTTGCAGGTAGCGGCCTATCTGGCGACGATGTGGCTGCCGATGCTGGCGATCGACGGCGGCCTGCCCGCGTTGCGGGCCCGACGAGGGCTTACTTGTCGTTGCCGACCTTCTTGTTCAGGTCGCGCGCCATCTGCAGATGCTGCTCCAGATCCGGCACGTGCTTGGCGGCAAAGGCCTTGATATCGGGGTCCTTCGCATTCTTCGCGGCTTCCTGGAACAGCTTGACCGTCTTTTCATGCGCGGCGACGCCGATCCGGCTGGCGTACATCTTGTCGAAGCGCTCGCCGTCCAGCGCGCTGAGCCCCTTGAGCTCGGTCCGCTGCACGACCGACGGTTCGGTCGGCGGCGTATAGCCCTTGCTCGAGGCCAGCTTGGTCAGCTCCTCGTTGACCATGGTGTGGTCCTTGACCATGCGGGCCGCGAAGGTTTTGACGTCGGCGCTGGAGGCCTTCTGTTCGGCCAGCTTGCTGCCTTCGACCTCGGCCAGGCCGCCTTGTGCTGCGTTCTCGAGGAAGCTGCGGTCGGCGCGCACCAGCTTGCTGGTATCGCGGGCGGTGCCGCGCGTGCCGCTCTCATCCGTTGCGGTCGTGGCGGGCATATTGCCGGGCGCCGTGTTCTTCGGCGCGGTGCTGGTGCCCTGCGCCATCACCGCCGAGGACAGCAGCAGGGAGCAGGCGGCGGCACCGAGGACGCTGAGTGCTTTGGTGCGAATGATACGAATGGGCATGGCATGTTCTCCCTTGATCGTGGATGGGTATGCCTCGTTCAGCAATATCCACGCCCAGCTCTGTCCTGCGCGCCGCCAGGCGGTGCAACGAGGCCCGCGAACGCAGGACGCCCGCGACGGCGGCCTTCGCGGGCGTGCCCGCCGGCGAAAAAATTGCATGCGGCGGTAAAAACGCTGGGACCACCGAGGTTTCCGCCGCGGATCGAGCCGCCGTCTTCCGCTTCGTACACACAACGCGTCGCAGTGCATGCAAAAAAGCCGGTTTCGAGGGGCGCCGTAGTAGAATTGGCCCCACTCAAAACCGATGTCCCTGCCGCATGCCCGAAGAGCGAACGAGTCTGGCGGAAACGATCCGCGCCACCATCGAACAGGAGATCCTCTCCGGCAAGCTGGCCAGCGGCGCCCAACTCGACGAGCAGCAATTGCTGTCGCGTTTCTCGGTATCGCGTACGCCGGTGCGGGAGGCATTGATCCGGCTGGCGTCGGCGGGGCTGGTGGACCTGGTGCCGCGCCGCGGCGCGATCGTATCGGCCATCACGCTGCGCGAATACGTCGCGATGAGCGAGATCCTGGTCCAGCTGGAGGCGTTGGCGGCCCAGCTCGCGGCGCGGCGCATTACCGAATCCGAACGCGAGGCGCTGCGCGAGGCCTACGCGGCTTGCCAGCAGGCCGCGGCGCAGGCGAGCGCGGACCGCTACCGCGAGGCCAACGACGGGTTCCACGCGGTCATCTACGAGGCCTGCCGCAACGAGATCCTCAGCGCGCAGATCCGCACGATGCGGGCCCGCATGCGCGGCATGCGCGATTACCGCTTCGAGAAGCCCGCGCGCATCCGTGCCTCGCTCGAAGAGCATGGCGCGGTGATGGAAGCCATCCTGCGCGGCGATGAAGAGGCGGCGGCCCGCGCGATGGTCGAGCATATCTCGACCGGCGGGAACGTCTATGCGGACATGATCGCGTCGATGCCGGACGAGGCGGTCGGCGCCAAGGCGCCGCGCTGAAGGAGGGCGCGCCTGGGTGCGCGCCGCGATTCAGTCGATCATTCAGTCGATCATTCAGTCGATCATTCAGTCGATCATTCAGTCGATCATTCAGTCGACGTTCAGTCGACGTTCAGTCGACGTTCAGTCGATCTTCACACCGGCCTGCACCGTGCGCTGCAGCGCGACCTTGCCATCCTGCTGCGCCCACTGCTTGAACTCCGCCGGCGAGCGCGACGGCGCCGGCTCGCTGCCGTTGTCGACAAGGCGCGTGCGGATCGCCGGATCGGCCAGCACCTTGGTGGCAGCCGCATAGAGCTTGTCTGTCACGTCCTTCGGCAGTCCCGCCGGTCCGAACAGTCCGAACCAGAAGGTGTAGTCGAAGCCCGGCAGTCCCAGCTCGGCAATGGTCGGCAGGCCCGGCGCCACGGCCGAGCGCTGCGGTGTCGTGACGCCGATCATCTTGACCACGCCCTGCGTGCCCAGCGGCAGCACCGACGAGGCCGTGCCGAAGGAAAATTCCACTTCGCCCGCGGCCACCGCCTGCAAGGCCGGCGCGCCGCCCTTGTACGGCACGTGCGTCATGTCGACGCCGATCGCATTCGCGAACGACAGCCCCGCGACATGCGGCGAGCCGCCGATGCCCGACGACGCGTAGTTGAACTTGCCGGGATTCGCCTTGGCCTTGGCGGCCAGCGTCTTGACATCGGCGATGCCGAGGTCCTTGTTGACGGCCAGGATCAGCGGCGAGATGGTCAGCCGGGTAATCGGCGTGAAGCTGTCGGGCTTGTACTTGACCTTGTACAGGTGCTGGTCCATGCCGTAGATCGTCGCGGTAGCGAGCCCGAGGGTATAGCCGTCCGCCGGCGCCTGCGCCAGCCATGCCGATGCGAGCGTGCTGCCGGCGCCGGGCTTGTTCTCGACGACGACCGGTTGCCCCAGCTCCTTGGACATCGCCTCGCCGACCACGCGCGCAACGAAGTCGGCCGCGCCTGCGGGGGTGTAGCCGATCACCAGCCGGATCGGCTTGTTCGGATAGCCCTCCGCCCTGGCGGCGCCAGGCGCGGCGACGGCGATCAGACCCACGGCCGCCAGGGCCGCGACAGTGGCAGAGGCCGCAGAGGTCGCTGTGGAATGGCTGTGCATCGGTGTCTCCTTGTCGTGTTGTATGGGTCGATGGGCTCTGCGGCCCCGCATCCATCGTCAGGCCGTTCCTCAGTCCGGCCCTTGGGCCGTTCGTCAGGCGATCGCGCCCTTGTCGCGCCACTGCGCGATCAGCTCCGGCGCAAAGCCCAACTCGCCGAGCAGCTCGTCGGTCTGCTCGCCCGGGTCCGGCGCAGCGCGCGCAAAGCGCTCGGGATGGGGCGCGGCGGACAGATTGATCGGCGAGCGCAGCAGGTCCAGTTCGCCGAGCACGGGGTGGCGCACAGACCGGGTCATGCCGAGGTGCCGCACTTGCGGGTCCTCGAAGGCCTGGCCGATATCGAGGACGGGGCCGCAAGGCACGCCGGCCGGATTGAGCCGCGCCATCAATTCCGCGCAGGTAAAGCGCGAGGTGTGGGCCTGGATCGCTTCGTCGAGCCGCACCCGATTGCGGGCACGCGATCGCGCGTCGCGATAGTCGGCGTGGTCGAGCAGATCGTGCGCCTCCAGCGCCTGGCAGAAATTGGCCCACATGCGCTGCGTGCTGGCCGCGATATTGACGAGCCCGTCGCTGGCGCGATAGGTCCCCATCGGCACCAGGGTCGGATGCGCGTTGCCCTGCTGCGTCGGCACTTCGCCGTCGACCGTGTAGCGCGCCGCCTGGAAATCCAGCTTGTTCAACATCGACTCGATCAGCGAGGTATGGACCCATTGGCCACGCCCGGTCCGTTCGCGATGGAACAGCGCCAGCAAGATCCCCTGGCCCAGGAACATGCCTGCCGTCGTATCGGAGATCGCGATGCCGACACGGACCGGCCCGCGCCCGGGCTCGCCGGTCACCGAGCTCAGGCCGCACATGCCCTGGACGATCTGGTCGACCCCGGGCCGTTCGCTGTATGGGCCGTCCTGGCCGAAGCCCGAGATGCTGGCCAGGATCACGCGCGGATTGCGCGCGCTCAGCGCCTCGTACGTCAACCCGAGCCTCGCCTTGACCACCGAACGGAAGTTCTCGACCACCACGTCGGTGTTCTCGAGCAGCCGCGCCAGGATCTGCGCGCCTTCCGGCGTCTTCAGGTCCACGCACATGCTGCGCTTGTTGCGGTGAAGGTTCTGCTCGTCCGAGCCGCGGCGCTGGCCCGTCACCGAGCCGTGGTCCTTCGGCGGCGGAGGCTCGAGCCGGATCACATTGGCGCCCCAGTCCGAAAGCAGCCGGACCGCGGCAGGGCCGGCGCGGGCGACAGTGAGGTCCAGGACGTTGATGCCGTGCAGGGGGAGTCGGGAGTCGGATTGGGCCATGGCGCGGAAGGAAAGAGAGGGTGCGGCGAGTATACGCACAACAATCGTCTGTATACGAATAGGGGGTTATATGGATGCGGACGGCCAGATCGTGTCCTAGACTTTGCGCTGTGCGGCTGGCGGTAGCCCGTCCACACTTTGCGAGTCGGTCATGGCCCCGCGCCAGCAAGTGACGTTCAGTACGCGGACGCGTTTTCCCATCAAGGAACCGTATGCATTCGGCGGCAATACAAATACAGAGAAACGGCGGCCCGGACGAACTGCAGTTCGTCGAGGTCGCCGTGCCGCCGCCCGGCGAGGGCGAGGTCCGGATCCGGCAGCGCGCGATCGGGGTCAATTTCGCCGACATCTATCAACGGCGCGGCAGCCACGGCCCGCATCAGCCGACGTCGTTCCCGGTCGTTCTCGGCTCGCAGGGGGCAGGGCGAATCGAAGCGGTGGGGCCGGGCGTCAGCGGACTGCAGGTCGGCCAATCGGTGGCGTGTTTCCAGCCGGGGGCCTACCAGGTGGTGCGCAATGTTCCCGCGGCACGCGTGGTGCCATTACCCCCGCAGATCCCGGAGGACGTGGCGGGCGCCACGCTGCTGCGTGGCCTGACCGCGGAATATCTGCTGCGCCGAATTTCACCGGTTCAAGCCGGCGATGCGGTGCTGGTGCATGCGGCGGCCGGCGGCATGGGCGTGATCCTGTGCCAATGGGCACGGGCGCTGGGCGCGACAGTGATCGGCACGGTGGGCTCGGAGGCCAAGCGCGAGATCGCGCTGGCCCATGGCTGCCATCACGCGATCGACTATCGCCGCGAGGATTTCGTCGCGCGCACGCTCGAACTGACGGATGGCCGCGGCGTCGCGGTGGTCTATGACGCGGTCGGCAAGGACGTGTTCGTGCCGTCGCTGTCGTGCCTGCGGCCGCTCGGCATGGCGATCAACTACGGCACCGCGTCCGGCGACGTCGAGGCGTTCGACCTGCAGTTGCTGCATGCGAAATCGCTGATGGTCTGTCGTCCCACGTTGCGCACCTTCATTGCCGATGCCGCCTCGTTACGCAAGGGCATGGCGGCGCTGACCGAAGCGGTTGCCGCCGGCCATGTCCGGCTCGAAGTGGGGCAGCGCTTTGCCTTTGCCGATGCGCGCGAGGCCCATCGTCAGCTCGAAGCCAGGCAGACCAGCGGCGCCGTGGTGCTGATTCCTTAGGCCCAACGATCAATGATGGAACCGGCATCGCCGGTGTAGCGAGGAGAACCGGCATGAAGCTCTATCACAGCTGGCTGTCCAGCGCGTCGCGGCGGGTGCGCCTGTGCCTGGCGGAGAAGGGCATCCGCTACGACAGCGTGCCGGTCGACATGCGCCGGCAGGAGCATCACTCCGCGGCCTATCTGGCCGTGAACCCCAACGGCGTGGTGCCGGGGCTTGTGCTGGACGACGGCCGGGCGCTGCACGAAAGCAGCACCATTTGCGAATACCTCGACGACACGCATCCGCAGCCGCCGCTGCGGCCGGCCGATCCCTATCGGCGCGCCGTGATGCGCAATTTCATTCGCTGGACCGACGAGCGCGCGCTGCCGAACCTGCTGATCCTGAACTGGAGCCTGGTGTTCCAGGCCCAGGCATCGCAATGGACGGACGCCGAGCTGGCCGAACGGCTGGCTCGCGTGCCGACCGCGCAACGGCGCGAGGCGTGGCTGCGCGTCGCGCGACAGCCCTATACCGAGGACGAGAAGCGCGCCGCGCTGGACCAGCTGAAGGCCATCGTGCCGAAGATGGAGGCGATGCTGGCGGATTGCGGTCCTTGGTTGCTTGGCGATCGCTACACGCTGGCCGATATCGCCGCCGTGCCGTTCGTCGCGCGGCTCGCCGAACTCGATGTCAATGCGCTGTCAGCGGATTCCGCTCCCGCCGTGGCCGACTGGTGGCAACGGGTACAGGCCCGTCCCGCCTTTGCGCAAGCGCGGATCGACCGTTTCGACGATGCCCTGGCGAGCGCATAGGCGGCATTCCTTTCCCCTTGATTCGATTACTCCCTCTCATTACAAGGTCAGCCATGTCAGACACCGGATCGCTCCCCATCCTCCAGATCGAAGACCGCATCGCCACCATCACGCTGAGCCGGCCGGACGTCGCCAACCGGCTGGGGCCGGACGACCTGGCCGCGCTGCGCCAGCATGTCGACACGGTCAATGAGGCCGATGTGCTGGTGCTGCGGATTCGCGGCAGCGGCAAGTACTTCTGCAGCGGCTTCGATATCGGCAAGCTGGCCGCGGGGCAGCGCGGCGCTGGGTTCGAGCCGCTGGTCAATGCGCTCGAGGATTGCCGCCCGGTGACCATTGCCGAGATTCACGGCGGCGTCTATGGCGGCGGCACCGATCTCGCGCTCGCCTGCGACTTCCGCATCGGCACACTGGCCACCGAGATGTTCATGCCGGCCGCCCGCCTGGGCCTGCATTTCTACCAGCGCGGCATGGAGCGTTATGTCTCCCGGCTGGGACTGAATGCCGCCAAGCATCTGTTCCTGACCGCCGAAAAGATCGATGCCGAGGCGATGTTCCGTTGCGGCTTCCTGACCGAGCTGGTGCCGGCCGGTGCGCTGCGCGAGCGCGTCGAGCAGCTGTCTTCCACCATCGCTTCGCTGGCGCCGATCTCGGTGTTCGGCATGAAAAAGCATCTGAACGCGATCGCGCGCGGCGTGCTCGACGTCGAGGCGTTGACCGCCGACATGCAGCGCTCGGTGCAATCGGAGGACATCAAGGAGGGGGCGCTGGCGTGGAAGGAGAAACGCGTGCCGCGCTTTGTCGGGCGATAGGGAGCAGTGAAGCGCGCCGGGCCGAAGCACCGGGTTTCAAGCCGCCAATTCCTGTCCCAACGTGTGGTCGTTGAATTGGGTCAGGCAATCGAGATCCAGCGCGCGGATCTGCTCGGTCATGAAGTCGATAAAGACGCGGATGCGGGTCGGCAGGTGCTGGCGGCTGAGGTAGCAGATGTAGTGGCCGCGATCGTCGGGCGAATGGCGGTCCAGCGCGACGACCAGTTCCTTGTTCGCGAGGTGACCGCAGATCTGGTATCCGGCCATCTGCGCGATGCCCCAGCCCTGCAGCACCGCATCGAGCACCAGATCGGCGTCGTTGAAGGTCAGCCGTGCCGTCGGCATGAGCTTGCGCACATTGCCGTCGACCTTGAATTCCCATTCGAATATCCGCCCGCTGGCAAAGCGGAAATTGATGCAGTCGTGCTCCGATAATTGTTCGAGCGTCCGCGGCAATCCGCGCGCGGCCGCATAGGCGGGCGATGCGCACAATGCCATCTGCATCGGAATCAGCCGCCTGGCGATGATGCTGGAGTCCTCGATGCGGCCATTGCGGAACGCGACATCGATCTGCTCGGCGGCGAAATCCGTGGGTTTGTCGTCGAGCAGCAGGTCGATCGCGATATCCGGATAGGCCTTCATGAAGCGCTCCAGCAGCGGGGCGACGATCTTGCGGCCGAATCCCACCGTCGAACTGATGCGAATCAGGCCGCGCGGCGGGCCCTCCCGTAGCTCCAGCATGTCGTTCATCGCTTCGACGATATGCGTGACACCCTGATGGCAGTTTTCGAAGAATCGCTGACCTTCGCGCGTCAGCTGCGTGGTGCGCGTGGTACGAAGAAACAGCCGCGTGCTGAGCTGGGTTTCCAGCTTCTGCACGTTGCGGCTGACGGCCGAGCGGCCGATGCCCAGGCGCTCGCCGGCCTTGGCGAAGCTGCCCTCGCTGGCCACCGCCATGAAGGCCATGATGCCGGCATAGCTGGCCGCGAAGCTGGTGGACAGCGCGTCCGCGCGATTGGGCAGGCTGAGGCGGAAGGCGCGTTCCGCCGTTTCCGGTTCGTTCATTTCAGCACTCCCTGAATGCATGGCCGCGCAGAGATATGGCGTGCCTGGATGCTAATCAGGCGCCGCTGTATCGTAAATGACAGCGTTCCCTGATTTTCTGCCAGGCTGCCAGCCTGTTTCCCGGTGTTTTGCCCGATGTGCGCGAAATTGGTGCGGAAATGGGAACGGCATCGCATTGCCGCATTGCGGCATCGACACGATCTTGCATGCCATCTTGGGGCGGACATACCATCCGTTGTCGCCATCCCGGGTGCCATGCAATTGAATCGCTCATTCTCCCCCGCCGCACACGTTGAAGACATGCCGCGCAACGTCGTGTTCGTGCTGTATCCCGACGTGAGCCTGCTCGATTTCGCCGGTCCGCAGACCGTGTTCTGGGCGGCGTCCCACTATGCGCGCGAGCGCGGCATGCCGGAATATCGCTGCCACGTCGCCAGCGAGCGTGGCGGTGCCGTCGCGGCGGTCGAGGGCACGGCGATGCAGTCGGTCGCGCTCGACAGCCTGGACCCGCGCACCGTCGACACGGTGATCGTGCCGGGCTCGCCGAAGATCCTGGAGGTTGCGAAGGACTCCGGGTCACTGATCGAATGGCTGCGCACGGTGTCCGGCAAGGTCCGGCGGACGGCCTCGGTCTGCAGCGGGGCGTTCCTGCTGGCGCACGCCGGGCTGCTCGATGGCAAGCGCGCCACCACGCACTGGGCGATGCTGGGCCGGTTTCACCAGATGTTCCCCACGGTCGATCTGGATGCCGACGCGATCTTCGTCCAGCAGCAGAACCTGTGGACGTCCGCCGGCGTCACCACCGGCATCGATCTGGCGCTGGCCATGGTCGAAGCCGATTGCGGCCACGATGTGGCGCTCAGTGTCGCCAAGGAACTCGCGGTCTATATGAAGCGCCCGGGCGCGCAGCCGCAGCTCAGCGAAATGCTGATCGCGCAGAGCCGGCAGGTACCGGTGTTCGAGACGCTGCATTTGTGGATCGCCCAGAATCTGTCGCGGGAAGACCTGTCGGTCGAACAACTGGCCGATCGCGTCGGCATGAGCCCGCGCAACTTCGCGCGGGTCTACAAGGAAAAGACCGGGCGCACGCCGGCCAAGGGCGTCGAGCACTTCCGCATGGAGGCGGCGCGCGGCATGCTGCAGGACATTGACAAGCCGGTCGACCAGATTGCGCGCGAATGCGGCTTTGGCAGCGAGGAACGCATGCGTGTCGCTTTCCACCGGCACTTCGGGCTCTCGCCCAGCGAATACCGGTTGAAGGTCAATCGCTGATCCGCGCATTCCTTTCGAGCGGTCTGCCTGCTCCGGTCTGCCCGCTCCGATTGGTGCCGATCGGGAAACACCGTGGTTTCGGCATCGGTCTGGTGCGCGCGATGCGCGACCCCTAGCATGAGCGTGAAGTCGTTCCACTTCCACTCACAGCAGGGAGAAGCATCATGAAGATCGTTGTCATTGGCGGCACGGGCCTGATCGGCAAGAAAGTCGTGGCGAGGCTGTCGGCCCAGGGGCATCAGGTGGTCGCCGCGTCGCCGCAAACCGGCGTCAACGCCCTGACCGGCGAAGGGCTCGCGCAAGCGCTGGCCGGCGCGCAGGTGGTGGTGGACGTCGCCAATTCGCCGTCGTTCGAGGACGCCGCGGTACTGCATTTCTTCGAGACATCGGCGCGCAATCTGGCCGCCGCCGAGAAGGAAGCGGGCGTCGCACACCACGTTGCGCTGTCGGTGGTCGGCACCGACAGGCTGCCGAAGAACGGATACTTCCGCGCCAAGCTCGCGCAGGAGACCCTGATCCGCGAGTCCGGCGTGCCCTATACGATCGTCCGCTCGACGCAGTTCCTGGAGTTTCTCGGCGGCATCGCGCAAGCGGCGGCGCAGGGCGACACGATCCGGTTGTCGCCGGCGCTGATCCAGCCGATTTCGTCGGACGACGTCGCGCAAGCCGTGGCCGATCGCGCGCTGGCCGCGCCCGCGAACGGCATCGTCGAGATCGCCGGTCCCGAGCCGTTCAAGATGAGCGACATCGTGCAGCGCTATCTGCAGGCGATCGGAGATTCGCGCACGGTCAAGGTCGATCCCGCCGCCCGCTACTTCGGCGCAGAGCTGCAGACGGGCTCGCTGGTGCCGGAGGGACAGGCCCATCTGGGGCGCATCAGCTTCGAGGACTGGATGCGCCAATCTCAGGTCGAGTAGGCGCGGAGGCCCTATGACAACCAAGGGGCTGAAGCCGCCGCCGCTGACGCTGCTCGACCGATATCGCGGCAGCGACTTCGCCGAGCTGTACACGACCACCGTGACGGTGTCGGGAGGCGAGGCAGGGCATGGCCGCGCATCGGGCGTCGCGCGATCGGACGATGGCAGCCTGCATCTCGACCTGCGCTTGCCGGCGGCACTCGGCGGGCCGGGCGGCGGCACCAATCCCGAACAGCTTTTCGCGGCGGGCTTCGCGGCCTGCTTCCACGGGGCGCTGAGCCTGCTGGCCCAGCGCGAGCAGATCGACGTCACGGCAGCGACGGTCGCGGTCAAGGTGTCGTTTGGCCGCGATCCCGCTGACGGCGGCTATGGGCTGACTGCCGACATCCACATCCGGATGCCCGGTGTCGACAAGCCGGTCGCCGAAGAACTGGTCCGCCATACCGAGCGGCTCTGTCCTTACGCAAAGATCGCCCGCGAGGGTATGCATACCGTCATCACCGTGTCGGTTTGAGGAACTGTCCAAGAATCTGGAGTGAAATCATGAAACCAGTCACTGCCTTTGCGGCAACGTTGCTGCTGTCCTCCATGATGATGGTGCCGCCCGCCATCGCGGCCGGAGAAGGCGTCTCGGTCAAGCCGCTGCTGACGCAGCCGTTGCCGGAATACCCCGGCAAGGAAGTCGAGATGATCGTCGTCGATTACGCGCCCGGCGGCGCCGACCCGGTGCATCGCCACGACGCCCACGGCTTCGTCTATGTGCTCGAGGGCAGCATCGTGATGGGCGTCAAGGGCGGCAAGGAGGTCACGCTCAAGGCCGGCGAGACCTTCCACGAAGGGCCGAACGATATCCACACGGTCGGGCGCAACGCCAGCAAGACGCAACCGGCGAAGTTCGTCGTGTTCCTGATCAAGAAGCAGGGGGCGCCGATTCTGACGCCGATCGATTAGGGCGCGCGAATATCGACATACGTTTTACTTCGTTCTCCTGGCGGAAAGGGGCCCATACCATTGTCTGGTCCCATTCATTGCCACGGAGAACCGATGAGCGCCGTCATCCAGGATCGCCCTGAAACCACGTCCACCGAGCTGGACATCGTTCCGGTTTCGCCCCGCATCGGGGCAGAAGTTCGCGGGCTGCGCCTGTCGGGCTCGCTGGCCCCGAGCACGCTGGCGGCGCTGAAGGCCGCCTTGCTGCGACACCGCGTGTTGTTCCTGCGCGGGCAGCAGCATCTCGACGACGCGACCCACCAGGCGTTTGGGCGGCTGTGGGGCGAAATCGAATCGCATCCTACCGTGCCTGCACCGGATGGCACCGCCTTCCTCGAACTGGATTCGCGTCACGGCGGCCGCGCCGATTCCTGGCATACCGACGTGACCTTCAAGGTTGCGCCGCCCAAGGTCTGCATCCTGCGGGCGGTGGTATTGCCGCCGGTTGGCGGCGATACCGTCTGGGCCAACACGGTGGCCGCCTATGACGCGCTGCCGGAAGAACTGAAGGCGATCGCCGATCGCCTGTGGGCCGTCCACGGCAACGACTTCGACTATGCGGAAACGCGCGTCGACGACGGCGCCAGCGAACAGGAGGCCGAAGGGCGCAAGAAATACCGCGCGGTCTTTACCCGCAAGGTCATCGAGGCCGAGCATCCCGTTGTGCGGGTCCATCCGGAAACCGGTGAACGCGCGCTGCTGCTCGGGCATTTCATCAAGCGGCTGTCGCGGCTTTCGACCAGCGAATCGCGGCATCTGCTGGACGTGCTGCAAAACCGCGTGGTGCGGCTGGAGAACACGGTGCGTTGGCGCTGGTCGCCCGGCGACGTGGCGATCTGGGATAACCGCGCCACGCAGCACTACGCGCTGAACGATTATGGCGACCAGCACCGGGTGGTGCGGCGCGTGACGGTGACCGGCGACGTGCCGGTCGGCGTCGACGGCCGCCGCAGTGTCGATCTGACTGCCGCCGCGCAGCAGTGATTCATGCCATTGCATCAGGACAGGACATGACCACTGCATTTGAACCTGGCGACTCCGTAGCAGCCCCGGGCCACAGCGCTGACGCGAGCGCGCTTGATGCGGGCCGCCGCCGCGTGCTGCGCGCCGGTGCGGCACTGGGTGCCGGTGCGTTGCTGGGAGCGCCGGCCTTTGCGCAAGGTGCCCGGAAACACGCCGGCGTCGTGCTCAACGTTTCCGCATTCAGCGCGCCATACCAGAAGCTGCTGCGGCAATGGCTGCCCGAGTTCGAGGCGCAGACCGGCATCAAGGTCAATTTCGACACGCCGTCTTTTCCGGTCTACAACCAGCGGGTCGATCTGGAGCTGTCGACCAAGGGCTCGGGCTTCGACGTGGTGAACGTGACGTTCATCTATTCGAGCCGCTGGATCCAGTCCGGCTGGCTGACGCCGCTCGACGATTTCATCAAGGACCCCGGCCGAACGCCGGCCGAGTTCGACATCAACGATTTCCTGCCCGGCGCCCGCGCGCCGGAGACCGGCCGCGATGGCAAGCTCTATGGCGTGCCCTGGACCGCCGAGGTGACCATCAGCGCCGCGTCCCGTTTCGACCTGGTCAAGGCCGCGGGACTTGCCTACCCGGATACCACCGACGATCTGGTCAAGACGCTGAAGGCCGTCAATCGCAAGGATCGCGTGGCCGGCTTCGTCACCGACAACCACTACGGCTGGACGTTTCCGCCATATCTGCATGCGTTCGGCGGCGACGTATTCCGCAAGGCGCCGGACGACCTCTATCCCACGCTCGATACGCCGGAGGCGATTGCCGCCGCCGACTACTTCGCCCGCTTGCTGCGCGAGTTCGGCCCCGATGGCGCCGTCTCGTATACGCCGGACCAGGCCGTGCAGGCACTGAAGGCCGGCCGCAGCAACTTCAGCACGCTTGGACAGATCTATCTGTCGCAGGTCGGTGATCCCGCCTCCAGCAAGGCCGCGCAAACGGCCGCGTGGGGCCTGGTGCCAAAGGGGCCGGCCGGCCGCTTCCCGGGCACCGCGGTGCATGGCTACGGCATACCGGTGGGCAGCAAGAACAAGGACGCGGCCTGGCAGTTCATCGTCTGGGCCACCTCGAAGACGATCACGCGGCGCGCGGTGGCCGCTGGCTATGGCTCGCCGTCGCGCCGCTCGGACATCGACGCCGACGTGTTCCGCAAGCGGCAGGTCGTCAACGGCTATGACATCGCGAAGCTGTGCACCGATTCGATCGAGCTGTCGGGCAAGCAGGGCCACATGAAGTACCGCACCGTGTCGGTTTATCCGCAGGTCGACCAGCAGCTGAACAAGGCAATCGAGCTGATCGTTTCGGGCCAGCAGAGCGCCGCCGGCGCAATGAAGCAGGCGCAGGCCGCGGCGATCGCGGAACTGAAGCGGGCAGGTGTGGCTGTCTGATGGCGAACTCCGTTTCGATCCGGCACGCCGCGCCGTCGCGTGGCTGGGAAGCCGAGCGGCGCCGTGCCTTCCTGTTCGGGCTCGCGCCGTCGCTGCTGATCCTGGGCGCCATCACGCTGGTGCCGGCTGCCACGTTGCTGGTGATCAGCCTGACGCCGCTGAACCTGCTCGACCCGGTGGGAACGTTCCGCTTCGACGATCCGCTGGTCAACTACCGGCAACCGCTCGACGACCCTCGCTTTCTCGGCTCCTTGTGGGTGCAGCTGCGGCTGTCGCTGTCCAGCGTGACCCTGCAGCTCGTCCTGGGCCTTGCCATCGCGCTGCTGCTGAACGCGAACTCCCGCGTGCTGGCGGCGATTCGTTCGGTCTTCCTGTTTCCGATGGTGCTGCCGCCGATCGTCGTCGCGCTGATCTGGAAGATCCTGTACACGCCCGACGTCAGCCCGCTGCATCGTGCGTTGGAGCAGATCGGCCTGCCATTACGCTCGCTGATCGCCAATCCCGATACCGCGCTGTGGGCCATCAGCATCGCCGAGACCTGGCAGTGGTTTCCGTTCACGATGCTGATGGTGCTGGCGGCATTGCAGATGATCCCGGACGAGCCGCTGGAAGCGGCACGCATCGACGGCGCCAACCGCTGGCAGCTGTTCCGCTACATCGTGCTGCCGTATATCCGTCCGGTGCTGGTGGTATGCGCGCTGTTCCGCCTGATCGACAGTTTCAAGGCGTTTCCGCTGATCTATGTGCTGACCAATGGCGGGCCGGGCACGGTCACGGAGGTCACCAACTTCTACGGCTTTATCCAGGCCTTCAATTTCTCGTACTGGGGCTATGCCAGTGCGATTGCCGTGGTGATGCTGGCCGCGGTCTTCGTCATCAGCTGGTCGATCAGCCGGTTCAAGGGGAGCGAGGCGAATGAACGCGACGACTGACACGCTGCGACTGCCGCGGCAGCGCGACACGGCCCATAGCGATACGCGCGGGCTGCGACGGTCGACGGCCACGCCGCTGCGCTGGTGGCGCCGCCACGCCCGTGTGGCCCTGGCGCTGGCGTTGCTGCTGGTGCTGATGTTCCCGTTCCTGTGGCTGGTGCAGATCGCGTTCCGGCCGGCCGAGGGCGCGTTCGACGACAGCCTGCTGTTTACGCCGACGCTCGAGGCATTCCGTGCGCTGCTCCAAGGGAACTTCGCCCGCTCGTTCGGCAACAGCCTGCTGGTCAGCACGCTGTCGACCGCGCTGTCGCTGGTGTTCGGCGTTCCGGCGGCGTATGCGCTGACGCGCTGGCGTTTCCGCTCGCGTGGCCGCGTCGCGCTGTGGATCCTGATCACGCGAATGGCACCGCCGATCGCCTTCACGATCCCGTTCTTCCTGGCGTATCGCTGGATCGGACTGCTCGACACCGTCTGGGGGCTGGCCCTTGTCTACCTGACGTTCAACCTGGCCGTGGTGATCTGGCTGATGCAGGGCTTCTTCGAGGCCGTACCGGCCGCGCTGGAAGAGGCGGCCTGGATCGACGGCTGCGGCGTGTGGAGCGCGTTCTGGCGCGTCACGCTGCCGCTCACGGCGCCGGGCGTGGCGGCCACCGCGGTGCTGTGCTTCATCTTCTCGTGGAACGACTTCTTCTACGCGCTGATCCTGACCCGGACCAACGCCGTGACCGCGCCCGTCGCGATCGTCAATTTCCTGCAGTACGAAGGCTGGGAATGGACCAAGATCGCCGCGGGTGGCACGCTGGTGATGCTGCCGGTGGTCGCATTCACGCTGCTGGTGCGCAAATACCTGGTGCGCGGGCTGACCGCCGGCGGCGTCAAGGACTGACGGCAGGCTCGCATTCTATTTCGACGGACTCATGGCTTCCATCTCTCTCCGACATCTGCGCAAGGCCTACGGCGGCACCGAGGTCATTCACGACCTGTCGATCGATATCCACGACGGCGAGTTCGTCGCACTGGTCGGTCCGTCCGGCTGCGGAAAATCTACGCTGCTGCGCATGGTGGCGGGGCTCGAGCCGATCAGCGGTGGCGAGATCCGCCTGGGCGACCGCGTGATCAATGACGTGGCGCCGCGCGACCGCAATATCGCGATGGTGTTCCAGAACTACGCGCTGTATCCGCATATGACGGTGGCGCAGAACCTGGGCTTTTCGCTGAAGCTGCAGGGTCTTCACAAGACCGAGATCGAACGGCGCGTGCAGGCGGTCGCGGAAACGCTTGGCCTTTCGGCCGTGCTCGACCGTACGCCGCGCCGCCTGTCCGGCGGCCAGCGGCAGCGGGTCGCAATGGGGCGCGCCATCGTGCGTCAGCCCGAAGCCTTCCTGTTCGACGAGCCGCTGTCGAACCTCGACGCCAAGCTGCGCGTGCAGATGCGTACCGAAATCAAGGCGCTGCACCAGCGGCTGGGCACCACCACGCTCTACGTGACGCATGACCAGGTCGAGGCGATGACGATGGCGGACCGCATCGTCGTGCTGAAGGACGGTGTGGTCGAACAATGCGGCGTGCCGCTGGAACTCTACGATCGCCCGCGCAATGCCTTTGTCGCCGGCTTCATCGGCTCGCCGGCAATGAACTTCTTCCGGGGCCGTGTGCAACGCGACGGTGCGCCGTCGATCGTGACCGACGACGGGCTGCGGCTGCCGCTGGATCGTACGCCCGACGCCGTGCACGGACATGAGGTGCTGTATGGCGTGCGGCCCGAGCATTTCACGCTCGACGCGGCCGACTCGCTGGAGGCTGGCGTCGTCGTGGTCGAACCGACCGGCTCGGAAACGCTGATTGCGGCCAGGCTGGGCGGGCATCAGCTGGTGGCCGCATTCCGCGAGCGGGTTGAGGCGCGGCCCGGCAGCGCACTGAGGCTCAGGCCGCGGGTCGAGCATGTCCATTTGTTCGATGCGGCGTCGGGGCAGCGCTTGAACTGACGGCCCGGTCCCTCGTCTGCGGTTTCGGTACCATGCCGGCCTAAGGCATGACAACCGCTGGGGAGGGGCCAGATGCAAAGCGGCGATCGTCGAGAGGGCGCATTGGACGCGGCGGAGATCCGCGATTTCATCGAGCACGGGTTCGTTCGGATCGACCGCGCATTTTCCCGTGCGCTGGCCGATGAAGCCCGGGCAATCCTGTGGCGCGATACTGGCTGCGATCCGGACGATCCCTCCAGCTGGACCAAGCCCGTGATCCGCCTCGGCATGTATTCCCAGCCGCCGTTTATCGAGGCAGCAAACACGCCCGTGTTGCGCCAGGCGTTCGATCAGCTAGTCGGCGCCGGGCGCTGGCTGCCTTGCAAGTCGATGGGGACCTTCCCCGTTCGCTTTCCCTCGCCAGAGGATCCCGGCGATGCCGGCTGGCACGTCGATGTGAGCTTCGGCTGGGACAATCCCGACTTCATGGAGTGGCGCGCCAACGTCAACTCGAAGGGAAGGTCGCTGCTGATGCTGTTCCTATTCTCGGATGTCAGCGAGCATGACGCGCCAACGCGCATTCGAATCGGCTCGCACCTGGATGTTGCCCGCATGCTGGCGCCTGCCGGCGATGCCGGCCTGACGTTGCGCGAGATTGTCGCGGGCTTGCAGCAAACGGAGCGGCGTCCGCAGGCGCTGGCGACCGGTGAAGCCGGAACGGTGTACCTGTGCCACCCGTTCCTGGTGCATTCGGCGCAGCCGCACCGCGGCACGACGCCCCGGTTCATGGCGCAGCCGCCGCTGCTGCCGCGAGAGCCGCTACAGCTGGAGCGGGAAGATGGCGCCTATTCGCCCGTCGAGGCGGCGATCCGACTCGGGCTGGGCCTATAGGGCGACGTCGTCGGTTATCGCGCCGCCGCCAATTGAAGCGACGGCTCCCGCGGCGCCGGCAGCGGTGCCGGACCGGCCTCCAGCCGGAATCGCGCCACCACGCTTTGCAGCTCACGGGCTTCGTCGGCCAGCGCATTCGACGCCGCGGCGGCCTGCTCGACCAGCGCGGCATTCTGCTGCGTCACGGTATCCATCTGCGTGACAGCCTCGGCGACCTGAGCAATCCCACTGCTCTGATGCTCGGACGCCGTTCCGATCTCGCCGAGCAACGTCGTCACATGCCGAACGGCCCCAACGATTTCCTGCATCGTCTGACCGGCCTTGCCGACCAGCGTCGAGCCGCTGCCGACCTGCTGCACCGAGTCGTCGATCAGGTCCTTGATCTCGCGTGCCGCCGCCGCGCTGCGCTGGGCCAGCGTGCGCACTTCACCGGCCACCACCGCGAACCCGCGGCCTTGTTCGCCGGCGCGCGCCGCTTCCACGGCGGCATTCAGCGCCAGGATATTGGTCTGGAAGGCGATGCCCTGGATCACGTCGACGATATCGGCCACCTTCTTGGAGCTGGTGTCGATCGCCTGCATCGTGTCGACCACGGCCGTCATCACCTCACCGCCGCGCTCGGCGATGCCCGATGCGGATTGCGCAAAGCGGTTGGCTTCGCGGGCCCGTTCGGTGTTTTGCTGCACCATCGCAGTCAGCTCGCTCATGCTGGACGCCGTTTCTTCCAGCGTCGCGGCCTGCTGCTCCGTGCGCTGCGACAGATCGGTATTGCCGGCCGCGATCCGGTGCGAGGCCTCGGTAATCGAGTCGGTGGACGTCTTGATCCGCGTAATCAGGTCGGTCAGCATGTCCTCCATCCGGCCGAGCCCGCCGAGCAGGGGGCCGAAGGGACCGCTGCGCTCGGTCTCGAATTCCTGGCTGAGGTCGCCGGCGGCGACCGTTTCGGCGATCAGCTCGGCCTCGGCCAGCGGCTGCTGGATGCCCCTGGACAGCACGTGGACGCTTGCCACCGCCAACAGCAGGGCGGCGATGCCCAGGCCGGCCATCCATTCGGTGGTGGTGGTGATTTGTTGATCCAGCTGAGTCAGGGCGGCTGGGCCCTTGGCCGCGGTAACGGCCCCGGCCTCGGCCGAATGCGCTGCCTCGCCGATGGCCCGCAACTGCGTGACGCCCATGCCCAGCGCGATTGCCAGTACCAGCAACACCGCGCCGAAGCACGCGGTCAGCCTCGCCCGGATGGACCAGTTTCCGATATGCATGTTTCCCTCCGCTCCCCTTTGTTGTGGGTTGGCGCCCAAAGGCGGACGCCTTCGCCGGGCCGGACTGCGTGGTCCGGTTTTTTGTGCTCAACGCGGATTGACGGCAGAGGGATGGGAAACTTTAGGGCCAACGGGCAAGAATTACCCGGTTTTCTTGCCGGCCGCTATTCCTGCTGGATTCCGGCCTCCTTGACCACCTTCCCCCATTTCGCCAGGTCGGACTTGATCAGCGCGGCGTATTGCTGCGGCGTGCCGCCCTGGACCTCGATCCCGGCCGCTTCCAGCTTGGCGCGTACCTCCGGCAGCTTCAATGCCGCATTGATCTCGGTATTGAGCTTGGCGACGATCTCCTTCGGCGTGCCCGCGGGTGCCAGGAAGCCGCCATTGGTGTTGGCGTCATAGCCCTTCAGTCCTTGCTCTTCCGCGGTCGGGACATTGGGCAGCGCCTTGGAACGGTTCCGGGTCGAAACGGCCAGCGCGCGGACATTGCCGGCTTTCACCTGCTCCTGGATCGCGCTGATGGTGTCGATGAACAGCACCGTGCGCCCGGCCACCAGGTCCGGATGGGCGGCGGACGAGCCCTTGTACGGAATCAGCAGCATGTTGGCCCCGCTGACCATGCGGAACATTTCCGCGGCCATCTCCTGGGCGCTGCCACGACCGGAAGTCGCGACCTTGGCCTCGCCCGGATTGGCCTTCATCCAATTGACCAGTTCGGGCACCGATTTGGCGGGAATTTTCGGATTGGCCGCGAACACCAGCGGAATCACGTGGGTATAGACGATTGGCTCGAAGCTCTTTTCCGGATCCCAGCCGAGATTCTTGAACAGGTATTTATTGATGTTGTGGCTGCCGCCGACGATGCCGATCGTATAGCCGTCCGGCTTGGCATTGGCCAGCACGGCGGTGCCCAGATTGTTCGATGCGCCCGGACGGTTCTCGACGATAAAGGGCTGCCCAAGCTTGACCGCCAGCTTTTCTCCGACCACGCGGGCAATCAGGTCGATGCCGCCGCCGGCCGGTGCGGGCACGATGATGGTGACGGGGCGGGTGGGGTAGTTCTGTGCCTGTGCCGATGACAGGCCGGGGGCCATGATCAGGGCGGCCGGGACGGCCAGGGACGTGATCAGCTTGGTGAATGGCATGGTTGTCTCCTCTGTTTCTGGTCAACTGTTGTGTCAACTCTGGGGCGGCGTCCGGAATGCCGGAATGCCGGAATGCCGGGAGCGCCGGTACGCCGGTACGCCGGTACGCCGGTACGCCGGGGGCGCCGGGGGCGCCGGGAAGCCGGGACGGATTAATCGATATCAGCCGCGCCCGACGAAGGGCATGGCACTGGCCATGACGGTCATGGTCAGCACGTTCGCCTCGAGCGGCAGCGATGCCATATGACGCACTGCATTGGCGACGTGCGTGGCGTCCATCATCGGTTCCGGCGCCGTCGTGCCATTGGCCTGCAGCACGCCGCGCGTCATCCGCTCCGACAGTTCCGTCAGCGCGTTGCCGATGTCTATCTGGCCGGCCACGATGTTGAACGCGCGTCCGTCCAGCGCCAGTGCCTTGGTCAGGCCGCTGACGGCATGCTTGCTCGCGGTATAGGGCGCCGTGTAGGGGCGCGGTGTGTGCGCAGAGATGGAGCCGTTATTGATGATGCGTCCGCCCTGCGGCGACTGCCGGCGCATCAGGCCGAACGCCGCCCGCGCGCAAAGGTAGACGCCGGTGACGTTGGTGTTGATCACGTTGAACCATGCGTCCAGCGGCAGCTCGTCCATCGGCACGGCCGGGGCATTGACGCCGGCGTTGTTGAACAACAGGTCCAGCCGACCGAACTCTTGTTCGATGGTGTCGAACAAGGCTTGCACGCTGGCGGGGTCGGTGACATCGGTGGGCACGGGCACTGCGTGCTGGCCGCGCGCAGCAGCCTCGGCGGCCAGCGCTTGCAGCGGCTCGGCGCGGCGGCCGGCCAGCACCACCGTCCAGCCGTCCTCCAGCAACGCGATCGCGCTGAGGCGGCCAACGCCGCTGCCGGCGCCGGTGACGAGGGCGATTTTTCGGGAAGGGTTCAAGGGCGGGTCTCCGTCATGGGGTGTGAGGCTGGAAGGCGCCCGCGCACTCGTGGGCGCGGTGTTCCTGGGGTCCTGCGTTCGTGCGGTGCGGTGCGGGAACGATCGCTCTTGCGCTCAGGTGGTCAGGCTCATCGTCGGACGACCACCGGCCAGCGCCTGCGCCACGCTTTCGAGCACCATCTGCGCCATCGCGGTACGCGTTTCCCAAGTCGCGCTGGCGCGATGAGCCTGCAGCGTCGTACGATCGGACTCGCGCAAGGCCAGCGGCACGCGCGGCTCGTCGACGAACACGTCCAGACCCGCGCCCGCGATGCGGCCGGCCGCCACGGCTTCGGCCAGGTCATCCTCATTGACCAACCGGCCGCGTGCCACGTTGACGAGATAGCCACGCGGGCCCAACGCGTCCAGCACCGCGGCATCGACGATGCCCTCCGCCTTGTCCGCCGCTGCGCAAAGCACCAGCGCGTCGCTGCGACGCGCCAACTCGCGAAGATCGGCCACGAATTCGTGGGGCACGTCATCCATGCGGCGCAGGTCGGTATACCGGATCGGGCAGCCAAACGCCGCCGCCCGCGTCGCCACCGCGCGGCCGACACGCCCCATGCCCACGATGCCGACATTCATGCCGCTGAAGCGTCGGGCAAGCGGAATCGCGCTCGGCTGCGGATACAGCTCCCACTGGCCATCGCGCACGAAACGATCGCCTGCGCAGATATTGCGGCAGGCCGCGATCAGCAAACCGATCGCGAGGTCGGCCACATCTTCGGTCAGCGCGCCGAGGGTGGCGGTGACCGGCAGATTGCGGCCACGACAATATTCAAGATCCACCGCATCGGTGCCCACGCCATTGATGGCCACCACCTTCAGCGCAGGCAACTGTTCCAGCATCGCCCGCGAAATCCCCGTATGTCCTCCGGTGATGACAGCCTGGATAGAAGGCCCGTGCTCGCGCAACCACGCCGCCTGATCGGCGATCTCGAAGTACTTGTGAACGTGGTACAGCGAGGCGAGCTCGTCATTGATCGCGGGAATCAGGATCGGATTCAGTTGCAGGATTTGCGGCTTCATGGGCGTCAGCGTTTGGTGTTTGAGCGAGGCGTTGAACGTTGACGGCATAGTAGGTAATACTTGATCGTCATGGCAATATTGATCTATAAAATCAACATATAAACATTGACGACACCCCCATGAGCTCCTGGATATCGATGGACGAGGCGTGCCGACAGCTCGGCGTGCGGCCGCAAACGATCTACGCCTACGTCAGCCGCGGCAAGCTCGAAGTCATGACCGACCCGGCCGACACGCGCCGCAGCCTGTACCGCGCAGAGGACGTGGCGAGCCTCGCCAAACGCAAACAGGCCGGCCGAAAGCACGAAACCCTCGCCACCAATACGCTGTTTGGCGCTGAACCCAGCATCCCGACCGCGCTTTCGACCTTCGTGCGCGAGCGGCTGTACTACCGGGGACAGGATGCGGTGTCCCTGGCCGGTTCGGCCACCCTCGAGGACGTGGCGCAATTGCTGTGGGACGCGCAGCAGTCGGTGGACTTTTCATGCTCTACCCGCGTCGCCAAGCCCGGACGCGTTGCGGCATTCAAGACCCTCGCTACGCTGGCCGCCACGGGCCACTCCACGCACGGACGCATGACGAGGGTGCTGCATGTCGAATGCCAAAGCCTGGTCGGCCAGCTCGCCAATGCGTTCGGTGCGCAACCGGGGCAACAGCCGCTGCACCTTCGCTTTGCCCAAGGGTGGAAACAGCCGGCGCACGTGGCCGAGCTTCTGCGAGCGGCCATGGTCCTCCTCGTCGACCACGAACTGACGAGCTCCGCGTTTGCGGCCCGCATCACGGCATCCACGGGCGCATCCCTGCCGGCGTGCCTGCTTGGCGGACTGGCGACGTTGTCCGGCCCTTTGCATGGTGATGCCTCCGGCCGGGTCAAGGCGCTATTCGAAGAAGTGGAGCGGCAGGGTGAGGAACAGGTGATTGCGCATCATCTGTCTACGGGATTGCCTTTGCCCGGATTCGGGCATCACCTGTATCCCGATGGCGATCCGCGCGCCGCGTCGTTGTTGGCGATGTTCGAGCCGCCGGAGGCGATAGCGCGCTTTATCGAGAAGGCGACGAGGCTGACGGGGTTGCAGCCCAATATCGACGTTGCGCTAGCGGCCATGGTCATTCATTACGGGCTGCCGGACGATGCTGCTTTCGCGATGTTTGCTACGGCGCGAAGTATTGGACTGCTGGCGCATAGCCTGGAGCAGTTGGGGGTGGGGCAGGTGATACGGCCGCGGGGGAGGTATGTGGGGGTGGTGCCGGGAGGGAGTCGGAGATAAATGACGTCTTGCATCAGTTCCAGCTCTTGCCGACAAATCACCCCACCGGCGTGCTAAACAGCTTGTTTTGCCTGGGGCCTCTCGCCCAACATTGATAGAACGGTGGGAAACCATTGCGCAAGTCGGATTCCATAGCTCGGCGCAGTTAAGCATGTGCATCCTTCGCATCGAGGCAGCGTGAGGACCAATGGTGCCCTTCGGTTGCCCGAAGAAGTAGTCGAACTTCCCTTCCTTCGACGATTTTGCTCGGGCCAACCGCCACCATGATGGCCTGCGGGCAGGATAGCTCTATCCAGAAAGGACCGTATGATTGTCCCATTATGCGAAGGCGCATTTCCTGTCGTAGTGCAATTGTGCCAGAGTGCTGTCTTTCAATGCGGGTTACCAAATCGGACACGGGTGCCGCGGGGATGATACACACGGCTATTTCTTGCTTTTCCGCATTGCTTATCTCTATCATTGACAACAACTCGCCAACGTCCCCCTGGTCCCGCAGGATTTCGTCCAGGTCGCCGGGCATTGTGAGGTCTAAACCAAAAAATACGTCGAGTTTGCGGAGTACTTCGACTTCATGAACAAACGCACGAAGTGCACCGAAAGCCGTGCTTGAATCCAGCGTTGCAGAACCTATACCGACTTCCGCCCCATTGACGTCAACACTCAGTTGCACTCGCGTTCCATTCGAAAGACTGGAAAGTACTTGCTTCAGTCTCTCAAAATATGGAAGATGAAGAAGGGGTTTGTGCTCCCATTTCTGCAAGTTGAACGTGAGTCCAACTCGCGTATCACCCCCGTTATGATCCGCGGACAACGTAATGACAAGAAGCTCAGAGAAAACTGAACCCGTAAAGCGAAAGCCCTTGAATCCGTAAGTTGCTTGACCTGCAAAATCGAGGTACAAGGCCGAATCCGTCCCACCGCCGAAAATGGCCGTTATCGATGCCGATCGTGCCTGTGTCGAGATCTGGAAATGGTCGTAAGTGCCCGCATTCGGAGCAAACAGTGGTGAGCCTTCCATGCGGACATCAATCTTTTGAAAGGTGTGTGTGCCCCCGTAGTCAAGAACGTCGCGCAGCCCTTCTATGTATTCCTTTTTCTTCTTCACTCCGATGACCAGTTGTCCCGATACTGGTTCCCTAGCTCGCAATCGGTAAACCGGATGGCCGTTTTCCCAATTCACAGAAACATTGAATCTCGGATCCTGCTGCTCCCACCGCACTTCCTCCGTTCGACAGAATTCTTCTACGGCTCGACGGACCGCCACGGGCGTCCGAAGCTCCACGGTGGTGCGCCCGATTCTTTCGGTCGCCAACTGTTCCGCGTTCGCCTTGAGTTGCTTAAGTTGGTCAACTGAATACCGACCGGCATCACGGTCGACGCGGTCCGCACAGTTTGCACAGCACCAAATGCCATTCTCAAAGGAGCGTCGCTCTTCAGGAGTTTGGCTTGGGTCGTACCTTGGACCTCCCGGTGCCGCCGCCTTAATATGAGCAGCTTTTCCGATACTGAACGATTTTTCAGTGTTAGCCCGTGGTCCCGATGTATGAGCATCGCACACCGAGCAACGAAAATTCACTCGCTTGGCAAGCTCATGCTTTACGGATGCCCGGAAGTCGTCGCGTTTTTCTCTCATTCTTGCGCAATAGTTTTCACACCGCCGCTTCGACGGCTTAGGACTGTGCTTTTTTCATCTCTCTCAAATGGTTGGGAGATAATGTACTTGGACAGAGGTTACTGTTCAAGACAGAGGCGCATCTGCAAGACTAAAGCCCTTGAAGGAAACGTATTCGCACTTCCCGTGAGCAGGGCGGGTGATGCAGCATCAGCAGCGCAGGGCGTTCTGGGGCGACAGCCAGCGCGGCTTGCAGCCACGCAGCGCATCTGGGTCTAGGCGTCCACCCCTTTGGCCCGGGACGGTGCAGTCGAAGGCGATTAGCGTCAACGGCCTCGCGTCGATGCGGTAGGGCATGGGAGCCTCACCATTGGCCGCGGCGAATAGATGGGCATGATTGGCAAACAGGTGACGCAGAGCGTCCGGGCTGTCGCGGTCGCCGGGCATCGGGCGCACCGGGATTGGCAAGGTTGCTAGAATTTCCCCCGGGAAGCGAAATGCGTCCTCGCCGCCGAGGTCGACTAGGTCTCCGGTCCCACGGCAATATCAGCGCACTGGGTCAGCACCCACAGCGTATCGATGCATCGACTCCACGCATGGGCGCATGACAAAGGTCCTGCAGGTCGAATGCCAAAGCCTAGTCGGCCAACTTGCCAGCGCGTTCGGTGCGCAACCGGGTCAATAACCGTTGCACCTTCGCTTTGCGCAAGGGTGGAAACAGCCGGCGCACGTGGCTGAGCTTTTGCGGACAGCCATGGTTCTTCTGGTGGACTACGAATTGACGAGCTCCGCCCTTGCAGCTCGCATCACGGCATCCACGGGTGCATCCCTGCCGGCTTGCCTTCTTGGCGGACTCGCTACATTTTCCGGCCCGTTGCACGGCGATGCCTCGGGCCGAGACAAGGCGCTATTCGATGAAGTGGAACGGCAGGGCGAGGAGCAGTTGATTGCGCATCATTTGTCTACGGGGTTCGCGAAAGTTCGCAACGCACTGAAGGAGGAAGTCAGTGGGAGTCGCCCGCCACAGGGCATTCTCTGACACCGTCGCCACTGCCTGCGTATCGTGACTCGACTCAGTAAGCCCCCCGACATTTCTCGGATCACTCGGCCCTTGTGCGAATATCCATTCCCTGGAGCCGCGAGCGGCTTAAGCCGGGCGTGTAGGACCTCATCTCTCCCCCACCCTCTCGCGCACCACCCCAACATACCTCCCCTGCGGGCGTATCACCTCGCCCTACCCTAGTTGCTCCAAGCTATGTGCGAGCAATCCAATGCCCCGCGCCGTAGCAAACGTCGCGAATGCGGCATCGTCGGGTAACCGGTAATGGATAACCATGGCCCCGAGCGCGACATCGATATGGACTGCAGCCCCGTCAGCCTCGTCGCCTTCTCAATGAAGCGCGCTATCGCCTCCGGCGGATCGAGCAGGGCGAGCAAGGCGGCAGCTCGCGGATCGCCATCGGGATGCAAGTGATGACCGAAACCGGGCAAAAGCAAATGCGCGTGCGTTGCAAAACTCTTGACTCCGAGTCGCTGGACGCGGGGCGCTAGGTGCCCGAAGTTGGACTTAAGGTCGAACGACTGCAATGGGTCGGCTACGGCCGGCCGCCTCCGGCGGCGCTCCGCCAGTGATGGACAATTGCTTCCCCCGTCGCTTCGTCAGTCGACAGGCAGCGGCACACCAGTCAACAGACCTTCACGCAGCGATGAGCTGACCCCTACGATCAATGCCTCTCCTTGCCCAAGAGTTGGGAGGAACTTGGCCGCTGACGAGTCGAGGTCACCGCAAGCTTTCTCTACTACGTTCCGGTACTCCAAGCTGACACGCAACACGCGTTGGGCTGGGTTGGTTAAGAACGCTTGGATAACGTTAGGAAGCTGATCCAGGCCTCCAGGAGAAAAAAGGCATGCTAGGCTAGGCGAGTTCACTTCGCTCTCGATTCGAGAAAGCAGTGTGACACAAGCAGACTGTTCGTTCGGCGTGGGTCCACCCCAATGTGTGAGGGCTTGGTTTCCCAACCCATTCGGATATATGCATTCCTCCCATACTTGATTGGAAAGACGCATGATGTCGAAATGAGCTCCAGGACGGTTCAAGGCGATGGCATGTTGAATGCACGCCTGTTCGAACGGCTGCTTCAGTTGGCCAGCTTTTCGAACCACACCGTTGTTTGCCAGGGCGGGCGCTAGGTGAGCGACTTTGAGACTCTTCAGTGCTTCCTTCAGCTTCGGCGCCTGGACTCCGGGGCTTGGTCGTAACAGCACAAATAGGTCAGACTCGGTCAACTGCCAGTACGGGAAACTCACAAATCGGCGAGTGTCATTTGGCCCTGCGCTTGTACCACCCAAATGGACGTGGACGACTCCTGGCGCATCTTGAGTTTGGAACTCCCCTGTTGCGTCGAAGAGTATGGCTTTGCCATTGAGACGGACAATTTCCTCTACGAGTAGAGAAAGCGTCCAGCTTTTGCCTCCGCCCGTGGCGCCGAGAATGGCACAATGGCGCCCGAGAAGATGGCTCGGAGATAGAGAAACCAAGGTGTCCCGCGCATGCGGGAAGTTCGCGAGCTGTATTCGCCTTCTTTCTGGAATGTTGCCAAACTCGACAACTTGCTTGACGAGCAATGGATGGGCCGAGAAGACGTGCTGGCCTATTCTGGGAGCGACTGGTAACTAGCACGCCAGTATCAGGCTCACGCAAGGCAGATTGAAAAGCGCCAATCATTTCGAGGTACGGCTGCTCGAACGCCAGCTCGTACTTTGTGTTGCGTGGGTAAATCAGCACAGGCTTTCCGCCTGCTGTCCATTTCATTACCTCGCCTGAGGGCTCATGCCGCTGCCAGTCCACTGAGCCATGTAGCTTGTATAGGTGAAACAGATTGGGGATGGGGTCGAATGACTCTGTGTCACCAACGCGGCGGACCGTTTCGTAGGTGTAGTGGATCGCGTCAAATGTGGGTGGCACAGTTTGGGAGAAGCCATCGATCACCACGTAGCGACCTTGTCGTCCCGCCTCTTCGAAGCAGCGATCGTAGTTTGTGGTGAAAATTTTGGCGCGTGACTTCCGTTGCGATCGCCTTGCTATTCGGCGCAGGAATTCTGTATGAACCGGAAGTGGATGGTCCAAGGTGACAAAGTTTGTTGCTTCAATGATGGTCTTCTCCGCCAGAGCAATGAAGCGGACAACTGCGTCTCGGGCCCCTCCACTTAGAAAGGCTTCTGCCAATCGACACCGTGACAGTAAAGCTTCGATGTCTTGCGTCGCCGCGGGATGTCCCACAAGATTCAAGATCTCGAAGAAAGTTGGATCCGCAGGATTCATTGCCAACGCCGCAGCGTCCTGTTGAATTTGGACGCGCACCCAGAGATCTCTCATCGTCGGGGCCGTGGCACCTCCTGGAGCGGAAGGGTGAACGCAAAGAGAGGTTCCGAGACCAGATAGAACGACGAGGTTTGTGCAGAGGAGTACATCGGATAGCGCACGCTTCGCTTCCGCGATTGCAGCATCCTCGTCTTCCGTATTTCGCGCGTCTGCTGGGTCAAGTGGCGGTGGCCCTGCTGCCAGCCACCCATTAGTTCTAGAAGTTAGCGTCTTCATGGGTATATTGCGTACAGATAATTACGAGGAGGCGACGCCCTACTTATGGAGGGTCTCCTCCCAAGGTGCGCCTTGTCAGGCTGAACGATTCTCGTCGACTACTCAATATCATACTGAAGTTCATTTCCAGAGCCGTCGCAGGCATGCTCATGGTCAGTAGCGTTGCCTATACAAGATGGCGCCAGCGGTGCGCTCGGGCAGCAAAGGGGAGCATTCCCATTGCAGCAGCGGAAAGTTCTTCTATAAGGACGATACCATCAGCAGTCGACAAGGATTTGCTCATAGTACAAAACCTTAGACGCTATTGGGTCAATGATGTGAACCACGAGTTAGCGCTATATCGATGCGCCAGCTCAGCTGTAGCAGTTCATGGCGGCTTTGGTGGAGCCACATAAAGAAGGCAAGGTAATCAAGGTGCTGACTGGTGCGATCGTCCAGGATATTTTGGTTCCGGACGATGAGGCAGACGAAACCGTTCAGATTACGGTTCGTGGCGATCAACCCGTCGATGGTTGCGCCGATGTACTTGCAGCTTCAGGTTGTCGACGCTGTGCGGTATCCCACTGACTCGGCGGAGGAGGGGACGGGCACCAATTCGAAGCGCACGATCCATTACCTCGAACATCTGACCGGCAAGCAGGATCTTTAGTTGTCGATTTCTTTTGATAGAGGGGAACTCAATGGGTGTTGCCAATCAGGTGATTCGTCTGCCGACTTGACGGCCAATTCATAGCCATGGTCAACAAAGTGGAAACGCCGGCTGCCAGGGAAGGAGCAGGGAGCTTGCTGGCTTTTGTTAGCGATTTGGCGTAGTCCACTGAGCGCTTCTGGCCGATAGCGGGCGGTGGCCAGTGCAAGCCAAGTATTGAATCACGATTCGAAAAGTTGTGTGGAGAAGCGAACCGCTTGCACCCATTGCCTCCGCCCCCCATCCCATGTCCCTCAATCATTCAATCAATCAACCTCCCCTCCGAATCAAAAAACGGATACACCGGCCCATGATCCCCAATCGGCGCCGCATGCGTAACCAACCCATGCACCGGATGCCACCAGTGCAATAAAAACCCCGGCGGTTCCATGCGAAAGCGCGACTGCGCCTGCGGGTCGAGGTCTAGCGCCACCTGGTGCGCCGGGCCCGGCGCTGTCATGGCGATGGTGCCGCCAAAGCGCCGAGTGATATGCCGATGCAGATGGCCGCACAGCACGCGCTCGATCTGCGCATGGCGCCGGACCACGGCCTCTAGCAGCGCGGCGTTCTCCAAGCCCTGCTGGTCCATATGACCGATGCCAGTGTGGAAGGGCGGGTGGTGCAGCATCAGAAGGGTAGGGCGCTCCGGCGCGACGGCCAGCGCGGCTTCGAGCCATGGCAATTGGTCCGGCTCCACGCGTCCGCCGCTATGGCGCGGCACGGTGCAGTCGAAGGCGATCAGAGTCAACGGCCCCGCATCGATGCGGTAATGCACGGGCGCGTCGCCATCGCCTGTAGCGAACAGATAGGCGTGATCGTGGAACACGCGGCGCAGTGCGTCGCGGCTGTCGTGGTTGCCCGGCATCAGGCACACCGGGATAGGCAGTGTCTCCAGAATGCCTCGCAGGAAGCGATATTCGTCCTCACTGCCAAAGTCGACCAGGTCGCCGGTTACAACGGCGATGTCGGGGCGTTGGGGCAATGCCATCAGCGTGTCGATGCACTGACGTAGCGCGGCTGCGGTATCCACGCGCCGGTAGGAGAGCTTGCCTCCGGCCTTGATATGCAGGTCCGTGATATGGGCGACGAGGTAGGGCGCCGCCTGGGAGGCGGGTTGGGAAGCGGGTTGGGAAGCGGGCTGCATCATGCGGCGCTCCGTGCGGGCTCGGTGGGCACCGTGACCAGATGGCTGGTATCGATGCGCAGGCCAACGCGGTCGCCGGCCGCCCAGCGGTCGCGTCGCGGGGTATCGAGCACGATCGGGGCAGGGGCGCCCACGTCGACCAGCAGCCGGGTCGCATGGCCGAGGAACAGTGCGGTGACGACGTTGCCGGTCACGTGGACATCGGGCGCGCCGGGCGCGTCGGTCAGCGACACGTCCTCCGGCCGGAACATCAGCTCGGCCTGTGCCGCCTCGATGTGTTGCGCCTCACGCGGCAACGCGCCGCCTGGCACCCGCCATAGCTGCTGATCCGCAGCTGCCGGCAAGCGGTTCATGGTGCCGATGAAGTCGGCGACAAAGGCGTTGGCCGGATTCCGGTACACCTCCTGCGGCGTACCGCTTTGCGCGATGCGTCCCTTGTCCATCACGATAATGCGATCGCCCAGCGCCATCGCCTCCGCCTGGTCGTGGGTGACGTACACCGTCGTAATGCGCAGGCTGCGCAGCAGGCGGTTGATGTCGGCGCGCAGTGCGTCGCGCAGCTTGGCGTCGAGCGCGGTCAGCGGTTCGTCCAGCAGCAATACGCGCGGCTGTACGGCGATGGCGCGGGCCAGGGCCACGCGTTGGCGTTGGCCTCCGGACAGCTGGTCGACGCGCCGGTTGGCGAAGGCGCCCAGCTGCATCATGGCCAGCATGTCGTCGACGCGCCGGCGACGGGTCTGCGCGTCGACCTTGCGCACGCGCAGGCCATAGCCGATGTTCTCGGCCACCGTCATATTGGGGAACAGGGCGTAGTTCTGGAACACCATGCCGACGCCGCGCTGTTCGATTGGCAGGTGCGTGACCGGTGTGCCGCCGAACAGCACCTCGCCGCCCGCATCAGGAAATTCCAGGCCGGCGATCATGCGCAGCGTGGTGGTCTTGCCGCAGCCCGAGGGCCCGAGCAGTACGACGGTTTCGCCGGCGCCGATGTCCAGATCCAGCGGTTCGAGCGCGCGGGTGCCGTCGGGGAACGTCTTGCCGCAGCGGCGCAGTGCGATGGTGGTGGGTTCATGCATGGCGGGGAGCCTCCGTCTGCGGCTGGGACTGCGGCGCGCTGTCCAGGCCGGCTGGTGTATTTGGTGAAGTGGTGACGGTGCCGGCGAACGGCGTGGGGGTGTCCTCTACTGGATGTCGCTGCGCGCGCGCCCCAAGTGCGGACACCATCTGCATCACCACCAGCAGCGGGATGATCATCAGGAAAAACACGATGGTGTAGGCGGAGCCGATCTCCAGCCGCATCGACGCATAGCTGTCGGCCAGGCCCACCGGCAGCGTCTGCGTGGTGGGCGTATGGAGCATCCAGGTCAGGTTGAATTCGCCGACGGACAGCGTGACGACCATCAGTGCGCCGGCGAGAATCCCTTGCCGGCAATTGGGCAGCACCACGGTGAAGAATCGCTGCATGCGCGCGGCGCCCAGGCTGGCGGCGGCATCTTCGAGCGTGCGGATGTCGATTGCCGACATGATGGCCAGCACCGAGCGGACCATGAACGGCAGCGTGAACAGGACATGCCCGATCAGGATGAAGACCCAACTGGTGCGCAGCCATGGCAGGCCGCCATACAGCAGGATCAGGCCGAGTGCCGTCGCTAGGCCGGGGATCGCCACCGGCAACATCAGCAGCTCCTCGATCAGCCGCGTCACGCGGCTGCGGCGCAGCGCCATGTAGTAGGCGGCCGGAACGCCGAGCATCAGCGTGCAGGCGAGGCACGCCAGCGCAATCCACAGCGACAGGAAGATGGTGTTGCGGTACAGGCCCCACACCTCCTCGACCCAACGCGTGGTCAGGCCGCTCTCCAGCCCGACAAAGATATTGTTGGTGAGGCCGGCCAGCACGGACAGCGCCACCGGCACGGTCATGAACGCGCAAACGGCGAGCGTCAGCGCCAGCTGCGCCCAAAACGCGGCGCCACGACGGTTGGTCTTCATGCTTGCGCTCCTACGCGGTAGCGGCAACCGCGTTGCCGGACAGATGACGAGCCACCGCCAGCAGCGCCCAGGTCACGGCACCGAGCAGGATCGATAGCGCGGCGGCCATGCCGAAGTTGGCGTAGTTGGTGAACTCGTTGTAGATGGTCAGCGGCAGCACGTCGAGCTGCGTGGCCAGCGTGAACGCCGTGCCGAACGCACCCATGCTGGTGGCAAAGCAGATCGCGCCGCTGGAGATCAAGGCCGGCATCAGCGCGGGCAGCATCACGTCGCGCACCACGCGCCAGCGGTTGGCGCCCAGCGAGCGGGCCGCCTCCTCGAGCGAGGTGTCGAGTTTTTCGACCGCGGCCATGACGGTCAGGATCACGCGCGGAATGGAGAAATACAGGTAGCCGACGAACAGTCCCGCCATGCCATAGGCGAAGGTCCAGCGCTCGCCGGCGAGCAGATCGCCGATCGAGGCGAGCAGGCCGTTGCGGCCGCCCAGCATGATGACCATGAAGCCGATCACGACGCCGGGGAAGGCCAGCGGAAAGGTCAGCATGGCGACCAGCACCGGCTTGCCGGGCACCGGATGCCGCTGCAGGAAGGTTCCTGCCACGCCGGCAATCGCCAGCGTAACCAGCGTCACCGAACCCGACAGCAGCACCGTGGACAGCAGGCTGTGCAGATAGCGCGGGCTGGACAGCACGGTCCAATAGACGCCGGCGCCGTCGTCGCCCGCTACGCTGACCGCCAGCAGCTTGGCCATCGGCAGGCAGAAGAACGCCAGGAAAACGATCAGCGCCGGCAGCGCGAAGACGATCAGCGTGCGGGCGGTGGGGGAAGGGGGGCGACGGCGCATGGTGCAAGTGTCTCCAACTGGAAGGAGCCGGCAAGGCGGCGGCCGGGGCGACGTGCGCCCCGGCGCGGCATCAGCGCACTTCCTTCAGGTATTGATCGCTGAAGGCCTTCTGGACTTCGGCCATCTTGCCGTAGTCGATGGTCTTGGCGCGGGCGTAGTCGGAAGCCGGCAGGAAGCGGGCCTCGACCTCCTTGGAGACCGCCTTGGCGCGTACCGGCCGCAGATAGGCATTCGCCCACAGCGCCTGCCCGGCGTCGGACAACACGAAGTCCAGCACCTTGCGGGCTTCGGCCGGGTGCGGCGCCTTGTTGACCATGCTCATGACGTAGGGCACCACCAGCGTGCCTTCCTTGGGAATCACGAAGGCGACATTGGCGCGGTCCTTGTAGCGGGCGCGATAGGCGTTGAAGTCGTAGTCCAGCAGGATGGGAATTTCACCGGACAGCACGCGCGCGTATGCGGTCTGCTTCGGCACGATCGGCTGGTTCTTCTGCAGGTCCTTGAAGAACTTCAGCGCCGGGCCGAAGTTGTCGAGCGAACCTCCCAGGGCCTGGTTGATTGCTACCGCGCCCACATAGCCGACGAAGGCGCTGGCCGGGTCGAGATAGCCGACCATGCCCTTGTACTCGGGCTTCTGCAGGTCGGCCCATGATTGCGGCACGGGCTTGCCGCGCAGCGCGTCGACATTGACCATCAGGCCGAGCGTGCCCGAATGGATCGCGAACCAGTGGCCCTGCGGGTCCTTCAGGCCGTCCGGGATGTCATTCCAGTTGGCGGGCTTGTAGGGCGCGGTCACGCCTTCCTTCTGCGCCTGGATGCCGAACGTCACGCCGTAATAGACCACGTCGGCCACCGGATTGGCCTTTTCCGCGACGATCTGGGCCAGCGACTGGCCCGAGTTCTTGTTGTCGTGCGGCACCGTGACGCCGGTCTTTTCCTTGATCGCGCGGATCTGCGCGGCCCAGTCCGCCCATTCCGGCGGGCAGTTGTAGCAGATCGCGGTTTGCGCGGCCGCGGCGTGGCTGAATACGACCGCGCCGATCGTGGGCAGCACCCAGCGCAGGCGGCGCAGCCAGGACGAAGTCGATTGCATGATGCACTCCTTTTCTAGAGACGACGGTGGGGGAAGACGACGCATGACGATGCGAGACGGGATTCGTTCTGTTGCTGGCGGCGCTAGGCCGGCGGCGCGACGGTGGCGCCGGCGCGCAACGCGTGCGGCAGCAGCGTCGCGCGCGTCAAGCCTTGATCCGGTCCGGCGCCGGCGTTGCCGGAGTCAAGCTGTGCCAGCAGGCAAGCGAGCGCGCGGGCTCCGATCTCGTTGTTGGGCTGCACGACCGTGGACAGCGGCCGCTCCAGCAGTTGGCCGAGTTCGATGCCGTCGTAGCCGAGCACGGACATGTCGCCCGGTACGGACAGTCCCAGGCGCTTCAGCACCGAAATCACGCCGATGGCCAGCATGTCGTTGGTGCAGAACAGCGCCGTGGGCGCGGACGGCGCGGTGACGAACTGCCGGATGCGCTCGACTTCCGCCGGCGTCTGCGTGGGGGTATGGGCCGGCAGGGACAGCGGCGGCAGCGGTTCTAGACCATGTGCGCGCATCGCGTCCCGATATCCCGCGTGGCGCTGCCTGGCGCGGTCCGATGCGGCGAAGGCGCCCGATACCACGCAGATGCGGCGATGCCCGGCCGCGATCAGCGTCTCCACGCCGGCGCGCGCGCTGGCGCGGTTGTCCACCGATACCGAATAGCGTTTGCCGCTGCGTGGGCCCTGGTTATACGCGAGGACATACGGCACGCGTTCGGCATCGAGCTGGTCCAGCACCGCGCTGCGGGCGGCATCGGCCACCGTCAGCACCATGCCGTCGACCCGATGGCGCAGCAGATATTCGATCCGCTCGCGTTCGCGCTGCGGGTCGTAGCGGCTGGTCACCAACATCAGCGAATAGCCTTGCGCAAGGGCCGCCTCTTCGATGCCGCGCCAGCATTCGGCGAAGACCGCGTTTTCCATCGTCGGCAGCATCACGCCGACGATGCGGGTGCGCTGGGCGCGCAGCTTGGCGCCCAGCAGGTTCGGGCGAAATCCCAGTTCGCCCGCCGCGCGCAACACGCGCTCGGCGGTGTCCTGACGGACCAGCTCCGGATTGCTGAACACGCGCGATGCCGTCGCCAGCGACACGCTCGCCGCCTTCGCGACGTTCATCAGCGTCGCGCCGTTGGGCGGCGCGGGCGTGGTGGCGATGGCGGCGGCTTTGCGAATCATTCGGCTGGAAGCGAGGCGAAGTGGAGTGAAATGAAAACGTTTTCATTCAAGCCGCAAAAAAACCGGTGTCAAGGACAACCGGTGGTGCGGCGCGCCGCAAGGAAGCCGGCGCGGTCATGCGATTCGGCATGGGAGGCCGAATGGCGGCGATTGTGCGGGGCGGAAATGACAGCGGGATGACACGCGGGCGGGAACCGGCCACGGGGCGTGGTTCATCCTGCCATCCGTCCGGGCAGGGACCGATCGAATGCCGAAAGAGGTGCCGGGGCAGTTGCTGCCCCTCGGATCAATTGGCGCCGCCGCGCAGCAGGCAACCGTCCAGCATGGGCGTGGCGTCCACCATGCCCGCACCCGTGCATTCGACCGCCACCTTCTGTCCGCGCCGGACCATCGTGGCGCGCGCTTCGACTTCGCAAACCGGCCGCGCCAGCCCGCAGTTCTGCTGGGGCAGCAGGTTCGCGCGTACCGGTTGGCCGGGATCGCTGGTGCGGATTTCGAGATAGACCTGCGTGCCGCCTTCTCGGCGAATCCCGCTGGCGACGCCTTCCACGATGAAGTAGGCGCCGCGATAACGCTGTTCGGCACTGTCGCGGTCGTCGCGATAGTCCTGCAGGATCGCGGCTGCCTGGTACACCGGCAGGCGGTCCCCGGGGCGCGCGGGGTCAATGCTGTACGGTTCCAGCGTGCCGCCGCGGTAAATGCCGGCCGCCGCGCTGGCTGCTGCGGCTGGCGACGCGTCCGCAACGGATGAGGGGGCGGCATCGCCGGCATTGTTCTGGTCGTTGCCAACCAGCCAAAGCATGGCAATGACCGCCAATACGATCAGGGCAATGGCGATTTGTCGGGTCTTGTCGGTCATCGGTAAGCGGTGAGGAGGGGGCCGGCCCTCGCGGGGCGGCGGATGCGGGAGGCAGGCGAGGGCGACAGTCTATAGGCTTATGGCGCCCGTTGAATGCGTACCCGTCGGCTACCGGTGAAATAAAAAAGCCCGGGCAATCCTCCGCCCGGGCTTCATTCCTGCCTCAACGGCTTATCCCTTCGCCAACTTCACCGAAGTCGCATCCCCGGTGATATAGCCAACGGCAGCGCCAAAGCGGTCCTTGTAGTTGGCCCGAACCAGCGGATCCAGCGTCGGCTTGACGATGTCATGCAGCGGCGATTCCCAATCGCCCGGATGCTGGAACGAACTCATGACGTAAGTCCAGCCATTGATCTCGTCCACCGCATGCAGCCCGGTCGATTCCGCGCCGGCGGGCGTCGACAACACGCGCGACAGCTTCTTCGTGTCGATGTTGTAGGCCCACAGGAAGTTGTTGACGTGCGTATTGCTGTCCTCGCCGATAAACAGCGTGCGCAGCTTTTCCGAGTACTTCAGGTTGTCCGGGGTCGCGATCCTGTCGGGGTTGGCGAAATTCCCCAGCGCATCCTGCTGCTTGAGCTTGCCGCCGCCAAAGTCCTCGGCGATCAGTTCCGGCACGGCGGCCATATCGACCGGCACCCATTCGGAGTTGATCGGCGCACCGGTGGTATCCGCTTGGCCGCCGCGCAGGTTCTGCACGTAGACCGCGCCCGAGTAGGGACCTTCGACCTTGACGTCGCCGGAGCCGTTCAGCATCGACGATTCAATGCGCGACATCGCGATATAGGCGACCTTGTCGCGCACGTTGATGGTCGTGCCTTCCCACTTGGTGAAGCCCAGGCTGCCGCCCTTGAGCGCCGCGTAGCGGTGCGTCTCGAGGAAGGCCGCGGCCTTTTCCATGCCGGGCATCAGCTTGACCCACTGGAAGCCGCCGTTGAACGGGATGCGGGTATAGCTGGCATCGCCCGGATCGGTGGTCTTGACGTCGAAGATGTCGGTGGCCTTGATGCCGCCGCGGACCAGCGCGCGGATTTCGTCGCTGGTGGCGTGGCCCAGCGGAATCCAGCTGAGCGTGGCCGAGCCCGGGCCCGTGCCCGACGTCTGGTTCCATTTGCCGACGTACAGCGTGCCCGACGACAGGTCGCGCGCGCGGTCGGCGATGAACATGAAGGCGCCGCCGTTGGTGGCATCGTCGCCCATCAGCACGGTGCGCTCATCGGGCGCGACGCAGACCAGCTCGTGCGAGATGCGGCCGAGGCAGTAGTGCTTGACGATCGAGCCGGTGCCGTCGGGGTTGACCGTGACTTCGGGCAGATGGCCGTAGTCGTAAGGCGAGGCCGCGGTCGCGTCGCCGAAGGTGAAGGTGCTGAAGCGCTGGAATTGCGTGTTCGACGCGATGGTGAAGGCGTCCGGCTCGTATTCCTCGCTCGACAGGTGCGTGTTCCACGGCGACAGGCTGGCGCCGCAGGTAATCCACAGTCCGCGGGCCGACGAGGTATCGACGTTGTGGTACTTGACCAGCGTCAGCTTGCCGGTGGCCGGGTCCTGGTCCAGCGTCAGGATCGCGATCGGCGAAGGCAGCATGCCGTAGGTCGAGCCGCCCGCCTGGTCGCGCGTGGTGTATTCGAACTGCACCACGGCGAACACCGGCTTGCCCTTGACGCCCGGCACGTTGGCGTTCGGCAGCGTCAGCAGCGAGCTGCCGTCGACGCAATCCGAGAAGAACTGGCGCTCGCTGCCGGGCACCGAGCGGTCGAGGATCGGCTGGTTGTGGATGTCGAAGTAGCCGCCGGCCACCACGCTGCCGCCCTTGCCGTCAGGCACGGTATCGCCGGTGATGAAGAAGGGCTGATAGGCGAGCTTGTAGGTCTGGCTGCTGCCGTCGCTGAACGAGACCTTCAGCTCCGAGCCCACCGTGGTGGTGGCCATCGCGGCCGGTGCGGCCAGGGTCGGCGCCGCCATGCCGATGAACTCGGCGGTGGTGAAGGTGGCGGCCGGCGTGCCGGGGTTCGGCGCGGTGTCCGCGTCGTCGCCGCCGCCGCAGCCGGCCAGCAGCGCGGCCGAAGCCGAGCCCAGCGGCAGCATCGGCGAGGTGGCAAGGAATTTGAGGAGGGTGCGGCGAGAGGGGTTCGGTGTTGGCTTCATGTTGTTGAAAGCAATCTGAAAGTTCGACGCTGCAAACGACGATGCCCGGCGGGTGGCCGGGCATCGAGGGGGGACCGCTCTGGGGGAGCGCAGACAGCATGGTAGGCAGCGTCGATGACAGTTTTTTGACAACGGCGGCGGAGGCGATTCGGCCCTTGCAGCGGCCACGCCCCGCGCAAATCGCTCAGCGCGCGTTGACGTCGCGTTCGATCGCGCGTGCCGTGACCAGCAGCTGCGGCAGCAATTGCCGCAGCGTTTCCTCGACCGTCCAGCGCGAGGTCGACACCGCGATGTTCACGGCGCCGATCGGCTCGCGCTGCCGGTTCAGGATCGCCTTGGCGATCGAGATATCGCCGATGAAGGATTCCTGGTCGTTCAGCGCATAGCCGCGTTTGCGCGCGGTCTGCAGCGCCGTGCGCAGGTCGGACAGCTCGGTGCGCGTGTGCGGCGTCATCGCGCGGCGGGGCACGCGCGCCAGCAGGCGCATCGCATCGTCGATGTCCATTTCCGCGAGGATCGCGCGGCCGGCCGCGGAGCAGTGGATCGGCAGACGGGAGCCGACGTGCAGGTCCACGCTGACCGCACGAAAGCCGGGAAAGCGCACCACATAGACGATCTCGTCGCCTTCCATCTCCATCAGGTTGACGGTCTCGGCGGTGCGTCGATTCAGGTCTTCGAGATGGGGCAGGGCGCGGTCGCGCAGCGAGTCGCTGGACAGCATCGCGTGGCTCAGGTGCAGCACCTTGCCGGACAGCGTAAACGCGCGGGTTTTCGGGTCCTGGCGCAGATAGCCGAGGGCGGTCAGCGTATGGGTGATGCGCTGCAGCGCGCTGCGGCTCAGCGAGGCATGCTGGCAGAGCTCGGTCAGGCCGACCGGGCGCCCGATGTCCGCCAGGCATTCGAGCACTTCGAAGGCCTTGCCGATCGACGCGATGAAGAGCGGATTGGCCGGCCGCGTGTCGTCTTCACCCTCGTCGCGCTGTCGGCCATCGCCGTTCGCCCCCGCGATCCGGGCTGTCGGTGCCCGCACTGCCTTCGCCGTTCCCATTCCAGGGTCTCCTCGTTAAGCTGCCCAGATATCGCATGCCGATATCCGCTATTGCGCCCGCGATAGTGAGCCACTTACATTCGAAGCCGTCAAGCCATCCACCGATCCAACAGATTTCCATGCAACATCAGAACACGCCGATCCCTCCGTCCGCTTCGTCCCGCCCGCCACGCGTTGCCGTGGTCGGCGCCGGCATCGTCGGGTCGGCGATCGCGTACGAGCTGCAGAAGCGCGGGGCCGAGGTCACGCTGATCGACCGGGACGAGCCCGGGCAGGCCTGCAGCTATGGCAATTCCGGGGCCATCAGCCCGGGCTCGGTCGCGCCGCTGGCCATGCCGGGCGTGCTGGCGTCGTTGCCGGCGATGCTGCTGGACGAACGCAGTCCGCTGTATCTGCCGCTGCCCTATCTGCCGCGCGCCTTGCCGTGGCTGCTGCGATTTATCGCGTCGGCGTCGCCGCGCCGCGTCGAGCAGGCTGCGGAGCGGCTGCATGCGATCCACGTGAATGCGGTGCAGCGGCATCTGCAGCTGACGCAGGAGATCGGGGTGCCCGAGCTGCTGGTGCGGCGCGGGCATCTGCATCTGTATCCCGATGCCGCGGCGCTGGACAAGGACGCGACGTCGTGGCGCATGCGCAAGGAGTTCGGCTACGACGTCGAGAGGCTGGACCGGGCCGGCATCGAGGCGCTGGAGCCCAATGTCGGCAGGCGCTATCAGGTCGGCATGTTCTTGCAGGACCACGCGACCATCGTCAATCCGGGCCGCTATGTGCGAGCCATCGTGCGGGCGTTCGAGCAGCGCGGCGGCAGCCGGCTGCGAACCGAAGTCCGCGCGCTGCGCCGCGCGGACTTCGCGGGCCGGCCGCGCTGGTGCGTGGTGGAGGCCGGCGGCCGCACGGACCAGTGCTTCGACGAGATCGTGGTCGCTGCTGGCGCCTGGTCGCGCCAGTTGACGGCGCCGCTGGGGCTCGACATTCCGCTGGAGAGCCAGCGCGGCTATCACGTGCAGTTCCGCGATGCGGCGCGGGTCGTATCGCGCACCGTGGTGCTGGCGGACCGCAAGGTCTTCGTGACGCCGATGGAGGAGGGGCTGCGCGTCGGCGGCACGGTCGAAATCGGCGGGCTGTCGCGTCCGCCCGATATGCGCCGCGCGGCGATGCTCGAGCGGATCGCGCGCGAAACCTTCGATGGCCTCGACGATCCGGCGCCGAGCCGATGGATGGGGCACCGGCCGTGCATGCCGGACTCGGTGCCGATCGTCGGGCCGGCCGAGGGTCATCCGGGCCTGTGGCTGGCGGTGGGGCACGGGCATTTGGGCGTCACCGATTCGGTCAATACCGCCTACCGGATTGCGGATGCGATGGTAAGCCCGGCGGCCTGACACGCTGATCCGAAAGCCGCCCAGCTCGACCGATGTCGCGTTGCCATGCTGATGTGAAACAGGGGAGCTCACGATGAAACGACGCACTTTCCTCGCCGCCTCGTCGCTAATGCTGACGACGGCGGTACCCCGGCTCGGCGCGGCCGCCGATTGGCCCGAGCGGCCGATTCGCATGGTGATCGGCTATCCGCCAGGGGGCAGCACCGATGTCGGCGGCCGGCTGCTGGCCGAGCAGTTGTCGTCGCGGCTGGGTCAGCAGATCGTCGTGGAGAACCGCCCCGGCGCCAGCGGCACCATCGGCGCCGCTTCGGTGGTGCGGGCCGAGCCGGACGGCTATGCCTTGCTGCTGGCGGCGTCGCCGGAGGTCTCGATCGCGCTTTCGACGATGAGCCTGTCCTACGATCCGCGGCGTGACCTGAAACCGGTGTCGACCGTCGGAACGGTGCCGTTCCTGCTGGTGGTCAATCCGTCGGTGCCGGCAAAGACGCTGGCCGAGTTCATTGCCTATGCCCGCGCCAATCCCGGCAAGCTCAACTATTCGTCGTTCGGCGAGAACACGTCCAACCATATGGGCGGCGAACTGTTCAAGCGGATCGCGCGCATCGAGGCGGCCCATGTTCCATACAAAGGCAGCGGCCCGTCGATCGCCGACGTGATTGCCGGCCATATCGACTACACGTTCGACACGCCGCCCGCGGTGCAGGAGCACGTCAAGGCCGGCAAGCTGCGCGCGCTGGCGGTGGCACTGCCGTCGCGGCTGCCCTCGCTGCCGAATGTGCCGACCTTCGCGGAGGCGGGCCTGCCCGACTTCAGCGGCGGCACCTGGTGGGGCCTGCTCGCGCCCGCGAAAACACCCGATGCGGTGGTCGCGCGCCTGAACCGCGAGGTCAACGCGATCCTGCAGATGCCCGAGGTGCGCCAGCGCTATGCGTCGCTGGGTGCGGTGGTGCAGGGCTCGTCGCCGGAGGCGTTCGGCCGCTATATCGACGCGGAAATCACCAAATGGAGCGAGCTGGCCAGGCAGATGGCCCCTGCCGCCAAACGATGACGACCGAGAAGGGGGAAAGCATGAGAACGCTGCTGAAACACGCCACGCTGATCGACTGCGTGGAGCCGGCCGCGCAGCCCGACAAGGCCGTGCTGCTGGAGGACGGCAAGATCCGCGAGATCTTCCATGCCGGCGATCCTGCCGGCGTGGGCGACTGCGAGGTGGTCGACCTGCACGGCGCCTTCCTGATGCCGGGCCTGTGGGACGTGCATATCCATCCCGACTACTTCCCGACGCTGATGGACATGCCCCTGCCCGACCAGGTCACGCTGTTCGGCCACAAGCTGCAGCAGGGCCTGCTCGAATCGGGCATCGTCGGCTTTCGCAGCGCGGGCGCGCACAGCTTCATCGATGTCGCGTGGAAGCGCGCGTTCGATTCCGGCCAGCATCTGGGCCCGCGCGTCTTTGCCGCGGGGCATTTCCTGACCACGACCGGCGGGCACTTCCTGACCTCGGGCCATGCGCTCGAATGCGACGGTCCCTATGGCTTCGTCCAGGCGATCCGCGAGCAGATCAAGCATGGCGTCGACCATATCAAGCTGAACCTGTCGGGCGGCATCCTGGGGCCGGCGTGGGACCTGCACCGGCACAGCTTCCTGCTCGACGACGAGATCCGCGCCGCCTTCGATATCTGCAAGCTGCGCGAATTCAAGGTGATGGCGCATGCCACCAATCCGGCCGCGGTGAAGGCCGCGGTCCGGCTCGGCGCGCATTCGATCGAACATGGCTACATCATGGACGACGAGTGCATCGAGGCGCTGGTGGAGCACGGCACCTGGTATGTGCCGACGCTGGCGATCAGCCATCTGACGCCGGGGCAGGCCACCAATATCTTCGAACGGCGCTGGTCCAGCGAACGCAATCTGGCGCACGCGCTGTGCTGCCGTGCGGAAGCCGCGGTCGAGCAGCACACCGAGGCCTTCCAGAAAGCGTTGCGGG
Organism: Cupriavidus gilardii; assembly: GCF_013347325.1. Taxonomy (NCBI): domain Bacteria; kingdom Pseudomonadati; phylum Pseudomonadota; class Betaproteobacteria; order Burkholderiales; family Burkholderiaceae; genus Cupriavidus; species Cupriavidus gilardii. Next base: position 1,369,584 of record NZ_CP054624.1, on the reverse strand, counting down.
CGGGCGTGCGGATGGCGCTGGGGTCCGATATCCGGCCGCTGAAGGACGCGGCCCTGCTGGAGCTGGGGCTATGGGTGCGCGATGGCGCCACGCCGTGGCAGGCGATTCGCGCGGCGACCGCGCATGGCGCAGCGGTCTGTGGCGTCGGCGATCGGCTCGGCACGATCGAGACCGGCAAGATCGCCGACCTGATCGTGGTCGGCGGCAATCCGCTCGAGGACGTCAACAACGTCCGTCAATTGCAGCTGGTCTTCAAGGATGGCCGGATCGTCTCGGACAAGCGCGGCCGAAGCGAGCCGCGCCAATAACGGTTGCCGTGGGGATCAGCCCCAGCGGCGCACGCGGCCGGTGTCGATGTGGATGAAGTTTTCGCTGCGGTAGAAGCCGACGCCGCCGGCCTGCAGCGACACGGCCGCGTCGCGCAGATCGTCCAGCGGCACGCCGGGCAGGCGGATGTCGATCGCCTTGCCGTCCATATGCAGGCTGTGCTTGGCCACGCCGCCGCCGCGCGTCTTGCGCAGGCGGGAATTGGTATGGGGGCTGCGATAGCCGGAGATGACCTGGAACGGGTTGTCGCTGCCCAGCACCGTGCGCAGCTGGTACAGCACGCCGAACAACTCGGGATCGATCGTGCCGACGTCCCCCGAATAATGGTCGCGCAGGAAGCGATTGAGCTTCAGATGGGCCTGCGGCAGGACCTGTTCGCCCATCGCATAGACCAGCGACAGATGCTCGCCGGTATGGGTGTGGTCGAAGGCCAGCGCGCGCGCGCCCGGCACATTGGCCAGCGCCAGCCTGGGCGCCAGGGCCGTCAGGCCGGCGCTCAGCGCCAGGCCGCCGGTACGTTGCAGGAAGCGGCGCCGTGCCGGATCACGTGAATACGTCATGATGTGATGTTCTAGCTTGCTTGGCTCGAAGTTGGCTCGATGTTGCCTGTCTCAGGAGGGCGGGGCGCTGGCCGCGCGTTTGGCCGGCGGCGTGGCCCTGACGGCTGGCGTATGTGAGGCCCGGCGCGCGGCGCGCTGCTGCAGCGCCTGGCCGAGCACTTTATCCTGGCCGTAAATGTCAGCGAGGAAGTATACCCGTCCATCGGCTCTTGCGATGGCCGTGCCATAAGCCAACGTTACCGGCAAGGGATTGATCAGCGAGACGGTGCTGGCCTTGCCGGCGCCCATCGCCTGCCGGATCCGCTCCTCGGTCCATTCCGGCATGTCCTTGAGCACGAACCTGGCGAGCGCCACCGGATCTTCGACGCGGATGCAGCCGTGGCTCAGGTCGCGCCGGCCGCGCTTGAACAGCTGCGGCGCCGGCGTGTGGTGCAGATAGATGGCCTGGTTGTTCGGGAACACGAACTTGATGTCGCCGAGCGCGTTCAGCGGGCCCGGCCGCTGGCGGATGCGCATCTGCCCGTCCATCACCGCCTGCATATTGGCGGCGTTCAGCTGCTTGATGACCTCGTTGCCGGCCACGAATTCGAAGCCCTGCCGGTTGAAGTAGGCGGGATCGCGCTGCAGCCGCGGAATGATCTCCTTCGTGGCGATCGAGCGCGGCACGTTCCAGTACGGGCTGAACTCGATATAGCGCATGTCTTCCTTGAACAGCGGCGTGCGCGTGTCGAGGGCCTTGCCGACGATCACCTTCATCTCGAGCCGGATATCGAGCTTGCCCTCGTGGAACTCGTAGGCGCGCAGCATGAACTCGGGGATATTGACGACGATCATGCGCGAGCCTTCCGCCAGCGGGGTCCAGCGCAGCCGCTCCATCGTCAGCACGATCTGCCGCACGCGCGCCGACGGCGGCGTATTGAGCTGGTCCAGCGTGGCCGGGCCGATCACGCCGTCCGCTTCGAGGCCATGGCGGGTCTGGAACGACTTGACCGCGGCCACAAGCGGGCCGGTATAGGTGGCAGGCACCGGCGTGCCCGCGGGCAGATCGCCAAGCGCGGTCAGGCGCTGGGCCAGCGCGGGCAGGCCGTCATAGGGTTTGCCCTCGGTCAGCTTGCGCTCGGGCAGCGCCGGCAGAGGGGACTTCCAGTAGGGCTGCGTGGCCAGCGCGCGGTAGCGGGCCAGCGCATCGCGCAGGGTGCCATACAGCGGAAACGACGGCGCGGCTTCGCGGATCGCTGCCGGCAGACGGTTCGCCGCCAGCGCGGCGCGCAGATAGCCATCGGGATCGAACGGCTTCTCCTCGGCGATATTGAAGTTCGCGCCGACCTTGCGCGGGTCGACGCGGCCGCGGTGCAGGTCGGACAGATAGCGCTGCATTGCCGCGGTCAGCGCACCGTCGAGGCGATCGGCCGCCTCGGGCGGCAGCGCCGGCCCGTTGGCGGCCTTCGCCACCGCGTCGCGCAGCATGTTGGCGTCGTAGTCCTCGGCGTCCAGGCCGTCGGCCGGTGCGTTGGCCAGTGCGGCGACTGCCTGCTGCGCGGCGGGAGTCGGCTTGCCATTGGCGAACCACAGCGGCTGGGCCAGTGCGCCGGTGGCGAAGCCCGTCAGCAGGGCGGCCAGCAGGACCATCGGCAAGGCGGTCAGCGCGCCGGCGATCCAGCGGCGGCGCCGCGTGCGGGGAACCGGGAAGGGCGATTGCAGGTCGTGCAGATGGGTCGTTGCGGCAAAAGTCATCGGCGATCCGGAAGGGCGTATCAGTCCGTATGCTAGCCCAGGATGCCGGCAGGCAAGGAATCGTGCACAATGCGCGTTCCCGCTGACGAGGCCATGCCCGATGAAACGATTGCTGATTGTATTGCCGCTGCTCCTTGCATCGGTCCTTGCGCTCGGGGGCTGCGGCGTGCTGGCCGCCCCGTGCCGGGTTGCCTCCGCGGGCCTGAAGATCGTGCCGGTGATCGGCGATGTCGCCGCGCTGCCGACCGATGCCTGCGCCGAGGTGATCGACTGAGGCAGAGAGGATGGAGAGCGAGGCCGATGCCGCGGCCGCACCGGCCGCAGCAACCTAGCGGTACGACAGCACCAGCCCCTGGATCAGCTGCGTCCACCCCTCCAGCATCACGAACAGCAGCAGCTTGAACGGCACCGAGATCGTGGTCGGCGCGATCATCGACATGCCCAGCGCCAGCAGGATCGCCGCGACGATCAGGTCGACCACCACGAAGACCAGATAGATGATGAAGCCGATCTGGAACGCGCGCGTCAGCTCCGACAGCGTGAAGCTCGGGATCAGCACCATCATGTCGTCCGGCTGCAGATCGTCGGCGCGTCCCTCCGGCCAGATCCGCTTGGCCGACTGCACGAAGAAGGTGCGGTTGCGTTCCTCGGTATGCTTGATCAGAAATTCCTTCAGCGGCCCGCTGACCGAGTCGTAGACGGTGACCACATCCCCCACGTTGAACGGCGCATTGCTCTGCGCGCGCCGCTCGATCGCGTCGAAGGCATCGGCGCCGATCGGCGCCATGATATAGGCGGTCAGGATGATCGCGATGCCGTTCAGCACCATGTTGGGCGGCACCTGCTGCAGCCCCAGCGCGGCGCGCAGCAGCCCGAACACGATCACCAGCTTGGTATAGCTGGTCACCATCAGCGCGACGAACGGCGCAATGCCGAACGCCAGGATGACGGTGAGGATCAGTACCGGGTTGTACAGATTGCCGCTCATGCGTCGCCCGCGGCGAAGCTCGACACGCGCACGCCGAGCCGGTTGCCCACCGCGATCAGCGTGCCGGTGCCCAGGATGCGGCCGCCGGCGACGATGCGCACCTCGCTCTGTTTCAGCGGCTGCGGCAGTTCGAATACGTAGCCGGGCCGCACCTCGCGCAGGTCGGCCAGCGCCAGCGAGACGTCGCCGACCTCGAAGCGCAGCGACACCTCCAGTTCTTCCAGCCGATCGAGCGCGGCCGGGGCGGCGTCCGGATGCGGCAAGTCGCGCTGCCCGTTGTTGCGGTCTTCCATGCTGTCTCCATGAGCCGACGGCGCGGCGGGGGCGCCGGTCGGGCGTTGAATCGTGATGCGGCGCCCCTCGGCCAGCGCGGGCCAGCCCAGTCCCGCGGCACCGGTGGTGCAATGGACGGCCAGCGCGCCGCCATGCGTCTGCCACTGTTCGATGCCGACGATGTCGCCGGGACGGATATCGCGCATCTCGCCGACCGCGATGGCAGTGGTGCCGATGCGCACGGCCAGCGGCACGCGCAGTTGTGCCAGCCACGGCGCCAGCGGCGTATCGGCTCCGCGCTGCAGCAGCGGCAGCGCGGCAAGGCGTTCGGGCTCGTCAAGCTGCAGGGTCGCGTGCAGCGCCTCGCTGCCGCTGGTGCCGTCGCGGTCGTCGCCGCCATCGGCGATACGCCGCAGCGTCAGGCCGAAGCAGGGCGCCCGCGAGCGCGGGCCGGCGCCATCCCCTTGCCAGGCGAACGGCTGCCGGGATACGGCGGCCGCGGCTTCCGCGACCTGGGCGAGTGCATCCGCCATCAACGCTTGCCGCAGCAGCGCGGGCAGCGTCTCCGCGGCGCCGTCCACGCCGAGCAGCCGGCGTTCGCTCGGAATATCGAACGACAGCTGTCCGCGCGTTTCGCCGATCGTGAAGGCGTAAGCGTTGCGGTGGACGTCCAGTCCGCCGTGCGAAGAGGCCGACCCGCCGGCCGCGGGGCCGTCCTGCGGCTCGAAATGCAGCAACCAGTCGGCGCCGGCCAGGCGCAACCGCAATGGCGCCGTCCGGCACAGCAGGCGATTGGCCAGGGCCGCCACATCGGCTTCGACATGCGGCAGCTCGGGCGCGGCGTCCAGTTCGCGGATCGGGGTGTCGCTGGTTCCCGGGCGATGCAGCCGCACGCGCGCACGCGCCGGCCCGCCGCGGCCCGCTGACAAGGGGCCTGCCGGCGCTGGGGATTCGCTGAGCGCAACGGATGACGTCATGAATGGCAGAGGAATGGCAAGGCCCGCCGGCGGCGCGATGCTGGCCGCAGCGGCCGCAGCCGGTGACCGAAGTACGCAAACGAAGTACGCAGCTGCATGGCAGATGCGCGACGGGAGAACGATACGGAAGCAGGTGCAGCGCCGTCCACTACGAGCCTTGGTAGGGGCGGCCCCCGGCACCCCCTGCGCAGTCCCGCTGCTACGAATCCTCGGTATTGGTCGCGTGGCGCAGCCGCCATACACTGCGCTCACCGTTCGCCAGGGGTGCGCCGCGGCGGCGTGGCTCGGCTTGCCGTGGCATCGCGTCGGGCAGGCTCGCCGGGGGAACGGCCGATCGAACCATTGCAGCGGCCAGAAGGCCCAAAAGCACGCCAATAGCACCCCAATAGCAGCCCTAAAGCAGCCCAATAGCAGCCCAATAGCAGCCCAATAGCAGCCCACATATCGCGTCATGGCAAAACTGTCGGGATTCACCAAGGGGATCGGCCCCGCGCCGGGCCTGCAGCAGATGGCTGCGGCGGCCTCGCGCCAGTCCGACATCGCGCTGACGCTGCTGCTGTTTGCGGTGATCGCACTGTTCGTGCTGCCGCTGCCGACCTTCCTGCTGGATCTGATGCTGACGATCAATCTGGGCATCAGCCTGACGCTGTTGATCGTCGCCACCTATATTCCGTCGGCGCTGTCGCTGTCGACGTTTCCCTCGCTGCTGCTGTTTACCACGCTGCTGCGGCTGTCGCTGAATATCGCGTCGACCAAGCTGATCCTGTTGCACGCCAATGCGGGCCACATCATCGAGACCTTCGGCAAGCTGATCGTCGGCAACAACGTCGTGGTCGGCGGCGTGGTGTTCCTGATCATCGCGATCGTGCAGTTCATCGTGATCGCCAAGGGCTCGGAGCGCGTGGCCGAGGTCGGCGCCCGTTTCGCGCTGGATGCGATGCCGGGCAAGCAGATGAGCATCGACGCCGACGTCCGCGCCGGCACCATCAGCGCCGCCCAGGCACAGGAGCGGCGCCGCGAGCTGGAGCAGGAATGCCAGCTGCACGGGGCGATGGACGGTGCGATGAAGTTCGTCAAGGGCGATGCGATCGCGGGCGTCGTCATTGCGCTGGTCAATATCCTGGCCGGCATCACGATCGGCACGCTGATGAAGGACATGAGCATCGGCGACGCGCTGCAGCGCTACGCGATCCTGACCATCGGCGACGGCATGGTCTCGCAGATCCCGTCGCTGCTGGTGTCGATCGCCGCCGGCGTGGTGATCACCCGTGTGTCGTCGGACGACAGCGACAGCCGCGCCGCCAACCTCGGCACCGTGATCGGCCGCCAGCTGCTGGCCCAGCCGAAGGCGCTGCTGGTGTCGGGCGTGGCGATCGCCGTGTTCCTGGTGGTGCCCGGCTTCCCCAAATGGACGTTCGCCACGATGGCGCTGGTGGTGGCCGGCTGCGGCTACTGGCTGATGCGCCGCGGCCAACGGACCGCCGGCACGGTGACCTGGATCGAGATGCCGGACGAGCGCAAGTCGGACGATACGCGCTCGGCGGTGGCGCCCGCGCTGGCGCTCGACCTGGACCCGACGCTGCGCGATCGCCTCGACATGCGCCAGTTCGAGCAGCGCATGACGATCGCCAAGAGCCAGGTCGAATCGGACTTGGGCATGGTCTTTCCGCGGCTGCGGATCGAATACCGCCCGCTGGGCGAGCCGGATACCTACGCGATCCGCGTGCAGGACGTGGTGGCTTCGCGCGGCGCGCTGCGGCCGGGCATGGAGCTGGTCGAGCCGGGCTCGCGCGCCCTGGTGGACCAGGGCCGCGCTGTGGTCGGCGCGCCGTTCGGGCCGTTTGCCGAGGCGGTATGGATTCCGCAGGACAAGCCGACCGGCCGCGCCGGCCGCGAAGCCATCAGCGACGCGCGGGCCCCGGGGGCGCCGCGCACGCTGTCCTGCGAGGAAGTGCTGGCCGTCCATGTCGGCGCGGTGATCAAGCAGCATGCCGCGCCGCTGCTGGGCATCCAGGACGTGCAGGAGATGATGCACGTGGTGCAGGCCGAGGCGCCGGACCTGGTGATGGAGCTGGCCCGCGTGGTGCCGCTGCAGCGCGTCACCGAGGTGCTGCGCCGCCTGCTGCAGGAAGACGTGCCGATCCGCAACCTGCGCACGATCTTCGAAAGCCTGGTGACCTGGGCACCCAAGGAAACCGATGCGATCGCGCTGACCGAACTGGTGCGCGTCGATCTGGGCCGGCTGATCACCAGCCGCCATGTCGGCGGCGAACGCGCGATCGACGCGGTGCTGTTCGAACCCGCGCTGGAGCAACGCGTGCAGGGCGCGATCGAAAAGGCCGCGCGCGGCAACCTGCTGCTGCTGAGCCACGACGTCACCCGCGAGATCCGAGAGCAGTTGCGCCAGCTGCTGGAAAAGGCCAACGCCGCTCGCGTGGTGGTGGTCGTCAGCGTCGACGTGCGCCGCTACATCAAGCGGCTGATCGAGCCGGTCGCACCGCGCCTGCCGGTGCTGTCCTACCAGGAAGTCGACGAGGACGTGCGCCTGGTGCCGGTTGGCTGGATCCGCAATCCCGAGGTCGAGTGAGCGATGGGCGCCGACACGATTCTCGATATCACGCGCGAGGCGCTGCTGGTGGTGCTGTGGGTGACGCTGCCCGTGGTGCTGATCGGCACCGTGGTGGCGCTGGTGGTGGCGGTGCTGCAGGCGGTCACCCAGATCCAGGACCAGAGCATCGGCACCTCGGCGCGGCTGATCGCGGTGCTGGTGTCGCTGGTGCTGCTGGGCGGCTGGCTCGGCGGCGAGGTGATGCGGTTCTCGCAGCGCGCGATCCAGACCATGCTGACCTTCTTGTAACGACAGATTCGCACGGCAGTTACGCACGACAGTTACGCACGACAGCTACGCAAAATCACGCAGTGGAAAACCGGGGAGGATATGTTGACAAGCGAACGGTTCGGACCTCGATGTCTGGCCATGGCGGGCGCAATGCAGGGCCGTCCGTCGACAGATAAGACGCTGCCGCCGCGGTATGCGGGCGCGCTGCGCATGATGGTGGCGGTGGCGCTGCTGCTCGCCCTGTGGCTCGGCGCGGCCGGGCCGCTGCACGCGGCCGACCTGAACTGGCCCGGCAAGCCGTTCCAGATCTCGGCCAGCGAGAAGCGCGTGGCGGACTTCCTGCGGGAGCTGGCTTCGACGCAGGGCACCACCGCGGTGGTCGATTCGCGCGTGGACGGCACCATCAGCGGCCGCTTCTCCGATTCGCCGCTGTCGATCCTGCGCAGCGTCTGCGCCAGCTATGGCCTGACCTACTACTACGACGGTTCGCTGCTCTATATCGAGCCGGCCGGCGAGGCCCGCAGCGAGGTCATTCCGTTCGCGCGCGGGGCAGGGGACCGGCTGAACGATGCGCTGGAACACATGCAGGTCATCGACTCGCGCTACCCGATCACGATCAACGACGACGACGGCACCGTGATGGTCTCGGGCCCGAAGCGCTATGTCGAGACCGTGCGCTCGGCGGTGCGCGCGTTCGACGATCGCGCCGTCAACGACGACCGCGCCGAGGTGCAGATCTTCCCGCTGAAGTACTCGTGGGCGTCGGACTTCCGCATCAATCGTTCCGGCAAGGACATCACGGTGCCGGGCGTCGTTACGGTGCTGCGCAGCCTGTACGGGCGCCAGCGCGCCGGCACGGCGACCACGCCGGTCAGCATGGGCCCGAGCCGCGGCGCCAGCCGCATGGCCGAGCTGCGCAGCGGCGGGGCCAACAACATGACGCTGCCGCAGGCCAATCCGCGCCAGGTGCTCGAGTCGATGAACGACGGCTCCACCGGCATCGGCCAGCCCGGCTTCGGCAACTGGGGCTTTGGCGGCCTGCCGCAGTTCCAGGCCGATACGCGGCTGAACGCGGTGATCGTCCGCGATGTTCCGGAACGGATGGCGCAGTACCAGCGCCTGATCTCGTCGCTCGACGTCAAGCCGCGGCTGATCGAGATCGAGGTCACGATCATGGACATCAGCCAGGAAAACCTGGACAGCCTCGGCGTCGACTGGCGCCTGCATACGCGGCACGTCGACCTGCAGCTTGGCGGTGGCGGCGGTTCGCCGCTGACCTTCGGCAATGCGCGTTCGGAGGGCGGCACCACCGGCAATACCGCCGGCTCGGGCCTGCAGTTCACCGGCGCGATCGGCAACGACGTCACGCGCTACCTGTTGACCCGCGTCAAGGCGCTGGCCGAGCGCGGCCAGGCCAACTTCGTCGCGCGGCCCAAGGTGCTGACGCTGGACAACACCGAGGCCGCGCTGGAGAACATGCGCGAGTTCTACGTGCGCGTCGACGGCTTCCAGGATGCCGGCCTGTTCAACGTGGTCGCCGGCACCGCGGTGCGGGTGACGCCGCTGGTGATCGACGAGCGGGAAGGGCGCGCGGTGATGCTGAGCATCGATATCGCCGATGGCGACCTGTCCGGCGAGACCGTCGACAACATCCCCATCGTGCGGCGCCGCTCGATCACCACGCAGGCGATGGTCGACGAGGGCAAGAGCCTGCTGATTGCCGGCTATACCGTCGAGGAGAAGCTGCGCGCGTCGTCGGGCGTGCCGTTCCTGCAGGATGTGCCGATCATCGGCAACCTGTTCAAGTACCAGGAGAAGCGCCAGGCCAACATGGAACGCTTCTACCTGCTGACACCGCGTCTGGTGATGCCGGGGATGAGCTGATGGCCACGTTGCACGCCGATCCGCACGCCGATTCGTACGTCGATCCCCACGCCGATCCGCTTGCCGGCCCGCCGCGCCAGGAGGCCGGCGCCGCCGGCTGGACGCTGCGGCTGCTGGGCGGCGCCGTCTACGGGCGGGTGATCTCGTTGCGGCGCGGTGCCAATGTGCTGGGCGCCGCCAGCGACGTCGACATCAGCGTGCCCGGCGACGACGTGCAGCCGCGCCATCTGGTGCTGAACGTCGGCGAGCTGGCGGTGTCGGCCGAGCGCATCGGCGAGGCGCAGGTCAAGGTCAACGGCCGCGACACCACGCAGCGCGTGATCGCGCTGGCCGGTGGCGACATCCTGACGGTCGGCTCGCTCGACATGGAGTTGCTGCGCGCCGCGCCGGCGGCTTCCGAGACTACCGACACGCTGTTCGCGTGGGCCGAATCGGGCCGCCGCGCCGCGCGCGCCGACAGCGACGAGCCGGTGCGCCAGTCCAGCCGCTGGGTGCTGGGCGGCATCGGCGTGCTGGTGGTGGCGCTGCTGATCGGTGCCGGCTGGCTGGCCGCCACGCTGTCGCAAGACGGCGGATTCGCCCGTACCGCGCAGGTCGACCCGGCCGCGGTGCGCGAGACCGTCGCCGGCTATCCGGAATTGGAGGTGGTGTCGCTGCCCAACGGCGCGGTCGCCGTGCGCGGCTTCGTCAATTCGCGCGTCGATCGCCAACGCATCGCGCAGGCGCTGGCGCCGTTCGGGCGCGGCGTGCAGCAGCAGGTCCGGTCGGCCGACGACATCATCGAACACATCCAGCGCTACGTCGACGAGCCGGGCGTGGGCATCGCCTACCAGGGCAACGGCCGCGTGGTGCTGACCGGCACGGCGGACCCGGTGGCGGGCCGCGACAAGGTCAAGCGCGTGATCGAGGACCTGCACCCCGGCGTGCTGGTGTCCGACCGCATCGACTACCGCGAGACCGCCGACAGCCGGCGGCGCCATCTGCGCGAGGGCCGCTGGGACAACTGGCAGGGCGTGTTTCCGGCGCGGGTGGTCAGCATTACCGACAACGGCGACGGCACGCGCTATGTGCAGCTGGCCAACGGCAGCCGGTATTTCGAAGGGGCGGTGCTGAAGAACGGCGCCGAGATCGAGAAGATCGAAGCGGACGGGCTGGTGCTGAAGGAAGGCAAGGGCGGCGAGCCGCCGCCGCAGCGCTAGGGAGCGCTGGAGTGCGCGGCAGGAATTCGCCGCGGTCTCTCGCAAGGGACCGCGGCAGATCGGTTCCGCATCGCCGATGCGGAGTGTTTGGCAGTACCACTTGAGTACCACTTGACGAAGGAGATGGAAATGGCTGGTGAAGTCGATCTGAACGCCAAGATGCAGGAAATCCAGCAGAAGGCCCAGGAGTTCTCGGTGAACATCATGGCCCTGCAGGACACGCTGACCCGTCAGAACGCTGTGGTCAGCAGCGAAATGGCGCACAACACGCAGAAGGCCAACCTGGTCCAGGGCGCGATGCAGGACGTCAAGCAGACGTCGAGGACCAACTGACGGCGGCGGGGTCGCGCGCGTCGCCGGACGGCCACGGCGCCGGTCCGGCGCGCCGCGCACCCTGACCCGCTTGTCCCTGATTTCAGTCGAGGAGAACAGCGATGGATCCCACCGCGATCGCCGCCCAAGGCGCCGTTGCCGATACGGCTACCGTGTCCGCGCACCAGCAGGCGCCACAGGCCAACCAGGCCGCCGATCCGGCCGACGCGCGCACGTTTGCCGAGATGGTGCAGCATGGCGCCGCCGGCGGCACCACCGCCAGCGAGCCGAGCTCGTCGTCGCTCGGCGCCGCGATCCGCACCACCTATGTGTCGGCGGGCGAAGAGGCGGCACGCCAGGCCGCGCGGCTCGACGAGATGCGCGAGAGCATGTTCGCCGCGATCCAGCAGGGCAGCACCAGCGACGTGGTGTATCAGGCCATGATGCTTCAGACCGAATCGCTCGAGTTGTTCTCGTCGATCCATGTCACGTCGAGCATCGGCAGCGCGGGCACCAATCTGTTCAACAGCCTGCTCAAGAACCAGCAATGACGCCGATCTCTGCGGCTTCGGCCATGCCGGCCACGCGGCGGCGCCGGCTGTCGCGTCTTGCCCCGCTTGCACTGGCGCTGCTGCTCGCGGCCTGCCGCGTCGATCTCTATGCCTCGCTGAACGAGGCCGAGGCCAACCAGATGCTGGCGGTGCTGACCGCCGAGGGCATCGACGCCGACAAGGTCCGCGCCGGCGAGACCGGCTGGAGCGTGCGCGTCGACGAGGCGCAGCTGCCCGCCGCGCTGGAGATCCTGCGCAGCGAAGGGCTGCCCGGCGAGCGCTTCTCGTCGCTGGGCCAGGTGTTCCAGAAGCAGGGACTGGTGGCGACGCCGACCGAAGAGCGCATGCGCTATATCTTCGCGCTGTCGCAGGAACTGTCCGAAACGCTGCGCAACATCGACGGCGTGGTGACCGCGCGGGTGCATGTGGTGATCCCGGCCACCGATCCGCTGTCGGACAAGATCCGGCCGTCGTCGGCGGCAGTCTTCATCAAGCATCGTCCCGACACCGACCTGCGGCTGCTGGTGCCGACGGTCAAGGACATGGTCGCCCACAGCATCGAGGGCGTGACCCACGACAAGGTCTCGCTGTCGCTGGTCGAGGCGCGGCCGTTTACGCCCATCGGCCCGGTGGCCCGTGCACCGGCCAGCCAGGGGTTCCCGGTCGGCCGCTTCGCCGCGATCGCGGGGGCGGTGATCGCCGCGCTGGCGCTCGCCGGGATCGGCGTGCTGGCGTGGAAACGCGGCGGCCTGCGGCAGGCGTTGGGCCGCCTTGGCGCCCGTCCGTCGACGAGGAGCCGTGCCTGATGGTCGCGCTGGCCGCGCCGGGTCTGCCGCATGGCCTGCATGCGTCCTCGCATGTGCCGTCGCTTGCGCTGGCCCGCGCGGTCGCCGATTTCGCGCAGCGCCCGCTCGCGCATCAGCATCCGAGCTGGCTGCCGCGCGAATGGCCGCTGCCGCTGCGCAAGGCTGACCGCTTCGGCCCTGCCGCGGCGCAGATATTGGCGGGGCCGCTGGCGCTCGGCGGCGACGAACCGGCGCGCGGGCGATTGCTGCAGGCCTTGCTCGACGGGCGTGGCGACCCGCTGGCAAGGCTGGTGCTGCTCGATCGCAGCGCGCTGCGGCTGCTCGCGGTCTGGTGCGGCATGGCGGTGCACAAGCCCGGCTTCGCCAGCGAGCGCAGCCGCCTGGCGCAGCAGCTCGACGGCAGGCTGGGGGCGCTGGCGCAGCCGCTGATCGGCACGGTGCCGTACCGGCTGCGGCGCGCCGCGCGGCGCTTCGATCCGCAGGCGGTGGCCTTTATCCTGAAGCGCGTGCCCGATCTGCCGGACCTGCCGATGAATCTCGATCCCATTCGCGCGCGGCCATCGTCCGCCGCCCGCGTGATGGCCGAACGCGGCTACCGGCTGCTGTGCGGCCTGGTGCAGGCGCTGCCGCCGGCGGCCAGCGGCACGGCACAGGGCGATGCCCCATCCGCGCTGTTGAACGCGGTGCGGCGCAAATTCCCGCGGCGGCTCGCCGCGCTGCCGGTGCCGGCGCTGAGCCGCCCGCAGGCCGCGCAGCTGCGCGAGCTGCTCCTGCTTAATCTGATTCCGGAACGGTTTCCGACATGGCACTGGCTTTTCTGATCACCAGCGAGAACCTGCAGCTGCTGTCCGAGCGCAAGGTCCTGAAGGAGGCCGAGTACGCGGCGCTGATGGACGCGGCCGAGGTCATCGAGGCCGCCCGCCGCGAGGCGCACCGCATCACCACCGACGCGCAGCGCGACGCCGAGCAGCGGCGCCAGCACGGCTACCGCGACGGCTGGGCCAAGGCCCAGGCCGAGCACGCCGCCGCGCAGGTCAGCGCCGCGGCGGAGGCGGAGCGCCAGCTCGGCGCGATGCGGCGGACCATGGCAAATATCGTGATGAAGGCGGTCCAGCAGATCGCCGGCGAGCTCGATCCGGACATCATCCTCGAGGTCGCGCTGCAGCGGATCGACGTGCTGGTCCGCAGCGAGCCCTTCATCACGATCCAGATCCCGCTCGGCCGCGAGCAGGCGGTGCGCAACCTGCTCGATGCGATGGCCGAGACGCTGGACTGGCCGCGCCGCGCCAACGTCGTGGTCGAGCCCAGCCTCGAGCCCGATGCCTGCCGCATCCTGACCCCGTCCGGCACGATGGAGGTGGGGCTGCAGGCCCAGCTCGAAGCGTTTGCGCGCCGTGTGCAGGCGGGTTGAGGCTGCGAGAGGCCGACAACATGTCCATCACCACCATGTCGTTCCCCCGCCGGCGGGAACCCAGCGTCTTTCAACGCCACTGGGTCCCCGCGTTCGCGGGGACGACGGTTCGTTGAGCCGTTTCGCAGCGCATTTCTGAACCCACGCCCATGGCCGACCCGATCCCGACATCCGACCTGAAGGCCGCGCTGCAGCATGCCGCGCTCGATCTCGAACGCGCGTTCGACCACTTCACGCCGGTGGCGATGCGCGGCCGCGTGTCGAAGGCGGTCGGCATGCTGATCAATGCGACCGGCATCCAGGCGCATGTCGGCGAGATCTGCCAGCTGGTCACGCCGGGTGAGCCGCCGCTGCTCGCCGAGGTGGTCGGCTTCGAGCAGCAGACCGCGCTGCTGACGCCGCTCGGACGCACCACCGGCGTGTCGGCGGTGACCGAGGTCGTGCCGCAGATGCACGGCTACCGTTGTCCGGCCGGCGCCGCGCTGCTGGGCCGGGTGCTCGACGCGCTGGGCAGCCCGATCGACGGCCGCGGGCCGCTGGTCGGCGTCAGCCAGGTGCCGGTCGAGAACGAGCCGCCCGATCCGCTGACCCGCGCGCTGATCCGCACGCCGCTGGCGACCGGCGTGCGCGCGATCGACGGCCTGCTGACGCTGGGCGAAGGCCAGCGTGTCGGCATCTTTGCGCCGCCGGGCGTGGGCAAGAGCACGCTGCTCGGCATGCTGGCGCGCGGCGCGCAGAGCGATGTCAACGTGGTCGCGCTGGTCGGCGAGCGTGGCCGCGAGGTGCGCGAATTCATCGAATACAGCCTTGGCGATGCAGGGCTGGCCCGCACGGTGCTGGTGGTCGCGACGTCGGACCGCGCGCCGATGGAGCGGGTCAAGTGCGCGTATACCGCGACCGCGATCGCCGAGCATTTTCGCGACCAGGGCAAGCGCGTGCTGCTGCTGGTCGATTCGCTGACCCGGCTGGCGCGCGCGCAGCGCGAGATCGGCCTGGCCAGCGGCGAACCGCCGACGCGGCGCAGCTATCCGCCGTCGGTGTTCTCGATGCTGCCGCAATTGCTGGAGCGCGCCGGTACCGCCGCGCGCGGCTCGATCACGGCCGCCTACACGGTGCTGACCGAAGGCGAGGACGACAGCGACCCGATCGCCGAAGAGGTCCGCTCGATCCTGGACGGCCATATCGTGCTGTCGCGCAAGCTGGCCAGTGCCGGCCAGTATCCGGCCATCGACGTGCTGGCCAGCGTCAGCCGCGTGATGCCGCATGTGGTCGACGACCAGCAGGCGCGCCATGCGGCCCGGCTGCGCGAGCTGCTGGCCAAGTATCGCGAGCTGGAGCTGCTGCTGCAGATCGGCGAATACCGTCCCGGCGCCGATGCGGTGGCGGACGCGGCGGTCGCGTCGATCGGCCAGATCCGCGCCTTCCTGGCGCAGCCGGCCGGCAAGCTCGACGCCTACGAGACCACGCTGCGCACGCTGGAGCGGGCGATCACGCCGCCGGCTCCGGCGGTGACGCCAGCGACGGCGGCGATGGCCGCGGCAGGGCGCGCCCCCGCTCAGCAGGAGGCCAAACGATGAACGGGCAATCGACCACGGTGCCGCTGCGCCAGCTCGAACGCGTGCGCGAACGCCGCCACGAGGACGCCCATCGCGAGATGCGGCAGAAGCGCGATGCGTTTCTCGAAGGCATGCGGGCCGCCGAGGCGGCGCAGGGCGCGGTGCGCGCGGCGCTGTCGGAGCGCGCGGCGTTTCTGCAGCGCCTGCGCGACAGCGCCGCGAAGGAGGGCGTCGCGATCTCGGGCCTGCTCGATGCGCAGGCGTGGCAGGCGTCGTTCGACGCCCGCATCGCCCGCGCCAATGCCGCGCTGGCGCAGGCCCTCGATATCGCCGGCCAGCGTCGTGCCGAATTCGAGCAAAGCCGCCGGCTGTGGGCACAGGCGCAGGCTCGGCTGACCGGCACCCGCGAACTGATCGGCCGCGAACAGGCCGCGGCACGAGCCGACATCGAGCGCCGCGAGGAGGAGGCCGCCGAGGAGGCCGCGCTGCGCGTGTGGCAGCGGGGCATGGGAGCAGGCATCAAGGCATGATCGATCCGGCGATCTTCTTCCAGTGGGGCCGCGAGACCGTGATGCCGATCCTGATGGTGATGCCGCGGCTGCTGACGGCCTTTACCGTGGTGCCGTTCCTGTCGCACCAATCGATCCCCGGCGTGGCGCGCAACGGCATCGTGCTGGCCATCGCGCTGTTTGTCTCGCCGGGCGCCCGCGTCGACATCGACGCGGTGGCGGGCGGACTGTGGCTGCTGCTGATCTTCAAGGAGGCCTTCATCGGCCTGCTGCTGGGCATGGCGTTCGGGCTGTTCTTCGTCGCGCTGCAGATGATCGGCGAGCTGATCGACTTCCAGACCGGCTCGGGCAACGCGACGTTCTTCGATCCGGTGACGCAGCAGGAGGACGGGCCGATGGAGAACCTGCTGTCCCACCTGGGCATCGCGCTGTTCGCGTCGTTCGGCGGCCTGTTTGCGATGACTGGCGTGATCGTCGAATCGTTCGCCTTCTGGCCGGTGATGTCCTTCGGTCCGGATGTCTCGCTGTCGTCGTTCCAGTTTGCGAATATCTATGCCGGCACGATGTTCTCGTGGGTCGTCAAGCTGGCGGCGCCGATCCTGCTGCTGTTGGTGATCGTCGAGCTCGGCTTTGCGCTGATCGCCCGCTTCGTGCCGCAGTTCGACGTGTTCCAGTTCGCGCAGCCGGTCAAGATCACGGTCGCCTTCCTGATGCTGGTGCTGATGCTGTCGGTGATGGTGGACACGCTGCAGGGCTTCCTGCGGCCGGACAACGCGCTGATCGACCTGCTGCGCGGACGCGCGGGCGTCCAGTGAGGCCACGCCATGGCCGATAGCGAAAAGAACCTCGAGGCGACGCGGCGCAAGCTGGACGACGCGCGCAAGCGTGGCGAGGTGCCGCGCAGCAGCGATGTCACGTCGGCCTTCGTCTTTCTTGGGGTGCTGATCGCGCTATGGCTGCTCGGGCGCTATTTCGTGCGGCTGTTCCAGGCGCTGTGGCTGAGCGCGATGGGCGCGATCGACCAGCATCTGGCCGACCAGCAGATGCTGGCGCTCGGCGAGGCCGGTGCGCGCTTCCTGCTGATGGGCGTGCTGCCGATCGCGGCGATCGCGCTGGTCTGCGGCATCGTCGGCGCCTTCGTGCAGGTCGGGCCGCTGGTCGCGTTCGAGCAGATCAAGCCGCAGCTGGCACGGCTGAATCCGGCCGAGGGCCTGAAGCGGATGTTCGCGGTGCGCAATCTGGTCAATCTGCTGAAGACCGTGATCAAGATCGCGCTGCTGGGCGGGCTGATCTATGTGCTGGCGCTGCGGGCGATCGAGGATGGCGTGCGCACCGGCTATGCGCGGCCGGCCGAGATCCTGCTGCTGATCGCCCATATCCTGCTGATGATGTGCTGCTGGGCCGCGGTGATCTATCTGATCATGGCGGTGATCGACTACGTGCACGAGCGCTACGAGTTCATGAAGCGCCAGCGCATGAGCATCGAGGAATACCGGCGCGAGTACAAGGACACGCAGGGCGATCCGATGATCGCCGGGCGGCGCCGCGCGGCGTTCTTCGAGGCGGCGTTCTTCGGCGTCGGCGAGCGGGTGCGGGTGTCGACCGCGGTGGTCTATTCCACGCAGTACGCGGTGGCGCTGCGCTACGACGGGCCCGGTACGCTGCCCAAGGTGGTCGCCAAGGGCGGCGGCCAGGTCGCGGCCCGCATCCGCCAGGCCGCCGCCGACTACCTGATCCCGTCGGCCTTCGATTCGGACCTGGCGCAGCGGCTCTATCTGACGGTGCCGCTCGATCGCTTCATCGACCGCTCGCTGTTCGAGCGGGTGGCGGATCTGATGCGGTGGGCGAAGGGGGGGTAGGGTGTTTTTGGTTTGCTGGCGTGGTTTGCCCTCTCCCCAGCCCTCTCCCGCAAGCGGGAGAGGGAGCCGGTTGGCGCGATAGATACCGCGTCGCCGTTGCTCGACCGCTGACGTGCTCCCCTCTCCCGCTCGCGGGAGAGGGGCTGGGGGAGAGGGCAACCGCCCCTAGCAATCCAACAACGCCTCTTCCGCGCGATATCCCGCCCCGGCGCGCTCGCGGGCACCATTGCCCCCACGCTCCATCCTCTCCGCCCGATCCATCCTCTCCACCGCCGTGGCGATCAACGTCGGGTCCTGCATCGTGGCCGCATGCGCCAGCTGTACGCGATTGCGCACGCCGAAATGGCTGCGCAGCCGGCGCATGTGGTAGTCGACGTTGAAGATCGACATCTCCATGCGGTTGGCGATCTGCTTGTCCGACAGACCTTGTGCCAGGCAGGCCAGGATGTCGCGCTGGACCTCGGACAGGCCGTCGCGCTGCGTGCCGCCGAGCGCCGGGATATCGGCGTGGCAGGTCAGGAATTCGTGCAGCGCGAAGCCGACCGTCAAAGCCTGGCCGATCACCGGGTCGCCGATCCAGCGGCGGCTCTCGATGCCGGAGGCGAAGCTGATCGCGACGAAGTCGCTGGTGCCCGGCATCGGCAGGTTCAGGAACACGCCGCTGCGGATGCCGGCGTCGCGCAGGTCGTCGAGGAAGCGGCGCAGCCGCAGCGCCTGCGTGCCGCCCGAGGTGCTGCGCTCCAGATCGCTGACGTCCCACACCAGCGGCAGGCCGAAGGTGCCGGGCCGCGGCTGGCGCGGATCGACCTCGTAATAGCGCTCGCGCAGGTAGTAGTCGCGCCAGGCCGGATGCGAATAGGTATCAAGGAAGGTGCGCATCTGCACCTGCCCGCCCACGGTGGTGGCCGTGCCATAACCGAGCCAGTCGAAACCGATCCCCCGGATCGCCGACTGCATCAGCGCGGTGCGCGATTCATGCGAGCTTTCGCGCAGCAGGGCCTCGACCAGTCCCGGCATGCCGCCCTGGCGCGTGCGCCGCTGGACGGGAACGATACGCCGTTCGCCGAATACCTTGATGCCGTGGGGGCCCGCCACGGGCGGCAGGCCACGTGGACCGCGGGCCGACGTGCCGCCGCTTGTGGCGCGCGGCAGGTCGGCACTCAGGGTCCGCGACAGGCTGGTGTCGCGGCCCAGGCCGGCTTCCACTACTTTTTCCATCGATCGCCTCCGACAAATGCGTATGGCTGCCGCATTGACGCGACAGCGTGAAGGCTTGCCGTGCTCGGTCCGCTGGCGACATGGCGCGCCCGCTGGCCAGGCCTTCAGGCAAAGCCCAACATACTGCTGACCCATTCCCGTCGGAAAACCCGGATGGCGCCGCGGTGCGGCGTGCCCGGTGTTGTGCGTGCCGCGCGTTGCGCGGCCGCTATCGCTATCGATATCGATGCTGTGGTGGTGCGAAACCGTGATGGCGCCAGCGGTGGCTGCTGCTGCCATCCGGCGCCGGCCAAATTATTGCAAGCCAAGATGTCATGACATCGAACGCGCATTCCAGCCGTGCGATGCGGGGCCGCATTGCCATCCGTCGCGATGCCCGCGAACGGCGATACGGCAAGGCCTGCGGCCGGTTGATGCGATGCGGCGACGATGTTGTATATACGCCACTTTCCTTAGGCCCTGAAGGGTTATCGCCGCGCGCATGGGTTCCCGGATCGCTCATGCTTCCAGCGTCTTGCCGCGCGTTTCCGGCAGGGTCAGCGCGGCGACGATCAGCACGCCGTAGGCGCCGGCGGCGAACACGCCGATCGTCTGTCCCAGCGGCATGCTTTGGCTGACATGGCCGATCAGGAAGGGGAACAGCGCACCGATCGCGCGGCCCACGTTGTAGCAGAAGCCTTGGCCCGAACCGCGCACGCTGGTGGGGAACAGCTCGGTCAGGAAGGCCCCCATGCCGGCGAAGATGCCGGAGGCGAAGAAGCCCAGCGGGAAACCGAGGATCAGCATCACGGTGTCGTTGACCGGGATCTGCGTGTAGATCAGCGCGATCGCCATCGAGCACAGCGCGAACAGCATGAAATTGCGCTTGCGGCCAATGCGGTCGGTCAGGTAGGCGCTGGTGATATAGCCCAGGTACGAGCCGACGATCACCATCGCCAGATAGCCGCCGGTGCCGAGCACCGTCAATCCGCGCTCGGTCTTCAGGAAGGTCGGCAGCCAGGTCGTGATCGCGTAGTAGCCGCCTTGCGCGCCCGTCGTCAGCAGCGCGGCGCGCAGCGTGATCGACAGCAGCTTCGGCGAGAAGATCGCGGCAAACGACGTCTTTTCGGCGGAGGCGGCCTCCCTGGCCTTGTGCTCGGCATAGACCTCGGGCTCCTTGACCAGGCGCCGCAGGAAGATCACGAACACCGCAGGCAGCAGGCCGATCAGGAACAGCGCGCGCCAGGCGGTCTCGGGCGGCAGGATGCTGAATACCAGCGCATACAGCAGCGCCGACATGCCCCAGCCCAGCGCCCACCCGGCCTGCACCATGCCGACGGCCTTGCCGCGGTCCTGCGAGCGGATCGCCTCGCCCATCAGCACCGCGCCCGCGGTCCATTCGCCGCCGAAGCCGAAGCCCATCAGCGCGCGGGCGATCAGCAACTGCTCGTAGTTCTGCGCCAGGCCGCACAGGAAGGTGAAGAAGGCAAACCAGACGATGGTCAGCTGCAGCGTGCGCACGCGGCCGATGCGGTCGGACAGGATGCCGGCGACCCAGCCGCCCGCGGCCGAGGTCAGCAGCGTCGCGGTGCCGATGAAGCCCGCATCGCCGCGCGTGATGCCCCAGGTCGCGATCAGCGTCGGAATCACGAAGCTGAGGAACTGCGTGTCCATCGCGTCGAGCGCGTAGCCGACCTTGCAGCTCCAGAACGTGCGGCGCTCGCCCGGCGTGATATCGCGATACCAGGCAAAAAGGCCGTTCGACGGTCGGCTTTGCTGCTCCCCCTGCATGCTGCCAATCTGCGTTTCCATGCGTTCCTCGTCGTGGTGTCTCGTCGCGGTGCGTCGGTACAGGCTGGATCCGGGCCAGAGCGCGCGTCCCCACTTGCAGGCGGATTGCCCGCGGCGAAGTCGGACGACTCGCGGCGGTCTGCGGGAACCTGTCATGCATGGATGGACGTCCCCCGGCATCTGCATTCTTCAAATTCGCCGGGCGGCTCGTCCAACTATTTTTTAGCTTGGGTCCTCATAAGAAAAAATTGAGATCGCCACTAAATCTCGGTCAATACGCGGGCCCCGGCCAATCTGGCATTCCCGCGCACCCAGGCGGATATCGGGTTTTCCCCGATGACGCGATGTCGCCAGATTCGCGAACCGCGCACCCTTCTTCACCTACCGCCCGATCGCTCCTGCAGGGCAACGCGTAAGCATACGGCGCGCCAGTGACATGCGGGGCAGGGCATGGACTACGGAGACTCGTAGGGAGATCGCTGTGCAGCGCAGCAGCGGCGGCGCGTTGCACCACGAGGGTTCGTGTCGTCACGGGCCCTTCATCGACGCGCGGTTTGATGGCGGCGCCCCGGGTCAGGGCGCGTCCGCATCGGCATGGTGCCTCGCCCGGCCTTCGTTTCGAGGTCACGATGAGCTATCCCGCCGATCTGTCAGGTCCCTCGACGGTGCGCCCCGTCACGGTCCCGCCGCCGCCGCCGCCCCCGCCGCCGGCACCGTCCGCGCCGCCACCAGGCACGGCCGATGCCGAGTCGAACTCGGCCGCGCAACGACAGCGCGAACTGGCCGAGCTGCAGGCCCGGCTGCAGCAGATGCGGGAGCAGATTGCCGCGATGCTCGAGCGGCTGCGCCAGGCACAGGAGGCGGAGGCGGCCGCGCGCGCGCAGGCGGAAGCCGCGCGCGAGGCCGCCGAGCGTTCGCAGTCGCGCGACGATATCGCCAGGGCCGAGGCGGCGGAGGCCACCGCGGCGACGCGCAAGGCCGAGCTGAACGAGGCAGCGCTCGAACTGGACGCGCACGACAAGCGCATCGCGCTCGACGAGGCCAAAGCCGAGGCGCTGCGGGCGCCGGGGCCACAGACCCAGGCGAAGGTCGACACGGCGCAGGCTGCGTACGACGACGCGCAGCAACTGCACACGGTTGCGGTGGCCGACGTCAGTGCCAAGCGGGCCGATGAGGCGCTGGCCGCCGCCGACCGTGCGGTGACGGCGTTGGCCCCGCCGGGCAGCGATCCGAACAAACTGAATGCTGCCGACCAGCAGGCACTGAGCGAGGCGCGCGAAACGGCCGGTGCCGCCCGACGGCAATCGGACAGCGCGGCAGTGGCGCTCGAAACCGAATGGCGCCGTTACGAGCGCGATGCAGCGCAGCGTGAGCTGGCGAGGACGGGCCGCGAGCTGGAACAGGCCGGTGCGGCGCGCGAGCGTGCCCGCTCGGAAGGCGATGCCGCGGCGCTGCAGCGGGCCGATGACGCCTACGGGGCGGCGCTGGATGCGTGGTGGGTGGCGGACCGGCAGGCGGCCGCGGCGCAGGCATCCTGGGACGCGCAGGTGGCCGCCAACGACCTCGCCGCCAGGGAGGAGCAGCATCGCGTCGACGAGACGCGCGCCAACCAGTGCCTGGTCGAACCACCCGAGGTCCAGCGGGCCAGGCAGACGCTGGAGCAGCGCAATACGGCCGCGCAGGCCGCGCTGACCGAAGCCCAATCGGCCAGGGACGATCAGGCCGCGCGCAAGACCTTGCGCGACCGTGCCGCCCAGATCGACACCGAATACCGCGAGGCGCAGACCGGCCTCGAGCAGGCCCGCACCGCGTACGAAGGCGCGACGAATCCCGATGCCCGCGAGAAGGCGCGTATCGCCTACGCCGACGCCCAGGACCGCATGCAGGCCGCCCGCGGCGACCACGACGCGCTGCAGGCATTGCGCAGCTCGCAGCAGGCCGACGTGGCGCTGGTTGAGGGACTGCGCGCGCCAGAGAAGGGCGGGGCCGGTGCGCCGCACGACGACCGCATCGCCACGCTGCGCGAGTCGGCAAGCCAGGCGCGCGCCAACCTGCGGGGGACAGTCGCAAACGCCAACGGCGACGCGGCCGATGTGTTGCGGCAGGGCCGGACCGACGAATGGCGCAAGGACGGCGGTGCGGCGCAGCGGGCCTTGCCGACGGCCGATGAGGCCGCCGCCAACGCGGCGCAGACCTATGAGGCGACGGTGCGGCGGCCGGGTGCCACGCAGCAGGAAATCGACACCGCGCGCGAGCGCCGCGACGAAACGCGGCTGGCGCAGGCGGTCGCCCATGGCCGCAGCGACGCGCTGGCTTCCACCGAGGCGAGGCGCGCCGCGGAGGGCGAGTACGCACTGGCGCTGGAGGCCCATCGCACGCACGATTTCTCGGCGTCCGCGCCGGCCGGCCTGCTCGCACCGTCCGGACCGTCCGGACCGTCCGGGCCGCTCGCGCCATCCACGCAGCCGCCGGGATCGTTGCCGAGCACGGGCCCTTCGCTGTCGACCTCGCCGCTGCTGACGCCAAGTTTCGGCGAGGCCGCGCGCCCGGCGCCATGGACCGTGTTGCCGCCCGGTATCGATGCAGCGGCCGGCAATGCCAGCGGAGACACGGCAACCCCGCCGCCGACATCCCCCACCTCGACGAGCTCCACGTCGGCCACCGCGCCGCTGCTGGCGGCGCCCGGTTCGCCGCCGGTTGCCGTCAAGGAGAATGGGCGATGGTATGTCCAGTACCCGACCCAGTTCTCGGCGCAGTCTCCCAACTTGTACGGCAGCTATCCGGCTGCGCCGACAACGCTGTCGCTCCCGGGGCAAAGCCCATCGCGCGTCGAAATGGACCCGGTGACCGCACGCGTCTGGGAAGCGCATGCGCAGCTGCAGTCGGCCATCGCGGCGGAGGATACCGCCTGGCGCGACTATGAGACGCTGAACAACGATGCGCAGGCCATCGCGCAGGCTCGCCGCGAAGGCAATGCGTCGGCCAATGCCAATGGCGCCAGCCCCGGCCAAAACCCCGGCGCCGACGCAGACCCCGAACTGACTCGGCTCACCGCGCAGGTCGACACCGACCATCGCGCGCTGCTGGCCGCGCTCGGCGCCCGCCTGACCGCCGAAGACCGTGCGCGCGACCTCGGCGTCGACGTGGAGAAGGACGAGACCGTGGTTTCCGCCGGCGAGGCGCTGGAGAGCGCCCGTGCCACGGCGTCAGCCAGCGCCGCCGAGCTCGAACGCTATCGCAGCGAGCGCGACAGCGGCGCGGCCAGCGACGACGTCGAGCGCCTGCGCAACGCGCATCAGGCATGGAAGCGGGAGCATCCGTTCCTGCGCGAGCAGGACGCGCCGACGTGGGCGCCGCTGCAGCAGGCGCTCGACAACGAGGACGCCGCGCGCCAGCAACTGGTGCAGGAGGCCGCGCAGGCCGGCGCCGCGCAGGAGACGCGCGCGCTGACGGCGACGCTGACCCCGGAGGAGCGCGAGGACCCGGCAGCGCTGTACGAGCTGTTCGTCTCCGAGCCGCGCGCGATGGCGCAGGGCGTCATCAACCAGCACTACGTCGACTATGGCGGCCGGCCCTACGAGATGGCGGGCCGCACCCATGCCCGCAACATGGCGGGGCTGGCGCTCGGCATTCCGCCCGAGGTGCAGCTCGCGGGCGACGCCGACGCGCAGATGGAAACGCTGCGCAAGCAGGACGTCTTTGCCGGCATCGACGACGACTACGCCGACATGCTCGACGTGGTGGCCGACCAGCTGATCGAGCAGGGCGGCGAGCATGCGCGCGTGACGCTGCTGCCGGTGGTCTACGCCAGCCGAGAGCGCGGCATCGTACGCACGATGCTGTTCAAGGTCGAGACCGACCAGGGTCCGCGCTTCGTCGACGAGGCTGGGCGCGCGTACGACGATTTGAAGGACTACCGCGAAAACAATACGCTGCCGGCCGCCGATGCCGTGCTGGCGATGCCGCGCGACGGCGAGTTCACGGTGGACAGCAAGGGCAATATCGAGCTGGAGATCGGCGACGCACGCATCGAGAGTGGCTGGGAGAGCTTCCGCCGCAAGACCCATCTGGACACGATCGCAGCCGGCGTCGGCATCGTCGCCGGCGTGGTGCTGGTGGTCGGCTCCGCCGGCGCGCTGGCGCCCGTTGCCATGGCCGCCGCCGGGGCGGCGACCGCCTACGGCGTGGGCACTTCGGCGGCCAGCATCGCCGACCAGATCTCGCATGGCCAGAGCTGGAACCCGGACAAGAACCCGCAGATGCTGATCGACGGCCTCAACATCCTCGCCGCCGCGCTGGGCGTGCGCGCGGGCGTGGCCGGCGTCAGCGCGGCACGCAGCGGCCAGCGCGCGCTGGTGGCCGAAAGCCGGGGCCTGACCGACGAGGCCAGCCAACTGGCGCTGCGCACGCAGGCGTTGCAGCAGCAGGCCACCCGCAGCGGGCGCCAGGCGCTCGCCGTCGGCGCCGGCACCTATGGCTATACCGCGTACTCGGCCGTGTCGAACTGGGAAAACATGACGCCCGGCGAGCGCGCCACGACGCGCACGCAGCTGCTGCTCGGGGGCGTGCAGTTCATGATCAATCCGGTCAGCGGCCGCTGGATCCGCCAGGGCGCCACCGGCGCGCTCGCCGGCACGCGCCACGCCGCGACGGCATGGCGCGGCACGGTGGCCGGCCTGGACCGCGGCGCGCAGGCGCTGTCGACGCTGACGATGCCGCTGCGCAATGCCATGCAGACGCCGCTGGCGGCGGCACGCATGCGCCTGGGTCAATGGCAGGACACGCTGGCACAGCGGCTGCCGGCGCTGTCCAGCCTGGCCGGCTTTCCCGGTTCGCTGAGGCGGCAGGGCGCCGATCCCGCCGGCGCGGCACGGCCGCCGGCGACACCGGGCCCCTCGGCGGCCCAGCCTCGCACGGAAACGCCGCCGCACAGCTATCCCGTGGCCCGTACCCGCTGGCGCGCGGTACAGGACCGGCTCAGCCGCGTCGATACGCTCGGCATGCTGAACTGGCTCGACGCCGGGCGCCGCGGTGCGGCGCAGGCGGTCGGCAAGCAGCGCGATGCCGAGGCCAAGCTGGTGCGCGCGGCGCGCGAGACGGCGTTCGAGGACGGGCAAGCGCTGCAGCGCTGGCTGTCCGGGCCGATGCGCCAGCAGATGCGGCAGATCGAGGCACGCGCGCAGTCGCAACTGGCGCGGCTGCGGTGGGAGACCGACACCGCGCGCCAGCAGGCGATCGTCCGCGATCTGCGCCGCCTCGACGCGGCCGCGCAGCGGCTCGCCACCCGCTGGCATCCGCTGCTGGCCATCGGATTGCGGCAGGAGCTGCGGCGCATCGAAGCGAATCAGCGGGATTTCAAGGGCTCGGGCGACGTGCTGGCGCCGCGCGCCGAGGCGATGCGCCATTTGCGCGGCGAGCTCGCGCAATGGCGCGCCGCGCTGCCGTCGCGGCAAACCGCTCCGACGCGCGACACCGCGCCCTTGGCCCAGGCACAGGCCCTGGTAACGCGCCTCGGCGGTCATCGTGCCGCGCTGACCGATGGCGCGGCATTGGTCGCGAAGACGCTCGACGCGATGCGCGTCAATCGCGACGCCGTGCTCGACTTCGTGCCCAAGGGCAGCACCAGGCCGGTTCGTGCATCGATCGAAGGCGATATCCATGCGGTTGCGCCGCGCCGCTCCACCGATCCGAACGCAGCGACGCCCGCCATGCCGGTGCTGCCGCCACGCTGGCAACGCGCCGTGGCGGCTTCGCTGCGGCAACGGTTCCGCATGGGGATGGCCGACGCGGCTACCGGCCTGCTGTGGCTGCAGGCGCGGCGGCTCGGCATGCTGACGCCGCGGGCATCGCTGCGCCTCGCGCCGCAAGGGCGCACCGCGGCGGCGGCTCGTACCGCCGACGGCATGACATGGTCCACGGTGATGCGGTCGGGCCCGGCGCGTCCTCACGCCGATGGCAACAGGACGTCGCGCAACGGCGCGCTGAACCGCCTCGATGCCGGCCGCGCGATCTTCTATCAGGAGCGCGCCAGCGCGCTGGCGGCAAAGGCGGCCGCTGCCGGCAATACCAAGTCCAAGCTGGCGGCATGGCAGGCCTTCGTCGATGCCGTGGCTGCGCATTCGCCCGACGTCGCCCGGCGCCTCGCCGCCGCGGGCGGCGTGCGTGAGCGCTACCAGGGCGGCGAGGCTGGAACGGTGCGCCGCTGGCAAGGGTTTGTGCCCAGCCGTGCCGAGGCGCGCGGCAGCGATTCGGCGCGCGAGGTCCGGCGCGCCTATGCCGAACTGCTGCTCGCGGCGGCACGGGTGCGCAAGCGCGATACCCGGCGGGCCGCGGCCGCCAGTCTGCGCGCGTGGCGGCAGTCGCTGCGCAGCGCCAACGACGCGGCGCGGGTCACCGACGCGCTGTCGGCGCGATTGCAGACGGCGACGCCCGGCACCGCGACCCATCGCGCGCTGACGCGCCAGCACGCGCTCGCGGCGCAGGCGCAGCGGCTCGCGCAGACCAATGCCGAGCGCGCGGGGCGCGCGGTGTTCGGCGAAGGCGGTCTGGCGCCGAGGGCAGCGACGGCGCCGCGCGGTCGTGGACCCCAACCGCCCGCGGACGGCGCGCTGGCGGCGCTGCGCGACACCCATCCCGCGGCATGGCGGCGGGTACTGGAGCGTGCGGCACGCCAGATGGAACGGCTCGCGCGGCGGGGGGGCGCCGACTCGCCGTGGCAGGCGCAGGCCGTGCAGTTGCGCGACCTGGCCCGGCAGGCCGCCGCCGATCCGCGCCTGACCCGCGTCGGCGAGGGCGTGGCGGCGATGCGCCAGTGGCGTCGCGCCGAATGGCAACGGGCCGAAGCCCGCATGGCCGAGCAGCAGGCCACGCAGGCATGGCGGCGCGCGCAACGCGGCGAACGCGCCAGCGCAGGCAGGCATGCCGATCGCCAGGACCTGCGCGCGGCAATGAACCAGGCCGCGGCGCGGCATCGCGATGCGCGGCGCGAAGCGTTGGCGGCGAGGCGAGCGGCATTCCGGCCCGGTACCGGCGCGATCGACCGGCTGGCAGTCGCCAATCCGCGCGCCGCGGACAGCCTGCTTGCCTGGGCGCAGCGCCAGCAGCGCGCCGATGCGCGGCTGGGCACGGTATCGCTCGGGCCGGTGCGCCGGCGGCTGGAGCGGACGGCCCCGACCGCGCTGCAGGGCGGGCTCGCCAACGCCAGCGGCGACAGCACGCTGACCGTCGCGCAGATCCGCCGCGGCTTGCAGCGCGGCGCGCGCGTGGCGGCGCTGGCCCATGGGGCCTACGCGGCCGCGACGGGCCAGGTCGACGTCTCGCGCGATCCGCGCGAGCTGCGCAAGTACAACCTGCCGGATACCACGCGCATCGACGGCTGGCAGATCACGTTCCGCTCGCGCGACGGGCTGAACTCGATGACGCTGTGGCTCAATATCGGCGGCATCAAGTCGCTGTGGGTCGGCGGCAGCACCACGCCGTTCGCGTTCTCGCGCGACGGCAAGACCACCGTCGGCACGCGCGACGGCGTCAATATTGTCGAAGGCGGCGTCGCCTATCGCTTCGGCTTGCCATGGCTGTCGAAGATGGGCATGGCGAGCCTGCGCGTCGGCCACGTCAAGCACAACATCCTGCGCACCAACTTCGCCAACGGCAGGCTGACCGATGTGGACGGGCAGGCCACGTGGTCGTGGCCGGTCACGCCGGTGCTGATGGATGCGACCAATATCGGCCCGCTGCGCTTCTACGGATCGAATACCGCCAACCGCCTGCAGATCGGCCAGTACGGCAGCAAGGTCGGTCCGGCGCAGCTGTGGTACCTGAAGGGGCCGGACCTGTCGAAGTCTCGCGTCAGCGAGATCGATGCGATCACGCTGAACAAGGAATTTCAGTGGCCGGATCTGCTCGGGTCGTCCGGGCGCGATCGCGCGGCATCGGCCGAGGCCACGCATGGCGCCGCGCCGCGCGTCTTGGCCGAGCGGCAGGCCACGGCGCCGACGATGGAGGCCCCGCATCGCAACCTGTCGCGTCGCGCGGCCTCGGTGCTGGCGGGCTACCACCAGGTGGCGCCGGGCGACACGCTATGGGACATCGCGCGCAGCCATCGCGACACGCTGCTGGATGGCGACGGCGGGGCGGGTGCCGTGCCCGGCGGCGACGTCGCGCAGACCAGCCGGGCGCTCGACCACCTGCTGCAGCTCAATGCCTCGATCGGCGATCCCGACCGTATCGTGCCCGGCTGGCTGGTCGATATCGCACCGCCGCAAACCAGCCAGGGCTGACAACGGCGCGGAAGTTCCCGTCCTACGAAGGCTCGGTGATGGCAAGGCGCGCCGCTCGCGGTACGCTACGCCATCTTCACGACGGCGTTGTCGCCGACCACGTTGTCGTCCCCGCGAAGGCGGGGACCCAGTGGCGTTGAAAGACGCCGGATTCCCGCGTTCGCGGGAATGACGTGCGGAGCGTATCGACAATTCTCGGCACTGGCCATCAACATTTCTCCGACGACCGATCCTTTCTCCGGCATGCCAGCCATCCAATCCTCCCTCGTCCCTGCATGGCGACGTCCTCGCGGCGCGCTGCTGGCGGCCTTGGTCACGCTCACCATGGCGCCCGCCGCCCATGCCCAACTGGTCCCGGTCGAGCGCTCGATCCTGATCCATCGCACGCCGCAGCAGGTGTGGGCGCAGGCCGGCGACTACTGCGCGATTGCCACATGGGACAGCGCCTTGCGTTCGTGCAGCGTGGTGCTGGGCGACGGATCGCCTGGGACGGTCCGTCGTGCCGAGCGCAAGAACGGCGGGCCGCCTGTCGTCGACGTGCTGGTCGATCGCGGACCGTACTCCTACGTCTACCGCAAGCTGTCCAACCATACGCGCGGGCGACTGCAGGTAAGTCCCGGTCCCGACGCGGGCACCGCCGTGGTAACGTGGCAGATGTGGCTCGACCCGCTGTCCGTGCCCGCCGGCCCGCGTGCGGAGTATCCGCAGGCGCTGGGCAACGAAATGCAGGCGGCGCTGGGCCGCATCAAGGTGCTGGCCGAACAGCCGGTCGACAAGGCGCCGGTCCATCCGGTGCGTGAGTCCGCCGACGCGGCACGTCCGTCGACGCAGGGAAGTTGAGCGACACGGCTGCGGTGCGCGGGCGTGGCGCCGCGGCGCGCGATGCCGGCGTTGTTCGCTCGCGCCAGCCGCATCGTCATTTCCGTGTCCCACCCCTGTCGACATGAACCTGCGCTTTCTCGAGACGTTCGTCTGGGTCGCCCGTTTGCGAAGCTTCCGGCTGACCGCGGAAAAACTGTTCACCACCCAGGCCTCGATTTCCAGCCGCATCGCCGTGCTGGAGGAGGACCTCGGCGTCAAGCTGTTCCTGCGCGACTCGCGCGGCGTCTCGCTGACCCCGCAGGGCCAGCAGGTGCTCGAATATGCCGAGCGCATGGTCAACACCATGCACCGGCTGCGCCAGTCGATCGATTCCACGCGCGTCAGCGAGGGGCGCCTTCGTATCGGCGCGATGGATTCGGTCATCCATACCTGGCTGTCGTCGGTGGTCCGCCGCGTGATGGAGGCCTACCCCGCGCTGGAGATCGAGCTGACCGCCGATGCGGCGCTGAACCTGTGCGACCAGCTGCAGAAGGGCTATCTCGACATCATCTTCCAGACCGATCTGCTGCGCGTGGAGACCGTGCGCAATATCGAACTGGCCAAGTATCCGATCCGCTGGATCGTCGCCAAGGGCTCGGCCTATGACAGGCCGTACCGCTCGCTGGCCGATCTTGCCGGCGAACGCGTGATCACCTTCGTCAAGAACTCGCGCCCGCATCAGGACATCCTGAGCCTGTTCCATCTGAACGGCGTGGAAACGCCGCGCGTCAGCTGCGTCAATTCGGTGGCGGCGATGACGCGGCTGATCGGCGAGGGCTTCGGCATCGGCGCGGTGCCGCCGGTGCTGGTGCGGCGCGAGTTGGAGGACGGCACGCTGACCGTCGTCGAGATCGACAGCCATCCGCCTTCGCTCGATATTGTCGCCTCCTGGCGCACGGGCGCGGGGCTGGAGCTGTCGGAGTCGGTGATCGCGCTGACGGTCGGCGTGGTGGCCGCGTTCTGCGCCGAAGCGGGCGAGGACAAGGCGATGCTGATGGCCAATGCGGCGGCGCAGAGCAGCGGCGGCGAGACCGGCGGCGATATGGACCGCGCTATGGACCGCCCTATGGACCGCCCTATGGACCGCGATACCCCGCGCGACGCCTGACAGCGGTTGCCTCCATTCCCGAAGGCAAGCATCGCTTGCCTTCGTCATCGAAAAGCCTTATCGCGCTGCATCCAAAAGTTTTGTTGGACAGTGCGTCGGCGCGGCGTCCAGAATCGTTGCACACCTCGCGACAGCGCACGTTGCGCTCGCGTGCACGACTCCACGCCGACGACCATGAACCTGCCCCTCCAGCAAGCCAACGGACTGTTGCCAGAAGACCCCGCCGCGCTGCGCGCGCTGATCCGCTCCGGCCGTTATCGCGGCCATACCAGCGGGCTCGCCAGAGGCTATGTCCAGGCCAATATCGTGATCCTGTCGCGCGACTGGGCCTATGACTTCCTGCAGTTCTGCGCGCTGAACCGCAAGGCCTGTCCGCTGATCGACGTCACCGAACCGGGCGATCCGGTCTTCCGCAATCTCGGCGTCGACGTCGATATCCGCACCGATGTGCCGCTGTACCGCGTCTACCGCAACGGTACCGACTATCAGGAGACCACCGACATCGCCGCGCTGTGGCGCGACGATTTCGTGGCGTTCGCGATCGGCTGCTCGTTCTCGTTCGAGCATGCGCTGATCGCCGCCAACGTTCCGCTCAAGCATATCAATCTGGGCCGCAACGTCGCGATGTTCCGTACCTCGATCGAGACGCGGCCCGCCGGACGCCTGTCCGGCAAGCTGGTGGTGTCGATGCGTCCGCTGAAGGCCGCCGATGCGATCCTGGCCACCGAGATCACGGCGCGCTATCCGGACGTCCACGGCGCACCGGTGCATATCGGCGATCCACGGCTGATCGGCATCGAGGATATCGAGGCGCCGGACTACGGCGACGCGGTGCCGGTGGACGAGGACGAGATCCCGGTGTTCTGGGCCTGCGGCGTGACGCCCCAGGCCGTGATCCGCGAGG
The DNA here is from genome assembly GCF_013347325.1 of Cupriavidus gilardii. NCBI lineage: Bacteria > Pseudomonadati > Pseudomonadota > Betaproteobacteria > Burkholderiales > Burkholderiaceae > Cupriavidus > Cupriavidus gilardii. The sequence goes on along the minus strand of NZ_CP054624.1, from coordinate 1,337,659 downwards.
CCCGCCCCGAGATCTGCATCACGCATGCACCGGGCTGCATGCTGGTCACCGACCTCGACAACAACCGGCTGTAGATGATTTCGATGACGGGGCGATGACGGCGACGGCCGTCATCGCCCCTGGCCGCAACGTCAGGCGGCCTTCGACTACGTATTCGCGTAGTTCCATGCCCTGCGGGTGGCCCGCTGCAGCGCCAGCCTACGATTCTCCTTAGTTGGTATCGCGCCACACCGGGCAGACAATGGCCTGTCACGCTGGCGGCAATCCGCCCAGGCGTAGCGCCTCGCGGGCGCCGGCACCGTGGTCGACCGCGGTCTGCGCGGCTGCCTTCCCGCCGTTCTTGTCGCCGTTCTTAACGCCGTTCGCATCGCCCCCGTTCCTCAGGAGAAGAGCGTCATGCTGGATTTCAAGGACCTGATGCAAGCCCGCGAAGCCATTCTCGCCGCGGCCCGTGCCGCCGCCGAAGCGGCCGCGCGCGCGGCGGCCGAGGAAGCCAGGCGCGCGCAGGCACGCGAGGCCGAGCGGCAGCGCGAGGCGCAGGAAGCCGAAACCGCCCGGCGCAACGAACAGAACAACCAGGCCCAGCAGGCGCAACAGGCAAATCAGGCCCAGCAGGCGAACCAGGCCAATCAGGCGCAGCAGGCCGAGCAGAAACAGCAGCCCGACCGCGCGGCGAACAGTCAGCCCGTGGTCACGCCGGCGCTCTACACCCCGCAAACGAATCCTGGCGGCGTGGTCCAGGTCAAGGGTCCAGGCGGCGACAAGCCGGCCACCGATCCCGCGCAGCAGGCGCGCGACGAGGAGCAGGACGAGGCGAAGGGGCACACCGATCGCTGGCACAAGGACGCCAAGGGCGCCTACGACGACAGCGAGACCAAGCGCAATGCCGGCACGATGACCGATGCCGACTGGAAGCCGATCGAGCAGAAATACGGCATGGTGATGGCCGGCGCGCAGAACGAGCTGCGCGTGGCCGCCAACCAGGCCGCGGCGACCGGCGGCGACGACAAGGCGATCGCCGCGGCGGTTGACGCCAAGGCGAAGGAGATCCGCGAGCGCTACAACGATCCGGTGCTCGACCAGAACCTCGACATGATCAAGGACGGCTTCCTGAAGGCCGAGCCGACGCAGCAGGCCCGCGACACGCAGGGGGCGCGCTTCGAACTGGGGCTCGCCGAGGACCGGCTCGATCAGGCCGAAGCCACGTTGCAGCGCGAGGAGAAGGCGCTGTCCGAGATCCCGATGGGCATCCGCCGTGGCGATCCCGAGAGTGGCAAGGCGGTCAGCGACGCGCGCGCGACCGTCTACGAGGCGCAGCAGACGCGCGACAAGGCCGAGGAGACCTACCTCGGCACGATGCGCGTCGAGATCGATACGCTGGCGGCGCAGCTTTACAAGAAGGACGCCGACACCGAGCTGGCCAATGTCCGCAACCAGCCGCACGACCGCTCGCAGTCGATGACGGATCGCGGCTACGACCTGACCGAGGCGCAGAACCGCGTCGACGACGCGCAGGCGCAGCTCGACGCGCTGAAGGCGGGCGATGGCGTCAAGGTGCCCGACAGCTACCGCCAGCAGGCCATCGAGCAACTGCAGGGCCGCTATGGCAACGACCAGGGCATGCGCGCGGTCATCGATGCCGCCGACATGCAGGGGCGGATTGCCGGCGAGCTGGAGAACCTGACCCCGGAGACCGACTTCGAGCGCGAGCTGGCGAAGACCGATCCGACCACGCTGGCGATGGCGCAGGTGCAGGGACTGACGCTGGATCCGAAAGCCACGATGGATCCGAACTCGGCGACGCCGCGCGACCTGTCGCAGCACGAGCGGGACCTGATGGAGTTCAACCCGGCGGCCTATGTCATGTACAAGTCGCTGGGGGCGGACTACCTTGTGCCGGCCGACAATGCGCCGCCGAACGATCCGACCCGGAAGGCGTTCGAGGCCGGTGTGAAGGACTCCGGCCTGGTGATGTACGCGTTTACCGAGACGCAGCGGCGTGCGCAGGGCGGCGAGGGCATCAGCAAGGAAGAGAGCGCCGCGGCGGCAGCGGGCATGCAGCGCATGCTGTCGCTGATGAAGGGCGCGGTGCCGATACGCGAAGGCTATCTGCAGGAAAACCTCAAGCAGAAGCTCGATGCCGGCGACTTCGTCGGCGCGCTGAAGCTGCGCCAGGGCGCGGCCAATGCCGCGCAGACAGAGCAGGAGCGCGAGCGCTATCTCGCCGTGGAGGGCAACCGCTTCGGCAGCGAGGCCTTCCGCGCGCAGATCGAGGCGTCGATGCGCAAGGACCTCGAAGGCAAGACGCACGACGACGACTACAAGCCGATCATTGGCCAGGAGACGATGTACGCCGACCGGGTCGGCCAGTACATGCAGCAGGTCGCGCCTTACCTGACCGAGGAGGATGCCACCACGCTGCTCGACACCGTCAAGAGCGAATACAGCAACGACTGGACCGGCCGCAATGTCGCGCCGGCCGGCGGCACCTACAACGACTGGAACGACTTCTACCATGGCCTGGCCGCGGTGGTCGACGCCGCCGACGCCGGCTACTACGGACGCAATCCCGGCGCGGAACCGGGCACCGGTCCGGCCGCGACCTCGACCGCCAGCTGGCTGGCCAACGAGGACAACGACGTCTTCACTATGGTGATGCAGAACCAGGTCGGCGGCACGCAGGGACGGATCTATGGCGGCGCGCAGGACGCCGCGGCGAAGGGACACACCGGCCTGTCGCTCGCCTTTGCCAGGGAACTGAAGGACCACGACCGCGCGCCGGCGATGGCCGACTACGACCTGACCCGCGCGATGGATCGAGGCTACGAGGAATACAGCGGCACCGACAAGGCCAAGGAAGACCAGCGGCGCTTCGAACTGGACAAGGACGAGATCCTGCAGGGCACCTTCGATTCGCTGGCGCTGCGCAAGGACGAGTTGACCGTCAAGGCCGGCGACGACAAGGCGCTCGACAATGCCATCGCGCTGGCCGCGCCCAACGCGGATCCGAAGCTGATCAAGGAACAGCTGGCCGAGGACGCACCGGAAGGCGCCACCATCAAGGTCATTCCGATGTATGTGACCGGGCCCGGCATGTCGCCTTACCAGAGCGCGGTGTTCGAGTTCGTCAAGGACGGCAGGACCCTGTGGGTCGACGACCAGGGCGCGGTCTACGGCAAGGGCGATCAGTCCGCCGAACGCGACTTCCAGGAAAACAACGAGCTGCACGACAAGGGCACCGTCTACCTGGCGAGGGACCTGAACCTCGGCGCGGACGGCCATGCCGAGTTCGACGACATCGACGCCCACATCGTCACCGGCGGCGAGAAATTCCGCGCCTGGCTCGATATCGGTGTGGCCGCGGTCGGCGCGATCGGCGGGCTCGGCGTGATGGTCGCCTCCGGCGGCACGCTGACGCCGCTGGTGGCGGTGGCCTGGGGCGGCATGCTCGGTTCGATGGGCTATGGCCTGGCGGTGACCGCGGTCGATGCGAACGACATGGCCACGCATGGCCGCTCGCTCAATCCGCTGGACAACGCCCGCGCCTTTTCGCTGTGGGCCAATGGCTTCGGCTCGGTGGCCGGCATGGCGGGGCTGGGACTGGGCAAGGGCGCGGCGCTGGCGATGCGGGCCGGCGGCACGCTGGGCGGCAACGCGTCGACGTTCTCGCAGATGGCGGCCAGGACCCTGGCCGGCAACGCCAACCGCATGGCGATCGGCAGCCGCGTGTTCAATGGCGCCGCGTTCGGCTCCGGTGCGATCATGACCGGGCAGCAGGCCATCACCTTCGCGCAGCACGGCGGCGACATGACGATGACCGAGAAGCTGCAGAACGGCGCGATGCTGCTGATGGGCATGACGCAGATGATGCCCGCGGGCATCCAGATCCGCAGTGCGCAGGCGGTGCATAACGCCACGCGGCGCATCACCGGACGCCATCCGGCCGCCGAGGCCGCGGCACAGGCGCAGGCCCTGCAGCAGGCGGTGCAGGGGGGCGACACCGCGGTCAACGGCCGCGATGCCGAGCTGCCGTGGCGCGTGCGTCCGAACCAGGACGGCGCAACGCAGGGACGCCACCCTGGCGAGACGGCGGGCCCGCTTCGTGCGGGCGGGGACGAGACGGGCCAGCAGCACGGCACCACGGGCCGGCCGGCGGCCGTGCCGGGGCGCGCCGGCGAGGCCGAGAGCGGCGTGCCGCCGCGCGTCGCGGCCGAGCCGCCGGCCGATGCGAACCCGGCCCCGCGCACGCCGGCCAACGCCACCGACGGCAGCGGCTCGCGCAGTTTCACCCCGCAGAAGCTCGGCACCTGGCAATCGGTCAAGCTGGCCAGCCGGCTGACCTTCGACGCGGCGGTGGCGCAGGGCGTCCGGCTGCAGGACGGCGTGGTCAATCGGATGATGGACCGGGCGATGCAGCAGGCCGTCACCAGGTACATGCGCGAGGCCGGCGAACGCAGCCGGCACGGCGAGGCGCCACCGGCGGCAAGCCGCACCAACACCAGCGGTCGCAGCCGCCGCCGCGCCGAGGCGCGCGCGGACGCGCGCGGCGATGCCCGACCCAATGTCCGCAGCGCGGTGTTCGCACATGGCGGCGGCGGCCGTGCCGCCGTGCTCGAGGCCGCGCGCGCCGAGCCGTCGATCGTGCTGCAGAACGCGATTTCGCCGCTGGACCGCGTGGCCGGCATGGACGGGCGCCCGATGTCGCTGTCGGTGCCCTATGGCGCCGAGCTGGCGGCGCGGGCGCTGCAAGATGTCGATACGGTGCTGATCGCAACGTCGCCGGCGACGCTGCACGGCGGCGCCGACACGCATGGACCGCTGGGCGCGGCGACGCTCGGCGCCTATCTGAGCGCGCTGGGCAAGGAGGTGATCTTCGTCACCGACCCCGCGCACGAGGCGCTGCTGGCCGATCTGCTGCAGGGCGAACTTGGCCTGGCCGATGCCCGCATCGAGACCTTCACCGCCACCGATTCGACCGGGGCCGCCCAGCAGGCGCAGGCGCTGCTGGCAAAGTATCGGACCCAGGCCGTGGTCGCGGTCGAGGTGGCCGGCCGCAACCGCGCCGGCGAATACCGGCTGGCCAACGGCGAACGCCTCGACGGTGCGCCGCGGGTCGACCAGCTGCTGGTCGAGGCCAATGCCAAGGATCTGGTCACCGTGGCGATCGGCGCCGACAGCCATACCGCGGGCATGCGCTCGGCGCTCGAGCGCGCGATGACGTCGCTGCATGTCGAGCCCGCCGATATCGACCAGTGGTCGGCGGTCGGCGCGAGCCATCCGGTGGTCGGCATGAACACCAACCTGGCGGCGCAGGCGGTCGGCTTTGCGCTGCAGCGCGCGTCCGGCAGCGACCACGCGATGCCGACGACCGATCGCGTCGCTGCGATGATCGACCGCATGGCCGCGCTGCACGCGTATGACAGCGTCACGCTGGAGCGCGGCGCGACCAGCATGCGCGGCCTCGACAAGCGCAGCTTCCTGGGGCTGTACGAGCTGCTGCAGGCGCAGGCCAGGCAGTTGCCGGATGGACTTGACCTGGCGCAGATGCTGGACGGCATGCAACGCCGCTTCGTGCCGAAGGGCGTGGACCCGGAGCAGTTCGGCATCAAGGTGATCGACGACATCATCGAGGTCACCGTATTCGACTCCAGCAACGGCGGCATCCTGGCCGCGATGAACATCGCCCGGCATATCTTCTCGATGACCGGCAAGCGCGTGCAGCTGGTCGCGTACGGCGATCACGCCGCGGGCACCTACGGCGGGCGCGAGCGCGACGACCTGATCCGCCGCGTCAACGACGGTTTGCACGCGATGCACCAGCAACAGGCCGATGCCAACGCGCTCGGCTGCAACACGGCGTGCATCACCTATCCGGAAGGCTGGGCCGGGCTGAGCGAGCGCGATTTCATCAACCTGATCCACACCACCGCCCGCGCGATGGCCGAGGACGGCGGCCGCAATTTTGCGCTGGTCGCCACGCCGGGCACCGTCAACAGCCATGCCTATCGCGATGCGGTGGACGCGCTGCGCACCGGGCAGAACGTGCTGGAGATCGGCGCCAACGAGTGGGCCGCCGCGGTCAACGCGCTGCAGCACCAGGCCAAGCAAGGGCCGGAACTGGTGGCGATCCAGAAGCTGGTCGCCAAGTACATCAACGCCGAGCGGATTCCGCCCGAGACCGAGTCGCTGTGGCTGTGCTGCACGCACTATCCGGCGCTGGCCAGGCTGATCCGCCAGCAGCTCGATGCCAGCGGCCTCGGCCACGTCAAGCTGATCGACCCGATGCAGTACCAGGCCAAGGCGCTGGTCGACCGGCTGATCGAGCGCGGCGTGCTGAAGCAGGACGATTTGCTGCCCGAGCCGATTCCGTTCGAGGAGGTCAGTGCCCAGGACATGCTGCCGCTGCTGGCGGTGACCACGGGCCGCGCCAGCGAGGTCGTGCGGCTCGCTCAAGGCATGACCGAGGATCCTCGCGCGCGTGCGTTCGGCGTGCCGGAGTTCAGCGCGAGCACCGATCCGGGCCAGATTCGCGGCATTCTCGATGCCAACCGGATGCCGGCCGCGATCGACGCGATGGTGACCGGCTATACCGGCCGCAATATCGACCGGCTGGCGATTCCAAAGGGGGCGGTGCACGCCGCCGCGGCGATGGCCGATGCCGAACACGTGCTGCTGCTGACCGGCTTCTCGGTGGCCGAGGGCTTGCCCGAGACCGACGGACCGCCCGGAACCGTGGCGCTGGGCGCGATGCTGCGCGCCGCCGGCAAGCGCGTCAGCTATATCGTCGATTCGGCCAACCAGCCGATCCTCGAAGCGGCGCTGGCCGACATGGGGCAGCCGCTCGATTCCGTCCACGTGTTCGACGAGCATGCGGACAGCAGCTCGCCGGTGGTCCGCGCGATGCTGGAGGAACTGCGGCCCGATCACGTGTCGTCGATCGAACTGCCCGGCCGCACGGCTGCCGGCACCAAGCACAATATGCGCGGGGTCAACCTCGACGATTTCACCCCGGGTATCGATGCGTTCCTGAAGGCGGCGCAGGAGATGGGCATCGGCACCTCCTCGGTCGGCGATGGCGGCAACGAGGCCGGCATGGGTAACGTGGCGGCGTTCGTCCCGCTGGCGCCGGACGGCACGCCGATTGCCTCGACGGTCCGGACCGACATCCTGGTGACCGCCAGCGTGTCCAACTGGGGCGCCTATGCGATCGGCGCCGCGTTGCTGCGTCAGCTGGGCAAGGCCCACCTGATGCCGACCGAGAACCAGATCCTGTCGGCCATCGAGGCGTCGGTCCACGCCGGTGCGGTCGACGGTGTGTCGCGGCAGCGGGTCCCCACGGTCGATGGCTTCTCTCCGGAGGTCCATGCGGCGGTCTACCGGTTGCTGCGGCACTGGGCCGGCGCCGAGGCGACCACCGGCCCCGGCGCGCCGGTCCCCGCACTGATCGGCACCGCGATGCCGCGCCGGCAGCCGCGCTCGGTGCTGGAAGACCTGTTCGCGCACGGGCTGCGGCGTCCCTTCCATGGCGCCGACGAGGGCGGGCCCGGCAACCTCCAGGCCCGGCATGTGCCCGCGATCGTCGATCGCAGCTGGTCGCTGCGCGATGGCGTGCCGGGCATCGACGCGGTCGCCACGATGATCGACAGCGTGCATGCGACCGGCGGCCGTCTGGCCGGCGTCAAGTACGTGGCGGTGCGCGACGCCGATGCGGCCAATGCCAGGCCCAAGGTGATCGGCGCCTTCGATTCGCCGCTGCAGGCCGCCGCGCAGCTCGACCGGCAGGCCGCGGTCGGCGTCAAGGTCCGGCTGCAGGTCGTGCCGGCGGCGCAGTACCAGCCCGGCCGCGTGCCGGCCGCCGACGATGCGATCGGTACCGTGCCGCTGTCGCGGCGCGACGGCAGCACGGTACCGGGCGAGATTGCGCTGAACCGCGGCTACGAAGGCGATATCCGCGTGGCGCTGCCGGAAGGCTTCGTCGAAGGCCTGCCGCTGGTACGCAACGAGGCGGGCGAGCGGATCGATGTGCTGCAGCAACTGGGGCATTTCCCGCGGGGGAGGGCGCATCTCGATCTGGCCGCCGAGGCGGGCTACGTGACCTTCGACAACCGCGCGATGCCGATCTCGGTGCCGCAGGTGCCCGGCTACTTCACGGTGCGGGCCGAGGGCGCCTACCAGGGCGTGCGCATGGACATGGACGGCAGCGGCCGCCCCGACTACGACGCGGCCGCGCTGGCCGACCGGATCCGCGCGCACCCTGACTATCGCGAAGGCATGCCGGTGCTGATCTACGACTGCTTCGGCATGGACGGTCCGCTGCCGCTGGCGCAGCAACTGGCCACCGCGCTGGACGCCCGTGTCTACGCGCCGGACGGCAGGTGGGAGATCCGCGGCTGGCATGACGGCGGCGATACCGTCTTCGGCGGCGCGATGCGCGTCGATGCGAGCCCCGAAGCGATGGCGCAGTCCGATGCGCCGGTGCACAGCCAGGGCGGACGCTTCTACGGCGCCATGCCGGCGCTGCCGATCGTCGGCGTCAGCGAAGGCGGACGGGCGCTGCCAGACAGCGCATTGACGATGCCGCGCGGCGATGCGCCGAGGCCGGTCAACGCCGCCCGCGACGGCAATGACATCCACGCCGCCGATCCCGCCGCGTGGCGTACCGCGTCGCCGCGCCATGCCGATGCGACGTTCGGCGCCTCGCGGCTGAAGGTGATGGTGCCGGGCGACTACAACGTCGTGCTGGGGCGCTTCGATCGCGAGCGCGGCCTGCTCGACGAGAACGGCGAAGCGGTCGGCGCACATCGGCTCGCGCTGGAACTGGCCGACGCAGGCAAGAAGGACGGCGCGGTCGTGCTGGCGCTCGACGGTGGCAGCCAGCATGCGCGGCGCGCCTTCGCGCAGCAGGTGGCGGACGTGATGGGCGTCGACGTGATGCTGCCGGCGGCGGATTTCAAGCTCGATACGCTGGATGCCGCCGCCACGCGGGCCGCCGCCAACAACGCAGGCGGCCCGCCCAAGCCGGTACTGAAGCTCGATCAGCAAGGCGTGGCATGGCAAACGCTGCAACCGCAACCGTATCGCCATGCCAACCGCAGTTTCGCGGTCGACGGCGTCGACGCGGTGCGCCTGGTCCACGACGATGGCCGGCAGACGCCAGTCGACCTGGCCCACTATCTGGGCCCGCGGCTGGGCTCGGGCGCCGTCAAGACGGTGTTTGCGCTGGGCAACAGCCATGCGGTGGGGCTCGGCAACGACAGCATGATCGCCGCCTTCCCGATGGGCGCCGAGCGCGAGGCGATGGCGCAGGTCGAGGCGCTGGGCATGCCGACGCTGCGCATCCATGGCGGCGACGGGGACACGGTGCTCGGCCATCCGGCCATCGTCTATGAACGCTATCTGGCCGGCAGTGCGGACCTGCTCGACGGCAACGGCAATCTGCTGCCGCACTACGCGGCGCGGATGAACGCGCGGACGCTGCGCGATCTCGATGCGATCGAGCACGGTATCGAGAACGGTGCGGACGGGCGCGGCCTGCTGCTGCAGGACGTCGAGTTTGCATTCTTCGCCGATGGCAGCGTCAAGATCGCCGACGTGATGTCGGTCGAGCCCGGCGGCGGCCTGGCCGCGCATGGGCAGGCCGTGGTGACGGTGCTGGCGAAGATGCGCGAGGCCGCGCAGGCCAATGTGGCCCGCGTCGCGACCGATCCGCAGGGCACGGTGCGCTCGGCCACGTTCCGGCATGGCGGCGAGCCGGAGGCCGAGGGCGCGGCAGCGCCTGAACCGGGCGAGTCGAACAAGCCGACGCCGGCCAACCCGCAGCCGGCATCGTCGTCACCCACGCCGGCACCGCGCCCGTGGAAGCTGCGCGCCACCGTGGCGGCATCGGTCGGCGGGGCCTTCGCCACCGGGGCTGCGGCCATGCCATTCATGCCGATGCCTGGCACCGCGGCGTCGGTGGTGGTCGCCGGCTCCTGCTTCATCTATCGCGGCGGCGTCGCCGCCGGCCGCACGGCCTTCGCCAACCGGGTGATCCGCCGCACCGAGCGGCAGACGCCTGCCGATGTCGCCTGGCTGCGCAAGGCCCTGGCCAGCGATCGTGCCGCGATCTGGGGGATCAGCGAGAACAACCGCAAGGTATTCGATGCGCATATCCAGGTCCTCGAGCGGCATGTCGGCGCGGAGACCAACAAGCCCTCGGCGGAGGAGGTTGCAGCCGCCGTGCAGGCGCTGAAGCAAGCCGGCACGGCGCTGCTGACGCCGGATACCGTCGCCGGCCGCATCAATGACGGCCTGCAGATCGGCACGCTGGCGATCAACAACGCGACGACGGTGACCTGGTTCATGCATCACGGCGTGGACCTGGGCAATGTCGCGACGTACAGCAACACGGCGTTCCTGGCGGCCAACGGCGTGCTGGCGAGCTTCAACATCGCCAACCGCATCGGCTACCACGCCAAGGTCAAGCTGCCCGCGCTGCCCGCGGCCCATACGCGCAAGTTCGTGATGAGCATGTATGCCGCCGGCGCGATTCCGCTGGCGGTAACGGACGTGATGACGTACGGCGGCGTGGCCGGCGGCCTCGGTGCGGCGAGCCTCGCCACCTTCGGTGTCGGTGCCTTCCTGCAGTCGCGCGTCGAGCGCGGCGTCGCCAACGGGGAGTTCAACAAGCTGGCAGCGGACAAGGGCGGCAATATCCAGCTGAAGCCGGACCAATCGCTGCTGCCGCGCAAATGGGAGTTTTTCGGCCGGGCGATGCCGTATGGACTGGTACTGCTGGGCGGCGGCGTGATCGTCAACTTCGGCATGAAGATCCTGCTGGAGACCCTGGGCAGCGACGAGGAAGACCAGCCCGTCAAGCCGCCATTGCCGTCCTCGACGCCATCGGCGCCGCCGACGCAGGAGCCGTCGCCGACGCAGCCGGCTCCGACGCCACCGCCGCGCTCGGAAAAACCGTCCGAGGAGCCGAAGCCGCCGACCACCGAACCGCCTGCGCAACAGCCGGAGCCCGAGCGGCCGCGTCCGCGCAACGGACGCGTGACCGTGCAACCCTACCATGCCGGCGTCGAGACTTCGACGCTGTGGGGCATCGCGGCGACGAACCTCGATACGCTGTTGTCCGATGGGCAGAAGGAGGACGCCGAGGCCGAGGCAATGACCACGGACCAGCAGGTTGCCGCCTACGCGCTGCGCGAGCTGATCAACCTGAATCCGCAGTACAACCTCGCGGAGAACCCGGACCACATCGAGCCGGGATGGGTGCTGGATGTGACCCGATAAGCTGACCGATAAGCTGACCCGATAAGCGATTGGCAGAACCACAGGCGGCCGCTGCCACCCCGTCGTCCCTGCTTTCGCGGGAACGACGGAGGTATTCCAGGGCTCAGCCCAAGGCGGCCACCACGCGCTCGGCCAATGCGATCAGACTGCGGTCGCTGCCGGCGGGCCCCAGCAGGGAAAGGCCCAGCGGGGCACCATCGCGGCGACACAGCGGCAGGCTGATCTGCGGAAAGCCGCTGAGGCCGGCGAGGCACAGCATCTGCACGGCGCGGTTGCGATAGTCCTCGAGCGTGTCGAGCGGCGCGTCCTGCAGCGGCGCGATATCGGGCATCGTCGGCAACAGCAGCACGCCGTCGTCGCCAAGCAATGCGGCGAGGTGGGCGGTGAACGCCCGGCGCACCTGCATGGCCTCGTCGCACTGGCCAGCGGTGACGCTCTTCGAGAACGCGAATCGCGCCGCCACGTCGGCACCCAGCCGCAGCCCGTAGCGCTCGATCATGTCGCCATCGCTGTGCCAGGCTTCCCGGCCTTGCACATAACGGAAGGCCCAGTACAGGTCGTCGATCGGACGGTCCGCGGCCGCGACGGCATCGCCGTTGCCCAGTGCGTGCTGGATGCGAGCCGCCACCGGGAGCAGCGCATCGCGCGCAGCGGGCTCGGCCAGCGCGAACAGATCGTCCGCCAGCAGCAGGCGGACCGAAGCTGGCAAGGTGTTGGCATCCGGGCCCAGCAGCACACCGGCGACCCGCGCAAACGTGCCGATATCGCGCGCGAAGAAGCCGCAGGTATCGAGGCTGTCGCACAGCGGCAGGCATCCCGCCAGCGAGATGCGGCCATGCGTCGGCCGGATCCCGAACAGGCCGCAATGGCTGGCGGGGGCACGTACCGAGCCGCCAGTGTCGGTGCCCAGCGCAAAGTCGCACAGACCGTTCGAGACCGCCGACGCGGAACCGGAGGAGGAGCCGCCGGTGATGCGCTCCGGTGCCGCGCCGTTGACCGGCGCGCCATAGTGTGCGTTCTTGCCGTTCATCGAGAAGGCCAGCTCGTCGGTATGGGTCTTGCCGACGAAGGCCGCCCCCGCGTCCAGCAGGCATTGCACCGCGGGCGCCGTGGACGGCTTGATGCCGGACATCGCCAGCACATGCGGGTTGCCGCCGCCGGTGGGGTAGCCCGCCACGTCGAACAGGTCCTTGGCGGCGAAGCGCAGCCCCCGCAAGGGCCCGTCGAGCGCGTGCGGCACGTCGGCTTCTGGGTAGGGCATGAACGAACGGGAAGGGTGCGATGCGAGGCTCATGGGGTCTCCGCAGGGTTTGGCCCGACCGGAGGGCCGGGCGATGCGCGATGGTCGGAACCGGTCCGGTGGGGTCAGGCCACGGCCAATGCAGGTTCGGTGGCAGCGGCGAGCACGCAGCTGACGCGGTGACCGTCGCCGACCGAGACGGGCTGCGGCACCTGCCGCAAGCATTCGGGCCGCGCATGGGCGCACCGTGGCGCAAAGCTGCAGCCAGCGGGCAAAGCGGCAAGGTCGGGCGGCGATCCGGGGATGGTCGCCAGCCGCTCGCCGCGCGCCATGCCGTGCTGGCGGCCTTGCAACAGCGCGATGGTGTACGGATGACGCGCGTCGCGCAGCAGCGTCCGGATCGGCCCTTCCTCGACGATGCGGCCGCCGTACATCACCGCGACACGATCGGCGATCTCGACCGCGGCGCCGATATCGTGGGTCACAAATACGATCGACAGGCCCAGCGCGCGTTGCAGTTCGCGCAGCAGGATCAGCACCTGGATCTGCACGGTGGCGTCGAGGGCGGTGGTGGGCTCGTCGGCCAGCAGCACCTTCGGCCTGGCCGACAACGCCAGCGCGATCATCGCGCGCTGGCGCATCCCTCCCGACAGCTCGTGCGGATAGGCGGCCAGGCGGCGCTCGGGGCTCGGGATGCGAACCGCCTCCAGCGCCTGCAGGGCCCGCTTGCGGGCTTCCCCGGCCGAGACGCGAGCATGGGCGCGGATGCACTCGACGATCTGCTCGCCAATGGTGTAGACCGGGTCGAGCGCGAGCAACGGCTCCTGGAACACCATGGCGACGGTGCCGCCGCGGATGCTGGCCAGGCCTTTGGCATCGAGCCGCATCACGTCGGTGCCGTCGATCACGATGTCGCCGGTCATCGTCGTGCGGCGGGGCGGATGCAGCCGCATCAGCGCGCGCAGCGTGACGCTCTTGCCCGAGCCCGACTCGCCGATCAGCGCGACCGCTTCGCCGGGAGCCACCCGCAGCGAGACGCCGTTGACCGCGCGGATGGTCTTGCCGCCGGCGTCGAAGGCGACATGCAGGTCGCGCACGGAGACCATCGGCGGGTCGGACGAAGGCGTGGCGGTCGGTGCCGATGCGCCTGGTGCCGATGCGATGACGGGGGCATTCATGCTGGTCTCCTCAACAGGCATCGGCAACGGCGGCCTCGGCTCGCCGCGCCGTTGCCCGTGAATGGCCGCTGTCCGGTTCCGCCATCAGGCAGGACACCTGATGGCCGGCGATCGTCGCGGACAGCACGGGCGCGCGCCGCGCACAGACGGCCTCGGCCAGGCCGCAGCGCGGATGGAAACTGCAGCCCGGTGGCGGATCGATCGGATTGGGCGGATCGCCGGCGAGCGGCGGCGTCAGCGTGCGGCGGTCCGGGTCCATCGACGGCATCGACGCGAGCAGGGCACGCGTGTAGGGATGGGCCGGGTTGGCGTAGATCGCCTCGGTATCGCCAATCTCGACGACCTTGCCGAGGTACATCACCATCACGCGATCGCACAGATAGCGAATCACGTTCAGGTCGTGGCTGATGAAGACGTAGGTCAGGTCGAATTCGGCCTTCAGGTCCAGCAGCAGGTTCAGTACCTGGGCCTCGACCGACTTGTCGAGCGCCGACACGGCCTCGTCGAGGATGACCAGGCGCGGCCGCAGCACCAGCGCACGGGCGATATTGACGCGCTGGCGCTGGCCGCCGGACAGCTCGTGCGGATAGCGGCCGCCGAAGCGCAACGGTTCGAGCCCGACGCGGCCGAGCAGGTGGCGGGCCCGCTCGATGGCCTCGCGCGCCGGAATGCCGTGCACGCGCGCGGTGAAGGCGATCGATTCCTCGATGGTCAGCCGCGGGTTCAGCGACGAATAGCTGTCCTGAAACACCATCTGCACCTGGCTTCGGTAGCGCTTGAGCGGCAATTGCGCCGAGCCGACGCCTTCCGCGTCGAAGATCAGCTCGCCGCTGTCCTGCGCGGTCAGCTGCATCAGCAGCCGTGCCGTGGTCGACTTGCCGCAGCCGGATTCGCCGACCACGCCGAGCGTCTCGCCCTTGAGCACGTCGAAGCTGACGCCATCGACCGCACGCACGGCGCCGGCGCGGCGTCCAGGAATGCCGCCCTTCAACGGAAAATGCTTGACCAGATCGCGGGCAATCACCAGCGGCTGGGCCGGGCCGCCAAGATCGACGTTCGGTGTGGACAGGGGCATCGGCTCAGTCCTTGATTTCCATCGCCGAGCGGATGCCGTCGGCGAGCAGGTTGAACGAGATCGACGTCACGAAGATCATCGCCCCGGGCAACGCGGCCACCCATGGCTGGGTATAGATCGCGGTGCGCAGCGTGTTCAGCATCAGGCCCCATTCGGGCTCCGGCGGCTTGACGCCCAGACCCAGGAACGACAGCCCGGAAGCCAGGATCATCGACACCGAGATCAGGCCGGTCGCATAGACGAAGATCGGTCCCAGCACGTTGTTCAGCACGTGCGCGCGCACGATGGTCAGCGCGGAGGCACCCGACGCCCGCGCGGCATCGACAAATTCCCGGTTGCGTACTTGCGTGGTGACGCTCTCGGCCACGCGCGCAATCTGCGGCACGAAGACGATGGTCAACGACAGCAGCGCATTGCCGACGCCGGCGCCCAGCGTGCCGGACAGCGCGATGGCCAGCAGCACCGAAGGAAAGGCGTAGAAGATGTCGACCACCCGCATGATCGCGGTATTGACCCAGCCGCCGGCATAGCCGGCCACGATGCCCAGCGCGCTTCCCAGCACGAACGCGATCAGCACCGGCGTGATGCCCATGAACAGCGACAGCCGCGCGCCCAGGATCAGCCGCGACAGCATGTCGCGGCCCAGCTCGTCGGTGCCGAGCGGATAGCCTTCGGTGCCGATCGGTTTCAGGCGCTTCAGAATCGACGACGCATAGGGATCGGCCGGCATCAGCAGCGGCGCGAACAGCGCGACGAGGATCAGCGCGAGCAGGATCAGGGCCGCGGCGATCGCGAGCCTGTTGCGCAGCAGGCGGCGGCCGACCGTGGTCCAGTAGCCGGGGGAGCGCTCCGCCGTGGCCGGCCGGCCGGTATTGTCCAGCGTCATTTCCATGGCTTTTTTCCGGGGCTAGTTGCGCTGGATGCGCGGATCGAACAGCGTCTGCAGCGCGTCGACCATCAGGTTCAGCAGCACGAAGAACACGGCCAGCACGAGGATGGTTCCCTGCAGCAGCGGGAAATCGCGCTGGAAGATCGCCGAGTTCAGCAGGAAGCCGGTGCCGGGCCACGCGAACACCGTCTCGATCAGGATCGAGCCGCCGAGCAGATAGCCCAATTGCAGGCCCATCACGGACAGCGCGGTCGGGGCGACGTTCTTGACCACATGACGGAACACCGCCAGGTCGGACAGGCCGCGCGCCTTCAGTCCGACAATGAACTCGTTCGACAGGATCTCGGCCACCAGCGCGCGGATGGTCCGCGCGACGATGCCCATCGGAATCACCGACATCGTGATCGCCGGCAGCAGCATGTACTGGAGGTGCTCCCAGTCCCAGCTCCAATCGCCTGAGCCGCCTGGGCCCGCGCCGGTCGCCGGCAACCAGCCCAGCATCACCGAAAACACGATGGCCAGCACCATGCCGAGCCAGTAATGCGGCACGCTGACGCCGAACACGGACAGGAACGAGGCCGTGCGGTCGATCGCGGAATCGCGCAGGTAGCCGGCGACGAAGCCGAACAGGCAGCCGAAGGTAAAGCCGATCAGTGTGGCCACCGCCGCCAGCCGCACCGAATTGACGACGGCGGCGGCCACCTCCTGCATCACCGGGCGGCTGGTGGCGATCGACGTGCCAAGGTCACCGTGCAGCGCACGCGTCAGCCAGTGCACGAATTGCTCGATGAAGGGCTTGTCGAAGCCGTACAGCGCGGCGAGCTGCCGGCGCATCTCCTCGGAGGCGTCGGGCGGCAGCACCGACACCAGCGGATCGCCCGGCGCGATATGCACCAGCGAGAAGCACAGCAGCGCGACGCCCAGCAGGATGGGCAGCGCATACAGCGCGCGGCGAAGCAGGTAGGACATGGTCGTGGCCGGAAAGTCGGTCGGGTTCCGCTCAGTCCATCGACATGGTGGCGATGTCGATGAACCAGCTTTGCGGCTGCACCACGCCCTTGACCTTCTTCGAGATCGCGCGCGGGCCGACGTCATGCGCGATCAGCACGAACGGCGCCTCCTCGACGATGCGGGCATGCAGCTTCGCCAGCGCGGCGTCCCGGCCCTTGTCGTCGAACGAGGTGCGGGCGGTCTCGATCAGCTTGTCGAACTCCGGATTGCTGAAGTAGCCCCAGTTGTTCGAGACCGGCGGCTGGGTCTTGCTGCTGACGAAGCGCACCATCGCGAAGAACGGGTCCATCGCCGCGAAGCTGACGTTGATCGCATTGGCACCGTGGGCACTGGCGTCTTTTGCGCCGATACGCCAGTTGGTAAACAGCGTGTTCCATTCGACTACGTCGAAATCGACGTCGATGAAGCACTCCTTCAGGTTCTGCTGTACGTATTCGTTCATCGGCAGCGGCTGCATCTGCCCGGAGCCGGACGCGGAGACCTGCACCTTGACCTTGACCGGCCTGGCCGCCGAATAGCCTGCCTCCTGCATCAGCTTGCGGGCGCCGGCGGGGTCGTACTTGATGTCGAACTTCGGATTGCCCCACCACGGGTTGCCCGGCTCGACGATGCCCTTGGCCTCGGCCATATAGCCGCCGAGCAGCGTCTTCAGGCCCGAGCGGTTCACGCACAGATTGGCCGCCTGCCGCACGCGCTTGTCCAGCCACGGCGAGCCCGGCGCGAACGACAGCTGCCACGGCCACATATGCGGCTGCGTGTTCGAGTAGACCTGGAAGCCGCGGCTCTTGATCTGCGCGATGGCGTCCGGTGCCGGCGCCTCGATCCAGTCGACCTGGCCGGACAGCAGCGCCGCGGTGCGCGCATTGGCCTCCGGCATCGGGATCATCACGACCTTGTCGATCTTCGGCACGCGCTTCGCGTCCCAGTACTGGGCGTTCTTCACCACCTCGAGACGCTCGCGCGGCACGAAGCGGCTCATCTTGAAGGGGCCGGTGCCCGCCGCATCGGCGGCGAAGGCCACCCACGCCTGCTTGGAACGCTCGATCGGGTCGCTGACCGAGGCCGGCACCGCGGCGAACTTCTTCTCCCATTGCGTGGGGGACGCCATGAACAGGTTGGTCAGGTTGTACGGCAGGAAGGAGTCCGGCTCGGAAGTGGTCAGCTCCACGGTCATGTCGTCGATCTTGCGCGCCGAGCGCAGCGTCGGCATCCGCGACGCGGTCACGCCGACCTGGCTGGGGTCGAACTGCTTCGCGGACTTGTCCAGCACCTTGCCGACGTTCCACACCACCGCATCGGCGTTGAAGGGCGTGCCGTCATGGAACTTGACGTTGGGGCGCAGCTTGAAGACCCATCTGGTCTTGTCCTTGGCGTCCACCTTCCATTCGGTGGCAAGCCCGGGGACCAGCAGGCTGGGGCCGTCGCTCTTGGACAGGTCCCATTGCGTCAGGCCGTCGTACATCGGAATGCCGCTGAAGCGGTTGCCCTCGAAGCCCTGGTCCGGCTGGCCCAGCGTACGAGGAATGTCGGCCGCGGTCATGCCGATGCGCAGGACCTTTTCGGCCATCGCCGACCCCGGCAAGGCCAGCAGCGACAGCGCGAGCGCCGCGCCGATGCTGCCAAGCCGTTGACGGGCGCCGGTTGCCGATGCGGCGGTGGCGTGGGAAGCGGCGGTCGACATCGATGCGAAAGCACAGGCGAAGCGGTTCACTGGCATGGCTCCTGAGTGGGGAAGAGACGTCGGCACTGCCAAAGCAAGTGATATGCCATCGGATTTTCGGGGTCACCGCGGCGATTTCGCGTATCGCCTCGCCTGAATCGCGCCGACACCACGCGCGGGCACCATCGGCGGGAGGCGCCGCACCACGATCGATGGGTCTCGCACCAACATGCATCCATGCGCGCCGTTCCCCGCCGCCTGCAGCGATCGCCCAGTTGCCGCACAATGCCTGCCTGGCTCGTCTGGCCCGCATGGCCTCCCACGGCGAGCCGGTATCCACCAGAACACAGAAGAGGTTCTCGATGTCCGCACTGTTTACCCCGCTGCAGATCGGCGATCTGCAGCTCGACAACCGCATCCTGATTGCGCCGATGTGCCAGTACTCGGCGGAGCAGGGCAATGCCACCGACTGGCACCTGATCCATCTGGGCCACCTCGCGCTGTCCGGCGCCGGCATGCTGATTCTCGAAGCGACCGCGGTGTCGCCGCAGGGACGCATCACACCCTACGATCTCGGCCTGTACTCGGACGACAACGAAGCCGCGCTGGCCCGCGTGCTGAACGCCGTGCGCGCCCATTCGCCGATCAAGGTCGCGATGCAGATCGCCCATGCGGGCCGCAAGGCGTCGAGCCGCGCGCCGTGGGATGGCGGTGCGCAGATCCGGCCGGACGAGCCCGAGGGCTGGCAGACCGAGGCGCCGTCGGCCGTACCCCATGCGCCGAGCGAAGTCGCGCCGATGGCGCTCGACCGCGCCGGCCTCGAGCGGGTCAAGCGCGATTTCGTCGAGACCGCGAAGCGTGCCGCGCGCCTTGGCATCGATGCGATCGAGATCCATGCCGCGCACGGCTATCTGCTGCACCAGTTCCTGTCGCCGATCGCCAATCATCGCGACGACGAGTACGGCGGCAGCCTCGAGAACCGGATGCGCTTTCCGCTGGAGGTGTTCGACGCGGTGCGCGCCGTCTTTCCGGCCAACCGCCCGGTGTGGGCGCGCATCTCGGCGACCGACTGGGTGCCGAACGGCTGGGATATCGACGGCACGGTGGCGATCTCGAAGGAGCTCGCGCGGCGCGGTTGCGCGGCGATCCATGTGACCACGGGCGGCGTGTCGCCGCAGCAGGCGATCAAGCTGGGCCCGGGCTATCAGGTTCCGTACGCGCAGCGGGTCAAGGCCGAGGTTGGGCTGGCGACCATCGCGGTCGGCCTGATCACCGAGCCGGAGCAGGCCGAGAGCATCATCGCCAACGGCGAAGCTGACGCGGTGTCGCTGGCGCGGGCGATGCTGTATGACCCGCGCTGGCCATGGCACGCCGCCGCCAGGCTCGGCGCCCAGGTCCGGGCGCCGAAGCAGTACTGGCGTTCGCAGCCGCGCGAGTTCAAGGACCTGTTCGCGGGTGCGGCGTTCGGCCAACGTTGAATGACACCGATGTCATTTTCGGCGCCATTGGAGCGTCCCTCCCGTCACGTCGCGTGACCGACCCTCGGAGGAGGTCGCCGCACCCCTAGTCACCCATCCGGATGTTTCGTATTGTGGACAGGCAGACAAGTCCGCTGCCTTCCACGGCAGCGATGCGAGCGCGGAATGCAGGCTCATCTGGCGAGCTCAGTTGGCAAGCCCATTTCGCTCCATCCGTCCGAGGCAAGGGATGACCGGGATGACCGATCCGAACCAACCCAGACCGCAAGGCATCCTGTCGGTCTTCGATGCCATCACGATCATGGTGGGCCTGGTGCTCGGGGTCGGGATCTTCCGCACGCCGTCGATCGTCGCGGGCAGCGTCGAGTCGGAGGCGATGTTCG
Source organism: Cupriavidus gilardii (assembly GCF_013347325.1). NCBI lineage: Bacteria > Pseudomonadati > Pseudomonadota > Betaproteobacteria > Burkholderiales > Burkholderiaceae > Cupriavidus > Cupriavidus gilardii. The sequence continues at coordinate 1,317,468 of NZ_CP054624.1, read as the reverse complement.
TGCTGGTCTGGATCGTCGGCGGCATCATCACCTTCATCGGCGCGTTGTGCTACGCGGAGCTGTCGGCGGCCCATCCCAATGCCGGCGGCGAATACCACTTCCTGTCGCGCGCCTACGGCCGCTCCACCGCGATGATGTTCGGATGGGCGCGCTGCACGGTGATCCAGACCGGTGCGATCGCGGCGGTCGCTTTCATGCTGGGCGACTACGTGGCCCAGCTGGTGCCGGCCGGTCCGTTGGGTCCGGCCATCTATGCCGCGCTGGCGGTGATCGTGTTGACCGCGGTGAACGTGATCGGCACCATCGAGGGCAAGAACCTGCAGGTGGTGGTGACGTTCCTCGAGATCGGCGCGATCGGCGCGATCATCCTGTTCGGCATGTTCGGGTCGCCCGAGACCGCCGAACGCGCCGCGCCGTCGATGCCGCCTGAAACCGCGGCGATCGGCATGGCGATGATCTTCGTGCTGCTGACCTATGGCGGCTGGAACGAGGCGGCCTATCTGACCGGCGAACTGAAGGACGCGCCGCGCAATATCGCCAAAGTGCTGGCCGGCGGCACCGTCATTCTGGTGGTGCTGTACACGCTGGCCAATCTGGCCTTGCTGTCGGTCCTCGGGCTTGACGGATTGCGCCAATCCGATGCGGTCGCCGCCGACATGATGCGCGTGGTGGCCGGGCCGATCGGCGAGCGCGTGGTCACCGCGGCCATCGTGGTCGCCGCGATCTCGACGCTGAACGCCACGATCTTCACAGGCTCGCGCGTGTTCTACGCGATGGCGCGCGACATGACGGTGATGCAGTGGGTGGGCATCTGGGACGGCCGCGGCAAGACGCCCGCCAATGGCCAGATCGCACAGGGGATCATCGCGCTGGCGCTGATCGCGGTGGGGGCCATCACGCGCGACGGCTTCAAGGCGATGGTCGACTACACCGCGCCGGTGTTCTGGGGCTTCCTGCTGCTGGTCGGCTGCTCGCTGTTCGTGCTGCGCTGGCGCCATCCCGAGCGCGCGTTGCCGTACCGCGTGCCGCTGTATCCGGTCACGCCGATCATCTTCTGCCTGACCTGCCTGTACATGCTCTATGCCAGCGTGGCCTATACCGGCGCCGCGGCGCTGATCGGGCTCGCGATGCTCGCCGCCGGCGCGCCGATCCTGCTGTTCAAGCGCAAGGAGGTCGATGCCGCGGAACAGCAGGATGCTTCACCGGACCCCATGTGACCATTCGAACAGGAGAACGTCGATGACGATGTTGCACAAGTCCTTCGTCGCTGCCGCGCTGTTTGCCGCGGGTGCCCTGGCATTGAGCGGCTCCGGTTTGGCGCAGACGGAGACGGCGTCCGAGGCGACCTCGGTCTACAAGCCATCCGTCGGCCAATCGGGCAAGGACGTGGTGTGGGTGCCGACCTCGCAGGCACTGGTCGACCGCATGCTGGACATGGCCGAGCTGACGCCCAGGGATCATCTGGTCGACCTCGGATCGGGCGATGGCCGGCTGGTGATCACCGCGGCCAAACGCGGCGCCACGGCGCGCGGCATCGAGTTCAATCCGGACATGGTGGCGCTGTCGCGCCGGACCGCGCAGGCCGAAGGCGTCGGCAACCGCGCGCGCTTCGACCAGGGCGACATCTTCAAGTCGGATTTCTCCAACGCCACCGTGGTGACGCTGTTCCTGTTGCCGGACCTGAACCTGCGGCTGCGTCCGACCCTGCTGAACATGAAGCCGGGCACGCGCGTCGTCTCCAATACCTTCACCATGGACGACTGGGAGCCGGACGAGACCGCGCAGGTCACGCAGGGCTGCGCGGGCCACTGCACCGCCTACAAGTGGGTGATTCCGGCCAAGGTGCAAGGCAGCTGGCGCATGGGAGAAAAGCAGCTGGTGCTGACGCAGAAGTACCAGATGATCGAAGGGATGCTGCGCGAGGAAGGCGCCACGACGCCGATCAGCGAGGGGCGCATCGACGGTACGAAGATCTCGTTTGTCGCCGGTCAGCAGCGCTATACCGGCGAGATCAGCGGCAAGACCATGCAGGGCACGGTCGAGGGGGGAGGGCGCTGGAGCGCGACGTTCGCCAGGCCGTGATCAACGGGGCGTTGCCGGCGCCGCCGTGGTTTGACGCTCCACCAGTGTCACGGGCAGCTCGGTCCGGCCAGGCTCAACGCCGTCCTGCAGCCACGACAGCAGCGCCTGGGCGGCCATGCGGCCCAGCTTCGCGCTTTCGAGCGCAATGGTGGTCAGCGCCGGAGAGATTTCCGTGGAGATCGGCAAGTCGTCGCAGCCGACGATGGAAAGCTGATCGGGCACCTTGATTCCCAATGCCGTCGCCTCGAACAGGCAGCCGAGCGCCAGCACGTCGTTGCCGCAAAAGATGGCGGTCGGCCGGCTCGGCGACGCCTGCAGAATGTGGCGCAGACCTGAGCGGCCCCCGGCGAAGCTGTAAGGCTGCTCGCACAGCGCGCCGGCGGCCGGTTTGATGCGCAATGCACGCAGCGTGCCGAGGAATCCCTCCGTACGCAGTCGCGCCCGATCGTTGTGTTGGGCGATCCCGGAGATCATGCCGAAGTCACGGTGGCCAAGGTCGTACAGATGCCTGGCGGCCAGCGCGCCGATCTCGACGTTGTCGAAGCCGATGCAGGGATAGTGGCTCGACAGCGACCAGGTCAGGATGGTCCGGATCCCCGACTGCTTCAGCACCGACAGCGTTTCAGGAGCATGATCCGCTCCAACCAGCACCATCGCGTCGACAGCACGCTCGGCCAGTGCGCGCACCACGTCGATTTCGGTGTCCACGTCGTAGTTGTGCGAGCCCAGCAGCAGCTGATAGCCGCTTGCCGCCAGCACGCTCTGCAGGCCCTGGATCGAGTGCGAAAAGATGGCATTGTCCAATGTCGGCACCACCGCGGCGACGGTGCGTGAGCGCCCCGACGCCAACGTCCGTGCAGAGGCATCCGGCACATAGCCGAGCGCTTCGACGGCGTGGCGCACGCGTGCCAGCGTGTCTTTTCTCACCAGGCCGGGCGAAGAGAGGGCGCGCGACACCGTCGCCATCGATACCCCCGCGAGTCTTGCCACATCTTCCAGTCTCGTTCGCCGCACGGTTTTCGCTCCCAACGTGATAGCGGATTGTCTCCGATCCTTGTGCGCCCTGGTCAACCCGCGCCACCACGGTGCGCTGATGGCCGGCGATGCGGGAAAACCCTTTCTTGCGGATTTCGGGACCCCGACTATTCTCGTGAATGAAAGCGCTTTCATTCGCGATGAAAGTCAAATTTGGCGAATTACATCGGAATCCAGTCGTTGATTGCCAAATGTTCCGCCAAGGATGATAACGCTTACAAATTGCCAACCATGGACGCCGACATGATCACCTACCTCAAAAAGGCAGAGAAGACACCCCGGACCGAAACCGCCACGGCGCAGCGCGTGGTGACGGACATGCTGGAACAGATCCAGGCCAGAGGCGAGGACGCCGTCAGGCAATACGCTCGCGAGCTCGACGGCTGGACTGGCGACATCGTGATGACTCGGGATCAGATCGATCGGCAGATCCGCGACGTTCCGGCCTCGGTCCGCGCCGATATTGACTTTGCGATCCGCCAGGTCCACGACTTCGCGGTTGCGCAAAAGGCGTCGCTGCAGGAATTCTCGGTAGAACTGCACCCTGGCGTGACGGCCGGCCAGCGCGTGATTCCGGTCAACGTGGTGGGGTGCTATGCGCCCGCCGGCCGCTACGCGCATATCGCTTCCGCTTACATGGGCGTCGCCACGGCGAAGGCCGCGGGAGTCAAGACCGTGGTGGCATGCTCGAGCCCGTTCCGGGGGCAGGGTATCCATCCCCACGTCTTGTACGCCTTCCAGGCCGCCGGCGCGGATCTGATCCTTACCCTTGGCGGCGTGCAGGCGATCGCGACGATGGCCTACGGGCTCTTCACGGGGCAGCCGGCGGATGTGGTCGTGGGCCCGGGCAACAAGTTCGTCGCGGAGGCAAAGCGCACGCTGTTCGGGCAGGTCGGCATCGATGTGTTCGCCGGCCCCTCCGAGGTTGCCGTGATCGCGGACGACAGCGCCGATCCCACCATTGTGGCCAGCGATCTGGTCGGACAGGCCGAGCACGGGCACGAATCTCCGGCGTGGCTGTTCACGACATCGCGCGAAATGGCCGAACAGGTGATGGCGCTCGTTCCGGAACTGATCGCCGCGTTGCCCCCGACCGCCAAGGATGCCGCGACCGCCGCGTGGCGTGACTACGGTGAGGTTGTTCTGTGCGACAGCCGCGAAGCGGTCGTCGACATCTCCGACCGTTACGCGTCCGAACATCTGGAGGTCCATGCGCGCGACCTCGATTGGTGGCTCGCCAATCTGACGTGCTATGGCTCGCTGTTCCTCGGCGAGGAGACCACGGTGGCGTTCGGCGACAAGACCAGCGGTCCGAATCATGTGCTGCCGACCAAGGGCGCGGCCCGGTATTCGGGCGGCCTGTCGGTTCACAAGTTCATGAAGACGCTGACGTGGCAAAGGATGACGCGTGAAGCGACCCGCCAGATCGGCCAGGTCACCGCCCGCATCTCGCGCCTTGAAGGCATGGAGGCGCATGCGCGGACCGCCGACGACCGCATGAGAAAGTACTTTCCGGGTTCCCGCGTCGAGATGGGCGCGCCGGTGGAGGTTTGAGCATGCCGGCGTTCCATGGCTCGGCACCCATTGGCCGGCTTGCGCCCGCGCTGAACGGCCGGCAGGCCCTGGTCACTGGCGGCAGTTCGGGAATCGGCGAGACCATCGCGACCGCATTGGGCCTGGCCGGCGCGCGCATACTGCTGGCCGCGCGCCGCCAATCGCATCTCGATGCCGCCGCGGGCCGGCTCGATGCGCTGGGCATAGCCGTCGACACGATCGCCTGCGACGTCTCCGATCTCGACGCCATCCCCGCCGCGGTCGGGGCCGTGCGCCAGCGGCACGGGCATATCGATATCCTGGTCAATGCCGCCGGCATGAACCTGCGCGAGCCTTTCGAAGCTGTCACCCCCGCGTCCTGGCGCCTTCAGCTCGATACGCACCTTGGCGCGCCGTTTTTTCTGACCCAGGCGCTGGCGCCCGCGATGCGCGATGCCGGCTGGGGGCGCATCCTGAATATCGCTTCGCTGCAGTCGTATCGCGCCTTCGCGGACAGCGCGCCATACGGCGCCGCCAAGGGTGGCGTCGTCCAGCTGACGCGTGCGATCGCCCAGCGGTGGTCCTCTCATGGCATTACCTGCAATGCCATCGGACCGGGCTTCTTCCCGACCGCACTGACCAGTCCGGTGTTTGCCGACGCGGCGCTGGCACAGCATCACGCCGGCCGCACCTGCGTCGGGCGCAATGGCGAACTGGAGGACCTGCAGGGGCTGGCGGCGTTTCTCGCCAGCGATATGGCGGCCTATATCACCGGCCAGACCTTCATGGTCGACGGAGGCTACACGGCGAAATAGGCGACTGCCGGCGCAGACGGGGAAGCCGGACCCGACCTCATCGATACCCGGGGCGTCGAACGCGCCCCCATGACAAGACCCACAGGAGACAGCCATGACGGCACGGATGGCGGAGCAGGACGCAGGGCGAAAGCTACGCAAGGTAGTGACGTCCAGCACGATCGGCGCGATGGTGGAGTGGTACGACTTCTTTCTGTACGGCGTGGTGGCGGGCCTGGTCTTCAACAAGCTCTATTTCCCGTCCACCGATCCCATGGTCGGCACGTTGCTCGCCTACGCCACCTTCGCCGCGGGCTTCATCGCACGCCCCCTCGGCGGCATCATCTTCGGCCACTTCGGCGATACGCTGGGCCGCAAGCGGATGCTGGTCTTGACGCTGATGATCATGGGCGTCGCCACCACGGCCATCGGGCTGATCCCGACCTACGAACAGATCGGCGTCTGGGCTCCCGTCCTGCTGCTGATATGCCGGATCGCGCAGGGGATCGGACTGGGCGGAGAGTGGGGCGGTGCCGTGCTGATGACCTTCGAGACCGCCCCGCCGCGGCGGCGCGGCTTTTTTGCCAGCCTGCCGCAGACAGGGATGTCGCTCGGGCTGGTCCTTGCCAGCGGCGTCATCGCGGCGCTGTCGTTCGGCCTGTCGGATGCGGACTTTCTTGCCTGGGGCTGGCGTATCGCGTTCCTGTTCAGCGCCGTGATGGTATTGATCGGCTCCTATATGCGGACCCACGTCGAAGAGTCGCCGGAATTCGCCGGCGCGCAGCGCGGCAAGCGGGAGCGCCAGCCCCTGCCGTTCGTGGCGATGCTGCGGCAATATCCCCGCGTGGTGCTCGCGTGCATGGGGGCCCGCTTCATCGACGGTGTGTTCTTCAACGTGTTCGGCGTCTACTCGCTGTCCTACCTGACGCAGACGCTGCAGCTGTCCCGCAACGACGCCTTGCTTGGCGTGCTGATCGGCGCCGGCGTGATGACGCTGTTCATCCCGCTGTGGGGTGCCGTATCGGATCGGGTGGGCCGGCCGCTGGTCTATGGCACCGGCGCGTTGCTGGCGGGGCTGTCGGCGTTCCCCGCCTTCTGGCTGATGCAGCATTCCGGAGGAAACGTGATGCTGGTCTGGGCCGCTATCATCATCCCGTTCGGCGTCTTCCATGCTGCCGTGTTCGGCACGATGTCGTCGATGTTCTCCGAGGTATTCGACCCGAGCGTGCGCTACACCGGCATTTCTTTCGTCTACCAGTTCGCGGGCGTATTTGCCGGCGGACTGACGCCCATCGTCGCGACGTGGCTGAACGCCAAGGGCGGAGGCGATCCCTGGTACCTGTGTGCCTATGTGCTGGCAATCGGCATCCTCAGCGCGGCATGCACGATGTGGATTTCGTCTCGCAGTGGCCGTACCTCGCACGATGGGCTGGCGCCGTCCAAGGCGAACGCCTGATCTGGGTGGGGCGGCTGGGTGTCGCCTCGCAGTTCCCGTTTCTCTTTCTCCGCCGTTGGATTCATTGCCCCTCCCATGAAAGCGATCGTCTATACCGAACCCCATGCCGTCGCGCTGCAGGAGCGCGACATGCCCGCTCTGCACACCGGCGAAGCGCTGCTGAGAATCGATGCCAGCGGCATCTGCGGCTCCGACCTGCATGCCTATCACGGACACGATCCTCGCCGACAACCAGGACTGGTCCTGGGCCACGAATTCTCCGGGACTGTCGTCGAGAGCAGCGACCAGGCGTTGCTCCCGGTTGGCGTGCGCGTCACGGCCAATCCGTTGGTGACCTGCGGGCGCTGCGAGTACTGTCTGCAGGGCCGGGACAACCTGTGCGCCGAGCGCGGCATGGTCGGGATGAGCCGGCCCGGCGCGCTGTCCGAGTATCTTGCTGTTCCGATTCGCTGCGCGATTCCAATCCCGGATTCGCTGCCGAGCGTCGCTGCGGCACTTACCGAGCCGGCTGCTACGGCCCTGCATGCGCTCAATCTGTCGATGAGGGCGATGGTGCGTCCCTTGCCGGAGGCCCGCACGCTCGTCATAGGTGGCGGTGCGATCGGCATGCTGACCGCCGCGCTGGTCAAGTCCTATGGGTGCAGGCACATTGCCGTGGCCGAAACCAATGCGCTGCGCCGCGCTTCGGTGGCCCGGCATCTGGGGTGCGAGACGATCGATCCGTTGTCCTGTACCCCGGAGGAGTCGACCTACGATCTGGTGATCGATGCGGTCGGCGCCAAGCCAACCCGGAACCTCGCCATTGCCGCGGCACGCCCTGGCGGGGTAGTGATGCATATCGGCCTGCAGGACTGGGAAAGCGAGATCGATATGCGCAAGCTGACGCTTGCCGAACTGACCTTGCTCGGGACCTACACCTATACGATGGCCGATATGCGCGCGACCGTGGCGGCGCTTGACGCGGGCAGCTTTGGGGGGCTGGAATGGGTCGAGACCCGTGCGCTGGCCGATGGGCCAAACGCATTCAACGATCTGTCCGCCGGCCGAGTGGCCGCGGCCAAGGTGGTATTGCTGCCGGCGTCGGTGTGACAGTCGGCGTCGCCGGCGGCCGCCCCCTTGCGCCGGCGGCCGCCCCCTTGCGCGGGCGGCCGTCATGTCGCGTCAACCGATGCGGGGCGTCTCGAGCAGCCTGACCACGTCACCGTGTCAGGCGCGCGCGGCGAGCCTGGCGGCCGGGCGGCCAGCCTCGTTCCGGGCATCGATGTCCGCGCCGGCGTTGACCCATTGACGGACGATATCGGTCTTGCCGTTGGCCGCGGCGGCACACAGCGCGTTGTTGCCCTGGCGGTTGCGGGCATGGAGATTGTCAGGTTTCGATTGGACTGATCGATCGCGACGGATCGCCGATGCGATGGCGGCTTGTCCGATCGCGCCCCCGATCGCTGCGTTGTCTCGCCCTCAACGAGGGCTGTCCGCCGCGCCGAGCCCGCGCAGCAGCGCCTTGTGGAACTGCCCCGGCGATTCGACCTGCGGCGAATGGCCCAGCTCGGGGAACGCCACCAGCGTCGCGTTCGGAATCGTGCGTGCGGCGCTTTGTCCCAGCACCGGATAGTTGCCCAGCCTGCCGGCGACTTCGGGCGCGGCCCGGTTCGCCCCTGGCGCGGTGCGGTCCTTCTCGCCGATCATCAGCAGCGTCGGCACGGCGATCCGCGAAAACTCGTGAATCACCGGCTGCGTGAACAGCATCTCGGAGGTCTGTGCCTGGTTCCAGGCCACCTGTTCCTTGCCGGGACCGGCGTACATGCCGGCCTGCATCGCAACCCAGCGGTCGTATTCGGGGCGCCACTTGCCGTTGTAGTAGAAGCGCAGCTGATAAGCCTTGATCGAGTCGAAGCTGGTCTTGAGCTCGCCCTGATACAGCTGATCGACGGTGGCATACGGGACGCCCTCCGCCTGCCAGTCTTCCAGCCCGATCGGATTGACCAGCACCAGCTGCTCCACCGCCTTCGGATACTGCAGCGCGAAGCGCGCGGCCAGCATGCCGCCCATCGAATGGCCGATCACGGTGGCGCGCGTCACGCCGCGCGATTGCAGCAGCGCGTGCGTATTGGCCGCGAGCTGCGCGAAGCTGAACTGGTATCCGCGGGGCTTGGTGGACGCGCAGAAGCCGATCTGGTCCGGCGCGATCACGCGGTAGCCGGCGTTGGCCAGCGTCTCGATGGTGGCTTCCCACGTCGCGCCGCAGAAGTTCTTGCCGTGCAGCAGCACCGCGGTGCGGCCGTTGGGCTTGCCCTTCGGTGCAACATCCATGAAGGCCATCGACAGGTCCTGCTGCTGCGACTGGAAGGTGAAGCGCTGGATCGGGTGGGGGTAGGGGAAGCCTTCGAGTTGCGGGCCGTAGGGGGTGACGGCAGCAGGCGGGGTACTGGCTGAGCCGGGCTCGGCCGCCATGGCGGCGGGCAACGTCGCGGTCAGGGCCAGCGACACGGCGAGCGTCGATAGCGGCAACAACCGGGGCGGGGTCGTATTCATGCAAGGCTCCAGATGGTCGGGAACGGCGCCGGCGGCGAGGCCGTTGGCACGGAGGAAAGAAGCGGATCGTGTGACCATGAGATAACAGTAAAGTTCATGGCGGATGGCCGGCCTCATCAGGCCGGCGTCATCAGGCTGGTCTCATCAGGCGGTCAGAACGGCGCGCCCATATGCGAGGAACGGATAAGACCAAACGATTTGATTCGTTGACCGGCAATGGGCGGTCTCCTTAGCATCGATCTCATTCGATGCGAGCGCGAGCACCGCGTTTGCATCGTGCCTTGATCCATTCCCAGTTTACGTACCAGACATGACCGTTTCCCTCCAGGCGGCACCGCCCGCGCGTCCTCCCGTCGTGACGCCACGCGCCGGCACCGGCTTCGAGATTCGTCCCTTCGAGGCGCCGCTCGGGGCCGAGGTAGTCGGGCTGGACCTGTCGCAGCCGCTATCGGATGCGGACTTCGCCCGTATTCACCGCGCGCATTTGGACCACCACGTGCTGGTGTTTCGCGATCAGCGCATCACGCCCGACCAGCAGATCGCCTTCAGCCGGCGCTTCGGTCCGCTGCAGATCCACGTGCTGCACCAGTTCCAGTTGCCAGGCCATCCGGAGATCCTGATCGTCTCGAACGTGCTGAAGGACGGCAAGCCGATCGGGCTCGGCGACGCCGGCCATTTCTGGCATTCGGACCTGTCGTACAAGGAAAAGCCCAGCCTGGGCTCGCTATTGCACGCGCAGGAGCTGCCGGCGGAGGGAGGAGACACCCTGTTCGCCAACCAGCATCTGGCCTGGGAGACGCTGCCCGCGGAATTGAAGCGGGCGGTCGAGGGTCGCCAGGCGGAGCACACCTATCTGGCGCGCTATGCCGAGCTGCAGCAGCGCAGCCCATGGCGGCCGAACCTGACGGCCGAGCAGATCGCGCAGGTCAAGCCGGTGCTGCAGCCGGTGGTTCGCACGCATCCGGAGACCGGCCGGCGCGCACTGTTCGTCAGCGAGCATTTCACCACGCGCATCGTCGGCCTGCCCGATGACGAAAGCCGCGCGCTGCTCGATGCGCTGTTCGCGCACAGCGTCAAGCCGGAGTTCGTCTATCGCCATCGCTGGCAGCCGCACGATCTGGTGTTCTGGGACAACCGGTCGCTGCTGCATCTGGCGGCCGGCTGTCCGGCCGACCAACGGCGCGTGATGTACCGCACCACGATCGAGGGCGACATCCCGTTCTGACGGCACGGACATCGCGGCCGCTCGACCCGAATCGACCGGGTCGATCGGCCAGACGGACCGTCTTCCGGGCGGTCCGAGTACCCAACGCACAAGAGAACCACTTTTCCGGAGCCCCACCATGGCAGCACCGTATTCCCGCTCGTCCCTGCTCGGCCGCTTGCGCCTGCGCGTCGGCCGCCGCCTGACCGCGCTTGCCGTCAGCGCCACCGTCGGCACCGGCGCCCTGGCGTTCGCCAGCCCCGCCCATGCCGAAGGCCAGATCCGCATCGCCGAGCAGTTCGGCGTGGTCTACCTGCTGCTCAACGTCGCCCGCGAACAGCAACTGATCGAGAAGCACGGGCAGAAGCAGGGCGTCGACATCAAGGTCGAATGGACCCGGCTGTCGGGCGGGTCCGCCGTCAACGACGCGCTGCTGTCGGGCGCGATCGATGTGGGCGGCGCGGGCGTCGGTCCGCTGCTGACGCTGTGGGACCGCACCCGCGGCAAGCAGAACGTCAAGGGCATCGCCTCCCTCGGCAGCTTTCCGTACTACCTCGTCAGCAACAATCCGAAGGTCAAGACGCTGGCCGACTTCACCGAGAAGGACCGTATCGCGGTGCCGGCGGTCACCGTATCGGTCCAGTCGCGCGTGCTGCAGCTCGCCGCGGCGAAACAATGGGGCGACAAGGCATTCAACCAGCTCGACAAATGGACCGTGGCGATGCCGCATCCGGAGGCGGCATCCGCGATCATCAATGGCGGCACCGAGGTCACCGCGCACTTTGCCAATCCGCCATTCCAGGAGCAGGAACTGGCCGGCAATCCGAACGCGCATATCGTGCTCAGTTCGTACGACGTGCTCGGCGGCCCCAGCTCGTCGACGGTCTTGTACGCCACCGAAAAATTCCGCAACGACGACCCGAAGACCTACCGCGCCTTCGTCGACGCACTGGCCGAGGCGGCGCGTTTTGCGACCGCCAATCCGGAGGCGGCGGCCGACCTCTATATCCGTGCCAACAAGGCGAAGATCGACCGGACGCTGCTGGTCGGCATCCTGAAGAACCCGCAGGTGCAGTTCCGCATCGCGCCGCAGAACACCTTCGTGCTGGCGGAGTTCATGCATCGCGTCGGCGCGATCCGCAACCAGCCGAAGTCCTGGCAGGACTATTTCTTCGCCGATCCGGTCACCGCCCAGGGGAGCTGACCATGACCGCCACCGTCTCGCAACCGTTGCGCGTGGTCAGCCCGGCCGGCCAACGCGGCCCGCTGCTGCAGATCCACGACGTCTCGCTGGAATACCGGACGCCGGAGCGCGTGGTGCGCGCCACGCACCGCGTCAGCTTCGATGTGCATGCCGGCGACCGCTTCGTGCTGCTGGGCCCGTCGGGCTGCGGCAAGTCGACGCTGCTGAAAGCGGTGGCGGGCTTCGTGCCGCCGATCGAAGGCGAGATCCGGCTCGACGGCGAACGCGTGCGGGCGCCGGGACCGGACCGCATCGTCGTTTTCCAGGAATTCGACCAGCTGCCACCGTGGAAGACCGTCAAGCAGAACGTGATGTTCCCGCTGGTGCAGGCGCGCGGGCTGCGCCGTGCGGAGGCGGCCGACGTGGCGCTGCACTATCTGGACAAGGTGGGCCTGGCCAACTTCGCCGACGCGTATCCCCATACGCTGTCCGGCGGCATGAAGCAGCGCGTGGCGATCGCGCGGGCGCTCGCGCTGCGGCCCAAGGTGCTGCTGATGGACGAACCGTTCGCGGCGCTCGACGCGCTGACCCGCCGCCGCATGCAGGAGGAATTGCTCGCGCTGTGGCAGGACGCGGCCTTCACGCTGCTGTTCGTCACCCATTCGATCGAGGAGGCGCTGGTGGTCGGCAACCGCATCCTGCTGCTGTCGCCGCATCCAGGCCGGGTGCGCGCCGAGCTGAACAGCCATCAGTTCGATCTGCACAGCCAGGGCAGCGTGGCCTTCCAGCAGACCGCGCAGCGCATCCATCGGCTGCTGTTCGACACGCCGGCGCCGGACGCCGGGGCCGACTCCGACAACGCCAGCGTTCGTGGGAACTCCCCGCGCGCGGCACATGCACGCTGAGGACGGGCCATGACGACCATCGCCACGACGACATCAGCTGTCCATCCGCCGCTGCGGCCCGAATACGAGCGCGACCTCGAACCCTTCACCGCGGCCGCGGTCGCCCGGGCGCTGCCGCTGCGCCAGCGGCTATGGCAGAACAGCGGATTGCGTCGCGCCGTGATCCTTGTGGCACTGGCGGCGCTGTGGGAGACCGTCGCCCGGCTGCAGAACAACGATCTGCTGTTGCCGTCCTTTCTCGCCACTGCCCAGGCCTTCGTCGAAGGGCTGACGACCGGAGAGCTGCCGAGCAAGGCCGCGATCTCGCTGACGATCCTGCTGCAAGGCTATGCCGCCGGTATCGCGCTCGCCTTCGTGCTGACCACGCTGGCGGTCTCGACGGCGATCGGCCGCGACCTGCTCGACACGCTGACCGCGATGTTCAACCCCTTGCCGGCAATCGCCTTGCTGCCGCTCGCGCTGCTGTGGTTCGGCCTGGGCAGCGGCAGCCTGATCTTCGTGCTGATCCACTCGGTGCTGTGGCCGTTGGCGCTGAACACCTATGCGGGCTTTCGCGGCGTGCCGGAGACCTTGCGGATGACGGGGCGAAACTATGGCTTGCGTGGGTTGCGTTATGTGCTGCTGATCCTGGTGCCGGCCGCGCTTCCCGCCATCGTCTCCGGCCTGAAGATCGGCTGGGCCTTCGCCTGGCGTACCTTGATCGCTGCCGAACTGGTGTTCGGCGCGTCGTCGGGCAAGGGCGGCCTGGGCTGGTACATCTTCCAGAACCGCAACGAGCTCTATACCGACCGCGTGTTCGCCGGGCTGGCGATGGTGATCCTGATCGGCCTGCTGGTCGAAGGGCTGGTGTTCCGCACGCTGGAGGCCGCCACGGTCCGGCGCTGGGGCATGCAGCGCTAGCGCGGAGGTCCGGCCGCGGTGCTATTGCCGCGCGCCGGCCTTGACCAGGATCCTCTCGATGTCGCGATAGCCGCGCTGGCGGGCATGCTGCAGCGCGGTCACGCCCTTGCCGTCGGGGATATTGACATCCGCCTTTGCGTTGACCAGCAGGCGGACGATCTCGGTATAGCTCGGTCCGCCATCGCCGAGAATGATGGCCTCGAGCAGGGCCGTCCAATGCAGCCGGTTGATGTGATTGACGTCGACGCCCGCGGCGATCAGGATGCGCACGGTCTGCACATGTCCTCGCTCGGCCGCCGGAATCAGCGCCGTGCCGCCATAGCGGTTGGTGCTCTTCAGGTCGGCGCCATGTGTCAGCGTCATCTTCAGGATCTCGTTGTAGCCCCGCGCGCCGGCATGGAGATAGGCGCTGTCCTGGATGCGATCCTTGGCATTGACGTTGGCGCCGGCATCGATCAGCGCCCTGGCGGCGTCGATATGGTTGTGGCGGGTTGCGATCAGCAGCGGCGTGGCGCCGCTGTCGTCCCGCGTTTCCAGATTCGCGCCTTGCTTGAGCAGCAGCGCAATGGCGGCGGCATCGCCCTGGGCGGCCGCGGCATGCAGGCGGGCGTCGAGTTTCGCGGGACCCGCGCTCGCCGGGACAGTGATCAGCATGGCGATCAGGAACGCCAGATAAAGGGGGATGCGCGCTCGCAGCATTCTGTTTGGCAATGACGGATCGATGACGGATCGACAAAAAGGCCGCGCCATTGGCTTCTCCGGCCTGACTCAGGGCGGCATCTTAAATGGTGCCGGATTGATTCCCAAGCGAAATCGCCGAACCGTGCTCAGTACCGCGGCGAATGCGAATCTCCACGCTGGCGTCGCGGCATTCGTTGCGGGCCGGGGCCGGTTGGGGCTACCGTCGGTCCAGCACCCGGCGCACCGAAGGCACGGGCAACGAAGACAACGACAACGAGGAGATCTCCATGCCGGAACCGATCGACTACGCGCAACTGGTGGCGGCAATCGGCGATGCCATCGTGATTGCCGATGCCAACGGCGCCATTACGCTGTGGAATCCGGCGGCGCAGCGGATGTTCGGCTATACCGAAGCCGAGGCACTGGGCCAGTCGCTGGACCTGATCATTCCGGAGCGGCTGCGCGCCCGGCACTGGCAAGGCTACGACAAGACGATGGCCACGGGCATCACGCGTTACGGCAGCGAATTGCTAAAGGTGCCGGCGGTCGACAAGGACGGCAAGGCGATGTCGATCGCCTTCACCGTCGCGCTGCTGAAGGATGCGGCAGGCGCCGTGACCGGGATCGTCGCGGTGATCCGCGACGAGACCACCCGCTTCCAGCAGGAGCGGGCGCTGAAGAAGCGGCTCGCCGAACTGGAGAGCCAGATCGGCGAGCAGGCGTAGAGCGAGGCGTAGAGCGAAGCGTACAGCGGGCCGATGCCCTTATTGGTCCAGCGGCGCGCCATCGATGGTCCGCCGCATCGACACCGGCCGATACAGCGGTGCGCGCCGGTGCTCGACGTCGTCGACCAGCTCGATGCCGATGCCCGGCGCGTCCGGCACTGCGATAAAGCCGTTCTCCGGCACCGGATAGCCCTTGACCAGATCGGCGCCCAGCAGCTTCTGGCCAGATTTCAGCACCAGATTCTCGAAACCGGTCGGATATTCCTGGATCGCGAAGTTCGGCACCGCTGCGGCGACCTGCATGCAGGCGGCCAGGCTGATCGGCGACAGCGGATTGTGCGGCGCGATATCGATGTTCTGCGCCTCCGCCAGCGCGGCGATCTTCTTGGCGCCGGTGATGCCGCCGCAGACGCAGACCGAGGTCCGCGCGAAACGCACGCCACCGCCGGCGAGCTGGAGTTGGAATTCGGCCGGCGTGCAGAAGCGCTCGCCGGTGGCGATCGGCACACGAATCGCATGGCCGACCGTCGTCATCTGCGGATAGAACTCCGGCCGCAGTGGATCCTCCAGCCACATCGGCGTCATCGGCTCGAGGACTTGCCCGATGGCGATGGCCTCCGCCGGGCTCAGGCGCCGATGCATCTCGATCAGCAGATCGACATCGGGACCGACCGCCTCGCGAAACGCCATCACGCGTTCCTTTGCGTCGCGCACCTTGCCGGCATGCGAGCGGAAATAGGCGTCGCCCTCCGGTTCATCGAGGAAGGGATTGATATGCCCGACCGCGGTAAAGCCTTCCGCCCGCAGCCGGCGGCAATCGGCCAGCACCTCATCCAGCGTTTCCGCGTAGACATGGCCGTAGACGCGCAGCTTGTCGCGATAGCCGCCGCCCAGCAGTTGCCAGACCGGCGCCTGCAGCCGCTTGCCGAGCAGATCCCACAGCGCGATATCGATGGCCGATACCGCGGCGTTGACGGCGGTGCCACGGAAATGCGAGAAGCGCTGCATCACGTTCCAGTGCAGCTCGATCTGGTTCGCATCCTTGCCGATCAGGTACTGGCCGAATTTTTCCAGTGCGGCCTTGGCGGCCTCGATATGGCCCCAGGAACCGGCCTCGCCATAGCCGGTCAGGCCGGCCTCGGTACGGATGCGGGCATAGAGGAATTGCCCGACATGCAGGGCTTCGACGGAGGTAATGCGATGGATGGGCTTGTTCATGGCAATTCGATGGGTTCGATCAATCGAGCTTGATGCCCGACTGGCGGATCAGGTCGCCCCAGCGGCGGGTTTCGCTGGCAATGCGCTTGCCGAAGGCTTGCGGACCGGCACCGACTGGATCGGCGCCCGCGGCCGACAGCTTTTCGCGGATCGCGGGCTGCTGCAGCATCTTCTGCAGTTCGGCATTGAGCTTGTTGACGATCTCGGGCGGCGTGCCATGCGGCGCCGCCAGCCCGAACCAGATGCTGAACTGGAAGCCCGGCAGGCCGGCCTCAGCGGCGGTCGGCACATCGGGCAGCGTCGGCACGCGGCGCGGTCCCGCCACGGCCAGCGCGCGGATCTTGCCGCTGACCACGTGCGGCGCGATGGTGGGCGCGGCCGAGCTGAGCATCTGGATCTGCCCGGCCATCAGGTCCGTGATCGCCGGACCGGAGCCCTTGTAGGGGACATGCGTGACCGGAATGCCCGATACCTGCTTGAACAATTCGCCGGCGATATGCGGGCCGCTGCCGGCACCGCCGGAGCCGTAGTTCAGCGCATTCGGATGCGCCTTGCCGTAGGCCAGCAGGTCCTTGAGCGTGCGTACCGGCAGCGACGGCGTGACGGCCAGCACCACCGGCGTTTCGGCAATCAGCGTGACCGGCGTCAGGTCCTTGACCGGGTCGTACTTCAGGTTCGAGAACAGCGCCGGCGTCGCCGTCTGGCCGACCTCGTTGGCCAGCAGCGTATAGCCGTCGGGCGCGGCCTTGGCCACCATGCCGGCGGCGATGGTGCCGCTCGCGCCTGGGCGGTTGTCCACCACGAAGCTCTTGCCCAGCGACTCGGACAGATATTGCGCGGCCAGCCGCGCGACGATATCGGTGGTGCCACCGGGCGAGTAGGGCACCACGATGGTCACCGGGCGGGTCGGATACGCGGTCTGCGCGATGGCGGCGCCGCAGGCGGCGGCCAGCGTCAGCGCGCCAAGCAGGCGCGCGGCGGTCAATGGTCGGTTCATGCGTTTGTCTCCTCGGTCGTCCGGCCTTGCGTGCACACCCAGCCGGTTATTGGCGCTGCATCGAGGCCGTTGCGGCATTGGCGCTGAAATTGCCGTGAAATGGCGGTGGAGCCGTCGTGCAATTCGCGGCCATTCGCGGCAATTCGCGGTGCAGATGGATGGTGACTGTAGGGACTCGATAAACCGTTGGGAATCAAATTCTGTAGTGTTATTTCTATGTTCTATATAGAATTCGCGAATGACTGCCATCGATCTGAGCCCGGCCTTTGTCCGTCTTGCCCGGCATATCCGCGAACGCATCATCGGCGGTGAATGGCTGCCAGGCCAATTGCTGCCCGGCGAGGAGGCGCTCGCGAGGGACCTGAAAGTCAGCGTCGGCACGGTGCGCAAGGCATTCGATGTGCTCAGCGGCCAGGGCTTGGTCACGCGCCATCGCGGCCGCGGCACCTTCGTCGCGCGCGCCACCGACGAGCGCGCCTTCACCAGCTTCTTTCGCCTGGTCGATCGTGCCGATGGCGCGCGGCGGCTGCCGGTCGATACCATCCTGAGCCGCGAACGAGCGAGCGCCGACGAAGAGGAAAGGGCGGCGCTGAAGCTGCAGGACGATGCGATGGTCTACCGGCTGCGGCGCCGCCGGGATATCGAGGGCAAGCCGCTGGTGCTCGAAACGATCGCCTTTCCGTTTGCCCGCGTCGGCGCTCGGGAGTGGGGCGAGGATGGCGCCGCTGCGCATCTGGTGTATTCGTTTCTGGAGCAGCAGTGCGGCGTATCGATCAGCCGTGTCGAGGATCGCCTGCAGGCGCGCGTATTGCCGGAAGACATGGCCGCTCCATTCGGCTTGCCGGCCGGACATCCGGTATTGCTGGCGATTCGCGTGGCATTCGATCTGCAAGGCGCTCCGGTCGAATTCCGGCGCACCTGGATGGCCACCGATGGCCACGACTATCTGAGCGAGTTGCGCTGGACCGGCGCGGGCGGATAACGATTGCCGAGTACGCTCTCGCGAATGACACCATTCCATACGACTACACCGTGGTACCCATGACCAAGCTGATCGACTTTCGCACCGAACCCATTCCCACGCACGACAATCCGCGTCCCGACCGCCTGGTGCGCGGCAATCCCGATCGCACCACGTGGACGCATTACAGCGCGACGCATGGCGATTTCGATTGCGGCATCTGGGCCTGCGAGCCCGGGGCGTGGCGTATTGCGTTTCCACAGGGCAAGGAGGAATTCTTCCATGTGATCAGCGGCCGCCTGCGCATCAGCGATGCCGCGGGCGAGGCCCGCGAATTCGGCCCCGGCGATGCCTGCGTGATTCCCGCCGGATTCGAAGGGGTATTCGAGGTGATCGAGCCGGTGCGGAAATACTTCGTGGTGCTGGATCGCGCCGCCGCTAGCGCCGTCTGATTCTTTTCGCCTCGCGCCCTGCCAATATGGCAATCGGCAGTATTTCACCGGATGCCACTCCGATCGCAAAGCGAAGCTAAAATGTCCCGCCATGTAGCCGCACCATAACGATGGAGACAACGATGAGACTGGCGGGCAAAGTGGCGGTGGTGACCGGTGGCGGTTCGGGCTTTGGCCAGGGCATCGCCAACCTGTTTGCGCGGGAAGGCGCGCGCGTGGTGGTCGCCGATATCGACGAGGCCAAGGCTGCGGAAGTGGCGCAGTCGATCGTACAGGCCGGCGGACACGCCCGTGCCGTGCGGGCCGACGTTTCGCAGGGCAGCGATGTGGAGGCAATGCGCGAGGTCGCGCTGGCCGCATTCGGCGATGTCGGCATCGTCGTCAACAATGCCGGCACCACGCATCGCAACAAACCCATTCTGGAAATCACCGAAGACGAATTCGATCGCGTGCAGGCCGTCAACGTCAAAAGCCTGTATTGGACCGCGCGCCATTTCATTCCGCATTTTCGCCAGCGCGGCGGCGGCGTGTTCGTCAATATCGCATCGACCGCGGCGATCCGGCCGCGTCCGGGCCTGGTCTGGTACAACGCCAGCAAGGGCGCCGTGGTGACCGCCAGCAAGGCGATGGCCGCCGAGCTCGGCCCGGACAATATCCGCGTCAATTGCGTCAATCCGGTGATCGGCGCCACCGGCCTGCTCGAACAGTTCATGGGCAAGCCCGACACACCCGAGAATCGCGCGTCCTTCCTCGCCACGATTCCGATGGGCCGCATGTCCACTCCCGCCGATATCGCCGCGGCCTGCCTCTACCTCGCGTCGGACGAAGCGGCCTTCGTCACCGGCACCTGCATCGAGGTGGACGGCGGCCGCTGCGTCTGACCGCTTCGCACACCGCACGGGCCGCCCACGAGGCGGCCCGCTTGCATCGCCAATGGCGGCATCACCGTCGCCACCCCGTCAAGCATGACAACCATCAGGAGACAGCCATGAGTTCCACGAATGCTGGATTCGAAGACGCGATCTACCGCAAGGTCAGCTGGCGCCTCGTTCCCTTTCTTCTGCTGTGCTATGTGGTCGCGTATCTGGATCGCGTCAATGTCGGCTTCGCCAAGCTGCAGATGCTCAACGACCTGAAATTCAGCGAAACGGTCTATGGCCTGGGGGCCGGCGTCTTCTTCATCGGCTACTTCCTGTTCGAGGTGCCGAGCAACGTGATCCTGCACAAGGTCGGCGCGCGGGTCTGGATCGCGCGGATCATGATCACGTGGGGCCTGATCTCGGCGGCGATGATGTTCGTCACCACGCCGACGATGTTCTACGTGCTGCGTTTCCTGCTGGGCGTTGCAGAAGCCGGCTTCTTCCCCGGCATCATCCTGTACCTGACCTACTGGTATCCCGCCGAACGGCGCGGGCGCACGACCACGTGGTTCATGACCGCGGTCGCGCTGTCAGGGGTGATCGGCGGCCCGCTGTCCGGCTGGATCATGCAGACCTTCGATGGCCGCAACGGCTGGGCCGGCTGGCAATGGATGTTCCTGCTCGAAGGCATTCCGTCGGTACTGGTGGGCTTGTGGGTGCTGGCCTTCCTCGACGACCGGATCAGCCATGCCAAGTGGCTGACCGCCGAGGAAAAGACCGTGCTCGAGCGCAACATCGCCGCGGAAACGGCGCACAAGGAAGACATGCCGATCCGGCGCGTGCTGTCGAGCCCGCGCGTCTGGATGATGAGCGCGATCTACTTCAGCTTCGTGATGGGGCTGTACGGCATCAGCTTCTGGCTGCCGACGATCATCCGCCAGACCGGCGTCAAGGGCGCGCTGGACATCGGCCTGCTGACCGCGATTCCTTACGGTGTCGCCGTGCTCGGCATGGTGCTGGTGGCGCGCAGCGCGGACCGCACGGGCGAGCGCCGCTGGCACATCGCCATTCCGGCGATTGCCGGTGCCATCGGACTGGTGCTGTCGGTGCTGTGGCACGACCGCACGGTGCTGGCGATGGTGGGCCTGACGCTGGCGACGATCGGCATCATGACCACGCTGCCGCTGTTCTGGAGCCTGCCGACCGCTTTCCTGGCCGGCACCGGCGCGGCCGCCGGCATCGCGATGATCAATTCGCTGGGCAATCTGGCCGGCTTTATCAGCCCCTATGCGGTCGGCTGGCTCAAGGACCTGACGCAGAGCACCAATGCCGGCATGTATCTGCTGGCCGGCTGCCTGGTCGCGGGCGCGGTGCTGACGCTGCTGGTGCCCGCGCGCCTGGTGTCGCGGCAGCAGGGCGCGGCGCAATACGGGGGCGCGCTGGGGACGACGCGATAGGGGCGCAGGCGGTCCGTCCGCACGGGTCCGCTTAGTGCGCGAGCTTAGGACGGATCGTCAGTTCAACGCCCAGTACATCGAGCAAGGCCCGCAACGTCGAGAGTTTCGGATCGCTGTCGGCGCCCAGAATCTTGTAGAGCCCCGAGGTTGACAACCCGGCGGCCTGCGCCGTCTCGGCAATGTTGCCGCGCGAGCGTGCGACTGCGGCCAGTGCTTCGGCGAACAACTCAGGATGATCCGCATCCATCAGCGCGTCCGCGAGAAACGCGGCGCGCGCCTCGTCGGTGTCGAGATACCGCGCTGGGTCGAACGTACGATATTCCAGATCCTTCATGCTTGCGTCCTCTTGATTTCTGCCCACAGCGCTTGCGCCTTGCGTATGTCGAGGTGTTGCGTCGACTTGTCCCCACCACCAAGCAGCAGCACCACGCGGGGGCCTTCGCGGGCGAAGTAAACGCGGAAACCCGGTCCGTAGTCGATGCGAAGCTCTGAAACTCCACCTCCAACGGATTTGGCGTCGCCGAAGTTGCCGACGGACAGCCGCATCAGCCGTCGAGCGATCACAGCCTTGGTGGCCTCGTCGGGCAGTCCGCTCAGCCACCTTCGGAACGGCGGGTACTCGCGAATTTCTATCATAGTGGAATATTGCACTGTAGTGGAATGGCCGGAAGTGCTCAACAACACGGAGAGTTCTAGAGCACACTATTCGGCACTTCGGATCAAGGAGCGCTATACGCGCGGCCAAGACCTTCTCATGGACTCCAGCAGAGTCGCCATGAGAAAAATCGCATAATCGCGCGTGGGCTGAACCGTTTGATGGAACGGAAGAGAGAGATGGCCGCTGCCGCCCTTGCGGCACGCCAAAGTGACGATCGGTGGTCTACTTGCCGAGCCCGGAGCCCGCAGGTGTGCGTGCTTCGGACGCGCGGCCCGCGCCTGCGTGAATCCGTACGGCCGCCACCGCAAAGGCGAACGCCAGCACGACGAGCATGCTGCCCGCCCACGGCGCTTTCAGCAGTTCGCCTCGACCGACGATGACGCCGCCTGCCGCGGCGCCCACGGCCACGCCGGCATGCATTGCCGCGACATTGATACCGACGCGGATATCGGCGTTGCCGGGGGCCGTCTGCACCAGGAAGTTCTGCACGATGGGCGAGACCGACCAGCTGATCGCTCCCCACACGACCATCGCCGGCAGCAGCAGCCAGGGTGAAACGGTGGCGGAGGGCAGCGCCGCCATGGCGATGCAGAACGCGGCGGGGCATGCAATCAAGGCGCGCGTACTGCCGAGGCGGTCCGAACACCAGCCCCCGAGCCAGGCACCGACGACGCCGGCCACGCCGAACAGCAGGTAGGCGGCCGTCAGTACCGAGGGGTCGCGGCTCAGGTTTGCCTGCAGGTAGGGCGTCAGATAGGCAAACAGCGTGAAATGCCCGCCGATCATCGCCACCGATACCAGTTGCGCGCTCAGTGCCTGCCGATCGGCGAGCTCGCGCCAATAGGCGCGCAGCGACGTGCTCCGCTCCATCGGCGATGGCGGCATGGCCATCCACAGCAGCGCGCCGGGCAGCAGCGATAGCGCCGCCAGCGTGGCGAACACCGCGCGCCAGCCTGCCCACTGATCGAGCAGCATGCCCGCCGGTACGCCGAGGACCAGCGATCCGCTGATGCCGACGAACACCATACCGATGGCACGGCCTTGCCGCTGAGGACCGGCGAGCGAGGTGGCGAGCATGACCGCCAACTGGATCACCAGCGCGCAGCTGCCCGCCATCAGCACGCGCGCGCCGAACAGGGCAGGGTAGTTGGGGCTCGCCGCGGCGATTGCATTGCTCGAGGCGAACACGGCCAGCGCGATCAACATCAGCGTCCTGCGATCGCCGCGTCCGAGCAGCGCCGACGAGACGAAGGCCACGATGGCAAAGACGGCCGAGAAGATGGTGGTCAGTTGTCCCGCGGATGCCACGGAAACGCCGAGATCGCCGGCAATGGAAGGCAGGATGCCGATGCAGATGTTTTCGGCGATGCCCGCCAGGAATACCGTTGCCGTCAGCAGATAGACGCGCCTGTCCAAGATCGCCTCCCGTCGTACGTGGGGCCACGGCTTGCATGCCGGGCCGGGTTCGGCGGGTTTCGAGGCAGTGCTTCGGTTATCCCTGAAGGCGCAACCATACGTCAGCCGCGGCGGCGGCGCAAGCGCACCGTCCCTTCGTCTGCGGCAATAATCTCGGCGAAGTGGCGACCGATGGCGACCGTAAATGGCGCCCGTAAATCGCGACCGTATCCGGCAGCCACCCCACACACCATCCCACACCGACTCGGAGGCCAATCGAGATGATCGTCAAACATGCGGCCGCACTCGCGGCTCTCGCCGGCGCATGCCAGTTCGCCAATGCCGCGGACTGCATGGAGCAGGCTGTCACCACCGTACAGATGCAGTCCTGCGCCCAGGAAACCTTCGATGCGGCCAATGCCGAATATGCACAGCAGTACCGCAAGCTGACGAAGGTGCTGAACGCCAGGGAGCGGCAGCAGTTGAACGCTTCGCAGAAGAGCTTTCTCGAATACCAACGCCGCGCCTGCGAGCTGGAAACGGGGCGGACGTCAGGCGGTTCGATCGCCGGCGTCGCCGTGCAGCTATGCCAGGCGCGGTTGACGCGCTGGCGTACCGGCGAGCTGAAGCGCCTGACGGATTGCCAGGAAGGCGACGTCAGCTGCCGCCGGCCCTGATGCGGTCGCAGTCGATCATCCCGCCATGAGCGGCGACCAGCCGCGCTCCGGCGTGTAGTCGCTGCGGCAGACGCGGCCGTCGGGCAGCACGGCGAACACCATCACGGTGTCGCCCTGCGTGATGACGGTGGCCCCGCCGGCGGGGCTGACCGCGGTGTAAGGATCGATCGCCAGCAATGGCGTCCATTCGCCGCCCGGTACCAGCGGTCGGAAGGCGGCATGCAGCAGGCCGTCGGCGCTGACGGCAACCGTCACCAGCGTATCGTCGTGCAGCAGCGCGAGGCCCAGATGGCCTTCCGCGGCGAAGGCCGGGGCCGGACCGATTGGAATCAGCGTCTCGAACAGCAGCGGCTGCAGACCGAAGCCGCAGCCATAGAGCAGCCCGTCGCTGCCGACGGCCACTACGGCGACGCCATCGAGCGTGCCGACGATGCCGGGTTTGACGCCAGGTTCCATCGGCACATCGCACTGCGCGGCCACCGATTCGCGCCAGAACGTCGTGGTACCGCCATCCGGAACGATGCCGGAAATCCAGCGCAGCGCGCCGCCGTCGTCGATGGCGACGACATCGACGGTGCGCGGCTTGCGCGACAGCATCACGGGACCGGGGGTACGGCGGTAAGTGCTGAACGCATCGAGTTGCACCGCGTCGGAGAAGTCGTGATTGCCCATGACGGTCGCGTCGTACTCCACCGCCACCAACTGGCCGCTCATCTGGATAGCCGCCACCGTCGTCAGCTCGTACAACGGATGGCAAGCGGCCACGTCGTAGCCGGGGGCGAGGCTGCCGAGTTCTGTCCGTTCCCTGGCGATATCGCCGGTATTGCCGAGCGTGTCCCAGTAGTAGTACCGCAAGGACCCGTCGACGCCGGTGATCAGGACCTCGAATACCGTACGCAGCAGCGGCGCGGTCTCGAGCGATACCAACAGAGCAGGCTGACAATCGGACAGGTCGAACGGCTTGCTGTCCGGCTGGGGCAGTTCGGGCCCTGGGCCGAACAAGCGCGACCAGATCCGCAGGCTGAGGCGGTCGTCGGCGCCAAGCCCCACCAGCAGCGCGCTGTCGCCGGCGATGGCCGCGGCGGCCGGCGCGGGAAGAATGCGCGGCCAGCCCATATGCACGGCGACCTTGCGCAGGTCCGGCATGCCGCCGATATTGCCCGGCGGGTCGGACGCGGCCGGCGTGCAAAGGGAAGGGTTGCGAAGCAGATCGCGAATGGAGGTAGGGGAGAGGCACTGTCCATCCCTGGCGGCCTGCATGCCTTGAATCGCGCAAACCACGCCGGCGATCACCGCGGAGGCGGCGGACGTTCCGCCGAATTCGTGATAGGGATAGGGGGCATGATCGTACGGGGCACGCACGCCCGCGAACGCGGCGAAGCAGTCCACGCGCGTGCCGAACGTGGAACCGCGTTGCCATGGCTGGTACACCCCTGCAACGGGTGGATCCTGCGTGGCCCCGCCGACCATGATCGCCAGCGAATCGCGAAAGCCCGGATCTGCGGGATTGAAGTGGTTGCATTCGTGATGAATGTCCAGGTTCTCTCCGGTATTTCCCGCGGGCTCGATCACCGTGATGCCGAAGAATCCCAGCAGCTGCAGTGTGGTCTGGACCTTCCTCGATAGTTCGACGGGGAGCCCGGGTTCGTTATCGCCGGCCCACGGCCGCGCGCTGCCCAGTTCGATCAGCACGACGCCGCCGGGCCGCACTGCATCGCCGGCGACCGCAATGGCGGTATCCAGCCGATGCTGTCCATCCTGCCGCATCGATGTCACGACATGCGCATGCGCCTGCGGTGCGATACCGACGATCCCGCCGCCGTTGTCGCCCGCGACCACGATGCCGAGAGCAGACGTGCCATGGTCGATGTCTTTCTGCGTGGGGGCACCAAAGACCGAGAACGGCGTGATCGGTACGATGGCCAGGTCGATATGCTGCAGATTCCAGCCATGCTCGACATCGGCAAGCGGGATGCCGCGTCCCGCGCCACCGGGCACGCGCCACGCATAGCATGCGTCGATGCCGACCGGTGCCGCACGCAGCTGCTTCGAAGCCAGCGCATCCTCGTTGGTCCCGTAAGCGACGCGTGCAGCGGGATAGTTCTGTATCCGCGGCTCGGCCCATTCCACGAAGGGCAGCGCATACAGCAAACCCACCAGCGCCTCCAGCTGCGCCGCTTCGCATGGCACCTCGAACCAGGCGAACGGATCGGGCGGCTCGCCGCCCAGCATCCGCGCGGCATCGACCATATGGGCCAGCAAGCCAATCTGCTCGACGGGAAAGCCCGGATCGAGCCGCAGCCCGCGATAACTCGCGGCAAGCTCGTCCCACCACGGCTTGAGCTCGCCCAGATACTGCTCGGCGCCGCTCTCGTACGGCAGCACGAAGCCGTCGAACAGCTTCACGTAGACAAAGGCCTCAGCCATCGCCGTCTCCCGGGGGCACCTCATCCTCCGCCATCACGTCGAAGCGCAGATGCGAGACCGGCGGTCCGGCCAGCGGCGTGCGGCTGCGCTCGACCCACAGCACCGGGCGGCCCTCGGTATCGCGCGCCAGGCGGGCATGGCGGCGCAGCGATGCGCCGCTGCTGGCAATCGCCTCGGCAGCGATCTCGTGGCCGCGCCCGAAGCCGGGCCCCGACGGTCCGCCGATCAGCCGCGATGCCGGACCCGCCCGCACGCGCGGCAGCACGCCGCCGAGATCGGCCACCAGTCCCTGTTGCCAGTCGCCATGGATGCCGTCGGGGCCGGTACGCCGATACGGATGCCAGTGCGCGGGCAGGGTCGTCATCGGCAGATAGCGGAACTGCCGCGTACCGGTGCGCGTGGTCTCGCGCGCGGCGGCCCCGCTCGTATCGTCGGCCAGCAGCACGCGGCCATCGGCGCGCAGTTCCACCGCCCATGCCACGTTCGCGTCCTCGTCGATGCCGAGCGACACGTCGTCCAGCCACGGGCCCGCATGCGGCGCGACCGCGACTGGCCAGATCAGCAACGCGCCGGCTTCCATGCCGGTGGTGCGAAACAGCGACCAAGCGTGTTGCCCGTCCACCGGCGGCGGCGCCAGCGTCCAGATATCGCCGAAGCTGTCGTGCACCACGGTCTCGCGCAGCGTCACCAGCATGCCGGACGAAGGCGGTCGTTTGCCGTTCGTCGCTGGCGGTGGCTCGGGCACCGGGAACCAGAACCAGTCGTCGGCATGGGCCAGCGCCACATCGAGCAGCAGCGCGGTGCCCAGATGCGCGCGGTCCGGCGAGAAGGCGCCCAGGTCCACGGCCTGGTCTTCGATCTGCCACCAGCGCGGATGCGGCGCGCCCGGGTAGGACAGCCGGCTGACCAGCAGTTGCCGTGATGAAGGCAGCGGCGCGACCGCGCCGGCGTCCGCGCGCAGCACCGTGCCGCCCGCGTCGGCGGAGTACCAGTCCACGTCGCCGCCATCGTGGTCGCGAATCTCCAGCGCGCGCGTCCCTGCACTGAAGCGCGCATCGTGCGTCAGGCGGCGCGACGACCAGTTGTCGGCCGGTGGCGATGGCACCTCGTTCCACAGCGCATGGCCGGCGAGCAGTCCCGCGGTGAAGATCGCGCGCCCGTCCAGTTCGTCCGACAGCGCTTCGTAGGGCGCGGGCAGCGGACCGAGGCGCAAGGCCTGCAGGCGCTGCGGCGGCAGCGCAGGCAACAGCGGCGCGGCGGCACGCCCCAGGCGGATGCGCCGGCCGATGGTCCACCAGTCTCCGGGCTCGGCCTCGACCAGCGCTTCGGCCGGTATGCGCGCCGGATCGAGATCGGGGCGGCGCGGCGCATAGCGCAACGGCTCATGCGTGACGCTGACCGCCACCGAGACCGGGCTCGACACGTCTTCGCCCTGCAGTTCGCCGAGCTGCCATTGCCGCGTCAGGAACCAGACGGGATCGGCAACGCGCGCTCGCAGGCCGCGATGGAAGTCGGTCGGCGGGCTCAGCGGTTCGAGGCGGAAATGCAGGGACATGGCGGTCTCGATCGGTGGGGCCATCGGCGGGCGTCGCAGGCGGGTGGGCGGCCTCAGGTCCAATGGCTCCAGAACATATCCGGCAAGGAAGACAGCGCCGCCGGTGTCGCGATCCGGCTGCCCGGCCGCGGACGGGAGGCGCGGGCGCGCGCGAGCTGCCGCGTCTCCAGCACCAGCGCCACCAGTTCCGCGTCGTTCAGCCGTTGGCTGGGGTCCGGCGGCACCGCCAGCAGCACCGCCTGCGGCGCGCGCGACTTCGGGCCGTTGAAGCCGAAGGCCGCGCTGGTCGTGTGCCGGGCCGAAGGGATCGCGTCCTGCCAGGCGTCCAGCCCGGCGATCGCGACCCGGGCCAGGCTGCCGGCCAGCGCGGCCGGGTCGGGTCCATACGCGACCACCACCGGTCCCGCCGGGCTCCACGGATTGCCCGAGCCATCGGCGGTCCGTACGGCGGCGCCCCAGGGCTGCGTTGCGGGATCGAGCTGCCAGGCTTCGAGGCTCGCCAGACGCGGGCGCACGGCGGCGACGATCTCGAGCCAATCCCGGTCGGTGCGCGGGCGTCCTTCGTCGTCGCGCATTGCCGCGCGCAACGGGCCCACGGCCAGCGACGGCACCAGCGGCAGCACCGGCAGGCGAGGATGGCCAACCAGGGCACGGATCGATTGCCGCAGCCCGCGCAGGCCGCCCGCACCATCGGCGCCGGTTTCCGGCATAGCCGTCAGCCGTGCCTGCAGGCGGGCGAGCGCCTGGGCCAGCGGCTCGGCGTCGTCGGCCTGCACGGCGCCCCAGGCGCGGCATTGTTGCAGCGACCATGTCACCGCGGCGGGGTCGTTCAGATCCAGCGCGGCGAGCGAAGCCAGCAGCGAGGTCAGCCGGTTTCGCAGCACGCCGAGCCGGGCCGCCAGGTCGGCCATCATCGCGTCACGCAGGGGCGAGCCGGGCGCAGCATCGTCGTCGCGGCCATCGATCGCACCGGGAATCGGTGGATCGCTGTCGCCGCCGCCAAGCAGCTCGGCCAGCCGCGTGGCGCGGGCCAGCTTGCCGGCGCCGGTGCCGGAGGCGAGGGGCAGCGACGGGGCGCGCTGGCCGCGCAGGCGCTGCGCCAGTTCCGCCGGCGACAGTGCGAGCGCCTCGATCGCATGCAGGCCGAGGTCGGCCAGACTTACCGCATCGGCTCCGACGGTCCAGGTCCAGCCGCTTGCTGGGCCCAGCTCCCGGTCGAGCAGGCTCGCCAACGCGGGATCGGCGAGCACGGCCGGCGGCGCGCCTGTCTGGCCGCCTGCTTGCGCCGCATCGCCGGGCGGCAGCACCGCCCACGCCGATACGCGCACGCTGGCGGCCTGCCGCGGCGTGCGTATCGCGCGCAGTTCGGGCGGCGGCCCGAGACCCGCCGCGGCTTCCATCGCCGCGTTGCCCAGGCCGCCATGGCCGCTGACCAGCGCATGGATGCCGTCGGCCACCAGCAGATCGGCATAGGTGTCGAGCGCCGCATCGCAGGTCGCCAGCGCCTCGCGCACGCCGGCCGGCAGCGCGGGTGGAGGCGGATCGCCCGCCTGATGCCGGAACAGCAGCCGCAGCACGCGCGCCCCGTCGCAGCATCGCGTGCCCGCATGCGTGTCGCGCATCGGGTAGTCCTCGCGCAGCTTGCGCACGGTGTCCCAGTCGCCGACGATGCGCTCGACCTCGAGGCCCAGCGCCTCGTAGGGATGCACGCCGAGCCGAACCCGCTCGGCCAGCCGCATGGCCGCACGGACCTTGGCCGAATCGATGGCGATCCGCCAGCGCGCATCGCCGGGATGGCGGACCGCCGCATCGCGCAGCAGCGCGGCCGTCATCGCCTGCGTCTGCGACGGCGCGTGCAGCAGGCCGGCGGCGGTGGGACCGGGCGGCAGGCCATGGCCGGGATTGCCCGCATCGTAGGGCGCCGGCGCATCGACCCAGCCGTAGACGCCGAGCCGCCACGGTGCACGTGCGTTCTGCAGCTCGCGCAGGCGCGAACTGGCAAGGCCCGTGATCCACGGATCGACGCGATGGCTGGCCGTGTCCAGGGCGGCCAGCACGCACCCGAAGACGCCGTCGGGGTCATCGGCATAGGCCTGCACCAGCGCCGCCAACGCCTCGATGCCGCGCAGGCAACGCGTGGCGACGCGCTGCGCGCCGGCGTCCGGCGACGCAAACAGATCGTCGAGTTGCCACTGCGACGGCGTGCCCGGATAACCGCGCCGCACCAGCCTGACCAGCGCATCGGCGCTCGCCTGCATCGGCAAGGGCGCGTGCGGGTCGACGGACTGACCCGTTTCGATCGACTCGCGCGCCTGGCCGACGCTCGCCCGCAGCAGGCACAGCGACTCGAAGATCAGATGTCCCAGCAGGCCGAGCTTGTGGTCCCAGCGCTGCGGGAAGATCTCGCTGTCGTCCTCCAGCAGCAGGCGCAGCGTTTCCGGATCGTCGCTGTCGGCTTCGGGCGTGCTGGCGGGCACAGGGGCCTGCTCCGAGAAGGCGCCCAGCGGCGATAGCGGCGTCTTGCGGCCGGCCAGGCTCGAGGCCGTGTCGTTTTCCCACGCGCTCGGCTGGAGCGGCGGCATTGCGCGCATCGCCCGGATCGCGTTGACCACGGGCAGCGGCGAAACCAGCCGCACGGCCCAGCGGCGCGTGGGCGTGTCCTCGCCCAGCAGTTCGGCCGCCCGCTGCGCGGAGGCGCCCACCACGGTGCCGGGGTAGACCGCGGCATCGGCGGCGGCGGCATCGCGCCACGGGCCGGCCCAATCGCGGATCTGTCCCGCCGTGATGTGTTGGCCGGTCCAGCCGGCGAGTACGGCGGCCGGCAGCAGGCCGTAGGGCTGGGAGCCGACCCGGATCGCCGGATACGGGCCCTGCGGCGCCAGCCACGCCTGCGCCCATTCGGCCAGCCGCGCCTCCTGTTCGCCGGCGCCGACGACATCGCGCAGCGCATGACCCCACAGCACCGGCCATAACGCATGCACGACCAACGGGTCGTATCCGCTTGCGGCAACGTCGCCCCCTTGCAGCTTGATCGGTACCGCATCCGGCCCGGCCAGCGCCTGCATCACGGCGGCCGAGGCGCTGTCCGCGGCCGGCGGCGCATCGTCGATGCCTTCCCATGCGGCCGGATCGGCGCCGGCATTGGATGCGACCTCGGCGGTGGCCTCGCCGTCCACCGTATTGGTCGGCGTGCCGGGCCGCAGCACCGACAGCCGCCCGCTGGCGGCGTGCATCGCGATCAGCGGTTCCGGCGAGACGTCGCCGATGCCAGCGACCACGATGGCGTCGAGCGCGGGCGGCTGCGCGCCGGCCGGGAAGCCGATCTCGATCGCCAGTTCGACGTCCATGGCGACCTCGAACGAGGTCCACCACGTTTGCGGCAGCTCGCCGGTGGCGGCAGGATTTTCGAAGGCGGTCAGGCCAAGTTGTTCGGCGATCCGCTCGCGCTTGGGACGCATCGTACCGGCCAGCGTGGGCGTTGCTGCCTGGCCGGCTTGGCCCACTTGAACGAACCAGACGTGGATCGCGGGCGGCAGACCGAAGGGCTGGTGCGTGTCGGGCCAGGCCGACGGATCGCGTGGCTGCGCCATGCCGCGATCGGTGCGCGGCACCGGATCGGCCACGATGGCAACGGTCCGTCGCAGCCATAGCGCCCGTTCGACGCCCAGCCGCGCGGCCAGCATGCGCCATTGCATGCCGGCATCGGCGGGGAACTGGCGCAGCACGTCGTCGTAGAGATCGAGCTCGGCCGGCGACGGGGCGATGGGCCGGCGCGCCATCGAGAATTCGTCGGGCCAGACGCGCAGCCGCAGCAGCCAGCCGGGCCGCGCACCGTCCGGCGCGTAGAAGCGCGTCTCGATCCGCAGCGGGGCCAGCACCTCGACGGCGCTCATGCCAGCTCCAGCTTGCCGATCATCACGCGAACCGGCCGGGCGAAGGTTTCGAGGGCGTAGGCGGCGCCATCGGCGACGCTGCCAATGGGCCGGTCCTGATCGTCGTGCCGGCTGTAGAAGCGGTAGCCGGCCGGCGGCTCTTCCAGTACGACCCAATAGTTGGCCAGATCCGCGGGCGCCACGTTGAACGCGAAGAACGCGACGTCGCGGCCGATCCTGCCGGGGAACGTCGGATACTGCTTGCGCGACTCGTCCAGTGGTTCGTCCGGGTCCGGCACGGACCAATCCGCCTCGGCCTTGTACAGATAGACCACCGTGTCGGGATAGCGCCGAAACAGCGGAGTCTTGAACAGTACGACCGCCTCGCTGGCGAGCGGCGTCGGCGTCAGCGCGGCGGCGCCCAGGGCCGCATCGGCGGGCCACTGGCGGATCGGATGGATATCGAACTGGCCGCCGGTACGCTGCCAGAACTTGCGCAGCGGCGACCAGCGTGGGGCGATCGGGACATTGCGCCAGCGCAGCTCGCCCAGCGCCTGATGATTGGCGCCGACCAGCACGCCTTCGACGAAGGCGGCGTGCGTGGCCAGCCCGACCACGCGGTCCTGCTGCAGGTCGCCGATGCCAGGCAGCATCCAGTCGGGCGCGGCCTCGTTGAGGAACTGCCACAGCGGCAGGTCCAGCTCGGGTTCGATTTCGACGGGGCCGATGTCGTCGATGCCGACAAGGGTGGCCAGCACGCGATCGACCGCCGGCGGACGCGCGGCGAACGGATTGACGGCGTCCGCAACGCGTTGGCCCAGCGTGTCCAGGTCCACCGGCCGGCAACGCGGGCGGCTCCCCGCGAGCGTGTCGACCCATTGGGCGGTGGCCGGCTCGTCGATCCGCTGTCCGGGTTCCCGCACGGCACGAATGACCTTATCCGGGTCGACGCGGCCGTCGGCATCGCGCGTCAGCGCATCGAGCGCGGCGGCCAGACGGTTCAGGTCCGTCGTGGTTTCGCTGTCCATCAGCATCCGGAACATGTCATCGGCCTGGCGCTCGTCGTCGAACGCGCGCCGCACCGCGTCCTTCAGCAAGGGGGCGGCGTCACCGCGCGGCCGGTGCCAGATCGCATCGGGATCGTCGGGCGGCGCCGGGCAGGCGGCGGCCGCCTCGAGCAGCACGCGATGGGCAATCACGCCATCGCGCGTCAGCACCGAGCGCGCGGGGCCCGGACGCAGCGCGCGCCGCGCGGCCGACGACCAGATCGCCGGCACCATGCCGGGCGTGCGTCCGGTCAACGCCGACGACACTGTCTGCTGCGCGCTGACCGGCATGCGGCCCAGCATGGCGCCGAGCACTGCGAGCTTGTCGACGGGGTCCGGCGGCATATGGCGGAACCACAGCGAGCGCGACACCTCGACGCCGAGCGCGACGTTGCCGATGCGCTCGCGTGCGATCGCCAGATCGCCCGCACGCGTGGCGGCGGCCTTGGCGATGCGGTCCTGCCACGCAATGGCGGCCCATGCGCCGAGACCGGCCGCGCCGCGATGGCGCGGATCGGTATGGAGCTGCGCGCTCCATCCGGCCGCGGGGCTGGTGCCCGGCATCGTGAACGGCGCGTGGTAGCGCGGCGCGGTCAGCAGCCAGCGGCCCGGCGGCACCGGCGGCATTGCGGTCAGCGCGGCGGTTTCCGCGGCGAGCCAGGGCGCGAGGGGATCGCCTGGTGCGCCGACCATGCTGACCCGTTGCAGCGCACCGCCCATCGGCAGCGCGACCGTCGTGGGCTCGCCGGCGGCGGCGGAGCCTCGCCGCTGGTATCGCAGCTTCGCGCGGCCGAAGTCCTCCTTCAGCTCGCCGTCGACCGGCGTGCGCAGCCGCTTGGCGATGTCCCGGAAATCGCCGCCTTCGCCGGTACGGAAGCCCCAGCTGTCGTAGCACGTCACGCGCACCGGCTGCCCGGCGGCGACGGGCCACGCATCGCGCAGCGTGCCGTCGGGCTCGACCACGTAGGCGGGCACCAGGCAGGCCACATAGGCGCGTTGGGGCTCCAGTTTCACCGGACTCAGGATGCGGCTGTACCAGTCGCCGTCGACTTCATGCACATGGGCCCACTGGTGCGAGTCGCCGAGCGGATGGCCGGCTTGTGCCTGCGCGGACAGCGTAACGCGGCCATCGCCGCCGGGCACGACGTCGGCAGGCAGCCCCACCACCAGCACCAGCCATGGCCGGATCGCGCCGGGCAGCGCAGGATCAGGCGAATACCGCCACGGCAGGTCCAGCGTATCCGGGTGACTGAACTCGACCAGCGCGCGCTTGGTGTTCTCCGCATCGGACGCGCCGGGCGGCGGATAGCGCCGGGTGATTGTCCCGGGCGTCAGCCGTTGCACGTCGCCGGGGCCGAACAGCTCGTAGGGGGCGGGCGCCGTGATCGAGCGAGGCGTACCGCCGGTGACGATCTCTTCGAGCGTGAGCGTGGCGCCGGCCTGCAGGCGTCCCGCGACCACATTGCCGTTGGCGCCGTGGCGCAGCGCGGTGACCCGCCAGGAAAGGAACTTTGCCATGCTCAGACTCCGGACAGGTTGACCGGCGACAGCAGGTCGGCGATCGGCACCGCGCCGCCGGTACTGTTGTGGCGGGCAAAGGCATGCGCGGCAGTGGCGCTGGTGTAGCTCGCGAATTCCGTCGGCGGCACCGTGGTCCACACTTCGCGGGCCGCGTGGATCAGCTGCGCCGTGTTGCCGAGCGCGGGGGGACGATGGCTGGCCGCGACAAGATGCGCGATCGCCCTGAGGTCGGTGCGCTGGGCGATCTTCTTGTACTCGAGCCCGGGCAGGATCACGACCAGGTCGACTTTCCGGTCGTCGTTCTGCGCCGCGCTGTCGTGGGGCGGGCCTCCGCTCAACACCACGCCGGCATCGAGTACGTCGAACGGCGGACGGTTCAGCTGCTCGGCTTCGTTCAGGTTGCAGTAGTGGCCCGGCGCGAAGCGTTCGAGGACCGGCTCGCCAGGCGTCAACACACGCGCGCCCCCGCGTGCGGGCAGCGGCAGGCCGTCCACGCGGTCGATCGGCAAGCCCAGCGGCGCGCGCCGTTGCGACCATTGCAGCGCGCCGGTCGGCGGCACCGCGGCGATGCCCGGGCGCGTGGGGCGAGGGGCCAGCACCACCGCCGGATCGTCGATCGACGCGGCCCGCACATTGCCGGCACGGACGATCTCCTGCTGCAGGATCGTCAGCAGCTCGCCTGGGCTCGCGGCCATGTCGGCCGGGCCGCTGCCCAGCGAGAAGGTCTCGTCCCAGGAGACGTCGAACAGGAAGGTCTCGATGGTCAGCCGGCCGCGGATCACCAGCGGTCCGGGACCGGACACGGTGCCGTCGAGCCGCACGCCGCCGAAGCTGAAGCCCCCGGCGCGCACCTCGAATCCCGCGGACGCATTGGCCACGAAAGCGAACGGGCGGAACTGCACCAGCGCGTCGATCTGCAGGAAGCCATGCGCGGTCAGCCCCATCGAGAACGTGATATCGAACCGCCCGCCCAGCTGGATCGTGTTGGTCGTGAATGCCAGATAGCCTTCGGCGCGGATCGACAGCGGCCCGCCCAGCGTTTGCATCGACAGCCCGACGCGGCGCAAGGCCGGCAACTGCGCCGGCTCCGGGTTGAAGCCCGGATAGAAGCCGCCGATCGACACCACCGCATACGCCTGGCTGCCCCAGTGCAGCCGCATCGCGGCATCGCCGTACACCGAGAAGACGCCGAGCACGTGGCTGTCGACCAGGCTGGCGTCGAGCGATATCAGCGCCTGCGCCGGATCGACGATGCCCAGCAGGTCCAGCCGCAACTGCACCAAGCCAGGCACGCCGGGAATGCCTGCACGCGCGACGCCGAGCAGCACGACCTTGCCGCTCGGGACCTCGGCCACCAGGCCGAGATCGAGCGACAGGAAGCTGCCCGCGCCCGCGGACAGCCACGCGAGCCGCAGGGTCGGCGCGACCAGATGGCTGCCGCGGAACGCGGGAAAGAAGCGTTGCAGCGCCTCGATCGCAAGGCTCGGGTTCGCCGGCGGGCGCGTGGCCAGCAGCGTATCAGCCGCCGCGCCGGACCGCACGGCCACCGCCAGCGCATCGGTATCGGCGCGACGGTGCACGCCGACCAGGCCGCCGACGCGGTCCAGCGAGAAGCCGAACGACAGCTGGATCGGCGGCACGAACGACACGCCCATCAGCGCCAGAAACGATGGCACGCCGTCGGGCAGGCGCTCTAGCACGGCCGACGCGCTGACCGATACCGCGCCCAGCGGCACGTTGAGCGCGCCGCCAAAGCCGGTCCCCGAAGGCAAGCGCACGATCGCGCCGCCGCCCGGCAGGCCGCCGCCGAACGGCGAGGGCAACGAGACGGCAATGCCGGACGGTTGCCGGGGGCCGGCGGAGAACGGGGGCAACGTGGTGCCGTCCGGCAGCCTGGGCTGCAGTACCAGCGCGGACGAGGACAGCGCCAGCTTCAGCGGGCCAAGCGGCAGTTCGCCATTGAGGCCATGGGGGCTGTCCCAGTTCAGCGCGCGCACCAGGTCCTGCAGGCCCGGGATATCCGGCAAGCCTTCGAGCAGATACCGGTTCAGATGGGCCGCAAGCCTGTTGCGGGCGGCGGTCCACGCATCGACCGCCGCGGTCCAGTCGCTGGCGGACGGGGCCTGCTGTGCGAAGGCGTCCAATTGCTGCGCGGCGGCCTGCAGCGCATCGAGATCCGCGGAGGGAGCCGCCGGGCCGAGCGTGCGCCGCAGGCTGTCCCCCAATTCCACCGCGTATCGGATGACTTCGCTGCTGGCCATGCGTCGTGCCCTGGCGGACTGCGTCAATCGAGGACCGCCCGATCAGGCCGGGCGAGCAGGCGGTCCGTGCGATCCGGGTGGGGCAATGCCGCGTGTTGCCGCGCGGCACCCCCGATGCCTCACACGATGGAAGGACAGGGACGTCTTATCTGAGGCGACAGCAACGATGGACGCAAATGAATTCTGTGCAGGTCTGGTTCTCGCGCGGTTTTATTCGTATCAACGCTGAAACAGTGCGAGGGCGCGGCGGTTTTTACGCCGCAGCGATCGAGACCTCGTTACCGGCGAGCCGCTTGCCGCCGCTCCCGCCAGATCAACACGCCATGGACGAGTCCCGCGGCAACGCTGGTCTGCCCGCTGTAGTGGACCAGGCCGAGCGCCCAGCCGCGGTGCGCAACCAGCAACCACAACGCGAGCAGCAGTCCCAGCCAGCCGGCCGCGCGCAGCAGCCGAGTGCGCGAGGGTGGCAGCAAAGCGGCAAAGATCGCTTGCTGATGGCGCTCCATCGCCAGCGCCAGCGCGCCGAAGGCAACGATGCATGACAAGAAGGCAAGCAGGTCCATCATGCTCCGTCCTCCGACAGCGTGGCGGTGGCCGTGGTGGTGACGGACCTCGCGCGCGTCCTTGGGGCGGGCCTGCTCTTCGGCCGATGGCGCGCGGTGCGCACCGCCAGCATCGCGTGCAGCGCGGCGAAGGCCCAGATCATCAGATCGAAGCCGGCAAATACCCAGTCGCCGTCGGCCAGGCTGCGCCACAGCCCCCGGTCAGTGGTCAGCGCGTTGAGCACGGGCAGCAGCGCGAGCAGCAGGGCGCCCAGCCACAGCAGTTCGATCCAGGCCTTCCTTGCCGGACGCAGCAGCGCGTACAGCAGCGTCGCCGCCCACGCGATGAAGAACAGGTGGATCTCCCATGCGGCGCGGGCGGCCAGTTCCGCGGGCAGCAGGCGATTGCCCCACAGCATCGCCGTCATCGCGATCGACAGGCCGGCGATCGCCGCGATATTGAGCCGCTCGACCAGCCAGAAGCCGAAATACGGCCGCTCGGGATTCGGCAGCTTCTGGCGACGCTTGACGGTCCACATCACCAGACCGGTGCCGACCATCGCCGTGCCGGCCAGGCTGACAATGAAGTACAGCCAGCGCAATTGCAGATCGCTGAATCGCCCCAGATGCAGCGCATACATGACGCCGCGCACCTCGGCCGCCGGGCCGACGCGGTCGCGCGCCTCGAGCAGCTTGCCGGTGGTGCCGTTGAACACCAGGTACTGCGGGCTCATCGACACGCGCGCGGCCTCGCCGCGCAACACGGTGACGCGGGCCGACGCATCGCCGGCATGGGCGATCGTCACGCGGCTGATGTTGTGTTGGCCCCAGCGCGCCTGCGCCTGGCGCACCATGTCGTCGATCGGGGCGAGCTGGGCCGGCACGCCGCTGGGCTTGACGGGCGGCGGGGAGGCATTCATTTGCGCGGTCAGCTGCTGCCGCTCGCCTGGCGTCTTGAATGCCGCCTGCTGGCCCCATGGCATATACATCGCCATCAGCGTCACGAGGCCGGTATAGGTGATCATCAGGTGGAAGGGCAGGCCGAACACCGACAGTGCGTTATGCGCATCGAGCCAGGAGCGCTGGCCCTTGCCCCAGCGGAAGGTGAAGAAGTCGACGAAGATCTTCTTGTGGGTGATCACGCCGCTGACGATGGCCACCAGCATGAACATCGCGCAGAAGCCGGCGAGCCAGCGTCCCCACAGCACCGGCATGTAGTGGAACTGGAAGTGGAAGCGATAGAAGAACTCGCCGCCGTTGGTATCGCGCGCCGCGACCTTCTCGCCCGTGGCGGGATCGAAGGTGCCGCTGTCGAAGGCGCGCTTGCCGGCCGGCGCGCCCGGCGTGCGCCAGAACGCGCTGACGACGTTGTGCCGGTCCGTCGGCATTTCCATGCCCCACAGCGGGCTGCCGGCGGCCACGGTCCCCAGCGTAGTGGCCACGCGCTGGGCCACCACCGCGGGATCGGGCACCTCGCGCTGATGGGCCAGTTCCGGCCGCATCCACTGCGAGATCTCGTCCTTGAAATAGCTGACGGTGCCGGTCAGGAACATCGCGTACAGAATCCAACCGACCAGCAGTCCGGCCCAGGTATGCAGGTCGGACATGGTCTGGCGGATGCCGCGGCCCTTGGCGGCGATGGCGCTGTCGTTGTCGCTGTCGTTGGTGTTGCAGGTCTTCGCGTTGGACTTCACGATGCACTCCCTACGGCGCCGGCATACCAGGCGGCCAGCAGCAACGGGGCGGCCGCAACCAGCAGCCCGGCCCACGCACGCCGTGCGCTGCGTACCGCGAAGACCCAGATCACGGCGCCCGCATAGATGGCGAAACTGGCGAGCATGCCGGTCAGCACGGCCTGCGGCTTGCTGATCGGCAGCGCCAGCGCGGCGACGCTGGCCAGCGCCGCCAGCGCATAGCCGCCCAGCACGGCGGCGACGATGCGCGAAACGAGCGAGCCGATCTTCAGGGCTCGGGGCACGGCGGCTGGCATTTAGTGGCTGGCCTTCTTGGTCGGTGCGGGAATGGCCGGCACGGCGGGCAGGCCGTCGGGTTTGACGTAGGTCAGCGTGCTGACATAGTCGACGCGATGGTATCGCTCGGGCCCGCTCTGGCCCTGGCGCTCGCCCGGGGTTTCGTCCTGGTGGCTGACCTCGGCGACGTAGACGCCTTGCCACGGCATGTCGAAGGCGACCTTGCCCTGCTCGTCGGTCTGCTTCTCCTTGGTCCAGCCGGACTGCGTGACCAGCGCGACCTTGGCCTTGGGCAGCGGCTTGCCGCGGAAGAAGACCTGCAGCTCGCCGGCCTTGCCGGCCGGCACCACGTCCAGCACCAGCTTCGGCGCCTGCGGCGCCAGCTCGGTCACCAGCCGCGCGGCGGGGAAATACCAGCCGGTCAGCTGCTGATCGCCGCGCTTGAACGGGTACAGCGGGTAGTGGGGCGCCTGGGCGACGATCGCGTCGCCGGCCTTGGCCCGGAAGGGCAGGGCATAGCCGTCGCCGGTCTTGACGCCGTCGGCGGCCCGCTCTTCCCTGGAGGACAGCAGCGCGGCGCTCGGCACGCCAAGCTTGTCGAGCGTGCCGGGCGAGACCTCGCGCAGGTTCTCGGCGAATTCGCCGAAGCGCACGCTGGCGTTCTGGCCCGGCGCCTGCTCGATCCAGATCTGGTGAGAATGCGCCGCGGTGGCGAAGGCCATCAGCGCGACGGCGAGCGTGGTGGAAGGTTTCATGGAATAGCTCTTGGATAGCCGTTAGAAGTCGAATTGCGCCGACAGCATCAGCGTGCGCGGTGCGGCCGCGGTGACATAGGTCCCGCTGGCCAGCCAGTAGTTGTCGTTGAACAGGTTCAGCACATTGGCGCGCAGCACGACCGGCGTGCTGCCGATCCGGGTCCGGTAGCGGGCGCCGATATCGTAGCGGGTATAGCTGGGCAGGCTCAGCGTATTGGCCGCGTTGAAGTACATCGACGAGGTATGGAGCACGCGGCCGGACAGGCTCAGGCCCTGCACCCACGGCGTATCCCAGTCGACGCCCAGGTTGAAGGTGCGCTTGGGCACGTTGTTGGCGTCCTTGCCGTCGTTGACGCCGCCGGCGGTACGGGTCAGCTTGGCATCAAAGAACGTCGCGCTGGCCATCAGCCGCAGGCCGCGCATCACCTCGCCGTAGGCCGACAGTTCCAGGCCGCGGTTGCGCTGCTCGCCGTCGAAGCTGTAGATGTTGGTGGCGGGGTCGGTGACGGCGCTGGGGCGTTCGATCTGGAACACCGAGACGGTGGTGGTGACGCGGCGGCTCCAGTCGACCTTGACCCCTGCCTCGTACTGCCTGGACTTGTACGGCGCGAAGACCTCGCCCGCGTTCTCGGTGCCGGCCGGTGCGACGCCGCCGCGCGTCAGACCCGCGGTGTAGTTGCCGTAGACCGACACATTGGAGAGCGGCTTGATCACGATGCCGGCGAGCGGCGAGACCGCGCTGTCGTCGTACTTGCCGGACTGCACGCCAGCCGTGAAATTTTCCAGCGCCACGCGCTGGTGGCGCAGGCCGCCGGTGATCAGCACGCGATCGTCGGCGAAGGACAGCGTATCGGTCAGCGAGAAGCTGGTCAGTTCGGTTTCGGAGGCGCGCTGCGGTTCGTCACGGGTGCCGCGCACCGGCGGAATCGGCACGGGGTGGTAGATGCTGGACGGCACGCCGTCGCTGAGCGGATTCGCCCGATAGAAGTTGCCGGCCTCCTGATCGAGCCGCGTCGCGCTGAACGTCACGGTATGGCCGACGTTCCAGGTTGCAAAGCTTGCGCGCGCGCCGACCTCGGCCGTGCGCGTCTTGCTGTACGCGTCGTACCAGGCGTTGTTGACGGTGAAATTGCCCAGGGCATCGACTCGTCCCGACGGGAAGTCCTGATACGTCGATCCCTCGTGATAGCCGGCCGCGCCCCATACCATCAGGTTAGGCGCGAGGTCGTATTCGACCCGGCTCATCACGGCCGTGTCGTGCAGGTTCAGCTTGGTGCCGGGGTAGAAATTCCGGTGACCGGACGGCGCCTCGGGAATCGACGTGACGCCGGCCAGGAAGCCGATCTGCGGCCGGAAATTGTCGATGCCCTCGTGCTGGCTGTAGGCATCGAGCGACCAGCGCAGCTTGCGGCCGCGATAGTCGAGCCCGATCGCGCCGACCGTCTGTTCGGCGCGGCCATCGTCCAGCGTCGTCTTGCCGTTCTGGTAGCCGCCATTGAAGCGCACGCCCCATTCCTTGTTGTCGCCGAAGCGGCGGCCGATGTCCGCCTGCACGCCGAGCTGCGACTTGCTCTGGAAGGTGCCGGTCAGGCGGGTCAGGGGCTCGTCGCCGGCACGCTTGGTGACTACATTGATCGCGCCGCCGATGCTGCCGTTCGGGCCGATGCCGTACATCAGCGTGCCCGGGCCCTTGAGCACCTCGACGCGCTCCATCATCAGCGCCGGCATCCGGCTCGCGGAGGCCATGCCGTACAGGCCGTTCAAGCCGACGTCGCCGCTTGACACGGTATAGCCGCGGATCTGGAAGTCCTCGCCGAAGCCGCCGCTCGATGTCAGCGTGCGTACCGAAGCCTCGCCGACGACCACGTCGGCCAGCGTGCGGGCCTGGGTGTCCTGCAGCATCTCGGCGGTGTAGTTGGTGGTGCTGAACGGCACGTCCATCACGTCGGCCGTGCCCAGCACGCCCAGGCTGCCGCCGCGCGCGACCTGGCCGCCGGCATAGGGCGCCGGCAGCGCGCCGTCGCTGGCCGATGCGACCACGGTCGCTGTGGGCAGCATCGCGACGCCATCGCCGGTATCCGCGGACCGCGGCGCGGCATTGACGACGTAGGTGCCGTTCGCCTGCTCGACGGCCACCAGCCCGGAGTTGGCCAGCAGCGTGTCCAGGCCGCGGCGCACCGTGTAGTTGCCCTGCAGGCCGGCGCTGCTGCGGCCGGCGGTCAGTTCGGGCTTGAACGACAGCATGATGCCGGCCTCGCGGCCGAAGCGGCTGAGCGCGTATTCGAGCGTGCCGGCCGGGATGTCATAGCTGCGGCTTGCGGAGGCAGGCTGCGCATGGGCGATGGCCGGCACGGACAGCGCCGGCAGGACCATGGCGGCGCCGCAGGCGATCTGCCGCGCCGCGCGGGCCAGCAACTTGCGCCGGAATCGGTGAGTGGGCTGGCGCGTCGGCGCCGTGACGTGGACCCGGAGGGAAGCCATGATCTGACCTTTCTGAAGGAGGAGAAGTTGGAGTGCTCACCTCCCATGACCCGCGAAAATCCAGAACGGATCAGCTCGCGGTAATTTTTTTCGGATCGTCGTGAACTACCCCCTTGCGGCCGGGCCCCGCGTCAGCCGGATCTCTCGTCGCCCCCACAGCCTCGTCACCACTTCGGTGCGAACCTCCAGCGTCGTGCCCAGCGCGCTCAATACCTTGCCGATGTCGTCGAGCGGGAACGAGCCGGACACGCGCAGGCCGGCCAGCGCCGGGTCGCAGGACAACGCGTCGTGGCTGTAGCGGCCCAGTTCCACAAGGAAATCGTCCAGCCGCATGCTGCGGGCGACGATGAAGCCTTCGGCCCAGGTCGCGCCGTCGCTTTCGGCCGGGCCAGGGGACGTGATGCTGTCCGCCGTATAGCTGGCGCGATAGCCGGCCGGCAGCACGATCGAGCGGCCATCGTTGCCTTTGCCATTGGGGCGGATTTCGACCTTGCCCTCGAACACGCTGACGTCGGTATCGTCGCCGCGCTGGCGCACGACGTAGCGCGTGCCGAGCGCCTGCGCCGTGCCCTGCGCCGTTTCGACGAGGAAGGGCCGGGATGGCGATGCATCGTCCTTCGCGGTGGCGATCAGGATTTCGCCGGCCAGCAGCCTGACGCGCCGCTGCGCGGCGTCGAACTCGATGTTGATCGCGCTGGCGGTGTTCAACCACAGCTGCGTGCCGTCCGCCAGCACCAGCGAACGGCGCTCGCCGACCGCGGTGCGATGGTCCGCCGCCCATTGGCGCCACGGCGTATGGTCGCGCGCGCTCCAGGCGAGGCCCCCAGCGAACAGCGAGACCGCCAGCACCTTGACCGCGCGCCGGCGCTTTGGCGAACGCGGCGGGGCGAGCGCGGCCCGCGCGATATCGGCGGTCACCGGCGAGGATAGCGGCCGCAGCCGGTCCTTGACCGACTCGATCCGCTGCCAGGCCCGCTCGTGATCGGGATGCGCGGCGCGCCAGCGCTGCCATGCCTCGACGACCTCGGGCGCCACGTCCTCGCCCTGCAGTTCGAGCAGCCATTCCAGCGCGCGCTCGGCCACGTCGGCCGGAACGTTGGCGGCGTCGGCGGTGGTCTGGTACCAGGTCGAAGCCAAGGCGGCGATATCCGGGTTGATGCGGTCGTTATCCGACGAACGACAGGTCCGCGAAGAAGCATCGCTGCAGCGCCTTGACGACATAGCGCTTGACCGTCGGGACCGAGATGCCCAGCGCCTGCGCGACCTGGGCGTGCGTCTGCCCGTCGAGCTGGGACAGCAGGAAGGCCTCCTTGACGATCGTCGGCAAGCCGTCGAGCAGGCAATCGAGCTCGAGCAAGGTCTCGAGCAGGATCGCTCGTTCCTCCGGCGACAGTTCGACGCGGCTTGGCGCCTGCGCCAGGGCCTCGAGATAGGCGCGTTCGAGTTTTTCGCGGCGCCAGTGGTTGGACACCAGGCGCTGCGCGACCGTGGTCAGGTAGGCGCGGGGCTCGTCGAGCCGGCTCGGTACCCG
Source organism: Cupriavidus gilardii (assembly GCF_013347325.1). NCBI lineage: Bacteria > Pseudomonadati > Pseudomonadota > Betaproteobacteria > Burkholderiales > Burkholderiaceae > Cupriavidus > Cupriavidus gilardii. The sequence continues at coordinate 1,273,802 of NZ_CP054624.1, read as the reverse complement.
ATCGCTGTTCAGCAGCCGCACGAAGGTGTCGTGCGCCAGGTCGCCGGCCTGCTCGGCGCTGCCCAGGCGCCGGTGCAGCCAGCCCTTGAGCCATAGATGGTGGTCGCAATACAGCGACTCGATGCTCGTGGGTGGCAGGCAGACCGGCGTAGGCATGTTGCAGCAGGAGATTCCGCTCGACCGCCGCTCCGGCGGGGCGGAGGCGGACACGGCAGAGCGGAAGGCGGAATGGCAAGGAAAGGTGACGAAAACAGAATGATGCAAATAGTAATCATTATTAATAACAGAGTTAAACGAAATCTGTCAAGGCGCGATGGGTCTGGGGCGCGAGGCGTGTGGCGCGCGGACGAGGCAGGGCAGGGAGCCGGATCGCGCACCGTCCGCCGGCTGCCACATTTCTGCCATGCCGCCGCCATAGTTGGCCGCGACAATCTTCGGCTTCTCACCCAGCGAAGGAGCAGACCCGTGTCCCCACTCCGATCCACATTGGCCAGGCTGGCGGCCCTGGCGACCGTTACCGTGCTGGCTGCCTGCGGTTCCGATGACGATGGCGCGGGCAATCCCGGTCCGGGCACGCCGCCGCCGGCCGCGGTCGCGCCGGGCACCCGGGCCACGCTGGCCTTGCTGGAGACCACCGATCTGCACAGCAACGTGCGCAGCTATGACTATTTCAAGCTGGCCGAAGACCAGACCATGGGCTTCGAGCGCGTATCGACGCTGATCAAGCAGGCGCGCGCCGAATTCCCCAATACGATGCTGCTGGACAACGGCGACACGATCCAGGGCACCGCACTGGCCGATTACCAGGCGCAGGTCAGCCCGCTGTCGTGCGGCGATACGCTGGCGATGTACAAGGTGATGAACGCGGCCAGGTTCGATGGCGGCGGTATCGGCAATCACGAGTTCAACTACGGCCTGCCGTTCCTGAACCAGGTCACCGGCAACCGCTTCAACGTCGACGGGCTGCCCGAGCCGGCCGCGCAGACCGCTTGCGCGGGTCCGACCTTTCCGCAGGTGCTGGCCAACGTCTACAGCGTCAAGTCGAAGGCGCCGCTGTTCCAGCCCTACACGATCATCACGCGGCAGTTGAGCGCCACCGCGCCCGACGGCAAGGCCGTGACGGTGCCCGTCAAGGTCGGCATCATCGGCTTCGCGCCGCCGGCGATCATGACCTGGGACAAGCGCTGGCTCGACGGCAAGGTCTACACGGTCGGCGCCAGGGAAGCCGCCGAGCAGTACATCCCCGAAATGCGGGCGAAGGGCGCCGACCTGGTGGTGGTGATCTCGCATGGCGGCCTCGATGCGTCGACGTATTCGCCGAACATGGAGAACGCGAGCTGGCATCTGTCGAAGGTGCCCGGCGTCGATGCGATGCTGATCGGGCATTCGCACCAGATCTTCCCCGACGCCAACAGCACCGTGGCGCAGTTCAACCTGCCCGGCGTCGACAAGGCCAGGGGGCTGGTCAACGGCGTGCCGACGGTAATGGCGAACTACTGGGGCAAGCACCTGGGCGTGATCAAGCTCGAACTCGCCCATGACGGCACGCGCTGGACGGTCGACAAGAATGCGACCACGGTGCAGGCGCGCTCGATCCAGAAGGCCGACAAGACCTATGTCGAGGCCGACCCGGAGGTCGCCGCTGCCATCGAGGCAGAGCACCAGGCCACCATCGCCTACGTGAAGACGCCGATCGGCACCACCGACTACCGGATGAACAGCTACTTCGCGGACGTCGGCGATCCAGGGGCGATCCAGATCGTCAATCAGGCCCAGGCGGCCTACGTCAAGGACTACATCGCCGCCAACCTGCCGGACCTGGCGTCGCTGCCGGTGCTGTCGGTGTCGGCGCCGTTCAAGAGCGGTTTCGGCGGCGGCAGCGACTACACGGACGTGCAGGCCGGCAACCTGGCCATCAACAACGCCGCCGATCTCTACCTGTATCCGAATACGGTCTACGCGGTGAAGGTCAATGGCGACGAGATGAAGGCCTGGCTCGAGACCGCGGCGCGCCGCTTCAACCAGATCAGCACCACGGCGAGCACCGAGCAGCAGCTGATCAGCAGCTTCCCGGGCTACAACTTCGACATGTTCACCAGCGCGGACCTGAGCTACGAGATCGACGTGACCCAGCCGGTCGGCAGCCGCATCAAGAACCTCAGCTATCTCGGCGCACCCGTGACCGCCAGCCAGCAGTTCATCGTCGCCACCAACAACTACCGCGCCAGCGGCGGCGGCAACTTTCCGGGGCTGGACGGCAGCAAGACCGTTTACGCCTCGCCCGATGCGAACCGCGACGTGCTGATTGCCTACATCAAGAAGATCGGCACCATCACCCGTGCCGCCAACGGCTCGGCACGCAGCTGGCGTTTCACCAAGGTCGCGACCGCGGGCAAGGTGGTGTTCAGTTCCGCGCCGGGGCAGCTGCCGCAGGCGCAGGCCGCCGGTCTGACCAATATCACGCTGGAGAGCGCCGACGACGGCTCCGGCAAGAATCTGGCGAAATATGCGATCGACCTCAACAGCTGAGTGGCGGGGCGGCGGCAAGCCGCTCGCGTGGCGCCGCCTGAATCCGTTGCCCGTCATCGCCACGGCCGCGGTATTGCTGGCGGGCGCCTGCGTCGCCGGCGCAGCGGTCTGGCGCCATCATGCCGCGCAACATGACGATGCCCGGCGGATGCAGCTCACGCAATGGCAGACCCTGGCCACGGCGGCCGCCGATCCCGACGCGTTGGCCTCGCTGCGTGCCGCGGCCGAGCGCGGCGAGGTGGCCGCGCAGACCGCGCTGGGCGAAACGCTGCTGTCGCGGCCAAATGCCTCGGAGCGAGAACAGGCACGCCGGTGGCTGCAGCGCGCGGCGGCGACGGGCGACGCGCGTGCCAATTTCGTGCTCGGCAAGGCCGCGTTCCTTGGCGGTGCTGGCGGCGACGGCGGCGCGGCGGTAAACGGCAAGCCCGACCATCAGGCGGCCTGGCGGCATCTGCGCGCCGCGGCAGAGGCGGGCCATGTCGGCGCGGCCTACTACCTGGGCCTGCTCCATCGCGGCGGTTACGGCGCGCAGCCGAACCCCGCCGAAGCGGCGCGCTGGTTCACGGTGGCGGCCGAAGGCGGGGTGGCGCAGGCGATGTTCATGCTGGCCAATGCCTATCGCGAGGGCAGCGGGGTCGCGCGCGACGACGACAAGGCTGTGGCCTGGTACGAAGCTGCCGCGGAGCGCGATCACCCGGAATCGATCCAGGCGCTCGCCATCGCCTACCGCCATGGCGAGCTGGGCCTCGACCCCGACGAGCGCAACTTCCGCTTCCATCTGGTCGAGACGGCGCACGCGCTCAAGCATCCGGCCCTCAAGCCCTGAAACCGCCCCGGATTGCACACTGTCGATCAGCGGCCCGCTGCAGTTCAGCCTGCCGACCACGCAGTTCGTCGTGGCGACGTTCGTCTATCGGCAGCCGGTGTCAGCCAATACGGTGGTCGCGCTGGCAATGATCTCGCTGGTGCTGACGGCCGTCGCGGTTCGGCCGCTGCTGACGGCGCGCTGTCCCGCGAGCCCGACGCGGCCGCGACGGTGCGCTACTTCTGGTATGCCGGCAGCACGAAGCCGGCAAAGCGCTGCTGCGTCACGGCCTTGAACGAGGCAGAGCGGTAGGCATCGCGGATATCGGCAACGAAGGGCTTGTTCAGATCGCTCGTTTTGACGGCCACCAGATTCATGTAGTAGTCGGGGATCTTTTCCAACGCCAGCGCCGACGTCAATTTTAGCCCGGAGGCCAGTGCGAAATTGCCGTTGACGAAGGCATAGTCGACGTCATCGAGCGAGCGGGGCAGTTGCGCCGCTTCCAGCTGCACCAGCTTGAGCTTGTGCGGATTGCCGGCGATGTCCCGCTCTGATGCACGCACCGCGTCCGTGCCGGGCTTGACCGTGACCCAGCCGATCTGTTGCAGGATCGCGATCGCGCGTGCGAGATTGGTCGGATCGTTCGGCAGCGAGACCGTCGCCCCCGGCTTCACGTCGCTCAACGCCTTGTGCTTGCGGCTGTAGATGCCGATCGGTGCCGTTGGCACGTGGATCACCTCGGACAGCTGCAACTTGCGGTCGGCGGAGAAGGTCTTCAGATAGACCGAATGCTGGAAGGCATTGGCGTCGAGCGCGCCGTCCGCCAGTGCCAGGTTTGGCTGGACGTAGTCACTGAATTCGACAATGGTCACCTTGTAGCCGCGCCCTTCGAGAATCGGCTTGATGCCGTAGCGGATCTGGTCGGCATAGGGGCCGGCGGTCGCGCCGAAGCGGATTTCCTTCTTGTCAGGGTCCGCCGCGCAGACGGACTGCATGGCGCCGAAGGCCAGCAACAGGGTGGCCAGTATCCGGACTCGGCTTGCGACTCGCATCGAATTCTCCCGTTGGTTCTCGATTCTGTTCTGCGTGTTGTTCTGCGGCGGCGCGGCTGCGCCGGGGAACATGCCGGCCCATTGTAGGGACGGGCGAGACGGGAGCGAAGCTGCAAATTGGCATGCGCATATGCGGCGAGCGCATATGCGCAACGAACGGGCTGTGCCGGGGGCCGACCTACCGCGCCATCACCTTGTCCGGCGTCATCGGCGTCGTCCGGAGGCGCCTGCCGGTCGCATGGAAGATCGCGTTGCTGATCGCGGCCGCGACGCCGACGATGCCGATCTCGCCGACGCCCTTGGCGCCGATGCGGCTGACGATGCGGTCGTCCTCCTCGATGAAGACCACGTCGATATCGCGAATGTCGGCGTTGGCCGCGACGTGGTACTCGGCGATGTCGTGGTTCATGAAGCGGCCCAGCGCGTGGTCGGCATGGGTTTCCTCGTGCAGCGCCTGGCTGATGCCCCAGACCACGCCGCCGATCACCTGGCTGCGGGCGGTCAGCGGATTGACGATGCGGCCGGCGGCCACCGCGCTGACCACGCGCATCACGCGCACCAGCCCCAGTGCCTCGTCGACGCGTACCTCGCAGAACACCGCGGAATGGACCGCGCGCACCGTCTTCTTCTGTTCCGCGAGATTGGGGACCAGCAGATAGCGCACGCCCAACTTGTCCTTGCCGTGGGCCGACAGCACATCGGTCAGCGGCATCGCGACGGCGGGATCGGCGCGCAGGCAGATCATGCCGTCACGGAATGCCACCTGTTCGAAGCCGCAGCCCTGGAAGCGGCTGTCGCGCAGCCCTCGGGCCAGGCGCCACAGCTGGCGTTGCAGGCGTTCGCAGGCCCCATCGACGGCGGAGCCGACGGTCGCCACATGCGAGGAGCCGCCCTCGATCGGCGCGAACGGCAATTCGGAATCGCCGAGGCGGAACACCACCCGTTCCAGCGGCAGGCCCATCGCGGAGGCCGCGATCTGCGTCATCACGGTATAGGTGCCGGTGCCGATGTCGCTGGCCGCGCTGGCGACCTCCAGCAGGCCGTCGGCATGAAGCGTCGCGCTGGCGCGTGCGGCCATCTGCATCGCGTCCCACGTGCCCGTGGCCATGCCCCAGCCGATCAACTCGTGGCCGTCCCGCATCGAGCGCGGCTGCAGCGGGCGCTCGTTCCAGCCGAAGCGCCGGGCACCCTCGTCATAGCATTGGCGCAACGACTTGGTCGAGAAGGGCAGGCCCTTGTTGCCGTCGCGCTCGGCGTAGTTCGCCAGCCGCAGCGCCAGCGGGTCGATGCCGGCCGCGTACGACAGCTCGTCCATCGCCACTTCCAGCGCATGCACGCCGTGGGCGGCGCCCGGTGCGCGCATGTCCATCGGCGTGTAGTGATCGAGATCCACCAGCCGGTATTCGAGGCGGACGTTTTCGCTGGCGTAGAGCTGTCCGGACCAGTTCGCGACGACTTCGACGTAGTCCTCATGCCGCGACGTCTCCGCGGCGACCTCGTGGATCACGGCTTTCAGCCGGCCCTCGGTGTCCGCGGCGAGCCGTACGCGTTGCCACGTTTCCGGACGATGGCCGAAGGTGAACATCTGCTGGCGGGTCAGCACCACGCGCACCGAGCGCTGCAGCTTCAGCGCGCCCATGACCGCCATCAGCAGCGGGTACTGGGGCCGCAGCCCCGAGCCGAAAGCCCCGCCGACGAACTGGTTGCGCACCACCACCTTGCGCTTGGGCAGGCCGAACACGCGCGACACCATCCACCGGCAGTTCTGCGAGCCCTGGGTCTTGTCGTGGATCAACAGATGGCCGCGGCTGTCGCGTATCACGGTGCTGGCATGCATCTCCATCGGATTGTGGTGCTCGACGCCGGCGTAGTACTCGGCATCGATCTTGACCGGCGCGGCCTCGAAGGCCGCATCGGCGTCGCCCTTTGGCTTCGGCGTCGGCGAATAGCCGGCCTTCAGCGAGGACGGCTCGTGGTTGTGCTGCAAGTTGGCCAGCAGGTTCGTTTCGTGCGGTGTGGCCTCGTACTGGACCTGGACCAGCATCGCGGCGTAGCGCGCCAGCTCGAAGGTCTCCGCCACCACCAGCGCGACCGGCTGGCCGCTGTAGTGGATCTCGTCGTCGTACAACGGCCGGAACGGCGAGCCGGCCGGCGCCGTCATGTCCTTGTAGAACAGCCGCAGCGAACGGACCTTGGGACGGTTCTGGTGCGTGATCACGTCGATCACCCCGGGCACTGCCAGCGCCTGGCTTGCGTCGATCGACACGATGCGGCCGCGCGCAACGGTGCTGTTGACCACCACGCCATAGGCCAGATCCGGCGCGGGATGCTCGGCCGCATAGCGAGCGTGGCCGGTGACCTTGGCGACGCCGTCGATGCGGGGCGTCGGCGTGCCGATCCCCGATTGGCCGGAGCCGGGCAACGCCACCGGCTGCTGATTTTCGTCGATCGGTTCGAGCACGGTCTTGGTCATGCCAGCGTCTCCTCGCGGTATGCGTCCTGACCGGTGTTGGTCAGTATGCCGGCGGCCGCCATTTCCAGCGCGCGCACGATCGCGCGCTCGGCCAGTGGAATCTTGAAGCCGTTATTTGGGCCGCTGTTGGGGCCGTTGTTGAGGCCGCCGTCGGGCGGGCTATCCGCCCAGCTTTCCGGCAGCGCCGGACCGCCCCAGGCTCGCGCATCGCGCAGCACGAAGCGGGCCGCCTCGGCGAACGCTTCGGCGTCCGCCGGCCTGCCGACCAGCAAGCCCTCGGCCTCGGTGTCGCGCCAGGGCTTGTGGGCGACGCCGCCCAGTGCGAGCCGGGCGGCGCGGATGCGGCCGTCGGCCTCCAGATCGAGAGCCGCCGCCACCGACACCAGCGCAAAGGCGTACGAGGCGCGCTCGCGGACCTTCAGATAGCAGCTGTGAGCGGAGAAGGCTTCGGCCGGCGGCAGCGACAGATGCGTGATGATCTCGTCGGGCGCCAGCGTGGTATCGATGTCCGGCCGATCGCCGGGCAGGCGATGGAATTCGCTGAACGGAATCTCGCGCGTGCCGCTGACCGATTCGACATGGACGGTCGCATCCAACGCCGCCAGCGCCACGCACATATCCGATGGGTGGGTCGCAATGCAGTGCTCGCTGGCGCCGAGGATCGCGTGCTGGCGGGCCAGCCCGCTCGCGGCCGGACAACCGGTGCCCGGCGCGCGCTTGTTGCACGGCACGCCGGCATCGTAGAAGTAGTAGCAGCGCGTGCGCTGCAGCAGGTTGCCGCCGTTGGTCGCCATATTGCGGATCTGCGGCGAGGCTCCGGCCAGGATGGCGGCGCGCAGCAGCGGATAGCGCTCGCGCACCAGCGGATGCTCCGCGGTGTCCGCATTGCGGGCCATCGCGCCCAGGTGCAGGCTGCCGTCGGGCTGTGCCTCGATCTCGGCCAGCGGCAGCAGGCCCAGGTCGACCAGCGTGACAGGGCGCATCACGTCGACCTTCATCAGATCGACCAGATTGGTGCCGCCCGCCAGGCAGCGTGCGGACGCATTGCCCGACGCGCGCTCGGCCGCCTCATGGATCAGCGCCAGCGCCACCGGCATGGTGTCGGCGCGTTCATAGCGGAACGGGTTCATGGCGTCTGCTCCGGTGTTGCCGATGACGGCGTTGCGCCGGCAGGAATCGCGGCGGTTTCGCCTGCGTTATCCGTTTGGCGTGCGCCTTCATCCCGTGCGCGGCCGTTCAGCACCACCCGGGAGACCGCCTCGACGATCTGCGGATAGGCGCCGCAGCGGCACAGATTGCCGCTCATGCGCTCGCGGATCTCCGGCACGTTGCGCGGCGGGGTTTCGTTCAGCAATCCCGCGGCCGAGCAGAGCTGGCCCGGCGTGCAATAGCCGCATTGAAACGCATCGCATTCGATGAAGGCCTGCTGCAACGGATGCAGCGCGCCCCCGTCGCCGGCAAGCCGGGCGAGTCCTTCGACGGTCGTGATGTCGGCCTGGTCGTAGGCGACCGCCAGCGCCAGGCAGGCATTGATGCGGCGCCCGTCCGCAAGAATCGTGCAGGCGCCGCACTGGCCATGATCACAGCCCTTCTTGGTGCCGGTCAGGTCCAACTGCTCGCGCAGCAGGTCCAGCAGCGTGACCCAGGGCTCGACGTGCAACGTGTAATCGGCGCCATTGATGCGAAGACGTACCGGCAGCCGCGAGGGCACCGGGCGGGGCTCGTTCTGCGGGGAGCGGGTGATCGGTTTGGGCTCGGGTGCCAGCATGTCGGTCCTCCGTGTGTCGCCATCAGGGCCCCGACAAGGCGGAGCACTCTGGGCGGCCACGCAAGGGCTGCGCCAATGCGGCGAGAGGCAGGGACAATGGCGACAAGCCGCCGGACCGGCACCCGAATCGGCGCAAACGTGCGTCGCGCTACATCCGGGGACCGATTCCGTGGGGCGATCGATATGGCGTGGCGATGCAATCTTGACGCGTCGCCGTTGGTAAAAACGTCAGGCGCCGAAGCAAGGGTTCGCCGGAGGAGGTGCCCCGGGGGGGGCGGCGAGTCATCCAGCAATCAGGATGCGCGGCCCATTCGACCTCACTTCAACTGCTGGATCCGGATCATGTTGCCGGCCGGGTCTCTTGCACCGAAGTCGCGTACCCCATAGGGCTGGTCTGTCGGCTCCTGGACGATCTCCGCGTCCCACTGCTGCAAACGCTGGAACACCGCATCGAGGTCCGCGGCACCGAGCAGCAGCATCGCAAAGGTGCCCTTGGCCATCATCTCGGCGATGGTGCGCTTCTCGTCGTCGGTGACGCCGGGCGTGGCATTGGGCGGGTACAGCACGATGGCGGTGTCGGGCTTGCCCTTCGGACCGACGGTGATCCAGCGATGGCCGCCGAAGGCGACATCCTTGCGGACCTCGAAGTCGAGCGCGTCACGATAGAAGGCCAGCGAGGCCTCGGGGTCGCTGTGAGGCAGGAAGGTCGAGTGGATGGTGATGTCCAAGATCGGGCTCCATGGTGTTTGAGGGCAGGCCCCGGCCGGGCCGTCGCGGCGCGGGCTCGAAGCCATGGGGGCCAGTCTAGACGGGCTCTTTTTCCGTCGCTTCTCGATTCCTGATCGGTCGCGTCACCTGCCGGGCGACGCAGGCCGGAATGCCCTCGGCTTCGCCGGCCCAGTCGCGCCGGTAAACGCTGGGGGAGACACCGACCAGTTCGCTGAACCGCGTGCTGAACGTGCCCAGCGACGAGCATCCGACCTCGAAGCAGACCTCGGTCACGCTCAGGTCGCCGCGGCGCAGCAGCGCCATCGCGCGCTCGATACGCCGGGTCATCAGGTAGGAGTAGACCGACTCGCCGTACGCCTGTCGGAACTGGCGGCTGAGATGGCCGGCCGACATGTGGACGCCCCGGGCAAGCGCCTCGACATCGAGCGGTTTCGCGTAGTCGCGGTCGATGCGGTCGCGAACGCGGCGCAGGCGTGCGAGGTCTCGGAGCGTGGTATCGGGGGCGGCGGCAGGCATCACGGTATCGTGCCATGCGCAACGCCGGGGCTCAACCTCGGGGCTCAACCTCGGGGCTCAACCTCGGGGCTCAACTTCGGGGCTCAAACACATCGGATCCGCCTTCAGGGCCGCATTCAGGCCCGAGATTGCGCCCGCTCTGGCGCAATGCGCGGGGCCAACCCGATTGGCATCGGAGAGCCGATCGCCGACACTGCGGCCGTGAACCGGACCGGAGTCGGATATGGCCAAGACCGCTGCCGTCGGATCGCTGCACCGCCGTCTGAGCCTGTCGCTCGGCGGCCTGGCGCTCCTTGTCGGATTTCTGGGCGCGCTGGGCGCGTGGATCGTGGTCCGCCAGCTGGCCAGCGAGTTCAACGACGACTTGCGGCACGCCGCTGCAGCGATCCGCGCGGCGCCGCCGGTCATGCCGGCACCGCCCCACGGCGGGCCGTCGGCGGCGCCGCCTGTCCTGGTGCAGACCTGGGGGCCGGAGGATAGCGTCCGCCCCGGGCACAGCAGCGCGCCGTGGGTACTGCTGCCGCGGGCGCCGCTGGGCTTCTCCGACGTGGAGGCCGGCGGAATCGTCTGGGACGTGTTTGCGATGCAGGCCGGCGATGCCTACATGCAGATTGCCCAGCAGCGTGCCGTTCGCGCGGCCAATGCGCGGCGGGTGGCGGCATGGGCCGCGGTTCCCGTGGTGCTGTTGTTGCCGGTGCTGATATGGGCGATCCGCGTCAGCGTCAGGGACGCGCTGCGGCCGTTGAGCGTGATCGGCGAGCGCGTCGCGCAGGCCGACCTCAATCACCTGGAGCCGATCGATACCGGCACCGCGCCGGAGGAGCTGCGGCCCTTTCTGGAGTCGGTCAATCGCATGATGGTCCGGCTGTCCGGCCTGATCGACACGGAGCGCACCTTTATCGCGAACGCCGCGCATGAATTGCGGTCGCCGCTGACCGCCCTCCAGCTGCAGGTCGAGAATCTGATGCAGGCGCCGCGCGGCAACATCGACCAGCAACTCGAAGAACTGCGCCGCGGCATCCGGCGCACCGGGACCTTGATCACCCGGCTGCTCGAACTGGCGCGCGCGGAAATCGGCACGCCGCGCGCGCTGGACAACGTGGCGGTGGCCGCTGTCGTCACCGATGTCGTGACCGACCTGCTGCCGCTCGCCATCGACCGCGGCGTCGACCTGGGCGTGGAGCGGCTGGACGACGTGCGGCTCGCCGCCACGGAGACGGATCTGCGCATGCTGATCAAGAACCTGGCGGACAATGCCATCCGGTATGGCGGCCGGGGAGGGCGGGTAGACCTGAGCGTGCGCCGCGACGAAGGCGGTGGCGGTGGCAGCGGCAATGTCGTGATCGAAGTGGCAGACACCGGGCCGGGCATTCCGGAGACTGCTCGCCTGCGGGTATTCGAGCGTTTCTATCGCGGCGGGGCGACCGACGAAGAGGGCAGTGGACTCGGACTCGCCATCGTGCAGACGATTGCAGCGAACCTGGGCGGCCGCGTCGAACTGACGGGGCGCGCGGATGGCCGGCCGGGGCTCGTCGCGAAGGTGGTATTGCCGCTGCGAACCGCACCGCCCGCGGCGAATCCGGCCACGGCCGCCACCGCGTGACCGTGCACAAGGTGCTGGCAGAGCTTGCCGAACACGGATCGCCGGCCTTCCATGGGCCGGATGTGCGATGAAACGGGCTGTGCAAATGGGTGCGGCCCGATTCGTTCAGCCAGCAGAAAAGACGCTATGCCGGTAGAAGACCAGCGCTTCGATAACTGTCGACCAACGCGTCGTACACAGCAATGTCGGCATGGCTTCTTGCAACAAGTTGAGCGCCCGCAATGGCGGCAAAGATGGCGCGTGCCCGCTGGCCGCTCTGAGCCGGATCCACTACGGCCGCTGCCGACAACACCTTGGTCAGCCAGGCAATATTCACGTCTTGAAAGGCCTTGACCTCGGCCTTCACCACTTCCGGCAGGTCATCCGTTTCCGCGGCCATGAAGCTGCATAGGCAAATGTGATTGCCGCTTTCGAGCGCCTTGCGAAACAACTCGGGATAGCGATGCAGGCTCGATAGCGGATCCGGCGATTTTGCCAGCAGTTCTTCAAGAGCGTCCGCTGTGCCCTGCCAATACCGCCGCGCTACGGCCGCGCCAAGATCGGCCTTGCCATCGAAATGGTGGTAGATGCTGGCGGCCTTGATTCCCACCGCCTCCGCGAGATCCCGAAAATTCAAGCCGCCGTAGCCATGCGCCTGCGCGATGTGAGTGGCCGCGGTCAGGATCCGCTCCCTGGAGCCAGGGGACGGGCCAGCGGTCCCGCTCGCGCTCGTGTGCCTTGTCATGGTTTGCGTCTCTCCATCCGCACGTTCTTGACGTGCCGCATTGTACCTTCTATTGTCGAACCTAACGATCGTTAGGTAGATAGACTGCGGAGGGTTTACGCACCCTCCATCCGACATGCGATTCACTTTGGAGAACGGCAATCGTGACCTCCCATCCCGGCAGTAACACCGCCGCAACGATATCCCCGATGCGGATCTACGATTTCCCGACTGGGCCTTATCCAACGCGCGTTCGCATTGCATTGGCCGAAAAGAACCTTCAGTCGCGTGTCGAATTCGTGATGGTCGATCTTTACCAGGGCGAGCACAAAAGGCCGGAGTTCATTGCCACCAGGAATTACTCAGGCACACTGCCGGTGCTGGAGCTTGGCGATGGCACGTGCATAGCGGAATGTACGGCCATCACCGAATATCTGGACGCAGTCGATGGCCAACCGACTCTGACCGGCCGGACGGCGCGCGAAAAAGGCATCATCCACATGATGAACAAACGCGCCGAACTGGAATTGCTGGATGCCATCAGTGTCTATTTCCATCACGCCACCCCGGGCTTGGGGCCGGATGTCGAAATCTATCAAAACGCGGAATGGGGCTTGCGCCAGCGCGACAAGGCAGTGAAGGGCATGCACTATTTCGACTCGGTCCTGAAACAGCAGCCGTATGTCGCTGGCGAGGCCTTCTCGATGGCGGATATCGCGGTGATCGGGGGATTGATCTTTGCCGCACTGGTCAAGCTGCCGGTGCCTGCCGAGTGCGAGGCGTTGCGAGCCTGGTACGCGAGAATGCTGCAGCGCCCAACGGTCGGCAGCCAGCCGGTGTTCTCGGCGCTGTCCCGCGCATCGGCTCGAAGATCGCAGCCGTGATGGTGGAGCGCTGGCCTCGCTCCTGTCGCGATAGTGTGCGACAGTGGCAGGGCCCGACAACGGCATCCGTTCCATCCGATAGACCGGCCCACCAATGTGGACAGCGGCCGCCGCGAACGCAGCGTCGGATGGCGGATTCTTGACGCTCCAGGAGACACGACATGCTCAGCAAGAACACGATCTGCTTGTGGTACGACAACGACGCGCTCGATGCCGCTACCTTCTATGCGCAAACCTTTCCCGACAGCGCGGTCGGCGCCATCCACAGGGCACCGGGCGATTATCCGTCCGGGAAGGAGGGTGATGTCCTGATGGTCGAATTCACGGTGATCGGCATTCCTTGCGTCGGACTGAACGGAGGCCCGCAGGTCAAACACAACGAGGCCTTCTCGTTTCTGATTTCTACCGACGACCAGGCCGAAACCGACCGCTTGTGGAACGCAATCGTCGGCAATGGCGGACAGGAAATCGAATGCGGCTGGTGCAGGGACCGGTGGGGATTGTCATGGCAGATCAGCCCGCGCGCCCTGACTGACGCGGTCACCGGCCCGGATCGTGCGGCGGCCAAGCGCGTATTCGATGCGATGATGACCATGAAGAAGATCGACATCGCGGCGATCGAGGCGGCACGGCTCGGCCGGCCTGACGCTTGATGTCAAAGGACCGGACTCGGGCCGCGACACTGCCTGCCCGCATCTTGTGACCATGCCGAACGCCGACGCTTCGCCGCTGACCGAATCCGTTGCCCGCCTGACTGGCAATGAGCCATTGTTCGTCGTATTCAATGGCGGCTCCGGCAGCGGCGACGCGATCGAGACGCGCGCCAGGATCGAGCAGCGACTGAGCGAAGCAGGGCGCGCCTATACCATCTTCGCAGTGGACCGGCCCAAACAGTTGCCGCAGTTTGCCCAGATCGCGGTCGAACGTGCCAGGCAGGAGAGCGGCATCGTGGTCGCCGCGGGCGGCGACGGTACCTTGAACGCGGTGGCCGCAGCCGTGTTGCCGACGGGGCTGCCATTCGGCATCCTGCCCCGCGGCACGTTCAATTACTTCGGCCGCACCTACGGCATCTCGCGAGAAACCGACGAGGCCTTGGCCAGCCTGCTGGACGCCCGCATCGAACCGGTACAGGTCGGCCTGCTCGACGGCCGGCCATTCCTGGTCAATGCCAGTCTGGGGCTATATCCACAATTGCTGGAAGACCGCGAGGTCTACAAGAAAATGCTCGGTCGGCGCCGCTGGGTCGCGCTGCTGTCGGCGCTCGTCACACTGGCGCGCGCGCCGGCGCAGCTGACGCTGGACCTGCTGTCCCACGGCCAACACCAGGTAATGCGAACGCCGACGCTGGTGGTCGGCAACAACAGCCTGCAGCTGGAGCAGGTCGGCATTCCCGAAGTTGCCCACCTGGAAGACAATCGCCTGGTCGCCATGATTGCGAAACCAGTCGGCACGCTGGCGTTGTATGGATTGCTGCTGATGGGTGCGATCGGCCGGCTGGGCGATACCTCCAGGGTCATCAGCTTCAGCTTTGAATCGCTGACGGTGCGCGTGCGCGGGCGCCGGCGCATCAAGGTGGCGATGGACGGCGAGATCCACTGGGCTCGCACGCCCTTGCACTTTTCGGTATCGCCGAAGCGTTTGCAATTGCTGGTGCCGCGGGACACAAGCCGGTTGGATCGCTCATGAGCGTGGCTCGCGTCCTGCACCTGTCCGACACGCATTTTGGTACCGAGCAAGCGCCGGTCGTGGAGGCCGTGCTGTCGCTGGCGCGCCAGTTGATGCCAGAGGTCGTCGTTCTGTCGGGCGATATCACGCAGAGGGCGAGAACGGGCCAATTCGCGGCGGCGCGCGCGTTTCTCTGCAGGCTGGGGCTGCCGACGCTGGTCATCCCCGGCAATCACGATATTCCGCTCTTCAACGTGGCGGCTCGGATGCTGAATCCGTACGGCGGCTACAAGCGAGTGCTCGGTATGGTGCTGGAGCCGGTCTTCAGCAATGAACGCGTTCTTGCCATCGGCGTGAACACGACCCGGCCATCGCGACACAAGAACGGCGAGGTGTCGCGCGAGCAGATCGACCGCGTTTGTCAGCAGCTGCGCCAAGCCCACCCGCACCAGCTACGAATCGTCGTCGTCCATCAACCGGTGCGCGCGGTCGTCGAGTCGGATACACGAAATCTGCTGATCGGCCGCGAAGCTGCCGTACCGGCATGGGTGGATGCCGGCATGGACATCGTGCTGGGAGGGCATATCCACCTTCCGTATGTGGCGCCGCTGCTCGCCAATTCGGGCCGCCGTGCCTGGGCGGTTCAAGCCGGAACCGCGGTATCGCACCGGGTCCGCGGATCCATCCCGAATTCGGTGAACGTGATCGAGTACCACGTCGACGATGGGCACGTCGGCTGCGCCGTTCAGCGCTGGGATTATGACCGGCGCGACAAGGCCTTCGCCGCCGTGGAAAGCATGGTGCTCGCACTGAGCCGCTAGCGAGCCGGCGAAACGGCAGGGCACCCTCTCGCGGCGCCCAGGTGCCTGTTCTTTTCCGAGACTCGGCATAGACTGATCGGGAAGCCCGTGCGGCGGCTCCGCCGGCAGCGGTGGCGCGCGGCCTGACGCGACAATTCAAACTCGGAGGAAGGTATGGCCAAGGGTTATTGGGTGGCGATGGTCGATATCGCCGATATGGAAGGCTATCAACAGTACATCGCTGCAAACAAGACGGTATTCGAGAAATTCGGCGCCCGTTTTCTGGTCCGGAATGGACAAAAGGCCGTCGTCGAGGGCCAACCTCGATCGCGCGTAGTCGTGCTCGAATTCGACAGCTACCAGCGCGCGCTGGAGTGCTACGAATCCCCGGAATATCAGGCATTGATCGCGCTGCGAACACCGTATTCCCAGGCGGATCTCGTCGTCATTGAAGGATACGAATGACGTCCGTTAGTCCTCCCACTCGGCGGCCTGGATGGAAGCGACGATCGCACGTGCGGTGTTCATCAGCGCGGGCGCGAAGTCGTCATGTAGTAGAGTGCCATGCAGACGGGAGGAGGGGCCGCCGACGGTCAGCGCCAATGGTTCCCGGCCGTCTCCGAGGTCGATGGCAACACCGACGGCAGCGATCTCCCGTTCCCACTCGGACTCCGAACTGGTATAGCCACGCTCCGCGACCTGGCGTTCTGCGCGTTTCAGGCCATCGAGCAACGCGGGCCATTCGACCGGCTGGGCTGCCCGCAGCTGCCGGCTGATCATCTCGCGCATGCCTGCCGTAGAGGCCGACCACATCGCCCGGCCCATCGCCGTGACCGCCAGCGGGATTCGTGTGCCGACGTCGAGCCCCAGGATCAACCTTGCCGTGCCGCGGCAGTGCGCGACATAAACCATCGAGGCTTCGTGCCTGACCCCGAGCGAGATCGCCGACTGCGTGTGTTCCGCGAGCGCCTCCATGTAGGGACGAGCCAAACGCCCGATGTCGAAGTTGGTCAGCATGCTGAAGCCCAACGACAAGACGCCTGGCGCCAAGGCGTACTCGCCAGTGGAAGGGCGATGTTTCAGATATCCGGCAGCCGACAAGGTGAATGTCAGGCGTGAGACCGTGGCGGACGGCAGCCCGGTTCGACGAGCCAGTTCCTGGTGAGCGAGCCAGCGGTCGGTGGGCCGGTAGCATCGCAGCAATTCCAGCCCGCGTGCCAGCGCGGTCACGAAGCGCGGGTCCGCCGCGGGATCGCTTGCGGCGGCTGGATCGATTCGTCTGCGGCCCATCCACTCCTCCAGATCATTGCCGATGGGAAATGCAGCGGCGCGGCGGTGCGATCCGGCGCCGCCGCGCCCCAACATCACGGTGCGAGCGGATGCCCGATCACCATCCCGTTGTCAGGCGTGATCCGGATCCATGTCCCTGCCAGCGGTTGCTCCTGCTCCCCCGGCTTGCTGTAGTCGCAGACCCCGCCGGGAAACACCGCGCGCAGCGCCGCCAGATCGGCTTCGCGCTGCGAGCCGGTCCACGACGGATTGCGCTCCGCGTAACCCGCGTAGTCGCTGACCGACACGGCCTTGAGCTGGCATTGCATGGTGCGGGCATGGATCGGTTCGCCGGCCTCGAAGCGCGGATACGAGGAAGCAGGGAACATCGAATTGCACCGCGACGGCGTTTCGCTAACCTCGACGATTCCGGCCGGCGAAATGCTGCCATTGCCTTTGCGGAACACGGTACTGAAACCGCCAAATTGCTGCGGCTCCGCGATAAAGTCATCGGCCGCGCCAGCCGTAGTGGCACCGAAGCAGCCGTCGACGATGTCCGCCGGCTTGTTTCGAACGACTTTCGCTGCGCGCGAATCGGCATTGCGGTCGCTGACTACCGCCGTCAGCCATCGGTCCATGCCGAAAAACGCCTTCTGCATCGCCGGCAACGACCGCCCGGTGTGAGCCGGGCGCGGAGCCTGGACGGGCATCGTGTGGTGTGCATTCGGATCATGCGCGAAGCTGCCGACATTGGCCGTTCCCGTCCACATGACATGGTTCGCGAACTGGCCCGTCGCCGCCGCGATGCGAGCGCGGACAATGAAGTGGAAGAACTTCAGATGCATGTCACCAGCGCCCGTGAACTCGTTGTTCAAGCCATCGAGGTTCAGGATGGCGGTGCTGCGAAGCCCGGCGCCGCCATACATGATCATTCCCGTTTGATAGGCGCGCTTGAGCGCCTCGGGGTCCGCGCGCATGCGCTCCGTACGCAGATTGCCGTCGATGTCCTGGCCGCCGATCTTGCGGTTGAGGTCGATGAACTGAGCCATGGAGATCAGGCCGGTGTTCAGTGCATTGAGCCCGTACTGAACGCCGACGTTGCCGGTGAACGATCGTGCGAATCCGGTCGAAGGATCGACGCCAAGAATATTCTTGTTGTGATCGTTCACGTTAGGCCGAAGCCCGGTGGGGTTGGGTGGCAGCAGACTGACAGGGGGCGCTGGCAGGACGCCCATGGGAGCGCTGGTGACCACGTTGGCGGGGCTGTACTTCTCCGCATTGCCGATGACCGCATTGAACACCGAACTGTTCCCGGCACCCCCCATCACGTTGTCGCGATCGCCCTGGTTGGCCGGCCTCAGCACCGAGTCGGTTCGCGCGGCCCAGAAGCTGGCTTGCTGGCGAACGCTGTGATAGGTGCCATAACCGGAGGCTGCGGCAATCTCCGCGTTGGTCCAGTTCAACAGCGTCGGATCCGCGGCTCTGGCCGCGGCGGTGGCGTTGTCGTAAGTCGGATCGTAAGGACTGTTGGGAACAGGGGAGTAAGTGCCGTTCTGCGTCGTCCCGCCTTTCGTATGATTGAGCTGGAAGTTGTAGAAGAGACGGCCCTCCATGCTTTGGGGGCCGCCGTTATCCGGAAAGCCGGCCAACATCACGATGCCATCCAGCAGTCCCGGATAGGTGTCGGCAATCATGCTCTGTTGCATGGCAGATCCGGAGGAACCCCAGCCCATCGTGTACAACACCGGCCCGTTTGCCTCGATGAATCGCTCCTTGACCATCATCATGGTCTCGGCCGAGATGATGTGGTTGCAGTTCTGGCCGAAATAATTCAGCGTGGAATTGGCTACCGCAAAACCCTTGCTGAGCGGCAAGTCGTTCAAGGCGTTGAAATCCCCGGCTGCGCCATTGGCGGAATTGCTCGAGCCTCCCACCGGACCCATCGATCTACCCTGAACGTACCAGCCGCCACCGCAACTCTGCCCGAACGGGTAGACCAGCCGCCCGTTGAAATTACCGGGCGGATTCAACGCGCTGGGATTCGGATTTTTTACCGGATCTCCCAGCACGGCGATCTGGTATATGCCTCGATTGATGACGCCGGTTTCCAGTCGGACGATGTAGGGTACGGTTCGGCCATCGAGCAGCGTGGTTGTCTCTACATTGGCGGGCGGATTCGCCGGGTCGTACGGCTGCCAGACCGCGGTTCCAGACTTTGTCGCATCGTGATAGACCCAATCGACCCGGGTCGGGGCAGCGCAATTGGGATCGGTATTCGGACCGGATGTGAGCGTCGGGCCGCCCGGATAGACGGCGAACGTGTCCGTCTGGCAGTGGAAGCTGCCTTCCTGCGGCGCGTAGAGAATCGGCCCCTGTATCGGGAAGGCAGTCAGCGTCAAGGAACCGCGCACTTTCGCATCGGCGGCCGCATCGGTGACCTCGATCTTGTTCTCGCCCTGCTTCAGCCCGGACACCAGCCCCAGCATCGATTTTCTGCCGGCATCCTGCTTGAAGCTCGCCGTGACATCGACGCCGTTCAGTTTCACCTTCGCGTCGCCAATCGTGCCGCCATCGGCTTGGGTAAGTTCGATCAGCGTGTCGTCGCCACTGACCAGGCCCTCGGGCGAAGACAGGCTCTTCACCGAAATGGCCGGCTTGGCGGGTTTCGCCGGCTCGTCACGGTCCCCTCCGCATCCGGAAACGGCAAGCACCAGCGCCGTCGATGCCAGGACAGCGAATGGCACAGCGGTCCGGGTTCCACGTCGGCCTTTCGGTCGGACAGATCGATTGCCCTCTGTTTGCGGGGCGCTTTGCGAATCCATGGTTGTCTCCTCATTTTCTAGTGAAAGCCGACCCCGATAGTCCCGAATATTCCGTGGTACGGAATATTCATCACGCATTGTTATTATCAGACGCCTCAGTCTATAAACCTTGGGGAAGTTCTCAATGGGGGAACACCCGAACCGATACCTGTATTGCAAATTGGAATATATTCCATGCAACGGAGTAATGTTGCGTGGCATGGTTCAATGATCCCGGGGGAACCGCTAGGGCATGTGGGCGGCGTCTTGTGTCGGTTTGAGCTTGGAGGATTGCCGGATCGCTGGCCGCAGGGGGGGGGCGCCGAGACGACAAAACAGTACGGCCGCATATATAGGTGTCGATTATTCGGTAATACGGCGTGATCCGCTGGACTGCGCGACGGCAAGTTCTGGATATGGTTTGCCGAAAATCATCGATATCGATGTGAATTGGTCAGACCATTATTCAATTTATGGCGCCTCGCATTATCGGTGCCAATGGATTCTGGCTTGCCCACGGCAATCTCCGGACGCCGGGCGAGAAGCTCCAGGTGTCGGTCATTGAGCCATTGAGCAACAGCGGACATCTCTAATCCTCTTGAAGCGGACACTTCTATTCATGCCTGACATCTGTTGTCCAGCTGGTTTTCAAAGGTGTGACCGCTGGCTACTTTCAAATGTCAGTCCGATCGTGCTTTTTTCTTTCGGGGTCAGACGTAACGCAGTCAAGCTGGCCGGTCTCGGCGCCGTCTCAACAGGGTGGGGCGGTCGACCCCGCGATCGCCCTGTCCAGATCCAGCCGATTGATCTGCCGCTTGCGCTTGGCCCCCGGCGTGGGCTTCATCGCCGTGGCCGCGCCC
Source organism: Cupriavidus gilardii (assembly GCF_013347325.1). Lineage (NCBI taxonomy): Bacteria > Pseudomonadati > Pseudomonadota > Betaproteobacteria > Burkholderiales > Burkholderiaceae > Cupriavidus > Cupriavidus gilardii. The sequence continues at coordinate 1,253,345 of NZ_CP054624.1, read as the reverse complement.
CCATTGAGCGTCCTGGACGGGCCTGCCGTCTGCCGATCCTCCCGCAACGCCTGCACCCGCGCCGCAATCTCCAGCACGTGCCCCAGTCGCTTGTGCTCCACGATGTCCGCCTGTCGGATCGTCTCGCGCGGATCGAACACGCTGTAGGGAAGGGCAGCCCCATCGGCCCATAACTCGATCCGCCCATCCGGGTATTCGGCCACCTCGATGGTCCGGCCAATCAGCTTGCGATGCGCCGCGCAGTCCTGCAGCAGATACACGACCTTGTCGTACTGCAACGTCAGGTTCTGCGATACCTTGCGCCATTCGCGCCAGGTAAAGATCCGCTCGAGGTCCTCATCGGTGCGCACCGGCCGGTGCGCATTGAACGCGCTTCTGGGCTCCTTGGCAAAGCGCGCATTGAACTAGGCCATGAAGGCCGGGGCGTAGGCGTTGGCGGCTGCAGGCGTGTCGATCCCGCGCAGCCGCAGCTCCTTGACCAGCCGGTCCTGCAGCACGCCATGCATCCGTTCGACGCGCCCCTTGGCCTGGCTCGAATTGGCGCACAGGATGTCGATGTTCAGCTCGAACAGCGCCCGCCCGAACTGCGTATAGCCGCGCCCATCCGGCCCATCCTTGGCATTGACCCGGAACACGCCAGCCTTGTCGCTGTAGAACGCCACCGGCTTGCCGTGCCGCTCCAGATAGGCCCGCGTGGCCGCAAAGTACGAGAACGTCGATTCGGTTGGCACGAACAGCAGTTGCATCAGCTGGCCAGTGGCGTCATCGACGTAGACCAGCAGCGTGCAGGCCGGCCCCCGGTCCTCGAACCACCGGTGGTCGCTGCCATCGATCTGGATCAGCTCGCCCAGGCAGGCGCGCCGGTGCCGCGGCTGGTGAACCTTGGGCGGGCGCAGCTTCCTCGGGACCCAGAAGCCGGCGTCGATCATGATCCGGCGCACCGTCTCCTTGGCCAGATCAATACCGTGGCGCTCGCGCAGCTTCTCGCAGGCGAGCGTGGGACCGAAATCGGCGTAGGTGTCACGGATCAGCCCGCGGACCCGCGCCTCTAGTCCGGGTGTCAATTGGTTATTGCCGGCACGACCAACACGGCCATTGATCAGCGCCACCGGTCCAATGGCCTCGAATCGCCTCAGCAGTCGCAACGTCTGCCGGGTCGAGAGCCCCATGCGCGCAGCCGCAATCCCGGTCTTGAGCAATCCCTCGGCCAGCGCCTGCAATACCTTCAACCGATCGATCTGCCTCATGGTCAGGGTGATCCTGTCTGAAGACATGGCCGGCTCCCATCAGATGGCAGCCGGTCAGGGTACGCCAACTCACTCGGACATTTGAACTTGGCTAAAACCGGACATTACAACTTAGCTCCAACATCTGTGTCGCCGATAATACTTCTTATGTTAAGTTGGCGGCGGCCGCATCGTCTCTGTCCCCGCTGGCCGTTAATTTGCATAAATTTGTTACCGGTTTTTGCATAAATTTGTTACCCGCCCCTAGGCGCTCACCTTTCGGAGGCTGGCAGTTTCGATGACGGCACAGCCGGCGACTATGCCGGGAGTGCTCAAACGTAAATGTGAGCAAAGTCGCGTCTGAAGTGCGGGGAAAAGCGCTCAATACATCTCTTTTGACTTAGTGAGCGTATCGTTGCGTTTCGCCGCTTGATCCGACGCTTTGTGCATTCTCTTCTGTTATGTACAAATCTCGCAGTTCGGAAGACATGCCGAAAGCCATAAGACCGACTTCGCCGCCACGGACACTACAGCGCCGGCCGGCTCGCGTCGTCGACATCGGGCCAGCCGGCCGCGATAACGGCGCCAAGGTTACCCCTTGACGCCGCGCCAGCCTTTCCCGTTTGCTTCAGTAACTCGTTGCCCTCCTCGTGGATTCGATATTGCGTAGCCTTCCCGCGACCAATTTGTTGGCACGTCGCACAGAGCATCTCCTGCGCATCTCCAGCACATCGGCGCAAGCGTGGCGATAGCGCCCATGAGTGGCCGCCCGTCCGATAACCTGCACGTTCAACGCTTTCGAAGACGACGAAGCTGAATTGACGTTCGCGTCCATCAGTTCACGGAGTTCCCGCGTAAGGCTCCTATAACTTCATACCGCTGGAATGCGAATTCAAGTCACGGTCTCTATCTGCCAGCCCTTCTTTACAAGGGCTTCCCGTACTCTTTGAGGGACGCGACTTTCATTGGCAGCGAGACAAAGCAGGCTCGTGGGACGTGACATAGCCACGTATAGGTTCCGCATCTGTGCTTGCTGAGTCTTTGGAAGCTTGGTTATGGGCCTCGACGGCATATCTGCGATGTACTCGAGCCCGAGGGCAACATCGAACTTGCGGCTGATGCCACCATACGACTCCAGCACCAGCGAAGCTGAATGTGTCTCCCCCTTCATGCCGGCGATCGTCCCGAGATCAATCTGGAGCGTCCGTTCTTTGTGAACAACCTCACACATCGTCGATACAGGAGAAGCACAGGCGGTGGTAACGTCGGGCTCGTCGAATACCTCCAACGCCTTGAACGCGTCAAACTTGAGAGTGGCTGGAAGATACGGCTTCAGGCCTTCGTACAGAAGGTGAAATAGAATGGAGCGCTGGTCGCTTGAACAAAGCCGGTCGCCGGACAGCGCCAGTTGCCGGGTAACTGCGTCCAGATGGCGCATAGACGGGAACGCGCTGCTAGCTCGTTTCAGGGCTCGTCCGTCACGGAGGTCCTTAGCCAACGGGGCACCCGCATCTCGAAGTACTAGCAACAAGGCCCTTCGGACATCCGAAACGCGCTTACTCAATGATGTTTCTTGAAGCCCTTGGTCTCCAATAAGATTCCAGAAGTTTCTTGAGCGCATGCCCTCGCTGGGCAGTCCATCCCCATAGGCCGGCCAGTAGTCACGCAAATGGCGCCCGGCCGACACTCTGCCCTCGCCGGCTTTACGCGCACACATTGCACGCACATCGTGGGTACTTATTTGAGCTTCGCTCAGGCGTTCGATGACGATTCGTCCAAAGTGCTGGACTACCTTTGTCACATCACCCGTGGCGTATAGCAAGAGCAGGGGATTCTGGGTGTCAGCCCCTTCACCAACGAGGGCTTCGCTGCTTATGCGTACCGTGCCTACGGCGTGCGCAATCGCCTTGCCGAACCGCTTGCTAGTACTGATGGAACCGTGGCCCTCGCGAGGAAATGTGAGCAGCTCAACGTTTTCCTCGTCTGAGAGAATTTTCTGGTCGACGTCGCCGAACCGCTGCATTATGGATTTCGTATCAAAGATCCGGTTCAGAAACGACTCCTGTTCCCACGACGTGTCCTGCATCTCATCGATGAAGACCATAGGGAAGCGGCGATGCACCACATCGAGAAGGCGCGGACACGTTCGGAGCGCCAAGTCTGCATACGCAAACATGTCGCGATGCCGAAAGATGCCCAAGCTAGAAAGTTGTGTCTTGAGGGTGATCAGGGATTTATACGACGCCGTATGAGATGCCGGTAGAGCACCACTTTCGGCACTCACCGTAAGGGCTGCAGTTCTGTAGAACAACGACGTGGCAATGCCCTCGCCATTGCTCTGGTTCTCCAAGAAATAGCGCAATTTGGAGAATTGACCCAGCTGCAACTGAGCGAGAGCCTTCTGAGCGAACACTGAATCGTCGATGACATCGATCTTCTGCTCTAAGGTTCGCAATATGGGCAGGGCGAAGAACTGATTGACGAAGCCATGAATTGTTCCGATAAAGTGAGGGTAGTTAAGCAGTTGCGCCCCCTCCGTCGTCTGCGCAAGGCGGCGAGCAATTTCGTCACGTGCGACGTTCGTATGACTAAGGATGCAAAGACCGCGCCGCGCATAAGGCCACTTCTTCGCGAGCAGCAGCAATTTGACTGCGAGTAGCGAGGTCTTGCCGCTTCCTGGCACCGCGTTGAAATCCCTGGAATTGTTCTCTAGAAGCGCGGCTCGGCGCTCTCTATCGTCCAGGTTTAGATCCTTGGCAAGGGCTGCCAGGTCGACTAAATCTTGTGGTTGGAGGCTGACCGCGTTCACTCGCCTGCTTCCTCTGTTCTTTTCTCTGCCTCAGTGCTTAGCGACTTCGAATTCGCCTGCTGAACGGCTACCAACTGAGTTGGTGCGGTAGCGATAGCCGCGGAATCGTTCAGATCCATGGAGCAAGAGGGAATTGCCGGGGGTACAGCCGAAATTGGCAGCGGAACCGCGGGAAGTGGCAGGTGGGGGATGGGCGCTGCATCGCAAGCACCAACCGGCACCGGCGAGGGCGACGCCACGGGTGCGCCAGGAACCAAATGAGTTGTCGCTGCAGCGAACACGGCTCCGCCGGCCGCCGCCGCCGGTGCTGCCGCAGACATAGTAGCCGGGGAACTGGTTAGGTGGGCAAATGCCGTCTGCAGATACGGAGGCAGCTTCGCGAACAGATCGTTACCCTTACCATACGCTCCTGTGCCGACTAAGTAGGCAGCGTACTGCGCAGCGATAGCCTTTGAGGCCTCCTTCATCATCAATGGCCGGTAGATGATCGAGGCCAGCTCATCTGCGGCGTGCCCACCTTCCTTCAGGGTAGCCCAACGCTTCTTGGCAGCCATGAGCGTATCGGACTCATCCTGCTCATCGAGACGCTCGTCACGGGAGTTTGCCTTCGCTGCGAGTGTGATTGCGAGGTACATGAGTTCGGCGCAGCCATACAGCGCCAAGTCGTACTCGAGGGTCCAACGATCTGAGACACAGACGATGGTCTTGCCACCTTCCGCGCGGTCCTTCTTTTTCTTTACCAACGTAGCGATGTCCGATGCGGAGTAATCGGATTCGAAGCGTTTGCCCTTTGCGGTCGTCGGCACGTACGACCTGGCGACATCTGGGACGATGTCTCGGTCGGTCACGCATACCACAGGGATTGGGATGTCCGGTCCACTGCCCTCGCGCTGCAAAATGCGTGCATAGTGGTAGAGGCCGGTGTGGCCCACATTAACGATCGAGACGCCGTTTTTGGAAAATGACCGGCCGCACATCTCGGCGATGGCAGGTAGCAAGATGGCTTCTGCCGGCCCTTCCACCATCATGACGCCACGCGCGAAGAATAGGTTGGCCTTCGTGGCGTCGATAAACCTACGCAAGAAGGAGTAGTCGGTGTATTTGAGCTTCGTCTTTCCCACCGCAAGCGGGAAGGTATGAGCCTTGTGCACCAGCGTCATATCCTCAATCCGCGCGGTTGACACCAACGATGGGCTATGGGTTGTCATGATGACTTGAACCCTTTTGTCACCTTGGTCCGCGTTCGCGTGATTCCTCAGGAGGTCCATGACGCGCTCTTGCAGCTGAGGATGGAGGTGGGCCTCTGGCTCCTCGACAAGCAGCAGCGCTAATTCCTCGCCATCGCGCAGCAGGACCAGTTCCGTAGCCATGAAGAGGGCGTTGTTGTATCCGAGACCACGGACACATCGCGCATCGGGATGGATATGCGTGCCAGGAAGCAGTGATAGCTCAAACTTCTCGAGGATTGGTGTCAACGCGAGGTCCGAGGCGATGCGAATTCGGGACCGTAGGTCACCTCCGGCAAATGCGAACTGGCTGAGATAATTGTCGTTAATGTCCTTCTCGACGCCTTTCACGACCTCATGCTCGCCAAGGTGGTGCTGTGCAAAGGCCATCAAACCAACGAGCCGCTCTGGGATTGTCTCCGGCGATGCCTTGTCGAAGTCGTTGATCTCCTGGCCAGCGATGTCGTTGTGTACCGCCAAAATTTGAGAAAGACGTGATTGCCGACCGGGGCGAAGTTCTGCCTCAGCATCACGCAGCGGCCTCAAATAGGTCGCACGGACTAGTTCTCGGACAGCATGGCCGACCTCTGGGCCGGTCCCGTTTGGTCCGGTCCGAACGATCGTGTCCACCCGCCCCCGCTTGGTCGCATTAGGAGGGTGATAGCGCGCTTCGAGATGAAGGGTGAGCGAACAAGTGCCATCTTTCTCAAGGGTTAGCCACTCGAGAACAGAGGCCTCTTGGTCTGGACTCAGGTCGCACAGTGTGGCTTCGATGTTGAGTACGTGCGCCCGGTTAGTTCCGTTTATGTGGAAATCCTGCTCGAAAAGCCGGACGGGCTCGTAGCTTGTGGTCAGTAGCACCTGCCGGATTGAATCTACGATGCAGGTCTTGCCCGCATCGTTTTCACCCACCAAGATGTTGAGCCCGGGGTTGAGTTCCCAATCAAGTGCTGGCGTAGACGTGCCGTCCCCGAATGCGCGATAGTTCCGCGCGCGTATGCGTTTTAGATACATGCCCCTTCCCCGGTCATTACGTTGGCGGCTGCCCAACTGGCCCGCCGCCCTCTCATCTAATTATGTAACAATGTTAACGCATTCGTGGCGCTGGCTTCGTCGACGCGGTACAACCGACCTGTTGTGGAAAACTGCGCCGGAGGAAGCCGCGGCTGAATGGGCAGCATTCAGACGCGGAGCTAAGAGCTTTGCCGGATTATGCACAGGCTGCGAGCGAAGTACTTGACAGACGACCGAAAATCCTCTGTCCGGTCTACATAAGTCATCAGCCGAGATTGAGGAATAGCTATTATCGGCCCTCCTCAAGTGTGCGCAACGCCTGCTTTCGACGATAAATGGAACAGCTAACACTCCAAACGCCGCACGCGTTCAGTGACGAAGACGTGCTCAAAGCACACTATCGGTTGGAAGTATCGACGGAGGGAACGGAGCCTGCACGCAAGCTCTTTCTGCGGACGTACAAGCGCGCCATCAATGAGGAGGTGGGGCTGTGGGAGGCCATGCCTGAGGATGAATGGCCTTTACTGGCAACGATCCTCCCGAACAGAATCATCATGCGGCCGATCCATGCGAATCCGCACGCACGGCGTTACCTCGCCCCAAAGAACGGCCGCTTCACTACCGTAATCTATGTCGATGACATTGCCGATAAATTGCTAGACGACGCAGAAGCTTCGGCTTCGCGTATCGAATCGCGGTTGGACTGGGCCCTCTTTGATCCTCCCGGCAACGGACTCGGTCTGAACAAGGACCTCGCTCCTATCTGGCAAGGCTTATCGCGGATCCCGCATGCCAGTGTTCTAGTGATTGGTCATAATTTGGAAGTGGGCGTCCTAGACGGTGTAGTTTCGATTGATGGAGAGGAAGTAGACAGGCTTCGCCGAGCTTTCAACCGCGTCACAAAACGCGGCCGGGAGCTCATCCGGCAAACAAAGCACAGCATCGTGCAGGACGAAATGCTCGCCAGGCTTGATGCTGAGCGATTCCAACGAATCGTGCCGGTGACCCGCCCCTTAATGGAAGTTCGACGTGAGGGGCCGACGCAGGCGGCCGCTCGAGCGCGCGCCGAACGGCGTTCCAGTGTAGATGCCGTACGCAAACAGCTTGATGACCTGGTAACGGAAGCTCCGGCAGAGCTGCTCATGCTACATGCCGAGATTGAGCGTGTGACTCTCGCCAAGATGATTGAGGCATTTAGGGCGAAGATATCAGACAAGCTGAATGAAGGGCACTGGCAGACATTTTTCGAGCAAAACAAACTGGTGCTAAGTATGGTCTTCGCGCGTCCGGTTGAGTTGACTCGCACTCAGTTCCACGCAAAAGGTTCTACCCTCACTGGCGCCGGTGCGCAGATCGGCGACTTTCTATTTAGCGAACATGGACAGGCACTCGCCATCGTGGAGATCAAAACCCCGGAAACCACCCTGCTACAAAAGACTGCCTATCGAGGTCAAGAAGTATTCGGTCCAAGCTCCGAGCTCTCGGGGGCGGTCACGCAAGTGCTATTCCAACAGAGCGAACTCAGACAACGTTGGTTCGCTCATGTTAACGATGTTCCAATCCTTCGAAAATCCGGTTCTGACGTTATCAGATGCGTCGTCGTTGCAGGTCGTTTGCCGAGTGACTCCACTAGATTGCGCAGCTTCGAGATGTTCCGAAACGCATGCAAGGACGTCGAGATTGTGACGTTTGACGAGCTATTAGCCAAGCTCGAATTTTTGAGCGCTCAGCTTTCGTCGGAATCTGAAGTGCCGTTTTGAGGCGCCGCTCAGATCGATTGCCATGAGGTACTCGGTCCTTGGTCGCAGTTATGTCGTGGCCAAGAGAAGTGCACGCCTCAACTCCTTCATGCAGTTTCCTGCGAAGATCCATATGTTAGGAATTGGTCTGCATTTTCCTGTGCTATCAAGAAATTATGTATGTGTCGTTATGAAACGGCTCGGATTTTGATGACTTGGTCGTTCGGTTCAGGCGGTAAAGGCCTCTCCCATCTGTCGCGCCCTCTTCACTTCATCGCTGTGCAGGTAGACCGACGTCGTCGACACGGACGCATGCCGCAAGTTGTCCCGAACGCTGGTCAACTCGACGCCCCGGGCTAAAGCGTGTGTGGCATGCGTATGCCGCATCCAGTGCGGACTGGCACGGCGCAGCTTGTCTGCCGCCGCCGGATGGTCCGCACCAATGACATCCGCGGCCAGCTTGAAGAACCGTTTCACCACGTACCATAGCCGAGTGCTGGTGATGCCGCAATCCGGCTCGCCCGTCAGGTCACCGACCAGTGCAGTCTCTGGCCGCCACAGACTCTGGCTGATCGGCAATCCGCGTTCCGTCAGGTAGCGCTCCAACGCGCGCCGCGCCAACGGCGGCAATGCCACCTTGCCGCTGCGCCCGCCCTTCCCCGTCAGCTTGAGCCATTCATCGCCCTGCCCGTCGGTTTCGATATCGCCAAGCCTTGCCGCGATCAATTCGCTGGCCCGCAGTCCGGTGGCATAGCCGAAATCCAGCACGAAGCGCAGGCGCTGCGCCGCGGCGGCCTCCCAGCCGTAGGACCACTCGAGCCCGTCGGCGATGGTCCGCACCAGCTTCCATTCGCCCTCGGTGAAGGCGTGCGAATTGTCCAGCGCCGCCGTGCGGCCACCGCCGCGGACCTTGATGCCGGCAAACGGATTGGCGAGGATGTATCGCTGCTGGACCAGCCAGCGGAACATCGCGCCGAGGATTGAGAGCGCATGGGCGACCGAGCGTGCCGACAGTGCGCCCGTGAATGGCCGCCAGTCGGGCGACGAACGCGGGCGTGGCGGACCGACCCACCGCTCGCGCGGCATGGGTCGACGCAGGAAGCCGCGATAAGCGACGGCGTCCTCGGTGGTCAGCGACGACAGCGGCCGCTGCCGGTCGACAATGGCCCACAGAATCAGCCGTTCCGCTTCCTTGCGGTAGGTGCGATGAGTGGCGGGCGACTCGTGCAGCGCCAGCCAGGCCTGCACTGCTTCGTAATCGTTGTCCGCAGTCAACGTGCAACTCTCGCGCGGCGCGCGAAACCGCCCTTGCGAGCCGTCGACTTCATGAGGCAGGCGCAACTGCTCCCATGGCACGACGACGCTGCGTCGCTCCTGCACGATCAACGCACGCGCCCGTTCGGTCAGCTCGGTATGCGCGGCGAAGAACGCCTCGATCTGCCTGGCGCTGGCAGCGCCCAGCTTCGGGATGGCCGCCCACCAGCGGCGGCGCCTGGGCACGCGCACGGTCAACGCCGCCAGCGTATCGATGCCGTGGGCGCGCAAGGCAGCGACGGCGCGCGCCGGGAGCCAACGACCGATGTCGTCGGTGATCGCGGGTCGTGGTATCGGCAGCGCGCGCAAGACCTCGATGGCACGATCGGCAGCCCTGCCCTGCTCCACGCGTTCGGACGCCGGCATCTCGAACAATGCGGCCAGGTCGTCGCGGCCGCGTTCGCGTGCCAGCGCTGCAAGCCGGCGGCGCATGCGGCCGAGCACGGCGCGCGAGGATTGGCCATGCGCCCTCTCCTCCCCCAGGTACTGTGCCACGGCTTGCCGGGAGCTCAGGCCGGCATGCCAGGCGCGAAGCGCGGCCAGGGAGGCGGCATCGGGGAACGTCGTGGAGGCGTCGACGAGCCCGGCATTCGTGCGCGAGTTGGCGGCAGATGCAGGGTCAGGTCGGGTCAGGCGCGATTTCATGGGCGCCAGTTTAGCGTAGTCAAAGAGCTATTGGGATAAGGATACTTATCGTAATAGCAGGGATATGAACGAGCTCGGACTTTAGAAACGTCACGGCGCGAGTCACATTGGCTTCACCAGCCGTGCAAAATCTTGACCGGCGGGCGACAAAGCCTGAAGAGCACTGACCCATTTGCATACCCGGGGAAACGGCAGTAGCTCTAAATTCAGAGTTGGCGCGGCGGAAAGCTAAGAATAAAGCGAGTGACTCCCTCCGACGACTCGGCGGCAATTCCACCGCCATGCGCGGCCATGATCGCTTGCGTGATCGACAACCCAAGTCCCACGCTATCCGAGTCCGCGCGCGCCCGTGACTTGTCGGCGCGAAAGAATCGATCGAACAGCGAGGGCAACAATTCTGGATCGATGGCCTCGCCCTCGTTTTCGACGACGATGGTCGCCGCCCCGTCCTGCTCGCGTGCCTTAATCACGATAGCTTTGCCATGGGGCGTGTACCGCAACGCGTTCGACAGCAGGTTGCTTAACGCCCGGCGCAACATTAGACGGTCGCCCACAATTCTGGCATCGCCCTGCAGATGCAAGTGCACACCTTTGTCTTCGGCCAAAGCGTCGTAAAAGTCGAACAGCGCACGAATCTCGTCGCTCGCCTTGATCGACTCCTCGTTGGGCAGGGTGATGCCATGTTCCATCTTGGCCAAGTACAGCATATCGGACACCATTCGACCGAGGCGCTGCAGCTCCTCGGCGTTGGAGGCCAGTACATCGCGGTACTTGGCAGCGTCACGCGGTTGTGACAACACGACATGCGTCTGAGTCATTAGATTGGTAATCGGCGTGCGTAGTTCGTGGGCCAGATCGGAAGAGAACTCGGACAAGCGTTGAAAATCGTCCTGCAAGCGCTCTAGCATGGCATTCAGCGTCGCCGCCAGATCGGCCATCTCGACCGGCACAGTCTCCACCGGCATGCGGGCATCGAGGTGATTGGACGTGACACCCTTGGCACGAGAAGCCATCGTTCGCAGCGGAGCCAGCCCTCGCCTGGCTGCCCACCACCCGAACAGACCGCTGGCGAGGACCGCCAGCGTGGTATAGAACGCCAGCGAGCGGCGAAACGCGTGCATAAAGTGGGCATGAATTTCTGTGTCCATGCCGACCACCACCGTCAGCGGTGACGGTTCGCCGGGCACGGTTGCGTGCGCGCGCATCCCACGGTATTCCTTGTCATCTTGCTGCCAGACCAACGTCGTCTCGTCGGGGGGCAGCCGATCAATGCGGTCAAGCACGGCGCCAAAGTCGAAACCCTTGGTGCGGTAAACGGCCTCGCCTTTCGCGGTGCTCACGTGGGCGACAAATCCCGGGTGGTGCTCCACCATTTCAGCGAGGCGGCTTGGCAGTCGCGCTCTATGTTCCTCGTGAGCGACCTTTTGTATCAGGCGAACGTTGTCCCCGAGCACGACAAAATCTTCGTCGGCAAAATGCCGGTCCATGGACAGCCAGATGAGCACGCCAAGGCCCAACAGCACGACCGCCGAAGTCAGAGAGAACAGCAAGGTCAGCCGCAAGGTCAACGACATGCGGCGCTTCATTCCTGATCCTCGGGCGCTTCTAACACATAGCCCATACCACGTACCGTCTGGACCAGCTTGGTGTCGAAATCGTCGTCGATCTTGGCGCGTAGGCGGCGAATCGCCACGTCAATCACGTTGCTGTCGCTGTCAAAGTTCATGTCCCAGACCTGCGACGCGATCAGCGAGCGCGGCAGCACCTCGCCCCGCCTGCGCGCCAGCAGTTCGAGCAGCGCGAACTCCTTGCTGGTCAGCGCAATCCGGCGGCCCGCTCGCGTCGCGCGGCGCCGACTCAGGTCAAGCACTAGATCGCCAATTTGAATGCGGTCCATCGCCATCTGCGCGCTGCCCCGGCGCAGCAAGGTCCTGACCCGCGCCAACAGTTCCGAAAAGGCGAACGGCTTGACCAGATAGTCGTCGGCGCCCAGCTCGAGTCCTTTGACGCGGTCGGCCACGCTGTCGCGCGCAGTCAAAAACAAGACCGGAACGGGGTTTTGCGCGCTACGCAGCGTCTGGAGAATTCGCCATCCATCCAGATCCGGCAGCATGACGTCCAGGATGATGACGTCATACGACTCACTCATCGCCAGATGCTGACCATCCAAGCCGTTCGTGACCAGGTCCACTACGAAACCTGCCTCAGTCAGACCCTGGCGCAAGTACTGGCCGGTCTTGACCTCGTCTTCTACCACCAGCAGCTTCATTCACTGAACTCCCCGCGTTTGCTTTTGCCGGTCCTCAGCGCCGCCGGCCACTGCACACGCGGCTAGTCTATCCAGCGATCCTAGGCGTGACAGCAACATTACCGAAATGTAATGCGCAGGTAAGTTGGCAGTAGCCTTGATCTAGTTACGCTCTGCATGCCGCTGCTCGATGCGGCCATACAAGCGAAAAAGGACAAGTTCATGGGACGTGATCGACCGTCTGGCATTGTGCTGCCCAATCTACCGCGCCGCCGCTTCGTGCAGGGCTTGGCTGCGGGCGGCGTGGTCGCGGGATTGTCCGGTCTGGGGGGCATTGCCTGGGCCCAGACATCAGACCGGCCGCAACGCGTCGAGTCTGGTACCGCGCCGGTGCTGCGCGGCACGGAGTTCGACCTGGTAATCGGCGAATCGCTGGTCAACTTTACTGGCCGCCCACGGATTGCCACCACCATCAACGGAATGCTGCCCGGCCCAACGCTACGCTGGCGCCAGGGCGACACGGTCACCATTCGAGTGACCAACCGGCTGCGCGAAGCGACCTCGATTCACTGGCACGGCATCATTTTGCCGTTTGAAATGGACGGTGTGCCTGGCATTAGCTTTCCAGGCATCGCGCCGGGCGAGACCTTCACGTACCGGTTCAAGGTGGAGCAGACGGGCAGTTATTGGTATCACTCGCACTCGGGCTTTCAGGAAATGACCGGCGTATACGGCGGCATTGTCATCGACCCAGCTTCGGGGATCGATGGCGTGCAAGCTGACCGCGACTATACTGTGCTGCTGTCCGATTGGACCGATGAAGACCCGATGCGGGTCCTCTCCAAGCTGAAAGTCCAAAGCGATTACTACAACTACAACCAGCCCACCGTCATCGATTTCTTTCGAGACGTCTCCAACGACGGCATTCAGAGCGCATTAGCCAAGCGCAAGATGTGGCAGCAGATGCGGATGAACCCGACCGATCTGGCGGACTTGTCCGGTGCCACGCTGACCTATTTGACCAACGGCGTCACGCCGGCCGGCAACTGGACCGGCTTGTTCAAGCCCGGCGAGAAAGTGCGGCTGCGTTTCATCAATGGTTCGGGCAACACCTTCTACGACGTGCGCATTCCCGGCCTCAAGCTCAAGGTGTTCCAGGTCGACGGGCAGAATATCGAACCAGTCACTGTCGACGAGTTCCGTTTTGGCGCGGGCGAGACGTGTGACGTCCTGGTGGAGCCGCGCGATGAGGCCTATACCATCTTTTCGCAGGCGATGGACCGCACTGGCTACGCCCGCGGCACGTTGGCCACGCGCGAGGGACTGGCGGCCGCCGTGCCAGCACTCGATAAACCGGAGTGGCTCACCATGGCAGACATGATGGGCAGCATGGGGGGCATGAATCACGGCGGTATGACCATGTCCGGGATGAACCACAGCGGCATGCCAGGCATGGATCATGGCAGCATGGCCATGCAAGGGATGGCCCACGGTGCCATGACCACGGACCACAGTCAGCACGGCGCGGCCGGCATGAATAGCATGGCAGGTGACGCATCGCTCAAGGTCCCAAGTACCAAAGCGCGCCACGCCAAGACCGAGTACGGCGCGAGCACCGATATGCGGGTGGACATGGCGCGCACTAACCTTGATGACCCTGGCATCGGCCTGCGCAACAATGGCCGTCGGGTACTGACGCTGGCCGACCAGCACACCATCGGCGGCCCGCTGGACCAGCGCGGTCCGGGTCGCGAAGTCGAATTGCACTTGACCGGCAACATGGAGCGCTATACGTGGTCCTTTGACGGTGTGGAGTTCGGCAAATCCACGCCCGTCTATTTCAAGTATGGCGAGCGGCTGCGGGTCATTTTGCACAACGACACGATGATGACGCACCCGATGCATCTGCATGGCATGTGGAGCGAACTGGAGGCACCCGATGGCGCGTTCCAGGCGCGGCGGCACACGATTGCCGTGCAGCCTGCGCAGCGCATCAGCTTCCTAGTCACCGCTGATGCGTTGGGTCGATGGGCATGGCACTGCCACCTGATGTTGCACATGGACGCCGGAATGTTCCGCGAAGTGGTGGTCGCCTGACCCTTAACAGAGTACGAGCATGTACAAAAGAACAAGCACCATACTGGTCACCCTATTCGCGACCGCAGGCATGAGCGCCGCGTGGGGCCAGCACGCCCACACGGCGGATCCCCAGGCGGACTCGACTTCGACCAGCCTCTCCAAGGAAGCGAAGTCGGTTGGAGCGTCGGCATCGCCTGCCAAACCGGGCGGCATGGACCATAGCCAGATGCAGGGCATGGACCATAACCAAATGCAGGGCATGGACCACGGCCAGATGCAAGGCATGGACCACGGCCAGATGCAAGGCATGGACCACGGCCAGATGCAGGGCATGAACCACGGCACGATGCAGCCTATGGACGCCAGCCAGATGGGGGGCATGGATCATGGTCAAGCCGACATGGACCATGGAGACATGCAGATGCAGGGGGGCAGCGCCCCGCCTGACGCGCGTGACCCGCATGCGTATTCCGGCGGGTACCGATTGGGGGTCGGCAAATACGCGTTGGGGCCAACTCGGTCGCTCCACATGGCAGACGAGCATGTGTTTGCCTCGGTGCTGGTGGACCGGCTCGAATGGGCCAAAGGCAGCGAGAGCAATGCCGCTGCCTACGAGGCACAGGCGTGGATCGGCGGCACATACAATCGGTTCGTCATCAAGGCAGAGGGCGAGGCAGAAAAGCGCAAGATCCACGAGGCTCGCACGGAGCTGCTCTGGGGTCATGCCATCTCGACCTACTGGGACACCCAGCTCGGTATCCGCAACGATGCCGGATACGGACGACCGACGCGCAATTGGCTGGCATTCGGCGTGCAAGGCTTAGCACCGTACTGGTTCGAGATCGATGCCACCGGCTATCTCGGCACGGAGGGACGCACCGCACTGCGCCTGTCGGCCGAGTACGAGCTGCTGATTACGCAGCGTCTGATCCTGCAACCCCGAATCGAGACCAACCTGTACGGCAAGAGCGACCGAGAAATCGGTATTGGCAGCGGGCTTTCCAGCGGCGCAGTAGGCGTGCGTCTGCGTTACGAGTTCAACCGCCAGTTTGCCCCGTACATCGGCGTGGAACGGTATCAGACCTTTGGCGACACCGCGGATATGGTGCGTGCCTCCGGCGGCCGTAGTGGCGAGACGCGCTTTGTCGCCGGTGTTCGGATGTGGTTCTAGCCCAGTCTTTCAACTCACGCTCTTCCTTGGAGTTCACTATGCAAGCCCTCCGCTTCCCGATCCGTGCAGCGCTCGTGATCGTTGCCGTGGTAGCCAGTTCTGCCGCCCTCGCCCATCCCAAGCTCGTCTCGTCGACGCCGGCTGACAAGGCCGAAGTCTCGGCTCCGCAGAAGATCGAGCTCAAATTTTGTTACCACGCAACCCACACACCGCGTCACGCCGTCAGTGCATGAGTAACAAAATTACGCAAAATAACGCTGGCGCTTGTCAGTGCTCGAACGCGAATGCGTGCACAGTCGGGTGCGAAGTTCATTAAGAAGCGCTCGATAGTTCGCTTTTGACACAAATAGCGCATCGTTGCGTTGCCCTAGATCATTCGACACTTTGTGCCGTCTCTTTTGTTGTGCCGATGTGATTGCTCTTGAGCACTAGCATCTCCCATCGAGAGCAACGCCAAAGACCTCAAGGAGGGTTGCGAGAGTTCTATCGCACTCCGTTACCAGAGCTGTGAAGTGGGCCCGCAAGGTCCCATGATCAGATCGCGCCTGCTTCTGGGCGGCTTTGCGTTCGTTCGTCGACCCGTGGCCCTTAAGAGGGTTGCGTAGCGCATGCAGCCTAACAAGCGGTGCCATCACCGCTCGTGCTTCTTCGGTGCTTTTACCTTGGGCTTCGAGATAGTCCTGGAGAAGGCGCAGCGATCTCCACTGTCCATCAATTGGCCTACTTGCCTCGTCGGCCAGCCTTTGCAGCGGCTTAACGAGGAATCCCTCATTCAGCAACTGATCTAGAGCAAGGATCTCGTCCGCCCACTCAGAGACGGATTCGGTCACTGGATATCGCGCACCATTGGACAATTCGTCGCCGCGTGGCCTCCACCAAGCTGGCGGATCCATGTCGAGCTGGCGGATTTTGTGTTTCAATGCTCGTAGGGGATCGTATTCGCTGCTACGGGTTTCTGCCCTGCCGTCCATTGCCCAATACCTTCTCCTGGATTCCGTCAAGCGCTACTGCACCGACTATCCGGGAGTTGGATTCACCCTGAGGGTAGATACAGCGGATCAAATCCTAGCTCTGCTGGAGCGCCGCGAAATCGATGTCGGGCTGGGCGTGCAACCTCCGCCGGACGGTCGATTCAACTATCGCCACCTGTACGATGACCATTTCGTGCTGGTGTGTCCTCGAGACGACGCATTGAACGATCACAAGACGCGCGACCGGGCATTGAGCTGGCGGGTCTTCGCTAGCCGCCCATTCATCGCTGTTACACCCGGCACCAGTACCCGCGCAGCAACGGATGCCGCATTTATAGAAGCCGGAGTTACGATCCGCCCGGTGTTGGAAGTTGCGAGCATGGACTTGCAGTTGATCGGAGGGCTCGTTGCCTCGGGTTTAGGTTTGACGGCTCTGCCTCGAAGTACCTTCACCCATCTGGGACAGGCGGGCTTGGCAGCGCGTTCTTTAAACGATCCAGTCATGCAACGTCGCATTGGTATTTTGAGCCTAGCGGGGCGCAGTATGTCGACCGCCGTGGAGCGCTTTTGCTCATATGTTGAGCAAAATGCGCTGTCCCATGTTGTTGGGAATTAAAGTTTGGAGCGAGAGCTGTGCAGCGCAGCAGCCATGCGGTGCGAGGCGGTAGCAATGACACCACCCTTACCGAAGCGATTAACGCCATCCACTAGGCTGAGCTGATTCATCTACGCACTGCCGAAACCACGCGTGAATCCCTCGAGCCAGCCAGCAGGGTGGCGGCCGGGTTCGATCACCACTCTACTGACGGAACCGCTCGGCTATGTTTCGCCTCGCAAAAAACCGGAGGCAAACTACTATCGGGAGCTAAAAAATCCTGTTGCCGGACCGCGCCCAACTTAACCCGGCAGCCTCCACGATTGTCCGGCCATTTCACTTACCTGAGCACCTTGGCAGGATCCTCGCCATAGGGAGGGGAGTAAATCACCAGCAGCCTAAGCACGCCGCTGGTAACCTTGACGGAATGGAAAACACCCTCGGGAAAGAACAGTACATCGCCACTGGACACCTCATGTTCCGTACCGTCAATTGTGGCAACTCCAGATCCTTCCAGTATGTAAGCGGCTTGCTCCAGACCCGGGTGGGCATGCGGCAAGGCACTTCCTCCGGCCGTAATTTCGCCCAGCAACATTTCCAAGTGACGCGCGCCCGTATCGGCCCCAATTAGTCTAATGTTCTTGGTACCATGATGGTTGGCCGGACTGTAGACCGATAACTGCGAAGGCCGTATAACACAGCCACGAGCACGTTTAGTTTCCATTTGCTTCACCGCCTTTCTCGCTCTTGTAACAGCAAAGAGGCTAACAGAGACCTCGTGGATCAGGAAATAGCAAAGTCGGAACGATTCGATAACGAAAGTGAATCGACAGGCAATACCCCGGGCTGCGACTAAACAGAAAAGGCAGCACTCACAAATAGGTCTCTACGTAAGTCTGCGGTTATATGGCGATATTTTCCTTTGAGCATGTGCATGCCTTCCTGATTGAGCACTCTTGTTGACCTCGGCCGTCACGTACGTTCCAGCCGGCGCCGGTGGATTCTGTTGCGGCGTCCTCCAGGCGTGCTGCACCACAGCTCGAGGTACGGGTCAGAACAGATCCTGGCCGCCATGAGGTGCAGGACCTGCAGAGTTTGGCGCTCCACAGAGAGGCAGTTCGACTGATCGAGGCCAATCCTGCCCTATTGTTCCGGGCACAGGATGGCGCGCAAAGGGGGACTACCGGTCCGATTCACTGTGGTCAGAGTGGGAATCGATCCTTGCCAAGCGATCCTGGCGCAAAGCGCTTGGCCGGACCCGGCGTGCCCAGGAGCTCCGTCAAGCCTCTCCTCTGCCCACGGTGTTACCAGACGCCGTGCGGGACCAGGTACTGGCCCAGGTTCGAGCATTGAAGACGGGCGTTGTGCTCGGAGCCCCGGCATGAATCGGGAAGACCTCGAGCACATCATCGGGCTGCGGCCGAAATAACGAACGAGTATGCTGCCCGAGGGCGACCCTCGTGCCCGCATCAAGCGCTGGACGAGGGCCTTGCGCGACCAAGGCCATGCGATTTCCAGCGACGACACAGGGTAGGTTCGTACAAGCGTAGGGTTCTGCCCTCTCGCTCAGCCAGGCCTCGGCGTGCAAACGTTCCGTTGACATCGTCCTACCTCTGCCCTGCCCGACGTGCCGACGTCCGCGACAACGCCGCCCAGTCCAGATGGCCTTCATCGTGCGCGAGGCTTTCGATGTGGGCGTCACGCAATGCGCTTGCCAACGGCAGCGGTACGTTGACTTGCTCGGCGGCAGCCAGCGCAAGACGTATGTCCTTGAGGCCAAGTGCCAGCTTGAACTCGGCCGGCTCGAAGCGCTCCTCGGCGATCGCCTTTCCGTAGCCCTTGTAGACCGGTGCGGCAAATACTGTTGATGTGACCAGTTCAAGAAACTCGGCCTTGTCCACGCCATGTCCCTGCGCCAGCGCGACCGCCTCGCCCATGGTGCCGATCGCGCTGCCGATCATGAAATTCACCGCGAGCTTGGCGGCATTGGCCTGCTCGGGCCGCTCGCCCAGATACCAGGTCTTTTGGCCCAGTACGTCGAACAGCGGTTGCACTGCCGCTACCGTCGCGGCAGCGCCGGCAGCCAGGATATTGAGCTCGCCCGCTTCGGCGACATTCACGCGGCCAAGCACCGGCGCGGCGACGTATCCAACGCCTTGCTTGCGGTGCAGCGCTGCCAGTTCGGCGGCCAGGACGACCGATACCGTGGCCATGTTGACGTGGATCGCACCGGGCTTGAGGGCGGCCAGCGTTCCCGCCTCGAGCACGGCGGCGCGTGTGGCAGCGTCGTCGGCCAGCATCGAGATCACGACATCGGCATCGGCGGCGGCTTCCCGCGGTGTGGCGGCGCTTTGCGCGCCAAACTCCGCCAGCTTCGTCATCGGTGCTGGCGAGCGGTTCCAGCTCCGCACCGCGTGGCCTGCCTTGATCAGATTGATTGCCATTGGCAGGCCCATCGTCCCGAGGCCGAGAAATGCGATTTTCATGGGGAATCTCCTTGATTAAAGGGAAATGCTTGTTTCCTAAATAGGAAAAAAAATGGTTCATCGAGGAATACCGGGGAAGGCAGCGCGGATTTTGAGGAAGAAGTACTCCTCATCGCGATAGCCGTAAGCGCGCCGCTTGATGACCTTGATGGTGTTATTGATGCCTTCGACGACGCTGGTGTTCAGCGGGTGCCGGCACCGGGCCACAATGCCGTGCCAGTAGCCGCTCAAGCGATGGGCGAACTGCTGTAACGGACCAATACCGCTTTGCTGCGCTTGCTCAAACCAGTTGTGCCATGCCCGCTGCGCCCATCCCGGGCGGCGGTAGAACCACAGCCGCTTGAGTTCGTCGCGCAGGATGTAGACCGTCATCAACGGTCGGTTCGCAGCCAACACCTCGTTCAGATGAATGGCCTGACCCTCGCTCAGATTGGCCCGATTGCGCAGCAGCAGCCAACGCGTCGACTTCAGAACGCGTCGGGCCGGCCTGTTGTGGCGTAGCCGATTGGCTTGATCGACCCGAACCCGATCAATGACCTCGCGTCCATATTTGGCCACGATATGGAACAAGTCATAGACGACTTCGGCCTGCGGGCAATGCTCGCGGATCTCGAGTTCATATGCCGTCGTCATGTCGATGGCAACCGCTTCAATCCGCTCTGCCGCGCCCGCTGGCAGTTGCTCGAAGAAGGCGCGCGCCGTCTCGCGTGAACGGCCCTTGCCAATCCACAGCACCTGCCGGCCGATCGGGTCCACGACGACCGTGGCGTAGCGGTGGCCCTTATGCAGCGCAAATTCGTCCATCGCCAGATAGCGGATGTTGGCCCAGTCCGGCTCCGTCACCGCCTCGCGCAAGCGCGCCTTGTCGATGGACTTGATCGTGTGCCACCCAAGCTCATAGAACGCGGCGACAGCGCGCACCGAGCAGTCGCGCAACAGTCGACCACAAGCCTCGGCCAGGCGCGCTGTCACGCGCTGATAGCGCCCGAGCCAATCCAGGCGCTCCAGCCGCGGGCCGCCACATTGATCACACCAGACACGCCGGCGCGGCACGTGTAGAACGACGCGATAGTCGAAAATCGGCAGGTCTCGTACCCGCCGAACGGTGGTCTCGTGTACCTGCTTGCAGCGCGCACCGCATTCCTGGCAGTGCATGACCTTGCTGGTCGGCTTCAGATAAAGCGATAGCGTCCGACTGTCGCCTTCGGGCCAGACTACCCGCTCAAGACGGTATCCGGTCCAGCAACCCAGCGCCTGCAACGTCTTCCGATCCAGCATTCCCGCTCCTGACCCCTGAAATAACAGGCATCAAGCATACGAAAAACCGGAACCCTTCACGGAATTCTGCGAAGAACCAAAAAAATCAGGTCAGCGCGTTGAGCGCGGCCTCTACCACCGCGTGCATGTCTTGGCGGCTGCGGCGGGTCTTGCCGACCACGCGCATGCCTTGCGTCAGGCACAACAGCATCCGCGCGGTGGCCTCGGCATTGACATGGAGGGCAATGGAACCGTCGTCTTGTCCCTGGCGAATCAGGTCTGCGAGGAATGCTTCGTTCCGTTCCAGCGCCGTGGCAATGTGGTCGGCCACTGGCTTCTCGAACGCCGACAGGCCTACCGTGCTGCCGACCACAAGGCATCCTTGCCGGCCCGTCGCCCCTTGAGAGGATTCCGCATAAAAGGCAAGCGTTTTCCGCAGGCGTTCCAGGCCGGTACCGCCATCGCCGATGGCATGACGCAGCTTCTCGGCGCGCTGCGCGCGGTATCGGTCAAACGCCGCCAGGAAAAGCTGTTGCTTGTCCTTGAATGCCTTGTAGAGACTGCCCTGTGCCAGATGCATGGCCTGAGTCAGGTCGGAGATCGAGGCACCGTGGTAGCCGCGTTCGCTGAATACCCGCACGGCCCGGTCCAGCGCCTGATCGACGTTGAATTCACGCGGTCGGCCTAGGCTGCGGGAGCGGGGGCCGGAGGGGGCTTGCGGTTGGGAGGCCATGCTCAAAATATCGCTTATTTTGGAATCGATCGTTTTCCAATATAGCACGGGTTACTCACCAGCGTTAATCGCCAAGACTGCGGCGCCCTCCGCTCCCGAGCTGGACCAGCGAACGAATCACCAGCCCCGCTCGTCCTCCTCCTGCCATCGCCGACGCTGACGCTGCAGCCGCCTCAATGCCGGGATGCCGAGCCGCCATGCACGCCGGGCTTGCGGTCCCGTATGGGGATCGACCAGCAGGCTCAGCGCACGCGCGTAGTCGCGCACCAGGCCCGGCGTCCATGCCATCGTCTTCGCGCGTTTGCGGATCTGCGCGGCAAGCCAGAGTTCCGGCGTCAGCATCGTCGTCAGCAGCAGGCCCCAGCTGTGCCGATTACCACGCCGGCGCATCAGCGCGCCCTCCACTGCTGCCTCCAGCCCGCGCGCCACGCTGACTGCGCAATTGCGATACGTCAGGTTGTAGGTCGTATCCGAGCACCAGGCATCCCGGAATCGCTCGAGCCGCGCCGGATCGTAGTTGCGCAGGTGCACGCGCGCGGTGGAATCGCCCCGGCGGGCCGACTCCGTTGGGTAGTCGAGTTCGAAGTGCCCCTCCACATCGTTGTCGCTGGACGCGCGCAGCGCTTGCGCGACGCTGTCGGGCGTACGATTCAACGGCGTGGCCGGGTCGAAGCTGATGTAGATGCCTTCCGGCGATTCCAGCGCGGCGTGGCCGGTCCAGATTGCGCCGTTGGCGTCGACGGCAGCGATATATCGGTCGACCAGCGGACGGCGCCGTAGCGGACGCTGTACCGACCCCGACGGCGTCCAGACATGGACCGTCAGAGCCGGGCCATCCTTGGCGGGGAGCGTCGTGGATGGTTCGGGCTGCGAAAACAGCAGCGTCTTCGTGACCTTGTGCACGGGCTCTTGCGCCGTGCCAGTACGAAACGGCGGAGAACCGGCGTCCGCGGCGCCGCCCTTCTCTGCCCCGCCGCGCCGCCGTCGCGGACCGTGCATCAGGCTTTCGATCGTTGTCGTCTCGGGAACCCGCATCGCGCGGTAGGCCAGCATGACCATGCCCCAGCCGCCGAACAACATCCACAGCGACAATGCGTAAGGCACCGTGCCCCGATAATCCGTCGGATAAGGCTGGAAGAAGAACATCGCAATCAGGATTTCCAGCGCGCCCATGCCAACGGCGAGGCGCCAGCGCGGGAACCGGACCACGCTCGCCGATATGCATTGCAGCAAGCCATCGAGCAGGAACAGCGTGCCGAAGATCATCGACAGCCAGAAGTGACCGTGATGGTGTCCAGCCAGGATCAGCGATGCCGCGAGCATCAGCGACAGTCCCTTGAACACGCGCATGGTCCGCATGCCGCCCGCGCCGACGAACGCGACGACCAGCGTACCGATGCCGCCAGCCATCAGCAGCACCGCAAAGAGTTCGAGCGGAAAATAGACCGCGCCGTCCAGTCCATCGATGAACAACACGATGCCGGCCAGCAAAAAGGCGATGCCGAGCCAGAACATTCCGCGTGCCCGTTGGCGCAGATAGTCGAATCCCAACAGGATCAACGCGAGCCGGATCATCGTTTCCCCAGGGCGATGTCTTCCACGCGGATTCTAGTCACAATGTTGCGCCCGCGCGACCTTGTACTACTATCGTCATCGACGCATGGCGGCCGCGCGGGCGGTTCGCTCCGGCAGGAATTCGGATCGATGGGGGATACCGATGCAGTCTGCAGGCACCCGCTTCATCGTCGTGGCGATCCTGATCGCCGTTGTTTATCTGGCCGTCGGCGTGCTGTCGCGCGCCATGGCCGCCAGCGATACGCAAGCGGTCGCCGTGTGGCTGGCCTGCGGCGTCAGCTTCGGCGCCTGGCTGGTGAGTCCGCCCGGCATGCGGGCGGCAGTGCTGGCCGGCACCGTGGTTGCCGCGGCGATCTGGGGCGTGGCCGGACACGCCCTGCCCTTCGGCGCCGCGCTTGCATTCGCCTTGATCGAGGCAGCCAGCATTGCGATCGGCGCCTGGATCGCCTCGCATCGCCAGCAGGCCGCACGGCCGCTGACCGCGGCGGCACTGCTCGTGGCAGGCGCCATCGTCACCAGCGTGGTGGGCGCGACGCTGGCCGTGGAGTTCTGGCGCTGGCTGCAACCGGAGCGCGCGATCGACCTATCCCGCGAATGGCGCGCCTGGGCGTTTTCCACGATCGTCGGCATCCTGCTCGTCGCACCCGTGATCGTCGGCTTCAAGGGATTTGCGGTCAAGCGCTCCGGCGGCATGCCAATGAAGCAGTTCGGCGCCGGCGCGACCATGTTCGCGTTGTTCCTGCTGACGACCCTGATCGTCTTCGACGGCAGCGTGCATCAGCGCTTTGGCGACGTCGCGGCGACGCTTACTTACCTGCCGATGCCGTTCCTGCTGCTGGCCTCGATGTTCTGGGGCCCGCGCGGCGGTGCCGTTGCCACGATGGTGGGCGCGCTGCTGATCATCTGGCTGACCGCGCATGGCGGCGGACCGTTTGCGATCCGCGAAGGTTTCCCGGGCGAGTCGGTGATCGAAGTGCAGGCCTATGTCTGGGTCTGGGCCGTGCTGCTTCTGGCCGGCCGCGCGCTCAACGAGGCGCGACGAATCGCACTGGCCAAGGCACGTGAATGGCAGCTGCGCTACGAACGGACGCTGCAGGCCAATGGCGTGGCGAGCGTCGAGTTCGATGCCGTCACCGGCGTCGCGTGGTGGGGAGAATCGGCCGAAGCCGTACTCGGCGCCGAGGCGGCGCAGCTGCGCAATATCCGCGACTGGCTCGACCGCGTCGACGATGCGGACCGGCCGCTGGCGCAGGCCGGCTGGGAAGCTGTGTCCGCCGGACATCGCGATATGAGCACCGATGCGTATGACATCCGGCTTGACGGCCGTGATCTGCATGTGCAGGCGCGTCTGGCTCCGGTACGGGGACCAGATGGCGCGGTCGAACGCGTGGCATGCCTGCTGCGTCTGGTTTCGCCGGTCGGCGCGGAACGCCATGCGTGAGCCCGGCGTCTTCCTGATCCACGGGCTGGGCGGCACGCAGTACGACCTGGGCTCGATGCACAAGCGGCTCAAGAACGCGGGGTTCGTCACGCATTCGCTGACCTTGCCCGGTCACGGCACGACGCCGGAGGACCTGGTCGGCGTGCGCGCGGAGGACTGGCTCGAAGCGGTACGGGCCAAGTACCACGAAATCATCGATCAGCACGACGTGCTGCACCTGATGGGGATGTGCATGGGCTCGCTGCTGGCGGTGGAAACCGCCAAGCGCGAACGCCATGCCAAGGGCAAGCTCGTGGTGCTGGCGCCGCCGGTCTATATCGATGGCTGGGCCACGCCTTGGTATCGGGGCGCGCGCAGCCTTCTCTATCGGCTGCCGGGTGTGCCCGCGCGAATGAAGGTCATGGAAGAAGACCCGTACGGCATCAAGAACGAGCAGCTGCGCGCCATCGTCAAGGCCAAGTTCGAGCGCGGCGAGAACTTCCACTATGGATGGGTACCGCTCGCTTGCATCCGCGAAGTCGACCGCTTGCGCGCGTTCGTCATGACGGGGCTGGACCGAATCGTGTGCCCGACGCTGGTCGTCCATGCGCGCGAGGACGAGCTGACCAGCCTGCGTTCGGCGACTTACCTGGTCGAACACATCGGCGGCCGGAAGCGCGCCGGGCTGGCTCGCATGGTGGTCCTCGAGGACAGCTACCACATGGTCTGCGTGGACAACGACCGCGAGATCGTCGCCCGCAACGTGCTGGAATTCTTCGATGTCACGGCCGCGGCCTCTCTGGGCATGGGACCAGTGGATGCGGCCATGGCGCCCGCCGATGTGCTGTCGCTGCTCGAATCCGTGCGGCGCCTTCTCGAATCTGGGGACTTCGCCGGTCTCTACGCCGCCGGCATTCCCGACTTTGCATGGCTGCAACCGGGCTCGAACCGCGCGACAGGCGTCTACCGCGGCGCCAAGGGCCTGGCCCGGCTCAAGGGCTGGGCGATGGGTCAGCCGCCATTGCGCTTCGGCGCCTTCGGCATGCCGAGCTTGAACGCCGGCGTGGCGGTGTTGCCGGCCACGCTGATGGCCGGCAATGCGCTCGCTTCGCCGGGCGTACTGGCGCTCGCGATGCGCGCCGGCAAGCTGCTCGAAGCACGCTGGTTTCCCGACGACGTCACGCTGGAAGACCGCTTCTTCGGCGGCGAGCCCGTTCCCGACGGCCCGAGCCCGCAGGAAAAGGCGTTCGCCGAAGCCGCGGCGCTGTCGAAGACGCTGCGCCAGGCGCCAGACAACGACACGCTGCTTGCCCTCTACGCGCTCTACAAGCAAGGCAGCATTGGCGATGTGGTAGGCGAGCGCCCGGGCGTCATGGATGTCGTGGGCCGCGCCAAGTACGATGCCTGGGCGGCACGCAAAGGCATGACGACGCAGGCGGCGATGCAGGCTTACGTCAGCCTGGTGCAGGAACTGCGGGCGCGGGAGGAGGCGGCGGTGTCGTAGCGATTTATCGCTGCGTCGCGTCGACCTCGCCAATTACTCTTCTGCATTCCGAGTTGGCTTCAAGGCAAAGTGTTCGGCGAATGTGCGGACAGTCAACCAAAATGACAATGGCGTCGCGACAAGGATGCAAGCGAGCATCATGAAGAAGCTGAAGTCTGTCAGCCAGGTCAGGTCCATGCCAAAGCCGTTGCATCCATGAAGGTTCTTTGGCCCGCCTTTGCAATCAAGAAATGGCTGTAGGAAGGCTGCCGTCTTCCAGCCAGCCAATGTCAGCATGCCGGGGGCAAGTGCAATCACATACTTTGCCCACCATGGGGCCTGACTACGAAACCGCTGCAGCAAGAACGGCGGCAGGGCAATCAGTAGCAGCAAGGAAGCCGCCAGCAGGAACGCCATCATCTCAGGTATGGATCGCTGCCGGCAGATTCATTGCTTCAGGCCGTCTCTCAAGACCGGTTCACCCGTGCGAGGATTGGTCAAGGTGACATTCTCCAGCGCCATGATTCGCCATTCGTCCGCCTGCCGCGTCAGTACCGCGAGGATCAGCGTGTCGACAGCATGCGGGCCCGCGGGGTGAGCCGTTCCGACTGTCAGCCGGCTCCAGAAATGCATGACCGCCGCATCAGTACCGATTGCCACCACGTCTATCAATTCGTTCTCGAGCGTGGAATCACTGTAGATCGTTGCATGGATCGGGGCGTGCATCTCGATAATTGCCTCGACACCGCGAACGTATCGCCCAAACCGGTTCACGAACGTCGCATCCTGATGGAACAATGCTCCAAAGGATTCCATATCGTGTTGGTTCCAGGCATTCTGAAAAGCTTGCAACGCTTCTTCGGGATGTTTCATATCGCTGGTATCGCAGAAAGTCGCATTTGGCTTGGCAAATTCAATGATAACAAGCGGCAGAAAATCAGGATCTGATCGCTCGATCCCATTCAACGCGGAGCCACCCCGCCCTTTCCCTGCCCAGCAGCCTCCAGCACCTCGCGCACCGCGTTCGCCGCATCGATAGCCCGCGGAAAGCCGGCGGTGACCGTGGTCAGGTAGACCACCTCCTTCAATTCTTCGGGGGTTACGCCCAGGCGCAGCGCGTAGCCGGCGTGGATCTTCAGCACCTGCAGGTTTCCCTGCGCCGCGAAAGCGGCGATGGCGGCGAGCTGGCGGGTGCGGTCGTCCAGCCCGGGCCGGGACCAGACATCGCCAAGGGAGTAGTCGACGATGGCGTCCGCCAGCGGTGGGAAGTCCCTGCGCAACGCGTTCAGCACGGGTTGGCCCGCCCCGCCGGAAAGCTTGTCCATGGTGGCGTTGCCGCGCTCGCGCGGCGTGCCTTGCGCGGGCTGGTTACCGGTGACCCCTTGGGCGTACGCCACGCTGAACGTAGCGCTGACGTAGATTGCGGCGAGCACGAGGGCGGGGTCGGCGGAACGAAGACGGGAAAGGAAAGCGAAGCGATGGCGATCTGGCATGACAGGCCCCTCGGGGGTGGTGTTGTCTGACCGCGTCATTGTCCAGCTGCGGCCGGCAGACGCGAATGCCTATTGGTCCGCGATGCTTGCCCGATTCTCTTGGCAGCCTCGGTCCCATCGGTCGGGACGCGGCGCCAGGCCTCCGACGCGGTCAGACGGCGCCCGATACCGCATCTCTGCGGCACGGCGTACAACGGAATGCAAGCCAAGCACTGACAGGAGGCGACCATGGCAGGAAATGTCCACGTTGTGCCGACCGACGGCGGCAAATGGGCAGTGCAGATCGAAGGAACGGACGGCACCGGCCCTACCTACGCGACACAACTGGAGGCGATCGCCTCCGCCACGGAAGCGGCGCAACAGGCGAAGGTCGAGTTGTTCATCCATGGCGCCGACGGCCGGATTCGCGAGCGCAACAGCTTCGGCAACGACCCTCGCGACATCCAGGGGTAGCGAAGATCCCGGCACGCCCCCCGGGGCCCTCTCCTGCCAACCCGTTCCCCGGAGTATGTCTTGCAGTGGATTCTCGACCACAGCCAGCTGATTTCCGCGTTCACGGGCGTGGGGACCTTGCTGGTATGGGTCATTTATCTGCAGGTGTTCGTCAGCAGTTACCGGCGGCAACTGCGCGCCACGCTTTTGATCACGCGAGGCCCGGGGGAGGGCCTTGCCGCGCGCTGTTTCGTGACGAACATGAGCTGGGGACCGCTTTATGTGCAAAGCGTCCTCATTGCGCTGGAGACGCCAGACAGAACGATCGTCATGCCGGCGACCGAAACCCAGGACGAAGAACAGCGGGCCTACTCGCGGCCATTGGAGCGTACGCGGCAAGGGCCGCTGCAGCCGGCGGCGATCCGGGACATCGGCTCGTTCGAACATCTGATGGCGCCCGCACTGCGGGAGCTGCCTGAAGGAGCTGCGGCGGTGCAGGCCGTGACGATCGTCGTCCTCGGTGTCTACGGCTCCGAGGACCTTCCGGTCGGTGCTCGGCGTCGATTCGTCGTGACGTCCGCGGCAGACAGGCTGCGCTTGCATGGCGCTACCCTGGACACGGAACAGATCAGGAAGAAGAGCGAACGCCGGAAGCTGCTCGCCGACCTGCAACGCGACCAATAGCCCCGGCAGGCCGGCGAATGGCCGGCCATGCCGTGTCACTGGCCAGCGGGCTCCAGCCCCGTGATGCGGACGATGGGTGCAGCGGCAGGCGACGCCAGGAACTGGATCAACTGCCGGGCTGCCTCGGGTTCACGCGCGTCGGCCGTCAGGCCGGCCGAGAAGAACACGCGCTGCTGTGCTTCGGCCGCGATCGGGCCGAGGAAATCCAGCTGGGAGAACGGCAGCAGTTCGCTGACCTGCTGGAAACCGAGATCGGCATCGCCTCGCAGCACGACGGTGCCCACACGTTCGCTCAGAATGCGGTGCGCCTTGCCTTTGACCTGTTCGGCGACACCGAGACGCTGAAACAGCTCCGTCGACAGATAGGTGCCGCTGGCACTTGCGGAATACGCGATTGACCTGGCATCGAGCAAGGCCTGCCGCAAGCCTTCCACGGTACTGACATCGGGCCGCGGCTCGGTGCCCTTTCTGACCACCGCGCCGATCAGCGAGCGACCCAGGTCAACCCGTGAATCCGGTTGGACCCGCCCTTCGCGCTGCAGCGCTGCAAGGCCGCTATCGGCCAGAATCACGATATCGAATCGCTCGCCACGCGCGAGCCGGTTGGGGATGGCGTCGGCCGCGTTGCCCATGGAAGCGCCATAGGCGCTGATCACGCGATGACCGGTCGCCTGTTCAAACAAGGGCACCAGCAGCTTGTACGCTGCCGTGAAGCCGCCCGAGGTCACGACATGAATATCGGCCGCCAACGCCTGGCCGGACCAGATCAGCACCGCAAAGACAAACGCCAGTGCGCGGTGCCATGGTGCCATCAACAGGGACATCGCCAATCTCCTTTGGAACGTTCCAGGCCTTACGCCGCTTGCCTGCGTACACTGCGCAACCGACGGACAAGAACCGGTGCAATCAGCATCGTGATCGACGCCGCCAGCAAGCCCGCCGAAATCGGGCTCGACCACAGCACCGCCACGTCGCCATTCGAAATCGACAGCGCGCGGCGCAGGTTCTGTTCCAGCATTTCGCCCAGCACGAAGCCGAGGATCAGCGCGGACATCGGGAAATCCATCTTGCGCAGGATGTAGCCGAACACGCCGAGCACCGTCATCAACACCAGATCGAAGGTGGTCGCATGCACGGCGTAGACGCCGATGGCGCTGATGGCCGCGATGGCCGGCACCAGCATCCACATCGGCGTGGAAAGTGCCCGCGCAAACAGATTGACCAGCGGGATGTTCAGCACCAGCAGCATCACGTTGCCGATAAACAGCGACGCAATCAGGCCCCAGACGATATCCGGCTGCTGTGTAAACAGCATCGGGCCGGGCGTGATGTTGTACAGCGTCAACGCGCCCATCATCACGGCGGTCGTACCGGAGCCCGGCACACCCAGCGTCAGCATCGGCACGAAGGAGCCGGTCGCCGAGGCGTTGTTGGCGGCTTCGGGTGCTGCCACGCCGCGAGTATCGCCATGACCGAACGTCCCGTTGCCGCCGTAGATGCGCTTCTCGGTCATATAGGTGATCGCGCTGGCAATGGTGGCACCCGCCCCCGGCAGCACGCCGACGAAAAAGCCGATGACCGACGAACGTACCGTGCACCACCAGGTCTGCGCGGCTTCACGGGCGTTGAACATCATGCGGCCGGTATTCTTGACCAGTTGCTGTCCTGTTTCGGTATGCTGCTCGAGCATCAACATCAGCTCACTGACCGAGAAGAAGCCGATGACCACGACGATGAACTGGATGCCGTCGGACAGGTGCACGTTGTCGAAGGTGAAACGGTACACGCCGCTATTGGCATCGACGCCGACGGTGGCCAGGGTCAGACCGATCAATGCCGCCAGCAGCGTGCGCACCGGCTTGTCGCCGACCATGCCGGCCAGGCACGCGATGGCAAACACCATCAGCGCGCAGTACTCGGCGGGACCGAAGGCGACCGCCCAGTCGGCCAGCACCGGCGCAAATATCACCAGGCCGATGGTGGCAATCACCGATCCCACAAAAGAGCTCCACGCCGAGATGGACAGGGCCACGCCGGCCAGCCCCTTTCGTGCCATCGGGTATCCGTCGATCGCAGTCATGATCGCACCCGCGTCGCCGGGCACGTTCAGCAGGATCGACGAAATGCGGCCGCCATACTCGCATCCCATGTAAACCGCCGCGAGAAGAATCAGCGCGGTCTCCGGGGGCAGCTTCATCGCATACGCCAGCGGCAGCAGAATGGCGACCCCGTTGATCGGGCCCAGCCCCGGCAGCATGCCGACCAGCGTTCCGATAAAGGCGCCGATGGCCGCGACCAGCAGGTTCGACCATTGCGACGCGATGCCGAAGCCATGCAGCAGATGTTCGAACGCGCTCATAGCAGACCCTCGATCAGGGAGCCGATCGGCAGCGTGACTTCCAGCCAGCGATCGAACAGGAAGAACAGGCTGATGCCCATGACGGCCCCCGTTGCCACGCACGCCCGCCAGCCGCCGCCGAACAGCCGGCCCAGCACGATCGTCAGCAAGGCGGTGGCAATGGCGAAGCCAAGCCACTGGAACACCAGCGCATACGCCAGCAAGGTCAGCACCATGATGGCGAGCCGGATGACGCCGCGGCGCTCTGGCCAGGCCACCCTGGGTCCCGGGAAGAGCAGCAACCAGACGCTGCACAGTGCCATCAGCACGCACAGCAACAGCGGAAATGCCCGCGGGCCGACCGGCTCGTAACTGAACTCGGCGGTAAAGGCGGTGGCCACCCACCCGGCGGCGACGCTCAGCAGCAGCCACGCGATGGCGAAAACGCGATCACTATTCATCGATGTCTCGGCGTATTGGAAGGGCCGCGAACGCGGCGTCGGGAGGAATGCCAGGAGGAATGCCGGGCGGCATGCGCCCGGCACAGGCCGCTTGCCGGCCTACTTCAGCAGGCCAAATTCGCGCGCCAGGGTCTGATAACGGGACACCTCGGCCCTGACATAGGCGTCCAGCTCCGGACCGGTCTTGGCGAACGGGAACAAGCCACGCGCGTCGATCGCCTCGCCAAATTGGCGGGAAGCCAGCAAGGTCCGGAACGCGGTGCTCCACCATTGGAATTCGGCGTCCGGCACCTTCGGCCCCATATAGAAGCCGCGCACGATCGGCCATTGCACATCGAAGCCCTGCTCTTTCGCGGTCGGAATGCCCGACAGCTTGCCCGGCAGCCGCTTGTCCGACAGCACCGCAAGCACGCGGATCTTGCCGGCCTCGAGCATGCCGGCGACTTCGCCGATATCGCCGGGCACGACCTGCACGTGGTTACCGAGCAACGCGGTGATGGCCTCTCCGCCGCCTTCGAATGCGACGTAACGCATCGCGCGATGTTCGACGCCGGCCTGCTTGGCCACCAGTGCCGCCTTCATCCAGTCCTGGCTGCCGACCGAGCCGCCGGCGCCAAACACCACCTTCTGCGGATCGGCCTTCATCGCGGCCATCAACTCCTTCAACGTCTTGTATGGCGAGTTGGCCGCGACCGCGACCATGCCGTAGTCCGTGCCGATGGCGGCCAGCCACTTGACGTCGTCAGGGCCGTACTTGCCGAACTTGCCATGCGCAAGATTCAGCAACGAGCCGCTGGAGAACGCGACGATGGCCTGGCCATCGGCCGGCCGCTGCGCGACGACGGCGTTGTAGGCGACCGCACCGATGCCGCCCGGCATATAGGTAACGCGCATTGGGGACTTCAGCTGCCCGCCGTCCTGCAACGCGCTTTGTGCGAGCTTGCAGGTCAGGTCAAATCCGCCTCCCGGCTTGGCGGGCGCAATGCATTCCGGTCGCGATGGCTGGGCTTGCGCGCTGCTCGATAGCAGCAAGCCGGTCGCGAGCACGGCGGCAACAAGCTTGGGAATGGCGGTCATGGGGTCTCCTGGTCCGGTCGTTGTGGTCGTTGTTATGGCGCGCGAACGCGAATTGACTTCCGCGCGATTGGCCGTATCGTAGAGCCCGATCCTGTCGCAAGCCTGTCATTGCGACTGTCACGGCCTAGCGTTTACCCTATTCCATGCGTTTATTGCTGATCGAGGACCATCAGGAGCTGGCAGCCTGGATGGTCAAATCCCTGCGGGCGGACGGATTCGATATCGATCATGTCCCCGATGGCGAAACGGCTCTGTCGATGCTGCAGGACCAACCTTATGGCCTGATCCTGCTCGACCTGTCATTGCCGGGCATCGATGGCCTGGAGGTACTGCGTATTGCGAGGGCTCGCGGCATCGGCGCGCCCATTCTGATCCTGACGGCCCGCACCGAAGTTGCCGACCGCATCAAGGGCCTGGACCTGGGCGCGGACGACTATATCGCCAAGCCCTTCGACCTCGGTGAATTGAGCGCGCGTATCAAGGCGCAGTTGCGTCGCACCCATGGTGGCCAGCCCGTGACGCGCTTCGGCGACCTCGCCTTCGACTCGGTCGAGCGCGCCTTTCTGCTGCGCGATGAACCGCTGACGCTGTCGCGGCGAGAGCATGCGGTGCTGGAGGCGCTGTTCATTCGCGCGGGCCGGGTCGTGACCCGCGAAAGCCTGCTGGGACGGGTGTTCTCGCTCGACGATGAAGTCAATCCCGAGGCCATCGAACTCTACGTGTCGCGCGTGCGCAAGAAGCTGCGCAATGGCAACACGACGATTACCGCCGTCCGGGGTATCGGCTACCTGCTCGAAGCGAACCATGGCGACGGCTGACAGGCGGCACAGTCTGCGCCGGCGTCTGCTGTGGCGCCTGACCATTCCACTGGTGGCGGTAGGACTCTTTACCGCCTTCACGTCGTATCGCACGGCATTGGCGGAAGCGAACCAGGCCCATGACCGCACGCTGCTGGCCTCCGCGCGCGCGATCGCCGAACGGCTGGATTATCGCAACGAGCAACTGGTGGTCGACGTTCCCTACGTTGCCCTGGATACCTTCCAGGTCGATACGCGCGGCCGCATCTATTACCGGGTGCGAGATCCGGCCGGGCGTTTTGTCTCCGGCGATCGCGATCTACCCGCGATGCCCAACGATGTGCCGCGCAGCGACGACTACCCTGCTCTCGTGCATTTCTACAAGACCGACTATCTCGGCACGCCCTTGCGTGTCGCGGCGTTGTGGCAACCGGTGGCCGGCGCTGGCGATGGCGGTATCGCTCTGGTCGAGGTCGGCGAAACGCTGGAAATGCGCGACGATATGGCGATGCGGCTGCTGGCGACCACGCTGTGGCAGCAAGCACTGCTGATTGCCGCCTCGATTGCGCTGATCGCGCTGGCCGTACATGTCGCGCTTCGACCGCTGAAGAACATCGAGGAAACGCTGCGCGCCCGCGGCGCCGACAGTCTGGACCCGATCGACGTCCCCGAGCTGCCGCGCGAAGTCCATCCCCTGCTCGCGTCGCTGAACGGCTATCTGCACAGCCTGCGCGCCATGATCTCGCGGCAATCGCAATTCCTCGACGACGCCTCGCATCAATTGCGCACCGCGCTGGCACTGGTCAGAACTCAGGCAGACCATGCCGTGCGCACCTATCAGGCCAAGCCGGAATGGCGCGAGATCAGGGATGCAATCGACCGCACCATCAGGCTGACCAACCAGCTGCTGACGCTGGCACGTAGCGATGCCCAGCCGCCGCATTCTGCCGCTGGCGCCGCGGCACATCCGCTCGACCTGACGGCGTTATGCAGGACGGTGTCGGCCGAGTGGTATCTCGCCGCACGCGACCGGCAGCTGGACTTTGGCCTGATCGCCCGCGACGAGGCGCAGGCCTACGTCAATGGCGACGAGGGCATGCTGCGCGAGCTGCTCGCCAACGTTCTGGACAACGCCGTGCAATACACGCCGGCGGGCGGACGGGTGGAAGTGACGGTGATTGCCGGCACCGCCACGCACCTGGTTCTGGTGGACGACAGCGGCATGGGGATTGCACCGGCGCTGCGGGACAAGGCCTTCGATCGATTCGCGCGCCTGGGTAACGTGGCACAGCCGGGCAGTGGTCTGGGCCTGGCTATCGTGCGCCAGGTTTGCGAGGCGCATGGCGGGCGGGTACTGCTGGAGGACGTGCCCGATGGACGAGGACTTCGGGTCCGGATCGAATTGCCCGCCGCGCCCGCGCCCGGCATTGCGTCTATCGCCCAACTTCGCCTAAGTTGATTGGGTGCGGATAGCTGCGTACGGGCGAGTCGATTGTTGCGCCCGGCGCTGGCGAACCGCTTGGCCGGGAGGTCACGATGTTCGCGATCTGGGCGCTGGTAATCGGTGGGCTGATGGTGACGATGGGCCTCATCGGCTCGGTTGTGAAACAGATGCCGATCGCCCCCTCGGCGCTATACCTGCTGTTTGGCGTGGCGCTCGGACCGGTTGGCGCCGGGCTTATCTTGCTCGATCTCCACGATCCGGACCACGTCGCCGCGCTGGAGATCGTCACTGAAATCGCCGTGCTGATCTCGCTGTTCGGCGTCGGGTTGCGCTTGCGCGTGCGCATGTCATATCGGATATGGCGATTGCCGGTCCAGCTTGCCAGTGTGGCGATGCTGCTCACCATCGCCGGGGTATGCGCGGTAGGGGTCGGTTGGCTCGGCCTGCCGCTTGGCGTCGCGGTCCTTGCCGGCGCCATCCTTGCGCCCACCGATCCCGTGCTCGCCTCCGACGTGCAAATGGAGGACACCGAAGACCGGGACATCGTTCGTTTCAGCCTGACCGGGGAAGGCGGCCTCAACGATGGCACGGCATTTCCCTTCGTGATGCTTGGCCTGGGCCTGCTCGGCCATCACCAGCTGGGCCCCGGTTTGACGCGATGGATTGCCGTCGACCTGATCTGGGCAACGGTAGGAGGCCTCGCGGTCGGCGCCGCGCTCGGCCTGCTGGCCAGCAAGACGATTCTTGCCTTGCGCATGCGCTTTCATGAGGCTGTCGGGCTAGAGAGCTTCTTCACGTTGGGGCTGATCGGCGTCTCTTATGGCGCCGCGTTATCGGCGAGCACGTATGGCTTCCTGGCGGTGTTTGCGGCCGGGGTGGCAATGCGCCAGGTGGAACGCGACGAAAACCCGAACACGCCGCCGGACGAAGTGCTCGGTACCGTCCCCATAAAGGGCCTCGAACAGGTCGCCACTCACGAGCACAAGGCCGCGGCGTATCTCACGCAGACCGTATCCGCGTTCTCCCTCGACGTGGAGCGTTTGGCGGAGCTATGCGTCACGCTTCTGATCGGGGCCATGCTGACTCGGGCGACGTTCAGCGTTCCGGCGCTGGGCTGCGCCCTGCTGCTCATCCTGTTGATCCGGCCGCTCTCGATCTATCTCTCCACGGCCGGCATGGGCTTGCGGCCGGCGCAACGGCGGCTTACCGCATGGTTCGGCATCCGTGGCATCGGCTCGCTGTACTACCTGGCCTATTCGCTCGCCCATGCCCCCGAAATGGCGCAGGCCGACCTGCTGCTGCAGATCACCTTGTGCACGGTCGTCGTGTCAATTGTGCTGCATGGTTCGACCGCCACGCCGCTGATGGCGATGTACCAGCGGGTCCGGAGGTGACAGGGCTCTGCGCAACATCATGCCAGTAGTGCGCAGCGATGCGACATTGGTATTCATTGGTTGGGAATCCTGCTAAGTTTTCCGCGGCCATTTATCCCCAGACGGTCCATTCAGGATGCAATCCCACCATTCCTTCCCTGACAAGCGCAGCCAGCCGTGCTCAAGTGCGTCCGCCATGTCGGATAGATAAGCCGGAAGGCTTGGTGCCAGGACATACCTTCCATCGCCACTGTCGGGCATCCACAAGACAAGTTGCCCCACCGTACCAATCGGTCCAGGCACCAAATCAATAAACACCCTTACGCCGGTCACGCTTCTCGCAATGGGAATCCACTTCGGGTTCCAATAGTCGAAACGAACGGCCTGGTTCGCACGAATAGAATCGTCCGGCTGGAACCACATGTCAGCATTGCCGTCAGATGCGATGCCCTCTTCGCGCAGCGTCGACAGGAACGCCATATCTTGTCCGATGCGATCCAAATCATGCCAGTAGAGGAATGGGAAGAAAGCGAGAGAATTCCAGTCCTGGAAGTGCTGGCCACCGTGGCACGAATAACACTGGCGTACGTCGTCCGGCAACCTCAGATTCAGAGTTTGCTCCAGTGCTTCGAAATCGGAAGAATGCGCTGGCGGCAGCAGGATCGTGTACATCGGCGCAGCACGCTCCCGCAACAGCAAGTCCAGGCGTTTCCATAGTTGTACCACGGTGGTGTTCATTTGCTAGCTCACGGTGTTACATGGACCCAAAACGCATCGCCACCATACTCGCGAACGGATGCTGGATACGGGTCCAAGCGGCTTCCAGCCTGACCAGTCTCATAGGAGAGATCAATAACACGCTCCTGCCGGTAGAACGTTCCGAGGTCGGTTCCCCCTTTTCCGTTATGTGCGGCAAGAATGTATTTCGCAGAAGTGGTCGATGGCATCTCGAAAGCCCCTTGATATGTACTGGCAAAGGGATACTCGTCGCATTGGCACGTGGGCACACCGCCTGTTGGGGAGCATGAGCTGCTTGCCCTGGGATTTTGAACGATAAGCGAGCTCGGGCTCCCGCACGAGGCGTATCGGTTAGCAACGTTCATGATAGGTATTTGCGTCCGCTGTAGTACGAGGCCAGTCCCACGTACTGAGTCGTCAGCAATGGCCCGAAATCCGGGCTTCATCTGAAACTTGCCGGGAGCGCCAGCAGTCTGGGCTTCCATGATGTGAGCCGCATACTCCTCTGCCCCAGGCGAAGATACGGTAAGCACGGCGGCGGCTTGGGGAAAAACGCAGCCGTTATCTCCGCTGTACGCAACCCCGCGGTCGCAGCGTAGCAGGATACCCGACGAGTCCAGCCGTGGATAGAACGAGATGGTCTGCCCATAGGCGCTCTGGAACGATGCACCATCGGGCGCAAAGGCGAACGTGTCGAACTTGACCGGGAAAGTCAGCGCGTCCCGCTTCAATTCGGCGGTCTGAACCCAATTGAAGGTGATCGTGTACTCGCTACTGACCTCCCCGCCATTCAAGGGAACGCTCAGAGGGCTGCCAGCCACGGTGCATTCCGGCGTGTAGCCCGAGACCTCCTGGGATTCGCCGCAGGCAAAGATCGGCATGACCTTGATGAGTGGCTGCTTGACGGGTCCCTTGTACTCAGGGTTAGGGTTGAATCCCTCCGCCTTGACGCTCACGGCCACGCGCTTGCTGAGGCGGTTGTAGGGACCATAGACGCTCATCTTGGTACGAAAGCGGACCGTTCCGATCGAATCGCCGATGACGTCACCGGTCCCATCGACTTGTGGATTGGCGTAGCTGTAGACGCCGTCCTTTTCCTTGAGCTCGACGTAGAGGTCGAACTGGTCGCTCAGGCCCGAACGGCAGTCCACATGCCGGTTCACCAATGCAAGCTGCTGATTGTCGCTCGAGGTGTCCTCGCTCATGAAAATGTAGTCAGCGTCGTTCTGGCACTTGTCCTGAGTGATGGCAGGCACGTCGACCTGGACTACCGCAGCGGGTCGGAGCATCGGCTCCTGTGTGGAAAGGGTTGCCTTGGCGTCCGGTGCACCGTCTCCTCCGCAGCCGGCAATCAAAGCAACAAGGGTAACCGCAGCAAGCGTTGCGGCGCGGGAATCAAAAGCAAACCATTGGCTCCGTGAGCGCATGAGCTGTTTTCCAAATTAGTTTTATCCCCACGGCCGTCGTGCACACAACCGTTCCTGACAACAGACTTGGCACCAAATGCGGCGCAAGAATATCACTGGATAATTTGGAATCGCTCGAAGCAACGGATGAAATAAACTTCCATCTGGATTAAATGGATGGCTTGCCGATGTATTAGATCAAAGGCATTTTCTCTTATTTATGCAAATCTCCACCTAATTTTTTCTGTCATCTGAAATTCAGCAAACGGCATCTCTCCCCATACGAAAGAGGGATATAAATGCAATCCTTTATCGTGTAGCGATGTATCGGTCAGATTACTGGAGCCGGCGCCCGGATCAGCCGCACGGCGACGCGACGGCTTTGTTCCCCGCTGGGAGGAGAATGAAGCTACGTCGGCGATAAGAAACTGTCTTTTGCCGAATGCCCCTTCTGAAGACTCCGCGTGGGGCAAAGGTAGAGGCGCGTCTGGGGTCCACAAGTCTCCCACGGATACCGGGCGATTCCGGTGGATTGCCGCGGCCCTTGGCTTGGTGAACACGGCTCCTGCAACGCATTGGCTCCTGAGCGCATCCGGCGAATCGCGCGTGGTTGAAGGACACGCAACTCAGCGGGCCGAGTCAACTCTTCTTTAATGCCGTGTCGGCCCGAGGCGCCAATTTATTCGCATGTGCGGTGCATTGTCCGTAATTCGTGGATAGTCCATCCCAACGCGCCCTCTCAATTTCCCATCGTTTGCTGCCTACACTTGTCCCCTCGACACCCAAGGGAGACCGCAATGGCAGACCATTCGATCCGGAACAAGACCGTCCTGATTGCGGGCGGCGCAAAGAACCTTGGCGGCTTGATTGCCCGCGACCTCGCCGAGCAAGGCGCGAAGGCGGTGGCCATCCACTACCACAGCGCGGCCAGTCAGGCCGATGCCGAAGCGACACTGGCGGCGATCGAGCGCGCCGGAGCCCGGGCCGTTGCGTTCCAGGGCGATCTCGGCAGTGCGACTGCGGTCGGCAAACTGTTCGCCGATACGGTGGCCGCGGTGGGCAGGCCGGACATCGCCATCAATACGGTGGGCAAGGTATTGAAAAAGCCGATCCTCGAGGTCAGCGAAGCCGAATACGATGAGATGGCCGCGGTCAACGCGAAGTCCGCTTTCTTCTTTCTGAAGGAGGCCGGTCGGCACGTCAACGACAACGGCAAGATCGTGACGCTGGTGACTTCGCTGCTGGGCGCATTTACACCCTTCGATTCCGCCTATGCCGGCACCAAGGCGCCAGTCGAGCATTTCACACGGGCCGCCGCCAAGGAGTTCGGCGCGCGCGGTATCTCGGTAACCGCGGTTGGGCCGGGGCCGATGGATACCCCGTTCTTCTATCCCGCAGAGGGCGAAGACGCGGTCGCCTACCATAAGACCGCGGCGGCGCTGTCCCCGTTCTCGGCGACCGGCCTGACCGATATCGAAGACGTGGTTCCCTTTATCCGCCATCTCGTCAGTGACGGCTGGTGGATCACCGGGCAGACCCTGTTGATCAATGGCGGCTACACCACGAAGTAGGCGGTCGGCGGTCTGACGACGTTCTCCGCGGATTCCCCCTGATTCCCCCTACCCCCATTTGCGGCCTGCTCGCGCCCGGTTCCATCGGCGCATGAGCGGGCCGTTTTCTTGCGCCCCGGCTCCCGGTACGACGGCCGATGCCGTAGCATGGCGGCAACGGAAGAAATCGTATGGACCGATTGGATCAATACCGCGTCTTTGTCCGCGTGGCGGAAATGGGCAGCTTCATCAAGGCCGCGCATGCGCTGGATCTGCCGCGTACCACGGTGTCGGCGGCCATCCAGCAGCTGGAACAGGGCATTGGCGTCCGCCTTCTGCACCGGACCACGCGGCAGGTGCAATTGACCGCCGACGGCATGCTGCTGCTCGATCGCGTTCGCCCGCTTCTTGACGAGGCCGACGACATCGGCCAGATGTTTCGCGCCAGCCAGCGCGCCGTCTCGGGACGGCTGCATGTAGACATGCCGAGCCGCATCGCACGGCGTCTGGTTGCGCCGGCGTTGCGCAACCTGTTGCGGCGCTATCCCAGGCTTCAATTGGTCATGGGGTCGACCGACCGCGCGATCGACCTGGTACGTGAAGGCGTCGATTGCGCGATCCGGGTCGGGACGCTGCAGGACAGCAGCCTGGTGGCGCATCGGCTCGGCATGCTGACCCTGATCAACTGCGCCAGCGCGGACTATCTGCACGAATAAGGCATGCCGGCGCATCCCGGCGATCTTTCGCAAGGCCACTGGGCGGTGGGCTATGCCTCGCCGACCACCGGACGCGAGTTGCCATGGGAATACATGTCGCACGGCACGCTGCATCATGCGACGATTCCGAGCCGCCTCGTCGTCAACAATGCCGAAAGCTATATCGCCTGCTGCACCGCCGGAATTGGCCTGATCCAGATCCCGCGTTTCGACGTACAGCACCTGCTGGACCGAGGCAGGCTCGTGGAAGTCATGCCCGAATTCCGCCCGCCTCCGATGCCGATTTCGCTGATCTATCCGCATCGCGGCCATCGATCGCGCCGCGTCGGCGCGTTTATCGAGTGGTTCGAGGAATTGATCCATCCGCATCTCCAGGCCTGATACCGGAGAAGCGCCACGATCGCGCCGCGAACCACCTGCACCCGCACCTGCATCGCCTCACTTTTTCACGGTCGAGGAAACGCCCTCCCCTTTTTCGGCCCCATAGGTCTTGACGAGGTAATCGACAATCGCCGGTATGTCCTCGTCTTTCAGCGGGGCGCCGAACGGCTTCTTCATCTTCTTGACGGTGGCTTCCCAGTAGGTCCGCGACGAAGTCACGGGCTGCGTCGAGACATATTGCGCGGAGTGGCAGGTCATGCAATTTTGCAGCGCAAGCGCGTATCCCGGCAGGGTACTGGGCTGGTACATCGCCGTTTCCTGAGGGAGCTTGACCTCGAGCGCTGTCACACTCGATGTTGCTGCGAAGGCAATGAGCGCAGCAACGATGGAAGGCAATGTCGTTCTTTTCATGGCGCCCTCACCTGACGATGACGCGCGTGGATTCCACCACGTTGCGCATATATCCAGCGGGATTCCAGTTTGCCGTCAGAGGCTGCATCTCGCCGGACCGGCTTTTTGCCCGAACCCGCAGGTCATAGGTGCCCTTCCTGTCCGGACGGAACGCAATGGTCCACTCCCGGAACGAATACCGGCCCAGGTCCTTGCCAAGCGACGCCGCACGCCAGCTGGCGCCGCCATCGTCGGAAAATGCGACGTCCTGGATGCCGTGCCCGCCGTCGAACGCAATGCCCTTGACGATGACGTCCCGGCCTATCGGGACGACACTGTCCTGCATATGGCTCGTAATGAAGGAGCGCACATTGAAGCGGCCGATCGGAACGGTGCTAGTGGGCGCGGTCCCCGGCGAGACGCAAGCGCAGTCATTGGCTGGAATCCGGTAGGCGGCGTTCATCCAGAATCCGTCGAACGGCTTATCCAGTACCTGGATGTGGGACAGATGCTTGACCCAATACGTACCGTAGTGCCCAGGCACGACGAGGCGCAACGGGTAGCCGTTCAGCATGGGCAGGTCCTTGCCGCTCATCGCCCAGGCCAGCATGACTTCGCCATCCATCGCGTGATCGACGGTCAGCGCCTTGACGAAGTCGGGTCCTGTTTCCAACGGAGGGCGGTCCAGTCCATCGAAACTGACCTGTACCGCGCCGGGCTTGATGCCTGCCTTTTCCAGCAGCGCCCGCAGCGGAATACCGGTCCAGCGGGCATTGCCCATCGCGCCATTGCCAAGCTGACCGCCATTGACGCGTGGATCGGAGAATCCCCGGCTATTTCCCGAGCATTGGTTGACGGCGACCAATTCGACGGGATCGGCAATCTTGCGCAATTCCCGCAGCGACAGCTCCATCGCGTTGCCGACATGGCCGTCGATCTTCAGGCGATAGCTGGCGGGATCGATATCCGTGGGAATGCCGCTCCAGTGATAGCGCACGAAGAATGCGTCATTGGGAGTGATCACGCCTTCGCGAAACACTTCAAACGGTGTTTCCAGCTGCGGTGGCCGGCTTGTCAGCAGAATCAGCGGGCGCTTCTGCGGAAATGCGATCAGCTGGCGGTGGCCGTTGTCGAACGGCATTTCCCTGGTCCGCGTCGCTCCGAACACGCTCGGTGCCACCAGGCCGAGCGTTCCCTGAACCGCT
The DNA here is from genome assembly GCF_013347325.1 of Cupriavidus gilardii. NCBI lineage: Bacteria > Pseudomonadati > Pseudomonadota > Betaproteobacteria > Burkholderiales > Burkholderiaceae > Cupriavidus > Cupriavidus gilardii. The sequence goes on along the minus strand of NZ_CP054624.1, from coordinate 1,210,869 downwards.
AGCGCCGCACCGCTTTTGATGACGGTGCGGCGGCTTGGATCGGTAACGCTGCGCTTATGCTGGTCCCCCATTCAAGTCTCCTCGTCTTTCGAATATTGAATGGCGAGCAGCGTAAAAGATCGGGGGATACAAGTAAAACCGGTAATTTTGGTATCGCTTACCGGGAAATCAAATGCCTTTCGCCGTTCCCTGAAGCCTTATCGCCTATCGAAACGCCGCTCACGGCCTCTTGAGCCTCAAGGTCTGGCCCATAGCGCTTGGTTGACATGCAAACCATCTACCCGGCAAAATAGTTTGCATGCCACCCATTCCGCCGTCCCACCCCCCCGATCTCTCCGCCGTCGAACAATCCCCCGCGCGTCTCGGCCGTCTGGTCGGCGCCGTTTATCGCCGCTGGCGAAAAGCCGTCGACCAGAGCTTTCGCGAGCTGGGGCTGACCGATGCTTCGCGTGCGCCGCTGGTCGCGCTCTATGAATCGTCGGCGCCGAGCATGCGCCAGGGCGAGCTCGCCGAATACCTGGCGCTCGACAAGTCGTCGTTGGTCAGGGTGTTGTCGCAGTTGCGCGAGATGGGTCTGGTCGAATGGGAGGCGGACGAGTCCGACCGGCGCGCCAAGAGCATTCGCCTGACGACGAAAGGCCGGGCAATGGCCAAACGCATGCTGGGCAAGAGTCTGGAAATCGAAGCGCAGATCCTGCAGGCGCTGTCGCCCGAAGAATTGCACACGACCCGTGCCGCCCTCGAGAAAATCGCACGCCGCCTGACCGAAGTCTGAAGCGGCCCCGATCATGCAGTCCTCACAACAAGCGATTCCCCCTTCCGTCCGTGCCCCGATGTGGTTGCTGGTGTTGGTGACGCTCAGCGGCACCATGGCCATGCATATCTTCGTGCCGGCGCTGCCGCTCGCCGGCGCCGACCTGCACGCCAGCACCGCGGGCATGCAGCAGACCATCACGTACTACGTATTGGGACTGGCCTTTGGCCAACTGATCTATGGGCCGGTCTCGGACACGATCGGGCGGCGGCCCACGCTGCTGATCGGGCTGGCTCTATACCTGTGCGCCAGCATCCTGGCCCTGTTCGCAACGTCGCTGACCTGGCTGCTGTTCGCGCGGATGGCGCAGGCGCTCGGCGGCGCTGCGGGCATCACGCTGGGCCGATCGATCGTGCGCGACACCGCCGCGCCTGACCGTGTGACCAGCGAACTGGCGCTGCTGAACCTGCTGACGCTGGTAGGCCCGGGCCTGTCGCCGGTCGTGGGATCGTTTCTCGCGGACCAGTTCGGCTGGCGTGCGATCTATGTATTCCTGGTCGCCATTGCCGGGGTGATGGTGTACTGCGCCTGGCGGCTGCTGCCCGAGACGAATCCGGAGCGCCGATCGCTGCAGGTGTTCACGATCGCGCGAGACTACGGCCGCCTGCTGCGCAATCGGCGCTATCTGGGCTTCATGGTGGGCGGGTCCTGTTCGACCACCGCGCTCTACCCGTATCTGGCGACCTCGCCGTACATCGTCCATGACCAGCTGGGTCTGCCGGTCTGGCAGATCGGCTGGTTTGCCACGGTCACGATCGTCGGCGCCAGTGTGGGAACGATGATCACCAAGCGCCTGGCGGGCCAGCTCAGGCCGGAGGTCTTCCTGAATGCCGGCGCGGGGCTGAGCCTGTCGATGGCATCGGCGTTGCTGCTGGTGCAGCTTGGCGGCTGGCTCACCGCCCCGCTGCTGATCGCCATCACCTTCATGCTCACGGTCGGCGCGGGACTGGCCAGCCCCGCGGCATTGTCGCGTTCGATCTCGGCGGTGCCCGGACTGACCGGCGCGGCCGCCGGCCTCTACGGCTGCGGGCAAATGGCGATCGGCGCGTTGGGCACCAGGCTGGTCGGATTCGGTTCGACGCCGGCGACGGCCTGCGCCATCGTGCAGATCGCGATCACCGGCGCGGCGCTGTGCGCATACCGCGCCGCCGCGCGCGCCGATACTGACTGACGGTCTTACTCCGCCGTGATCTTCATCGTCTTGACGTCCCGCTCCCAGCGCACCAGCTCGTCGTTGATGCGGGCGCGGAATGCCGCCGGCGTGCTGCTCTCCGGTTCGACGCCCTGCTGCGCCAGCGCGGCGACCACGTCGGGCTTGGCCAGTGCCTTGGCTGTTTCTCGCGCCAATTGCTCGACGATCGCCGGATCGGTGCCGCCGGTGGTGAACAGCCCGTACCAGCTGGAGAAGTCGTAGCCCGGCACGCCGGCTTCGGCCATGGTCGGCACATTGGGCAGCGACGGGATGCGCTTCTTCGTGGTGACCGCCAGGATCTTCGCCTTGCCGGTCTTCAGCGCCGCCATCGCCACCGGGACCGAGCCGAACACCATGTCGACGTTGCCGGCGTACAGGTCGTTCATCGCGGGGCCGTTGCCCTTGTAGGGGATGTGCAGCAGGTCGATGCCGCCCAGCTTTTCCATCAGCGCACCGGAGACATGCAGCGTGGTGCCATTGCCCGACGAGCCGTAGGTATAGGCGCCGGGCTTCTGCTTCGCGCCGGCCAGCAGTTCCTTGACGTTGTTGAACGGCAGACCGGTCCTGACCATCAGCACATTGGCCGCCTCGGCAACCAGCGACACCGGAGCCAGGCCGGTGCGCGGATCGTAGGGCATCTTGCGGGTCAGTGCCGGCATAATGGTCTGCGCGCCGGCGCTGCCGAGCAGCAGCGTGTAGCCGTCGGGCGTCGCCTTGGCGACCATGTCGGCGCCGATCAGGCCGCCGGCGCCGCCGCGGTTTTCGACCACGACCGACTGGCCCATGCTCTGCTGCAGTTCCTTGGCCAGGATGCGGGCGATGGTGTCGTTCGCCCCGCCCGCCGCGAAGGCAACCACCATGCGGATCGGCTTGGATGGGTACTTGTCCGCGGCGACTGTCAGCGAAGGCATCGCGCACAACGCGGCCACGGCGAGCAAGGTACGGCGGCGAACAGGGTTGCAAACGGGGTTGCGAACGGTGTTGCGAACGGCGGGCATGGCAGGCTTCTCCTCTTATGGTCGCCCGATGTTACTGGCCCGCTCAAATAAAGAAAATTAAGACTTTATTTGCCGTCTCCCAAGAAAAACTTAAGGCCAATGCCCGCCCCAAAACGGATCCCCAAGGTGTTACCCAAGGGGGCATCCGAAGCACTATGTCGGGGAACGTTGCCCCACTGTGGACGCGTCGGCCTCCTGCGTCCGCCCGCTTGACCAGCCGCCGCCGAGGGCCCTGAACAGGGCGGCCAGCGCGCTTTGCCGTTGCGCGGCCACGTCGATCAGCGCCGTTTGCGCGGCATAGTGGCTGCGCTGTGCCTCCAGATAGCGCAGATGATCGTCGACCCCGGCGCGGTAGCGCGCCTCGGACAGGCGCAACGTCTGCTCGCTGGTCTGCGCAACGGCGCGGCGGGCCACTTCTTCGCGGCGCAGCGTGTCGGTCGCCGCCAGCGCGTCCGAGACTTCACGGAACGCGGTCTGGATCGTCTTCTCGTAGTTGGCCACCGCGATGTCCTTGCGCACATGGGAAAGATCGAGGTTCGCGAGATTGCGGCCCCCCGAGAAGATCGGCAGCGTCAGTTGCGGGGCGAACGACCATACCGTCTGGCCCGCGCCGAACAGGTTGGACAACTCGCCGCTGGCGCTGCCGAACATGCCGGTCAGCGTAATGCGCGGAAAGAACGCCGCGCGTGCCGCGCCGATGTCGGCATGGCGTCCGCGCAGCCGCTGTTCCGCGGCGAGGATGTCCGGCCGGTGAATCAGCAGCTCGGACGGCGTGCCGGGCGCCAGTGTCTGCACCAGCAGCACGTCGTCGCGCGGCGCCTGCGGCAATTGCGCGGCGATGTCCGGCACGCCGACCAGCAGCGCGAGCGCATTGGTTGCCTGGCGAAACTCGCGGTCGGTCCGTTCGAGGTCGGCGCGCGCCTGGTCGGTCAGCCCGCTCGCCTCGTAGAAATCGAGCGCGGTGGCCGTGCCGGCCTGGCGGCGCTGGGCAATCAGCCGCAGCGACGCTTCGCGCGTCTGCAGCGTCTGCGTGGTCAGCAGATGGCGCCGCTGGGCGCTGTCCCGCGCCAGATACGCCTGGATGACCTCGGCGACCAGGCTGATCCGCGCGCTGCGTGCGGCCTCCTCGGTCGCGAAGTATTCCCGCAGCGCGGCTTCGGACAGGTCGCGCACGCGGCCGAACAGGTCGAGCTCGAACGCCGGCACCGCGATGCCGGCCTGCACGGTCTGCTGGACAGAACCCATGCCCGGCTGGCGCAGGTCCTCGGCCACGCGTTGCCGCGTGCCGCCCGCCTCCGCCTGCAGCCCCGGCACACGGTCGGCACGTTGCACGCGATACATCGCGCGCGCCGCCTCGATGTTCAGCACCGCCTGCCGCAGGTCGCGATTGTTCTCGAGCGCCAGCGCGACCAGCTCGCGCAACTTGTCGTCGACGATGAAGCTGTCCCATTGCAGCACGGCGGCCGATGAGGGCGCGGCCTGTGCTTCGCCGGACGCCATCCCGGCCATCTGCGTCATCTGGCCGGACGTCCATTGCGTGGGCACTGGCGCCGCCGGCCGCTCATAGACCGGCGCCAGCGAACAACCGGTCAGGACAGCGGTGACGCTCAACGGCAGGCACGGCAACGTCGTGCGGTATCGAATCGATTTCATTGCGCGCCCTCCGTCGTCGTGGTTGCAGTCGGCGTCGTGGTTCGTGCGTTGTCCCCTGCATTGTCCCGATACCGCTTGAAGCGCGACAGCACCCAGACAAAGAACACCGGGGCAAACACCACACCCAGCGTGGTCGCGGTCAGCATGCCGCCGATCACGCCGGTACCGATGGCGCGCTGGCTGGCCGCGCCGGCGCCGGTCGCAATGGCCAGCGGCACGACGCCCAGAATGAAGGCCATCGACGTCATCACGATCGGGCGGAACCGCAGCCGCGACGCCTCCAGCGCGGCGTCGATCAGCGGCATGCCCTGCTCGCGCAGCGACTTGGCGAATTCCACGATCAGGATCGCGTTCTTGGCCGCCAGACCGATGATCGTGATCAGCCCCACCTTGAAATAGACGTCGTTCGGCATGCCAAGGGCATTGACCGCCAGCACCGATCCCAGCGCACCGATCGGCACGATCAGCATCACCGAGGCGGCAATCGCCCAGCTCTCGTACAGCGCGACCAGCAGCAGGAACACCACCAGGAAGGACAACCCGAGCAGCAGCGGCGCCTGCGCGCCGGCCTGCCGTTCCTGGTACGACAGCCCGGTCCATTCGTAGCCGATGCCTGCCGGCAGCCTGGCGGCGATCCGTTCGATCTCGGCCATGGCCTCGCCGGTACTGAAACCGGGCGCGGCGTCGCCCATGATCTTGATCGTCGGATAGCCGTTGTAGCGCGACACCTGCACCGGGCCGATCTCCCACTCCGGCGTGGCGAACGCGCTCAGCGGCACCTGTTCGCCGCGCACGTTCGGCACGTTCAGCGACAGCAGCGCTTCGGGCGTCATGCGGTCGCGCACGTCGGCCTGCACGACGACCCGCTGCAGCCGCCCGACGTTGGCGAAGTCGGCCACCGTCGCGGAACCATAGGCGCTGGAAATCGCGGTGTTGATCGCCTCGAAGCCGACGCCCAGCGCCTCGGCCTTGTCGCGATCGATATCGAGGCGAAGCTGCGGCGCGTCCTCCAGACCTTCCATCATCGCGTACGCCAGCACCGGCGACGCGCTGGCCTCCTTCAGCAGCGTATCGCGCGCCGCCACCAGCGCGGCGCGTCCCAGGCCGCCGCGATCCTGCAGGCGCAGCGCGAAGCCGCTGGCATTGCCCAGCCCTTCGATCGGCGGCGGATCGACCGCCATCACGCGCGCCTCCTTCAGCCCCGCAAACTGCGCGTTGAAGGCGGCCACCTCGTCGCTGGCATGCTGGCCGCTGCCCCGCTCCGACCAGTCGGTCAGCGTCGGAAAGCCCAGCGCCGCGTTCTGGCCGCTGCCCGAGAAGCTGAAGCCCAGCACCATCGTGGTCGACTCCATCGCCTTGCGGCCGAGCAGCCAGCTCTCCAGTTCCTTGACCACGGCCTCGGTGCGTTGGTTGGTCGCGCCCGGGGGCAGTTGCACGTCGACCACGAAGTAGCCCTGATCCTCGATGGGCACGAACGATTCCGGCAGCCGCGTGTACAGCAGCGCCAGCAGCGCCACCACCATGCCGTAGACGATCATGCAGCGGCCGGCGCGGCGCAGCAGCTTCGAGTTCAGCGCGGTGAAACGCTCGGTCAGCCGGCTGAACCGGCGGTTGAACCAGCCGAAGAAGCCGCGCTTCTCTTCATGATGGCCTTGCGCAATCGGCTTGAGCAGCGTCGCGCAAAGCGCGGGCGTCAAGGTCAGCGCGAGAAAGCCCGAGAACAGGATCGACACGGCCAGCGACAGCGAGAACTGCCGGTAGATCACGCCGACCGATCCCGACATGAAGGCCAGCGGGAAGAACACCGCCGCCAGCACCAGCGTGATGCCGATGATGGCGCCCGACACCTGGCTCATCGCCTTGGCGGTCGCCTCGACAGGCCCAAGCCCTTCCTCGGCCATGATGCGCTCGACGTTCTCGACCACGACGATGGCGTCGTCGACCAGGATGCCGATTGCCAGCACCATGCCGAACATCGTCATCATGTTGACGGAGAAGCCGATCGCATACATCACCGCCAGCGTGCCGGCCAGGCAGACCGGCACGACGATGGTCGGAATCAGCGTGTAGCGCAGGTTCTGCAGGAACAGCAGCATCACCAGGAACACCAGCACCACCGCTTCGACCAGCGTATGGATGACCTTCTCGATCGCGACCTCGACGAAGCGCGAGGTATCGTAGGGAACCGAGTATTCGATGTCGTCGGGGAAGGATCTGGACAACTCCTCGAGCTTGGCGCGGACCGCACGGGCGGTCTCCAGCGCGTTCGCGCCCGGGCGCAGTTGCACCGCGGCGCCGACCGCGCGCTTGCCGCTGGTCAGCATGTCGAAGTTGTAGTCCTGCAGGCCGACCTCGAGCCGCGCGACGTCGGCGAGCGTCACCTTCGAGCCGTCGGGATTGGCGCGCAGCACGATCGCGCCGAATTCCTCGGTGGTCGTCAGCATGCCCTTGACGGCGATGGTCGCGCTGAGCTCCTGGTCCGCGCTGCCCGGCGGGCTGCCGAAGCTGCCGGCGGGCACCTGCACGTTCTGCGCGGCGATCGCCTCGTTGACATCGGCGACCGACAGGCCGAAGCCGAGCAGCTTCTGCGGGTCGATCCACACGCGCATCGCGGCCTCGGCGCCGAAGAACTGCACCTTGCCGACGCCCGGCACGCGGCGGATCTCGTTGTTGATCCGGCGCGCCGCGTAGTCGGCCAGCGTGACCATGTCCTTGCCGGCGTCGTCGCCCTTGAAGTTGATCGAGTAGACCAGCAGGAAGCCCGCGCTGACCTGCTCGGTACGCAGGCCCTGGCGGGTGACCGCGGCCGGCAGGCGTGCCTCGGCCTGCTTGATCCGGTTCTGCACGTCGACCTGCGCCAGATCGGGATCGACGCCCGGCGCGAACGTCACGGTGATTTCCGCGATGCCGGCCGAGCTGCTCGACGAGTCGTAGTACAGCATCCCCTTGGCGCCGTTCAGTTCCTCCTCGATGACGCTGGTCACCGAATCGACCAGCGTGGTCGCGGACGCGCCCGGGTAGACCGCCGAGATGGCGATCTGCGGCGGCGCGACGGTGGGATATTGCGACACCGGCAACGACGGCATCGCGAGCAGGCCCGCCAGCACGATGAAGATCGCCAGCACCCAGGCAAAGTTGGGGCGATGAATGAAGAATCTTGGCAGCATGATGTCTGTTCAGTGGCGCGGCGCCTGCGCGCCTAGCCTCGTTCCGCCGCAGGAGGGTTCGAGGGGCCGGACTGTCCGGCTTCCCCGGCCTGCCTGGCTGGCGCCGCGGGGGCGATGGTGACCTTCTGTCCGGGACTGGCTTCGCCGCCGACCACGATGCGGTCGCCCGGCTTCACGCCCTCGAGGATCTGCCACTCGGCGCCCTGCATCGGGCCGGTGCGGACCTGGCGGGTCTCCGCCACGTCGCCCTTGCCGACGACCAGCAACTGGGCCTTGCCGTCGGGACTGCGGCGCACCGCCCGCTGCGGCACCAGCATCGCGGCGGGATCGACCGCGTGCGTGACATGCACGCGTACGTACATGCCCGGCAGCAGCAGGCTGTCGGCATTGGGCAACTGGCCGCGCAGCGATACCTGTCCGGTGCCGCGCTCGACCGAGATGTCCGAGAACAGCAGCCGCCCTTCGCGCTTCTTGTCGGTGCCTTCGATGGTCACGACGATCGGCACGCCGCCTTCCGGCTCCCGCTGCAGCCGGCCCTGCTCCAGCGCCTCACGCATGCGCAGCACATCGGCGACCGGCTGCTTGAAGTCGACGTAGACCGGGTCGAGCTGCTGGATGGTCGCCATCGGCGTCGCCTCGCCTTGCCCGACCAGCGCGCCTTCGGTGACCAGCGCGCGGCCGATCCGGCCGGAAATCGGCGCCCGCACCGTTGCGTACTCCAGATTGAGCCGCGCGGTTTTGACTTCGGCGGCCGCGCTGCGGCGGGCGGCCTGCGCGCTCTTGAGCGTGGCTTGCGCCGCATCGAAATCCTGCCGGCTGACCGCCTCGATCTCGACCAGCGGCGCATAGCGGCGCACCACGGCGTCGGCGTCGGCCAGTACCGCCTCGGCGCGCGCCAACTCGCCTTCGGCGCGCGACAGCGCCGCCTGCAACGGGGCCGGATCGATCTGGAACAGCGGATCGCCGGCCTTGACGTCGCTGCCTTCCTTGAAGTTGCGCTTGAGCACGATGCCGGCGACCCGTGCCCGCACCTCGGCGACACGAACCGGCTCGATGCGGCCCGGCAGCTCGCTGCTGACGGCCATCGGCCGCGGCTGCACCGTCAGCACATCGACCGAGGGCGCCGCCGGGGCGGCCGCCTGTTCCGCATTGCCGCATGCCGCCGTGACGATGACCGCCGCGGCTACCGCCAGCGTGCGCCATCCCCGCGTTGGGAAGTGATTCATGTCTACCTTCTTCAGTGTTCGGCAAAGGAGCGCATGCTACGCTCATTCATCATATGAATCAATAAAGATTCATATGGTATGGGAGTTGCCTGTTTTGCCGGATAATCCGGGACCGACGCGCTGCGTCCCCGCAAACGCCACAGAAAGTGCTTCTTGAGATACAAAGAATGGATTTCACCTTGTCATGACCGCCGTCCCCGCATCGAACGAAGACAACAGCCGCCTGCTGGCCGCGCTCGCGCTTGCGCTGGTCGACCAGCCGCGCGGCACGCTGCAGGACCTGGCCAAAGCCGTCGGCATCAGCAAGGCCACGCTGTACCGGTTCTGCCGGACACGCGACGAACTGATTTCCCGCCTGATCGACCATGGCGTGCGCGTGCTGGCCGAAGTGGTCCAGTGCGCCGAACTGGACGACCCCTCTCCCCTTGACGCACTACGACGCCTGAATGCGAACATGATCGAGCAACGCGAGGTGGCGGCGTTCCTGATCTATTACTGGCGGGAGGTGGTTTCCGGCGTCTCGTCGGATTGGCAGACCGACTGGGAGGGCAAGCTGGACGCCTTCTTTCTGCGCGGCCAGCAGCAAGGTGTGTTTCGGATCGACATTACCGCGCAGGCACTGACCGAAATCTGGGCATCGGTGCTGATCGGCCTGCTCGACGGGGAGCGGCGCGGGCGGATTGCCCGCGCCGGGCTGGCGGGTCTGGCGGAGCGGGCTTTCCTGCAGGGGGCCGGGGTGGCCGCGACCGCCGGTTGATTGGCGTATGTCAGGACGCGGTCGGCGTCATCCCCCGCAGATGCCCGGCAGCAGCCCGTCGAGCAACAGCATCACGTGGGCCGACGCGTACAGGCCAAGGCCGAATACCGCATGGGTGACGAGGCTGCGCAAGCGGGCGACGCCGGGCTTGGGCGTGCGGCGGGCCGCGATGCCGGCGCCCATGCCGGGCTGCATCAGCAGGAAGGGAAACACCACGCTGGCGAGCCCGACGATCAGCGCGGGGCCGAAGGTCGGACGGCAGGCCCACTGCGGTCCCCAGATGGCCAGCAGCGCCGCCGCGAACAGGATGCCGGTCACGTAGTGCGCAGTCCAGCCGATCCAGCGTTCGGCCGGAATCGCCGGCGCCTGACCGATTGCCTCGTGTCGAAAACGGCCGCGTGGCATATGGCCCAGCCAACGGCCAACCATGCCGTAGTCCAGCGGCTTCATGCCGAGCCCGACCCGTTGAATCTCGGCCCAAAGGTCCATCGTCAGCGTTGCGCCGGCGCCGATGGCGACGGCCAGCAGCGGCAGCTTGTCATGCATGGCCGTGCTCCTCGCGCGAGCCCGCCGTCGCCTCGACCATCCAGCACGCCGAGGTAAACCGGACCTCGCCGCCGTCGACGTAGGGTGCGAAGGCCCGCAGCACCGTCGCGACGACGGTGTCCCGCACGTTGGCATCCAGCGTCCCGAACACTCGCCCCAGCGGCCCCACGCTGGTTACGTATCGCCGCAGTTCGCTCGCGGGAAAGGTGCATGCCAGATCGACCGGACGGATGCCGATACCGGTCCATCCCGCGGCCGCCAGGATCCCGCGAAGCCTGTCTGCATCGGCAAACGCGAATTGCCCGGGCCCGTCGGACGCGCGCGCCGGCAGCGCGGGCAGCAACGGCGCGGCCGCCTTCTCCGCGGTCGTCATGAATCGGTTCTCGTCAGCGCCGCGCCAGGCAATGAAGCGCAGCGCGGCACCGTCGCGCGCGGCGCGGCGCAGATTGGCGAAGGCGGCGACGGGATCGTCGAAGAACATCACACCGATCCGCGAGATCACCGTATCGAAGCTCGCCCGCGGGAACGCGTATCGCTGCGCATCCGCGCAGAGGAAGCGCGCCGTGGCGCCCTCCCGCTTGGCGCGATGCCGGGCCGCTTCGATCATCGGCTCCGACAGGTCGATGCCGGTGCACCGCCCGCGCTCGCCCAGGTCGCGCGCGACGGCCAGCGTGGTGGCGCCGGTGCCGCAGCCGACGTCCAGCACCTCGGTGCCGCCGCTGTCGCGGACGGCCTGCACGAGCAGCGCCTCCATCGGCTCGAACATCCGGTCCAGCACGTGCTGCGCCGTTACCCATCCCTGTCCGGCCGCACCGTTCCATAGTGCAGCCTGTTCGTCGTAAGCCTGCCGTTTTCCGTCCATCGTCGGCTCCTCGCAGTTGCATTGACCGTTGCATCGATCGTTGCATTGATCGTCCATGCGAGCCATCATGGCACTTCAAGTCAACTTGAAGTCAAGGGCTGCCGACATGGACATTGCAGAAGTCGCGCAACGATCTGGCGTTCCCGCCTCCACGCTGCGCTTCTATGAGGAAAAGGGACTGATCGCGTCGGTCGGCAGGCGCGGATTGCGCCGGCTGTTCGAGCCGGCCGTGCTGGATCGGCTGGCGCTGATCGCGCTGGGCCGTGCCGCCGGGTTCTCGCTGGATGAGATTTCGCTGATGTTCGCCAGCGACGGCCGGCCACGGATCGACCGCGCGCGGCTCGCCGCCAAGGCCGACGAGCTGGATCGCACGATCCGCCGGCTGACGGCGATGCGCGATGGGCTGCGGCATGCCGCGGTGTGCCCGGCGCCGAGCCACCTGGAGTGTCCGACGTTCCGGCGCATGCTGCGCGCGGCGGCGGCCGGTGCGCTGGGGAGCAGCACAGCGGAAGGTCCGGCGCGCGGGCGGGCCGCCGCCATGCGAACCGGGATCGCTAAACCCCGGACATCCGGGCGCCGGAACGATGCTTGAATCGATTCAATGCGCCCGCCTGGCCAGCACCTCGTCGCGCGGCCCGGCATCGACGACCTTTCCGCCCTCCATTACGACGATGGAATCGAAGCGCGCCAGCAGGCTCGGCCGATGGACCGAGGCGACGATGCAGGCCGACGGAAAGGCGGCGTGCATGCGGTCGAACACGCGAGCCTCGGCCTGCGGGTCGAGCGCGCTGGTCGGCTCGTCGAGCAGCAGCAGCGAGCTTCCCTGCGCCGCGAGCGCGCCGCGGGCCAGTGCCAGCCGCTGCCGCTGACCGCCGGACAGGTTGCCGCCGCGCTCGTTGATGGCGCTGGCGAGGCCATCGGGAAGGCGGTGCAATACCTCGTCGAATCCGCCCGTATGCACGGCGCCGCCCAGCGCCGACGCATCGACCGGCAGGCCGAAGGTCAGATTCTCCTCGACGCTCGCCTCGAATACCTCGGCCTCCTGCGGAATCAGCGTGGCCAGCGTACGCAGCTCGGTCCAGCCGACCGCCGCGCCGTCGCGCCGCAGTTCGCCGTGCTGCGGTTGATAGAGACCGGCGAGCGTCCGCAGCAGCGTGCTCTTGCCTCCGCCGCTTGGGCCGATCAGGGCCACGCGCGCGCCACGCCGCAGCACCAGGTCGATGCCGTGCAGTCCACCGCGGGAACCGTCGGCATAGTGCACGGTGGCGCCGCGCAATTCCAGCGTCTGCCACGGCGCATCGGGCACCACGGCCGGCACCACGGCGTCCGGATCGCCGGGGGCGTCCCAGATCGGCTCGGCGCTGCCGTAGTCGGTGTGCATCCGCGCGAAGCTCTGGAAGTTCGCGGCCATCGAACCGACGACCGAGGCGGCCTGCTGCGCGTACTGGTAGATCATGAAGACGGTACCCAACGCCACCGCCTGCCCCGGCGAGCGCTCCTGCAGCACGTACATCACCACCAGGATCCAGGTCAGTCCCATGCCGAGCAGGTCCACGGCAAACCATTTGCCTTCGTTGACCATGACCGCACGGCGCAGCGGCGCCATCACGGCCGCCATCCTGCGGCCGAGCAGCCTGCGCGAGGCCGCCTGCAGGCGCAGCCCGATCACCGTGCCGGCGTTGCCGACAAAGTCGAGCAACGCCGCGGCATAGCGGCGCTCGGCATCGTTCTCGGCGCGGGCCAGCTGCATCAGCGTGCGGTCGAAGCGCAGGATGATCAGCGCGATCACCACGTAGCCGGTGACGGCGATCAGGCCGCTGGTGCGCGAGAGCAGCGTCAGCGCGACCAGCGGGCCGACGAAGTTGAAGGCGTTCTGCAGGTAGACGAACTGGTTCTGCGCGAAGTCCGACAGCGCGCGGCTGGACTGCACCACGCGGTGCTGCAACTCGCCGGAATGCCGGCCATCGCGCCAGGCCAGCGGCGCGGCGGCGATGCGCGCATAGAGCTGGTCGCCCAGCCGCTCGCGTACGCGGACGCCGACGTTGCGCTCGAGCACGCGGCCCGGTCCGTGCAGCAGCCACGAAAGCAGATAGACGCCGATCAGATAAAGAATCCAGCGGCCGGCCGTGGCGAGGCTGTCCTGCTGCAGCGCGTTGATCGCCTGGGCGGCCAGCCACGGCATCGTCAGCCGCAGCAGCTGCGCGGCGGCGAGCAGCGCCGTGGCGCCGATCAAATGAAGCCGCACGCCGCTCGCATGACGCCACAGCGCGCGATACAGGTCGCGCGCCGCGCCTGCGAGGCCGATGGCCGGTGGCCGGGAGGTGGAGTTCGACTCCGTCATGCAGTCCTCATCGTCTTGTTCGGTGTCTTCAAGGTCTTCAGATGCGACGCCGCCTGATCGGTGGCCCGGACGAAGGATACCGCCGCGCATTTGCCGAAGCACGCATGACCCTTGACCCCGGCGCAAGAATCATTTGCCGGTCACCGGGTTTTTCCGAACGGACGCGTTGCCCACAATGGCCTCATCGCGGCATAGGCATGGCCCACCGCCACGCCGATCCGCAACCGTAACCGCGAGGAACCCATGCTGTTTACGCCCTACCGCCTTGGCAAGCTGACCACCGAAAACCGTATCGTGATGCCGCCGATGACGCGTTCGCGCGCCGGCGATGGCGGCGTGGCGACCGACCTGATGGCCGAGTACTACCGGCAGCGCGCCTCGGCCGGCCTGATCATTTCCGAAGGCACGCAGATCAGCCAGCAGGGCCAGGGCTACGCGTGGACGCCGGGCATCCACACGCCGGAACAGGTGGCCGGCTGGCGCAAGGTCACCGACGCGGTGCACGCCGCCGGCGGCATCATGTTCGCCCAGCTCTGGCACGTCGGCCGCGTGTCGCACACCTCGCTGCAGCCTGGCAATGCGGCTCCCGTGTCCTCGTCCGCGCTGGTGGCCGAAGGGGTCAAGGTATTCGTCGATGTGGAAGGCAAGGGTCCGGCCGGCGGCGCCGGCGAGATGGTGCAGCACTCCGCGCCGCGCGCGCTGACGGTCCCCGAGATCCACGGCATCGTTGCCGACTACGCGCAAGCTGCGCGAAACGCACTGGAGGCTGGCTTCGACGGCGTCGAGCTGCACGGGGCCAATGGCTACCTGATCAATCAGTTCATCGATTCGCAGGCCAACGCGCGCACCGACGAATACGGCGGCTCGCTGCACAACCGGCTGCGCTTTCTGAAGGAAGTGGCGCAGGCCGTCACCGATGTCGTCGGCAAGGACCGCATCGGCGTGCGCCTGGCCCCGCTGACGACGCTGCAAGGCGCGGTCGACGATACGCCCGAGGCCACCTATCTGGCGGCCGCCCACGCGCTCGGCAAGATCGGCGTCGCGTACATCCACATCGCCGAGGCCGACTGGGAAGACGCGCCTGTGATGCCTGCCGCGTTCAAGGAGGCGCTGCGCGAGGTCTATCCCAGCACGCTGATCTATTCGGGCAACTACGACAAGGCGCGCGCGGAGGAAGCGCTTGCCAGGGGCTGGGCCGACCTGATCGGGTTTGGCCGCAGCTTTATCGGCAATCCCGACCTGCCCTACCGCCTGCGCCACGACCTGCCGCTCAACCCGGGCAATCGGGCCCACTACTTCGGCGGTGGCGCCGCGGGCTATACCGATTACCCGAAATACGCGGTCGGCGCGGTCAGCACGGTCAGCGCGGCCACCTGACCCGGCGGCCCTTCTTCGACTCAGCATGGAAGGCGGGCTCGCATGCCCGCCTGGAGGATCTGCCATGTCGGCATTGCACACACTGACCGCAGGCGGCTTCAGCATCGGCGTGGAGCTGCCCCTGGACAACGACTGGTCGCCGGCGGGCCAGGTGGCGCGCCAGCGCGACGGACGCCTGCCGGGTGAACCGGATCTGTCGGAGCACCGCGCGCTGGCCCAGCTGGCGGATCGCGCCGGCTTTCGCGCGCTGTGGGTGCGCGACGTGCCGCTGTACGATCCGCACTTCGGCGACGCCGCGCAGGTCTTCGAGGCCTTCTCCTATCTCGGCTACCTGGCCGGCATCACCGAGCGCATCCTGCTCGGCACGGCGGCCATCGTGCTGCCGCTGCGAGACCCGCATCTGACGCTGAAGTCCGCGACGACGATCGACCAACTGAGCAACGGCCGGCTGCTGCTCGGCGTGGCCAGCGGCGATCGGCCCGTGGAGTATCCGATCTTCGGCCGCGACTTCGACAAGCGCGGAGAACACTTCCGCGAGCACGTGGCGCTGCTGCGCGACGGCGCCGCGGGCCTGCCGAACGGCATCGCGTTATTGCCGCGCGCCACCGGTCCGCTGCCCTTGCTGGTCGCCGGTCTCGCGCAGCAGACGCCGAGCTGGGCAGGACAGCATATGGACGGCTGGCTGGCCTATCCCGGGACGCCGCAGGACCATGTCCGCCGCAGCGCGCGATGGCGCGAGGTTGCCGGCGACAAGCCGTACATCAGCTTCATCCATCTGGATCTGCTGGCCGACCCGGATGCCCCGATGCAGCGGCACCGCTTTGGCGGTGCGGTCGGCCGCCATGGCCTGATCGAGGAGCTGCACGCGATGCGCGAGGCCGGCGTCCACCATGTCGGCCTGCATTTCCGGCGCAACCAGCGGCCGGTACGGGACGCGATGGAGGAAATTGCCGCCTACGTGCTGCCGCATTTCCATGCGGACGCCGAGCGGCCGGTCACCGACGCAAAGGCGGCATGACGCGACCGCGGCCGGGCCGTGCAAGCCCGCTCAGGCAATCTCGGCCAGCCGCGCGCCCGCGGCCAGGAACGTCCCGGCGTCCGCCTGCCACACGACACGTCCGTCGCGATGCGCGTGGACCTGCATCTCCATCTTCATCGCTTCCATCACGGCGATCAGATCGCCTTCCTTGACCTCGTCGCCGAGCGCGACCTTCCACGCCTGCACCGTGCCGGCGATGGGCGATGGCAGTTCAGCGGGGTTGCTCGCGGACACCTGGGCCCCCGCGGTACCTTCGGCAGCGGAGCCGGCCGGCGCGTCTGCCAGACCGCGCAGCAGTTGGGCTGGCAAGCCCAGCACCATGCGGCGGCCGTCGACCTCGATAGCCGTGCGCAGCAGGCCGTCGTCCTGCTGCGGTTCGGCACGTGCCGCCGCGGCCAGCGGCTCGGCGAAGTCCGACTCGATCCAGCGCGTATGGACGTTGAAGCCGTCGCTGCCGACGAAATCGGCATGATCGATCACGGCGCGATGGAACGGCAGCACCGATGCCACGCCCTCGATGCGGAATTCGCGCAGCGCGCGGCGGGCACGCGCCAGCGCCTGTTCGCGCGTGGCACCGGTCACGATCAGCTTGGCCATCAGCGAATCGAAGGTCCCCGGCACCACCGAGCCGGCCTGCACGCCGGAATCGACGCGCACGCCCGGGCCGGACGGCGCGTCGAAGCGCCGCACCGGCCCAGGCGTGGGCAGGAAGCCGCGGCCCACGTCCTCGGCATTGATGCGGAACTCGATCGCATGGCCGAGCGGCGCGGGCGTTGCGGTGATCGACAGCGGCAGGCCATCGGCCACGCGCAATTGCTCGACCACCAGGTCGACGCCAGTGGTCTGTTCGGTCACCGGGTGTTCGACCTGCAGCCGCGTGTTGACCTCGAGGAACGAGATCGCGCCGCTGGTGCTGAGCAGGAATTCCACCGTACCGGCGCTCGTGTATTCCGCGGCCGCGCAGATGTCGCGCGCCGCGGCGTGGATGCGCTCGCGTTGCTCATCGCTGAGGAACGGCGCGGGAGCCTCCTCAACCAGCTTCTGGTTCCGGCGCTGCAGCGAGCAGTCGCGCGTGCCGAGCACGACCACATTGCCATGCCGATCGGCGAGGACCTGCGCCTCGATATGGCGCGGCCTGTCGAGGAACTGCTCGACGAAACACTCGCCGCGGCCGAAGGCGGTGACCGCCTCGCGCACCGCTGAGGCATAGAGTTCCTCGACCTCGTCCATGCGCCAGGCGATCTTCATGCCGCGGCCACCGCCGCCGAACGCCGCCTTGATGATGATCGGCAGGCCGTGCTGCTCGGCAAACGCCAGCACCTCGTTGGCGTCGGCGACCGGTTCGGGCGTGCCGGCGACCAGCGGTGCGCCGACGCGCAGCGCGATCTTGCGCGCTTCGACCTTGTCGCCGAGCCGCCCGATCGTGGCCGGCGACGGGCCGATCCAGGTCAGGCCGGCATCGATGACGGCCTGCGCGAAGGCCTCGCTTTCCGACAGGAAGCCGTAGCCGGGATGCACGGCATCGGCGCCGCTGCGGCGCGCGATGTCCAGCAGCTTGGCGATGTTCAGATAGGTATCGGCGGGACGGTCGCCGTCGAGGCCGTAAGCCTCGTCGGCCAGGCGCGCGTGCATCGCGTCGATATCGGCGTTGGCATACACCGCCACCGAGCCGACACCGTAGTCGGCGCAGGCGCGAATGATGCGGACGGCAATCTCGCCACGGTTGGCAATCAGGACTTTCTTCATCGCGAGTTTCGGTAAAAGGCGCCGGCTCAGTCGGCGGATGGTGGCAGTTCCTGGAACGGGCCGATCGGGTTGAAGCGCAGCCAGGCGCCGACCGGAATCTGACCGGCACGGTCCAGATGGTGAGGCGCCACGGCGCCGATCACCGGATAGCCGCCGGTCAGCGGATGGTCGGCCAGGAACAGGATCGGCTGCCCGCTGGGCGGCACCTGCAGCGCGCCCAGGGCGGTGCCTTCGCTGGGCAGTTCGCCGGTGATGGCGCGCTCGAGCGGCACCTCGCCGGCCAGCCGCAGGCCGACGCGGTTGGACTGCGGCGTGACCTGCCAACGCTGCGCGGCCAGCCGCGCGACGGACTCGGGGGTGAACCAGTCGGTGCGCGGGCCCAGCACGATGTCGAGCACCACGTCGTGTTCGACCGTCGGCAGATCGGCCGCGGGCTCTTCCGGCATGCCGACCACGGCGCCCGGCGCCGCGGGCAGGACACCCAGCAGATCGCCGACGGCTAACGGCGCGGGACCGATGCCGGCCAACGTGTCGGTCGCGCAGCTGCCAAGCACCGGCGCCATGGCAAAGCCACCACGTACCGCCACATAACAGCGGGCGCCGGCGACCGGCTGGCCGACGCTCAACGTGTCGCCATCGGCCAGGGCCACGGCCTGATGCGTCGGCACCCGCCACTGGCGGCCATCGGCCGCCCGCACGGTCAGCGGCGCATCGGCACCGGTCACGGCCAGCACGGTCTCGCCCTGGCTCTGCAGCTGCATGCCGCCGCCGACGGTTTCCAGCGTGGCGACGTCGCTGCGATTGCCGACCAGACGGTTGGCCATCCTCAGTGCGGTCTGGTCCAATGCGCCCGAGGCCGACACGCCCTGCCCGGCCTGGCCGGGGCGGCCGAGGTCCTGGAATACGGTCTGCAATCCGGTGCCCTTGACCTTCAGCGCCGCGGCGCGAGCGCATTCGCGTTGCGAGCCCTGCAAGCCCTCCGGGCCCTGCGCCCCTGAAGCGGGTGCGGGGTCGTGCAGGGACGTCATGCGGCTCTGCGCGGCATCGTCCAGCGTCGCGATATCGACAAAGCGCACCCGATATCCGGGCTGCAGCAGCGCGGGCGGCTCTCGATCAAGATTCCACATCGCCACCGGCGTGGTGCCGATGATCTGCCAGCCGCCGGGACTGGCCTTCGGGTAGACGCCGCTGAAGGTCCCGGCCAGACCCACGGCCCCGGCCGGAATCCACGTGCGCGGCGTATGGCGGCGCGGCACGTCCAGCGACGGATGGCCGCCGCTCAGGTAGGCGAAGCCCGGCGCGAAGCCGGTGAACGCGACCGTGTATTCGCTGCCGGTATGGCGGCGCACGACCTCGTCGGTGGTGATGCCAAGCCGCTGCGCGACCTCGGCCAGGTCCTCGCCGTCATAGCGGACCGGGATCTCGATCAGCGTACGGCTGCGCTCGACGCGCCGCGACAGGTCGCGCGCGGCGATCGCGCGGACCAGCACGGCGGCGTTGGTGGCCCAGGGGCGGTAGTGCACAAGGATCGTGCGCGCGGCCGGCACCAGCTCGGCCACGCCTTGCAACGGATCGCGCTGCAGCGAGGCCAGCAGCGCCAGCGTCTGCTCCAGGCCGGCCAGCTCGACCAGCAGCGCATTCGTGGAAACGGGCAGGAAACGCAAGATGATCTCCGGATGCGATCCGCGCTCAGGCGAACGCGGACACCTTCACGCCATCGCGTTCCAGCGCCTCGCGCACGGCGCGTGCCATCTCCAGCGCGCCCTCGCTGTCGCCATGCACGCAGATCGACTGCGCCTCGACGCGCGCCACGCTGCCGTCGATGGCGACCACCGTGCCTTCCCGCACCAGGCGCAACATCCGCTGTGCGACCTCGCCGGCATCGTGCAGCACCGCGCCCGGTTCCCGGCGGGAGACCAACGTGCCCTGCGGCGTATAGGCGCGATCGGCGAAGGCCTCCGCGACGACGCGCAGGCCGGCATCGCGCGCCCAGCCCACCAGCGGCGAGCCGGCCAGCGCGACCAGCACCAGTTCGGGGTCGACCGCGCGGATGGCTGCGATCACGTCGCGCGCCTGGCGCTCGTCGCTGGCGATGGTGTTGTACAGCGCGCCATGCGGCTTGACGTAGCGCACCGTCGTGCCGACCGTCGCCGCCATGCCGGCCAGCGCGCCGATCTGATAGATGACGTCGGCAATCAGGTCCTCGCTCGCCACGTCCATGTTGCGGCGGCCGAAGCCCTGCAGGTCGGGATACGAGACATGCGCGCCCACCGCGACACCGCGCGCCGCGGCGGCCTTCAGCGTGCGCAGGATGCCGGCCGGATCGCCGGCGTGGAAGCCGCAGGCCACGTTGGCGCTGCTGACGATGTCGAGCATCGCCGCATCGCTGCCCATGCGCCAGGCGCCGAAGCTCTCGCCGAGATCGCTGTTCAGATCGATTTGCATGGCGTCGGACCTCAATGCGCGGGCTCGGCTTCGCCGACCAGTTCGCGCCCTTGGGTCTCGGGCAGCAGCAGGCAGGCGAGCACGACCAGTCCATAGGCGCCGGCCGCGAGATAGCCGATCGCGACACCGAGCGACATCGTGGCCCCCATATGTCCGATCAGCGCCGGGAACACGGAGCCGACCGCACGCCCGAAGTTGTAGCAGAAGCCCTGTCCGGAACCGCGGATATGGCTCGGATAGAGCTCCGTCAGGTAAGCACCCATGCCGGAGAAGATGCCCGACAGGAAGAAGCCCAGCGGAAAGCCCAGCACCAGCATCGCCGCATCGGTAATCGGCAACTGCGTGTAGCAGATCACCAGGATGGCCGCGCTGACCGCGAACAGCATGAAGCACCGGCGGCGGCCCAGGTGGTCGGACAGCCAGGCGCTGGTCAGGTAACCGGCGAAGGAGCCGGCGATCAGCACCATCAGGTAGCCGCTGGTGTTCAGCACCGACAGGTTGCGCTCCATCTTCAGGTAAGTCGGCAGCCAGGTCGTCACCGAGTAGTAGGCGCCCTGCATGCCGGTGGCCAGCAGGCTCGCCAGCACGGTCACGCGCAGCACGCCCGGCTTGAAGATCAGCATGAAGTTGTTGCTCTGCCCGGTGGCGGCGAGCTTCGCCTTGGTCTCGCGATACACCTCGGGCTCGCTGATATTGCGGCGGATATAGAGGATGAAGACCGCCGGCAGCACGCCGATCCAGAACAGCACGCGCCAGGCGTATTGCTGCTCGAAGACCGCGTAGACCGCCCAGAAGGCGATGGCCGACAGGCCCCAGCCGACGGCCCAGCTGCTCTGCACCAGGCCGACGGCCTTGCCGCGATGGCGGGCGCGGATCATCTCGGCGATCAGCACCGAGCCGACCGACCATTCGCCGCCAAAGCCCAGGCCCTGCAGCATCCGCGTCACGAACAGCTGCTCGGACGACTGGGTGAAGCCGCTGAGGAAGGTGAAGAAGCTGAACCACAGCACGGTCAGCTGCAGCACGCGCACGCGGCCGTACCTGTCGGCCAGGATGCCGGCCAGCCAGCCGCCGATCGCCGAACTGATCAGCGCGCCGGTCGCGATATAGCCGGCCTCGGCCTTGGTCATGCCCCACACCAGGATGAAGGTGGGGATCATGAACGTGTAGATCATGTAGTCGAAGGCATCGACCCCATAGCCGACGAAGGCGGCAAAGAGCGTCTTGCGCTCTGCCTGCGTTGTTTCTTTAAGCCACATGGTTGCGCTCACTTGGGATAACGGCGAAACGTGGGATGCTCGTCGCGCTGTCTTCACGACCCTGCTGCGACGGCGTCGAGGCAGTGAGCGGACCATCGAAACAGCCGCCCCTCCACCGCAGCGCTGTTTAGCAAGGCACGTGCCATGTTGATATATATGCACGTATTACTCAACCACCGTGGCTAGATTGTTCAACAATCATCCGACAGGATCGATTCTGGTATACACCTAGCCGCACCCAGGCCAGCGGCGCAGCACCAATCAGGGGCATTTTGTTGAACAAAGGTGGGGTAACATCGCGCGAAATCCCGGCAGGCGTGCGGCGGGGTGCGGGCGCGCCTGCCGCGCCTCCCGATTCCCCAGCCGGACGACCGGTCCCTTGCAGCCAACATGACAACCAGTTCCGACGTAAAAAACCTGGCCGAGCGGGTCACCGAGCAGATTCGCCAGCGCATCCTGCATGGCGACTTCGCGCCGGGGCAGCGGCTGTCCGAGGCCGCGCTGAGCGAAAGCCTGCAGATCTCCCGCAACACGCTGCGCGAGACGTTCCGCGTGCTGACCAAGGAAGGCCTGCTCAAGCACGAGCCCAACCGCGGCGTCGCGGTGGCCATTCCGAGCATCGCGGCGATCATCGACATCTACCGGGTTCGCCGCCTGATCGAATGCCAGGCGATCGCGCAGGCCTACCCCAGCCATCCGGCGCGCAAGCACATGCGGCAAGCGGTCGAAACGGGGTTGCAATGCCGCGACCGCGGCGACTGGCAGGGGGCAGGCACCGCCAACATGGAGTTCCACATGGCCATCGTGGAACTGGCCGACAGCGAACGGCTGAACGTGATGTTCTCCCACCTGCTGGCGGAGCTGCGGCTGGCGTTCGGCATGCTGCAAGATCCGGAATTCCTGCACGGCCCTTACGTCGAGATGAACCAGCAGATCCTGCAGCTGTTCGAGTCGGGCAAGCTTGCCGAGTGCGCGACGGCGCTGAACGACTATCTGGTGCAGTCCGAGCGCATCGTGCTGTCGGCCTGCGCCCGGCATCCGATCTTCAAGGGGCGCTGAAGGTGCGCCGATGGCGCAGCCGCGCCGCTACATCACGCGCCCGAACCACCACAGCGACAGCAGCGCCGCCCCGGCGGCCAGCACCGCACCGAGCGCGGCGAACAGCGCGGTGATTTCCGCCTGCTCGGTCTTGCCGAGCGTCAGCTTCGCGTTGATCGCGCGATAGACCTGCTTCAGCCTGGCGGCATCCTCGAGCCGGAAGTATTCGGCCCCGGTGATATTGGCGACCTCCTTCAGTACCGCCTCGTCCAGCTTGACGCGTGCCGACCAGCCGTCGGCGGACAGTACGACGCCCTGGGTCGTGCCCACGCCCACGGTAAAGACGCGCACGCCGTAGGTGGCCGCCAGCTCGGCGGCCTGCACCGCGGTCGGGCCGGCGTTGCTTTCGCCATCGGAGAACACGACGATCGCACCGGCCGCATAGGACCCCGGACCAGCGGGGGCCTCGGGGTCGGCGGAATTCGCTGCCCCCTGCGCCCCTGCCTGCGGCCCTCCGTGCGCAGGACCCGGCGCGCCGAACGGGCTGCCCGGTGGGCCGCCCTTTTTCAGCGGCGAGGCGTCGCCCTCCAGCAGGCGCGCGGCATCCTCGGTCGCCTGCGGGCGCAGCGCCGTCAGCGCGATCAGCAGCCCGTTGCCCAGCGCGGTGCCGCCCTGCGGCTGCAGGCGGTCGATCGCCGTGGCCACGTCCTGCTTCCTGCGGCTCGGCGCCTGGGCGACGGCCGATGTCCCCGCCATCGCGACAAGGCCAACGCTGACGCCCGCAGGCTTGGCCTCCAGCAGCCCTTTGGCGGCGTGCTGAGCGGCGCGCAACCGGTTCGGCTGAACGTCCTTCGCGCGCATGCTGCCCGACAGGTCGATGATCAGCATCACAGTCTCGATGCGGGACGGCAGCACCATCAGCGCATGCGGGCGGGAGATCGCAACGATCAATGCCGTCAGCGCAAGCAGGATCAGCACCGGGGACACGTGCCGGCGCCAGCCCGCGACACTGCGGTTGGCGAAGCCGACCGTCTTCAGCGCCGGATAGTGGACCGCCGTTCGCCGCCGGCGCGCGTCCAGCCACAGGTAGGCCAGGGCCAGCAATGGAATCAGCGCGAGCAACCACAGCATCCTGGGCCACAGGAAGCTGATGGCGGGCAGCCGGCTGATCGCGTCGCTTACGCCGTCCATGCGGCCCCCTGCTTCACTGCTGCCTTCGATGCGCCCTTCACCGTCCCCTTCGCCGTGCCCTTCGCCGTGCCCTGCCGGTGACGGCGCTGCCGCGAAAAGTCCAGCAGCGCCAGGTCCAGGCGCGCGTCGGTCGACAGCGTCAGGCAATCGACGCCGGCGCGTGCGAACCCCAGCCGCAGTTCTTCCTCGCGCGCCTGCGCGGCCGCCAGGAAGCGCTTGCGAAAGGCCGGATCATGCGTATCGACGAACATCTGCTCGCCGGTCTCGGCGTCCTGCAGCACCAGCAAACCCAGGTCGGGCAAGGCTTGCTCCAGTGGATCGACCAGCCGCACCGCAATGACCTCATGACGCCTGGCCAGCATCGCCAGCGAAGCCTGCCAGCCCGGGTCGCTGATGAAATCCGAGACGACGAACAGAACCGAACGGCGCCGGGCCACCGCCCGCGCATGGTCGAGCAGGCCGCGCAGCCGGGTGTGGCCGGGCGAGGCGGCGGGCGTCGCATGCATGCGGTCGAGCAGATGCAGCAGCTGCCGGCGACCGGCGCGCGCCGGCACCACCGACGCCGTCATGTCGGCCGCGCCGTTGTAGAGCACGGCGCCGACGCGGTTGCCATAGCGCGTCAGCAGCAGCGCCATCACGGTGGTGAAGTCGCTCAGCAGATCGCGCTTGCGGACCTCGCCCGAGCCGAACTCGACGGAGCCGCTCAGATCGAGCAGAAACCAGACCGCGATCTCGCGATCCTCCTGGAACATGCGCACATGCGGCGTCTGCAGCCGCGCGGTCACGTTCCAGTCGATGTGGCGGACGTCGTCGCCGGCCTGGTACTCGCGCAGGTCGGCCAGGTCCAGTCCGAAGCCGCGAAACAGCGTCCGGTAGTCGCCCTGCAGCATGCCGTCGAGGCGCCGCACGACGGTCCACTCCATCCGGCGCAGCAAGGCGTCGGTACGGCTGGCGGCGACCCCGCGCGGCGCGCCCCGCGTGGTGGCCTTGTCGGAGGCGGGGTCCGGGCCGGACCGGCGCCTAGCGCGCAGCCGCCCGAACATGGGATTCCAGCGGACGCTCGGGCACCGGCATCGCCTGCACGATGCGGCCGATCAACGCATCGGCGGTGACGCCGTCGGACATGGCCTCGTAGGACAGCGACAGCCGGTGGCGCAACAC
The DNA here is from genome assembly GCF_013347325.1 of Cupriavidus gilardii. Lineage (NCBI taxonomy): Bacteria > Pseudomonadati > Pseudomonadota > Betaproteobacteria > Burkholderiales > Burkholderiaceae > Cupriavidus > Cupriavidus gilardii. The sequence goes on along the minus strand of NZ_CP054624.1, from coordinate 1,186,057 downwards.
GTCCGGCACCAGGTCGATGACATCTTCCGGCACCGCATAGTGCCGGCCGCGCAGCAGCGCCAGCGCACGCGCGCCTTCGATCAGGCCGATGGTCGCGCGCGGACTGGCACCGAAGGTCACGTAGCGGTCCAGATCGCCGAGCCCGTAGCTGGCCGGCCGGCGCGTGGCCGACACCACGCGCACCGCGTACTGGATCAGTCCCGGATCAACATAGACGTTGCGGCATTCCTGCTGCAGCTCGGCCAGCTGCTCGGGCGTGGCGACCGGGCTTACGTCGATCCGCGGACCGGTGACGCGATTGACGATCACAACCTCCTCGTCCTCGCTCGGATAGCCGACCAGCACCTTCATCATGAAGCGGTCGACCTGCGCCTCCGGCAGCGGATAGGTGCCCTCGGTCTCGATCGGGTTCTGCGTAGCCATGACCAGGAAGGGCATCGGCACCCGGTGGGTCTCGCCGGCGATGGTCACCTGCTTTTCCTGCATCACCTCGAGCAGGGCGCTCTGCACCTTGGCCGGCGCGCGGTTGATCTCGTCGGCCAGCAGCAGGTTGGCGAAGACCGGCCCGCGCACCGTGGAGAACTCGCCGGTGCCCTGGTGATACATCCGCGTGCCGACCAGATCGGCGGGCAGCAAGTCCGGGGTGAACTGGATCCGCTTGAACGTTCCCCGCATGGTTCTGGCCAGCGTGTTGACGGTCAGCGTCTTCGCCAGCCCGGGCACGCCCTCCACCAGCAGATGGCCGCCGGCAAGAATCGCCACCAGCACCCGTTCGAGAAAGTGGTCCTGTCCCACCACCACGCGCTTGACCTCGTACAGCAGGCGTTCCATCAGGTTGGCGGTCTCGATGGCGTCCCGGGCTTGGTCGTTCATGGGCCTGTCGCTCCGATCTGGAAGGTCTGGATGGCTAGAAGGGCGAAGCGCCGACGGAACCGCCCGCGCTTTCGATCGTGATGGCAAAACCGATGCCGAGGAAATTGCCGCTCTGGTTGGGATTGAGGATGGCGGTAACGATGCCGACCACCTCGCCCTTCATGTTGACCAGCGGCCCGCCCGAGTTGCCTGGATTGGCGGCGGCGTCGAACTGGATCAGCTTGTCCAGCTGCTGCTTCTCGTCGGGAGATACGAACTGGCGGTCGAGCCCCGACACCACGCCGGCCGTCACCGACGGGCCGATGCCGAACGGAAAGCCGACCGCGACCACTTCGCTGCCCGGCGCCAGTTCGCGGCTGGAGCCGAGCGTCGCCGGCGGCAGGTCGTCGGGAATCGATCTGGGCTGCAGGATCGCCAGGTCCTTTTCCGGCACGGCCTGCAGCACGGTGGCCTCGGCCGTATGCCCGTCGTGGAAGCGGACCTCGACGCGGCGGGCGCCGGCCACCACGTGGAAGTTGGTCAGGATGACGCCGCTTTCGGTGACGACCACGCCCGTGCCGATGTGCCGGCCGTCGGGCAAGGCTTCCGGCCCGCCCTTTTCTGCGTGGGGGCCGGGGGTGGCGGGCGTGCCCGGTGATTTGCCCCTGGCGGTTTCGTCGCGGGGCGGGCGTCTGGAAGGGGCGGAGGATTCGGGCGGCTTGGCGGACCGATCGCGCCCCCCCTTGTCCGCGCGCGATTTTTCCGCGGGCGCTTCGGCGGCGGGATAGCTGCGGACCTCGACGACTGACTGGCGGATCGCCTCGGCGGCGCGCGCGGCGCGCGACGGCAGATCCTTGTTGTGCAGCGTGTGGAGCACCGCGGAATCGATGTCGGACTGCGTCAACGTCCGCTGTTTCGGCTGCAGCAGCCAGGCGGAACCAACGCCCGCTGCGAAGACGAGTGCGATCGCCGCCAAGGCTGTTCCGTAGATCGTCACCCGTTTCATCGCTGCCTCGAGTTCACGCATCGGAAACTACAGTACCATCGTTCTTAACCACGCGCCAAGGAGCAGGGCATGCAGTTTCTCTGGCCTCAAATGCTCTGGCTGCTGCTCGTGCTTCCGGTGCTGGCAGCGGCTTACTTCTACGTGCTTGCCCGGCGCAGAAAGGCCGCCCTGCTGTACGCCAGTCTCGCGCTGCCGCGCGCGGCGCTCGGTCCGAGGCAATGGCTTCGGCGCCACCTCCCTCCCCTGCTCTTCCTGCTGTCGCTCGGTACCGCGTTGCTCGCCTGCGCGCGTCCCAGCGCGACCATCACGCTGCCGGCCGACACCATCACGCTGGTGCTCGCGATGGACGTCTCGCGCAGTATGGAGGCGACCGACGTCGCGCCAACCCGCCTGAGCGCGGCCCAGCAGGCAGCCACCAATCTCGTCACCGGGCTGCCCGCCAACGTCCGGCTCGGCATCGTGTCGTTCGCGGCGACGGCCTCGGTGGTGCTGAGCCCGACCGACAACCGGCAGGACATGCTCGAGGCGATCGAGCGCTTCCAGCTCCAGCGCGGCACTGCGACCGGAAGCGGCCTGATCGAAGCGCTTGCCGTGCTGTTCCCGGACGATGGCATCGACCTGGAGTCCGTGCTGTTCGGCAGCGCATCCGAGCTGATGGAGAGCCAGGGCCGATCGCTGGACGAATCGGCGGCCGCCGAGGCCGCCCGCCATCGCGACAAGCGCGCCAGGCGCGGCGAGCGGCCGGCGGCGGAGCCCGGCTCCTATCGGCACGGCGCGGTGATATTGCTCAGCGATGGCCGCCGCACCACCGGCCCCGATCCGGTCATCGCGGCCCGCATGGCCGCCGAGCGCGGCGTGCGCGTCTATACGGTCGGCTTCGGCTCGCAGGATGGCGGGGCCGCCAGCGGTTCGACCATGTCTTACTACATGCAGCTCGACGAACCGGCCTTGCGGGCGGTGGCAAAGCTCACCGGCGGCGAATACTTCCACGCGGGCTCCGAGGCCGACCTGAGCCAGGTCTATCGCCAGCTCAGCACGCGGTTTGCGCTGGAGCGCAGGGAGACCGAGATCGGCGCGCTGTTTGCCGGGGGCGCGGTGCTGCTGCTGGTGGCGGCGAGCGTGCTGTCGGTGCTGTGGTTCCGGCGCTGAAGCCTGGGTCGTGTAGACGAAATGGTAAGACTCGGGACCTTTTGTGGATGAATTGGTAAAGGGAGTAGAGAAATTGGTAAGTTGGCACGGCACCGTCCCATCAGGTCTTGTCAAGCCCGATACCTTCGAGGGCACGACGCCCCATAGATGAAACGGTAAGTCCGAGGGCAAAAAATAGATATTCTGGTAAGTCGAGTAGAAGGTTTGGTAAGCTGCCGCGAGCAAACCGCCCAAAGTTGCATCGCAAAATATGGCACTTACATCACTCGGTTACATGGCGCTGGTCCAGAAGTTCGATCTGCGCGTGCCGCCGCTACGCTCGACGTACGAGCTGGCCGACAAGACAGGCGTGTTGACTCGGCACACTGGCCCCGATGGCACCACTCGTGTGATTTACCCGCGAAACAGGTACCGCGGCGGCGACTCGATCGTCGATCACCTTCTCTTTGCGCTGAAGAAGGAACAGTTGGACCTGACTGTCCTGTCGGCACTGTTCGAGCACCCGGAGGCCATCGAGGCCGTGCAGGAATGGCTCCGAGCCGCGCCCACGTCGCGCTATGCCCGATTGAGCGGTTTCTACGCCAAATGGTTGGCTGGAGCCCAGTTCGACTACAACGTGCCTTCCGGCGCGCCCCGCATTCCGGCGCTCGACGAACGCGCGTATATCACCGGCCCCGTCAAGAACGATACCCAGTTCGGCGTCCAGAACAACCATCTCGGACCGCCTGCATTCTGTCCGGTGGTGCGACGCACCGACGAACTCGCGGCCTGGATCGCGTCTGACCTGCCAGACAAGGTCGCCGCGGCGATTGAGCGCCTTGAGCCAGAGGTGCTGGCCCGGGCCGTCGACTATCTGTATCTCGCCGAAACCCGTTCGACATACTCGATCGAGAGAGAGGTGCCCGATAACCAGCGCGTGGCGAAATTCCGTCGATTGCTTCAGTTTGCCGGCGCACCTGGACCTTTGACCGAGGACCAGCTATGCGAATGGCAAAACGAAATCATCTCGGGCCCGCGTAGCGAGTATTCGTATCGCGACAGGCAAAACTGGCTTTCGCGCGGTGGCCGCATGCGGAATATGGCGGACTATATTCCTCCGAATCCCGAGCAACTTGACGCAATGATGGAAGGCATTTCGCAGGTGGCCAGCCTGATTCAGACAGGGACTGTCCATCCCATCGTTGTGGCTGCCTGCGCATCTTTCGGCTTCGTGTTCGCTCACCCCTTCTACGATGGCAATGGGCGTCTGCACCGCTTCCTGATCCATCACCTGCTCCGGCAGGCCGGGGTCACCCCGGAAGGCGTCGTCCTGCCCATATCTGCACGCATGCTCAAGGAGATCGACACCTATGCCGGCTTGCTGAAGGCGTACTCGGCACCGCGCACCGCACTGCTCAATTACGCATTGGACGCCGACAGCGACACGATTCTGATCAAGTCGCCTCAACCGTATTGGCTGTATGCGTCGTTCGACGCGACTGCGTTGTGCGAGTTTGTGTTCAGGTGTATCGAGCAATGCGTCGAGCACGATCTGGCGCAGGAAATCCAATACCTGCGAGCCTACGACGCCAGTCTAGAGCGCATAGAAGGCTGGCTTGATCTGCCACAGTCGCGGCTTTCCAACCTGATCGATCTCATCGTGCAGAACCACGGAGAATTGTCGAAGCGAAAGCGCAAGCTGTTCGAAGACCTGACCCACGATGAAGTCGAACGGATAGAAAGCATCGTCCGGGACGAGTTCGACGAATACCTCAACACCTTCGGGCAGTCAGGCTGATACGCACCATCCCCGTCGGCCATGCGGCCACGGCGCTCCCCGCTAAGCCGCCAGCCGATACTCGAAGAACGGCCGTTCGCGGTCGTCCAGGATCGCGTACAGCGCGGCCAGATTGGCAGGGTCCGGGTTGAGCCACGCGTCGACGTGCTGCGGCTTGATCGGAATGACGCAACGGTCGTGGCCGGCCGCGGCGACTTCGGGCGGCGGCTCGTCGGTGATCGCCGCGAACGAATAGAGGTCCGGTTCGCCGGCCTCGCCCTTGTGTCGCGACCACAGGCAGGCGATCAGCAGATCCTGCGGCGGATCGGGACGGAACTCCAGCACGACGCTCTGCTCCTTCTCGTCCGGACCGAGTTCGCGGTGCTCGAGCCGATGCCGGGCCACGTGTTCATGAAAGGCGCGGATCGGCAGGATGCCGTGGCGGTAGCCGAACAGTTGGCGCCATGCCGTCTCGAGATTGTCGCGGCGTGCGTTGTACGTCCCGGGCTTTTTTCTTTCCATCGACACGTCCCAGCCGGGCAGTCGGCAGCGGTAGCGCATCGGCACGATCGTGCGCTGGCCGTCCACCTCGATCATCACCGGCGCGTAATAGCCCGGGAAGATCATCGCGTCCTCCGGGGCGGGCGTGGCGCGTTGCAGGTCGGCCAGGTTCTGCTGCAGCCGGGCGATCTTGTCGGCGGCGATGCGCTGCTCGTTCTCCGCCTTGCGGGTCGGCCGCCCGGCAAGCGCGCGCTCGGCCTCCGCCAGGCGCGCCCGCTGGCGGAACAGCTCCGCTTCGAGCGCATTGGCCTGTTCGCGGTCGCCGGCGGCGATCAGCGCGGCCAGCTCGCGCTCTTCGGGGTCGCCCTCCTCGCCTCCCCCGCCGCCCTGCGCGAACGCGACGCGCATCGCCTTGGGCAGCTTCTGCCACTCCTGGTCCTTGCGCTTTTGCCAGAACAGTTCGAAGAACTGGCGAAGGCTCATCACCGCGCCGTACTGGCGCGTGAACTTCCTGAAGTCGGCCTTGATCTGCGCGGCGTAGCACATCGGACTCTCCCTTTGGCGCTCACGAGTACACCATCGTCGCAGCCATCGCAGGGAGCGGACATCGGTATTGAGCCGAGGCAGCTCGATCCCGCCTATAATACTGTACATTCATACAGTATGGTTTCCCGATGGAACTGCTCACCAAGCTGGAGATCCTGGCGGACGCGGCCAAATACGACGCCTCCTGCGCCAGCAGCGGCGCGCCGAAACGGGATTCGCTCGGCAAGGGCGGGCTGGGCGCCAGTACCGGGGCCGGCATCTGCCACAGCTTCACGCCCGATGGGCGCTGTGTTTCGCTGCTCAAGATCCTGCTGACCAACTTCTGCCAGTACGACTGCCAGTACTGCGTCAACCGGCGCTCGAGCAACGTCCCGCGGGCCCGCTTTTCGCCGCGCGAGGTCGTCGATCTGACGCTGGACTTCTACCGGCGCAACTATATCGACGGCCTCTTCCTCAGCTCCGGCATCATCCGCAGCGCCGACTACACGATGGAGCAGCTGGTCCAGGTGGCGCGCTCGCTGCGCGAGGAACACCAGTTCCGCGGCTATATCCACCTGAAGACGATTCCGGACGCCGATCCCCGGCTGATCACGCAGGCGGGCCAGTATGCGGACCGGCTCAGCGTCAACATCGAGCTGCCCACCGACGGCGGCCTGCAGCGGCTGGCGCCGGAGAAGAATGCGCATACGATCAAACGCGCCATGGGGTCGATCCGGCTCGCCCAGGAAGAGGCGGAGAGCGACAAGTCCGCGCCGGGCCGCGCGCCGGCCGGCCAAAGCACGCAGATGATCGTCGGCGCGGACGAGGCCGATGACCGCACGATCCTGCAGACCGCGCAGACGCTTTATGGCGCCTACAAGCTGAAGCGCGTGTATTACTCGGCGTTCAGCCCGATTCCCGACAGTCCCTCCGGCCTTCCCGCGCAGGCGCCGCCGCTGCTGCGCGAGCATCGTCTGTATCAGGCGGACTTCCTGATGCGCGGCTACGGCTTTCAGGCCGAGGAGCTGTTCCAGTCCGCCGGCGACCTCCCGCTCGACATCGACCCGAAGCTGGCCTGGGCGCTGGCGCATCGCGAGTCGTTTCCGGTCGACCTGAACCGTGCGCCGCAGGCCTTGATCGCACGCGTGCCCGGCATCGGCATGCGCAATGCGAAGCGGCTGGTGGAGCTGCGCCGCTCGCGCGCGATCCGTTATCAGGACCTGGTGCGGTTGCGCTGCGCGATGGACAAGATCAAACCGTTCATCGTGGTGCAGGACTACCGGCCGGCGCAGGCGGACCGGCCGTCGGAGCAGTTGCGGCGGGCGCTGGCCGCGCCGCCCGTGCAGCTGGCGCTGCTATGAGCCGCGCCAGCTCGCCGGTACTGGAAGTCGACGGCGGCTACGCGGGCTGGCGTGCGCAGGCCTTGCGCGCGCTGGCGGCCGGCTGGCCCCCGGAGGCCGTCACCTGGGCGGAACGGGGTTCGGCAGCCTGCACCGGGACGGCACAGCTGATGCTGCTCGACGCCGGCCCGGCGCCGATGCCCGGTGATGACCCGCCATCCGCGGAGTGCCAGCAGGCCGTCGGCGCCGCCCCGATGGTCCGTGTATCGAAGGCGTTGGCCGCCCTGCTGCAGCAAGCCGCGCGCTACCGCTCGCCGCAACGCTGGGCCTTCCTCTATCGGGTGCTGTGGCGATGGTGCCAGGGCGATCGCGCGGTGGCCTCGCCCGCCGACGAAGACGGCGCGCGGCTGCACGCGATGGCCAAGTCGGTGCGGCGCGCCCACCACGACATGATTGCCTACGTGCGGTTTCATCGGCGCAGCAATGGCGGGAGCCCGGAATACCTGGCCTGGTACGAGCCCGAGCATGACGTGCTGGCCGACGCCGCCGACCACTTCGCGCGCCGCATGGGCGGTTCGTCGTGGTGGATCGGCACGCCGCAGGGCGCGGCGCTGTGGGACGGGCATACGCTGCAGTTGTCCGAGACACCGGCCAGCGGGGTGGCCGGTGCGGTGGCCGGCATCGATGTCGACGCGCTGCGCGCAGGCGCCACCGCCGACGACATCGAGCCGCTGTGGCTGGCCTATTACCGCAGCATTTTCAATCCGGCCCGCCTGAACGAAGCCGCGCTCGAGCAGCACATGCCGGTGCGTTTCTGGAAGGGGCTGCCGGAGGGCCGCCTGATACCGGCGATGATCGCCGACGCCCGCAACGGCGCCCGCCGCGTCGCACAGGCTGGCGCGGTCGGCACGATGAGGGGCAAGCCGGTCGCGGTGAATCCCGAGGACGCGCAGCCGCTGCGCCCGGCGCCCTCTTCGCTGGACCAATGCCGCCGCTGCGAGCTGTGGCGCCATGCGACCCAGGCCGTGCCGGGCCACGGTCCGCAGACGGCCCGCATCATGCTGGTCGGCGAACAACCGGGCGATCAGGAAGATCTCGCCGGGCGCGCCTTCGTCGGGCCGGCGGGCAAGGTGCTGGACGAGGCGATGCGCCGGGCCGGCGTGCCGCCCGATTCGGTTTACGTGACCAATGCGGTCAAGCATTTCAAGTGGATCGCCCGGGGCAAGCGGCGCCTGCACAAGACGCCGGCGCAGCGCGAGGTCGAGGCCTGCGCCCATTGGCTTGACGAGGAACGGGCGCGGGTACGGCCCTCGGTCATCGTCACGTTGGGCGCGACCGCGCTCGGCGCGATGCTGGGCCCCAAGGCCAGTCTGCGCGACCACCTGAACGCGCCGGTGCGGCTCGGCGACGCCTGGCTGGTCGCCACCTGGCACCCGTCCTATGCGTTGCGGGTCGATGACGCCGGCAAGCGCGAGGACATCGTCTCGGCGATCGCCCAGGCCATCGCGAAAGGCCGCGAACTCGCCGCCGCCGCGGTTACTCCGCCATCGCCGCCATCGCCGCCGTCGCCTTCTCCCGCAGGAAGGCGATGAGGGTCGTCACGGCCCGCGTCTGGTAGCGGGCCGGCATATACAGCAGATACATCGTGGTCCGCAGGAAGGCCAGGTCCCGCGGCGGCAGCGGCAGGCGAACCAGCGTCCCGGCCGCCAGATCCGTGGCCACCATGTATTGCGGCACCAGGCCGACGCCGATCCCCTGCAGGATCGCGTCGCGCAAAAAGAAGAAGTTGGCCGACATCAGCCGGGGGCGGATATGCGGCCGGGCGCCGGCGGTTCCGCCCAGTCCGGCCAGTTGCAGCCGCTCGCCGGTCAGCTCCGAGGTGATCAGCGGCAGGTCGCGGAACTGCGCGAGCGAGCCCGGCATGCCGACCTCGCGGGCCAGCTCCGGCGTCGCGCAGGCGACATACTCGATGTCCCCCAGGCTGTGCGCCACCGCATTGGTCGGCGTCTCGCCCATCACGCGGATCGAAAAGTCGACCGCGCCCTTGATCAGGTCCTCGATGTCGTTGTCGAAGATCACGTTCAGCGTGATGGCCGGATACTTCCGCATGAACTCGATGAACCAGGCTGACATCGTGTGCTGGCCGAAGCCGCTCGGCACGGCGAGTCGCACCGTGCCGCTGAGCCGCTTGCCCAGGCTCTGTACGGATTCCCGCGCCGCCAACAGCTCGCGCCGGATCGCGCGGCCGTGTTCGTAGAGTTGGCGGCCCAGCTCGGTGGGCTCGAGCTGGCGGGTACTGCGCCTGAGCAGTTCCGCGCCCAGCTGCCGCTCGAAATGGTTCAGGCGCTTGCTGACGTTCGCCCGGCTCATCCCCAGTTGCCGGGCGGCCCGGCTCAGGTTGCCGGCGTCGATGATATCGACCAGCAGAGACAGCGCGCTCAAATCCATTGTCAACTCCGAGGTGTCAGGTATGGTGATTACCCGTTGCAATTGTCAAACTTTATCAACATATAGACAATCTGCGCTGACCAAGAACACCGGATCGTCCGCGGGGAGGGGACGCTGACCATGCATCATGAAAACAATGCCGCATCGCTGCCGCTGGCCGGCGTGCGGGTACTGGACCTGTCGCGCGTGCTGGCGGGGCCGATGTGCGCGATGGCGCTGGCCGACCTCGGCGCCGACGTCATCAAGGTCGAACACCCGGCCCGCGGCGATGACACCCGCGACTGGGGCCTGCGCATCGGCACGCGCAATACCTCGTACTTCAACAGCGCCAACCGCAACAAGCGCTCGATCACGCTGGACCTGCAAAGCGAAGCGGGCTTGAAGCTGGCCCGCGAGCTGGCCGCGCGCAGCGACGTCGTGATCCAGAACTTCAAGGTCGGCGGCGCGGAAAAGCTGGGCCTGGGCTACGAACAACTGGCCGAGCGCAATCCCCGGCTGGTGTACTGCTCGATCTCCGGCTACGCCCGCTTCACGCCCGAGGCCGAACGGCCAGGCTACGACCTGGTCGTGCAGGGAGAGGCCGGCGTGATGGCCACCAACGGCGAAGCCGGCCAGGGACCGCTGAAGTTCGGCGTGGCCGCGGTCGACATGTTCACCGGCATGTATTCGGCGCAGGCGATCCTCGCCGCGCTGTATGCGCGCCAGTCGAGCGGACGCGGACGCCATGTGCAGATGGCCCTGTACGACTGCGGCCTGATGATTACCTCGTACTACGGCATGGAGGCCCTGCTGCAGGGCGGGGATCCGGCCAAGTTCGGCAATGCGCATCCGTCGATCGTGCCTTATGGCGTGTTCGATGCCGCCGATGGCCCGCTGGTGATCACCGTCGGCAACAACGGCCAATTCCAGCGGTTCTGTCGCGACGTGATCGGCCGGCCCGAATGGGCCGAGGACGAGCGCTTCGCCACCAACACCGCGCGCTCGCGGCATCGCGATACGCTGCTGCCGCAGCTGCGCGAGGCGCTGCGGCAATTCACGCGGGCCGAACTGCTGCAGCGCCTGACCGCCGCGCAGATCCCCTGCGGCGAGGTGCTCGGCATGTTCGACGCGCTGCAGTCCGAGCGCACCGCCCAGGCCGGCCTGCTGCATCGCTACGAGGACAGCGAGGCGGGTACCCAGTCGGTGCTGGCGCCGCCGTACGCCATCGACGGCCGGCGCATGCCGGTGCGGATGCCGCCGCCGCACATGGGCGAACACACCGAGCAGGTATTCAAGGAACTGCTGCAGCTCGACGACGGCGCCATCGCGGATCTGCGATCGCGCGGCGTCATCTGACGATCGAAATTCCCAATCGACGCTCTCAATAGACGGAGACAACAACATGACCAAGCTGACCCTCAGCCGCCGCCAGATGCTCAAGGCCGGGGCCGCCGCCTCGATGGCCGCGATGATGCCCGCCGCGCTCGCGCGCAACGGCTGGCCGGACAAGATCATCAAGATGGTGGTGGCCTTCCCCGCCGGCGGCCCGACCGACACCGCCGCGCGCATCGTCGCGCAGAAGCTGTCCGAACGGCTGGGGCAGCAGGTCATCATCGAGAACAAGCCCGGCGCGTCGGGCTCGATCGGCACTGCCAGCTTCATCAAGAGCGCGCCCGATGGCTACAACCTGTCGATGTTCGGCATGCCGGCGCTGCTGGCCCCGCTGATGTACAACAACAGCGCGTACGACGTGAAGAAGGACTTCCAGTCGGTTGCGACCGTCTACGTGCTGCCGATGGCCATCGTCATCAACCCGAACGTGGTACCGGGCGTGGAGACGCTGGCGGACCTGATCCGCTTTGCCAAGGCCAGCAAGACGCCGCTGAACTACACCAGTTCGGGCACCGGCAGCTTCGGCCATCTGGCGATGGAGCAACTGAAGGACCTGGGCGGCTTCGACATGATGCACGTGCCCTACCGCGGCAGCGCGCCGGCCGTCGCCGATCTGCTCGGCGGCCAGGTCGGCACCATGTTTGCCGACGTCGTGGCCGCGCTGCCGCATATCCGGGCCGGCAAGCTCAAGGCGATCGCCCTGAGCTCGCCCAATGCCAAGGTGCTGCTGCCCGGCGTGAAGACGGTATCCGAGCAGGGCTTCCGCGGCTTCGACTTCGATTCTTGGGGCGGCCTGATCGCGCCGCTCAATACGCCGCAAGCGATCGTCGACCGCATCGCCAGCGAAACGCGCGAGATCCTGTCCAACGACAAGGAACTGCAGCAGAAGCTGGTGACGGCCGGCGCCATTGCGTCGTTCCAGGACGGCAAGCAGATGCAGGCGCGGCTGAACAAGGACTACGACCGCTGGAGCGCCATCGTCAAGGCGAAGGGCATCAGCGCGACGTAATCGAGGCCCCTGCCCGGCGCCGGATGGCTTCGCGCTGATAGAATCGCTCCGAACTCGCTATCCGGACTTGCTGTCCGAACCGTAAATGGGCTTTGAAAAACTCGCCGCACTGAAAGCCGAACTCGCCAGGCAACGGGAGGGCTCGCGCCGTCCCGCCGAACGACGATCCGACGCACGCCGCCCCGCCAAGGAGGCGACGGCCCCTCAGGGCAAGGCCAAGTCGCAAGACGAGGGACAACATCGTCAGGGCAAGGCACCGGCACGCGACAAGGCGGTACATGGCGGCACCAAGCCTGGTGGCGTTGGCACCGGCGCCGGCAAGCCGCAGCGCAAGGCACGCCGGGAGCCGGCAGCCGCCCGGCGCACCGAAGAGCCGGTCGATCCGACCGTGCGCAACATCTGGAAGCTGCAGAAGCAGTTCCCGCTCGCGTTCCCCAAGGCGCCGGCCGCCAAGCTGCCGTTGAAGATCGGCATCTACGACGATCTGCTGCCGCATGCCGCGGCATTGCAGATGACCGAGCAGGAGCTGCGCGACGCCCTGAAGCAATGGTGCCGCGGCAGCCGCTACTGGGCGTGCCTGGCCGAAGGCGCGCCGCGGATCGACCTGGCCGGCGCGGAAGCGGGCCAGGTGTCGGCGCGCGATGCCGCTCGCGCGCGGCATCTGGAGCAGTTGCGCAGCCGGCGCGCGAAGCCATCTTCCCCGGCACCTGCCCAGGCTTCGCCAGCGGACGCCACGGAAGGCACGCCACCTGTCGCGGACGGCGAGCGGACAGACCCTGCCTGACCGCGACGGTCGCTGTCTCGCACGGATGTTTGCCGCAGCCACCGCTGTTCATTACCTGGATTCACCCCGCAGCTGAGCGCCGCAAACATTCCCCCCGGTTCACCGTCAATCCCGGAACCGCTCATGCGGCCGGCAGCGGAAACGCCAGCTCCAGCACCGTCAGCCCCGGCCGGCTCGAAACCGTGGCCCGCCCGTCGTGCAGCCGCATGATCGAATCGACGATGGCCAGGCCCAGGCCGGTCGACTGCGCCGAATTGCTGCGCGCCGGATCGCCGCGGTAGAAGCGGCCGAAGATATGCGCCAGCCGTTCGGGCGGGATGCCGGCGCCGCCGTTGGCGACGCGGATGCGGGTCGCTTCGCGCTCGGCGCTGACGATGACCGAGACCCGGCTGCCCTGCGGCGCATGGCGCAGCGCGTTGTCCAGCAGATTGGTCAGCGCGCGGCGCAGCAGGGTCTGGTCCGCGCGCACCGGCGCATGCCCTTGCAGCGACAGCGAGATCGCGCGCTCGGCGGCCACCGCCTCGAAGTACTCCGCCACGGCCTCGACCTCGGCGCGCGCATCGAGCGTGCGCGGCGCCAGCGCGACCTGCGCGTGATCGGCACGGGCGAGGAACAGCATGTTCTCGATCATGCGGGACAGGCGGTCGTACTCTTCGAGGTTCGATTCGAGCAGCGCCTCGTATTCTTCGACATTGCGCGCCTGGGCCAGCGTGACTTCGGTCTGCCCGATCAGATTGCTCAGCGGCGTGCGGAAATCGTGCGCCAGGTCGGCGGAGAACTCGGACAGCCGCGAGAAGCTGTCCTGCAATCTGGCCAGCATGCCGTTGAAGGCGTCCGCCAGCTCGCGCAACTCGCTCGGCGCGGTGCCCGCATCGAGCCGCGTCGCCAGCCGGCTCGTCGTGACGGCCGACGCTTCCTCCGCCATCCTGCGCAGGCCGCGCAGTCCGCGGCGCGCCAGCAGATAGCCGAGCGCGGCGGCGGCACCGCTCGCGCAGACCGTCGCCCAGAACACATGGAACTGGTAGTCGCGCATCAGCACCGCGCGATAGCCCGCGTCACGCAGCACGACGATCTCCACGGTCTCGTCGCTGTCGCCGAGCCGGCCGAGCGCGGCGATCGCGCGCGACGGCACGCCATTGCGCGGATACCAGGTCTGCAGCATCGAAGGTTCGGGATGCACGTCGGCTGGCACGGCCGTCAGCGGCGGCACCACCTCGTGGCGAGGATTCAGTGTCACCAGCGGTTCGCCCTGGCGGCTACGGACCAGCAGGATCAGGCCCTCGTGGCCGAGCGCGATATCGGCAAACCGGTGCGTCCCCTCGCGCACGGCCCGCTCCGAGTCCACCTCCGACAACAGATGGCGGACCAGCACCACCTCGCCGACGAGCTCGGCCTCGTCCCGTTCCTGCAGCTGGGTCGACAGCGCTGAGGCGAGATAGGTGCCCATCGCCGCCATGATCGCGGCGGCCAGCGCGCCGAAGGCCAGCGCCATCCGCGCCGTCAGCGATTGCGGAAGCAGGCGCATGCCCAGCGACTTCGCGATGGCGACCATGTTGCTACCGCGCGATATCGTCCAGCACGTAGCCCATGCCGCGCCGCGTGTGGATCAGCTTGGCCGGGAACGGATCGTCGACCTTGGCGCGCAGCCGCCGGATCGATACGTCGACGACGTTCGTGTTGCTGTCGAAGTTCATGTCCCACACCTGCGAGGCGATCAGCGAGCGCGACAGCACCTCGCCGCGCCGGCGCGCCAGCAGATGCAGCAGCGCAAACTCCTTGGAGGTCAGCTCGATCTTTTGTCCCGAACGCGTGACGCGCCGGCGAACGGCATCGATGCGCAGGTCCGCCACCTCGATCCACTCGTTCTCGCGCACGGGGCCGCGGCGCAGGATCGTGCGGATCCGGGCGACCAGCTCGGCAAAGGCGAACGGCTTGATGATGTAGTCGTCGGCGCCGAGCTCGAGCCCCTTGAGCCGGTCGGCCAGATCGTCGCGGGCGGTCAGGAACAGCACCGGCGTGTCCTGGTCGCGCCGCAGCTCCCGCAGCATCTGCCAGCCGTCCATGCCCGGCAGCATCACGTCCAGCACGATCAGGTCGTAGGGGTGCGCGCGGGCGTGCGACAGGCCATCGACGCCATCGCGGGCAAGGTCCACGACGAAGCCGGACTCGGTCAGGCCCTTGTGCAGATAGGCCCCCGCCTTCGGTTCATCCTCGACAATCAATACACGCATCGACATTCAACGAATCGCCGGACCGCCGGCAAGACGGTAACGGTACCGCAATCCTGGCGCTCACGGCCGAACATGACAAATTTGTCATGTCGTCGTCAGACTGCAGCGGCCGGTGACAACCGTCGACCCGATGGCCGGGGTCCACGCCGGGATCGCATCGCCGATGGCATCTCCGACGCGCATGACAGCATTGTCATGTCGCCGTCATGCTGTGGTGGCGGAGCGCTCCCTAGACTGTCTTCACCGGTCGCAACCGGCCAACCCTTTCGGAGAACGCTGACGATGAAGATGCTCAAGCACGCCCTGCTCACCACCACGCTGGCCCTGGCCGCACTGCCCGCCTTTGCGAGCGCGGGCAGCGCCGCCGATATCCGCGCACGCAACGTCTATCTGGATGGTGCCCATCAGGGCCGCGTCGATCCGTTCACCGACGGCGCGCGCGCGGGAACGCGCGATGTGTTTACCGACGGCGCCGCTACCGCGCCGTCGCCAGATGCGCGTTGACCTTGACGATCGGCGGATCGTGGATGCGCGTCGGGTCCCAGACGATCTCGTCGACCTTGCCCGGCTCGAACAGCATGCAGATCGTCGATCCGCCGTATTGGAAGCAGCCGAGTTCCTCGCCCTTGCTGACCCGCTGGCCCGGCACCACCTCGACCCTGCATGACGACACCTCGCCCATGCCGATGAACACGCAGGCGATCTGCCCGACGGCTGGGTCGTCGGCCTCGACGACGATCACCGCGCGGGCGGCCATCGCGCTGGTATAGCCCTGCGAATCGTTCAGGCCCTCGGGATCGGGGCCCTGCGCCTCGGCGCACGAGTAGTAGGTGCCGGCCAGGTTGTACGCCTTGACGATGGTGCCGCCGACGGGCGCGTGCCAGCGGTGATAGCTGTAGGCGTTGAGGAAGGCCTGGTAGACCGTGCCGCCGACGAAGCGGCGCGCCAGGTCTTCCTCGTGCGCGCCAACCATGTCGCGCAGCGAATACGGCTGCGACTTGATCCAGAAGTCGTCCACCAGCTTGACATCGCGGCGCAGCGCGTACGGCTTTGCCTCGCATGGGCTGACGACGATCTTGCCGTCGTCGGCGCCTTCGACCGGTCTGACGCCGTCGCGGAAACGCCGCGTGAAGAAGTCATTCCAGGACAGGAAGCCCCAGTACGGTAGCTCGCGATGCGTAACGAATTGGGAGAGCCCGATCTTGGCGTCCGCCTCGGCACTGAACCAGCCATCGGGCGATCCGGTATTCAGGTGCGCCCGCGAGTGCGGCCCGCTGAGGAACGCCGACCACGCCGTCAGCACGCGCCGGATCTGCTTGTTGAACACCGGATGCCGGAACACCGCGTAGCCCGACGGCATGCACATCGGCCAGTCGAACACGGCATTGAGCGGGCACACCACCAGGCTGCTGTCGCTGAACGGCGGCGCGTACGACATCAGATAGTCGACCACCAGCATCAGCTCGTCGATGTCGCGATATCCGAGCGCGTAGCCCGCATCGGTCGCCTCGCCGATCGCTCGCGTCAGGCCCATCCGCAGCGTAGCGTCGTCGCGCAACAAGGTATGCAGCGCAGCTACCGCTTCTGAGCGGGGACCACTGCTGCTTGCGTGCTCGCTGGCCTGCCGGCAAAGCCGCAGCCTGAATTCGGCCACGGCGGACTCGTCGGCGGGAAGCCAGCTGCCGAGGCGCTTGCGCTCGCTGGCAGGGGAAGAAGGCGCGTTCCTTGATGGCATGGCGTCGCATCGCCGCGGTCGATTCATATTCCGCGGGCAAGATCATGGTGATGCCGACCAGTATGCGCAGCCGGACCCGCGCGTGTCATCGGTGCGCGTCTGACATCGGCGGTGCCTGCCGGGCAGCGATGCCGTCGCTAATAACTTCTTAAACCCGCATCGGCACGATTCGCACCGTGGGACGCCAGCCCTTGGCGGCCCCGGCAACAGCAAGGTGTCCCGTGCCGATTCCCATGCTTCCTCCCCGCTCCGCCACGACTGCACCCGCGGCGCCGGCTGGCTCGCCTGCGTCCGCCATCGACGGCCCATGCCTGTGCCTGCGGTGCCGGGCACTGGCGCTTGCGCGTGCCCGCGTGGAGCAGGCGCAGCCGATCGCCCGCCCTGCTGACCTCCCGATCCACCCTCGCCTTACCCATCCAGAATGAACCGAACCAGATCTCGTCGCCGCGCGACACCCATTCGCTATCCGGCCGCCGTGGCGGCCATTGCCTTGCTGGCCAGCCTGTGGACGCCACAGGGCTGGGCGCAGGTTGCCGATGCCGCGCTGCAGCCCGGCGAATCGCAGTGGGGCCTCGGTGTCGGCGCCGCCGCCCGGCGCAAGCCCTATCGCGATATCGGCACCGACTACAGCGTGATTCCGGTGCTGTCGTACGAGAACCGGTGGGTCCACGTGTTCGGCCTCACTGCGGACCTGAAGCTGCCTTCGCTGGGCCCGGTCTCGTTCCGGCTGCGCACGCGCTACGGCCTGAGCGACGGCTATGAGGCCTCGGACTCTGGAGCGCTGGAAGGCATGGCCGACCGCAACGCCAGGCTGTGGTTCGGCGGTGCGGCGATCTGGCACAACCCCATCGGCAATGTCTCGGCCGAATGGCTCGGCTCGGCCGATGGCAACCGGGCCACGCTGCAGGTCAGCCGCGGCTTCCAGTACGGGAACTTCCGGCTGACGCCGCATGTCTCGGCGCAATGGCTCAGCAGCCAGAACGTCGACTACTACTACGGCGTCAGGGCATCGGAGGCGCGGATCGGCCGGCCCCAATATCAGGGCGATTCAACCGTCAACTTCACCGCGGGCTTGCGCGTGGATTACCGCCTGGCGCGCCATCACGGGCTGTTCCTGGACGTCAGCGCCACGCGGCTGGGTTCGGGAATCAAGGACAGCCCGATCGTCGACCGCTCCAACACGACCACCGTGCAGGTGGGCTACCTGTACCGGTTCTGAGCCGCCGGGGAACGACACCGCAGGCAATGCCGATGGCGGCATCGGCTCGGCCGGCGAGAAGACGACCCGTACGCGAAAGCCCCGGCCGTCCAGGCCGGGGCCCGTCTCGATGCGCGCCCCGTGCGATTGCGCAATGGTGGCGACCAGCGACAGGCCGATGCCGCTGCCGCGGACCCGATTGCCGCTGGCGCGGTGAAAGCGCCGGAAGATCGCCTGCCGTTCGGCGGCGGGCACGCCCGGCCCGTCGTCGGCGACCTCCAGATAGACGGCACCGCCTGCGCCGCCATTCGCAGTCCCGCAGGCGACATGGATCCGGCCGCCCGGCGGCGTATACCGCAGCGCGTTGTCGACGAGATTGCGCAGCAGGATGCCGATCTCGTCGACATTGCAGGCGATGCACCCGCCCCCGGTCTCCACCGACAGCTGGCGCGCCTGCAGTTCGGCCTGCACCTCGAACTCGCTGGCGACATGCAGTACCAGATTGCCGAGGTCGGCGGGTTCGTGCGGCGCCTGGCCACAGGCATTGAGGCGGGCCAGATCGAGCAATTGTTCCGCCAGCCGCGTCGTCCGCTTGGCCGTGGCCAGCAGCTTTTCCAGCGCGGTGTCCTTCTCCTTCCCGCTGGGGGCGCGCATGGCGACCTCCACCTGAGCCTGCAGCGCGGACAACGGCGTGCGCAGTTCATGCGCCGCGTCTCCGATGAAACGCCGCTCGCTCTCCACCGCCTGATCGAGCTGCGCCAGCACGCGGTTGAACGACTGCACCAGCGGCTGCAATTCGGTCGGCAAGGACGTCGATGGGAGCGGTGTCAGGTCGAACGTCGTGCGATCGCGCACCAGCCGCTCCAGCACCGCGACCGGCTTCAGCGATCGGCGCATCGTGTGCCACAACAGCACGCCGACCAGCGCCAGCAGCACGCTGTTGGCAATCAGCGCGTGCATCGTGGCCTCGCGTACCTCGGCGTCGATGATGGCATGCGGAATCCCCACCTGTGCCTGCATGGTGCCGGTGCTGTCGGAGATGGCATAGACGCGCCAGCGTTCGCCGTCGATGACACGCGTGGCAAACCCGTCGACGAAGTCCGGCTTCAGCGCGGCCGCCGGCGAACTGGCCTGGGCACGCGGCCGCGGGCTCTGCACGGTCAGCAGCTTGCGCTGCGACCAGATCTGGATCACCAGATCGAACTCGGGCGAACCGTCGTCGTCGCGGACCTCGCGCCCCGGCCCGACCAGATTGAACGCCTTCTTGTTGGCCGGCAGCGCGCGGACGATGCGGGCGGCGAAGGCCTGCAGCTTGTCGTCCCAGATACTGGAGCGGCTGTGCTGCAGATACACCATCAGCGCCGCCAGCGACACGACCCAGCACAGCACGATGACGCCGACCATCACGGCGAGCAGCCGCCCCTGCAGCGACCTCATGCGCCGGACTCCCCGATCATGTAGCCATGGCCGTGCACCGTGGTGATCAAGCCCTCGCCCAGCTTGCGGCGCAACTGATGGATGAACACCGCGATGGTATTGCTCTCGATCGCGCTGGCATTGCCGTATACCACGCGCTCCAGGTGTTCCCGCGTGATGACGCGGCCCGGGCGCTCCAGCAGCGCCAGCAGTGTCCGGTACTCCTGCGCGCTCAGCGGAACCCGGGCGCCCGCCCGGGTGACCACGCGGCGGCTGCGATCGAGCTCGATGTCCCCCCAGCTGAAAACGGGAACCACCCGGCCCTGGCTGCGCCGGATCACCGCGCGCACGCGCGCCCATAACTCGTCGACCTGGAATGGCTTGACCAGATAGTCGTCGGCGCCGGCATCCAGCCCTTCGATCCGCTCGCTCAGCTGGCCGCGCGCCGTCAGCATCAGCACCGGCGTGACGTCGTAGCCAGCGCGCATGGCCCGCAGCACGGTCAGCCCGGACTCGCCCGGCAGGCCGATATCGAGCAGGACCGCCGAATAGGCATGGTCGACCAGCGCGGCGCGGGCCGCGGCGGCGCAATCCGCATGGTCGATCCGCCAGCCGTTCTGCCGGGCGCCATCGCAAATGACCTCGGCCAGCATGGCATCGTCTTCGACCAGCAGCAAATCGATGGCGCTTGTCATCGGAAAGCGTATCCAGAGTGGAATGGAGAGCCGCGGGCACGGGAGGATGCCAGCGCGACATTAAGCGTTGATTAAGACGGAAGATCGTTGCAGCGGGAGCAACATTCGTTCCCCGCGGCCTGGGCCTCGGATCACCGGGAAGGCCTTGACCACATGCCGCAGCAGCCTGTCGGCCACCGGCGACAGCAGCCGGCCCGCGTGATCACGTGGATGCGGCCGTTGTTCAGGATCGGGCTGGCGAGCGGCAGCGACACCAGCTGCTTGAACTGCGGCCCCTTCAGCGGCACCGAACGCGGCGTCAGGATATAGCACGGCGGTCTCCGGCCTGCGCGTGCCCCCCCCCTTTGACCCGCATGTCTGCATTGTTCTTCGTGCCTACCCGCATTGACATTTCGGATCGACGCGCGATCCCTTGCGGGCCGCGCATTCGCTTGTGCGGCAAGGCCTGGCCGGTACTGGCCAGCGGCTTGCCTTTTGCCACAAAACGTCATAGCTTTCGTCATGCCAATCGACCGAACAGTCCTGCTTCGTCGATCGGCGCGAGGGGTCGAGAATCAGCCTGACAAGGCGTGGACACTGAATTCGCGCAGCGGGCCGATTCGAAAAATCGAACTGGGAGGAATCGATTTGTTCGGCGGCGTCGGCATTTGCTCGGCGCCGCCTCGGTGTTTCGTCGGCGGCCATCCACACGGCTTGCCGAATCCGAATACGACCGGCTCTTGGGCGCCCCCTCGATGATCCATTTGCCCCCACGTGTGCAAAGCCTGACGATCCGCATGCGGACGGTCGCGCTGTTCGCGGCCCTGATGCTGGTGGTTTTCGTGCTGGTGACCTGGGCTGTCTCGTACCAGATGGTCAGCCATTCGCGGCAGGACCGCCAGCAGGTGCAGGCCGTCTATGTGGCCAGCAAGGAAAAGGAGCTGCGCCACTACGTCGAACTCGGGCATGCCACGCTGGTCCGCATCGCCCACGGCAGCGGCGAGGAGGCGGACCTGCAGCAGCAGGCGCTGGCCGCCCTGTCCCGCATGCACTTCGGCAACGACGGCTACTTCTTCGTCTACGACCGCCTCGGCAATGTGCTGCTGAACCCGGGCAGCATGGGAATCGACGGCGTCGATTTCTGCGATCCGGCCGATACCGGCAGCGACCAGGCGATGATGCTGATCAACAAGGCGCGCGCCGGCGGCGGCATTGTTCGATACAACTGGATCAAGCCCTCCTCGCGCACCGAAGCGCCCAAGATGTCCTATGTCCGTGCCGCCGACCAGTGGGGCTGGATCCTCGGCGCCGGCCTCTATATGGACGACATCGAGCGGGAGCTGGCGGCCTTCGACGCCAATGCCGCCCGCACGCTGCGCGATACGCAGATCCGGATCAGCGCCTTCGCGCTCGGCTCCATCATGCTGATCAGCCTGGGCGGCCTTGCCCTGAATCTGCACAACTCGCGAATCTCCGGCGAGAAGCTGCGCCGGCTGGCTCGGCGCGTGGTCAGCTCGCAGGAGGAGGAACGCGCCCGCGTCGCGCGCGAGCTGCACGACGGCGTGGTGCAGGTGCTGGTGTCGTCCAAGTACCTGCTGGAGACCGCACAGGTCCGCCTCGAGCAGGAACAGGGATCGGACCGGACGTCCGCCGCGCCGCCCGCACGCCGCCACGCGCCGCAGGAACTGCTGGCGCAGGGCCTGGGCCGTCTGCAGGAGGCCCTGGTCGAGATCCGCCGCGTGTCGCACGGCCTGCATCCGGCGCTGCTGAGCGACCTGGGTCTGGCCGCCGCGCTGCGCATGCTGGTCGAACAGTTGCGGCCGCAGTGTCCCGTCGACCTGCGCTTCGCGGAGCACGGTGCGATACCGGCGCTGTCCGAGGCCCAGGCCACGGCGCTGTTCCGCGTTGCACAGGAGGCGCTGAACAATGCGCTGTCCCACGCCCATGCCGGCTGGGTGCAGATCGCACTTACCGGAAGCGAGCGCCATGTCGAGCTGACGATCGAGGACAACGGCCGCGGTTTCGATCTGAAAAAGGTGCGTGCCGACCGCCAGCGCGGCATCGGCCTGCGCAATATGCGCGAGCGCATCGAAAGCCTGGAAGGCAGCGGCTTCGCCATCCATACCGGGCCCGACGGCACGCGCGTCGAGGTACGGCTGGCGCTGCGCGCGCCCGAGCCCGAGACCGACAGCCGCGCCGACAGCCGCGCCGACATCCGCGCCGACAGCCGGCCCGACGTTCCGGCCACCGTCCCCCTGCAAGGAGCCCTGCTGCATGACCTCGAACCTGCGTGTGCTGCTCGTCGATGACCATCCGTTCGTGCTGGACGGCGTCCGCCTGCGTCTGGAGGCCACCGGCGAAATGACGGTGGTCGGCGAGGCGTCCAACGTGGAGGACGCCATCGCGGTGGCCGAGCAGCGGCGTCCCGATCTGGTTGTATCGGACATTCACATGCCGGACGCCAACGGCCTGCAGCTCGCCACGCGGTTTGCCGAGCGGTTTCCGTCGATCCGCGTCGTCGCGCTGTCGATGCACAAGGATCCGGAGTATGTGCGCCGCGCCTTCGCGCTCGGCATCGCGGCCTATGTCCTGAAGGAAGCGCCGGCACACGAGCTGGTGACCGCGATCCGCACGGTCGCCGCGGGCGGCACCTATCTCAATACCGAACTGCAGGCGTATCTGCGGACCGACGAGCCGCCCCCGTCATCGCGGCGGACGCTGACGCCCAAGGAAGCCACGGTGCTGAAGCTCGTGGCCGAGGGCTATTCCAACAAGGAAATCGCCGAGCGGCTCGGCACCTCGGTGCGGACGGTGGAGACACATCGCCTGCATGTCCGTCGCAAGCTGCAGGTCGGCGGACGCGCGGAGCTCGTCAAGTACGCGGTTCACTTCTCCGATCTGCATGCGGTCGGATTGGCCGACGAGGCACTCGCGGCGGACTGCTGACCGTCATCCCTCTGCTGGGGCGCCATCCCCGCGATGGTGCCGCCGCGCCGCGCGAGCGCACTGCCCGGGCGCACGTCGCAAGCGCGCCTCGCTTGCGCATTGCCCTTCTGCGTGCATGAACACCGTGCTCTCGGTATTACTGCGTAGGGGAAAGTCGTCCTGATGCCGGGACCGCAGTTTGCATAGACTTTTTTCGGACAGGCGCCATGCGTTCGAATGTTCGAATGTTCGAATGTTCGAGTGTTCGAATACGCGATGCGCCGATCGTTGGACCGAGATCGTTGGACCGAAACGGGAGAGCACCATGGACGAGCTGAAGCAAACGCAGAGACCGGCAGTCGCGACGCAATGGCAGGCGGAGGACCTGGCGACGTGGACGCCGAAGCGCCGTGAATTTCTTCGGATGCTGGCCTACGGCGCCGGCTCGCTGGCGCTGGGGCCGCTGATCGGCGCCTGCTCCGACGACGCATCGGCGCAGGCATCGGACCTGCGCTCGCGGCTGACGCAGGACGAAGCGTTCTGGGCGCAGGTGCAGGGCATGTTCGTGCTCAAGCCCGAGAAGGTCTACATGAACATCGGCACCGGCGGCTCGATGCCGCAGGTCGTGCTCGATACGTTCGAGCAGGAAAACTTCGCCAAGGCGGCCGATTCCTCGAGCGGATATGGCAACCTCGCGGACCTGCGCGAGGCCGTGGCCAAGGGCTTCGGCGTCGATCGCGACGAGCTGGCCTTCTCGGCCAACACCTCGTCGGGCATGTGCCATGCGATTCTCGGCATCAAGTGGGAACCGGGCGATGTGGTGGTGACCACCAACCACGAACACGGCGGCGGTCTGACGCCGCTCAATATCGCGGTGGACCGCTATGGCATCGAAGTGTCGATGATCCAGGTGCCGACCGGCAATCGCCAGAGCGCCAGCACCTATGTGCAGCTGTTCGACGAACGGATCCGGGCGCTGAAGGGCCAGGGCAAGCGAGTGCGCGCGATGATGTGGTCATCGCCGACCTACAAGACCGGCACCATGCTGCCGATCGCCGATCTGATGGAGGTGGTCAAGGCGCATGGCCTGATCAGCATTGTCGATGGCGCGCACCTGCCCGGCATGATGGCGTACGACTACGGCGCGCTCGGCATGGACTTCATGTCCGGCGCCGGACACAAGTGGCAGTGCGGCCCCGGCTCGACCGGCATCCTGGTCATCCGCAACAAGATGCGCGCATCGAACCCGCTGCCGCTGCCCGACTGGTTCCCGATCCATACCAGTTCCTACGCCAGGCAGCAGCCGCGCGGCGCGTACGATATCGCCGCCACGGTGACCTCCTGCGGCAGCCTGCATGTGCCGATGTTCCGTGCGCTGGCACGGGCCTGCGAAATGTGGGATTCGATCGGCAGGAAGAAGATCGAGACCTACGATCTGACGCTGTCGGCCTACCTGAAGGAAAAGATCGTCGAGCGCTGGGGTATCGATTCGCTGTACTCGCCGAAGGACGACCCGAAGCTGGTGTCGGCGCTGACCTGCTTCAATCCGTTCCGCAATCGCGACGACGTGATGAACCAGCAGAAGGCCACCACGTTCGTCAACCGCATGCTGAGCGACTTCTCGCCGGGCTTCGTGATCCGCTCGGTCAACTTCGAAGTCATCGGCGCGCCCGCGCAGCACTACGGCATCCGCATCTCGACGCACCTGTGGCACGACGCGAACGACATCGACCGGCTGGTGGAATCGATGTGGAATCTGTCCGGCGCCATGGCATAACCGACCTTCCCCTTTCCAACAAGAGTCAGCCCATGAAACGATCGATCGCTTTGATTGCCGCCGCGCTTTGCGGCGCGGCATCGCTGTCCGCCTGCGCCCAGCAAGGCGGCGCCCTGCGCGCCGTCTCGTCGCCCGATGCGCCCAAGGCCATCGGGCCCTATTCGCAGGCGGTCCGCGCCGGCAATGTGCTGTATCTCGCCGGGCAGATCCCGATTCATCCGAAGACCGGAGAATTGATGAAGGACGCGCCAATCGAGGCGCAGACCCGGCTGGTGCTCGACAACCTGAAGGCCGTGCTGGCGGCCGACGGGATGACGATGGCCAACGTCGTCTCGACCACGGTCTACATGAAGGACCTGAACGACTTCGCCAAGATGAACGAGGTCTACGGGACCTACTTCACCGGCGTCACGCCGGCGCGCGCGACGGTGCAGGTGGCCAGGCTGCCGCGCGATGTGGCGGTCGAGATCGGGGCGATTGCGGTGAAGCCCTGAGCGGGCCCAAGGCCCGCCACGCGGCAAGGACAGCGGGGCACGGCGTCGGCCGGCCCCGCTTTCCCCGTTGCCGCTCGCGCCGCCCGCGGCGTCCACTCCCGCCTCGATCCCGCCACCGGATCGCCTCGATCACCAGCGTCAGCGCCTTCGACGCATTGCGCCGGTTCGGATAGCAGGCGAACAGCACCGGAAACTTGGGGGCCATGGGCCGCCATCGCATTGCACGCCGTGCGCCTCGAAGTAGTCCGGCGAGCCGACGCATCAGTGCTTGCCGATTGCGCACGCTGCGAGAAACGGCATTAGCGAATATCATTGCGCCGGAGCGCAATTCGGCGCGCAATCGGCGTGCATGCCGCAGCGGCCCGCGCTCGGATAACAACTCCCGAACACTACCCCACCGACCTCTATTCCGCCATGGCACGCCTCCAACTCAATGGCCAGATCAAGGAAATCGACGTTCCGGGCGATACCCCGCTGCTATGGGTATTGCGCGACGAGCTCGGCATGACCGGCACCAAATTCGGCTGCGGCATGGCACTGTGCGGCGCCTGCACGGTGCATATGGACGGCTCGCCGATTCGCGCCTGCATTACCGCGGTCTCCGCCGCGGACGGGCACGCCATCACAACGATCGAAGGCGTGGAATCCGATCGCGTCGGCCGCGTCGTGCAGAAAGCCTGGGTAGAGAACAACGTGGCCCAGTGCGGCTATTGCCAGGCCGGCCAGATCATGTCGGCGGTCAGCCTGCTGAAGGCCACACCGGCGCCGAACGAGCGCCAGATCGACGAAGCGATGAGCGGCAACATCTGTCGCTGCGGCACCTACCCTCGGATCCGTGCGGCGATCAAGCAGGCGGCCGGCGAACTGGCCAAGGGGGGCAAGTAATGCGCGCAAACGACTCGACCATGACCCCGGCCATGACCCCGGACCTCTCGCGCCGCGGCTTCCTGCAAGGCACTGCGCTCGGCACGCTGGCGCTGGCGGTCGGCGCCAATGGCATCATCGGCCTGGCCCGCGCCGATGACGACGCGCCGAAGAAATATGGCGCGGATTCGATGCCCGGCGGCACGGTGTCCGATCCGCTGGTATTCGTCTCGATCGGCGCCGATGGCACGGTGACCATCGTCGCGCATCGCGCCGAGATGGGCACTGGCGTGCGGACCAGCCTGCCGATGGTCGTCGCCGACGAGATGGAGGCGAACTGGGACCGCGTCAAGGTGGTCCAGGCCGAGGCCAACGAAACGCGCTACGGCAACCAGAACGTCGACGGTTCGCGCAGCGTGCGGCATTTCCTGATGCCGATGCGGCGTGTCGGTGCGGCGGCGCGGCAGATGCTGGAGGCCGCCGCCGCGGCGCGCTGGTCGGTGCCGGTCGGCGAGGTCCGCGCGCAACGGCATGAGGTGGTCCACCTGCCGACGGGCCGGCGCCTGTCCTATGGCGAGCTTGCCGCCGACGCCGCGAAGCAGCCGGTCCCCGCGCAAGGCACGCTCAAGCTCAAGACCCCCGACCAGTTCCGCTATATCGGCAAGGACCGCGTGCGCCTGGTCGATCTGGAAGCGATCGGCAAGGGCCAGGCCACCTATGGCATGGACGTGCGCCTGCCCGGTATGGTCTATGCCGTGGTCGCCCGGCCGCCGGTGGTCGGCGGCAAGGTGCGTGCGGTTCGCGCCGACAAGGCGCTGGCCGTACCGGGCGTGCTCAAGGTCGTCGAGATACCGCCGTTTGCCGGCGCCCCCGCCTTCCAGCCGCTGGGCGGCGTCGCCGTGGTGGCGCGCAATACCTGGGCCGCGATGCAGGGCCGTGCCGCGCTCGAGATCGAGTGGGACGACGGCCCCAATGCCGCTTACGACTCGGTCGCCTATCGCCGTACGCTGGAAGCCGCGGCGCGGCAACCGGGCAAGGTGGTACGCAACGAGGGCGATGCGCCGGCTGCCTGGAACAAGAGCGCCGAGAGCGAGCGCTACGCGGCCGAGTACTACCTGCCTCACCTGGCCCATGCTTCGATGGAACCGCCGGTGGCGACGGTGCGCGTCAGCGGCAAGACCGCCGAGGTATGGACGTCGGTCCAGAATCCGGTGGCCGCCCAGACCGCCGTCGCCAAGCGGCTCAAGCTCGAGCCCAAGGACGTGCGCGTCAACGTGGTGCTGCTGGGCGGCGGCTTCGGCCGCAAGTCCAAGCCCGACTTCGTCGACGAGGCCGCGGTCGTGGCCCAAGCCATGCCCGGCACGCCGGTCAAGCTGGTATGGACACGCGAGGACGACATCCATCACGACTACCTGCACACCGTGTCGGTGGAGCGCCTCGAGGCGGTCGTCGGCAAGGACGGGCGCCCGCAGACCTGGCTGCACCGCAGCGCCGCGCCGACCATCGGCTCGCTGTTTACGGCCGGGGCCAAGGGCCAGCAGCCGTTCGAACTGGGGATGTCGGCCATCAACATGCCGTACCGGATTCCGAACGTGCGTGTCGAAACCGCGGAAGTCGAGGCCCACGCGCGCATCGGCTGGTTCCGCTCGGTGTCCAATATCCCGCATGCGTTCGCGGCACAGTGCTTCATCGCCGAGCTGGCTCATCGCGCCGGCAAGGATCACAAGCAGTTCGCGCTGGACCTGATCGGCCCGGCCCGCAAGATCGATCCGCGCACGATGGCGGATAGCTGGAACTACACCGAATCGCCGGAGCGCTATCCGTATGACACGGGCAGGCTGCGCGACGTGATCGAGGCCGCCACGCGCGGCGCGCGCTGGGGCCGCAAGCTGCCGCGCGGGCATGGCCTGGGCCTGGCCTTCTGCTACAGCTTCATGAGCTATACGGCCGCGGTCGTCGAGGTCGCCGTCAACGACAAGGGCGAGGTGCAGGTCGTCGCGGTGGACATGGCGATGGACTGCGGCCCGCAGATCAACCCGGAACGCATCCGTTCGCAGCTCGAAGGCGGCGCGATCATGGGGCTGAGCCTGGCGCTGTCCAGCGAGATCACCTTCGAGAAGGGGCGGGTCAAGCAAAGCAACTTCCACGACTACGAGGTACTGCGCCACCACGCGTCGCCGCGGACGATTCGCACGCACCTGGTCAACGGCAGCCACGACGTGCCGCCGGGCGGCGTCGGCGAGCCGCCGGTGCCGCCGGTCGCACCGGCGCTGTGCAACGCGATCTTTGCCGCAACGGGCAAGCGGATCCGTTCGTTGCCTGTGCGCACGGTCGCCTAGCACGGGCCACAGTGCCATCGCCGGGGGCTCGCTGCCTCACCGGCAAGCACGCGCGCAAGGCCGATCGCCTTGCGCGCGTGTTTTTTTGCAGTTGGTGCGCCGCTAACCCGCCACCACTGGCAGGCGGAACTCGAATTCGCTGCCGCCCTGCTCGACCCGCCTCGCCTCCAGCGTGCCGCCATGCGCCTCGACGATCGAGCGGCAGATCGCCAGGCCCATGCCCATGCCGCTCGCCTTGGTCGTAAAAAACGGATCGAAGATCCGTTCGGCGGCGTCCGCGGCGATGCCCTCGCCGCGGTCCTGCACGCTGACCACCACCTGCTCCTGCTGCCCCTGCCGCCCCTGCCGCCCCTGCCGCCCCGGCTCGCGCCGCGACGTCACGATCAGTTCGCGCCGTTCGGCGGGCGTGCCGTCCATCGCATCGAGCGCATTGGTAATCAGGTTCAGCACGACCTGCTGCAGCTGGACCCGGTCGCCTTCGACCGTCGCCGCGCCCGCCTCGAGCCGCACGTGGACGCGGACATCGTGTTCCTCGATATCCATCCGCACCATGTCAAGCACTTCACTGACCACGTCGTCCGGCCGCAGCGGCGCCAGCACGGCCGGCGCCTGCTTCGCCAGCGACCGCAGCGCGCGAATGATGTCGGCCGCGCGCAGTCCGTTCTGCTTGATCTGCGCGAGCCC
Source organism: Cupriavidus gilardii (assembly GCF_013347325.1). Taxonomy (NCBI): domain Bacteria; kingdom Pseudomonadati; phylum Pseudomonadota; class Betaproteobacteria; order Burkholderiales; family Burkholderiaceae; genus Cupriavidus; species Cupriavidus gilardii. The sequence continues at coordinate 1,156,979 of NZ_CP054624.1, read as the reverse complement.
CTCGGCGACCTCGCCCAGCTCCGGCGCCGGACGGTTCAGCCAGCGCAGGCTCGCATCGACCGATGCCACGATCGCGGTCATCAGCGTCTCGATCAGCCGGTCCATCACGACCTCGCCCGACAGCGCCTGCGCGGCCTCAATACCGAGTGAGCGCGTCGCCGCGGGCAGCGCCGCGCCCAACCGCGCCACGGGGCTTGCCTGGGCGTCGGACCAGGCGCCGAGCTCCGGATGGCGTGCGGCCAGCAGTGCCGCCTTGTGATCGGCGCCCCAGCGACGGTAGCAGTCCTGCGCGCCGCGGTAGTGCTGACGGGCCGCGGTATGCAGACCGTGGTTCTCGCACAGCATCGCGGCCAGTTCGTTGGCCAGCGCCTGCTCATGCACGAAGCCGGCGGCCTGCGCGGCGTGGGCCGCGCGCTCGTAGCAGACCAGCGCGGCAAGCGGGTCGCCGCGCAGCCGCGCGATCTCGCCGTCGAGCAGCGACAGCTTGCTCTGGAACGTCAGCGCATTGAGCGAGGCCCATTGCGCAAAGCGCTCGCGATGGTTTTGCAGCGCGGTGATGGCCTGGTCGCGATCCAGCGCGGCCGCCGGACCGCGGGCAAACGACAGCGCCAGAAACAGGCGGCAATCCGCCACATTGATATGCGCGGGCGCCGACCAGATCAGCGTTTCCGCCTGCGCCAGGCTGCGGCTCGCGTGCTCCCAGTCGTGCAGGTATGCCGCTGCCATGCCGTCATACAGCCAGATCCAGAAGCGTGTGGGCAACGAGTTGCTCAGGCGCAGCCGCTCCTTGACACTGGTCTGCGCCGCCGGCATCGGCCCGTCCTGCGCCATCGCATCGTCGCCGGCGCACAGGCGCTGCGCGAAGTGGCTCTGCGCGTGCAGGATCAGTTCGATGTCGCGGTACTGGACCAGCCTCGTCAGTTCGAGACCGCGCTCGATCTCCTCCTTGACCAGCCGCAGATGCTCGCCCATCGCCAGCAGGTCGGAGGCGATATGGTTGCAGGCGTAGCACGCCATGCCGATGTCGCCGGACGCGCGCCCCAGCGCGACCGCGCGCTGGGCGTGTTCCAGCGCGTACGGCAGCGGCCGGGTCCAGGCGCTGACCTGGTCGAGCGCGACCAGCGTGGCGATGCGCTCTGCCTCGTAGCCATGGCGATCGATCAGCGCCAGCGCGGCGAGGCCATAGGCCAACCCGTCGTCGTATTCGTCGTAGAGACTGGCGACGAACACGCCGAACCACGACAGGCCGTAGGCCGATTCGGGCGTCGCGCCGTGTTCCAGCGTCAGCTCGACCATCTTGGCGACATGCAAGAAGCTGATGCCGTCGGACACGAACAGCGACGAGATCAGCGTCGACAGCAGGCCCATCGCCGTGCGGATACGTGGATCGCCGGTCGCCGGCAAGGCGCCGAGATCGGCGATCGCGCGGTCGCCCAGCGCGGCCGTGACGGCCTCGTAAGCGGCGCGATGATGGATGCGCGCCGGATCCCGCTGCAGGCGCACGTCGAGCAGCGCGAGCCCGGACAGCGCCGCGTTGATCGCGCCTTCGTAATCGCAGCGCACGGTCAGCAGGATGGCCTCGAGACGGTGCACGGCCGCGCGGTCGATCGGCCGCAGCTCGCGCATCAGCAGCGCATCGATTTCCCGCCGGGCGCCGTCGAGATCGGCCTGCGCCAGCAGGCATTCGCAGCGCAGCACGCTGGCCGCGTAGGCCAGCGCGTAGGGGGAACCATCGTCGGGCCGCGCATGGGGGGCGTCATGCGGACCCTCAGGCGGACCGTCTTGCGGTGACCGCCACGACGCCGGCATCAGCCGGAACGCCGCGTCGGTATAGCGCGCCGCCTGTTCGATCGCGGCCGCGCGCTTGGCGCGCCGGCCCGCGACGATCGCGACATGGACAAAGGCGGCGCGCTGCTGCCCGGTCAGCGGATGATCGCCCGCGCGCTCGATCTGGTTGCAGATCTCGAAGGCGTAGTCGGGCAGCTCGTCCTGCCAGTGCTCGATCATGCTGGCCGCGATGTGCGCATGCATCGCCGAACGCCGGTCCGGCGCGATCATCGTGTACGCGGACTCGAGCACGCGATCATGGCGGAACGCATAGCCCTCGGGCAGCCGGTCCAGCAAGCCCGCGTCGACGAAGGGCCGCAGCCGCTGGCCGATCTGCAGCGGACAGATGCCGGCAATGCGCGCCAGCAGCCCCTCGCCGCAGCGGATGCCGACGCAGGCCAGTTGCTGCAGCAGCAGCGTGCCGGCGGTCGGCAGCCGCGCAAAGCGCCGGACCATCAGGTCGATCACGCTGTCGGTATAACGCAGGCGCACCAGGTCGGCCGCGTTCCACTGCCACAGCGAAGCCGCACCGTCGTAGGCCAGCACCCCTTCGTCGATCAGCGTGCGCAGCAGCTGGTAGGTAAAGAACGGATTGCCCGCGGTCTTGGCGCGCACGGCACGCGCGAGCTCCGCCACCCGGGCCGGCGCTTCGTCCAGCGCAGCCGCCACCAGCTCGGTCAGCTCGGCAAGCGCCAGCGGCTTGATCTGGATACGGCTGACGGCCATCGGGGCGCTCGTTGCGGCCGTCGTTGTGTCGGATATCGGCGTTGCCGGCGCTGCCGCCGTCATACCCGGCCGCGCCGGCTGCGCCAGACCCGCGAGCCGCTCGATGGCGCCGGCACCGGGCTCCTGCCCGGCGCGGGAATCGCGATAGGCACCGATCAACAGCACGTTGTCGGGCGGCTGCGCGATAAACGCCTCCAGCAGCCCGAGGGTTGACGCATCGGCCCACTGCAGATCGTCGATGAACAGCACCAGCGGCGTGCCCGCCTCGCCAAAGGCGGCGAAGGTACGCAGCATCGCGGTGTCCACCCGTGCCCTCGCCTGCGCGGCCGGCACCTCGGACAGCGGCGCGGTGGCGCCGATCACGTGCTCGGCCTCGGGAACCAGCTCGACCACGGCCCTGCCCTGGCCCGCAAGCCCGTCGAGCCAGCGCTGCCGCAGCGGCGCCAGCACGGCCTCATCCTCGCCAAGCAAGGCCATCGTCGACGCGCGCAGCGCCTGCACCACCGGCGCATACGGCGTCTCGCGCTGCAACTGATCGCTCTTGCCGCCGGCAAAGTGCAGCGCGTCCAGGCCCGCCTCGCGCCGAAGCCAGTCGACCAGCGCCGATTTGCCGGAGCCCGCGGCACCGGCGATCAGCACCAGCTCGGATCTGCCGGTGTCGCGCACACGCGACCATGCCTCGGACAGCATCGCCTTCTCGGTGTCGCGGCCGAACAGCTGGCCGGGCAGCATCGGAATCGGCGGCCGAACGGCGGCGTCGGGCTGGAACGGCGCAATCCGCCCCGTCGACTCCCATTCGGTCCGCAGCCGCAGCAGATCCGACACCAGCGACGCGGCGCTGGCATAGCGGTCGGCGGGGTCCTTTGCCAGCAGCTTCAGCACGATGCGGCCCAGCATGCCGGGCACATCGTGACGGCGGAACTGCGGCGGCACCGGTTCGACGGCGAGATGGGCGTGATGCCATGCGGCCGGCGATTCGGCCTGGAACGGGGTCGCGCCGATCAGCAACTCGTACAGTGCAACGCCCAGCGCGTACAAGTCGGAACGCACGCCGATGCGGGCCACGTCGCCGCGGGCAAGCTCCGGCGGGAGATACGGCAGCGCGGCGGGGCCCGGTTGCGGTGCCGCTTGCGGTGCCGATGGCCGCCCCGGGTCGATGACGACCGCGTGGCCGAAGCCGGTCAGGCGCAACGCGCCGCTGTCGTCGATCAACAGGTTGTGCGGGCGGATATCGCCATGCAGCAGGCCTTTCCCGTGCATGGCCGCCAACGCGCGAGCGGCGGCGATGGCAATCTGGAATACGGCGGCAATGGGAAGCACGGGACCGATCTGCGCCGCGGCGGTGCGGGAAGACGGATGCGCCTCCGACAACAGCACCATTCGGTCGGCGGTCCAGACGGTGGCAATCGGCACCGTCGCCCATCCGGGATGCAAGCGCGGCGCCAGCCTCAGTTCGTTCTGCAACTGCCGATGCGCGCCGTCCGATGCGAGCGACGCGCTGCGGGACAGCCAGTATGTGCCGGTACGAGGATCGAACAGACGCTCGGCGACCACGCCGTCCGCCGCGCTCAACAGGTGGGCTGTCGTGGCGGCAAGCCATGCGGCATCGAAGGCGATCGGTGAATGCCGCTCGGGTCGGTTCGGCGAGGTCATGACGCGGCGCTCCTGGACTGGCCCGCGCCACCCCCAGCCGGGGCGATCGGGGCTGCCTGCACTGGATCCATCACCGCCCTTCTCCCGTCCGTTGCTTGCGAGTGGGCGGCCATTATAGACAGCCATGCGACGGCCGCGGCGCAGCGCGGCACGCCGCATCGAGTCAGGCCTGGATGCGGGCGCCGTCCAGATACGGATTGACGCCGCGTGCGCCTTCGCTGAAGGCATCGAAGCCGCGAGCACCATCGGTGTACGCATCGGCAGCACGGCCGGGGGTTGCCGAGACGCCCACGCGATCCAGTCCGGCCACCTTGCGCGCGCCGTCGACAAACGGGTCGGCCTTGCGCGCGCCCTGGGTGTACGGGTCGAAGCCGCGGGCGCCATCGCCATGCACATCGAAGGTGCGCGCCCCTTCGGTGTAGGTCTGCGGCGTGCGGAACTCGTAGCCGTACTTGTCGGCGGGGACCGTCGCGGCCTGCGCGATGCCGGCACCGGCAAACGACAGCAGCAGAGCGGAAGCGATCTTCAGGGCGGTGTTCTTGGGCATGGCTTTCTCCTTCATCAGTCAGCGAATTTGAATCGGTTCGGACGCTGCCGCGCTTGAGTTTGTTGCGCCGTCGCGTCGTCCATGTGCTGAACTATAGAGGGAGGTCGCAGTGGGAGAAGGACCGCGGTTTGGCCTTGTTATTCAAATATTTTGATGCCAGATCGCCCCCCGCTTGGGAAGGCACGCGTAGCGCGAATTCAGCCGGCCGGCAGGCCTTGCCGGATGCCCAGTTGCTGGGCCATCAATACCAGGTCGGCGAAGGTTCGGGCCTTCATCTTGCGCATGGCCTGCCCGCGATGGATCTTGACGGTGACCTCGCTGATGCCGATCTCCGCCGCGATCTGCTTGTTCAGCAGGCCAGTGACCGCCAGCCCCATGACCTCCGCCTCGCGCGGTGTCAGCGTGGCGTAGTGCCGCCGGATCGCTTCGACCTGGCGCATCCCTTGCCGTCGCGCGCGGTCCTTGTCGAGCGCCGCCGTGACGGCATCGAGCAGATCCTGGTCGCGAAACGGCTTGGACATGAAATCCACCGCGCCCGCCTTCATTGCCGCGACTGTCATCGGGATGTCGCCATGCCCCGTCATGAAGATGATCGGAATGGGAACGCCCATCTGCAACAGGCGCGATTGGAGCTCCAGGCCGCTGGGGCCGCGCAGGCGAACATCCAGCACCAGGCAGCATGGCATGTCGGGAAGCTCGAACTCGAGTAGTTCGGCTGCCGAGTCAAACAGCGCCACTCGGATGCCGACGGACCGGAACAGGTTGCCCAGTGCATTGCGCAGCCCCGCATCATCGTCGACGATCAGCACCATCGACTCGCCGCCGGCAGCATGTGCCTCGCTGTGGGTGGTCACGGTCGGTCCTCCAGTGTGCTCGAGCAGATCGCGGGGATTATAGACAGGGCCGATGACGCGGCCCGCGGGACCGGCCGATTTCAGCATAGCGGCGCCGGCACGGCCACCCATACCTTTGTGTTAGTGGCGCCGCCGGCAGCGATGCCGCCACCGCCGTCCCCGTGAACGCGGGCGACGACGGTTCGCGTACTGCGCTGCCGCCATCGCGCCACTGGCCACTAATACGATCGGTCAATGGCGGCCAACGCCTGGGCCGTCTAGTCTTCTGTCGGGCTGCATCGCCGTCGCCCCGCCGATCGCGCACCGGTTCGGTGCCGCCCACCCCGCTTCGCGTACCGCGAATGCGCGCACCGCCTTTTTCGTCCCTCTCGTCCCACTTCGTTCTAACCTCGTTTCCAGGGAGCTCCCGATGGCCAACCCGAAGCTAGAAGTCCTGACCCCGCAGAACAGCCAGCTGATCATCATCGACCAGCAGCCGCAGATGGCGTTCGGCGTGCAGTCGATCGACCGCCAGACGCTGAAGAACAATGTCGTCGGCCTGGCCAAGGCCGCAAAGATCTTCAATGTGCCCACGACCATCACCACGGTCGAGAGCGAGTCGTTCTCGGGCTACACCTTCCCCGAGATCCTGGACGTGTTCCCCGAGGCAAAGACGCTCGAGCGCACCTCGATGAATTCCTGGGACGACCAGAAGGTGCGCGACGCGCTGAAGGCCAACGGCCGCAGGAAGGTCGTGGTGTCCGGCCTGTGGACCGAAGTCTGCAATACCACGTTCGCGCTGTGCGCGATGCTCGAGGGCGACTACGAGATCTACATGGTGGCCGATGCGTCGGGCGGCACCAGCAAGGACGCGCACGACTACGCGATGCAGCGCATGGTGCAGGCCGGCGTGGTGCCGGTGACCTGGCAGCAGGTACTGCTCGAATGGCAGCGCGACTGGGCGCACCGCGACACCTATGACGCGGTGATGAAGCTGGTCAAGGAACACTCCGGCGCCTACGGCATGGGCGTGGACTACGCCTACACGATGGTGCACAAGGCCGAGCAGCGCACGGCCACCCCGCACCAGTCGATCGCCCCGGTCGCGGCGCGCTGAACGCCTCCCACCCCACCGCTTCCACCTGACTCGAGGAACGAACCGATGAACACGATCACCACCAAGGACGGCACTCGCATCTTCTACAAGGACTGGGGCACGGGCCGTCCGGTCGTCTTCTCGCATGGCTGGCCGTTGAACGCCGATGCCTGGGATCCGCAGATGCTGTTCCTGGTGCAGCAGGGCTTTCGCGTCATTGCACACGACCGCCGTGGCCATGGCCGCTCGGATCAGCCCGCGCATGGCAACGACATGGACACCTATGCGGACGACCTGGCCGCGCTGCTCGACGCGCTCGACATCCAGGGCGCCACGCTGGTCGGCCATTCCACCGGCGGCGGCGAAGTGGCGCACTACATCGGCCGCCACGGCACCAGGCGCGTCGCCAAGGCGGTGCTGATCGGCGCGGTGCCGCCGACGATGGCCAAGAGCACGGCCTATCCCAACGGCCTGCCGCTGGAAGTGTTCGACGGCATCCGCAAGGGCGTGGCCGACAATCGCTCGCAGTTCTACCAGGACCTGGCGATGCCGTTCTTCGGCTTCAACCGGCCCAATGCCAAGGTTTCGCAGGGCACGATCGACGCGTTCTGGGCTCAGGGCATGGCCGGCGGCATTGTCGGTCAGTATGCCTGCATCAAGGAATTCTCGGAGGTCGACTACACCGAGGACCTGAAGAAGATGACGGTGCCGACGCTGATCCTGCATGGCGACGACGACCAAATCGTGCCGATCGACAACGCCGCGCGGCTGTCCGTCGAGATCGCGCCGAACGCCACGCTGAAGGTCTACCCGGGCGCGTCGCATGGCATGTGCGTGATCAATGCCGACAAGGTCAATGCCGACCTGCTGGCCTTCCTGAACGCCTGATCCGGACGCACGAGCCTATGTCAGTCACCCGCCGGCAATTCATCGCCTCGGCCGCCGCGCTCGGCGCGGCCGCCTCTTCGGAACTCTTCGCCATGTCACCGAACCCGACACCCGACCTGATTCTCGTCAACGGCAAGTTCGCCACGCTCGATCGCGCCAATCCGCAGGCCGATGCCGTTGCCATCGCGGACGGCCGCTTCATCGCCGTCGGCGAGCGCCAGGACGTGATGAAGCGCGCGGCATCGGGCACCCGGGTGATCGATCTGAATGGCCGGCGGGCCATTCCCGGGCTGATCGACAGCCATATGCACATCATTCGCGGCGGCCTGAACTACAACATGGAGCTGCGCTGGGATGGCGTACGCTCGCTGGTCGACGCAATGCGCATGCTCAAGGCGCAGGTCGACCGCACTCCCGCGCCGCAATGGGTGCGCGTGGTCGGCGGCTTCACCGAGCACCAGTTCGCCGAGAAACGCCTGCCGACCATCGAGGAACTGAACGCCGTGGCGCCCGACACACCGGTGTTCATCCTGCATCTGTACGACCGCGCGATGCTCAACGGCGCCGCGCTGCGCGCCGTCGGCTACAACAAGGACACGCCCAATCCCCCGGGCGGCGAGATCGTGCGCGACGGCAGCGGCAACCCGACCGGCCTGCTGCTGGCCAAGCCCAATGCCACCATCCTCTATGCGACGCTGGCCAAGGGCCCGAAGCTGCCGCCCGAGTACCAGAAAAATTCGACCCGCCATTTCATGCGCGAGGTCAATCGGCTCGGCGTCACGGGCGTGATCGATGCCGGCGGCGGGTACCAGAACTACCCGGACGACTACCAGATCGTCGAGGAGCTGCACCGCGAGGGCCATCTGACCGTGCGGCTGGCCTACAACCTGTTCACGCAGAAGCCCAAGGAAGAGCTGCGCGACTTCCAGAACTGGACCTCATCGGTGCGGCCCGGCCAGGGCGACGATCTCTATCGCCACAACGGCGCCGGCGAGATGCTGGTCTACACCGCGGCGGACTTCGAGGACTTCCGCGTCGAACGCCCAGACATGCCGCCGTCGATGGAGGCCGATCTGGAGCCGGTGATCCGCCTGCTGGCCGAGAAGCGCTGGCCGTGGCGCCTGCACGCGACCTACGACGAAACCATCACGCGCGCGCTCGACGTCTACGAGAAGGTCGCGCGCGACGTCTCGTTCCAGGGCCTGAACTGGTTCTTCGACCACGCCGAGACGATCTCGGACCGCAATATCGACCGCATCGCCGCGCTCGGCGGCGGCATCGCGGTGCAGCATCGCATGGCCTACCAGGGCGAATACTTCGTCGAGCGCTACGGCGCCAAGGCGGCCGAGGCCACGCCGCCGGTCAGGAAGATGCTCGAGCGCGGCGTCAGGGTCGGGGCCGGCACCGATGCCACCCGCGTGGCCTCGTACAACCCCTGGGTATCGCTGTACTGGCTGACCACCGGCAAGACGGTGGGCGGCATGGCGATGTACCCGCAGGCCAATCTGCTGGACCGGGAGACCGCGCTGCGGTTGTGGACCGAGGCCAATACCTGGTTCTCGTCCGAGGTCGGCAAGAAGGGGCAGATCCAGGTGGGGCAGCTGGCCGACCTGGCGGTGCTGTCGGCCGACTACTTCTCGGTGCCCGGCGACGAGATCCAGGACATCACCTCGGTGATGACCGTGCTCGGCGGCAAGGTGGTCTACGGTGACGCCGAGTTTGGCCGGCACGCACCGGACCTGCCGCCGCCGATGCCGGACTGGTCGCCGGCCCGCCATGGCAGCCGCTACCAGCCGCGGCCGCAGGCGCAGGCCCGCACGCTGGCGCTGAACACCGCCTGCGGCTGCGCGTCCTCGTGCGGCGTGCATGGCCACGCGCACGCGAAGGCGTGGACATCAAGCGTGCCGACCAGCGATGAAAGCGGGTTCTGGGGCGCGCTGGGGTGCTCGTGCTGGGCGTTCTGATGGGTAGCCCCACCTGCAAGCCGTCCTGCAAGCCGGCGTGCAAGCCGACCCGCAAGCCGCCAACCGGAGAACCAACATGATGCTGTCGAGCTCCCGGCCTTCCCCGGCCGATGACGATGCGGGCATGCTGCCGCGCGCGATGCGCTGGATCGCGCTGTTGCTGCTGTGCGGCGCCTATCTGCAGGGCGGGCTGGTCAAGCTGCTCGATTTCCCCGGTGCCGTCGCCGAGATGCAGCATTTCGGCCTGAGCCCGGCCGTGCCGATGGCCGTCGCCACCATCGCGCTCGAGCTGGTGGCCGCCGCCATGATCCTGGCCGGCATTGGGCGCTGGCTCGGCGCGCTGGCCCTGGCGGCCTTCACGCTGGCCGCCACATTCCTGGCCAACCGCTTCTGGAACGCGCCGCCCGAGGCGCAGTTCATGATGGCCAACGCCTTCTTCGAGCACCTGGGCCTGGTCGGCGGCTTCCTGCTGGTGGCCTGGCACGACTGGCGTACGCGGAGGCAGGCATGAGCACCGGCGCGCCCTCCGATACGGCAGCGGCCGCGCCGGCATCGGCCGGCACCTTCGCGCCGCTGGCCAGGCCGACCTTCGCGGTACTGTGGGTCGCGACCATCCTTGGCAATATCGGCAGCTTCATGCGCGACGTCGCCAGCGCCTGGCTGGCCACCGACCTGTCGAGCTCGCCCGCTGCCGTCGCGACGATTCAGGCGGCGGCCACGCTGCCGGTATTCCTGCTGGCGATTCCCGCCGGCGTGCTGTCCGACATCCTCGATCGGCGCCGCTTCCTGGTCGTGATCCAGATCGGCCTCGCGCTGGTCAGCGGCACGTTGATGCTGCTGGCCTGGCGGCAGGCGCTGACCATCGAGATCCTGATCGCGCTCGCCTTCGTCGGCGGCATCGGCGCGGCGATGATGGGCCCGACCTGGCAGTCGATCGTGCCCGAGCTGGTGCCGCCGAGCACGCTGCGGCAGGCAGTGGCGCTGAACGCGCTGGGCGTCAATATCGCGCGCGCCATCGGCCCTGCCACCGGCGGCCTGCTGCTGGCGGCATTCGGTGCGGCGGCGACCTACGGTGCCGATCTGCTCAGCTATCTGTTCGTGATCGCGGCGCTGATCTGGTGGCAACGCCCGGCCCAGCCCAGCGATCCGCTGCGCGAGCATTTCTTCAGCGCCTTCCGGGCCGGACTGCGCTTTACGCGGGCGCACAGCAAGCTGCATATCGTGCTGCTGCGTGCTGCCGTGCATTTTGCGTTCGGCAGCAGCGTCTGGGCCTTGCTTCCTTTGGTCGCGCGTCAGCTGCTCAACGGCGGCGCGGGCCTTTACGGCATCCTGCTGGGCGCCGTGGGTGCGGGCGCGATCCTGGGCGCGCTGACGATGCCGGCGCTGCAGAAGCGGCTCGATTCGGATGGCATGGTGCTGCTGTCCGCGGTAGTCACCGCCGCGGTGATGGCCGCGCTGTCGATCGCACCGCCGGTGTGGGTTGCGCTGCCGCTGCTGTTGCTGCTCGGCGCGGCATGGATCATGGCGCTGACCACGCTGGGCGGCGCGGCGCAGGCCATCCTGCCGAACTGGGTACGCGGCCGCGCGCTGGCCGTCTACCAGATGGTCTTCAACGGCGCGCTGGCCGGCGGCAGCCTGATCTGGGGCTTCGTCGCGCAGGGTTTGGGGACGCCGAATGCGCTGTGGATTGCCGGCGCGGGCCTGATCGTCGCGACGCTGCTGCTGCGCCGCGTGCGCCTGCCGCGCGGCGAGGAAGACCTGGGTCCGGCACGCCACTGGCCCGAGCCGGAGAAGGCCGACGAGATCGCGCACGACCGCGGCCCGGTGATGATCCTGATCGAGTATCGCGTCTCGCCCGAGAACCGCGAGGCGTTCCTGCGGGCCATTCACCAACTGTCGGAAGAACGGCTGCGCGACGGCGCCTTCAACTGGGGCGTAATGGAGGACCCCGAGGATCCGGACCTGCTGACAGAGTGGTTCCTGGTCGAATCGTGGGCCGAGCACCTGCGCCAGCACCGGCGCGTGCCGCATGCCGACGCGGACCTGCAGCGCGACATCGCCCGCTTCCACACCGGTGCCGAGCCGCCCCGCGTGCGTCATCTGCTCGGTGTGGGCCTGCCGCCAACGCGCACCTGAGCCGGTTCTTTTCCGATTTCCTCTCGATTACGAGACCGCCATGAAGATCTACCTCGTTTCCCTTGGCGCCGGCATTCTGGTCGGCATCATCTATGCGCTGATGCAGGTTCGCTCCCCGGCGCCGCCGGCTGTCGCATTGATCGGCCTGCTCGGCATGCTGATCGGCGAGCAGCTGATTCCGCCGGTCAAGCGGATGCTGGCGGGCGAGCCGGTCACCGTCGCGTGGTTCCATTCCGAGTGCGTGCCGAAGATTACCGGCACGCCGGGGCCAACGCTTGCCGCCAACCGCAAGGACGGCGATGCGGCGCACTGACGCGCTGTTGTGCGCCGGCGCGCTGTCGATGGCGTGCGTTCCCGCGCTGGCGGACAGTACCGTCACCGTCTACGGACGGCTCAATACGGCAATCGAATACACGCGAGCCAGCACCGCCACCGATGGCACCGCGCTCGCCAGCGGCATGCGCCAGAGCAACTACCGCTCGGTGTTCGGCCTGCGCGGCGAGGAAGCGCTGGGCGGCTCGCTGAAGGCGCTGTGGCAGATCGAGAGCAACCTGTCGCTGGACACCGGCGAGGGCCAGATCGCCGGCCGCAGTTCGCGGATCGGGCTGCAGGGCGACTACGGCCTGCTGTTCCTCGGCCATTGGCATACGCCGTATACCGAGTCGACGATGGGCTACGACCCTTACTACCCGACCACCGCCGGCTATATGGCGCTGATCGGCAATGGGTCGGCCTCCAGCTCCGACAACGTCGAGAACACCAGTTCGTTTGATCGCCGCCAGAAAAACATCGTGCAATACCGGTCGCCGCGCTTCGGCGGTGCCAGCCTGTGGCTCGGTTGGGGCCTGCCCGAGGAAAGGGCGACGGTCGCACGCAATCCTTCGCTCTACTCCGCAGCGTTGGTCTATCAGCGCGGAGCGTTCGATGCGAGCGTCGCCTACGAGGTCCACCGGCACTACCAGGCAGCCGGCCGCAACGACGACGCATTGAAGCTCGGCGTGGCGTGGCAGGTGCTGTCCGGCACGCGGATCGCCGGCGTCTACGAGCGGCTGCACTACCGGACCGCCAGCGGCGATCTGCAGCGCAACGCCTGGTATGCATCGCTGGTGCAGCGGCTGGGCGCCAGCAGCCTGCGGCTGGGCTTTGGATTTGCCGCCAATGGCACCGGCGCATCGACCGACACCATCGGGGTCGTCCGCAGCGGTCCGCAGACCGGCGCCACGCAATGGACAATCGGTTACGACCATCCGCTGTCGAAGCGCACGGCGCTGTATGCGTACTACAGCCGCATCGACAACAAGCGGAACGCCACCTACGACTTCGCGATCAACGAGCTGGGCATCGCGGCGGGAGCCGATCCGCAGGTCTTTGCGCTCGGCATGCGGCATACCTTCTAGGCAAACGCCCGATTCCTCAAGGATCCCTTGTGACCTCGCCCCCCGTGATTGCCATCGTCGACGACGACATCTCCGTCAGGGATGCCATGGGGAGGCTGGTGCGGTCCTTCGGCCTGGCGGTCGAACTCTATGGCCGCGGCGCGGATCTGCTGCAATCGGCCACGCTGCATCAGATCGCATGCGTGATCACCGACGTCCAGATGCCGCAAATGAACGGCTTCGCGCTGTGCGAGGCGCTGCGCGCGAGCGGCTGCCACGTGCCGATCATCTTCATGACGGCGTTTTCCGAACAAGGCCACGAGCGACGCGCCTGCGCGGCTGGCGCCGCCTGCTTTGTCAACAAGCCCTTCGAGGATACGGAGATCATCGGATGTATCGAGCGGGCGCTGGGCGGCGGCGAGCGGAACCGCTAGTCATCGCGCATATCGTCCAGCCTTTCCGCATGACAAAAGGCACATGGCACATGGCACGGTGATTCCCGCCACCCCAGGTTGACACCGCAAGTACGCATGCCAATACTGGGCTTTGGCAATGGCCTGCTCGGTTCTTGCCGTTTCGCTCACGCTGCAAGGAGTAAGCCATGCCTCAAGCCCGACCGCTGCTGCTCGCCGCCCTGCTGACACTGCTCGCGGGATGCGCCGGCCAAGCACCGATTGCGCCCACCGCTTCCACACCGGGGCCGGCACCGGCCGCCGCCGGCCCGACGTCTGGCGGCAAGACCGAGGTACTGTGGCTTGGCCAAGCCGCCACGCGCATTACGACGCCAGGGGGCAAGGTGATCGTGATCGATCCCTGGCTGACTGCGAATCCGAAGACCCCAGCCCCCTTCAAGCAGTTGCAGGCGCTGGGCAAGGTCGATCTGATCCTGGTCACGCACGCGCACGGCGACCACCTGGGCGACGCCCCGGCATTGGCCAAGATGCATAACGCCCCGATCTACAACGGCGGCGGCATGGGGCAAACGCTGGTCAGCCTCGGCATGGTGCCGGCCAACCTGTCGCAGCGCTTCGGCAAAAGCGGCACGGTGACGCCGTTCGGCCCGAACGGTCCCAGGATCACCGCCGTGCATGCCGAGCACTCGTCCGAGCTGGTCTGGAAGAACCCGAGTTCGGGCAAGGACGAGGTCCACTATGGCGGCGAGCCGGTGGGCTACATCATCGAGTTGGAGAACGGCTTTCGCATCTGGCATATGGGCGATACCGGCCTGTTCGCCGATATGCGCCTGATCGGCGAACTGTACAAGCCCGACCTGGTGCTGATCCCGATCGGCGGGCATTTCACCATGGGACCGCGCGAGGCGGCGATCGCCGTGCGCGAGATGATCCGGCCGAAATACGCGATGCCGATTCACTACCTGACCAATCCCATGTTGCGCGGCACGCCGGCCGAATTTACTGCGGCGCTGGGCGCCACGGAAACGACCCGGATCATCGTGCCGGAGCCGGGGCAGAAGTTCGACTTCTGAGGGGCCGGCGCTCTCCGCCTGCATTGTCCCCGCGACCCGATGGCAGCCGCGTTGCCGGCTATCAGCCATCTCCGTGATTGACGCATCGCGCTGCGCCTCCTATGGTCGATTGGCCGCCCCCTTGCGCGGCCTGACAGCCTTCACAAGTGCCGGTCCAGGGCCAAGGCGGAATATCGACATGGAGACAAAGCATGCAAGATACCAACACGGACAATCCGCCGGACCAGGACCGCAGCACCCGCCACGCTGACTATCCGATCCGCGCCGCCTCTGGCGCGCTGCTGGCCGGCATCGTCCTGACCCTTTCCGCCTGCGGCGGCGACGATCACGAACACAAGCCACCACCCAGTGCCGCCAAGCCCAAGACCTGCGCCGAAATGGCGACCGTCGAAGTACCGGCCACGGCAATCGGACTGCCCACTTCTGGTGCAGTGGTCACCGAGGCGACCGTGGTGCCGGCCGGCGGCAGTGGCGCGCAGGCTACCGGCGAGTATTGCCGGGTGTTGGGCCATATCCGGCCGGTCGACCCCAATGCGCCGAATATCCGCTTCCAGTTGAATCTTCCGGCCAACTGGAACAACAAGATCATGATGTTCGGTGGCGGCGGCTACAACGGCACGATTCCGGCGGCGCAAGGCAATGTGCCGGCCGGCCCCGCCGACCAGCCCACGCCGCTGGGGCGCGGCTATGCCACCTTCGCCAGCGACTCCGGGCATCAGGCCGGCGCGCTGGGCAGCCGGGATGGCTCGTTCGGCGTCAATGACGAGGCCTTGCGCAATTTCGCCAGCGATGCGTTGAAGAAGACCCGCGACACAGCGCTGCACTTGATCAAGGCTCGCTACGCGACCGAAGGACCGCGCAAGGCGTACTTTGCGGGAGGCTCCACCGGTGGCCGCGAAGCGCTCGCCGTGGTCCAGCGATGGCCCGACGATTGGAACGGTGCCATCGTGCTCTATCCCGCGTGGAACGCTGCGACATTGGATCTGGCGTTTGGGCGCATCACGCGGGCGCTCGCGCAGCCAGGGGCCTATCCCAATGCCGCCAAACGTCGCGCACTCTTTGACGCCTCACTGCAGGCCTGCGATACGCTCGACGGCGTGCAGGATGGCCTCATCAGCAATGTCGCGGCGTGCAACGCCACCTTCGATCCGGCGACGGCGACCCTGAACGGCGCCCCGCTGCGCTGCACGGGCGGGGGCGACACCGGCGACAACTGCCTGTCCGATCCGCAGATCGCGGCGCTAAAGGTCTACAACGCGCCGATCCAGTTCGCGTATCCGCTGGGCAGCGGCGAGACGCAGTACCCGGGCTTCAACGTATGGGGAGCGGACCTTGGCATGTCGGGGCCGTCGCCCGTGCAAGCGACGGTGATCGCGCTCGCGCTCAATCTCGACCCGCCCGCGACGCCGATGCCTGCCACGGCGCCGTATTTCGCGGTGTTCTGGGACCAGTGGGTCCGCTTCTTCGTCACGCGCGACCCGAACTTCAACTCGCTGTCGCTGGATCCGGAGAACCCGGGCCCCTGGCAGTCTCGCGTCAGCGAACTGACCGCGCTGCAGGACATCAACAAGACGGACCTGAGCGCATTCGCCGCCAAGGGCGGCAAGATCCTGATGGCCCATGGCAATGCCGACGTGCTGGTCAGCTCGCGCGCGACGGCCCAGTACTACGAGCGCGTGCGCACCACCATGGGCGCGGACCGGGTCGGGCAGTTCATGCACTACTATGAAATCCCGGGCTATGGCCACGCCGCCAGCACGGTGTTCAACGCGGCCTGGGATTCGCTGACCGCGCTGGAAAACTGGGTAGAGAAAGGTGCCGAACCGCCCCCGCAGGTGGTCGCCGACACGGTCGGTGTGCCGGGACGCACGCGCCCGCTTTGCCCGTATCCGAGCTGGCCGCGGTACAAGGGAGGCGGTGACATCAACATGGCCGGCAGCTTCAACTGCGTCACGCAATAGCAAATAGCGCGAGCGTCTGTTACGAACGGCCTCGTGCTCCGGAGGCCCGGCCTCGGGTAACAGCGAGGCCGGGCCGGCGGCTAGTCTTGCTTTACAAGTCCGACCTGCCCCCGATTGCATGCGTCAGGGGCGAAAAACGTCGTCCAGGCACTCCGCCTCCAGGGTTCTGTCCTGCCAGACCTCCAGCTGATCCGTTGAAGCGGCGTCCAACTGGGCGAGGACATGTGTGGACAATGGGCCGAAACGATGCCGCAGGAGCTTTGCCAAAGCTTTGGCGTGACCCATGTGAACCCCCTTCTCGATCCCCTGCTCGACCTCCTTCTGCGCATACTCCCGCGCCCAGCGGTAAAACTTTGCCGTCATGTCCATTTCCAACTCCATCAGGTTATGTACTTCAGTTAAACGCAACGCATTCGGTGTCAGAGCAGCGAACCAGGCTGTCATTGCCTCGTCGAGGGCGGCATTGTGTGCCGTCAATTCTCTCGCCAGCCGCAATGGTTCGAGCATCGCTTCGATGTTCTGGGCCCGTTCCAACCGCATCAGCACTGCCACCAAATTTCGCTTCCCCGCCAGGTCGGCATCCGTGTAGCGGGTACGGTCGATCAGGAAATAGTTCAGGCGCGGCTGGTGACTCGCCATGGACGGCGGCAGTGGGCAAATCATCGCCGCGATTTCCGTATCCGCTTGCCATGGTCGGTTGCCGTTGTAGAACACGATCGGCAGCACCGCCGGATACCGTGGACCGCGCCGACGGCCATGTGGACGGCTGGGTCGACGGCTCGCATCGCGGTAGAACATGCCGACATAGGCGAGCATGCGTGCCGCCATGTCGGCATCGACTCGACTTTGAAATTCAATCAGCAAGTAGAGCGGCTGCTCCTGCCCGGCGACGTCGATTCGCCAAACCACATCGTTGATGCCGTAACGAAGGCGGTCCGACACATAGTGTCCGGGCACCGGCTCAAGGGAATTCCAGTCCAGCGCGTGCAGCCAGGACTCGTCGATGAAACCATGTATCAGGTCGCGCACGACTTCGCGAAAGGAGAACACCAGCTTGTATGAGCCATCGTGATCGCGGCCTTTCGCAGGGGCGTCACCGTCTGCCGTATCCCCGGGTTCGGCTATCCGGTGGCATATCGGTTCGGGAAATCGGCGCAGGGTCGAATAACCGCCGATGGCATGCCCGCCCGAATGCGTCATCAAACAGCGCGCGGGAGGGCGAACGGGATAGCGGGCGAGATGGGCGGCAACGGGTGGGTCGAGATAGGGGTTCATAGGCAAGGACAGCCAGGTTGAGGAGGGGGCCAACGTCCCGATAAGTTGCCAGCCAATCGGCTACGGTGCTTGCCTGAAATGCCGCGGATTTAACAGGCGGGGACCTCTATAGGGTGCGCGCAGGAACGCCTGCCCGCGGCGGCCCCTGCGCGATACCGGTTCCCTGTCCATACCGCCAGCAGCCCCCTGGATCGGCGTCCGGTACGGCCCTTCCTGTGCCCCCAATCTCGGTTAGTGGTAACCTCCGCTATTTTTAAAACGCATATCTGGTCTCTGAAAATATGACTTCGCCCGCCCCACTCCCGCCCTCTAGACTTGCTCCAGCCCAGCGGGACCGGCGCAATCCGGCCGCGACAAGCCAGCAGCACGACTGGTTCGGGACAATCCAGAACAGGAGACAAACGATGAAGAAGGCGTTGCTCGCCCTTCTGGCGGTCTGCGGCATGGCCGCGGTCGCCCCGGCCCAGGCCGACCCCGCCTGGCCTTCGAAGCCGATTCGACTGGTGATTCCATTCCCCCCGGGCGGCGGCACCGACATCCTGTCCCGCCTCGTCGCCAATCAGCTGACCCAGAGCGCCAAATGGACCGTGGTACCGGACAACCGTCCGGGCGCGGGCGGCACCATCGGCATTGCCGAAGCCGTACGGGCGACGCCCAATGGCTATGAGCTGGTGATGGGCCAGAAGGACAACCTGATCGTGGCCCCGTGGCTCTACAAGACGGTCAAGTACGATCCGACCAAGGATCTGGTGGCAGTGACCCACGTCGCCTATACGCCGATCATGATCGTCGCGCCGGCCAATTCGCCGTTCAAGAACATCGCCGACGTGGTTGCCGCCGCCAAGCGTGCGCCCGGCTCGATCAAGTACGGCTCGCCGGGCAATGGCACTACCATTCACCTGGCAGCGGAGATCTTCAGCCAGGCCGCGGGCATCAAGCTGCTGCACGTGCCGTACAAGGGCTCGAACGCCGCGATGATGGATGCGATCGCCGGCAACGTCGATCTGATGGTGGCCTCGGTGCCGTCGGCCATGGCGCAAATCAAGGCCGGCAAGCTGCGCGCGCTGGCCGTGACGTCCGCCACGCGCAGCACCTCGCTGCCCGATGTGCCGACGCTTGCCGAAAGCGGCTACAAGCAGGTCGACGTCAGCACGTGGTATGGCATCTTCGCGCCGGCGAAGACGCCGCGCGAGGTCGTCGACAAGCTGGCGGCCGAAGTGAACAAGCAGCTCGCCACGCCGGCGATGATCCAGGCCATCCACGAGCAAGGCGCCGAGCCGAAGGTGATGACCCAGAAGCAGTTCGCCGACCTGGTCCAGTCGGACTACAGGAAGTGGAAGACCATCGTACAGGAATCCGGTGCGACGGTCGAATAAGCAGCACCTCTGCCTCGCCGGGCGTCTTTCCGGATGCCTGCATGACGCGATGCCGCCGCCTTCGGTGGCGGCATCGCCGCCTCTCCCCTCCCTCCTCGCCCCGTTTCGGCAAATAACACTGACCTATTGGGCCTTGGCGGCATCCTCCGTCTGCTCGCCTATATTCGAGTGATCCCGGACTCGCGAAATCGAGACGCCGCGTATCGCCCGATCCACCGCGGTACGGCGCCGGTCCGGGAGGCAAGACGAGGAGGCAACCATGGCCGCGCCCAACTGGAACATCCGGGGTCAGTACTACGAGACCTGCAACTGCGACTTCATTTGCCCCTGCCTGCCCGGGCAGCTCGCGGTACCGCCCACCAAGGGCCACTGCATCTTCGCGATGGGCTTCCAGATCGAGCAGGGCCGTTATGGCGAGGTCCCGCTGGATGGACTTGGCTTTATCGTGCTGGGCTCGACGCCGGACGAGATGGGCAAGGGCAACTGGTCGGTCGGCTTGATCGTCGACGAACGCGCCGATGCATCACAGCGTGATGCGATCACCGCCATTGCGAGCGGCGCCGCGGGCGGGCCGATGGCGGCGCTCTCCCCACTGGTCGGCACCTTCGAAGGCGTGGAGTCGGCGCAGATCCGCTTCGATCGCAACACCAGAAGCTGGTCGGTCACCGCGCCGAACCTCGTCGACATGGCCGCCGAAGGCGTGATGGGCATCAACCCGAATGCGACCGAGCCGATTCATCTGGACAACACCGGCCATCCCGCAGCCGACCGCGTCGCGCTGGCGCGCCCCGCACGCAGCCACGTCCACGCGCTCGGCATGGTCTGGGACGACGACAGCGGCCGCAACAATGGCCAATATGCGCCATTCTCCTGGCAGGGAACCTGAGCCCGCCGGCGCGGTGCCGCTGCCCGACGCCAGACGTTTCGGCGCACTGCCGCAACGCGACCGCCTGCTGGTCTGGGGTTGCATGCTGGTCATCGCCGCGCTGGCGTGGGGCTATCTGCTCCATCTGCATCGCTCGATGGCGCCGGCTACGGACCACGCCGCGATGATGGCCGGCATGGGCATGGCGATGCCGATGCGCTGGTCGGCCGCGGACGGGCTTTACACCCTCGCGATGTGGGTGGTCATGATGATCGGCATGATGGCGCCGGCCGCCGCGCCAGTGATGTTGGTCTACGCCGGCCTGCAACGCCGGCGGCCCGGCCGCAGGCTGCCGGCAGCCGTGGTCTGCTTCGGGCTTGGCTATCTGGCCGTCTGGGTCGGTTTCAGCGCCGCCATCACGCTGGTGCAATGGGGCCTTCATCAGACCATGCTGCTGTCCCCGGCGATGGCAATATCGAGCCGCGTGGCCGCGGGCGCCATCCTCTGCCTGGCGGGACTCTACCAGCTGACGCCATGGAAACGGGCCTGCCTGACCCACTGCCGCAGCCCGCTCGGTTTCCTGATGACGAACTGGCGCGACGGCAAGCGCGGTGCGCTGACGATGGGTCTCCGTCATGGCGCGTTTTGCCTGGGCTGCTGCTGGGCGCTGATGGCCGTGCTGTTCGTCACCGGCGTGATGGCGCTGGTCTGGGCTGCCGCGCTCGCGCTGCTCGTGCTGCTGGAAAAGGCAGGGCCAGCCGGCCTGCAGCTGGCACGGCTTTCCGGCGTCGTGCTGATCGTGGCCGGCGCGCTGATGATCTGGCTTGCCGTGACACCCGCCGCCTGAGCGACTTGCCCTGTCTCGGCCATGCGGCGCCGGTACACTGCGGTATTCGACATCGGAGCCCGCACCCATGCCCGCACTGCGCACCCTCTACCCAGAAATCGAGCCCTACGAGACCGGCACGCTCGATGTCGGCGACGGCCATGTCATCTACTATGAGCGCGCCGGTACGCCGGGCGCCAAGCCCGCGGTGTTCCTGCACGGCGGGCCGGGTGGCGGCATCTCGCCCGACCATCGGCGCCTGTTCGACCCCTCACGCTATGACGTATTGCTGTTCGACCAGCGCGGCTGCGGCCGGTCGACCCCGCATGCCGGACTCGAGGCCAATACCACCTGGCACCTGGTCGACGATATCGAACGGCTGCGCGCATTGGCCGGCGTCGAGCGCTGGCTTGTGTTCGGCGGCTCCTGGGGCTCGACGCTGGCGCTGGCCTACGCGCAGAAACATCCCGAGCGGGTCAGCGAGCTGGTCTTGCGCGGCATCTACACGGTGTCGCAGGCCGAACTGGACTGGTACTACCAATACGGCGTCTCCGAAATGTTCCCCGACAAGTGGGCACGCTTCCAGGCGCCGATCCCCGAGGCCGAGCGCGACAACATGATGGCGGCCTACCGCAAGCTGCTGACCGGCGACGACAAGGCCAGGCAGATCGAAGCCGCGCGCGCGTGGAGCGTGTGGGAAGCCGAAACCATTACGCTGCTGCCCGATCCGGCGATCGCCGCCAAGCACGACGATGGCCATTTCGCGCTGGCATTTGCCCGGCTGGAGAACCACTACTTCACGCACCGCTGCTGGCTGGAAGAAGGGCAGCTGCTGCGCGACGCGCACCGGCTGGCCAACATCCCCGGCGTCATCGTGCACGGCCGCTACGACATGCCGTGCCCGGCGCGCTACGCCTATGCGTTGCACCAGGCCTGGCCGCGGGCGGACTTTCATCTGGTCGAGGGTGCCGGGCATGCATGGACGGAGCCGGGCATTCTTGATCGGCTGATTGCGGCAACTGATCGTTTTGCCGACGCCGACGACCTCACTGCACGCGAATCTTCGCGGTCTTGACGATCTCGCTGTATTTCTTCAGATCGTTCTGGATCTCGCTGGCGAACGCCTCCGAGGTATTGCCGGACGGCACGATCCCGAGCGTCGCCAAACGCTCTCGGGTGTCCGGCATGTTGACCACCGCATTGAGCTCGCGCGCCAGCCTGTCGACGATCTCCTTCGGCGTATTGGCCGGCGCCAGCAGGCCCACCCAGGAGTCACTGACGAAGCCCGGCACGCCCGACTCCGCCAGCGTCGGCACGTCGGGCAGCGAGGGCACGCGCTTCGCGGCGGACACCGCGATCGCGTTGGCCTTGCCGTTCTTCACGTATTGCTGCGCGCCCGCCACCGCGGTAAACAGCACCGGCAGCGTGCCGCCGACCAGGTCGCCCATCGCCTGTCCGCCGCCCTTGTAGGGCACGTGGACCATGTTCAGCCCGGTGCGCGCCTTCAGCAGTTCGCCGGCCAAGTGCGGCGTGCTGCCGGTGCCGGCGCTGCCATAGGAGAGGCCCGCCGACGTGGTTCGCGAGTACGCTACCAATTCGCTCAGATTCTTTGCCGGCACCGACGGATGCGTGATCAGGATCAGCGCGGCGTCGCCGATCTTGCTGATCGGCACGAAGTCCTTCATCGTGTCGAACGGAACCTTGGCGAACACGTGGGGGTTGATGACCATCGTGCCGTCGAAGCCGAGCAGCAGCGTATAGCCGTCCGGCGCGGCCTGCGCGGCCATCGCGGTTCCGATATTGCCTGATGCGCCAGGACGGTTATCGACGATGACCTGCTGGCCAAGCCGCTGGCCCAGCTTGTCGGCGATCACGCGCGCGCTGGTATCCGAGACCCCGCCGGGGGCGAACGGCACGATCAAGCGGATCGGCCGCGCCGGATAATCCTGCGCGAGGGCTTTGGAGCCCGGCGCCACGGCGAGCGCCAGCATGGCGGCTCCCAGCGCCTGAATCAGTCTTCGGCGTTGCATCTTGTCTCCTCCTCCTCGTTATATCGGGGGCATCTTGCTCTCGCGCTCCACTACTCCGCTTGCGCCGCGCTACTCCGGCCGAATGCCGCCGCGGCGGGCGACCTCGGCCCACTTCTGCGTTTCGCTGCCGATAAACGCGCGGAACGCGTCCGGCGGCGTCAGCACGATCGCCGCGCCTTGGTCCCGCATCTGTTTGGCCACCGCAGGATCGGCGGTGACCTCGCGCAGGTCCCGATGAATCTGTTCGACCGTGGCCGCAGGCATGCCGGCCGGCCCGAACAAGCCATACCAGTTCAGCGACTGCACGTCGTCCAGGCCGGCCTCCGTGAACGTCATCGCATCGGGGAAGATCGGCATGCGCTCGTCCGCCGCCACGCCGATCACGCGCAGATTGCCGCCATTGACGTGCGGCAAGGCGGTCAGTACGCTGGTAAAGCCCGATGCCAGATGGCCGCCGATGATGTCCACCATGATCTGCGCGCCGCCCTTGTACGACACCGGGATCGTCTGCAACTTGCCGACCTGGCGAAGCAGCTCGCCCGTCAGCCGCGTCTGCCCCTCCGAATAGCCCACGCCCAGCGGCTGCCTGCGCGCGGCCTCCACCAGATCGTTCAGCGTCTTGTACGGACTCGACTTCGCGACCACCAGCACCATCGGCGAGACGGCCAGGCGCGTGATCGGCGTGAAACCCTTGGCGGTGTCATAGGGCAGGCTCTTCATCAGCACCGGATTGATCGCGTGGGAGCCGACCACCATCAGCAAGGTGTGGCCATCCGGTGCCGACTTGGCGACGTGACCGGTGCCGATCACCCCGTTGGCGCCGGGGCGGTTTTCGACCACCACCGACTGCCCCCAGCGCTCCGACAGTTTTTGCGCGACCAGCCGGCTGACGATATCGGTGCCGCCGCCAGGCGCATAGGGCACGATCAGCGTGACCGGTTTGTCGGGCCATTTGGCGGCGGCGTGACTCCACGGCATGGCAGCGGCCATGCAGGCTAGGCTCATCACGGCCGCGCGCATCCAGCAATGGTTCAGCATCGGTTGTCTCCTGTTGTGTATGTTCTGTGTTGGTTTGTTCTGCTCGCTGGGCTCCTGCCGGACGGCGCAATCACGTCTCCGATACAGCCCGGTACCGACGCCGTAGCCATGCGCTGGATCGCCCTCCCAGCGAACGCCCCAGCAAGGTTTCCGCATAGTCGACCGCATCGAGCAATCCTTCGAGCGCAATGCCGGTGGCAAAGCCGCTCTGCTCGGCCATCAGCACCAGATCCTCGGTGGCCAGATTCCCGGCGGCGCCGGGCGCAAACGGGCAGCCGCCGATGCCGCCGACGCTGGCGTCGAAGCGCCGCACGCCTGCTTCCAACGCGGCCCACGCATTGGCGGCACCGAGGCCGCGCGTATCGTGCAGATGAACCGCGAGCCGATCGAGCTCGATGACTTCGGACAGCGCCGCAAACCGCGCCTTGACCTGCGCGGGCGCGGCGGCACCGATGGTGTCCGCGATGACGATCTCTTCCGCGCCGGCCTCGCGCATCCGCTGCGCCAGCCGAACGACGGTGGACAGCGGCACGTCTCCCTCGAACGGGCAGGTAAACGCGACTGCGACATAGGCCCGCGTGCGCAGGCCCAGCTGGCATGCGTGGACCAGCGTCTCTTCGCTGACGGCCGTGGCCTGGTCCAGGTCCATATTGATGTTGCGCAGGTTCATGGTCTCCGTCGCCGACAGCACCACCGCAATCTCCGGCGCGCCGGCGGCATGGGCGCGTTCCAGTCCCTTGCGGTTTGGCACCAGCGTCGACAGGCGCAGATCGGGCAGCTCGGCGCGCAGGCGGGCCACCACGTCGGCGGCGTCGGCCATCTGCGGTACCGCGCGGGGCGAGACGAAGCTGGTCGCCTCCACGCTGCGTACACCGGCCGCGGCAAGGCGGCGGACCAGCTCCAGCTTCCCGTCGGTCGAAATCGCGGCGGCCTGGTTCTGCAGTCCATCGCGGGGCGCGACATCGGTGATGACGATCGTTTCCCGTTCCATCGTCGTCGCCTCCGTCATGCAACCGCACCCGCAGCGCGCAACCGGTCCAGCCGATCGGCGTCATAGCCGAGCAGATCGCGCAGCACGGCCTCGGTGTGTTCGCCAACCGCAGGCGGACAGCTGTATGTCGGCGCGGCGGCGCGCGACAGCTTGACCGGATTGCCCGGCATGCGCACCGTCTCGCCTGTCTTTAGACCGACTTCGACCACCATGTTGCGGCCGAGCACCTGCGGTTCGCGCAGCGCGTGGGCGAAGTCGTTGACCGGGCCGCAGGGAATTCGCGCCTGGCGCAGCCGGTCGAGCCACCAGGCCGACGATTCGGTGCGCAGCACCTCGCCAATGATCGCGTCGATGCGGTCCTTGTCGGCATAACGGCCCGGCTGACGCAGATATTCCGGGCGGCGCAGCTCGGGATGATCGATCACGCTGAGGAAGCGCTCGAAGAACGCATCGCCGATGCAGGCGATGATGATGTGGCCGTCGCGAGTGGGATAAGTGTTGTACGGCACGTGCACGAAATGGCTATTGCCGATCCGCTCCGGCACGATGCCGGACATCAGATGCATCGTCGCCATGTAGTTCAGCAGCGATATCTGAGCGTCCAGCATCGAGATGTCGACGTGCTGCCCGACGCCGCTGCGCTCGCGCTCGGCCAGCGCCGCCAGCACGCCGATCGCGCCGAATACTCCGCCGCCGAGGTCGCCGATCGGAATGCCGCTGCGCACCGGTGGACCGTCGGCCATGCCGGTGATCGACATGCCGCCGCCCATCGCCTGTACGACCTGATCGAAGGCCGGCTGTTGCCGGTCCGGTCCGGTCTGACCGAAGCCCGTCACCGAGCAGGTCACGATGCGGGGGTTGACCTGCGACAGCGCCGCATGATCGATGCCCAGCCGCTCGGTGACGCCAGCGCTGAAGTTGTCGAACACCACGTCGGCATGGCGGACCAGATCGAGAAACACCGCGCGGCCGGCGTCGGATTTCAGGTCGATGCAGACGCTTTCCTTGTTGCGGTTCAGCGTCAGGAAATAGGCGCCCATGCCGTCGCGCGCATAGTCCTCGCTGTCGGCCAGCAGCCGGCGCGTCCCCTCTCCTGCGCCGGGCGGCTCCACCTTGATGGTGCGCGCGCCGAGATCGGCCAGCAGCATCGTGCCGTACGGGCCCGACAGCATATGGGTCAAATCCAGCACGGTGATATGGCTGAGCGCCTGCATTCTTTCCTCCGTCAGTAGCGTGAGGCCTATTCCGCAAGCGCTATGCCATCGTTGCAACGGACGCTAACGCATTGATTCTTCGAGGGAATCCATTTTGCCACTCGCGTTTCGGCGTTTCATGAAACACTGATGAAACGTCGATGAAACACGGCGACCTCGCGTAAACGACGACCCCCGATCCGTCCGAGGCGCGAAGATTGCCGGCGAGGAGACCATGCGCAACACCCCGAACGACCGCGGCATCAGGCCGCGGCTTTGCTTCATCAGCTACAAGCACCTGAGCCGGTTCGCGATGACGGTGCTGGACGAATACGCGGATCGCGCGGACATCGAGGTGGTCAACGCCTCGTTCGAGGCGGCCCTCGATGCCGCTCGCGAGCGCATTCGCGATGGCTCGACCGACGCGCTGATCAGCGCCGGCGCCAACGCCACCATCCTGCGCAATGCGGTGGTGGCGCCGGTGGCCACCATCAAGCTGTCCGGCTTCGACATCCTGCTGGCGCTGCTCAATGCGCGGCGCATCTCGTCCAAGGTCGGCGTGGTGATGTACGGCACCTGCATCCCCGAGCTCGATGCCGTGCGCGATCTGCTGAGGATCGAGGTCGCCCAATACGCCTACCGCACGCCGGACGAGGCGAGGCAGTGCTTCGAGCTGCTGGCCCGTGACGGCTACGAAGTGGTGGTCGGCTCCAGCATCGTGGTCGAGTTGGCCGAGCAGTACGGTCTGCAGGGACGGCTCGCCTACTCGCTCGGCGCGGTGCGCCAGGGCATCGAGGACGCGATCGAACTGGCACGCGTCGCGCGGCTCGAGGCCGGCCGCTACGAGCAGCTGAACGGCGTGCTGCACAACCTGCAGGAGGCGGTGCTGGCCGTCAATCGCGACAATCGGGTGATCGCCGTCAATCCGCCGATGGAGACCTTGCTCGGGCGCGTGCGCGCCCGCCTGCTGGGCCAGCATCTGGACGACATCGAGCCGGCGCTGTCGCTGCAGGCCACGCTGGACAGCGGCCTGCAGGAGCGCGGCAGTGTGCTGCGCTACGCCCAGCGCGACTGGATCGCAAACCGCACGCCGATTCGCGAGCACGGCGAGACGGTGGGCGCCGCGCTGACGCTGTACGACGCCCGCAATATCCAGGATGCCGACGCCAGCCTGCGCAGCCAGCAGCGCCGCCATCAGCCCACGGCACGCCATCGCTTCGACAATCTGGTCGGGACCAGCCCGGCTTTCCTGCGCGCCTGTCAGACAGCCAAACGCTTCGCCAGGACCGATCTGACGGTGCTGATCTCCGGCGAGAGCGGCGTCGGAAAGGAGCTGTTTGCCCAGGCCATTCATAACGACAGCAAGCGCGCGAACAAGCCCTTCGTCGCGGTCAACTGCGCGGCGTTTCCCGAGGCGCTGCTCGAGAGCGAGCTGTTCGGCTACGAGGAAGGCGCGTTCACCGGGTCACGCCGCGGCGGCAAGCGCGGCCTGTTCGAAGCCGCTCACACCGGCACGCTGTTCCTTGACGAGATCGGCGACATGCCGGTTCCGCTGCAGACGCGGCTGCTGCGCGTGCTGCAGGAGCGGGAGATTGTGCGGCTGGGCGGCGGCGTGCCGATTCCCGTCGACGTGCGCATCATCGCGGCAACCCACCAGCCGTTGCCGCAGCGGATCGCGGCGAAGCAATTCCGGCAGGACCTCTACTACCGCATCAACACGCTGCAATTGAGCCTGCCGCCGCTGCGGGAGCGGCAGCGGGACATCGAAACGCTGGCTGCCGTGCTGCTGCGGCGCAGTCTGGACCGGGTTGACAGCGGCCTCGACGCGAAGGCCCTGCTTGCGCCGTTGCGCGAGCGGCTGCTGGCCTATCGCTGGCCGGGCAATGTGCGCGAGCTGGAGAACCTGTGCGAACGGATGGCGGTGTTCTTCTCGCAGTGGCCGCGCGTCGACGCGATCGCGTTCGACGAGCTGCGCCATGACTGCCCCGAGCTCTTTGGCGTGGACGCCGACGGTTCCGGCGCCAACGCCGCGCCTCGCGAACGGGTGCTCGAAGTGCTGGCCGCATGCGGCGGCAATCGGCAGCAGGCGGCCCAGCTGCTGGGCATCAGCCGGGCGACGTTGTGGCGATGGGTCAAGGAAGCGAGGGAGCAGCCCTCGCCGC
The DNA here is from genome assembly GCF_013347325.1 of Cupriavidus gilardii. Taxonomy (NCBI): domain Bacteria; kingdom Pseudomonadati; phylum Pseudomonadota; class Betaproteobacteria; order Burkholderiales; family Burkholderiaceae; genus Cupriavidus; species Cupriavidus gilardii. Next base: position 1,128,730 of record NZ_CP054624.1, on the reverse strand, counting down.
CCACTACTTCGGACCGCTGATCCGCGGCAATCAGACCTCGCCCATCGCCGGGTCGCTGACCGTATGCCGACCGGTCTCGACGCGGCCGGCAAAGCGGCGATAGAAGGCCGGATCGCTGCTGCACGTCACCGCGAAGTCGTACCACTGGCCGCTGTCGGCAAGCGACCAGTGACGCAATGCCGTGCCGCCCGCGGCAACATCCACTTGCCATGGGCCGTCGGCGCGATAGGCCAGCGGCGTGATGGCGAACTGGCAAGCGGCGGCGCCCGGATTGAGCAGGTCCACGTAGACATCGCCATTGGCGATGTCGTAGCAGACGCGGATCTCGGGCGCGGCCTGCGTACCGCCGAGCCGGTTCAGATCGCCCTTGAAGTGCCGGTGATAGCCGTTGGGGCCCAGCACCCACAGATCGTAGCGGCCGAAATTGTCGGACGCGGCGTTCCAGGTATCGGACAGCGTCTTGCCGGCCTCGACCATATAGCGGCGTGGAATGCGGTCGAGCTTGTGGCCGTCGTAGACGTGGAACACGGCGGCCTGCGTCCCGGTATTCGAGAACAGCAGTTCGACCTGGCCGGACGCCTGGCACCGCGCGCTGGTATGCAGCTCGTAGGGAAGCGCGCGCGAAGGACGCGTGCCCGGTGCCTGCAGCGGCAGCGCCATGTCGCGCGGCACCGGCACGGCCGGCAGCCGCTGCTGCGCGGCGCGCAGCGCGTCGGCGGCGTCGCGCGTGGTGCGGCCGGCCAGCGTCGGCAGCGCTTCCGAATTGGGCGTCTTGAAATTGAACGCGCTGGTCAGGTCGCCGCAGACGGCGCGCCTGAACGGGCTGATGTTCGGCTCCTGCACGCCGAAGCGGGCTTCGAGGAAGCGCAGCACCGAGGTGTGGTCGAACACCTGCGAATTGACCCAGCCGCCGCGGCTCCACGGCGAGATCACGTAAAGCGGCACGCGCGGGCCCGGCCCATAGACACGGCCATCCGGCGCCGGCTGGCTGGTGCTGCCCTGCGGCGGCGGCTGCGTGAAATACTCCGGCGCCAGTTGCTCCTCGCTCAGCGTCGTCTTGCCGGCGTACGTGTTGTCCGGATTGCGGGACGGCGCCGACGGCGACGGCACGTGATCGAAATAGCCGTCGTTCTCGTCGAAATTGACGATCAGGACCGTCTTGCTCCAGACCTCGGGGTTGGCCGTCAGCGCATCGAGGACTTCCTGCAGGAACCACGAGCCTTGCACCGGGCTCGACGGCCCCGGATGCTCGCAGTAGATCGACGGCGCATTGATCCACGACACCTGCGGCAGCTTGCCTTCGCGCACGTCGCGCTTGAAGGCATCAAGATACTGGTCCGGCTGGCTTCCCGGCAGCGTGTTGGCGACGCCCTTGTACAGCGGGTTGTTGGCGTTGTCGGTCGCCGCATCGTAGGCGTGATACGGCAGCGGCTGGCCCGTATCGTTGTACGGCGCGCCCGGGGCGCCGCCGCTCGACACCGGAAAGCCAGATGCCAGATTGGCCCGGCGGAACGTCTGGAAGGCGCCGAGCATGTTGTCGCCCCACTCGTCCGGCATGTTCTGGTAGCTGATCCAGCTGATGCCGGCCTCTTCCAGCCGCTCGGCATAGGTCTTCCACGTGTAGCCGATGTTCGCGTCCGACGGGATGCCGTTGATCGCATCCCACTCGTTGTTGACGAAGGCGACGTTCTGCGGCACCGGGCCGTTGGTGCCGGTCAAATGGAACGACCGGTTCGCGTCGGTGCCGGTATGCATCGAGCAGTGATAGGCGTCGCAAATCGTGAACGCGTTGGCCAGCGCAAACTGGTACGGGATCTCCTGTTCCTTGTAATACCCCATCGACGTGTCGGTCTTGGCTACCGGCCAGCGCGACATGCGGCCGTGGTCCCACGCTTCCTGGCTGTCCTTCCACGAGTGCGGCGTGCCGGCGACGCGCTGCGCGTTATTGGCGGTGCCATCCAGATGGTAGGGGGTGATCACCGTGCCATTGGCGCGTTCCTGCTGCCAGACCTTGCGGCCGTTTGGCATCGGAATCGTGATGCGATCGCCGAATCCGCGCACGCCGCTGAGCGTGCCGAAGTAGTGGTCGAACGAGCGGTTCTCCTGCATCAGGATCACCACGTGCTGCACGTCCATGATGGTGCCGGTGGCGTTGTTGGCCGGAATGGCCAGCGCGCGGCGAATGCTCGGAGGAAAGGCGGCCAGCGCGGCGGCCGAAAAACCGGCAGCCGCGCTCGCCTGCAGGAATCTGCGGCGAGAGGTCATTTCTGTTCGTTGTTGTGGTAGGAGGCAGAGCGCGCGATGGCGCAAGGTACGCCGGTTGACGGAGTGCGGGCGTTCGCTCAGGGCGCGCAGCGCAGTTCCGGCTTCGGTGTCTCCGGCGGCCTGGGCGTTTCGCCCGGCTTGTCGTCGTCGCCGCCGCAGGCTGTCAGCACGGCAGTGGTCAGAAGAACGGCCAACAGCGCTCTCGTCATTCTCAGGGCTTGCATTGGGACCTTCGCTGGCGTGGAAGAAGGATGGGAAAGATTCCGGATCGACAGGCGTGCCGCTCCGGAAAATCCCGCCAGCCTAGTGCCGATGCATGACGGCACTGTGACCCGAGCCCGAACTCCCGCACAAGTTGTGAAGTGGCGGCTGTCATCCCGACGTCATGGCGCTGACATCGCGCTCCGGTACGGTGCCGGCTTCGGCTGTCCGGCGTCCCGCTGAACGCGGGCGCCGGCGCCCATGGTTTCCCGATCGCCGCCCTGCCGGTACCATCCCGTCATCCCAGCCGCCTTTCGCCATGCCATCGAACAGCCGTCGTCAATTCCTGAAGATCGCCAGCACCGGCGCCGCCGCTGCCGCCACGCTGGCCGCATTCCCGCCTGCGATTCGCCGCGCCCTGGCCATTCCCGCCAACAACGCCACCGGCACGATCCGCGATGTCGAACACGTCGTGATCCTGATGCAGGAGAACCGCTCGTTCGACAACTACTTCGGCACGATGAAGGGTGTGCGCGGCTTTGGCGACCGCTTTCCGATTCCGCTGGCCGGCGGACGCAACGTGTTCGAGCAGACCTATACCGAGAACGGCGTCAGCCGCATCGTGCTGCCCTACCACCTGGACAGCAGCGCAGGCAATGCGCAGCGCGTCAGCGGCACGCCGCACAGCTATCCCGATGCGCAGGACGCCTGGGACCTGGGCCGCATGAACCAGTGGCCGACGTACAAGGAACCGCATTCGATGGGCTTCTATACCGAAGCCGAACTCGACTTCCAGTACGCGCTGGCCAACGCCTTCACGATCTGCGACGCGTACTACTGCTCGTTCCACGGCGGCACCAATCCGAACCGCCTGTTCCACTGGACCGGGACCAACGATCCTACCGGCGCGATGGGCGGCCCTGTCATCGACAACCGCGGCGATTCGCTCGATGCAACGAGCATCAGCTACCGCTGGACCACCTATCCGGAACGGCTGCAGGCGGCCGGCGTCAGCTGGAAGGTCTATCAGAACCTGCCGGACAACTTCACCGACAACCCGCTGGCCGGCTTCAAGCAATACCGCGACGCCAACGCGGCGCGGGGGAACCAGCCGAATGGCAGTCCGTATCCGCCGTACACGCCGGCCGACGAATCGATCAGCCCGCTGATCAAGGGCATCGGCAACACGATGCCCGACGGCGGCTTTCTGCAGGCGCTGAAGGACGATATCGCGGCGGGAACGCTGCCGCAGGTGTCGTGGATCGTGGCGCCGGCCACCTACTCCGAACACCCGGGACCGTCGAGCCCGGTGCAGGGCGCCTGGTATACGCAGGAGGTGCTCAACGCGCTGACGGCCAATCCGGAGGTCTGGAGCCGCACGGTGCTGCTGATCAACTTCGACGAGAACGACGGCTTCTTCGACCACCTGCCGCCGCCATGTGCGCCCGCTTTCGACAACGGCACGCTGGCCGGCGCGTCGACGGTGGCGACCGACGGCGAATATCACACCGACGGCAATCCCTATGGCCCGGGCCCGCGCGTGCCGATGTACGTGGTATCGCCGTGGAGCCGCGGCGGCTGGGTCAATTCGCAGGTGTTCGACCACACCTCGGTGCTGCGCTTCCTCGAGGCTCGCTTCGGCGTGATGGAGCCGAATATCAGCGCGTACCGCCGCGCAATCGCGGGCGACCTGACCTCGGCGTTCAACTTCGTCAATCCGAATACCGAGACGCTGCCGTCGCTGCCGACTCGGGACAAGACCAGTGCGGACGCGATCCGCACCGCGCAGGGCCAGCTGCCGCAGGTGCCGCTGCCCGCGACGAGCGCGCAGCAGTTGCCCGCGCAGGCAACCGGAACGCGGCCGTCGCGCGGGCTGCCGTACGAACTGCATGTCAGCGGCCGCGAAGACGCCAGTGGCCGCGCGATGTGGCTGCTGTTCAGCAATACGGGAACCGCCACCGCGGTGTTTCACGTCTACGACCGCCTGCATCTGGACCGCGTGCCGCGCCGCTATGCCGTCGAACCGGGCAAGCAGCTCGATGGCCGCTACGACGTCTTTGCCAGCGACGAGGGCCGCTACGACCTGTTCGTGCTCGGGCCCAATGGATTTCACCGCAGCTTCCGCGGCGACGTCAGCACGCTGGGCACCGCGGGCGCCAGCGCACCGGAGATCCGTGTCTGCTACGACATCGCCAACGCGGCGGTCTATCTGACGATGATCAATGCCGGCGCCAGTGCCTGCACCTTCACCGTGGTGCCGAACGCCTATCGCGACGACGGTCCGTGGACCTTCGAGGTGCCGGCCGGCAAGCAGCTGGACCAGCACTGGCCGGTCGGATCGCAGGGCAATTGGTACGACTTCACGGTGACCACCCAGCAGGGCAGCTTCCGCCGCCGTTTCGCCGGGCGCATCGAAACGGGCAAGGACCTGGTGTCCGACCCGGCGATGGGCGAACGCGACTGATGGCTTGAACGCTTGAGGGCTTGAGTCCGCTTCAGCCGAGGCGGCGCTCGCGCTCCGCCCGCAGCTTTTCGTAGTAGGCCCGCTTGGCGGCGTACATGCGTGCGTCGGCCTGCTTGACCGTGTCGGTCAGGCGCTCGCCCACCGCACAGGTCGCCGCGCCGATGGCGAAGTTCAGTGCCGCCCCGGGATAGAACTGGTTGTTCAGCTCGACGACCTGCTGGATCTGCGCGACGACCGAGGCCGCGGCATGCTCGTCGCGGTCCGGCAGCAGGACCATGAACTCGTCCCCGCCGACACGGGCCACGCAGAAGCCGTCGCCGACAGCCTTCTTCAGGACCTCGCCCGCGCGCCGCAGCAGCGCATCGCCATCGGCATGGCCGAGGTTGTCATTGACCTGCTTGAGCCCGTTCAGATCGACCGCGATCACGCTGACCGGCCACGGGCCCTTGCGGCCCAATCGGGCCAGCTCGTCCTCGTAGTAGGCGCGGTTGTACAGCTTGGTCAGCACGTCGTGCTTGCCGAGAAACTCGACATAGGCCTCGGCCTTCTTGCGCGCGGTGATATCGGTCAGCGATACCAGCACCTGATCCCATTCCGCCTCATGGCCCGGGAACACCGACCACTGCATGTACACATCGACCTGACGGCCGTCCAGCGCATAGTTGACGATCTCGCGCTGCTGCCACAGCTTCTCGTTCCACAAGTCGACCAGCTGCTCGGCGAAATGCTGATGCATGTCGTCCCGAAAAACGTCGCCCAGGCGGGAATACAGCACCGCTTTCGACGGCGCGCTGAACATCAGCAGCGTCTGCTGGTTGACGTCGATCACGCGGATTTCCTGCATGCAGCGCGCGACGAAATCGGGATGCACATTCAGGAATGTCCGGAAATCGGTGATGCCGGCCGCCCGGACCTCATCGAGCAGCACCTTCACTGCACTGAAGTCCTCGACCCACAGCGACACCGGAGAATGCTCGAACAGCCCGACCGCGTATTGCCGGCTATTGCGCAATTCGCGTTCGGCACGCTGGCGTTGCGTGATGTCGTCGATCGACAGCAGCACTCGATCCCAGTGCTGCTCGTGGCCGGGCAGTACGCGGCCGGACAGCTGGATATCGAGACGCTGGCCATCGAGCGTGTAGTTGACCGACTGGCCCGAGAAGGTCCCCTTGCCTTCCCACAGCTGCACCAGTTCTTCGACATGCTGCTCGAACATGTCGTCGCGGAACACCTTGTCCAGATTGCCGACGAGGTCGGCGAGATCGCGGGCGCCGTAGAGCTCCAGCGTGCGGCGATTGACATGGACGATCCGCATCAGCGACGAACAACGGGCAACCTCGTCGGGATGACCGTGCAGATGGGCACGCAGGTCGACGATGCCCGCGGCGCGCAGGCCGTCCAGATGCCGTTTCAGGTCGCTATAGTCTTCCAGCCACAACGAGACTGGCGCGAGATCGAACAGGTTTTGGTAGTCGTCGACGATCGACGCGGTGCTATCGGCCTTCAAGGCGGGGTCCTCTGATTCCTGGCTGGCGTGGCGCCCGCGGCGGGCCGGATGGCCCTGCCGCTGCGCCGGCAGGCCACGCAAAGCCCGTAGCATAGGGCACCGGGCCCCGGATGGGAAATCCCGCGATGGTACGGGAGCTGGCGCTGGCGCCTAGGTTCCCTCGATCTTGAAGCCGATGTCCTTGATGAACTTGCCCCAGCGGGCATGATCGGTCCTGATCTGCGTGGCAAAGGCGTCCGGCGTGACGGCCTGCGGCGGCAATACGCCGACGCCCGCCAGGCGCTTGTGATAGGCCGGATCGGCCAACACCTTGCGCACCGCGGCCGATACCGCCTCCACGGTCTCCTTGGGCATCGCCTTGGGACCGAACAGCGCGAAATAGCCGCTCAGCTGCTCCATCTCGGGGAAGCCGAGTTCCCGGAACGTCGGCGCACCGGGAGCCAGTTCGGAACGTTCCGGAATCGTGGTGGCCAGCACCTTGGTCTTGCCGGCCTGATACAGCGGCACGCCCGTGGTCAGCCCGTCGATCATCAGCGGCACCACGCCGCCGACCAGATCCTGCGTGGCCGGCGCCGAGCCCTTGTACAGCACCGGCTCGATATGGGTGCCGGCAAGCCGATTGAACAGCAGCGGCCCGAAGTGCGACGAGGTGCCCGGGCCGTACGAGGCCGAATGCAGCGGTTTGCCGGGGTTGGCCTTGGACCAGGCGACCAGCTCCTTCAGCGACGAGAATGGCGCGTCCTTGTTCGCGACCATCACGACCGGGGCCTTGCCCAACTCCGCCAATGCGGTCAGATCGGTCAGCGGGTCGTAGGGTACGCGGTTGATATGCGCCCCGGAGGTCGCCGACGAGCCCAGCGTCACCAGCAGCGTATGGCCATCGTTCTTCGCGCGAATCACGTCCTGCGTGGCAGGGATCGTCGCGCCGCCTGGCTTGTTCTCCACGACCACGGACTGGCCGATGACCTTGGTGAAGTAGTCGGCGAACAGGCGCGCCACCACGTCGGTACCGCCGCCCGGCGGATAGGCGACCACCAGACGGATCGGCCGGCTCGGCCAATCGGCGGCCCATGCCTGTGGCGCCAGACCATTTGCCGCCAGCGCTGAGGTGGCACAAGCCGCCGCACCGAGGAACTGTCGTCGATCCATGCTGATGTCTCCGGCTGTCGTTTTGAAGTCCGCTGCTGCCGGTTCATCTTAATGGCTGTTCCAGGCCGCGACATGTTGGGGTTTTCCGCCATTTTCCGCAGAGCAGAACGACGGCGATTGAGCCACGGCGGCGTCGGCTCAGGTACCGCTTTCCTGGTCCGGTACCAGCTTGATGGTCAGCGGTGCCAGCGCCGGGCCGGACAGCACGCTGCCATCGGGCGCGAAACGGCTGCCATGGCATGGGCAGTCCCAGCTTGCCTCGACCGCATTCCAATGGACGATGCATTTCATGTGCGTGCAGACGGGCGATACCGCAAACAGCCGTCCAGCGGGATCGCGATAGGCCGCGACGCGTTCCCCTTCCAGCTCGGCAATCGCTGCGCTTCCCGGTGCGAGGCTCTGCAACTGTTCGTGCTGGCGGCGCGTCAGATAGTCCTGGATCAGCGCCTTGCCCATGCTGACCACTTCCTCGGCGGTGCCCTTCGCCGATTTCACGGCGGTCAGCCGCGTTGCCCTGTAAAGCTCGCTCCAGCGGTTGTCGGCCCCGAGAATCCGGTCAGCGATGATGGCCGCGGCCAGCGTGCCGTAGGTCAGGCCGTCGGTCGCGAAACCGGTGGCCACGTAGCAGCCAAACGCGTCCTTGCCGATATAGGGCAGCCCGTCCGGCGACGGGAAGTTCTGCGCGGACCAGCGAAAGGCAACTTGGCGAATGCCGAGACGCTGCCTTGCCGAGTCTTCGAGCCTGGCCATGGCGGCGGCCGCGTCATGCTGACCCGTCTTGGCCGTCTGGCCGACGCATACGAGGTAGTTGCCCTGCGTGGTATCAAGACCGCGCACCGACAAGCGCTCGCTGCCTTCGGCGTAGAAAATCCCCGCGGGAAACGAGTCGCCGTTCAATGGCGCAGCCAATCCATACTCGCGATGCGGCACCATGCCGGCCTGCATCAGATGAAAGCCGCTCGGCGAATGCGTGGCCAGAACGATGTGCTGGGCCTTGACGCTGCCGCGCTCCGTTCGCAGCAGCTGTTGCGAGCGGTCCAGCTCGATCACCGGCGAGCGCTCGAAGATGCGGCAGCCATTGTCGGCGGCATGCCGGGCCAGCGCGAGCACATAGGCAAGCGGATGAAATTGCGCCTGCTGCTCCAGCACCAGCGCATCGCCGTGGGCATGCGGCAAGCCCGGAGGCAAGACGCCCTCCCTCCGAATTGCTAGGCCGGCGGCCAGCGACGCCTCGAACTCGGCCTCGATCCCGTCGCGCGCATCGGCCGACGCCGGATAGCGAACCAAAGGGCAACGCCGAAACGCGCAATCGATGCCGAGGCGATGAACGTGTTCTTCGATCCAATCGACCGCCTCGCCGCGCGACTGGGCGACCTGCCGTACTACGTCGTCGCCCCACTTCTGCCGAATGGCGCGCAACCCGCTGCTGACCGTCGCATAGAGGTTGCCGGTGGAATTGCCGGTATCGCCGACGCCCAGGGCATTCGCTTCCAGCAGCACCACGCTGCGCCCCGCCAGCACGAGACGCCAGGCGAGGCTGACGCCAGTAATGCCGCCACCGACGATCGCGATATCGGTCTGGATGTCCTCGACCAGCATCGGACATCCTGTCGGGTTGGTCGTGCCGCGCCAGAGGGAGGTGGTCATGTCGAGTTCCTTGCGGCGTTGTTGATGGCGTTGTCTGGCACGTGGGCTACTTTGGCGATCCTTTCATCCCTTGCCAGCGTTCTCGCGGTCCAACCGTGCCATCACCCCCTGCACGATCCGATCGCAGCGCACGCCACCGAATTCGTACAGATCGCGGCCGGCCAGATCGACCTCGCGAGCCAGCGCCTCCCGCAGCAGGCTTCGTGCACGGAAATGCCGGCTGCGGACGGTTGCCTCCGGAATGTCGAGACACTGCGCGGTCTCCTCGACGCTCATTTCCTCGACTTCCCGCATCACGAATACGAGACGAAACGCCTTCGGCAAGCGGTCCAGCTGACGCTCGATCAACCCGCGCAACTCGGTACGCGCGAACGCCCGGTCGGGCGCATCGTCGTCGGGTGCGGGATAGTCGTGCTCCATAGCGTCATCCCCCGATGAAGCCACCATCGGAATCACCTTCTCGCGGCGCGCGTGCCGGCGCAATCGACCGAGACATTGATTCAGTACCAGCCGCGACAGCCAGGTCGCCAGCGCCGCATCGCCGCGGAATTCGCCGATCGCGCGATAGGCCGAGAGATAAGCCTCCTGCAAGGCGTCCTCGGCTTCCGCGTCGTCGCGCAGCGCGGCCCGCGCCAGACGATACAGGCGCCTGTTGTTCCGCCGGATCAGCAACTCGAACGCCGAACGATCGCCCGCCGCGATACGCCGGGCAAGCTCCTGGTCATCGTGATAAGGATTGCCGGTGGCGAGCGCCGTTGCACTGGAAGGGATCATCGCTTGCGAACCTCAAGCACCGCCTGCATGGTCGGATGGAGCGTGCAGACATAAGGCAGCGATCCTTGGCCCTGCACCACATGCTCCCATGACGCACCGGGCGCGATATGGCCGGAATCGAAGCCCTTGCCGTCCGACGCGGTCGCGGTATGCGGCACGAGATCGTGATTGACCCAGACGACGCGATCGCCGCGGTGCAGCACCAATGTCGAAGGACGGAATTCCATGCCCTCGATGGTGACAATATAGGTCGCCGCGCCGACTTCCGTGCCGCCAAGGATCGCCGCCATCAGCAGCGATCCCAGCATGGTCCCCCGGCTGCGAATCATGGCTACTTGTTCCTGGCGCCAGTCTTGCCCTTGGGCAGCGAGGCTTGCAACTGCTTCGCATGCTCCAGATGCGCAACGAAGGCAGGCCGTACCTTGACCAGCAGCGCCTTCAGCTCGGCATTGCTGGCGTTCGGCACCAGGGTCTTGTCCAGGGCATTGAGCACGGCCTGGTGGTAGTCGACCTCCTGATCGACATAGGCCCGGTCGAACGCCTCACCCTTGAGCCCCTTCAGTTTGGCGATGTTTGCTTCCCCTCCACGCTTCAGGGTCTGGGCGGTCGGGTTGTCTTCGGGCGTGAGGTCGAGCTTCCTGGCCAGGTCCATTGCGGACTGGTTGACGCTGGAGTGGTCGGTGACCATCAGGTCGGCGAACTGCCTCACCTCCTTCGACTTCGCCTTCGTTCGGGCCAGTTCGCCGGCGTCGATGTCGACCTGGTTCGCTGTGACGACGATGGCGGCGATCTGGGCGTCGTTGGGTGCCTGTGCCCATGCGATTGCCGCAGCGCAGCACAGGGATAGGGCTGTCAGCACGTGTTTCATGGCATCGCTCCTCCATCAAGTGGATCCGGTGGCCGCCGCCGGAAGGCGTGGGCGATCGGGTCCTTTCATGGAGATGGATGTCACGAGGGCAGGCGGCGTTCCGGGGGAAAGCGCCACCATCGAGACGCACTCCCGATCATCCCACTGCCCCGGCCTCCGCCCCCAGCCTCTCCCGCACAAACCCCAAAAATCCCCTCACCCCCTCCGGCAACGTCCGCCCCGCCAAGGTCTGCAGTTCGATCGAACGTCCCTTCATCCCGCGCTCCCGTATCACGGCAGCGTGCAGCTCCCCACGACGCAGCCGGTCTCCCACCGTCACCGCACCCGAAATCGATAACCCGCCGCCATGCAGCACAAAGCTGGTCAGCGTCTCGAAATGATTGGTGACCAGCACCGGCTCGAACACGATGCCGCGTTCGCCGGCGGCGATGTCGAACAGCTGGCGCACCGTGTTGTCGGCCTCCGGCAATGCCAACGGATACGGCTGCATCTGGGCCAGCGTCACGCTGCGAAAGCGAGCGAGCGGATGGTCCGGGCGCATGATGGCGATCACCGGTGCCGGCTGCCGATGCTCGACGCGGATGCCCTGCTCGCCTGCGCGGCTATAAGTAATCCCGATATCGGCGTCGCCATGCAGCACGATGCCGGTGACTTCAGCGGGCGGTGCCACGCGTACATGGAAATGCAGGCCCGGATAGCGCTCGCGGAATTCGGCAATGCATCGCGGCAGGAAGTCGATGGCAAATCCAGCCGAACTGGCAATGCGTACACGTCCGCGCCGCAGGCCCTGCAGCGCGGCGATTTCCGAGACGACACGGTCGGCTTCCAGAGCGCCGCGCAATGCGTAGGCGGCCAGTAATTCCCCAGCCGCACTGGCCACCATGCCGCGCGGGCGGCGATCGAACAGCGGCACGCCCAGCAGCGCCTCGAGCGAGGCCACCTGGCGGCTGACCGCCGATACCGTGACATTGAGCCGCTGGGCGGCTTCGGTCAGCGAGCCGCTACGGACCACTTCGAGGAAATAGCGCAGCGAGGTGTCCTGCAGGCGGTGCGACAGCATCGGTTCGGGTCTCCGGCGGGAAGGTTTCCAGGTCTGGTTTGCGTTTTACGCAAGGATATTTGAAATAATCGTCGATTGTGCGAAAGCCTGCCCGGCCCGTATGCTTTGACGAATCCACGAAGGAGACAACCCAGACCATGCCGCCCGACCAAGCCCCTTCCAGCCAACCGGCCAATCCGATCGTCGAACTCGACGCCGTCGCACTGTCCCGCGCCATCCACGCGCGCGAGGTCTCGTGCGTCGAGGTGCTCGACGCCTTCTTCGACCAGATCGACCGCCACAACCCCCGCGTCAACGCCATCGTGGCGCCGCTGGATCGTGGCACGCTGCGCGCGCAGGCCGCCGAGCGCGATGCCGAGCTCGCCCGCGGACAAAGCCGCGGCCCCCTGCATGGCTTCCCGCAGGCGCCAAAGGACATCAGCCCGGCCGCGGGCATGGTCACCACCAAGGGCTCGCCGATCTTCGCCGGCCAGGTCACGCAGACCGATGCCGCGATCTTCGCGCGCATGCGTGAAGCCGGCGCGCTGTTTGTCGGGCGCACCAATTCCCCCGAATTCGGCCTGGGCGGTCATACCTACAACCCGGTCTACGGCACCACGCGCAATGCCTTCGACCCGTCGCGCTCCGCGGGCGGCAGCAGCGGCGGCGCGGCGGTCGCCGTCGCGCTGCGCATGCTGCCGGTGGCGGACGGCTCGGACATGATGGGGTCGCTGCGCACGCCGGCAGCGTTCAATCATGTCTATGGGTTGCGCACGTCGTTCGGCCTGGTGCCGCACGGTCCGACCGATGAAGTCTTCTTCCAGCAATTCAGCGTGGCCGGTCCGATGGCGCGCAACGTGCCGGATCTGGCCCTGTTGCTGTCGGTGCAGGCGGGTTTCGATGCCCGCTTGCCGCTGACGCGCCGCTGCGAGCCGCCGGGCAGTTTTGCGCTGCCGCCGGAGCGCGATTGGAGCGGCGTGCGCATCGGTTGGCTGGGCGATATGAACGGCCAACTGCCGACCGATCCGGGCTTGCTCGATACCTGCGCCCGCGCGCTGGACCATTTCCGCACGCTGGGCTGCACGGTCGAGCCCGCGCTGCCGGCATTCGATCTGGAAACGCTGTGGCACGCCTGGATCGATCTGCGCAGCTTCTCGGTGGCCGGCGCCAATGCCGCGCTGTGGCACGACCGTGCGAAGCGCGCGCTGCTCAAACCCGAGGCTGCTTGGGAAATCGAGCGCGGCATGGCGCTGCCGAGCCCGCGCGTCTACGAAGCGATGTGCGTGCGCAGTGCCTGGTATCAGGCGCTGGTCCACCTGTTCGAGCGTTACGACTATCTGGTGCTGCCCGCCGCGCAGGTGTTTCCGTTCGACGCGGAATGGGACTGGCCGCACGCCATCGACGGCCGCGACATGGACACCTATCACCGCTGGATGCAGACCGTGGTGCCGGCGACGATGGCCGGGCTGCCCGCCCTGGCCGCACCGGCCGGCTTCGGACCGAACGGCCTGCCCGCCGGCATCCAGATCATCGGACCCGCGCAGACCGATGCCGCCGTGCTGCAGTTGGGCCATGCCTACGACCTTGCGGGCGGTTTCTCGCGGGTGCGCAGTCCCTGGCTGGGTTGAGCCCCGCCACGTCCGGCGATCCCACAGCCGCCCGACCGAATTCGAACTTCACCACTGCTGGCAGGAGTGCCCTTGATGACCGCAATGCCCCCGAAGCTGCCCCACAAGCGATTCTTCCTCGCATGCACCGGCCTGATCGCCGTCCTGGCGACCACCATGGCGCCAGCCACGGCGCAGACGTATCCGGAGCGCCCAATCCGTCTGGTGGTGCCGTTTGCCGCCGGCGGCGCGACCGATGTGCTCGGGCGTCTGCTGGCGGTGGGCCTGGGCGAGAAGCTCGGGCAAACCGTGGTCGTCGAAAACAAGCCGGGCGCCAGTACGGTGATCGGTGCCACCCAGGTCGCCAAGGCCGCGCCCGATGGCTACACCCTGCTGCTCGCGGCCAGCACCACGCTGACGCTGAACCCGGCGATCCGCCCAAGTCTCGCCTACGACCCGATCAAGAGCTTCACGCCGCTGGGTCTGGTCGCCGATATGAGCCTGGTGCTGGTCGCCAACCCGGACACGTCGCTGCATTCGCTGAAGGATCTCGTCACGCAGGCGAAGGCTGATCCGGACAAGTTCTCCTACGGCTCGTTCGGCACCGGTTCGTCGGTGCATTTCGGCGGCGAGATGCTGAAGTCCGCCACCGGCATCCGCATGGTCCATGTGCCCTTCAACGGCAGTGCGCCCAATCTGACGGCACTTGCCGGCGGCCAGGTGCAAGTCGCAGTCGATACCGTGGTCGCGACGCTGCCGCTGATCAAGGCTGGCAGGATCCGCCCGCTTGCGGTGCTGTCGCCGCTGCGCCTGCCAGCATTGCCGCAGGTGCCGACGGTGGCCGAGAGCGGCTACCCTGGCTTCCAGATGGGCACGTGGTTCGCGCTGATCGCACCGGCGGGCTTGCCGGCGCCGGTCCAGCAGAAGTTGGAGAAGGCGCTGGCCGACGTCGTCAATGCGCCGGCCACGCGCGCTCGACTCGTCGAGCTGGCGCTGACGCCGGCCTATGGCAATGCCGCCGCGGTCAAGGCCCGGGTCGAAAAGGAGCTGCCGGAGATGCGCGCCGTCGCGGCGCGGGCGAATATTCGCGCGGAATAAGGGCGGAGTCAGGCAGCGCCGCTGCGTAATCCCGCGTGCCCGGCCGCGGGAACCAGCAATGGCGCCCCGGCATTATTTGACTGACCGGTACAAAACAAATTATGCTCGTCGGCACGCGCTCAACCCACTGAGCGCCGTTGCCCCTCAAGCAACGATGCAACGGGTCTCATACACCCGTTGTTTTTTTGCCAATTTCTGTACCGATCGATAAATTTTTAGCCGCCACGAATACCGATGAGCCATCCCGTTAGCAGCGACATTCGCCAGATTCCGACCGCCACCGGCATGGTGGCCATTCCGCCCGAGCTCGAGGCCGACGTCGCGCAGTTCCACTATGCTCCCGCCCGGCGCGTCGGCGACTTCGTTTATCTGTCTGGCGTGGTCGCCCGCAACCGGCGCGCCGCGCCGATGGACGAGGCCGCGTTCTGCGAGGAGTTGCGTGCGGTCTTCCGGCAGATCGAGCGCCTGCTGCTGGCCTGCGGCGCGCAACTGGACGATGTCGTCGAGCTGCAGATGTTTCATGTCTTCGGCAGCGAACGCCTCGCGCTGGATAAGGCCGGACAGCTGGCGGCGATCGGCCGCGTACGCGACGAGTTCTTTGCCGCGCCGTATCCGGTCGCGGTGGAATTGGCCGTCGCGGACTTGAACCCCGAGGGCGGACTGGTCGAAATCAAGGCCACCGCATTTGCGCCTCGATAGCCCTGCCCAAAGGCTGCCGCGCTAGCGCACGACGCGGCTGCTTTCCCGGATCACGAGGTCGCAGGCGATCTCTTGCACTTGCGGGCCGGCCGACGCCGTGCCGGCATGCAGCGAAGTCACGACGATTTCCATGGCGCGGCTGCCGATCGCATATGGATCGGGGCGCACCGTGGTCAGCGAAGGCGTGGTCACCGCCGCCAGCGGCGCATCGCCAAATCCCGCCACCGCCAGATCCCCAGGTATGGCCAGGCCATGGGAATGCGCGCACAGAATGGCGGTAATCGCCATATTGTCGTTGGCAAAGATCACCGCCCGCGGACGTCTGCCGGGCGGCATGGCCGCCAGCGCGGCCATCGCTTCGCGCGCCGCCGCGACGTCGTCGCTCGCTCGCGCACGCCAGACATCGGGCACGAGCCCGGCGTCGTGCATCGCCTGTGCGTAGCCCTCGCTGCGCCGCGTGGCACGGCCGTCTTCGACGGCGCCGTTGAGCACGAAGCGGATGCGCAGCGCGCCTTGGCCAACGAAATGTTCAGCCAGCATCCGTCCCACTACCTGCTGGGAGAACCCGACCTGGTGAAACGGCCGGCCGGCGTGCACTTCCCATGCCTCGACGATCGGTACCTTCAGCCTGGCCAACAGGGCATCGGACTCCGGCGAATGATCACCGCGCGTCAGGATCAGCGCGCGCGGATGCCACCCTGCAAAGGTGCGCAAGGCACGGGCCTCGGAATCGCGCGAGAAGTGGCTGTTCGCCAGCAGCAGCTGCAGATCGTTGCGCTCGGCCACATCCATCATGCCGCGCACCATGTCCGCAAAGGTCGGGCTGGTGACGTTCTGCATCACGGCTCCGACCACGCCTCCCTGGTTGGTCGCAAGGATCCGCGCCATCTGGTTCGGGACGTAGCCCGTTTGCTCGATGACCTGTGCCAGCCGCGTGCGCAGTGCCTCGGACACCTTCTGCGGTTCGTTGAAGTAGCGCGACACCGTAACCGACGACACCCCTGCCATCCGGGCGACGTCGTGAACCGTATAGGTGCCTGACCTCGGCCGCGACGCACGCGACCGCGTGGCGGCGGGTTTGGCGGGAGGAACAGGGCCGGGATCGGTGGGCATGCTGCCGAGGATCGGTTGATGGGTTGACCAGTTGGCGCAGCGGATTATACACTCGGGCAATGTTACCGGTTTCATTTCGCCAGCGATGCCGAAATGTAACCGGTAACATCCCCGACCGAGGCGAGGCTGACATCGCCCTTTCCATGGAGACACCCTCATGCATCCCCTCCGCCGCGCGGCCCGCATGCTGCCCTTGCTGGCTGCTCCCCTCCTCGTCGCGGCAGCGCCGGCCGCCATCGCCGCCTGGCCCGAGCGCCCCGTTGTGATGGTCGTGCCGCAACCGCCCGGCGGCGCGGCCGATGCCTTCGCCCGCCCCTTCGCGCAGGCGCTGGCCCAGCGTCTGGGCCAACCGGTCGTCATCGAGAATCGCGCCGGTGCCAACGGCAACATCGCGGCGGCCTACGTCGCCAAGCAGCCCGCCGACGGCTACACGATCTTCTTCGGCTCGGTCAGCACGCTCGCGGTCAATCCGCATCTGTACAAGTCGCCCGGCTTCGATCCGCTCAAGGACTTCCAGCCGATCACGCTGACCAATCAGACGCCCAACGTGCTGGTCGTCAACGCCGCCGCGCCGTATCGCACGGTCGCCGACGTGGTGGCGGCCGCCAAGGCGGCGCCTGGCTCGCTGAACTACGGCTCGGCCGGCAACGGCAACACCATGCATCTGACCGGCGTGCTGTTCCAGCAGAAGACCGGCACCACGCTGACCCACGTGCCCTACAAGGGCGGCCCCGCGGCGCTGACGGACGTGCTGGGCGGCCAGATTCCGATGATGTTCCACAACCTGAATGCGGTGCTGGCCTACGAGAAGTCAGGCAAGGTGCGCATCCTGTCGGTGGCCGACAACAAGCGCGCCCCGCTGTTGCCCAATGTGCCCACCATGAAGGAGGCCGGCGCGCCGGGCGTGGTGCAGGTGCCGTGGAGCGGCATGCTGGTGCGCGCCGGTACGCCGCAGCCGATCGTCGAGCGGTTGAGCAAGGAGATGGTGGAGATCCTGAAGAGCCCGGCCTTCCGCGCCCCGCAGGAGGCCCAGGGCACCGAGGTCCTGTCTTCCACGCCGGCCGAGTTTGCCGACCGCATCAAGTCCGACTACACCTCGATGGGCGCGCTGATCAAGGCCGCCAACGTCAAGATCGACTGACCCGACAGATCCTTCCCGATACCGGAGCACACGTGCCCTCACATAACCACTTCAAGCAGGCGCTGCACGAGCAGCGCCCCCAGATCGGCCTCTGGTCCACGCTGCCGTTTCCCTATGTGTCCGAACTGATCGCCGGTTCGGGATTCGATTGGCTGATGCTCGACACCGAGCACACGGCCAGCGATCCGGTGCTGATGCAGCAGCAGCTGCAGGCCGTGGACGCGGGCCGTACCGGCACGACTTCGGCGGTGGTCCGCCCCGCGTGGAACGACACCGTGCTGGTCAAGCGCTACCTCGACATCGGCGCGCAGTCGCTGCTGTTCCCCTTCGTGCAGACGCCGGAAGAAGCGGCCGCCGCGGTCGCGGCCACGCGCTATCCGCCGCGCGGCGTGCGGGGCATGGGCGGCACCGTGCGCGCCTCGCGCTTCGGCCGCGATGCCAACTATGTCCGCGATGCAGACGCGCAGATCTGCGTGCTGGTCCAGATCGAGACCGAGGAAGCGCTGGAACGGCTCGAAGAGATCGCCGCCGTGGACGGCATCGATGGCATCTTCATCGGGCCTGCGGACCTGTCGGCCAGCATGGGCGTGCCCGGCGAGCTGAACCACCCGCGTGTACGCGCGGCCATCGACGCGGCCATCCGCCGCATCCGGGCCTGCGGCAAGGCCCCCGGCATCCTGATGCTCGACGAGAAGCGTGCGCAGGAGTGCCTCGACCTGGGCGCGCTGTTCGTCGCGGTGGGTACCGACCAGGTACTGCTGCGCAAGAGCGCCGATGATCTGGCCAAGCGTTTTGGCCGCGGCCCCGGCGCGGCCAACGCGTCGTACTGAACGCGCGCTGCAAACCGGAGGAATCGCAAGCATGACACGCCCAGACAAGCCGCCGCGCCGCCCGGAAGACCTGCGCAGCCATCGCTGGTTCGCCAGCGACGATATTCGCGGCTTCGCGCATCGCCAGCGCATGCAGCAGCAGGGACTGGCCCGGGAGGCCTTCATGGGCCGGCCGGTGATCGGCATCATCAATACCTGGAGCGAACTTTCGCCGTGCCACGCGCATCTGCGCGAACGCGCCGAATCGGTCAAGCGCGGCGTGCTGCAGGCAGGCGGCTACCCGCTCGAACTGCCCGCGCTGAGCCTGGGCGAGGTGATGGTCAAACCCACCACCATGCTCTATCGCAACCTGCTGTCGATCGAAACGGAAGAGCTGCTGCGCAGCCTGCCGCTCGACGGCGCGGTGCTGATGGGCGGCTGCGACAAGACGCCTCCCGGCCTGATGATGGGCGCGTTCTCGATGGACCTGCCGGTGATCTTCGTGCCGGCCGGACCGATGCTGAACGACCGCTATCGTGGCGCCGCGGTCGGCGCCGGCACCCACACCAAGAAATACTTCGCCGAATACAGCATCGGCAATATCGCCAGGGATGAGTGGATCGCGATGGAGGCGCGCATGACGCGCTCGGTCGGCACCTGCAACACGATGGGGACGGCCAGCACGATGACGGCCATCGTCGAGGCGCTGGGCTTCACGCTCCCTGGGGCAATGAGCATCCCGGCCGTCGACGCGGCGCATAGCCGCATGGCATGGCGCTGCGGACAGCGCATCGTCGAAATGGTCTGGGAGGACCTGCGGCCATCGCAGATCGCCACCAAGGCGGCCTTCCTCAATGCGGTTGCCGCCTATGCCGCGCTGGGCGGCTCGACCAACGCCGCGGTGCATCTACCGGCAATGGCCGGCCGGGCCGGCGTCGCGCTGGACCTGGACGAGATCGACGCGGTTGCGCGCAATGTGCCGGTGATCGCCAACCTCTATCCCTCCGGCGAACGCCTGATGGAGGACTTCCACTATGCGGGCGGCCTGCCCGCCGTGCTGCAAAGGATCGCGCCGCACCTGGACCTGGACGCGCGCACGGTCACCGGCCGCACGCTTGGCGAGAACATCGCCGCATGGCCCTGCGAAAACGACGGCACCGTGCTGGACCTGGACCGGCCGCTGAAGACCGGCACGCCGGAATGTCCGGAGGCCGGACTTGCGCTTGCCGTGCTGCGCGGCAACCTTTGCCCCGACGGCGCGGTCATCAAGCCGTCGGCCGCCAGCCCTCACCTGCTGCGGCACGAGGGCCGGGCGCTGGTATTCGATTCCAACGCGGAGATGTTCGCGGCGATGGACGACCCCGACCTTGATGTCGATGCCTCGACCGTGCTGGTGCTGCGCAATGCGGGCCCAATCGGCGGCCCCGGCATGCCCGAGTGGGGCAACCTGCCGATCCCGAAAAAGCTGCTGCGCGAAGGCGTGCGCGACATGCTGCGCATCTCGGACGGCCGCATGAGCGGCACCCACTACGGGACCTGCGTGCTGCACGTGGCGCCCGAATCCGCGGTCGGCGGGCCGCTCGCGCTGCTGCGCACCGGCGACCTCGTGCGCCTGGACATCGGCGCCCGCCGGCTCGACATGCTGGTACCGGAAGCCGAACTGGAAGCGCGCCGCGCAGCGTGGCAGCCGCCACCGCTGCCGTATGCGCGCGGCTATGGCCGCATCTTCCAGCACGAAGTCACGCAGGCCAACGAGGGCTGCGACTTCGCCAGCCTGGCAGGCAACGCGCCGACCGTTGAACCGCCGATCTACTGAACAGCGAACAAACGGCGAGCAACGCTGATGTCATTGACCACCATGCCCCTTCCAGACCCAACCCTGTTCCGCCAGCCATGCCTGATCGGCGGCGAATGGCGCCACGCGGTCGCCAAGATCGAGGAGCATATCGCCGACGCCCGCCAGCGCGGCGCGCAGGTGCTGTGCGGCGGATCGCGCCACGCGCTGGGCGGCACCTTCTTCGAGCCCACGGTGATGACCGGCGTCACGCAGTCGATGCTGGTCGCGCGCGAGGAGACCTTCGCCCCGCTGGCCCCACTGATCCGCTTCGAGCCCGAGGCCGACGCCATCGCCATGGCCAACGATTCCGAGTACGGGCTGGCCGGCTACTTCTTCTCGCGCGACATGGCGCGCATCTGGCGCGTCGCCGAGGCGCTCGAATGCGGCATCGTCGGCGTCAACAGCGGCCCGATCGCCAACGAGGCAGCGCCGTTCGGCGGCATCAAGCAGTCCGGCATGGGGCGTGAAGGCTCGCGCGACGGTATCGACGACTACCTCGAGATCGAATACGTCTGCATGGCAGGGGTGGCGTGATGGCAGACCGCATGCACGACAGCCAACCGAGTGCGACGCCGGTCAAGGTGGAGCGGCTCGACGCCTTCGTCTTGCGCGCGCCCGCCGATCCGCCGGTGCAGACGTCGTTCGGCATCATGCGCGATCGCCCGGCGGTGCTGGTCCGTCTGACCGACAGCGATGGCTGCGAAGGCTGGGGCGAGGTCTGGTGCAATTTCCCGACGGTAGGCGCCGAGCATCGCGCCCGCCTGCTGCTGGCGTACGGCCGGCCCATCGTGACGGGCCAGGCGTGGGCCTCGCCCCGACAGACCTGGGAAACGCTGGTGGCGCGGCTGGCGGTACTGATGCTGCAGACCGGCGAGCCCGGACCGCTTCACCAGATCGCCGCCGGCATCGACATGGCGATGTGGGACCTGTTCGCACGCCGCGCCGGCCAGCCGGTCTGGCGTGCGCTGGGCGGTGCCGGCGCGTGGCCCGTGCCGGTCTATGCGTCGGGCATCAATCCGACCGATCCCGCCGAACTGGCCTTGGCCAAGCGGGCCGAGGGCTACCGGGCCTTCAAGCTCAAGGTCGGCTTCGGCGTGGAGCGCGACCTCGGCAATCTGCGCGACATGCGCGAGGCGCTCGGTGGCGATGCGGTGCTGATGGTCGATGCCAACCAGGCGTGGGACGCCGAGGATGCGGTGGCCGCCGGCCATCGCATGGCACCGTTCGATCTGCTGTGGCTGGAGGAACCGGTGCGCGCCGACGCGCCGCCGCAGACGTGGGCGAAGCTCGCTGCGGAGCAGCCGCTGCGGCTGGCCGGCGGCGAGAACCTGTGCGGCCATGCACAGTACCGCGATTTCATCGGCGAACCCGGCATGTCGGTGATCCAGCCGGATGCCGGCAAATGGGGCGGACTGACCGGATGCCTGGACGTCGCGCAGCAAGCGATTGCGGC
Source organism: Cupriavidus gilardii (assembly GCF_013347325.1). Lineage (NCBI taxonomy): Bacteria > Pseudomonadati > Pseudomonadota > Betaproteobacteria > Burkholderiales > Burkholderiaceae > Cupriavidus > Cupriavidus gilardii. Next base: position 1,107,059 of record NZ_CP054624.1, on the reverse strand, counting down.
GGGCAAATGGTATTGCCCGCATTGGCTGGGCGCCGGCATCGGCCTGCTCGCCTCGCTGCACCTGAAAACCGCCGCGGGCGGGGCCGGCTATGTCGAAGTGGACGCCAATCCGAATCCGCTGCGCGACGCGATGGCGGCGCCGGTCATGCATCTGAGCGACGGCTGCGTGCAGCTTGGCGACGCGCCTGGCTTCGGCGTGGTGCCCGACCTGGGCGCGCTGGCGCCGTATCTGGTGGAGCTGCAGCAAACAGGCCTTTGAACAGGCCGCAACCGGCGGCAGTCCACCGTGCTGCCGCAGGTTCGTACTTGTCTCACGCGTGCGGATACGCCTGAAACGCCGCGAAGCCCTCGGCGGCTGCCGTCAGCGACGCGATGGCCGGATGCGCGGCCGCATCGACGGCCCCCGGCAGCATCGCCTGCGTGAAGGTCCACACCACCGCGGTCGTCAATTGCGCCTGCGTCAGCGCGGTCTCCTGCACCGGCACCGGCAGGCGGGCGACTTCTTCCTCGAGCAAGGCGAAGGCGCTGGTGCGCTGGCCGTCGACGCGCTCGACCCACGGCTGGTGCTGTTTCTCTGCCGGCCGCAGCATGTGCTCGTAGACGTTCTGCACCGCCTTCTCGCAAGCGGCCAGCGCCAGACCGATCACGCGCAGGTCGCGCTGGCGCGCCGCCAGCTCCGTCGGCATCAGGCTGCGTCCGGCCAACGCCTCGACGTAGTCGATGATCAGCGTCGAGTCCATCAGCACCACGCCGTTGTCGCAGACCAGCGATGGCGCCTTGACGACCGGGTTGATGGCGCGGAACTGCTCGAAGGTGCGGAACACCGAAACCGGTTCATGTTGGAAGGACAGCCCCAGCAGGCGCATCGTGATCGCGGCGCGGCGGACATAGGGGGAATCGAGCATGCCGATCAGTCTCATCGTGTTGGCTCCTGGGGTCGATATGGGTGTGCGGGAAATCGCCATATCATCCGTTGTCCGTAGCCCACTTGCCAACCCCCATCGCTTCGAACCCGCGCCGCCCGGCTCAGTCGCGTTTGCCTGGGGTCCGATGCAGCGGCAGGCGCCACAGCTCGTAGCGCTCCTCGCCGGCCTTGACCGCCCCCGCGAAATGCCCGTTCAGATGGCTGGCGGTAAACACCAGATCGCCGTTGGGCAGCAGCGCGGGTGTATCGGGCCAGAACACGCCCTCGTCCGCCGCGAGCAGCGACATCGTGCCGGTGGCCGGGTCGTATTTGACGATGCCATTGCGCGTCACGTCCGTGATGTACAGCTTGCCCTTCGCGTCGGTGACGATGCCATCGGTATTGCTGCCGACGTCGCCCAGATCGCGCACCGCCGCGGCCAGGCTCTCCGGGCTGGCGCCCTGGTCACGCAGCAGCCGCGTCGGCGCGGCATGGATGTGCGTGCCCGTGGTGACGGCCCAGTACAGCGTGCCACCATCGGGCGACAGTGCGATGCCGTTGATGCCGAGCTTCAACGGATTGCCCGGCCACACCTCGGCGCCATGCGAGACGACCTTCGCGCCGGGCTCCGGCAGCAGGCTCGCGTGGCGGTCCAGCACGCGCCGCGCCTTGCCGGCGGCAAAGTCCACCACGATCAGCCCCGCCTGATTGTCCGGCGCGCTGCGCAGGCCGCTGTCGGAGATATAGGCGATCCGGCGCCGCTCGTCGACGACGATATCGTTCAGGAAGCTGCCCTTGCGGTCCGCCACCCCATCGAGTGCGATGCGCCGGACCGTGCGTCCGGTACGCAGATCGTAGACCATCACCTTCTGCGCGCCGGCCGGCGCCTCGGCCTGGCCCGCGACGAAACCCATGTCGAGCGCCCATAGCCAGCCGTTGCGGCGGTCGACATGAAAGCCCAGCACATTGCGCAGATGGGTGTCGGGGGCGCCATCGACCGCATTGCCGGCAACCGACGGAAAGGCCGACAGCCGGGCCGGGCCGCTCGGAGCGCTCGTGTCGAGCAGGCTCAGTGTCGCCGGCGCGTCGGCCGACACCAGCCGCGGCGTGGTGACGAAGGCGCGGCCCTGCGCATCGAAATGGATGCCCGCAATTGGCGCGTTGACCGAGCCGGCGAAGGGCACCGGGTCCGCGCCCCGGCGAGACGGCTCCCAGCTGACGCCCGCATAGCTGCGCCAGCGTTCGAGGGTGACCTGGGCGGGGGAATCTGCGGCATCGGCGGAACCGGCGAACGCCGGCACGGCGGTGAGCGCGGTCAGCGCCAGCGCCGCGAGACGGGATAGGCGAAGCAACATGATGATGTCCGGAAGGTTGGGCCGAAAGGCAGTGACGGCCATCAAAGGATCGAGCGGAACGACCCGCCCTCGACACGGACGGCAGCCCCATTGGACGCAGCGCCGAGCGGACTGGCGAGCAGCGCCACCATCGCGGCGATCTCGTCCGCCTCGATCATGCGAGCGATCAGCGAACTGGGCCGGTACGTCTGGAAGAAATGCGCTTCGATCTCGGCATCGCTCATGCCCGGACGCGGCGCGGTCTGGCGCAGGTATTCGACGATGCCGTCCGAACGCGTCGCGGCCGGCAGCACGCTGTTGACCGTGACGCCGGTCCCCTTGGTCAACTCCGCCATGCCGCGCGACACGGCCAGCTGTGCCGACTTGCTGACGCCGTAATGCACCATGTCCGGCGGCGTGAAGGCGCCCACCTCGAGCTTGTCGCAATGCCGCCCGGTGACCGTCACCGCAACGCCCTCGCGCGCCAGGGTCCGGGCGATGGCCAGACCAATGCCGGCCGTGGCCCCGGTGACGATGGCAGTCTTGCCTTGAAGTTGAAGGTCCATGGAGTTCTTCGTGATCGGGTGGTGATGCCCGACTTTATTACCCGCACCAACGGAGATAAACTCGCCAATCGGGAATTCATCTGTTCTTCGGGGGATATAATGGCGCGCCGCTTCGACCATCTTGGGGACGTGGAGGCCTTTCTGGCGGTGGTCGAGCATGGCTCGTTCACGGCGGGCGCGGTGGCGTTGTCGACCACGGCTTCGGTGCTGAGCCGCGCCATCGCCCGGCTGGAGGCCCGGCTCGGCAGCCAGTTGCTGCGCCGGACCACCCGTCGCATCGGACTGACCGACGCGGGACGGCAATATGTCGAACAGGCACGCGCTGCTTTCACGCTGCTCGACGACGCCGAGCGTGAGATACAGGGTCAGGAAGGCGAACTGTCGGGAAGGGTGCGGCTCAGCGTGCCGACCACCTATGGGCACTACCGGCTGCCGCCGTTGCTGGCGCGATTCACGCGGCAGTACCCGCGCGTGCAGGTGGAACTGAACATCACGAACCGCAATGTCGACCTGGTGGCGGAGGGCTTCGACCTCGCCATCCGTCTCGGCGAGCTGCCCGACAGCGGGCTGGTTGCGCGCAAGCTCGAAGATGCGGCGCTATGTCTGGTCGCGGCCCCGGACTATCTGCGGCGCGCGGGCACGCCGCGGACGCTGGACGATCTGCATCGCCACGTCTGCCTGCCCTTCGTGCTGCCCAGCACTGGCCGCATTGCGCCCTGGGTATTTCGCGACGGCGACCGAGATATCGATTGGGCCACCAGCTCCCCGATCGCGATCTCCGACGATGTGCTGGGCGTGGTCTCGCTCGCCGAGCACGGCGCCGGCATCTGCCAGAGCTATGACTTCATCGTGCGCGACCGGATCGAGCGCGGGCGGCTGGTCGAAGTGCTGCCGCTTCTGCGGGGGCGCTCGCGGCCGTTCTCGCTGATCTACGCGCCGCACCGCCGCCAGTCGGCGGCGGCACGGGCGATGATCGATCTGCTGACCGCCGGTTGAGCGGCAGCACGCACGCGGCCTCAGTCGAGATAATCCGGCTCGAGCCGTGCCAACTGACGGTGGATGCTCGCCAGATGCAGGCGCGCGCTGTCGGGATCGCCCTCGCGCATCTGCCGCGCGCACAGGGCAGCGACGTCGGGCGGCACGGGTATCAACTTGCGGCCGGTGCCGTGCGCGCGCACCTGGACCTCGGCCGCACGCTCCAGGTAATAAAGATCGTCCCACGCCTGCGCGATGTTCGGCGCGGTCACCATCACGCCGTGGTTGCGCAGGAAGGCGATGTCCGCATTGCCCATCGCGTCCGCGATGCGATCGCCCTCCAGTTCATCCAGCGCCAGCCCATTGAACGGCACCGTGGCCACGCGGTCGTAGAACTTCAGCGCGGTCTGCCCAGCCCATACCAGCGGTTCGCCATCGACCATCGCCAGCGCGGTCGCGTTCGGCATGTGCGTATGAAAGGCCGCGACCGCCGAGGGTTTGCGCATGTGCAGGCGGGCATGGATGAAGAAGGCCGTGGCCTCGGGCTCGCCATCGCCATCGAGCACGCGGCCGTCGACATGGCAGACCAGCAGGCGCGAAGCCGTGACTTCGCAGAACGCCAGCCCCAGCGGATTGACCAGGAACAGCCCGGGGTGCCCCGGCAACGTCGCCGAGAAATGGTTGCAGATGCCCTCCGCCATCCCGAGCCGCGCCGCCATGCGCAGGCAGGCCGCCAGATCGATACGGGCCTGCCGGACAGCAGGATCGTTCCGCAACACCGCCGCCATCTCGGCGTCGCCCGCAGCCCGGCTCGAAAGTTGATGCGCCATGGATCGCTCCTTCAGGGTTGCACCCATCCGAGCGTAGCAAATAACTGGCGCAGACCGGCGAGATCGGGCAGGACGGCGTCGGGCCGATAGTCGGGCAAGGGCTTGCGCGCCGTGCCGCGATCGATCCAGACGCAACGAAACCCCATGTCTCGCGCGGCGGCCAGATCCAGATGCGGACTCGCGCAGATATGCAGCAGCTGGCCTTGCGACACGCCGATCGCGTCATGGGCGTGTTCGAACAGCCGCGGCGACGGCTTGTAGGCCCGTCCCTGCTGCGCGGTGACGACCCGATCGATATGGCCGCCGAGCTGGGCAACGTTACCGGCGATGATGGCGTCATCCGTATTGGACACGATGCACAGCTTGAAGCCTTGCGCCTTCAGCCAGGCCAACGTCGGCACGACCTCGGGAAAAGGCGGCATCGCCGCGATATGGCGCGTCAGCGCATCGGCATCGCCGGGCTCGAACGGTAGCCGGAACGCCTCCAGCGCGGCGCGCAGCGACAGCGCCGATATCTCGGCAAAACTGCGATGCGGCGGCGTCTGTTCCAGCCGGTGCTCGTGTTCGTCGTAGACGCGAATGAATTCGTGAGGATCGACGCCGCGCAATCCCTTACTGGCCAGCAGGCGGTCGACGCAGGCCAGCAAGCCTTCGTCCCATTGGATCAGGGTGCCATAGCAGTCAAAGGTCAACCATTCCGGACGAGGGGAAGCTTGCATGATCGGGGCTCCAGCTTTTACGTTGCGAATGGCTGCATGCTAAGCTGATGCAGAAAAATTCGAAAATTCGATTTTTAGCGCAACTTCATCGGCATTCCTAATCATGCTCGATCTCGAACTGCTCAAGACGTTTGTCAGCGTCGTCGACGCGGGCGGCTTCACGCGCGCCGGCGAGCGAGTCCACCGCACACAGTCGACCGTCAGCCAACAGATTCGCAAGCTGGAGGACCAGGTGGCGCAGCCGCTGCTGCTGCGCCAGCGCGCCGGCAAGTCGGTTGCTCTGACGGAGGCCGGCGAGCGGCTGCTCGGCTACGCGCGCCGTCTGGTCGATCTTGCCCGGGAGGCCGAGACGATGATGCAGACGCGGGGCAACGCCGGCGTCATCCGGCTCGGCGTGCCCGACGATTTCGATGTCAAGCGGCTGATTCCGCTGCTATCCGGCTTCGCCGCGCGCCATCCGGCGATCCGGCTGGATACCGTCAACGGTTTGAGCGTGGAGCTTTCCAACCGGATCGCCCGGCACGACCTGGATCTGGCGCTGCTCAAGCGCGACGCCGACGGTGCACCCGTACTGCTCCGGCGTCCGGAAACACTGAAATGGGTCGTGGGCCGGGGCTTTGCGATGGACACCGACCCGCTACCGCTGGTGGTGTTCGGCCATGGTTGCCTGTATCGGGACCGTGCGATCCACGCGCTCGAATCCTCGGGCCGCGGCTGGCGCATCGCCTTCACGAGCCAGAGCCTGGTCAGCATCCAGGCGGCGGTCGCCGCGAATCTCGGCCTAAGCCTGCTCCCGGCCACCGCCGTGCAGGACGATCATGTCGTGCTCGGCGCCAGGGCCGGATTGCCTGCCCCGCCGCCGACCGAGCTGGCGCTGATCGGCAGCGCGCGGCTGCTGACGCCCGCGCAGCAGGCGCTGGTGAACTATCTCGATGAGAAGCTGCCCGGACGCCGCCTACGCGCGCGACGTTGACGCTTCGGTCGATCCACGCCCCTTGCGCCGTACCGCCCGGACCTTCCCGCTGGGGCCGCCACCGCAGAAAAACCGATCCGCGCCATCGGACTCCAATCCCGACACGCCCATGCCTGCCGGCATCTCGATGCGCTCGATCACTTCCCCGGTCGCGGGATCGACATGGCGCAGGTCGCTGGCCTCGCCCTCCCAGGTGCCGTGCCACAGTTCGCCATCGATTCAGGTGACACCAGTGACGAAGCGGTCGGAGGTCAGCGTGCGCAGCACCGCGCCGGTTTGCGGATCGACCTGATGGATCTTGCGATCGCGCCATACGCCGACCCATAGCGTTCCTTCCGCCCAAGCCAGTCCGGAGTTGCCGCCGTCGGTGGGTGCAGGGATGGTCGAGACGACCTGGCCGGTCTGCGGGTCGATCTTCTGGATGCGATCGCCGGCGATCTGGTACAGGTAGCGGCCGTCGAAGGCGGTGCCGGCATTGGCAGTGACGTCGATGGAGCGAAGCATCTGGCCGCTGGCCGGGTCCATGGCGTGGAGGCCGTCTCCGGACGCTACCCAGACATGCTTGCCGTCATACGACACGCCATGAACGGCCTCAATGCCAGGGAATGGCCCGTACTCCTGGAGGACTTCTGCGGGAATGGATTTCATGCTCGCTTCCTGGTGGATGGTGGTCAAAGGACTTGGCGCGTCACCGGCGGGCAAGCAAGTTGCGCGATGGCGCCTTCATGCCCGCATCCTAGTCCAGGCTCGGGATCGCCGGGAGTAACAAGGTCGTCGTGATTTCCGGCACCGGCGCCGTCATCCACCGGCGCGCACGTCCGTGGCCAATGGCCTGCACCTTGCCGGCCTCCGCCAGCGCATCCAGCGCGCGTTGCACGGTCCGCTGGCTGGCGCCGAGCGCCAGGGCCAGCCCGGAGCTGGACCACGATTCACCATCGGCCAGCAAGGCCAGCACCGCGGCATGCCGCTCGTCGACCGGCCGTGCCAGCACCACGACCGGCCGTGTGCCGTGCGGCACCAGCGCATAGCCGCGCGCCGTCGCGCGGATGTCGGCCAATGACCGAATGGCGGCACGCAGCCGGCCCATTTCCACGCGCAATCGCGCACGATGCGAATCGTCGGCATGCTTGATCCGAAAGGCGTGCGCAATCAGGTTGTCGCGCGCCACATCGTCCGGCCAGGCCCCGCCCAGCGCGCGCGCGAGCACGAACAGCACGGGCCGCGTGGCCAACGGCACGACCGTGCCGGCGTGGCGCACGGCGTGGCGGCACCCGTCGACCACCAGCGTGTTCGATGCAAGCAGTGCCTCGACTTCGTCCAGCCGTAGTTGTCGTGTTTCCCCGCGATCGATCAGGCGGGCCGCGGGGCCGGCAAGCATCGCGGCGGTCCGATCGACCTCCGCGGCGAGGGCCGGAATGGCCGCCCGGCGGGCCGCGTGACGCGCGCGGTCGAGCGCCGCGGCGGCGCTGCGCGCATGCACGCGGCGCATGGCGATGCCGGCGATCACCAGCTCGTGCACGGTCCGCAGTGCCGGCGGCAGCTTCGCCGGATCGACCCCGGTCAGCATCTGCTCGGCCTCGTCCAGGCGCCCGATCAACAATAACCGGCGGCTGGCCAGATAGCGTGCATGCGCGGCATTGGCGTGGTCGCCGTGCGCCTCGAGCGTCAGGCGGGCCGCATCGAGCGCCCTGGCGGGCCAGCCAAGGTCGCGCGCCGCCAGCGCGATCTCCGCCTCGGCCACCACGCATCTGGCCCGGGCAACGGGAGCGCGGTGGCCGAAGGCTCGCGCGGCGCTGCGCACCAGCGCCTTGGCCCGCACGAGGTCGCCGAGTTGCGCCATCGCGATGCCGCGCAACGCCAGCGCCGGCGCGTCATCGCGCAGGGCAACGCAATTGAGTGCCCCGAGCGGGTTACCAGCCGCGAGCGCGCGGGCCGCCGCCGAGATCGTCGGGTCCATTCGAATCACGCCACACTTGTCACTCCCTCCCTGTCGAAGCCGGCGCCTAATCTAGCACGACGATCAACCGACCCGGCGCGCCGCTGCCGTGCAGCACGACAACACGACAGCACGGCAGCCCACGCCACGTCCACATGGAGGAAGCACGATGACAACCCACCCCACCGCCAACCGGGAACAATGGCTGGCCGCCCGCCTGGAGTTGCTCGACGCCGAGAAGGCGCTGACGCGGCGCAGCGACGAAATCGCCCGCCAGCGTCAGGCGCTGCCCTGGCTGCGCATCGACAAGACCTACCGCTTCGACACCGACGAAGGCCCCGCGACGCTGGCCGACCTGTTTCGCGGCCGCTCCCAGCTGCTGGTCTACCACTTCATGTTCGGCCCCGACTACAAGGCCGGCTGCCCGTCGTGCTCGGCGATCGCCGACGGCTTCAACGGCTTTGCCGTCCACCTTGCCAATCACGACGTCGCGCTGACCGCCGTATCGCGCGCGCCGCTGGCCAAGCTGCAGGCCTACAAGCAGCGCATGGGATGGACCTTCCCGTGGGCGTCGTCGCACGACAGCGACTTCAATGCCGACTTCAACGTGTCGTTCACCACCGCGCAGCAGCGCGATGGCGACATCGAATACAACTACCGCCGCGAGCCCGCCGTACGCGGATGGCGCCGCAACATGGAAGGCGGCGGCCAGGCCGCGGAAGACCGGATCGCCGCGATGTGCGGCACCGATACCGCTACCTTTCACCGCGACCGGCCCGGCTTGAGCGCCTTCGTGATGGAGGACGGCGTGGTCTATCACACCTACTCGGCGTATTCGCGTGGACTGGACGGACTCTGGGGCATGTACCAGTGGCTGGACCGCGCGCCGAAGGGCCGCAACGAAACGGGCGTTTGGTGGCGCCGCCATGACGAGTACGGCGAGCGCTGAACCGGCGCACTGCTGCGCCGGCGGCGAGCTTGCGGGCAGGGACGGGAGCCGGCGAACCTTCTTCGGCGTCTGCGCCGTGCTGTTCGGCCTCGGCGCAGCGGCCACGGTGTCACTGCATGACGCGCTGCATGGCGCGATGTCCTCGATGGTGGCCACGCCGATGCCCGGTGGCTGGACGCTGTCGATGGCCTGGGCCCCGATGTGCGGGCAAACCTGGGCCGGCGCCGCCGCGGCCTTCATCGGCATGTGGGTCGTGATGATGGTAGCGATGATGCTGCCGTCGATCGCGCCGGCGCTGTGGCGCTGCCGCGTGGCCGCGGAGGAAACGGGGCGCGCGACGTGGCTGACGCTGGTGGCAGCGGCGGCCTACTTCCTGTTGTGGGCCGCGCTGGGATTGGCGGTCTTCATGCTCGGCGCCGCGCTGGTTGCGCTCGCGATGCAGTGGCCGACGCTGGCGCGGGCCATGCCTACCCTTGCCGGCCTCGTGGTGCTCGCCGCCGGCGGCCTGCAATTCACCGCGTGGAAGACTCGCTTGCTGACGGGCTGCCGGCACTCGTCCCCCCCAGCGTCACTGCAAAACACGGCTGCCGCGTGGCGGCATGGCGTTCGCCTCGGCCTGCATTGCATCCAGTGCTGCGCTGGCGTGACCGCAAGCCTCGCGGCGGTCGGCGTGATGGACCTTGGCGCCATGGCGGTCGCTACCGTGGCAATCAGCGCCGAACGGCTGGTGCCGGCCGGCCAGCGGGTAGCCAGGGCCAGCGGCACGCTCGGCATCGGCGCGGGTGCATGGCTGGCGCTGCGCGGTGCCGGGCTGCTCTAGCGCTGATGGCGAGCGGGGAATGGCCAACGCCGCGCGGCAACGGCTATCACGGCACCCACCAATACCGGGTGATATGGAAGAACACCGGCGCGGCGAACACCACCGAGTCGAGCCGATCGAGCATGCCGCCGTGGCCCTGGATCATCTGGCCCCAGTCCTTGATGCCGCGGTCGCGCTTGATCGCCGACATCACCAGCCCGCCGAGAAAGCCCATCAGCGCGATGACCAGCGCGATCGCGCCCGCCTGCCACGGCGCGAACGGCGTGATCCACCACAGCGCGGCACCGAGCGCGGTCGCGCTGGCGACGCCGCCGACGAAACCCTCGACCGTCTTGGACGGCGACAGCAGCGGCGCGATCTTGCGCTTGCCGCACAGCTTTCCCCAGACATACTGCAGCACGTCGCTGCCCTGCACCACGATCACCAGAAAGGCAATCAGCAGCAGATTCCGGCCCTCGAAACCCGGGATCGGCAGCGTCAGCAGCGCCGGCACGTGCGAGATGCAGAACACGCAGATCATCACGGCCCATTGCACGCCTGCGCAGCGTTCGAGAAAACGCGTCGTCTCGGCCGACAGCGCGGCGAGGATCGGCAGCAGCAGGAAGGCATAGACCGGGATCAGGATCGAGAACATGCCGTACCAGTCGACATAGACCAGCACGTATTGCAGCGGCAGGAACAGGAAGAAGGCGGCGACGATCGCGCGATGGTCGCCGCGCCGCGTCGTCGTAATGGTCACGAACTCACGCAGTGCGAAGAACGACAACAGGTAGAACAGCACGATCACCGCGGTGCGGCCCAGCGCAAAGGCCACGCCCATCACGCCGATCATCCACCACCAGGCCCAGACCCGCTGCGCCAGGTTGTCGATCACCGGGTGCGCGCCGCCACCGGCAATGCGCCAGCGCAGCAGCAGCGTCACCGTCGAGGCGAGCAGCAGCACGGCAAACAGGCCGCCGAACAACAGCCAGGTCTCGTGGTTCCAATGCAGGGTCGGCATGGCGGGTCAATCCAGTACGGGGGCGAGCGCGAGCAGGCCGTCGCGGCATCGGGCGAGGAAGCGGTCCTTGTCGTCGTCCGGAGCCAGCAGCACCGGCTGACCGAACGTCACCGTGCACAGCAGCGGCACCGGCACGAATTCGCCCTTGGGCATCACGCGGTTCAGGTTGTCGATCCACACGGGAACGAACTCGACCGACGGGCAGGCGCGCGCCAGATGGAAGATGCCGCTCTTGAACGGCAGCAGCCGCGCCTCGGTGGTGTTGCGCGTGCCCTCGGGAAACAGGATCAGCGAATCGCCGCCTTCCAGCGCGCCACGCATCAGCGCGACCGGATCGCTGCCCGGGTCGCTGCGGGTGCGGTCGATCAGCAGCGCACGAAAGACATCGCGCCCGATGAAGCGCCGCAACGGCGAGCGATCCCAGTAGTCGGCGCCTGCTACCGGCCGCGTGCGCGGGCGCAGCTCTGGCGGCAGGCAGCCCCAGATCAGCACGAAGTCGCCGTGGCTGCTGTGATTGGCGAAGTAGACGCGCTGCACTGCCGCCGGCACGCAGCCTTGCCAGTTGGCCCGCATGCCGGTCAGCAGGCGGGCGAAGACGATGATGGCGCGCGCGGTCACGCGGGCTATCCACATGGCGTTATCCCAGGATCGATGCAAGAAAGGTCAAGACAAGCTGAATCACGGTCAACGCGCCGCACAGCCGCACCAGCCGCAGCGCACCGCGCGCGCGGTCGGTCATCGTCCGGCCCTGGCGGCCTGGCGCGATCCAGCCGAGCTGCAGCAGCGCCGCATCCAGGCCCGCCAGATCGGCCGCGCCGTGGCGGCTCGCGTAAGTCGCCAGCGCCTCGAAGAGCCGGCGGTCGATCGCCACCCGCAGCAGCAGCCAGAGCTGGGCCAGCGCGAGCAGCACCGGCATGCCCGCGAGCCAGCCGGGCAAATCGTCGGCAACGAGCAGCCAGACGGTCGCAAGGCCGAACGCCAGCCCCGCACCCGCCATCCAGATGGCGCCGGACAGCGCACCGGCAACGGCATGCGCGGTCCAGGCGTCGATGTTGGCTTCGACGTTTACGCCGGCGCCCTTCTGCATCGAATCAGGCGGCATGGTCCATCTCCGTTGCCCGGGCCTGCACGAGCCACCGCCGCAGCGCGTCGGCATGGGCGTCGCCGAGCACGACCGCAGGACGGTGGGTACGCAGATGGGCAAGCGCCGCGTCGACGGCCGCCACGGCATCGGGCGAACCTTGACGACGCGCGAGCCACGCGGTGACCACCATCGCGCTGCGCGAATAACCAAGCGCGCAACTGACCAATACGTGCCTGCCCGCCGCGTGCCACGCGTCGAGCTGGGCCACCGCCCGATCGAGCTGCGCGGAGGTGGGAACGGTCAGGTCCAGCATCGGCACGCAGCGATAGCCGAGCGGATCGCCGCCGACCGCGCGCGGCAGTTCCGCGCTGAGGTCGAGCACGGCATCGGCTCCGCACGCGCGCAGGTCCGCCCGCGTGGGGAAACGCCCTACCCGAATGCCGTCCGCGATGACGCTTGCCTGCGGGTCCCGCCGCGTCCACCAGCGCGAATTGAGAAAGGCGCTCAGCAGATAGGGCGCCAGCACCCAGCGCGCGGCGATCGCCATGGTGCCGTCACTGTCCTTCTGGAACCAGGCCGGCGCCGCCAGCGCATAGATGCGGGCGACACAGGCGAGCGCCAGCGCGCCCCACAGCAGCAACAGCGCCAGCGTGACCGAGGCACTCAGTGCCAGCAGTGCGCACAGCAACGTCGCCACCGCCCCGAGCCCGTAGCGGCGCGCGAGCCGGCGCGTGCTTCCATCCGGGGCGTTTGCCGCAACAGCCGGCAGGCGCAGCGGAAACAGATAGACGCACAGCCAGCCTACCAGCGCGCCGGTAGGCACGTCGATCAGATGGTGCTGCCAGGTCGTCAGCACCGAGACGCCGATCAGCGCGAACCAGCCATGCAGCAGCCAGTGCCAGCGCCTGGGCAGGTGCGCGGCGAACGCGACCCACAGAATGATCAACAGGCTGATATGCAGCGACGGCGCCTGATTGAACGGCAGATCGAAGCCGCCCAGCAGCCGGAACAGCTCGCCCGGCAAGCCATCCGCCTCGGGACGCGCGAAGGCAAAGCGCAGCGGGAACGCGATAAAGCAGGCAACCGAGATCAATTGCGCCGCGACCAGGCGCTTGACGTGCGTCAGCAGCCCGGCGCGAGTGCGCCACAGGAAAAACGAGATGCCGTACAGCAGGTCGATCGACCAGTACGGCACGATGGTCCACGGCACGAAGGGGATGCCGCGTTCCCAGCCGAAGTGGAACGACGGCACGTCCGCACGCTGGCTGGCCAGCCAGTTGGCGAAGCCGTAGCTCGAGAAGAACAGCGCGCCGGCCAACGCCAGCAGCACGCAGGCCAGGCCCCAGGGGCGGGCCTCCCTCGGAGCAGGCTGCGTCCCAGACTGCGTGTCGGCAGGCAAGGCGCTCATGCGTCGCGCCTGCGCGCCAGGCTGACGGTGAAGATGCCCCAGCGGTCGATCCGCTGCGTCACCTTGTCGAAACCGGCGGTGCGCACCAGTTCGTCCATCTCGGCCTGCGAGCGGCGCCGCATCACCCAGGCCGCGCCGGCGCGGTGGCTCGTCAGCGCGCGGGCGATGAACTCGATCTGCGGATGCCACGGCTGGCCCGTATACACAAGATAGCCGCCGGGCGGCACCGCACGCGCCAGGCCGCCAAGCGAGCGGCGGATCATCGCGTTGTCGGGAAACAGCTCGTATAGGCCGGAGACCACCGCCAACGTGGGCGCCGGCGACAACGCGGCCAGATCGTCGCCGTCGAACGCGTCGCCCTGCTCGAAGCGGGCGATGTCGCCGAGGCCCTTGGCCGTGATCAGCGCCCTGCCCTGTTCCACGTTCAGCGCGCTGTAGTCGCGCAGCAGGATCGATTCGACAGCGCTGCGATCGAGCTTCTCCAGCGCCTCCAGCACGTAGCGGCCGTGGCCGGCGGCGATATCGACGATCCGCACCGGCACGCCGTCCGCGCGCAGCCGGCGCACGCCCTCGGCAATCAGCTCCTCGGCATGAACCTTGCGCTGGCGGATGCCGCGCCAGCCGATCGCCTCGAGGTACTGGCGGTCGGCCATCCGGCCCAGCGCGCCGCGGCCCGATGGCGTGTTGCGATAGACGTAGTCGAGCGTCGAGCCCGAATCGAAGCCGGTCTGGTGCCCGAGGCGCACGCCGTCGGACAGCAGGCCGCCCAGCTTCAGGTTGGCGCGCGCCGCGCGCCAATACCACGCCGCCAGGCCGGTCGGCGCCGAGGCGAGCCGGTCCGATTCCTCGCGGAACGGGCCGATCTGGTCGGCATCGAGCAGCGAGCGCGGCGCCGACGGCGAGTCGAATTCGCGCACGATGAAGCGCCGCGCCGCCTCGACCGCGCGCTGCCGGTCGCGCTCGCCCAGCGTGTCGTGATAGAAGCCATCGAGCACGAGGCGCTCCTTGGTCCGGCTGCCCAGCCGTTCGTAGAAGCGGTCCTGCGGGCCGCGATGGACCACCCAGTCTGCGCCGGAGATCAGCAGCTGCGTCGGCACGGTGATCGCCGCGGCGTCGGCGACGATCCGTTCGGCGGTCTCGTACAGATCGAGCAGGATATTGACCGCGATCGGCCGCGTGATCAGCGGATCGTTGTCATAGCTGGCAATGCGCTCGGGATCGTGGGTCAGGAACTTCGCCTTGACATAGCTGTTGACGAAGAACTTGCCGCGCAGCCGGTGCATCAGCTTCAGGCCCGGGCGCGCGAACGGCACATACAGCTTGACCTTGAACGCAGGCGAAGCCAGCACCAGCGCGCGGATCGGCGGCGCGTAGTCGTGGACCCAGGTTGCCGCCAGCACCGCGCCCACGCTTTGCGCCACCACCGCCATCCGCTGCAGCGGGATACCGTGGTTGGCACCGATATGTTCGGTAAAGGTCTGGATATCGCGCACGGAGTCGGCCAGGCTCGGGCTATAGCCGCGCTCTCCCGGCGAGCGCCCATGGCCGCGGGCGTCCCAGGCAAAGATGTCGTAGCCCGGCAGATTCAGTTCGTCGGCAAGGTGGGCGACACGGCCGGAATGTTCGTGCCCCCGATGGAACAGCACTACCGCACCGCGCGGCTGCCCCTCGACCGCCGGCCAATGCCGATAGAACAGCGTCTGCCCGTCGTGGGTCTGAAATTGCAATTCCTGCGGCTGGCGTGACGACAGTCGATCCATGCTTACTCCGCGGTGCGGGCTGGCGATTGGGCCTGCGCTTCAGCAACGCCGCGCCGCACCCGGTTGACGACGGTCAGCACCGACAACAGCGACAGCAGCAGCCACAGCCACGGCCCGGCCGCGCCGAAGCCCAGGCCGACGCCGGCCCACAGCGCGATCGCGCCAACCACCAGCGCGCGGTCGCTCTTGCCGAAGGGGCCGTCGTAGCGGCGGCTTGCCCCGGCCAGCGGACCGATCAGCCCCGCGGCCTCGACGATCACCGCCAGCAGGGCAAACGGTCCGACCTGGACCAGATTGAAGTCCGGCAGCGCGGCCAGCGGCAGGATCAGCGCGACATCGGAGACGATGTCGCCGAGCTCGTTCAGATAGGCGCCCAGCGCGCTCTTCTGGCCATGCTCGCGCGCCAGCATGCCGTCGATCGCATTGAGCGCCATCCGCGCGAACAGCCATAGGGGGAACAGCAGGAACAGCGCCGAGGTCTCGGCAACCAGCGCGCCGATCGCGGCCAGCGCACCGACGGCCAGCGAGCCGGCCGCGGCGACCAGCGCCACCTGATTGGCGGTGGCGCCGCGCTCGGCCAGATCCTGGACCAGCGGCCGCAGCCATGCCTGAAATCTGGGCTTGAGTTCGTAGAGCGTCATTGCGCCGGCCTCCCGCAGAGCTTGCGCCGGAAGCGGCATGGCGATGCGCCAGGCTGAGCCGGGACCGGACGCCCTGTGCGCCCGGTGAACCGGGACCCCTTCCGGATTTATTGGTATTGGTATCTGGTGTTGGCTCGACGCCGCGCATGCCCGTGGCGGCATGGCTGGCGTCAAGGCCGAGACATTACCAGAACTGCAGTCGGCGGTGAATTCAGCAATTGTTAATTCGGCGCCCGGGTGCGCCGATGCAACGCCACGAGCTCAAGCAGGCATAAGCCGCCGAGTTCAAGCCGGCGCGGCCGCGTCAATTCCTGGCAGACAAAGCCATCGATGCTTGCGCTCCGCCCAATGCAGCAATTGCGGCGGCGGGAAATCCCGGTCCTCCAGACAGCCCGCCGATACCGAAATGGCTTCCTTCAATGCCTCCGCCCGCATCAGCACCACCGATCCGCACGTGGTGCAGAATTCCTGTTCCAGCCATTGTCCCGATGTCCCGATACGGCGCCACGTCCGGCTTTCGCCTTTTCGGCTGACGATCGCCGATTCGGCATAGATGGCCCGGTAGGAAAAGGCCGAGCCGGTACAGCGCTGGCACTTGAGGCAGCTGCACGCGTAGACGCGGCGCGGTTCGCCCGTGAGGATCAGTTCCACGCCACGGCATGAACAAGCCGCGGTTCGCTTGCGGACTTCAGCCTGCATTGGCGCACTCCGCAATCTGATGCGGAGCCGATTGGCACGGGTTCATTAGAATGGCAATGGCAGGCAAGTTCATCTGCCAAGCGGCACGCGGCTGCGAATTCGATGTCATGCAACAGTTCTCCGGCGATCGAACGAACGACCGAACGTCCGAGGTCGCGACCGCCCGATGTTTGTGGAAGGGAGAATCGATGATATCGATTCACCTTTGCCCGAGGAAGAACGCACCTCGAGGTAAGTACCCCAAATCCGGGGATGGAGTTTTTTGCGATGAGGAACAAGGAACCGGACAGCTGCGGCTTTGCCTCTGCGCTGCAGGCAATCGGCGGCAAATGGAAAACATCGGTGCTTTGGGAATTGCATCTGCGCCCGCATCGATTCGCGGAATTGCGCCGGC
This sequence comes from Cupriavidus gilardii, assembly GCF_013347325.1. NCBI lineage: Bacteria > Pseudomonadati > Pseudomonadota > Betaproteobacteria > Burkholderiales > Burkholderiaceae > Cupriavidus > Cupriavidus gilardii. The sequence goes on along the minus strand of NZ_CP054624.1, from coordinate 1,090,067 downwards.
TGTTGCCCGGCGTCAGCGAAAAAGTCCTGGCGCAGCAATTGCGGCAGATGGAGCTGGACGGACTGATCCATCGCCATGATTACGATGAAGTGCCGCCGCGCGTCGAATACTCGATCACGCCGCTGGGCGTGAGCCTGAACGACGCGGTGACGGCGATGTCCGCCTGGGGCAAACGGCACGAGGCGTGGAAGGCCGGGCAGCAAGCAGCGGCCTGAGCGGCTGAGCGCAATGGGCGGGGACCGAACGGAGCGATGACCATGGTGCAGAAGACCGTAACGCGCTTCGAGGTCGATGGCACCGATTGCGTCGGCTACGTCTATCGCCCGGCGCAGCGCAAGCCGTTGCCCGTCTGCATCGTGATGGCGCACGGCTTCGGCGGAACGCAACAGGGCTCGCTGGCCAGCACCGCCGGGGACTTTGCCTCGGCGGGCTTTGTCGTGCTGACCTTCGACTACCGCTATTTCGGCGAGAGCGGCGGCATGCCCCGCCAGCTGATCTCGATCGCCGCGCAGAAGAGGGACTGGCATGCGGCAATCGCGCACGCTCGCCACCTGCCAGGCGTCGATGCGGAGCGCATCGCGTTGTGGGGCAGCTCGCTGAGCGGCGGGCATGTGGTCGAGGTAGCCGCCGAAGACTCGCGTATCGCCGCGGTGGTCGCGCAGGTGCCGTTCAACGGCTTTCCGCGCAAGGTCGAAGGCAGGACCCCGGCCGAAACCCGACAATTGCTGTTGGCCATGCTGAAGGACTGGTGGCATGGCCGAACCGGCCGGCCGCCGCACTATGTCCCAGCGGTCGCCCCGCGTGGGCGGCTGGCGGTGATGGCATTCGACGAGGCTGAAGAGGTGATTCGCTCGATGCGCAACGACAGCTGGCGCAACGAAATCACGCCGCGCGTGCTGCTCGACATGATGCTGTGGTACCGGCCGGGGCGCCGCGCGCACCGCGTCAACGCGCCGCTGCTGGTCTGTCTGGCCGAGCGCGATGCACAAACGCCCTCGCACCTCGGCCGCCGGATCGCGGATCGGGCACCGCTCGGCGAATTGCGGCGCTATCCCTGCGCGCATTTCGACTTCTACAAGGAGGCGGTCCGCCGCCTCGTCGTCGAAGATCAGATCGGCTTTTTGCGTACCCATCTGGCCTGGCCCGAAAGGCAAGCCGAATTCGCTTGAACGCGGCGCCCGGCCGGGCTCGGCATCTCGTCCGGCACATCCCGCTTCGTTCCGCCGCGATCCCGGTGACGGCCCTCGACATTCGCCGCCGCAACTTCTACTGTCCAGCAAGACAGGAACGCTGCGCGCGGCGCATCGGCCTGCCCGGACAACACAAAGGGGGGCCCGCCATGACGACCTTGCATTCGCGCCGCACGTTTCTCGTCGCCACGCTCGGGACCGCCCTCGCCGCCTGCGGAGGCGATGACGACGATCCCCCGCCATCGGGCGGCGAGCCACCCCCGCCGGTGCCGGAGGCGCGGATCGCCCAGGCCATCGCCAGTCTGGACAAGCTGGTGACCGACCAGATGTCGCGCACCGGCGTGCCTGGTGTGGCCACCGCTGTGGTGCGGCGCGATTCCGCCGGCAATCGCGTCGTCTATGCCAAAGGCTTCGGCAAGCGGGCTGTCGACGAGCCGGCGACGGTCGACGCCGATACCGTATTTCAGCTTGCCTCGATGTCGAAATCGATCGGCGCCATGGTCGTCGCGCATCAGGTCGGCGTCGGCCGCATCCGTTGGGACACGCCTGTGCAATCGCAGTTGCCCTGGTTTGCCTTGTCCGATCCCGAGGTGAATCCGGTATTGACGGTGGCGGACCTGTACTCGCACCGCTCGGGCCTGCCGGATCATGCCGGCGACCGGCTCGAGGACATGGGGTACGACCGCCGCCAGGTGCTGGAGCGGCTGCGGCTCCTGCCGCTGCATCCGTTCCGCGCGTCGTACCAGTACACCAATTTCGGACTGACCGCCGCCGCCGAAGCGGTCGCCACCTCGGCGGGAGCGGACTGGGCCACGCTATCGGAACAGACCCTGTATGGTCCGCTCGGCATGACGCGCACCAGCTCGCGCCACGCCGATTATGTGGCCCGCGATAATCGGGCGGTCGGCCACGTACGGGAGAACGGCGTGTGGGTACGCGGGCCGGTGCGCGATGCCGATGCGCAATCGCCGGCGGGCGGCGTCAGCGCCTCGGTCAACGATGTCGCCCGCTGGCTGATCATGATGCTTGGCGAAGGCATGTTCGAAGGCAGACGCATCGTCGAGGCCGGCGCGCTGAAGGAAGCGATCGCACCGCATAATCAGTCGACGCCACCGGCAGGCGGACGTCCGGCCGGCTTCTACGGCTATGGCTTCAATGTCGGCACCAATCCCGCCGGCCGCCCGATGTACAACCACTCGGGCGCGTTCGCGCTCGGCGCCGCCACGGCCTTTCTCGCGGTGCCATCGCTCGGCCTGGCGATCGTCACGCTGACCAACGGCTATCCGATCGGCGTGCCCGAGACGATCAACAACCAGTTCTTCGATCTGGTCGATCAAGGGGCGATCCAGCAGGACTGGGCCACGATCATCGAGGAGGCACTCGCCCCCGTGCTGGCGCCGGAGGGCGCGCTGGTCGGCGCCACGCCGCCGGCCTCGCCGCTGCCGCCGCGCGCGCTGCCCGTCTATGCCGGCGACTACGCCAACGACTACTACGGGCCCATCACGGTGCGCGAGTCCGCGGGTGCGCTGGTGCTGACGATCGGCCCCGCGCCGCTGGTGCTGCCGTTATCGCATTGGGATGGCGACGTCTACACGTTCCAGCTGCGCAACGAGAACGCGACGCCCGGCACGATCTCTCGCGTGTGGTTCGGCAGCGATCGGCTGACGCTGGAGTACTACGACCAGGAGGGCCTGGGCACCTTCCTGCGGACGAGCTGAAGCGCGGTCCCGGGCGGGACCGCGCTTCGTTCAGCGGACGACTTCCGCCGACAGCGTCAGGCCGGCGTCAAACCTGCCCCATCGCCGGATCGCTGACCAGATCCTTGCCGGTTTCCATCCGTCCGGCAAAGCGGCGGCGGAACGCCGGGCTCGCGTCGCAGGTCACGACGAAGTCGTACCAGCAGCCCGAGTCGGCGATCGCCCATTCGAACTCGACGACCTTGCCGGGGGCGACCATCTTCGTCCACGGGCCGTCGTTGCGATAGGCCAGCGCCTCGGCCGTAAAACGGATCGGCCGGCTGCCGTTGTTATGCAGCTTGACCTGCACGGTGGGGCGCTCGCACGGGTTGTAGCAGACCTGGATCTCCGGCATCGCCTCGCCCTGCTCCGCCACATCGCCGACGAAGCTGCGGTGATAGCCGTTCGGACCCAGTACCCACAGATCGTACTTGCCACCGTCGCCGCTCAGATCCCAGACGTCGTCGATCATCTTGCCGGCCTCGACGACGATGCGCCGCGGAATGCGGTCCAGATGCAGGCGATCGTAGACGTGGAACACCGCACCGGCACTGCGCGCGCTGGCATTGGCGAACAGCAGCTGCAGCCGGTTGTTGCGGGCATCGACGCGTGCGCTGGTGTGAAGCTCGTACGGCAGCGCACGGGACGGACGCGTGCCGGCGTCCTGTACCGGCAACTCCGGCGTGGCGGGCACCGGGATCTTCGGCATGGCTTGCTGCGCGGCCGTCAGGCTGGTGGCCTCGGCGCGCGTGGTGCGGCCGGCCAGCGCGGGCAGCGGATCGGCGTTCGGCGTGGCGAAATTGAAGGCGCTGGTCAGATCGCCGCAGACCGCGCGGCGGTACGGGCTGATCTGCGGCTCCATCACGCCGAAGCGTGCCTCGAGGAAGCGGATCACCGAGGTATGGTCGAACACTTCCGAATTGACCCAGCCGCCGCGGCTCCACGGCGAGACGATCCACATCGGCACGCGCGGACCCGGGCCATAGGGCCGGCCATCGCGGGCCGGCTGCTTCGGCGTGGCCGGCTGGTAGTCGTGGTATTCGAAGGCCATCTGCGCATCGGACAGCGTCGATTTGCCGGCAACGGTGCCATCGGGATTGCGCGACGGCGCGGTCGGCGGCGGCAGGTGGTCGAAGAAGCCGTCGTTCTCGTCGTAGTTGATGATCAGCGCGGTCTTGCTCCAGACCTCGGGGTCCGACGTCAGCGCATCGAGAATCGCCTGTACATACCAGCCGCCCTTGGCCGGGCTAGACGGCCCCGGGTGTTCGCTGAACTCGGCCGGCGGGATGATCCAGGAGACTTCCGGCAGGCGGCCGTTCTGCACGTCGTCGCGCAGCGACTGCAGGAAGCCGCCATCGGCCATGGTGTTGCAGAAGCCCTTGGCGAACGGGCTGTAGCGGTCGTCGATCGCGGGATCGTACGGCGGATTGAAGCCGGGGGCGTTGGTGTTCGACACCTGCCGTCCCGCCGGCATCTTCTCCATCTCGGCGCGCCAATGACGGAAGCTCATCATCTGGTTGCAGCCGAAGTTGTCGGGGATGTTCTGGTAGACCTTCCAGCTGACGCCGGCGGCCTGCAGCCGGTCCGCATAGGTTTCCCAGGTCCAGCCCTCGGTCGACGGTCCCACGTCGGCGCCGCCGTTGAACTCGTTGACGGTGACCGCGACGTTGTCGCCGGTCGGGCCGTTCGAGCCGGTCCAGTAGAACAGGCGGTTGGCGATGGTGCCGGTATGGATGCCGCAATGGTAGGCATCGCACAGCGTGAAGGCATCGGCCAGCGCGCGCTGGAACGTCACCTCCTCGTCATCGTAGTAGCCCATCGACAGCGGCTGCTTGGCCACGGGCCAGCGATCCATGCGGCCGTGGTCCCAAGCCGCCTGCGAGTCGGCCCAGTTGTGCGGCGTGCCGCCGGCGCGCTGCGCGTTGCCGGCCGTCTCGTCGAGGTGATACGGCGTGATGATGTTGCCGTTCGCATCGGTCTGGTACAGCGCGGTGCGGCCGTTGCGCAGCGGAATCGGGAAGCGGTCGCCGTAGCCGCGCACGCCCTTGAACGTGCCGAAATAGCTGTCGAACGAACGGTTCTCGAGCATCACCATCACCACGTGCTTGACGTCCTTGATGGTGCCTGTCGCATTGTGGGCTTCGATCGCCAGCGCGCGGCGGATGGCGGGCGGGAAGCTCGCCAGCACGGCAGCAGCGGCGCCGGTGCCAAGCGAAGCCTTCAGGAATTGTCGCTTCGACGGATTGAATGTCATGGCGGATTCTTGTTCGTTGGGGACGGAGCCCAGTCAGGGCGCGCAGCGGCTCGAGCAGTTGCCGGGCTTGCCGGGCAGCTTGCCGCTCGGATTGGTGGTGTCGGGGGCGGCCGAGGGCGACAGCGTCGCGCCATCGTCGCCGCCGCCGCAGCCGGCCAGCAGCAGCGCGGCCAGCATGGCGCCGACCGCGAGCGGCGCCGAAGTGCGGCGCCGCAACAGGGAAGCGAAGGGAAGAAGCATGGCTGGAGTTCCGTGGTGGGGAAAGGGACAGCGTTATCGTTGGCATGCATTGTTGGCAGCTCAAATGTCAGTTCCTTGACACATTGCGACAACTACGAATCTTCGTTACTGATTGCATTGCCTCTGCGCTGTGCCGTCGCGGTGGAGCACCGCTTGCAGCGGCCCTTCCCTTCCTCTAGGCTTGCCTGGTCGATCGTTCGCGCACGCACGCCCTCTTCACCATGCAGCGCTTTCTCGTCATCGCCGGCCTGGCCTTGCTCGCGGCCGGACTCGCCTGGCCCTGGCTCTCCCGTCTTCCCTTCGGTCGCCTGCCAGGGGACATCCATATCGTCCGGGAGGGCTTTCAATTCCATTTCCCGATCACGACCTGCATCGTGATCTCACTGATCGTTTCCGTTCTGATCTGGCTGTTCCGCCGCTGATTCGCGACGCCAGGTGCCGTCGATGCGGCATAGCGGCATTCGTCAGCGGAAGGCCCGGCACAGTCATCTCTCTGTCATCACCTCCCCCCAGAATGCCCCCGTCATTCAGCAAGGGAGTCGACATGACCCATGCAATCGAAGTGCGCGGCGTCAGCAAGTCGTTCCGGGCCGACCGAAAGGCCCTCGACGACGTGACGCTGCAGGTGGCGCCCGGCGAAATGGTGGCGCTGCTGGGGGCCTCGGGCTCCGGCAAGTCCACGCTGCTGCGTCATGTGGCCGGTTTCGTCGCCGCCGACAGCGGCGAGATCCTGGTACATGGCCGCACCGTGCAGCGCGATGGCCGGCTCGCCACGGACGTTCGCAAGGCCCGCGCCGAAATCGGCTTCGTGTTCCAGCAGTTCAATCTGGTCGGTCGCCTGCCGGTGATCACCAACGTGATGATCGGCATGTTGAGCCGCATCCCGAAATGGCGTGGCCTGCTTCGCTATTTCAAGGCCGATGAACTGCGCGCCGGGCTCGATGCGCTTGCGCAAGTTGGTATAGACGACTATGCGTTTCAACGTGCTTCGACGTTGTCGGGCGGCCAGCAGCAGCGCGCCGCGATTGCGCGGACGCTGGTGCAGAACGCCCGCGTGATCCTGGCCGACGAGCCGATCGCCTCGCTCGATCCCGAATCGTCGCGCCGCGTGATGGCGCTGCTGACACAGATCAATCGCACGCACAAGGTCGCCGTGGTGGTGTCGCTGCATCAGGTCGACATCGCGATGCGCTACTGCCCGCGCGTGGTGGCGCTGCGCCACGGCAAGGTCGTCTACGACGGCCCGTCCCAGGCGCTGACGCAGAGCATGCTGCGCGATCTCTATGGCACCGAGGCCGACGAGCTGCTGCATGACCTGGTGCCCGATCGGATCGCGATGCCGGCCGACGGCATGCTGGTACCGGCCACCGTCAGGATGGATCTCGCGGCCGCGTGAGCACCCTTGCTGATCCTGCTGCTTCTCGCTGCCGCACCGCATTCCCCACCCCAATTCCGCATCGGAGACCACCATGCTTCGCAGAACCTTCTTCGCGCTGATCGCATCGGCCATCGTCGCCACCCCGGCCCTGGCGCAGGATGCCAAGCCACTGAGCATCGGCTTCATCTCGACCGAGTCGTCATCGAACCTGAAGACCGCCTGGCAACCGCTGATCGATGACCTGAGCAAGACGCTCGGCGTGCCGGTCAAGCCGTTCTTCGCGTCCGACTATGCCGGCATCATCGAAGGCATGCGCTTCAACAAGGTGCAGATCGCCTGGTTCGGCAACAAGTCGGCGATGGAGGCGGTCGATCGCGCCAACGGCGAGGTATTCGCCTCGGTGATCGACAAGGACGGCAACCCGGGCTACTGGTCGCTGCTGATCGTCAGCAAGGACAGCGACCTGAAGTCGGTCGACGACGTGATCAAGCGCGGCAAGGAGCTGTCCTACGGCGCCGGCGATCCGAACTCGACCTCGGGCACGCTGGTCCCCGGCCACTATCTGTGGGCGGCCAACAAGGTCGACCCGAAGACGCTGTTCAAGGCGGTGCGCATCGGCAACCATGAAGCCAACCTGTTGTCCGTGCTGAACAAGCAGGTCGACGTCGCGGTCAACAATACCGAGAACCTCGGGCGCTATCGGGTCAACACCGGCAAGGACCCGTACGAACAGGTGCGCGTGCTGTGGAAATCGCCGCTGATCCCGGCCGATCCGATGGTGTACCGCAAGGACCTGCCGGCCGACCTGAAGAAGAAGATCCAGACCTTCTTCGTCAACTACGGCAAGGGCGCCGATGCCGCGCGCGAGAAGCAGGTGCTGGCCACGCTGACCTACCAGGGCTTCCGCCCGTCCAGCGATGCGCAACTGGTGCCGATCCGGCAGATCGAGCTGGCCAAGGAGAAGGCCCGCATCGAATCGGACGGCACGCTTGGCGCCGCCGACAAGGAAAAGCGGCTGGCGGACGTGTCGCGCCGGCTTGCCGAACTCGACAAGGCCGTCAGCGCGCAGTGATCGCGCTGTAATTGCGCTGTGATTGCGCAGTCGTTGCGCATCGTTTCGACTGACCGCAGGGCCGGGGCCGTGCCGCGTCCCTGCCGCCTACTTTCTTTCTACGGATTCCCTGATGACCGCCACCGCCAAGCCCGGCCTGCCTTCGCCGAACGCTAACGGCCGGCCGCCGCGCGCCTCCCTGTCCGCCATGCTCGTCTGGGCCATCGTGCTCGCGATGCTGACCCTGTCCTGGCAGGGCGCCGACATGCGCCCGCTTGACCTGCTGCGCGACTCCGGCAATATGGCGCAGTTCGCCGCCGACTTCTTCCCGCCCGACTTCCGCGACTGGCGGCACTATCTCGACGAGATGCTGGTGACGGTGCAGATCGCCGTCTGGGGCACCGCGCTGGCGGTCGGCGTGGCAGTGCCGCTGGGCCTGCTGTGTTCGGCCAATATCGTGCCGGCGTGGATCTACCAGCCGGCGCGGCGCCTGATGGACGCCTCGCGCGCCATCAACGAGATGGTGTTCGCGATGCTGTTCATCGTCGCCGTCGGGCTGGGACCATTCGCCGGCGTGCTGGCGATCTGGATTCACACCACCGGCGTGCTCGCCAAGCTGTTCGCCGAGGCGGTCGAGGCCATCGATCCACGTCCGGTCGAGGGCGTGCGCGCCACCGGCGCGGGCCGGCTGGAAGAAGTCGTCTACGGCGTGATTCCGCAGGTGCTGCCGCTGTGGCTGTCGTTTGCGCTCTATCGCTTCGAGTCGAATGTCCGTTCGGCGTCGGTGGTCGGCATCGTCGGCGCGGGCGGCATCGGCACCGTGCTGTGGGAGATCATCCGCAGCTTCCAGTACGCGCAGACCTGCGCCGTGATGCTGCTGATCATCGCCTTCGTGACCGTGATCGACGTGCTTTCGGCGCAGATCCGCAAGGTGCTGGTCTGAAGACGGCCGGCACCGCTTCCGTACCTTCCGTACCGGGTTTCGGCGATCAGCGCCCTTCGTCCGCCGGCCACATGGCCGGCGCGATGCCGATTGCCTTTGCCATCGCCTCGGCAGCCGAGTGCAGCGCCCCGCTGTTGTCGATCTCGACAATCCGACAATCGGCGGGCACATCGAACGGCGCGGTGGCACGTGCCAGGCGCCGTGCGATTGCCTCTTCCGACTCCCGGCCACGCTGGCGCAAGCGTGCGGCCAGCACTTCCGGCGACACCCGCACATGGAGCGCACTCAGCTTTGGATAGCGCGCCACCGCTTGCGGCAGGTACTCGCGCGAGCCATTGACGACGACCTTCATACCCCGTGCCAGCCACTGCTCGATCTCGATACCGATGCCATAGTGCAGGCCGTGGCTGTGCCAGTGCATCGCCATGCAGCCCAGCGCCACGCGGCGATGGAATTCCTCGGTGGTCAGCGAGACCGACGCTTCGTTGGCATCCGCCGGACGCGTGATATAGCGATGCGCGACGACCAGGCGATCATCGCTGCCGTGTCTCGTGTGCAGGGCCCGCAGCAGCGAGTCCTTGCCGCTGCCCGATGGGCCCATCAGATAGAACAGGCCGGCGCCATCCACGCCATGATTTGCCGCGCTCATGCCGACAGGTACGCCGCGCCGGCGCCATCGCGAGATTGCCCATCGAAGCCGTAGTGGCGCGCTGCGACGAACGCGGCGCCGGGCTCGGGCTGCACGAACACGCTGACGCTGTCCACGCGAAGCGGAGTGTCCAGCAGCGCGCCGGCCGCCATCGACAGCTGGGCCAGCGCCGCGGCCTGCCGCTCCGCGTCCAGCATGCCGGTCAGCGTGATATGGAAGGTAAAGGTCTCGAACAGATAGGGATAGCCCCAGTCGCGCAGCATCTGCTGCTCCAGCTCGGACAGCCGTTCGGGGTTGCGCCGCGCGATCTCGTCCGGCGTCGGCGGCGCGCGGAAGCGGTCCAGCTCGCGCACGCTCGCGTCGGCAAGCAGGTGCACCCGCTCTGCCGCCTCGTGCCGATCCGCCAGGCTCCACGCAACAAAGCCCCGCAGCGCGCGCAGCGTCAACGGAGCCTGGAACGGATGCCGACCGCGGGCGAAATTGCGCACCGCATCATCCAGCATTGCCGGGACCATGCCTTCGGCCAACCGGAACGGCGGCTTCAGCGTCGCGTGCAGGCCGTAATGGGCCGGCGCCTCGACCCACGCGGCCGGCCGCGCCGCCATCTCGGGAAGCAGGGGTACCGCTGCCCCTGTGTCCGCGTCGCGGCCGAGCCAGTGTTGGCCGAAGGTACGGAACGGCTCGTTGGGAGCAAGGTAAATGGCGTATCGATGCGCCGGCATGGTCATGTGCGTGCGTGTGTCCAATCGGCAGGCTAACGCGTCAAGGTGACAGACGGATGTCTAGACCAATCGACCAGCCATGCCATCCGCTCGCGCCGCGGTTCAGTCGTTATCCGATACGGTCAGCTGAACCCAGTCGCCGGCAAACCGCGTGACGCTGTACTGCACCGGCGCGCCGTCGATGTCGACGTTCAACGCCTCGACCTGCAGTACGGGCCTGGTCTTCGGCTGGTTCAGCAGCCGCGCCACCGGTGCGCTGGGCAGCGCCGCCGTGATGCGCGACCACTTGCGAGTGTAGTCGGCGATGCCGCATTGCGCGAGCGCCCGCGAAATCGAGCGCTGGTCGCGCAGCAGGTCCGCCAGCTGCGGGAAGCGCTCGTAATCGAAATAGTGCTCCGCCACATCGATCGGACGGCCCTCGGCCTTGCCCACCATCTGCACATGCAGCACCGGCGCCGTGCGCGCCAGGCCAAGATGCCGGGCGACCTCGGGCAGACGGCTTACCTGGCTGCCGACCACTTCGGTATGGCCGCGCATGCCCTGCGCGGCGAGGTTTTGCGAGAAGCGGGTACGCCGCGCGATCGCATAGTCGATCGCATGCTCCTGCACGAAGGTGCCGCGCCCCTGCTCGATCCGTACCAGACCGCTCTGCTCGAGCTCGCTCATGGCACGTCGCACCGTATGGCGATTGACCGCAAACCGCATGGCCAGCTCCGACTCGGGCGGCAGCTGCTCGCCCGGCCCGTACAGCTTCTTGCGGATGTCATCGGCCAGCGCCTCCCCGATCTGGCGCCACACCGCGACGCCCGAGCCCCGTTCGACTTCTCGTTCCGACATCGTTGTTGTTCTCCTGGTCATGGACCGCTGTCATTCGGCGGCCATCGCATCGTGCGATTGTGCCCGAGCCGCATGCCTGCGTGCGCGGTGTCCGATCACGATCCGGGCTTGTCATCAAACGGTCATCCCGCCGTGGTCTAGTAGCGCCGTGTTGTTGCAGCTCACATCTAAACGTATAGACGTATAGGGATGACGATGACAGGCAAGATCGGCGAAAGCGGCCAGATCAGCGATACCGCCGACGCTTCCCGGGCCGCATGGCTGCGGATTCTGGCGCTGGCGGACACCGACGCGCTGGACGGCGCCTACCGGCAGTTGGCACAGCACGGCCCCTTGCCGGCATACCGGCTGCTGCGCAAGCCGGAATCCGGCATGGCGATGGTGCGCGGGCGTACCGGGGGCACTGGCGCGCAGTTCAACCTCGGCGAAATCACCGTGACGCGTTGCGCGGTGGTACTCGAGGCCAGCCCGGCGTCCACCGAAGAGCCAGCGGTCGCCGGCGTGGCCTATGCAATGGGCCGCTGCCCGCGCCATGTCGAACAGGCGGCCGTGCTCGACGCACTGCTGCAGCGGCCAGAATGGCATGCCCGTGTACAGCAGATCGTGGTCGAGCCTCTGGCCAGCGCGCTGGCAGAGCGCGCCGCGACGGAAGCCGCCACTGCCGCGCAGACCCGCGTCGAGTTCTTCACGATGGCCCGCGGAGAGGACTGAGATGCCGACCCTGCATACGATGTCCGGCCAGACCACCGCGTCGCTGCTGCCCGGTTTCGACAATCCTGTCGACGACGCTCAACAGGTCTTTCGCGCGACGTTGCAAGCGATCTCGCATCCGGGCCGCATCGAGACGCTGAACGCCGATTGCGGCGTGCCCGACGGCCTGTCGCCGGCGATGACGGCGCTGCTGCTGACGCTGGCCGATCCGGACACGCCGGTCTGGCTGCCGGCCGACGTCGCCGCATCGATCGGCGGCTTCCTGCGGTTTCACTGCGGGTGCCCGCTGGTTGAAGAGCTGGCGTCCGCGCAATTCGTCTGCGTGCCGGCCGGTCATGACATGCCGGCGCTGCGCCGCTGCGCGCAGGGCGATCCCGCCTTTCCGGACCGCTCGGCCACGCTGATCGTCGAGGTGGCTTCGCTCGACGAAGGTGGCACGCTGACGCTGCGCGGTCCGGGCATCGAGACCACCCGCACGCTGCGCGTCGGCGGCCTGCCGGACGACTTCCGCCGGCAATGGCAAGCCAACCATGCCGGCTTTCCGCTGGGCGTGGACCTGTTGCTGACCGCCGGCGATCGGATTTGCGCGCTGCCGCGCACCACACTGGTGGAGGACTGACATGTACGTCGCAGTCAAGGGCGGAGAACGCGCCATCCTCAATTCGTACCGCATGGTGGACGCGTATCGACGCGGCGATCCTTCGGTGCCGGAACTGACGCTGGCCCAGATCCGCGAACAGATGCCGCTCGCCGTCTCCCGCGTGATGGCCGAGGGCTCGCTGTACGACCCGCATCTCGCCGCGCTGGCATTGAAGCAGGCCGCCGGCGACCAGATCGAGGCGGTATTCCTGCTGCGGGCCTATCGCACCACGCTGGCGCGCTTCGGCTATACGGTACCGCTCGATACCGGCGCCATGCGGCTGCGCCGGCGGATTTCGTCGACCTTCAAGGATGTGCCGGGCGGGCAGGTCCTGGGGCCGACGTACGACTATACGCAGCGGCTGCTCGACTTCTCGCTCGAGGCAGAAGGCGTTGCCCATGCGGTCGCGGCGACGTACAAGGAAACGGGCGGCGAGGCCGAGGCGATGCCGCGCGTGACCGATCTGCTGCAAGCCGAAGCGCTGGTCGAGGCCGAGCCCATTCCGCCTGGCGATCCCGCGCCGACCGACCTGACCCGCGAGCCGTTGACCTTCCCGGCCGCGCGTGCGGCGAGGCTGCAGAATCTGGCCCGAGCCGACGAAGGCTTCCTGCTGTCGATGGGCTATTCGACGCAACGCGGATACGGCAATTCGCATCCGTTCGCGGCGGAGATACGCTACGGCCTCGCAGAGGTTGAACTGTTCGTCGAAGAGCTGGGCTTTGCCGTGACGATCGGCGAGATCGAGCTGACCGAGTGCCAGATGATCAACGACTTCGCCGGCAATGCCGAGGAAGCGCCCTGCTTCACCCGCGGCTATGGCCTGGTGTTCGGCTACAACGAGCGCAAGGCGATGTCGATGGCGTTGGTCGATCGGGCGATGCGCGCCGAGGAACTCGGCGAGGCCGCCGACAATCCGGCCAACGACATCGAATTCATGCTGTATCACAGCGACAACGTCGAGGCCTCGGGCTTCGTCCAGCATCTGAAGCTGCCGCACTACGTGGACTTCCAGACCAATCTCGAACTGCTGCGCCGGCTGCGCGCGCAGCGCCAGACGGCGGCGCCGGGCTCCGAAGCCCCAACGGTCGCCGCGTCTGCCCCCGCTCCCCAACACAGCGAAACTGCGCAACAAGGCCAGCCCCACGAGGAGAGCGTCGCATGACCGCCGCCATTGCCCCTCCCGTCGTGGAAAGCCCCACGCCGGACGCCCACTACAACTTCGGCTATCTCGACGAATCGACCAAGCGCATGCTGCGCCGGGCCCTGCTGAAGGCGGTGGCGATTCCCGGCTACCAGGTCCCGTTCGGCAGCCGCGAGATGCCGCTGCCCTATGGCTGGGGCACCGGCGGCATCCAGGTCACCGCGGCCATCATCGGCCGGCGCGACGTACTCAAGGTCATCGACCAGGGTTCGGACGACACCACCAACGCCATCAACATCCGCCGCTTCTTCGGCAGGGTGACCGGCGTACGCACCACGGAACGCACCGCCGAGGCAAGCATCATCCAGACCCGCCATCGCATCCCTGAAACACCGCTGCGCGAAGGCCAGACCATCGTGTTCCAGGTGCCGATCCCCGAGCCGCTGCGCTGGCTCGAGCCCAGCGAAACGGAGACACGCACGATGCATGCGCTGGCGGAATACGGTGCGATGCACGTCAAGCTCTATGAAGACATCGCACGCCACGGCCATATCGCGACAACCTACGACTACCCGGTCATTGTCAACCAGCGCTACATGATGCGGCCTTCGCCGATCCCGAAGTTCGACAACCCGAAACTTGACCGCAATCCGGCGCTGATGCTGTTCGGCGCGGGCCGCGAGAAGCGCGTCTACGCGGTGCCGCCGTACACCTCGGTCAAGAGCCTCGACTTCGCCGATCATCCGTTCACGGTCGAGAAGTGGTCCAGCTGTTGCGCCCAGTGCGGCGCCACCGACAGCTATCTGGTCGAGATCATCACCGACGATGCCGGTACGCGCATGTTCGTCTGCTCGGACACCGAGTACTGCGCCGATCGGCAGGCCCGACAGGCCGCCGAGCCCACGGATTCGGCCGCCGGAGGTGTGCGATGAGCGCGACGCCCTTGCTGTCGGTGCGCGGGCTGACGCGCACGTGGGACGGCGTCCATGGCTGCCATGACGTCAGCTTCGACCTGTATCCCGGCGAAGTGCTGTGCATCGTCGGCGAATCCGGCTCGGGCAAGAGCACCTTGCTGCAGGCGCTGTCGATGCAGGCGCCGGCCCAGCGCGGCAGCGTCCGCTACGACATGCGGGAGTCCGGGCTGACCGATCTGGCGACCCTGTCGAGCGCGCGCCTGCGTCTGCTCGCCCGCACCGACTGGGGCTTCGTCCACCAGCACGCGCGCGACGGCCTGCGCATGCAGGTCAGCGCCGGCGCCAATATCGCCGAGCGGCTGATGGCAGTCGGACAGCGCCACTATGGCGAGCTGCGCGAGATCGCCGGGGCCTGGCTGGAGAAAATGGAAATCGACCTCGCGCGGCTGGACGACACCCCGCACGCCTTCTCCGGCGGCATGCAGCAGCGGCTGCAGATCGCCCGCAACCTGGTCACGCATCCACGCCTGGTCTTCATGGACGAGCCCACCGCATCGCTCGACGTCTCGGTTCAGGCGCGCCTGCTCGACCTGCTGCGCCGGCTGGTATCGGACCTCGACCTGGCCGCCATCCTCGTCACGCACGACCTCGCCGTCGCCCGGCTGCTCGCCCACCGCACGCTGGTGATGCAGGGCGGCCGCGTGGTCGAGCAAGGCCTGACCGATCAGATTCTCGACGACCCGCAGCATCCCTATACGCAGCTGCTGGTCTCTTCCATTCTGCAGGGTTGAACCATGAATCAAGCACGGCAGGCCGAGCACGCACAGACGCTGATCGAGGTCCGCGGCCTCGGCAAGATGTTTACCTTGCACAACCAGGGCGGCATCCGGCTGCCGGTGCTGCAGGCGATCGATTTCGACGCGGCGCGCGGCGAATGCCTGGTGCTGTCGGGCAGGTCCGGCACCGGCAAGAGCACGTTGCTGCGATGCCTGTACGGCAACTATCTGGCCACCGAAGGCAGCATCCGGCTTCGCGATACCAGTGCCGAAGGCGAGCCCTGGGTCCTTTTGACCGATGCACCCGAGCAACGCGTGCTGAAGCTGCGCCGCGACGTGATCGGCTATGTCAGCCAGTTCCTGCGCGCGATTCCGCGCGTGGGCGCGCTCGACGTCGTGGCCGAGCCGCTGCAGCAGCGCGGCATCGACCGCAACGAGGCCCGCGCGCGCGCCGCGGCGCTGCTGCAACGGCTGAACCTGCCGCGCCGGCTGTGGGAGCTGCCGCCGGCAACGTTCTCGGGCGGCGAACAGCAGCGCGTCAATATCGCGCGCGGGCTGATCGGCGGCCACCCGATCCTGCTGCTGGACGAGCCCACCGCCTCGCTCGACGCCGATAACCGTACCGTGGTGGTCGAACTGATCCGCGAGGCGCTGGCCGAGGGCCGCTGCCTGATCGGCATCTTTCACGACGAGGCGGTCCGCGATGCGGTCGCCACGCGCCTGCTGCCGTTGCATCCGGCGACCGCGGCCGCGTGATGCGCGTCCCGGCCGCCCCTATCCGCACCCTACGTGCACGCTACCCCGCACCAGCCTGAACCGACACGGAGCCGGACATGTCCGCCACTTACCTGACGCACGTCACCCTGGTACTGCCCGACCGCGTGCTGCAAGACAGCGCGCTGCTGATCGAGGATGGACGCATCGCCGCCATCGAGCCCGACCCATCCACGCTGCCCGCGCTGGCCAGCGTCGTGGCGCTGCGCGGACACACGGTGATGCCCGGCCTGATCGACGTCCATTGCGACGCGATCGAGAAAGAGGTCGAACCGCGTGCCAACGTGCTGTTCCCGATGGATTTCGCCGTGGCACAGGTCGATCGGCGCAACGCGGCGGCCGGCATCACCACGCCCTACCATGCGCTGTCCTTCGCCAATAACCAGTTCGGCGTACGCAACAACGACACGGCGGCCGAACTGGTGCGCACCGTGGCGGCGTACCGCGACCACAGCCTGGTCGACAACCGAATCCATTGCCGCTACGAAGTGACCGACGCTGCCGCGGTGCCGGTGCTCGAGATGCTGATGCTCGAGGGCGTGGTCGACCTGCTGTCGGTGATGGACCATTCGCCGGGACAGGGCCAGTTCAAGACGCTCGACGCGTACCTTGCCTACATGGTCGGCAACCATGGCATGAGCCGCGAGGAAGCGGCGGACGCCGCCGCGAAGAAGGCCGAGCAGCGCGACGGTGCGCACGAGCGGGTCCGCCGGCTGCTGTCCCGCGCGCACGAAGTCGGCGTGCCGACCGCCAGCCATGACGACGATTCCCCGCAGCGCATTGCCGCGATGCAGGCCCTCGGCGTGCGCATGAGCGAGTTTCCGATCAACCTCGACACCGCGCAGGCGGCCGCCGCCCACGCGCTACCGACGATCCTCGGCGCGCCGAACGTGCTGCGCGGGCGCAGCCAGAGCGGATCGATGCGCGCGATCGACGCGATCCAGGCGGGGGTCGGCCATATCCTCTGTTCGGACTACCAGCCGTCGACGCTGATCGCCGCCGCGTTTGCCGCGGCGCGCCTGGCCGACTTGCCGCTGAACGAGGCGGCCGCGCTGGTCACCGCCAATCCGGCGGACGCCTGCCTGTTGCACGATCGCGGCCGACTGGCACCGGGATTGCGCGCGGACGTGATCGCGGTCGCGCCTGTGGCCGGGCAACCGATGGTCACGCATACGTGGTCGGCCGGCCGGCTGGTGTTCGCGGCGGGGTACCGGGCCCTGCCCGACCATGCGGCCCGGTCGCGCACGCACGAGAAGCTGTTCGAGACGGCGTGAGTTGCGGCAGTGTGCGGACAGCCGGCGGCCGGCGCGTCAAGGTGCGCGGCTGTCCGTCACCGCGCGAATGAAGTCGACCGTGGCATGCGCGGACGCCAGGCAGGCCGCGCCAACCACCGGCTGCCAGAACGCCTCGGAACCGTGGGCCATGCGCCATTGATGCAGGCGTCGCGTCAGCAACTGCAGATCGTATTCCTCGGTAATGCCGATCGCGCCGTGCAACGCGTGAGCGGTGGCGGCAATGGCGGCCGCTGCCTGGCTGGTACGAGACTTCGCAATCGCGGCGGGGATGCGGTCCGGCTGGTCGCCATCGCCAGAGAGCCCGATCTGCGCGGCGATATGGCAGGCGGCGACCAGTTCGGCCATCACGCTGAGCTGGTGCTGCACGGCCTGGAATTTCCCGATCGCCCGGCCGAACTGGGTCCGGTCATTGCAATACTGCAGCGTCAGATCGAACACACGACGCGCGGCGCCAGCGATCAGCGCGGCATGCAGCGCCGCGCCCCATGCGCCGACGTCGGCGCCGGGCGCCGCCACGGGCTCGGGCACCGCCTGCGCCGGCCAGCGCAGCGTCGCGGCCTGGTCGCGGTGCACGCCGGTGGCAACGCGGCTGGCGGCGCCCGCATCGAGCAACAGCACCTTGCCGTCGAGGCCCAGCACCACGTGGTCCGCGATCGCCCCGTATGGCGTCACGGGGCAGACCACGCCGCCATCGGCTTCGCGCATGCCGGCCTGGGCCAGCGTGATCATCCCGTTCGGGACCCCCAGCCTGGCCCGGCGCAGCAGCGCCCGTGCGGCCACCGACTGCGCCAGCGGCACCGGTAGCGGCTGGCGTCCCATGGCGATCAGCACCGGTGCGAGTTCGGACAGCGTCAAGCCCGCACCGCCGCTCCGCTCGGGCACGAGCAGTTCCAGAAAGCCGGCATCCTCGATGGTGGCCCACAGCCCCCTCGGGTCGGCGCCGCCCTCGATGGCCCGAACCGCCGCAGGCGTGCAGGCATCCTGCAGGATCGATTCGATCGCTTCGACGAACATGGTGCTCTCCCCTTGCGCTTGCCGCCGCGTGCCTAGCGCAGTCCCAGGCTGCGGGCGATCATGCCGCGCAGGATTTCACGGGTGCCGCCCCGCAACGAGAAAGTCGGCGAGATCTGGCTCAGATAGCTGACGGTGCGATACAGGTCCGCATCGGCAACGGTGCGCGGATCGCCGGCAATGACGGCCTCGAGCGCGGCGGGAATCTGCTGCTCCAGCGTCGTGCCCAGGTCCTTGACCAACGCCGCCTCGGCTACCGGGCTCTGTCCGGCCGCCAGCCTGGCGGTCACCGCGATCGACATCTGCCGCAGCGTGGCCAGTTGCGCGCAGAATCGGCCCAGCAGCGCCTGCTGTTCCGGCGTGGCGCCATCGCGGCGCAGGCGCGCAACCCACAGATCCAGCAGCACCACGCTCGAGTAGATCCGCTCGGGGCCGCTGCGCTCGAACGCCAGTTCGGCATTGACCTGCTCCCAGCCGCTGCCTTCGTTGCCGATCAGCGCGTCGTCGTCCAGCTGAACATCGTCGAATACGACCTCGGCAAAATGCGCGTCGCCGGTCAGATCCTCGATCGGGCGCACGGTGACGCCCGGCAACGACAGGTCGACGATGAACTGCGACAACCCCTTCTGCTTGTCCTCGGGCACGCCAGAGGTCCGCACCAGCGCGATCATGTACCGGCAGTGCGGAGCATTGGTGGTCCAGATCTTCCGGCCATTCAGCACCCATCCATCGCCAACGCGGCTTGCCCGGCTGCGCACGCTGGCCAGGTCGGAGCCGGAGTTGGGTTCGCTCATGCCGATGCAGAAGAAGCTCTCGCCGCGGCAGATGGCCGGCAGATGGCGGCGCTTCTGCGTCTCGGAACCGTAGCGCAGGATCAACGGCCCGCTCTGGCGATCGGCAATCCAATGCGCGGCGACCGGTGCGCCGGCGGCCAGCAGTTCTTCGACCAGCACGAAACGTCGAAACGGATCGAGCCCGGCGCCACCGTATTCCGGCGGCAGCGTGATGCCGACCCATCCACGCGCCGCCAGCCGGCGGCTGAAGTCCGCATCGAAGCCCATCCATGAGCGCGCACGGCGATCGGCCGGCGCGTCGGGCAGTTGCGCGGCAAGAAAGCGCTTGACTTCGGCACGGAAGGACTCTGCCTCGGGCGGCAGTTCCGCACGGACGAAGTTATCGAGAAGACTGGACACTGCGATCGGCTCCGATGCGGTCGATGTTCGGTCTGTTCATGGTCGTTTCCGCGGCTCGCACGTGGAACGGCGTCAGTACCGCATCTGGATCAGCCCGGTCGCCACCATCGCCGGCAGGTCGGCGAACGCATCGATGCTGCACTGATCCAGCGGAAAATTCCCGCTGACGGCAGCAGGCGCGCCAACCGCCGCACGTAACTGCTCCAGCGAGGCGATGGTCTGCATGGGCGACTCCATTCCATGTTGGGTGCGCCGGCCAGCTACCGGCGTCAAATCACGCCCTTGGCACGCAACGCATCGATCCGGGCCTCGTCGAAGCCGAGCCTGTCGCGCAGCACCGTCTCGGTGTGTTCTCCCAGCGTCGGCGCGGCGCGCTCGTACCGGATCGGCGTGGCCGACAGCCGGATCGGATTGGCAAGTCCCGGCGCCTGCACGCCCGCGCCATGGGGCAACGACAGCTGCATGCCGCGATGGCGCACCTGCTCGTCTTCGAACACCTGCTGCATGTCGTAGATGGGCCCGCACGGCACGTTGGCCGCTTCCATGCGCTCGACCCACTCGGTCATCGTGCGCGCCAGCATCGCTTCGGCGATCTGCGGGATCAGCGCCTGGCGGTTGCGGTTGCGTTGGCCGGCGGAGGTGAAGCGGGGGTCGGTGGCCAGTTCGGGACGGCCGATCACCTCGCACAGCGCGGCGTATTGCGCGTCGTTGCCCACCGCGACGATGACGTCCCCTTCGCGGCAGCGGAACACCTGGTAGGGCACCATGTTCGAGTGCGCATTGCCCATCCGCTGCGGGATCTTGCCGGACAGGAAGTAATTGATCGCCTGGTAGGAATTGATGGTCACCACGCAGTCCAGCAGCGCCATGTCGATGTATTGCCCTTCGCCGCTGACATTGCGATGCTCGAGCGCCGCCAGGATCGCGGTGCTCGCGTACATGCCCGTCAGCAGGTCGGTGATCGCGATGCCCGACTTGATCGGCCCGCCACCTGGCTCGCCGTCCGGCAGGCCGGTGATGCTCATCAGCCCGCCCATGCCCTGGAACACGAAGTCGTAGCCCGGCAGCGCGGCATAGGGACCGGACTGGCCGAAGCCGGTGATCGAGCAGTAGACCAGCCGCGGATTGAGCGCGCGCAGATCGTCGTAGCCGAGGCCGTAGCGCGCCAGCGTGCCGACCTTGTAGTTCTCGACGACGACATCCGCCTCTCGCGCCAGCGCGCGGATGATCTGCTGCCCCTCCGGCACCGCCAGATCGACGGTGATGGACTTCTTGCCGCGATTGGCGCTGAGGAAGTATGAGGAATCGGCGGTTTCGCGGCCTTGCGCGTCTTTCAGGAACGGCGGGCCCCAGGCACGGGTATCGTCGCCGACGCGCGGACGTTCGACCTTGATGACTTCGGCGCCCATGTCGGCCAGGTTCTGCGTCGCCCATGGGCCGGCCAGGATGCGGGTCAGGTCGAGAACCTTGATATGTGCCAATGCGCCTTTCACCAGTGGTCTCCTGTGGCTGCGATTGGGGCAAGCGTAGTGAGGGCAAACGCAATGCGTCCAATATCGAATCGCCATCGATCGATAGCGATCGTTTATCGCTAGCAACCGCCCCCGTCGTCCCCGCGTTCGCGCCGACGACAGGGAGTCCAACTCCCCGGGGGCGGCGATAAGTTTTGTATATCGCCGCGCGCCGAATTCATATTGGACAGGCTGCCGACGCCGCTCTTAGCCTTGCGCACAAGCCTCGCGATGACGGGGCGCCGACTGGAGAGAGACATGCTGATGACCCGCCCGGGCCGGCTGCTGGCCGCCATCTTCTGCGTCGCCGCGCTTTCCCTGAGCCTTGCCGCGCCGGCGCGAGCCGACTATCCGAACAAGCCGATCCGCCTCGTCGTGTCGTTTCCGCCCGGCAGCGGCACCGATTCCACTGCCCGCTACGTGGCGCGCAAGCTCGAGGAAAAGACCGGTCAGTCGGTGGTGGTCGAGAACCGGCCAGGCGGCAACAGCTTTATCGCGGTGCAGACGGTCACCCGCGCCGAGCCCGACGGTTACACGCTGCTGCTCGCAAGCAATTCCCCGGTGGCGACCAATGTCGCGATGTTTCGCCAGCTACCCTACGATCCGGTCGGCGAACTGGCGCCGATCGCTCGGCTCGGCGTGGGAGCGATGGCGGTGGTCGTCAATCCGGCCTCGCCGTTCCATACGGTCGCGGAACTGGTCGCGCACGCCCGTCAGCATCCGGGCAAGCTCAATTACGGCGCCGGCAGCGCCTCATATCAGATCGCGACCGAACTGTTCCTGAAACAGGCGCAGATCAAGGCCAACCACGTGCCGTACAAGGGCGCCGCGCCAGCGCTGACCGACGTTGCCGCAGGTCAGGTCGATTTCGCCTTCGCCGACTACGGCGCCGTGCTGCCGCTGCTGCAGGGCGGCAAGCTGCGGCTGCTGGCGGTGACCAGCGAAAAACGGCTGGCGACGCAGCCGAATACGCCTACGCTGCAGGAAAGCGGGTTTCCCGGCTACTTCATGGTCAACTGGACCGCCGCCTTCGCACCCGCGAAGACGCCTCGCCCGGTGGTCGAGAAGCTGGAGAAGCTGCTGCTGGAAATCAATGCCGCCCCGGAGACCGCCGAGTTCTTCGCCCGCACCAACTGGGATGTCTTTACCGGCAACGCTGCCGAACTGCGGCGCTTCCAGTTGGCGGAGATCCGCAAATGGTCCGATGCGGCGACGCGCGCCGGCATTCCGAAGCAATAGAACTCACCGGCAACGACGACGACGGGCCGCCGTCGCCAACCCACCCAACGAGGACCACCATGAGCCAGTTCCTGGACTACGCGCAACAAGGTCATATCGTGACCCTGACCTTGAACGAGCCCGCACGCCGCAATCCGCTGACCGGCAACACCGCGGTGGCGGAGCTGGTGGAAGCGGTGGACCGCATCGACGGCGACGACTCGGTACGTGCGGTGATCCTGACCGGCGCCGGCACCGTGTTCTCGACCGGCGGCGATATCCGCGACATGGAGCGCCAGGCGTCGGGCACGGTGCCCGGCATGGAGATCCGGCGCGACTACCGCCGCGGCATCCAGCGGCTGCCGCTGGCGCTGTTCCATCTGGAGGTCCCGGTGATCGCCGCGGTCAACGGGCCCGCGATGGGCGCGGGCCTCGACCTCGCCTGCATGTGCGATCTGCGCATTGCGTCCGAGAGCGCGCAGTTCGCCGAGAGCTTCGTGCGGCTGGGCATCATTCCGGGCGACGGCGGCGCCTGGCTGCTGCCGCGCGTCATCGGCCTGTCGCGCGCCGCTGAAATGATCTTCACCGGCCTGCCGATCGATGCCGCACGGGCGCTGGAATGGAACCTGGTGTCCCAGGTGGTGCCCGCCGATCGGCTGCTGCCGACAGCGATGCGATTGGCCGAGGCGATCGCCGCCAATCCGCCGCAAGCCGTGCGGCTCGCCAAACGGCTGTTGCGCGAAGGCATGCACACGCGGCTCGACACGCTGCTCGAGATGTCGGCGACCTTCCAGGCAATGTGCCACCAGACCGAGGACCATCGGCGCGCGGTGACGGCCTTCCTCGAGAAACGGAAACCGGCGTCCCAAGGCTGACCGGCGGGCGCGGCGTCGGCCATCGGTAAGATGTGGGCTTCGCCACTGCCCGCGCGCCGCCCTGCCCCATGGATTTCCGACGTATCCGGCATTTTGTCGTTCTCGCGGAAACGCTGAACTTTCGCCGCGCCGCCGAACGGCTGCATATCGCACAGCCTGCGCTGACCGTTTCGATCCAGAAACTGGAACAGGAACTGGAAACGCAGTTGTTCGTGCGCGAGACGCGCGGTGTCACGCTGACGCCGAGCGGCCACGCGGCGCTCGCCGAGGCGCGGCGCATCCTGTTCCATGCCGGCCATTTCCGCGAGGCCGCGCACGCCGCGGCCAGCGGCATGGGTGGAACGCTGCGGATCGGTTTCGTCGGCTCCACGACCTATCACCTGCTGCCGCAACTGGTGTCGCGCTTTCGGGCCGAGTATCCGGCGGTGGAGCTGACACTGAAGGAGGCCACCTCGGCGTCGATCGTCAAACAGCTCGAAGACGGGGCGCTGGATGTCGGCCTGGTGAGCATTCCGCTGCTGCAGGCCGGCAGGATCACGCTCGCTCCGCTTGAGCACGACCGCTTTGTCGCCGCGCTGCCGCGCCATCATCCGCTGGCCGGGCACCGATCGCTGAACCTGTCCGAGCTGGCCGGCGAACGCTTCGTGATGTACGCCCGCGAGGAGGCCTCCGGCCTGCACGCGGCCGCGATGACAGCCTGCCAGCTGGGCGGCTTCCAGCCCCGCATCACGCAGATCGCGACGCAGATCCAGACCGTGATGGCGCTGGTGGAAAGCGGCCTCGGCATTGCGCTGGTGCCATCGATCATGCATCGCTTCGCCAACGAGCGCCTTGCGTGCATCCCGGTCGACGACATGCCGGAGGCCGCGTCGATCGGACTGGCGCTGGCCTATTGCGACGACACCGAGACGCCGACGGGACGGCACTTCCGCCAGGTCGCGCAATCGGCCTTTCCCGTCGAGGGATCGGCCGGCACGCCGTCGTTGCGCTGATGTCCGCGCGGCGCGGCACGCTGGAGACTGCGTGCTACATTGCCCTCGTATTGCGGACCGGAACACTTGCCGCTCGGATGTCCGCACACATATCCACACGCCCGCACCGATGAAAACGCTGCTGATCGTCTACCACACGATGACCGGAGGTACGCAGCAGATGGCCGAAGCCGCCGCCAATGCGGCGAGATCGCAGCCGGACGTCGAGGTCCGCCTGCTGCGCGCCACCGAGGCCCAAGCCGGCGACGTGCTGAACGCCGACGGCTATCTGTTCGCCACGCCGGAAAACCTCGCCGCAATGTCCGGGCTGATGAAGGACTTCTTCGACCGCTGCTATTACCCGGTGCTCGACCGCGTCAATGGCCGCCCCTACGCCGCGATGATCTGCGCCGGCAGCGACGGCCAGAACGCGCTGCGCCAGATCGACCGGATCGCCACCGGCTGGCGCCTGCGCTGCGTGGCGCCCGGTCTGATCGTCTGCACGCATGCGCAGACGCCGGAGCGCATCCTGGCACCGAAGCAGATCGGTGCCGAGGACCTCGCGCGCTGCGCGGAACTTGGGGAAGGATTGGCAAGCGGGCTGGCGCTGGGCGTGTTCTAGGACTTACGCTTCTTTCCAGCTTTCGGTGAGGCGGTCCTCCAAAAACAAGGCGTCCCCTTTAGGGACAACAAGCAACTTCATTCCCAGACCATCGAGTACCTTCATCAGGCCGTCGAGCCCGACCGATCTGCCGTTCTCCAGACGAGAAAGCAAGTCCTTGGAGACATTGAGCAAATCGGCCGCATCGTCGATCCGCAATTGACAACGTCCTCGTTGGCTGCGAATCAAAGCCCCTAACGACTGCAGATCGTGAGCGACCGGGCTCAGGGAGATATCCGGCAACGGCAGTTTTCTGACCATGTTTTGACCTCGTCATCCACCTTGGTCGGCCCATTAGTTCCCAATATTCCGGAACTATCGGCCTATTGGCCGCCACGGAGGCAATAATTCCTCAATCTCCGGAACAATAACGACTTGGATGGCGCGCCGCGCGCCGGCTGGCGAGTGCAATCACGTCGTGTCGAACGCTTGCTCCAGGACTTGCCGCACCGTCGCCGCCACCCGATGCGGATTGCCACGCCGCCAGACCAGATGTAGCTCGACATCCAGCCCGACCTGATCGTCGATCGGCCGGAAGCGCACCCCGGCGTAGCCGAGGCGCCAGGCCGACTGCGGCACCAGCGCGACGCCCATGCCGGCGTCGACCAGCGACAGGATCGAGTGCGTATGGCTCAGCGTCTGCACGGTGTCGGGCGCCACGCCTTCGGCGCGCAGCCGGCCGGCGACAATCTCGTACAGATAGCGGGATTCAGAGCGGCAGAACTCGATGAAGGGCTGGCCTTCGAGCGCGGACAACGGCAGGCGTTCGGCCTGCAGTAGCGGATGCCCGGCCGGCGCGGCCAGCACGAACGGCTCGCGCAGCAGCGGCGCGGATTCGACGAAGCTGCGCGGCGCGAACGGGCGCACCAGACCCAGCTCGATGCGGTCTGCGGCGATGGCCTCGAGCTGCGCGTCGGTCTGCATTTCGCGCAGCGACACATGGACCTCGGGCAAGTTGGCCCGGATCGCACCAAGCAATTGCGGCAGCAGCGCGAAGCTCGCGGCCGGAATGAATCCCATCGACACGCTGCCGGCATCGGCACGCATGGCCCGGCGCGCGGCCAGCTTGGCCGCCTGGCTGCGTCGCAGGATGTCCTCGGCCTCGCGCAGGAAGATGGCGCCGGCCGGCGTCAGGCGCACCGCGCCGCCGGAGCGGTCCAGCAGCTGCACGCCCACCTCATGTTCGAGCAGCTGGATATGCCGCGTCAGCGGCGGCTGCGTCATGTTCAGCAAGGCAGCGGCCCGGCCGAAATGCAATTCGGTCGCGACGGCCACGAAGCTGCGCAGATGGGATAGCTGGAACACGATTCAAATCTTGTATTGGGCAATCGCCAGTTTGGATTGGACGGCAGCACCGGGGGCTTTCTACAGTAGCGCCTCTCATGTCCATTCCATCAGGAGTTCAAGTGGCGACTTTCGAAGGTTCCGCGCTGCGCGAGGCGCTCAATGGCATTTCCGGAATCCTGGTCACGCCGTTCGACGCGAATGATACCGTCTCGCCCGGTCCGCTTTCGGCCGTGATCGACCGGGCCGTGAACGCCGGCGTGCACGTGCTGGTCGCCAATGGCAATACCAGCGAGTTCTACGGCCTGCGCGAGCAGGAGGCCGTGCGCATGGTCCATGTCGCCGCCGAATACGTGGCGGGCCGGGTGCCGCTGCTGGCCGGCGTCGGCCGCAGCATCCACGAAGCCTGCGCCCTTGCGCGCGCCTCCCGCGAAGCCGGCGCCGATGCGCTGATGGTCCATCAGCCGCCCGATCCCTTTGTCGCGCCGCGCGGCGTGGTCGCCTATGTCCAGAAGATCGCCGAGGCCGGCCAGGGCCTGCCGCTGGTGCTCTATCTGCGTAACGACAACATCGGCCTGGCCGCGATCGAAGCGCTGTGCCGGATTCCCGAGGTCGTCGGCGTCAAGTGGGCCTCCCCTACGCCGATGGTGTTGGCCGAAGCAATCCGCCGCACCGCGGACCGCGGGCTGGCCTGGGTCGGCGGGCTGGCCGAAGTCTGGGCGCCGCCCTTTTATGCGGTCGGCGCGCGCGGCTTCACCTCGGGCCTGATCAACGTGATGCCCGAACGCTCGGTGGCGATCCACCGGGCGCTGGAAGCCGGCGACCATGCGCTGGCGATGCGCCTGATCGGCGAAATGCTGCCCTTCGAGGACCTGCGCGCCCAGGAAAACAACGGCACCAACGTCACGGTCGTCAAGGCGGCGCTGCAGCTGATGGGCAACGACTGCGGCGCCGCACGGCCACCCTCGGCATGGCCGCTGACCGATGCCCAGCAGCGCCGCCTGCACGAGCTGATGTCCGGGTGGGGGCTCACACGCTGATTTCATCGCGGGCGGCCGCCCGCTGCGCACTGACGGGACGCCTCGTCCCACTACAAGAACGTTCATTGGAGACCAACGATGTCATTTCGTCGCACCCTGCTTGCCTTCTGCGCCTTCGCCTCGCTGACCGGCGGCGCGCTCGCGGAAACCTATCCCGCTCGCCCCATTACCATCGTGATCGGCTCGAGTCCCGGCAGCGCCACCGACGGCCTGGCCCGCGCGCTCGGCAATGAAGTCACCCGGCTGACCGGACAAGCGGTGGTGATCGAAAATCGCGCCGGCGCGATGGGCGGTATTGCGGCCCAGACCGTGGCGCGTGCCAAGCCGGACGGCTACACGCTGTTCATCACGACCAATACCACGCAGGCGGCCAACCCGCATCTGCTGAAGAAGCTGCCTTACGACCCGATCAAGGACTTCACGCCGGTGTCGATGCTGACCAAGGGCTACCAGCTGCTGGTCGTCAATCAGAATGTCAAGGCCAACAGCGTCGCCGAACTGATCGCGCTGGCGAAGAAGGAGCCGGGCAAGCTGACCTACGGTTCGGGCAGCTCGTCGGCACGCGTCGCCGCCGAGCTGTTCCAGCAGATGAGCGGCACCGAGATGACCCACGTCCCGTACAAGGCCAATCCGCCGGCGGTGGTGGACCTCGTGGCCGGCCAGACCGACCTGATGATTGTCGACCTGCCTGCCAGCCTGCCGCAGGTGCGTTCGGGCAAGCTGCGCGTGCTCGGCTTCAGCGGTCCGAAGCGCTCGGCCCTGGTGCCCAATGTGCCGACCATCGCGGACACGCTGCCGGGCTATGAGGCCGGCTATTGGAACGCGCTGTACGCACCCGCCAATACGCCGCAGCCGGTCGTGCAGCGCCTGAGCGAGCTGGTCCATCGCGCGCTGGCCACGCCCAGCGTGCGGCAGGTGGTCGAGCAGAGCGGCCAGGAAATCTCGCTGTCGAGCCCCGAGGAGCTCGGCCGCTTCCAGCTGGCCGAACTCGATCGCTGGGGCCGCATCATCCGCACCGCCGGCATCGAGAAGGAATGATCGCCGCGGTTCCCGCGCAGGCGGGAACCCGGCGTCTTCGCAAGCCGCTTGCCCCCCTGCAAGGGGCCGACATCAACGCCGCAGCGCCGACCCGTTGAACAAGGAAGCCACCGTGAAATCGCACTACATCGCCGGCGAATGGGTCGCCGGCCCCGACAGCACCGCCAACGTCAATCCGTCCGACCTGTCGGACATCATCGACCACTATGCGCAAGGCGACGCCGCCCTCGTCGACCGGGCGGTGGCCGCCGCGCGGCAGGCCTTCGGCAAGTGGTCGCTGTCGACGCCGCAGCAGCGCTTCGATGTACTCGATTTCGTCGGCAACGAGCTGCTGCAGCGCCGCGCCGAGCTGGGCGATCTGCTGGCGCGCGAGGAAGGCAAGACGCTGCCCGAGGCGATCGGCGAGGTGGTGCGTGCCGCCCAGATCTTCAAGTTCTTCGCCGGCGAGGCGCTGCGTACCGCGGGCGAGCTGCTGCCCTCGGTGCGCCCCGGCATCGGCGTCGAAATCACGCGCGAGCCGATCGGCGTAGTCGCGTTGATCGCACCGTGGAACTTTCCGATCGCGATTCCCGCGTGGAAGATCGCCCCGGCGCTGGCCTACGGCAATTGCGTGGTGTTCAAGCCGGCGGAACTGGTGCCGGGTTCGAGCTGGGCGCTGGCGGAGATCCTGAGCCGCTCGGGCCTGCCGGCCGGCGCCTTCAATCTGGTGCTCGGCCGCGGACGCGATGTCGGCCAGCGGATGGTCGAACATCCGCAGATCGATGCGATCAGCTTCACCGGCTCGGTGGCCACGGGACGCAACATCGCCGCGCAGGCCTGCCAGCGCCTGGCGAAATTCCAGCTGGAGATGGGCGGCAAGAATCCGCTGGTGGTCACCGACGATGCCGACCTCGAACTCGCGGTCGAGGTCGCGCTGCAAGGCTCGTTCTATTCGACCGGCCAGCGCTGCACTGCGTCGAGCCGCATCATCGTCACGCATGGCATCCACGACCGCTTCGTTGCCCGGCTCGCCGAGCGGACCGCGGCGCTGGTAGTCGGCGATGCCCGCGATGCGCGCACGCAGATCGGCCCGGTGGTCGATGCGCGGCAGCTTGAACAGGACGAGCGCTATATCGCCATCGGCAAGGCCGAAGGCGCTCGACTGGCATGCGGCGGAGAACGGCTGTCGCTCGGCAAGGACGGCTTCTACCTGAGCCCGGCACTGTTCGTCGATTGCAGCAACGACATGCGGATCGCGCGGGAGGAGATCTTCGGGCCGGTGGCCGCCGTGATCGCGGCACGCGACTACGAGCAAGCGCTGGCGCTCGCCAACGATACCGAGTTCGGCCTGTCCGCCGGCATCTGCACCACGTCGCTGAAGCTGGCCACGCATTTCAAGCGCCACGCGCAGGCTGGCATGGTGATGGTCAATGCGCCAACCGCCGGCGTGGATTTCCACGTGCCGTTCGGTGGACGCAAAGGATCGAGCTACGGTCCGCGCGAACAGGGACGGTATGCGCAGGAGTTCTATACGACGGTGAAGACGGCCTATACCGCGGCTTGATCGCAGCTTGATCGCGGCTTGACGCACCGATTGCCCCGCTTAGAATGCTGCCATTCCACCATCAAGCGGGGCATGGCGAATGGAATCTGTCATCGGGGTCGTGGCGCGCTTCGCGATGTATGCGCTGTTCCAGTTCTTCCTCTACTGGCCGGGCTGGCTCGTACTGAAGATCGTGACGCTGGGCCGGTATCCGGTCTCCCCGATGCGGCGCGAGGCATGGTACGAGTTCGAACTGGTGGCAGCCGTCGGTATGCTGGCCCTCGTCGGCATCGGGATGGCTATCGCGGCGCTGGCTTAGCAGACGAGCCACAGCGCCTCGTGACCCTTCTATAGCCCCTTCGGCAGCAACGCCCCCACCGCCTCTCGCATCAACCGCGCGATCAATTGCTGGCGATCGCGCGGCATCCGCGCCAGCGTGCTGGCGACGCTGATGCCGGCCACCGGTTCGCCGTCGCGGTTGTGCACGGCCATGCCGACCGCGAGGGCGCCGCGCGTGGCGTGATTGCCGATCACTGACCACCCGCGTTCGCGCGTGGCCCGAATCAGGATGCGCATCCGCTCGGGCGTCATGCCGCCGTACTGAGCCAGCGTGTCGGCATTGCCTTCGATGATTTCCCCCACCGCTTCATCCGGCAGCGCGGACAGCAGCGCCAGCCCGGCCGCGCCAACGCCGAGCGGCTGACGCGTACCGACCTGGATCACCAGCACCTGCACCGGATGCGTGCCGACATGGCGCGCGATGCAGCGCGACAGCGAACCATCGCGCACGATTGCGAAGGCCGCATCTCCGCACGCTCCGCTGACCCGCGCCAGCACCGGCCGCAGCTTCTCCGCCAGTTCGGTCGAGCCGTCGCGCTGCGGCATCGCCGCGAGCCTCGGCCCGCTGACATAGCGAAAGCGGCCGCGCTGAGCGACGTAGCCGCATTCGATCAGCGTCGCCAGCAGCCGATAGACGGTCGGGCGCTCGAGCCCCGCCGCCCTGCATAGATCGACGACGCGCAAGCTGTCCCTGCCGCCCGCGAGAATCGCGTCGAGCAGCGTCAGGCCGCGCCGCAGCGCACGCGCGCCCTCTTCCGGAGCGGTCGTTGAAACGTCCGCCTGCCGGACGTTTCGATTCGCAAGGCGAGAGGTCATCGGGAAGAATTTCCGTGCCGGGATACCAGTCCGCAGTATGCCCCAACACCACAAGAGGGCTCGCCCCGGCAAGGCTATCGACCCAGGAGACACCCATCATGAACGTACGGAACGCGCCGCGTCGGCGCCTGTTCGGCTGTGCCCTTGCCCTTTCGCTTGCCGTGCTGGCTGGCGGAATTCCCCCTTCTGTCCATGCCCAGCAGCCTTGGCCCAGCAAGCCGCTGCGGCTCGTCGTCGGCTATGCCGCGGGCGGCGCGACCGACGTGCTGGCGCGCCTGGTCGCCATGAAGCTCGGCGACGAGCTTGGCAAGCCAGTGGTCGTCGAGAACCGTGCCGGCGCCAACAGCAATGTCGGCGCCGAGGTGGTCGCCAAGGCCGAGCCCGATGGCTACACGCTGTACGTCTATACGATCGCCAACACGATCAATGCCTCGCTCTACGACAAGCTCGGCTACGACCCGGCCAAGGACTTCGAGCCGGTCGGCATGATCGCGAAGATTCCGAACGTGCTGGTCGTCAATCCGAGCCTGCCGGTCAAGAACGTAGCCGACTACCTGCGCTTTGCGAAGGAATCTTCGTCGGGTATCACGTTCGCCTCCTCGGGCAGCGGCTCGTCGATCCATCTGTCCGGCGAAATCTTCCGGATGCGCAGCGGCATCAATATGCTGCACGTCCCCTATCGCGGCAGCGCGCCGGCGGTCACCGACCTGCTGGGCGGGCAGGTGCAATCGATGTTCGACAACACGCCGTCCGCGATGCCGCACGTCAAGGCCGGCCGCTTGCGCGCCATCGCGGTGACCAGCCCGCAGCGTCTTCCGTTGCTGCCCGATGTGCCGACCGTGGCCGAGTCGGGCTACCCCGGTTTCGACGTGCAGTCGTGGTTCGCGATCGCGGCGCCCGCCGGTACGCCGAAACCCGTGGTGGACCGGCTCAACGCCGCGCTGAACAAGGCGCTGGCCGCGCCCGACGTGCGCCAGCGCATGCAGGATCTCGCCGCCAATCCGCAACCGGGCACGCCGGAGCAGATGCGCATCTTCATGATGTCCGAGATCAAGCGCTGGCACGATGTCGTCAAGCAGTCCGGCGCCCGTGTGAACTGAGGAGCCCCATGTTTCCGATCGATCTGTTCTGGCGGGCCGCGGAGCGCTGGCCCGACAACATCGCCATCGACGCGCCGGACGGCTGCCTGACCTATCGCGAATTGGCGGCGCGCGTCGCCGCGGCGGCGGCCGGCCTGCTGGCGCTCGATGCCTCGCCGCAGAGCCGCGTCGGCATCTGCGCCGGCAATTCCACCGTGCATCTGGTTGCGCTGCTCGCGGTGCTGGCCAGCGGCAAGGTCTGGGTGCCGCTGAACCCGAAGAGCACGCGACCGGAGCTGCGCCGCATTGTCGATGCGACCGAGCCGAGCATTCTGGTGCTGGACAGCGGCTGCATCGCGCTGCTCGACGGCGCGCCGGGCGTGCGGATCTTCACGGACGTCGCGGAGGACGGCTGCGACGCATTGCCGGCGCTCATCGCCCGTCATGCCGACGCGGCGCGGCCCCGTCTCGATCTTTATCCCGACCTCGATCGCGATGCCACCCAGGCCATCAAGTTCACCGGCGGCACCACCGGCGCGCCAAAGGGCGTGATGCAGCCCTACCGCGCGTGGACGGCCAATATCGTCAACCAGATCCATGCGTGGGGCTTCGATGCCGACGATCGCTACGTGATGGCGGCCCCGATCACGCACGGCACCTCGACCTATGTGCTGCCGATCCTCGCGCAAGGCGGCTGCCACGTGATCCTGGACGGCAGCGGTGCCGAGGCGGTCCGCGCCGCGTTTCGCGACCGGCGCGGCACGGTGTCCTTCATGCCGCCGACGCTGATCTACATGCTGATGGCGCTGCCAGGCACGTCCCGCGACGACTACCGCGCGCTGCGCCGGCTGATCTATGGCGGCGCGCCGATGCCCGTCGAGAAGATCCGCCAGGCGCGCGCGTTCTTCGGCCCGGTGGTCGGCACGACTTACGGACAGACGGAAGCGCCGCAGCTGCTGACGGTGCTGCGCCCCGAGGATTTCGACGACGAGCGCAATCTGGCCTCGGTCGGACGGATCACCTGGTTCAGCGACGTCGGCATCATGGCACCGGACGGCACGCTGTTGCCGCCGGGACAGATCGGCGAGGTCGTGGCTCGCGGCGACCTGGTGATGACCGGGTACTGGCGGCGCCCCGACCTGACCGCGGCGACGATCGTCGACGGCTGGCTGCATACCGGCGATCGCGGCCTGTTCGACGAGCGCGGCTACCTGTATCTGAAGGACCGGTTGCGCGAGGTCGTCATCACCGGCGGCTTCAACGTCTATCCGATCGATGTCGAGAACGCGTTGGGACAGCATCCCGCCGTCCATGAATGCGCGGTGTTCGGTGTGCCCGACGACAAATGGGGCGAGGCGGTGCACGCCGCGGTGCAATTGCGCGAAGGATGCCCGCCACCGAGCGAAGCGGAGCTGGTCGCCTTCGTGCGCGAACGCCTGGGACCCGTGCCCACGCCCAAGCGCATCCACTTCCACGACAGCCTGCCGCGCTCCAGTGTCGGCAAGGTACTGAAGAACGCCGTACGCGAACGGGCGCTCGCCGATGCGTCGGCCACCCCGTCCATATCGCCCATACAAGAGGGAGAGCAGCCATGACCGCCACCACCAAGCCCGTAACCCGCCTTTGCACGCATACGCTGACGAGCCTGCACTACCGCGATGCCGATCTGGTCAATGACCTGATGGGCAAGAAGACCTTCACCGAAGTCATGCTGATGCAGATTTTCGGCCGCACGCCGCGGCCCGTCGATATGCGGATCACCGATGTCGTGCTGATCGTGCTGATGGAACACGGCCTGACCCCGAGCGCCATCGCGACGCGGCTGATCTACATGAGCGCGCCGGAGAACCTGCAGGGGGCCGTTTCCGCCGGGCTGCTGGCCGTGGGCAGCTCCTTCGTCGGCACCATGGAGAATTGTTCGCAACTGCTCGATCGGCTGCTCGCCGCAGGCGACCCGCAGGCTGAAGCGCGCGCCATCGCGCGCCACTACAAGGAAACGAGGAGCCCGGTGCCCGGCTTTGGCCACCATCTGCACAAGCCGGTCGATCCACGCGCGTACAAGCTGCTCGAATTGGCCGAGGCAGAGCCGGAATTGGGCGGCGAGCGGATTCGCGCGCTGAAGCAGTTGTCCGCGGCGGTCGACGAAGCGGCCGGCCGGCCGATCACGATCAACGCCACCGGTGCGGTGGCGGCGCTGCTCGGCGAGATCGGCGTACCGACCGCGGTGATGCGCGGCTTCGCCGTGATCTCGCGCGCGGCCGGGCTGGTCGCCCATATCGTCGAGGAACAGCAAAGTCCTTCCGGACGCTATATCTGGGACACCGTCGAGCACGCGATTCCCTATGTCGGCAACGCGCCGACGGGAGAGGCATCGTGACGCCCACCCCCGCGCTCCCGCTGAGCCTTGCGGACCGTACCGTATTCGTCGCCGGCGCGGGATCGGCCGGCCCCGGCTGGAGCATCGGCCGCGCCGCCAGCCTGACCTATGCGCGTCTCGGCGCCCGCGTCTGCGTGGTCGATCGCGATGCCGCGTCCGCCGAAGAGACCACGGCGCTGATCCGCGCGGAAGGCGGCACAGCGGAGACGTTCATCGGGGACGTCGCCATCGAGCCGGAGGTCGAGCGCCTGTTCGCCGAGGCGCGTGCGCGCTTTGGGGCGATCGACGTGCTGCATCACAACGTCGGCATCGGCAAGCCGGGCGGGCCCCTCGACACCGCGGTCGCCGACTTCGACCAGGCGCACAACGTCAACGTTCGCAGCCTGCTGCTCGCGTCGCAACAGGTGTTGCCCGAGATGGTCGCGCGCGGCCGCGGCGCCATCGTCACCATTTCGTCGGTCGCGGGGCTGCGCTATCTCGGCTATCCGCACCTGTCATACTGCGTCACCAAGGCGGCGGTGATCCAGTTCACCCGCATGCTGGCCCAGCAATACGCGTCGCATGGCATCCGCGCCAACACGGTGGTGCCGGGCCTGATCGATACGCCGCGGATCGCGCATACCGTGGCGAAGATGTTCTCCGACAACGACCTCGATGAAGCGCGCGCGGCGCGGGCAAGGCAGGTACCAGTGCAGCGGATGGGAACGGCCTGGGACGTGGCCTACGCCTGCGCGTTTTTGGCTTCGGATGCGGCCGCGTATGTCACCGGGACGGAACTGGTGGTGGATGGCGGACTGACGGGGAAGTACGTGTAGCTTGCTCCGGTACGCTAGCCGGGGCCCGTTCTACCCGCCACCAGCTTGGCAACAACTCCCGCACCGACGGCTGCGCGAAGCGGTCGTCGATCAGATACACCACGCCGCGGTCCTCGCTGGTGCGGATGACCCTTCCCGCCGCCTGCACGACCTTGCGCAGGCCTGGGTACAGATAGGCGTAGGCATAGCCATCGCCGAACGCGTCCTCCAGCCGGCTGCGCAGCTGCTCGTTGACCGGATTGAACTGCGGCAGTCCCAGCGTGGCGACGAATGCGCCGATCAGGCGGTCGCCGGGAAGATCGACGCCCTCGGCGAACGGGCCGCCCAGTACGGCAAAGCCCACGCCGCGGCCGCCCGGACGGAAGGCAGCCAGGAAGTCGGCCTGCTCTCCTTCTCCCATGCCGCGCGCCTGCGACCAGCTCGGGATATCGGCGTGCCGCTGCGTAAACAGCGCCAACGCCTCGCCGAGGTAGTCGTGGCTGCTGAAGAAGGCGAGATAGTTGCCGGGGCTATCGCGATACTGCGCGGCGATCAGCTCGACGATGTCCGGCAGCGAGCGCCGGCGATGCGCGAAGCGGGTCGAGATATGCGATGCGACCCGAACGCGCAACTGGTCCGGCCGGAATGGCGACGGCACCTCGTGCCAGACCCACCGCTCGGGCAGGCCCAGCATATCGGCATAGTAGGAGGCCGGCGCCAACGTGGCCGAGAACAGCGACACGGAATGCGCCGCCGCCAGCCGCGGCCGCAGAAAGTGCGCCGGCACCAGGTTGCGTACCCCGAGACGGACATTGGCGTGCGCGCCGCGCGCCGGCATCCGCGTCATGTCGAACACGGAATGCGGACCGATCTGTTCGGCCAGCCGGCAGAATTGCAGCACATCGAAATAGAAGCGCTGCAGCGCCGGGTCCTGTTCGGTGGGCCGCTCCGTGAACCGTTCCAGCAACGCTGCGCACAGCCCTTCGAAGGCATCGAGCAACGGCGCGGGGACTTTCGCCTCGGCCCGATAGTCGCCGGCCAGGTTCTTCACCACCGCGTTCCATTGACGGCCGACGCAATCGAACGCGCGGCGCAGATCCGCAGGCGCCTGACGCCGCAGCGCGCGGAACGCGGCCTGGTCGAGCGCGGCGCTGTACATGTCGCGCGCCCGCTCCGGCAATTGATGGGCCTCGTCGACCAGCACGCTGACGCGCCAGCCGTCGTGCAGCGCGAAGGCATGCAGCAACGCGGTGCGGTCGAAGTAGTAGTTGTAGTCGGCCACCACCACATCGCTCCAGCGCGCCATTTCCTGGCTCAGGTAGTACGGGCAGATGTCGTGTGCCAGCGCGATCTCGCGAACTTGAGCGCGGTCCAGCATCGTCCGTCCGGCCGCCTGCGCGCGCGCCGCCGGCAGACGGTCATGGAAGCCGCGCGCCAGCGGACAGGCTTCGCCGTGACAGGCGCGGCCCGGATATTCGCAGGCCTTGTCGCGCGCGACCATCTCCAGCACGCGCAGCGGCATCGCATCCCGCTGCGCGGCCAGTCCGCGTGTGGCCTCCAACGCCAGCGCCCGGCCGGTCGAGCGGGCCGACAACACGAACAGCTTGTCGATCTTCTGCTTCGGCATCGCCTTCAGCGCGGGAAAGATCGTGCCGACGGTCTTGCCGATGCCGGTGGGCGCCTGCGCGAGCAGGCAGCGGCCCGACAGATTGGCGCGATAGACCGATTCGGCGAGTTCGCGCTGGCCGGCACGAAACCCGGCATGCGGAAAGGCCAGCGAGTCCAGCGACAGGTCGCGCCCGGCGCGATGCGCCAGCTCCTGCTCGGCCCAGCCGATAAAGGCACGGCATTGCGCCTCGAAGCATTCGCGCAGCGTCTGTGCCGTAAATCGCTGCGTCTCGGCAAGCTCGCGGCCGCTGACGATATCGAAATAGACCACCGCGATTTCGATGTCGTCCAGCGCCTCCCGCTGGCACATCAGCCAACCGTAGACCTTGGCTTGCGCCCAATGCAGATGCCGATGATGGGCCGGCACCTCGGCGGCATCGCCGCGAACGGTCTTGATTTCCTCGAGCCGCCGCCGGTCGGGGTCGTAGCCGTCGGCACGGCCGCGCACGCGCAGCGGACCGAAGTCCGCGCTCAGGGAAATTTCGGTCCGATAGCCGGCGGGACGGCGGGAGGTCACGGTGGCATGGCCGGCCATGCCTTCGAGCGCGGTCGGAGAAGGCGTGAAGCGCAGGTCCAGGTCGCCGGCACGGGCGGTGAAATCGCACAGCGTGCGGACTGCGACGATGTAGCGCGGTTCGCTGTCGGCAGCCGGCGCAGGCTCGCCTTGCTCGCGTGGCGAGGCGGATGGCTGGTCCTGGACGGTGGCGGCGAAATCGGACGGGCTGGCAGTGGCGGACATCGATAACGGCTGGGAATCGCGCCATTTCGTGGGGGACGAAGTGGACTGTATAAATATACAGGTGCGTGACCAGCGTGTCGATGTCCCATTCCCGTCGTCCCCGCAAAGGCGGGGACGAGGGGACACAACGGAAAAACGCGATTCAATCCACCGTGATATTCGCGCTGCGCGCCACCTTGCCGAATTTCTCGTACTCCGCCTGCGTCAGCGATTGCAATTCCGCGGCGCTCGACGACTTCGGATTGAAGCCGGCCTGCACCAGCTTGTCGCGCACCGCGGCACTGCCCAGCGCTTCGACAAACGCGGCATTGAGCTTCTGCACGATATCGGCCGGCATGGCGGCGGGCCCGTACACGCCGAACCATGGCTCGACCGAATAGCCGGCCAATCCCGCCTCCGCCAGCGTCGGCACATTGGGCAATGCCGGGGAGCGCGTGCTGCCCGCCACCGCCAGCGCGCGCAGCTTGCCCGCCTGGATATGCGGCAACGAGGCCGGCAGGTTGTCGAACATCACGGGGATATGCCCGCCCAGCATGTCGTTGATCGCCGGGCTGCTGCCCTTGTACGGGACGTGGGTCAGGCTGGTGCCCGTCATCTGCGCAAACATCGCGGCGGCCAGATGCATCGACGTGCCGGTGCCCGCTGTCGCATACGTCAGGCCGGGATTGCGCCTGGCGTACGCCACCAGTTCGGCCACGGTCTTGACCGGCAGCTGATCGCCCACCTCCAGCACGATGGTCGACGTGCCCAGCAAACTGACCGCGGTGAAGTCGCGGCGCGGATCGAACGGCATCGCCTTGTAGATATGCGGGTTCAGCGCATTGGTGGAGATCGCGCCGAAGCCGATCGTATAGCCGTCCGGCGCCGCCTTGGCCACGGCCTCCATGCCGATATTGCCACCGGCGCCCGGCCGGTTCTCGATCACCACGGGCTGGCCGAGCTTTTCGGCGACGCGTTGGCCGACGGTGCGCGCGACCAGGTCGGTGGTGCCGCCGGCGGCGTAGGGCACGATGAAGCGGATGGGCTTGGTCGGATATTCGGCGGCGCTGGCTGGCGTCGGCAGCCCAACGATTGCGCTTGCCAGGCCGGCGAGCGCGATACCGAGAACGGTGCGGCGGGGAAGATGGCGGACGCGAGGCGTCATGAGGCGGTCTCCTTTCGTGTTGTGATTGGCGATCGTTGTTATGGTGCTCAGGCAATGCCGGCGGGAACCGGCCGGCGCCATCTTATCCAATCCGCACCGCGCGCGGTCTCGATCAGGTCTCGATCAGGTCTCGATCAGGTCTCGATCAGGTCTCGATCAGGTCTCGATGAAGCCGTCGTGCTGCCTCGCGTTGCACGTATCATGCCGGCGATGAACCCGACCTTTCCCACACCGGCAACGCCGGACGCTGAACCGCAATGGACAAACTGCTTGCGCTGAAGATGTTCGTCGAGACCGTCGACGCCAAAGGCTTTTCGGCCGCGGCGCGACGGCTGGATCTGGCGACCTCGTCGGTGACGCGCGCGCTGGACGGCCTCGAGCAATCGCTCGGCGCGGTGCTGCTGAATCGCTCGACGCGCCAGGTCACCGTCACCGAAGCGGGCGCCGCGTACTATCAG
This sequence comes from Cupriavidus gilardii, assembly GCF_013347325.1. Classification (NCBI taxonomy): domain Bacteria; kingdom Pseudomonadati; phylum Pseudomonadota; class Betaproteobacteria; order Burkholderiales; family Burkholderiaceae; genus Cupriavidus; species Cupriavidus gilardii. The sequence continues at coordinate 1,051,078 of NZ_CP054624.1, read as the reverse complement.
CAGGCGCGCCGGATTCTCGAGGCGGTCGAGGAAGCCGATGCGCTGATCGCCGACCGCGGCGACGTACCGGTCGGCCAGTTGCGCGTGTCTCTCCCGGTTGCCTTCGGCCGCCGCTGCATCGCCCCACATCTGGGCACGCTGCTCGAGCGGTACCCGCAGCTGGACCTGGAGGTGACGCTGACCGACGACATCGTCGATCTGCTCGGCGACCGCTTCGACCTGTCGGTGCGCATCGGCAATGCCCCGTCGTACGACAATGTCATCGCACGACAGATCGGCATGTTCCGCCGGCATGTGGTCGCGAGCCCCGCCTACCTGCAGCGGCATGGCGCGCCGTCGCTTCCCGATGATCTGGTCGGCCATGCGTGCCTGCGCTTCCGTTTCGGCCACGGTGCGCGCGACCAGGTCTGGACGTTCGAGCGGGACGGACAACGGCAAATCGTGCCGGTCCACGGGCATTTCCGCAGCAACAACATCGATGTGCTGCACGAACTTGTGTTGGCCGGGGCCGGCATCGGTCTGCTGCCGGACTGGATCACCGATGGCGATATCGCTTGCGGACGACTGCAACGCCTGTTCGACGATTGGACCGTCAATCCGGATCAGGTGAGCAGCGGCGTTTCGGCGCTGTACCTGCCGAACCAGCGAGGCTCCCGCCGTATCGCCGCCTTTCTCGCGTTTCTGCAGGGGCTGCCGGCCCTGGCGCAGGGCCGTCCTTGATGGCCCTGCACGCAGCGCATTGCCCGCGGCGCAACGCTGATTTGCGCCGGCATGGGATTCACCGCAATGCCCCGTCCCCCTAAGCTTCGGGCATTCCAACCGACAAGTCCGAGGCCCTCAACATGCCCTCTTCTCCCGCTCTCGCCCCATCGGCCTCCCACGCGCCGGCGATGCCGGCCACGCTGGTCGCACTGTTCTCGCTTTGCGCCGGTGTGCTCGTAGCCAACCTGTATTACGCGCAACCGTTGATCGAACTGATCGGCCCACAGATCGGCCTGTCCCCCAGCCATGCCAGCCTGATCGTGTCGCTGACACAGATCGGCTATGCAGTTGGCCTGTTCTTCCTGGTGCCGCTGGCCGACCTCTACGAAAACCGCCGGCTGCTGCTGCTCAGCGGCACGGCGGCCACGGCGAGCCTCGTGGCCGCGGCGCTGTCGACGCAGCCCGGTCCTTTCCTGCTGGTATCGCTGCTGCTCGGGCTGAGCTCCGTCAGCGTGCAGATCCTGATTCCGCTGGCCGCGCATCTGGCGCCGGAGGCCACGCGCGGCCGCACCGTCGGCACCATCATGGGGGGCCTGCTGTCGGGCATCCTGCTGGCACGGCCGCTGTCGAGCCTGCTGGCGGAGGCACTGGGATGGCGCGCCGTCTTTGTCGCGGCGGCGGCGATGACGCTGGCCACCGTGGCCATCATCGCGCTGACGCTGCCGCGCCGCGTGCCGGAACACCGTGCGCGCTATCTTGAACTGCTGGCGTCGCTGTGGCACCTGCTGATGCGCTTCCCGCTGCTGCGTCAGCGTGCGTTGTATCAGGGTCTGTTGTTCGCCGCCTTCAGCCTGTTCTGGACCGCCGTACCGCTCGAACTGGCCGGCCGCCACGGCCTGTCGCAAGCGCAGATCGGCGTCTTCGCGCTGGTCGGTGCGCTGGGCGCCGTCGCGGCGCCGGTTGCCGGACGCCTTGCCGATGCGGGGCATACCCGTATCGCATCCCTCGCCGCGATGGCGCTCGCCGCGCTGAGCTTCGTGCCGGGATTGGCCTCCGGCCCGTACGGCGTCTACGCTCTCGCCGCCACAGGCATCGTGCTCGACTTCGCCGTGCAGATGAACATGGTGCTGGGCCAGCGCGCGATCTATGCGCTCGATGCCGCCAGCCGCGCTCGCCTGAATGCGCTGTACATGACCGCCATCTTCATCGGCGGTGCGGCCGGCTCGGCGGTGGCCAGCTTGGTCTACGCCCAGGCCGGATGGCGAGGCATCGTGATGACGGGCAGCGGCCTGGCCGCCACCGCGCTGGTGGCGTTCGTGTCGGTTGCGGGCATGCGGCGGTGAGCGCGGCGCCTGCCCCGCGCATCGGATCGGCCGCGCCTGCCTGTCAGCCAGAAATCGTGGGCAGGTCGCCCCGATGAACCACCTGGACCTTGTTGCCGTCCGGATCGCGCAGATAGGCGCCGAAATACCCCTTTATGCCAGCAGATCGTCGATCTGCCTGGCGCCGCCGATTCCCCGGACAAACCCCTGCCTGGTGCAGGCCGGCTTTGAAGGTTTGGTTCGAATCCTGGCGGTTAATTGCACTTCCTCGATGTGGACTGCCTACCGGGGAATCTCATTCGGCCCGATGCAGGGCCTTGGTCCGGTACAGCATGGCGAGCGCCACTGGCGCGCCGACCAGGCCGATCACCGCATTCAGGTGGAACACATGCCGGCTCCAGGGCAGATGCACCACCAGGTCGGCGGCAAGGCCGAGCACCGCGCCGACCAGCGCCGCGCCCGGCAGCAGCACGCGATGGTCGGCGCAGCGCCACAGCGCGCGCGCCACCTGCGCGGAGACCAGTCCAAGGAAAGCCACCGGCCCGCAGAATGCCGTCACCAGCCCGGTCAGCCATGCCGTGGCCAGCAACGCGGCGCGCTTGACGCGCGCCACCGGAATCCCCATCGACTCGGCATAGCGCTCGCCGAGCAGCAGGCCGTTGAGCGGCTTGACGAGCAGCACGCTGCCGAACAGGCCAAGCGCCACGCCGGGGACCAGCAGCTCCAGCTGCCGGCGCGTGGCACCGGCGAAGCTGGCGTCGTCCCAGGCCTTGAACGCGCGCGCCTGCGTTTCGTCGATAAAGTGCATCGAGGCGCTGATCAGGCCGACCGCCAGATAGCCGAGCATCAGGCCGGTGATCAGCAGCGTCACCGTGCCGACCCGGCGCGACAGCACCGCAAGCAGGGCCAGCACGGCGGTGGAACCGGCAATCGATGCCGCCGCCATGCCGAGGTCGCCGACCAGTCCGTAGCGCAGCAGGAACGCATTGCCCGCGACGCCTGCGATGGTGACCAGCAGCGCCGTGCCGAGCCGCGCCCCGTGCACGATGCCCAGCACGAAGGGATCGGCGAGCGGATTGCGGAACAGCGTCTGCAACAGCAGGCCGGACACACCGAGCGCGGCCCCGCTGACCATCGCATTGATGGCCCGGGGCAGCCGAAAGCCCAGCACGATATCGCGCCAGACCTCGGCCTCCACCGGCTGCGCAGTCAATGCCTGCAGCACGGCGGGCAGCGGCACGGCCACCGCGCCCAGCGTGAGCTCGGTCACCAGCAACACCAGCGTGGCGAGCACCAGGCCGGCGAAGATCAGCGGGCCGCGCCGGGTGGAAACGCGCGGCAGCGAAGCCGCGGCGGAAGTCAGGGTCGTCACGGTAGTTTCCGCAAAAATGGAGAGGTGAGGCCGGAAGCCGGCGTGTCCTTTCGCGAGGCGGCGAGGATCTCTGCCGCTTCCGACGCCAGTTCGGGATGCAGCGCGGCGATCGCCTCGGCGAGCTGGACATGCGGCCGCGTCATGCTTTGGTCCTGATACGGGTACGCCCAGGCGCCGGTATAGCCGCGATCCCATGCGTGGACGTTGCGGCCGGCAGCCGCGGCAAAGCGTCCATGCAGCGGACTGGCGGCGATCCACGCCTCGATATCGGCCCGTCCTCCCACCGTGCCAAGCCAGACTGGCGCATCGGCGCCGCGTGCATAGACGCGCTCGAACGGCAGATAAACCAGGCTGCCGGGGCCGCCACCGTCCAGCACATAGCGTCCCCCGGCATCGGCGATCAAGCGCGCGCGCTGGTTGTCCGCGCCAACGTCTCGAAGCTCTGGCGTCCCGCGGCAAAGCCGGACATCACCGCGGGGCGATTCGGTGCGCCGGCCGCCAACCCGGCCAGGCGCCGGTATGCCGTCTCTATCGACGCGAACTGCGCGTCGGCGCGCTGCTCGCGGTTGGACAGCAGCGCCAGCAGCTTGAGCCATTCCGCACGCCCGAGCGGATGGGGCTCGTGATGGTCCGCCTGCGCGATCGCACGCACACCCAGCTCCCACAGGCGGGGATGCATATTGCCCTGCGGATAGGCCGAATAGAAACTCAGGTAGACATCGGCCTGCACCGACATCGCCTGTTCGATCGACGCATGGCCATAGCCCCACATGTCGTGGACCTGGCCCTGCGCGATCCGGGCCCGCACCGATGGCACCGTCACGCTGCGCACGTTCTCCGTGCCGTACAGACGGTCCACCAGGCCCAGCTCGTCCAGCGCGCCGAGCATGGCCGCGTTGCCGGTCACCAGGCGCTGGATCGGCACCATGATCACCGGCACCTCGCCGCGATGCGGGGGGACCGGCGTACCGCACTGGACCAGCAGATATTCGAGCCGTTCGCCGGTGCCCACGCTCGGCGTGAAACGAACGCGCTTGTAATGCGGGCCGTACTCGACCTCGAGCTGCGACGCGTGGGAGAACGTCGTCTTGTGCGGGAAGTAATCGACCCCGGGACGATAGTCGGCGACGCAGGCGGCATCGAGATTGGCGATGGGCCCGGCAGCGCCGACGACCTGCTTCGGCCACGTCGCGCGCGGCGGCGCGTCGATCCGGGTGCAGCCGCACAGCAGCACGGCGAGCGCCATTGCCGCTGCAATCGCCGGCGCGAGCGTGGGCCGGCACCGGCTCACGGCCGCCCCTGCGCGATCGCGGTGCCGTTCGACGCCGACCGCAACGCGTCGACCAGCGCGCCGAGCGTCGAATGGCACGTCGCCACCCCATCGCTGCCGACGACGGTATATCCGCTCGCATCGGCGCGCAGCGTCAGCGCGGCGGCGGGATCGTGGACAAACCCTCCCCGCTCGAGCGCGCGTGCGGCCCAGCTGGCGCGCAGCCCGCCGCCTTCGACCCGGATCGCGCTTCTCCCTGCCGGTCCCACGCGCAGCTCCGCGCGCTCGAGATCGAAGGTCAGCCCGTCGGCGGCGAAGCTCGTTCCCAGCACGCCGTCGATGGCCAGGTCCTCCGGCGCGCCGACATGCATGCTGCGCTGGCCGTCGATCAGCCACAGCTCGTCGGCATAGCGCAGCGCCAGCTCGAGGTCGTGCGTGGACAGCAGCACCGCCAGGCCATTCCGGTGGGCGAGATCCAGCAGCAGCTGCATCGTGCCGACGCGGCGCGGCAGGTCGAGAAAGGCCGTCGCTTCGTCGAGCACCAGCAGGCGCGGCTGCTGCGCCAGCGCGCGCGCAATCATGATCTTCTGCCGCTCGCCATCGGACAGTTCGGCAACCAGCCGATCCGCCAGCGACAGCGCGCCGGCGCTGCTCAGCGCCTGGTGCACGATCCGGTGGTCGTCCGCACTGAGCCGGCCCGCCCACCCGAGATAGGGATAGCGCCCCATGCTGGCCAATTCGTAGCCGCGCATCAGCGTGCCGTCGACCCGCTCGGTCAGCACTACCGCAAGACGCCGCGCGCGTTGCGCGGAGGACATTGCATGGATCGGCTCGCCATCGAGATGCACCTGCCCTGCCACGGGCGCCTGCATCGCGCACAGTGTGCGGATCAGCGTCGACTTGCCGGCGCCGTTGGCGCCCAGCAGGCAGACGAACCGCCCGCTCGGGATGGCCAGGTCGAGCGGCCCCAACAGCGGGCGGCCGCCATGGCCGGCGAACAGGCCCGTGGTCGCCAGCACCGTCACAGCGTCGCTCCGAAGCTGGCGAACACGGTGCGCGGCGCTCCCGGATAGGTCGGCACGAAAGCGCCGCCGGAATCGTAGTAGCGGCGATCGCCGAGGTTCTGCACCGTCAGCTGCACCTTGTAGCGCCGGGCCTTGCCGAAGCGGTACGCGATATTGGCATCCCAGCGCGTGTAGGAAGGCAGCGCGAAGGTGTTCTCGGTATTGGCCTGCCGTTCGCCGACATAGGTCGCACCGATGCCGACACTGAGCCCGGACGCGGCACCGGCGAAATCGTAGGTGGTCCAGATGCTGGCGGTGCGGCGCGGCGCATTGGCCAGCAGCTTGCCGACCAGCGCGGGATTGCTGTCGGCCGCGATCTCCGCCTTGTACTGCGTGTAGCTCGCCAGCACGCGCCAGCGTGGCGTGATGCTGAAAGGCACGTCGATCTCCCAGCCGCGGCTGCGCTGTTCGCCGACCTGGATCACATAGTTGAAGTCGTCCGGATCGGATACCACGCCGTTGCTGCGGCGGATGTCGAACAGCGCGACGGTCGGCTCCAGCCGCCCGTCCAGCAGGCTGAACTTGGCACCGACCTCGGTCTGCTTGCCCCGCGACGGCGCCGGCAGCGTGCCGGCGCGCAGCATGCCGCCGGACGGCTCGGTCAGGAAGGATCGTGCCCAGCTGGCGTACAGGGACACCGGCTCGGCCGGCGTCCACGTCAGCCCCACCCGCGGCGACAGCGCATCGTCATGCCGGATCAGCGTGCCGGCGGCCTGCAGGTACTGGGCGCGTGCACTGGTCCGCGCGCGGTCGTAGCGCAGTCCGAGCAGCAGGCGCCAATGCGGCCCGAACTGCAGCTCGTCCTGGGCGTACAGGCCGAGATTGCGGCTGGCGTAGCGGGAGCCGTCGTACGGCAGCAGCGCTCCGGCGCTGGCACCATGCACCGGGTGATGGAGATCGATCGGCAGGTTCACCGGAAAGCCGCCGGGTCCGAGGTTCGCCTGCGCGCTGAAGTCCCACTCGTCCCAGTTGTAATCGGCACCGATCAATACGCGGTGGCCGATGCCGCCGGTGTCGAAGCGGCGCGAGGCCTCGGCCATCAGCGTGGTATCGGTCTGCCGGTCGATATTGCGCTGCTTGCGGCGATTGACCTGCGGGTCGGGACCGTCGGCGCCGCTGATGGCAGGAAAACCGTACGGGTACCAGACCGCGTCGGTGCGCGCATAGGATCGCATCGCCCCGGCGTGCAGCATCCAGCCATTGTCGAAGCGATGATCGAGCACCAGCGAACCCAGCGCGCTGTCATTGTCCAGCAGCGCATCCCGCTCGCCATAGTTGTAGTGGATCGGTACGTTCAGGAACAGCGGACTGTTGCCGAAACCGCGATCAAAGGCGCCGCGCCGCCGGCCGAATTCGAATTCCGCGGTCAGCCGCGTCTGCGGCGCCAGCTTCCACTGGAGCACCGGCGAGACGAACAGCGTCTGTGCATCGACGAAATCGCGAAAGCTGCGGTTGTCCTGCCACGAGCCGGTGATCCGGTAGCTCAGCGTATCGCTGATCGGACCGGTGCTGTCCACCGTCGCGCGCCGGAAGTCGTGGCTGCCGCCGGTCAATTCCACGCTGTGCTGCGGCTTGTCCAGCGGCTTGCGGGTCACGATGTTGACCACGCCGCCGGGCTCGAAACGGCCATAGAGCGCCGACGCCGGGCCCTTCAGCACTTCGATCTGCTCGATGTTGGCCATCTCGTCGAGCGCAGCGAAGACGCTGCGGCGAAAACCGTTCTTCAGGTTGGCAGAGGTGGCGAAGCCGCGCAGCCGGAAGCGGTCGTTGCTGCCGCCCCAGCCGACCTGGGCGGTCACACCGGGAACGGTGCGAATCGCCTCGCCGAGCGTGAACACGCCGCGGTCCTCGATCAGTTCGCGCGTCACCGTCTGGATCGAAAACGGCGTTTCCTTCAGCGCGGTATCGCTCTTGTTGGCGGTGGGCGCGACCACCGCGCGATAGGCCCGCTCGCGCGTGCCGGTGACGGTCACCGCTTCGAGCTCGGTCATCGCGCGGGCCTCGCCTTCCTGCGCCGTGCAGATGCCGGGCACCGCGGCAAGCAGCGCCATCGTGGCGCGCTGCTGCCATCGGTTCGTATGGGATCGTCTTCGCATGGTCGAGCGCAAGGTGAGCAGGTCCGGGTCGGTGGGATCGGCGAGATGGCCGAGATCAATCATGCCGATAAAGTCGATAATGATATTTCATTATCATTAGAAGTCAATCGCACCGGTTCAGGCAGCGCGTGTTCGCGGGCGCCCCCGCGCCGCGAGCACAGCCACGACGGCAGCTGGCACGGCGGTTGCATTCCATCTTGGATACAAGATTGGATGCACCAAAAATGCTAACTGCCGCTACCGACCTCACTGTTCACGACAAGATCTCCCCGGCCTGGATCCGCCGCTTCGACGCTGCGCTGGCCGGCGCGGCCACAGGCCCGCTGGTCGGCCTGTCGTTTGCCATCAAGGACAACATCGACCTGGCCGGCTACCCGACCACGGCGGCCTGCCGCGCTTTCGACCGGATGCCCCGCGACAGCGCGCCGGTGGTGCAGAGGCTGCTTGCGGCTGGTGCATCGCTGTACGGCAAGACCAATCTCGATCAGTTCGCCTGCGGGTTGAACGGCACGCGCTCGCCCTATGGCGCGGTGCCCAACGCCTTCGATGCCCGCTATGTGTCCGGAGGATCGAGTTCGGGCTCGGCCTATGTGGTGGCCACCGGAGAAGTCGATTTCGCGCTGGGTACCGATACCGCGGGCTCAGGCCGCGTGCCGGCGGGGTTGAACAATATCGTCGGGCTCAAGCCCAGCAAGGGTCTGATCAGCGCCCGCGGCGTCCTGCCGGCGGCGCAGAGCGTCGATTGCGTGTCCATCTTCGCGCGCACGGTCGACACCGCATGCCGCGTACTGGCCGTTGCCCAAGGCTACGATGCGCTCGATCCCTACTCGCGCCCTCTGCAGCTTTGCCGGCGCCCCTTTCCCGCCGCCTTCCGCTTTGGCGTGCCCGACACGCTCGAATTCCGCGGCGATGCGCTGGCCGAGCGCGAGTTCAGCGCCGCGATCGAACGGCTGCGCGAACTGGGCGGCGAGCCGGTGACGATCGACTACGCGCCGCTGGCCGAAGCCGCTGCCCTGCTCTACGACAGCGCGCTGGTGGCCGAGCGCTATGCCGCGATCCGGGGCTTCTTCGATGCGCACGAAGCCGACGTGTTCGAGCCGGTGCGCGGCATCATTGCCAGTGGCCGCGACTACAGCGCGGCCGACGTGTTCGACGCGCAGACGCGATTGCGTGCCCTCGGACAGCGCGCGGCAGCGATGTGGGAGCGTATCGACCTGCTGCTGGTGCCGACCGCACCGACCCACTACACGATCGCGCAGATGCGCGACGACCCGATCGCGCTGAACCGCCATCTCGGCGCCTATACCAATTTCGTCAACCTGCTGGACTACGCGGCCTTGTCGGTGCCGAGCAGCCTGCGCGCGGACGGCCTGCCCTTCGGCGTCACGCTGATCGGCCCGTGCGGCAGCGATCTGCAACTGGCCGAACTGGGGCAGCGCTACCACCACCGCAGCGGACTGACGCAGGGCGCCACCGGCCTGCCGTTGCCCGCGCCCGGCCCGATCCCGGGGCTCGTACCGGCGGACCAGGACACCGTGCGGGTGGCCGTGGTGGGCGCGCATCTGAGCGGCATGCCGCTGAACCACCAGCTGACCGAGCGCCACGGGCGCCTGGTATCCCACGCCATGACCGCCGCGGACTATCGGCTTTATGCGCTGCCGGACAGCACGCCGGCAAAGCCCGGGCTGTTGCGCGTCGCGCCCGGCACCGGGCACCGGATCGCGGTGGAAATCTGGCAGATGCCGGTGCAGGCCTACGGTTCGTTCGTCGCGTTGATCCCCGCGCCGCTGGGCATCGGACGCATCCGCCTGGACGACGGCGGCGAGGTGCAGGGCTTCCTGTGCGAGCCGTTCGCACTGGCCGGCGCCACCGATATCAGCCACTTCGGCGGCTGGCGCGCTTATGTCGCGGCGAACGCCTGACGCGTTCCTTGCAGCCCAGCACTGCGCACACCGAATCCATCCCGTCCCTTACTACCGACCAGCGATCTCAACCTCCAGGAGCGATCTGATGCCCCGTGAATCCATGCCCTTCCGTGCCGCCGACGCGTTGCCGGCTCCCGCCACCGCCACGGCGCCGCAACGCGGCCGCCGCCGCATGCTCAAGGCCGCCGCTGCGACCGCGCTCGGCGCCATCGCCGCCCCCGCCATCGTGCGTGCGCAAGGCACGCCGCCGATCCGCATCGGCTTCTGGCCGGTGGCCTCTGGCCTGCCCTTCTTCGCCGCCATCGACAAGGGCTACTTCAAGGAGGCGGGCCTGAACGTGCAGGCGCTCAAGTTCGCCAGCCCGCAGCAGGTCACCGAAGCCATCCTCGCCGGGCGCGCCGAGGGCAGCGCCAGTGGAACCGCATCGGCCGCGCTGGCGATCGGCGAAATCGCACAGCCGGGACTGGTCAAGATCTTCTGCGCCAATCCGAGCAATGCCAGGTACGTCCTCGACGAATTCCTGGTCGCCAAGGACAGTCCGATCCAGCGCATCGCCGAGCTGAAGGGCAAGAAGATCGGCTGCGGACCTGGCGTACAGAACGTGCTGATGGCCAGGACGGTGCTCGAGCGCGCCGGTGCGACCGGCGCCACCGTGGTCGAGTTGCCGATCGGCCAGCATGTGGCCGCGATCGCCGCCGGGCAGATCGAAGCGTGCTACACGCTGGAGCCGACCGGCACGATCGGCCGCCTCAATGGCGCGACCCGCACGCTGGAAGTAGGCGTGATCGCCAAATACCTGCTGGGCGATCCAATGGCGCCCTGGTTCGGCGGCTCGGCCAGCCTGTCCAGTGAATTCATCGCCAGGCATCCCGACGCGGCGCGCAAGTACATCGCGGCCTATCGGCGCGGCGTCGAACTGGTGCAGAAGAACCTGCCCGAGGCTCGCGCATCGCTGAAGGGCTATACCGCGATCGAAGGCGCGCTGACGGCCGAGGTGCCGATGGTCGACTACGTGTTCTCGACCGATTTCAAGCCCAGCGACGTCGCCTACTTCCAGAAGTATTTCGACCTGTTCGCCGAGAAGGGCATCTTCAGCAAGCGCGTGCTGGTCGATTCGATGCTTTACAAGGGTTGATTGCCATGCCGGAAACGACCACGACTTCGCCAGCCTCTCCGCCGTGGGCCGCCGCGGCGGCGGCAGCCACGCCGGCGCCGCCGAAACCGTCGCTGGGCAGCCGCCTGCTGCCCTTCGTTGGCCCGCTGGTGCTGTTCATCATCTGGGACCTCGCCGTGCGCGGCGGTTTCATCAAGGCCATCCTGTTGCCGCCGCCGTCCGACACCATCGCCACGCTGGTATCGGGCCTGCTCGGCGGTCCGCTGCTGACCGACTTCCTGGTGACGGTCGCGCGCACGCTGCAGGCCTTCCTGGTGGCCGCGGTGGTCGGCATGCCGCTGGGCGTGCTGCTCGGCAGCAACGAGAAGGCCTATCGCAGCGTCGAATTCCTGATCGACTTCTTTCGCTCGACGCCGTCGTCGGCGCTGATCCCGCTGTTCCTGCTGATCTTCGGCGTATCGGACATCAACAAGGTGGCGATCGCCGCGTTCGGCGCCCTGCTGATCGTGGTATTCAACAGCGCCTACGGCGTGATCAACGCGCGCAAGCAGCGCGTGGCGGCGGCACAGGTGATGGGCGCCTCGCGCTGGCAGATCTTCAAGGACGTGCTGATCTGGGAAAGCCTGCAGCCCTCCTTCGTCGGCTTGCGCTCGGCGGTGTCGATGGCACTGGTGATCGTGATTGTCGCCGAGATGTTCATCGGCTCGGAGAACGGTCTTGGCCATCGCATCATCGACGCGCAGCAGGTGCTGAACGTCAAGAGCATGTACGCGGCGATCCTGGCCGCGGGCGCGCTCGGCTATGTATTGAACATCCTGTTTCTGGTGATCGAACGCCGGATCGTGCATTGGAGCGGCAGATGAGCGCAGTGATCAACGCCCCCGTTTTCGCGGACACGCCGAAGCCGGCCTTCCGCCCCGGCCCCGCCGGCACGCATATCACCATCCGTGGGTTGACCAAGTACTTCGCCGGCTGGCCGCTGTACGAGAATTTCGATCTCGATATTCCGAAGGGCAAGATTGTCTCGATCTTCGGCCCCAATGGCTGCGGCAAGTCCACGCTGATCAACATGATTGCCGGGCTGGTGCCGATCGACGCCGGCGAAATCCTGTTCGACGGCAAGTCGCTGAAGGACACGAAGATCGGCTACGTGTTCCAGAACTACCGCGAGGCGCTGTTCCCGTGGATGCGGACCATCGACAATATCGCCTACCCGTTGAAGCTGGCCGGGCAATCGAAGGCCGAGGTCGACCGCCGCATGGCCGAGCTGGTCGCCTCCTTCGACGTCAAGTTCGACCTGAACCGCTATCCGTATGAGCTGTCCGGGGGCCAGCAGCAGACCGCGTCGATCATGCGCGCGCTGGCGCCGAAGCCCGAAGTGCTGTTCCTAGACGAACCCTTCTCGGCGCTGGATTTCGAGATGACCCTGTTCATCCGCGAGAAGCTGCAGGAGGTGTTCATGCAGACCGGTACCACGATGATGCTGGTCTCGCACGATCTGGAGGAAGCGGTCTATCTGGCCGACGAAGTGCTGCTGCTGACCAAGCGGCCGACGCGTGTCGCGGAAATCCTGCATTACGGCGATGCGCGGCCCCGCACCGTCGAGACGCTGTCGCAGCCCAGCTTCGTCGATACCAAGCGGCTCAGCATGGAAATCTTCCAGCGCGAGGTACGGCGCTGAGCGCCGCGCGACGTGCCGGACCGGCCCGCCGCGCGGTATGCTTCGAACCAGCAGAAGACGGAGACACCTTCTTTCCATGCAGACCCTCGGCAAGCCGGCACGCGCGGCCACCATCAAGGCGCCCACGAAGGCGAGCCCGAAGACCGCCCTCGAGCGCACCGGGGCGGCGCCCCCAAAGGCAACGCCCGCCGCCGTCGCCACGGGCCCGCGGCGCTCGGTTGCCGACCAGGTCTACGATGGACTGAAACGCGATATCGGCCAGTTCCGGCTGGTGCCCGGGGACCGCTTCACCGAACTGGAACTATGCGCCCGGCTGGGCGTGTCGCGCACGCCGGTGCGTCAGGCGCTGGTGCGCCTGCAGCAGGAGGGCTATGTCGAGGTGTTGTTCCGCAGCGGCTGGCGTGTTCTGCCGTTCGACTTCGACCGCTACGAACAGCTCTATGACCTGCGCATGGTGCTGGAAACCACGGCGGCGCAGCGGCTGTGCACCGAGCCCGCGGTCTGCGGGAATGCGGTCGATCGTGCCCGCCTGGAGCGGTTGACCGCGATCTGGCTGGTCGAGCCGGCGCGCCGCAGTACCGATGGCGCGCAGGTCCGGCAATGGGACGAAGAATTCCATTGCGCGCTGGTGGAGGCGGCCGGCAACGCCGAAATGGCGCGGGTACATCGCGACATCACCGAGCGCATCCGCATGGTGCGCAGCCTGGATTTCACCAAGTCGTTCCGGATCGAGGCCACCTACGAAGAGCACGCGCAGATCCTGCGCGCGATCCTGGCCAAGCGCGCCGACCAGGCCACGATGCTGCTGCGCGCGCATATCGGCAGCAGCCAGGCCGAGGTCCGCAAGATCACGCTGCACCAACTGCATCTGGCGCGGCATCAGGGCGGGGCCGCGGGCGACGGCCTCACCTGACGCCGCGAGGCCGGCATCCTCCGGCGCCGATTTCCTGCCCGATCCGGAACGATTTCAACTCCATCAGTCCAAGGGGATTTCCAGGCGATCGCGGCCGAGCACTACGTTACCGCCGTAGTGTTTCCGCACGCCCTCCAGCCACTGCTCGTCGTGCATGGCGGGATCCGCTCCGGGGACGAAATGCGTCAGCACCACGTTCTTGACGCCGGCCGCCGCGGCGATCCTGCCGACATCCTCGGTTGGGGTATGCGAGGCCAGCAGATGTTTCATCAGCGTCTTGGCATTTGGCGACCGCTGCGTCAGGCGCTCCAATGCCGGCACGTACATCACCTCGTGCACCAGGTAATCGGCATTTCTGGCAAACGCCGCCAGTGGCGGAAAGTAGGTCGTATCGCCGGAGAAGACGATCGTCTTGCCGCCCTTCACTTCGATCTTCAGCGCATAGCTGTCGTCGATCGGCGGATGCGCGACCTTCAGCGCGGTCACCTTGATCCGCTCGTTCTCCATCACCGGCCCTTCGCTGTACGTCTTGACGTCGATCAGCCGGCGCAGGTCGGGACGTCCTTCGTCCTGCATGCGCGTCGTCATGTCGAAGGCATTGGACTGCAGATATCCGGCGACGAGGTTCTCCACGCCGCGCGGCCCGTAGACGCCGACGGGCTTGGCGAGCCCTCCGGTCCACGCGCTGTAGATCAGAGGCCCAACGTCGAGGTTGTGATCGGAATGGTGATGCGTCAGCAGGATGGCACGCACCGAAGTCAGCGGAATCCTGGCTTCGACGAGCCGGAGCGCCGCGCCATATCCTGCGTCGACCAGATACGTGTCCTTGCCGAGCACCACCGCGTTCGACGTCGGCACCTGGTCGACGTCACGCACGCTCGGGCCACCCTTGGTGCCAAGCAGTATGAGGCGGTCGCGGTCCGTCCTTGAGTCCGCCGTGGCGGGCACGGCGGTGACCGACATGGCGGCCGCCAGCATGCAGGCAACAGCCGTCCGCCACACCTTCGCGGGCAAGTTCATATCTCCTCCTTGTCGTGTTTATTCGGGCGGAAATGCCCTGTCGGGCCAGCTTCTTCAGTTGGCTCTTGTAGTCGGCGCCGCGCTTGACGTAGTCGGCGGCGTTGGCGCGCAGGTTGCGCACTTCCTCTTCGCTCAGTTCGCGCACGGCCTTGGCCGGCGAGCCGAGGATCAGCGAGCGCGGCGGGAAGGACTTGCCTTCGGTGACCAGCGCGCCCGCCGCGACCAGCGATTCGCTGCCGATCGTCGCGTTGTTCAGGATCACCGCCTGGATGCCGATCAGTGCGCCATCGCCGATGGTGCAGCCATGCAGCATTGCCTGATGCCCGATGGTGACGTCGGTACCGATGCGCAGCGGGCAGCCTGGGTCGGTATGCAGCACCGCGCCTTCCTGCACGTTGGCGCGATCGCCGATCGCGATGGGTTCGTTGTCGGCGCGGATCACCGCGCCGGGCCAGACGGTGACCTGCTCGCCAAGCTGCGCGTTGCCGATGACGGTGGCCTGATCCGCAACGAAGGCGGTGTCGGAGATGGACGGCGTCAGGTCGCCGAGCTGGTAGAGAGCCATGTTCGAGGATGCGTTGGTAGGGAGAAGAAAGGCCCGCGTGACGCGTCACGCTATTCGATCGACACGTTGGCCTTCTTGACCAGCGTGGCATAACGCGCGACCTCGCTGGCGAAGAACTTTGCCGCCTGCGCCGGCGTGGTCGGGCGCGTGGCGGTCGCCTGCTTCTTCAGCGCCTCGACCACCTCTGGGCTGGTGAAGGCCTTGGCGAAGGCGTCGTGCAGGCGCTGGACTTCGGCGGGCGGCATGTTGGCCGGACCGACGAGCGCGAACCAGCCCTCGATGTCGTAAGCGGGCAAGCCTTGTTCGGCGATGGTCGGGATATCGGGGGCCGCCTGCGATCGGGTGGCGCCGCACAGGCCAATCGCACGCAGCGTGCCCGCCTTCAGGTGCGGCAGCACGGCGTTCAACGCGACCACGCCCATCTGGACCTGGCCCGACAGCAGATCGGTGACCATCGGACCGGTTCCCTTGTACGGAATGTGACGGGCCTTGACGCCGGCCTCCTCCAGGAACATCTGGCCGGCCAGATGAATCACGGTACCGTTGCCCGAGGACGCGTAGTTGTATTCGTCCGGCCTGGCCTTGAGCAGAGCGACCAGCTCCTTGACGTTGCGCGCCGGCATCTTGGGATTGACCACCAGCACCAGCGAGGTCGCGCCCAACACGCTGATCGGCGTGATGTCCTTGATCGCATCGAACGGCATCGACTTGAACACGCTGGGATTGATCGCGTGGTTGTTCGACACCATGCCGAGCGTGGTGCCGTCCGGCGCGGCCTTGGCCACCGCAGCCGTACCGGTGATGCCGCCCGCACCGGGCATGTTCTCGATGACGACCGGCTGGCCGAGCGCCTTGCCAAGCGCCGGCGCAGCGGCCCGGGCGATCGCATCGACGCCGGAACCGGCGCTGATCGGCAGTATCAGCCGGATCGGCTTGCCGGAGCCCGGCTGCGCCTGCGCGGCGCGATGGGGATACAGCGCGGGCACCCCCAGCACGCCGAACGTGACGGCCGCCGCGGCCAGCTTCATCACGTTGCGGCGGTTCGGAAGCGAGGGCGCGGGAGAACGCGGGCGAGAGGAATTCATCAGTTGTCTCCGGATGGTCGTGTTCGGCCGCTGTGCCGCGGCCTGTTCGGGCTTGCCCGGCGTGCATCGCACGCCGGGCGCGCCGGTGAGGTCAGCGCGCGCCTTTGCCCAGGCGCGACAGGATTTCGTCGTTGTGCTCCCCGGGCTTGGGCAAGGGACTACGCACGCCGGGACGGCGGCCCCCCATCAATAGCGGCAGCAACACGGTCGGCGCCGTCGAGCCGTCCTCGACCTGCATCGGCACCAGTCCCCCGCTCTCCTTCAGATGCACGTCGTCGAGCAGCTGATCCGGGCGGACGATCGGCGCGTAGGGAATGCCTGCCGCCTCGAGCTTCGGCGCCAGTTCGGCGACGCGGTGATGCCGCAGGATGCCGCCGAGCTGCTCGAGCAGCCGCGGCCGCACGGCGACGCGCGAGGCATTGCTGGCGTACTCGGGCACGTCGAGCAGGTCGGGCCGCTCCAGAACCGTGCATAGCGTGACGAACTGCTTGTCGCTGACCGCGCCGATGAACAGCTGCTCGTCGTCGGCCAGCGCGAAGACGTCGTAGACGCTCCAGGCCGACACGCGCGAGGGCATCGGCGGCGGTGCCTCGCCGGTCATCGCGAATTGCTGCATATGCTGCGAGGCGAGGAACACGCAGTTCTCGAACAGCGCGCTCTGGATCTCCTGGCCGCGCCCGGTGCGATCGCGTTCGCGCAGCGCGGCCAGCACGCCGATCGCGCCGAACATGCCCCCCATGATGTCGTTGACCGAAGTCCCGGCGCGCAACGGCCGCCCCTTCGGCCCGGTCATGTACGACAGGCCGCCCATCATCTGCACCACCTCGTCCAGCGCCAGCCGGTTCTCGTACGGCCCCGGCAGGAAGCCCTTGTGCGAGACATAGATCAGCCGCGGACAGGACTTCGACAGCGTGTCGTAGTCCAATCCGAGCTTGCGCATCAGACCGGGGCGAAAGTTCTCCAGCAGCACGTCGCACTGCCCCGCCAGTTCCGCCGCGGCGGCGCGGCCCTCGTCGGTCGTGATGTCGAGCACCACGCTCTTCTTGTTGCGGTTGAAGGCGCGAAAAAAGCCGATGCCCAGGCCCGGCAGATTGCGCGTCTTGTCGCCGCCCGGCGGTTCGACCTTGATCACCTCGGCACCGAGGTCGGCGAGGATCATGCCGCAGGTCGGCCCCATGACCATATGGGTGAACTCGACCACGCGGATGCCGGCAAGCGGCAGGGATTCGTTGCTTTGCGTCATGATATGAGCCAATTGGCGGCGATCAGGCGTGGAAAGTCGGGGAAGTTGCCGCGCCACAGCGGCTCGGCACATCAGGGCCGGCATCCTGGTCGGCGCCGACGCCGGGGAATGTCCTCGGCAAGCCGGCGCGCCACAACGTGCCGTGCAAGGTCTCGCCAGCAAGCCAGCCTGCAACCCGCCCGCGCAGGCGCAGCAGCGCGCCGATATCGACGCCGGTGTCGATGCCCATGCTGCCGAGCATATAGGCCAGGTCTTCGGACGCGACATTGCCGCTGGCGCCCGGCGCATGCGGGCAGCCACCGATACCGCCAAGGCAGGCGTCGAAGCGGCTCACGCCAGCCTGCATCGCCGCGTAGACATTGGCCAATCCGAGTCCGCGGGTATCGTGGAAGTGGCCGCACCATAGCCGGTCGCCGGCCATCGCGACAGCGCGTTCGAACAGCGATGCGACCTGCGCTGGACCGGCATAGCCGACCGTATCGGCGAGGCTGACGCGGTCCGCGCCGGCATCGAGCAGCGCCTGCATCAGGCGCAATACCTCGTTTGCATCGACATGGCCCTGGATCGTGCAGCCGAACGCTGTGCCAACCCCGCCTTCGATCAGCGTGCGGGCACCGGCGGCATCGCGGGCCGCGCGCATGCGGGCCACCTCGGCCACCACCTGGTCCGGCGTCTTGCGCAGGTTCGCCAGGCTGTGCGCGTGGCTGGCGGAAAGCGGCACCAGCATCAGGTCGGCGCCGTGGGCCAGCGCCAGCTCGGCACCGCGCAGATTTGGCACCAGCACCGAACAGAACAGTCCCGGCAGCGTCCTGGCGAAGGCGAGCAGTTCGGCCGTATCCGCCAATTGGGGCAGCAGCCGTGCCGGTACGAACGAACCGATCTCGATCTCGCGCTGGCCGGCCTCATAGGCGGCGCGGATCCATTCACGCTTGTGCTCGGTCGGCACGATGGTCTGCACGCTCTGCAGCCCGTCACGCAGGCCGACCTCGCGGATCACGGCGCGGCTTGGAAGGGAGGAAAGATGGCTGGCGTTCATGGCTCTCGCAACGATACGGGCCGGCAGATCGGCGATCTGGCGCGGCCAGGTGGGAGCAATGTATGCCATTCCGGAAATGATCTACAGCGATCATTAGAGTAGACGACAGTTCCAGATCGGAAAGTCTAACCACCGCGAAAGCTTCCGGCCCCGCGCGCAGCCGGCGGGGCTCGAAGCAATGAACACCTTGGACACTGACCGGCGCGTCTCCATCGCAGGCGAAACGCCCCGGTTTACCATACGCACCAACATCAGAATGACCCGCAGCCCAGGCTGCGCGGCATGGGAGACAGTCGATGGATGCAGGCATGGTGAAGTCAGCGAACCGGGTCTTCGATCTGCTCGAGCTGTTCGAACGAGAGCGCCGGCCGTTGCGGGTCAGCGAAATCGTCGAGAAGCTCGGCATACCGCAATCGAGCGCTTCGATGCTGGTGCGCACGCTGGTGGCCCGCGGCTATATGGAGTTCGACGCGCAGGCACGGACTTTCTGCCCCTCTGTTCGCGTGTCGTTCCTCTGCGACTGGACCACGCGCAAGCATGGCGCCAGTGCCACCGTGCATGACGCCATGCGGCGGCTGTCCGAAGAAACCGGCGAGACCGTGCTGCTTGGCCGCCAGAGCGGCATCATGCTGCAGTACCTGTCGGTCATCGAGTCCCCGCATGCGCTTCGGCTTACCGCCGTATCCGGCGGCATGCGCCCGATGCACCTGACAGCCATCGGCATCATGCTGATGAGCCGGATGAACGACGACGAGGTGGGCCGCCTGCTGCGACGCTATAACGCGGAGCACAAACCGGCATGGCCGCCGGCGCGCCTGGCCGATACCATGCGCGCTGTGCGGCAGGCGCGCGAACAGGGCTATTACGAGTCCGCCAACCTCGCCACGCCGGGCGCCGGCGTATTGGCAACGCTACTGGCGACGCCGATCCGCGGCCAATGGCTGGGCATCGGCACCGGCGGGCCGGTGGCACGACTGCATGCGCGCCGCAAGCAGCTGCTGCCCGCGGTGCTGGCGGTCGCGCGAAACTGCTAGGCGCGCTGCGTTGCCCCGCTTCGCCGCAGTTCTGCCTGCACGATCGCCTCGTGGCGAGCCAACAGCCGCGACGCCTGCTCCAGATGCAGCCGCTCGACCATCTTGCCGTCGAGATTGATCACACCCGCATTGGCATGCGCGTCTGCCGCAAACGCGGCAACGATCCGTCCGGCCTCCGCGACCTGCTGTGCCGACGGGGCGAATGCCGCGTTGGCGGCATCGATCTGCGACGGGTGGATCAGCGTCTTGCCGTCGAAGGCCATCCGCACCGATTGCGTCAACTCCGCGGCATAGCCAGCCCGGTCCCCGAAGTCGTTCCAGACGCCGTCGAGGATGTCGGCCCCGTAGCGCTTCGCCGCCAGCACGGCCTGCATCAGCCAGGGCAACAGATAGCGACGCGCCTCGCCGGCAAATACACCGGTGTCCTTGGCCAGATCGTTGGTGCCGATCACCAGGCATTCGAGGCGAGGCGTCGCCGCCCTCCCTGCCGCGACGATCGCGTCGAGCCGATGGATTGCCTGCGGCGTCTCCACCATTGCCCATAGCGCCGCCGGCTTGTCCCACGCCCGCGCCGCGCAGGCGCGGGCGAACGCCACGACATCGGCGTCGTCCCCGACCTTCGGCAACAGTACCGCGTCGACGCGCGCGCTGGCGGCGAGCATCAGATCGTTCTCGAACTCGGCTGTGCCCAGCGCATTGACGCGCAGCACGATCTCGTGTCCGGCAAATTCCTGCGCCGACAGCGCCTGCGCAAGCTGTGCACGCGCGGCGCCCTTCATCGACGGCGACACCGCATCCTCGAGATCGAACACGATCGCATCGCATGGCAACGTGGCGGCCTTGTGGATGGCGCGGGCGTTGGCCGCGGGAACGTAGAGGACGGAGCGGCGCAGGCGAATGGAATCGTCGGTCATGGTATGGATGTCGAGGTTGGCTGGAGGACAAGCGGTATGCGACCGCGCGACCTGCAGTCTGCCCTTCCGTCCGTCACCCCGCCATCACATACATGATGTTTGGCGGCCAATGTCAACCATCACATATGTGATGCCCGCCGAAGCCGGCCCGGCCGATACTGCCTCCACCCGCAACAACCGTCGCCCACAATTCCGGGCGCATCGACCAGGTGGACATGGAACGATCGGATCAGACAGCACCCGGCTATACCGCCGCGATGGCGCAGTGGATCAGTACGGTCGACGACACCGCCATCGGGCCGGCGGCCTTGGTCTGGGCCCGCCACGCGCTACTGGATTGGCTGGCGGTGGCCATCGCCGCCAACGACGAGCCGCTGGTCAGGATGCTGGCCGCCGAACACGGCGGCGGCACGGACGCGCCGTGTACCGTGCTGGCCGGCAGCCGCGCGCATGTCGCCGATGCCGCGCTGATCAATGGGGCCGCGGGCCATGCGCTCGACTTCGATGACGTCGCTTCCGCGATGCGCGGCCACCCCACCGTACCGGTCGCTCCCGCCGCGCTTGCCGTCGCGGAACTGGAACGCGCCAACGGCATCGACCTGCTGCGCGCGCTGGTGATCGGGCACGAGGTGGAATCGCGCATCGGCGAGCGGATTGGCGATGCGCAGTACCGCTTCGGTCTGCATCCCACTGGAACGACCGGCGCGATCGGCGCGGCGGCGGCCTGCGCGCGGCTGATGCGGCTGGACCCCGACCGCAGCGCCCACGCGCTCGGCCTGGCGGCCACGCAGGCGGCCGGCCTCAAATGCATGTTCGGCACGATGGCAAAGCCGCTGCATGCCGGCAAGGCGGCGATGCATGGCGTGATGGCGGCCCGGCTGGCGGCGCGCGGCTTTACCGCCAACACCACCGCGCTCGAATGCGCCCAGGGATTTGCCGCCACGCAGGCGCCCGATGGCGAGCCGTTGCCCACGCATTTCGAGCCGCGCGGCACCATGGCGATCGAGAAGACGCTGTTCAAGTACCACGCGTCCTGCTATCTGACCCACTCCACGCTGGAGGCCGTGGCTCAACTGCGCCGCAAGCATGGCATCGGGCTTGACGACATGCAGACGATGGCCATTCTCGTGTCCGGGCCGCATCGCGGCGTCTGCGACATTGCGCAGCCGCGCACGGGCCTGGAGATCAAGTTCGCGATCCAGCATCTTGCGGTGATGGCGCTCGACGGCATATCGACCGCGTCCCTGGGCAACTACACCGACCAGCAGGCCACCGATCCGCGCCTTGCGCGTGCTCGTGAACGGGTCATGCTGCGCACCGACCAAGGTGGAGACCGCAACACTGCCGTGGTCGAAATTCGCACGCGCGACGGTCGTGCTCTGCGCGAGAGCGCCAATGTCGCGGTGCCCGCCACCGATCCCGACCGGCAGTGGCAGCAGTTGCTGGCCAAGGCCGAGGCCATCGTCACGCCGGTGCTGGGCGGCACGCGCTTCCGCCGCCTGGCCGATGTGGTGCGAACGCTGGACCAGCTCCCTTCCATCGACCCCTTGTTCGAGGCAATCCGATGACATCCCAGGACACCGCTTCCGTGGACCCGATCGTGGCGCGGCTCAAGACCGAGGCCAGGCTGCGCGTCCGCGGCAACCGCTACGAGGACTTCGAGCCCGGCCGCGCCTTTATCCATCACTGGGGCCGCACTGTCAGCGAAGCCGACAACACGCTGTTCTCGGTGCTGACGCTGCACTACAACCCGCAGTACACCAATGCCGCGGTGGCCCAAGCCACCGGACATCCGCGCATTCCCGTCAATCCGCTGCTGGTGTTCAACACCGTCTTCGGCCTGTCGGTCGAGGACCTGTCGGAAGGCGGCGGGCCCTTCCTCGGCGTCGACGAGCTCAGTTACGGGCAGCCGGTCTACCCCGGCGACACGCTGTACGCCAGCTCCGAGGTGGTCGCGCGGCGGCTCGCCAGCAACCGTCCCGGCTACGGCATCGTGACCTGGCACACGCGTGGCACCAACCAGCGCGGCGAAGCGGTGATCGAGTTCAAACGTTCGAATCTTGTGAGGACCAGGGCATGACCATATCGGCAGACGGCAAGGGCTACATGACGGAAGAGCGCCAGATGATCCGCGAGGCGGCGCGCGAGTTCACCATGAAGGAGGTGCTGCCCGTCGCCAACGCCCTCGACGGCCCCGACGCCGAGATCCCGATGGATCTGCGCGACAAGATGGCGGAGATGGGTTATTTCGGCATCACCATACCGGAGCAGTACGGCGGCCTCGGCCTTGGCATCTTCGAGTACTGCCTGATCTGCGAGCAGCTGTCGCGCGGCTGGATGTCGGTCGCATCCATCGTCGCGCGCGCCCAGGGCGGCTGGATCATGAAGGCCATGCCCGAGGACATGCGGCAAGCCTATCTGCCGCGCGTGGTCCGCGGCGAATTCCTGAACGCGAGTGCCCTGTCGGAGCCCGACACCGGCTCGGATCTGGCGTCGATCTCGTGCCGGGCCGAGCGCGACGGTGACGAATGGGTGCTGACCGGCAACAAGTACTGGTGCACCTTCGCCGACGGCGCCGACTACCTGATCCTGTTCGCGCGCACCTCGCCGCCACCAAGCCCGGACAAGCGCTGGGAAGGCATTTCCTGCTTCATGATCGAGAAGGAACGCGGCAGCTTCCCGCCGGGCATGACAGGCTCACCGATTCCCAAGATCGGCTACTTCGGCTGGAAGACCTTCGAACTGGCGCTCGATGGCGTGCGCGTCCCCGCCCGCAACCTGATGGGCGGCGAGGGCAAGGCGTTCCTGCTGATGGCCAAGGGTCTGGAGGGCGCCCGCGCGCATACCGCCGCGCGTGCGATCGGACTGGCCCAGGGCGCGCTCGAGGATGCCATCGCCTACTCGCTGGAGCGCAGGCAGTTCGGCATGCCGATCGCCGAATATCAGGCAATCCGCTTCAAGATCGCCACGATGGCGACCGAGATCGAGGCCGCGCGCCAACTGCTGTACTACGTCTGCAACGAGATCGACAGCGGACGCCGTTGCGACAAGGAAGCGTCGATGGTCAAGTACTTCGCCTCGGAGATGGCCGAGCGGGTGACGTCGACCGCGCTGCAGATCTTCGGCGGCGCCGGCTATACCAGGCTGTTCCCGGTCGAGCGCTACTGGCGCGACGCACGGCTGACCAAGATCTTCGAAGGCACCTCGGAAATCCAGCAGCGCATCATCGCCAACAGCCTGCTGGGCCGATCGGAGGTCGAGGCCATGATCGCCAGCCGCGCCTTCGACCAGCGTCAGGGCGCCGGGAGGGCAACGGCATGAAGACGCATGCGCTGACAAGCCACGACGGCTACTTCGAGGATTTCTCGCCCGGCATGCTGATCCGCCACGCGCGCGGCAAGACGGTGACCGAGATGGACAACGTGCTGCTGACCAATATGGTGATGAACACCGCCGAGGGTCATTTCAACGAGGACGCGATGCGGCGCGCGGCCAACGGCATCTTCTCGCAACGGGTGGTGTTCGGCGGCATCAATCTGTCGATGGTGCTGGGCCTTGCTGCGCAGGACACCGCCGAACATTGCCTGCGCGAAGTCGGCCTGGACAAGATCCGGCTGTCGCATCCGGTCTTCCATGGCGACACGTTGTACGCCTACTCCGAGGTGCTGGCGGTGGAAGACGCGCCCGATTGCGCGGACGCCGGCCTCGTTCGCTTTCGCCACTACGGCATCAACCAGCACGACAAGCTGTGCGTGCAGGCCGAACGCACGGTGCTGCTCAAGCGAAAAAGCCATTGGGGCGAGCGATGAGCCGAAACGAGCGCCCCGCCGGCGCGCTGGATGGCCTGGTCGTGCTCGACCTGACGCAGATGCTGGCCGGACCGTATGCGTCGATGATGCTGGCCGACCAGGGTGCGCGCGTGATCAAGATCGAGCCGCCGGGCGGTGACCTGACTCGCCGCAACGGCCCGCATCTGGACGGCGCGCTGCGACTGGAGCAGCGGGGATACGGCGCCTACTTCGGTTCGATCAACCGCAACAAGGAATCGGTGGAACTGGACCTGAAGGAGCCGGCCGGCCGCGACGCGCTGCTGCGGCTGGTGCGGCAGGCCGACGTGCTGGTCGAGAACTATCGCGTGGGTGTGATGGACCGTCTCGGGCTGGGCTACGAAAGGCTGGCTGCAGAGAACCCGCGGCTGGTCTACGCAACGCTGCGCGGCTTCGGCGACCCTCGCAGCGGCGCGAGTCCCTACGCCGATTGGCCAGCCTATGACCCGGTCGCGCAGGCGATGGGCGGCATCATGGGCATCACGGGGGCACGCCGCGGCGGCCCGCCGACCAAGATCGGCCCCGGCATTGGCGATATCGTGCCCGCCATGTTCCTCGCCTATGGCATCGCGGCGGCGTGCTGGCGCGCGCAGCGTACCGGTCAGGGCCAGTTCGTCGACGTCGCGATGGTCGATGCGGTGCTGGCCATCTGCGAGCGACTGGTGTTCCAGTACGGCGTGACCGGCCATGCGCCGGGACCGGAAGGTAACGGCCACCCGCTGCTGTGCCCGTTCGGACTGTTTCCCGCCGCCGACGGCTACGTCAGCCTGGGCGTGCCGAACGATCGCTTCTGGGCCCTGCTGGTTGCGTGCATGCAGCGGCCCGAGCTGCAGCACGATCCGCGCTTCGCCACGAACGACGCCCGTGTCGCGCATCGCGAAACCGTGGACGAAATCGTCTCCACGTGGACCCGGCGCTTTACCAAGCAGCAACTGGCGCACGAACTCGGCGGCGAGATCCCCTTCGGCCCCGTGTTCGATGCACGCGACATCTTCGCCGACCCGCACTTTCGCGTGCGCGACATGCTCGTCGAGGTCGAACAGCCGGGCGCGGCACGGCCTTTGACGGTCGCCGGAACCCCGGTGCGCATGAGCGCGACTCCCGGTGGGGTGCGGCGCCGCGCGCCGATGGTTGGCGAGCACACCGAACGGACGCTGGCGGACTTTGGCTTCACCGCCACCGAAATCGCCGCGCTGCGGCCCTGACAAGCTGAATCGCCATGGTCCGCCTGGCGACAGCGCATACCACCAAGGAGCAAATACCGCGATGCAGAGGGATGCACAACAACGACCGCGGCGCCTGCGCCGCTGCCAGCTTTCGGTGCCGGGCTCGAGCGAGAAGATGATGAGCAAGGCCGCCGCCATGGACGTCGACTTCGTGTTCCTCGATCTCGAGGACGCCGTCGCGCCGGCCGAGAAGCGGCCAGCGCGGGCAAAGATCGTCGACGCGCTGAACGGGCTCGACTGGGGCAGGACCGTCCGCTGCGTGCGCATCAACGACCTGACCACCGAATACGCCTACGAGGACATCATCGAAGTGGTCGAAGGCGCCGGCGCCAATCTGGACGTGATCATGCTGCCCAAGGCGATGGGCGCGGCCGACGTGCAGTTCGTCGACAAGCTGCTGACGATGATGGAGATCAAGCTCAAGCTGCCGCATCGGATCGGCATCGACGTGTTGATCGAAGAGGTCGAGGCCATGATGAACGTGGAAGCGATAGCGGCGTCCACGCCTCGGCTCGAATGCCTGATCTTCGGCATGGGCGACTACTCTGCCAGCCAGGGCGTGTCCGTTCGGGATATCGGCGGCAGCGGCGGCTATCCGGGCGATATCTGGCACTACCAGAGGCACCGCTTGACGATCGCCGCGCGTGCTCACCGGCTCGACGCCGTCGATGGTCCCTTCGCCGATTTCCGCGATCCGGACGTCTACCTGCAGGAAGCGCGCCGCGCGATGATCCTCGGCATGATCGGCAAGTGGGCGATCCACCCGTCTCAGGTCAAACTGGCGCAGCAGGTTTTCTCGCCGTCGCCCGACGATGTCGCTCGCGCCCGCGACATGATGCGCGCCTACGACGCCGCGCTGGCACAGGGGCTGGGCGCCGTCCAGTACGACGGCAAGATGATCGACATCGCGTCGATCCGCATCGTCCGAAATCTGGTCGAGCGCGCTGCATTGATCGGCATGTAGCGTCCGCTTCGGCGCGGCTGGCGGCCGCGACAAACCGCCGAGCAGTGATAACAACGATACGGAGACGATATGAAGGCTGACAACCCACCCCAATGGCTGGTCGACGGCCAACGCCGTCGGCTGCTGCGCGCTGGTGCCGCCCTTGCCGTGCTGCCGTGGCCGCTCGCGTCGGCACGCGCCGCCAACTGGCCGACCCGGCCGATCCGCATCATCGCCGCGCAGGCGCCAGGCTCGTCCAACGACAGCACGGCCCGCGCGTTCGCCGAATATTTCACCAGCGTGCTGAAGGTGCCCGTCGTGGTCGAGAACAAGCCCGGCGGCATCGGCATGATCGCCGCCGAAACGGTGGCGCGCAGCGAGCCCGACGGCTACACGCTGCTGTTCACGCTGCACAGCCAGCTGGCCCAGGCTCCGGTGCTGTTGCGCAAGCCGCCGATCGATCCGTCGCGCGATCTCTTGCCGATCGCCGCGGTCAGCACCGGCGTCGGCGTGATGGTCGCCAACAGGAACCTGCCTGCCAACACCTTCAAGGAGGTGCTCGCGCTGGCCCGCAAGCGCCCGGTCTCTGTCGGCAACTATGGAGTGGGCTCCGGCTGGCAACTGATGGTGGCCCAGTTGAAGAAGGAAACCGGCGCCCAACTCGACATCATCAACTACAAGGGCACCGGCGCGATGATGGGCGACCTGCTGGCCGGCCATATCGATGTCGGCGCCGGCTCGCTGCTCGGCATGACTGGCGGCCTTCAGTCCGGGGGACTGAAGCCGATCCTGATCATTTCCGGTCCGCGCAGCGACCGGCTGCCGGGCATCCCCACATGGGCAGACGAGGGCTTCACCAGTCCGGTGTTCCGCAACCTGACCGAATGCAATATGCTGCTGGGCCCAGCAAGCATGCCGCCGGAGATCGCGGCGCGGCTGGCCGAACTGGTGACCAGATCGATCACCGAATCGGAGCAGGTCAAGACGGTTCGGCAACAACTCGGCAGCCAGGACACGCCGCTGACCGGCGATGCCCTGCGTCAGTTCATCGGCCGCGTCTGGCCGACCTATCAGGCGGCGACCAAGGCAATCGGCCTGACACTGCAATGAAGTCCGCCCGCATGCCATTGTCACCGGGGCCGTCATCGCCACGGCATGGACATGCATGTCGGGGAGAGTTCCGATCCATCATAGAATTTCGTCTCCCCAAACGAACGACGAGATCGCGATGGACGATTGGAACTTGCCCTGGACCGGTGGATGCCGATGTGGACGGTTGCGCTTTGAAATCACCGCTCCGCCGCTGCTGACGATGGCGTGCCACTGCACCGGCTGCCAGAAAATGAGCGCCAGCGCCTTTTCGCTATCGATGGCGATTCCCCAGGCTGGCTTTCGCGTGACCGAAGGGAACCCCGTCGTCGGTGGCATGCATGGCGAACAGATCCACCACCGGCATTGCGATTGGTGCAAGAGCTGGGTATTCACCGAGATGGAACCCAGCATGGGGTTTGTGAACGTGCGCCCCACCATGCTCGACGATGCCGCATGGTTTGCGCCGTACGTCGAAACCTATACGAGCGAAGCGCTGCCTTGGGCAAAGACCGGGGCGGCGCATAGCTTTGCCAGGTTCCCGCAGATGGAAGAGTATGGTCCGCTCGTCGCGGAGTTCGGAGCCAGGGGTCCGCGGCCGGGCCGCTAGCGTGGATTCCGGACCGGCGCACGAGCCGATCGTGCGCCCGGTCCCAGCCAGCTTGGCGCAAGGCGGCTCAAGTCGGATCAGGTGGGCCAGGCCGACCCGAGAATGATGCTGCAGAAGTTCAGGCGCTGGTAGCTCGGGTCCTTCAGTGCCAGCACATCGGCCTTGACGTTGCCGAAGGTCGTCAACGGCTTGCGGCGCGTGCCCTCGGCGAAATGGTCGATGATGCTTTCCTTGAAGTTGTGCTCGCGTGGGTGATGCTGGCAGACGTGGTCGCGCTGCTCGCCGGTGAAGTCGTGATAGCACAGCCCCAGCACATCCATTTCGACGCCCGCCGTGACCAGCGCCACCGTCGGCCGCATATGCTCGGGGATGCCGGGGGTCGTATGCAGTGCGATGGCCGCCCAGACATCGTCGATATCCCGCTCCGCAATACCGTACCCCTTCAGGAAGTCCCGCGCCGCATTGGCGCCGTCCACTTCGAAGCGCAAGTCGTCGCTGGCATAGCGCGGCGTCAGCCCCATGTCATGGAACATCGCGCCGATATAGAGCAGCTCGGGATCGTAGGCCAGCGCCTTGCGCTCGCCCGTCAGCGCGCCCCAGAAAAATACGCGGCGGCTATGGTGGTACAGCAGATCGTCTTCGGTGTCGCGCACCAGCTGGGTCGCTGCACGCGCCATCGCGCTGTCGGGCACGCGAATGCCGGCAATGATTTCAGCCATCGTAATTGCTCCTGAATGATCGGCATGGCGGGCATCGGCACGGATCGGCAAGAATCCGCATGAAGACGACGCCTTGGCCATCGCAGCAGTGGAAAGGAAACCGCCAGCCGGAACTCCGCCATCCTTGGTCGGTATTGCGGTCCCGGTCTCGCGCTTTCATTCTGGTCTGCGCTGCGTTTGGCTACAATGATGTGGATCCGTCAGATCCGGACATCGTGACGACGCTTGAAGACAACACCGGGAAACCGACTCCATGAGCGTGACCACCGTAGCCGTCCTGATGCTCGATGGCGTGCAGGCGCTGGATGTCGCCGGGCCCGTCGACGTCTTCGCCGAAGCCAATGCCTTCATCCGCGGCAAGAACCGCTATGAGACGGTGCTGGTCAGCAAGACTCGCAAGCCGCTGCGCGCGTCCAACGGCATGCAACTGGTGCCGGACCTGTCGCTGAACGACGAGGCGCCACGCCTCGATATCGTGCTGGTAGCGGGTGGCCCCGGGCTGCCGGCCGCGCCGGCGGATGCCACGGTCTCGAAGTGGCTGCGTACCGCGGCATCGCGCGCGCGGCTGCATGGTTCGGTCTGTACGGGCGCCTTCGTGCTGGGCCACGCTGGCCTGCTCGATGGCCGCACGGTGACGACCCACTGGCAAAACGCCGCTCACCTGGCCGAGCGCTTTCCCGCGGCCACGGTCGAGTACGACCGCATCTATCTGCGCGACGGCAAGCTGGTCACTTCGGCCGGGGTCACCGCCGGCATCGACCTGGCGTTGGCGTTGGTGCGGGAAGACCACGGCGCCGCGGTGGCGCTGGCCGTGGCCAAGCGGCTTGTCGTGGTGGCGCAGCGCCAGGGCGGCCAGTCGCAGTTCAGCCCTTATCTGGCCGCGGCGCCCACGCAGGCCGATTCTCCGGTCGCCCGCGTGCAGGCCTATGTGATGGCAAATATCGGCGCCAGATTGACGCTCGATGCGCTGGCCGCCGAAGTCGGCATGAGCGGACGCAATCTGGTGCGCCTGTTCGTCGCGGATACTGGCATGACGCCGCATGCGTTCATCGAGCGCGCCCGCATCGATATCGCGCGCAATCTGCTGGAGGGCAGCGCCCTGCCGTTGAAGTCGATCGCCTACAAGTGCGGCTTCGTGACGGTGGACCGCATGCGCGTGCTGTTCCAGCAGCGGCTCGGTATTTCCCCGGCGCAGTATCGCGCCAGCTTCCGCTAGCGCGGGCGCGATACTCGGGCATCAAATCACGCCGCCGTTCGCGCGCAGCGTCTGCCCATTGACCCAGCCACCATCCGGGCCGGCGAGGAAGGACACCACACCGGCGATGTCCTCCGGCTGACCGAGCCGCTCCAGCGGTGCGAGCTTGGCCAGGCGCTCGACGACCTGCTCAGGCTTGCCGTCGAGAAACAGCGCGGTAGCGGTGGGACCGGGCGCCACCGTGTTGACGGTGATATTGCGGCCGCGCAATTCCTTGGTCAGGACGTGCGTCATCGCTTCGACGCCAGCCTTGGTGGCTGCATAGACGCCGTAGGTAGGCTGATACAGGCCGACCACGCTCGAGGACAGATTGATGATCCGCCCGCCGCTGCGCAGCCGTCGCGATGCCTCCCGCAGCGTGTTGAAGGTGCCTTTCAGATTGATGGCGATCTGGCTGTCGAACAAGGCGTCGTCGCTGTCGGCCAGTGTGGCCAGACGCATGATGCCGGCGTTGTTGACCAGCACGTCGACGCCGCCGAACGCGGTCTCGGCCGCGTCGAACATGCGCCGCACGGCCGCGCCGTCGCTGACGTCGGCCTGGGCGGTGATCGCGTGCCCGCCGGCCTGCTCGATCTGCCCCGCCAGTGCTTCCGCGTCGCGGGCACTGCCGGCATAGTTGATGACGACGGTAAAGCCGTCGCGGGCCAGGCGCTGCGCGATCGCGGCGCCGATGCCGCGGGAGGCGCCGGTCACGATGGCAACCTGGTTTTCGGTGCGCTTGTCGGCGGGCTGGTCGGTACTCATGTCAGTTCTCCGTTGGAAGGTCGCGGATGGAAGGGTTGCGACATGGGAGAACTATGCGCGGCGGCGGCCAAAAGATCATCGCCCCGGCATTGGCAGGACTGTTGGCGCGGCTTGAACAATGGCGCACCGCGGTAATGCGTTATCGCATCCTCGCGGGCATCGCGGGCATCGCGAACAGGCGCTATTGCGGCCCGAGCAACATGGCGATCAGATTGTCGGCCGTGGCGCGCAGCCGCTTCTCGTCCTGATAGACCCGTTCGACCACGACCAGCCCCCGCGTGAACGTGACGATCAGCCGGGCGGCCTGCCGCGGCGGCAGCGCCAGCAGCGCCTGCTCGCCCTCACGCGACAAGCGCTCGAACAGCACCTGCTCGATATCGTCGAGCAAGCCCCTCAGGGCCGTGCGCAACGGCCCCTCCAGATCTTCGGTGCCCACCGCGGTCTTGGTGCTGAGGCAGCCGCGGGTCGGCATCCCGCTGGCCATCGACGTGGTCATCGAGGTGATCACGCAAGCGAAGAAGCTGCGCAGCGCGTCGCGCATTCTCGGCTTGTCCAGCGCCTCGCGCATCTGCCCGACGAAGCGCTCGCGATAGACATCGAACACGCGCAGGAACAACGTTTCCTTGTCGCCATAGGCGTTGTACAGGGAGCCGCGCTGCACCCCCGTGGCCGCAGCCAGCTCCTGCATCGAGGTCGCGGCATAGCCCTTCTGCCAGAACAGCGCCAGCGCCTTGTCCAGCGCAAGGCCTTCATCGAATTGGCGAACCCCAGCCATCTGTTTCTCCGAATGCTCGGGCTGCAAAGCCCTTGAAAACATGTTGCCATTTAAGCCGATGATTGACACTTCCGTCAATCTTGACTAACTTATCAAACATGACAATGGCGTCAAACATTGGCCATCCATCGGACCGGCGCCGGACGATGCCTGCCCTGCCCCCCCATTACATCAACCCATGACCAAACGTCCTCTTTCCTACACGCCAGCACAACTCGACCGCGCGCTGGTCTGGCGCTACATCTTTGCCGGCCTGTGCGCCAGCCTCGACAGCATCGGACTGGCGCGCTTCGCCTTCACGCCGCTGATCCCCGAGCTGATCCAGGCCCACTGGTTTCCCGCTTCCAGCGTGATCTATCTGGGCGCCGCCAATCTGGCCGGCTATGTCTGCGGCGCGCTGATCGGCCGTACCGTTGGCGCGCGGCTCGGTAACGAACGCACGCTGCGGCTGATGATGGTGTGGATCACCGCCGCCTTCCTCGCCTGTGCCGTGCCGCTGTCGTTCGGCTGGTACTTCGCGTGGCGCTTCATGTCCGGCATGGCGGGCGGGATCGTCATGGTGCTGGTCGCCGGCACCATCCTGCCGCACGTGCCGCCGGCGCGCAAAGGCGCCGCGGGCGGGGCCATCTTCCTCGGCCTCGGGCTCGGCATTGCGGGATCGGGCACCATCATTCCGCTGTTGCTGGAATTGGGGCTGGCGCAAACCTGGATCGGGCTGGCAATACTGTCGGCCCTGCTGACGGCTGCCAGCTGGTTCGCATGGCCGCCACGGCAATTGGATCGCGCTGACGCGGCGCCGGCAAGATCGGCGCCGTCCGCAAAGCCGCACTTCGGCGGCGCCGTCTGGATGCTATACCTGCAGTACGCGCTGATGGCGACCGCAGCGGTGGTGCCGATGGTGTTCCTGGTGGACTTCATCGCGCGCGGCCTGGGCGCCGGCACGCATCTGGGCGCGGTGTTCTGGGCGGTCTATGGGCTGGGCGCCATCGCTGGACCGCCGCTGTACGGCTTTCTCGCCGATCGGCTGGGCGCCGGCCCGGGTATCAGGCTGGTGTCGCTGGTGCTGGCAATCGTGCTGGCCGCGGTGTATGTCACCGACAACCTGCTGGTGCTCGGTGCCCTGACCGTCGTGATCGGCACCTTCGCGCCCGGCATGGTGCCGTTGGCGCTGGCCCGTGTGCATGAACTCGTCCCGGACCATGCGCCGCGGCAAAACATTGCCTGGAGCCGCGCCAGCATCGTGTCGGCGGCGGCGATGGCCGTCGCCGGTTACGCCTATTCCGCGCTGTTCAACGCGAGCGGCGGATCGCACCGGCTGCTGTTTCTGACCGCCGCGGCGCTCCTCGTGGTGGCGTTGCTGGCGGACCTCTGCTTACCGGCCAAGGCGAGGAATTCGCAGATGGCCCGCTCCTGACACGCCCGCGTCGTTACGCCGCTGCCTCAATCATCCTCAGCACGGCCGCGGCCAGCGCGCCGCGTGCGTCGCCGAGGGCGTCGACCGCATCGAAATGATGGCCACTCGGTTGGTCGACGATCTCCACAGGCACGCCATGCTGGCGCAGCAGCGCCGCATAGTCGGCCTGTAGGCGATGATATTCGTTGGACTCGTCGCCGCCGACGGTGAGGATCATCGGCAGCCGGGTCGAAGGCGGATGGCGCATCGGACTGAAGGCGGCCACGTCCGCCTCGGTCAGTCCCACCACCTTGTTGAGATAACAGAGCCGGATCGGCTCCAGATCGTAAAGGCCGCTGATTGCGCACCCGCCCTTGAGCACATCCGCCGGCACCCCGAAGTCCTGCCAGTGTGTGCCGGCCAGCGTCGCAGTCAGATGCCCCCCGGCCGAATGTCCGGACAGGAAGATGCGATCCGCATCGAAGCCCAGCTTCTGCGCCTGCCGGTACAGCCACACCACGGCATCCTGGTTGTCGCGCACGATATCGGCCATTGCGACGGTCGGTGCGAGCCGATAATTGACCACGGCGACATTGATATCACGCTTGAGATACGGGATTGCCAGATAGCTGAAATCGGATTTGTCCAGCGATTGCCAATATCCACCGTGAATGAAGATCAGCAATGGCCGGGCGGCACTGCGGGCGGGAAAGAAATCGAGCGTCTGTTTGGCGTCATCGCCGTAGGCGAGATCCTGGCTGACTGCATGCACCTGCCGAATCTCCGCGCTTTGCTTGGCCCACCGGTCGAAGATCGCCTGATAGTGCGGAATGCCACCGCGAACGTTGTACTGCCGATCAAGCGATTCCTGATTGAAGTTTCGATACACTGACATTAAATTTGGCTCCGAACATTCTGGTTCGATGCGGACATCGATCCCGGAAAAAAATACGACGCGCTCACGTCGAACCCCAAGATAAATGGCCGCGCCGCCAACGGCGCCCCGCCAGATGACATCCGCTATCTCGGAGACGCCATGTTCGGAAAGAGCGAGAATCGCGACGACTACCAGCATATCGACCGCCCGCTCGGCGGCATGGCTCGCGAGCTGCCCGACCGGTTCTACATCGACTTTCACTCGCACCCGCGGGGCCAGCTGATCTATGCCTATTCCGGGGCGATTCTGGTGACCACGGAATTGGGATCCTGGGTGGTTCCCCCGCAGCGGGCGGTCTGGGTGCCCTGCAATGTCCGGCATGCGATGAAGGCGTGCGGCGACGTGGAAATGCGTACCGTCTATGTCCGGGAGGACGCCGTCCCCGCCGAGCTGACGACGTGTTGCGTGGTGGCGGTGCCGCCGCTGCTGCGCGAGTTGATCTCGGCGGCGGTGAGCATGCCGCTCGATTATCAGGAGGAAGGCCGCGACGGTCTGGTCGCCAGGCTGCTGTTGCATGAAATGCGGCCGCTCTCGGTCGTGCCGCTCCATCTGCCCATGCCCCGCGATGCACGCCTGGCCCGCATTTGCACCCGCATCGTCGCCGAGCCGTCCGACGAGACGTCCGTCGAGGAATGGAGCCGCTCCGTTGGCGCCAGCGAACGCACGATCATCCGGTTGTTTCCTGAGGAGACTGGCCTCACCTTCAGCCGCTGGAAACAACAGGCCAGGCTGATGGCCGCCGTGCGGCTGCTGGCCGAAGGCAAGCCGATCACCGACATCGCGCTCGAACTTGGATACGAGAGCCCCAGCGCGTTCAGCGCCATGTTCCGTCGCGCGCTGGGCATGACGCCGACCGAATACTTTCAGGATAGGGCACCGCGTTAGTAGCGCACAGGCGCGCAATCTGGCGTCCGCGCGACAACGCATGGCCTCGCCGCAAGGGACAGGGTCCCGGCGCGCGAGGCACAGTGAGATGGCGACGCTGCCGTGCAAGGCGCCGGCAGCGCGTCGCCATTGCTCACGAGGAAGCTCATGCCAGTCATCGACCGCATCCGGGAGGCGGGAATCGTCCTGCCCTCGCTCGAAGTGCCAGCCGCGCTGTTTGTCCCCTATACCCTGCACCGTGGGGTCCTGACGGTCTCCGGCCAATTGCCAATGGTTGGCGGCAAGGCATTTGCGACGGGCCGTGTCCCTGACGACGTGTCGCTCGACACAGCCCGCGAAGCCGCGCGGCTTTGCGTGGCCAACGTACTGGGCTGGGTCGCGGCCGCCACCGGCGGCGATCTGGAGCGGGTTCAGCGCGTGCTTCGCATAGGCGGCTTCGTGGCTACCTCAGCGGGCTTCCACGATGCCCCTGCCGTGGTCAACGCCGCGTCGGAGCTGATCAACTTCGTCTTCGGCGACAAGGGCAAGCACGCGCGCATTGCGATCGGTGTCGCCAGCCTGCCATTTTGCGCTCCGGTCGAGATCGAGGCCACGTTCGCGCTGGCCGTCGACGCATGACGATGGTATCCCGCACCGGATATGCCGACGTGCTGGTCGGCCTGCAATACGGGGACGAAGGAAAGGCAAGAATCGTCGACCATCTCGCCGGCGACTATGACGTCATCGCGCGCTTCAACGGCGGCGCCAATGCGGGCCACACGATCGATGCCCCCGGCGGCGCACTTCGACTGCGCCAGGTTCCCTCCGGCGTCCTGCACCCGTCGCTGTCGCTCTACATCGGATCGGGATGCGCGATCGGCCTGGCCGACCTGGCCGACGAGATCGCCATGCTGGCGTCGCGGGGCATCTCATTGCGCGGGCGCCTGATCGTCAGCGACCGCTGCCTGCTGGTCCAACCCGCGCATGTGGCGCGCGATCGGGACGAGGGCGGCGGCGTCGGGACCACGGGGAATGGCATCGGCCCCTGCCACGCCGACCACGCCACCCGCATGCGCGGCGGCATGCGGGTGGCATTCCAGCTACGCGACCTGGTCGCGGACAGCGAAGCGGTGTTCCGCCATCTGAGCAAGCCGGACACACGGGTTGGCATGGATGCCGGCATGCTCACCAATAGCTCGGCAATCGCACGTATGCGCGCCGCCTGGCGGACCGTACGCGGCTTCGTCACCGCCGAGCCGGACCACCTGCTCCGGCGCGTCGAGGGCGGTGCGCGCGTGCTGTTCGAGGGCGCCCAGTCCGTGTTGCTCGACTTGACGCACGGCGAACAGCCGTGGGTGACCTCCAGCCATACCGTGCCGGCCTATGCATATGTCGGCGGCGACCTGCCGTGCAAATACCACCGCAAGACCATCGGCGTCGCCAAGGCCATCGTCTCGCGCGTTGGTGCCGGACCGTTCCCGTCGGAGCTTGGCGGCACGCGCTCGGCGCGATACTGCGCGACGGCGGCCGCAGACCGTGGTGCCCGGCATCGCGAGGCCGTCCACCATGAGCCGGCTCGTCTGCTTGCCAGCGACGACGCCTTCGACATCGGCAGCGCCCTTCGCGTGCTGGCCGACGAGTACGGCACCGTGACCGGCCGGCCGCGTCGCATTGGACTGCTCGATGTCGCACAACTGCGAATGACCATGCGCCAGCATGGCATCGATGAGTGGTTCCTGAACAAATGCGACTGCCTGGCATGGTTCGCCGACACACCGCGCCAGGCCATCCCGCTGTTCGATGGTGCCCCTCATGGCGCAGCGGAGCCCGCCGTCCGCGAGTTTGCGGCGTTTCGTTTCGACGCGTTGCCCAAAGGCCGTGAAGACCCGTTGCCACCGCAGCTCGACGCGCTGCTGCATTGGCTGGAAGACGCCGTCTCCTGCCGCCTTCTTGGCATCGGCCTCGGTCCGGCACGCGACCAGCTGCGCTCTCTGTACTGAACTCCCCCAAACCTCTCGACCCGAGTGCAAACATGACGCCCGCCTACTTGACCAACGACATGCGAAGAACCGACCTGGCCTGGTCCGACTGGCCCGCCATCGAAGCCTTATTGAAGGACGAACTGATTTGCCGGGTCGCCGTCCACGACACCCCCTTCCCTTACGTGACGGCGCAGAGCTTCACCTTTACCGGCGATGCCTTCCTGATCCATAGCTCCCGCTACGGCAAACTGGCTTCGGCTATCCGTGCCAACCCTCACGTGACCATCGAGGTCGACCGCCCGGTGGCATTGCTCAAGGCACCCAAAGGCCAGAACACCAGCCTCGAGTACTACAGCGTCATCGCGAGATGCGTCGCCACCTTGCGCGACCAGACCGACGAAATACGGGCGCATCAGTACGTGGCGCTCGACAAGTTCCGGCCCGAGAAGGACTACACGCCAATCGAAGACGGGGCCGCAAACCAGATCGTGGCGTACTGCTGTGAGGTCCGCTCGCTGTCGGCCAAGAAGCGGATTCTCGCGGACGGACAATATTCGCCGCCCGGCCAGCCCCGGGCGCCGTACTTGCGCTATCCGTTTCCGGCCGGCGCGACGCTGTCGGCGCTGCCCGAGGAAGCCTTCGATACGCAGCGCTTCGCCCGCTGAGGCCTGCCCCTTCTCACTCCGATCGCTCTCACCTGGCCCGCTTCGATGGGCCGCCAGGCGTGGCCAGCCTGCTCGATGTCCTGGCGGCCACGTATTCCGCAGTGTCTTGTGTTTGCGCGCATCCCCCCATCGCGCGATGGTCAGCCCCATACGCCACGCCGACCGAACCTGTTGGCGCCATGGCGACAGTCGTTGGCATCCCTACGCGGGCCCCGCCTGCCATCCCGCGCGACAGTAGCGAACGACATGCCGCACGGCCATGTTGCACACCGCCGCTCCGCACGGAGACGGCCACGACAAGACAGGAGACAACATGAGAGTGACACCGATCGAGCTGATGCGTGTGCGCGTCGGCGACCGCCTTGAACGCTTACCCATCTGCGGCTACCACCGCTGTCTGTTCGCCGTCATTGCGATGGCGTTCTTCTTCGACAATCTCGATCTCGCCATGATGACGTATCTGCTGGGGTCAATCCGCACCGAGTTTGGGCTGACCAGCGCGCAGGCGGGGATGCTGGGCAGCGCCAGCTTTGTCGGCATGGCAGTCGGCGCCCTTGGCTCCGGCATGCTGGCGGACCGCTTCGGGCGCAAGCCGGTCTTCCAGGTCAGCATGATCGTCTGGGGCGTGGGCAGTTTTCTGTGCTCGACGGCAAACGACCCCGTCACCCTCGGCCTGTACCGGCTGCTGCTGGGCGTTGGCATGGGCATGGAACTGCCGCTGGCGCAGACGCTGTTGTCGGAATTCATTCCGGCGCGCCAGCGCGGCAAATATCTGGCGCTGATGGATGGCAACTGGCCGATCGCCTTCATCTGCGCAGGACTGATGTCCTACTATGTTCTCTCGGCATACGACTGGCGCACCATGTTCATGCTCGGCGCCGTGCCCGCACTATTTCTCTTCGTGGTCCGTCGCTACGTACCGGAATCGCCGCGCTGGCTGGAGTCCAAGGGACGACACGAGGAGGCGGCACGCATTGTCGACGGCATCGAATCCACGGTGATGCGCCGCCTGAAGCTGACCTCGCTGCCCGAAGCCACCGCCACGGTGACGACCGCCGATGCACAGACCTTCGGCGTAAAGGTGCTGTGGTCTGCCGAGTACCGCAATCGGACGATGACGGTGTGGGGACTATGGTTCTTCGCCTTGCTGGGCTTCTACGGGCTGAATACCTGGATCGGGGCGCTGCTGCAGCAGGGCGGCATGGGTGTCACCAAGTCGGTGCTCTATACCGTCTACATTTCCATCGGCGGCATTCCCGGCTTCCTGTTCGCCGCCTGGGCGGTCGAGCGATGGGGCAGGAAGCCGGCATGCGTGGCGACCCTGGTGGGCGGCGCCGTGGCCGCGTTTCTCTACGGCCGGGTCGCGGGCATGCATGCGGACCCGGCCGCGCTGTTTCTGTCCGGCGGCATGATGCAGTTCTTCATGTTCGGCATGTGGGCGGTGCTCTACACCTACACCCCCGAGCTTTACCCGACAAGGGCGCGCGCCACAGGATGCGGCATGGCTTCCACGGTGGGCCGGGTCGGCTCCCTGATCGGACCCTCTCTGGTCGGGCTGGTACTACCGCTTGCGGGTCAGTCCGGCGTATTCGCGCTGGGCGCCGCCTCCTTTCTGGCGGCCGCGTGGATCGTCTACCGGTTCGGCATCGAGACACGGGGCGAAGCGCTGGAGTCCATTTCGGCGAGCTGACCGCCTTCTGCCTGGACGATCCGCCGCAGCGGACCCAGGCGGCCCAATCTGCCTGAGCGGGCGTTACGCTGCCGCTTCGATCATTGCCAAGACGGCAGCCGCCAGCTCGCTTTGCGCATCGCCGAGCCGATCCAGCGCATCGAAATGGTGCCCGCCCGTCTGCACGACGATGCGGACCGGCACGCCGCGCTGCCGAAGCAGCGCGGCATACTCGTCCTGCTGGCGGTGATACTCCGCCGATTCGTCGCCGCCGACGGTCAGGATCATCGGCAGCGTGGTCGTTGGCGGATGACGCATCGGGCTGTAGGCGGCGACATCGGCCTCGGTCAGACCGATCACACGATTCAGATAGCAGAGGCGGATCGGCTCAAGATCATAGAGCCCGCTGATCGAGCAGGCGCCCTTCAGCACGTCCGCCGGCAGACCGAAGTCCTGCCATTGCGTGCCGGCCAGCATGCCGACCAGTTGGCCGCCTGCCGAATGGCCGGACACAAAGACGCGCTCGGCATCGAAGCCCAGCACCCTCGCGTTTCGGTGCAGCCACACCACGGCCCCCCGGTTGTCGCGCACGATTTCGGCCATCGTCGCCTGGGGCGCAAGCCGGTAGTTGAGCACCGCCACGTCGATGCCGCGTGCCAGATACGGGGCGGCCAGATG
The DNA here is from genome assembly GCF_013347325.1 of Cupriavidus gilardii. Classification (NCBI taxonomy): domain Bacteria; kingdom Pseudomonadati; phylum Pseudomonadota; class Betaproteobacteria; order Burkholderiales; family Burkholderiaceae; genus Cupriavidus; species Cupriavidus gilardii. The sequence goes on along the minus strand of NZ_CP054624.1, from coordinate 1,011,346 downwards.
GCTCGAGTCGGACTTGTCCAGCGCCTGCCAATAACCACCGTGAATGAAGATCAGCAGCGGCCGGCCCGGCCCACCGGCGGGGAAATAGTCCAGCGTCTGCTTCGGATCGCTGGCATAGCAAAGGTCCTCCTGGACCGCATGCGCCTGGCGGAAGGCCGCGGCATCCGCCGCCCATCGCGCAAGAATGGCCGGGTGCTGCGGCACCGCGGCACGGTTGTTGTACTGCTTGTCGAGAGATTCCTGATCCAGGTCGCGAAACACGGGCATGCAACGAACCTCCGAATGGTCTGGCGAGAGCGACAACGCCGCAACGACGATGCCGGAACGGCGATGTGGGAACGACGAGGCGTTCGTACGATATCAGTTTGTGGCCCGCCCCTCTTCGCCGACGATCCGCCGAACCAGATCGCACACCGACGGCACCAATCCCTCCAGCCGTGCCGGCCCCGCGCCCTCGATCCGCTCGAGCACCAGCTCGTGCACGGCGCCGACCAGGGCCAGTGCGCTCTCGTAGGGCAGGCGCTGCCGGCGGCGCTGATCGGTGCCGACGGTGCGCTGGATGAATTCGGCCAGTTCGCGATGGACCTGCCGGCGTACCGCCAGGCCGGGACCGCCGAGACTGAGGATCTCGATGAACAGCGTGCGCAGCAAAGCGGGGTTGCCCGCCATGTAGCCGAGGTAGGCGCGCATCGCGCCTTCGACCTGGGCGGTCCACGGCTGGCGCGGGTCGATCGCGTCGCGCAGCACCTGCAGCGCATGCCGGCTGGCGCTGACGTACAGCGCCATCAGGCAATCGGCCTTGGAGTCGAAGTGTTCGTAGAAGGTCCGGCGCGAGACGTTGGCCTCGGCCACGATATCGGCGATGGTGACGTCGGCATAGCCCTTGCGCGCGACCGCGCCGGCCATGCCCTCGAGCAGGCGGCGTCGATGTTCGCTGCGGTCCGGCGCGGTGCCGGCGGTCAGGATGGCGGGTGCGTGCATGGGCGGCTAGGCATGGGTCGCTCGTTATCCGCCGCCATGGTACTTGACAGTACCGATGCGCGCCATCATGATCGGTACTCCGCAGTACCAGCCGGGCGACGTGCCGGCAACACCCCCTGGGAGACCACCGTGACGCATCTCGTCGTTCGCCGCCTGCTCGTCGATATGGAAGCGCCGATCCCGCGGCATTGGTGCGCGGGCGATCCGTTCCGCACGGCGTTCCTCAATGCGCTGTCGATGAGCTTTCCGGTCGGCGAGCAGTTCTTTATCGATGCGGTGCGCAATGGCTTGAAGGCGCTGCCGCCAGAGCAGCAGGACCGTTTCCGCGCCGAGGTGCAAGGCTTCGTTGGCCAGGAGGCCACCCACCGCCGCCTGCACGGCCTCTACAACGAACACCTGCGCAGGCAGGGGCTGGTCAATGCCTGGGAGGTCCGTTCGAAGGAACGGCTCAAGCAGCTCGAGGGCGTGGACCCGCGCCATCCGCTGGCGATCACCGCGGCGTTCGAACACTTCACCGCAATCTTTGCCGACTGGATGCTGCGCAACGCGGACATGCTCGGCGAGCAGGACCCGCGTCTGGCGACGCTGTGGCTGTGGCACAGCGCCGAGGAGACCGAGCATCGCAACACCGCCTTCGACCTGTACCAGGCGCTGGGCGGCTCGCACGAATGGCGCATTACCTGGTTCCGCCGCATCAGCATCACCTTCCTCGGTGATGCGCTGCGTCAGACCATCGACAACCTGCGCCGCGACGGCACGCTATGGCAATGGCGGACCTGGGCCGGCGCGATGCGGTTCCTGCTCGGCAAGCGCGGCCTGATCCGCCAGACGTTCGGCGCATGGCGCGACTACTTCCGCCGCGACTTTCACCCGACCGACCACGACGCCAGCGCCTCGGCACAATGGCTCGAGGCCCATCGGGACAAGTACGTGCCGGTAGGCGCCTGAGCGTACCAAGGGCTGATCGCGCTTCGGCGGTCGCCCGACTGCATTACCAGTACGACAGCATCAGCAGGCCGATCAGCACGATCGCGATAAACACCCACAGCATCGGGCGCGCGATCAGGTGGCGGCCGCGCGTCGACGCGCGCGCGGCCTCGGCATTGGTGCCGTACTCCTCTTTCTTTGCCATGGCGATGACTCGAAGGGCTTGAAGTCCTTCCGATGACGCATGGATCGTGCCGAGGTGCAACCGCGCCCGTCGCTGCGGCGCGCCATGCCGCGCCGCGTGCAATTTTGACAACCGCATGGCCTTACGCGCCCGCCTCGTCCGCCTCCCCCGCGATCCGTGCGATCACCGTGCATCGCTTCCCCATGCCGCCGTCCGCTCGGCTATGCTTCGGTGGCCGGATTCCGCTGAGCCACCATCCGGCACGCGCTCCACCAAGACCAACAAAGCAAGGAGACCCGATGCGCATCGTCCGCCGGCGGCCCGCCGCCACCCTGCTCCGCCACCTCGCTGTCGCCGCTGCCCTGCCAATGCTGGCCGGCACGGCTGGCGCTGCCCCCCCCACCGACCGTTATGCCGCCCCTGGCCTGGAGAAGCCGGCCAGCATCCTGATCGATCGCTGGGGCGTGCCGCACATCTACGCCGGCACGCTGTACGACGCCTTCTACGCGCAAGGCTTCATCGCCGCGCGCGACCGGCTGTGGCAAATCGACCTTTGGCGCAAGCGCGGACTCGGCGAGATGGCCAAGGACTTCGGCCCGGCCTATGTCGACGGCGACCGGATGGCGCGCGCGGTGCTGTACCGCGGCGACATGTACCGCGAATGGCTGGCCTACGGCTCGGACGCAAAGCGCGTGGCCGAAGCCTTCGTTGCCGGCGTCAACGCCTACGTGGCGCTGACCGAGGCGCAGCCCGAGCTGCTGCCGCGCGAGTTCAAGCAGCTTGGCTACAAGCCCTCGCGCTGGCGCGCCGAGGACATCGTCCGCATCCGCCACCACGGCCTGACGCTGAACTTCACCGGCGAGGTCGACCGCGCCACGCTGTACTGCCAGGCCAAGGAGCAGGCAGCGCGCGCGGACTGGCTGCGGCGCGAGCTCGATCCGCCGATCACGCCGACACTGCCCGAGGGCCTGGACCCGTGCGCGGTGCCCGCCGCCGCGCTGAAGAAGGCCTATACGCTGGCCACGGCCGCGGCGAACTTCCCGAAGGAAGCCTGGCAGAAGGCGGCCGCCGGTACGGTGCCGGTCGAGCAGCTCTACGCCGCGGTCGATGCGAACAGCGACACCGGCCGCAGCCTGGGCTCGAACAACTGGGTGATCTCCGGCAGCCGGACGTCGACGGGCCGGCCCATTCTCGCCAACGACCCGCACCGGGCGCACGGCGCGCCGAGCCTGCGCTATGTCTCGCATCTGAATGCGCCGGGCCTGTCGGTGATCGGCGCGGGCGAGCCCTTCCTGCCCGGCATCTCGATCGGCCACAACGGCACCATCGCCTTCGGCCTGACGCGCTTCTACATGGATCAGGAAGACCTGTACGTCTACGAGACCGATCCCGCGCAGCCCAAGTCCTACCGCTATCGCGGACGCTGGGAGCCGATGGAGACCATCACCGAGAAAATCGCGGTCCGCGGCGAGGCGGAACCGCGCACCGTCACGATCGACTTCACGCGCCATGGCCCCGTGCTGCATGCCGACGATGCCAGCCACCGCGCCTGGGCGCTGCGCGCGGCCTGGCTCGATGCCGGCATGGCGCCGTACTTCGGCTCGATGGATTACATGCGCGCGACCAACTGGGACCAGTTCCGCGCGGCGATGAATCGCTGGGGCGCGCCCGGCGAAAACCAGGTCTATGCCGACCGCAACGGCAATATCGGCTGGATTCCGGGCGGCCTGACGGTGATCCGCCCCAACTGGGACGGTCTGTTTCCGGTACCGGGCGACGGCCGCTACGAGTGGGCCGGCTACCGCAACATGGACGAGCTGCCGTGGGCCTATAACCCGTCCGCCGGCCATATTGTCACGGCCAACGAGAACAATATTCCGCCGGATCACCCTGCCGCGAAGCTCGGCGTCGGCTACGAATGGAGCGACAGCTCACGGGCGCGCCGGCTCAAGAGCCTGGTCGCGGCCGCACCGGTCAGCTCGCTGCGCGATTCGATCGCATGGCAGAACGACACCGTGTCGCTGCCCGCGCAGCGCACGCTGGCCGTGATGCGCACCGTCGGCAATGCCGGCGCCGCGGCATCGCTGCTGCAGGACCCGCAGGTGCAGCGCGCCGTCGCGCTGCTGCGCGGGTGGGACGGCAATGTGCGCGCCGACAGCGTGCCGGCCGCGCTGTTCGAGATCTGGTTCAGCAACCATCTGCGGCCCGCGGTGGTGCGCGCGGCGCTGCCGGAGGACGCGGCCAAGCTGGTTGGCGCCGGCGACGCGGCCCGCGTGCTGGCGGTGCTGGAGCAGCCGGACTCGTGGATGCCGGTGGCGCGGCGCGACGAAGTCATGCTGACGTCGCTGAAGGCCGCGATGGCGGAACTGGAACGGCGATCGCCCTCGCCGGAAAAACTGGCCAACTGGGGCACGCTGCATCGCGCGATCTTCCGCCATCCGCTCGCCAACATCGTCGACGACGCCACCCGCGCCCAGTACAACGTCGATGCCGGCGGCGTCGGCGGCTCCGCCTTCACCCCGATGAACACCAGCTATCGCAACAGCGACTACCACCTGACCGCGGGCGCGTCGTTCCGCATGGTGCTCGACGTCGGCAACTGGGACCAGGGGCGCGTGATCAATACCCCAGGACAGTCGGGCGACCCGGCCAACCCGCACTACCGTGATCTGGCACCGGTGTGGGCCAAGGGGCAGACGTTCCCGCTGGTGTATTCGCGCAAGGCGGTCGAGCGGGCGGCGGAGAAGCGGATCGAGCTGACGCCTCGCTAAGGCGTCATCACCGCATCGGATCCGATTGCCGATGCGGCCGGCGGGCGTGCCTCGTGCACGCCCGCAACATGCACCCCGAAGCCCGTCTCCCCCGGCGCGAGGTCGTCCCGCAAGGTCAACTGCGGAATCGCATAATCCCCACCGTTTTGCCGCCGGAATGGAATCGGCGCTGTCGTGTCGATCCGATCCAGCCGCTGTCCCAACTCGTCCTGGATGATCGCAAAGCGTGCCGCATCGACGCGGCCGGTCCGGTAGACCACGTAGGGCGGCAACACATCGAAACCCGGGTAGTGCAGGATCCCGTGTTGTATCGGGAACAGGATGTCGTCGATCGGTCCGTTGATGCCGCGCGGGCTGTAGTGCGACTCCCATCCGCCGGCGGTGACGACCAGCATCGCCCGCTTGCCGGCCAGCGTGCCCTCGCCATAACGGTCGCCCCAGCGCGCATCCGAGTGTTCGCCCACGCCATAGGCGAACCCGTAGGCATAGACGCGTTCCACCCATCCCTTCAGGATCGCCGGCATCGAGAACCACCACAGCGGAAACTGCAGGACCACTGCATCGGCCCACAGCAGCTTGCGCTGCTCGGCCGCGATGTCCTCGCTTTGCGTGCCGTTCTCGAACGCCTGTTTGGAGTCAAGTGAAGGATCGAAGCGCTCGCCGGCCCGGTGGCCGAGATTGTCCGCGGCATCGAGCGTGGCCTTCCACCGCATCGCGTACAGATCGGATACCTGCACCGTATGGCCGGCCGCTTTCAGCCGCTCGACGGCAAAGTCGCGAATCGCCCCGTTCAGCGAGCGCGGTTCGGGATGCGCATAGACCAGAAGAACGTTCATCGTGAGCCTCCATTGCCCATTGCAAGAGAAGGCCAGCTTAGGGTCGCGTCCGGTATATTGGAAATGAATTTCTGAAATTCCAGGTATTGTCATGAACAATTTCGGACGGCTGGATCTGAACCTGCTGATCACGCTCGACGTGTTGCTGGCCGAGCGCAATGTCACGCGCGCGGCCGAGCGGCTGAATCTGTCCCAACCGTCGGTCAGCGTGCAGCTGGCCAAGCTGCGCGACACGCTGGGCGACCCGCTGCTGCTGCCCGGTCCGCGCGGCATGCGGCCGACGGCCCGTGCCGAGGCGTTGCGCGAGCCCTTGCGCGAAGCACTGGAGGCGCTGCAGCGCGCGGTATCCCCGCAGGACCGGTTCGATCCGGCGCGGGCGACCAACACGTGGCGCGTCGCGGCCTTCGACTACGCCGAATCGACCGTCGTGCTGCCGGTGTTGCACGGCTTGCGAACGATGGCGCCCGGCACCCGGCTCGCTGTCATGCAGGCGGTGCCGTCGCTGCTGGCGCGGCAGGCGGAACAAGGCGAGATCGATCTTGCGTTCCATACCACCGAGGGCGCGCCGCCGGGCCTGCATCGCCGCCCCCTGTTCACCGAGCGCTATGTGCTGGCCGGCCGCGCCGGTCACCCCGGCCTGAGGCGCAAGCCGACGCCGGCGCAGTTCTGCAGGCTAGAACACGTGATCGTGTCGCCCGATGGCGGCGGCTTTCTCGGGCCGACCGACGAGGCGCTGGCGGCGCGCGGGCTGTCACGCCGGGTCGTCCTGTCGGTGCCGCATTTCCTGTTCGTGTTGTCCGTGCTGGCCAGCACCGATCTGGTCGCGATGCTGCCGTCGCGCCTGGTGCGCGATGCCGCCGGTATCAAGGTGGTCGAGGCCCCGATCGAGATACCGGGCTACGAGATGTCGATGCTGTGGCATGAGCGCGTCCATCGCGACCCCGCGCATCGCTGGCTGCGCGACACCATCGTGGCGTCCGTGTAGTCCCGTCCCGGGCCCGCTACACGGGCTGCATTCCCGGCAGCAATGGGATGCGCTCGGCAAGGAAATCCATCAGCACGCGCACGCGCGCGGGCTGATAGCGGCGGCTCGGATAGACCAGAAAGGCATCCTGCGCGGTGCCATGCCAGCGTGGCAGCACGCGCACCAGCGTGCCGTCGTCCAGCAGATCCTGCACCAGCCAGGCCGGCGTCAGTCCAAAGCCGGCGGCGGCGACAAAGCCCTCGCGGATCGCCAGCGAGTTGTTGACGCGATAGCGGCATGGCGCCTCGATGGTGGCCGTGCCGTCCGGACCTTCCATCACGATCGCGTCGCCGCCGGCCAGCCACGTGAAGCGCAGCAAAGGCAGCGATGCCAGGTCCCCGGGGCGGCGCACGCGCTTGTGCTCCGCCATCAGCGCGGGGCTGGCGACCAGCATGCGCGGCGACACGGCGATGCGCCGCGCGACCACATTGGGCGGCAACTGCGCGCCCAGCCGCAGGGCCAGATCGACGCCCTCGGCGACCAGGTCGACATAGCGGTCGTCGAACAGCAGCTCGATCTCCACGTCCGGATAGCGCTGCTGAAACGCCAGCACCAGCGTGTTGAGCCGCAGCACGCCGAAGCTGACAGGCGCGCTGAGCCGGACCAGCCCGGACGGACGCTCGGCCTGGCCCTGCGCATCGCCGACCGCCTCGCCGAAGGCCTCCAGCACGCGCCGCGCGCGCTCGTAGAAGCGGCGCCCGGCCTCGGTCGGCGACAGGCTCGTGGTGCTGCGCTCGAGCAGCCGGACGCCCAACTGTTTCTCGAGCGCGGCCACCACCTTGCTGATGGTCGGCTGCGATGCCTGCTGTTCGCGCGCGACGGCCGACAGGCTGCCCAGCTCGACGGCCCTGACAAAGGTCTGCATTGCGCGAATGGTGTCCATGGACGGTTTCCTGTCGGCGTTGGGCCGCAACGCGTATTCGGATGGCTCATTCCAATATCGAATAAGCGACATGCCATTCTGCCAGCTTCTGCGATGGATCGGCATACCGTAGCGTGATGCCTGTACCGGCTCGCGGCCGGGCTCTCACAGGACGATTCCAACTATGCCGACCTCCTTCTCCGATGCCTTGCGCCAACGCTGGCTGCGCGCCTGCGCCGCCGTCGCGCTGGGCACCGCGGCCTTTGCCGCGCTCGCTGCCGAAGCATCCACGGCCCGGTGGCTGCCGACCTGGACCGCCAGCGAACAGCCGATCTGGCAGGCCGGCGAGTTGCCGCTGCCGACCGGCGTGCCGGCACGGCTCGACAATCAGACGCTGCGCCAGGTCGCAAGGATCAGCATTGGCGGCCCGCGTGCGCGCCTGGTGCTGTCGAATCGATACGGGCGCGAGCCGGTGACGATCGGCGGGGCCCGGCTTGCGCTCGCCGCCGGGCGCAACGGCATCGATGCGAGAACCGACCGCGCGGCGACCTTCGGCGGCCGCCCGTCGATCACGATTCCGGCCGGCGGCACCGTGACCAGCGATGCGATTGAACTGCCGGTCCCTCCGCTGAGCAGACTTGCGGTCAGCCTGCATCTGCCAGAACCGGTCCGGCCCGGCGGCTTTCATTGGGACGGCCGGCAGACCGCCTGGCTGGCGCGGGGCGACGCGATGCGCGATGCCACGCTGCCGGATGCGACATCCTTCAGCGGCAGGCTGCTGCTCGCCGCCATCGAGGTCGAGGCCAGCCACGGCACCGCAGCGGTGGTCGCGATCGGCGATTCGATCACCGAGGGCAATGGCTCGACGGTCGACGCCAATCGCCGCTGGCCCGACGGCCTGGCCGAACGGCTGGTGCCGCGGGGACTGGCGGTGCTCAATGCCGGCATCTCGGGCGGGCAGTTGTTGCGCGACGGCATGGGCGAATCGGTGCTGGCGCGCTTCGGGCGCGACGTCCTCGGCCACACCGGAGTGCGCGCGGCCATCGTCGCGATCGGCATCAACGATATCGGCTGGCCGGGTTCGACCTTTGCCCCGCAGACCGCGTTACCAGAAGTGGCCAAGATGATCGAGGGCTACCGCGCACTGATCCGCCGCGCGCACGATCGCGGTATCGCGGTGATCGGCGCCACCATCACCCCGTTCGCCGGCGCGCTGGCCGGCACGCCGATCCGCGGCTACGATGCGCCGCCGCAAAAGGAAGCGCTGCGGCAGGCGATCAATGCCTGGATACGCGACAGCGGCGAGTTCGACGCCGTCGCGGATTTCGATGCGGCGTTGCGCGATCCGGCGCGGCCGCAGGCGATGCTGGCGCGCTACGACAGTGGCGATCGTCTGCATCCGGGCGACGCCGGCTATCGGCGAATGGCCGAAGTCGCGGCCGCCGCGGTGGCCACTGTGGCCACTGTGGCAACTGTGGCCACGATCGCCACGGATGCCACCGACGCCACGGACGACTGAACCGCGATGCCGGCGCGGCGCAGCCCTTTCCCGAATCCGTCGCCGTTCCGGAACTTCACGCCCGAGCACCGACTCACACCGGGATAACCCTGTCCCGCAGCATCGGCCGCCGCTCGGCGGCCTCCCGTCAAGAGGTGCGCAGATGAGACTGCAAGGCAAGACTGTGCTGGTGACCGGCGCCGCCTCCGGCATCGGCCGCGGCATCGCGCTGCGGCTGGCAAGCGAAGGCGCCAACGTGGTGGTCGCGGTGCATCGGCTCGACGAACGATCCGAGCAGGTGTGCAAGCAGATCCGCGAGGCTGGCGTGCAGGCATGGGTCGTGAAAGGCGATGTCTCCGGCGTGGGCGAGGTCGAGCGGCTCTTCCGCGAGGCCGCCGATGCCGCCGGTTCGATCGACGCGCTGATCAACAATGCCGGCATCGAAATCCGCGCCCCATTCGGCGAGGTCACCGAGGAAGACTACGACCGCGTGCTGAACGTCAACCTGAAGGGACCGTTCTTCCTGTCGCAGCAATTCGTGCATCACTGCCGTCAGCAGGGACGCGGCGGCAAGATCGTCAATATCAGCTCGGTGCACGAAGACCTGCCCTTCCCCAACTTCACCAGCTACTGCGCCAGCAAGGGAGGCTTGCGGATGCTGATGCGCAACCTCGCGATCGAGCTGGCGCCGTTCGGCATCACCGTCAACAACATCGCGCCCGGAGCGATCCAGACCCCGATCAATCACGCGCTGCAGCAACGCCCGGACCAGCTGCGCGCGCTGCTGGCCAATATCCCGCTGGGCCGGCTGGGCGAACCGGGCGACGTGGCGGGGCTGGCGGCCTTCCTGTGCAGCGCCGACGCGGACTACATCACCGGGGCCACGCTGGTGATCGACGGCGGGCTGCTGTGGAATTACAGCGAGCAGTAAGGGCTGGGGTGGCCGCGTTTTTCCGACGGCGTGCAGCATCAGCCACATCAGCGATCTTCATGTCATTCCAGCGCAATTCCATATCGCCCGCGGGGTGAAGATTTCCCGCCGCAGGCCGTTAGCCATCGCGTCTGCTACCGCAGGCCTCGTCAATTGGCCGGCGCCACCCATGGCGGCCCTTTCCTGGAATTGCTTCGTATGTTCTCCTCCATCCGCTCGCGCATCGTCGCGCTGTGCGTGGCTATCGTCGTGGCCGCGCTGGCGGTCAACGCCGCCATCAACTATGTGGTTGCCGACTCCTACAACGACACGGCGATCGACGAATCGCTGACCGCGCTGCAGGCGGGCCATGCCGGCGCGATCGCCGACTGGGTCGACAGCCATGGCCGGATGATCGCCTCGCTGCGCGACGCGGTGCTGCAGGCCGATCCGTCGGCGGCGTTGAAGCAGGTCGCGGACGCCGGCGGCTTCGTCAACGTCTATGTCGGCTATGACGACAAGCGGGCGATGTTCTCGAACCCGGCCGGCATTCCGCCGGGCTACGATCCGACCGGCCGTCCGTGGTATCGGCAGGCAGCCGCCGCCGGCAAGCCGGTGGTGACGCCGCCCTATGTCGATGCCGGCAGCGGCAAGCTGGTGGTGGCCTTTGCCGCGCCGGTCATCGCCGACGGCGGCGTCAAGGCAGTGGTGTCGGGCGACGTGGCGATGGACCGCGTGATCGCCACCGTCAAGGCGATCCACCCGACGCCATCGAGCTTCGGCATGCTGGTGACCCAGTCCGGGCTGATCGTTGCGCATCCCGATGACAAGCTGACGCTCAAGCCTGTTGCCGATCTGGTGCCGGGCCTGGACGCCGTGCAACTGGCCGCGCTGCTCACGGCTGCCGCGCCGACCGAAGTGCAGGTCGGCGGCGCCGCCAAGCTGCTGCGTGCCCGCGCGATTCCGAACACCGACTGGCTCGCGGTGATCGCGCTGGACAAGACCGAAGCGACCGCCGGCATGCGCTCGGTGCTGATGGCCTCCGCGCTGACGCTGATCGTCATCGCGCTGGTCGCCGCCGCGTTGGCCGCCATGGCGACGGCGGCCTCGTTCCGCCGCCTGTCGCAGGTGCGCGACGTGATGGAGGCGATCGGCTCGGCCGATGGCGATCTGACGCGCCGCCTGCCTGCCGACGGCAAGGATGAGGTCGCGCAGATCGCGCGGGCGTTCAATACCTTCGTCGACAAGCTGTGCATCGTGATGCGCCAGATCCGCGACGCCAGCGACTCGGTGCGCCATGCGGCCGACGAGATCGCCGCCGGCAATCTGGATCTGTCGCAGCGCACCGAGTCCGCGGCGGCCAGCCTGCAGCAGACGGCCGCATCGATGGAGCAGATCACCGCCACCGTCGCGCAATCGGCAACCTCGGCCAGGCAGGCGGACGATTCCGCGGTCGCGGCTTCGCGGATCGCCTCCGAAGGCGGCGTGGTGATCGGCGAGGTCATCGGCACGATGGGCAAGATCGAGCAGGCCTCGGCCAAGGTCTCCGACATCATCGGCGTGATCGAGGGCATCGCCTTCCAGACCAATATCCTGGCGCTGAACGCGGCCGTGGAAGCGGCCCGCGCGGGAGATCAGGGCCGCGGCTTCGCGGTGGTCGCCGGCGAGGTCCGGGGGCTCGCCCAGCGCAGCGCACAAGCGGCCAAGGAGATCAAGACGCTGATCGAATCAACGGTCGGCGAGGTGGCGTCGGGCTCGGGCCAGGTGCGCAGGGCCGGCGAGACCATGACGGCGATCGTCGGCAATGTGGCGCAGGTCAGCACGGTGATTTCGGAAATCTCCAATGCCGCTATCGAGCAGACGCGCGGCATTCAGGAGGTCAACCAGGCGGTCGGCCAGCTCGACGAGATGGTGCAGCAGAACGCCGCGCTGGTCGAACAGTCGTCGGCGGCCGCATCGGCGCTGCAGGCGCAGGCGAACAAGCTGGCCGGCGCGGTGGGACTGTTCCGGCTGGCGTGAGGATGGTCGGGACGTTCCCGCGCACGCGGGAACCCAGTGTCTTTTGTAATCGCTGGGTCCCCGCCTGCGCGGGGACGACGGATCGGTTCGCCGTTGTGGCCGGCGACCGTTATTCCAACCCGGCCTTGTCCAGCCCGAACATCTTGTCCGCCGAACCCGGCACCGTGCGGAACGCCACGTTGGCCCGGTTCCAGCCGTTGATGCCCATCACCGCGAAGGTCAGGTCGGACAACTCCTTCTCCGACAGCTGCTCCCGCACGCGCGCGTAGACGTCGTCCGGCACGCCATGCGGCGGCAGCTGCGTCAGCGTCTCGGTCCATTCGAGCACCGCGCGCTCGCGCGGCGAGAACAGCGTCGATTCGCGCCAGATCGCGACATGGTAAAGGCGCAGTTCGCGCTCGCCGTGCAGCTTGGCTTCCTTGACGTGCATGTCGAGGCAGAACGCGCAGCCATTGAGCTGCGACGCGCGGATCGACACCAGATCGAGCAGCGATCGTTCGACGGCGCCGCCATCGATGGCCTGGCTGAAGTTCAGATAGGCCTTGAACAGTTCGGGCGATTGCTGGATGTAATTCAGGCGTTGGGTCATGGCTTTCTCCTGGTCCAAATGGGTGCGCACCGGGGGGAGCGCGGCGGTCATCACGGCGGTGGCCAGCGGCCACGCGCCTCTGAAATAAACGAACATGCAAGCGCTCAGCAGGCGCCGCGCGCAAGCGCGATGCGCAGCAACTTGTCGGGATTGCGCTGGGCGTGGATGCGGACGATGCGCTCGCCGTCGGTCTCGTAGCACTGCGCCGATTCCAGCTGGCCGTCGACAAAGCGCAGCAAGGCCCAGTCACCATTGAGCAGCGCCAGCTCGACGCTGACCGCCGTGCCGGGGCGCTGCGCGCTGACCGCGAACACCTTGGCGATGCGCCAGCCGCCGACCAGCGGCTTGGGAAAGCTCGGCACCTTGCCGCCGCCGTCGCCGATCAGCTCCGCGTCCTCGGCCAGCATCGACTGCAGTGCCGCCATGTCGCCGCGCTCCATCGCCTGGGCAAACCCCTGCAGCAGGCGCAGATGCGTCTCGCGCGGGACGGCGAAGCGCGGCCGCTCGTCGCGCAGCTGCACCTTCGCACGGCTGACCAGCTGGCGGCAGGCTGCCTCGCTCTTGCCGATCGCGCGGGCGACGTCCGCGTAGTCGGCGTCGAACACCTCGCGCAGCAGGAAGGCCGCGCGCGACTCGGGGGTCAGACGTTCCAGCAGCATCAGGAAGGCCACCGACAGATCGTCGGCCCGCTCGGTCAGCTGCTCCGGGGTGGCGGGCGACTCCGTCAGTTCGGGCTCCGGCAGCCAGATGCCGGCGTAGTGCTCGCGCTGGACCTTGGCCATGCGCAGCCGGTCGATCGACAGCCGCGTGGTGACGGTGACCAGCCAGGCCTCGGCGTTGTCGATGCTGCCGCGGTCGGCCTCATGCCAACGCAGCCAGGCGTCCTGCACCACATCCTCGGCTTCCGCGACCGTGCCGAGCATCCGATAGGCGATGCCGTGCAGGCGCGGCCGCAGCCGGGCGAACGTCAGCGTGGCGGGATCGGCCGGCGCGGCCGTGGCGGCCGGGTCGGGCCGGTCGCGGGTATCGGGTAGGCGGGTCATCGCGTTCCAGATCGTCAAAGGTCAAGGCCATGGCATCGTGGCGGGGCCGCGGCACGGCTGAGGTGCCGGCGTGGCACTGTAGCAGCCAGTCATACGCAAGACGTCTGGCGAGGTCCGTTTGTGACAGCGTTGCGCTGCCAAACGGTCAGGTACCGCTCCCGGCCAGCGCCCGCGCCGCCGGCATCCGGTCCCAATACGGGGGATAGCCGATGACGAGGCCCCCGGCATCGATGGTCAGCTCGGCGGTGAATGCCGAGTCCTGGCCGTGGTAGCCGCCCAGGCCGCTGGCGGCGCCCTGACGCTCTCCCGCCGGCCCGAGCGTCTCATAGCGAAAACGGCGGCAACCGTCCGTGTCCGTGGCCAGCAAGGTGTAGCGCTGCCGGACCGGCTCGACCCGCAGTTCGGGCAAGCGGACGTAGGCCATCGTGAAGACCTGGGCCACGCCCGGCTCCCAGGTGGCATGGCAGACCGGCAGCGTGTTGGTGATCGGCGTGGCCATGATGTCGATATAGGCGGCCCCGGCGAGGTCGTCGCGCGGGCCCTGCCCATCGGTCCACTGCCTGCCGTCCCAGGCCAGCTGCAGCGCCCGCGTGTCGCCCTGGTACACGGTGCGGGCATCGAGCCGGACAAAGCGCCAGTCCGCCTCGCATTCGAGCCGATAGGCCAGTTCCAGCGGCCCGTCGTCCCACTGCGCCTGCATCCGCCCTTCGACCCGTACGCGATCCTGGGTACGGATCACCGCGGCCACATCGAGGCCGGTGCGCGTCAGCCAGGACCACGCGACCAGTTGCGGATCGGCCGGTTGCCGATTGCCGGTCGGGGATGTCGATGGATTCATGATCGCCCTCCTTTGCGCAGACAGGCTCCGGCAGGCGCGGTCTGCTGTCAAAGGCCGCCTGCCCTCGCCATGGAGAGCGTCAATCTACCGCGATACCGGCAAGCCGGCGATGCGCAATCGGCATCGCCGGCGGTTATGGATCGATTCGGTACAGCCATGCCGATAATGAACCTGAATATCGCCGGCAAAATATCCGGAAAACCAGCCAAACCAGGCCAATAATCTTCCGGCTCGCTCTCGAAGCGGTATCCGATATTGCACGGCGTCATCACGCCTGCCGCCTTGCCGGCCATTTTCAAAGGGCAATCATTTTATTTTCCATAATCATTCTTCATGCACCTGAAGCGGCGCAGCATAGTGATTTCAGGAATGAATCCCTGCTGGTGAAAACCCTGCCATCCCTTTCACTTGACTTAATTGATATATCACATACCTTGTAACCCATCGCCACACCCAATGCGAGCGGGGCGATGTCCGTGATGGCAACCGGCACCCCAACAGAGGGACAGCAACGGCAAGGAGGAATGCATGGAAAACGATTCGACCGGGTCGTCCATCGCCGCCAGATCAGTTTAAGCAAGCCCGCTTCGCCCCATCCTTCAGTTCCGATCGCGCCTGCCGCCGCCGGCAGCGCAATAGCGCAGGGTTTTTTGTTTCAGGAGCGGATGTGTAACGGACATAGAAGCCAACGATACAGGAGACATTGAAATGCTAGCGACGATATCCCAGCCGAGGTGCGGCACCGCACATTCGGACAGGCAGGATCAAACGATTGAAGGAGTGCGCCATGAATAATTCGTCGACGGCGGCATTCCGCCCCAATCCGCAGGTCTCCGAAAAGACGCGCTGGACGCAGCTTATCGTTGGCGTCATCTGCATGGTCGCCACCGCCAACATCCAATATGCCTGGACGCTGTTCGTCCCGGAAATCCAGGAAACCTTCGGCTGGTCGCGCGCCAATATCCAGATCGCCTTCACGGTCTTTGTGCTGGTGCAGACCTGGCTGGCGCCGATCGAGGGCTATTTCATCGACAAGTTCGGGCCCCGGATGATGGTGGCGTTCGGCGCCCTGCTGATGGGCAGTTCGTGGGTCATCAATTCGCAGGCCACCACGCTGATGGGCTTCTACGTCGGCGCCGCGGTCGGCGGGCTTGGCGTCGGTTCGATCTACGCGACCTGCATCAACAACGCGATCAAGTGGTTCCCCGACCGCCGCGGTCTTGCGGTCGGCCTGACCGCCGGCGGTTACGGCGCCGGCTCGGCCGCGACGATCCTGCCGATCGCGGCGATGATCGAGTCCTCGGGCTTCCAGCACACCTTCCTGTTCTTCGGTGTGCTGCAAGGCACGCTGGCGTTCGCGGCCGCCTGGTTCCTGCGCTCGCCGAAGCCAACCGAGGTCAAGGCATCGAACAAGCTGGCGCAGGCCACGCGCGACTACACCTTGAAGGAAGCGCTTTGCACCAGGCTGTTCTGGCTGATGCTGGTGATGTTCGTGCTGGTCGTCACCGGCGGCATGATGGCCGTGGCGCAGCTGGGCGTCATCGCCAAGGACCTCGGCGTCAAGGACTTCCAGGTCGACCTGCACTTCTTCGTGATGGCCGCCCTGCCGCTGGCACTGATGCTCGACCGCGTGATGAACGGGATCTCGCGTCCGCTGTTCGGCTGGATCTCCGACCATATCGGCCGCGAGAAAACCATGGTGATCGCCTTCTCGCTGGAGGGGATGGGGATCATCGCGCTGGGGTACTTCGGCCACAACCCGTATGCCTTCCTGATCCTGTCCGGCGTCGTGTTCCTGGCCTGGGGCGAGGTCTACTCGCTGTTCTCCGCGCTGGCCGGGGACGCCTTCGGCACCAAGCACATCGGCAAGATCTACGGCGTGCTCTATACCGCCAAGGGCATCGGAGCGCTGTTCGTGCCGATCGGCAACCTGATCATGGAGGCAACCGGTACCTGGTCTACCGTGCTGTACACGGTGGCCACCATGGATCTGATCGCGGCCTTCCTGGCGCTGATGGTGCTGCGGCCGGTGCTGGCGGGGCATGTGGCGACATCCAGACGGCTGTTCTCGAAGGAGGAGGCGGCGGCAGCCGGCACGCAGGTACCCGCCTGATCGATCTCCACCCCGGCACACGCCGGAACTGATGCGGGCTTCTTCGGAAGCCCGTTTTTTTGCCGAAGCAGTTTTGTTCAATACAGCGGCCCATGGCCGCTTCTAGCATGCGCCATCGTCCAATCCGGAGCGCAACGATGGCCTCTCTGCCCCTGCTGCTGTCCATGGCCGCCTTTGCCCTGGTCTCCTCGATCACGCCCGGGCCGGTCAATATCGTGGCGCTCAGCGCCGGGGCGCAGCACGGCCTGCGCGCGAGCCTGCGTCATGTCACCGGCGCGACCGTCGGTTTTTCCGTGCTGCTGCTGTTGGTCGGCCTGGGCATGCATCGACTGCTGACGCAGTGGCCCGCGCTGACGACGGCGATCCGCTGGGGTGGCATCGCCTTCCTGCTGTTCATGGCGTGGAAACTGGCTACCGACGAGGGAGCGATCGAGGCAAGCGGCGGCGGCAAGGGGCCGTCGTTCCTGTACGGCGCCGCGATGCAATGGCTCAATCCCAAGGCCTGGCTGGCGTCGGTGGCCGGCATCGGCGTCTACGCGGCCGATGGCGCCGGCGTACAGGTGTGGCGCTTCGCGGCGATCTATTTCGTGGTCTGCTATCTGTCGATCGCCTGCTGGGCCTATGCCGGGGCGTTCCTGCGCGGTTATCTGCGCGATGCGCGCCGCGTGCGCCTCTTCAATCGCTCTATGGCGCTGCTGCTGGTCGCCAGCGCCCTGTTCCTGGTGGAGCATTAAGGCCCGGCTTGGGGCCCGACTTCGGGTCCGACCTGCAGCACACCGGTACTCAGCGCATCCGCTGATACTGCGCCGGCGTGGCGGCCACCATCCGCTTGAACACCCGTTGCAGGTGGGCCTGATCGGCGAATCCCGCTTCCAGCGCGACATCGGAAATCGCGCGGCCCCGCTTGAGCTGGCTGCGGCTGTACTGCACGCGCCGATTGACCAGATAGGCGTGCGGCGTCAGCCCATAGTGCTGCTTGAAGGCGCGGATCAGATGCGATTCGGACAGTTGCGCAGTGGCGCAGATATCGCCAAGCCGCAGCGGCCGGGCGAAATTGGCGTCGATGAATTCGGCGGCGCGGCGCAGGCGATATTCCGGCCATTGGCGATGCGCTCCGTTTTCGCCGGTATCGAAAGACCGCGGCCTCGGCGCGGGAAGAAGACGCCGATGCACCGCCGAGAAAAAAACGATCGCGGCCTCCTCCTTGCGCATCGGCTCGATGTCCTCGTCGGTCAGCAAGGCATGGAAGCGGCCCAGGGCGCGATGCAGCGCGGCATCGTCGCTGACCCACGTCGAGAAGGCCTGGAAGTCGCAGTTGCGGTCAAAGCCCAGATCGTGCTGCAGCGAACCCAGCCAGCCGGCGTCGACATGCAGCATCCGATACGACCATGGCGCATCGTCGAGCGGATTGCACGCGTGCACCTCTTCGGGATTCATCAGCACCACGGCTCCGGCACCGACTTCGGCGCGCATGCGGCCACCGACGTAGATGCTGCGCCCGCCGGTCACCGCACCGATCGAGAAGGTCTCGTGCGAATGCGCGCCGTAGTGGATGCGGCGGCCGTCCTCGATCCAACGCGCCTCGATAAACGACAGGGAAGGATCGCGCCAGAACACCGGCGTCGCTGTACTCGTCATCGTCGGTTGCCCGTTTGTCAGGAGTGCTCAGATTGCATGCGCGCCATTCTAGCCGGGCGTCAAGGCCGTTTCCGGCGGTACGGCGCCAAACTCGGCGTGAACCCAGTCGCGCACCAGCCGAGTGGCTGGCCGTTCTGCCGCGCGCGGGCTGTAGACCAGGTCGTAGCGAAAGCTCTGCAGCGACAAATCGAACGGCTGCACCAGCACGCCGGAGGCCAGTTCTTCGGCGACCAGCGTCAGGCTCAGCAAGCCAACGCCCTGCCCCGCGATGGTGGCCTGGATCGCGTGGATCTCGTCGGTGAAGGTGAGGCCCGCGGAGGCATCGATTTCGCCGGCGCCATCGCCCGCCCGTTCGAGCCAATGCCGCCACACCGCGGCGCGCGGGTCCTGCCGCACGCCGGCGCCCCATTCGAAATGAATCAGCTCGGCGTGACGCAGGTCGGCCAGCGACGACAGCTTCAGATGCGGACTGCAGACCGGCGCAAAACGGTCCTGGAACAGCGGCTCGACCGTCAGGCCGGGATAGTGGCCGCCGCCATAGCGGATCGCCACGTCGGCATCGCCGTCGAGATCCACGACAGCGTTGGACGCATCGAGCCGCAGCGTCCAGTCGGGATACGCGGCGCGGAACGACCCCGCGCGCGGCGCCAGCCGCTTGGCGACAAAGGCGACCGTCGACGACAGCGTGGCGATATTGGCCGCGCGCTGCCGCTGCACCGCCGCCACCGCGCGCTCGAAGCCGTCGAGCCCATCGCGGATCGCCGGAAACAGCAGCCGCCCGCTCGCGGTCAGATCGACCTTGCGGGTTTCGCGCTCGAACAACCTGACGCCGAGCCATTCCTCCAGCAGACGGATCTGGTGGCTGATCGCGGTCGCGGTCACGTTCAATTCGTCGGCCGCGCGCTTGAAGCTCAGGCGCCTGGCGGCTGCCTCGAAGGCGCGCAGCGCGCTCAGGGGAGGCAGGCGTCTCATGGCAGCCTCATGCATGAATTCATCTCATCCATACGTTGAGAATTGACCATTTGTCGGTGCTGGGTGAGATCACGATACTGGGGACGTTCTCCGCAGCGGCCATGTCCAGCGCCGGCTGACGGATGAAATTCCCTCAACTTTATCCTGGAGTTCGCCATGCTGCTCGAACAAGTCCGCACCCACCCCGATCCGTACGCGCCTTTCCTGCTGTCGCAGGGCATCCGCGTCGGCAATCTGGTCTTCATCTCGGGACAGGCCGCCATCGGCGACGACGGCAATATCGTCGGCCGCGGTGACTTCGACAAGCAGGCCGAGCAGGCCTTCCGCAATCTGCAGCGCGCGCTCGAAGCCGCCGGCTCGAGCCTGGACCGCGTCGCCAAGGTCACGATCTTCCTGAAGTCGATGGACAACTTCGGCAAGATCGTCGAGCTGCGCCGCAAGTGGTTCTCGGCGCCCTACCCGGCCGATACCATCGTCGAGATCTCGAGCCTGTATTCGCCGGACGCCCTGATCGAGATCGAGGCCATCGCGGTGGCCGAAGGAGAGCCGGCATGAACGCCGACGTACGACCGACGCTGTTCGATCCGCTCGACATTCGAAACATCGCGCTGCGCAACCGGCTCGTCGTTGCGCCGATGACGCGCATCAGTGCGACGCCCGAGGGCGTACCGACGCCGACGATGGCCGATTACTACGCGGGTTTCGCGCGCGGCGGCTTCGGCCTGATCGTCACCGAAGGCACCTACACCGATCGCGCCTATGCACAGGGCTATGCGGGGCAGCCGGGCCTGACCGATCTCGGGCAGGCGCGCGCCTGGCGCGCGGTCACCGATGCCGTGCACGATGCCGGCGGCCGCATCTTCGTGCAGCTGATGCATGCGGGCGCGCTGTCGCAGGGCAACCGCTTCCGCGACGAGACGGTCGGCCCATCGAGCATCACGCCCAGGGGCATGCAGATGGCCGTCTATCGCGGCAACGGAGCCTATCGCACGCCGCGCGCGATCGAGCCGCACGAGATCGACGCGGCGATCGCGGGGTTTGCCGAAGCGGCCCGGCTCGCCCGCGATGTCGCCGGCTTCGATGGCATCGAGATCCACGGCGCCAACGGCTATCTGCTCGACCAGTTCCTGACCGACTACACCAATCGCCGTGACGATGCCTGGGGCGGTGCCATCGGCCAACGCGTCCGGCTCGCCGAGCAGACCGCGCGGGCTGTCCGTGCCGCGGTCGGCGACGCCTTTCCTGTCGGCGTGCGCATTTCGCAAGGCAAGGTCAATGACTTCACGCACAAGTGGGCCGAGGGAGCCGAGGGCGCGGCGATCGTGTTCGGCACGCTGGCCGCGACGGGCATCGACTTCCTGCACGTGACGGAGTTCGAGGCCTGGCAGCCTGCCTTCCCCGGCGACACGCGCACGCTGGTCCAGCATGCGCGGCTTGCCGCGCCGCATCTGACCGTGATCGCCAACGGCAGCCTGCACGATCCGGCGCGAGCGCAAGACGCGCTGGCCGATGGCGCCGACCTGGTCGCGCTGGGCCGCGGCGCGCTGGCCAATCCCGATTGGCCGATGCGTGTGGCGAAAGGCGTCGCACCGCGTGCCTTCGACCCCGCGCTGCTGTCGCCGTTGGGCGAGATCAAGCCGGTGGAACTGCGGATGCGCGAAGCGCTGCCGCTGGTGGCGTGAACGGCCGCATGGGCCCGGCCCTCCCGCGCATCGCGGGAGGGTCCATCAATGTGCTACGTGGCGAACGTCCGTTCCCGTCGTGCCTGACAGGGCGCACAGCGCGTCGCTGTCGGATTGGCCAGCAGGCGCTCGTACGGGATCTCGACCCCGCAGTCTTCGCAGACGCCGTAATCGCCGGACGCGAGGCGCTCGCGCGCCTGTGCAATGTCATCGAGCTCGCCACGGTAGTGCTGCTGCAGCGCGGCGCGGTCGAGCTCCTCGTTGACGCCCTCGGCGGTGTCGGCCAGGTCCTGCGGCTCCCGTAGCGGGTTGGTCGGGGGACGGTCGCGCCCCTGCTGATAGAGCGGATCGAGCTCGCGTTCGCGCCGGTCCAGGCACTCCCCGAGCGCCGCGATCTGTTCGCTGTTCAGATGTGTCATGTCGGCCTCCATCACGCCGGTCATCTCGGCAGTTGCCGAGGCGGCGCCATACGTTGATCGACATCCCCGTTCGCTGGCCGTTCCCCAAGCGCCGACATCCCGCTACTGCATGCCCGGCGGCGCCTGCGGCGCGTGCACCGACACCCAGTTGCCGTTCTCGTACTTCTTCCAGTTGTCGCCGGCGTCGCGCGCGTACAGCCCATCCTCCAGGATCATCAGCCGGGTCGGATGCGGTGCAACCGGCGGCGGGCCGGCCGTTTGGCCAACAGGGTCGCGACGCCGGGCGAAATCGGGACAGATCCAGGAAGGGGCGGCCTGTCACGCGATTACGTGAAGCGTCAAGCCGCGTGAAGCCCCGCGAGGCCGCAATGCGGACGCGAGCGCGCCGCTTCGTCGCAGGTCATCCGAAGCCAGCGTCTTGCCGGAGAAGTCCGCACGCGACCACAAGGACAGGTCGCGGACAAAGGCGGCATCGGCATGCATTGCGATGCGCGCTCGTGAACGACGACGGGGACCTCTTCGGCCCCGTTATCGTTCGGGTCTGTGTTGGCCAGCGCGGATCATTCCTGCCGCGCATGGCCACGGGAGGATTGCGAATGGGCTGAAAAAAGGCAGGACAACTGTCCTGCGTGCGCGCCTGCAATGGCGCCGCTGCGGCGGCGTAAACCCGGTTCGCCGCAACGTAGAACGAGGTTAGTACACGGGTTGATCGAATGCCAAGGCTTCAATCGGTGCCGATGTGCCGGCGCCGAGCGGCGCTGCGCAAACGCCGTTCAGGCCTGCCGCCGCCAGACCGGCGAGGCGCTTACCACCACCTTGCGCGGAATGATCTGCTGCGCGTGGAAGGCATCGGCGATGCGCTGCTGCTCGTCCAGCGCCGGCGTGTCCACCGCCTGCAACTGGTAGCTGCGGCGCCGGTTCGCGATCTGCACGGTAGCCGCGTCGAGTCCGATCAACGGTGCATGCCATTCGGCCGCGGCGGCCGGATTGGCCTTGACCCACTCTCCCGCCTGCGCGAGCGCATCGAACACGGTGGCCAGCACATCGGCGCGCCGGCGTGCGAAGTCGCTGGCCGCCAGATAGAAGCGCCGATAGCTGGCCAGGCCGGTGCCGTCGGCCAGCACGCGCGCCTGCGCCTGGCGCTGCGCGGCCGCGAGGAACGGGTCCCAGATGACCCAGGCCGACACGTTGCCGCGCTCGAACGCGGCGCGCGCATCGGCCGGCGTCAGATACGCCGGTTCGATATCGCGCATCGACAGCCCATTGCGGGCCAGCGCCTCCAGCAGCAGGTAGTGCGCGCCGGCGCCCTTGGCGAAGGCGACCTTGTGGCCCTTCAATTGCGCGATGGACGTCAGCGATGAGTCGCGCGGCACCACGATCGCCTGCGCCGTCGGCGACGGTGTCTCGATCGCGTAGTAGGTCAGCCTGGCGCCGGCGGCGAGCGCGAACGGCGGCACCGCGTCGGCGACATCGGCACTGAGGTCCAGCCCGCCGACATTGAGCGCCTCGAGCAGAGGCAGGCCTGAGGTGAATTCGTGCCAGGACACCGAGACGCCCTGGGGGGCCAGCGCCTTCTCCAGCGTGCCGCGCGACTTCAGCAGGATCATCAGCGTCGACGACTTCTGGTAGCCGATCCGCACCGTCTCCGGCTTGCCGCCCGCTTGCCCGCGTGCCGCGCCGGCCAGCGTCCATGCCGCGATGCCGGCGCCGGCCTGCAGCAGCTGCCGCCGCTTCTGTTGCATATCGCTGTCCCCTCGCGTCATAGCGTGGCGATCGACACTTCGGTCGACTTGACCAGCGCGATCACTTCCTTGCCGACCGCGAGCTCGAGCTCCTTGACCGAGCGGGTCGTGATGACCGAGGTCACCACCAGCCCGCCGGCGGTTTCGACATCGATCTCGGACACCACCGGTCCCTCGATGATTTCGCGGATCCTGCCGCGGAACTGGTTGCGCACGTTGATGGCATGAATCGTCATGACAGGTTCCTCGATGAAATTGCCGAATGCCTGGAATATCAGACCGACCAGCGCACGCGCTCGGCGGGCCACGGTGCGCTGTTTGCGGAAGCCGTTGCGGCACGGGCCAGTTCGGCCTCGCGCTGCTGCAGTTCGCGCGCCCGCGCGGCGACACGCTGCACCGAGCGGTCGAGCCGTTCGACGATATCGCCGGTCGCGGTGTAGCCGCCCTCTGGGCGCGATGGCAGCTGCTGGTCGGTCGCGTAGATGCCGTCGAGGATGTCCCGGGCGCCGAGTGCCGACAGCACCGGCTTGAGCGCATAGTCGAGCGCCAGCAGATGCGCGGGACTGCCGCCGGTGGCCAGCGGCAGCACGGTCTTGTCGCGCAGGCCGTCCTGCGGCAGCAGATCGAGGAAGGCCTTCAGCACGCCGCTGTACGAGGCCTTGTAGATCGGCGTGGCGACGATCACCAGCTGCGATTCACCGACCGCGCGCACCGCCTCCTGCAGGCGGGCGTCGCCGAAATCGGCCTGCGTCAGTGCCTGCGCCGGCAGGTCGCGCGGCCGGATCGAGCGGCAGGAGGACGTGAAGGCGTCCAGCCGCGACAGCGCGAGCTCCAGCAGGTAGGCCGAACGGGAAGGGGTGGAAGGACTGCCGAGTATGCCGACGATATTCATCAGAGCGTTGCCAATGCGCGGGTCCGCGCGTCGTTGTCAGGGGATTCGGTGGCGGGCTGCCGCAGCACCCGCCGCAGCACGCGCTCCTCGAGCGCGGCGAATGCAGGCGAGCCGTGGCTGCGCGGGCGCGGCAGCGGCACGCGCTCGTCGAAGGCGATGCTGTGGCCCTCGATCAGCACCACGCGGTCGGCCAGCGCAACGGCCTCGGCCACATCGTGCGTGACAAGCAGCGCGGTGAAGCCGTGCGCCAGCCACAGGCGCTCGATCAATTGCTGCATCTCGATGCGGGTCAGCGCATCGAGCGCGCCCAGCGGCTCGTCCAGCAAAAGCAGGCGAGGCCGATGCACCAGCGCGCGGGCCAGCGCCACGCGCTGGCGCTGGCCGCCGGACAGGACCGCCGGCCAATCGTTGGCGCGCTCGGCCAGCCCGACCTGCGCCAGCGCTTCGCGCGCGCGTTCGCGGCCTTCCCGCCCCGGCAGGCCCAGTGCGATGTTGTCGAGCACGCGCTTCCACGGCAGCAGCCGCGCATCCTGGAACATGATGCGGGTGCCGTCGTCATGGCCGTCCTGGGGCCGGCCATCGAGCGCGATGCGACCAGCGCCGGGGCGCTCGAGTCCGGCGACCAGACGCAGCAGCGTGCTCTTGCCGCACCCGCTGCGGCCCACGATCGCGACGAATTCTCCCGGCGCGATGCGCAGATCGATCTGCTGCAGCACGGCGCGGTCGCCGTAGGCCTTGTGCAGGCCGCCGATCGCGACCTCGGTGCCGTGCGGACGGGCGGGACGGTCGCTACGGCCGGGCCTGTCGCCGGCGGTCCGCAATGCGGCGGGCGGGCCTGGCTCGCCGGCCTCACGGCCCCCGCGCCGCAGCGGCAAGTGTTGTTGCGTGGCATGCATCAGTTCTGCTCCAGCAGGAAGTCGTTCGTGTTGCTCGCGCGCGGTCGGCCCGTCGGCGGGCTCAGGCGCCGGGGCTCTGGTAGCCGGGATGCCAGCGCAGCCACCAGCGCTCCAGTCCTTTGGCCAGCAGGTCGGCCAGCTTGCCCAGTAACGCGTAGAGCAGGATGCCGACCAGCACCACGTCGGTCTGCAGGAACTCGCGCGCGTTCATCGTCAGGTAGCCGATGCCGGCCTGCGCGGAAATCGTCTCGGCGACGATCAGCAGCACCCACATCAGGCCCAGCGAGAAGCGCAGCCCGACCAGGATCGAGGGCAGCGCACCCGGCAGGATCACCTGCCAGTACAGCGCCCAGCCGGACAACCCGTAGCTGCGCGCCATCTCGATCAGGCCCTTGTCGACCGAGCGGATGCCATGGAAGGTGTTCAGATAGATCGGGAAGAACACGCCGACCGCCACCAGGAACAGCTTGGCGGCCTCGTCGATGCCGAACCACAGGATCACCAGCGGGATCAGCGCCAGCGCCGGGATATTGCGCACCATCTGCAGGCTCGAGTCGAGCAGCGTCTCGGCAGTCCGGAAGGTACCGTTCAGCAGCCCGAGCAACAGGCCGAGTCCGCCGCCGATTGCCAGCCCGGCCAGCGCACGCCACGCGCTGACGGCGGTGTGCTGCCACAGCTCGCCGGACAGCGCCAGCGTGCGGAACGCGGCCACGACCGCCAGCGGCTCGGGCAGGACGCGGCTCGACAGCCAGCCGCTGCGCGAGGCCAACTCCCACAGCAGCAGGATCAGCGCCGGCACCAGCCACGGCAAGCCGCGCCGCAGCGCGGATGCCGCCCAACCCTTGGGCAGCAGCGCGCGCGCCGGCGCGCCCGCATGGAAGTCGGCCGCCAGCGCGGCACCGCTTTTCGATGAATTCGACATGGCGTTCAGCTCGCGGACAGATTGGCGCCCTGCGTGCCCCCCTTCGTGGCCGCCTGCGCGGCGCTCGAAGGCACGAAGGTATTGGCGACGATCTCGCCGAACGGTCCGGTCAGCACGCGCTCGGCGGCCTCCCGATGGGCCAGCGGCAGCAGCGGAAACACCAGTTCGGCGAAGCGGTGCGCTTCTTCCAGATGCGGGTAGCCGGACAGGATGAAATACTCCAGCCCGAGCTGCGCGTATTGCTCGATGCGAGCGGCCACCTGCTCGGGATTGCCGACCAGCGCGGTACCGGCACCGCCTCGCACCAGCCCCACGCCGGCCCACAGGTTTGGCGCGATCTCCAGGCCCTGGCGGACGTCGTGCTTGTTGAAGCGGCCGCCATGCAGCTGCGCCATGCGCCGCTGCCCGACCGAATCCATCGCGGCGAACTTGCGCTGGGCCGCGGCGACGATCTCCTCATCCAGATGCGACACCAGTTCGCTCGCCGCACGCCACGCCTCGTCCTCGGTCTCGCGCACGATCACGTGCAGGCGGATGCCGAAACGCAGCTGGCGGCCGACCGCGTCGGCGCGTGCCCGCACGTCGGCGATCTTCTGCGCCACCGCCTCGGGCGGCTCGCCCCAGGTCAGATAGGTATCGACTTGCTCGGCGGCAAGATCGTGCGCCTCGGGCGACGAGCCGCCGAAGAACAGCGGCGGATAGGGCCGGCTGATCGGCGGATACAGCGCCTTCGCGCCCTCGACGCGCAGATGTTCGCCGGCAAAGTCGAAGGCCTCGCCATCATGGCTGCGCGCCAGGATCTCGCGCCAGATCGTCAGGAATTCGCGCGACAGCGCATAGCGGTCGCGATGCGACAGGAACAGGCCGTCACCCTCCAGCTCTTCCGGATCGCCGCCGGTGACCAGATTGACCAGCAGCCGCCCGCCCGACAAGCGGTCCAGCGTCGCGGCCATGCGCGCGGTCTGCGAGGGCTGCATCAGGCCTGGACGCAGCGCCACCAGAAACTTGAGCCGCCGCGTGGCATCGATCAGGCTCGAGGCCAGGATCCACGAGTCCTCGCAGGAGCGGCCCGTCGGCAGCAGCACGCCCTCGTAGCCGAGGCTGTCGGCGGCGATCGCCACCTGCTTGAAGTAGTCGAAGGTCGCGGCGCGCGCGCCCCGGGCGGTGCCCAGGTAGCGCGAATCGCCATGCGTGGGCAGGAACCACAGGACTTTCATCGGGCATCTCCGGCGTTCGGCGCACGCTGTGCGACGGCGTCTCGCTTTGCGGGCAGCGCGTCGGCGATGCGGATCGGCTTTGGGATCAGCTTCAGCGCGTGGAAGGTATCGGCGATCTGCTGCTGTTGCGCGGCCACGGCCGGGGTCAGCGGCGCCACACCGAATTCGCTGCGGTTCAGCGTGCGTTCGACGACGTCGACGTCGAGCCCTTGCTGCGGGGCGATCAGCGCCGCCGCGGCACGGGTATCGGCCTTCAGGCGCTGGCCCTCTCGCAACAGCTGATCGAACAGCGCCTCGACGATCTGCGGCTTCTGCGTGGCAAAGCGCCGGGCGGCGAGGTAATAGGCGTAGTTGTTGACCAGGCCGCGGCCATCGGCCAGCACACGCGCGCCGATTTGCTTTTCCGCGGCGGCCAGGAACGGGTCCCAGATGACCCAGGCATCGACGGCGCCGCGCTCGAAGGCTGCTCGCGCGTCCGCCGGCGCCAGATACACCGGCTGGATATCGCTAATCTTCAGGCCGGCCTTCTCCAGCGCCTTGACCAGCAGGTAATGGACGTTCGACCCCTTGTTCAGCGCGACCTTGCTGCCCTTCAGATCGGCCACCGAGCGCAGCGGCGAATCGCGGCGCACGACGATGGCCTCGGACCCGGGCGCGGCGGGATCGAAGCCGATATAGACGAAGTCGGCGCCGGCCGCCTGCGCGAAGATCGGCGGCGCTTCGCCGACGAAGCCGACATCGACGGCACCGACGTTCAAGCCCTCGAGCAATTGCGGGCCGGCCGGAAACTCCACCCATTTGACGGCGGTGCCCAGCGGTGCCAGCCGCCGCTCGAGCGACTGCTGCGATTTGAGCAGCACCAGCAGGCTGGCAGACTTCTGATAGCCGATGCGCAACGTGTCGGTGGCCGGTTGCGCCAGCGCGGCGCCCGAGGACGCCACGGCGGCGTACGCGATGGCGAGCGCCACCAGGCCGCGAAGGGTGCGCAGCCGGCGCAGCCCTTGATTCAGGAGCGAAAGCGTCATGGCTTGATGGATCGGGGATCGGAACAGCCCCGACGATAGCGCGACGGGCCGCCATGACAAACGAAGCGTTTCGGATTTCGATACGCGGCCAGCGCATGTGCGACACCGCGGTACCGGCCGCTGGAATCACGACCTTGGCCTGGCCCGATACGCCGTCCTGCCGATATGGCAGGCCGATGACGTCGCGCAGGCCCCATGGCGACCTCCTGCCGGCGACGGCCCGCACGAGGGAACCGCAGGCGGGACGAATCCTCATGTCAGGTCATGGCAGGCGGCATGGCCCGCTATGCCGCAGGACCCCTCCGTCGCGGTACGCGCCTGTGGGCGCCGCCCCTGCCCTCCTTCAGCGCGGCGACGAAGGCCTGCACCGCCGGCGGCGAGCGATCGGCGCGCGTGATCGCGACCACCGTTGCATCGGTGTCGAGATCGGCGATCGGTACGAAGGCGACGTCGGGCCGGTTGGCCTCGCCGACCGAGGCGCCGACCAGCGTAAAGCCCAGTCCGGCGGCGACCAGCCCGAGCGCGGTATGGATCTCGATCGCCTCATGGCCGGCGCTCGGATCGCAACCGGCGCTGCGCAGCGCCGCCACCATCAGGTCCGCGAATCCGCTCTGCGGATCCTTCGGATACCGGATCAGCGCCATCGCGCCAAGCTCGGCCGCGCGCAACGACTTGCGCCGCGCCAGCGGCGACGTCGCCGGCAGCGCCGCCACGAAGGGCTCTTCGAACAGGATCGTGTAGTCGAGGTCAGCCGGCCGCTCGAACTCCCCGATATAGCGCGAGATGCCCACGTCGATGCGCCCGCGCCGCAGCAGCGCGCCCTGATGCTCGGACAGCTGCTCGACCAGGTCCAGATGGACGTCGGGAAAGCGCTTGCGAAAACGGCGGACCGCCGCGGGCAGGATCGAGAAGATCGCCGAGCGCGTAAAGCCGATGCCGAGCCAGCCGAGATTGCCGGCGGCAACCGCACGCGCCTCCTCGTCGAGCCGCCGCATCTGCGACAGCAGGTCCTTGGCGCGCGGATAGAGGAAGCGTCCGGTCGCGGTCAGCGACATGGGCCGCGTCGAGCGATCGAACACTGGCGCGCCGAGCTGGTCCTCGAGCTGCGCGATCTGCATGCTGATCGCCGTCGGTGCCACGAACAGGCGGTTGGCGGTCTCGACGGCGCTGCCGGCGTCGACCACGGCACAGAAATAGCTCAACTGTCTCAAGTTCATTTTTTATGAATCCGAGTCCAATAATCGATGTTTGATCCGGCTCGCACTTTACTTGAAACTGCGCTTCGAGCTTACGAGGACATCGACATGGATGCTATGCAATGCGCAGATGGGCACGGAGACGAGCGGAAGGAGGGCTGGCTGCAGGCCGTACGCGAGCTCTCCACCGCCGAGGTTTCCGACGCCCTGGACTATTTCCGCCTGCCCGGCAGCGCGCTGGGCATCCAGCCGATCGCCGGCGCGCCGGCGCTGTTCGGCCCGGCCTTCACCGTCAGCTTCGTGCCGGTGGACGTGGCCTGCCCCGGCACCGTCGGCGATTTTCTTGACGACATCCCGGCGGGCGCGGTGGCCGTGCTCGACAACGGCGGCCGGCTCGACTGCACCGTCTGGGGCGGCATCATGAGCCGGCTGGCGGCACACCGCGGCGTCGCCGGCACCGTGATCCACGGCGTCTGCCGGGACACCGCGCAGGCCGATGCCGCCGGCTATCCGCTCTATGCCCGCGGCCGCTTCATGCGCACCGGAAAGGATCGCGTGCAGGTCTCGGCGGTCGGGCAGCCCGTCAGCCTCGGCGACGTGCGCGTGGTACCGGGCGACTACATCCTGGCCGATGCCGACGGCGTGGTCGTCATTCCGCGATCGCAGGCGCAGCGCGTGATCGAGCGCGCGCTGCGGACGCGCGATGTCGAGCAGCGCATTGTCGATGCGGCGCTGGCCGGCATGGCGCTGGGCGAGGCTCGCCGGCAGTTCGGCTACCACGTGCTGCAGCGCGCCGGCCATTAGCCGTTGCCAAAGCCTGTCCGCAGCCATTCACCGCTGCCGGCCTCGGCTTCATCGACAGACGACGGACCACGTCGCACCACATGCATCAGGAGACAGCATGACCATCGAACCCACACCCGCGCACCGCCTTCCACGCCACCTTCCGCGCCGATACCGCACCGTGCTGCTGGCCGCCGGCGCGATCGCGGGCTTCGGCCTGATCGCCACGGCCGCCCGCGCCGCGGCCCCCGAGCCCTACCCGTGCGCGACCTTGCGGATCGTGTCGCCGTATCCGCCGGGCGGCACCACCGACATTCTCGCGCGCATCGTGTCGCCCGGGCTGTCGAAGCAGCTCGGCATTCCGGTGATCGTCGACAACCGCGGCGGGGCCAGCAGCAATATCGGCACGGAGTTCGTCGCGCGCGCCAAGGGCGATGGCTGCACCGCGCTGCTGGGCAACAACACCGGGATCGTGATCAACCGCAATCTGTACCAGCTCAAACTCGATCCCACCCGCGCGCTGGCTCCGGTCGGCGAGATTGCGTCGGTGCCGCTGGTGCTGTACGTCAACAGTGCGCTGCCGGTCAACTCGGTAGCGCAGCTGGTTGCGCTCGCCAAGGCCGCGCCCGGCAAATACAGCTACGCGTCGGGCGGCAGCGGCAGCCCGCAGCATCTGGCCGGCGAAATGCTCAAGCTCGAACGCCAGCTCGATATCGTCCATATCCCCTATCGCGGACAAGGGCCGGCGCTCAGCGACGTGATTGCCGGCCAGGTGCCGATCGCCTTCGAGACCACCACCGCGATCGCCCCGCAACTGAAATCCGGACGGCTGCGCCCGCTGGCGACCACCGGTGCGAAACGCGCCCGCACGCTGCCCGATCTGCCGACGATGCAGGAAGCCGGCTTTCCCGGCTTCGTGATCGAGAACTGGTACGGGCTGTTCGTGCCGGCCGACACACCGGCGCCGCTGGTGCAACGACTGAACGCCGCGCTGAACGCGGTGCTGGGCCAGCCCGATATCGCCGGCCGGCTGTCGGACATGGGCTCGGCCGACGTGCGCGGCACCACCGCGCAGTTCCGCGCCTTCATCGCCAAGGAAATGCCCTACTGGGAATCGCTGGTCAAGCGCTCCGGCGCCACCGTCGACTGAACCGTAACCCTGCCTTCATCCCTGTCCCGATCTCTGCTTCCCCGCTCGCCATGACGCACGCCGACATCACCATCGCCCAGCTGGACCGCCTGAAGCGGCTCGGCACGGCCACCATCCACGAGGCGCAGGGCCAGCAAGGCGCCGTCGATCCGCGCATCGCCGCACTCGATCCCGGTATGCGCCTGGCCGGACCGGCGTTGACCGTCGATATCCGTCCGGGCGACAACCTGATGATCCACTACGCGCTGACCAAGGCCCGGCCCGGCGACGTACTGGTGGTCGACGCCAAGGGCTTCGCCGACGCCGGCCCGTGGGGCGACGTGCTGACCTTCGCCGCGCAGACGATCGGCCTTGCCGGGCTGGTGATCGACGGCGCGGTGCGCGACGCGTCCAGCATCGTCGAGATGGGCTTCCCGGTGTTCTGCCGCGGCGTCTGCATCCGCGGTACCAACAAGCAGCAGCCGGGCAGGCTCGGCGTGCCGCTGATCGTCGGCGGCGCCGCGATCCGCCCCGGCGATATCGTGGTCGGCGATCGCGACGGCCTGGTCGTGGTGGCGCGCGAGCAGGTGGCGCAGGTCATCGAAGCCAGCGAAGCGCGCGAACGCAAGGAGCAACGCATGCGCGAGCAGCTCGCCGGCGGTGCCACCATGGTCGAGCTGCTGGAATTGCAGGACACGCTGGCGCGCTACGGCCTGCATTGAGCGAGGCCGGCGGAAGCCGCCGAAGGCGCGCGCTGCATGCGCACGCTGGTGACAAGCCCCGCCAGCGTCAGCGCACTAGCGATCAGCAGCGTGGTCTGTAGCCCCGCCACATCGACCGCGATGCCGCCGAAGAACGAACCCAGCGCAATGCCGAGGTTGAACACCGACACCAGCAGCGCGGTCGCGGCCTCGATCCCGTCGATGCCGTCGGCTGCGCGCAGCATCCAGCTCTGCACCGACACTGACACCGCGCCGTACGACAGGCCCCAGCACAGCAGCAACGCCGCCCCGCTCGTCATGGTGTTGCCGAAGGTCGCGAACAGCAGCAGCGTCGCGCTCAGCGCCAGCGCGACGGCCAGCAGCGCGCGTCCCGGATGCCGCCCCGCCAGCGGCCCCGCGGCGAAGTTGGCGATCATGCCGGCCACGCCGTAGCCGAACAGCAGCACGCCGATCCAGCCGGCGCCAAAGCCCGATACCTGCTGCAGCAAGGGGCGGACGAAGGTGTAGGCCATGAAGTGGCCGGCCACCAGGAAGAAGGTGACCGTCAGGCCGAGCCGCACGCCGCGGTTGCGGAACTGCGCGCGCATTCCTTGCCGAGCGCCGCTTGCGGCGGCCGGCAGCGGCGGCAACGTCGCGATGTTCAGCACGAAGATCAGGCCGCTGCAGACCGCCATCGCGCCGAAGGCCGCGCGCCAGCCGACCAGTTCGCCCAGCCAGGCGCCCAGCGGCACGCCAACCACCGAGGCCACCGACACGCCGCCGAAGATGATCGCCGTGGCCCAGCCGACCGATGGCGCGGCCACCAGCCGCGGCGCCAGCCCGCCGGCCACGGACCAGATGCCGCCGATGCAGAAGCCCACCACCACCCTTGCGGCCAGTAGCCAGGGCAGCGTCGGCGCCAGCGCGCACAGCACGTTGGCGCCGGCCAATGCCAGCAGCAGCGCGGCCAGCAGACGCCGGCGATCGATCGAACCGGCACCCAGAACGATCAGCGGGGCAAACAGCGCGGCCAGCAGCGCGGGCGCCGACAGCATCAGGCCAGCGCTGCCGGCCGATACCTGCAGGCTCTGCGCGATTGGCGTCAGCAGGCCGACCGGCAGCATCTCGGTGGTGACGACACCGAAGGTGGCCAGGCCGACCGCGGCGACCGCGGGCCAGCGGTTGGGGGGCGTGTCGCCGGATGCCGCGGATGGACCGGCAAGAGGGGAATCGTCGAATCTTGCTTGATGGATGTCGTTCATTGGCAATCGCTCCGTCTGACGCGGTGCCGGCCCCAATTCGCCGGGCCGCCCGCGAGTCCGGCAAGCGTAATCGTTGCCAATGCGGTGATAAAGTAGCCGACTTTCGCAACACTGGGGACGAATCGTGCCTAATGGGGAAGGCATCGCGCTCGATCACCTGGGCGATGTGCGCGCCTTCGTGCAGGTCGCGCAGGCGCACAGCTTCACGCTGGCGGCGCAGCGGCTGGGCATCTCGCGCTCGGCGGTCGGCAAATGCATCGGCCGGCTGGAAGCGGGACTGGCGGCCCGCCTGCTGCAGCGGACCACGCGCAGCGTCAGCCTGACCGACGAGGGCCGCCTGTTCTACGAGCATGCGGTGCGCATCCTGGCCGAGGTCGACGAAGCACAGGCCGCGCTGGCCTGGCGCAACGAGGTGCCGCGCGGCCGCCTGCGCATCGATCTGCCGGTCACGCTCGGGCGCCTGCACATCGTGCCGATCCTGCATCGGTACCTGGCGCAATGGCCGGAGCTGCGGGCCGAGGTGTCGTTCTCCGACGAATACAGCGATCTGGTGCGCGACGGCATCGACGTCGCGATCCGCGTCGGCGGCGAGCACGACAGCGGGCTGATCCGCCGGGTGCTGGCCCCGCACCGGCTGGTGACCTGCGCCACGCCGGCCTATCTGGCCAGGCACGGCACGCCTGCGACGCTTGACGATATCGCGCGCCATGAGACCATCGTCTATACGCATGCGGGCATGGCACCGCCGTGGCGTTTCACCGTCGACGGCAGCGCCTGTACGCTCGCGATCGAGGGCCGCTGGCGGATGAACAATACCGAGGCGATGCGCGACCTGGCGCTGGCGGACGCGGGGCTAGTGCAGATCGCGGCCTTCCTGGTCGGCGGCGATCTGCGGGCGGGCACGCTGGTGCCGGTGCTCGAGCGGTTCACCGGCCCCGGCGCGCCGGTCTGCGCGGTCTATCCGAACCGCCGCCATCTGTCGCCGAAGGTGCGCCGGCTGATCGACGAGATCGACCGCGCGTGGGCGAACGGAGCGCCGTGGAATTGATTTCACCGTCATCCCCGCGCACGCCGGGACCCAGTGACGTTGGCTTCGGCGCAACAAGAGCCGCTGGGACTCGCTTTCGCGGGGACGACGGAGGTAGGCGTGGG
Source organism: Cupriavidus gilardii (assembly GCF_013347325.1). Taxonomy (NCBI): domain Bacteria; kingdom Pseudomonadati; phylum Pseudomonadota; class Betaproteobacteria; order Burkholderiales; family Burkholderiaceae; genus Cupriavidus; species Cupriavidus gilardii. The sequence continues at coordinate 977,123 of NZ_CP054624.1, read as the reverse complement.
AGAACGTCAGCCCTCGCCCAGCAGCCCCTGCGCATCGAGAATCGCGTAGGCGATCTCGGGATGGCGCTCCAGGCAGCGCCGGATCGCGGCGGGGATGGTTTGCCGGGTCTTCTTGCACAAGCCCAGCTGTTCTGCCAGCTCGATACTGAAGCCGCGCACGGTCCGCACGCCGTGAATGCTCGGCTCGATCGTCACCGTGATGCCGAGCAGCTCGTGCATCTTCTGCTGCATGCGGCGCAGGTCCTCGAGCGTTTGCACGTCCTCGAGCCGCGCGATCAGCCGCTTCTCCTCCTCCTTGGTCAGCCGCAGCACGCGGATGTCCGCCTGCGGATCGTCGAGCAGCTGCTCGCGCCCGCAGACACAGGCCCCGGGTGGGCATTCCTTGCGGATCGGAAACGGGGCGTTCATGTCGACGCGGATCGGGACCGGTGTTGCGCGATGATTCTGGCGTGGCGGGATGGCGCAGGCGATGCAAAGGCCGCATGGTGGCGGCGCGCCCGCAGCCGGGCATTATAGCGGCGGCGGCGATCGCCCGCGCCGGCGGCCGGGGCAGTACAATGCCGTCCGTTTCCACCGCTTACCGCCGTTCGGCGCCGCCTGCCGGCGCGGCACGGACGCTCTCCCCTCATGTCGAATCTGATCGTGCATGGCGGCACGCCGCTGCGTGGCCGCATCGTACCCTCCGCCAACAAGAACGCCGTGCTGCCGGTGCTGTGCGCCACCTTGCTGACCGACCAGCCCGTGCGGCTGCACCGGGTCCCGGACATCACCGACGTGCGCAAGATCCTCGATATCTTCCGCACGCTTGGCTCCGATGTCCGCATGGACCATGACAGCGGCACGCTGGACCTGCATCACCGCGACACCGTCTTCGATCCCGCCCGCCACCACCTGCCGGAGGAAATGCGCTCCTCGATCATGCTGGTGCCGCCGCTGCTGAGCCGCTTCGGCGTCGCGCGCCTCGAGGACAACGTCAAGGGCTGCACGCTGGGCGTACGCGAGATTGATCCGCACGTCGAGATCTTCCGGCGCTTCGGCGGCGAGGTCGAACGCGCGCAGGGCTCGCTGCTGCTCCACAGCGACGGCCCGCTGCGGCCGATCGACCATTGGCTGGACTATGCCTCGGTGACCACCACCGAGAACTTCGTGATGTGCGCGGCCGCGGCCGGTGGCACCTCGACGCTGACCAACGCCGCGTCCGAACCGCATGTGCAGGAGTTCTGCCGCTTCATGACGATGATGGGCGCGCGCATCGAGGGCATCGGCACCTCGCGCGTGACCGTGCATGGCGGCGAGAAGCTCGGCGGCGGCGAGTTCACCTTCGACGAGGACTTCCACGAGATCACGACGTTCCTCGCGCTGGGCGCGATCACCAATGGCGATGTGGTCGTGCGCAACGGCGCGCCGGCGAATTTCCCGCTGATCGATCGCACCTTCGAGAAGTTCGGCGTGCGCATCGTGCACGAGGACGGCTGGTCGCGCGCCGAGCGTTCTGGCCCGCTGCAGGTGCAGACGCCGTTCACCAGCAACGTGCTGACCAAGGTCGAGGCCGCGCCGTGGCCCTACTTCCCGGTCGACCTGCTGCCGATCTTCATCGCGCTGGGCGTGCGCGCGCAGGGCAATGCGATGTTCTGGAACAAGGTCTACGACAGCGCGCTGGGCTGGACCAGCGAGCTGTCGAAGTTCGGCGCGCATGTATTCTCGTCGGACCCGCACCGGCTGATCACCTTCGGCGGCAACACGCTGGCGCCGGCCGTGGTGGAGAGCCCGTACATCATCCGCGTCGCCATCGCGCTGTTCATGGTCGCGGCCAGCATCGACGGCCGCTCGGAAATCCGCAACGCGGCGCCGATCCGGCGCGCCCACCCGCGCTTCGTCGAGAACCTGCGCAGTCTCGGCGTGCACGTGGAGTGGACCGACGGCGAGTAAGGCCGTCAGCGGAAACGGCCAGGACGACGCCAGGCAGGCCGTCGCCCTTCGCGATGCAACGTGGCGGCCCGCAAGGCCGCCACGTTGCCCCTTTCGCTGCTTCGTTATTTGGCCCAGCGCAGCACCAGCGGATCGAGCCGCCGTGCGATCGCGATCAGCTCCCTGCGCGTTTCCGGATGCATCGGCGGCAGCGGGTGGCGCGGCGCCTCGCAGGCGATCACGCCGCCCTCCTTCATCAGCGCCTTGGCCGCGAGGATGCCGGCCTGCCGGTTCTCGTGGTTGATCAGCGGCAGCCAGCGCTGGTACAGCGCGAAGGCCCGATCGCCATCGCCCCGACGGTGCGCCTCGATGATCGGCCGGATGCCGTCCGGAAAGCCGCCGCCGGTCATCGCGCCGGTCGCGCCGGCCTCCAGGTCGGCCAGCAGCGTGATCGCTTCCTCGCCATCCCACGGCCCTTCCACCGCGTCGCCGCCGAGCCGGATCAGTTCGCGCAGCTTGTTGGCCGCCCCCGGCGTCTCGATCTTGAAGTACGCCACCTGTTCGATCTCGCGGGCCATGCGCGCGAGGAAGGGCGCGGACAGCACGGTGCCGCTGGCAGGGGCATCCTGGATCATGATCGGGATGCGGATCGCATCGGACAGGCGCGCATAGAACTCGTGGATCTGCGGCTCCGGCACGCGGAAGGTGGCGCCATGGTAGGGCGGCATCACCATCACCATCGCCGCGCCCATCTGCTGCGCGCGCCGGCTGCGCTCGATGCAGACGGCCGTGCTGTAGTGCGTGGTGGTGACGATCACCGGCACCCTGCCCTGCACATGTTCGAGCACGGTGCGCGTCAGCACCTCGCGCTCGTCGTCCGACAGCGCGAACTGCTCGGAAAAATTGGCCAGGATGCACAGGCCGTCGGAGCCGGCGTCGATCATGAAATCGACCGCGCGCTTCTGGCTCGGCAGATCCAGTTCGCCGGTTTCGGTGAAGGTGGTCGGCACCACCGGAAAGATGCCGCGATAGCGCGGCGAAGCGTAGGTGTCGGGCATGGGCAGGGCTTGTCGTATCAGCGGGCCGCGCGCGGCTCGAGCGCGGCGCGTACCACGAAGGTCATGACCACCGCGAACACCAGCATCGCGGCGAGGAAATAGAGGCCGGCGGCGAGGCTTCCGGTGGCGTCCTTGATCAGGCCGATGCCATAAGGGCCGAGGTAGCCGCCGAGGTTGGCCAGCGAATTGATGGTGGCGATGCCGACCGCGGCGCTGGCGCCGGTCAGGAACTGGCCCGGCAACGCCCATACCACCGCCTGGATCGAATAGATCGAGAAGGCCGTCAGGCAGATGAACAGGAATTGCAGCGCCGGCGTCTGGACCCAGGCGCTGGCCGCCATCGTCAGCGCCGCCGCGCCCGATACCACGACGATGTGCCAGTAGCGCTCGCCCTTGCGGTCCGAATGGCGCGGCACGAGATACAGACCGACCACCGCGAACAGGTACGGCACCGCCGACAGCAGGCCGGTACTCGCGTCGGTCACGCCGAACTGCTTGATGATGGTCGGCAGCCACAGCGACAGGCCGTAGATGCTCAGCGGAAACGGCAGGAACAGCAGCGACAGCAGCAGCACGCGCTTGTCCTTCAGCGCCTTCAGCGGGTTGCCGTGCGACTTCAGCGCGAAAGTCTTCTGGTCCGCCGCCAGCTCGCGCTCGATCCAGGCACGGTCTCGCGCCGACAGCCATTTCGCGTCCGCCGGTGACTCCGGCACCAGCCGCAGCGTCGGCAGGCACAGCAGCACCGCGGGCAGGCCGCTGACGACGAACAGCGTCTGCCAGTTCGACATCCCGAACAGCCCCGGCGTCGACAGCACCCAGCCGGCAATCGGGCCGGTGACGATCAGCGCGATCGGCTGCGCCAGCACCAGCAGCCCGATGATGCGGGCGCGATGCCGCATCGGGAACCACTTGGTCAGGAAGTACAGGATGCCGGGATAGAGTCCCGCCTCGGCCGCGCCCAGCAGGAAGCGCAGCACGTAGAAGGTGGTGGCGTTGTGGATCAGCGCCATCGCCATCGTGATCAGGCCCCAGGTCAGCAGGATGCGCGCGAACCAGCGGCGCGCGCCGAAGCGCTCCAGCGCCAGGTTGCTGGGCACCTCGCAGAGGAAATAGCCGATGAAGAACAGCCCCGCGCCGAGACCGTAGGCGGCATCGCTGATGCCGACCGCCGCGTTCATATGCAGCTTGGCGAAGCCGACCACCGAGCGGTCGATGTAGGCCACGACATAGATCAGTGCAAGGAACGGGATCAGCTTGCGGGTCAGCATGCCGATGATCCGCGATTCGTCGGCGGCAGCGGTGTCGGTGGTGTCGTGCGGCAGCGGCACGGGCTGCGGCATGGTCTGCGGTACGGGCTGCTCCAGCCCGGCCGTGGAATGGCTGTTCATATGGGTCTCCTCACCTTGTTCTTGGAAATGGGATGGGCGTCGATGCGCGAGCCTCAGGCTGGCGCGGGCGACCCTTCCGGCTTGCCGCCGACACGGCGCCGCAGCCCGAGCGGATTGCCGTCGCGCAACGCGTCGGGCAGCAGCGCATCGGGCAGGTTCTGGTAGCAGACCGGACGCAGGAAGCGTTCGATCGCCGCGGTGCCGACCGAGGTGCTGCGCCCGTCCGATGTCGCAGGGAACGGTCCGCCATGGACGATCGCGTCGCACACCTCGACGCCGGTCGGAAAGCCATTGGCCAGGATGCGGCCGGCCTTGCGCTCCAGCACCGGCAGCAGCGCGCGGGCGGCGTCGTGGTCGTCATCGTCCAGATGCAGCGTCGCGGTCAGCTGCCCCTCGCCCTGCTGCAGCACCTCGCGCAGCTGCCCGGCATCCGCGCATTCGACCAGCACGCTGCACGGGCCGAAGCACTCCTCGGCCAGGCGTGCGTCGGCCAGCAGATCGGCGGCGCGCACGCGGAACAGGGTCGCGGTGGCGCGGCCCGGGACCCGGGCACCTTGCGCGACCGTGGCGACCGCCGGATGCGAAATCAGCCGTTCGACGCCGTCGGCATAGGCTCGCGCGATGCCGGCGGTCAGCATCACGCCGGCGGGTACCGCGGCGATCGCGCCGGCCGCGGCCGCGACAAAGCGCTCGAACGCTTCGCCGCCGACCGCCAGAACGAGGCCCGGATTGGTGCAGAACTGGCCGCAGCCCAGCGTCACCGAGGCGACGAAGTCGCGCGCCAGCGCTTCGCCGCGCCGTGCCAGTGCGGCAGGCAGCAGGATATTCGGATTGACGCTGCTCATCTCGGCATACACCGGAATCGGTGCGGGCCGTGCCGCGGCGATCGCCATCAGCGCGAGGCCGCCGCGCCGCGAGCCGGTGAAGCCGACCGCCTGGATGGCCGGATGCGCGACCAATGCCGCGCCGACCGCGTGGCCGGCATCGAACAGCAGCGAGAACACGCCGTCGGGCAGCCCCGCCGCGGCCACCGCCTGCTGCACCGCACGGCCGACCAGTTCCGAAGTGCCGGGGTGCGCGGGATGGGCCTTGACGACCACCGGGCAGCCTGCCGCCAGCGCCGATGCGGTATCGCCGCCGGCGACAGAGAATGCCAGCGGGAAATTGCTGGCGCCGAACACCGCCACGGGCCCGATGCCGATACGGCGCAGGCGCAGATCGGTGCGCGGCGGCTGGCGCTGCGGCAGCGCCGGTTCGATGCGCGCGTCCCAGGCGTCGCCGCTGCGTACCAGCGCCGCGAACAGCCGCAACTGGCCGGTGGTGCGGGCGCGCTCGCCTTCGAGCCGGGCGCGCGGCAGGCCGGTCTCGTCCATCGCGCGCAGGATCAGCGCATCGCCGATCGCCTCGATGCGCGCGGCGATATCGTCGAGAAAGGCGGCGCGCGCTGTATCGGGCAGCGCCCGGTAGGCGTCGAAGGCCTCGGCGGCCAGCGCGCAGGCCTGGTCGACCTCGGCGCGCGAGGCGCCGTGGAAAACGGGGTCCGCGATGGTTTCGCCGCTGGCCGCATGGACCGCGTGGAAGGCCTCGCCGCTGCCGCGAAGCGCGGCGGCGCCGATCAGCAGATTGCCGGTCAATGGCATTGCGTGTGCTCCTGGTTGCCGTTCATCGGTTGCCGTGCCATCCGTGCTCAATGCGAGTGGCGCGGCACCTCGGCGCCGCGGCAGCCCACCAGGAAATCGAGATCGCAACCCTGGTCGGCCTGCAACACGTGGTCGACATAGAGGCGTTGATAGCCCCCCTCGCCCGCGCGGCTCTCTGGCTTCGGCGGCCGGAACATCTCCATGCGGTCGGCCAGCTCCTCGGTCGAGATGTCCAGATGCAGCGTGCCGGCCTCGCAGTCCAGCTCGATCCAGTCGCCGTCGCGCACCGCCGCCAGCGGGCCGCCCGCGGCGGCCTCCGGCGCGACGTGCAGCACCACGGTGCCGTAGGCCGTGCCGCTCATGCGCGCATCGGAGATCCGCACCATGTCCTTGATGCCCTGCCGCAGCAGTTTCGGCGGCAGGCCCATGTTGCCGACCTCGGCCATGCCGGGGTAGCCCTTGGGCCCGCAGTTCTTCATCACCAGCACCGAGTCCGCGTCGACCTCGAGCGATTCGTCGACGATGCGGGCCTTGTAGTGCTCCAGGTTTTCGAACACGACCGCGCGGCCGCGGTGCTTCAGCAGCGAAGGCGTCGCGGCCGACGGTTTGAGCACCGCGCCGCGCGGCGCCAGGTTGCCGCGCAGCACGCGGATGCTGCCATCCGCAATCAGCGGCCGATCGAGCGGGCGAATCACCTCGTCGTTGAAGTTCGGCGCGTCCTTGACGTTCTCCCACAGCGTCCGGCCATTGACGGTCAGCGCGCCGGGATGCGGCAGCAGGCCGCCCTCGCCGAGCCGGCGCAGCACCGCAGGCAGGCCGCCGGCGTAGTAGAACTCCTCCATCAGGAAGCGTCCCGACGGCATCAGGTCGACGATGGTCGGCGTATCGCGGCCGATACGGGTCCAGTCCTCGAGTTCGAGCGGCACGCCGATGCGGCCGGCGATCGCCTTCAGATGGATCACCGCATTGGTCGAACCGCCGATCGCCGCATTGGTGCGGATCGCATTCTCGAAGGCCTCGCGCGTCAGGATCTTCGACAGGCACAGCCCTTCCTTTGCCATCTCGACGATGCGGATGCCGGACATGTGGGCCAGCACGTAGCGCCGCGCGTCGACCGCCGGAATCGCCGCGTTGTGCGGCAGCGTGGTGCCGAGCGCCTCGGCCATGCATGCCATCGTCGAAGCGGTGCCCATCGTGTTGCAGGTGCCGGCCGAGCGCGACATGCCGGCTTCGGCCGACAGGAAATGGTGCAGGTCGATCTCGCCGGCCTTCAGCGATTCGTGCAGCTGCCAGACCGCGGTGCCAGAGCCGATGTCCTTGCCATCGAGCTTGCCGTTGAGCATCGGGCCGCCGCTGACGACGAGCGCCGGCACGTCGCAGCTGGCCGCGCCCATCAGCAGCGCCGGCGTGGTCTTGTCGCAGCCGGCCAGCAGCACGACGGCGTCGACCGGATTGCCTCGAATCGCTTCCTCGACATCCATCGCCGCCAGATTGCGCGTCAGCATCGCGGTCGGCCGCAGATTCGATTCGCCATTGGAGAACACCGGGAATTCGACCGGAAAGCCGCCGGCTTCATAGACGCCGCGCTTGACGTGCTCGGCCAGCTTGCGGAAATGCGCATTGCATGGCGTCAATTCCGACCAGGTATTGCAAATGCCGATGATCGGCCGGCCATCGAATTCATGATTGGGAATGCCCTGGTTTTTCATCCAGCTGCGGTACATGAAGCCGTTCTTGTCGGCGGTGCCGAACCATTGGGCGGAGCGGAGCTTGGGTTTTGAATCCGGCATGGAAATTCCTGAGTGCGGCGGGACGAACGCCGGCCCGCGGCATCGGCCGCGCGGCGGGGACGTCATCGGGATTGGGGCAGCTGAGGGTGTCTCCTGGCTGCGTCGCGCCTCGGGGGCAATCGGTTTTGTTTTCGACAGGCGGCAGTGTACAAACCGATCGGATATCCTTCTAATGAAAATTCACGCCATTGCGATATCGAATCAGATATCCGTGTTAACCCGATGCCGACTTCCCCGCCCTGGTATATCCGCGCCCGCCTGAAAACCCGGCAGTTGCTGTTGCTGGTCGCCTTGGCCGAGGAGGGCAATATTCATCGCGCCGCGGCGGTCCTGAACATGACGCAGCCGGCGGCATCGAAGCTGCTGCGCGAACTCGAGGAAATGCTGGGCGTGCCGCTGTTCGAGAGGCTGCCGCGCGGCATGCGGCCCACGCTGTATGGCGACGCGATGATCCGCCATGCGCGCGCCGTGGTCGGCAGCCTGGACCAAGCCCAGCAGGAAGTGATGGGGCTGCGCGCCGGCCGCCTCGGCCATGTCGCGGTCGGCGCGATCACCTCGCCCGCGGTCAAGCTGCTGCCGCCCGCGGTGGCCGAGCTCAAGCGCGACAATCCCGGGCTGCGCGTCTCGCTGGAGATCGAGAACAGCAACGTGCTGCTGGAGCGCCTGGCGCAGGACAAGCTCGATCTGGTGGTGGCCCGGCTGTTCGCCGAGCATGACAAGCTGCAGCTGCGCTACGAGCCGCTGGCCGGCGAGCCTGTCTGCGTGGTGGCCCGCCGCGGCCATCGGCTGCTGGACGCCCCGGCGCTGTCGCTGGCCGATCTGGAAACGGCCACCTGGATCGTGCCGCCGGCCGGCAGCGTGCTGCGCCATCGCTTCGACCTGATGTTCCAGCGCGCCAGCCTGATGCCCCCGACCAATGTGGTCGAAACCGCGGCGCTGCTGTTCGTCACGCAGATGATCGAGCAGAGCGACATGCTGGCGGTACTGGCCGCCGATGTTGCCGAGTACTATGCGCGGCACGGCATGGTCGCGATCCTGCCGCTGGACGTGCCCTGCCATATGGACGACTTCGGCATCATCACGCGCACCGACCGGCTGCTGTCGCCGGCCGCGACGCTGATGGTCGAGGCGTTACGCGAGGCCGGCCGCGCCGTCTATCCGGGCGACCTTGGCCGCGGCGCCAGCGACCGGCGCTGAGCCCCTGCCGCTTTCGAAGGCCCCGCACGCATCGAAGACCGACCTCATGGCACGACACCGTCACGCAATGGAATTGCCGTCGATCGGCGAGCTGGACCGCTCCGCGGGACAGCTTGCCAGGCAGCTGTCGAGGCTGTTGCGCGAAGCGATCCGGCGGGGGGAACTGAAACCGGGCGAGCTGCTGCCCTCGACGCGCCATCTGGCAAGCTCGCTGGGCGTCTCGCGCGGGACCGTGCTGGAGGCGTTCGAGCAGCTGATCGCCGAGGGCTATCTCGAAGCGCAGGCCGGCGCGGGCACCCGGGTCGCGACGGCGTTGGCCGATGGGCCTGATGACGGGCGCAATGATGGGCGCAATGACGGGCCGAACGATCGCCCGCATCATCGCCCGACGACCCGCACACCGGCCCGCGATGTCCACGAACCCGCCGCGCCCAGGCAGTTCAGCACGCGGGCCACGGCGTTTGCCGAACTTGGGCGGCAATTCTCTCCGCTGCCCCCGGTGCCGTTCGCGGTCTCGGTCCCGCTTGGCCCCACCGCGCCGGACGACGTCTGGCGCCGCCTGGGCAATCGCACGCGGGCATTGCGTGCAGCCGCGCCGTCCGGTTACGACGATCCGCAAGGCGTGCCCGCGCTCCGGTCGGCGATCGCGGATTACGTGCGCCGCTCGCGCTCGGTGCATTGCACGCCGGAACAGGTGATCGTCACCACCGGCACGCAGCAAGGTCTCTACCTGTCGTGTCAGGTACTGCTCGATGCCGATGATCTGGCGTGGGTCGAGGACCCGGCCTACCGCGGCATCACCGGCATTCTGGAGAGCACCGGACACCAGCGCGGCATGGTGCGCGTACCGGTCGACGAGGCTGGTATCGACGTCGAGGCAGGACGCGCGATGGCCGAGCACGCACGCGCGGCGTTCGTCACGCCGTCGCATCAGTATCCGCTCGGCATGCCGTTGAGCATGGCCCGAAGAAACGCGCTGCTGGCGTGGGCGCGGGCCACCGGCGCGTGGATCGTCGAGGACGACTATGACAGCGAGTTGCGCTACGTCGGCCATCCTTTTCCCTCCTTGCAGGGACTCGCGCCCGAGCTCGTCGTCTATCTGGGGACCTTCAGCAAGATCCTGTTCCCTTCGCTGCGGCTTGGCTATGCCATCGTTCCGCCGCCGCTGGTGCCGGCATTCTGCGGCGCCCGCGTGCTGATCGACCGGCACTCTCCCAGCGCCGACCAGCATGTGGTGGCCGCCTTCATCGACGAAGGACACCTGGATCGGCATATCCGCCGCGTGCGGCTGGTCTATGCCGACCGGCGCCAGCACCTGATCGCCGCCATCGCACGCTGGATACCGGACGAGTTGGCGTGGCTGCAGCCCGGGGACCAGGGCATGCACCTGGTGCTGTGGCTCGCCGAAGGGACCGACGATCAACGGATCGCGTCGCTGGCGATCGAGGCCGGCGTATCGGTCAGGCCCGTGTCGCCGATGTACTCGGCCACCAACGCGCGGCCGGGCCTGGTGCTGGGACTCGGCGGCTATAGCGACGACCAGATCGACGCGGCGGTGAAGACGCTGGCGAAGGTGTTGACGTCGGCGGCCCGAAGCCGCGCCGCATCGCGCGCCGGCTGAAGAGCGGACACCGGCATTGGGATGGGATCGCCCCGGAATACTGGTCCATTCGAATTCCATCAAATTGGCTCTTCCTGCCGGCCGCCGTCGGACCGATGATCGAGCCGTCGCCGACGTTCGCGCGGCGCAACGGTCAACCCCATCGGAATTCGAGGCCATGTACATCCCATCCCATTTCGAAGTACAGGACGTCGAGGCACTGCATCGGCTGATCCGCGAGCACCCGTTCGGGATGCTGGTCACCCATGGCACCAATGGCCTGGACGCCAACCATCTTCCGTTCGAACTGGACCTTTCCGCGGGGACCAACGGCACGTTGCGCGCCCATGTCGCCCGGGCCAATCCGGTATGGCAGCACGCAGGGAACGGCGACGAGGTGATGGTCGTGTTCCGCGCCGAGGATGGGTACATCACGCCAACCTGGTACCCGAGCAAGCACGAATCGCACAAGCAGGTGCCGACCTGGAACTACCGGGTCGTTCATGCGCACGGCAGGATCACGATCCGCGATGAGGAGCGGTACGTCCGAGGCGTCGTGGCCCGGCTGACACGAGCGCACGAGGCTTCGCAGCCGGCGCCGTGGAAGATGACGGACGCTCCCGCCGACTATATCGATACGATGCTCAACGCCATCGTCGGCATCGAGATCGACATCACCCGGCTGATCGGCAAGTTCAAGCTGAGCCAGAACCGCGAGCTGCGGGACAAGCTCGGCGCCGCCGAGGCGCTGAAGCGGCAAGGCGACGCCGCGCTGGGCCAGGCGATGCTCGATGCCATCGCCGAGCGCCGCGACGACGACGGCCGATAGCGGCGGCGGCGACGGAGAACGGCATGGAACCCCTCGACTACCGCAAGTTCCGCACGCTCGACCTGAACCTGCTGGTGGCCTTCGACGCGCTGGCGAGCCAACGTTCCGTCAGCGGCGCGGCGCGGCAGCTGTTTCTCGGCCAGCCCGCCGTCAGCCATATGCTGGCGCGGCTGCGGCGGCTGTTCGACGACCCGCTGTTCGTGCGCGGCGCCAAGGGCATGGAACCGACCGCCAAGGCGCTGGCGCTGGTCGAACCGGTCCGCGCGCTGCTGAACGAGGCCTACGGGCTGGTGCGGCCCGCCGGCGAGTTCGATCCGTCGTCGACACAGGCGCGCCTGTGCATTGCGCTGCCAGCGCCATTGGAGGCGATGCTGCTGCCGGTGCTGTGCGCCGCGCTGGCCCGCGAAGCGCCGTCGATCCAGCTGGCGTCGCGCGCGATGCCGGCCGCGCGCATGCCGGACGCCCTCGACGCGCGCGAGATCGATCTGGCAGTCACCGGCGTGCCGCTGGCGACGAAGGACTGGCACCGCAGCGCCGACCTGCATCGATGTCATCTGGTCTGCGCCCACGCGCCGGCGCAACTGCCGCTGCCGGCGAGCATCGGCGCCGAAGAATTGCGGACGTTGCAGGCGATCGGCCTGTCCCATGCAATCGAACTTGGCTCGGGCGGCAACGCCTTTCTCGGGCAGGTCAAGCACAACGGCGCGATGCCGACCGAAGTCGAGAGCCTGCTGACGCTGAGCCGTCTGCTGCAGACCGCACCGGTGGTTGCCGTGCTGCCCGCGCTGGTCGCGCCGTTGATCCTGGCGCAAGGCGCGCTGGTCTGCGTGCCGGTGCAAGGCACCGAAGAGACGGTCGCGATCCGTCTGCACTGGCACAGCGGCGCCGACGGCGATCCGGTGCATCGTTACGTCCGCCGGCACCTCGCCGACGCGTTCGCCGCGATGCTTGGACAAGGCCAAGGCTGATGCCTCTCACGCGCCCGCCGCAGCGGGCGCGGTCCCCATCGAAACGCCGCATGGGGGCCATCGAATCGTTCGATTTCCGCTGCGTGAAAACCCTGCCTATAGTCGTGCCACTTCCACCACGAGGCGGCATGCAACGATGCCGGGCCAACGATGACTTTCCGGTTCTACCCCAGTTCGATCGCGCTGGCGATCGCGGCGGCCGCACTGTCCGGCTGCGCTACCAGGCAAGGCGATGTCGACAGCGATGGCGGCGGCGACGTCCGCCCTTCCTCCACGCCGGCGCCCATCGGCATGAGCCTGGGCGATATCAATCATCGGCATCCGATGCTCGACGACAGGCCGGTGCCACGGTCCGGCGTACGCCTGAACGATTCCTTCGTCGATCGCTAGGCAGCGGAGCGAACCCATGGCGACCCAGGCAAGGAGTCCCGCTTCGTCGCGGGGGCCATCGCGGCGAGCGCTGCTGGTCTCGCTGACGATCGCCGGCGCGCTGCTGGCAGGCTACGGCGGCTATCGCTGGTGGCAGCACCGCCAGCACACGGTCACCAGCGACAACGCCTATGTGCGCGCCGACGTCACCGCGGTGGCGCCGCGCGTGGCCGGTTATGTGCGTGCCGTCGCCGTCGACGACAACCAGCGGGTACGCGCGGGCGACGTGCTGTTCCGCATCGACGACGCCGACTATCAGGCTCGCGTGGGCCAGGCCGAGGCCGATGTGCAGGCGCGCCGCGCCGCGCTGGCGACGCTCGAGCGCCAGCATCGGCTGCAGCAGGCGCAGATCCGGCAGGCACAGGCGACGCTGCGCATCCGGCAGTCGGCCACGCACCGCGCGGCGCTCGATCACCGGCGCCACGCCTCGCTGCTGGAAGTCCATGCCAGCAGCCGCCAGACCTATGAGCTGGCGCGCGCCGAGGCCGAACAGGCGGCGGCCGCCGAGCAAGGCGCGCTAGCCCAGCTCGATGCCGAGCGCCGCCGGCTGGACGTGATCGCCGCGCAGGTCGACGAGGCCCGGGCCGCCGAGGCGGCCGCGATGGCACGGCTGGAGCTGGCGCGCATCGACCTGGGCAATACCGTGGTGCGTGCGCCGGTCGACGGCGTGGTCGGCAATCGGCAGATTCGCGTCGGCCGCTACGTGCAACCCGGCACGCAAGCGCTGGCGCTGGTACCGGTCGAGACATCGTGGGTCGTCGCGAACCTGAAGGAGACCGAGCTGCACCGCATCCGCGTCGGCAGCCCGGTACGGATCGAGCTCGATGGCTATCCCGGCGTGCCGATCGACGGCACCGTCGTCAGCGTCTCGCCGGGCAGCGGCGCGCAGTTCGCGCTGCTGCCGCCGGACAACGCCACCGGCAACTTCACGAAGATCGTGCAGCATGTGCCGGTCAAGATCATGCCGACGCGCGGCGGCCCGCTGCACGGGAAGCTGGTACCCGGACTGTCCGCGGTGGTGTCGATCGATACGCGGCCTGGCGCGGCAGCGTCGGCTACGCCGGCCGCACGGCAGGTCGCCCGGCAACTACCGCGGGGACTCGCGCAGGGACCTACGCAGGGACTGACGCAGGGTCTGACGCAGGATCTGACGCAGGCCAGATGATGGACCCGCGCTTTGCCACGCTGCTGGCGGCGGTGACACTGCTCGCCCTGACCGACGCCATCAACGGCACGCTGATGATGGTCAATCGCGCCCATTTCGCCGGCGGCCTGCATGCGACGCTGGACGAGGCGGCGTGGATCAACATCCTGTACTTCGCGGCGAAACTGGCCGGCTTTGTCATCGCGACCGCGGTGGCCCGCCGCTTCGGCGAGGCTGCGGTGCTGCGGTGGTCCGGCGTACTGCTGGTGGCATCGACCGCGGCCGCATCGCTGCCGCTCGATCTGGCGATGCTTGGCGCGTGCCGCTTCGTGCAGGGGGCCAGCGCCGCGCTGATGCTCGCCACCGCGCAGGCGTTGCTGTTTCGCGATGCGCCGCCGCGCTGGACGCCACTGAGCCAGGCGGTGTTCGCGCTGGCGACCGTGATGGCGCCGACCACGCTGGCACCGCTGGCGCAGGGATGGGTCACCGATCATGGCTCCTGGCGCCTGGTGTTTCTGGCCGGCGTGCCATTCGGGCTGTCGGGCATCGGGCTGGCCTGGTTGGTCCTCGGTCGCGAGCTCCCTGACCAGCGGGGCGACGTGGGCAGCGCGGCGCTACCGCGCGCTCTCGATCCGGTCGGTATCGCGCTGCTGACCGTCACCTCGATCGCCACCGTATTCGTGCTGCAGGAAGGCAATCGCCACGACTGGCTGCACTCGCCGCCGATCGTGCACGCAGCACTGCTGGCCGGGGCGGCGCTATCGCTGACGGCATGGCGCCAACACCGGCGCGATGGCGGGCGCTGGCTGCAGGCGCAGCTGTTCCGCGATCTGCATTTCACCTTCGGCTTCTGCGTCAGCTTCGTGGCCGGCTTCGCGCTGTTCGGCAGCGCCTTCCTGCTGCCCGCCTTTGCACTGAACGTGCTGCGGCTCAGCCCGACCCATGCGGGCGATCTGCTGACATCGAGCGCCGCCACCGCGTCGCTGGGCCTGCTGTTCGGCGGCGCGCTGGCGCAATACACCCGCGTGGCGCCGTTCAAGCTGATCCCGCTCGGCATCGTGCTGTTCATGCTGGCGATGGGCATGCTGTCGTACACGACCGCGTACAGCGGCCTGCCGGACATGACGCCGCCATTGCTGATCCGCGGCTTCGGCCTCGGGCTGATGTTCCTGTCGCTGACGCTGGTCACGCTGGGCGGACTGCCGGCCACACTGGCCTGCCAGGGCGCCGCGCTGTTCAACTTCGGCCGGCAGTTCGGCGGGCTGATCGGCATCGCCTTCCTGCAGACGTATCTGCATCATCGCCATGGCGCCGCGCGCAGCGCGCTGGTGCAGACGCTGCCGGTCGGCGTGGACGCTCCGCTCGCCGCGGCATCGATGGAATCGCCGTTGCAGCAGGCGCTGTCGCACGCCGACCCGACCGTGGCGATGGCCGCCACGCTGGAACCGCTGCTGGAACGGCAGGCCGGCGCGCTGGCCTTCAATGCCGGCTTCCTGTCGCTGGCGCTGCTGTTCGTCGTGGCGATTCCCGTGCTGCTGGCGATCAAGGCGGTGCTGACCCGCTACGCTGGCGATACCGCCGCGCATTGACGGGAGATGGCGATCCAGCCTCGCCGCTACGTCGGTTCCACCGCTCTCGGCACCTCGTGCGCCGGCGCGATCGCACGGTGCCATCGCACGGTGGCCAGCAGCGAGGCCAGCACGATCAGGCCGCCGCCGATCCAGCCGGACGGCGCAACCCGCTCGCCCAGCCACAGCCACGCGAACAGCGCGCCGAACGCAGGCTCGCTGCCTATCAGCAACGCGACGCGGGTCGGGCTGCTGCGCTTGATCGCGTAGTTCTGCGCGAAGAAGGCGAACAGCGTGCAGGCGCCGACCAGATAAACGAGGCAGAACCAGAAGGCGCCCTGCGCGCCGAACCCGGGTAACGACGGCAGCGGCGGCAGCGGCCAGGTGGGTGCGCCATTGGCGCCAGCGGCCCATGCGACTGCCACGCTGCCGATCGTCACGACGCCAGCCTGCAGCGCGGTAACCGCGAGCGCGGGCGGCGGCTGCCGGCCCATGCTGTGCTTCATCGCGCAGACATAGATGGCCCGCAGCAGCGCGGCCAGCAGGATCAGCGCATCGCCGGGATGAAAGGACAGCGGCCATGCCCCGCCGGCGGCCAATATCCAGGCACCGCACAGCGACAGCAACACCGCGACCCATTCCAGGCGCGCCGGCCGGCGCGACAGCAGCAGCCATTCGATCAGCGGCGTCAGCACCACGCACAGGCTGATCAGAAACGCCGCATTGGCGGCCCGGGTCAGCAACAGGCCGAAGGTCTCGCACAGGAAGATGCCGAGCAACAGCACGCCGGCCCCGGCGACGCGCGCCACCGACGCCGCCGGTATGCTCCGCAGGGACGCCAGCGCCGGCGACAGCAGCACGAAGGTCAGCCCGAAGCGCAGCGCCAGCAGACCCAGCACCGGGTAGTACTGCAGCGCCTGCTTGGCGACACCGTAGCTGGTGCCCCAAACCACGGCGACCCCAAGCAGCATCAGGTCGGACAACATCAGCAGGCGGGCTTGTGGGGCGGTCATGGCTTCGGGACTCGGCGGATGCGCGGACAAGAAGTTCGTTTCGCGCATTGTCGGGTATTGCATCCACGGCGATAATCGGTCTCATCCGCAAATCTTTGATGTCGCCGATTCATCAATCTCCACGCCCCGCCAGATGCACCAGAACACGCTGATCGCCCTGCTGCCGGACCTCGCGGTCTTCGCTCGCGTCGTCGAAACCGGCAACTTCTCGCTGGCGGCCCGCCAGCTCGGCAGCACGCCATCCACCGTCAGCCGGCAGATCAAGCGGCTCGAGGAGGCGCTGGCCACGCGTCTGCTCGAACGTTCGACGCGCAAGGTTCGCGTGACCGAAGCCGGCGAACAGGTGGCGCGGTTCTGCCGCGACATGGTGGGCGCCGCGGCCGGCGCCGTCGATGCGGCCGGCCAACTGGGCGGAAGTCCACAGGGCCGCGTCACGCTGAGCGCGCCGGTGGCCTACGCGAAGACCGTCCTCCATCCGCTGATTCCGGCGTTCCTGCGCCAGTACGAGCAGATCGACGTGCATCTGCGCTTTTCCGACCAGAGCGTCGATCCGCTGGCCGACGAGGTCGATCTGGTGATCCGGCTGACCGACGATCCGCCGCCGGGGCTGGCTGGCCGCCGCCTCGGTACGGTGCGCTGGGTGTTGTGCGCGTCGCCGCGGTATCTGGCCAAGCGCGGCGTGCCGGCGCAGCCGCGGGAGCTAGCCGAGCACGACTGCCTGTTCCTCGGCGAGGTTGCCGACGACAATCGCTGGCGCTTTCGCCGCGGCGTCGAGACGCAGACGGTCGCGGTGCGCGGGCGCTATATCGCCAATCACGTCGGCGCGCGGCTCGAAGGCGCGCTCGGCCATCTCGGCATCGCGGCCCTGCCCGACTTCGCCGCGCACGCGGCACTGCATTCGGGCAAGCTGGTGCAGGTACTGCCGGACTGGGACTTCCGCGCGCGGGCCTACCAGGGCGCAGTGTGGCTGCTGTATCCGCCCAAGCGCGTGCTGCCGCCGAAGGTCCGCGTGCTGATCGACTACCTCGCGATGCGCCTGAGCACGCAGGCGGACACGCAGTGGGGCCAGCATGAGCAAGGCCGGCCCCGCGCCGCGGCCGCGCCCCGCCGCAAGCCGGCCAATCAGGCGGCCTCGCGCTGAGTCGGCCTCAGCCCATCGGCGGTCCACGCGTCGATCATGAAGTCGTCCTCGCGATAGCTGGCCGTGCGCGCATACCCGGTCTCCTGCTGGAGGATCCGATGCACCTCGTCCGCGGGACACGCCTGCTCGTCGAACGGATGCCGCCAATGGCAGGCCAGCAGCAGCCCGTCGGGCTCCATCGACTCGCGTACCCGGCGCGCCAGCAGCGCGACCTGGTCCGGCGCCAGGTAGTAGCAGAACTCGCTGAGCACGACCAGATCGAAACGCTGCGGCGGCCATTCCGACGGCACCTTGATCGTCTCCACGCGCACGTTCGGCACGTGGCCGGCGCGCGCGGCCGCAGCCTGGACCGCGCGGGCGTGCCGGTCCGCCGCCAGCAGCGCCTCGCAGCGCGGCGCCAGCACGGCCGTCATTTCACCGTTGGCGCAGCCGGGCTCGAAGGCCGAGCGATAGCGCGGCCGATCGAGCATCGCCAGCAGCAGCGCGCGCTTGCGCGCCTCGAACCAGCGCGTGCGGTAGTGCCAGGGATCGTCGCCGTTCGCGTAGACGGCATCGAAGTACGCGTCGGGCGTCGGCTCGCCGGCGCTCATCGCGGCGCCTCGTAGCGGCGCCGCAGTTCGCGCTTGAGCAGCTTGCCGCTCGGGTTCTTCGGCAGCGCCTCGGCGAAGATCACGCGCTTGGGCACCTTGAAATGCGCCATGCCCGCCTTGCAGAAGTCGATCACCTGCTGCTCCGACAGCGACCGCCCCTCCTTGAGCACGATCACCGCGGTCACCGCCTCGACCCAGTAGGCATCCGGCAAGCCGATCACCGCGACCTCGGACACTTCGGGGATGCGAAAGATCATTTCTTCCACTTCGCGGCTGGCGACGTTCTCGCCGCCGCTCTTGATCATGTCCTTCTTGCGGTCGACGATCGTGATATAGCCCTCGTCGTCGCGCACCGCCAGGTCGCCGCTGTGGAACCAGCCGCCACGGAACGCCTCCGCGGTGCGTTCGGGATCGTTGTAGTAGCCGTCCAGCAGCTGCGGCGAGCGATGAACGATCTCGCCGACCTCGCCCGGCGCGACATCGCGCATTTCGTCGTCGACGATGCGGGTCTCGACATTGAGTGCCGGCTTGCCGGCCGAGCCGGCCTTGCGCAGCTGGTCGTCGGGATGCAGCACGGTCGCCAGCGGCGCGATCTCGGTCTGGCCGTAGAAGTTCCACAGCCGCACGCCCGGCATGCGGCGCTGCATTTCCTTCAGCACCTCGACCGGCATGATCGACGCCCCGTAGTAGCCCTTGGCCAGCGAAGCGAGGTCGGCACCGTCGAACAGCGGCGAGCGCAGCAGCGCGATCCAGATCGACGGCGGCGCGAAGAAGGCATTGACGCGATGGCGCGCGATCAAGGGCAGGATCACGTCGGGCCGCGGCTGGCCGGTGATGATATTGGTGGCGCCCAGGTAGACGGCCGGCCCGAGGAACACGTCGAGCTGCGCGCAGTGATACAGCGGCAGCGCGTGCAGCACCACGTCGTCGGCCTGCATATTGCCCTCGACAATGCAGGTCACGTACTCCCACAGCACCGCCTCGTGGCTCAGCATCGCGCCCTTGGGCAGCGACTCGGTGCCGCTCGTGTAGATGATCTGCAGCAGTGCGCGCGGATCGACCGGCGCGATGTCGGGCGCCGGCGCGCTCGCCATCAACAGATCGTCGAAGCGCAGCATGCCCTCGGGCGCGCCGTCGGCCTGGTCTTCGGAAGGCAGCCAGATCTGCAGGCCGATCTGCACCCCGGCATGTTGGCCGTCCCCGGTGCCCCGCTCGGCCGCGGCCATCGCGTCGACCGCCAGCGCTTCGAAGCCCGCGCCGACCAGCAGCGTGCGCGCGCCGGAGCTGCGCAGGATGTAGGCGACCTCGCCGGCATTGAGCATGAAGTTGATCGGCACCAGCACCGCGCCCATGCGGGCCAGCGCGAAGCGCATCGCCGCGAACGCATGCGAGTTGCGCGACAGGATGGCGACGCGGTCGCCGGCGGCGATGCCCTGCTGCGACAGCGCCGCCACCAGGCGGTCGCAGATCTGGTCGAAATCGCGGTAGCTCCACTGCACGTCGCCGCAGACGATGGCCGTCTTGTCGGGCGTGCGCTGTGCCGAACGCCGCAAGATGTCTCCCACGCCATGCTGATGCGCGCGGCGGATCGCCGCCTGCTGGTCTAGCGTCATGCTGCTGTCTCCTGTGCCTGTTCTGTGCGCGTCGTGTGCGCGTTCTGTGCTCGTTCCCTGCATCCTGCTCGCGGCGGACCGCTGCGCGGAACATCGGCCGCCGGCCGCGTCAGGCTAGCAGCATTCGCGCGGCGGCGCATCCCCCCAGGGCCCGGTGCGGGCGGTGCTAACATCGCCGGATCGCACGTCTGCCAGCCATCCGCCCATGTCCGCGTCCCCACGCCGTCCGGATCCCTTCGTCGACCATCTGCTCGAACTGATGGCGCCGCTGGCCGCCCGCATCGGGCCGATCGCGGCCAAGCGCATGTTCGGCGGGCATGGCTTGTATTACGACGGGTTGATGTTCGGCCTGGTCAGCGACGGCCGCTGCTACCTGAAGGCCGATGCGCTGACGCTGCCGCGATTCGAGGCGCAAGGGTGCGAGCCCTTCAGCTATCGCAGCCGCGACAAGGAGGTGGTGATACGCCACTGCCTGAGCCTGCCGGCGCAGTGCCTGGAGTCGGCGGGCGAGATGGAACCGTGGGCGCGCGCGGCGGTGGAGGCCACGCTGCGGCTGGCGAACGCGGCACCGGCCAGGCGCAAGCCGGCAGCGAGGAAGGCGGCACCGAAGGAGGCGGCGCCTGAGCAGGCGGCACCGAGCGCCGTGGCGCCGACGAAGATGGCGGCGAAGAAAGGAACGGCGAAGAAGATGGCGGCGAACAAGGATGCCGTCCAACCCGAGCCGCGGCGGAAGGCGCGGGGAAAGGCGCAGGGATAGCGCCCGTCAGATCTCGTCGATCGCGGTCGACGCGGTCGGTTTGCCCGCTTCCTGCTCCAGCGAGAAGCGGTCGCGCGTGGTGACATAGAAGCTGGCACCGAAGCGCCCCACCGGAAAATAGTCCTGCAGCCTGACGCGCCAGCGTTCGGTGTCGATCAAACCGTCCCTCGCATGCAGCCGCAGCACGCGGCCGATGAAGATCTGGCGGCTGTCGGTCTCGAGCGTCTCCCACAGCCGGCATTCGAACGCGACGGGCGCCTCGGCGATCCGCGGCGGCGCGATCTGCGAGCTGGGCGCGGCCGTCAGGCCCACGTGCGCGAGTTCGCTGACATCCGGCGGCAACCGCTCGCCGCAACGGTGCATCCGTTCGGCCATCGGCTCGTCGCACAGATGCACGACAAATTCCCCGGCGCGCACGATATTCGCCGCGGTGTCCTTCAGCGCGCCATCCGCCAGGCGGTTGACGCTGATCATCACGATCGGCGGCTCCTCGCCGAGCATGTTGAACATCGAGAACGGCGCGGCATTGGCGGTGCCGTCCTGCCCCAGCGTGGTGACCAGCGCGATCGGCCGCGGCACGATCAGACTGGCCATCAGCTTGTAGCGCTGGTATTCGGTAATGGCGTCGAAATCGATTTCCATATTGGCGCACTTGCCTCGTTGGTGGTGAGTCAAAGGCCGAGCAACTGGGCCAGGCTCTTCTCGCCCTGCATGCGGCAAGTCTCGATGCGCTGCTCCAGCTCGCGCAGATGCGCGTCCATCCTGGCGATGGCGCCGGCTGCATCGCGCCGCTCGATGCAATCGACGATTGCCGCGTGCTCGTCGTGCTCGCATGGTGCATGGCCGGGCGGCTCGTACAGGCCGACGATCAGCGAGCAGCGCGATACCAGTTCGGTCAGATAGCGCTGCAGCACCGGATTGCGCGCCAGCGCCGCGATGCGCAGATGAAAGCCGCTTGCCAGCCGCGCCCACGAGGGCTGGTCGAAGCGATGCATGGCGTCGTGCTCGTCGGCCAGCTGCCGGCGCAGATCGCGCAAGTCCGACGCCGTGGCGCGTGCCACCGCCATCTCGACCAGCACGCGTTCGAGCGCGCGGCGCGCCTCGAAGATCTGGCCCGTCTCCTCCGGCGTCGGTTCCGCGATCACGGCGCCCTTGTTGGGCCGAAGCGCCACGATGCCGTCGTGCGCCAGCTTCTCCAGCACGCGCCGCACCACCGCGCGGCCCACGCCGAACAGCTGGCACAGCTCCGGCTCGGGCAGCTTGGTGCCGGGCGTCAGCCGATGGTTCAGCACGCCGTCGAAGATCGCCTGGTAGATGCGCGTATCGGCTTCCGCGCTCGCGTGCTCCGCGGCCGCCGGCCCTGTCGGGTGGACCGCCCTCGCGGTCCTCGCGCTGCTCGCGGTGGACCTGGTGCCGGCCTTGTTCAACGAACGAGCCGTCATGATGTCACCCTCCGGCCGCCACGGCGGTCGTCACCGTTGGCGTCGACGCCGGCATCGACGTTGGCGCAACGGCGTCTGCCTCGCCGGCCGCAGCCTCCATCGCCTCGCAGATCGCGCCCGGTGTCGTCATCCAGATCTCGCCATCGTCGCGGTGCCGCGCGATATGCGCGAGCGCCCGGCGCAGATGGCGCAGCCGGTGCGGCTGCCCGACCAGATAGGGATGCAGCGCGACCCCCATCACCAGCGGCTGCGGATGCGTGGCGTGGTTGGCCTGCACCAGCATCTCGTCGAAGTGGTCGACGATCATGTCGGCGAAGGCGGCGCCGTCCATCTGCCGCCCGACGATCATCGGGATGTCGTTCAGCTCCTGCGGATAGGGAATCGACCATAGCGGCCCGCCGCGTGTAGCCATCCGCACCGGGCGATCGTCGTGGCACCAGTTCAGCGTATAGCGGTAACCGGTCTCGCTGAGCAAGTCGGGAGTCAGCGCGCTCTCCGAGATCCACGGCGACAGCCAGCCTTTTGGCGGCTCGCCCGCATGGGCGGCGATGCGGTCGCGGCAATGGCGCAGCAGCGCGCGCTCGCCCGCCTCGTCCAGATCGCTCTGGCGCACCGCGTTCGTATGCCCATGCCCGATCAGTTCGTCGCCGCGCGCGAGGAAGGCGTCCGGCACCTCGGGACAATGGTCGTACAGCGCGGTATTGAGCAGCACGCCGGTCGGCATGCGCAGCCGGTCGAACAGCTCCAGGCAGCGCCAGACGCCGACACGGTTGCCGTATTCGCGCCAGCTGTAGTTCAGCACATCGGGCTGCGGCGACGCGGGTCCGATATTGGCGCCCAGACCCTCGCCGAACGCGAAGTGTTCGATGTTGAAGCCGAGATAGACGGCAAGCCGCGCGCCACCCGGCCAAGCGAAGTCGTCGACATCGGTAATGGGGCGATAGGGAAAGCGCCCATGCGAGCGCAGCGGGCCGAACGGCGGCAGCGGATCCGGATTGTGGGTCATCGACCTGTGTCTTTCCTGGTTTGGCGATCGCGGCATCCGCGCGACATCGAACGTCCCGCGCGGCAATGGCGGCGCGCGGTGCACCGCCCTGGCCCCGCTTCGCTACGTGCCGCACCGCATTCGTGCGGCACGCACCGGCTTCGATCGCGATCATCTCGATATCGAAATCGTTCGCAAGATGCAGGCCAGATCGTCTGCGATCCGCGGGTCCTTTCCCTTCAAGGCATCGCGCTCGCGTGTCGACGCGTGGCATGCCTCTTGCGATCGCATCGGCCGCCGTCGCTTCGACGACGCCAATTCCATCCCCTTGCACCGATCCGGAGAACTGCCATGTCCCGCCACCGTCCCCAACCGCGTCGCCGCGCGCTGATGCTCGCCGTCGCCGCATCCACCGCCGCGTGCGCGCTGCCCGCCGTGCCGGCGCTGGCGGCCGACACCGTCAAGATCGGCCTGATCACGGCGATGACGGGACAGTCGGCACGCGCCGGCGAAGCGCTGACGCGCGGCATGACGATTGCGATCGACGAGATCAATGCGAAGGGCGGCGTGCTGAACGGCCGCAAGCTCGAGCTTGTCCGGCGCGACGACGAAAGCAATCCCGCCAAGGGCGTGCTCGCCGCGCGCGAACTGATCTACAAGGAGAAAGTCGCGGTGCTGTTCGGCGGCCTGGATACACCGGTATCGATGGCCATCGTGCCGATCGCCAACCAGGAGAAGGTGCCGTTCATGGGGCCGTGGGCCGCCGGCACGCCGATCACGCGCAACGGTGCCAACCCCAATTTCGTGTTCCGCGTGTCCGCGGTCGACGAGCTGGTCGACAAGGCGATGCTGCAGTACGCGCAGAAGACCTTCGGCGCCAGCAAGCCCGGGCTGATCCTGGTCAACAACCCGTGGGGCGAGTCCAACGAAAAGGGCATCGTTGCCGCGCTGACCGCCAAGGGCATGAAGCCGGCCGGCATCGAGAAATTCGAGGCCAACGATGTCGACGTGGTGCCGCAGCTCGGACGCCTGAAGGCCGCGGGCGCCGACGTGCTGCTGATGGTCGGCAACGTCGGCCCTTCGGCCCAGGTCGTCAAGTCGCTGGACCGCATGGGGTGGAAGGTGCCGGTGGTCTCGCACTGGGGCCCGGCCGGCGGACGCTTCACCGAGCTGGCCGGCCCGAACGCCCGCAACGTTCACTTCGTGCAGACCTACAGCTTCTTCGGCGCGCCGTCGCCGGTCGGCACGCGCGTCGTCAACGCGCTGAAGGCGAAATACAGCGACATCAAGGGGCCGGACGACATTACGCCCGCGGTGGGCGTCGCCAACGCCTACGACGCCACGCATCTGGCCGCGCTGGCCATCCAGCGCGCCGGCTCGACCAAGGGCGACGCGATACGCCAGGGCTTCTACCAGATCGATCGCTACGAAGGCCTGATCAAGACCTATCTGAAGCCCTTCTCGCCGCAGGTGCATGACGCGCTGACCGAGAACGACTACGTCTGGGCCCAGTTCATCGACAACCGCATCGTGCCGGTCGCCGACAAACAGGCCGCGTCGAAGTAAGCCACCGAATGAAGCGGCCGGACCAGGCCGCCGACGACGTCCGCTCGAGGAACACACGATGTTATGGATCTCCGCCGCGATCAGCGGCCTTGGCCTGGGAAGCATGTACGGGCTGATGGCGCTGGGTTTTCATCTGACCTATGTGGTCAGCGCCACCGTCAATTTCGCCCAGGGCAGCTCGATGATGCTCGGCGCGGTCTTGACCTACACCTTCACGCAGACGCTGGGCTGGCCGATGGCGGCGTCGGTGCTGCTCGCGTTGGCGTTGTGCGCGCTGTACGGGCTGGCGATCGAATTCGTCGCGGTACGGCCGTTCGCCAGCCGCGGCTCGGACGCCTGGCTGATGGCCACAGTGGCGCTCGGCATCGTGCTCGATAACGTCGTCACGCTGACCTTCGGCACCGAGCCCCGCAGCCTGCCGTCGCCGCTGGCCACAAGCTCGCTGCAGCTGGCCGACGGCCTCGGCGTCTATCCGCTGCAGCTGCTGATTCCGGTCGTGGGCCTGGCGCTCGCGGGCGTGCTGCACTACGTGCTGCGCCATTCCCGCTGGGGGCTGGCGATGCTGGCGGTCGTGCAGAACCGCGATGCCGCCCGGCTGATGGCGATCCCGATCCGCCGCACCGTGGCCGCGGCCTTCGCGGTGTCGACGCTGCTGGCCGGCGTCGCCGGCGTGCTGATCGCCCCGCTGTTCAACGTGCAGTCGGACATGGGCACCGTCTTCGGGCTGAAGGCCTTCGCGGTGGCCATTCTCGGCGGGCTGTCCAGCGCCTGGGGCGTAATGATCGCGGGCCTGATCTTCGGCGTGGTCGAGGCCGCCATCACGGCCTCGCTGGGTTCGAGCTACACGCAGATCATCACGTTCGCGCTGGTGATCGCGCTGCTGGCACTGCGCCCGGCGGGACTGTTCGGCCGCGCGGAGGTACGCAAGGTATGAACGCGCACGCTCGTCTCGTTGCCGGCATCGGCACGCCGCCGCAGATCGGCGCCATGGCCCTGGCGCTGCTTGGCGCCGCGGCCGCCGCGATGATGCTGAACGGCTATTTCGTCTTCGTGATCGCCGGCGTCGCGATGCTGGCGATCTGCGGCGTGGGCCTGAACCTGCTGATCGGCCTGACCGGCCAGATCTCGTTCGGCCACGTCGGCTTCTACGCGATCGGCGCCTACAGCGTCGCGATCCTGACCGGCCAGGCCGGCTGGGCGTTCTGGCCGGCCTGGCTGGCCGGAACGGTCATGGCCGCGCTGACCGGCGCGCTGCTGGCGCTGCCCGCGCTGCGCGTCAAGGGACCGGGCCTGGCGATGATCACCATCGCGTTCGGCTTCATCGTCGAGCATGGGGCGGTCGAGTGGCGCACGCTGACCGGTGGGCAGAATGGGCTGATGGGCATCGCGCAGCCCTCGCTGCCCGGCGTCGAAGGCGGCGAGCGCGCGCTGACGCTGATCGCGCTGGCGGTGCTGGCCATCTCGCTGGCGGCCTACGCGCGCATTTCGCGCGGCAGCTGGGGCGCGGCGATGCGGGCGGTGCGCGACAGCGAGACCGCTGCGGCATCGATCGGCATCGATCCGCTGCTGGTGCGTACGGTGGCGTTTGCCTTCTCGGCCGCGCTGGCCGGGCTGGCCGGCGGACTGTTCGCGCCGATGCAGGGCATGGTCACGCCGGGCATGTTCTCCTTCCTGCAGTCGATCCTGTTCGTGCTGGCGGTGATGATCGGCGGTGCCGGCACCGTCGCCGGTCCGGTGATTGGCGCGGTAGTGGTCGGCATGCTGCCGGAACTGCTGTCCAGCCTGGAGAACCTGCGGCTGCTCTGCTTCGGCATGCTGCTGCTGGTGGTGCTGTGGGTCGCGCCGCAGGGGATCGTCGGCGTGGCCACCGCGCTGCTGCGCCGGCTGCGGACCCGACGCACCGTTGCCGCGGCATCGCGCGAGGCGGCCGACATGCCGCTGCCCGTGCGCGAGCCCGCGGCGCGGCGCGCGCTGGTGGCCGACGGGCTGTCGATGGTATTCGGCGGCGTGCGCGCCGTCGACCGGTTGTCGTTCACCGTGGCGGACAGCGCCGTGACCAGCCTGATCGGCCCCAACGGCGCAGGCAAATCGACGGTGCTCAATATGCTGTCCGGCTATTACCGGCCGCACGCAGGCGGCAGGCGCCTGGGCGACACCGCGCTGCCCGCGCGCGGCGCCTGTCATAGCGCGCGCCACGGCATTGCGCGGACCTATCAGACCTCGCAGCTGTTCGGCGGCCTCAGCGCCGCCGACAATGTCGCGCTCGCGCTGGGCGGCGGACGCCTCGGCACGCTGCTCGGCACCGCGCGCTTTACCGCCGCCCCGGTTCGGCAGCAGGCCCTTGCGCTGCTGCGCGCCTGCGGCTATCGCGGCGATCCGGACGCGAGTGCCGCCGATCTGGCGCACGTCGACCGCAGGCTGGTCGAGATTGCGCGGGCGCTGGCCACCCGGCCCGCCGTGCTGCTGCTCGACGAGCCCGCCGCGGGATTGTCGCGCGAGGACAAGGCCAGCCTCGGCCGGCTGCTGCGCCGCATCGCGGACAGCGGCATCGCCGTCGGCCTGGTCGAGCACGACATGTCGCTGGTGATGGAGGTATCCGACCGCATCGTCGTGATCGATGCCGGCCAGCGTCTGGCGGTCGGCACGCCGGCCGAGGTACGGGCCGATCCCGCGGTCCGCCGTGCGTACCTCGGCGAGGCGGCCGTCGGCAATGCGGCCGCCGCCGCACCGCGGCGCGTGTCGCGCGATGCCGCCGGCGCGGAACTGCTGGGCGTCAACGCGCTGCGGACCGGCTACGGCGCGGCGCCGGTGCTGCACGACATCGCGCTGCAGGTGCGCGAGGGCGAGATGGTGGCGCTGCTCGGCGCGAACGGCGCCGGCAAATCGACGCTGATGCGCGCGCTGTCGGGCCTGCACCGCCCGGTGCAGGGCGGCATCGCGTTCGACGGCGTCGACCTCGCCGGCATCGACGCGGCTCGCATCGCGGCGATGGGCATGGTGCTGGTGCCCGAGGGCCGGCAGGTCTTTGCCGAGCTGTCGGTGCTCGACAATCTCAGGCTGGGCGCATTCCCGTCCGGCCGCCTGAGCCGCGGCGAGATGCAGCGCCGCATCGAATCGATGCTGCTGCGATTCCCGCGGCTGCGCGAACGGCAGCATCAGCGCGCCGGCCTGCTGTCCGGCGGCGAGCAGCAGATGCTGGCCATCGCACGCGGCCTGATGTCGCAGCCGCGCATGCTGCTGCTGGACGAACCGTCGCTGGGCCTGGCGCCGAAGATCATCGACGAGCTGTTCGCGTCGCTGGACCGCCTGCGCGACGCGTCGCTCACGATCCTGCTGGTCGACCAGATGGCCGCGCTGGCACTGACGCTGGCCGACCGCGCCTACGTGCTGGAGGAAGGCCGCGTGGTCGCCAGCGGACGCGCCGATCTGCTGGCCCGCGATCCGGCGCTGGTGCAGGCGTACCTGGGTGGCGACGGCAGCGGCGAAGGCGACGCGACTGCCGGCGTGGCAACGCAAGCGGTGGTGGCCTGATGGACGCCGGCCTGTTGTCCCCGCCCGGTCTGGCGCGCTCCCGCGACGGCATGGTGACCAGCCCGCACGCGCTGGCCAGCGAGGCCGGACGCGAGGTATTGCGCAGCGGCGGCAATGCCATTGAAGCGGCGATTGCGATCGGCGCGACGCTGTCGGTCACCTACCCGCATTTCACGGGGCTGGGCGGCGACGCCTTCTGGGTCATTGCCGACGGCGCAGGCCAGGTGCGCACGCTGTCCGGCATCGGCCAGGCGGCCGCCGCCCCGCCGAACTTCGATGGCGAGATTCCGACGCGAGGACCGGCGGCCGCCCTGACCACGGCCGCCACCGTCGATACCTGGGACCGTGCCTATCGGCTCAGCCGCGACACATGGGGTGGCACCACCTCATGGGAAGCGCTGTTCCACCGCGCCATCGAACATGCCGAGGCAGGGTTTCCCGTCACGCCGTCGCAACGCTTCTGGCTGGATTTTCGCGCGGGACAGTGGCGGGACTGGCCCGGCTTTGCCCGCGTGTTCCTGCCCGACGGCCGCATTCCGGAAATCGGTGAGCGCTTCCGCCAGCCGGAGCTGGCGCGCAGCCTGCGCCGGATCGCCGAACGCGGCGCCCGCGACTTCTACGAAGGCGAACTGGCTGAACGCATCGCCAGCGGCCTGCGCGAGGCCGGTTCGCCATTGCGCGCGGCCGATCTCGCGGCGACACGGGCCCGTGAAGAATCGCCGCTGACGGTGCCGTATCGCGGCGGCGACCTCGTCAGCCTGCGTCCGCCCACCCAGGGCGTGACCACGCTGCAGATCATGGGCATACTCGACCGCTTCGACGTCCGCGCGGTCGCCGAAGGCAGCGCCGATTACTACCATCTGCTGGTCGAGGCGGTAAAGCAGGCGTTCATCGAGCGCGACCGGCACGTGGCCGACCCCGAGTTCGTCGACGTGCCGGTACGGACGATGTTGTCGTCCTCGCATCTCGACCGGATGGCGGCGGCAATCCGGCCCGAGCGCGCGCTACCGTGGCCGCACCGCTTCCGTACCGGCGATACCGTCTATCTCGGCGCGGTCGACAGCCAGGGCCGCTGTGCCAGCGTACTGCAGACCGTCTACTTCGACTGGGGCAGCGGCGTGGTCGCCGGCGACACCGGCATCCTGTGGCACAACCGCGGCGCGGCGTTCAGCACCGACCCCCGGCACCACAATGTGCTGCGGCCGGGCAAGCGGCCCTTCCACACGCTCAATCCCGGGCTCTATCTGCAGGGCGGGCGCCCGCGGCTGCTGTACGGCACGCAGGGCGCCGACGGGCAGCCGCAGACGCTGGCGGCGGTGCTGACGCGGATGATCGACTACGGCATGGACCCGCTGGCGGCGCTGTCGCGCCCACGCTTTCTGCTTGGCCGGACGTTCTCGGATACGCGCGACACGTTGAAGCTGGAGGCCGATGCCGGCGACGCGGTGATGCGGGAGTTGGCCGCGCGCCGCCATGAACTGAGCCCGATCGCCGCGCAGAGCCCGCTCGCCGGCCATCCCGGCGCGATCCGCATCGGCGCCGACGGCACCATCGAGGGCGCCCACGACCCCCGCAGCGACGGCATGGCGCTCGGCTGCTAGCGGTCGCCGGGGACCTTCAGCGCAGTACCGGCGGCGGCGACAGCGGTGCCTGTGCCGCCGCGGGATGCAAGGCCACCGCCTCGACCTCGGCCAGCACGCCATAATGCAGTGCCGGCACCGGCACCACCGCGCGTGCCGGCCGCGCGTCGCCCAGCATCCGCCGGTAGGCCGCGTCGAACGCCGGCCAATGTTCGACACCGGCCAGATAGACGGTGACCTTGATGACGTCCTTCCAGCCGCAGCCGGCCGCGGCCAGCGCGGCCTCGACGTTGCGCAGCGCGAGCGCGGCCTGTTCCGCCAGCGGCAGATCGGCGCGCGGTTCGCCCCGCGCGTCCAGCGGCAGCTGACCCGACACGAATACCAGCCCCAGCCCCGTGGCAACGTGCGAGTAGTGGCCGCGCGGCGCCGCCAGTGTGGGCACGTCGGGATAGGCGACACCTTGCGCGGCGAGCGTTGCGGCGATCGGATTCGCGTCTCGATTCACGTTGGTCATCGCGCTCACCATCCACTGAAGCGCGGCCACCGCGCCTCGATGTCGGCGCTCCCTGCCACCACGGTGTAGGCACCGTGCTGTGCGGCCGTCGCGCACGCGTGGTTCGGCAGGATGCGCAGCAGCGTGCCGACCGGCAGCATCGGCGTCGCGTCCGGATCGGTGCGATGGCTGACGATCCCGTGCTCCTGGTTGGCGTCGACCATCAGCAGATCGGCCAGCGGCTTGCCGTCGATATCGCAGACCACGCCATAGCCCTGGTCGACCGGCTGCTTCGCGGTACCGCGATCGCGCGACATCGCCATCCAGCCCGCATCGGTGATCAGCCAGCCCTTGTCGCGCTGATGGCCGATCACGGTGCACAGCACCGACAGCGCGATGTCCGAGGTGTCGCAGACGCCGATGCCGTTCATCACCAGGTCGAAGAACACGAACACGCCGGCCCGCACTTCGGTGACGCCATCGAGCGACCGCGCGAAGTGCGCGGTCGGCGTGCTGCCCACGCTGACCACCGGCGCCGCATGCCCGGCCGCGCGCAGGCGCTGCGCGGCGCGCACGGCGCCGGCCCGCTCCTGTTCGGCCAGCGCCTCGATCGCTGCTGCCGAGCGGCAGTTGTACGAATCGCCCGCATGCGTCAGCACGCCGGCGAGCCAGGCGCCCTGCCCTTCATGGCCCCGCAGCGCTGCCGCGATCTCGAGGAGCAGCGGGTCCTCCGGCTTGACGCCGGAGCGGTGGCCGTCGGTATCGATCTCGATCAGCACCGGCACGCCGAGGCCGCGCTGGCGGCAATAGGCGGCGACCGCGGCGGCCGCCTCGACGTTGTCGAGCAACAGCGTCATCCGCGCCCCGCGCCGCACCAGGTCTTCGACATGCGGCAGCTTCGACGGCACGATGCCGACGGCATAGAGGATGTCGGTCCAGCCGTGTTCGAGAAAGTAGCCGGCCTCCTTCAGCGTCGACACGGTGATCGCCGAACCCGGTGCGCCGATGCGCGCGGTGACGTCGGCCGACTTGTTGGTCTTCGCATGCGGACGCAGTGCCACGCCGAAAGGCAACAGCCGTTCGCGCAGACGCGCGATGTTGCGCTCCATCTTCGTGCGGTCGAGGACCAGCACCGGCGTTTCGAGTTCATGCAGCGTCATGGGTTTCCTTCCATTGCATCTGGCGCATCGTCTGGTCGAG
This sequence comes from Cupriavidus gilardii, assembly GCF_013347325.1. Taxonomy (NCBI): domain Bacteria; kingdom Pseudomonadati; phylum Pseudomonadota; class Betaproteobacteria; order Burkholderiales; family Burkholderiaceae; genus Cupriavidus; species Cupriavidus gilardii. Next base: position 945,693 of record NZ_CP054624.1, on the reverse strand, counting down.
GCGTTCCCCGCTCAATCGAGCTGCACCTTGTTGGCTTCGAGAATGGGCCGCAGCCGCGCGGTCTCGCTGTCGACCAGCCGCGCGAGATTGGCCGGCGTGTTGTCGGCACGGGCGGGAAATTCGACGCCGACCTCGCGCATCTGCCGGATCAACGCCGGATCGGCCAGCGCGTCGTTGATCGCCTGATTGAGCCGTGCCACCACCGCGGGGGGTGTTCCCCTGGGCGCCGCAGGCATAGGTGCGCTTCAGATACGCGGCGCGCCAAGCGCGACCCGGCGCCTCGCCGCCCGCCACGCTGTTCCACAGCGTCCACGAATCGAGCAGCGCGGTCAGCAGGTCGAACAGCACGACATCGTATTGGCGTGCGTAGTTGGGTTGGCGTGGTTGGCTGGTCATGGTGCGGCCCCGGTTGGAATCGATGCCACAGTGTAGGTGGCGTGTGCCCGGCCGTGGTTAATGGCATAGAATTTCTTGATTCACCTCTGGGTTAATAATGATGAAGCTGACCATCGACGACCTGCGCTTCGTGCTGGCGCTGGACCGGCTCGGCAGCCTCGCCGCGCTGGCGCGCGAGGAAAACGTGACGCCGCCGGCCGTGACCAAGCGGCTCGGCCAGCTGGAAGCGCGCCTTGGCATCCGGCTCGCGCTGCGCACCACGCGCCGGCTGCACCTGACCCACGAGGGCCTTCTGCTGGCGCAGCACGCCACCGGCGTGCTCGAACACATGCAGACCATCGAGGAGGCGCTGCGGCAGCGCAGCCAGGCGGTGGCGGGCAAGCTGAAGGTGCATGGGCCGCTCGGCTTCGGACGGCGCTATCTCGGACCGCTGCTGGCGCAGTTCCAGGATGCGCACCCCAACCTCGAAGTGCAGCTGTACCTGTCGGACAACCTGATGCTGCCGCGCCAGCCCGTCCATGGCCGCGATGCCTTCGACGTGCTGGTCAGCATCGGCGCCATCCCGGATTCACGGTGGGTCGCGCACCGGATCGCACCGAACCGCCGCCTCCTGTGCGCCGCGCCCGAGTACCTGGCGAAGGCGCCGCCGCTGACGCGTCCCGCCGACCTGGTGCACCACGCCTGCCTGGTGCTGCGCGAGAACGACGAGGACGTGACGCTATGGCGCTTCGCCGGCCGCGACGGCAAGGACGCGGCCAAGGGCAGTGGCACGGGCGGCAAGGGCGGCGAGAAGCGCGGCGGCAGCGGCGTCAGTGCGGGCAGTGCACGCGAACACACGGTGCGGGTGCGTCCGGCGATGGAGAGCAATGACGGAGACGTCGTTCATCAGTGGTGCCTGGCCGGCAAGGGCATCATGGCGCGGTCCGAGTGGGATGTGGCCGACGGTCTCGCCTCGGGCAGGCTTGTCGCGCTGTTGCCGGGCTACCGGCTGCCCGACGCGGACGTGATGGCGCTGGTGCCGCAATCGCGCGTAGCGTCGATGCGCACGCGGCTGTTCGTCGAGATGTTGCGCAAGGCGTTTGGACCGCGGCCGCCCTGGCGCAGCGATCGGCGCGCCTGATACACCGGCGTGCGGACGAGCGCGCGCTGCACAAGACTCAATCGCTGCTCTGGTGCGCGACCAGATGCAGCCGCATCACGCCGCCGTCGAAGTACTGTCCGTCGAACTGGCGCAGCAGCCCGAGGGCCGCAAAGAAATCCATGTCGAAGTCCAGCCAGGCCCATGGCTGCTCCGGGTCGCCATCGCGCATGATTTCCACCGAGCGCACCGGCGCATACGGCGTGAACTTGTCGCGCAACCGCTGTTCGGTGATATCGCGGCGCAGGCCGCGAATCAGCACCTGCATGTCGGTCTCCTGGGGTATGACGCGCGGCCTGCATGCCGCCGAGGCGGTGCAAGGTGGGCCGGGCCACGAGACCACTATAGCCGTTCGCCGGCGGTTGCGGATCGCAGCACGGCAGACATCGGCCCTGCATCCGCCGCTGGCACGCATCGCCTTTGATCTGGCGCAATGACCGTCACCGCTGTGCTCGACAACCGCCACAACGCGGGCCGATAATCGTCCCACCTCGTGCCGGCGGCCCTGCACGGCCGCTGCCGTCATCCAAGGAAACGGCAATGTCCGATCTGCGCAGCAACGCGTCGCCCACGAATTCCACGCGGTCCGCACCGGCGACACCGGCAGCACCGGCGACACCAAATTCGGCGACGAGCCCCGCGAGCTCCGCCACTGCGAGCAAGCGACCGCCGTGGGGACTGTTCGTCGCGGTGCTGGTGCTGATCGGCGTGCTGTCGCTGCCTGCCCCGCCCGACCTGCCCTTGGCTGGACACCGCATGCTCGCGATCCTCGCCTTCGCCGTCGTCGTATGGATCAGCGAGGCGGTGTCCTACGAGACCAGCGCAATCATGATCACCTCGCTGATGGCCGCGCTGATCGGCTTCGCGCCCACGGTCGACGACCCCGATACGCTTTACGGCACCTCGCGCGCGCTCGGCATGGCGCTCGCTGGTTTCGCCAATACGGCGCTGGCGCTGGTCGCCGCCGCGCTGTTCATCTCCGCGGCGATGACGGTCACCGGACTGGACCGCCGCATCGCGCTGGTCACACTGTCGGCGATCGGCACCAGCACGCGCCGCATCCTGGTCGGCACCATCGCGGTCACGATCGCGCTGTCGCTGGTGGTGCCGAGCGCCACCGCCCGCAGCGCCTGCGTGGTGCCGATCATGATGGGGATCATCGCGGCCTTCGGCGTCGACAAGCGCTCCAATATCGCGGCCGGCATCATGATCACCGTGGCGCAGGCCACCAGCATCTGGAACGTCGGCATCCAGACGGCGGCGGCGCAGAACCTGCTGGCGGTCGGCTTCATGGACAAACTGCTGGGCGAGCGCGTGACCTGGCTCCAATGGCTGATCGCCGGCGCGCCGTGGGCGCTGGCGATGTCGGTGGTGCTGTATCTGCTGGTGCGCTGGCTGCTGCCGCCGGAGACCGAGGCAATTCCCGGCGGCAAGGAGGCCGTGCAGCGCGAGCTGGCAGGACTGGGGCCGATGAGCGGCCCGCAGAAGCGCCTCGCCGCGGTATCGATCGGGCTGCTGCTGGCGTGGGCCACCGAGGGCAAGCTGCACGGCTTCGACACCGCCACCGTGACCTTCGTCGGCCTCGTGGCCCTGATGCTGCCTCGCCTCGGCGTGATGGACTGGAAGACGATGCAGCAACGCACGCCATGGGGCACGCTGATCGTGTTCGGCGTCGGCATCAGCCTGGGCACCGCGCTGCTGACCACGCAGGCCGGGCAATGGCTGGGCAAGTTCGTGGTCGCCAATTCGGGCCTGGCGACGCAGGGTCCGATCGCGGTGTTCGCGATCCTCGCCGCCTTCCTGATCGTGATCCACCTCGGCTTTGCCAGCGCCACGGCGCTGACGGCGGCGATGCTGCCGATCCTGATCTCGGTGCTGCAGACGCTGCCGGGCGACATCGACAAGGTCGGCATCACGATGCTGCTCGGCTTCACGATGAGCTTCGGCTTCATCCTGCCGATCAATGCGCCGCAGAACATGGTGTGCCTGAGCACCGATACCTTCAACGGCCGCCAGTTCGCGCGCATCGGCATTCCGGTCACGCTGGTCGGTTACGCGATGATGCTGCTGTTCGCGGCAACCTACTGGCGCTGGCTCGGCTGGATCTGAGGACGGATCCACGGACCAGCGCCTCGCAATACGAGGAGTCCGACATGAAGATCACCCTGCAGGACGCGCATCGGCTGGCGCGGGACATTCTGGTGGCACTGAACGTGCCCGACGATATCGCCGACGACGTCGCCGAGCATCTGGTCGAGTCCGACCGCTGCGGCTATGCCAGCCACGGGCTGTCGATGCTGCCGCAGTATCGCGCCTCTGTCGAAGGCGGCAGCGTCAATCCCTCGGGCCGCGCCAGCTGCGCGATGGACCGGGGCACGTTGGTGGTGTTCGACGGCAACGGCGGCTTCGGCCAGCACGTCGGCAAGTGCGTGATGCAGGCCGCCATCGAACGCACACGCGCGCATGGCCATTGCATCTTCACGCTGCGGCACTCGCACCATCTGGGCCGCATGGGCTATTACGGCGAGATGGCGGCGCAGGCGCGCATGGTGCTGCTCAGCTTCACCAATGTCATCAACCGGCCGCCGGCCGTCGCGCCCTATGGCGGCCGGGTTGCGCGGCTGACGACCAATCCGCTCTGTTTCGCCGGGCCGATGCCGAACGGGCGCCCGCCGCTGGTGATGGACATCGCCACCAGCGCCATCGCGATCAACAAGGCCCGCGTGCTGTCCGAAAAAGGCGAGCCGGCCCCGGAGCGCAGCGTCATCGATGCGAGCGGCGCGCCGACCACCGACGCCGGCGCGATCTTCGCCGATCCGCCCGGCGCGCTGCTGCCCTTCGGCGGCCACAAGGGTTACGCGCTCGGCGTGGTCGCCGAACTGCTGGCCGGCGTGCTGTCGGGCGGCGGCACCATTCAGCCGAACAATCCGCGCGGCGGCGTGGCCACCAACAACATGTTCGCGGTGCTGATCGATCCGCAGCTCGATCTGGGCCTGCAATGGCAGAGCACCGAGGTCGAATCGTTCATCCGCTATCTGCACGAGACACCGCCCGCGCCGGGCTTCGACCGCGTGCAGTACCCGGGCGAGTACGAGGCCGACCACCGCGCCCGCACCGGCGACGAACTGGACGTCAATCCCGCGATCTGGCGCAATCTGGCCAGGGTGGCCGGCGATCTCGGGGTGGCGCTGCCGGGCCAGTGAGGCCGGTCGCCGGCAGAGGCTCGCCGGCCTGGCTGGATCAGATCACGCCGTCGCCCTTCAGCGCGGCAATCTCTTGCGCCGCGAAGCCCCAGTCGCGCAGCACCGCCTCGGTGTCGGCACCGGGCGGCGACGCGGGGGTGGGCCTGTCCGCCGCCGTGCGCGAAAAGCGCGGCGCCGGCGCCGGATGGATGACGCCATCGATCTCGACGAAGGTGTCGCGCGCGCGGTTGTGCGCGTGGACCTGGGCCTCGTCCCAGTCGAGTACCGGCGCGAAACACGCATCGCTGCCCTCCATCAGCGCGCACCACTGGTCGCGCGTGCGCGTGCGGAACACCTCGGCCAGCCGTTGCTTCAGTTGCGGCCAGTCGCGCGGATCGCCCTGCTTCGCAAAGGCCGGGTCCTCGATGCCGCACAGCTCGATCAGCTGGCGATAGAACTGCGGCTCGAGCGCGCCGATCGCGACATGCTTGCCGTCCGCGCAGGCATAGGTGCCGTAGTACGGGGCGCCGCCGTCGAGCAGGTTTTCGCCGCGCCGGTTGCTCCAGCGCCCGGCAGCCTTGAAGCCGTACATCATGGCCGACAGCAGCGCGGCGCCATCGGTCATCGCGGCATCGACCACCTGCCCCTTGCCGCTGCGCTGGCTCTCCAGCACCGCGCAGACGACGCCGAAGGCCAGCATCATCGCGCCGCCGCCGAAGTCGCCGATGTAGTTCAACGGCACGACCGGCGGTTCGTCGGGCAGGCCGATCGCATGCAGCGCGCCGGTGATCGCGATGTAGTTGATGTCGTGTCCCGCTGCCTGCGCCAGCGGTCCGTGCTGCCCCCAGCCTGTCATGCGGCCATAGACCAGCCTCGCATTGCGCGCCAGGCAGACGTCCGGACCGAGACCCAGCCGCTCCATCACGCCGGGCCGGAAGCCCTCGATCAGCACGTCGGCCTGTTCGATCAGGCGCAGCACCGTCTCGGCAGCGCCCTGTCGCTTCAGGTCGATCGCCAGCGAGCGGCGGCCGCGCGCGGTCACGTCGAAGCGGACGTCTTCGGGCAGCACGCCCGCACCGCGATCGGGCCGGTCGATGCGAATCACCTCGGCGCCCATATCGGCCAGCATCATCGCGCAGAACGGCCCCGGCCCGAGGCCGACCATCTCCACCACCTTCAGTCCATGCAGCGGACCCGCCATGCCTGTCTCCCGTTGTCGTGGTATCGTCGGACGCCAACTTACCATGCCATGCCCGGCGCCGCGCGCCGTTGCAGCGGACTGCCCCGGCCAGCCGGGTACGAGAGGAGACCATGAACGTCAGCGAAGCCATTGCCACGCGCCGCTCGATCCGCGGCTTTCTCGACAAGCCGGTGCCGCCGCAGCTGATCCGCGAGATCGTCGAGAAGGCCGCGCGCGCCCCGTCCGGTGGCAATCTGCAGCCCTGGCATATCCAGGTCGTCGGCGGCGCGCCGCTGGACGAGCTCAAGGCCATCATGCGCCAGCGCGTGGTCGATGAACCGAAGGGCGAGCCCGCCGAATACCACATCTATCCGCCGGAGCTGGTGTCGCCCTATCGCGAGCGGCGCTTCCAGGTCGGCGAGGACCTGTACGGCCATCTCGGCATCCCGCGCGAGGACAAGGCCGCGCGCCGCCAGCAGTTCGCGCGCAACTTCCAGTTCTTTGGCGCTCCGCTGGCGCTGTTCTGCACCGTGGACCGCCGCATGGGTCCGCCGCAATGGTCGGACCTCGGCATGTATCTGCAGAACGTGATGCTGCTGCTGCGCGAGGCGGGCCTGGACAGCTGCCCGCAGGAATGCTGGGCGATGTATCCGGAAACGATGCGCCGCTTCCTCGGAACGCCGCCCGAACGCATGCTGTTCACCGGCATGGCGATCGGCTACGCCGACCCCGACGCCCCGGCCAATCGGCTGGTGGCGCAGCGGGCGCCGGTCGAGGAATTTGCGCAGTTCATCGGGGTCTGAGTCGGCATCCGAGTCGTGGCCCGAGCGGCCGTATCTACGCGAACTGCGCCGCCTGCTGCGCCGGCGCGTCGGCATGCTGGCCGGCCTGCTCGCCCGCCAGCATGCGCCATAGCGCGTGCAAGGTCGGATTGGCGCTATGTGCCGACCGATAGGCGCAGATCTGCAGCGGCGAGCACCAGCTGTCGTCACCGGCCGGTACCAGCGTGCCCGCCGCCAGCGCCTGCGCGGCGGTGCTGCGCGGCAACCAGGCCACGCCGTGCCCTTCGCTGGCCATCTTCAGCAGCAGCATCGCCATATCGGCTTCGTAGCAGCGAACCAGCCGGCGATGGACCTGCTTGCGCTCCAGAATCGACTCGACCACGCGGCCCAGCGTGGTGTTGGCGGTGTAGGCAAGAAGCGGCGTCGGCTTCGACGCCTTCCCGCTCGCTTCGGCCAGCGAAAACATCGGCCCGCCGCGCGAGGTCGGCACCGACACCGGCATCAGCAGATCGCTGCCCACCGTCAGGCTGCGGAAGCGCTCGCTGTCCAGCGACACCGGCACGCGCGGATGGTTGTAGCCCAGCATCAGATCGCAATGGCCCTCGGACAACGCCACCACGGCGTCCAGCACGTTGGCGGCTACCACGCGCGCATGGAAGGTGCCCGCTCGCTGCCGGCACTGCCTTAGCCAGTCCGGAAGGAACGTCAGCGACAAGGTATGGCCGGCCGCGATTTCGATCGCCTTGCCCGGCATCGTGGCCTCGCGCCGCAGCGCCGCGCGCGCTTCGAGCAGCCGCTCGCAGGCGTCGCGTGCCGTCGCGCAGAATGCCGCGCCCGCCCGCGTCAACGCCAGCGGATAGGTATTGCGGTCGACCAGCTCTGCCCCGGCCCACTCCTCGAGCGAGCGAATCCGGCGCGACAGCGCCGACTGGGTGATATGGCGCAATTCCGCGCCGCGCGAAAAGCTGCGCGTGCGCTCCAGCACGAGCAGGTCCTCGATCCACTTCAACTGCATGGTCATCTTCCGTCAGATGCGTGCCGACTCGTCGCCAGGGATGGCGGTGCGGTCCGGCTGGCGGTTATTCCGTTTCCGCATGGCGCCATGGCCAATCCGCATTCGCTGACGCACGGACCGTGCCTAGAATCGGCCATTCCCATCAGCGCAGTCCGCGGCCCGGCCGCGGACGCGGCATGACAGGCGCCCGGAGCCGCGCGACAAGCGGACCGCGCCAGATTCGCCATTCCGGCCTATCCCCGGCAACGTCGCCATGGCGGCGCGCCGTGGAGCCGGCCATCACGGAGCCGTCGACATCATGGTCATGCAATTGCTTCACCCCGCGCGCACCGCAACGGCGCATCCGCGCACCATCCTGAACACCGCGCGCCGCAAGGCGCTGCGGCTCGCCGCCGTCGCGGCAGTGGCAACGGCCGCGGCCGCCGCCGCACCCGCCGCGCTCGCCGAATATCCGGAACGTCCGATCCAGCTGGTGCTGTCTTTCCCGCCCGCGGGCGCGACCGATGTGCTGGCGCGCGCGGTCGGCCAACGCCTGTCTCAGCAATTGCAGCAACCGGTGGTGGTCGAGAACCGGCCGGGCGCAGGCGGCGCGATCGGCCTCGCCTATGCCGCCAAGGCGGCGCCCGATGGCTATACGCTGTACCTGGCTGCCGTCAGCAATGCGGCGATCGCCGCCGCTACCTATTCGAGCCAGCCCGCCGACCTCGCCAGGGATTTCGTGCCGATCGCCGGCATCGGCAACGTGCCGCATATCCTGGTGGTGCCCGCGACGTTGCCGGTCAAGACCGTGCCGGACCTGGTCAGGTATCTGCAAGGCGCGCCCGGCAGGTACAACTTCGCCTCGCAGGGCAACGGCACGCTGTCGCATCTGGAGTCCGAGCTGTTCCGGCTGCGCACGGGCGTCGATGTAGTGCACGTGCCGTACAAGGGGAGTTCGTTCGCGCTGCCCGATCTGATGGCTGGCCGCTCGGCCATGATGTTCGACAGCATTCCGGCCGCGCTGCCGCACGTCAAATCCGGCAAGCTGAGGCTGTTGGCGGTCGCTTCGGAGCGCCGCGTCGGCTCGCTGCCGGAAGCGCCGACCATGGCGGAGGCCGGCATCCGCGACTTCGGCGTCAATAACCTGTTCGGCCTGGTGGCGCCCAAGGGCACGCCGCCCGCCGTGGTGCAGAAGCTGGCGGCCGCCACCAGGGCCGCTCTGGCGATGCCCGACCTGGTGCAATCGCTCGAAGCGCAGGGCGTGCAGCTGCAATTCACGCCGAGCGACGCCTTCGCTCGGATGATCGGCGAGGAAATGCGGACCTGGAGCAAGGTCGCGCAGGCGGCAAAGGTCAGGATCGACTGACGCCCGAACGCCGCACGCCGCCGCGGGCGCTCGGGCAAATGCCCCCGCGCCCGTTCCTCGATCGCTTCCATTGCACATCCGATGACTTCCTTCCTGAACTTCCCCTACCGCTCGCAGCGCGTTCCCGTGCTGGCCGACAACGTGGTGGCCACCTCGCAGCCGCTGGCGGCGGCCGCCGGACTACGCATGCTCGCCCGCGGCGGCAACGCCGTCGATGCCGCGCTGGCCACCGCGATCGCGCTGACCGTGGTCGAGCCCTGCATGAACGGCATCGGCGGCGACGCCTTTGCGCTGATCTGGGACGGCAACAAGCTGCATGGCCTGAACGCATCGGGCCGCGCGCCGCGGGCGTGGACGCCCGAGTCCTTTTCCCGCTACGACGCGATGCCGTTCAAGGGCTGGGACAGCGTGACGGTGCCCGGCGTGGTGTCCGGCTGGCGCACCGCCTGGGACAAGTTCGGCTCGTTGCCGTTCGAAGACCTGTTCGAGCCGGCGCTCGAGTACGCGCGCAACGGCTTCGTGGTCTCGCCCACCGTGCACCGCCAATGGCAGTCGCAGATCCCGGTGCTGGAAAGCCAGCCGGGCTTTGCCGACGCGTTCGCGCCGCGCGGCCGCGCGCCGCTGCCGGGAGAACGCTTCGTCTGCCCCGGCCAGGCCGACACGCTCGAGCGCATCGCCCGCAGCGGCGGCGACGACTTCTATCACGGCGAACTGGCCGCGCGCATCGCCGCGCATGCGCGCGCCACCGGCGGCCGCATCGATGAAGCCGATCTCGCCGCGCATCGGACCGACTGGGTCGAGCCGATCCAGATGCGCTACCGCGATCTGACGCTGCACGAGATCGGTCCGAACGGACAGGGCATCGGTGCGTTGATGGCGCTGGGCATGCTCGACCGGTGGGACGTGGCGGCGGGCGACGCCGATTCGGCGCGCACCATGCACCTGCAGATCGAAGCGATGAAACTGGCCTTCGCGGATCTGCACGCCTATGTGGCGGATGCCGACGCGATGCGCACGGTCACCGCGCGCGACCTGCTCGATCCCGGCTATCTGAGCGAACGCGCCCGCGCCATCGACCCCGCCAGGGCGCGCTATCCGGGCCCCGGCAAGCCGCACAACGGCGGCACCGTCTATCTGACCGCCGCCGATCAGAGCGGCTTGATGGTGTCGTTCATCCAGTCCAACTTCAAGGGCTTCGGCTCTGGCGTGGTGGTACCGGGTACCGGCATCGCGCTGCACAACCGCGGCTGGGGCTTCACGCTGCAGCCCGGACATCCGAACCAGGTCGCACCCGGCAAGCGCCCCTTCCATACGATCATTCCGGGCTTCCTGATGCGCCAGGGCGCGCCGCTGGCTGCGTTCGGCGTGATGGGCGGCTCGATGCAGGCGCAGGGCCACGTGCAGATGACCAGCCGGCTGGCGGACTTCCACCAGAACCCGCAGGTCGCCTGCGACGCGCCGCGCTGGCGGGTCATGGACGACAACGCGGGCGTCGCGGTGGAGGCGCACTGCCCGGCGGAAACGGTGCAGGCCCTGCGTGCGATGGGCCATGCGGTTCAGGTCGCGCCGGCCGACAGCCTCGAGTTTGGCGGCGCACAGATGGCGATGCGGCTGCCACAGGGGTATGCCGCGGCGTCGGATCATCGGAAGGACGGTTATCCGCTGGGATTCTAGGGCGCAGCGCGACGGGCCTGCCCGCCTTGGGTAACCCGTCGGCGCTATGATGGCGGCACTCTAAACCATCGGTTGCCGATCATGGACAAGGCCCGCGTTCTTACCCTGTTTATCGGCGTGGTGCGCGCCGGCAGCTTCCGCCGCGCGGCGGTCGAGGCCGGCGTCACGCCGCAGGCGGTCAGCAAGGCGGTGCGGACGCTCGAAGCGGAACTTGGCGTGCGCCTGCTGCACCGGACCACGCGCAAGCTGAGCCTGACGACCGAGGGCGCGCGGCTGTTCGAGCTGGCGGCGCCGGGCATGCGGCAGCTCGACGAGGCACTGGAGCAGATCCGCAGCAGCAGGAGCGAGGATGACGGCACGATCCGGCTGACTGCACCGCCATCGCTGGGCAGCCGCGTGCTGGTGCCGCTGATGCACGGCTTTCGCGAACGGTATCCGGGCATCGTGTTCGACGTGGTGCTCAGCGACCTCTTCACCGACCTGGTCGAAGCCCGCATCGATGTCGGCTTTCGCGTCGGCACCAGTCCGGGACAGAACCTGGTGGCGCGGCGGCTATGCGATGTGCCGTTGATCATCTGCGCATCGCCCGATTACCTCGCGCGTCACGGCGAACCGGCCACGCCCGAGGCGCTGCTGCAACACCGGTGCACCGGCTTTCGTCGCGCCTCGACCGGGCGCATGGTGCCATGGGAACTGCAGGTGGACGGCAATCTGGTCTACCAGGAGGTGCCCGCGGTCGCCAGCTTCAACGACCTGGACACCGAGGTCGAAGCGGTGCGCGCCGGCATCGGCATCGGCCAGCTGCTCGCCTACATGGTCCACGACGATCTGGTCGATGGCCGTCTCAAGCCGATCCTGACCGACTACACCAGCAGCAACGTCGGCCTCTACATGTATTTCCCCCATCGCACGCAAATGCCGGCGCGCGTCCGCCGTTTCATCGATTTCGTGGTCGAGGCGAGCCGCGGCGCGGAGCAGTCGCTCTCCAGGCTGGTCGGGCTGGCCTCCTGACGTTTCGCGCCAACTGCCAACTTCTGGTTGCTTCTGAGACGGCATTGGTCGCCCTAGTGCCACTGTCGCCGCCCTCCTACATTGGTCTCAACGGCGGCTGCATCGCCCCCCACACCGGGGAACGCGCCGCAGCCACCGCCCAGAGCGAAACGATTCAGACCAATCATCAGGAGCGACATCATGATTTCCCAATTCACCCGCATCTTCGTCCCCGCCGCCGTCTCGCTGGCGATCGGCCTTTCGCTGCACGGCGCGCACGCCGCGCCGATCGACAGCGCCCCGGCCGGCACCGCGGCGCGCATGCACGACGTGTTCTCGGAAGGGCTGCGCCAGGGCTCGTTCAATCCGTTCACGGAGGGCGCCCGCGGCAATGTTTCCGCCGCCATCGTGAGCGCGCGCGCCCATGACGTCTTCAGCGAAGGGCTGCGCGATGGCCGCTTCGACCCCTACTCCGAAGGTGCGCGTGGCGCGGCCGCCGGCGCGCTGGTGGCAGGCCTGGACCGCGGCGGCGTGTCCGCCCCGCCCGCACGGCAGTTCGATCCGTACTCGGACGGCGCCCGCACCGTCGACGGCGATCCGCGCGCACGCGGCGCGGCGCTGACGGGCGTACCGGCCCGGGTGTAACGGCGCTCGCCGGCCCCTCCGGCTCGCCGGCCTCAACGCTACGGCAATCCCTGCCCCTGCCCGGCGCTTTCGCTTGATATTTTCTCAAGCGAAAGCGCCGGAAATATCGTTTGTCGGGTCCGGCGCGGGCGACAACCATTACGCCAAGGCCAACCATCACAGGAGACAACCGTGTCGGACCCGCTCTGGACTACGGAACCCATCCCCCATCTGCTTGCCTCGCGCGAGCGCGCCACCGGCGAATGGATCTTTCCCGCGATGCCGGACCACTCGCCGCTTGCCGCCGCCCACGACCCGGTCGCCATCGCCGGCACCGGCGTGGTCTACAGCTTCACGATCATCCATCCGGCGCCGAAGACCGGGCTGGCGCCCTATGCGGTCGGCTATGTGGACTTCACCGGTCCGGTGCGGCTGTTCGGAAGGCTGACCGGCAACGAGCGTCCGGCCATCGGCGACCGCTATGAGCCGCGCCGCGATGCCGAACTCGGCTACGTCTTCGAGGCCGTCCGGCCCTGACCCGGCCGCGACCGCCACCGCAACCGCAAACGCAAACGCAACCGAAGAAGGCGAGCAACATGCAGGACATCTATCTCCATGGCGGCGCGATGACGCCATTCGGCCGCCATCCCGGCGTACTCGCCCCCGAACTGGCGCAACAGGCCATCCTGAAGGCGCTGGCCGACGCCGACGTGCCCGCGGGCCGGATCCAGGCCGTCTACTGCGCCAACGTGCTTGGCGGCATGATCCTCGGCCAGTTGATCGTGCGCGATCTCGGGCTCAAGGGCATCCCGGTCTATAACGTCGAGAACGCCTGCGCCAGCGGCGCAACCGGCGTCCATCTGGCGCGGCATGCGTTGCTGGCCGGGCAGTACGACACGGTGCTGGTCGTCGGCATCGAGCAACTGACGGCGCTCGGCGGCGGCACCATCCCGCTGCAGCGCAACGACCACAAGACCGACTTGTACGCACGGGCCGGCATGGTGCTGCCCGCCGTCTATGCGATGCGCGGCACGCGCTTCCTGCACGAGCGCGACGCCTCGCCCGCCGACCTGGCGCAGGTCGCGGTCAAGAACCGCCATCACGGCTCGCTCAATCCGTATGCCCAGCAGCGCAGCACCACGACGGTCGAAGAGGTACTCGGATCGCGCATGATCGCCGATCCGCTGACGCTGCTGCAGTGCTGCCCCTCGCAGGTCGATGGGGCGGCCGCACTGGTGCTCGGCACGCGGCGGCCGGCGCAGCCGCGTCCGGTCAAGCTGCTGTCGTCAGTGGTGGTGTCCGGCATGCGCGAGGGCGCCGACGACGACATCCTGGACGCGGAGATCACCGCGCGCGCCGCGCGGCTGGCGTACCAGCAGGCGGTCCTGGGCCCGGAAGACGTCGATGTCGTCGAGCTGCACGACGCCTTTACCATCGCGGAACTGCTCTACTACGAAGCGCTGGGACTGGCCCCCCGTGGCGAGGCCGTGCCGCTGTTGCGCTCCGGCGCCACCCGGCTCGGGGGCCGCGTGCCGGTCAATCCGAGCGGCGGACTGCTGGCCAAGGGCCATCCGCTGGGCGCGACCGGCGTGGCGCAGATGGTCGAGATCCTGTGGCAGCTGCAGGGCCGCGCCGGCGAACGGCAGGTGGCGGACGCCCGCGTCGGCCTGACCCAATGCACCGGCGGCGGCATTGCGGGGGTCGACCACGCCGCCTCCTCCGTGCACTTGCTGGGAGTCTGACATGGCAACCGACACGACCCCTCGCTTCGATCCCGCCCACGTCGCGGTGGTGACCGGCGCCGCGCGCGGCATCGGCCTGGGCATCGCCACGCAACTGGCCCGACAGGGGCTGACCGTGGCGTTGCTCGACCGGGACGCCGCCGCGCTCGATGGCGCGGTCGGCGCGCTGACGGCCGACGGCTTGCGGGTCTTCGGCGCCAGCGCCGACCTGACGGAGTCGGCCGCGGTCAACGACGCCTTTGCACAGGTGCAGGCCCGCGCCGGCCGCGTCGACTATCTGGTCAACAACGCCGGCGCGGTCCGCGACATGCGCTTCCTGAAGATGAGCGATGCCGACTGGGACCTGGTCATCGACACGAACCTGCGCTCGCAGTTCCTGTGCTGCCGCGCGGCGCTGCCCGGCATGGTCGAGCGGGGCCACGGACGTATCGTCAATATCTCGTCGCGCGCCTGGCTCGGCGGCTTCGGGCAGGCGAACTACTCGGCCGCCAAGGGCGGCGTGGTCAGCCTGACGCGCTCGCTGGCCATCGAATTTGCCAGCAAGGGCATCATGGTCAATGCGATCGCCCCGGGCATCGTCGACACGCCGCTGTTTCGCGGCTTCGCGCCCGACGTGCAGGCACGGCTGAAGCAATCGGTGCCGGTGCAGCGGATCGGCACCGCCGAGGACATCGCCAACGCGGTCGGCTTCTTCCTCGATCCGCGCTCGTCCTACGTGACCGGCCAGGTCCTCTATGTCTGCGGCGGACGCAGCCTGTCCTCGCCCAGCGTCTAGGGAGCGCGCGATGACCATACGATTCGATACCCACGGACCCGTGGCGGTACTGACCATCGATCGGCCCGAAGCGCTGAACGCGCTGGACGTCCCCGCGCTGCGCCAGCTGCGCGCGCACCTGTCAGCGGTGCGCGATCGCGACGACCTGCGCGTGGCGGTGCTGACCGGCGCCGGCACGCGGGCCTTCTGTGCCGGCGCGGACCTGAAGGGCACACGCGCATCGCCGGCCTCCTATCCGGAGGCGCTGTTTCGCGCGCCGGAGCCGGCGGCCAATCTCGGCCTCTACATCCGGCTGATGGACCTGACCGATCTGGGCCTGCACAAGCCGCTGGTCGCGGCGATCAACGGGCACTGCCTCGGTGCCGGGCTCGAGATCGCGCTGCAGTGCGATGTCCGTATCGCGGCGGAGTCGGCGAGCTTCGGCCTGCCGGAGGCCGCGGTCGGCTCGATTCCGGCGGTCTCCGGCCTGCATCGGCTGCTCAAGGCGGTGCCGGCCGCGCATGCCATGCAGATGGTGCTGACCGGCGAGCGCATCGATGCCGCGCAGGCGATGCGCATCGGCCTGGTGACCGAGGCACTGGCACCGGCAGCGCTGCATGACCGCGCGCTGGCCATTGCGGCCCGCATCGCGGCCAATGCGCCGCTGGCGGTGCAGGCCGTCAAGAAGCTGTCGCGGCAGACCAGCCATCTGAGCGAAGCCGATGCGCAGCAGCTGACCGAGCTCTACTGGGGCGCGCTGCGCGATACCGCGGACCGGATCGAGGGGCGCCAGGCCTTTGCCGAGAAGCGCCAACCCCGCTACACCGGCCGCTGACGGGCGCGCCGGGTCCCGATTGCCAACCAATGCGATAACCCACAAACCAATAAATCAACAAATCAACATACCGACAGGAGACGACCATGACAACGACGACCACCATCGCGCGCCTCGCGCGCACCGCGCTGGCCGGCATGCTGGCGCTCACCGCGCTCGGCGCCGCGGCGCAGGCGCCCTTCCCGACGCAGAAACCCATCACGCTGGTGGTCCCGTTCGCGCCGGGCGGCGGCAACGATATCCTGGCCCGCCTGATCGCACCGAAGATGGGCCAGGCGCTGGGCCAGACCATCGTGATCGAGAACAAGCCCGGCGCGGGCGGCAATCTGGGCGCCGACTACGTCGCTCATGCCGCTCCGGACGGCTATACGCTGGTGATCGCCTCCAGCCAGGTCACGATGAACCCGTTTCTCGGCATCAAGGTGCCGTTCAGGATCGAAGCGGATTTCGAGCCGGTGGGGCGGATCGCCTCGGTGCCGATCATGCTGGTCGCCAACAACCAGCAGCCGTTCCGCACGCTGCAGGATTTCATCGAGTACAGCCGCGCCAATCCGGGCAAGCTCAGCTACAGCAGCCCGGGCAACGGTACGCCGCAGCACCTGGCCGGCGAGGTCTTTGCGAAGCTGAACAAGACCGAACTGCTGCACGTTCCCTATCGCGGCACCGGCCCTTCGATCACCGACCTGATGGGCGGCCAGGTGCAGCTGTCCTTCGCGACCTTCGCCTCGGCCATCGAGTACGTGCGGGCCGGCCGGCTGCGCGCGCTGGGAATCGCGGGAACCAGGCGCACGCCATTGATGCCGGACCTGCCGACCTTCGCCGAGGCGGGCATCAAGGGCTACGACGCCGAGCTGTGGTACAGCCTGCTGGCGCCGGCGAAGACGCCCAGACCGGTGATCGACAGGATCAATGCCGCGATGCTCGCCGCGCTGAAGTCGCCGGAGGTGTCCGCGCAGATGGCAAGGCAGGGCTTCGAGCCGCAGGCCTCTTCGCCGGCGGAACTGAAGGCGCAGCTCGGCAAGGACATGGCGCGCTGGCAGCGGCTGATCCAGGAAAACGGCATCAAGGTGGGGCTGTGAACGACCGCGCCATCACCCCGCCGACCCCAATGACCCCATTCGCCGCCACGGTGCCGCCGGCGGACAATCCGCTGCTCGACTACCTCGGCATCCGGCTCGCCAGCGTCGGCGACGGCCACTGCGTATTCGAGCTCGATCTGGAGCCGCGCCACCTGAACCGCCAGGGCAGCGTGCAGGGCGGCGTCATCGCGACGATGCTGGACGCCGCCTGTGGCTATGCCGGCCTGCCCGTGGGACCGGACGGCGCGCTCGGGCACGCCGCCACCGCCATGCTGTCGATCAGCTACCTCAGCAAGGCCAGCGCGGGGCGGCTGCGCGCCATGGCCTCGGTGACCCGCGCCGGCAACAGCCTGTACTTCGCCTCGGCGCAATTGACTTCCGATGCCGGCGTGCTGATCGCCACCGCGCAGGGGACGTTCAAACGCGCCCGTCCCCGTCTGGAGAACTGACATGTTGCGCGACGCACTGCACGGCCTGACCGTGATCGACTTCACGCAGATTGGCGCGGGGCCGACCTGCACCATGCTGCTGGCCGACATGGGAGCGCGTGTCATCAAGGTTGAACCGCCGGGCGGCGAACTGGGACGCGGCCTCGGTCCCGGCTGGATCGGCGACGATGCCGCGCTGTTTCACGGCTTCAACCGCAACAAGCTGGGCGTGGCGCTGGACCTGAAGGCGCCGGACGGCATCGCCGTGGCGCGCAGGCTGAGCGCCGGCGCCGACATCGTGGTGGAGAGCATGCGCCCCGGCGTGATGGATCGGCTTGGACTCGGATACGCGGCATTGGCCGAGGCGCATCCGAGCCTGATCTATTGCTCGATCACGGCCTATGGACAGCACGGACCGTACGCGCACCGGGCCGGGGTCGACGGCATCATGCAGGCCGATTCGGGCTTGATGAGCCTGATCGGCACGCCCGACGGCGAGCCGTGCAAGGTGCAGGCGCCGGTCGTCGACGTGATGACCGGCTACGTCGCCTGCATGGGCATCCTGGCCAAACTGGCCCAACGGTCCCGCGACGGACAGGGCGGCCACCTCGACGTCAGCCTGTTCAACGCGGCGCTGGCGCTGCAACAGTCGTCACTGACCAGCTTTTGCGCCGACGGCCAGGCGCCCCAACGCGTCGGCAGCGCGGCACCGTATTCGGCGCCGAACCAGGCGTTTCGCACCGCCGACGGCTGGCTCATGGTGGCCGCCTACATGCCCGAACGCTGGCGCCGGCTGTGCGAGGTGCTGGGCCTGCAAACGCTGGCCGACGATCCGCGCTTTGCCACCTCGCCACTGCGGGTGGCGAACCACGCCGCGATGGTCGATGCATTGAGCCGCGCGTTCGGCACGCGGCCGACCGACACCTGGCTGGCGCTGCTGCAGCAGGCGGACATCCTGTGCGCGCCCGTCGCGACCTACGACGACGTGATGGCGCACCCTCAGCTGGCGGCCAATGGCATGCTGCAGACCGTGCCTCACCCCACGCTGGGCGGCATCCGCATGCCGGGATTCCCGATCAACAGCGCGCGAGAGAACGCACGCCCGGCCCGGCCGGCGCCCGCATGCGGCGAGCATACCGAGGCGGTGCTGGGCCAGCTCGGCTACAGCGGCGACGACATCGCCAGGCTGCGTGCGAGCGGTGCGATCCACTGCGCCGACGTTGCCGATTCCGCCGCCACGGCGGCGTGAGTCACGACAATCCTCGCGACGATATCGCGTCGTCCTACTGCTGCGCCGCGAACTGCGCCAGCAGCCACTGCCGGAACACCGTCATGCTTGGGCTTTCCTTGCGGTCGGCCGGCGTCAGCAGGTAGTAGGTGAAATCGCCCATGTCGACGGCCTGACGGAATGGCGCGACGAGCCGGCCGGCCTCCAGGTCGGCCGCCACCAGAAAGCGCTGCGCGATCGCAAAGCCCTGCCCTTCGATGGCCGCCGCGTAGGCCATCGCCGAACTCTGGTAGGTCATGCCGCCGCGCGCATCGACGTCCCGTTCCGCGCGCACCGAACGCAGCCAGTGCGCCCAGTCGTCGGGCCGGGCAATCGAATGCAGCAAGGTGTGGTGCCGGAGGTCGGCCGGCTTCCTGACCTTCGGCCCCGCGGCAAGCAACCCGGGACTGCAGACCGGCACCAGGATGTTCGACACCAGCCGGTAGGCGTTCGCCCCGCTCCACTTGCCGTCGCCGAGCCGGATCGCGCCGTCGATGTCCTCCTTGCGGAAGTCGACCGGATCGAGCGACGCGGTCAGCAACACCTCGATGCCGCGGTTTGCCGCATGAAAGCTCGACAGCCGCGGGATCAGCCAGCGCATCGCGAAGGTGGTATAGGCACGCACCTTCAGCTGCTTGCGTTTCGCCCGCTTGTTCAGACGAGTGGTGGCCTCGCGCAAGTCGTCCATCGCCCGCGTGACCGCGCGGTAGTAGTCCTCGCCGGCGCTGGTCAGCGAAATCTGCCGATGTCCGCGGTGCAGCAGCTGCACGCCAAGCCCCTCCTCCAGCCCGCGGATCTGGCGGCTGACGGCGCCGGGCGTCACATGCAGCTCCTCCGCGGCCGCCGTGATGCTCAGGTGCCGGCCCGCGGCCTCGAAGGCGCGCAACGCGTTCAGTGGGGGCAGTTTGTCCATGGCGGCGAGTCTGCCATACGGTTGAGCTGTGCTCAATCGAAATGCACCGGTTAAACAGACAACCATTGGTTGCTATTGAAGCCCCATTACATCGCATTGTGTCAAGAGAGCGGCGGACCTACATTGGACTGCGTGGCCACGGCCATTTCGAACCTCACCCAACGCAGCATCCTCACAGGAGAATCATCATGTCCGCCACCATCACCGCCCGCGCCCGCAACGACAGCAAGGTCTGGTTCATCACCGGCGCGTCGCGCGGCTTCGGCCTGGAGCTGACGCGCGCCGCACTGGCTCGCGGCGACCGCGTCGTCGCCACCGCGCGCCGCCCCGAAACGATCGCTGCCACGCTGGGCGAGCACGCGAACCTGCTGAGCGTGGCGCTGGACGTCACCAACGAGGCGCAGGCCATCGCCGCCGCCGATGCCGCGGTCGCACGGTTCGGCCGCATCGACGTGCTGGTCAACAACGCGGGCTACGGCCTGCTCGGCGCGGTGGAAGAGGCGTCGGCGAAGGAAGTCGAGCAGCAGTTCGCCACCAATGTGTTCGGCGTGCTTGCCGTGACCCGCGCGGTGCTGCCGCAGATGCGCCGCCAGCGCAGCGGGCACGTGATCAATATCTCGTCGATCGGCGGCTATGCGGCCTATCCCGGCTGGGGCGTGTACGGGGCGACCAAGTTCGCGGTCGAGGGGCTGACCGAGGCGCTCGATGCGGAACTGGCGCCGCTGGGCGTGCGCGCCACCGTGGTCGAACCGGGCTTCTTCCGCACGAACTTCCTCGACGACAGCTCGCTGGTACGCGTACGTTCGGAGATCGCCGCCTATGCCGAGACCGTCGGCGCGATGCGCGGCCACATGGCGTCCGCCAATCACCAGCAGCCGGGCGACCCGGTCAAGCTGGCCGCCGCGTTGCTGGCACTGGCCGACAGCGACACGCCGCCGGTGCGGCTGCCGCTCGGCTCGGACACGGTGGCCCGCATTACGGAGAAGAACCGCAAGGTCGAAGCGGAACTGTCGGCATGGCGAGCGCTGGCGGTGTCGACTGACCATGACGATGTGCGGGTGTGATGGGGCGGCGTGGGTAATGCCACTGGGGTGATGGCACTACCCCCCCTTGCCCTCTCCCCCGGCCCCTCTCCCGCAAGCGGGAGAGGGGAGAAAACCGCCGGCATGCGAAGCGGTCCGGGAAGCAGCGATGGCAACCGTGCTGGCGGCACACTGCTCCCTCTCCTGCCTGCGGGAGAGGGCTTGGGAGGGGGCAAGGCGTCCCCCAACCCCCTACCCTTGATCGTCAGGCAACAATCATTTGACGGCACAGGGCTGTTTCTTCCCGTCAATCGGTACCACAATGCGCCGAATCCCCAATCACGCATTCCTGGAGCCCACCATGACGCAAACGATTCCCGCCTTCGGCCTCGGCACGTTCCGCCTGACCGGCCAGACCGTGATCGACTCGGTCAAGAACGCGCTGTCGCTCGGCTATCGCCTGATCGATACCGCGCAGATCTACGGCAACGAGTCCGAAGTCGGACAGGCCATCGCGCAGAGCGGTGTTGCCCGCAAGGATCTGTTCGTCACGACCAAGATCTGGACCGACAACCTGGCCGGCGACAAGCTGATCCCGAGCCTGAAGGACAGCCTGTCCAGGCTGCGCACCGAGCAGGTCGACCTGACGCTGATCCACTGGCCGTCGCCGAACGGCGCGGTGCCGCTGCCCGAATACATGGGCGCGCTGGCCGAGGCCAAGGCGCAGGGCCTGACGCGGCTGATCGGCGTGTCGAACTTCACCGTGTCGCTGCTCGACCAGGCCATCGCCGCAGTCGGCGCGCGCGAGATCGCGACCAACCAGGTCGAGATCCATCCGTATCTGCAGAACCGCAAGCTGGTCGAGCATGCCCGCGGCCGAGGCATCCATCTGACCTCGTACATGACGCTGGCCTACGGCAAGGTGGTGCAGGATCCGGTCATCCAGGCCATCGCGCAGGCGCACGGCGCCACGCCGGCCCAGGTGGCGCTGGCCTGGGCGCTGCAGCAGGGCTTCGCGGTGATTCCGTCGTCGACCAGGCGGGAGAACCTCGCCAGCAACCTGCAGGCGCAGCATCTGCGCCTGAGCGACGACGAGATGGCTAGGATCGCCACGCTCGATCGCGGCGACCGGCTGGCCAATCCGGAAGGCATCGCGCCCGCCTGGGATTGACCTACCCTCCTCGTCGCTCCGTCGTCCCCGCGAAAGCGGGGACCCAGCGGCTTTGAGCCTATGTCGTGCCTAGAGTCACTGGGTCCCCCGTGCGCGGGGACGACGGGGGTCCCTTTTTGCAGGATCACCGGCCTGGCTGCAGAGCCTGATCGCTTCCCTGCGCGTCGCCCTGCGGCAGCGCATGCGGATCGCTGCGCGGCACGCCGTTGAACAGCAGGTTCAGCAGCACCGACAGCACGCAGGCCAGCAGGATACTGCTGTGCATCAGCGGCTGCAGCCACTTGGGCAGATGGTGGAACAGCGCGGGCGCGAAGGTCGGCAGCAGCGAGATCGCCAGCGTCGCCGCGACGATATAGACGTTGTGCCGCTGCGATTCGAAATCGACCCGCCCGAGCGTACGCACGCCCGCCGCGGTGACCACGCCGAACATGAACAGCGCCGCGCCGCCGAGCGCGGGCAGCGGCACCGATGCCACCACAGTGGCCATCTTCGGGAACAGCCCCAGCACGCACAGGATCACGCCGGCGGCCACCACTACCCAGCGGCTCTTGACGCCGGTCACGACCAGCAGCCCGATGTTCTGGCTGTAGATCGTGTAGGGAAAGCCGTTCAGCGCGCCGCCGATCACGCTGGCCAGGCCGTTGGCGCGCAGGCCGTCGGTCATCTCGCGCGGCGTCAGGGTCTTGCCGACCACGTCGCCTGTGGCCAGGAACAAGCCCATCGACTCGATCATGATGATCACCATCACGACCACGATGGTGGCGACCGCGAGCGGATCGAACACGGGCCAGCCGAAGTAGAACGGCCGGATCACGTCCACCACCGGCGCCTCGGCGACGCCCGCGAAGTCGACCATGCCGAACGGGATCGCCACCAGCATGCCGGCGGCCAGGGCCAGCAGCACCGAGACATTGGTCCAGAAGCCCTTGAGCCAGCGGTTGATCACGAGGATCAGCGCAAACACGAAGCCGGCCAGCGCGAGGTTGTGCGGCGCGCCGAAGTCCGGCGCGCCCTTGCCGCCGCCAATCCAGTTGACGCCGACCGGGAACAGCGACAGGCCCACCACCATCACGATGGAACCGCCGACGATCGGCGGGAAGAAACGCACCAGCCTGCCGAATACCGGCGAAATCAGCATCGTCAGCAAGCCGCCCGCCATCACCGCACCGATCACCGCGGGCAGGCCCAGGCCCGGATTGGTGGCGATCACGAGGATCGGCGGGATCGCGCTGAAGGCGACGCCCTGCATCACCGGCATCCGCACGCCGATGCGCCAGAAGCCGGCCGACTGCAGGATGGTGGCGATGCCGCAGGTAAACAGGTCCGCGTTGATCAGCACGGCCACCGCTTCCTTCGGCAGCTTCAGCGCGGTGGCAATGATCATCGGCACCGCGATCGCGCCGACATACATCACCAGCACATGCTGAAAGCCGAGCATCAGCAGCGGCCCCGTGGCGGGCACCGCATCGACGGGCGCGCGTGCCGGCGGCGCAGTGTCGCCCACCGCGTTGTATTGCGCTTTCATGGGGATGTCTCCTTCCGGATCTCGTTGTGGTTGTCGTAGTTGTCGTGCCGGCGCGGCCCGGCGGCGCCGGTGCCGGCATAGCGTGGGATGCCGCATCGTGACGCGCGGGTCAGATGCACGGGAAGCGGCGCGCCGTCGAAACGGCGCCGCCGCCACCGCGCTCATCGCTCGCGTCAGGCGAAGCGGAACGGCGTCGCGCGCAGGCGCTTGCCGGTCGCCGCGAAGATCGCGTTGCCGATGGCCGGGACCACCGGCGGATTGGACAGTTCGCCGACGCCGCCGGGCGCCCTGCCCGACGGCGGCATCAGCTCGATATCCAGCCGCGGCGCATCGGTGATCCGTACCACCGGGTAGTCGTGGTAGTTGCTGATGCGCACGGTGCCGTGGTCGATCGGCACCTCGTTCATCATCGCGGTCGACACGCCCCAGTACAGCCCGCCCGCCAGCTGCTGGCGCACCGAACTGGGGTCGACCGCCAGCCCGCAGTCGACCACGCAGCTGAGCCTGTGCACGGCGATCGCGCGCTCCTTGACCTCGACCTCCGCGACCACCGCGATATAGCTGTTGTAGCCCTGATAGGTCGCGATGCCGAGCCCGCGTCCCGGCGTCGAGGGGCGCGGCCAGCCGGCCAGCGCCGCGGCGCGCTCGAGCACCGCCAGATGCTCGGGCCGCTCCCGCAGCAGGCGGCGGCGATAGGCCAGCGGGTCCTGCCCCGCCGCGTGCGCCGCCTCGTCGATCAGGCTCTCGATCGCGAAGACGTTCGGCACATAGCTGACCGCGCGCCACCACCAGATCGGCAGCTTCGGCTCGACCCGCACCCACGCCAGGTCCAGCGTGCCAATGTCGTAGTAGAAATCGTTGCGCATCGCCTCGGTGCAGCTCGGATCCACCGGCACCTTGGCAAGGAAGCCGGGATCGTCGGGCTCCTTGATCGACGGCGTCACCGCGCGCAGGCTGAAGGCGGCGATGCCGCCGTCGCGGTCGAGCGCGGCGCGCGCCTTGTGCACGCTGGCGGTCTGGTAGAACAGGCCGCGCATATCGTCCTCGCGGCTGTAGATCAGCTTGACCGGCTTGCCGACGCGGCGCGAGATGAAGGTGGCCTCGAGAATCTGGTGCATGCCCTCGCGCGCGCCGAAGCTGCCGCCGGCCTCGGTCAGATGGATCTTCACCTTGTCGGCCGGCACGCCGGCGATGGTTTCGGCCGCCTGCGCGCAGCGCGACGGCACCTGGATGCCGCCCCAGTATTCGACGATGCCGTCGTGCACCCACGCCACCACGCTGAGCGGCTCCATCTGCGCGTGGGCCTTGTACGGCATCGTGTAGACGCCCTCGATCACCTTGTCGGCGCGCGCGAACGCCGCCGCGGCATCGCCCTTGACCTTGCTCTTGGCGCCGGGATCGTCGACATGCCGCGCCAGTTCGCGCAGCGCGCCCTCCGCGCTGAAGTCGGCCATGTCGCTGTCGCCCCATCGGACCTTCAGCGCCTGGCGCGCACGCTGCGCGGCCCAGAAATGATCGGCGACGATCGCCACGCCGGGCTGGCAGGCGCCGTTGTCGGGCACGGCCGGGCCCATGCCGGGACGGAAATGCGCGATCGCCGCCGGGATCTCGGTCGCAAACACATCGTGCACGCCCGGCAACGCCTTGACCTCGGCCGCGTTGAACGACACCACCGGCGCATTGATCACCGGCGGATGGACCACGATCGCGGTCAGCATGCCCGGCAGCTTGATATCGACCGCGTACTGCGCGCGGCCGGTCAGCTTGTCGGCGACGCGATAGCTGCTGCGCTCCTTGCCGATCAGCACGAAATCGGCCGGGCGCTTGAGCGCGACCTCCTTCGGCACGGGCTGGCGCGCCGCGCCTTCCGCAAGGTCGCCGTAGCCGAACCGCCGCGACCCCGAAGCGTCGATCACCATGCCGTTGCTCGTGCGGCAGCTGGCGGGATCGACCCGCCAGCGCTGCGCGGCCTCGGCCACCAGCATCGCGCGCGCAGTGGCACCGGCACGCCGCAGCGTGTTCCATTCGAGCGGCACGCTGGTGCTGCCGCCGGTCGCGTGCATGCCCCACAACGGATGGATATAGACCTGCGCCAGCGGATCGTCGGGCTGCACCACGCGCACGCGCGACCAGTCGGCATCGAGTTCCTCGGCCAGCATCAGCCCGAGCGCGTTCTTGACGCCGGTGCCGCTGTCGAACTTGTGCACGACCAGCAGCACCTCGCCCTGCGGCGTGATGCGGACCCACGCGTTGGGCGCGAAGACCGTGCCATCGGCGGTGGCGCCCGACGCCGATGTCCCGGCGGCGGCAGCGCCCGCGGCACGCACGCCGCTGGCGCTCAACTCCAGCATCAGGCCGCCGGCCAGCGCCGCCCCGCGCCTCAGGAAGTCGCGCCGCTTCATGCCGGCCTCCCGCTGCGCAGTTCGGCCGCGGCGCGATGGATCGCGCGCCGGATCCGGTCATAGGTGCCGCAGCGGCAGATATTGCCCGCCATCGCCGCATCGATATCGCTGTCGCTGGGCGTTGGCTTCCGCGCCAGCAGCGCGGCGGCGGACATCAGCTGCCCCGACTGGCAGTAGCCGCATTGCGGCACGTCCTCGGCCTGCCACGCGCGCTGCAGCACGTGCAGCGCATCGGGCTTGCCCAGCCCTTCGATCGTCGTCACGCGCTTGCCGGCAACGCTGGACAACGGTGTCTGGCAGGCGCGCACGGCGTGCCCGTCGACATGGACCGTACAGGCGCCGCACAGGCCCATGCCGCAGCCGTACTTGGTGCCGGTCAGATCCAGCTGGTCGCGCAACACCCACAGCAGCGGCGTATCGGCGGGGGCGTCCACCCGTCGGCGGGCGCCATTGACATCGAGCTTGGTGGTCATCGTGGTCTCCTCGGCCGCCCCTCTGGCGTGGACGGATCAGGGAAAGCCTAGGTGCCGCACAACCATATGTGAAATATGATTTCGGAATCCAATCCATACGGATCGCATATGGATCTCCGCCAGCTGCGCTATTTCATCGCGGTTGCCGAGGAAGGCAACTACAGTCGCGCCGCCGAACGGCTGCATATCTCGCAGCCGCCGCTGAGCCAGCAGATCAAGTCGCTCGAGGGCACGCTGCGGGTCACGCTGTTCGAGCGAGGCCGGCACGGCGCGCGGCTGACGCGGGCCGGCGAGGCGCTGCTGACGCGCGCGCGCCGGATCGTCGACGACTGCGATTCGGTGGAGCGGCAGGTGCGGCGCGTGGCCGAAGGGCTCGAGGGCTATCTGCGCATCGGCATCATCAACTCGGTGATGTACGGCCCGTTGCCGCTGACGCTGCGCCAGTTCCAGCTGCGCAATCCGGGCGTCGAATGGACGCTGCACGAACTGCTTCCCGACCAGCAGTACGAGGCGCTGGCGCGCGGCCGCATCGACGTGGGGTTCTCGTGCAGCGCGGCCGCACGCAGCGACCTGCGCTCGATCCTGGTCTATGCGCAGCCGCTGGTGGTGGCGATGGCGTCCGACCATCCGCTGGCGCGCGCGCCGCGCGTGTCGCTGCGGCAGCTGTCCGGCGATGCCTTCGTGCTGCTGAACATGCAAAGCCCGATGATCCGCAACGTGCTGGCTGCCTGCCTGCGCGAGGGCTTCGAGCCGCGCGTGATGCACGAATCGGTCGATCCGGAGACGGTGCTGGGACTGGTCGGCGCGGGCGTCGGTGTCAGCGTGCTGCCTGCCTCGCTGTCGGCCACGCGGCGCGACGACGTCAGCTACGTACCGCTGGCCGCACGCCGGCTCGACGCCGACCTGCACGCCACGGTGCGGCGCGAGCATGCGCTGCCCGCGCTGGAGCGCTTTCTCGCACTGCTGGAGGACGTGACGCGCGCCTGGCACCGCGAGGTGTTCGGCGCCCGCCCGGCGCAGGGCGGCGCGGGCTGGGCGGTGGCGGCGGATCGGGAGGCGGAACGTGAAGCGGCTCGGGAAGCGAAGCGGAAGGGAGGACGCGAGGAGAAGCCGGACGGCCCGCGCAAGCCCGGCCGCAAGCTCAGGCAGGCGTCATCACCACCTTGATGCAGCCGTCGTGCTTGTCGCGGAAGGTCTCGTACATCGACGGGCCATCCGCCAGCTTGACGCGATGCGAGATCACGAAGGTCGGGTCGATCTGCCTGTCGATGATGCGCTGGAGCAGATCGTCGGTCCAGCGGTTGACGTGGGTCTGGCCGGTACGGATGGTCAGCCCCTTGTTCATCAGCGCGCCCATCGGAATCTTGTCGACCAGCCCGCCATAGACGCCGGGAATCGACACGATGCCGCCGGGCCGGCAGACGTAGATCATCTCGCGCAGCACATGCGGGCGATCGGTCTCCAGCATCACGGCCTGCTTGACGCGGTCGTAGATCGAATCGAGCGAACGGGTCGCATGCGCTTCGAGGCCGACCGCGTCGATGCACTTGTCGGGGCCCTTGCCATGCGTGATCTCGTTGAGCGCTTCCAGCACGCTCTGGTTCTCGAAATCGATCAACGTCACGCGGTCGGGGCCGAGCTGCTGCGCCATCTGCAGGCGCTCGGGCACGCGGTCGATCACCACCACCTGCTTCGCGCCCATCAGCAGCACCGACAGGATGCAGAACTGGCCAACCGGTCCCGCGCCCCAGATCGCGACGATATCGTCGGGCTGGATGTCGCATTGCGCAGCGGCCTGCCAGCCGGTCGGCAGGATGTCGCCGAGAAACAGCACCTGTTCGTCGCTGAGTTCGGCGGGCACCTTGACCGGCGCCACGTCGGCATAGGGCACGCGCACGTATTCGGCCTGCCCGCCCGCATAGCCACCGGTCAGATGGGTGTAGCCGAACAGCCCGGCGGTGGTATGGCCGAACATCTTGTCGGCCGCTTCCTTGTTGCGGTTGGTGCGCTCGCACACCGAGAAGTTGCCGCGCCGGCATTGGTCGCATTCGCCGCAGACGATGGTAAACGGCACCACCACGCGGTCGCCGACGCGCAGCCGGCGGTTCTCCGCGCCGACCTCGACCACCTCGCCCATGAACTCGTGGCCCATGATGTCGCCGTGTTCCATGCCGGGGACGAAGCCGTCGTACAGATGCAGGTCCGAGCCGCAGATCGCGCAGCTGCTGACGCGGATGATGGCGTCGCGCGGGTGTTCGATCACCGGGTCGGGAACGGTGTCATAGCGGATATCGTGCTTGCCGTGCCAGCAAAGGGCTTTCATCGCGCGCTCCCTGGAAAGAGCGGCACGCCAGTCGTGCCGCACGAGGCGGGAATGCAAGCGCTGTTCCACCGCGATGGCGAGGCGCCGCGCGTCAATGAAGTCTCCCTTGCGTGGCACGGGCCGGCGCGAAACTTACATGTGGGGGTAGAAGTTTCAAGCCGGGCGGTACGGCACGCCCGCGCAGCGGGTTCTCCCTCTCCCTCTCCCGCTCGCGGGAGAGGGGTCGGGGCAGAGGCCAGCGGCATTTGCCGATGCCATCGCGGTTTGCGCGACCCGTTCCCTCTCCCGCCAGAGCAGAGCGTGTCGCGGCCGGGGCTTCAACCCGGCAACGTGATCACGAACGTCGTGCCGCGCCCGGGCGCGCTGTCGACGCCGACATGACCGCCGTGCCGCTCGACCACGGTCTTGACGAACAGCAGCCCGAGACCGCTGCCCTCGCGCACCGGACGGCCCTCTTCCTGCAGCCGGCTGAACGGCTGGAACAGGCGCGCCTGTTCCTCGGGCGCGATGCCCGGCCCCTGGTCGGAGACCGACACCATCAGGCCGCCATCGCTGCCGTCGTCGTGCCGCACGCGGCCGGCGCGTACGGTCACGGTGCCGCCCGGCGGGCTGTACTTGACCGCGTTGTCGACCAGGTTCGAGATGGCGCGCATCAGCAGTGCCGCTTCGCCGTACAGCATCATCTCCTCGTTGCCAGCCTGCACCGCGACGGTCACGCGGCGGGTCTGCGCCAGCGCCCACAGCGAATCGGCGGCGTCCATCAATACCGTGGTCAGGTCGATCTCCGCAAAGCGCAGATGCTGCGATTCGGCGCGCGCCAGCTGGATGAAGTCGTCGGCCAGCGCCAGCGTGCGGCCGGCATGATGGCGGATCCGGTCGAGCAGCACCGGCGGCTCCAGCGCGCGCGCCGGGTCGGCCTGCAGTTCGACCAGCGCGAGGATCGACGCCTGCGGCGAGCGCATGTCGTGCGAGATGAAGCGCAGCGTTTCCTCGCGCTGGCGCTCGGCGAGCCGCACCTGCGTGATGTCGATGAAGCTGATGCTGAAGCCCGCGATCTCGCCCGCGTTGCCGCGCAGCGGCGCACCGCGCAGCAGCATCGCGCGCTGGTCGTGGGTCTGCAGCTCGACCCCGGCCCGCTCGCCGCGCGTCGACGCCGCGCCATTGGCGGCCGAGCGCCGGAGCCGATCCCAGTAGTCGAGCCCGCCCTGCGGCGGCGCGAAGATGTCGGCGATCAGCGTATCGAGCAGCGGACGCGCGCCCCCTTCGGCATTGAGCGAGGACAGCAGCCGCGGCGACAACGCAACCGCGCCGGCATTGGCCAGCAGGATGCTGCCGTCCGCGTCGCAGATCACCGTCGCATCGGGCAGGTTCTCCAGGCCGTCGGACAGCAGCCGGCGCAGGTCGCGCTGCCGCCTGATCATCCGGTACAGCGCGCTCATTCGTGTGTCCAGCGTGCCGCCGGCCAGCGGCGGCGTGCTCTTGCCGCCGGGCAGCGCCGGCTCGCGTTCGAGCCGCGCGACCTCGGCCGACAGGAAGGTCAGTGCCGATTCCTGCCGGCGCCAGCTCCACAGCGGATAGAACAGCAGGCAGGCGAGGATCGCCGGCACCGGCGAGAACCACAGCCGATCGAAATGCATCAGCGCGACGCTGGCGCCGAACAGCCCGACGATCACCGCCGCGCTGACCAGCAGCGCGTCCCGCGGCGACATCAGCAGCGCGGCCAGGCAGGCCAGCAGCACCGGCAGCAGCGTCAGCGACCAGTACCAGGCGCGCTGCACCGGCACGATGCCGTTGTTGTCGAGCAGCGCCTGCGCGGCATTGGCCAGCAGCTCGACGCCGCTGATGCCGGCGCCGTTCTTCGACAGCGGCGCGGAGAACATGTCGCCCAGACCGGTCGCGCCGGCG
This sequence comes from Cupriavidus gilardii, assembly GCF_013347325.1. Taxonomy (NCBI): domain Bacteria; kingdom Pseudomonadati; phylum Pseudomonadota; class Betaproteobacteria; order Burkholderiales; family Burkholderiaceae; genus Cupriavidus; species Cupriavidus gilardii. Next base: position 915,528 of record NZ_CP054624.1, on the reverse strand, counting down.
CCGACCAGCACCAGCTTGCCGCGGAACAGCTCGGGCGGAATGGCGCCGCTCAGCACGTCGATCGCCGACACCGTGCGGAAGGTGCCGATCGGCCCGGCGAACGGAATGCCGAGCCGATAGCGGCGATGCCACTCGCCGGACAGCGTCTCGTCGACCGGCACCTGCCGGTAGCTTGCCAGCGGCCGCTGCGGCTGCCCGAACTGCACCAGGCGCACGACGAAATGGTCCAGCATCTGGCCGGGCAGGCCTTCCTGCAGATAGATATGGCGGGCCAGCCCGTCGACATCGGTCGCGATATTGATATGCCCGACGTCGGCCCCGAGCGCCGGCAGCGGATAGCTGAGCCGGTAGCCATCGCGCACCGGCTCCGCCAGCGCGGGAATGATCACGTTGCCGGCGCGGGCCATGCTGACCGCCAGCGCCTCGTCGTCCTCGGGATGGCGCCAGTCCGGCTCGACCAGCAGCACGTCGAGCCCGATCGCGCGCGCGCCGCCGTCGGCCAGCCGATCGACCAGCCCGGCCAGCAGCGAACGGCGCCATGGCCAGCGGCCCACCGCGGACAGCGATTCATCGTCGATCGAGACGATCAGGATGTCGTCGCGCGGCGCGTGCTGCTGCGCGGCGATGCCGATGTCGTAGACCGCGAGGTCCAGGCGCTGGCTCGCGCCGAAGTCCGCGCGCACCGCGGCCAGCACCATCACCAGCATGGTCAGTGCCAGCCATTCGATCAGCGTGCGCCGATGAAAGCCGGCGATCAGGCCGCTGCCCGCGGCCGTGCGCAACTGGGGCAGGCGAAAACGGCTATCCGCCACGGCGCACACTGCCGCTGGCAGTACCGATCGGAGCCCCCGTGCCGTCGCGCAGATGCTCGTGGATCTCGATGCGCTGCGCCGCCGAGAACGGCGACTCGCTGCCATCGCGCTCGATGCGTGCAACCCGCACGTAGTAGACGCCGGCCGGCGGACGCGGCAGCGCCGCGGCGTCCGCCTCGATGCGCTGGTCCTGCAGCGGGCGGGCAAAACCCGGCTCCTCGGCCAGCTGCAGCCGATAGGCCTGCGGCGCGAATGCCTCCGGCTGTCCGGCCGCGCCCCAGCGCACGCGCAACGCGCCGCCGTTGTCCTCGACCACGGCGACGCCCGGCGCCGGCGGCAGGATACGGAACGGCACCGGCGCGCTCCACGGCCCGGGCTGCCCCTTGGCATCGATCGAACGCACGCGCCACCACCAGTCGCCCGGCGCCAGCGTCTGCTGCGTGCCCGCCTCGCGGGTGCTGCCCTGCGCGGCCGGCGTGCCGAATTTCTCGTCCGAGGCGATTTCGAAGCGGTACTCGGCGGCGTTGTCGACCGCCGCCCATTGCAGATGCACCGCTGCGCCATGCACCGTGCTGCGCGGCGCCGGCTCGACCGTATAGGGCGCCGGCGGGTTGAGCCGCACGGTCAGCGGCGCGATCGCGGCGTTGCCCGGAATGCGGTTGCGATCGATCGCGCGCACCTCGAGATAGGCGGCCCCATCGGGCAAGCCGGTCAGCGCCGCGGCCGGCGGCGTGACGGTGCTGGCGAATACCGCTTCGGTACGCTCGGCATCGCGCGTGACACGGACCAGGTAGCCGATTGCGCCCTTGACCGGCTGCCAGCCCACTTCGGCGTGGCTGGCGTAGATCGGCTCGGCCGGCACCGCCCTCAACGTCGGCGCCGCCAGCAGCGTGTGCACCGCCGCGTCGCCCGTGCTGCCGATGGCGATGCCGTGGCCGGCGGTCACGGTCCGCTTGGCGCGCTGCGCCCGCACCGCCACGGTTCCCTCGAGCACCGCGCTGCTGTTGGCACGGCGGCCGGGTTCGCCGGGCTGGCCCGCATCGACCGCGTAGCGGGTGCCGCGCACGCCGGTGACCATCATCGGCGTGCGGATCTCGAAGCGGCCCACGCCGGTCCCGCCCGGTGCGACGCGCGACTCGATACCGCCTCGCTCGACTTCCATCACGGTGTCGCCCAGCCCCGTGCCCGCGAACACCCGCAGGCGCTTGACCTGCAGCCGCGTGGCCGGCGGCATCGCGACGCGGGTGCCGTCGGTCAGCTCGAAGGTCACCAGGCCATCGGCGCCCGTCTGCAGCCAGGCCGCCTCGTCGACGCGCATGCCCGGCCGCAGCGCCGCGCCGTTGGCATCGGCCTGTCCGACCACGGACACCACGCGCGCGCTGGTGACGGTCACCGGAATGCGCGCGAGCGGAATGCGGACCTGGGTACCGATCGGCAGCCGATACGGATCGGCGACGCGGTTCAGCGCCTGCAGCTCGCGCCAGACGTCGGCGCGGCCGGTATAGCGCTGCGCGACCCAGAACAACGTATCGCCCGGTTCCACCTGATGCACGAAATATTCGCCGTCGGCGCCGGCCGGGCCCGCCTGCGCCGGCGCGAAGGCCAGCAGCGTGCACGCGGCAACGACCGCCCTGCCCGCAGCCGCTACAGCGGCGGCCGCGGCCCTGCCACCCTTACGCGCCATCGGCCTGCTCCGCGCAGCGCTCGAAACGATAGCCGTAGGAGTACACGGACGCGAGCCGCACGCCGTTCTCCGGCCGCAGGCCGAGCTTGATGCGCAGCCGCGACAGATGGGTATCGAGCGTGCGCGAACTCGCGCCGAGCGAACGCCCCCAGACCGCCTGCTCGACGACGTCGCGCGCCAGCAGCCGATCCATGTTGCGGAACAGATAGAGCGCGAGATCGAATTCGCGCGGCGCGATATCGACCTCGACGCCGTTCAGGCTGGCGGTGCGCGCCACCGGGTCGAGCCGGTAGGCGCCCACCACGATGGCCTCGTTGGCCTGGGCCGAAGGATAGGTCCGGCGCAGCAGCGCGCCCACGCGCGCCAGCAATTCGCCCCTGCGCACCGGCTTGATCATGTAGTCGTCGGCGCCGCCGGCCAGTCCCATCACGATGTCCTCTTCCAGCGACCGGCTGGTCAGGAACAGGATCGGCGGGTATTGCCCCGAATGCAGCCGGACGTGCGTCACCACGTCATAGCCGCTGATGTCGGGCAGCTGCCAGTCCATGACCAGAAGATCGTACGAGCGCTCGCGCATCGCGCGCAGAAACGCCTTGCCGCCCGAATAGCTGTCGCAGGTATGCCCGGCGCTGATCAGGATCTGCTGGATCAGCTCGGCCTGGCTCGGATCGTCTTCGACCGATGCGATGTTCATGTTCTTCCCGGTTACAGGTCCGTTCGCGTCCGGCCGCACGGCAACTCCGGCAAGCGCGACTTGATGGACTTCTCAATAGAATGTGTCGAATTGTAAAGGGTCGGTCACCATACTCGTCGGCGATCGCGCACTGGAGACCGCCCGATTCGCATTACTGCAACATAAAGGTTTCGTATTCCAGGCGCTCGAGCCGGCGGTCCAGCAGCACCAGTGCGATCGCCACCACGATCAGCACCGCGAACGCGAAGCCATAGCCGTACCAGGCCGGCCCGAGCGCCAGCGTCAGATGCGTCAGCCCTGCGTTCAATGCCAGCAGCGCCGCGCCGAGCAGCAACACCTCGCGGCGTCGGTCCAGATAGAAATACAGGCTCAGCGTGGCAAGCAGCACCACCTGCAGGCCCGCGGCGACCATGTCGACATGCAGCAGCGGCAGGTACAGCTGCGTCATGCCGAACAGCGCCAGCAGCGGCCGGCCGAGCGCGAACAGCAGCAGCGCCGCGATCGCCAGCGCCTTGACGATCTCGTACAGCCCCATCCGCACGGCCCGCACCATCGCATTGCGCGACTCCTCGATACGCTGCAGCGAGCCGCCGCCGCGCACCGCCTCGGCGAAGGCATCGTAATGGGCGACGAAATCCCGCTCGATCCGCAGCAGGAACACGGACATGGCCGGCACCACGGCGAGGTGGGCCAGAAACACCGGAATGTCGTAGATCGCGGACGCATGCAGCGGACCGACGACGGGCTGGCCCGTGCCCGCGTGGTACCAGAACTGCAGCTTGTCGATCCAGAGGGCGAGCGGATACAGCAGCCCGATCGCGATCAGGCTCGGATAGCGATGACGGCGCGCGAACACCGCGAAGGACAGCAGGCGCCGGCTGCGATGGTGCCGATGGATCGGCATCGCGGTGCCGGCCCACAGCACCAGCACGCCGATCGCGAAGCCGCCCAGCAATCCTTCCACGCCGAAGCCGCGCAACGCGAGCGCCGCGACGGAAGCCGCCGCAATGCCGGCGACGAAGGCGCAGGCGATCGTGCCGTACCGTTTCATGCCCGCCAGGAAGGCCACGGCGATCCAGGCATGGCACATCAGCACGAAGCCGGCCAGCATCAGCGCGCGGTACAGCGCCGACTGCTGCGGAAAGGCCCACAGCAGGCACGCGAGGCCAGATATTCCCGCGAGCACGGTGACGACCAGCCCCACCGCACGCACGCCGGGGAGCACCAGTTCGCCGCGCCCTTCGGCCAGGCGCTCGGCGGCGAAGCGCACCAGATGAAGCTGCAGCGGTCCGGTCAGGATCAGGCTCGCGGCGATCAGGCAGGTCGCCGATACCTCGAACTGCACCGCCAGCGCGGACGGCAACGCTGCCGGCAGTCCGGCCGCCATTGCGCGCATGGCGATCTGCAACAGGCCGGCGATCGCCAGCGCCACGGCGCCGCAGGCCAGCACGCCGGCGAAGCCGTAGGCCTGCAGCGTGCCGCCGACACGGTTGCGGTCGCGAATGCCGCGGACGAAGAAGGACAGGTCCACCATCATGGCGCTCCGGCAAACGGGCAACGGCCGGCCGGCTGCCGTTCGGCCGCCGGCGGCGTGGCCGGCAGCACCGGACGGCCGACGCCGCCTCGTGCGCCGGCATCGGCGTGCGGCTTCGCGGCCAGGTGCTGGTACAGCTGGCGGTAGCTGGCCAGCGTCGCATGCTGCGTGTAATAGCGCTCCGCGCGCACGATGGCCGCGCGCTGCGCGGCGCGCCAGCGCTGGCCATCGCCGAGCAGCGCGACCGCTTCGCGCGCCAGCGCGGCCGCGTCGCCGATCCGCACGACAGCGCCCGCGACGCCCAGCGCCATGTCCTCGTCGCCGACGCCGTCGATCAGTTCGCGGCACGCGCCGACGTCGGTGACCACGCACGGCACGCCGGCGGCGAAGGCTTCCAGCACCGGCAGCGGCAGCGCCTCGCTGATCGAGCTCAGCACCAGCACGCCAACCTGCGGCAGCAGTTCGCCGACGGGCCGAGCGCCGAAAAAATGCACGTTGCCGGCCAGCCCCAGGCTTTGCACGAGGGCGCGGCATTCGCGCGCATAGTCGGCGTCCTCGTCCTCGGGCCCGGCGATCCAGCCCTGCGCATCGGGACAGTGCCTGACCACGGTCAGCATCGCGCGGATGAAGGTCTTGACGTCCTTGCGCGGCACCAGCCCGCCGGCCAGACACAGGACCTGCGGCACTTGCGGTGGACGCCGCGCGCGCAACGGCGCCAGCGCGGGCAGATCGATGCCGTCCGGGATCGTGCGCGTGCGGCTGGCCGGCGCGCCGTCCTGCACCTGGCGGCGGCGATTGCCCTCGTACAGCGCGACGATCTCGTCAGCGGCGTCGTAGCAGACGCGGCCCAGCGATGCGAAGAAGCGCAGCGACAGGTCGCGGCAATAGCCGGGATCGTTGCCATGTTCCCGCGTCCGCGCGGCATGCTGCGACACCAGCAGCGGACGGTCGTGCCGGTAGCGCAGCATCGCCCCCAGCAAGCCCGCATAGCCGGTCGATGCCGCGTGGTAGACGCGCGCCGGCATCAATGTCGCCGCGATCCGGGCCAGCCGCCACAGCGGCCGATGGATCGCGCGCACGGTCCAGATGTAGTCGGAGAACGGGACGTCGGTACAGTAGCGGCGGTACTGCTCGACGATGGTGTCCCAGGCGGCCCGGCTGTGCAGGAAGGCGTGCTCCGACAGCCGGCCGTCGTCGCCGAGCTCTTCGATCAGCGCGCGCAGCGCGGCACCGGCCTGCGCGTGGCCGCCCGCGTGGCCATGGCCTGCGCCGCCTCGGTTGCCGCCGTAGCCGCGCTGGCGCAGCAGATCGTGCCACCGCGCCGCCTCGGCAAAGGCCTGTTCGTCGGCCCGATGCCGTGGCATCGCGTCGGCCGGATCCTCATCGTGCAGCAAATGCATCTGCAGATGACGCACGTTGTCCGGCAACGCATCCACCATCTCGCCGCTGCCCGCCGGACGGTCGGCGAGCAGCACGATGGCAAAGGTGGTCTGCGGAAACGCCCGGATCATCCGCTCGGCCCAGCCCGGTGCGCCGGTTCTCGCGAACGGATGGCCGCCCTCGAGCAGCAGCGCGACATCGACTGCCGCTGGCCGCGAGGTGTCGCGGGGGGCCGAGATGGAAGCCGGCAAGGCCGCGTTCGGCATGTGGGGCATGGTCGCGATCATGATGTCCAGTAGCGCAGCAAGGGCTGAAGCTGCGGCGCCGCGGGCAGCGCCGCGGCCTGGCGCAGGCTGCGCATCGCCGTTGCCACCGCGGCGAAATCGCCATCGAGGTAAGCGGCCTCGGCCAGCAGCGGCAGCGCACGCTGGCGCGGGAACCCCAGCGCGGTGGCGCGCTGCAGCGCCGCGCGCGCGGCGGCTGGATCGCGGCGCGCCAGCGCCAGCCGGCCGCGCAACTGCCACAGGCCGGCCGCGGGGCTTGCCACCCCGGAACCGTCGGCGGCCGGGACGTACAGGGCCGTCGCGCCCGGCGCCTCGGACAGCGCCTGCAGCGCGGCCTGCGCGTGAAGGTCGGCCTGCGCCAGCGTGTGGCTGCGCACGTCGCCCTGGACGAGGTCCTGATAGACCAGTTCCCAGTGCAGCTGCGCCAGCTGTTCGTGCGCGGCGGCGCGACCGGCCGCATCGCCGTCGCCGAGCGCGTTCAGGCGCTCGCGCGCCTGCAGGATCCGGCGCGTCAGCCGCTGCTCGGCCGCATCGAGCATGCCGTAGGCGAGCAGCCTGACGTCCTCGACGTCGTCGTCGAGCAATGCGCGCAGCAGTGGACTGACGTGGCGGGCCGGCATGTCCTGCAGCGCGGCCAGCGCGGTCAGCCGATGCACGTGCGCGGCGTCGGCGGTTCCGGGTCCGCGCCCGAGCGCGGCATCGGCGGATCGGTCGCTGTCGGTCCCCGGCGCAACGCGGGACATCGGGCCGGAGGCAAAGTCGGGCAGCGCCACCAGCGCCATGCCTTGCGCGGCGCGGGCACGAGACCGCCATGCGGACGGCGCCATGTCGGCCAGCATCGCCGGCAGCACGACATACAGGGCAACGAGCGCACCGCCGAACGGAACGAAGGCACCGGCTGCGAACAGATACGGCAGCGTCGCGCCCAGCGGCACGCGGACGCGACGCGACAGCAGACGCCGCAGCGGCAAGGCCATCAGCGCGGCGGCCAGCGTCTGCAAGGCCAGATACGCCAGCAGCGCGGCGCTGGCGCCGTCGCCTTGCAGCAGCGCCGCCAGCGCACCCAGCTGGACCGCGACGCCGGCCAGAACGAGCAGGCCCTCAAGCATCGCGGCCGTTCCCCGAGCGGCCGCCCGCGGGGCCGCCGCCGCAACGTCCCAGCAGGCGCCGCAGCGCTTCGGGATCGCCATCGGCTGGCACCGGCAGCGTATGGACGCCGATCCGCCCCTGTTCGAAATCGATGCCGAACTGGGCCTGCAGCATCCGTTCGATCCGCAGCAGATAGCCGGAAGCCGCGTCGGTATCGGCCAGCGGCATCAGCGTCATCAGCGCGCGGTGCGTACCGCCGTCGCACGCCCACGCCAGGTCCAGCGCGCGATGGCTGCGTACGGCTTGCTCGAACCAGTCGGCGCTGTGCTCGTCGGTGCCGAAGGCCAGCGCGATCACGGTGCTCGGAATGCCGGCGTCGCGCCGCAGCCGTGCCAGCCGCGCATAGTCGAGCGCGAAATCGTGCGGGCAGCCGGGCAGCGCATCTTCGACCGCGCGGGCCGCCGCGGCATGCTCGACCCCGTCGGCGTAGTAGCCGAGCAGCGCCAGCAGCAGCGCGAGATTGTCGTGATGCAGCGCGAGGAACGGCATCCGTTCGATCACCAGCACGCCGAGCAGCCGGTCGGGGCCCGACAATACCGGCGCCACCGCCAGATAGCGGCTCGACATGCCGTCGCCCCCGTCGGTGCGGCGATGCACCAGCTGCCGGCTTTGCAGGCAGCGACGCAGCAGCGGATCGCGGTCATCGAGCCCGCAGCCGGGCCCGACGGTCGCCACGGCTTCCGACAGCACCCGCTCGCCGTCGCAGCGATACAGCGCGGCGGCCTCGAGCTGGCAGGCCTGCGCGGCCAGTTGCAGCATCGGCGCAGCGGCGGTCAGAGACCCCGCCGGCGAGCGCTCGCCGCGATGCGCCGATCCGTGCTGCGGCTCGGCGCGCTCCGCTACCGCGGCCGCCTGTTCCGCGGTCGCCGCGCGCAGCTGGGCCAGCGTATCGCGCAATGTCGCCGGCTTTGCCAGCAGATCGTTTTCGAGACGGGCATGCGAGATCCGCAGCAGGTAGTGCTGCCTGGTCAGCGCGGTCAGCCGCTCGTCGAGATAGCGGTGAATCGAGCGCTGGCGCGCCAGCCGGCTCGCGCAGACATCGCCGAACTGGCCGGCCAGCAGCACCAGCAGCGTGCCGCCGATGAAGAACGGCCGCGGAAACGCGCCGGGCTGAGCGCCAATCTGGTGGAACAGCAACCAGCCGGCAAGCAGCATCAGCGCCGCGCCGATGCCTGCCAGCGTGCCGTAGCGCAGCGCCAGTACCAGCGGCAGCAGCCAGGCCCAGGGGAACCCCAGGTCGAGCAGCAGCGGGTTGCCGGGCATCGCCGCATAGCCGAGCGCCATCGCCGCGGTCATCAGCACGATCAGTTCCAGCATCGCGGTGCGGGTACCGGCCTTCCCCATCGCGGGCGCCAGCCATGCCGCACGGACGTCGTCCGCCCGGCGGGCCGCGGCGATGCTGCCCGCAGCCGCGCGCCGGTCGCCCATCGCCGTTGCAGTCATTCACTTCTCCAGATACAGCCCGGCCGGGCTGTCAGATTCGGCCGCATCAACCGCGCACCCGCGGCGGCGGCCGTGTGTCCTCGCGCCACTCGGACCGCAGCGGAACCGCCCGCGCGCGATATCGGGCAATCGCGGCATGTTCGGGCTGCGGGCACGCCAGCGCGCGGTAGAAGGCCAGTTCCAGGTCGTCGGCGCCGAGCGCGCGGGCTTGCGCGGCGAAAGCGATCAGGTCCGACGCAGGCGCCGGCATTCGCGCGGCCTGCCGCAGCAGCGTGCGCAGCTCGGACCGATAGCGCTCGCGCGCCGGCGGATCGGACGCGGCGGCATTGGCCCGCTGGCGCGCGATATCGAGCCGCGCGCGCAGCATCGGCAGCGCGGCCTCGCCGCTGGCGCCATGCATCCGTGCCAGCAGCGTCTGCGCGTCGTCCAGCCTGCCGTCGCGCGCAAGCTGCTCCGCCAGCTCCGCGATCAGCGCGGCATCCGGCGGCGACACGCGCAGCCACGCTTCCATATAGGCGAGCGCCGGGCCATCCAGGGCACGGCCGCCTTGCCCGCCTTCGCCAAGCAGTCGTTCGCGCAGCGGCTCGCGCGGAAACATCAGCGCAAGGCAGAGCCCCATCGCGGCGGCAATGCCGATGGCGAACGCCGGAGGCAGCAGACGTTCGCGCGCGGGAGCGATTGCCCCTGACTTCAGCGGCGTGACGCGCGCCGCCTGTTGCTTCCCCATGACTTCCCCGTTTTCATTGCCTCGACGACGCGGCGTCGTCGCTCCCCCCGGCCCGGATATCAATTTGTAACTACGAGCCGAATCCTAGCGAACGGTACAAAAAGGGAATGTCAACAATTGTCAAACGTGGCATGCCGCACACGCGCCATTCGACGCAATCAGTAGAATCACCATCATGAAAAAAATCACAGGCCGTGCCTCGATGCGCGGCCTCGCTGCGCGATTGGAATCGGGATCGGGATCGGGATCGGGATTGCGGTTGCAATCGCGGTCGCCACTGCAACTGGGATCAGGCTGCGCCTGCCGGCGTACCGGCAACACAGAGCCATACCAGGGACCGCAGCTTCGGGAATGTCGACGGCGTCATCCGGGTCAAGCTCTCTGACAAGTATTCGCGCCGCACCGGCCATGGCCGGGCGCGCATTGCCTTACACCAACGGTGTCGCGGTGCCGCCGCGCGCCCACAGGGAGACGATTGCATGTCGCCGGATTTACCCACTGCCTATCTGACCTTGCTGGTGCTGTTCGCCAGCACGCTGGGCATCTCGATCGGCCTTCGCTACGGCGCCGCGCACGCCGGCCACCGTGCACGCTGGACCGACGCCCATGCCTTCGCCTCGCTGGGCGGCATGGCGCTCGCACTCGGCGCGATCGCCCCTGCCCCGCTGTGGGCGGTGCTGGCGCAGGCGCTGTGCCTCGGCGCGCAATTGATGCTGGTGCGCGGCCTGTCCGCGAGCGGCATGGCGATGGCCCCGCATCATCTGCGCGCGATGGTCGCCGGCGGCGTCGCTTCGGTGGCGCTGATGGCGCTGATCGCCACGGTGCAGGATGCCGTGATGGCCGAGCGCGCAATCCGCACGCTCGGCCATGCGATCACCGCGCTGGTTGTCTGGCAGGCGCTGCGCCTGCTCAACCGCGAACGCCGCTCGCATACGATCGGCCATGTGCTGGTGTGGGTGGCCTGCTGCGCGCAACTGATCGCGCAGGGCCTGTGCCTTGCGCTGGCGCTGGCCGCCGGCGGCGCCGGCGCCTGGAGCCCGGTCGGGCCCGAAGAACCCGGCATGCTGGCGCAGGCGCCGCTGCTGCTGATGCTGATCGCGGTGCTGTCCGGCGTGGTCGGTTTCACGCTGCTGAGCGCGGAGCGCCAGCTGGCCGAACAGCGCGCGCGCGCCCGCCTCGATTCGCTGACCGGGCTGTTCCATCGGGGCGCGCTCGACGACGCCGCGATGACGCTGGCGGCGGAGGCCGGGCGTACCGGCAAGCCGCTATCCTGCCTGGTGATCGACGTCGATCGCTTCAAGCAGGTCAATGACCGCGCGGGCCACCAGGCGGGCGACCAGGTGCTCAAGCACATCGCCGAGACGCTGCGCCGCGCCTGCCGCTCCAGCGACGTCGCGGCACGCTTCGGCGGCGAGGAGTTCTGCCTGCTGTGCCCGAACACCGGCGAAGAGGAAGCGGTGCTGCTGGCCGAACGGATTCGGGCCCGGATCGCCGGCATCGCGCTGCCGGAGGAAATCGGCGGACATGCCAGCGTCAGCATCGGCATCGCGCAGGCCGAGGACGCCGGCGATGCGCGCCGCAGCTGGGAGCAGCTGTTCGACGCGGCCGACCGTGCGCTTTATCGCGCCAAGCGCGAAGGGCGCAACCGGGTGATTCGGGCGGGTGCAGGCGCGGGGGTTGGTGCGAATGCCGCAGCGAATGGTTTGGCGAATGGTTCGGCGAATGCACCGGCGAATGCCGCAACCCACCACGCCGTCCATGCCGGCGGCGTGCCCGCGTCCGCCGCGGCAAAGGCCGCCAACGAGATCACCGAACCGGCGGCGTGGCGTGTGGCCTGCGGCGTGTCGGTCGGCGGCTGAGCGCGCCGCCCTGCTCGACGCCGGCGCATCGCCGCCGCATCGTTAGCGCGCCCCACCCTGCGCGTAGAAGCTCGCCAGCGCGCGAGCGTCCGCCTCGCCCAGCCGCTGTGCGATGCCGCGCATCGCGCCATCGTCGTCGTTGTGGCGGCTGCCGGTGCGGAAGGCATCGAGCTGCCTGGCCAGATAGTCGGCCGGCTGCCCGGTCAGCCGCGGCAACAGGAATCCCTGGCCCTCGCCCTCGACACCATGGCAGTTGGCGCAGGCCGGCAGGGCCCGGCCGTTGTCGCCGGCCGCGTGCAACGTCAGCGCGGCCGACTGGCCGGATTTGCCATCGCCGGCCAGCGTCGACGACGGCGCCGGCTGGCTCGCGTAGTAGCGGGCCACCGCGGCAACCTCGTCGTCCTTGAGCGCCTTGGCGATCGGCGCCATCACCGGATCGACCCGACGGCCGTCGCGATAATCGAACAGCTGCTTGGCCAGATATTCGGCGGGCATGCCGACCAGCGACGGAAAGGCGCCGGCGGGCACCGCGGCGCCCGCGGCTCCGGGCGTTCCGCCCGCCGCGTGGCACGACACGCAGGCCACCGCTCCCGCGCCATTGCCGCTGGCGGCGATCGTCGCGCCCCGCTTGTCGGCTTCCTGTCCGGACGCCCGCAACGCCTGCGACCACGCCGGTTCCTTCGGCAGGAAATCCGTCGCGCGCCGCACCACCGCCTCGCTGGCTGCGGCCACGGGTGCCGACGCCGCAGCGGGTGCCGGGGCCTGCCCCGCTCCACCGGCCGAGGCGGCCTGGCGCGGCCCAGGCTCCGGCGCGAACAGGTCGGGCCAGACCTGGAACAGCAGCGCATACAGCGGAAAGGCGCCGATGCCGAGCACCAGGGCACCGACCCACCAGGTCGCGCGATTGCGCCCGGCTTCCACTTCGTTCGGCGTGTTCATGCGATCAGCTTCCCTGGCGCCTTGACATAGTCGCGCTTGACCGCGTCGACGATCCAGTACGCGGTGGCGCCGACCGTGCCGGTCGGATTGAAGTTCGAGTTCTGCGGAAACAGGCAGGCCCCGGTGACGAACACATTGGGCACGTCCCAGCATTGGCCGAAGCGGTTGACCACGCTGTTGGAGGGATCGCTGCCCATCGCCGCGCCGCCGTTCAGGTGCGTCGACTGATAGCTGGTCGCGGTAAACGGCCGCTTGCGCGGGCCAGGCTCGGTGGCGACCACCCCGCGCATCGCCTTGCCGATCCGGTCGCCCTTCTCGGTCAGGAAGGCCGACAGCTTGATGTCGTTGTCCGGCAGATCGTAGGTGATGCGCAGCAGCGGTTGGCCCCAGGCATCGCGATAGGTCGGATCGAGCGACAGGTAGCCGCCGCGCGTCGGCATCGCCGAGCCGGTGATCGTGATCGACGCCGAATGGTTGTAGTAGCGGCGCACCGCCTTCTTCCATTCGCTGCCCCAGGCCGGCGTGCCCCTGGGCGTCGGGTGGTAGCCGATCGGCGCGCCGCTGACCACCTGGATCTGGATATAGCCGCCGCCGACGAAGCCCAGCGGTCCGTGATCGAAGTTGTCGGCGCTGAAATCGTCGATCGTCACCGCCGCCGCGCCCGCGCCCATGAACGGGTTGATGTGGGTCTTCTCGTCGAAGAACAGATTGACGCCGGACGTGGTCTGGTGCGTGTAGTTGCGCCCGACCACGCCCTGGCCGGTGGCCGGGTCGTAAGGCTTGCCGATGCCCGACAGCAACAGCAGCCGCACGTTGTGCACGCTGAACGCGCACAGGAACACCATGTCGGCCGGCTGGAAGAACTGCTGCCCGCTGCCATCGACATAGGTGACGCCACGCGCGAGCTTGCGGTCCTTGTCGAGCTCGACGCGCAGCACCTGCGCACCGGTGCGCAGCGCGAAGGTATCGAGCTTCATCGCCGCCGGCAGGATGCAGACCTGCGGCGAAGCCTTGGCGAAATGCTCGCAGCCGAAGTTCGAGCAGAAGCCGCAGTAGACGCAGGCGCTCATCGGCAGCCCTTCGGTATTGGTATAGGGCCGCGTCGACAGCGCCGACGGCTGGATGTAGGGGTGATAGCCGAGCCTGGCGGCGGCCTCGCCGAACAGCGCCGAGGCGTGCGCGACCTTCATCGGCGGATTCGGATACGGCCGCGAGCGCCACGGCTCGAACGGATTGCCGCCGGGCTGGATCTTGCCCTTCAGATTGCCGGCGAAGCCCGAGGCGCCGATCAGATAGTCGAAGCGGTCGTAGTAGGGTTCGAGCTCGTCGTAGGTCAGCGGCCAGTCCTGCGCGGTCAGGTCGGCCGCGAAGATGCCCTTGCCGTAGCGGCGCTCGTAGTGGCTGCGCAGCTTGAAGTCGGTCGGATCGAAGCGATAGTAGGCGCCCGACCAGTGGTTGCCCGAGCCGCCCAGATGCGTGCCGGGGTAGGCGAACTGCCAGCGCCGCATCGGCAAGGCGGTCTGGCTGGTGTCGTTGCGGAAGGTGAAGGTCTCCGTCGCGGTGTTCTGATGCAGCGCGTGCCGCCGCGTATAGCGCAGCTCGTCATGGACCGTCGGGGCCTGGAAGTCGGGCGAGGGCCAGCGCGGCTCGCCGCGTTCGAGCATCACCACGCGCTGCCCCGCCGCGGCCAGTTCCTTGCCGATGATCGAGCCGGTCCAGCCGCCGCCGACGATCACCGCATCGACACGTTCGAGGGTCTTGCTCATGGCCGCCCTCCCTTCGGTGCCGGTGCGGCCTTGGCAGGCGAGGCGCCGTGCGGGCTTGCATGGCCAGCCCCGTGCATGCTGCCGTGCCCCGAGGCGCGCGCCATCGCGATCGACATCGGCGGCCGGATATAGGCCACGCCATGGCGCTCGATATCGTTCGAATAGCTGGCGTAGACGCCGGGAAAGCCGACGAGCTTCCACCCTGCCATGTTCCGATTGCCGCCGTGGATCGGATCGCCGAAGAATCCCTCCATGGTGCCGTCGAGCAGCATCTGGAAGAAGACCTTGCCAGGCAGCGCGCCCAGGTCGATCTCGCCCTTCTCCAGCGCCGTCAGCAACGCGTCCTGTTCGCGCGGCTGCAATTGCGCGAACGATTTGCCGCCATGCTGCTTCGCGCTGACCTCGTCGACCGCGGCCAAACCCGCGCGAAATGCCTGCGCCGGCGTCAGCGCGAGCTGGTAGCCCTGCTCGGGTGTGCCGGCCTGAAAGGGCCCATGCCGATAGAAATGATCCCCGCTGCCCCAGGCCCCGCCCAGTTGCCGGTCCAGGAAATCGGTCACGCCCGCCTCGCGTGCGCCCGGTCCCAATTCGTCGTTCGGGATCAGCCGCGCAACGATGGCATCCACGGTAATTCTTTCGCGTGCATTGAAAAAATGGGACACACCACCGGCTTTGTTCGCCGCCGCGCTGGCCGGGCCCGGCGGCGCCGCCAGCGCGCTGTCGCCGACCAGTCCCGTTGCGGCGGCTCCAGCCGGCAATCCGGCCCCGAGGGCTTTCAGAAGCGTGCGCCGCATGGGCGTGAAGGGTTTGGTCATCGGTGCGCTCCTCGAAAAACCGCACCCGATGCAAGAAGCGTGGCAAGGCCACGCCGGGATCACGCGAGGTGGCGCTTCGGCGGCCCTGGTACGGCCGTTGCCTTCCTCCGATGGGGGACGACTATAGGAGCCATACCATGACGAAGCGAAACTGGATTTCCGTTGCAACCTTGAGCGTCGCCATGCTGGGCGGCCTGGTGGCCGGCTGTAACCGCGGCGGCGACGATGCCGCCACCACCGACAGCAGCGCGGCCAGCGCGCCGATGGGCCCGGTCCCGAGCGACACCACCGGCAGCGCGGGCACCGGCACGGGCACCGGCGGCACCACCGGTTCGACCGGCACCGGCACGAGCGGCACCACGGGCTCGGCCGACACGACGACCGGCACCACCGGATCGGGCACCACCGGCGCGACCGGCACCACCGGCACCGGCACCGCCGGCTCGACCGGCACGGGCACGGGCACCGGCGCAGCCGCGGGCTCGGGCGGCAGCACCGATACGCGCACCGGCGCGAGCGCACCGCAGTAAGTTCCGCAGCAAGCCTCGAACGCTGGCGGTCCCGCCGGCACCCCTTCCCCCCTCTCCTCGGCCCCTCTCCTGCTCGCGGGAGAGGGGCGTTCGTTCGTGCCCGGCGCCCGGGGCCGCACGGCCGCGGTCGGTGCGTTGGCGATGGCGCGTCAACGACGCGGCAGAGCCACGTCACCAAACAGGGCTACGCCGCCTGGGCCGCATGGTCGGTCGAAGCCGACAGCGCCTTCCATTGCTCGAGTTCGGCGCGCGCCGCGTCCAGTTTGCCGCCGATATAGCCCAATGCATCGGTACCGGCCGCAAAGCGCAACGGCGCCTGCGGCACGCCGGCCAGTTCGACGATGGCCCGCGCCAGCTTGTCGGGGTCGCCCGGCTGCCGGTGGCTGTAGTCGTCGTAGCCGCCGCGCAGCGCCGCCGATGCCGACGCATAGTCGGGAATCGCCTCGGCGCCATAACGTACCGACGAGCCATCGAGGAAATCGGTGCGGAAAAATCCCGGTTGCACGATGGTGACCTGGATGCCGAAACGCGCCACCTCCAGCGCCAGCGACTCGGAGAAGCCCTCCACCGCGAACTTGGCTGCGCAATAGATCGACGCGCCTTCGAAGCCGACCATGCCGCCGATCGACGACAGATTGAAGATGCGGCCGGCGCGCTGGCGCCGCATTACCGGCAGCACCGCGCGCGTGACGTGCAGCGTGCCATGGACATTGGTATCGAACTGCCGCACGACCTCGTCGGCACTGTTCTCCTCGAACATGCCGAGCTGGCCATAACCGGCGTTATTGACAAGCACGTCGATGCGCCCGAATGTCGCCACGGCGCGGTCGACCGCATCGCGCGCCTGCGCCGGTTCGGTGACATCGAGCCGCAATGCCAGCAGGCGCTCGCCATGCTCCGCCAGCGCCTGCTCGATGCGCCGCGGATCGCGTCCCGTCGCGACGACATGGTCGCCGGCGGCCAGCGCCGCCTTCGCGATGCAGGCGCCGATGCCACGCGCCGCGCCGGTGATCAGCCAGGTCTTGCTCATGCGGAACTCCTTCAGGTTGGGGTGAATGGCTGCCATGGTAGGCAGCGGGCCCCGGCGCCGGTTAGATCAAAACTCGGGAGCGCTTGCCTGATTCTCCAAAGCGGCCCGGCCCTGCGGCCCCGCACGGCCGCCGCCGGGCGAGCGCGCGCTACACTGGCGCGCATCCCGGCGTCCCCTGTACGCCTCCATGCCATCGTCCCCGCCGACCATGACCGTCACCGCCGCTTCGATGCCAACGCCGCCACAACCATCCGGGTCCGAGCAGTCCCGCCGCCAGCGCGAAGAACGGATGGCGGCACTGATCGGCCGCCTCGCGCCGGCCGAGGGATACACGATGTCCGCGCTCGACGCGGTCAAGTTCCTGCGCGCCAACGGCCCGCTGCCGCGCACGCCGGTGCTCTACGACCCCTGCATCATCGTGCTGTGCAGCGGGCGCAAGCGCGGTTTCTTCGCGGGACGCGAGTTCGTCTACGACGCCCAGCATTTCCTGGTGCTGTCGCTGCCGATCCCGTTCGAGTCGCAGACCGAGGCCTCGCCCGACGAGCCGATGCTGGCGATCTCGATCCGCGTGGACCTCGGCGTGCTGGCCGAGCTGGCGCTGTCGGTGCCGCCGCCGGCATCGGCATCGGCGTCCGGGGACGCGGACGCGAGGCCCGCCGAGGTATCGGGCATCCAGTCGACCCCGCTCGACGACAGGCTGGGCGACGCCGTGGTACGCCTGCTCGACGCGCTGACCTCCGACATGGAGGCGGCGGTGCTGGGCCCGGCCATCCTGCGCGAGATCTATTTCCGCGTGCTGTGCGGCCCGCAGGGCCAGGCCCTGCGCGCGTCGCTCGCCTACCAGAGCAACTTCGGCCGCATCGGCAAGGCGCTGCGCATGATCCACGCCGGCTACGATCAGCCGCTGTCGGTCGACACGCTGGCCAGCGCGTCGGCGATGAGCGTGGCGGCCTTCCACGCGGCGTTCAAGTCGGTCACCGGCACCTCGCCGCTGCAGTACATCAAGGCCACGCGGTTGCACAAGGCCCGCATGCTGATGATCCAGCAGGGCATCAATGCGTCGGTCGCAGCCAGCCAGGTCGGCTATGAAAGTCCGTCGCAGTTCAGCCGGGAATTCAAGCGGTTTTTCGGCCGCAGCCCGATCGACGAGGCACGCATGATGAAGGAAGCGATGGCGCTGCGCACACGGGTGGATTGGGCACGCGCCGCTTGAGCGCGGCGCGGGTCCTGCGCCGGTCCTGCGCCGGGGAAGTCGGCCACGGAAGTCCTGCAGAGAATCGGGCAAGCCCGCCATAGGATCCGGCATGGGCTTGCGCGCCCGCACTTCGTACAGTGATGGCAAGCGATGGCATCGACGGTCAAACGTCGCCATCGCGGCCCTTCCTCTTTTACTGTATGGAGTTCAGATCAATGAATGCACAGCAAAGCCAGCGCGACCTCGAAGGCCGGGTCGCCATCGTGACCGGCGCGGCCGGCGGCGTCGGACGCGCGACCGTGGAACTGCTCCATCGCCGCGGCGCCCGCGTGGTGGCCGAGGACATCAAGGACACCGTTGCGGAACTGGAGATCGACGGCGAGATCGTCGCCATCACCGGCGACGTGTCGCAGGAAGCCACCGCCCGCGCCGCCGTCGATACGGCAATCGCGCGCTTCGGCCGGCTCGACATCCTGGTCAACAACGCGGCCCGGATCATCAACCGCACGGTCGCCGAGATGACCGCCGACGAATGGGATCAGATCCTTGCGATCAACGCGCGCGGCATGTTCCTGCACGCCCGCGAAGCGCTGCGCGCGATGGTGCCCGCCAGGCGCGGCGCCATCGTCAACGTCGGCTCCTACGCCTGCGTGGTCGCGCTGCCGACCATCGGCGCCTATGCCGCCTCCAAGGGCGCGGTGGCGCAGCTGACGCGCGTGCTGGCGGCCGAAAACGGCCAGCACGGCATCCGCGTCAACGCGGTGGGGCCGGGCGACATCGTGACCGGCATTCTCGATGACCAGATGCCGAACGGCCGCGAGTTCCTCGCCGAACACGGCAAGAACAACCTGCTGGGCCGCGCCGCACAACCGCAGGAGATCGCCGAGGTGATCGCCTTCCTGGCGTCCGACAAGGCAAGCTTCGTGACCGGCGCGCTGGTGATGGCCGATGGGGGGCATACCGCGGTTTGAGTCGAAGGCATGCCGGCGGTGGTCACGTGCCGGGGTCGGCGCGCTCATGGACGGCGGCCCGTCCGCGAACAGGCCACCGCCACTCGCCAGCAGCGCCATCGTGGTTTTCTAAACAGCGCGCAGCGATACTAAAGTATCGTTTCGTGTCAATATGATACTTTGCTATCGTCTTGACCGCCCTCATCGCCGATACTAAAGTATCTCTATGGAAGAAAATGATACTTTAGTGCAATGAAAACCATTGAAGAGGTTTCCCACGCCCTCTCCGCCCAGACCGAACGTGTCGGCTACGGCAAGACCCGACTTGCCCATGACGCCGGAATCACTTTTCGGACCCTTAGCCATGTTCTGCAAGGGAATCAGGACTTCAAGGTTTCCACGCTGTTGGCCGTCGCCGATCGGCTTGGCCTCGAGCTGATGTTGGTTCCGCGGGAAGCCCGATCGCTGTTCGGGGCGGCGGGTCCCGCGCAGCCTGCCATTCCATCGGTGGTCGATGCCGCTCTCCAACGCCTGAAGTCCAACCGCTCGCAATGAACCTCAAGACCTTGGCCATCTATCTCGGCGAACAGCGTGTCGGCCTGCTGTTTCAGTACGGCACCGACAACCCGATCCTGCGCTTCGTCGCGGACGACGCCTTCGTTGCGCTGGGAGACAAGGCCCCTACCCTGTCGCTGTCGATGCGCGCCGACGACCCGGAAACGCAGCGCGCCTTGTGGGCCAATGTCTCGGCGCCGGTGTTCAACGGCCGGCAATCCAGACGCAAGGGCTGGCTGCTGCCCCCGTTCTTCCAGGGGCTGCTGCCCGAAGGCGTGTTTCGAGATCATGTTGCCGCGGTCCGCGGCTGCGAACCGGACGACCATTTCGAGATGCTGGCGGCGACCGGCAGAGACTTGCCGGGCAATGTCCACGCGCGGCCCGTCACACTGACGCGGCAGGAAGCCGCGCATCTGGTGACGCAGGATGCCGACTCGCTGGAAATGAGCGTCGTCGAGGAGCCGATGGAGGATGGCGTCTCCGTTTCCGGCGTGCAGCCGAAGGTCGGCGTCATCCGGGATGGCGACCGCTATGTGGGCCGCACAAAGATGCAGGACACCCACATCATCGCCAAGCTGCCCGTCGTCGGTCATCCGCTGTTGCCCGAACTGGAAGAACTATCGTTGCGGCTGGCCCGGGCGGCGGGCGTGGATGTCTGCGAGGCAAAGCTGGAACCGCTGGAAAAGCTCGCCGTCGAGCATGGCTACGACCTCGGCAACGACGTCACCGGCGCCACGAACTTTCTCGCGGTCACGCGTTTCGACCGGGCGCCCGGCTCACGTTTCCATGTGGAGGATTTCGGCCAGATCATGGCTGTCGAGCCCGAAGACAAGTACCGCCACAGCTATCTCGCGATGGCCGCGATCATGCTGGCGCAACCCTCTCTGGGAGAGGCGGCAGTGCACGAGCTGCTGCGGCGGATGACGGTCAACGAGCTGCTTGGCAACCCGGACATGCATCTGAAGAACGTGGGCGTCATCTACCGGGACGGCATCACACCGACCTTGTCTCCCGCCTACGACATCGTCGGCTACAGCGCCTATCAGCGCCGTACCGGCCATGCCATCTTCATCGTGCCACCGGAGCTGTTGCCGCCATCCGCGGACGGCACACGCGGGCGCCATCAGCACTTGTCGCCAGCCATGCTGCGCCAGTTTTGCGGACATCTGCGGCTGCTCGAGAAACCGGCCGCCGCGGCAATCCAGCGTACCGTGCTGGCGGCCGTGAAGAACTGGCCGCAGATGATTGTCGCGTCGCAGCTCACCGACATGCAGAAGAGCAATCTGCTTGCCCACTTCGAGCAGCACCCCATGGTCATGTCGGTGCGCAAACGGGCCGCCGGTCGGAGCCGCGCGGCATCCATCGAATCCTAGATCCGTCCGCTGTCGCCGCGGCGCTGGTTCCACGGCGGAGCCGTGTGAGTAGCAAAGTAGACAACGCTGTATTTGGACTACTTCGCTACTCATCTCGGCCACTGTGGCACCAGGCTGAACGGCGGGCGCGGCTTCGTGCACGCAGGGCTACGTCAACCGCCGATATGCGGCCGGTCCGACTGCATCCGGTCGCCCTGCTCGTCCGGTGGCGATACCTGCTCGTTCATCACCTCGTTTGGCGTGGGACCCGTTTTTTTGCCGGACTGTTCTGCGGACCTTTCTCCGGTCTTTTCGCCTGGCTTCCCGCCCTGCTGCTGGCCCTGGCCCTGCTGCCCCTGCGCGCCGCCGCCCGCCGGGTTGCTTTCCGACGGCAGCGTGTCGGCTTCGGCGGCCGGATTCTGCCTGCGTTCCTGCGACAGCGAGCCCTTTTCCGGCTTCAGCGACTCGACGGACTGCGGGGCCACGGGATTCGGGATCCCTGAAGATTTGTCCTTCATGCGCATCTCCGTTTGCAATGGGTGGAGGGTGCAGCCTGCGGCTTGCCGCGACAGCGCGGCGCCGCAGCCCTTCCCATTGCCGACGCAAGACACATACCCGCGGGCGCCGGGCGGCCTTCAGTCGACCGTCACCCCGTTGGCCCGGATGATCTCGCCCCATACCTTGATGTCGTCGCGGATCGTCGCCGCGAAGGCCTCGCTGGTCTTCGCGGGCGGATTGGCCATGTTCATCAGCGCGAAGCGCTCGCGGATCTGCGGGTCGCCCAGCATGCCGTTGATTTCGGCGTTGAGCCGCCTGACGATCGGCGCCGGCGTGCCGGCGGGCGCGAACAGGCCGTACCAGCTGTTGGTATCGAACGGATAGCCCTGCTCCCGCATGGTGGGGACCTCGGGCGAAACCGAGCCGCGGCGGCTGCCGCTGATCGCCAGCGCGCGGATCTTGCCGGAGCGGATCAGCGGCAGCGACGACGAGGTATCGACGAAGGCCACCTTGATCATGCCGCCCTGCAGATCGTTCAGCACCTGTCCCACCGCCTTGTACGGGACGTGGCGCATGCGCAGGCCGGCCTGCATCTTCAGCGCCTCCATCGTCAGGTGTCCGCCCGAGCCGATGCCCCACGAGCCGTAGTCGTAGGCATCGGGTCTGGCCTTGACCGCGGCGACGAACTCGCGCAGGTTGCGGGCGGGAAAATCCGGCGTGACCACCAGGAAGTTGCCGCCCTCGCCCACCTGCGCCACCGGCGCCAGGTCGCGCAGCGCGTCGTAGGGCAGCTTGGGCTGCAGCGTATGGTTGATGACGATCGACGCCGCATAGGTAAACAGCAGCGTATAACCGTCGGGCGCCGCCTTGGCGACGGCATCGACGCCGATGATGCCGGTGGCGCCGGGCTTGTTGTCCACCACCACGGTCTGTCCCAGCCGCTTGCCCAGCCGTTCGGCGATGACGCGGGCGAACAGGTCGGTGCCGCTGCCGGCCGACGACGCCACCACCAGCCGGATCGGCCGCGACGGCCACGTGTCGGCGGCCCATGCAGGCCCCGCCGCCAGCGGCGCGGCGACCAGGGCCATCAGCGCCAGCAGCGTTTGCCGCCGACTACCTTGCGGCGCGCCGTTGTCCATGTCCTTGATGCGCGCTTCTTCCTTGCTGTCGAACGACATCATTCGGTTCCTCCCTGTCATCGGCTGAACGGTTGGCTGAGCGGTCGGCTGAACGGGTGGCGCTCACCGCGTTCGATGCTGTCGGCGCAGGCCGCGTACAGGCTGCGCGATACATAGCTGGAGACCTGCCGCGCGCGCTGCCGCAGCCAGCCGGCCTTCAGTTCGCGCGCAACCCGCAGCGTGGGCGCGTTGCCCGGCGCGCCGGCGAGCACGTCGATCACATGCAGCGCAAGTTGAATCTCGCCCTTGTCGGCGAGTCCCTGTGCATGGCGGATCAGCGCATCGTGATCGCTGACCGCTTCGGCGATCTGCGCGGCCGCCTGCTCGGGCGGGGCCGGATGCAGCGACGTCGCGTTGCGGTCCCACCAGCCGTTTTCGGCGCGGTAGATGTCGCGCGCGATATAGCTGGGATCGCCATAGCTCGGCCGCATCCATGGCTTGCCGAACAGTTCCTCCGGATAGCGCAGCGCCGCCAGCATCTCGCGCTCGTCCATGCCCTGATTGATCAGCCGGATCACCTCGTCGTGCAGCCAGTGCAGCGCGCCGGCGGTATGGCGCAGTACCTCGACCGCCTGCGCACCGCACAGGTCCGCGCCGAATTCCCGCACCACACGCTGCGGCTCGAGCGCGGCGAGGTTTTCCAGCGTGCGCGCCCAGCGCGGTGCGTCCCGCAGCGTGCGCAGCGGGGTGCCGATGTTCGGGATCGAATCGATGACGGCCGGGCCGCCATACAGGATCCGCGATTCGGGGAGCCAGACCGCGACCGCGTCGTCGGTCTCCGACGGCGCCCACAGCAGCTCGGCGCGGCGCGGACCGGTGCCGACGGTCAGCCCCTGCGCGAAGGTCTCGCTCGGTGCGTGCTGGCTCAGCTTGCCGGCCAGGCGTCCACGCGGCTGGCGGAACTGCACCTCGGCCAGCGCCTCCTGCAGCGGCATGGTGGCGCGGTAGCGCGCCTGCCTTGGCAGCACGTTGGCATGGGCGATCACACGTGGCGCGGGGTCGCCGCGTTCGGCGCAATGCGCGAGCCACAGCGGCAAGCCGCTGTTGTAGCCGAGATGGCCGTGGCTGAAGACGATGGCCGCCAGCGGCAGCGAGGTCACGCTGCGCAGCGCGTCGATCATGCCGCGCGTGATGGCGCCGCCGGGACCGGCATCGACCAGCAGCAGCGCATCGCCATCGGCGGCACCGGCCTGCGTGGTGGTCTGCGTGGCGATCCGCGCGACGAAGGACTGGCCCTGGCCGTGCAGCTTCCAGACGCCCGGAGCGACGGCCTCGACCCCGTCGCCGGTGGCCAGCGCGGCGGGGCGCGCTTCGAAATCCTGCATGCGAACGACTCCTGTGACAGAACGAAGGACGAGCGCCGCCCCGCTCCGTCAGGGAGCGTCATCGTGGGCAACGCCAGGGAAAGAAGGCTAGCGCCGGCCGACGCTGGAACTGACCGGCGCGCTCAGGCTCGCGGCGCAGAAGTCGATCAGCTCGGCCAACGGCGGCTCGCCGCCGCGTCGGCCCTGGTCGCGATACCAGTGCGCCAGCGAATAGACCACGGTGTCGTTGAACCAGGTCAGCCGCAGATTCATGACCTCGCGCGGCACCTGCGGACACAACGCGAATACCAGCTTGCGCACGCGGATCAGCGCCGACACCGCGTCGCGTTCGACCAGTCCCTTCTTCAGCAGGTTCGGGCTGAACGTGGTCTGCGCCAGCACCTGAAGGTAGTGCCGGCCCCAGTCGGTATCGCGCACCGCATCGGCCAGCGGCAGGATGGTGGACTCGACCACGGCGTGCAGATCGGTGTCGCGGCCCTCGGCGACGAGCCGGTCCAGATAGCGATGGCGAATCACGTTGATCTGATGCAGCCGCCGGTTCAGCAGATGGCTGACCAGCGCCTCGCGCGAGCCGAAGTGGTAGTGCAGCGCCGAGCGATTGCGCTGCCCGCTCTCGATCACGATCTGCCGCAGCGGCACCTGCTCGACGCCATGCTCGGCAAAGAGCCGCTCGGCGATCTCCAGCATCCTGGCCGCGGTGCCGGGCACCTGGGCCTCGTCCTCGGCGGCCGGCGCAGCTGTCTTGCGCCGCCCCGCCGTCTCGGCGTCCTCGCCGATCACCGAGCGAATCTGTTTCAGCTTCATGCGTGCAACCCGCGTGTTCCCCGCGACCATCGCGAGGTTCGCTGTCAGCATAGTCGCGTCGCGCCGTTCTAATACTAGGGATTAACCCGAGAAACCGGGCGCGAGGCAAGCCATACCGCGCGCATCGGGGTAATCCCCAGATTTTCGAATCGCGATGCGGCGCTATGGTTTTCCGGACCCGCGTAATACGACGTATTAAACGCGAGCGGGCAACGAAACACCGCAAGACGCGGAGGAGACACGGCATGAAGGGATGGTGGATCACGGCGGCGGCCGCCGGCATGATGGCGCAGGGCGCGCATGCGCAATCGTCGGTGACCTTGTATGGCGTGGTCACCGCCAGCGTGCAGTACGTCAACAACTCGCAGAACGTCAGCGGCGGCGTGCTGGCCCCGGGCAGCGGCTCTCGCACGATGCTCAACTCGTCGGGCATCGCGCAGTCTCGCTTCGGGCTGCGCGGCACCGAGGAGCTCGGTGGCGGCACGCAGGCACTGTTCGTGCTGGAGAACCAGTTCAACACCGACGATGGACGGATGGGGCAGAACGCGATGTTCGGCCGGCAGGCATTCGTCGGCCTGAAGAACGACAAGCTCGGCCGCATCACCTTCGGCCGCCAGTACACCTCGTCGTTCCTGGCGCTGGGCAGCTTCACGCCGGTCGCCTACGCGCCCGAGTTCGAGCCGGTGGTCGGCATGGCCGGGCCGAACTTCCGCGAGAACAACATGGTGCAGTACCACGGCAAGTTCGGACCGCTGTCGCTGCACACACACTGGTCGTTCGGCGAGCGCGCCGGCAGCCTCGCGGCCGGCTCGGCCTACGGCATCGGCGTGTCGTACTACACCAACGGTTTCGGCGTGGCGGCCGCCTACGACGAAGTCAAGACGCTGAACGCCGCGCAGGCTGCGGGCGCCTCGTCCTCCGGCGACTACGGCCGCGACATGCGGGCCTTCCTGGCCGGCAGCTACGAGGTCGGCGCGTTCAAGTTCGTCGCCGGCTACCGCTGGGGCAATTCGGTGGCGCCCGGCGACGGCACGCCGACGCTGCTGCCGCACCGCGACGACATGTATTGGGCCGGCGTGCACTGGCAGACCACGCCCGCGCTGCGGCTGAGCCTGGCCTGGTACTACGACGACATCAAGCGCGCCGATATCGGCGGCGCCAGCGTCAACCCGGCCAATCCGCAGCAATATCTGGCGCTGGCGGACTATCGACTGACAAAACGGACCGACCTGTTTGCCGGCATGATGTACGCGCGCAATGCCTCGCTGAACTGGGACAACATCGGCTACCTGCCCAACGGGCAATCGGTCGGCTACGCGCCGGCGACCTCGCAGGTCTACTACAAGCGCCCCGACGCCAAGGGGCAGCTCGGCATCTCGCTGGGCATCCGCACCATCTTCTAGACACCACGACGCAAGCCATGGAAAACTCCACGACCGATCCCGCCGTCGCCGCGCGCCTGCGCGAGGCCTTCATCTATACCTTCCCGGTGCACGACCTCGCCCAGGTCCGCTGGCAGATCACGCAGAACCCGCAGAACCGCAACCGCGTGCCCGTCAATGGACTGCTGCATTACCGCCGGCTGCTCGACCATCGCGCCCGCACCGTGACGCAGCCCAACAACGACACGCTCTATTCGCTGTCGTACCTCGCGCTGCACGACGGACCGATGCTGCTGCGGCTGCCCGACATGGGCGAGCGCTACTACAGCGTCGCGCTGCTGGACATCTTCACCAACAACTTCGCCTGCATCGGCAACCGCACCACCGGCACGCAGGCGGCCGAGTTCCTGCTGGCAGGGCCGGACTGGTCCGGCGACGCGCCGGCCGGTGCGCGGCTGATCCGCTGCCCGAGCAACGATGTCTGGCTGCTGGGGCGGTTGCTGGTCGACGGCGAGCATGACCTTCCGGCCGTGCATGCGCTGCAGGATGCGATCGGGCTAGAGCCGCTGGGACGGCGACAGGCCGGCGACCGCGGCCTGCTGCGGACGGTGCCCGACGAAGCCGATCCGGCGCGCTACCTCGATCTGGTCAATGAAGTGCTGGGCCGCAATCCGGTTCCGGACGACGAGCGCGAGCTGGTGGCCGGCTTTGCCGAAGTCGGCATCCGCCCCGGCCATCGCGACGCCTACGCGGACCTGCCGACGTCGGTCCAGCAAGCCTGGCGCGCGATGCTGCCCGTGCTGCGCAAGGAACTGGCGCGCACGCCAGGCTTCGGCAATGGCAGCGAGTCGGGTCCGTGGCAATCGGGACCGGACCATCTGGGCAATTTCGGCAAGGACTACACCTACCGCGCCCATGTGTCGCTGATCGGCCTCGGTGCGCTGGAACGCGCCGAGGCGATCTACGCCACCTGCGTCAACGATGCCGCCGGCGAACGG
Organism: Cupriavidus gilardii; assembly: GCF_013347325.1. NCBI lineage: Bacteria > Pseudomonadati > Pseudomonadota > Betaproteobacteria > Burkholderiales > Burkholderiaceae > Cupriavidus > Cupriavidus gilardii. The sequence continues at coordinate 888,645 of NZ_CP054624.1, read as the reverse complement.
CTCGACGGGGCCCGTGCCTACCGGCTGCATATCCCGCCGGCGATGCCGGTCGACGCGTTCTGGTCGCTGTCGATGTACGAGTTCGCGCCCGATGGCCGGCGCTTCTTCACCGAGAACCCGATCGGCCGCTATACGATCGGCGACCGCACGCCGGGGCTACAGGTCAACGCCGACGGCAGCATCGACCTGTGGCTGCAGCATGCGCGGCCCGAGCCGGCGCGCGAGGCGAACTGGCTGCCCGCGCCGGCCGGACGGTTCTCGCTGACGCTGCGCTACTACCATCCGCGCGAGGCGCTGCTGTCGCGGCGCTTCGTGCAGCCGGCGCCGGAGCCGATCGGCAGCTAGCGCGCGCCGCGCACCGGCTCGGCGTGACCAGCGTGGTCGGCGTGGCCGGCATGGCAATGCGCCACGGCCGGCGCGGCCAGGCCGGCCAACTGGCGCAGCGTCTCGACCTCGTCGGCCTGCCACGCCGACCTCGGGCTGAGGTAGTTGAACGTGCCGATGCAGCGACCCCGCTCGCCGATCGGTACATTGACCACTGCCCTCAGCCCGAGCGCGCGGATCGTCGAAATATCGTCGAACACCTCGGCTAGCGCCGCGTCGCCCTCGCCGACGAAGACCTCGCAGCGCTCCAGCAGCTGGCGCGCCCACGGCGTATCGCCCTTGCGCTTGCTGCCGCCGACCGGATAGGCGGCGGGATCGCTGGACCATTGCCGCACCACCTGGCGGCTGTCCGGGCGCCACAGATTGATCGTCAGCAGCCCGGGACCGAGCAGCGCCAGCGTGGCGGCGCCGACCGCGTCGAACAGCACGGCGGTGTGTTCGGATCCGGCAACTGCCGCCTCCAGCGCGGACGTCTGCTGCGCGGACAAGCGCGGCCGCAGCGCGGCCAATGCCGCTGCCGCGGCGCCGCGCGGATTCGATGCTTCGCCCACGCTCATTCCGCGCTGATCTTCAGGTCGCGGATCAGCTTGCCGTAGCGATCGGCATCGCGGCGCAGCACCTGGGCGAACTGCTGCGGCGTCGACGTGGTCGTCTCCACGCCGATCGCGTCCATCTTGGCCTTGACCTCGGGCAGCTGCATCACCTTGTTGATCTCGGCATTCAGGCGCGTCACCAGTGCCGGCGGCATGCCGGCGGGACCGAAGGCGCCATACCAGACCGCCAGTTCGTAGCCCGGCACGGTCTCGGCGACCGTCGGCACATTGGGCAGCAACGGCGAGCGCTTCGCCTCGGTCACCGCCAGCAGCTTCAGCTTGTTGGCCTTGACGTGCGGCAGCGTCTGCGTGCCGGCCGAGAACAGCAGCTGGGTCTGGCCGGCCACCGTGTCGACCACGGCCGGCGCCCCGCCCTTGTACGGCACGTGCAGCATCTCGACGCCGGCCATCTTCTCGAACAGCACCGCGCTCAGATGATTGGTCGAACCCGGGCCGGCGCTGGCGTAGGCCAGCTTGCCGGGATTGGCGCGCGCGTAGGCGATCAGTTCCTTGACGTTATTGGCCGGCACCGACGGATGGACCACCATCGTGTTGGTGACATAGGCCAGCAGGCCCAGCGGCGTGAAATCCTCGACGCCGCGGAACGGCATGTTCGGCATCATCGCCGGGTTCATCGCATGCGTGCTCATCGAGCCGATCAGCAACGTATAGCCGTCGGGCTTGGCGCGCGCGACCATCGCCGAGCCGATATTGCCGGAGGCGCCCGGCTTGTTGTCGACGATCACCGGCTGGCCCAGCGAGCGCGTCAGGCGCTCGGACAGCACCCGCGCCAGGATGTCGGTCGAACCGCCGGGCGCCCACGGCACCACCAGCGTGATGGGCTTGGTCGGATAGTCCTGCGCGGCCGCGGCGCCTGCGGCGCAGCACAGCGCCAGCGCCGCCACACCGCGCAGCCAGCTTCGAATCGTCGTCTTCATGGTCGCTTTCATCCTCGCTTTCATCCTCGTTTCTCCCCGTTTGCCATGCCGGACGCACCGCGCGCCCGGTCTGTCGTTCTATCGGTCTGTCGTTCTATCGGTCTGTGGTTCCATCGGTCTGCGCCGTGCCGTTCCATCGCGCCATGACATATCGGCGCCTGAACGTGCCGTGCCGCGGCATCCCACGCTGTCAACGTCCCACCGCATAGCCCTGCATGCCGCGCGGATTCGCGCCGGCGCGCAGCAGCAGCCGCCCCTTGCCGTCGCGCTCGCGCGAACAGGCCGACATCCGTCCTTCCGACCACGGCTCGCCGATCCGCAAGTCGTGGCCCGCATCGCGCAGCGCGTCCAGCGTCGCCTGCGGGAAGCGCGATTCGATGCTGAGCCGGTTCAGCACGGTCTGGCGCGGCCAGAACGAGCCCGGGAAGTGGTCGATGTGCCAGGCCGGCGCGTCGATCGCTTCCTGCAGGTTCATGCCGTGCACCGCGTGGCGCAGGAAGAAGGCCAGCGACCATTGATCCTGCTGATCGCCGCCGGGCGTGCCGAACACCATGTAAGGCTCGCCGTCGCGCAAGGCCAGCGACGGCGACAGCGTCGTACAGGGCCGCTTGCCCGGCGCCAGCGAATTGGGCAGGCCCGGCTCGAGCCAGGTCATCTGCAGCCGCGTATTGAGCGCGAAGCCCAGCGCCGGAATGGCCGGGCTCGACGACAGCCAGCCGCCGGACGGCGTGGCGGCGACCATGTTGCCGTCGCGGTCGATCACGTCGAGATGGCAGGTGTCGCCGACGAAGATCTCCTGCTCGGCCCATTGCTGTACCGGCGGCAGCGCGGCAAAGGTCGGCTCGCCGACGCCGAAGCGCGTATCGGCGCTGGCCAGCGTGCGCTCGGCCGCGGCGAGATCGGGCAGCCGCGGCGCGCGGCCGTCGATGCTGCCGGCCCGCATCTCGCGCGATGCCTGCGCACCGATCAGTTGCGCGCGTCCCCGCAGATAGTCCGCATCGAGCAGTCCGCGTGCCGGCACGTCGGCAAAGCGCGGGTCGCCATACCAGGCGAGGCGGTCGGCCATCGCCAGCTTGGCCGCCTCGGCGATCCGGTGGACGAAGCCCGGCGACGTCGGCTCGTGCGCCTCCAGCCCGGCGTGGCGCAGCATGCCGAGCTGCTGCAGGAAGGCCGGGCCCTGGCTCCAGACGCCGCACTTGGCGACCGTATGGCGGCCGAAATCCAGCGTCAGCGGCGCTTCGACCTCGGGCTGCCAACTTGCCATGTCCTCGTAGCGCAGCAGGCCACGATGGCGCTCGCCGGTGGTGTCGCGCACCTGCTGCGTGCGGCAATAGGTATCGATCTCGCGCGCGACGAAGCCGCGGTACCAGCAATCGAGCGCGGCGTCGATCTGCTTCTCGCGCGTGCCGCCGGCCGCCTGCGATTCTTCGACGATGCGCCGGTAGGTGCGCGCCAGCGCTGGCGTCGCATGCAGGCTGCCCGGCGACGGCACGCGGCCGTCGACGAGCCAGACGTCGGCCGAATCGCGCCATTCGCGCTGGAACAGTTCGCGCACCGCCAGGATCGCCTGCGAAATACGCGGCACCAGTGGAAAGCCGTCGCGCGCATAGGCGATCGCCGGCGCCAGTACGTCGGCCAGCGACCACGTGCCGTAGTCGCGCAGCATCGTCAGCCAGGCGCCGAACGCGCCGGGTACGGTGGCGGGCATCAGGCCGATGCCGGGCATCAGGTCCAGCCCCATCGCGCGCAGCGCGGCCGGTTCGGCCAGCGCCGGTGCCGGCCCCTGGCCGCAGATCGAGCGAACCGCACGCTCGCGTTCGCTCCACAGCAGGATCGGCACCTCGCCGCCGGGACCATTCAGGTGAGGCTCGACCACCTGCAGCACGAAGCCGCCCGCCACCGCCGCATCGAACGCGTTGCCACCGCGCTCGAGCACGCCCATCGCGGTCTGCGAGGCGAGCCAGTGTGTCGACGAGACGACGCCGAAGGTACCGACGATTTCGGGGCGGGTGGTGAACATGCTGGTTTCCGAGTGCAGCCTGACTGGGCAGGAATGGGGCAAGTATAGAAAGATCGAATAACCAGAACGGACGATTGCATTATTCTTCCATTCCTGAATGGTTATACGACCCGCTGATACCCCCTCCGGATCCGCCCTTTCGCCCCCTTGATGACTTCCGTCGCCATGCCCGCCTTCGCCGACCGCCTGCAGCACAACCTGATCTCCCGCCTGCGCCTGAAGCAACTGTCGCTGCTGCTGGTATTGGAGCGGCATCGCTCGCTGTCGCGCGCGGCGGCCGAACTGAACCTGAGCCAGCCGGCGGTCACCAAGGCGCTGCGCGAGATCGAGGAGATCTTCCTGACGCCGCTGTTTCACCGATCGCGCGCGGGACTGGAGGCCACCGAGACCGGTGCCTCGGTGCTGGCGTATGCGAGGCTCGCATTGGCCGACGCGCGGGCGCTCGGCGATGAGCTGGCGGTGCTCGATGCAGGGCTCGGCGGGCGGCTGCGCATCGGCGTGATCCCATTTATCGCGCCGGCGATCCTGGACGCGGCATGCTCGCATGCGCTGAGCCAGCAGCCGCGCATTGCGGTGCTGGTGCGCGAGGGCACCACCGATGAGCTGGTCGGCGCGTTGCGCGCGCATGAGGTCGATTGCGTGATCGCGCGCTCCTTCTATGCCGCCGGCGAGGACATCGTGCAGATGCCGCTGTACCGCGAGGAGCCGACGCTGGTGGTGCCGTCGCGCGCGGCGGCGCGGCTGTCGCGCGGCCCGCTCGACTGGGCCAGGCTGGCGACGCTCGACTGGATCATGCCGCCGCCGCAGACGCCGACACGCCGCACGATCAACACGATGTTCGCGACCGCGGGCGTGGCGCCGCCGCTGCCGCTGGTCGAGACCTATTCGATCAAGACGATCGCCACGCTATTGCGGACGCAGCCCCGCACAATCACGATCGTGCCGCGCGCGGTCGCGGTGGAGCTGGCCCATGGCGGCGGCGCCGCGCTGCTGCCCCATGCATTGCGCTGGGACCTGCCGCCGGTCGAGGCGATGTGGCTGCGCCGCGCGCAGCACAGCGGGCCGCTGATGGCGCTGGTGACAGCGCTGCAGCGCGCCAGCGGCTGAGGCGGTGACGACGGAGGGGCCAGCGCCCTCGACAGGCGGCGCACCCAGCCGTCAGGACTGCTGCGCGGCGTCCGGCTGCATGTAGAACACCTCCCACAGATGGCCGTCGAGGTCTTCGTAGCCGTGCTGATACATGAAGCCATAGTCCTTCGGCTCGTTCGGCGTGCGCGCGCCGGCCGCGACCGCCTTCGACACCATGTCGTCGACCGCGGCACGGCTGTCCATCGACAACGCGAGTATCACTTCGTTGCTGCTGCCGGTATCGCAGATCGCCTTGCCGGTGAAGGTCTTGAAGAACGCCTCGACCAGCAGCATCACGTAGATCTGGTCCGATACGATCATGCAGGTGGCATTGCGGTCCGTGAATTTCGGATCGAAGCGATAGCCGAGCCGCGTAAAAAAATCGACCGAGCGGTCGAGGTCCTTGACGGGCAGGTTGACGAAGATCTGGCTTGCCATCGAGGTGTCTCCTGTTTTTCGAAACGGTTTTCGGAATCGGATTGGCCGTTACGACGTGCTGACCCACGGATCATAGCTGCCGATGGTCCACAGATGGCCTTCCAGATCGAAGCAGCTGAAATCGCGGCCGCCATAATCCTGATCCTTCAGATCGAGCACGATCTGCGCACCGGCGGCCTTGGCACGCGCGAATACCGCATCGGGATCCGGCACGACCAGATAAATGCTCTGGGTCTGCCCGCCGCCGACTTCATCGGGCTGGCGCATCAGCTTGCCATATGGGGAATCCAGTACCGAGCCCAGCATCACCATGCCCTTGCCGTAATGCAATTGCGCGTGGGCAATGGTGCCGTCATCGTTTTCCACGACCAGATGCCGGGTAAAACCAAAGGTGTCGCATAACCATGCGATTGCCGACGGCGCATCGCGATAGCGCAGACAGGGGATCGCCGTACTGCCCTGGCTGGTGGAAGCGCCGGAATTCAAATCGGTCATGTCTGTCGCTCCTTGCGCGGCGTGGTGGCCGCGTTGTCGGTCCGGAATCGAATCGGAATTCGATTCGCGGCCGGGAATAAATCCACTGCAAGACTCGCCGGAGGACTGCCTGTCGCGCGCGGCAAATCCAGTAGGCAGCATAGACGATGGTTTTCCCGTGCAAAGACCGCCCACGATGCGACGAGAACGTTTCTTCCAACACGGGTGACCGGTTATACTCCGCGCTCCATAAACCACATTTCGGGTATATCGAACAATGGCCGTTGCCAACAAGAAAAGCGCACCGCGCGCAGTGAAGTCCGCCAAGCCGGCGGCGCCGACCAAGAAGGCCAGCGTGCTGGCACGCGAAGCGGAAGCCGCCAAGAAGCGCCTGCTGAAGCTGCGCGCCGACACCAAGAAGGCGATCGACGCCGCCAAGCGCGAAGTGGCCCAGGCGGTCGCCGCCGCCAAGCTGGCACTGCAGGCCGAGAAGCAGGCCGCCAAGGACAAGCTGGCCGCGCAGAAGGAAAAGGCCAAGGCAGCGAAGGCCGCCAAGTCGGCGAAGAAGCCGGCCGGTGCCAAGGCCGCCGCGCCGAAGAAGGCTGCACCGAAGGCAGCGAAGCCGGCCGCCAAGGTCGTCAAGGCGCCGAAGAAGGCTGCACCGAAGGCAGCCGCAAAGGCCAAGCCGGCCGCCGGCGCCGTCGTCGCCAAGGCTGCCTGAGCGCTGCCCGCCCCTGCCGCCAGGCCCTCGTTCGAGGGCGGCAATCACGGCACCGCGGCGATCGTCCGATCGCGCGGTGCCGCCCCTCCCGCAGTGGGGCTACCGATTTGGGGGTAGCCAAGCCCTGCACTCTGTGCCGATAATCTGCTTTCCCCCGGCATCACTTTCTTGCGTTAAATCACTTTGCGTAAATCGCTTGCGCTCATTGCAGTGAGCCTTGGCGGCGCTTTTGTCCGCTGGCCCGACGCGCAAACGACACCGAATGGGAATGGCAATGAAGGAAGCCTTGCAACGTTGTCCGCTGTGCACAACCATGACCGAAGCATCGGCACGCCCGCGGTCCTATGGGCAATGGATGCGCTATCAATGCCGCAATGACGATTGCGGCCCCACCGAAATCAGCACCAAGGCCCGCTCGCATCTGCGGCGCGGCGAACGCCAGGCGGAACTGCGCAGCGTTGCGAAATCGTGCCGCCATAACGGCGCGCGCCTGCGAATCGGCTACGACGGCCCGACCGGGGAATTCCAGGTCGAAGTGGTCGAATAAGCACGGGGCGGACGGCGACAGGCAACGGCGCCGCGCCGCCCACCGCGTCACGGTTCGACCGACGGCTCGCGCTTCATGCAGCGCAGCACGAAGGTCGAGCGGCTGTGCCGCAGCCCGGGCAGCTTGTACAGCTTGTGGCGCAGGAATTCCTCGTAGCCTTCGGTGCCCGCCACCGCCACCTTGATCAGATAGTCATACTCGCCGGTCAGCAGGTACGCCTCCATGACCTCGGGCAGTTGCGCCAGTGCGCGGCCGAAGCGGTCAAGCATGTCGTCGTCGTGCCGCTCCAGCGTGACCTCGATCAGCACGGTGTCGGGCAGGCCGAGCGCCTTCTGGTTCAGCAACGCGGTATAGCCCTGGATCACGCCGGCCTCTTCGAGCGCGCGCACGCGGTTCCAGCATGGCGTCGGGGATAGCCCCACCTGTTCGGCCAGCTTCAGATTGGACAGACGGCCGTCCCGGCGCAGCGCGCGCAGGATGCGGCGGTCCGTTTCATCGAGCCTGGGCGCGGGCTTGCCCGGCGGACGGGCGGTGGGAGGAGTCGTGGCGGTGCTGGTGGGATCGGCCATGGGAATCGGTTTGCGTCGGTTAATTCGCCAGGAAAGAAGATTTCTCTCCAGTGGAGCGAAATACTAGACGATTCATTCTGATCCAGCATGAGAAATCAGAATATTAAGAAGCACATTCTGCCGGTCGGCTGGTAGATTCACTACATCGTCACTACCACCGGTTGCCGTCATGTCCGCCCAAGCCTCCACCCCCGCCCTGCAACTTGCGCTGCTGCTCGACCAGCACGACCTGATCGGCACGATCGAGTGGACGCTGGCGACGGCGCGCCGCACCGGACTGGGACTGGCCGCGATGACGCTGGTGCCAGGCACGTTGCCCGGCACCGGTCAGTGGCTGCGGGTGACGGTGACGGCGGAGGAACCGGCGCTGTTCTCGCTGCTGGTCAAGCGCCTGGAAAATGGTGTCGACGTGCGCGAAGTCGCAGTCGTCGAAGAACCCGCCGTGCAGCCCGAAGCCACGACCGCCCGGCGCCGCGATACCGCAACCGCGGCTGCGCCGGCCGCCGCGCCGGTCCACTGATCGGCTCACAGCCCCCGCCTTCCGCCCCAGGCGATCAGGCCGGCTCGGCCAACAGGCCGTGGCCGAGCCGCTGCGACAGTTCGGCCGCGGCCGCCTTGATGGCCGCCGCAACGGGACCACCGACACCGCCATCGAAGGTCGCCGCGTTGCCGAGCGCCGTGATCGCCAGCACGATGCGGCCGTCCCGGTCGAATACCGGTGTGCTGACCGAATCGACGCCGGCCAGCAGGTCGCCATGGACGCTGCCGATGCCGCTTGCCCGCACCTGTTCGCGCAGCTGCGCGAGCTCGGCGGCGTCATGGGGAAAGCGCGGCGGCTGCTGCGCGGCGCGCGCCTTCAGTTCGGCCTCGATCAGCGGCGCGGTCACCGCAGGATCGAGAAAAGCGGTGAACACGCGGCCGGTCGCCGACGACAGCAGCGGCATTACGGAACCCGGGCGCACATTGACCGTGACCGGCCGCAGCGAATCGCGCCACTGGACCACGGTCGGCCCATGGTTGCCCCATACGGCCGCCAGCACCGTTTCGCCGGTCGACGCGCACAGATCGTCGAGCACCGGCGTCACCAGCCGCAGCGGATCGAGCTGGGCCAGGCACGCCAGCCCCATTCGCAGCGCATTGCGGCCCAGGCTGTAGCGGCCCGCGTCGTCCTGCTCGACATAGCCGCACTTGACGAAGCTGGCCAGGTAGCGGTGCGCCTTGGCCGGGTGCATGCCGGCCGCCAGCGCCACCGCTTTCAGCGGCATCGGATGGAGCGAGCCCAGCAGCGCGTCCAGCACCGACAGTCCGGTTTCGACCGCCTGCACGCCGGCGCCGCCCCGCTCGCCGCTGCCGTCGCCTGTCTCCGATTCGCTTCGCTGATTGGCCATTTCCCGTGCTCCGCCTGAACGTCTCGCATGTCTGTCATTACGTATGGCGTAATGCTAGCACGCACAGCGTAATTTTCCCTTGACAGCGGACGGACCGCCCATTACTTTTGGCATAACCGCATTACGCTTGACGTAATTCCATCGATCATGTCGGCGAACGCGGCAACAAGAAGACGGACCACCGTCCTGCCACCCACCCGAGAGGAGACCAACAATGAGAAAGATCTCGTCGATGCTGGCGCTCGCCGGCACGATGCTGACCGCGTTGGCGCTGGCGCCGCACGCCGCCGCGCAGAGCTTCCCGAGCAAGCCGATCCGCTGGATCGTGCCCTATGCCGCCGGCGGCGGCTCGGACTTCCTGGCCCGCACCATCGGCCAGCAGCTGTCCGCCAATATCGGCCAGCCGATCGTGGTCGAGAACAAACCCGGCGCCAACACCGCGATCGCCGCAGCCGAGACCGCGCGCTCGCCGCACGACGGCTATACGGTGATGTCGGCCGACAACGGCACGCTGGTGTTCAACCCCGCGCTGTACAAGACGCTGAGCTACAACCCGACGCGTGACCTGGCGCCGGTCTCGCTGCTCGGCAAGTTTCCGATGATCCTGGTGGTCGGCGCCAATGCCGAATTCAAGGACGCGCGCGACTTCCTCGCCAGGGTCAAGGCCGCCCCGGGCAAGGTCAGCTACGCCTCGGCCGGCGCCGGCAGCCCGCACCATCTGGCAATGGAGCTGCTGAAGGAACGCGCCGGCCTGCGCATGGTGCATATCGGTTATCGCGGCGCGGCGCCCGCGCTGCTCGACGTGGTCGGCGGCCAGGTGCCCGCGATGATGACCGACCTGGCCGCGGGCGCCGCCTTCCTGAAGGCCGGCAAGCTGCGTCCGCTGGCGGTGGCCAACGCCACCCGGCTGCCGCAGTTGCCCAATGTGCCGACCTTTGCCGAGGTCGGCCTGCAGGGGGTCGAGGCGGCCGCACTGGTCGGCATGGTGGCGCCGGCCGGCACGCCGCCCGACGTGATCGCCAAGCTGCAGACCAGCGTCGCCGCGGCGATCAAGCAGCCCGAGGTCAACCGCAAGCTGGTCGACTTCGGCGTCGAGCCCGTCGGCAGCACGCCGGAGCAATTCGCCGCGCTGCTGCGCAGCGAGACCGCGCTGTGGCACAAGCTGATCCGCGACCTGAATATCACGCTCGAATGAGCCCGGCGGGCGGGGTCATCGTCGGCCCTGCCCGCTGCGCCTACCTGTTGTAGAGGATCGACCATGAGCGAACGCACCGAACCTGCCCGTGCGCAGGGATGCCCTTTTCATGTCCAGCCGCACGGCCAGGCGAACGCCAGCGCGGATGCCGTTGCAACGCCCTTGAGCCCGACCGGCTGCCCCGTCAGCGCGCGCGCCGCGGACTTCGACCCGTTCGAGGACGGCTACCAGCAGGACCCGCCCGATTACGTGCGCTGGGCGCGCGAGCAGGAGCCGGTGTTCTACAGCCCCAGGCTCGGCTATTGGGTCGTCACGCGCTACGACGACATCAAGGCGATCTTCCGCGACAACCTGACCTTCAGCCCGTCGATCGCGCTGGAGAAGATCACGCCGACCGGCGACGAGGCCAACGCGGTGCTGGCCTCCTACGGCTACGCGATGAACCGCACGCTGGTCAACGAGGACGAGCCCGCGCACATGCCGCGCCGGCGCGTGCTGATGGAGCCGTTCACGCCAGAACAGCTGCAGCATCACGAGCCGATGGTGCGCCGGCTGACGCGCGAATACGTCGATCGCTTCATCGACGACGGCAAGGCCGACCTGGTCGACCAGATCCTCTGGGAAGTCCCGCTGACCGTCGCGTTGCATTTCCTCGGCGTGCCCGAGGAGGACATGGACCTGCTGCGCAAGTATTCGATCGCCCATACGGTCAACACCTGGGGCCGCCCGAAACCGGAGGAGCAGGTCGAGGTCGCGCACGCGGTCGGCAACTTCTGGCAGCTCGCCGGACGGATCCTCGACAAGATGCGGCAGGATCCGTCGGGACCCGGCTGGATGCAGTACGGCATCCGCAAGCAGAAGGAATATCCGGACGTCGTCACCGATTCCTATCTGCATTCGATGATGATGGCCGGCATCGTCGCCGCGCACGAGACCACCGCCAACGCCAGCGCCAATGCGATCAAGCTGCTGCTGCAGCATCCCGACGCCTGGCGCGAACTGTGCGAGGACCCAAGCCTGATCCCCAACGCGGTCGAGGAATGCCTGCGCCACAACGGCTCGGTCGCGGCATGGCGGCGCCTGGCCACGCGCGACGTGCAGATCGGCGGCGTCGACATCCCGGCCGGCGCCAAGCTGCTGATCGTCACGTCGTCGGCCAACCACGACGAGCGCCACTTCGCCGACGCCGACCTGTTCGACATCCGCCGCGCCAATGCCAGCGACCAGCTGACGTTCGGCTACGGCGCGCATCAATGCATGGGCAAGAACCTGGCGCGGATGGAGATGCAGATCTTCCTGGAGGAATTCACGCGCCGGCTGCCGCATATGAGGCTGTCGGAACAGAAGTTCACCTACGTGCCGAACACCTCGTTCCGCGGTCCCGAGCATCTGTGGGTCGAGTGGGACCCGAGCCAGAACCCCGAACGGCGCAACCCCGCGCTGCTGCAGGTGCGCACGCCGGTGCGGATCGGCGAGCCGTCCAGCCATGCGATCAACCGCACCGTGGTGGTAGAGAGCGTGACGCGCGTGGCCGACGACATCGTGCGGCTGCGGCTGGTGTCGCCCGATGGCAAGCCGCTGCCGCGCTGGTCGCCCGGCTCGCATATCGATGTCGAATGCGGCGATACCGGGATGTCGCGCCAGTATTCGCTGTGCGGCGATCCGGCCGACAGCCGCGCGTTCGAGATCGCGGTGCTGCGCGAGGCCGACAGCCGCGGCGGCTCCGCGTGGATCCATCGCGAACTGAAGGCCGGCGACCGGCTGCGCATCCGCGGGCCGCGCAACCACTTCCGGCTCGACGAAAGCGCGCGCCGGCTGATCCTGATCGCCGGCGGCATCGGCATCACGCCGATCAGCGCGATGGCGCGGCGCGCGAAGGAGCTCGGCATCGACTACCAGCTGCACTACTGCGGCCGCGGCCGCGCCTCGATGGCGCTGCTCGACGAGCTCGCGGCGCTGCATGGCGACAGGCTGCACGTCTACGCCAAGGACGAAGGTGCGCGCGCCGACCTGGGCGCGCTGCTCGGCCAGCCCGATGCCGAGACGCAGATCTATGCCTGCGGCCCGGCACGGATGCTCGACGCGCTGGCCGCCTGCTGCGCAAGCTGGCCCCAGGACGCGTTGCGCGTCGAGCATTTCACCTCGACCCTCGGCGCGCTCGATCCGAGCAAGGAACAGGCGTTCGAGGCGGAGCTCAAGGACTCGGGCATCGTCGTCACGGTGCGCGCCGACCAGACGCTGCTGGCCGCGCTGCGCGCCGCCAATATCGACGTGCAGAGCGATTGCGAGGAAGGACTGTGCGGCTCCTGCGAAGTGCGCGTGCTGGCCGGCGAGATCGACCATCGCGACGTGGTGCTGACGCGCGCCGAGCGCGAGGCGAACGGCAAGATGATGAGCTGCTGTTCGCGCGCCAGATGCGGGCGGATCGTGCTCGAGCTGTGAGGTTTCGCGGCGGGGCGGCCGCGTTCAGTTCCCGGTTCAGTCGCCTCGCTTGACTTCCTTCGCGCCTTCCCTGCCCCCTGCCCGCTGCGCCGCGTCGTCGGGCAGCAGCTCGATGCCGTCGAGATCGCGCGCGCAAGTCTCGCGCACGATCGCGACAAAGTCCCGCGCGAACGGCCGCTCCGCCAGCGCGGCCGGCATCGCCGCATACAGCTCGCTCCACAGCCCGCGCGCGCCGATACGCTTGGCCAGCACGTAGTCGTGGTCGACGTAGTTCTTGACGCCCCAGTTCGGCAGCGCCGCGACGCCGCGCCGGCTGGCGACCAGCTGCAGGATCGCCACCGTCAGCTCGGCGGTGCGGCGCTGCAGCCGGATGCCGGCCGGCTCCAGCACCTCGCGGATCAGATCGATGCGCGCCTCCGGCACCGGATAGGTGATCAGCGTCTCGCCCTCGAGGTCGGCCGCCTCGAGCCGCCGCCGGTTGCGCAGCCGATGCTCGTTGGCGATCACGGCCAGGATCTCGAAGCGGAACAGCGGCACCACGGCCAGCCCCCGCCGCGTCGGCGGCAGCGAGCCGATCACCATGTCGGCCCGGCCCTCGGCCAGCAGCGCCAGCGGGTCCGCATGAAAACCCGCCACCAGGTCGACCTCGACCTCGGGCCAGCGCGTGCGGAATTCGTCCATCACCGGCATCAGCCAATCGAAGCAGGTGTGGCACTCCAGCACGATGCGCAGCTCGCCGCGCGTATCGCCCTTCAGGCGCTCCAGATCGCGCTCGGCCGCGCTGACCGACGCCAGCACCTCGCGCGACAGCGCCAGCAGCCGCTCCCCGGCCGGGGTAAAGCGCAGCCCGCCGCGGGTGCGGTCGAACAGCGACAGCCCATAGTGCGATTCGATCGCCTTGATCTGGTGCGACAGCGCCGACTGGCTGACATGGACGCGCTCGGCCGCCGTGGCGAGCTTGCCGGACTCGGCGATGGCGACCAGCGAGCGGAAATGGCGGACCTCGATCATGGTGTCGTCCGAAGCCGAAAGGGGCAGGTCAGGAAAATCGTCGGCAGGCCGTTGCGGCGGGGAGCCGCATACCAGCCCCTGATATGAAATGAATTCATATTTTGTTTAAAACATATCACTTGATTCATTCTAACCGGGACCGGACACTCTGCGCCAACTTGTTTGAAGCGAGATTGGAGCGAAGAAATGGCACGCACCCATATTCCGGGGTTCCCGCGCATCGGCGCGAAACGCGAACTGAAGTTTGCCCAGGAGGCGTTCTGGCGCGGCGAGTCGAGCGAGGCGGCGCTGCGCGAATGCGCCGCCGGCCTGCGCAAGACGCACTGGCGCCTGCAGGCCGACGCCGGCCTCGACCTGGTCGCGGCCGGGGACTTCGCCTACTACGACCAGATGCTGGGCACCAGCGCCCTGCTTGGCGCGCTGCCCGCGCGCTTCGGCTTCGATCCTCGCACGCTGACGCTGGCGCAGTACTTCGAGCTGGCCCGCGGCAATGCGGCGCAGCCTGCGATGGAAATGACCAAGTGGTTCGATACCAACTACCACTATCTCGTGCCGGAGCTCGGCCCCGACACGCGCTTCGACGGCGGAGTCGACTGGCTGTTCGACGAGATCGACGAAGCGCTGGCCCTGGGCCATCGCGTCAAGCCGGTGCTGGTCGGACCCGTCACCTGGCTGTGGCTGTCGAAGACCCATGTCGCGGGGTTCGATCGACTGACGCTGCTGCCGCGGCTGGCCGCCGCCTATCGCGACATCCTGCAGCGGCTGCACGCGCGCGGCATCGAATGGGTGCAGCTCGACGAGCCGGCGCTGTGCCTCGAGCTGGACGGTGTCTGGCTAGACGCGTATGACACCGCCTACGCCGCCCTCGCGGACTGCGGCGTCAAGCTGCTGCTGGCGACCTACTTCGACTCCGCGGGCGACCACGCGGCCCGCGCCGCCGCGCTGCCGGTACACGGTTTCCACCTGGACCTGGTGCGCGCGCCGCAGCAGTTGCAGGCCTGGCGCGAGGTGCTGCCGGCCGATGCCGTGCTGTCGGCCGGCGTCATCGACGGCCGCAATATCTGGCGCGCCGACCTGCGCGCGATCCTCGAGCGGCTGGCGCCGCTGCACGCCGAGCTCGGCGATCGCCTGTGGCTGGCGCCGTCCTGCTCGCTGCTGCATGTGCCGGTGTCGCTGGCGCCGGAAACGCGCCTCGATCCCGAAATCCGCGGCTGGCTGGCATTCGCCACCGAGAAACTGGACGAACTGAAGGTACTGGCGACCGCGTTGAACGACGGCGAGGCCGCGGTGGCCGACGCGCTGACCGCCTCCGATGCCGCCCAGACCGGCCGCCGTGCGTCCCGCCGCGTGGTCAACGCCCAGGTGCGCCAGCGCGTCGCCGCGGTGACGCCCGACATGGCCGATCGCCGCAGCCCCTTCGCGCAACGCATCGCCGATCAGCGCGCCGCGCTGCAGCTGCCGCCGCTGCCGACCACCACCATCGGCTCGTTCCCGCAGACCGCCGAGATCCGCCAGACCCGCGCGGCCTTCAAGCGCGGCGAACTGGGCGCGCTGGCCTACCTGCAGCGGATCCGCGCCGAGATCGAGGACGCCGTGCGCCGGCAGGAGGCGCTGGGGCTCGACGTGCTGGTGCACGGCGAGGCCGAGCGCAACGACATGGTCGAATACTTCGGCGAGCAGCTGTGCGGCTATGCCTTTACCGAGTTCGGCTGGGTGCAGAGCTACGGCTCGCGTTGCGTCAAGCCGCCGCTGATCTATGGCGACGTCTACCGGCCCGAGCCGATCACCGTCGATACGGCCCGCTATGCGCAGTCGCTGACCGACCGGCCGATGAAGGGCATGCTGACCGGCCCGATCACGATGCTGCAATGGTCGTTCGTGCGCGACGATCAGCCGCGCGCCGATACGGCACTGCAGCTTGCGCTGGCGATCCGCGACGAGGTCGCCGATCTCGAACAGGCCGGCATCCGCGTGATCCAGATCGACGAGCCGGCGCTGCGCGAGGGCCTGCCGCTGCGGCGCGCCGATTGGGACAACTATCTGCAGTGGGCGGTGCGCGCCTTCCGCATCGCCGCGGCCGTGGTCCGCGACGATACGCAGATCCATACCCATATGTGCTACGCGGAGTTCAACGACATCCTGCCGGCGATCGCCGCGCTCGATGCCGACGTCATCACGATCGAAACCTCGCGCTCGGCGATGGAGCTGCTCGACGGCTTTGCCGCGTTCGACTATCCGAACGAGATCGGCCCGGGCGTCTACGACATCCACTCGCCGCGCGTGCCCAGCGTCGAGGCGATCGGCCAGTTGCTGACGCGCGCCTGTCAGGTGATTCCGCCCGAGCGGCTGTGGGTCAATCCCGATTGCGGGCTGAAGACGCGCGGCTGGCCGGAGACCGAGGCGGCGCTGCGCAATATGGTGGCCGCGGCTCGACAGTTGCGCGAGCGGCTGGCGGCGGAGGGTCCAGCGGGTCTGCGCGGACAGGCGGTGGCGCTCGAGCGTGCCGGCCATCCGGCGGGCCAATGCGATTGCGCGGCGCATTGATAGCGCATTGATGGCGCACTGATGGGCACATTGATGAGCGCATCGATGGCGCATCAGTGGCCGCATCCATCCACGCTGCGGCGCGGGCAATGACAAAGGGGCGGTTCCAGGCCGCCCCTTTTTTCGCGTTGGCGCCGGGAGTCGGCGCCCGCTGTGGCGCTCAGTCCGCGCCGATCTTCCGCACCGGCGGCGCGCTCCAGCTGCCGTCCAGTGCCGTCGGCTGCGGCCAGTAGAGCCGCAACATCAGGTTGAACGGACCGTCGGGAGCCGGCAGCCAGTTGGCCGCCTGTGCCCGCGGCGGCCGCTTGTGCTGGACCACGATCTCGACCGAGCCGTCGCGATTGCGCCGCAGCCGGTCGCGGCTGCCGATCGCATGGCGGTTCAACGGGTTGGCGACGATGTCCTGCGCCTGGTCGTACAGCGACAGCGACCAGAACGCCCTGGCCGGCGGCAGCGCGTTCCTGTCGAAGCGGATCACGTAGCGATGGGCGCCGTGCAGCGGCTGGCCGGTGGCGTCCGCATTGGCGCGCAACACCAGGGTGTCCTCGCCGAGGCTGGTCCCCAGTGCCAACCAGGCCGTGGCGGCGCGGCGGTCGTAGTCGGTGCCATAGCGCCCCGCGTCCTTGCGCGACAGCCAGGCCCCCGAGGCCGCGCCCTCTCCGCCGCGCGCCAGCGCGACGATGCGGGCCAGCGCCCGCGTCGCGCCGTCCTGCAGCGCGCGCGCTGTTTCCGGTTCCAGCACGGTGGTCGAATACGGGGCGCCCGGTACGATGCCCAGTCCTCGCACCTTCTGCATCATCGCCTCGTCCGCCGCCGTCGGCGGGTTGGCCGGCAGCAGCGAGGCAAAGCGGTTGAAGAACGCCTGCGCGTCCATCGCCGCGACCTGCTCGACCGGGGGCGTCTCCAGGTCGACCGCCGCCGGCGGGATCGTCGGCACCGCGGGCAAGGCGCGGCGGCCGTTCGGCCAGGCGGCAAGCGGCGTCAGCCGGTAGCCGTTCTGCAGCCGCTGCGCGGCCGCCAGATCGTGCCTGCCGTCGACCTGGATATGGAGCGCCGCCCATGCCATCGCGGTCGGGGAGCGGATCTCGCGCACGCCGGCCGGCAAGGCGCCGGTCCAGTCCGGGCCGACGATCGCATAGTTGCCGCGCTGGGTGCCGGTGGTCCGCTTGCCCAGCGCCGAGAAGACGTTGGACCAGGCGTCCAGCAACTGCATCGTGTAGTAGCGGCCCTGGGTGTCCGGCACGCTCAGCACCACCGGCCCGCGCGACAGGTCCAGCCAGGCGATCGAGGTCAGCGTGTCGGCGTCCGGGCTGGCGATGTCGGAGGCTCCGGGGCGCAGCGCGCCGCGCTGGTGGACAAAGGTGTTGACGGCTGGCTGACCGGCGGCGCCGGCCGAGGCCCGCGCCGCCATGACCTCGCGCGTGACATCGGTCAGCACGAGGGGGTAGGCGTAGGTATAGACTTCGACGGCCAGAGCGCGGGCGTCGTCCCGCGTCGGTTGTACTGCCACCCGCATCGGCGACTCGTCGGGCGGCACCGCCGCGCACCCCGCCAACAGCGCGGCGACTCCCGCCGCGCCCGCCACCAGGCGTATCCACTGCATCATTTCCCGTTCCTTCTTGTGCGGCTGCCCACGGCGGCAAATGCCGATCCGGAGCGCCTTCTTTTCCGACCAGAATGATGGATAGCCTGGGCCGGGGTTGTCAACGACAGTGTGGCGTCCGGACGCCGCGCCCGGTCGATCTTCGCACCGTGGGACCACGGCGGCCGCCCGGCGGCGCGAACGCGGCGGCGGACCAACGGTCAGCCCCCAGTAACCCAGTAACCCAGTAACCCAGTAACCCAGTAACCCAGTAACCCACTGACCCACTGACCCACTGACCCCAATGGCCCCACTGGCCCCACTGGCCCAGCGATCAGCGGTGATGCAGATGCGGGTGATAGCGCGGCTCCGTCGCGGCCGGCTTGGCCGGGGCCTTGGGGCCGGACTGGCCGGCGCCCGGCGCGCCGGACTTCGCGCCAGGCGCACCGGGCGCGCCCGCGGCACCGCCGGGTGCGGGCGGCCGGCCTGCCGACGGGCCGGGTGGCAGTGCATGGCCTGCTCGGGTTCCGGCCTGTCCGGCCGGGTCCGCGTCGGGGCCCTCGGCATCCGCACCGGCGATCCGCGCCGACCAGTCCTTCTGCATCAGGATGAAGTTGCCCAGCAACGTCTCCAGGACCGTGCGGTCGATCTTCGCCAGCGGCATGGTCTGATGCAGGATCAGCGTGCCGGACTGCGGCTCCAGCCCCAGCGCCGCGCCGTGGTCGCGCAGCGGCTCGACCCCGGTGGCCAGCATCTCGCCGACCAGTTCGCGGCCGAGCCGCTGCGGCAGTTCCTCGGCGATCAGTCCGACCAGCACCAGATTATGGTTGTCGTCATCGCGGCGGAAGGTGATCGGGTACTCCTCGTCGACGCGGATATGGCACAAGCCATCCTCGTCGAACGCCATTTCGGGAATCCCGATCGATTCGCCGAACTCCGCCAGCAGGCGGTCAAATCCATCCAGTCTGTTCATGTCGCGCTCCAGTGGCGTCGTTCACACGCCGATCGATGGCATCGATCGAACTCGATACCGGGTGTCGATGCTGCCGATCGGCGGCCCTCATTTCCATCTCATCGTTCCATCATTTATTGCTCATTGTCGCTACCTAGACTGGCGCCATCCTGAACCGAGGGCCATCGAGCCAACACCTGGCATCGGACGCAACTCGGCTTCCGGCATAGTCTTCGGAGCAACACATGACTATCCAAACGCAAACGTTGAACGGCCTCGCCGTACTGCCTCGCCTGGTGCAGTCGGCGCGCCGCCCCATTGCCCCGCATCTCCCCGCCACGCGGGTGGTCCTCGTCGACGATCACGCCGTGATGCGCGAGGGCCTGAAGTCCCTGCTGACCAAGGCCGATCCGACCGTCGACATCGTCGGCGAAGCCTCGGACGGCCACGGCGCCGTCCATGCCTGCCTGCAGCTCCATCCCGATCTGATCCTGATGGACCTCCAGTTGCGCTCGCTCGACGGCGTCGATGCCATTGCGACGATTCGCCGCAGATGGCCAGGCATCCGGGTCGTGGTACTGGCCGGCATGCATTCCGAGAACCGCGCGGCGGCCGCGCTGCGCGCCGGCGCGCACGCCTACGTGCTCAAACGCAGCAGCCTGGAAAAGCTGATGGCGGCACTGCACGCGGTTCGGCAGGACATGGCCTATCTGGACCCCGACATCGACCTCGAACAGGTCGACGCGATGCGCCGCGCCGAGGGAAGCGACGGCAGCCACGTGGCCGCCGCGGGCCTGACGCCGCGCGAGCGGCAGATACTGAAGCTGGTCGCCGAGGGACACACCAACCGCCGTGTCGCCGAGCGACTGTCGATCAGCCTGAAGACCGTCGAGACGCATCGGATGAACCTGATGCGCAAGCTCGACGCCCACAACGTCGCGGACCTGTCCACATGGGCGCGGCGGCTGGGACTGATCGACATCTGATGGCGCTGGCACGATCCCATCTCCGCTCCGGGCGATGCGGCCCGCACCGTTCGGGGTCGTAGCGTCATCCGGCATCACGGCGGTGCCGGCCGCCCCTGCCGTGTGCCGCCTCGCATCCGATATCGAACCCGAACCATGCCCGCATCGTCATCCGGTCCGCATTGCGCGCCGAGCTTGCAATAGAGCGACAGCAAGCGCCGGCCAAGCTGCCGCTCGTCGACTTCGCCCCCGTCGCCCTCGTCAACTGCATTGGCCGCTTTGGCCGCCTTGCCGCCCATCAACGGTACCCGCCCTTCGACTGTTTCGACCTCGGGCACCGATCGCTCGATCGCATGGATCAGCGATACCAGCGTGCGCATCGCGCCGCCGACGTCGCCTGGAGCGCGCGGCCGAGCCCGTGAATCCGGCGAACCCGGCGGAGATGCGCCGGACTCCTCGTACGCCGCGATATCGCAGATCAGCAGGGTGCCCTGCTCGAAGCGGTAGATCAGATCCAGCCCGGCAAAGCAGACGCGGCGCCCCAGCTCGAAGGCCGATTCGCCGAGATAGGCAATGTCCGTCTGCAGGCCGCGGGACAGCAGAAAGCCGGTGACCGGATCCGCCGGCACGACGGCCGCAGCGTGCCGCGATTCACAGCCGGAATGGTTCGGCGCCGCCACGACCGATTACCGCGGAGCGACCGTGGCCTTGATGGCCGCGATCATTTCCTGCGTCAGCTGGCCAGCTTCACGCAGATACTGATCGTGATGCTGGTCGGCGTTGTCGCGTGCCTTGCCTGCGTCGCGTGCCGCCGAGTCCGAGACGTTGCGGGCCAGATCGGCATGAATCTGCGCCTCCTCCGCCTTGCCGCGCGTGCCGGCGGTGACGATCTGCCCGACCATATTGCCGATATTGCCGGCCGGAGTCCCCAGATGGGAGCCCATGTCCGCGCCCATGCCGAAACCCATCTGCGGATTCTTGATGCCGTACACGCCGCCGCCGATGCCGCACAGCAGGCTGAACCCGCCGGTGACGATCCCGGTGATGCCGCTGCCCACCTCGGCGTTCTTGCGCTGGTCCTTCGCCTCGATGGCCCGTTGGTAGGCGAGCTTCTGCAGCTCCGCCACGTTCTTCTCGAGCGCGGCATGGCACTCCACATAGGTGTTGTACAGCTTCCTCATCAATGCCTGGAATTCGAGGATCATGGCCTGGGCCGACTTTGTCTCGCTGTCGGGCGCCGAGGCGCCCGGCACGGTGATCGGCTGCTGCGTCGCGACGCCAGCCGGATTGGTGATGGTGTTCATCGTTGCTGCTCCTGTGAAATCAGTGAAATCGCTTGCGCGATGCCGGCGGCGGCGACCGGCCGATGCGGCGCCACCGCCCGCTTCTTGAAAAGGGAACGACTGTCGGCAATCAAACGCCGGCGGTCACCGCCTGCAGTGCCACGTCGCGAACCTCACCGATTGCGTTGGTGATGTTCTCGGTATTGTCGATATGGTCCTGGGTGACCCGTTCGAGCGCGTTCTTGTTCTCCTTGATCTGCCGGCCGATCAAGTCGATCAGGAACTGCAGCATCATCGCGTGGATCATCACGCGTTCGATCTCTTCCTTGTTGTTGGCGCCCTCGATGCGCAGCGCATTGACGGTGATCTGCTGCGCCGCCGGTGCGACCACCCGCGCCGTCGTCGACGCCGCCTCCAGCGCGGCCGTGAAATTGACCGCCGCACGCATCGACGCCAGCGTCAGCTGCTTCTTGACCTGGTCGATGAAGGTCGACTGGATGACCTCGGTGGTCAGTCCGCGCATCTGCCGGGCAGCCTGCCACAGCGACTGCTCGACCAATTTCTGCACCGCCTCGTTGGTGAACGACCTGGCGAACGCCTCCGCCAGCTTCTGGCTGCCGCCGGCAACCCGCAGCGAACTGCGCAGCTGCACGGCGACATCGTCGACCAGGGTCTGGGCGATGTTCTTGAGCAGCTGCGAAGCGGCCTCGGCGGCGTCACCGCCCTTCTCCATCGCATTGACCAGCGTCACGCCGACCGAACTGATTCGCTTGCCACCCTGCTCCACGCCGGTGGTCAGCAGCTCGCCGGCTGCCGTGCCGAGGATCGCGTTGGCCGCCTTGGCGATCCTCGCCACCGAGACCACGCTGGCGAGGCCGGCCACCACGCTCAAGCCCATTTCCCATTTCGCCAGTTCGTCGATATGGTGGCGAAGCTTGCCGGCGAGTTCGGGGTGAGCCATCTCGATGGTCTGCAGCGTGCATTTCGCCAATCCCACCAGGCCGGCCGCGAGGTCGATGGCGCCCTGGGGCTGCCCGGTGGCGATCTTCAACGCGCCGGTCACGACCTGCGCGGCGGCCATGGCCCAGTTCAGCACCAGGCCGAGGACCTGCCCCTTGCCCGCCTTCTGCTGCATCTGCTTCTGCTTCTCGGCGGCCTCCTGCTCCTTGCGTTGCTTCTCTTCGATCGCCGCCATTTCTTCCTTGCGCAGCGCCAGCGTGTGGTCGAGGTTGGCCTTCATCATTTCGGCCGTGAAGATGCCGCTCTCGACCTGCAGTTCCATCAGCACCGCCTCGGGATTCAGCGCGCGCCGATAGAACGCGTGCATCGATTCGGTCGCGCTACCGAGCTCGTTCAGCGCCAGTTGCACTCCCTGTTCGTCCTGCTTCGAAGCCGCCTTCGCGGCACGGAACGCGCCGGACAACACATCCATGACGCTGTCCCAGGCGCGCTCGGCGGTTCGCCGGTCAACCTCCCGCAGCGCCGGCGGCGGTGGCTTCAACAGCGAAGCGGCAAGGGCCGCGGCTCGAGCGACCTCGTCGGCCTGATCGGCCTCCCCGACCGCCGGCCCCGAAGCCACCGGCATGGTGACGCGCGTGGCCGTACTGCCGCCGACCGGGCCGGTCCGGCCGGGTCCGCTCGCCTCCCACTGCGTATCGAGGCGTTCCCGCCTCTCCCCGCCGGGAACCAGCCCGATGGGCTGTAGTGCATTGGCACCGATCATTGCTTTCCTCCCTCCATGCGTGCGTCCTCGGCCGTCAGGGCCGTTGCAGGCTGCAATGCCTGCAGCGACCGCAACGATTGTTCGGCGAGACCGCGCAGTTCCTGGTATGGCTTTTGTTCCCCGCACCAACCGATCGCGGCCGAATAGGCTTGCGCCGCTCTTTGGTACTCGCCGCATAGCTGCAGGCTGATGCCGGCCAGATAGGGCGGCTTCGGCTCCCACATGCGCAGTTGTGCGCAGCGCGTGAAGCAGTAGATCGCCTCGTCGTGCCGATGCAGCTTCTGCAGGCTCAGCCCCAGCGACAGCCAGTAGTCGTAGCCGTGCGGGTCGATCGCCGCCAGCGCAAGGAAGAGCTGCCGCGCGCCCTCGTGATCGTTCGTCTCGTACCGCTGGCAGGCGTACGTGTACAGGACCTCGAGCGCGGCCGCATCGAGCCCGAACAATTCGCGCAGGCTTCCGCCTTCGGCGAAATAGCGCTCGACGTCCTGCCGGGCCGCGTTCTGGTCGTCCGGCTCGTCCGGCTCGTTCGGCTCGTTCGGTTCGTCCGGCTCGTTCGGCTCGTTCGCTGCGATCGGCTCGTCAGGCGCCGGATCGCGATCGCCGTCGACGAGGCCGGTCTTGGCAACCGACGCCGCTGCGGATGGGCTTGCCTGCTTCAGCACGCTTTGCACGGTGCTCTCCCCTGGCTTGCGCGATCAGACCTTCGACGTGATCTGTTCCTTGATGCGCTTGACCATGTCGATCAGCGACGTCAGCAGTTGCTGGACCACCTGCAGCAGGCTCAGCGCAATATTGGTCTGCTGCATGTACTGGCTGTTCATGTCGGTGTACTCGGTCTTCTTGATATCCAGGCTGCCGATGGCAGTGCGCAACTGGGCGGCCGAGTATTTCTGACCCGCGAATTCCTCGAAGCTTGCGTATTTGCGGGGAAAGACGCCGTCGATCTGCAGGTTGTTGTCCCACATGTAGCGGGCGACATCGCTCGGCAGCGTGGTGGTCTTGTTCGGATCGGAACCGATGTCCTTGTCGATCGCGATCTGGGTCGCGTTCTTCAGCCTCTCGATCGCGCGCGCCATTTCGTTGTTCCACTTGTACTCGTCCATGCGCGAGCCGACTTCGAGTCGCTGGTTCTCGATCGCCTGGAACATCATCGCGAAGCAGGCGGAATCGGTGACCGGCTTGGTGTCGTAGTTGCGCGGCACCAGCAGCCCGCCGGCAAACGGCGCGGGATCGGCGTTCATCAGAGGCACCTCCTTGGCAGGCGCATCGGTTTGCAGCAGCAGCTCCGGATTGGGCCGCGTTTGTATTTGTCCAGGCATTCTTCTACTCCAATTCAATATTCAAGATTCAAGACAGGACGGCCTCGTCATGCAAAACGGCGCACGCGTTTCTTGGGCTTTTCCGCCGTGCCCTCGGCGCGAGGCGGCACCGGAGCGGTTTGTTGTTCATCACCCCCCGCACCGAACACCTTTTGCTTGTAGCGTTCGATCTCGCGGCGGTCCTGCGCGGCGCGCAGGTTCATTTCCTTGATCATGGCCTGCAGCTGCTCCATCCGGCCCTGGATGTCATCGCCGTTGTTGCGGCTCGCTTCCAGGAAGGCGGCCAGCGCGGCCAGCTCTTGCGCGGCCTTGGGGTCCCTGGTCGCCCGCAGCTGCAGATCGTCGATGCGCCGTTCGATTTCGGCCCAGTCGTTCATTTCCTTTTGCAGCGTCGCGCGCAGACGTTCGAGGGTTTCCACGGCCTGCTTCCACAATTGCTCTTCTTCCATCTTGCTTCTCCATTCGAAGCCCGTTGTGGTGACTCTACGGATCAAGGCTTCATGAATCTATTGAAAAATCCGGGGTGCTAAAGCATTTGGTTTGCGTTCGGGTATTGCGCCAAATCGCCGCCGACTGCGTTGCCGAATTGGCCGCCGAATTGGCCGCCGAATTGGCCGCCGAATTGGCCGCGAAATTGGCCGCCAAGCGCGCCGACCCGGCGCGCCGCCTACGCTTGCGTTTCCGCGAGGCGGCGCCAGATCTTGTCGATCGTGCGTGTCCCCGCCGCACATACCTCGCGCAGCGCGGTCAGCCTGGCGAAGGCCTCCGGCGTCTGCGGCTCAAGCAGCTGCGCGTCGATGGCCCGGCGTGCGCGCGCCAGTTCGGCGCGCAGCTGCTTGCGCAGCGCGCCGTCGCGGTCCTCGGCAAGACGCCCTTCGATGCTGGTGCCATACAGGGGGGAAGTAGCGGTCGGGGTCGGTTCCATCAAAGCTCCAGCGGTAGATGCATCAGCTCGCCCTCGCGCTCGAGATCGATGCCGTTGCGGTCCAGATGCACGATCACGTGGCCGGCCGGCAGCCGGCTGCCGGTCTTCAGCCGCGTGCCGTTGGCCAGATCGAGAAAGGCCAGCTCGCCGCTGCCGCCGAAGCTGACCACCGGCGCGGGAAAGATGCCTGTCTGGATCGGCCGGGTCGGGATGTTCTGGAAAATGACCTTGGGTGCGTCGGGATGGGAGCCGGCGAACGCGTGCGTGACCGCGGACAGGCTGCGCTGCCCGCCCTCGTCGAGCACGCCGGTGATCAGAATCATGTCCCTCTCGCGCGCGACGCTGAGCCGGCCGATCAGCCCCGCATCGCGCAGCATGCCGATCAGCGTCTTGACGCTGGCGCCGACCGGGTCTTCGACCGACCACCGCTGCAGGCCCTGCATCGACGACAGCATCGACACCGCCCGGCGCCAGCGCGCGTCGGCGTGGATCGTGCCCTGGATGACCACCGTGCCGCCCGCCGGGCCGGGCCGCGCGCGGGCCTCGCCAAAGCCATGCAGGTTCAGCACCGCCTGCACGTTGCGCACCAGTTCGTCCTGGCACAAGGTGTTGTCGCGATACGGCTTGCCGTGCTCGCGCAGCTTGTCGACCAGCGCGTTGCGCGCACTCGAATCCAGGCAACTGCCGCCGAGCACCGTCAGCCCGTCCTGCTGGGTGGCGACGTCGATGCCCTGCTGCCGCGCGCGCTTGCGCCATTCGGCCAGCCATTCGTCGCGATCGACCACGGCGCTGTCCGGCTGCAGCATCCCGTAGGCCCAGATCGCCGCGCCCGCGCTGCCGGACATCAGCAGCACCAGGCCGGCGTAGGCCAGCACGGTCGCCGCCATGCCGCGGCGACCGTCGCGCCGTGGCGGCACCTTGCGCTCGGGCAGCGTCCGCCCGGCATCGCCGACCAGCAGCGCAAGGCCACCGATGTCGACGACCTTTTCCAGCGGCAACGGCGACTCTTCCGGCCGGGTGGGCACGCCTTCTATCCATACGGGTACCTCGGTGCGCAGCAGCACGCCCTGTTCGGTGCAGTCGAGCACCGCACGGCCACCGCCCTCGAGCATCGCGTCGAGGTCGGGGTCGGCGCCGCCGATCGTGAATTCGCCCTCGGGCAAGCGCAGCCGCCGTCCGGCCAGCGGTCCGCTGAGGATCTTGATCTGGTATCGGTATTTCATGACCACTTCAGTTGAGGGCGTGCGGTTCCGCCTTGATCAGGAACAGCCGCACGACGCTCAGGTTCTCCCGGGTCTCGTTGCGGAACAGGCCGCCGACCAGCGGCAGGTCGCCCAGCAGCGGAATCTTGCGTTGGCCCTGGCGCTGCTTCTCCTCGACGAAACCGCCCAGCAGCAGGCTCTGGCCCGGCCGCAGGATCGCCTGCGTGGCAATGCCGGAATTGCGCACCTGCGGCAGCTGCTCGATGTTGTTGGCCGGCGGCTCCTGCCGGCCGTCCTGGATATCGAGCGTCAGCATTACCTCCTGCTCGCCTTGCATGTCGATCAGACGCGGGGTCACGCGCAGCAGCGAGCCGGCCGCGACCGAGGCCAGCTCGGCGACCTTGTTGCCCTGCAGCTTGGTGTAGAAGGTGATGTTGCGGTCGAGCACCGCCTGCACGTTGTTCAGCGTGACCACCGACGGGCGCGACAGCACCTTGGCCTTGGAGTTCTGCTCCAGCGCATTGATGCGGACGAAGAAGTCGGCGGTGTTGCTCAGCACCGTCGAGAAGGTGCCATCGGCGGCCGCGGCATTGCCGGCATTGAAGCTGATGCGCGACTTGCCCAGGCCGACGCTGCCGCCGATATCGAGGCCCAGCTCCCGCATGTCCGCCGCGTCCACGTCGATGATCGCCACCGAAATCTCGATCTGCCGCGGCCGCTGATCGAGCTGCCGGATCAGCTCGGCGTACAGCGGGATATTGGCCTTGCGGTCGCGCACGATCACCGCGTTGTTGCGCGCGTCGGCCGAGAAGGTCGGCTGCGTGCCGGCCGGCGGCACCACCTGCCCACTTTCGGTCGGTGCCGGGATCGCACGGCTGCGGACCATTTCGCGCAGCTCGGTGACCACGCCCGGAATCACGACCTGCTGGTCGCGGTAGGTGTAGGCGCCGTCGACGGCCGAGGCATAGCGCAGCGGAAAGACCTGCACGACCTCCTTGTTCTGCGTCTGATTCAGCGTCTTCTCGTCGAGGTCCTTGGCCAGCTTGCCGATCCGCTGCACGCAGACCGGCACGCCGAACACCTCGACCGCATTGAAATTGCTGACCGGCCGCACCGAGCAGGTACCGCCCTTGAACACGCCGGCCTCGCGCAGATACTGCGCCAGCTCGTTCGCATCGAGATAGGACGGCGTGACGACTTCGGTTCGAACCTCGCCGGCCTTGTAGGCATAGAGCACGCGGCCGTCGAAATACCAGGCGAGGTTGTACAGCTGCGCCAGCTGGTCGAGCAGCCGCTCCGGCTGGCGGCCTTCGAGCGTGCCGACGAAGGTATCGTTGACGTCCGGGCTGACGATCACCGGCACGCCATAGTTGGCGCCGAGATCGCGCAACAGCGCGGCGACCTTCATGCCGCGCGAAGACACCGAGAATTCCGGGCCAGACAGCCCCAGCGGGCCCGATGCCGCCTGCGCCTTCAGCGCGAGGACCAGGGCCGCGGCAACAAGCGACAGCCTGCCAAGCTGCATTGCGTTCATATCAATCTTCCAATCTCCGAACCCGGTCCGGCCGCTGCGGACTGCGCGCTCTCCGAAAGCCGGCGCGCCAGCGCCAGTTGCAGCGCAAGCCGTTCTTCCAGTTGCCTGGCTTCGATGTCGTGGTCGTAGCGATGCCACAGCAGCCACGCCTGGCCATCGATCGCCAGCGCGTCATCAATTGCGGCCGGTGTCGCCGCCAGCGACAGCGTCGCGTCATCGAGCCAGCCCTCGGCAGGTGCGGCGCCGAGCTCGAGCCGCAGGCCGACGCACAGTCCCGCCTCGAGCCACCACGCGCGGGCCGGCACACCGCCGACCTCGATCTGCGCGGTGGGCCCATTGGCGGCGATCACCGCGACACTGGGACAATCCATCAGCTTGCGCAGCCAGCCGGTGGCGCCGCGCTGGCCGGGAAGGGACGGCGGGTTCATCGATGCATCATCGGGTAGCGGCCGCGACGGCGTGATCCGGTCATGACCTGAAAGCCGCGCGCCGGCGCAGCGCGATGGTTGCGATGGCGGTGGTGGCGGCATGGTTTGCAGCAGCGACATCAGGCCGGTCCCCTGCGTACTGGCTCCGGAAGCGGCAAGCGCGTCCAGGTCGCCCCGTCGACGGACGCATCCGCCGCCATGGCCGGTACCGTGGCCGCCCTGTCGGTCGCCGTCCTGTCCGTCGCCGTCCTGTCGGTCGCCGTCCTGTCGGTCGCCGCCTCCTCCGTCGCCGCGCGGCTCGGCGGCCGCGCGCTCGACGTCAGCACCGCGCCGAGCCAGTTCGACACGGAGCGCAGCGCCGCATCGGCCTGCTGGCGTGCCACGGTGCCGTTGGTTCCGGCCCTTGCCGTGCGGGCCGCCTTTGCCCCGCCGCCATCGTCGGCACGGCTCGCGATCGTGCCGGCGGCTCGCGCGTCGGCAATACCACCGTTGCCACGGGCCTCGCCGCCGGCCGCCGGGATGGCTCGCAACGACGCTGCCTCGGTCCCCGCCGCCAGGCCGAGATGCGCCAGCACCTTGCTGACGTAGCCCTGCGTTTCGGCAAACGGCGGAATGCGGCGGCCGTACTTTTCGACCGCGCCCTCGCCGGCGTTGTAGGCCGCCAGCGCGAGGGTCAGGTCCTCGTCGAAGCGGTTCAGCAGCCAGCGCAGATACTGCGTGCCGGCGCTCAGATTGCTGCGCGGATCGCGCAGATCGGCGGCGCCGAAGCGTCGCCCGGTCGCGGGCATCACCTGCATCAGGCCGACCGCGCCCTTTGGCGAGCGCGCGTTCGGCTGGAAATTCGATTCGACCTTGATCACCGCCCGGACCAGATGCGGCGCGACATCGTGCCGGCGCGCGACTTCGTCGATCAGCTCGTCGTAGGCCGATGCCAGCCGCGTATTCGGCGGCGCCAGCGCCAGTTGCCCGTGGCGCGGCCGCATCGAGGCGCGCGCGCCGGGCAGGTCCCGGCTCGATACGCTGCCCTCTACAGCCAAATCTCGCTGGAAGGCGACGGTGCGCGCGTGCGGCGCCGCGGGCGCCGGCGGTGGCGCATCGGCGCGGGCCATCGGCGCTTCGACGGTCGGCGCGATGGCATCGAGACCGAGCACGCGCGCGTTGTCCTGCCCCATGGCGCGCGCGGCGTGCCGTGCCAACGTGCCGAGCGCCAGCCGGCCGACATCGACGCCCCCCCCGCCACGAGGTTGGCGGAGCGCAGGCGCAGGCGCGGCAGGTGCCGTCGGCATTGGCGATGTCGCGGCAGGCGATGCATCGCGCTCGCTATCGGCGATGGCCCTCGCCTCCCGCTCCGCGGCGCTCTGCACGGCCCAGACATTGCCGAACGCGCCGGCGCGCCGGCCACCGCCCTGGTCGTCGCCCGGCTCCGCTCGCGGCTCGATTGCGTTCCACGCCGCCGACGGCGCCGGATCGTCGGCGTGAGCAACGCCTGCCATCAGGCCGCCGAGCAAGGCGATCACCGGGACCGCCGTTATCGTCCTCATCACGAATGCGCTCTCCAATTTGGGAAACCGTCCCCGGTGCCGGCCTAGCGATCGGCAGGGCGACCGGGATCGGAACGTGGGCCGCGGCCGCCATCGCCGCGAGGATCGGCGCCACCGTCCGGGCCCGGCTTCGGGCTGGCGGCGTCGGTGTCGGAATCGGCTTCGGTGCCGGCTTCGGCGCCGCATTCCGAATCGGCGTCCGGTTCCGCGTCCGGTTCGTCGTCCGGATCGCCATCCAGATCGCCGTCCAGCGCCTCCTCCGCCTGCCTCATCTCGCTGACCAGGCTCAGGATCTCGGCCACCGGCTCGAACAGCTCGGCGGGGATGTAGTCGCCGATGTCGGTCCGCGCATACAGCCGGCGCGCGACATGGACCTGCTCGACCATCGGGACGCCTGCCTCTTCGGCGATCGCGATCATTCGTCTCGCGCGCGCATCCGCGCCCTTCTCGATGACCTGCGGCAGCGGCGTCTCGCCGGGCACGAAATACAGGCAGACCGCGACATGGGTGGGGTTGCGCACCACCGCGGTCGACCGCTTGACATTGGCCGCCATGCTGCCGCTCTGGATATCGCGATGGATCTCCTTGCGCTTGTGCTTGATGTGCGGGTCGCCCTCGGTGTTCTTGAATTCCTTCTGGATCTCGTCGCGGCTCATCATCAGCTGCCTGGTCAGGCTGCGCTTCTGGAACGCCAGATCGGCGATGGCGAACACCACGTAGAACAGCACCAGGATGGCCCACAGCCAGCCGATCAGCACGCCGGTGACCCGCAGCCCGCATTCGGTACCGCACAGCGGCAGGAACTGGAAGGAGTGGAGGTAGCGCTTGATCAGCAGATAGAAGGCAATGCCGAGGATCGACACCTTGAGCAGCGACTTGCCGAACTCGAACAGCGAGCGCAGCGAGAACAGCTGCTTCGCGTTCTTCAGCGGGCTGACGCGCTTCCCCTTTGGCTTGATGAACTTCGGCGCGAACAGCGGACCGATCTGCGCCATCACCACGCCGACGGTGGCCAGAACGAGCACGATGCCGACCGGCGCCAGCAGATGCAGCATCAGCATGCCGGTAACCGTCGCCACGCGCCCCATGGCGACGCGCAGCGGCTCGCCGATGCTGGCAATCGCCACCTCGATGATGTTCTGGAAGGCGTCGACGATGTCCTCGCCGCGCACCCAGAAATAGCCGAGCAGCACCGCCAGCTGGATGCCGGTGGCAATCTCCACGCTCTTGGCGATCTGGCCTTCCTGGCGCGCGTCGCGGATCTTCTTCGGCGTCGGCTGTTCGGTCTTCTCGCTCATCGCATGGTCCCGAGCAGATTGGCGACCACGCCGCCGAAGGCATCGAAGCGCTGCTGGAAGGCGCCGAGCGCGTAGCTCATGCCGATCGCCAGCACGAACAGCGCCAGCGCGCTCTTGATCGGCATCGCGACAAAGAACACGTTCAATTGCTGCGCCGAGCGGTTGACCAGGCCCAGCGCGGCGTCGATCAGCACCATCACCACCAGCGCGGGCAGCGCGAAGCCGATGCACAGCTCCATCATCATCTGCCACTGGTGCGCGATAAAGCCGGGGAAGCTCGCCGACAGATGCCAGCCGCCGAGCATCGGCATGCTCTGATACGACGCGTACAGCGCGGTCAGCATCGCGTTGAAGCCGCCGCCTACCAGGAACAGCACGGCAAGGACTTGCGTAAACAGCACGCCGAACACCGACGACTGTTCTTCCAGCATCGGGTTCAGCACCGACGCCATCGAGGTCCCCCGCACGGTATCGATCACGGTGCTGGCCATGTCGATCGCCCAGAACGGAATGGTCGCGCAGAAGCCCATCACCAGTCCGATCACGAACTCCTGCATCACCAGCACGGCGAGGGACGACACCGACAGCTCGCCGAGGCGGCCCGCGAGTTCGGCGGCATGCCCCAGCTGCATCGGCAGCGCGGGCAGCGCCATCACCAGCACCAGCGCATTGCGGATCAGGCCGCCGCCAAGCGCGCGTGCCGAGAACATCGGCATCAGCGCCAACATGCCGAGCGGACGCAGCATCGTCAGGGCGAGCGTCGGAACGATATGCTGCCAGCCGTCCACCTATTTCCCCATCACGGAAATCTGCTCGAACGCCATGTTCGTATAGCCGATCAGCGTCGCACCCATCCAGTGATAGGTCATCACCAGCGTGACGCAGACCGCGATCAGCTTCAGCAGGAACTGGATGGTCTGGTCCTGGACCTGGGTCAGCGCCTGCACGAGGCTGACCAGCACGCCGACCACCGAGGCCACGACGACCACCGGCAGCGACAGCATCAGCACCAGCCACAGCAGGTTGGATGCCAGCTGCGCAATGATTTCGTTGCTCATAGATAGGACTGGATCAGCTGGCCAAGCAACTTTTCCCAACCGCCGATCAGCACGAAGACCAGCAGCTTGATCGGCAGCGAGATCGTCACGGGGGACACCATCATCATCCCCATCGCCAGCAGCACGTTGGAGACGATCAGGTCGATGGCGACGAAGGGCAGGTACAGCAGCAGGCCGATCTTGAAGGCCTCGACCAGTTCGCTGACGGTGAACGCCGGAATCAGCACCACCAGCGAGTCGTCCGGGATCCGGTTGCGATAGGGCTCGGGCCACATCTTTTCGCCGATGTCCATGAAGAAACGGACCTGCTGCGGGCTCGCCTTGCCCTTGATGAACTCGCGGTAGGGTTCGAGCACACGGGTTTCGACCTGGCCGAACAGGTCCGGCGCTTCCATCCTGAGCGGATTGGCCTTCAGGTTGTCGCCGATCGCGATGCCCACCGGCGCCATGATGAACAGCGTCAGCACCAGAGACAGCCCGTAGATCGCCATGTTCGGCGGAATCTGCTGGATGCCCAGCGCATTGCGCAGGGTGGCCAGCACGATCGAGATCTTCAGGAAGGCCGTGCCCATCACGATGAACAGCGGCAGCAGCGACAGCGCGAACAGCAGCAGGATCAGCTGCAGAGGATGATCGGCAAGCGACATGATCTGGTCCGTGGGTGAGCGATCATTCTCGGCATGCCCGGCGAACGCCGGCATCGGGCCCATGCCTGAAATCACCGGCCTTCACTCGATCCGCATCACCAGCTTGTCGCCGACGCGCAGCAGCGTGCCGCTGGCGACCGCGTGCCCCGAGACCGTCAGCGTGACCCGGCCGTGGCTGGCATGGGCGAGCTCCAGCGTCTGCCCGGTCTGCAGCTCCCGCAGCGTATCGAGCGACAACGACAGGCGCCCCACTTCCGCCACCGCTGTCAGAACGATGTTGCCGTCGTCGAGCTGGCTGCCGCGCAGCGTGGCCTCGATCCCTTGTTCCATGCTGATTTCCTCGTTGCATGCGTGTTCGATATGCTAGGCGCCGTGCGCAAGGTACGCCAGCGCCAGCGGGCGTTCCGCGACCAGCCAGGCGTGGCCGTGCTCGATCGCGGCGGGCCGCTCCAGCACGACGCCGTCGCCCGGACTCAGCCTCGCGAGCTGTGCGCGGGTCAGGCGCACCCACCCCGCGGCCAGCGCGACGGGGATCGGCGGGATCGTCAGCGGCGGCCGGCGGTCCTCCATGGTTTGCGCCAGCGCGGCGATCCAGGTCTCGGGCCAGTCGAGCAGGCGCAGGTCCAGTTCGGCATCGGCGCGGCACAGCGTCAGCGTCGGCGCAATCGCGCGCACGCAGCTGCCTGGCTCGGCAGAGCAAAAGCGCGGCAAGCCCAGACCGGCCCGCCTGGCACGGTGCTGAAGCGGCAACAGCGTCCAATCGCCGAGCAATCCCAGCAGATCCGGCGGGATCTGCGGGAAACGCTGGACCGCCAGGCGCGGCGCCAGCCATTCGCACCAGGCTTCGGCGTCGACCCAGGCGCGGGCACGCTGCCCGTCGATCGATATCGACAGCACCACGCCGTCGCCACCGCTGGACTTCAGGTCCAGCACGATCGCGGCGCCTTCGGTGTGCGCGTCGGCGTCGTCGATGCCGCCAATACCGCCGATGCCATGGTCCCGCGCGCCGTCGCAGCGATCGGCATGAGGGTCAGGCAGGGGGTCAGCGTCGAATCCGTCGTCGAACGGATCGAGCCCACGGATCGGACCCCGCCGTGGATCCATCAGCGGATCCGTCATCGAATCAGCGAGCGGGTCGGGGGCATCGAGCCGCCGAAGCGCCTGCAGCGCGCCAGGTCCATCGCCGTCGGCACTGCCGCCGGCACCGGCGCGCCGGCCTCCGGCCGCGGCGTCGGACCGGCCCGGGCCGATCGCCCGCGCCAGTTCCAGGTCCTGGTCGCTCCATTCATCGAGCAGCATCGGCTACCTCCAATCGGATCACTTCACCGGTCTGCCTGGCCACCTCGTCGCTCAGCGACGCCTTCGCTTCGACCAGGCGCTTGTGCTGCTGGCGGTTCAGCGGCCGCAGCGTGACGACGACCTGCCCCGCGTGCAGCGATGCCTGCAGTTCCATGCCGGCCCAGGCGCCCCGCGTGAAGCGGACATGCAACGCGTTGCCGCTCAGCCGGGCCTGCGCGCCCGGTGCAAGGCGATCGGCCTCGAGCTCGCCGGACGCCGCCGTCGCGGTGCGGCCATCGCCCGGTCCACCGCAGGCCGCCGTCGCTGCCGGCTCGGCACGCGCAGCGCCGAGCATCTGCCACCATGCCGGTGGCACGGACGGGGGCACAGCGGCCTCGTCCGCTTCCGCGCCCCGTCCCCGGGCTCGCCTGCGCCGGCGCATCGCCGCATCGAACTGCGCCGTCTGCTGGGGTTCCACGTTGCGTCGCTCGTCGCGATCGCGGCCGCCCTTGGGCGGCGCGGTACCTACGGAAGCCACACTCATCGCTGCTCCTCGATCAGCGCGGCCAGCTTCTCCTGGCCGCGCAGGTTTTCCTTCAGCGCCTGGGCAAGACGTGCCGCCTGCGCCTGGCAATCGGCGAGCTGATCGGCGAGCTTGCGCAGCGCAGACTGCAGCTGCTGTTCGCGCTGATAGAAATCGGCGAACCGTTGCTTGAGCTTGTGGAAGTCGCGCGGGCCGACCGCCTGCTCGGTCTGGTTGGCGGCGCGCCACTGCGCGCGCAGTTCGGCCTGCTCGGCCTTGCGGGTATCGGACTGCTGCCGGCATTCGCGCATGTCCGCCTCGATACGGCGGGCGCGATGACGCAGCACGCCTTCGCGGCACGTCTTGATGGTGCGCAACTGCTCGAGCATCTGCGCGGTGCTGGGCCTGGCCATCATCCCTCCACGACCTGCCGCAGCTGGCGCAACGTGTCCTGGTAGTCGGCGCGCTCGCCGGTCGCCTGGCAAAGGAAGGCGTCGAGGCCGGCGCGACGGTCCAGCGCGTCGTCCGCCTCGGCGTCGTGTCCGCGTTCGTATTCGCCGACCCGCACCAGCAGTTCGATTTCCTTGTACTGGGCCAGCAGCCGGCGTGCCTTTCCCGCCCACTGCCGATGCGGTTCGCTGGTGACCTGGTGCATCACGCGGCTGATGCTGGCCGGGATATCGATGGCCGGATAGTGGTTCTTCTCCGCGAGCTCGCGCGACAGCACGATATGGCCGTCCAGGATCGAACGGACCTCGTCGGCGATCGGCTCGGTCATGTCGTCGCCTTCGACCAGTACGGTATAGATGCCGGTGATGCTGCCGTGGGCCGCGCAGCCGGCCCGCTCCAGCAGGCGCGGCAGGCGCGCGAACACGCTGGGCGGGAAGCTGCCGGCGGCCGGCAGCTCGCCGGCGGCCAGGCCGATCTCGCGGCCGGCGCGGGCAAAGCGCGTCAGCGAATCGACCATCAGCAGCACGTTCAGGCCCTGATCGCGGAAGTACTCGGCGATGGTGGTCGCGGTATAGACCGCCTTCAGGCGTTCCAGCGCCGGACGGTCCGAAGTGGAGACCACAACCACCGACCGCTCCCTGGCCTCGGCGGTCAGCGTCTGGTCGAGAAACTCCCGCACCTCCCTGCCGCGCTCGCCCACCAGTCCGAGTACCACCACATCGGCCAGGCTGCCGTCGCAGATCATGCCCAGCAGCGTGCTCTTGCCCCCGCCCGCGGCGGCAAAGATGCCGATCCGCTGGCCGCGGCCGCAGGTCAGCATGCCGTCGATCGCGCGCACGCCCAGCGGCAGCACCTGGTCGATCAGCGTGCGCGTCAGCGGATCGGGCACCGCGGCCTCCAGCGCGCGCGTCTCGCATGCGGGCGGCACCGGCGGACCACTCATCCGGCGGCCCAGTCCGTCGACCACCGAGCCGATCAGGTGCGGCCCGACCGGAATGCGATGCTCGGTGCCGAGCGGACGCACCAGCGCGCCGCAGCTCATGCCGATCGGCTCTGAGAATGGCGACAGCAGCGCGATCTCCCGCTGCAGGCCGACCACCTCCGCCTGCACGTCGGCGCCGATCAGGCAAAGCTCGGCCAGCGCCGCGTCGGGCAGGCTGGCCTTGATCAGCGTGGGTCCGACTTCGACCACCCGGCCGAAACGCTCCACGCCATCGTCCAGCGCCGGCAGCGTCAGGCGGCCGGCCACCAGGGAGACGATCGCATCGACGTCAGGCATACGCATCGTCGTACTCTCCGATCATGTCGATATTGCCGAGCACGTGCAGCTGCACGTCGTCGCCCAATTCCTGGTACGACAACACCGGCACGCTGAACAGCTCCCGCTCGAGGAACTTGCGCAGGAAGCGGCGCACATCGATCGCGGTGACCAGCGCGCCCTCCATGTCCTCGCGGCCGGCAATGCCGGCCTTGATGCGCGCGACGATCGCTTCGATCTGGTCGCCCTGCAACGTCGAATAGGCGCCGGCGGCGGTCTGGCGCACCGAGTCGCGGATCACGTTCTCGATGCCGTCGCCGATCAGCCAGACGTTGATGCGCCCTTCGCCGCGCGCATGGCGCCCGACGATCTGGCGTCGCAGCGCGACGCGGACGTACTCGGTCAGCATCACGGTCTCCTTCTCCTTCGGCGACCACTCGATCAAGGCCTCGAAGATGGTGCGCAGGTCGCGGATCGAGATGCCTTCCGCCACCAGCCGCTGCAGCACCTCGGAGACCTTGCTGATCGGCAGCTGGCGCTGCAGCTCCTTGACCAGCTCGCCGTAGCGGGCCTCCATCGCGTCCATCAGATAGCGGGTTTCTTGCACGCCGATGAATTCGTCGGCAAAGCGGTCGACGGCGAGCGCGGCGGCGTACGACACGGCCTGCGCGCCGGCAAGCAGCGACAATCCTGACTGCGCCAGCGAGGCATGGTGCTCGGGGGCGATCCATTGCAGCGTCAGTCCGCCGAACGGCAGGTTGTCGACGCGCTCGGCGATCGGCATGGCGCTGGACTGGCGAGCCAGCAGCAGCCGGCCTGCCGGCATGGCGACCTTCAGCACCGGCTCGCTGTACAGCAGCACGCTGAAGCTGCCTGAGGGCAAGCCTGCGTCGACGGCCATGTCGACCTTCGGCAGCGCGACACCGAGCCGCTCGAACTTCTGCCAGCGCAGCGCCTCCAACGCGTCGGCCAGGCCCGGCAGCGCCGCCACATCCTTGGCCAGCTTCAGCGACAGCGGCTCCGCACCGGGGGTCATGCGGGCATCGCCGTCTCCGTCGGTGGCCGCCCCGCCCTGGTCGGCGCTGTTGGCGGCGGCGACCCGAGCGCGGCGGCGCGCATGGAACGCGATCAGCCCCAGCAGCACGCCCAGCGGCATGAAGATCGCCGCGGGAAAGCCCGGCACCAGCGCGAACAGCAGCAGCACGCCGGCGGCGATCATCAGCGCGTTGGGCTGGCGCGAGAACTGGTTGACCAGGTCCTGCGCCAGGTTTTCGCGCTTCTCGCCAGGCACGCGCGTCACGACGATACCGGCGGCAATCGAGATGATCAGCGCCGGGATCTGCGCGATCAGGCCGTCGCCGATCGACAGCACCGAATAGACCTCGAGCGCCTTGCCGACGCCCATATCGTGCTGCATCGTGCCGACCGCGATGCCGCCGACGATGTTGACGAGGATCACGATGATGCCGGCGATCGCGTCCCCCTTGACGAACTTCATCGAGCCATCCATCGCGCCATACAGCTGGCTCTCCTTCTGCACCAGCTGCCGCTGGCGCTTGGCTTCGCTGGCGTCGATCGTGCCGGCACGCAGATCGCCATCGATGCTCATCTGCTTGCCGGGCATCGCGTCGAGCGAGAAGCGCGCCCCCACTTCCGCCACGCGCTCCGCACCCTTGGTGATCACGATGAACTGCACCACCGTGATGATCGAGAACACGATGATGCCGACCGCGAGATTGCCGCCGACGACGAAATTGCCGAAAGCGGTGACGATTTCGCCCGCGTCGTGCTGCAGCAGGATCAGACGGCTGGTGCTGACGGTCAGCGCGAGGCGGAACAGCGTCGTGATCAGCAGCAGCGACGGCAGCGCGGACAGGTCCAGGGGATCGCGCACATAGATCGCCGTCATCAGCAACAGCAGCGCGAGTCCCAGGTTGATGGCGATCAGCAGGTCGACCAGGATGGTCGGCAGCGGCAGGATCATCATGAAGACCGCCACCATCAGCATCACGGCCAGCACCACGTCCTGCCGGCCGCCGACGGTGGCGAGCCAGGTACTGAGGCGCTTGATCACGGCCGTTCCCCGCCTCGTGCCACGCGTCGTGCCCGCGCGACGCGACGGAATACGTCGCCCAGCACAGCGGCGGCCCGGCAGCCGAGGCCGAAGCCCACCGCGCCGAGCACCAGCGCCAGTGCCAGCGCGACGATCGCGGTGCTCCAGAGCAGCGCCAGCGGCAACAACAACGCCGCGAAGACGAACCTCATGCTTCCTCCTTCGTGCAGGCTTCCAGCAGCCTGCGTTGTGCCCGGACGGTCCGGTACCACAGCTCCGCGCCGCTGCCAGCCGGCATCGCACCCGACACGAACAGGCAGTCGTCGACGCGGAACACCCGCAGCGGCACGCCCGCCATGCAGGCCGGCGACCAACGCGTCAGCAGCGAGCGCAGCGCGGCGTCGGCCACATAGGGATCGACCGTCCGCATCGTCGACAGCAGCACGCGGCGGTCGCGTACTTCCATGAACACCTGGATCTCGCCGTCGCGTATTTCGACCCGCGGCTCGATCGTGACGGGCTTGACGTCCATCAGCCGAAACAAATTCTCCAGATTGCGCAGCGTTCCAATATCCATCGGTGATCCAGGCACGACCCCGGCGGCGCGAGCCACCGTACGCGCTTGCTGTCCTCATTGCTTGCTGTGTCGCCATCGTGCGCGGCAGGCGCGGCACGCGGCATCGGGCGGATACCTGAAGGCGCGTCAGCCCGTGGCGTCGCCCTCGGCAGGGTCCGCGTTCTCGGCGCGGTCGTTGAACTCGTTCAGTGCGGTCAGCACCTGCTGCCGGTGATCGTCGTCGCGGAAGCACGGCTCGGGCAGCAGCTTGGCCAGGCGGGTGATGTCCCGCGCCAGCTTGAAGCCGCGCTCGCGGCCCAGCTGCATGCCCTCGATCTCGCCGCGGATCCAGTCGTGGTAAAGCCACGGCTGGTCGACCATGCGAATCAGCAGCCGCAACACCGTATCGGGCTCGACCGGCGGTTCGCCAAGGGCACGCGCGATCCGGCCGCATTGCTCCTCGCATCCGAGGAAGACCAGCAGGCGTTTCAGGTCGCGCACTACCGCGGCGAGCTTGATGCCCTCGGCCGCATCGTCCTCGATCCCGCTCAGTTCGGCGCCCAGCGCGCGGATCAGCACCTTGACCTTGCGCCGACGCTCGCCGATGCCGGCCAGCTGGTCCAGGAACGCCGCCATGCCCTGCTGCACCACACCGGCGCGCTGATACAGCGACTTCAGCTGCGACATCAGTTCCGGCGTCATCGCGCCGAACTCGAGCCAGCCAAGCATGGCCAGTTCCCAATCGCCGCTGGCGCCGAGCCGCCGCTCCAGCGCCTCCTCCAGCCGGCTGCGCTTGCGTCCCGGCCGGTGCTGCTGCGCCATTGCGGCGAGCAGCAATGCCATCGCCGCGGGATGCAGCTCGCTGCGTTCGATCGCGGCGAACAGGCTGTCGACGTCGTCGATGTCGCCGAACTGCTGCAGCAGCTGCTCGATGCGGGGGTCCTTGTTGGCCAGCAGCGACTTGGCCAGCTTGCCGACGAAGGCCCGCGCCAACAGCGCATCGTTGCGGCGGTCGCCGCGCAGCACTGCATGCAGCTTGGACGAGTGCACGTTGTTGAGACCGGCTTCGTGCAGACGGCGGGAAGCATTGAGCGCGCGCGCCGCGAGATCCATCGCGGAACGGGCCGGACTGACCTGCTGCGGCCCGCGGCTCGCCGTACCGCCGCCCTGTCCTGGAAGAATCGCCGGCGCGGGGCCGGTTGGAATGGCGGGCTTGGCGCCCTGTACCTTCGGGTTCATGCGAGCCATCCCGTCGAATCGGCATCCGGCACGCCGGGGTCGCGTTGCGGTGGCGGCAGCCGGCGTCTTGCCATCTGGTTCAGATCGTCCACGAGGCCGTCGAGATGGTTCGCGAGGGCATCCGGATCGTTTTCGTCGTGGCTCTCGCTGACCCCGTCAGGCTCGCTTTCACTCGGGCTCGCTGGGCTTGGCTCGACGCCAATCGCCGCCAACAGGACGGACAGATGGCGGTCCAGATCGATGCGCAGCTGGACGTAGGGGCTGTCGATCAGTGCCTGGCCGGAGGCCAGCGCTGGCTCGGCGCTGATGGTGAATCCCGGCTCCGCCGGCAGTCGCGCCGCCACCGTGGCGACGTCGTCGGGACACAGCCGCAAGGTAAAGGCGCCGTGCGAGGACAGTTCCCGCCAGCGTGCCGCCACGCGCCATGCGATCAACGCCGCGCGCTCGGCCTCGCCGGCGAAGCTGGCGACCGCATCGGCGATTACCCTCCGGCATCGCGACTCGAGCCGCTGCGCGATGACCGCCTCCAGTTCGTCTTCGCGCACCAGCCAGCGCAGCACGTCCTCGCAGATCGCGTCGTGGGCCGCCCGCGCCGCCGCCTCCGCGCGTCGCTCGCCCTCGTCCATGGCTTCGGCCAGGATCTGCTCGGCCTGAAGGCGAGCCCGCGCTCGATGGCGCCGGCTGGCCAGCAGCACCGCGGCGGCCCGCGACCGGTTGCGGCGCAGCACCGCGGCCGCGTCGATGTATTGCGCGAGCATTGCCGCCGGCACGATGCCGCTCACGGGCAACTCGCCGCGCACCGCGGCGATCGTCAGTCCAAAGGGATTCATAGCAGACGTTCCAGACGAAACAGCATCGGCAAGGCAAGACCGGCCGGGGATGTCGCCAGCAATGGGCCCGGCGGTGGCAGGCAGATCGACAAGGCCTGCCAGACGGTGCTGCCGGGCAATGTCTGGTCCAGCCACAACCTGCCGAGTTCGCGCAGCCATTCGACGATCTGCTCGGGCGGCCGGCTCAGGGCCTCACCCTTGCCGTCGGGCACCAGCGCAGCCAGCTGGTCGCAGCCGTCGTCGCCCAGTACCGCCAGCAATTGCCGGCGGTAATCGCCCAGCAGCAACAGTTCGGGGGCCCGCGCGGCCACCGCTCCGAGCGCGACAAGCAGCATCGGCAAACGCGGCTCCGTGGCCAGCAGGCGGCGCTGCTCGTCCGACAAGGTGGCGGGCAGCGGCGCCGAGGGGAAACCGCGGCGCTGCACGATCAGCGCATCGAGCGCCCGCCGGCTGCCTGGATGGCGCCGATAGTCGTCTTGCCAGGCGTCCAGCCCGAGATAGCCCCACCATCCCCGGTGCATCACCGCGCCGGGCCGCCACGCGAGAGCATGCAGCCGCTGCACCGCGGGGCACAGGCCGTGTTGCACGCGTGCCTCGGCGTTGGCGGCATCAGACATCGGCACTCCTCTTCCGACGGGCGATCCACAGCGACAGTCCCGCCATGCCGCACAGGGCCAGCACGCCGCCGGCCACCGCGGCCGCTGCCTGCGCCGGCTGCGCCTGCAGCCACTGGCGCCAGCGCGGCGCGGGCGCCTCGACCGCGGGCGGTTGATAGCGGTAGTCGGCGGCCTGCATCACCACGCTGATCTGATCGGACGCGATATCGGGGATGCCATCGCGGATCAGACTGCGGATCTGCACCTCATAGTTGCCGAGGTTGAACTGCGGCGAATACTTGATGAAGACCGCCGCCGACGGCGTGCCGGTCGGCTTGCCGTTTTCATCGACTTTCTGCGCGATCGACACCTTCGCGCCGATCACGCCGTCCATCGCCGAGATCATGCTCTCGAGCTGCTGCTCCTTGAGCAACTGCATCTTGGCGCGCTCCTGCGCGGGCGATGTCACCAGCTGGTTCGACGGAAACAGGTCTTCCATGCCAAGCCGCTTGTGATGCGGATAACCGTTTTGCCGCAGCACCTCGACGGCATTGATGAATTCGCCCTTGTCGACGCGCAGCGTCACCGTGCCGCCTTTCTCGACCACCTTGTCCGCCGGGATATGGCGCAGCATCAGCAGGGCCAGCATCTGGTTGGCCTCGGCCTCGCCGACGTTCGAGTACAGCGTCATCTTGCAGCCGGCCATGCTGATGGTGGCGAGCACGGCCAGGGCGATCGTGCGGAAGCGCTTCATTGCATCGTCGTCAGCTTGTTGATCGATTGCGACAGCGTTCCCGCGATCTTCGCGATCAGGTCGACGCCGTTGCGCATCTCGAGCAGCGCCTGCTGCGCCCGCTTCATCGCGGCAGGATCGAGCGCGGTGCCGGCGCCGATCGCCTCGACCTTGGCGGAAACCGCGGCATCGGCCTTGCGCATCGCGTCGGCGACGATGGCCTCGGGCTTTGGCACGCGGGCCGACATCGCCTCCATGAACGCCTGGATGTCGGCCGCCGCCGGTTCCTTGCCGGCCGTGCTGGCCAGCATCTGGCCGGCGATGGTGATGGGGTCCATATTCATGAGTGAAAGCCTTCGATACTCGGTGAGCGCGCCCGCTCAGTGCCTCGTGCGGGGCGACGGCGCGATGACACGGGGCGCGGTGGCGTCATCGCGCCGGGCCGCGATCAGCATCGCCAGCAGCAGCGCCGGCGGATCGCCGCGGTCGCCCAGGCAGGCACGCGCCTCGACGAGCCGGCCGCTGTGCATGTAGAGATGCGCGCGGCAGATCGCGCGATCCTGCTCGTCGTCGACCAGCAGGTGCAACGTATCGAGAAAGACGTCGATCTCGCCGTGCAGGCGCTGGTTGCCGGCGGCGAACGCCAGCTCGACCAGCAGGCGCCTGACCTCGGCTGGCAAGCGCTGCATGGCTAGATCTTCTGGATGATGCCGGCGATGGTGTCGTGCATCGCCTTGATGATCGAGCTTTGCAGCGCGGTCATGTTGGTAAAGGCGGCCGTCATCTTCTGGGCCAGGATGAAGTCGGTGGTCTCGCCGGTGCTCACCGCGCGCTGCACCGCTTCGGCCATGTTGAAACCGGCGGACGCGACCGGACCGTCCATGCCATCGATCATTGTGTTCAGACTCATCGCCTTCTATTCCTCGTTTGCCGCGTCGTTGATACTCTGGTGGTGTTGCCGCAGCAGACGAGGGCTGGCCTCGTAGCGGCGGCGGAAGCTGACGCTGAAATGCGCATGGCTGTTGAAGCCGCACTCCTGCGCGATATCGGTGACCTTCATCGACGTCAGCAACAGCAGCTCCCTCGCCCGCTGCAGCCGGCGCTCCAGCAGCCAGTTCTTGGCCGATACGCCGAACTTCTCGTAGAACATC
The DNA here is from genome assembly GCF_013347325.1 of Cupriavidus gilardii. NCBI lineage: Bacteria > Pseudomonadati > Pseudomonadota > Betaproteobacteria > Burkholderiales > Burkholderiaceae > Cupriavidus > Cupriavidus gilardii. Next base: position 845,129 of record NZ_CP054624.1, on the reverse strand, counting down.
ACGTTCAGCTTGCGTACCGGGATGCCGAGCGCCTTGGCGTACTGGGTGACTGGCCACGCGCTCCTGCTGTTCTCCTCGATGAACTCGAAGAAGTCGCGGCTGCTGTCGATCAGATGGTGCAGAAGCCGGGAGAAGTATTCCGGCTCCGTTCCCATGCAGTAGACATAGGCGAAGCGCAGCATCGCGCGCGGCTCGACGGCACCGAGATGCCGGATCACGTTGATCGTTTCCTCGGGCACCGTGATCCGTTTGACCGGTTCTCGCCAGAACTGCGTGCCTCGTCGGTAGCGGCTCGCCAGTTCATGCAGCTCGCGGTAGATGTCCTGGAAGTCCCCTGAATGGAAGACGTAGGTATCGATGCCATCGCGCGCCGGAATCGCCGTCGCATTGCCGTTGGTGAAAACCAGGCTGCATGCCGGCACTTCGTGCGTCTCGCCGTTGCACTCGATTCGGCCGGACCGGCTGAAGATCATTAGCTTGACTGCCCCCATCTTTCCCTCGAACACTCGTGCTCAGTGGCTGCATCATTCCATCGCCGAACCTGGAGACCGATCCGGTGATGACCTGAAAGACGTCGCTGTCCGGCGTCGTTTCGCGTCGTTTCGATGCCTTCGATTCGATGCGTTGAGCGGCGCCGGACAGCGCATCGATATCAAACCATTTATCGAATGAACTTTGAGAATTTGAGGGTCTACTCGAATCGTTTAGAGAAAGTCTTGATCGATTTCTTATAACTTCTTTCTCGCAACCCGACGTGTGCGACGCCTACGGCGGTTTGCGTGCGGGAACGCACGGTTCAAGATGTCGCGATCGCGCGTGCGGATGGTTGAATCTTGCGATCACGCGCTTTGCGTTGCGACTTCCCGTCGGCAACGACACAGCCAAAAAAAATCCGCCTGTGACAGGCGGACAAAGCAGAGGCGGGGAGGCCGGAAACGGGTCCGACCGGCGCGAAGTGTCGTCTTCCATCGCTGCCGGCACATCAGAAAATCGCACGTGATTTCCGATTCAGGACAGCGACCGCCACGTCGAGATCCGGTCACTCCACGGCCGACAGCATCGAGGACGCACCGATGGGGACAAGCGCCACTTCCCTGCCGAATTCGGCGGCGGTATAAGTGAGGCCGCAGCGCGCGCCAGGCCGTCCGCGCGTTCACGGAGCGGCACCGTGCCGAAGTCTCTCCCGCTTATCTTTCGGCGGCATATCGAGCGGAAATCATGCGCATCCTTCTGATTGAGGACGATCTGCAGATCGGCACCAGCCTGATGCGCGCGCTGAAGGAAAACCTGCAGTGCAGCGTCGACTGGGTGCGCGACGGCGTCGCCGGCCAGCAGGCGGTCGAGCACGGGTCCTACACGATCATCCTGCTGGACCTGGGCCTGCCGCGCATCGGCGGCCTCGATCTGCTGCGGCGGCTGCGGGTACAAGGCAATCAGACGCCGCTGCTGATCCTGACCGCCCATGATGACCTCGACACACGGGTGCAGGGGCTCGACGCCGGCGCCGACGATTTCGTGCTGAAGCCCTTCGAGGTTCCGGAGCTGCTGGCGCGCATGCGCGCGGTGCTCCGGCGCAAGGCCGGCTATGCGACCTCGAGCCTGGGCGACGACACCATCCGGCTCAACCTCGATACGCGCAGCCTGACGGTCGATGGCCATACCGAAACGCTGTCCGCGCGCGAATTCGCGTTGATGCTGGCGCTGCTCGAACGGCCGGGCACGATCCTGTCGCGCAATCAACTCGAACAGAAGATCTATGGCTGGGGACAGGAAGTCGAAAGCAATGCCGTCGACGTGCTGATCTACTCGGTGCGCAAGAAATTCGGTGCGTCGGCCATCCGCAATGTGCGCGGCCTCGGCTGGACCGTTCTGCTGGGCGGCGACAAGCCCAGGCGCGATACGCCGGCCACGATGCCCGAATCGGGCAAGCAGGATGGCAGCACACCAGGCAACCTTCCCGACGATCCCTCGAGCGTCCCACCCAACGATCTTCCGAACTGAACGTCGCGGCCGTCCGGCGCGCACCAGGCCAGATCCCCATGCCCGCCCGCTCCGAACCGCACCAGGCATCGCACCTTGCGCCGCAGACCGCGACGCATGCCGCGCCATCGCGCAACCGCTCGTTGAGCCTGATGCTCAGCGTGACGCTCAGCACCGTGATCGCGATCTTCGCCTTGCTGCATACGGCGTGGACCTATGTGCTGGCCACCTCCGAGATCCATGAATTGCTGGACCGCCGCCTGCAGGAGGTGGCGGCTCGCGTCAGCGACGACATGACGCGGGCGACAACGCCGCTCTACCTCTATCGCGACGCATCCGACGGCATCGTGATCCAGATCTGGCTTGGCGCGCCGGAACCGACGCTGCATCCGGACAGCGACCGGATCACGATCGGCCGCGAGGCGCCGCCGGGCTTCTCGACACAGACGGTCGACGAGGAACGGTGGCGCGTATATTCCGAACACGGGCCGAAGTGGACCATCAACGTCGCGCAGCGCGAGGCCTCCCGCAAGCGCATTGCCGAAGACGCCGCGATCGCCAGCGCCACGCCCGCGCTGGCAATGATTCCGCTGGCATGGCTGGCGATCTTCGTGACGGTCAAGCGCGCGCTGCGGCGCGTCGGGGCCTTGGGCGAGCGCGCGGCGCGGCTCGACATCGGCCATCTGGAGCCGCTGCCGACCGACAAGGTGCCGCGCGAATTGCTGCCGCTGGTGCAGTCGATCAATCTGATGATCACGCGGCTGTCGCAATCGCTGCGGGTCGAGAAGAAGTTCATCGCCGATGCGGCCCACGAACTGCGCAGCCCGCTGACTTCGCTGCAGATCCAGGCCGACAACCTCGGGCGCACGTTGGCGGAGCCGGACAGCCTGCGCGAATACCACGCGCTGCAGCATGTGATCGCGCGCAGCACGCGCATGGTCTCGCAGCTGCTGCGGCTGGCGCGGGCCGACGCTCCGCCCGAGCGGGCCTCGTCGCAGCCGGTGGCGATTCGCGATGTGGTGCCCGATGTCATCGAGATGCATCTGCCGCGTGCGGCGGCGCACGGCATCGACCTGGGCGTCGAGCAGCTGGACGACCTGGAGGTGCGCGCCAACCTGGCGGACGTGCGCACGGCGCTGAGCAATCTGGTCGACAACGCCATCAAGTACACGCCCGACGGCGGCACCATCGACCTGCGCGCCTATCGCGACGAGTGGCTCGCTTGCATCGAAGTGCGCGACACCGGCAACGGCGTCGCGCCCGAGGCGCTGCCCCGCGTGTTCGACCGCTTTTTCCGTGCCGACGTCCAGGGCACCGAGGGCAGCGGTCTCGGACTGGCGATCGTCAAGGCGATCGCCGAACGATACGGCGGCGATGCCAGCATCGCCAACCGCCGCGATGTGCCATCGGGTGTGGTGGCGCGGGTGCGGTTTCCGTTGGTGCCCCGATGACGGTGCCAGCGTGAAGCCGGCACGCTACGGCTTGACGGGCCCGGCCAGGCGGGACAGCACCTCGTAGCCGATCGTCACCCGCTGATCGACCGGATACGCCTTGTTGGCCAACAGCACGATGCCGATCCGCTTGTCCGGCACAAAGGCGACATAGGCCGAGTAGCCGTTGGTCGAGCCCGTCTTGTGCAGATACGCCGGCTGCCCCGATGGCGCGGCGTCGACCGCAGTCGCGGCCTCGGCGCGAAGGATCGCCGCATTGCCGGCCAGGAGCTGCTGCAGGGGCGCCGGGTAGCGATACTGCTCCCAGACCAGATCCTGCGTGATCGGTCCCGCCCGAAAGCGCGGCACCTGGGTGCGCGCGATGGCCTGCCGCAGCGTATCGTCGATACGGGCGCCGGGCATGTTGGCTTCGACAAAGGCGACCAGATCGCCCGACGATGAGCGGATGCCATAGGCCGGCTCCCATAGATAGCCCTCCTTCATCCGGATCGGCGTATCGCCGGCGGTATATCCCTGCGCGTGGTCGGCCTGCCGTTCGATGGGCACCTTGAAATAGCTGTGCTTCATGCCGAGCGGCTCGAACACGATCGTGCGTACCAGCTCGCTGTACGCGCCGCCAAGGCAGTTGGCCGCAATCGCACCGAGCAGGCCGATGCCGTTGTTCGAGTAGACGCGGTGTGTGCCCACCGGATATGGCGGCCGCCATGCCGACAGGTATTCGACCATGTCGCGCTCGCTCCGGATTCGCTCCGGCACCGCAAGCGGCAGGCCGGAGGTATGCGTGCCAAGCTGGAGCAGCGTGACCTTGTCGAAGGTGCCACCGCGCAGCGCGGGCATATGGCGGCTGACCGGATCCTGCAACGACAGCTTGCCGCTCGCTTCGGCGTAGGCGGCCAGCGTGGCCGCAAAGGTCTTGCTGACCGAGCCGATCTCGAACAGCGTTTCCTTGGTCACCGGCCGGCCGCCCCGCATTGCGGTCTGCCCGTAGTTGTAGAAGTAGCGCTTGCCGCCGACGGTCACGCCGACCGCCATGCCTCGAAGACGATGTTGCGCGATCACGGGCTTGACGGCGGCGTCGACGATCGCGGCGATCCTGGCCGCTTCGCCGTCATCGGCAGCGTACGTGTTGGCGCTTACGCTGGCGCTGCAGACGCAGACGCAGACGCAGAAGCGCAGCCAGGCCCGCGGCGACAACGGTCCGGAGAACGACAGCTTCGATGGCTTCATGGCGGGGAATGCCGGCCGAGCGGCATCGCGGGAATCGGGATGGCGGCAGTGTAGGGATTGCCGGCAGCACCGTGTCGAGCCGCGCTGTAACGGGTGTCACGCGCCGCGCGATGGCGTTGCCACCGCACCGGATCGACAGCGCGGCGCGTCGATGCCTGCGCCGCAGGCACGTGGACCGGGCGCGTAGAAGCACGCAAACCGGCGCGCAAAGAAAAAGGGCTTCCATCACTGGAAGCCCTTCGTATAGGTGGCGCGGCTGGCAGGATTCGAACCCACGACCCCTTGGTTCGTAGCCAAGTACTCTATCCAACTGAGCTACAGCCGCACGCGAGGGCGCAATTGTATCGCAGTGGCGTGGGAACGCAAGCGTTTTTTGCGCGCCGATGCTGCGCCCCTCCCTCACCAGCGGTAGCGGGCCCCGATGATGCCGCCCGCATTGCGCCCGGTCTTGACCTTGACCCAGATCTTGACGCCGCCGCGCGTGCTGCCGTGCGCGCCGATATTGAACGAGAACAGGCCGCGCAGCAGATCGGTGTCGATGCGAGTGCCGTTGATGTTGATGGTCTTGCGGCTGCTGTCCTGCCACAGGTCGGCCTCGACAAAGGGATAGACGCCAGCCAGCCGTGTCGGCTGCGCGCCGTAGAGCCGCACCGCCAGTCCGGTCGCGCGGTCGTCGGCCGGCATCGCGGCCAGCGCGGGGTTGGGCAGGCCATCGTCGCGCGGCTGGTAGGCAAGCTGCACGCGCGGCTGGATCGTGACCCCGCTGCGCGGCAGCACCGCGTCGAGCGCCAGCGACAGCGTGCGTACGCGCGTATCGACGAAACCGCTGCCGGAGGCGGCATCGTCGGCGTGCAGCAGCCAGCTGGGCCGACGCCCGCCATCGCGGGGATCGGCGGCCAGGGCGGCGCGAATCGCGCTGTCCGACTCCGCCGCCATCTGCGCCAGCGCGGATCGTGACGCGGCGGAAGAAGGCGATGCGGAGGCAGGAGTGGACGGCAACGAGGCCAGCAATACCGGCGGCGACGATGGCGCTGGCGGCTCGGCAGCGGATGGCTGGGGAACGAATGGGTCCGCGGCGGAGGAGGCGGACTCGAAGGAGTCAGGCGACGACAAGGTTGGAGCGGGTCGCAGCATCGGAGCCGGATCCAGCGCTGCCAGCAACGCGGCGGCGTCTTCCTCGCCCAGCGGCTGCCAGCCGGGCACGGCCTCGCTGCCGGTGGGCCCGCTTTCGGCCTGAGCGATCGCGCTCAGCAGCACGGCGACGCAGGAGCCGTAGCGCCATCGGCGACAGCGGCAGCTTCTTCGATGGTTGGGGCCCACGCAAGCCCGGCCAGCGGCAACGCCGGTCTTCCTCTCTCTCGACAACAAGACCATGTCCATGGCGACCACCTTCGGGCTGATGTCGTCGCGCCCGATTTGTTCTGAGCATAGGTCAAAGGCAACGCAACCGTTAGGGTCGTCAACCCGATGCATGCCGGCGCGCGCGCTGCGGCTGCGGCCATGCGCACCTGCTGAAACGGCGCGCCGCGATACGGAACCGGCGGGATGAGGAGCGAGGAATGGCGGCGAGGAGTGGCGACGCGGAATGGCCGCGGAGAACGGCCGAGAGAACGCGTGGACCGCGCGACAGCGCGCGAAGGATAGAGCGACGGAGGGAAGAGGTCGCGAAGGAAAATCGCGGACGAAAAAAAGAAGGCCGTTGCGATTTGCAACGGCCTTCTCTTCAGGATTTTGGTGCCCAGGAGAGGACTCGAACCTCCACAGTGTTGCCACCGCTAGGACCTGAACCTAGTGCGTCTACCAATTCCGCCACCTGGGCTTCGATTCGCCGCTTCCGTGTCTTGCGTCACGTTTGCTGCGATGCGAAGACCGCAATTATGCAGATCGAACCGAAGGTCGTCAACACCCTTTCGCAAAAAATATTTACTTCGCTGCCAAGCGCTGCGCTGCCGCACCGGCGACGCGGAAATCGACCCGCTCCGGCCTGCCGGGCAGACGCAGCGAGGCCGTGGCCGGCGGCGTGGTGGCGACGACCTTGCCCGCGCGCATCACCAGCAGCCGGGTGGCGCGCAGCCGCAGCGCCTCGACCGGATCGGCGGCCTGCAGCAGCACCAGGTCGGCGCGGCAACCGGGCGCGATGCCGTAGTCCGGCAAACCCAGGATTCTCGCCGGGGTCTGCGTGACCGCATCGAAGCAGGCGCGCATCGCCTGCTGCCCGGTCATCTGCGCGACATGCAGGCCCATGTGCGCGACCTCGAGCATGTCGGCCGAGCCGAGCCCATACCAGGGGTCCATCACGCAATCATGGCCGAATGCCACCGGTACGCCGGCGGCCATCAGTTCGGGCACGCGCGTCATGCCGCGCCGCTTCGGATAGCTGTCGTGCCGGCCCTGCAGCGTGATGTTGATCAGCGGGTTGGCGATCGCCGCCATGCCCGCCTCGCGCATCAGCGGCAGCAGCTTGGACACGTAGTAGTTGTCCATCGAGTGCATCGAGGTCAGGTGCGAGCCGGCCACCCTGCCCTGCAGGCCGAGCCGCACCGTTTCCGCGGCCAGCGTCTCGACGTGGCGCGACATCGGATCGTCGGTCTCGTCGCAGTGCATGTCGACGGGCAGGCCGCGCTCGGCCGCCAGCTCGCACAGCAGCCGCACCGACGCCGCGCCGTCCGCCATGGTGCGCTCGAAATGCGGAATACCGCCGACCACCTGCACGCCCATGTCGAGCGCGCGCTTCAGGTTGTCCAGCGCACCGGGGCTGCGCAGCACGCCGTCCTGCGGAAAGGCCACCAGCTGCAGCTCGAGGTAAGGCCGCACTTGCTCGCGCACGTGCAGCAGCGCCTCGACCGCCAGCAGCCGCGGATCGCAGACGTCGACATGCGAGCGGATCGCCAGCAGGCCGCGCGCCACCGCCCAATCGCAATACGCCAGCGCGCGCTCGACCAGCGCCTGCTGCGTCAGCTGCGGCTTGAACTCGCCCCACAGCGCGATGCCCTCGAGCAAGGTGCCCGACTGGTTCACGCGCGGCAGTCCGTGCGACAGCGTCGAGTCCAGATGGAAATGCGCGTCGACGAATGGCGGCGACACCAGCTGGCCCGCCGCGTCGATCTGCTCGGCCGCCGGCGCCGGCAGCGCCGGCTCGACGGCGACGATGCGGCCGTCGGCGATGCCGATGTCGATGCCAGTGCGGCCGTCGGGCAGATTGCAGTCGCGAACGATCAGATCGAGCATGTTGGGGGCTCCAGGAGCATTCGGGAGTTGGCATGCGCGCTCAAGGCAAGGGATCGGCATCGCCCTGGAAGGCGCCGCGCCGCCGCGCGCCTCGTTCGCGGGCCGCCGTCGGCCTGACAGACTGGGGCACAGGCGGGGACGCAGACGGGGCCACAGACGGCGAGACAGGCGAGACAGGCGAGACGGACGGCGCAGCGGCCGACGCACCGGCAGCGGCCGCGCGCTCCCGACTGCTCCGACGCGACGGTGCGGCCGGCGCGGGCGGCGTCAGCCCGCAGCCGCGCAGCACCAGGGCGACCAGATGCTCGGTCGCCCGTTCGTAATCGCGCCGCTCCAGCCGCTGCACGCCGAGCACGGCGCAGATCTGAGCCTCGAAGTCGGCATAGGTCTGCGTCGCGGCCCAGATCGTGAAGAACAGATGGCTCGGATCGATCTGCGCCATCCGGCCCGCGGCGATCCAGCCGTGTATCACCACGGACTTGCGGCCCACCAGGCTGCGCAGCGCGTCGCGCAACACGTCGCCGATTTCCGGCGCGCCATGCAGCAGCTCGTTGGCAAACACGCGCGAAGCGTCGGGATAGCGTGCCGAGAGCCGCATCTTGGCACGGATATATTGCTCGAGCGCGGCCTCGGGCGAGCGCTCGGCGCTGATGATGTCCGCCTGCGACAGCCACAGCCGCAGCGTGTTGGCCAGCACCGCGCGGTAGAGCGCCTGCTTGGTGCGGAAGTAGTAGTGCAGATTGGACTTGGGCACGCCGGCGCGCGCGGCGATTTCCGCCATGGTCGCGCCGGCGAATCCGGCCCGCGCGAACACGCCTTCGGCCGCGCGCAAGATGCGCGCCTCGTTGCGCTGGCGGATGCGGCCGGCGTTGCCGTCGCGGCCGGCCAGCGCCTGCAGGCGGGCGGCGGGAGCTAGTGCGTCCATGGCGCGGTCCGGCGTGGCGGTGGCAACGGCAGCGCCTTCACAGGCGGGGCCGGGATGGGCATCGCGGCGTCAGCGCGTGCCGTACAGCCGGTCGCCCGCATCGCCGAGTCCGGGCACGATATAGCCGTGCTCGTTCAACTGTTCGTCGATCGCGGCGGTGACGATGGCCACGTCGGGATGCGCCGCCTGCAAGGCCCGCAATCCCGGGCGCGAGGCGATCAGGCACACGTACTTGAGCGCGGTGACGCCGGCCTCCTTGAGCCGGTTCAGCGCGGCGATCGCGGAATTGCCGGTCGCCAGCATCGGGTCGACCACGATCACCAGCCGCTCCTGGATATCGTCGGGCATCTTGAAGTAGTACTCGATCGGCTCCAGCGTTTCGGGGTCGCGGTACAGGCCGATGTGGCCGACCCGCGCGGCCGGCAGCAGGTCGAGCATGCCATCGAGGAAGCCGTTGCCCGCGCGCAGGATCGACACCAGGCACAGCTTCTTGCCGGACAGCATCGGCGACTGCATCGGCGCGATCGGCGTCTTGATCGCCACGGTCTCCATCGCGAGATCCCGCGTCGCCTCATAGGTCAGCAGCTGCGCGATCTCGCGCACCAGGCGGCGGAAGTTGTCGGTGGTGGTGTCCTCGCTGCGCACCAGCGTGACCTTGTGCTGGACCAGCGGGTGGTCGACCACCATCACCGGCGCGGCGGCCGGCGCGATGGGCGGCATGCCGGCGGGGAGTCCGGTGGACAGCGCCACGGACGGATCGACGGACAGATCGGCAGACAGGGCGGTCATGTTGGCACTCCTCGATGCGGCCGTGGCGGCATGCGGCCAGGGCGAAACGACGGCGTGCAGGCGCGCGGCATCTGGCGGCCGCGCCCCGCACGGACTGGAACTCAGAACACCGTGCCGTCGCTGTCGATCGCGAACGGCGGCGGGCCGCCCGGCCGGCGCTTGGCGGCGATGCGCCGTCCCGCCGCCCAGGTACCGCCCTCCAGCACGCGCGCCAACGGGAAGGCGTCGGCCGACAGGCCCAGCGCCTGCCGCGTTGCCTCGGCGACCAGGTCCAGGCCGGTCACCGTCAGCGCGCGCCATTCGACGATGGCCGGCTCGTCGACCCGGTGCACCGCCTCTGCAAAGCTCGCATCGCGCGGCACCATCAGCTCGAAGTCGTACAGCAGGCCGCCGTTGCGGTATTCGGGCAGGCCGGTCAGCGCATCGAGCCCGGTCACCGTCAGGCCGCCGTCCTCGAGCGGCTCGAGCAGCGAGTAGGTCAGCCACTGCGTCAGCTTGTGGAACGGCACCAGGCCGTCCGGGCTGGCCGGATGGCGCCAGCAGTCGCCGAGCGAGACGCCCTCCAGCTGCAGCCGTCCCGGCCAGACGGGCCCGAGCGCGACCAGCAGCGTGCGCAGCACGAACGCCGCGTCGATGCGCCCTTCGCTGGCATGCGCCTTCAGATAGTCGAACAGATTGCCGAGCCTGGCCGGTTCGCCGAACACGGCCGGCGTCGCCTGCGCAACCTTGCCGAGCCGGCGCACCAGGCCGGCGCGGCCTTCGAGGCCGACCAGCGGGTTGTGCTGGGCGACCTGGAAGGCGGTGGCCAGCGTCGACGGATCGATCTGCGCCAGCCGCTCGGCATCCGAGCGCAGCGGCTCGTCCGGCGTCGCCGAAAAGCCGCCGCGCGCGAACAGGTCGAAGCTGGCCACGCCAAGCCCCTCGGAGCGGCTCAGGCTCAGGTCGCTGGCCGGATCGCGGTAGCGCCAGTCCGGGCCCGCGCCCGCGTCGAGCAGCACGCTCGGAATCACCAGGTCGATGCCGATGCGCGCGCGCTCTTCGCGATGATCGTCGCCGGTCAGCGCCGCGCGTTCGCACAGGATGCCCCAGCGGTCGCGCAGCTCGCCCGGACCGCCGCTTTCGAAATGGCGCCAGCGGCTGTGGTAAGGCACCTGCAGATCGCGGTAGCGCGAGCGGATGGTGGTCGCCACATAGTCGGCGATCGCAGCGACCCGCTCGGGATGCCAGCTGAACCACTGCGAATCGCCGGCCGCCACCGCGGCCGTCACCGCGGCGCAGCGCGCCCGCACCGCCTGCGCGGTCAACAACGCCGAAGCCGGATGATCGGGTTCGACCCAGCTTTGCCAACCTTCGCGCGAAGCACGGGCTTGCCCGGCCGCGCCCATCGATGCTGCATCGTCTCGTTCTGTCATTCGTCCAGTCCCCTGCCCTTGGCCACCGTCAGGTCGGCGGCGTCCGGAGGCGTGTAACGGGTGAAGTAGCCCGCCGCCACCTTGGCGTCGATCTCCACCCTCGCGTCGGCCGGAATCAGCGCATCGGGGATCGGCACCTGCTCGACCACTTCGATTCCCTGCGCGACCAGCGCACCGTGTTTCATATTGCTCATCGAGGCCCAGCGGTCGATGCGACGGATGCCCAGCCAATGGAAGACATCGGGCATCAGTTCCTGGAAGCGCATGTCCTGCACGCCGGCCACGCATTCGGTCCGCGCGAAATAGGTTTCGGCGCGGTCGCCGCCGACCTGCCGCTTGCGCGCGTTGTAGACCAGGAATTTGGTGACCTCGCCCAGCGCGCGGCCTTCCTTGCGGTTGTAGACCACCAGGCCGACGCCGCCCTGCTGGGCCATCTCGATGCACACCTCGATACCGTGCGCCAGATACGGACGGCACGTACAGATGTCAGACCCGAATACGTCCGAGCCGTTGCATTCGTCGTGCACGCGGCAGGCGACCGGCGTCTGCGGCTTGCCCAGCAGGCTGACGTCGCCGAAGAAATACAGCGTCATGCCGCCGATCGGCGGCAGGAAGACCTTCAGATCGGGCCGCGTCACCAGCTCGGGGAACATGCCGCTGGTCTGCTCGAACAGGCCGCGGCGCAGCGCGCTTTCCTTGATGCCGAAGCGGCGCGCCATGCCGGGCAGATACCAGACCGGATCGACGGCCGCCTTGGTGACCCGCACATCGCCGTTGGCGAACAGGATCCGCCCATCGGGGATCAGCCGCCCGGCGGCGATCGCCGCCACCAGTTCCGGCATGTTGATATGGGCACGCGTGATGGCGATGGTGGGCCGGATATCGACGCCGGCGGCGATGCGGTCGGCGAAGACCGTCGACACCAGATGGCCCCACGGGTCCAGCGACACGATCTTGTCCGGATCACCCCATTGCGGATGCGGACCGATCGGCTCGGCCGGCGCCGTGTCGGTCAGGTCGGGGCGATGGTCGCGCTGCAGCTTGCCCGAAGCCACTGCCAGCGCGCGATAGACCGCGTAGGCACCGGCATGCGTCCCGATCACGTTGCGGTGCGCCGGATTGGTCAGCGTCGCGATCACGGGCCCGCGCTCGGCCGCGGTCGGCGCGCCCCAGTGGATCGGCTCGGCCGGCTTGTCGCGGCGTGCGTGCGAGGTCAGGACGATGTGATCGGACATGGCAGCCTCGAGGCGTGAATCCTGACCAAACGGTCAGGTTTACCTTGATGGTAGGCAATCGCCATGCCAAGCGCGTATGGGCGTTTTCCCCTTTTCGGTACGCCCCCTCACCAAAGACGGCACAACAACGGTTCATGCGGCGCCCACGTATCGTGCGGCGCCGCTGGATGTTGCCAACGGACAACGCTGGCTAGCGGGCGAGCCCCTCGCGGTTGCGCAACAACAACTTGCCGAGCGATGCGAACGGGTCGCGCGATTCGACATATCGGTAAAAAAGCGCACCGGCCGCGTTGCTCGCCAGCCACGCCAGCACCATGCCGAGGGCGTTCAGCCAGGGCATGCCGGGCGCGAGCCGGGACAACAGGCTATTGACCAGCAGGCAGATCGGAAAGTGCACCAGGAACACCGAGTACGAGATGGTCCCGAACGTGGCGAAGACACGGCCGCGCGGCCATGCCGCCAGCCAGCCGCCGCGCCGTGCCAGCGTCAGCAGCAGCGCGACGGCCAGCGCGAGCGCGATGCGCGAACGCATGTCGACCGTCAGCGCAGCGATGCCTGCCGCGGCAAGCGCTGCCAGCCACCACCCCGATCGTCCCGGATTCGACGCCCAGTAGCCGAGCACGCCCAGGCTGTAGGCGCCGAAGAAATAGATCGCCCACATGTCCCAGTCCGCGTCCCGGTTGAACCAGAACAGCGAAGCCAGCGCCAGCGTCACCACCAGTGCCGTGCCCACGCCGACCTGCCAGCCGGCGGGCGAACGCCGCGCCAGCCATAGCGTCAGCAACAGCAGCGCGAACAGCTGGAAGTCGATCGCGACATACCAGACGCCCGCCGACAGCGCGTCGATATCGAGCACGTCGTGCAGCAGCAGCAGATGCGCCAGCAGCTGCCCCCACTGCGGCGGCGCCGGAATCGACGGATGGTCCATGCCTTGCCGCGCGAGCGCTGCCGCGACGATGGCCAGACCGATCGCGGCGGCGAACGGCACCGCCAGCTTGCGATAGCGCCGCAGCAGCGCCGCCGGCGGCCGCGGCGTGCGCAGCAGGCCGTCCGGCGCCAGGCTGCGTGCCGCCAGGAAGCCGCCGATCACCAGGAACAGCTGGACCGCGATGCGTGCGTAGTCGGCGAGCCAATCGATCAGGACCGGCGCGAGGGAATGGGCCGCATCGGACATCGGCCCGTAGAAGGCCAGGTGGTGCAGCACGATCAGTTGCGAGCCGACGGCCTTGAGCGCATCGATGCCGGCCAGGCGCGCGGGTTGCGAAGAGATGGAGGACAAGACGGAAACCGGGCAGGGAAATCGCCGCCCGGCCCCGACGCGCCCGTGCGCGGCGCGGCACCGGACCGCGTGGCCCGCGATTGTACCCGGGGCCACGTGCAGGCATCGGCATGTCACGCCATGCCGTTGCGTCCGGGTCGCCACACCGACCTAGGGTATTTACTTATGACGAAGTTGTCGTTCCCCCGGGACAAACCTATCGATACCCTTGGGTCTTTGCTGTTTTCTATCGCGTCCCCATGTTGTCTTCCCTGCGTGCTTTCCGTCGCTCCTTTCGTTCGTTCCGCCCTGTCCTGCTCGCCGCGGCCCTGCTCGGCACCGCCGCGGCCCATGCCGCCGGCACCGAGACGCTGAACGGCCCGGTCCTCGACAAGATCCGCTCCAGCGGCACCATCGTGCTCGGCTACCGCGAGTCGGCGCTGCCGTTCTCGTTCGCCGACGACAAGGGCCAGCCGGCCGGCTACGCGGTCGATCTGTGCCTGCGCGCGGCCGAGGGCGCGCGCCAGGCGCTGGGCCTGAAGGACCTGAAGGTCCGCTGGATGCCGCTGACCCCGCAGAACCGCATCCCGGGCATCGTCAATGGCCTGGTCGACCTCGACTGCGCACCGAACACCAATACGCTGGAGCGCCAGAAGCAGGTCGCGTTCAGCGTCTCGCACTATGTGTCGACGGTGCGGATGCTGGTGCGCGCCGATTCCGGCATCGATTCGCTCGACGATCTGCGCGGCAAGACCGTGGTGACCAGCGCGGGTTCGACCGGCGACCGCCATGTGCGCCGGCTCAAGGGCCAGTACGGCTACCGCGACATCTACGCCAAGGATCATGGCGAATCGTTCCTGCTGCTCGAGTCCGGCCGCGCCCAGGCCTTCGTGATGGACGACGTGCTGCTGGCCGGCCTGCGTGCCCGCGCCAAGGATCCATCGCAATATGTGATCGTCGGCCCCGCGCTGTCGGTCGAGCAGAACGCGCTGATGCTGTCGAAGGCTGACCCGGCATGGAAGCGCCTGGTCGACCAGACGCTGGCCGGCATCTATGGCAGTCCGCAGATCGAGACGCTGCAGCAGCGCTGGTTCCAGAAGCCGATCGGGGCACGCCAGATCAATCTGGCGCTGACCCCGTCGGCCGAGGTTCGCGAGGCGTGGAAGCATCCGTCCGACGCGGTGACCGAATAGCCTCATGCCGAAGCGGCGACCGCCGGCAATGCTCGCTTTCCATGAGCGCCGGCGCTGCCGACAGCCGATGTGACGCGCTTGACAGCCGCGAGACAGGTTGGAGACACTGGCGCGGGCGGCGTGTCGACGCCCGCCCATCGTCAGCCGCCCATCCGATGGACGGCAACTTTCGAGGAGACACCATGAGCAAGTTCGTCGCGACGGCCATCGCGCTGTGCATCGGCACCGCCTCGCTGGCGGTGCACGCCCAGAACACCGGCGGCAAGAAGCAGTTCGACCCGTACTCGCAAGGCGCCAAGGCGGGCGAGAAATTCGACCCGTACAGCCAGGGGGCGAAAGCCGGCGACAAGTTCGATCCCTACAGCCAGGGCGCCAACCAGAGCACCCGCGCCGACCTCGCGCCGGGCCAGGACGAAGGCAAGAAGAACGGCCACAACAAGGCGAAGAAGGCCAAGCCCGCCAAGCCGGCCAACTGACACCGGATCACGGGCCAGCCCGGGGGCGGCCCGATCCGATGCGAATCCAGAACCCGCTGCGCGCGGGTTTTTTTGCGTCCGCGTTTTGACACGCCTCTGGCACGTCAATAAGTGACATAGAAAGCACAGGACATATGTCCCGGGCCGCCCGCCGCGCGCCTGCCGGACCCGTGTAGGACATTTTTCGGTATCAGGCGTCATAGCTTTCGCACAAAATGCGAACTTCGCCGTTGACATAGGCGACGTATGCACCACACGGAGCGCAGCGCTCCGTCGCGGGTTGTCAGCAAGCGGCCGAGGCCGCGCCGCACCGTTTCAGGAGTTTCATGCGCCGTTCCCCGACCACGCACGCCAGCGGCTTGTCCGCGGCGGTGATCGCCCTGGTCGTCCTCTATGTCGTCCTGCTCTGGTTCGGGACGCTGGACGCCCGCCATCTGTTGCGCTCCGACGAAGGCCGCTATGCCGAGATCGCGCGCGAGATGTTCGCCAGCGGCGACTGGGTCACGATTCGCTACAACGGCGTCAAGTATTTCGAGAAGCCGCCCTTTCACCTGTGGGTCACGGCGCTGACCTATACCGCCTTCGGGCTCGGCGAATGGCAGGCGCGGCTGTGCGTGGCGCTGTCGGGCTTCGTCGGCCTGCTCGCGTCGATGTGGGCGGCCGGCCGCTGGTTCGGCACCCGCGCCGGCTGGCTGACCGGGCTGGCGCTGGCGGCCGCGCCGATGTGGAGCGTCGCCGCCCACTTCAATTCGCTGGACATGACGTTGGCCGGCGCCCTCGCCTGCGTGCTGGCCTGCATGCTGCTGGCCCAGCATCCCGACACCACGCCGGCCGCACGGCGCGGCTGGATGCTGGGCTGCTGGGCCGCGATGGGCGTCGCCATCCTGACCAAGGGCCTGATCGGACTCGCCTTGCCCGGGCTGGTGCTGGTCGTCTACACCGCGATCGCGCGCGACTTAGCGCTGTGGCGGCGGCTGCATCTGTTCTCGGGCTTCGCGCTGCTGCTGGCGATCACCGTGCCGTGGTTCTGGCTGATCGCCGAGCGCAATCCGGAATTCCTGCGCTTCTTCTTCATCCACGAGCACTGGCAGCGCTATACCACCAGCGTCCACCATCGGCAGGGTCCGCTGTGGTACTTCGTGCCCCTGCTGCTGGCCGGCTTCCTGCCATGGCTCGCGCTGGCGCCGGGCATCTGGCGCGCGGTGCGCCGCGAGCGGGCCGAGGCCGCGCAGGCGGCAAGCGCCGTCCCGCTGCGTCCCGCGCTGCTGATGCTGGTCTGGGCCGGCGCCATCTTCGTGTTCTTCAGCCTGTCGAACTCCAAGCTGCCCGGCTATATCGTGCCGATCTTCCCGGCGCTGGGCATGCTGGCCGGGGTCGCGCTGGACCGCATCGGCGACACCGGCTGGCGGCGCCTGGTGCTGCTGATGCTTGGGGTCTCGGTGCTCGGGCTGGCCGCCACGCCGGTGGTCGCCACGCTCGATTCCGACAACACGCCGAACGCCTATTACCGGGTCTTCGCACTGTGGATCGGCGCCGCCTTCGCCGTCATGTTCGCCGGCGTGCTGCTCGCCCATTGGCTGGCACGCCGCAACGGCAGGCTGGCCAGCATCGTCTGCTATGGCCTGGCGATGTACACCAGCTTCACGGTCGCACTGCTCGGCCATGAGGTGATGGGCCGGCGCACCTCCGGCATCGATCTGGTGCCCGCGATTCGGCAGGTACTGAAGGACGACATGCCGTTCTATGGCGTCGGCATGCTCGACCACACGCTGCCGTTCTACCTGCGCCATCCGCTGACGCTGGTCTGGCATCCCGACGAACTGCAGTTCGGCCTGCAGCAGGAACCGGACAAGTGGATTCCGACGCTGGAGGGCTTCGCCCAGGCCTGGCGCAGCGGCCGGCCCGCGGTCGCCATCATGTCGCCGGAGATGTACACCAGATTGCAGGCTCAGGCGTTGCCCATGTATCGGGTCGCCGAAGACGTGCGCCGCGTCGTGGTCACCAATTTCGCCCCGCCGCCGGCGGCCGCCACGCCCGCCTCTCCTTCCAACCGATGACGATCACGACCTTCGCATTCATCCTGACCGGCGTGCTGCTGAACGCCTGCGCGCAACTGCTGCTCAAGGCCGGCGTCAATGCGGTCGGCGCGATCGCGCTGGACCGCGCCACGCTGTTCGATACCGCGCTGCGCGTGCTGGCCCAATGGCCGGTGCTGGCCGGACTGACCCTCTATGTCGCCAGTGTCGCGGTGTGGATCGTCGGTCTGTCACGCGTCGATGTATCGATGGCCTACCCGATGCTGTCGCTCGGCTATGTGGTCAACGCGGTGGCCGCATGGTGGCTGTTCGGTGAGATGATCGGACCATTGCGGATGGCCGGCATCCTGCTGATCCTGGCCGGCGTGTTCCTGATCGCGCGTTCCTGACCTGCCGTTCCTCATCTCCATTGACGCCGACGCCCTTGCCGATTCGCCCGATGCCCGCTTCCACGCCATCCGCCGTACCTTTCCTCCCCTTCGTCAGGCCCGACATCGACGCCGACGCGATCGCCGCGGTCGGCGAGGTGCTGGCCTCGGGCTGGATCACCTCCGGCCCGAAGATGCAGGCGTTCGAAGCGGCGCTGTCGGCGCTGTTCGACGGACGGCCGGTGCGCACCTTCGCCAATGGCTCGGCGACGATGGAGATCGCGCTGCGGATCGCCGGCATCGGCCCCGGCGACGAGGTGATCACCACCGCGATCACCTGGGTCGCCACCGCCAACGTGATCGTTGCGGTCGGCGCGCGGCCGGTCTTCGTCGACATCGATCCGCGCACGCGCAATCTTGATCTCGACGCGGTCGAGGCCGCGATCACGCCGCGCACCCGCGCGATCCTGCCGGTCTATCTGGCCGGCTTGCCCGTCGACATGGATCGTCTCTACGCCATCGCCCGAAAGAACGGCCTGCGCGTGATCGAGGACGCCGCGCAGGCGATCGATTCGCGCTGGCGCGGCCGGCGCATCGGCAGCTTCGGCGACCTGGTCAGCTTCAGCTTCCAGGCCAACAAGAACATCACCACGGTCGAAGGCGGCTGCCTGGTGATGAACGACGAGGACGAGGCGCTGCGCGCCGAGCGGCTGCGCCTGCAGGGCGTGATCCGCTGCGGCGTCGACGGCATGGACGTCGAGGTGCCGGGCGGCAAGTTCAACCTGACGGACGTCAACGCCGCGATCGGGCTGGCCCAGCTGCCGCGGCTCGACGCGATCACCGCGCGCCGCACGGCGCTGGCCCGCGCCTACATGGACGCCGCCGCGCGCCATGGCCTTGCCGAGCTCGGCATCGAGCTGCCGGTCGCCGGCGAACCCGCGACAGCCCTGCCGAACTGGCATATGTTTCAAGTGGTACTGCCCGCCGAGCGCCTGCGGGGCGGACGGGCCGCGGTGATGCAGGCCCTGCGCGAGGCCGGCATCGGTACCGGTGTGCACTACCCCGCGCTGCATCTGTTTACGTACTACCGCTCGCTGGGCTGGCGCGACGGCATGCTGCCGCACGCCGAGCGCATCGGGCGGGGCATTCTCACGCTGCCGCTCTTCCCGGCCATGCAAGAGGCCGATGTCGAGCGCGTCTGCGCCACGCTGAACGACACATGCAAACGTCTGCTTCCGTAACTTCCGAGCTGGTGTCCTGCGCGATGCCGCATCCGCTGCCGGGCCAGCCCTCCCGCATTCGCGACGACGAGACCGCGTCGTTGCCCGGCCAGTCCTCGCCGCCGCGCGCCCGGCCGATCGAGGTGTCGGTGGTGATCCCCGTCTACAACGAGGAGGCCGGTCTGCAGGCGCTGTTCGACCGGCTCTATCCCGCGCTCGACGGCCTGGGCACCAGCTACGAGGTCGTCTTCGTCAACGACGGCAGCACCGACCGCTCGGCCCAGATCCTGGCGCGGCAATTCCGCCAGCGGCCCGAGGTCACGCGCGTGGTGATGTTCAACGGCAATTTCGGCCAGCACATGGCGATCCTGGCCGGCTTCGAGCATGCGCGCGGCCGCATGGTGATCACGCTCGACGCGGACCTGCAGAATCCGCCCGAGGAGATCCCGCGGCTGGTCGAAGCGATCCGCGCCGGCCACGACTATGTCGGCACGATCCGCCGCCAGCGCCATGACAGCGCGTTTCGCCGCGTCGCCTCGTTCGCGATGAACCGGCTGCGCGAGCGGATCACCCATATCCGGATGACGGACCAGGGCTGCATGCTGCGCGCCTACGACCGCAGCGTGGTCGATACCATCAACGCCTGCCGCGAGGTCAATACCTTCATCCCCGCGCTGGCCTACACGTTCTCGTCGAATCCGGTGGAGATCGAGGTCGGCCATGAAGAGCGGCACGCGGGCGAATCGAAGTATTCGCTGTACCAGCTGGTGCGCCTGAACTTCGACCTCGTCACCGGCTTTTCGATCGTGCCGCTGCAGTGGTTCTCGATGATCGGCACGATCCTGTCGCTGCTGTCCGGCGGCCTGTTCGTGGTGCTGCTGGTGCGGCGTTTCCTGCTGGGCTCCGAGGTGCAGGGGCTGTTCACGCTGTTCGCGTTCAACTTCTTCCTGGTCGGCATCATGCTGTTCGGCATCGGCCTGCTGGGCGAGTACGTGGGCCGCATCTATCAGCAGGTACGCGACCGGCCGCGCTATCGGATCAAGGCGATTCTGGATGCGTCGCAGGGCGATGGGGTGCGCGGCGAAGGCGGGCGCCGCGCGGCGCAGGACGATTGGAGCGGGCTCGACGAGTTCGGCGAAGGTGGCGAGCCCGCTCGTCTCGATCCGCGTCATGACCGGAAGCCGCCATGCGCGCCGTAGTCTTCGCCTACCACAACGTCGGCGACCGCTGCCTGCGCGTGCTGCACGCGCGCGGCGTCGAGGTGGCGCTGGTGGTCACGCATCGCGACCGTCCCGATGAAACGATCTGGTTCCGCCGCGTGGCCGACACTGCCGCGGAACTGGGCCTGCCGGTGCTGTATGGCGACGATCCGAACGATCCGGCGCTGGCCGAGGCCGTCAGGGCCGCGCGGCCCGACCTGCTGTTCTCGTTCTACTACCGCGCGCTGATTCCGCCGGCCGTGCTGGCGCTGGCACCGCACGGCGCCTTCAACATGCATGGGTCGTTGCTGCCGAAATACCGCGGCCGGGTGCCGGTCAACTGGGCCGTGCTGCATGGCGAGACCGAAACCGGCGCGACGCTGCACGCGATGGAGTCGAAGCCCGACGCCGGCGATATCGTCGCGCAGACCGCGGTGCCGATCCTGCCCGACGACACCGCGCAGCAGGTCTTCGACAAGGTCACCGTGGCGGCCGAGCAGACGCTGTGGGGCGTATTGCCGGCCATGCTGGCCGGCAATACGCCGCGCCGTCCCAACGTGCTGGCCGAAGGCTGCTACTTCTCGGGGCGCCGTCCGGAGGATGGCCGCATCGACTGGCGGCAGCCGGCCGCGGCGGTCTACAACCTGATCCGCGCGGTCGCGCCGCCCTATCCCGGTGCGTTCACCGATTTGAAAGGTCACCGGCTGGTGGTCGAACGCGCGCGTCGCCCGCTGCCGGCCGAGATGCCGCGCTTGCAGGTGCTTGCCGCCCTCGAGCCCGGCCTGCACGTGGTCGACGGCCGCATCGTCGGCCTGTGCGGCGACGGCGGCCTGGTGCTGATCGATGCGCTGTCCGACGCGCTGTCCGGCCCCAGTGCGCCCCTGTCCCCGGCCGCGCTTGCCGCGCTGCTGCAGTCTTCTCCTCAAGCCTGAAGTCCGGAAGTCCATGAAGAAAGTCCTGATCCTCGGCGTCAACGGTTTCATCGGCCACCATCTGACGCGACGCATCCTCGAAACCACGTCGTGGGAAGTCTATGGCATGGACATGTCGACGGCCCGCCTCGGCGAGCTGGTCAACCATCCGCGCATGCACTTCTTCGAGGGCGACATCACGATCAACAAGGAATGGATCGAGTACAACATCCGCAAATGCGATGTCGTGCTGCCGCTGGTCGCGATCGCCACGCCGGCGACCTACGTGCGGCAGCCGCTGCGGGTGTTCGAGCTGGACTTCGAGGCCAACCTGCCGATCGTCCGCGCCGCGGTCAAGTACCGCAAGCACCTGGTATTCCCGTCGACCTCGGAGGTCTATGGCATGTGCGGCGACGACGCGTTCGATCCCGAGTCGTCGCCGCTGGTCTACGGACCGATCAACAAGCCGCGCTGGATCTACGCCTGCTCCAAGCAGCTGATGGACCGGGTGATCCACGCCTATGGCATCGAGCAGGGCCTGAACTACACGCTGTTCCGGCCGTTCAACTGGATCGGGCCGGGACTGGACTCGATCTTCGAATCGAAGGAAGGCAGCTCGCGCGTGGTCACGCAGTTTCTCGGCCATATCGTGCGCGGCGAACCGATCCGGCTGGTCGACGGCGGCGCGCAGCAACGCGCGTTCGCCGATATCTCCGACGGCATCAGCGCGCTGATGCGGATCATCGAGAATCCCGGCGGCATCGCCAGCGGCAAGATCTTCAACATCGGCAATCCGGGCAACGTCCACTCGGTGCGCGAGCTCGCCGAGATGATGCTGCGGATGGCGGCCGACTATCCCGAGTACGCGGAAAGCGCGCGCCACAGCCGCATCCTCGAGACGTCGTCGGGCGAGTTCTACGGCAACGGCTACCAGGACGTGCAGCATCGCGTGCCGAAGATCGACAACACGATGCACGAGCTCGGCTGGCAGCCCACGGTGACGATGGCCGAATCGCTGCGGCGGATCTTCGAGGCCTATCGCGAGAAGGTGATCGAGGCGCGCACACTGGTCGATTCGGGCAACTAGGCGAACGAGGCAGGACTTCGATGGCCACGATCGCCCTGAAGGTCGACGTCGACACGCTGCGCGGCACGCGCGAGGGCGTGCCGAAGCTGATCGCGCTGCTGCGCGGACACGATGCCCGCGCGACCGTCCTGTTCAGCCTCGGCCCGGACCATACCGGCTGGGCGCTGCGGCGCGTGTTCCGCCCGGGTTTTCTGCGCAAGGTGTCGCGCACGTCGGTGGTCTCGCACTACGGCCTGCGCACGCTGATGTATGGCGTGCTGCTGCCGGGCCCGGACATCGGCCTGCGCGCGGCCGACGCGATGCGCGCGGCGCGCGATGCCGGCCATGAATGCGGCATCCATACCTGGGACCACGTCTACTGGCAGGACCACGTGCGCATGCGCGATGCCGCGTGGACGCGCGCGCAGATGCGGCGTGCGTGGCAACGTTTCGAGGCGGTGTTCGGCGCGCCACCGTCGACGCACGGCGCCGCCGGCTGGCAGATGAATGCGGAAGCGTTCCGGCAGCTCGACGATTGGGGCCTGCGCTATGCCTCGGATGGCCGCGGCGCGGAACCCTATGTGCCGGTGCTCGACGGCACGCCGTGCCGCCACGTACAGCTGCCTACCACACTGCCGACGCTGGACGAACTGATCGGCGCCGACGGCATCGACGAGGGCAACGTCCACGAGGCGCTGCTGTCGCGCACCGAGGACGGCCGCGACCATGTCTTCACGCTGCACGCGGAGCTCGAGGGCGGCAAGCTGGCGCCGGTGTTCGAGCGCCTGCTGCAGGGATGGCGCCGGCAGGGGCATCGGCTTGCGCCGCTGGCGGCGCTATACGAACAGCTCGACCGCGCCCGCCTGCCGCATTTGCCGCTGGCCTGGGGCACGGTGCCCGGGCGCAGCGGCGAACTGATCGTGCAGCGCTGAGGCGCGGGTTTTTCGCGGCCGACGCGCCGAGACGCGGGTTCTCTGGCCGGACGCGCTGAGGCGGCGGCTTCTCGGCTGGCAGCATCGGCCGGTGCGGACCATCAGCGCAGCCGCCCTGCCAGCCGCAGCCCGTTGAACACGACCAGCAGGCTCGCGCCCATGTCGGCGAACACCGCCATCCACATCGTGCCCAGCCCCGCCACGGTCAGCGCGAGGAATACCGCCTTGATGCCGAGCGCCAGTGCGATGTTCTGCGTCAGCACCGTGCCGGTGCGGCGCGACAGCCGGATAAAGGCCGGGATCTTGCGCAGGTCGTCGTCCATCAGCGCGACGTCGGCGGTCTCGATTGCGGTGTCGGTGCCGGCCACCCCCATCGCAAAGCCGATGTCCGCGCGCGCCAGCGCCGGCGCATCGTTGATGCCGTCGCCGACCATGCCGACGCGGCCATGCTTTTGTCCCTTCGTCTTCGGGCCCTGCGAAACCTGCGCCGTCAGCGCCGCGACGGCCTCGGCCTTGTCCTGCGGCAGCTGGTTGCCGCGCGCCTCGTCGATGCCCACCTCCGCCGCGATCGCCTGCGCCGTATGCGGGTTGTCGCCGGACAGCATCATCGTGCCGACCCCCAGCGCGTGCAGCTCGGCGACGGCGTCGCGGCTCGTCTGCTTGACGGTATCGGCGACG
The DNA here is from genome assembly GCF_013347325.1 of Cupriavidus gilardii. NCBI lineage: Bacteria > Pseudomonadati > Pseudomonadota > Betaproteobacteria > Burkholderiales > Burkholderiaceae > Cupriavidus > Cupriavidus gilardii. The sequence goes on along the minus strand of NZ_CP054624.1, from coordinate 821,545 downwards.
GAGAACAACGCATGCACGCCCGGACCACCCGCTCGCTTCTCGCCGCCCGCCAGCAGCACCACCGTCCGGCCCTGGCGCTCGATCGCCTCCAGCCGCGCCTCCAGCGCCTCCGAGCACAGCCCCATCTCGTGGATCAGCCGATGGTTGCCGAGCCAATACGAATGGCCGTCGACCTTGCCCGCGACGCCGCGTCCGGGCAGTGCCTCGAAGTGCTGGACCTCCAGCGTCTCGACGCCATCGCGCCGCGCCGCCGCGGCGACCGCGCCCGACACCGGATGGTCCGAACGCGCCGCCAGGCTCGCCGCGATCGCGCGGGCGCGCGCCGGCGCGCCGGGCAGCAGCGCGTAGTCGATCTGCTGCGGCCGGCCGTGCGTGATGGTGCCGGTCTTGTCCAGCGCCAGCCAGCGCAGCGATTTGCCCTGCTCCAGATAGACGCCGCCCTTGATCAGGATGCCGTGACGCGCTGCCGCGGCCAGCGCGCTGACGATGGTGACCGGCGTCGAAATGACCAGCGCACAGGGGCAGGCGATCACCAGCAGCACCAGCGCCTTGTAGATCCAGTCGAGCCAGGCGCCACCGGTCAGCAACGGCGGCAGCACGGCGACCAGCAGCGCGATGACGAAGATCGTCGGCGTGTAGACGCGCGCGAAGCGGTCGACGAAGCGCTGCGTCGGCGCGCGGCTGGCCTGCGCCGCCTCGACCGCATGGATGATGCGCGCCAGCGTCGAATCGGAGGCCGGCGCGGTCACTTCGTATTCGAGCTCGCCGGTCTGGTTGATCGAGCCGGCGAACAGCAGATCGCCGGCCTGCTTGTCGACCGGCACGCTCTCGCCGGTGATCGGCGCCTGGTCCAGCGCCGACTGGCCGCGCAGCACCCGGCCATCGAGCGCGACCCGTTCGCCGGGCCGCAGCCTTGCGACGGCGCCGGGCGGCACGCTGCCCGCGGGCACCGCCAGCCAGGCGCCGTCGGGCTGCAGCACGGTGGCCTGCTCCGGCGCCATCGCCATCAGACCCCGGATGGCGTTGCGGGCGCGGTCCAGCGAGGCAGCCTCGATCCGCTCGGCCAGCGCGAACAGCACCATCACCATCGCCGCTTCGGGCCAATGGCCGATCAGCAGCGCGCCGGTCACGGCAATGCTCATCAGCGCGTTGATATTCAGGTTGCGGTTGCGCAGCGCGATCCAGCCCTTGCGATAGGTGCCCAGGCCGGCCACGGCGATCGCCACCAGCGCCAACGCCGCCGGCAGCCATGGCGTGGCCACCGAGAACCATTCGGCCAGCTCGGCGCCCAGCGCCGCGACGCCGCCCAGCGCCAGCGGCCACCACGGCGTGGCCGGTGCCGGGGCGGCCTGTGCGCTCGACGGCGACATGCCGCCTTCGGCCGCCAGCGTTTCGGCCTGCATGCCGACGCTGGCGATCGCCGCCATCAGCGGCTGCTCCGAATCGAGCGTGTGATGCACGGTGAGAATCCGCTGCATCAGATTGAACTGCAGTCCCGCCACACCCGCCATGCCGCCCAGCTTGCCGCGCAGCAGCGCCTCCTCGGTCGGGCAGTCCATCGCCTCGATGCGAAAGCGCGCGGTCCGCGTGCCGGCCGGCGCCTCGGCTTCGGTTGCCGGCGATGACATCGCGACGGCGCCGCAGGCGCTGCCGCAGCAGGAGGAAGTCAGCGAGGAAGAGGCGGCAGGGGCGGCAGGGGCGGCGTGGCGAGGATCGCCGCCGCCGCGATGCTGGTGTCCGTGATCGCCGTGGTCATGATCGTGGCCGTGGCGATGCTCGTGACCGTGGGCGTGATCGTGGGCGTGCCCGTCGGGCTGCCCGGGCCCGCCGCAGGGGCCTGCTTTCGCGTCGCAGCACGAGGCCGGCCTGGAGGCGGGACCGGTGGCGGGGCTGGAGGGGGAACTGGTGGAGGATGGGTCTTCCGGCGAGAGTCTGGCCATCGAAGGTTCCGTGGGCTGTGGCATCGGTGCCATTGAACAGCCTGTAGCCGCTACAGGGTCAAGCCACCCTGTCCGCGGCACGGTCAATTTCTCAAGTTCGAGCGCGATGCCGCGCGTTCCGGCCTCCCGCCGCCTCTTGCCGCCTCTCGCCCCTGTCGCTGCCTCTCGCCGCCTCTCGCCCCTCAGTGCGTCACATTGACCATCCAGTTCAGCCCGAAGCGGTCCTGCAGCATGCCGAAGCCCTCGGACCAGAAGGTCTTCTGCATCGGCATCATCACGCGGCCGCCCTCGGACAGCGCGTCGAACCACTGGCGCGCCTGGTCCAGCGACGGCGCGACGATCGACAGGCTGAAGCCCGCGAAGGCCTCGGGCGGCGCGCCCGGCATGCCGTCGGACGCGAGGATCTCGCTCTGTCCGACCGTCACGCTCGCATGCATGATCTTGTCGTCCCAGCCTGCTGGCAGCGGCGGCTGGGCGTCGCCGTCGCCGCCTTCCTCGGCCGGCATTTCGCTGAACCGCATCATCATGTTGACCCTGGCGCCGAGCGCCTTGCCGTAGAACGCCAGCGCCTCCTCGCAGCGCCCGCCGAAATAGAGATAAGGCTGTATCTGCATGTCCGTCTCCTGCGTCGATCGTGCCGATCGTGTCGATCCATGGATGGCGGCGCCGTGGCCGTCGCGCCGACGCCGCGGGCCTTGCGGCGGTACCGCAAGGGCGCCGTCATTATGCGCCGCGGAGCGCGCCCTGCGGTCGCGCAAACCGCCGCCGTTCCCGCGCAGTCGAGGATCGGGCGACGTTGCTCGAAGCGGGCGCCGCGGGGCTGCCGGGTCCCGCTTTCGCGGGGACGGCGCCATGGCTCTGCCAGCCTTGCAGCATTGTCATCTTCGTGTCAGGGCCGTGTCGGCGGGCCTGCAGTTACAATGCCGCCTGACCGTGACAAGGCCGCGGCAACCGCCCGCAACGCGCCTTTGGCACGGACCTTTCCTCCGCTCGATCCGCCCGTGAACCGTATGCCGTACCGTCTCCTGCTGTCTGTCGCCCTGGCCATGCTGGCCCTGCCCCTGCCGGGGCTTGCCGGCACGGCAAAGCCCGCTTGCGGCGCGGCGCAGACCACCGCGGCCACGCCGATGATGAGCCGGCATGCGGCGCTGAAGCTGCAGGCCGAGGCGGAATTGCTAGGGCGCGAGCCGGCCGGTTGCACCGGTGCGGACAAGGAACGGGACGCCGACGACGATGCCGCCGAGGGCGAAGAGCGCCACGCCCGGCACCCCGGCGCGGCCATGTGCCCCATCGCGGCCGGGTTGCCGGGGCTGGAACTGAGCCAGTATCGCCATATGCCGCCGCGTTCGCCGCTGGGCACGCTGGCGGGCGCGACGCCCGACTCGCTGTTTCCGTCCAGTCCGGCACGCTGCTGAGCGCAAGCCCGAGCGCGCGGCCCGGGCGGCCGCGGCATCGATTCAGCTGACGCGATAGAACTCGGGCGTCTGGCCCGCATTGACGGCCCGCTGCAGCCAGTCCGGCATTTCGCCGGTGCCATCCCAGCATTGGCCCAATGCATTGCGATAGAGCACGCCGGCGGGCTCGGGCGGTGCGGATTCGTTCGCGGCTGGGGTGGCCGCCGAAGGAGCCGCCGATGATGGGGCGGGGGTTGCCGATGTTGGCGTATCGGCGGCGCGGCCGCGTTCGGTCCGGGCGCTGCCGGGGAAACATCCGGCCGCCACCAGATCGTCCAGCGACAGGCCATAACGATCCATCTGCGCGCGCACCCAGGCGGCCGCGGCTAGTCGGGCTTCATCGAACTCGGACATGGCGTTTTCGTGCACGCTGCCGACCCGAGGCGGCCGACAGGCTAGGAGGACAACAGAAGGACCCGGCGGTGCCGGTCGAACATCGCGATTCTACAGGCTCGGCGCCGATACGCCGTGCCGGCGCGGCAAAACCTTGAATTGCGCCACGCCTTCGCGCTAAGGTCGAGCCTCTCTTCCGCCGCAAGCCAGGACCCCTTCCGTGTTTTCGCCGTTCCCCTTCCCGCCTCTGCGCCGATGCCATGCCACGCGCGCCAGGAGCGCGCGCCCGTGAACATCATCGTCGACGTACTGATCCTGCTCGGCGCGCTGCTGGCGATCGTGGCGGTAGTGCAGGTCGCCGCGGCCAGGCTGCGGTTTCCGGAATCGACGCTGCTGTCGGCGATCGGCATCGCCATCGGCGCCGGCTATGTGGCGATCGACGCCACGCTGCCCGAGTTCGCCGAGCACTTCCTGCATCCGCTGATCGATCCGTCGCTGCCGCCCGAAGCCTATCTGTGGATCTTCCTGCCGCCGCTGCTGTTCCATGCGGCGCTGACCGCCGATGTGCGCAGCATGTTGCCGGACGCCGCGCCGATCCTGCTGCTGGCGGTGGTGGCGGTGGTCGTTGCCACCGGCGTGATCGGCGTCGTCACCGCCGCGGCCAGCGGCATGAACCTGGTGGTCTGCCTGCTGCTCGGCGCGGTGGTGGCGACCACCGACCCGGCCGCGGTGATCGCGATCTTTCGCGATGTCGGCGCGCCGGCCCGGCTGATTCGGCTGGTCGAGGGCGAGAGCCTGCTCAATGACGCCGCCGCGATCGCGCTGGTCGGCGTGCTGATCGCGATGCTGACCGGCCACGGCGCCGAAGCGACGCTCGCCGCGGGCCTGACCGAACTGGCCTGGGCCTTTGGCGGCGGCATGGTGTGCGGCCTGATCGCCGGCCGCCTGCTGGCCGAGCTGCTGCCGGCGCTGGCCGGCCTTGCGGTCGCCGAAGCGGCGCTGACGCTGGCGCTGCCCTATCCGCTCTATCTGCTGGCCGAGCAGCTGCTGCATGTGTCCGGCGTGGTCGCCGTGGTCTGCGCCGGCCTGACCCTCGGCGCGCTCGGTCCGACGCGGCTGAACCCGCCCAATTGGCGGCACCTGCGGATGATCTGGGAGCAGTTCGCCGGCATCGCGGGCGCGGTGGTGTTCCTGCTGGCCGCGGTGCGGGTGCCTGCGCTGCTGCAGGGCGTCACCCCGCATCACGGTTGGCTGTTGCTGGCGCTGGTCGCCGCGGCGTTGCTGGCGCGTCTGGCGACGCTGTTCGGCCTGCTGCCCCTGCTGACCTGGCTGCGGCTGTCCGCGCCGATCGATTCGGCGTACAAGCTGGCGATCGCCTGGGGCGGACTGCGCGGCGCGGTCACGCTGGTACTCGCGCTGGGCATCGCAGAGAACCGTGCGCTGCCGCAGGAGACGCGCCATTTCGTCGCGATCCTGGCGACGGGCTTCGTGCTGGTCAGTCTGCTGGTCAATGGCACCACGCTGCGCTGGCTGATCCGCCGGCTCGAACTGGACACGCTGTCGCCGCAGGAACTGGCGCTGCAGCGCCAGGCGATCCGGCTGTCGACCGAAGAGGTCGAAAGCGCGCTGGACCGGCTGGCCGACAGCTTCGGTCTGCCGCCGTCAGCGGCGCGCGAGGTTGCCGCGCATTACCGGCGCGACATCGAACTGGGCTCGGCCGACTTCGATTTCGACAGCGCGCTGTCCGAGCGCGCGCGGCTGTCGATCGGGCTGGTCACGCTGGCCACACGCGAGAGCGAGCTGATTCCCGAGTACGGCAACGGCGTGGTGTCGGTCGCCAATCTGGACGCGATGATGCGCAACACCGCGCAGATGATCGACGCCGCGCGCGAACAGGGCCGCATCGGCTACAACCGCGCGGCGCGCCACATCCTCGACTACCAGAAGAGCTTTCGCATCGCGCTGTTCCTGCACCGGCGGCTGTCGATCGACCGGCCGCTGGCGCGCGTGCTGGCCGACCGCTTCGAGCTGATGATCGTGCGCCAGACCGTGCTGCAGCGGCTGCGGCAATACAACCGCGCGATGCTGTCGCCGGTGTTCGGCGCACGCATGGCCACCGTGCTCGACGGCGTGCTCGAGGACCGCTTCCACGCCGCCGAACAGGCGCTGCAGGAAATGCGCGAGCAATTCGGCAGCTATACCGTCGCGCTGGAGAAGCGGATGCTGATGCTGTTCGCGCTGCGCAAGGGCCAGCACGAGCTGCAGGCGATGCGCGAGGAGAACGTGATCTCGCGCGAGGCCTACAACCAGATCGCGCGCGCGATCCGGCAGGCGTGGGAGGCGAATCTGGCGCGGCCGCCGCTGCGCGGCAGCTTCGGCGACGGCGCACGCACGCGTCCGCCGCCCGCCAAGGTGCCGACACCGCGCGCGCCGGGCGAGATCGCGCCGGCCAACCTCGATGGGGGCGATGCGGGAATCGATGGACGGTAGTCATGCTGGGCAGGAGGACAAACAGCGCCCGTATACTGATGCCCCTGGCGCGCCGCGCATCCCTGGTACGGCGCCCCACCCCAACGCGCGGCACAGCGCGTGTCACCGATCTTTCCCTTCCACATTCGACAACAACACGGAGCAGCAGTCATGCGTGTCGCATTCCTCGGCCTCGGCGTCATGGGCTTTCATATGGCCGGTCATCTGGCCGCCAAGGGGCATCAGGTCACGGTCTATAACCGCACCGCCAGCAAGGCCCAGGCATGGGTCGAGCGCTTCGGCGGGCAGTCGGCGGCCACGCCGGCGCTGGCGGCGCGCGATGCCGAGCTGGTCTGCAGCTGCGTCGGCAACGACGACGACCTGCGCGCGGTGCTGACCGGCCCCGACGGCGCCTTCGACGCCGCGCCGGCCGGCTGCATCTTCGTCGACCACACGACGGCCAGCGCCAACGTCGCGCGCGAACTGTACGAGCAGGCCAACGCGCGCGGCCTGCATTTCGTCGATGCGCCGGTGTCCGGCGGCGAGTCCGGCGCGCAGAACGGCGTGCTGACCGTGATGTGCGGCGGCGACGAGGCGGTGTTCGCGCGCGCCGAGCCGGTGATCTCGGCCTTCGCCCGCGCGGTCACGCGCATCGGTGGTCCCGGCGCCGGGCAGCTGGCCAAGATGGTCAACCAGATCGCGATCGCTGGCCTGCTCGAAGGGCTGTCCGAGGCGATCGCCTTCGGCCAGCGCGCCGGGCTCGACATGCCGCTGGTGCTGTCGGTGATCAGCAAGGGCGCCGCCGGTTCATGGCAGCTCGAGAACCGCGGCCCGACCATGGTCGAAGGCAAGTTCGACTTCGGTTTCGCGGTCGACTGGATGCGCAAGGACCTGGGCCTGTGCCTGGACGAGGCGCGCCGCAACGGCGCCACGCTGCCGGTCACCGCGCTGGTCGACCAGTTCTACGCCGAACTGCAGCGCGACGGCGGCGGCCGCGACGATACCTCGTCGCTGATCCGGCGCCTGCGCCGATAAGCCTCGGCACGGAATCGGCACGCGCAACGGGATTGCCAGGCGCGCACGCGTCGCCCGCGTCGTCCGATTCCTACATGGCTTTCAGCGCCGGACCGGGTGGGAGCCCGTGGGCGCGGGTCTATCGTTGAAGCAACCGGGAGCGGACCCCGAGGCGGCCGAACGGCGCCAAAGGGTGGCACGGTACTGAAGACCAACGAACAAACCCGCCAGGCTAGCCCTCGGCAAAGGAGCCTCCCATGACTCTAGGCACCATTCTTCTGATCGTGCTGATCATCCTGCTGATCGGCGCGCTGCCTTCGTGGCCCTACAGCAGCGGCTGGGGCTACTGGCCCAGCGGCGGGCTCGGCCTCATCCTGCTGATCGTGATTGCGCTGGTCGTCATGGGCAGGTTGTAGCGCGTTGCGGCGCCAGCCGCAGCGGTACCGGTAGGCCTGCCCGCCGCCTTGTTTGGGGACAGGGGGCGACGGGCAGGTGAAAAGGCGGTCGAGAGACCGCCTTTTCTTTTTGGTGTGCCGGAATTGCCGCGATGGACCGCGAGTGCCGTTGTCCCTCTCCCCCGGCCCCTCTCCCGCTCGGCGCGAGAAGGGAGGCGACCACCCCGAATGGGATGGATCAGGCCGCGGGCTTCGTTCCTGCGCTGCCGCGCTCACCGAGCCGGCGCAGCGCCAGCATCGGCAGCCGCAGCAGGAAGCCGAACACCAGCCGGACATGCATCGAGGTCAGCAGGATGTTGTCGCGCACATAGTGGAAGTGCGACACGCCGCCCTCGTCCTCGCGGAAATAGCGCACCGGGGTATCGATGTTGATCGGCCGCACGCCGCGCCAGCACAAGCGGATCGCGACCTCGGGGTCGAAGTCCATGCGCCGCATCCAGCGGTTGCCCCGCATCACCGCGCACAGCGGCGCGATCGGATAGACGCGGAAGCCGTACAGCGAATCGCCGATGCCGGCCCACAGCGTCTCCAGGTCGGCGAACACATTGCTCAGGCGCCGTCCGTAGACCCGTGCGCGCGGGGCGCTGTCGTCGAACACCGGCTTGCCGAGCACCATCGCGTCCGGGTTGCGGCGCGACAGCTCCAGCATCTTGCCGATCATCGCGGCAGGATGCTGCCCATCGGAATCCATCGTCAGCGCGTGCGTAAAGCCCTCGGCAGCGGCCTGTTCCAGCCCGTGCAGCACCGCGGCGCCCTTGCCGCGGTTCTTCGGCAGCACCAGCACGCGCAGGCCGGGATCGGCCTCGGCCTGCTGCTGCAGCCATTCGGTGCTGCCGTCGGTACTGCCGTCGACGACGACCCAGACCGGGTTCCATTGGGCTCGCGCCTCGCGCACGACCTCGCGCACCTTGGGGCCGGGGTTGTAGCTCGGGATGATCACCAGATGCGTGGTCGAACGTTCGGTCATGCGGCCGTGCTCCATCAATGTGTTGTCCCTGGCCGGCGTGGCGCGCTGCGCGTCCGCCGGCCCCTGCCTGCGCACTGCTCCTTTCTCCTCGACGTTTGTGCCGTACCGTTGGTTCCTCGTTTCGTTCCGCTTCGTCCCTTTGGCCTAGCCGGCCGCCATGCCGCCGTTGATCGACAGCACCTGCCCGGTGACATAGGCGGCGGCGTCGGACACCAGATAGGCGACCATTGCCGCGACCTCTTCCGGCTGGCCGGCGCGGCCCATCGGCACCAGCTCGCGGATCCGCTCGGGCGGAAAGGCCTGCTGCGCCATCGGCGAATCGACGATCCCGGGCGCCACCGCGTTGACCGTGACGCCGCGCGAAGCCATCTCGATCGCCAGCGAACGCGTAGCCGCAATCACGCCCGCCTTGGCTGCAGCATAGTTCACCTGACCGCGATTGCCGATCAGGCCTGCCACCGAGGCGATATTGACGATGCGCCCCCAGCGGGTCCGCATCATCGGCATCAGCAGGGGTTGCGTCACGTTGAAGAAGCCGTGCAGCGAAACGTCGATGACCCGGCGCCATTGCTCGCGCGTCATGCCGACCATCGGCGCGTCGTCGTGGATGCCGGCGTTGTTGACCAGCACCTGCACCGGGCCCTCGGCGAGGATGCGCTGCAGCGCCTGCTCGGTGGCATCGGCATCGGTCACGTCGAAGGCGATCGCCTCGGCCTCGCCGCCGGCGGCACGGATGCGCTCGGCGACCTGCTGCGCCTCGTCCAGGCGCCGGTTGGCATGGACCCAGACGCGGCAGCCATCGGCGGCCAGGGTCTGGCAGATCGCCTGTCCGAGCGCGCCGCTGCCGCCGGTGACGACAGCCAGCTTGCGGACGGGCGCGGGCACAACCCGGGGCGTGCGGGGCATCAACGGGTACGGTTGGCGGCGGTGTAGGCCGCCAGGCTGCCCAGCGTGGCGAAGATCGTCTTGTTGTCCGGATTGTCGGAGCGAAGCTCGAATCCGTACTTCCTGGAGATCAGGAGTGCAATTTCCAGCACGTCGATCGAATCGAGGCCGAAGCCCTCGCCATACAGCGGCGTATCGGCCGTCACCTGGTCCAGCGTCAGCTCGGTGATGTCCAGTTCGCCGAGAATCATCCGGGCCAGTTCGATTTCGAGATCGGTCATTGTCGCTAAATGTAAGTTATGTCGTCGCGGCGGCGGCCGGAGTCCGGCCCGGGGCCGCGCAAAGCCGTGGGGTATACTGCGGCACCGCCTTCGGGCGCAATGCTACCAAGCCCTCCGGGTTCACTCCATATGGGTGAAATTTGGTAACAACCTCGCCGCCACGACGAGAAACGGAACCCCCACACTTCGGGTCTTCCAGCCATAGTCCCCTGAAAGATCGATGACCGGACCGCTTCGCCGCCGGCGCGGGAGCGCAAGACCGCCCTCCCCGATGCCGGCCGAAGCCCCGACCGCGCCGCCATGCCAGTGTCCCGCATCCCGCGCCGATCGCGCCAACAGAATTTCGCCGCCCGTGCCGCCGGCGCGGCCGCGGCGAACCCGTCCGCCGGGACCCTGCCGCTGATCGCGCATACCCGTGGCGACCAGATCGTCGCCTACCGGGAGGGCGCCCCGGTCACCGTGGCGCGCTTTCTGGCCGACGTCCGCTACCTGGCATCGCGTCTGCCTGCCGGCCGCCACGTCTTCAATATGTGCGCGGACCGCTACCTGTTCACCGTCGGCCTGTGCGCCAGCCTGCTCGCGGACAAGATCAGCCTGCTGCCGCCGGCGCATACCCCCGAGATGGTCCGCGAACTGGCCACGTTCGCGCCCGACACCTTCTGCCTGTACGACGGCGCCGGCTGCCATTGCAACGCCGGCTGCCATGCCGAGGACGTTGCGGGCGGCGCCAGCGGTGCGGGACTGCCCAGCATGCGCGTGACGCTGCCCGCCGGGTACGAGGCGCCAGGCGACGACACGGTCGCCGTGACGATCCCGCGGATCCCCGCCGATCGCACCCTCGCCTATCTGTTCACCTCGGGCTCGACCGGACTGCCGATGCCGCATCGCAAGAGCTGGGGGGCGATGGTGCGCAATGCGCGCGCCGCGGCGACGCGGCTCGGCATCGATGCGCTGGCCGGCGCGACGCTGGTCGGCACGGTGCCGGCGCAGCACATGTACGGGCTCGAATGCACGGTGATGCTGGCGCTGCACGGCGGCGTCGCCTTGAGCGCGGCCCATCCCTTCTATCCCTACGATGTCGCCGCCGCGCTGGCCGCGGTGCCGGCGCCGCGCGTGCTGGTGGCCTCGCCGGTGCATCTGCGCACGCTGCAGCTGTCGCCGGTCCAGTTGCCGGCGCTGGCGCGGCTGCTGTCGGCGACCGCGCCGCTGGCGCCGCGGCTGGCCCGCGACATCGAGGCGCGTACCGGCGCGCCGCTGCTGGAAATCTACGGCAGCACCGAGACCGGCCACATCGCCACGCGCCGCACCGCGCACGATGCCGCCTGGCAGCTGCTGCCGGGCGTGGCGCTGCGCCTGGAGCGCGCACGCGGCGCGCAAGCCGCGGCCGACAGTGACGATGCCGACGACGGCCCGGTCTGGCTGGCCGGCGGTGCCCATCTGGCCCAGCCGGTGGCGCTGAACGACGCGATCGAGCCGCTCGACGCCCACCGCTTCCTGCTGCACGGCCGCAAGGCCGACCTGATCAAGATCGCCGGCAAGCGCACCTCGCTGGCCTATCTGAACCATCATCTGAACGCGATTCCGGGCGTGGTCGACGGCGTCTTCCATCTGCCGCGCAGCGAACCGCCGGGCGGACTGGGCAAGGAGGCACGCCTGACGGCGCTGGTCGTCGCGCCGGGCCTGAACGCCGCCGATATCGTGCAGGCGCTGCGCGCGCGCATCGATCCGGTGTTCCTGCCGCGGCGCGTGTTCTTCGTCGACAGCCTGCCGCGCAATGCCACCGGCAAGCTGCCGCGCGACCTGCTGGAGCCGCTGGTAGCGCGGCTGCAAGGCGGCCAGGCGGCGCGCCGCGACGATCGCGCGCCCACCACCGTGCTCGGGCCGGCATGAACAGCGCCGGCGTCTTCACCATCGAAGCCGGCCACCCGGCGTTGCCGGGACACTTTCCCGGCCGGCCGATCGTGCCCGGCGTGGTGCTGCTGGACCACGCGGTGCTGCGCATCGCCGCCGCACTGGGGTGTGCGCCCCAGCCCTGCCGCCTTGCCTCGGTCAAGTTCCTGGCCACGGTGGCGCCGAACGAGCCGGTGATGGTCCGCTATGCCAGCGTCGATGATGACCAACCCGACCATCAGGCCGGCCACCAGACCGAGCGCACGGTCCGCTTCGAGCTCGAAGGCCCGGGCCGTACCGTCGCCAGCGGCACGCTGACGCTGCCGGGCCTGGCCGGGCCGACCGACGCGGCGGTATGACGGCACCGGACAATAGCCACGCGGCGCCTGCCGACGACTGGAGCAGCCAGCCCGAGCGCAGCCATCTGCGGCTGCTGCGCGTGATGCGCTGGCTGTCGCTGCGGCTGGGCCGCCGCGCCAGCCGCACGCTGCTGTGGCCCGTGGTGGCGGTCTACCTGCTGATCTCGCCGGGCGCGCGCCGCACCTCGCGCCTGTACCTGTCGCGCGCGCTCGGACGCCCGGCCGGCCTGATCGACCTGCTCCGCCAGGGCTTCGCCTTCGCGTCGACGATCCATGACCGTGTCTATCTGCTGAACGGCCGCCTGGACTTGTTCGATATCCGGATCCATGGCGAGCCGGTCATCCAGCAGGCGATCGCGCGCGGCGACGGCGCCTTCCTGTTCGGCGCCCATCTGGGCAGCTTCGAGGCGGTGCGCGCGGTCGGCCTGCGTTATCCGGCGCTGCGGCTGGCGGTGATGATGTACCAGGACAATGCCAGCCGCCTCAACGACGTGCTGGCGGCGATCAATCCCGCGGTGCGGCAGGACGTGATTGCGCTGGGCCGGCTCGACGCGATGCTGCAGGCGCGCGACTACCTCGAGCGCGGCTACCTGCTCGGCCTGCTGGCCGACCGCACGCTGACCCGGCTCGCCACCGATCCGCCGCGGCACTGCGAATTCCTCGGCACGCCGGCGCCCTTCGCCACCGGGCCGCTGCGGATGGCCGCGATGCTGCGCCGGCCGGTGCTGTTCATGACCGGCCTGTACCGCGGCGGCAACCGCTACGACATCCACTTCGACACGATCGCCGACTTCTCGGCGACGCCGGCCGCCGAGCGCGAGGCCGCGATCGAGGCCGCGCTGCGACGCTATGTCGCGCTGCTCGAGCGGCATTGCCGCGCGGCGCCCTACAACTGGTTCAACTTCTACGATTTCTGGCAGGCGCCGACGCGCACGACTGCAAACGGATGATGCCGATCACCAGCCAATTCGAAAGCCCTCGCTTGCCTGTCCTCGGTGTTGCCCTTCGTCTGGGCGCGGCGTGCTGGCTGGCGCTGGCCTGCCTGCTGCCCGCGGCCGGCGCGGCCGCCCCGGCGGTGACATCGACCGCGACGGCCCGGGCCAGCGCCGATGCCGCCTGGAGCGTGGACCGCCTGATGGCGACGCTGGCGCGGCAGCCTTCAGGCAACGCGCGCTTCGTCGAGAAGAAGTACATGGCGATGCTCGAGCGCCCGCTGGAATCGAGCGGCGAACTGCGCTTCGTCGCGCCCGACCGGCTGGAAAAGCGCACGCTGGCGCCCAAGCCCGAGACGCTGCTGGTGCAGGGCGACATGCTGACGGTCGAGCGGGCCGGCCGCAGCACCACCATTCCGCTCGGCAACCACCCCGAACTGGCCGGCTTCATCGAGAGCCTGCGCGGCACGCTGGCCGGCAACCGGCAGGCGCTGGAGCAGTACTACCGGCTCGCGCTGGAGGGCAGCGCCAGGCGGTGGACGCTGACGCTGACGCCGTCCGACAGCCGCATGGCCGCGGCCATCGCCACCATCCGCATCGATGGCGCCGGCGAGCGGCTCGAGCGCGTCGAGATCCGCCAGTCCGACGGCGACCGTTCGGTGATGACCATCGTGCCGACCGGCGGCCAATGAGCGCGGCGCGCCAGCGTTGGTACCGAAGGACGCTGCCGGCGCGGGTGGCGGTCGCGATCTGGCTGGCCTTCGTGCTGGCCTGCGCCGTCGTCGCGGCGCGCACCACCTTCACCGCGGACCTGTCGGCCTTCCTGCCGCGCGCGCCGACCGCCGAGCAGCAGCTGCTGGTCGATCAGCTGCGCGATGGGCTGGTCTCGCGGCTGCTGCTGATCGGCATCGAGGGCGGCGCCGGACAGGATCAGGACGGCGCCCGGCGTGCGGCGCTGTCGAAGGCGCTGGCCGGCAAGCTGCGCGGCGATCCGCGCTTCGCCGCGATCGACAACGGCGAGCCGGTCAACCGCGAGCGCGACCAGCGCTATCTGTTCGCCAATCGCTATCTGCTCAGTCCCGCCGTCACGCCCGAGCGCTTCACCGAGGCGGGCCTGCGCGCGGCCGTCGGCGACACCATCGATCTGCTCGGCTCGTCCGCCGGGCTGATGATCAAGCCGCTGTTGCCGCGCGATCCGACCGGCGAGGTGGCGACGCTGCTGGCCGATCTCGATCCGGGCCACGGCGCGGCGACGCGGGACGGGGTGTGGGCCTCGCGCGACGGCCGCCGCGCGGTGCTGCTGGCGCAGACCGCGGCGCCCGGCTCGGACCTGGACGCGCAGGCGCAGGCGATGGCGGCGATCCGTTCGGCCTTTGCCGCCGCGGTGTCGGAGTCCGGCGCCAAGGCGGGCGAATTCCGCCTGGTGATGTCCGGGCCCGGCGCGATCGGCGTGCAGACGCGCGACACCATCCGCGCCGAGGTCGAGCGGCTGTCGACGATCGGCGTGGCCGTGATCGTGGCGCTGCTGTGGTTCGTCTACCGCTCGCCGACCGCGCTGGCACTCGGGCTGGTGCCGGTGCTGTCCGGCGTGCTGGCGGGCGTCGCCGCGGTCAGCCTCGGCTTCGGCATGGTCCACGGCCTGACGCTCGGCTTCGGCACCACGCTGATCGGCGAGTCGGTCGACTATGCGATCTATCTGTTCGCGCAGACCGCGCAGGATCGGGATGACGATGCGCCGGCTGAATCCGGCACCGCTGCCGCGGCCGCCGGCGCTGGGGCAGGCGCTGCGGCTATCAGTACAGCCGGGCTTGGGGTTGGCGTTGGCTCCAGTGCTTCCACGACCGCCGCGGCCGCGCGCGAACGCTGGACACGCGCCTTCTGGCCCACGGTGCGGCTCGGCGTGCTGACCTCGATCTGCGGCTTCGCCTCGCTGCTGCTGTCGGGCTTTCCGGGGCTGGCGCAGCTCGGGCTGTTCTCCATCGCCGGGCTGGCCACCGCCGCACTGGTCACGCGCTTCGTGCTGCCGCAGCTGATTCCGGCGCGCTGGCGCATGCGCGATCTGCGCCCGCTCGGCAACCGGCTGGCCCGCATCGCGGCCCATGCGCCGCGGCTGCGTTGGCCGGCGCTCGCCGTGGTGCTTGCCGCCGTGCTCGTGCTGGTGTGGCTGGTCGCCGTACAGCGCACGCCGTTGTGGAGCCAGGAGCTGACGTCGCTGAGCCCGGTGCCGGCCGACACCCAGGCACTCGATACCGGCTTGCGGGCCGATCTCGGCGCCCCGGACGTGCGCTATCTGGTCACCGTGTCGGCGGCCACCGAACAGGGCGCGCTGCAAGGCGCCGAGCAGGTCGGCGCACAACTGGCGCCGCTGGTCGCGCAGGGCGTGATCGGGGGCTTCGACAGCCCGGCGCGCTTCCTGCCGAGCGAGGCCACGCAACGCGCGCGGCAGGCCGCCCTGCCCTCGCGCGACGAACTGGCCGGACGGCTGGAGGCCGCGGTGGCGGAACTGCCTGTCAAGCCGGCGCTGTTCGTGCCCTTCCTTGACGAGGTTGCGCGCGTGCGGGAGATGCCGCCGCTGACGCGGGCCGATCTGCGCGGCACGTCGATGGCGCTGGCGGTCGATGCGCTGCTGACCGAGCACGGCGGCCGCTGGACCGCGACGCTGCCGCTGCGCGCCCCGGCTCAGGCCATTGCCGCCCCCGGGGCCGACCCCGATGCAGCAGCCGATGCCGCCCCCAATGCCGACGCAGATGCCCCGGCAGGCGGCCAGGCCAAAGCCGGCGCCAAGGCCGACGCCAGTGCCCACGCACAGTCAGCGGCGAGCCGGGCACCGGCCACAGTACCGGTGCCCAAGGCGATCCGCGCCGCGATCGCCCGGGCGGGCGTTGCCGATGCGCTGTTCGTCGACCTGAAGGGCGAATCGGACCGGCTCTACGCGAGCTATCTGCGCGAAGCGCTGCGGCTGTCGCTGGGCGGGGCCGCCGCCATCGCGATGCTGCTGCTGGTGGCGCTGCGTTCGCCGCGCCGCGTGCTGGCCACGCTGCTGCCGCTGGCCGCCGCCGCGCTGGTCGTGATCGCCGGGCTGGCGCTGGCCGGCAAGACACTGTCGCTGCTGCATCTGGTCGGCATGCTGCTGCTGGTCGCGGTGGGCTCGAACTACGCCCTGTTCTTCAACGGCGCGGCACGGACGCCGGATGCGAGCGAGCGCGGAGCGAACGAATCCGGAGCGCACGAGCCCAGGGCAAACCAGCCCGCGGCGATCGCACCGCGCACGCTGGTGTCGCTGCTGCTGGCCAACCTGACCACGGTGGCGGCCTTCGGTCTGCTAGGCTTATCACATCTGCCGCTGTTGCAGGCCTTCGGCCAGACGGTCGGTCCGGGCGCGGTGCTGGCGCTGCTGTTCTCCGCGGTGTTCGCGCCGGCGGCCATGCTGGGTGCCTCGCCCCGTCCGACCGCGGCCGGTCACGATCAGGAGGCAAAACCATGACGCGCATGCGCAATTCCTGTCCCGGGCCACAGTCGACCGCCTCGACCGCCGCGCCGGGCACGATCCGCAGCTGGCGGCCATCGGCGCTGATCGGCGGCGCGGCCGCCGTCCACCTGGGCGCGGTGGCCGCGGTGCTGGCGCAACCGGCGACGCTGCCGTGGGCGGCCGGCACGGTGGTGGCGGCCAATCTGCTGCTGGCCGGCGCCGGGCTGTGGCCGCGCAGCACGCTGCTGGGGCCGAACCTGCTGCGGCTGCCGCCCAGCGCCGGCCACAGCATCGCGCTGACGTTCGACGACGGCCCCAATCCCGAGGTCACGCCCGCCGTGCTCGACCTGCTCGACGCGCACGGTGCCCGCGCCACCTTCTTCTGCATCGGCGAGCGCGCGCTGCGCCATCCCGACCTGGTGGCCGACATCGTGCGCCGCGGCCATGCGATCGAAAACCATACCCAGCACCACTGGCTGCACTTCTCGACGTTCGGGCCCGGCCGCATCACGAAAGAGGTCGGCGAAGCGCAGCGTTTGCTGACCGAACTGACCGGGCAGGTGCCGCGCTTCTTCCGCGCGCCCGCGGGCCTGCGCAATCCGCTGCTGGAGCCGGCGCTGTGCCGGCATGGACTGCGGCTCGCCAGCTGGACGCGGCGCGGCTTTGATACCTTCCGCGGCGGCGATCCGGACAAGGTCGAGGCGCGGCTGCTGAAGGACCTGGCCGCGCGCGACATCCTGCTGATGCATGACGGCAACCCGGGCACCGACCGTGCCGGCACGCCGATGATCCTGGTAGTGCTGCCGCGCGTGCTGCGCGCCATCGACCGGGCGGGCTTGCGCTACGTGACGCTGCGCGAGGCGGTGCCGGCATGACGCGCTGGACCGATGCCGCCGGCCCGGCCGGCGAGGCGTTGATCGCGCGGGCCAGCACACGCTACCGGGCGGCCGATCCCTTTGCCGTGCATTTCGCCCGCTTCAAGCTGCGCAACGATCCGGTCTTCGCGATCGCGCTGGCGCAGGGGCTGATCCCCGACGGCGCCCGCATTCTCGATATCGGCTGCGGCCAGGGCCTGCTGGCCAGCTGGCTGCTGGCGGCGCAGCAGTGCCATCCCGACAGCTGGCCGCCGGGCTGGCCGGCGCCGCCGGTGCCGCGCTCCTATCTGGGCATCGAACTGACGCCGGCCGACGCCAACCGCGCCCGCGCCGCGCTGGCCGAGCCGGGCCCGTGGCCGGCGGAAATCCGCCAGGCCGATGCCCGCGCCGCGGTGGCCGAGGTCGCCGCGGCCTGCGACCTGGTGGTGCTGCTCGATGTGCTGCATTACATCGACCGCCCCGCGCAGGAAGCGCTGCTGCGCGACGCGCTGCGCTGCCTGGCGCCGGGCGGCCGGCTGCTGATGCGGGTCGGCGACGCCAGCGCGGGCTGGCGCGCCCGCTACAGCCGCGCGGTCGACCGCGTGGTGCAGTGGCTGCGCGCCGGCCGCACCAGCCCGCTGACCTGCCGGCCCGCCGACGAATGGCGCGCGCTGCTGCGCGGCATGGGCATGACGCTGCGAGAGGTGCCGCTGCCGCGCGATGCGCATGGCGCCAATGTGCTGATGGTCGGCACGATGGACGTGCGGGAGGACAAGTCCGTGCAGACGGCACAGGTCCGGCACGGCACCGTGGCTTCCGCCGGCGAGCTGGAGCCGCTTTGATACAATCGCGCCGCCCGCCGGTGCCGGCCACCGACCACAACGCCGGCCGCCCCGGCGGCCCTGGCAATGTCGGCACCGCACCGCACGGCGCCGCCTCGCATCCCGATCGTCCGCTGTCCCCACCCGTGTCCGCGCTGCACCTCTCCCATTTCACCGCCACCAGTTGCCTGGGCCATGGCCTCGCGGCGACATCCGCGGCCTTGCGCGCGCAGCGCAGCGGGCTCGCGCCCTGCCGCTTCGGCGAGGTCAGGCTGCGCACCCATGTCGGCGAGGTCGCCGGCGTCGACGACGCCCCGCTGCCGTCCGAATTCGCCAACTTCGACTGCCGCAACAACCGGCTCGCGCGGCTGGCGCTCGAACAGGACGGTTTCGCCGGACGCGTGCGCGAGGCCATCGCGCGTTATGGCGCGCACCGGATCGGCGTATTCCTCGGCACCAGCACCGGCGGGATTCTCGAAACCGAACAGGCCTACCGGCGGCGCGATCCGGCGACGGGCGCGCTGCCGCCCGACTTCGACTATGCGCACCGGCACAGCCCGTTCTCGCTGCCGGCCTTCGTGCGCGCCTACCTTGGCCTGACCGGTCCCGCGGCGGCGATTTCGTCGGCGTGCTCGTCGGGCGCCAAGGTGTTCGCCTCGGCGCGCCGGATGATCGAGACGGGGCTGATCGACGCGGCGCTGGTGGGCGGCGTCGATTCGCTGTGCCATACCACGCTGTATGGCTTCCACTCGCTGGAACTGGTGTCGGCCGAACCTTGCCGGCCCTACGATGCGCGGCGCAACGGCATCTCGATCGGCGAAGGCGGCGCATTCGGGCTGCTCGAACGGTTGCCCGAGCCCGTGCCCGATTCCGGGGCGGCGCTGCCGGACGATGCGGTGCTGCTGTGCGGCGTCGGCGAATCCAGCGACGCGCACCACATGTCGAGCCCGCATCCGGAAGGACTGGGCGCACGGCTGGCGATGGAGCAGGCACTGGCCGATGCCGGGCTGACGCCAGCCGACATCGACTACATCAACCTGCACGGCACCGCCACGCCGAGCAACGACGCCGCCGAGGGCAAGGCCGTGCTGGCGCTGTTCGGCACGACGCCCTGCAGCTCGACCAAGGGCGCGACCGGCCATACGCTGGGCGCGGCCGGCGCGATCGAGGCGGTGATCAGCGCGCTGGCGCTGCGCGAGGGCTGGCTGCCGGCCGGCATTGCCGGTACCGAACTGGACCCGGCGCTGCCGGTCCGCTATCTGCTGCATACGGACACGCCGGATGCCGGCCATCGTCCCCGCTACGCGCTGAGCAACGCATTCGGCTTCGGTGGCTCCAATTGCAGCCTGCTGTTCGGCCGCGCCGACGCGCATCTGCGAGGCGAACGGTCATGACGGCGCCGGTGTTCATCGAAGGAATCGGCCTGCTCGGCCCGGGACTGTCGGACTG
The DNA here is from genome assembly GCF_013347325.1 of Cupriavidus gilardii. Taxonomy (NCBI): domain Bacteria; kingdom Pseudomonadati; phylum Pseudomonadota; class Betaproteobacteria; order Burkholderiales; family Burkholderiaceae; genus Cupriavidus; species Cupriavidus gilardii. The sequence goes on along the minus strand of NZ_CP054624.1, from coordinate 801,973 downwards.
GCAGCAAGGCGCCGCGGTGCTGCGCGGGGAGGTCCCCTATTTGCATGCCGCGACAGCATTGCCCGCGCCGGCAGGGCTGCCGCCGGCCGAGCGCCGGCGCACCGGCCCGGCGGTCAAGCTGGCGCTGGCGGTCGGCGGGCAGGCCATCGCCGCCAGCGGACGCGATGCCGCCACGCTGGCGACCGTGTTCAGCGCCTCGGGGGCCGACGGCCACAACTACCACGCGATCTGCGAATCGCTGGCGGGCGAGGACCCGCTGATCTCGCCGACCCGCTTCCACAACTCGGTGCACAACGCGCCGGCCGGCTACTGGAGCATCGCCACCGGCGCGATGGCGCCGTCCAACGCGATGTGCGCGCACGACGGCAGCTTCGCCGCGGGCCTGCTCGATGCCTGCAGCCAGGTGCTGGCGACCGGCGCGCCCTGCGTGCTGATCGCCTACGACACCGACTATCCCGAGCCGCTGCGCAGTGCGCGGCCGATTCCCGATGCATTCGGGCTCGCGCTGGTGCTGACGGCCGAGCCGGGTCCGGCGACGCTGGCCAGCCTGCGGCCCTCGCTGGCGATCGACGGCGATGCGCCGACGGCGATGGCCGATGGCGCGCTGGAAGGCCTGCGCGCCGCGATCCCGGCCGCACGCGCCCTGCCCTTGCTGCAAGCGCTGGCGCGGGGCGACGATGCTGCCCCGGTGCTCGATTATCTGGAACCGCTGCGGTTGCGCGTCGAGGTCGCGCCATGGCGGTGAACGACGTCGCCGCCTCGGCAACCGGCATGCCGCCCGGCACGCCGGCGGGCCGCGACTGGATCGCCGCCCATATCCCGCATCGCGGCGCGATGTGCCTGCTCGACCGGGTGGTCGACTGGAATGCGATGCGCATCCGCTGCGAGGCGAACGACCATGCGTCGCCCGATCATCCGCTGCGTGCCGAAGGACGGCTCGCCGCGCTGTGCGGTATCGAATATGCCGCCCAGGCAATGGCCGTGCACGGCGCGCTGCTGACGGCCGGCACCGCGGCCACGCCGCGCGTCGGCTATCTGGCCAGCGTGCGCAAGGTCGAGGTCCACGCCGAGCGGCTCGATACCGTTGCGGGACCGCTGACGATCGAGGCCGAGCGGATCGGCGGCGACGAGCGCCAGGTGCTCTATGAATTCGCGCTGCATGGCGGCGGCGCCGTGCTGCTGACGGGCCGCGCGGCGGTGGTGCTGGACGCCACGCCGGGCGGCTGAGTCCGGCTCGAACCGCGCGGCGCCTTCCCGGCGGCTGGTGAAAGTCGCTGAGCCCCGCCAGCGCGGGGGCGACCGCAGACATCCGCCAACCTGCCCGTGCTCCCCGCGAACGCGAATGCGGGGACCACGCGGCTTTCAAGCCAACCGCTTCAGGCGCGCGCGCTCAGCCCTCGGCCTTCGGTGCAGGCAGCACCTCGCCGCTGACCTCGCCGAAGCCGATCCGATAGCCATCGCCCTGGCACCAGCCGCGCATCACCACTTCGTCGCCATCCTGCAGGAAACCGCGCTCCACGCCGCCGGCCAGCTTCAGCGGCTCGTTGCCGTTGCGGGTCAGTTCCAGCAGGCTGCCGTACGAGTCCGGCGTGGTGCCGCTGATCGTGCCCGAGCCCATCAGATCGCCGACGCACACATTGCAGCCCGACACCGTGTGGTGGGCCAGTTGCTGCGCCATCGTCCAGTACATCGCGCGGAAGTTGGTGCGGCTGATCCGCTCGGCACGCTCGGCGCCCTGCGGCCGCAGCGCGACCTCGAGCTCGATGTCGTAGGCATTGCGCGCCGACTGGCGCAGATACGGCAGCGGCTCCGGCGACTGCTCCGGGTTGTCGCGGCGGAACGGCTCGAGCGCGTCCATCGTAACGACCCACGGCGAGATCGAGGTGCCGAAGCTCTTCGAGTTGAACGGGCCCAGCGGCACGTATTCCCACTGCTGGATATCGCGCGCGCTCCAGTCGTTGAGCAGCACCATGCCGAACAGATAGTCGTCGGCCTGATCGACGCGCACCGGCTCGCCCAGCGCCGAGTCCTTGCCGACGATGAAGCCCATCTCCAGCTCGTAGTCGAGCTTGCGGCAGGCGCCGAAGATCGGGCGCGCCTCGTTCGGCAGCTTGATCTGGCCGTTGGGACGGTGGATCGGCGTGCCGCTGACCACCACCGAGCTGGCGCGGCCGTTGTAGCCGATCGGGATTTCGAGCCAGTTCGGCAGCAGCGCGTTGTCCGGATCGCGGAACATGCGGCCCACGTTGGTCGCGTGCTCCTTCGACGAATAGAAATCGGTGTAGCCGGGAATCTGCACCGGCAGGTGCAGCGTGGCGCCGGCCATCGGCACTACTGCGCGCTCGCGCAGCGCGGCATCGTCGCGCAGCGTCGGCGTGTCGGCCGCCAGCAGTTCGGCGATGCGCTGGCGCGTCTCGCGCCAGACCGGACGGCCCAGCGCGATGAAGCGGTTGAGCACCGGCGCGGCGAAGGTACCGCGCGCGGCAGCCGGCAGCAGGCCGGCCTCGTCCAGCACCGACAGGTCGACGATGCGGTCGCCGATCGCGACACCGACGCGCGGCGCCTGCGCGCCGTGCGAGAACACGCCATAGGGCAGGTTCTGCAACGGGAAATGGGTGGCGGCGTCGTTGGCCGATTCGATCCAGCTGCGGGAGGATTGGGCTTGGGTCATGGATGCTATGTGTTGGGCTGTCCGCCCGGGAGCGCTACCTTGGCTACCTTGGCTACGTGCGCTGCCTGGCGGTACGTTGGTTATCGTCGGCGTATGTCGTCGGTGCGCGCCATCAGCGCACGTTCGGGTTGAAATGCTTCTTCAGCCCTTGCCAGCAGTGCTGGTAGTCGGACTGCAGCGCGGCCGATTCGGCGGCGAAGCGCGTGGGCCGGATCACCGTCGGCGTCTCGAACATGAACGCCATCGTGTCGGAGATGCGGTGCGGCCTGGTGGTGTCCGCCTCGCTGGCGCGCGCGAAGGTCTCGGCATCGGGGCCGTGGCCGCTCATGCAGTTGTGCAGGCTGGCGCCACCCGGAGCGAAGCCTTCGGCCTTGGCGTCGTAGACGCCTTCGATCAGCCCCATGAACTCGCTGGCGATATTGCGGTGGAACCAGGGCGGGCGGAACGAGTGCTCCATCGCCAGCCAGCGCGGGCCGAAGATCACGAAGTCGATGTTGTCGACGCCCTCGGTATCGGACGGGCTGTGCAGCACCAGGAAGATCGACGGGTCCGGATGGTCGAAGCTGATCGAGCCGATCGTGTTGAAGCGGCGCAGATCGTATTTGTACGGCGCGTAGTTGCCATGCCAGGCCACCACGTCCAGCGGCGAATGATCGATCTTCGCGCGCCACAGATTGCCCTGGAACTTGGCCACCAGCTCGAAGTCGCCCTCGACGTCCTCGTACCAGGCCACCGGGGTCTGGAAATCGCGCGGATTGGCCAGGCCATTCGAGCCGATCACGCCGAGGTCGGGCAGCTTCAGCAGCGCGCCGTAGTTCTCGCAGATATAGCCGCGCGCCTCGCCGTCGAGCAGCTCGACGCGGAAGCGCACGCCGCGCGGCACCACCGCGATCTCCTGCGGCTCGACCTCGAGCACGCCCAGTTCGGTGGCCAGGCGCAGCCGGCCCTGCTGCGGCACGATCAGCATCTCGCCGTCGGCGTTGTAGAAGAAGCGGCCCTGCATCGAGCGGTTGGCCAGGTACAGGTGGATGCCGCAGCCGACCATCGCGTCGGGGCCGCCGTTGCCGCCCATCGTGACGATGCCGTCGATGAAATCGGTCGGCGCATCCGGCATCGGCAGCGGGCTCCAGCGCATCTGGTTCGGCGACGGCGCCACCTCGTCGAAGCGGCTGACGATCCGCGATTGCTCGATCTTGACGAAGGACTCGTGCATCGCCGCCGGGCGGATCCGATACAGCCACGAGCGGCGGTTGTGCGCGCGCGGCGCGGTGAAGGCCGTGCCCGACAGCTGCTCGGCATACAGCCCGTACGGCGCGCGCTGCGGCGAATTCTGTCCGACCGGCAGCGCGCCGGGCAGCGCTTCGGTGGCGAACTCGTTGGCGAAGCCGGACTGGTAGCGCAGCGTGCCGGTGCCGGTGTCTTGGCGTAGTGCTTGGGTCATGGTCGTCCTGACAGAGGTTCGGGAAGGGTTCTCGGAAAAAGGATCGGCTTGATGGATCGGCTTACGCCGGCATCGAGATCGGCACGGCGGCGTCCGCTTGCGGATCCGGCACCGGGGGCGGCACGGCGGCGCGCGCCAGCGCCATCGCCTGGCGCAGTACCGCGATGTCGCCGATATGGTTGGCCAGCAGCAGGATCAGCTGCGCATTGGCGGCCTGACTTTGCGCATCGCTCAGATCGCGATGCATCTCGAGCAGCGACTCGTAGACGTCGTCCGGCTGCGCGAGATTGGCTTCGGTGACGAGCTGCGCGGCCTGCGGCCGGGGCTCGGCAGCGGCCGCGCGCCACTGCACGTCGATCATGCCGAGCGCGCGGCGCAGCGCGGCCAGCAGCGCGCCGTGGTCGACCTCGCGCCTGCGGGCGCAGACATGCTGGTCCGGGCGCAGCAGATAGCAGGTGCCGGGCCGGCCGTCGTAGCGGTGCGCGGCCAATCCGTCGACGTCCTCGAGCACCACCGCGCCGCGCGGCAGCGTCGGTGCGGCCTGCGTCGAAGATGCGGGCGGCATCAGGCAGACAAGCTGGACCGGCACGGGCGCCCCGCCCTGCTCCAGTTGCTCCAGCGCGGCGCACGCCGCCGGCGGCAGGCCGTCGGCGGCGGCAAACACCAGCGCGGTAAAGCCGTTGCCCAGATGCGGCAGCAGCCAGCCGTCGCGCTGCGCTTCACTGGCGACGCGCACCGGCGCATCGGCGCAGACCGCGCCGGGCACCATCGCGCCGGCGAACGGTGCGCTGTCCGGTGTATTCAGCGGCGAAGGCGTCAGCACGGTCGGCGTCGACAAGCGGCCGCTGTTGACCAGCTGCCGCGCGAACGGATGCTGGCGCGCGAGCCGCAGCACGCTGTCGCGAAACACGCGGCTGACGGCGCTTTTCGGCGTGATGAAATCGGTCGAGCGCGTCGAATGCAGGATGTTCTCGTCCGCCGCGTATTCGCGCTCGCTGGCATAGGTGTCGAGCAGCGCGTCGGGCGCCAGCCCGGCCAGCACCAGCCGCAGCTTCCACGCCAGGTTCTCGGCGTCCTGCACGCCGCTGTTGGCGCCGCGCGCGCCGAACGGCGACACGCGATGCGCGGCGTCGCCGGCGAACAGCACACGGCCGTGGCGGAAGCGCTCCATGCGCTGGCACGAGAAGGTGTAGACACTGACCCATTCGAGCTCGAACTGCGCGTCCGGGCCGAGCAGCGCGCGCAGGCGCGGCAGCACCCGCTCTGGCTGGCGCTCCTGCTCGGGATCGGCGTCCCAGCCCAGCTGGAAATCGATGCGCCAGATATTGTCGGGCTGGCGATGCAGCAGCACCGACTGGTTGCGGTTGAACGGCGGATCGAACCAGAACCAGCGCTCGGCCGGGAAGCCGGCGGCCATCCGCACATCGGCGATCAGGAAACGGTCGCGGAAGGTCCGGCCCTGGCTTTGCAGCCCCATCAGCTGGCGCACGGGACTGCGCGCGCCGTCCGCCACCACCACGTAGCGCGCTGGCAGCGTGTAGTCGCCATCGGGCGTCGACACCTTCAGCACGACCCGGTCGTCCTGCTGTCGCAGGCCACTGACGCGATGACGCCAGCGCAGCTCGAGCCCGGGCAGCTCGCCGGCGCGATCGACCAGGTAGCCCTCGACGTAGTACTGCTGCAGGTTGATGAAGGCGGGACGATGATGGCCGCTCTCGGGCAGTAGATCGAAGCTGTAGACCTGCTGCTGGTCGAGGAACACGCGGCCGACGTGCCAGCGCACGCCCTTGTCGACCAGCCGCTCGCCGCAGCCGAGGCGATCGAAAATATCGAGCGTGCGCTTGGCGAAGCAGATCGCACGCGAACCGCTGGCCAGCGTGCAGTCGTCGTCGAGCAGCACCACCGGCACCTGCTGCTGCGCCAGGTCGATCGCCGTGGCGAGGCCGACCGGACCGGCGCCGATCACGACCACCGGCCGTACCGCAGGCCGCGCGCCCGGCTGCTGCTCGGCGCAGCGCCGGTAGGCGAAGGTGCGGGCCTGGTAGTTCTCGCCTGGCTGAGCTGTGGTTTCCATCTCGTCTCCATCCCGCCGCCGCGCCCGCTGTCCCGCGGACTGCGGCGGCCAGCACGACGCCGCGTCAGTCCTGCAGCGCGGCCCACATTTCCTTGTCGCGCTCGGCGGTCCAGATGCGCGGATGCTTGATGCCGCTGGCCTCGTCATAGGCGCGCGCCACGTCGAACGGCAGGCAGTGCTCGTAGATGAAGACATGGCCGAACTTCGGATCCATCGCCGCGCGCGTATGCGCCATCGCGCCCTTCAGGTCCAGCTTCCGCGCCACCGCCTCGCGGCCGCGCTGCAGCAGCGTGCTGACGAAATCGCGCGTGTAGGCCAGGCCCTTGTCGACCTGTTCCGGCGTGGTCAGCGCGGGACCGCGCCCCGGCACCAGCGCCTGCGGCTGCAGCGCGCGCAGCGCATCGAGCGTCGCCGGCCACTCCTCGAGCTGCGCGTCGCCGCAATAGCAGGCCGCGTCGTACTCGACCAGGTCGCCGGAGAACAGGATCTTCTGCGACGGGATCCACACGACGGTATCGCCCTTGGTATGGCCGGGACCGAGATGCAGGATCCTGACCTCGAGCTTGCCGAGGAACAGCGTCAGCTCGCGCTCGAACACCAGGTTCGGCCACGTCAGGCCCGGCACGGTCTCCACGCCGGCGAACAGCCGCGGAAAACGCTCGATCTCGGACTTCATGTCCGCCTCGCCGCGCTCGACGATCATCTCGTAGGTGCCGCGGCTCGCGATCACGTTCTGCGCGCCTTCGCTGAAATAGGCCGACGCACCCAGCACGCGCACCGCGTGGTAGTGCGACAGCACCACGTGCTTGATCGGCTTGTCTGTCACGGTGCGGATGCGCGCGATCAGATCCTGCGCCATCGCCGGCGTGGCGGTGGTATCGACGATCAGCACGCTGTCGTCGCCGATCACCACACCGGAATTCGGATCGCCCTCGGCGGTATAGGCGTAGGCGTTGTCGGACAGCCTGGTGAAGGTGACCTGCTTTGCTTCGAGGTCGGCTTGCGACGCAAAGGCTTTGGACATGGGCTCGTCTCCGTTCTGCTGGTCTGCTCGTTGTGCTGCCTGGGTTCCGCCGCGGCGCGCCTCCGGCGGGCCTTTTCCAGCATAGGCCGCCCGGCGTTCCGGCTGGTACACCGCCGCCTGGAATTACGTATTGAGAAATGAATTTACCGAATCGTAATCAGCGGCACGCAGCGTGTCAATCCGAACCGGCCTTGAGCCGAACGGTGAACGGGAATGGGAAGAAGACATCGGCCCGTGGCAACACGGCGAGGTGCGCCGAGGTCGGCCGTCAGGCAGGGAAGGTGCGGAAAACGGAGGGAGAGGAAGGCGGGCGTCGTCCGGACGAACGAGCCGGGTCACGCCGGACGCGGTCTGAGGCCGCGCGGTGCCAAAACCAGCGGCCGGACAAACGCCGGCCGCCGAGGAAACAATGACAGGATCAGACGGGCTTCTGGCCTTCGCCCTGCGGGGAGCCCATGCCACCCGCGCCGGACGTGCCGCCGCCCGAGGAGGCGGACGAAGCCGAGGACGCCGACGCGCCGCCGGCCGGACCGGCCATCGAGGCGGCGGTCACGCCGCCGTTGCGGCTGGCGATGAAGGCATTGACGTCCTGCGCCAGATGCTGGGGGGCAAGAACCACCTCCAGACCGAGCGCCTCGCAGGCGGCCAGGAAGGTGCTCATACGCGGATCGGCCTGGCCCGACTCCGCACGCAGATACGCCTCCCGGGAAATCCCGGCCTTGCGGGCGACGTCCTCCTGCTTGAGCTTGCGCGCTCGGCGCAACGCCCGCAGTTGCCGGAACGGTTCGCTAGCGCCTCGTGGCACGGCTGTACTGTTCATATCGGTCTCCAGTCACCAAAAAAGAAAGTGCGCGGACGTGCATTCGAGTATAGAGCACACGTCGCGTTCCGTATGTAATCAGGGAAACACTTTTACAGATTTCACGATTTGTGCCGGTTGGCTTTCCTCCAGCCCCTGCCGTCTCGATATCGGGCCCTTTGAAGTGCCCGTGCTTCCACAATAGCGAATCGACCTCGTTAGCGCCAAGTTCGGTTTGACAGACCGACCGGTCGTGCTATTCTTCCGAGCATGCAAAAAGGCCAGCTGACGCGCAGCGCAATCATCGCTCAGGCATTCGACACCGCCACGCGGATCGGATTCGAGCAGCTGTCGCTTGCCGAACTGGCCGCCAGCACGGACATGTCCAAGAGCGGCCTGTACGCGCACTTCAAGTCGAAGGAGGCGCTGCAGCAGGCAGTGCTGGAACTGGCGATCGAGCGCTTCACGGCGATGGTGGTGCAGCCGGCGCTACGCCAGCCGCGCGGCGTGCCCCGCTTGCGCGCGCTGTTCGAAGGACAGCTCGAATGGATCGGCAGCACCGACTCCGGCGGCCGCTGCCTGTTCATGGCGCTGGGCCAGGAATATCGGGACCGGCCCGGCGTGATCCGCGACATGCTGGTCCGCGCGCTGAAGGACTGGAACGGCATCGTGGTCCGCGTGGCGGCCGACGCGATCCAGGACGGCAGCCTGGGGGCGGATGAAGAACCGCGCCAGATTGCCTTCGAGATGGCGGGCATCGTGATGGCCTTCCAGCAATCGCTGAAGATGCTCGGGCGGGCCGACGCGCAGGCGATGGCGCGCCGCGCCTTCCAGTCGCTGGTTACGCGCGGCAAACGTACCGCCTAGCTCGCCTGGGCCGCCGGCGCACCACGTTTTGCGCCAGCCCCCCGAGGCACGTTTTCGATCGGCAGATTGTTCGCCGATAAATAGCACGACCGGTCGGTCTTATCGGGGCCCGAGAGAGATGCAGGAGGGGCCGCGCAGCGAGGTCGACGGGCCAGGGATGGAACCGCAAACGGAGTGAATATCGTGATACAGGCCCTGTCTTCCCGCCGCCCCGGCCAAGCCGCCCCGGGCCAGCTTGCCGCGCGGCTCGCGCAGGCCGGCCTGGCATGGCGGCGCCTGCGCTGGCAGACCGCGTCGGCACTGTTTCCCGAGCAGACGGCGCGCGCCTTCGAGCGCGCGTGGTTCGGCGTGCCGGAAGCGAATATCGATGCCGCCGGTCAGGCCTTCCTCGCCGGTGCGCGCGCCGACTGGGCGCTGGTGACCGGCGGCGGCGCGACGCGGCGCGTGCGCGTCTACCGCTGGCACGGCGAAGGCCCGGCGGTGCTGCTGGCGCATGGCTGGGGCGGCAATGCCGCGCATTGGCAGACGCTGGGGCCCGCGCTGCTTGCCGCCGGTCATCGCGTGGTGGCCTTCGACGCGCTGTCCCATGGCGCCTCCGATGCCGGTGCGCTGGGCCCGGGCCAAAGCTCGCTGATCGAGATGTCGCGCGCGCTGCTGGCGGCCGCCTGGCACGCCGGGCCGATCCATGCGGTGGTCGCGCATTCGCTGGGCTCCGCCGCGGCGGCGCTGGCACTGCGGGAAGGCTTGCCGGCCAGTGCCGCGGTGCTGATCGGCGCGCCGGCCGACATGCGCCACGCCTCGGCCACGCTGGCCTGGCAGTTGGGCGTGGCGCCGGCGGTCCTGGCGCGCGTGCAGCACAACAGCGAACAGTGGCTCGGCATGCCGTGGGGCGACTTCAACGTGCCAGACATCGGCCGCTGCCGGCCAGTGCCGCCGACGCTGGTCGTCCATGATCGCCACGACAAGGAGGTGCGCTGGGAGGATGGCGCGGCAATAGCCGGCGCGTGGCCGGGCGCGACGCTGCTGACCACCGAGGGCCTGGGCCATCGGCGCATCCTGCGCGATGCCGGCGTGATCGACCAGGTCGTGAGGTTCCTTGCGCAGCGCCTGTCGTCGCGCACCGCCCCCGCTGCCGCGGTGCCGCCGCTGCATGCCGGGCCGGCGCTGCGCGCGGCGTTGCAGGCAGGCGATCTGGGCATGTTCCGGTAATTCTTGCAGGCCCGACTGCCGGCCGTGCCCTGCCGGGAGCGGATCGCCTCAGCCGGCCCGCGCCAGGATCTGCCCGCCCCCATAGCTCGACTGCACCGGCGGCGTGCCGCCGAGCGTCACGCGGATCGCGCAGTACTTGAACTCGGGGATCTTGCCGAACGGATCGAGCGCCGAATTGGTCAGCTTGTTGATCGCCGCCTCGTAGTAGCAGAACGGCACGAACACCGCGCCGCGCGGCGTACCCTCGTCGGCGCGCGCGTACAGCGCGACCTCGCCGCGGCGTGACGCCAGCGTGATGATGTCGCCCGGCTTGCCGCCCCACTGCGCCAGGTCCAGCGGATGGACCAGCGCGGTCGGATCGGGCTCGAGCGCATCGAGCACCCCTGCCCTTCGCGTCATGCTCCCCGTATGCCAGTGTTCGAGCTGGCGTCCGGTGATCAGCACGAACGGATAGTCGTGGTCGGGCCGTTCCGCCGCCGGCACGATATCGGCCGGCACGAAGCGGGCGCGCCCACTCGGCGTCGGGAAGCTGTCGGTGAAGATCACCGGCTCGCCGGCATCGCCTTCGGCGCGGCACGGGTAGGTCACCGCATGCTCGCGCTGCAGCCGCTCCCAGCTGATTCCCGCGATGCTCGGCATCGCCAGCCGCATTTCGTCGAACACGTCGGCCACGCCGTCGTAGTGCCAGTCCAGGCCGAGCCGCGCGGCCATCTGCTGGATGATCCAAAGATCCTGGCGCGCCTGTCCCGGCGGATCGACCGCCTGCCGGCCCAGCTGCACGATGCGGTCGGTATTGGTGAAGGTGCCGGTCTTCTCGGGGAAGGCCGAGGCCGGCAGCACCACGTCGGCGAGGTAGGCGGTCTCGGTCAGGAAGATGTCCTGCACCACCAGATGATCGAGCGCGGCCAGCGCCTCGCGCGCATGTTGCGCGTCGGGGTCCGACATCGCGGGGTTCTCGCCCATGATGTACATGCCGCGCACCTCGCCGCGCTCGATCGCCTGCATCACCTCGACCACCGTCAAACCCGGCTGGCGATCGAGCGGCGTCCCCCACAGCGCCTCGAAGCGCGCCGCGGCGTCGGCATCGTCGACGCGGCGGTAGTCCGGATACATCATCGGGATCAGCCCGGCGTCCGAGGCGCCCTGCACATTGTTCTGGCCGCGCAGCGGATGCAGGCCGGTGCCGGGCCGGCCGATCTGGCCGGTCATCAGCGCCAGCGCGATCAGGCAGCGCGCGTTGTCGGTGCCGTGCACGTGCTGCGACACGCCCATGCCCCACAGGATCATCGCGCTGCCGGCGGTCGCGTAGAGCCGCGCGACATGGCGGATCGTCTCCGCGTCGATGCCGCAGATCGGCGCCATCGCCCCGGGGCTGTAGGCGGCGACATTGCGTTCGAGTTCGTCGTACCCGACTGTGCGGCTGTCGATGAAGCCGCGATCGACCAGCCCCTCGGTGACGATCACATGCATCATCGCGTTGAGCAGCGCGACGTCGGTATCCGGCTGGAACTGCAGGAAGCGATAGGCGAAGCGGGCCAGGTCCGAGCGGCGCGGGTCGGCGACGATCAGCTTGGTGCCGTTGCGCACCGCGTTCTTGATCCAGCTCGCCGCGACCGGGTGATTGACGGTCGGGTTGGCGCCGATCAGGATCACGACCTCGGCCTTGCCGACGTCGATCACCGGGTTGGACACCGCGCCCGAGCCGATCCCTTCGAGCAGCGCCGCCACCGACGAGGCATGGCACAGCCGCGTGCAGTGGTCGACGTTGTTGCTGCCGAAGCCGGTCCGCACCAGCTTCTGGAACAGATAGGCCTCCTCGTTGCTCCCCTTGGCCGAGCCGAAGCCGGCCAGCGCGCGCTTGCCGTGGGTATCGCGAATGCGCGCGAGGCCGCCGCCGGCCAGCGCCAGCGCCTCTTCCCACGTCGCCTCGCGGAACACCTCCATCACGCGCTCGGGGTCCATCACCGCATCGCCGCGCTTGGGCACGCCCTCGCGCCGCACCAGCGGCACCGTCAGCCGATGCGGATGCGCGGCATAGTCGAAGCCGTAGCGACCCTTGACGCAGAGCCGCGCATGATTGGCCGGACCATCGCGCCCTTCCACGTACTGGATGCGGTTGTCCTTGACGTGATAGGTCAGCTGGCAGCCGACGCCGCAGTACGGGCAGACCGATTGCACCTGCTTGTCGGGCACCGCCAGCGCGGCGGCGCGGGCCGGCATCAGCGCGCCGGTCGGGCAGGCCTGCACGCATTCGCCGCAGGCCACGCAGGTCGACGCGCCCATGGGGTCGTCCATGTCGAACACGATCTTCGCGTCGGCGCCGCGCAACGCGATGCCGATCACGTCGTTGGCCTGCTCGTCGCGGCAGGCGCGCACGCAGCGCGTGCACTGGATGCAGGCATCGAGATTGACTGCGATGGCCGGATGCGACAGATCGGCGGCCACCGGATCGCGCGGCGCAAAGCGCGGCTTGCCGATCTCCAGGCGCGCGGACCACCGGTCCAGCTCGCTGTCGCGCGTGTACGCGGTCTCGGGCATGTCAGACTGCAGCAGCTCGAGCACCATGCCCTGCGCCTTGCGCGCGCGCGGCGAATCGGTCTGCACCTTCATGCCCTTGGCCGGCTGCCGGCAGCACGATGGCGCCAGCACGCGCTCGCCGTCGATCTCGACCATGCAGGCGCGGCAGTTGCCGGCCGGCTCGAGGCCATCCTTGTAGCACAGGTGCGGAATCTCGACGCCCTCGCGCTTCGCTACCTGCAGCAGCGTTTCGCCGGGCGCGGCCATCACCTCCCGGCCGTTCAGCTGGAAGGCAACCGAGGCCGGATCGGAGGCCTGGACGAGGGCGCGTTCGGCGCGGGTCAGTGCATTCATGGCGGTCTCGTGGTTCTGTCGTGCGGCGTCTTTCGGCGTCTTTCGGCGTTTATCGTCGTTGCGGGGGCTCAGGCCAGCTCGTGCGGGAAATAGCGGATCACGCAGTCGATCGGATTGGGCGCGGCCTGGCCCAGGCCGCAGATCGACGCATCGCGCATCACCGCGGACAGGTCGGCCAGCGCCTCGCGGTCCCACCGAGGCTGCGCGATCAGCTGCACGGCCTTCGCCGTGCCGACGCGGCAGGGCGTGCATTGGCCGCAGGACTCGTGCGCGAAGAAGTGCATCAGGTTGCGCGCCACGTCGACGGCGCGGTCATGGTCCGACAGCACCACCACCGCCGCCGAGCCGATGAAGCAGCCATGCGGCTGCAGCGTGTCGAAGTCCAGCGGGATATCGCCCATCGACGCGGGCAGGATGCCGCCCGACGCGCCGCCCGGCAGATAGCCGTAGAAGCGGTGGCCATCGAGCATGCCGCCGCAGTATTCGTCGATCAGCTCGGTGATCGTGATGCCGGCCGGTGCCAGATGCACGCCCGGCTTGTTGACGCGGCCCGACACCGAGAACGAGCGCAGCCCCTTGCGTCCATGCCGGCCTTGCCCCGCGAACCACTCCGCGCCGCGCTCGAGGATGTCGCGCACCCAGTACAGCGTCTCGAAGTTGTGCTCCAGCGTCGGCCGCCCGAACAGGCCGACCTGTGCCACATAGGGCGGGCGCAAGCGCGGCCAGCCGCGCTTGCCTTCGATCGACTCGATCATCGCGGACTCTTCGCCGCAGATATAGGCGCCGGCGCCGCGCCGCAATTCGATCGGCGGCAGATCCGCGCACGGCGGGTCCTCGCGCAGCCGCCGCAGCTCTTCGGTCAGCAGCGCACGGCAGCCGGCGTACTCGTCGCGCAGGTAGATATAGATGGCCTCAACCTGCACCACCTTGGCGGCGATGAGCATGCCTTCGATGAAGCGATGCGGATCGCGCTCCAGGTAGAAACGGTCCTTGAAGGTGCCGGGCTCGCCTTCGTCGATATTGACGGCCATCATCCGCGGTCCCGCCTCGGCCCGCACGATGCGCCATTTGCGGCCGGCCGGAAAGCCGGCGCCCCCCAGCCCGCGCAATCCCGCATGCTCCATCGTCGCAATCGCATCGTCGGCCGACAGCGCGCCTTCGGCCACCGCGCGCAAGGTCCGGTAGCCGCCCTGTTCGCGATACGCCAGGTAGTCGACGTACGGCTCGGGCTCGTGGCGCACCGCGCCCGCGCCGACGCGTTCGGCGATCGCCTCGGCGCTCGCCACGTCGACCGGATTCTGTCCGACCAACGCCGCCGGCGCACGCTCGCAGCGGCCGATGCAGGGCGCGGCGACCACGCGCACGTCGGTGCCGAGCAGCGCCGGCAGCTTGGCGAGCAGCGATTGCGCGCCGGCCATCTCGCAGGCGATGCCCTCGCAGACGCGCACGGTCAGCGCGGGCGGCGGTGCGATCGCACCGTCGGCATCCTCGCGTACGACGTCGAAGTGGTGATAGAAGGTCGCGACCTCGTAGACCTCGGCCTGCGACATCTTCATCTCGGCGGCCAGCGCGGCCAGATGCGGCGCGGCCAGTTGTCCATAGCGGTCGTTGATCGCGTGCAGATGTTCGATCAGCAGATCGCGCCGGCGCGGCGCATCGCCGAGCAAGGCGCGAACTTCGGCGAGCGCGGCGGGGTCGACCTGCCGCCCTTTGGGCTGGCGGCGCTTGCGCTGGCGGCCGATGCTCTCGACCGGAATGGGGATTACGACATGGTTCATGGCCATCTCTGTTCGTTATCGTGGATGCCTGGAGCGCGCGCGGGGGGCGCCGCGGGTCGATGATAGCGCCATCGGCCGTCGCAACTTGCGCACGACACTCCCGCTTCTCCGCCAGCACTGCCCTGGTCACTGCCTTGCGTCAAATCGACTCGCGGACGTTTCACGGTCTCCACGCATCCGGCCGCCGGATGCGTCGTCAACGTCCGCTAGTGTTATACGGTATGTGATATATCAAAATGGTCAAGGCGTTTTCGCTTGTCCACCCATGGCTGTGGACTGAGAAGGCGGCGGACTGCCGCGCAATGACGCCCTGCGGCGGAGAGAAAGGGAGGGGAAAACAGAGGAACGGAAGGGGAACGACGAGGGAATGCACGACTGCGAAGCCGCTGGCCACGGGCAGTTCGTCCGTCGCTATGGCCGCGACAGATGACCGGCGGCGCGGCCAGCGGACTTGCGGTCAGGCATGGGTCAGCACGAACTGGCCGGCGGCCTTGTGCGAATCCTCGGCGGCGTCGTCCTCGCGGGGCGCGCTACCGAATCCCGCGAGGCGGCCGTGCGCCAGGGCGCGAAGCGGCGCCGGGGCAGGCAGCGAGGTCGCGAGCAGCACGGTGGCCGACACGCCAAGCGAGAACAGGCCAAGCGACAGCAGGGTCAACAGGGTGGTTTGCATCAGGACACTCCGATAAGACAACGATCAAGGAATGCCCAGTATATGGTGCAACGCACCAGAAGTAAATATTCTGTATGTGATATATCAACGAAAGGCCTGTTCTGTCGTTCCCGTGCCACAGGCCGGCGTTCAACCTGTCTTCAACGCCACATCCGGGCCCTCCTGCTCGGTAATCACGCGCCAGATGGCGGCGGCATTCGGCTTCAGCGACCGTCCCTTGCGGCGCACCAGCACGACCTGCATGGCGGCATGCGGCCGCAACGGCAACAGCACCACGCCAGGCGGAACGCCGGCCGCGCGGGCGCGCGATGGCACCACGCCGAGCCCCTGCCGCCGCGCCACCATGCCGAGCACCGCGCAGAAATGGCTCAGGGGCCGATAGACGCGCGGCCGCACGTGGTAAGCGGCCATGGCGCGCTCGATCGCGGCCAGCATGCCCGACTGGCGGTCCAGCCCGAACAGCTGCGCATCGTTCAGATCTCCCCAGCCCAGCGCCTCGCGCGACGCCAGCGGATGGCCGGTCGGCAGCACCGCGTGGAAGGTCTCCTCGTATAGCGGGTCGAACTGCAGTTCGGCGCAAGGCTCCGGGTCGCTGACCACCGCGAAATCGACCTCGCCGCCGCGCACCGCATGCAGCGCCGCCTCCGGCCCGACATCGCGCAGCACGATATCGATGTCCGGCCAGGCGCTCTGGCAGGCATGCAGCCAGGCCGGCGCCAGCATCGACGACAGCATCGGGGCCACCGCCAGCTGCACGCGCCCGTGCGCTGGCCGCGCGCTCGAGTGCGTTTCGTGCAGCGTCTGTTCGACCTCGTCGATCAGATGGCAGATGCGTTCGGACAGCAGCGTGCCGGCCTCGGTCAGCTCGACCTGGCGCGTGGTGCGGTCGAACAGGCGCAGGTCGATTTCCTCTTCCAGCTCGCGCACGCTGCGGCTGACGGCGGACTGCGTCAGTCCCAGTTCGGCGGCGGCACGGGTGAAACTGCGATGCCGCGCGACGGCGGCGAACGCCTTCAACTGCGGAAGCGAGACATTCATCGTGGTCTCCTCTGGCACCGCCTGCCTCGTGGGCGCGCGGCCGCTGCGGTTGCCGCCGGCGTGGGCCGGCGGGGCAGCGCTGTTCTTTCTTA
Organism: Cupriavidus gilardii; assembly: GCF_013347325.1. Classification (NCBI taxonomy): domain Bacteria; kingdom Pseudomonadati; phylum Pseudomonadota; class Betaproteobacteria; order Burkholderiales; family Burkholderiaceae; genus Cupriavidus; species Cupriavidus gilardii. The sequence continues at coordinate 785,439 of NZ_CP054624.1, read as the reverse complement.
TGTCGCCACGGTCATCCGGCAGGGGTGCGCGGGCGCCGATGGGTCCTTCGATGCTAGTGCAAACGACTATCCACGACGCCTTAACTTTTTTATTAAGATCATTGACGACCGTCTATGGATCGGCGGCGCTGTCGCAATGCACGAAGCGTGCACCGCAGCGAAACGATCCCGATCACGCGCCGCAGCAAGCGCCGCGTCGACCGAAGAGGCCGCCATGAAAAACGCCACGCTGCGCCAGCTCAAGGTCTTCGAAACGGTGGCCCGTCATTTGAGCTTTTCGCGCGCGGCCGAGGAGCTGCATCTGACGCAGCCCGCGGTGTCGACGCAGGTGCGGCAGCTGGAGAACCATGTCGGCCTGCGGCTGTTCGAGCAGCTGGGCAAGAAGATCTATCTGACGCCCGCGGGCACCGAGATGCTGCACTACAGCCGCAGCATCATCCAGCAGTTCCGCGAGGCCGAGGATGCGATGGCGCAGCTCAGCGGCATCGCGGGCGGCCGGCTCAACATCGCGGTGATCAGCGCCGGCGATTACTTCTTCCCGCGCGTGATCGCCGAATTCATGCGGCGACACCCCGGCGTCACGCTGAACCTGGCGGTGCACAACCGCGAGGAACTGCTGCATCAGCTGGCCGGCAACCTGACCGATCTGGCCGTGATGGTGCGGCCGCCGGCCGGCATGGACACCGTCAACGAATCATTCGCGCCCCACCCTTACGTGATCGTCGCCGCGCCGGACCATCCGCTGGTGGGCAAGCGCAACGTGCCGCTGTCCGCGCTGGCCGACGAAGCCTTCATCTGCCGCGAGAAGGGTTCGGACACCTGGAACTCGATGCAGGAAGGGTTCGCCGCGCGGCTGCAGAACCTGCGCATCACGATGGAGATCAAGAGCACCGAGACGATCAAGCAGGCCGTGATCGCCAATATGGGCATCGCGTTCCTGTCGGCCCACACGGTTGCGCTGGAACTGCGCACCGGCCATCTGGCGGTGCTGGACGTCGAAGGCTTCCCGGTGATGCTGAACTGGTACGTGGTCCATCGCAAGAACAAGCGGCTGCCGCCGGTCGCGCTGGCCTTCAAGCATTTCCTGCTCAGCGAAGGCGCGGCGCAGATCGACCGGATCACCGCGGTGGCAGGCCTGATCCGCGGCAAGGGCGCCGTCGCAGCGCGCTCGTAGCGCATTGGCCTGGTCTCGCCCGCCTTCCATCCATAAACGATGGCTTATGGTTTTGCCGATCAACTTCAATTGTTGTTAATCGTTCGCGCGCCCTATGCTGCCTGCATGTCCCACCGCACCGGCACAAGGAGAGCGACATGGAACAAGCGCAGATCGAACGGCAGAACGACGTCACTACCGCGGCCGCGGACCCCCAGATTCCGGTACAGGCGCAACTTGCCGCCTACAACTCGGCCTTTGTCGAACTGGAACTGCCCTTCCATTGGGACGAGGCGATGTATCGCTGGCTGTGCGGCGTGGTCGATTGCGAGCGCACCCAGATCGCGCACTATATCGAGACCTATCACGCGCATCTGCTGACGGCCTATGAGGCGCCGTTTCTGAGTCAGCTGATCCTCGAGAAGAAGAACGGGTATCTGGAGGCGATGGGCCGGCGCGTCAGCTGAATCGCCGCTTCTCGAACTACCGCCTCGTTCCCGCGCACGCAGGGACCGAGCGTCGTTGAATGAATGCCACGGGTCCCCGCCTGCGCGGGGACGACGTGCTTGTATCGAACGACTTCGACGAACGACTTCGATCGATCGACTTCGTCGAACTACTTCGCTTCGGAAGACCGCGCGCCGCGCACGCCAGCTCGCGCGCCGATCGCAATCGCCGCTGCCGCGACCGTGGCCAGCGCCAATCCCGCCACCACCACCATCGGGCCATTGCCGCCGGACAACCAGGCGGCCGAGATGGCCAGCACGATGCCGCCGAGGCAACCTGCATGCAGCGCGGCGGCCCCGGCGTGACGGTAGCCGGCCAGGCCGGCCACCATCGACGCGCAGGCGAGCAGATAAGCCAGTTCTTCGGGATCCGTCATGGCAGGCCTCCATCGCGACCGGCGCGACCATCGGAAACAGCCAGCGGCGCGTTGCCGCGCGGGCTAGCCGCCGACCGGATTGATCAGCGCACCGATGCCGTCGATGCGCACTTCGACGACCGCGCCGGCCTTCATCGAGCCCACGCCGAGCGAGGTACCGCAGGCGATCACGTCGCCCGGCATCAACGTCATGTCGCGCGACAGACGGCTGACGATCTGCTCGGGCGTGAAGATCATGTCCGACAGCGGATAGCGCTGGCGCTCGGCGCCGTCGAGCCGCGTGACCACGCTGGCGTCGCGCCAGTCGAAGCCCGTGACGATGGCCGGGCCCAGGCAGCCGAAGGTATCGAAGCCCTTGGCGCGGCACCATTGCGCGAAATTCGGATCCTCGGCGATCAGGTCCGCCGCGGTGACATCGTTGACGACCGTATAGCCGAAGATATGCGAGGCGGCATCGGCGGCCGGCACATCGCGGCACACGCGTCCGATCACGATGCCGAGCTCGCCCTCGAACACGATCTTGCCGGCATAGCCGACCGGCCGCGCGATGGTGTCGCCCGGACCGGCCAACGAGGTCGCCGGCTTGATCAGGAACAGCGGATGCGCGGGCTCGGGCTTGCCCAGTTTCTGCGCCAGCGCGCGGAAGTTGTTCCACAGCGCGACGATCTTGGACGGCTCGCATGGCGCGAGCAGGCTCACCTCGTTGCGCGGGAACGACACGCCGGTGGGATTCGGCGATGCGTAGCCGGGGCCGTCGTATTCGAACACCCGCTCGCCATCGAGCCGGCCCATCCGTGGCCGGCCATCGCCGGCGTCGAAGCGAATCCAGGTTTGCATGGGGGTCTCCTGTGGCGGGTGGTTTTTTCATGGGCGGTGTCGGGGCGCTACCCTCTCCCCCGCCCCTCTCCCGCGCGAGAGAGGGGAGAAAACCGAGGGGATTGGGAAATGCCGTCGGCGCTCGCCTGACGCTCTCCCCTCTCCCGCCAATGCGGGAGAGGGGCCGGGGGAGAGGGCAAGCGGCGCCTCCCAACGCCGCCGATCTCCCCTTCGCCGCAGAGTCAGATCTTGCCCGCGCCGCGCGCCCACTTGTACTTCGCGCCGAGCACCGCGACCGGGATCTCGGTCGAGTACGCGTAGGCCGGCACGCCATGCTGATACAGGTATTCGGCGGCTTCCTCGACCTGCACGTCGCCGGCCAGCGAGGCGACGATCGGCTTCTCGATGCCCCTGGCCGCCATCTCCTCCTTGACCTCGACCACCAGCTTGGCGAACACCATCGGCGGCGTGATGATCGTGTGCCAGTAGCCCAGGATGATCGCGTGGATGCGCGGATCCTCCAGCCCCAGCTTGATCGTGTTGCGATAGGTGCTCGGCGGCTCGCCACCGGTGATGTCGACCGGATTGCCGGCCGCGCCGAACGGCGGGATGAACTTGCGGAAGGCCGCGTCCAGGTCCTCCGGCATCGTCATCAGCGACAGCCCGTTGTCGACGCAGGCATCGGACAGCAGCACGCCCGAGCCGCCGGCGCCGGTGATGATCACCACGTTCTCGCCCTTCGGCGTCGGCAGCTTCGGAATGCCGCGCGCGAACTCGAGCAGGTCGCGCAGCGAGCGGGCGCGGATCACGCCGCATTGCTTGAAGACGTCCTCGTAGATGCGGTCGTCGCCGGCCAGCGCGCCGGTGTGCGAGCTGGCGGCGCGCGCCCCCAGGCTGGTGCGGCCGGCCTTGAGCACCACCACCGGCTTGACCTTCGACACGCGGCGCGCCGCCTCCGCGAACGCGCGGCCATCCTTCAGGTCCTCGCAATGCTGCGCGATGATCTCGGTCTCGTCGTCCTGCTCGAAGAACGTCAGCAGATCGTCTTCGTCGATGTCGGACTTGTTGCCCAGGCCAACGATGGCCGATACGCCCATCCTGGCCGACCGCGAGAAGCCGATGATGGCCATGCCGATGCCGCCCGACTGAGACGACAGCGCGGCCTTGCCCTTGACGTCATAAGGCGTGCAAAACGTCGCGCACAGATTCTTCGGCGTGTAGTAGAAGCCGTAGATGTTCGGCCCCATCAGCCGGATGTTGTGCTTGCGGGCGATCGCGACGATCTCCTCCTGTCCCTCGACATTGCCGGTCTCGGCAAAGCCGGACGGAATCAGCACGGCGCCGGGAATGCCCTTCCTGCCGACCTCCTCCAGCGCCTGCGCCACCAGCTTGGCGGGGATCGCGAACACCGCCACGTCGATCTCGCCGGGCACGTCGAGCACGCTCTTGTAAGCGGTCATGCCCATGATCTCTTCGGCCTTCGGGTGGATCGGATAGATCTTGCCCTGGTAGCCGCCGTTGATCAGGTTCTTCATCACCGAGTTGCCGATCTTGCCGTCCTCGGACGACGCACCGATCACCGCCACGGTGTCGGGCCGCATGATGCGGTTCATCTGCGCGACGATCTGTTCCTGCGTCGGGCGATAGCGCTGCGGCTGCGGCGCGTGGTCCAGCACGATGCGCACGTCGGCCGCGATCGCGCCGCTCGGGCTCGCGAACACCGGGTTCAGGTCCAGCTCGGCGATCTCGGGGAAGTCGGTCACCAGCTGCGACACGCGCTGGATCATGCTGGCGAGCGCCGCGCGGTCGACCGGCTCGGCGCCGCGCACGCCCTTGAGCACCTGCGCGGCCGCAATGCCGTCGAGCATGCCGAGCGCGTCCTGCTCGCTCGCGGGCGCCATGCGGAACGTGATGTCCTTGAGCACCTCGACCAGCACGCCGCCGAGGCCGAAGGCCACCAGCTTGCCGAACGACGGATCGGTGACCGCGCCGATGATGACCTCCTGGCCGCCGCCGATCATCTTCTGCACCTGCACGCCGACGATCTCCGCCTTGGCGTTGTAGCGCTTCGCGTTGTCCAGGATGGTCTGATAGCCCTGCTCGACCTTCTGCGCGTCCTCCAGGCCGACCAGCACGCCGCCGGCCTCGGTCTTGTGCAGGATGTCGGGCGACACGATCTTCATCACCACCGGAAAGCCGATGCGGCCGGCCAGTTCAACGGCTTCGGCCGGCGACGTCGCCAGCCCTTCGCCCGGCACCGCAATGCCATAGGCATCGCAGACCAGCTTGCCTTCGGGCGCGGTCAGCGCGGTGCGTCCCTGTTCCTTGGCGGTGGCGAGAATATTGCGCACCGCGTCCTTGTCATACGCCATGTCAGACCTCCATCGGGTCATGGTTGCAGCGGAGTTTGCGAACGAAGGGCGGCGCCGGGCCGCCCCGGGGCAAGGCGGCGTCAAACCGCGCCGGCCGCGCGCAGCGCCTCGATCTGCGCGGGCGTGCGGCCCAGCCATTCGAGGATCTCGGTGGTGTGCTCGCCCAGCAGCGGCGAGCGTTCGACCTGGACCGGCGATTCCGACAGGTTGATCGGGCAGCCCAGCTGCACGTAGCGGCCGCGCTGCGGATGATCGACCTCTACCAGATAGCCGCGCTCGTACAGCGAGCGGTCCTCGATCAGGTCCTTCATCGACAGGATCGGGCCGCACGGCACGTCGACCTCGTTGAGCGCCTGCATGACCTCGAACTTGGTGCGCGTGCGCGTCCACTTCTCGATGATCGAGAAGCATTCGGGCAGGCATTTGAGGCGCGCTTCCGGCGTGGCGAACTGCGGATGCGCGATCAGGTCCTCGCGTCCGCACAGCCGCATCAGCGGTTCCCACCCCTGCGGTTGCACGATCACGTAGACATAGTCGTTGGCCCCGCCCGGCGCGCAGCGCAGCGCCGCGCCCGGCTGTCCGCCGCCCGAGGCATTGCCGGCGCGCGGGACGTAATCGCCGAACTCCTTGTTCGGGTATTCGCGCAGCGCGCCGGCCGCCAGGCGCTGCTGGTCGCGCAGCTTGACGCGGCACAGGTTCAGCACCGCATCCTGCATCGCGACCTCGACGCGCTGGCCCTTGCCGGTCTGCTCGCGTTGCAGCAGCGCGGCCAGGATGCCGATCACGCAATGCACGCCGGTACCCGAATCGCCGATCTGCGCGCCGGTCACCGTCGGCGGCCCTTCCTCGAAGCCAGTGGTCGAGGCGGAGCCGCCCATGCATTGCGCGACGTTCTCGTAGGCCTTGCAGTCGGCGTACGGCCCGGGGCCGAAGCCCTTGATCGACGCGTAGATCAGCCGCGGATTGAGCGCGCGCAGCCGGTCCCAGTCGAAGCCCGCGCGGTCGAGCACGCCGGGGCCGAAGTTCTCGACCAGCACGTCGCAGCGCTCGACCAGGTCCTCCAGCAGCGCCTTGCCCTCCGGCGTCTTCATGTTCAGCGTCAGGCTGCGCTTGTTGGAGTTCAGCATCGTGAAATAGAGGCTGTCGGCGTTCGGCACATCGCGCAGCTGGCTGCGCGTGATGTCGCCCCGGCCGGGCAGCTCGACCTTGATCACATCCGCCCCCAGCCATGCCATCAGCTGCGTGGCCGACGGCCCCGCCTGCACGTGCGTCATGTCCAGGATGCGTACTCCTTCCAATGCCTTGCTCATGGCGTCGTCTCCTCGCCTCTATGGTGGGATCGTGGGTTGCACGGCAGCGGGTCGGCACGGCCCGCGCGCGAGGGCTTGCAAGGGCGTGCGCCGCCCGCCGGATGCGTGGGCCTTGTGCAAACCCGCGCATCCGGTGTCGCTCGCCGCGATCGCGCTGTCGGCCCGGGGGCCGGCGGCCGGCTACTTGTACATGGTCTGGTTCTTGGTACCCGGGGCGTATTCGCGCGGATCGACCCAGATATTGATCACCGCGGACTTGCCGGTGCGCGCGATCGACTCGCGTCCGCGCTGCAGCGCGCCGGCGATCTGGGCCGGGTCACGCACCTCCTCGCCATAGCCGCCCAGCATCTGCGCGAACTGGCTGAACGGCACGTCCGACAGCAGGTTGCCGACGTTGCCGCGCGACTCGCCGTACTTGGCCAGCTGCCCGTAGCGGATCTGGTTCATCGCCGAGTTGTTGCCGATCACGGCCAGATACGGCACGCCGAAGCGGTTGGCGGTCTCCATGTCGAAGGCCGTCATGCCGAAGGAGCCGTCGCCGTAGTAGCACAGCACCTCCTTGCCCGGATTGGCCAGGCCCGCCGCGATCGCAAAGCCGGTGCCGACGCCGAGCGAGCCCAGCGCGCCCGGGTCCATCCACTGGCCGGGCTTGCGCGGCCGCACCGCCTGCGCGGAGATCGTCACCACATCGCCGCCGTCGCCGATATAGATCGTGTCCTCGCCGAGGAAATTGTTCAGCTCGTAGGCGACGCGGTACGGATGGATCGGCGTGTTCTCCGACAGGAACAGCGGCATCAGCTTCTCGGTGGCGACGCCTTCGGCCTCGGTCAGCTGGCCCATCCACTTCTGGCGCGCCTGGCGCTTGTCCTGCTTGATGCGGCCGCTGGCGGCCTGCAGCACCGCGCCCAGGATCGCGCCCGGATCGCCGACCAGGCCCAGGTCGATCTCGCGGTTCTTGCCGACGGTGCGGTAATCCATGTCGATCTGCACCAGCGTCAGCTCCTTGCTGATGCGCTTGCCGTAGCCCATGCGGAAGTCGAACGGCGTGCCGACGATCACCAGCACGTCGGCGTTGGCGAAGGCCTGCGAGCGGGTACGGTCGAAATGATGCGGATCGCCCGGCGGCAGCAGCCCGCGGCTGGCGCCATTGAAGTAACCCGGGATATCGAGGCCGCGCAGCAGCGCGATCGCTTCCTCGTGGCCGCGCGCGGTCCAGACCTGCTGGCCGAACAGGATGGCCGGACGCTCGGCATTGACCAGGATGTCGGCGAGCTTCTCGATGTCGCGCGGATCGCCGATCGACCTGGTCGAGGCGCGATAGTGGCCGGGGCGCGGTACCACGGCGCGCGCGACGTCGACTTCGCGGTCGAGCACGTCGCGCGGAATCTCCAGATAGGCGGGCCCTGGCGCGCCGTTGAAGCATTCGCGCGCGGCCATCGAGATCATGTCGGCAACGCGCTCGGTGCTCGGGATGGTCGCGGCGAACTTGGTGATCGGCGCCATCATGTCGACGTGCGGCAGGTCCTGCAGAGAGCCCATCTTGTGCTGCGTCAGCGCGCCCTGCCCGCCGATATGCAGCACCGGGCTTTCCGAGCGGAAGGCCGTGGCGATGCCGGTGACCGCGTTGGTGGAGCCCGGGCCGGCCGTCGTCACCACGCAGCCGAGCTTGCCGGTCTGGCGCGCATAGCCGTCGGCCGCGTGCGCCGCGACCTGTTCGTGACGCACGTCGATGATGCGGATCCCTTCGTCGACGCAGCCATCGTAGATATCGATGATGTGGCCGCCGCACAGCGTGAAGATGGTGTCGACCCCTTCGTTCTTCAGCGCCCGCGCGACCAGATGGCCGCCCGACACGATGCCGGCATCCCGGCTCTTTTGCTTCAAGGTGTCATCGGCCGTCGTCGATTCCGGCCGCAGCGATACGACTGCAGACATGTGTTGGTCTCCTCGTTGGACTCCGGGCGGCCCCGTTGTGTGGGCACGCACCGCTTCACCTTCTTCTCGGCAGGGCTGCCGGCTTGCGACGCGAATCGATCGTTTCGGGCGATCTTGATGACATACCGTATGTGATATATCAAAGGTCGGCAAGGAGAAAATGTGGGAAAGGCGGCGAATTTCGACGACGCAACGCAGCAAAACAGTCTTTTTCTTGCCGATAAATTCGCCCAACTTCTATAAACACTGTCGCTTAGTGCCGGTCCGCATCAATGTCGGTTCCGTTGGCATCCGTGTACCGCACGGCAGATAATTCGCCTTGTTGTGCATTGATATATTACATACCATATGCAAGCAGGCACTCGGCGCAATGCCGCCCCATCCTGTCAGCCACCACAACGACGTACCAGACCCAGTGAGGAGACAGTGAACATTCACGAATATCAGGCCAAGGAGCTGCTGCGGCGCTACGACGTCGCCGTGCCGCGAGGCGCGGTTGCGTTCACGCCGGACGAGGCAGCCAACGCGGCGCGCACGCTCGGGGGCCCGCTGTGGGTCGTCAAATCGCAGATCCATGCCGGGGGCCGCGGCGCCGGGCGCTTCCAGAACGATCCCGGCGGCAAGGGCGGGGTGCGCGTGGCGCGTTCGCTCGAGGCGGTGCGCGAGGAAGCCGGCAAGATGCTCGGCGCGGTGCTGGTCACGAAGCAGACCGGCGCTGCGGGGCGGGAGGTGCGGCGCCTCTATATCGAGGAAGGCTGCGACATCGCGCGCGAACTCTATTTCGGCATGCTGATCGACCGCGCGACATCGCGGATCACGCTGATGGCATCGACCGAAGGCGGCATGGACATCGAGGAAGTCGCCGCGCACACGCCGGAGAAGATCCTGAAGCTGGCGATCGATCCGGCCACCGGCATCCAGCCCTTCCACGCGCGGCGCCTGGCCTTCGGGCTCGGCCTGCGCGGCAAGCAGGTCGGCGAGGCCACGCGGCTGTTCCTGGCGGCCTATCGCGCCTTCACCGAGCTCGACGCGTCGATCGTCGAGATCAATCCGCTGGTCGTCACGCACAGCGGCCACGTGATGGCGCTGGACGCCAAGTTCAACTTCGACGACAACGCGCTGTTCCGCCACCCCGATATCGAGGCGATGCGGGACGAGGCCGAGGAGGACCCGGCCGAGACGGAGGCCGCGCGCCATGCGCTGAACTACGTCAAGCTCGACGGCAATATCGGCTGCATGGTCAATGGCGCCGGCCTGGCGATGGCCACGATGGACATCATCCAGCTGCATGGCGGCAAGCCGGCCAATTTCCTCGATGTCGGCGGCGGCGCGACGCGCGAGCGCGTGGCGACGGCATTCCGGCTGATCCTGGCCGACCGCAATGTCGAAGGCATCCTGGTCAATATCTTCGGCGGCATCATGCGCTGCGACGTGATCGCCGAGGGCGTGGTCGCGGCCGCGCGCGAGGTCGATCTGACCGTGCCGCTGGTGGTGCGGCTCGAAGGCACCAACGTCGAACTGGGCAAGGCGATCCTGCGCGATTCCGGATTGCCGATCGTGTCGGCCGACGACCTCGCCGATGCGGCGACCAAGGTCGTCGCGGCCACGCGCAACACCAAGCGGGGAGGACATTGAGATGGCCGTGCTGATCGACAACCACACCAGGGTGCTGTGCCAGGGCCTGACCGGCGCGCAGGGCAGCTTCCACACCGAACAGGCGCTGGCGTATGGCACGCAGATGGTCGGCGGCGTGACGCCCGGCAAGGGCGGCGAGACCCACCTCGGCCTGCCGGTGTTCGATACCGTCGCCGAGGCGGCCCAGCGCACCGGCGCCCAGGCCTCCGTGATCTACGTGCCGCCGCCGTTCGCGGCCGACGCGATCCTCGAAGCGGTCGACGCCGGCCTCGAGCTGGTCGTCTGCATCACCGAGGGCATTCCGGTGCTCGACATGGTGCGGGTCAAGCGCGCGCTGTCCGGCTCGCGCACCCGGCTGGTCGGTCCCAATTGCCCGGGCGCGATCACGCCGGGCCAATGCAAGATCGGCATCATGCCCGGCCATATCCATCGGCCCGGCAGGATCGGCGTGGTGTCGCGCTCCGGCACGCTGACCTATGAAGCGGTCGCGCAGACCAGCGCGGCCGGGCTCGGACAGTCGACCTGCATCGGCATCGGCGGCGATCCGGTCAACGGCACCAACTTCATCGATTGCCTGAAGCTGTTCCTCGAGGACGACGACACCGAAGGCATCATCATGATCGGCGAAATCGGCGGCTCGGCCGAAGAGGAAGCCGCGCAGTTCCTGCGCGATTCCGGCAGCGACAAGCCGGTGGTCGGCTTCATCGCCGGCACCACCGCGCCGCCGGGCCGGCGCATGGGCCATGCCGGCGCCATCATCTCGGGCGGCAGCGGTACCGCCGATGCCAAGATCGAGGCAATGCGCGCGGCCGGCATCCACGTGTCGCGCTCGCCGGCCGAGCTGGGGCAGACGATGGCGAAGGCGTTGGGCGTATAGCGCGATCTTCGTGCGGAACCGCCGCCGTTGTGGATGGCAGCGGCGGCGGCGCACTACAGCCCCACCACGCTCCTGGCAATGATGCCCAGCTGTACCTCGGCAGCGCCGCCGAAGATCGTGTACGCCCTGCTGTTCAGATACTCGGGCAGCAAGCTGATGCCGTGCTGGCGCCGGCCCTCGTGGCTCGTACGGACCAGCGCGAACATGCGGTTGGCATGATGCGCGTGCGTGGCAGCGAGCCGGCCTGAGAGACGTACCGCGGGATCGTCGCGGCCGCTAGCCGATGCGGCCGAGCACTGTCGGCAGGCCCGACGACAGCATCATCACGCCCGACGCCGTCAGCAAGGTCAGTACGATCGCGCGGAAGCGCGCCTCGTCGATACGGTGATAGACGCGCGCGCCGATCAGCGTCGGAATCAGCATCGCCGGCGCGACCACGGCAAACCGCGGCAGCATCTCGGCGGTGACGTTGCCCGCGATCAGGTAGACCAGCATCGTCACCATCAGGATGGTCAGGTTGAAGTTCTGGATGATGGCGCGCTGCCGATCCTTCTGATAGCCGCGCAACGTGCACCACAGCGTCGGCACGGTACCGCTGAAGCCGCCGATCGCGCTCATCACGCCGCCGACCAAGCCGGCACCGGCATCGCCGCTCCTGCCGCCCCAGCGCAGCGGCGGCAGCCGCCGCGCCATCAGCATGGCCGGGCACCACAGCACCAGGAAGGCACCGATCGCGGTCTTGAACGATGCCATGTCGAGATACGGCAGCAGCAGCATGCCGAGCGGAATGCCGGCCAGCCCGCCGGCGATGAAGGGCAGCAGCGCGGCGACATCGAAGCCGCGCCGCACGCGCACCGCCGCGATGATCTGTCCGGTCAGCGAGCCGAACACCGTCAGCGCCGCGGCCATGTGCGGCTCCAGCGTCCACGCCCACAGCGACATCGCGACCATGCCGAAGGCAAACCCGGACAGGCCCTGCACGAAGCCGGCGAGGGCGGCACCAACGGCAATGGTCAGATATTCCATCGAAGGGATCGGGAAGGCGGAAAGGAAACGGACGACAGGCGCTCAGGCCCACGCGAAGCCCCGCGATCTTACCGGGGAATGCCGACGCCCGGGTCGATCAGCGCTTCCCCAATGCGCGCGCGAGGCGCCGGACGCCCTCGCCGATCTCCGCCACCGACGGCATCGCGAACGACAGCCGCAGCGCGGGCGACGGCTGTCCCGTTGCCGCGTGGAAGGCCTTGCCAGGAACGAACAGCACGTTTTCCTCGATCGCTTCGCGCAGCAGTTCGGCGGAGTCGGTGCCGTCCGGCAGCGAGGCCCAGACGAACATGCCGCCACCTGGCCGCATATAGTCGATGCGGCCGCCGAGCTCGCGCTCGAGCGCCGACACCATGGCATCGCGCTTGTCCCGGTAGACCTCGATGATGCGGGCGACCTGTCCGCGCAGATGGCCGGCGTCCAGATAGGCCGCCATCGCGCGCTGGATCCATGGCGGCGTGCACAGGTCCGAGGCCTGCTTGGCCAGCACCGCGCGCCGCACCACGTCGGGATGCGCGGCCATCCAGCCGATCCGCAGGCCCGGCGCCACCGTCTTCGACAGGCTGCCCAGATAGACGATGCGATCGCGCAGCGCGGGTTCGCCATTGGCCATCGCCAGCAGCGTGGCGGGCGGCGCGCCGTCGAACGCGAGACAGCCGTAGGGGTCGTCCTCGATCACCAGCAGCTCGTATTGCGCCGCCAGCCGCAGCACCGCCTCGCGCCGCCGCACCGACAAGGTCGCGCCGGTCGGATTGGCGAAGGTCGGCACCAGATAGATCAGCCGTGGCCGCTCGGCGGGCGCGCAGTCGCGCAGGCATTGCTCCAGCGCGTCCGTATCGATCCCGTCCGCATCGGCCGGCACCGGCACCAGCCGCGCACCGGCGAGGCGCAGCGCCTGGATCGCCGCCGGATAGGTCGGCGCCTCGACGATCACCGGCACACCGGGCTCGACGAAGGCGCGGACCAGGAAGTCGAAGCCTTGCTGCGAGCCCGAGGTCACCAATATCCGTTCGGCGGGCGTCGGCGCACCGGCCTGCCCCATCTGCCGGCTCAGCGCCTCGCGCAGTGCCGGCACGCCCTCGGTAGCGCCGTATTGCAGGCATTCGGCGGGATGGCCGGCCAGCGCCTCTGCCATGCATTGCCCGATCGCCGCGGTATCGAAAGTCGAGGCCGCCGGGTAGCCGCCGGCGAACGAAATCATGCCGGGGCGGGACAGGTACTGGAACAGTTCGCGGATCGGCGAGCCGGCCGGCTGCTGGAAAGCCGAGGCAAAGGGGAACATGGATGTGTCCTGGCTTGTCATTCGACCTGGCTCGTCATTCGCCGTTGCCGAGCCACAGGCGGCTCAGCGTGCGGCGCGGATCGAGCCGCGACTGCATCGCGCCGACGTGGTCGAGCACGGCGTCCGCGGTGAAATCGCGATAGAAGCGTTCGTTGTACGGACCGATGCCGTGTTCCGCGCTGAAGCTGCCGTCGAAGCGCTCGACGGTCAGCCGGTACAGCTCGGCCCGGACCTCGGCCGCCACCGCCTCGTCGAAGGCCGGCGCATCCTGCAGCGGCCAGACCATGTTCAGGTGCACGCCGCCGTCGCCGAGGTGGCCGAAGTCGTAGATCCGCAGCCACGGCCAGCGCGCGGCGATCAATGCGCGCGCCTCGGCGCGGAACGCGGGGAAACGCGAGCGCGGCACCGACAGGTCCAGCGCGATGATCTTGCCTTCGTGGCGGATCGACTCGGTGATCGAATGGCGCAGGCGCCAGAGCGCCTCGGGCTTGCCGACCACCGCGTTGCCGATCAGCGTGCCGTAGTGGCGCTCCAGGAAGTCCATCAGCAGCGCCTCGAGATCGAGCCCGCCGGCGCGGCTCGGCATCGTCGACGACAGCTCGACCAGCATCGCGTAGTCGGCCCCATCCAGCTCGGCGAACGGGTCCTCGACATCGTCCAGGTGGCGCACCACAGCCTGCGCCGCTTCGCGCGAGATGCCCTCGCACGAGGACAGGAAATCGCCCAGCTCTGCGTTCAACGCCAGCAGCAGCGCCTCGAGCTCGGCCACGCCGGTGGGGACCAGCAGCGCGGTGGCGGTCTGCGCCGGCAGCGGATAGACCCGCAGCGTCGCCGCGGTGACCACGCCGAAGGCGCCGCCGGTGCCGACGAACAGCTGCTTGAAGTCGAAGCCGACATTGTTCTTGCGCAGCGCCCGGTTCAGGTCGAGCAGTTCGCCGGCGGGCTCGGCCAGCACGGCCTCGACGCCCAGCAGGTTCTGCCTGACGTCGCCGTACTTCAGCAGCCGCGCGCCGCCGGTATTGGCGGCGATCATGCCGCCGATGGTCGGGTCGGCGCCGAGGTCCACCGGGAAGAACAGGCCGTCCTGCGCGAGCCGCGTATTGAGCTCGCTGAGCAGCACGCCGGCGCCGACGGTCACCGACTGGTTCAGCGGGTCGACCTCGATGGCGCCCTTCAAACGCACGGTGCTCAGCACGATCTGCTCGCCGCCGGCATCGGGCGTCGACGCGCCGACCAGGCCGGTGTTCGCCCCCTGGGGCACCAGCCGCACGCCGAAGCGCTGTGCGGCGGCCACCACCGCCTGCACCTGCTCGCGCGTGGCCGGCCGCACCACCGCCGCGGCGGTGCCGGCGCCGTAGCGCGCGCCGGTCTCGTAGCCGGCGCGGTCGGTCGCATCGGTCAGCACGTCGAGGTCCGGATAGGCCTGCGACAGATACCCGATCAGCTCCTTGCTGGACGACATCTGCGCAGCCTCAGACCGTGGCCGCGGTCATCTTGAAGATGCCCTGCGCGTTGGAGGCATCGAAGCCCAGGTCGAGCTTGCTTTGGCTCGCGCCATCGGCGTAGCGGTCGCGCGTGATGAACTCGTAGAACGAGCCCGGCACCTCGCGCATCACGATCTCGCCCGCGGCGCCGACGAATTCGCGCATCACCGGATCGGCACGGAATGCGGTCTGCTTGACGCGGCCGCTGCCCGAGACCTCGACCTTCTCCTTGATCGGCCGGCCGAGCGCGCGCTGCTGGTCGCTCAGCGCAAACACGTCCTCGACGCGGTCGGTCGCATGGTTGAAGGCATTGCCCTCGGTGGCGATCCACGCCATCTCCGCCGATTCCTGCAGGATGCGCTGGTAGTCCTCGAGCCGCGGCGTGTCGTGATGGCGCTCGAAGCAGGCGGTGAGGTTGCGGATCACGTGGACGGCCTCGGCCAAAGGCAGCGTGCGGTCGCGGTCCAGCTTCCACAGCAGCGCGACCGTGTCCGGACGCAGCGGGTCGACCGAGGTCGAAACCACGCGGGTGACCGCCGCCTGCAGCTCCGCGCTGAAGCGCTCGGGGTGGAACTCGCTGACGAAGAACTGCGCGATGCCGTCCGGCGCGTCCTCGTGCGCGTAGGAGCGGCCGGTCATGCCGATGCGGTCCAGCGGATAGGTGCCGTTCAGGCGGTAACCCAGCGGCCGCAGGAAACGCGTAAAGGCGGCCTCGCCCGGAGGCAGCTGGCCATTGGCCCGCCACGCCACCGTGCGCAGCGCGCCATGGTCGAAATTGACCTTGCCGCCGGCCGCGGCGACATCCTCGGTGTACTCGCGCCCGGTCGGCACGCGGGTCAGGATGCCGTCGAACAGCACCACGTTCAGCGCGTGAGCGATTTCGGCACGGCTGGGCTGGCCGGCGGCACCGGCGGGCAGGCCCGCGGGCGTCTCGATCAGCGACAGCAGCTTGGCGGCCTTGGTCGCGCCCACGCAGGCGGATACCAGAGAGAGGATGTGGTCGGACATGGAGATCTTGCAGAGCAAAACGGGTGAAAAAAACGGCCGGCCTGCGCTTCAGGTCGCCGGCAGGCCGTGCGGGAATGGCGATCAGTCGATGGTCGCGCCGGATTGCTTCACGACCTCGCCCCACTTCTCGCGGTCGCGCTTGACCAGCTCGGCGAACTGGCCCGGCGTGTTGAAGGCGGGCTCGGCGCCGATATTGCGCATGCGGCCGAGGATCTTCGCGTCGTTCAGCGCGACCGCCAGATCCTTGGCGATCTTTTCGGCCACCGCCGGCGGCACGCCCTTCGGCGCGAACAGCCCGAACCACGGCGTCGCGTCGAAGCCCGGCACCGGACCGGCCGCGGCCACCGTGGGCACGTCCTGCAGCGCCGGCGAGCGCTGCGCCGAGGTCACGGCCAGCGGGCGCAGCTTGCCGGCGCGGATGAATTCGAGCGAGGCGGGCAGGTTGTCGAACATCACGTCGACATTGCCGGCCATCATGTCGGAGATCGCCGGACTGCTGCCCTTGTAGGGCACGTGGCTCATCTCGGTATGGGTCATGCGCTGGAACAGCTCGCCGGCCAGATGGGTCGAGGTACCGTTGCCGGCCGACGCCATGTTGACCTTCTTCGGATGGGCCTTCACGTAGGCGACGAAATCGGGCAGCGACATCACCTTCGAGCGCTCGGCGAACGACGGCGACATCACCAGCACATTCGGCACGCGGGCGACCAGCGACACCGGCGCGAAGTCGGCGACGTCGTAGGCCAGCTTGCGGTACAGCGTCGGATTGATGGCGAACTCGCCGACCGAGCCCATCAGCAGCGTGTAGCCGTCGGCCGGCGCCTTGGCCGCCAGGCTGGTGCCGACGATGCCGCCGGCGCCGGGACGGTTGTCGACGATGACCGGCTGGCCCCAGACCTTGGACAATTGATCGCCGATCAGCCGGGTTACCATATCGGTCGTCCCGCCCGGCGGGTACGGCACGACGATGCGGACGGCCTTGTTCGGAAAGTCCTGCGCCTGCGCAACGGCTGCGCTCGTCGGCACGGCCAGCGCGACTGCCGCGATGGCGGTCAGCATGCGGGACGGATTGATCGGTGTCATGCGGTCTCCTCCGGGGGCTCTTGCTGTGTTGGTATTGGCTTTGGTATTTGCTACGGCGCCGATTCTTTCTCATCGCCGAACCGCGCTCAAGCGAGAAATTTGCCGGGGCTGATGAGAAAAACGCATCAACTTCTGCACCGACCTCCCAACCACGTCCAAACACGTCACAACCATCGCGCCAATGGCTTTTCGCGTCCCCAGCCTGTCCAGTCTTCGCGCCTTCGAGGCCGCCGCCGCCCATCTGAATCTGCGCCGCGCGGCGGCCGATCTCTACGTCACCGAGAGCGCGGTGTCGCGGCAGATCGCCACGCTGGAAAGCCAGCTCGGCGTGCAGCTGTTCCATCGGGTCAACCAGCGGCTGACGTTGACGCCGGCCGGCAAGCTGTACAGCCGGCAGGTCCGCGAGACACTGCGCAAGCTGCAGCGCGATACGCTGGACATCATGGCGCACGAGGGCAGCGGCGGCATCGTCGAGCTGGCCTGCCTGCCGACGCTGGCGGTCGAATGGTTGATCCCGCGGCTGCCCGACTTCTATGCACGCCATCCGCAGGTGGTGCTGAACCTGACCGCGCGCTCCGACGTGTTCCTGTTCGACGGCACGGATTTCGACGCCGCCATTCACTTCGGCGAACCGCACTATCCGGGCGCGCGCGCCGATCCGCTGTTTCCCGAAGAGTCGGTGCCGGTCTGCCATCCCGACTACTTCGGCGGCCGCAAGCGCATCCGTCCGGCCGATATCGCCGGGGCGGAGCTGCTGCATCTGTCGACGCGCCAATTCGAGTGGGAACAATGGATGCGCCTGGCTGGCGTCGAGGATGTCAATGCGATGCGCGGCACGCGCTACGACCATCACAGCATGGTGATCGCCGCCGCGCGGGCCAAGCTCGGCATCGGGCTGGTGCCGCGCTTCCTGGTCGAGCGCTATCTGAACGAAGGGGAATTGGTGATGCCGGTGCCGCTGGCGATGCCGTCATCGGGCGGGTATTACCTCGTCTATCCCGAGATGCAGCCGGTCAGCGACGCGATGTCGCGGGTGCGGGAGTGGCTGCTGGAGTCGGCCTCGGAATTCGTGCGGGCGACGCAGGCGCGGGCATAAGGCCCGGGCATAAGGCGGGGACATGAAGCATGAAAAAAGGCCGGCGAGCCGGCCTTCGATGCTTGTGGGGCATGCCGCGGACAGCCGTCAGTCGAGAAAATCGCAGTTCTTCTCGACGTAGTCCGCCAGGTCAAGCGAATGCTGGCGCACCAGCCGTTCCGCCAGCTCGGTATCGCGCCGCTCCAGCGCCTCGATGATGCGCAGATGGTCGACGATCGAGCGCGCGGCGCGGTCGCTCTGCGAAATCGTCATCTTCCGGATCGCGCGGACGTGGATGAAGATGTTCTTGATCGTGTCCATGATGATCTGCGACTTCGACAGCTGCACGATCGCCTGATGGAACGCGATATTGGCGTCCGAATATTCCTCGATATGCTCGGCCGGCGTGGTATCGCGGAAGTTGTCGAACATATGCCGCAGCCGCGAGATTTCCTCGTCGGTCGCATGCAGCGTCGCCAGTCGCGCGGCCATGCTTTCCAGCGCGGCCCACATCTGGATCATCTCGACGATCTCGCGCTTGGTCTTGCGCATGATGTAGATGCCGCGGCGCGGCACCGTGCGCAGGAAACCTTCCTGCTCCAGCAGCGTCATCGCCTCGCGGATCGGCGTGCGGCTGACGCCGAGCGCCTCGCTGAGAACGCGCTCGTCCAGCCGGATCTCTTCGCGCGACTGGTAGATGTCGGCATCGGCGATTGCCTGCCGCAGCATCGCGTAGGCCTGGTCGCGCAGGCTCGCGCCGGCATTGATCGGCTGCAGGGACAGCGCCAGGCCCGGGGGAGGCGCATCTGAGGCAGTGGCGGAAGACATCTCGGCTTGACGTTGCGCGGGTTGCACGGACATGGGATCGCTCTTTCGATTTTTGTATATGGTATATCAGAACGCGTGCACCGCCACTTCGATCTGGCGGCATCGTCAAGGCGTGGCGGCGGCGCAACCGACCCGTTGCGCCGCCCCGGCCATGGTCACCGGCATGGCGGTCACCACGGCCAGCGCCATGGTGGCCGCCATGGCGGGCCCCGCCGCGCTCACGCCGCCTGCGCCATCCGCTCGCGCTGCTTGATCAGCGACAGCACGGCGTCGATCATCGGCGTCGGCTGGCCGACCAGCCGGCCCATCTCCTGCACCACGGTCAACAGCGGGTCGATTTCCATCGCCCTGCCCGCCTCCAGGTCCTGCAGCATCGACGTCTTGTGCGCGCCGACGGCGCCCGCGCCGTCGATCCGCCGTTCGACATCGACGCGGAAATGGACGCCGAAACGCTCGGCAATCGACTTGGCCTCCAGCATCATCTGGCGCGACAAGGCGCGCGTGCCTGGGTCGGAGGTGATGATGTCCAGCGTCGCATGGGTCAGCGCGCTGATCGGGTTGAAGCACAGATTGCCCCACAGCTTGAGCCAGATCTCGTTGCGGATATCCTCGCGCACCGGCGCCTCCAGGTCGGCGGCGATCATCGCCTCGCTGAGCCGCAGCACCCGTTCCGAGCGCGAGCCGTCAGGCTCGCCGAGCGGAAACTTCTTGCCGTAGACGTGGCGGATCACGCCCGGCGCGGCGATCTCCGCGGCGGGATACAGCACGCAGCCGATCGCCCGCTCCGGGCCGAAGCCGCTCCATTGCCGGCCGCCCGGATCGACGCTCTGCAGCGTGGTGCCGGCCAGTTCGCCGCCGTGCCGATAGAAATACCAATAGGGAATGCCGTTGACACCGGTGACGATCGCGGTATCCGGCCCCAGCAGCGGCTGCATCAGGTCGACGACGCCCGGCACCGAATGCGCCTTCAGCGTGATGAACACATAGTCCTGCTGGCCCAGTTCACGCGGATCGGACGTGCAGCGCACCTTCTGCACCCGCTCCTCGCCGTCGATCAGCAGCTTGACGCCGTTCGCCTGCATCGCCGCCAGATGCGGCCCGCGCGCGACGAAGCTGACATCGACGCCCGCCCCGGCCAGTTGCGCGCCGATGTAGCCGCCGATGGCGCCGGCGCCGTAGATACACACCTTCATGGCTGTCTCCCGTGCTTTTTGTGGATTGGATCTTTTGATATATCACATACTATATTTCACAAGCACGGAATCACAACCTCTATTTGCATGCCGCGGAGTGACGGCTGCGCCGTGACCATGCGGTACCATGCTGCGTTCTGTCGTGCCCGCGGCGTCCGCTTCCCCACGGAGCGGTCGAACTTTTTGCGCCAGCGGGCGTCTTTTCTGCAACTTCATTGAAGGCGCCAGACGCCGAATCACCGCATGCCGAAAATGAACCGACGGACCGTGCTGGTCTCCGCCGCCGCCACTGCTGCGCTCGCGGCACTGGGCATTCCCGCTTCCGCGCTGGCCGCCGGCCGCATCAAGCTGGCCAAGGGCCAACCGTTCACCCATGAGGGCCTGGTCGAACTGGCCCGCACCATGGCGAGCCGGCCGTACGTCGCACCGCCCTCGCCGCCGGCCGACATCCTGGCCAGGATCGACTACGAGGAACACGGCAAGATCCGCTATCGCACCGACGATGCGCTGTTCGCCGATGGCCCGGGCCAGTTCCCGGTGACGTTCTTCCACCTGGGCACCTTCTTCCGCGTGCCGGTACGGATGCATCTGGTCGAGACCAGTGGAGGGGCCGCGGGCACTGCGCGCGAGATCGTCTACGACGAGTCGTATTTCGACATGCCGGCCAACAGCCCGGCGCGCAAGCTGCCGCGCGGCAGCGGCTTCGCCGGCTTCCGCTTCCAGGAGAGCCGGCTCGGCGACCAGAAGAAGCTCGACTGGCGCAAGAACGACTGGGTCGCCTTCCTCGGCGCCTCGTACTTCCGCGCGATCGGAGAGCTCTATCAGTACGGCCTGTCGGCGCGCGGCATCGCGGTCGATGTCGCGCAGCCGGACAAGCCCGAGGAATTCCCGTCCTTCACCCATTTCTATTTCGAGGCGCCGCGCGACGGCAGCGATACCGTCACCGTGCACGCGCTGCTCGATGGGCCAAGCGTCACCGGCGCCTACCGCTTCACGATGCAGCGCGCCAAGGGCGTGGTGATGGATGTCGATTGCGCGCTGTTCCTGCGTAAGGACGTCGGCCGGCTGGGGCTGGCGCCGCTGACCTCGATGTTCTGGTACTCGGAGTCGGTCAAGCGCACCGGCGTCGACTGGCGGCCCGAGGTGCACGACTCCGACGGGCTGGCGATGTGGACCGGCGCCGGGGAGCGCATCTGGCGTCCGTTGAACAACCCACCGCGCACCATCGCGTCCGCGTTCGGCGACGACAACCCGCGCGGCTTCGGTCTGCTGCAACGCGACCGCAATTTCGACCACTACCAGGACGGCGTCTTCTACGAGCGCCGGCCCAGCCTGTGGGTCGAGCCGCGCGATGGCTGGGGCGCGGGCACCGTGCAGCTGGTCGAGATCCCGACCGATGACGAGATTCACGACAATATCGTCGCGATGTGGGTGCCGAAGGCGCCGGCCAAGGCCGGCAGCGCCTATCGCCTGCGCTACCGCCTGCACTGGCTGGCCGACGAGCCCTACCCGACGCCGCTGGCCCGCTGCGTGGCCACGCGCATGGGCAACGGCGGCCAGCCCGGCCAGCCGCGCCCGCCGGGCGTACGCAAGTTCATGGTCGAGTTCAAGGGCGCGCCGCTCGAGGGCCTGCCGTTCGGCACCAAGCCCGAGGCCGTGCTGTGGGCCTCGCGCGGCAAGTTCTCGTACATCTTCACCGAGGCCGTGCCCAACGGCGTGCCGGGCCACTGGCGCGCACAGTTCGACCTGACCGTCGATGGCGACGAGCCGGTCGACATGCGGCTGTTCCTGCGTCTGAACGGCAAGCCGCTGTCGGAGACCTGGCTGTATCAGTACCACCCGTTCCGCACGAACGCCTGATCGGCCGTGCCGGCCGGCCCGGCCGCGTCACTGCACGCGAACGGGCGAGGGCTCGGCCGGCATCGGCATTGCCGGCGCCGCGACCAACGGGGTCCGCTCCGTCGCCTCGGTGGCGGGCACCATTGCCGGCACCATCGGGGGCATGACGGTGGTCGGCACTGGCGCGCGCCGTGCCGCGTCGGCCCCGCCCAGCCCCAGCCAGCGGCGCAGGCCGGCAGGCAGTTTCCCACCCAGATACGCGAAGACGCCGCTGCGGCGCTGGTACTCCAGCCGCATCGGCGTCTTGCCTTCGATGAAGTCCTGGAACAGCTGCCGCAGCAGCGCGAGCACCGCGTCGTCGCTGCGCACGCTCATGCCGTCGATCATCTTTCTCAGTGCCGCCTCTTCGGTGGCAGAGGCGCAGCACCGCGTCCTTTCGATCAGGGTACGGCGGTCATCGGCGTAGACGGCGTCGAGCCGCACCGACGAGCGCAGCTCCAGTGCCTGCATCAGGGCGCGGTCCATCTCGAGCGCGGCCAGGATCTCCCACAGTGCGCCTCTGGCGACCGGCTGCTCGTGATCGAGCAAGGTGTGCAGCAGCACATCGATGGCCAGCAGGCGGTTGCCGCGCAGGTCTTCCACGGTGGGGTTACGCCCGGCATCGGCGAATTGCTGCGCCTGCGCGCGAGCCTGTCGATCTCGCGCCGATTCCGCGCGGCCAAGGCACCGGTCCCGATAGAGGCGTACACAGGCAACCAGCAGCCACGCGGTACCCGCCAGCAGCGCGACGGCGCCGACGATGATGCCGACCGGTGGTATCAGCGCGAATACCGTCGTGGCCACGATCGCGGCGACACCGATGCCGACGGACACCGCACCGTATATCGTGCGGACCCTGGCCCACCAGACCTTGCTCCGCTCCGCCGCTTCGATGGCCTGGAACGCCTGCTCGCGGTGATGCATCAGGATGTCGATCAGTTCGTTGGCACGCTCGATGTCCGCCCGTCTGGCGAGTTCCGCCTGTCGCG
The DNA here is from genome assembly GCF_013347325.1 of Cupriavidus gilardii. Classification (NCBI taxonomy): domain Bacteria; kingdom Pseudomonadati; phylum Pseudomonadota; class Betaproteobacteria; order Burkholderiales; family Burkholderiaceae; genus Cupriavidus; species Cupriavidus gilardii. The sequence goes on along the minus strand of NZ_CP054624.1, from coordinate 762,594 downwards.
CTTGCTGCGAACGTTGCCCTCGTTGCGCCGGCTCCGCCGATTCGCTGCGCGCCGCTTCGTAAAAGGCATCGGCGATGGCGGCCGTGCGCTGCAGTCGATGGTCCGGCGTCAGCCATTCCGACGCGCGCGCACGGGCTGCGCGGAGATCGTCGAGCCGGCGCGCGGACTGATACCAGCTCAGCAACCCGGCGGCCATCTGCAGCACACCCATCGCCACGCTGAACACGCCACCGGCGATGCCGACCGCCGCCATGTCCACGCCCGGAACGCCGGCCCTTCCGATCGCCGAGGCAACGGTGCATCCGCTGCCGCCCAACTGAATGACGACGTCACGCGCGGCGGCCACGCCCATCGTCCGGATATTGTCATCCGCCTGCCCCAGTTCGTTGGCCGCCTGCTCGTACAGGGCGTAGTGCTCGAGGTCGTTGTTCAGGTCCAGCGCCTGCTTCTCGAGCCCGATCCTGACGTCCCGCAGTTCGAGCGCGATATCGGCCAGCATCCTCGGCGAACCGCCGGCATCTGGCACATGCCGGGCCGGCGGCAACAACAGATTGCCGCCTTCGCCGGCCGGCAAACCCCGCAAAGGCGCTTGCAATTCCCGCTGCCTGGCCAGCAGCCAACCTATCCGGCCCTGCCGCACGGCATCGGTCTGGACGAACCGGGCATGACCCTGTGCGTATTGCCGTTGGCGTTCATTCAGCGCCGCCTTCTTCCAGCCCGCCTTCCATGTCAGGTGGAACACCCCGGCCGCTTCGACGACGGCGAAGACGGCGCCGGCAACGCCGGCCTCGCTGGTCGCCGGCACGACGGACGTGATGGAAAGCGTGTCGATTTTCCCGGTGACGAACGCGCCGACCTGCAGCCCGGCTCTTCCCGTCGTCGCGCCTCCCCACACCGCGTACGTGACCTCGTTGAGCAGGTGCCATTCCCTCGACCGGGACAGCCTGGCGTGCGTCGCGAACGCCGGAGGCCATTGCCGGCCGGAACCGCTGGCCATCGATTCCCGATTGCCGGCGACGTGTTCCAGGCGCGGAGGCGATGCCTCATGTAGAACCGAACCATACGCGTTGATCGGCATGGTTTCCTCCAGTGATCTGCGGTGCTTCAGGGAAGGCGCATGTCCGGACCGCGTTGGCCGCCGCGTCGGCAACCTCGCGCGCGGACTGGCGGACTAGACCATATGGGCAGGCAATCGATCGGCCTGCGGTACGGCCCTGGCCTGGGCGCCGGTCCAGGCGCGCAGCCGCGAGGCCGACGGCCCGGCGCCAGGCACGGATAGCGGCAGACAGGCGAGCTCTTCGTCGCCGCAGGCAGCCATATGGAGGTCCGATCCCGCTGCGCGCAACCGGCCGAGCCGGGACAGCAAATCGATCAGCAGGTCCGTCGGATCGCCGATCGTGAAGGCGGCGTCGAAGTCGTTGCCGAGATGGCTCAGCGCCTGACGTAGCCCGCGCAGCGCGACATAGTCCTCGCCGCGCAGATCGGGCGGCATGGCCCGATAGATCGTTTCCCAACGTCGGACCGATCCGGGCACGTCGGCGGGATTGATTCTCTGCGCCAGCTGCGCAAGAACGCGCGATCTGGCGAAGCGGATCTCGTCGTTGCCTGGCAGCAACCGAACGGCAAAGTCGGTCAGCATGTCGAGAGACGCGGTGTCGTCATGCGGTATCCAGCGGGCGAAATGGCGCATCAACTCGAGAGCCCACGATTCGGAGTGTTCTCGCGCCCGCTCGAGCGCCGCGACGATCAGGTACCGCCTGTCCTCCGGGGACATCGCGCCCGCCATCGACACGATCGCTTTCATGGCCCACTCCCGTACCGAAGGCGGCTGCATGGCCAGCACGTCGGTGGTCGACCGGACCTGAGCGGGCCGCCGCATGCCCGCGATACGCCGGGCGATGGCATCTTCGTCCTGGTATTGCCGCATCGTCGCGATGGTGTTGCACGCGAGATGAAAGAACCGGCATGTGGCGGACAGCGGCGATCCACTGAACGCGAAATGCCGGTCGCAAGCCGGCACCTTCGCCAGCACCTCGCACAGCAGCTCAAGGGGAAGATCGAGCAACAGAGACCGCGAGGCACGCTGCGCTGCCTGCGGCGGCGGGTCCGCCGCGGCCGGTCGGATGCCGCCACCGGCACGACACGGTTTGTCCGGACCCGCACGCAGTTCCGAACTGGCGCACCGCTTCATCGCATTCGGCGAATTGCGCCGCAGAAGGGACACGACCGCATGCCATGCGCCCGACACGCGGTCTGCCGACGACCGCGATGGAAACGGCCTGGCCGGCGAAGGGTGACATCGCAGGCGGACGGCGCTGCCGCCGGCCTGCACCGCCATCGTCGCAGCGCTGCCCAGGGGAACGGTGTCCGCCTCGCGCGGCGGCCGGTGGTCAACGACCGCGGGCGAAATGGCGGTAGGCGTGCCGGTCATGATGGCTCCTGACGAAGGGATCGATCGGACCGCCAGGCCCTGGCGGTGCCAGTACCGGGTCGCTCGCCGATACTGTTCAGCAGTGTTGGCCGAAGTGTTAGCGAACTGTTAAGTTCGATTCGCAGGTTTTAGTTTTGAGTGGCCTACCTTGGCCCGCGTTGTGCTTGTCCATGTCGAGATCCCCCTGCGAGGAGAGAAATCATGCTGTTCCATCGACATGGTGTTTGCGCGGCGTTGCTGGCGCTGGGCACGGCATGGGCCGCCACCGCCGCCGCCCAGCCGGCGAATGTGCCAACCGAATCCGAACGCGGCAGCGGCAGCCAGATGTCGCGCCAGCCCAAGGCCGTGACCCAGCCGTCGACCCGCGAGGGCGAAGCGATCCGCTCGAATCCGGGCGGCCTCGGCAAGCTCGGCGATCCGCTGCCCAACCCGCCCGGCGGCAAGGACGAGCCGTCGCCGCGCACCCAGGCCTCCGGCGCCGCGCCGTCGCCACCGCCCGCGCCGCTGAAGGGCCGCGAGCGCAAGGGCAGCGGCGGCGCGGCGATCGACCAGGCGCGCGAGCCCAGCACCGATCCGCGCGAGACCGGCGCGCGCTGACGCCGGCCGCCGGAGGCAGGCGCGTGGACGGCTTCGCCCGCGCGCTTCAGAACAGCGTGGCCGGCTTGGCGATCATCAGATAGAAGATCGCCAGGAAGCTGAACAGCGCCGGCACACCGAGCGCGAACCACCAGCGGAAGTACCGCCAGTAGGCCGGCGGCAGCGGCGTGCGCGCGCCTGCCGCTGCCGCGGACACGGTGCGCATCCGCATCTGCAGCCAGACTACCGGCAGCCAGCAGGCGATGGCGACGACGTACAGCACGATCGATACGCGCAGCCACGCCAGCTCCCATGAAAAATTGGCGATGCGCATCAGCATGTAGCCCGTGACCGGCTGCAGGATTGCCGTGCTGGTGGTGAACAGCCAGTCGGCGATCACCACATGGCGCGAGGTCACCGCGACCGCGTGGCTGTCGCGCGTCAGCGAGGCGGCCAGCAGATAGAAGGCGCTGCCCACGCCGGTGCCGAACAGCAGCGTGCTGCCGACGACGTGGATCCATTTGACGATCATGTAGTCCATCGCTTGCGCTCCAGCGTACCCAGCAGCCACAGCACGGCCAGCATGGGCAGGTTCTTGGTCAGCGGGCCATAGGGATGCAGCCAGAACTCGGGCAGCCGCACGCTGATGATCACGGTGTAGCCGAGGATCAGCGCGGCCTGCGCGGCCCAGATCCACGGAAAGCGCCAACGCGCGGGGGCGAAGCACATCAGCCCGAACAGCAGGTCCAGGCCGGCCGCGCCGTACAGCGCCAACGGCCGCAGCGCCTGCGGTACGCCGGCGCGCGCCAGCAACGCGTAGCTGTCCTCGACCGGATAGAGCCCGAGCGACACGATGCCGGTGACGATCCAGACCAGCGCGACGGCGGTGCGCAGGATCGGCAATTGCCAGCCGAGCACGGCCTGCGTGCGCGCGGCCTCGCGCCAACGCGCGGGCACGAAGTCGCGAACCGCACGCGGCGGACGGCCGAGCAGCCGATGCATCAGCTCCGGGTCGCCGGTATTGCCGCGCGCCAGCATCGCCAGCGCATCCTGGTTCAGCGGCAGCCCGGGCGCCAGCCGCGTCGTCAGCGGCAGGCTGGCGCGGACCAGTGCGTCGGGCATCGGCACCACGCGCAGCCGGCCGGGCTGCCCAAGCGCGCTGCGCAATTGGCCGAGATAGTCGCGCAGGTCCAGCGCAGTCGGTCCGACCACAGGGATGCGGCCTTGCGGCCAATCCGGGCGCATTGCCGCCGCACCGCCCGGATTGCCGTCGGCCATCGTGGCCAGCCTGACGATCGTGGTCACCACATCGTCCAGATGGACCGGCTGCACGCGCTGCCTGCCGCCCCCGGGCAACGGCAGCAGCGGCATCGTCGCCAGCGTGCCGAACATCCGCGCGCTGACGCCGCCCGGCCCGTAGACCAGCGAGGGCTGCAGGATCGCCGCGGGCAGGCCAAGATCAGCGAGGTAATCGTCGGCGGCCTTCTTGCTCAGGTGGTAGGGCGTGGTGGCCTGCTCGTCCGCGCCCAGCGCGGAGATCTGGATCACCGCGCGGACGCCCGCGCGCGCGCAGGCGGCGAACAGCGCGATCGGCGCGCGCCGGTGCAACAGCTCGAAGGTCTGCTCGCCGCGCTCGGCGAAGATGCCGACCGCATTGACGACGACGTCGACGCCGTCGAGCAGCGGCAGCCATGCCTGCGCATCGGTCAGCGCGCCGAAATCGACGGCACGGAATTCGCATGAGCCGAGGTCGCGCGGGGCCTTCGCCGGGTCGCGCACGCCGCAGAGGACCCGGCAGCCGGCGCGTGCCAGCGCCGAGGCAATCGCGGCGCCGATAAAGCCGCTGGCGCCGGTCAGCAGCACCGTGGGACGCGCGGTGCCGCCCGTCGCCGCATCCCGTTCCGAGGAACCGACATGAGCGCCATCCAGGATTTCGTCGGCCGGAGCCTCGCCTCCGGCACCAGCGCCAGCGTGCTGTCCACCATCGCCCTGGCCTGCGGCGGCCATTTCGATTGCCGCAACACGCTGGCGCCGGTCAATGCGGTCAGCCACTGGGTCTGGGGCGATCGCGCGATCCATGCCAATGGTCCGGCCTGGCGCTATACCGCGGTGGGATACGTGATCCATCATGCGATGTCGGTATTCTGGGCCGCGTTCTACGAAGCCTGGGTGGGCCGCTCGCCGCAGCCGCAGCGGCCCGCGGCGGCGATCCTGGCCGGGCTTGCGGTCGCGGCCGCCGCCTGCGTGGTCGACCTGCGCCTGACGCCGAAACGGCTGACGCCGGGCTTCGAGCGGCGCCTGTCGCCGTGGTCGCTGGCACTGGTCTATGTCGCCTTCGGGCTCGCGCTGCCGCTGGTCACGCTGTGCCGGCCGCGCCAGCGCCAAGATGCAAGAGCCATTCCGGCCGCGGGCGCCGTGGCCGACAGCGACTGACAAAAAAGAAAGCGGGCCCGAAGGCCCGCTGTGCGGTGCGGTATCGCGGCGCGCCGGCGGCGCGTTCTTACACGGGCTTGCAGAATTGCCACGCCACCAGCGGCGTCGCGGCAACGCCGGCAAGAAGCTACATCGCCCGCGCGACGGACCCGATCGTCAGATCACGCCCTGCGCCAGCATGGCGTCGGCCACCTTGACGAAGCCGGCGATATTGGCGCCTTCGACATAGTTGACATAGCCGTCGTCCTTGCGTCCGTGATGGATGCAGTTCTGATGGATGTCCTTCATGATGAAGTGCAGCTTGGCGTCGACCTCGGCGTGATGCCATGACAGGCGCATCGCGTTCTGCGACATCTCCAGGCCCGACGTCGCGACGCCGCCGGCATTGCTGGCCTTGCCGGGCGCGTAGAGGATGCGCGCGGCCAGGAAATGGTCCACCGCCTCCAGCGTCGACGGCATGTTGGCGCCCTCGGCCACGCAGAACACGCCGTTGGCCAGCAACCGCTTCGCATCCTCGCCGCCGAGCTCGTTCTGCGTCGCGCACGGCAGCGCGATGTCGGCCGGCACATGCCACGGCGTGCGGCCCGCCTCGAAGCGCAGGCCCTGGCGCTCGGCGAAGTCCGACAGACGGCCCCGCTCCTCGTTCTTGAACGCCATCAGCGCGGCCAGCTGCTCGTCGTTCATGCCTTCCGGATAGTGCAGCACGCCGCCCGAATCGGACACCGTCAGCACCTTGGCGCCCAGTTCGATCGCCTTCTGCGCCGCGTATTGCGCGACGTTGCCCGAGCCGGAGATCAGCACGCGCTGGCCGTCGAAGTCGCGGCCGGTCCGGTGCAGCATCTCCTGCGCGAAATAGACGGTGCCGTAGCCGGTCGCCTCGGGACGCATCAGGCTGCCGCCGAAGGCCAGGCCCTTGCCGGTGAAGACGCAGGCCGACTGGTTCGACAGCTTCTTCATCATGCCGGCCATGAAGCCGACCTCGCGGCCACCGACGCCGATGTCGCCGGCCGGGACATCGGTGTCCGCGCCGAGATGGCGATACAGCTCGGTCATCAGCGCCTGGCAGAAGCGCATCACCTCGCCGTCCGACTTGCCCTTGGGATCGAAATCCGAACCGCCCTTGCCGCCGCCCATCGGCAGTGTCGTCAGCGCATTCTTGAAGGTCTGCTCGAAGCCGAGGAACTTGAGCACCGACAGGTTGACGGTCGGGTGGAAGCGCATGCCGCCCTTGTACGGCCCGATGGCCGAGCTGTGCTGCACGCGGAACGCCCTGTTGACCTGCACCTTGCCCTGGTCGTCGGTCCATGCCACACGGAACTGGATCACGCGCTCGGGTTCGACCAGCCGTTCCAGCAGGGCCTGGTCGGCGTAGCGCGGATTGCGCTCGACGAACGGCCACAGGGTCATCATCACTTCCTTGACCGCCTGCTGGAACTCGGGCTGGTCAGGATCGCGCCGGGCCACGCCGGCAAGGAAGGCTTCGAGGGTCGGAAGGCTCACGGCTGTCTCTGTCGATTTTCTTGAGTTGGAGCGCGACTTTAGCACCGAAATGGTGAATTTCGACAGTCAAAAGTGTTGTGACCCCGAGCGAAAAAATGCCGGACCGGGCGTTCCGGCCCGCGCTTCAGGCAATCAGCAGCGCCGGCCCGCGGCGCTTGAGCGCCTCGGCCAGCGGGGCCTCGGGGGCCATGTCGCTGATCAGATAGGCGGCCTTGTCGAAGTGCCTGACCTGCACGCCGGTATGGCGGCCGTACTTGGTATGGTCGGCCACCACGCATGGCACGCTGGCCGACAGCAGCATACGGCCGCGCAGCTCGGCCGCGGGCCGCGAATACTCGCTGACCTCGCCGTCGTTGCTGATGCCGCCGATGCCGATGAAGGCGAAATCGGCGTGATAACGCGACAGCTGCTCGACGGTGTCCCAGCCGTTGGTGGCGTCCTCGTTGTCCTGCAGCTCGCCGCCCAGCACGACCACGCGGTTGCCATTGCGGCGCCCGAGCAGCAGCGCGATCGACAGGTCGTTGGTATAGACAAGCAGGTTGTGGTGGCCGAGCAGCGCCTGCGCGACCGCATGGGTGGTGGTCCCGTAGTCGATGATCACCGAGGCGCCGTCGGGCACCAGCTCGGCGGCGCGCACGCCGATCGCGCGCTTGCCTTCGGCATTGACGGCCGCCCGCGTCTGCGTATCGGCCTCGGCGCGGTTCGACGCCAGCGCCCCGCCGTGCGTCAGCACCAGCAGGCCGCGCGCGGCCAGCGCATTGAGGTCGCGGCGAACGGTCTCGCGCGACACGCCGAACTCGGCGACCAGCTGGCCGATCTGCAGCGCGCCGCTGGCGGCCAGCTGGTCGAGGATGTATTTCTGCCGTTGTTCGGCCAGCACGGGGACTCCGGGGCTTGTGGAAGGTGCGGGAATTTTAGCCGAGCGTCATGACAGGACGGCGGGGCAACGGTGCACGCCGCTTGCCCGCTCCCCCGCCCCTCACCCCGTCCCTCACCCCGACCCTCACCCCCACGGCATCGTGATCGACTTCAAGTTGGTGAAGCTCTTGATCGCCTCCTGCACGCCTTCCTTGTAGCCGAGCCCCGAATCCTTGATGCCGCCGAACGGCGTCAGCTCGATGCGGTAGCCGGGCACCTCCCACAGATTGACCGTGCCGACATGCAGCTCGTTGGCAAAGCGCGTGAAGTCCTCGATGCGGTTGGTGCAGATGCCCGAGGACAGGCCGAAGGCCGTGCCGTTGGAGATGCGGATCGCCTCGTCGATATCGCGGAAGGTGATGATCGGCGAGACCGGGCCGAAGGTCTCCTCGCCCACCAGCGTCATCGCGGGATCGACGCGATCGACCACTGTCGGCGCGTAGCGCGCGCCGTCGCGCTGGTTGCCGATCAGCAGCCGCGCGCCCTGCGCCACCGCCTCGTTGACGCGCGCCTCGAACAGCGCCGCGGCCTGGGCATCGATCACCGTGCCCATGTCGACGCCGCGGTCCATCGGGTCGCCGTATTTCCACGCCCGGGTCTTCTCGACCACCAGCTCGGTAAAGCGCGCGGCGACGGCCTGATGCACCAGCATGCGCTTGACCGCGGTACAGCGCTGGCCGGAGTTCTTGTACGAGCCCTGCACCGCGAGGTCGGAGGCGCGGTCGAGGTCGGCGTCGTCCATCACGATCAGCGGATCGTTGCCGCCGAGCTCCAGCACCACGCGCTTGTAGCCGGCCTTGGCGGCGATGTACTTGCCGATCGCCACGCCGCCGGTGAAGGTGATCAGGTCCACCGCCGGATGCGTGATCAGCTCGTCCGCGATCTCGGCCGGATCGCCGGTCAGCACCTGCAGCATCTGCGGCGGCAAGCCGGCCTCGACCAGCAGATCGGCCAGGTAGTACGCGGACAGCGGCACCTTCTCGGACGGCTTGAGCACCATTCGGTTGTTGGTGGCGATCGACGGCGCGACCTTGTGCGCGACCTGGTTCATCGGGTGGTTGAACGGCGTGATCGCGGTGATCACGCCCAGCAGCGGCTCGCGCTGCGTCATCACGCGGCGCTTCTTGCCGTGCGGTGTCAGGTCGCACGAGAACATCTGCCCGTCGTCGCGCAGCGCCTCGTTGGCGGCGAAGTTCAGCACATCGGCGACGCGGCCGATCTCGTACAGCGAATCCTTCTTCGACAGACCCGACTCGAGCGTGATCAGGTCCGAGGCCGGCTCGGTACGCTCGCGCAGCAGCGCGGCGGCGCGATCGAGGATCGCGGCGCGCTCGTAGCGGGTCAGCGTCGAGCGATAGGCGCGCGCCACCGCGTAGGCGCGCCGCACGTCCTCGACGGTCGCCTTCGGCACCGTGCCGACCAGCGTGCCGTCGTAGGGATTGCGCACTTCGATGACGCGGTCGCGCACGACCCGCTCGCCGTCGATACGCAGCGCTTCGGCGCGGAAATGCGGGCTGACCTGGGCGGCGGGAAACTGGGGGGCGTTCATGTTCGGGGCTCCGTGAGGTGCAGGCAAGGGTGATGCGATTCGGACCGGCCGGGCCGGGCCCGATCAATGCAGATGATTGAGCGCGACGTCGAAGATGTCGAAGTTGCGCAGCACCGCCTTGCCCGGAATGCCGGCAGTGGGGCGATTGAACAGCAGCGGCACGGTCTGCTCCGACACGCCGCCGTGCGAGCGCAGCGGCGCGTCCAGGCCGCTCAGGTCGTGGCGGCTGCGGCTGGTGCCGAGCACCACATGCTTGCCGCTGATCACCACCAGATCGCCGACGCGATCGGGCGGCAGCTCGAAGCGCGCGCACGCCTCGGCATTGTCGAGCACGGCCTCGACGCCCTCGATATCGCCGAGCTTCGCCTTCAACGCGGCGGCGTCGCCGGCGCCCGCATCGTCGGGCAGATAGACGGTCGCATACGAACCGAGCGCGCCGTGGTGCACGACATAGGGATCGGTGATCGGCAGGATCACGCGCGCGCCGCCCTGCTCCACGCCGCGGCCTAGCCAGGCATCGAGCCGGTCCTGCAGGAAAACCACGTTCGGAGCCTTGGTGTCGGCGTCGTGCTTGGCATTCATGCCGTGATCGGCGGTCAGCGCGACCACGCAGCCCAGCTCGTCGAGCCGGGCCAGATAGCGGTCCATCATCGCGTAGAAGGCGTTGGCGCCGTCCGACCCGGGGGCGAACTTGTGCTGGATATAGTCGGTCGTCGACAGATACATCAGGTCAGGACGCCGCGTCTGCATCAGCCGCACGCCGGCGGCGAACACGAATTCGGACAGCTCGGCGCTGTAGACGCTGGGCATCGGCATGCCGACCAGCTCCAGCACGTTGTCGATGCCGTTCTCTTCGACGCTGGCCTGGTCCGCCTTCTCCGACGAGAAGCAGATGCCGCGCAGCCCATGGCCCAGCAGCCGGCGCAGCTTGTCCTTGGCGGTGACCACCGCCACGCTGGCGCCCGCTTCGGCGAACGCCGCCAGGATGGTGCCGGCGCGCAGGTACTTCGGGTCGTTCATCATCACTTCCTCGCCGCGGCCGCCATTGGCCGTGCGATCGAAGAAGTAGTTGCCGCAGATGCCGTGCACCGACGGCGGCGCGCCGCAGACGATCGACAGGTTGTTCGGATTGGTGAAGGTCGGCACCACGCAGGCGCCGCGGAATGCCGCGCCCTCGGCCAGCAGCCGCTTCAGATACGGCGCGGTGCCGCTGGCGGCGGCCGCTTCCAGATAGTCGAACTCGCAGCCATCGACGCAGACCACCACCACGGGCTGCTGCATCCATCGGTAGGTGCGCTGGTTGACGGTCACGGCTGGCTTGCCGGGCGAGGAGTCGGAGCGAGGGGCGGGCATGTCGGTGGTCCTGGTCGGAAGGAAGCGCAAGGGTCGGACGGCGCCCGGCAGAGACCAGGCGCCGTCAGTCGATGATGAATTCAGGCGGGACCTGCAGGTGTGTCGGGCGGCGCCGCCGTGCCGGCTCCGGCCTGGCCCTGCACCGCCGCGTGCAGCCGGGCGCGGCCGCGTTCGACGTGTTCGCGCATCAGCCGGCCGGCAAGCTCCGGATCGCGCGACGCGATCGCCGAGACGATGTCGCGATGCTCCCGGGTCGAGGCAGGCATCGCGGTCGGCGCGGCGGACAGCGCCTCGCGGCGATACAGCGTCAATTCCTTGACCAGGCGTCGATAGGTCTCGAGCAGCTTGCCATTGCCGGCCAGCTCGACCATGCGATCGTGGAAGGCGAAGTTCAGCCGGGCATAGTCGTCGAGGTCGCGCGCCGCGCTGGCGGCGCCGAGCGCCTCGATCATCGCGCGCAGCTCACGCAGCGCTTCGGGCGTGATGCGCTGCGCCAGCTGCCGGCCGACGTATTCGTCCAGCACGGCACGCAACGCATAGATTTCGTCGGCCTCCTGCAGCGACACCGAGCGCACGAACACGCCGCGGTTCTTTTCGGTACGCAGCAGCCCGGCTTGCTCGAGCGCGCGAAAGGCCTCGCGCACCGGGCCGCGCGACACGTTGAGCTCGCTGGCCAGCTCGATCTCGTTGAGCTTGTCGCCAGGGGCAAGCTCGCCCGCGGTGATGCGCCGCTCCAGCTCGCGCTGCACCAGCGAGGTCAGCGACTGGCTCTGCAGGATCTCGATTTCGCTGGACAGCGGCGCTTGGCGGGACATGAACACTCCTGACTTGCTGGGGATGGCGTTGCACGCGGCGCAGGGCGTTTCAGCGGTCCGCCAAGACCGGCCGGCGTGCGTGCATTTGCTGGTTGCGATTAAAGCAAGCGGTTTGTATATTGTCAACAAACCAAGACGCCGCGGAGCGCTGGATCGGAGAAAAAAGCGCGGTTCCGTATGGGCATATGTCTTGCAGGTGTTGCTACACAAGGGTTTCGCGGTGATTCAAGGTGGTGCATGGCTTCGTGTGGCACTGCACGTAATTCACCAAATTGACACAACATGGCACATACAATGCCACAAGGAGCCCCACAATGAGAACCGCCATGACACTTGCCAAGCAAGCCCTCGCCGCCACGGCCGCCCTTGTTCTGACCGGCGCCGCGTTCGCGCAGAAGACCACGCTGACCGTCTACACCGCCTGGGAAATCGAGACGCTGAAGCCCTACGCCGAGGGCTTCGCCAAGGTCGCCCCCGATATCGAACTGAAGTACGTGCGCGACTCGACCGGCGTGATCACCGCCAAGGCGCTCGCCGAAAAGGCCAACCCGCAGGCCGACGTGATCGCCGGCCTCGCCGCCTCGAGCCTGGAGCTGCTCAAGCAGGAAGGCATGCTGCAGCCCTATAGCCCGAAGGGTTTCGAACGGCTGACGCGCGACTACAGCGACAAAGCGACGCCGCCATCGTGGGTCGGACTCGACGTCTGGGGCGCGACGGTCTGCTTCAACACCATCGAAGCGAAGAAGCGCAACCTGCCCCGGCCCGAGACCTGGCGCGATCTGGCCAAGCCGATCTACAAGGGGATGATCGTGATGCCCAACCCGGTCTCCTCGGGCACCGGCTTTCTGGACGTGACCGCGTGGCTGCAGCTGTTCGGCGAGCAGGAGGGCTGGAAGTACATGGACGCGCTGCACGAGAACATCGCCCAGTACACCCATTCGGGCTCGAAGCCGTGCAAGCAGGCCGGCGCCGGCGAATTCCCGATCGGCATCTCGTTCGAGTTGCGGGCGCACAAGACCAAGGCCGCCGGTGCGCCGATCGACATCATCTTCCCGCGCGAAGGACTCGGCTACGACATCGAGGCCGCCGCGATCGTCAAGGGCACCAGAAAACAGGAGGCCGCGCAGCGCTATCTGGACTGGCTCGCCAGCAGGGAAGCCAACGAGCTGTTCGCCCGCGACTGGGCTATCGTGGCCTACCCCGGCGTGGCCCGCAGGATCGAGACGATTCCGGCCGGCTACGAAAAGATGCTGGTCAAGAACGACTTCGGCTACATCGCGAAGCACCGCGAGCGCGTCCTGACCGAATGGCAGAAGCGCTACAGCGCCAAGGCCGAGAAATAGTAGGACGCCGCGCTCTCGACAGCTCGCCGCGGCCGCCAGGCGCGCCGCCTTCGTTTGACCCGATGGAGCCCACATCCATGTCCACGTCCCCCGGCAGGCACGACAGCTATCTGAGCCTCAGAGGCATCCACAAGCGGTTCGGCGGCGCCGACGGCTTCACCGCGCTGCGACATGTCGACCTCGACGTGCGCGAGGGCGAGCTGCTGTGTTTCCTCGGCCCGTCCGGCTGCGGCAAGACCACGCTGCTGCGGATCATCGCCGGCCTCGAATCGCAGACCGCCGGCACCATCATGCAGGCGGGGCGTGACATCTCGACGCTGCCGCCGATGGAGCGCGACTACGGCATCGTGTTCCAGTCATACGCGCTGTTCCCCAACCTGACGGTCGCGGACAACGTCGCCTACGGGCTGGTCAACCGCCGCATGCCGCGCGAGCTGCGGCGCGCGCGCGTGGCCGAGCTGCTGACCCTGGTCGGCCTGCCCGAGCGCGGCGCGCAATATCCCGGCCAGCTGTCCGGCGGGCAGCAGCAGCGCGTGGCGATCGCGCGGGCGCTGGCGACTTCGCCCGGCCTGCTGCTGCTCGACGAGCCGCTGTCCGCGCTCGACGCGCGCGTGCGGGTGCGGCTGCGCAGCGAGATTCGCGCGCTGCAGCAGCGGCTGAACATCACCACGATCCTGGTCACGCACGACCAGGAGGAAGCGCTGTCGATGGCGGACCGCATCGTCGTGATGAACCACGGCGCGATCGAGCAGATCGGCACGCCGGCGCAGATCTACCAGCGCCCGGCCACGCCGTTCGCGGCGGACTTCGTCGGCAAGACCAATATGCTGCCCGCGACGGTAGGCAGCGACGGCCATCTGCGGCTGGGCGAACGGCGCCTGCAATGCATCGCGCCGCCGGGCTGCTGTACCGATGACACCGTGCAGGTCTTCTTCCGGCCGGAGGATGTCTGCGTGCGCGGCTGCGACCAGCAGGGCGAAAACGTGCTCGACGCCACCGTCGACAAGATCGAGTTCCTCGGCGCCTTCTCGCGGCTGACGCTGAAGCTGGCTGACGGTGGCGCCGCGGCGGCGCCGCTCTATGCCGACCTGTCGCTCAACGACATGCACGAACTGCGTCCCAGCGCCGGCGATCCGCTGCGCCTGGCCATTCCCGCCGACCGCCTGCGCGTGTTCCGTCAGCCATGAGCCTGCTCCTGTCGAAGACGACCGTTCCGCCCGTCACACCGCTATCAGGCGCCATCGCATCCGGCGCCATCCGCGGCACGGTCCGTACCCACTGGACCGACCGCGTTGCCCACGCACTGCTGTGGCTCGCCGCGCTGGCGCTGCTGTGCTTCGTGCTGGCGCCGATCGTGATGATCCTCGCCAAGAGCGTGCAGAACCGCGACGGCACGCTGGCCGGCATCGCGCATTTCCGCGCGTACCTGACGACGCCGGCGCTGTGGCGCTCGGTCTGGAACAGCGTCTGGGTATCGACGCTGGCCACCGCGATCACGGTGCCGCTCGCCTTGACTTTCGCCTACGCGCTGACGCGCAGCCGCATCGGCGCCAAGGGCCTGCTGCGCAATCTCGCGCTGATTCCGCTGCTGGCGCCATCGCTGCTCGCCGCGATCTCGTTCATCTTCTGGTTCGGCAACCAGGGGCTGCTCAAGCCCCATATGGGCGACGTGCAGATCTACGGGCCGCTCGGCGTGGTCGGCGCGCTGGTGTTCGCGACCTTCCCGCATGCGCTGATGATCCTGATCACGGCACTGTCGCTGACCGATGCCAGGCTGTACGAGGCGGCCGACGCGCTGGGGACATCGACGATTCGCAAGTTCTTCACGATCACCGTGCCCGCCGCGCGGTATGGCCTGGTCAGTGCCTCGATGGTCGTCTTCACCTATGCGATCTCCGACTTCGGCATCCCGAAGGTGATCGGCGGCAACTTCCCCATGCTGGCCACCGACATCTACAAGCTGGTGTCGGCATGCAGGACTTCTCGCAGGGCGCGGTGGTCGCGCTGATGCTGCTGGTACCGGTGCTGATCACCTACTGCATCGACGCGCGCGTGCAGCGCCGGCAATTGGCGCAGATGTCGGCCCGCTCGGTGCCCTACGTCCCCCGCCGCAGCCGCCGCTTCGACCTCGCGATGGCGGCGTTCTGCTGGCTCGTTGCCGCGCTGATGGTCGCCGTCATGGGCATGGCGATCTATGCGTCGTTCGTCAAGCTGTGGCCCTACAACTTCTCGCTGTCGCTGAACCACTACCGGGTCGGACTGGTGGAGGGCGGCGTCGTCGCCTCCTGGTTCAACAGCCTGAAGCTGGCGCTGGCCTGCGCGCTGATCGGGCCCGTGTTCATCTTCACCACCGCCTATCTGCTGGAGAAGACGCGCGGCCTGCAGTGGCTGCGCGGCTTCGTGCGGCTGATGGCGGTGCTGCCGATGGGCGTGCCGGGGCTGGTGCTGGGGCTGGGCTATATCTTCTTCTTCGTGCCGGCCGCCAATCCGCTCCACGTCCTGTACCAGACGCTGGGCATCCTCGTGCTCGTCACCATCGTCCACTACTACGCGTCCTGCCACCTGACCGCCGTCACGGCCCTCAAGCAGCTCGACGGCGAATTCGAGGCGGTCTCCGCCTCGCTGAAGGTGCCGTTCTACACCACCTTCCTGCGCGTGACCGTGCCGGCCTGCCTGCCTGCGATCGTCGAGATATCGCGCTACCTGTTCATCAATGCGATGACCACCGTGTCGGCGGTCGTGTTCCTGTACGGCGCCGACACCAAGCTGGCCTCGGTCGAGATCGTCAATCTGGACGAATCCGGCGATATCGGCCCAGCCGCGGCGATGGCGACCCTGGTCGTGCTGACCTGCGCCACGGCGTGCCTGGCATACCACAGCCTGCAGCGCTGGCTCGAGCGCCGCACGCAGGCATGGCGCGGCGCCGGCCAACGCGACTGAGCCGGACTGAGCCCGACTAAGCCCGACTAAGCCCGACTGAGCCCGACAACCCACAGACGATTCCCGCTCCACCACACCCTGCCAGGAGATTCGACCATGATTCGCGGCAACGACCCCATCTTGCTGACGCCCGGCCCTCTGACCACCTCGCTCGCGACCAAGCAAGCCATGCTGCGCGACTGGGGCTCGTGGGACGCCGCCTTCAACGCCATCACCGGCAGCCTGTGCGAGGATCTGGTTCGCATCGTGCACGGCGAAGGCACCCATGTCTGCGTGCCGATGCAGGGCAGCGGCACGTTTTCCGTCGAAGCGGCGATGGCGAACGTGGTGCCGCGCGACGGCAAGGTGCTGGTGCCGCAGAACGGCGCCTATTGCCAGCGCATCCTGAAGATCTGCAAGGCGATCGGCCGCGCCGCGGTCGAACTGGCTATCCCCGAGGACCAGCCCGCCAGCGCGGCGGCCATCGAGGCCGCGCTGGCCGCCGACCCGTCGATCACCCATGTGGCGCAGGTCCATTGCGAGACCGGTGCCGGCGTGCTCAATCCCCTGCCGGAGATCGCGCAGCTGTGCGCGCGGCTCGGCAAGGGCCTGATCGTCGATGCGATGAGTTCGTTCGGCGCGATCGAGATCGACGCGCGCACGATGCCGTTCGACGCGCTGGTGGCGGCCACCGGCAAATGCATCGAGGGCGTGCCGGGCATGGGTTTCGTGCTGGTCAGGAAGGACGTGCTGGAGGCCAGCCAGGGCAACAGCCATTCGCTCGCGCTGGATCTGTACGATCAGTACGCCTATATGCAGAAGACCACGCAGTGGCGCTTCACGCCGCCCACGCACGTGGTCGCCGCCTTCCGCGCGGCGCTGGACCAGTATCTGGCCGAAGGCGGACAAGCGGTGCGCGGCGCGCGCTATCGCCGCAACTGCGCCGCGCTGGTCGACGGCATGCGCGAGCTGGGCTTCCGTCCCTTCCTGCGTCCAGAGGTACAGGCGCCGATCATCGTGACGTTCCACGCGCCCGATGACCCCCGCTATGACTTCAAGACCTTCTATGCAAAGGTGCGCGAGCGCGGCTATATCCCCTATCCGGGCAAGCTGACCCAGGTCGAGACCTTCCGCGTCGGCTGCATCGGCGCGATCGACGACAACGAAATGCGCAACGTGGTGTCCGCGATCGGGCTGACGCTGCAGGAGATGGGCATCGACATGGCGGCGCAGCTGGCCAGGGCGGCATGACCCTTCCCGCCGACTTCCACTGGATGGCGTTCGTCGCCGTGATGCTGTCCGCGGTGATGCACGCCTCCTGGAATGCGATCGTCAAGATCGGCGGCGACCGGCTGTCGTCGATGGCGCTGATCGATACGTTCTGCCTGCTGGCGGCGCTGCCCTTCCTGCTGCTGGTGCCGCTGCCCGCGCCGGCGGTCTGGCCCTTCCTGCTGGCGACGGTCTGCCTGGAGGTCGTCTACAAGCTGTCGCTGGTGGCCGCCTACAACCGCGGCGACTTCAGCCAGGCCTATCCGCTGATGCGCGGCTGCGCGCCGATGATGGTCGCGCTGCTGCTGCTCGCGATGGGCAGCGAGCGGCTGGGTCCCGGCGGCTACGCCGGCATCGCGCTGATCTGCTGCGGGCTGGTCAGCCTGGTGCGGTGGCGCACGCAATCGCCGCAGTTGATGGGGTTCGCGCTGCTGGCCGGCGCGTGCCTGGCGGGCGGCACCGTGATCGACGGCACCGCGGTCAAGCGCCACGGGCAGGTGTTCTCGTACATCGTCTGGCTGCAGACGCTGTCGCATCTGTTCATGCCGGGCTACGCGGCGGTCCGGCGCGGCCGCACGCTGCTGACGCTGCTGCGCACCGAGTGGAAGCGCGCGTGGATCGGCGGCATCAACCGGGTCGGCTCGTATGCGCTGATGCTGTGGGCGATGACGCTGGCGCCGGTCGCCAAGCTGGCCGCGCTGCGCGAATCGAGCGTGATCTTCGCCGCGCTGCTGGGCCACTTTCTGCTGCGCGAGCCGTTCGACCGCCGGCGGCTGCTGGCGACGGCGCTGGTACTGGCGGGGATCGTGACGTTGCAGCTGGCGCGTTAGGGCCTGAGGCGCGGACCGCCGCCGTGCCGTACCGGGGTCGCATGGCGGCACACCCAATCCGGAAGTACAATCGCTTTGTCTCGTTTTCCGGAACGGAGGAATCGCTTTGAAAACCGCCACCACCGCCGCGACGTCCGCTCCGCGCGCGCGCGGAGCCGCCAAGGCCAATCCAGCCGCAGCGGCCAAGGCCGCTGCGCGGCCCGCCCCGGTGCCGCCCCCGCCGCCGCCCAGCGAAGCGGCCAACGACCGCGGCGACACGCCGACGCTGCGCGCCTTCGCGCTGCTCGAATTCCTGGTCGCCGCGGACCGGCCGCTGACGCTGGCGGAGATCATGCAAGGCTTCGAGGCGCCGAAGGCCTCGCTGCACCGGATGCTGGGCGCACTCGAATCCGGCGGGCTGGTGATCCGCGAACCCGGCGCGCGCAACGCCTATGCGGTCGGTCCGCGGCTGGCACGCCTGGGCGTGGCCATCGTCACGCATTCCGGCACCCGCCAGTTGCGCCACGCGATCCTGTCGCGGCTGGTCGAGGATATCGGCGAGACCGTCAACCTGACCATGCTGCACGAGAGCGCGGTGCTCTACCTGGACCGCATGGAGGCGCCCTGGCCACTGCGGCTGGACCTGAAGCCCGGTTCCCATGTGCCGCTGCACTGCTCGGCCAGCGGCAAGCTGCTGCTCGGTTTGCTGCCGCGCGAACAGCGCCGCGCGCTGGTGCGGCAACTGCCGCTGGAGCGCTTCACGCAGAACACCATCACCGATGTCGAACTGCTCGAGGCAGAGCTCGACCGCTGCGCGCACAAGCAGATCGGCGTCGACAACGAGGAGTTCGTCGCCGGCATCAGCTGCGTCGCGGTGCCGGTGCGCGACGAGCGCGGACAGGTGGTGGCCGCCCTTGCCGTCCATGCGCCGACGGTACGCTCGCCGCTGTCGCGTTCGCTGGAATTCGTGCCGCGGCTGCAGCAGGCCGCGGCGGACCTGGCCTCGACGTTCTGAGGCAGGCGCACCGGCGTCGATGCGGTGTTCCCTCTCCCGCTCGCGGGAGAGGGAAGTAGTCCAGCGGCATCGCGCATCCGCCCTTCAAGCCCTTCCCTTCCACGGCACCAGCCACTTCTCGACGCCGCGCATCAGCAGGTCGAAGCCATAGGCGATCAGCCCGATCAGCACGATGCCCATCACCACCACGTCGGTACGCAGGAAGTTCGACGCGTTGAGCACCATCTGGCCCAGGCCCGCGGTGGCGGCCACCATCTCGGCCGCGACCAGCGTGGTCCAGCCGAAGCCGATCGCGATGCGCATGCCGGTCAGGATGTCCGGTAGCGCGGCGGGCAGCACCACATGGCGAATCACCTGCCACGGCGTGGCGCCCATCGAATAGGCCGCGTTGATCTGCTCGATCGTCACCGAACGCACGCCGGCGCGCGCGGACATCGCCATCGGTGCAAAACACGCCAGGAAGATCAGCAGGATCTTCGAGGTCTCGTCGATGCCGAACCAGATCACGATCAGCGGCAGATAGGCCAGCGGCGGCAGCGGCCGGTAGAACTCGATCGGCGGATCGAAGACGCCGCGCGCGATGCGCGACACGCCCATCAGCACGCCGACCGGCACCGCGGTGACAGCCGCCAGCGCGAAGGCGCCGAACACGCGGACCATGCTGGCCCAGAAATGGTCGAGCAGCGGCAGGCCGCCCTGCACATTGCCGTTCCACGCATCGACAAAGGCGGCGCCAATCGATTCCGGCGTCGGCAGGAACAGCGGCGGCAGCCAGCCGAAATGGCTGGCGACCCACCACAGCACCAGCAGCGACACCACGGTGACCGCGGAAATGCGCGAACTGGAGCCCTCGCCCGGCATCCGGTAACCGGAGACCGTGCGGATCTTGCGTGCTGACGCCGAAGGTGCTGCCGGTGCCGCCGGGGCCGCGGCGGCGGTCGTCGTGGTGGAAGACATCTCGTTGGCAACAACGGCGCCCGGCGCGCGCGTCGCGCCCGGCAGGCTCTGAACGGTGGCAGGCATCGGCTTATCCTTGTGGCGTGGCATGGATCAGGTCGACGATTTCTTCGCGGTGGCGAATGAAATCCGGATCGGATTTGACGGCGCGGGCATCGCCGCATTCGATATAGCGGCGCGCATACGGCAGCTCGTAGGTGTGGGCGATGCGGCCCGGCGACGGCGTCATCACGATCAGCCGTGTGGCCAGGAACAGCGCCTCCTCGACGCTGTGCGTGATGAAGAAAACGATCTTCTGCTCGCGCGCCCACAGTTGCAGGATCAGCGCCTGGATCGACTCGCGCGTCAACGCGTCGAGCGCGCCCAGCGGTTCGTCCATCAGCATCACCGCCGGATCGTTGGCCAGCGCGCGCGCGATGCCGACGCGCTGCTGCATGCCGCCCGACAGCTGGTAGACCGGCTTGTCGGCGACATGCTCGAGCCCGACCAGCGCCAGCTTGTCGCGTGCGATGCGCAGCCGCTCGCCACGGCCGACGCCGCGCATGCGCAAACCCAGCGCGACGTTGTCGGCGACGTTGAGCCATGGCATCAGCGCATGCTTCTGGAACACGACGCCGCGTTCGGCGCCGGGCCCGTTGACGGCGCGGCCATCGAGGCGGATTTCGCCTTCCGACGGCTGCATGAAGCCGGCGATGCAGGACAGCAACGTGGTCTTGCCGCAGCCGGAGGCGCCCAGCGCGACGACGAAGTCGCCGCGCTCCATGGTCAGGTTGACCTGCGACAGCGCGAGCGTCTGCGTGCCGCCCGCGCCGCCATAGTTGACGCTGAGGTTGTCGATTTCGAGTTTGGCCATCTCGGTTCCCTGTGGGGTCGTTGGCGAATCGCTGAAAGAACTGGACAGACGGCGGCTCAACGCATCGCCCGCTTGACCCACTCGGCATTGACGCCGGCGGAGTAGTCCGGCAGCACGGTCTGGATCGTGCCCTGCTCCTTCAGGAACTGCGCCGCCGACTGCAGGGCCTTGGCCGCGCCGCCGCCGAGCCAGCGCGCCGAAGCCTGCTCCTCCAGCGTCGGGAACGCGTACAGCGACATGCTGCCCGGCACGTCCTCGGGCCTGGCACCCGACACCTTCGCGACGGTCTTGACCATCGGCGAATCGGCGGTCCACGCGGCCTTGTTCTTGCGGTAGCTGTCATCCGCGGCGGCCAGCATCCTGACGAACTTGACCATGAAGTCCGGGTTCTCGCGCGCAAACTTCTTGCTGACGATCATGCCGTCGAAGGTGGCCTTGCCGGTCGACTGCGCGATCTGCCCGGACGTCAGCAGCACCTTGCCGGTCGGCTTGATGCGTGCCAGCACCGGGTCCCAGATGAAGGTCGCGTCGATGTCGCCGCGCTGCCAGGCCGCGGCGACTTCCGGCGGCCGCATGTTCATGATGCGGACCTGCTTCGGATCGACCTTGGCCTGCTCCAGCGCGACCAGCGTGTGATAGTGCGTGGTCGAAACGAACGGCACGCCGACGCGCTTGCCCTTCAGATCGGCGACGCTGTCGATGCGCGTGCCGTTGCGCGCGACCATCGCCTCGGCGGCGTTGATGTCGTCGAGAATCCAGAACAGCTCGACGTCCAGCCCCTGCGACAGTGCCGAGGCAATCGGCGAGGTGCCGGCCTCGCCGATCGCGATCTGTCCCGACGCCATCGCGCGAATCACGTCGCCGCCGCCGGAAAACTGGCGGAACGACACCTTGTAGCCGGTCTGCTTCTCGATCTCCTTGGCGTCCTGCACATGGCGCCATGGCACCACCATGTCCTGGTAGGCGATCACCACTTCCTTCGCTTGTGCCAGCGCGCCCGTCTGCACGGCGGCGGCCAGCACTGCGCCTGTTGCGAACTGCTTGATCCAACGCTCGATCCAACGCATCGTCGTATTCCTCAAGAAAGACAGGTTGCGTGCCGCGGCAGGGAGCCAGGGAGCGGCACGGAGAATCCAGGCACCGGCGAGGTGCCTACTCGAGGAGGGGAAGACTGGAAGCAGGTCGCATGCCAATGTCTCCTTGCAGTGGACGGCTGTCGCGTCCTTTGATCGGCCGTCGCCGCATCGTGGCGGCAATCGGCGGCCAACGCCTTGCACGTTGGGTAGCGCTATCGTAGGCAGCGGGTGGCGCGCGCCATAGTGCCACTGGGCGGCAATCGTGGGTCCAAGCGCTGACCGGCCGCTGAACGGCACCGTATTCGGCCCTGCGGCCAGCCGCGCGCGCTCGTCGCTCGCACCATGACGGCCCCTTCCGTCCCGTTTTAGTGCATCTAACGTACCGTTTTTCGAGATTTTTGTTGACCGATAGGGCCGGCCGCCCTATGCTTCGGTAAGATCCCGTTTTCGGTACGTTTCATCCCGCTTTTTTATTCACCGTATCCGCCATGAAAGCGATCCACCGCATCATCGAGCGCGCGCGCTCGTCCCCCCGGCGCATCGTGCTGTGCGAGGCGGAGGACCCGCGCGTGCTGCAGGGCGCGCGGCGCGCCGCGGAAGAAGGCATCGCGCGCATCGTGCTGGTCGGCGATGCCGCCCGTATTGCCGATGCCGCCGAGCGGCACGGCATCGCGCTGGACGGCATCGACGTGGTCGACCCGGCCAGCGCTGCGCAGCGGGACCGCTACGCCGGGCAATGGCTGGCGCTGCGCCGATCGAAGGGCATGACGCCCGAGCAGGCGCAACGCGACGTGCTGGCGCCGCTATGCTTCGCCAACCTGATGGTGCGGGCCGGGGACGCCGACGGCTCGGTGGCCGGTGCGGTCCATACCACTGCCGACGTGGTGCGTCACGCGATCCAGGTCATCGGTATCGCGCCGTCCTTCCGGCTGGTATCGAGCTTCTTCCTGATGATGTTCTGCGAGCCCTTCCACTCGCTCAAGGGCGGGCTGATCTTCTCCGACTGCGGCCTGGTGATCGACCCGGACGCCGAGGCGCTGTCCGAGATCGCGATGGCCGCCGCCGACAGCGCGCAGAGCCTGCTGATGGAAACGCCGCGCGTGGCGATGCTGTCGTTCTCGACCAATGGCAGCGCCCACCACGCCGCCGTGGACAAGGTCGCCGCAGCGACGCAGCGGGTGCGTGCGCTGCGGCCCGGCCTGGCGATCGACGGCGACGTGCAGCTCGATGCGGCGATCGTCGCCGAGATCGCCGAGCGCAAGCTGCCGGCGTCGCAGGTGCACGGGCATGCCAACGTGCTGGTGTTCCCGAGCCTGGAGGCGGGCAATATCGGCTACAAGCTCGCCGAGCGCCTCGGCGGCGCGGTGGCGATCGGGCCGATGCTGCAGGGCCTGCGGCGCCCCGCCAACGATCTGTCGCGCGGCTGCAGCGCCGACGACATCTTCCACGTGATCGCGGTGACCGTGGTGCAGGCGCAGGCCGCGGACCTCGAAGATACCGATGCCCGCGCGCAGATGGCGCTGCCCATCGACCTGCCTTCCGCCACGCCACCATCGGGAGCCGCGCAGTCCCGATGAATGTCGAAACCTTGCTGCCGGTATTGGCCCTGCTCGGGCTCGGCAGCTATTTCCAGACCGTGACCGGGTTCGGCATGGGTCTGATCGTGATGGGCGCGGCCAGCGGCCTGCATCTGGCACCGGTCGCCACGCTGGCCGCGCTGGTCAGCCTGCTGACGCTCGCCAACGGCGCGCTGGCGCTGCCCGGCAAGCTGCACCATATCGACTGGCGCGCGGTGCGGGCCGCCACGCTCGGCATCCTGCCGTCGGTGGTCGCCGGTGTCGTGCTGCTGCACTATCTGAGCGGCACCGCCGCCGGCGTGCTGCAGCTGATGCTCGGTGCGGTCGTGCTGTATGGCGGCATCGGCGCCGCGCTGCGCCCCGCCGCGCTGCCCAGCCGCTCCGGCGACGGCAGCTTCTTCGTCAGCGGCGTCTGTGGCGGCCTGCTCAGCGGCCTGTTCGGCGTCTCGGGGCCGCCGCTGATCTTCCAGTTCTATCGCCAGCCGCTGAACATGGTGCAGATCCGCTGCGCGCTGATCCTGGTCTTCACCACCACTTCGGCCGTCCGCACCGCCTACAGCGCCTGGCAAGGCGAGCTGGCCGGCGACGTGTGGCTGCAGGCCGCACTGGCCTTCCCGGTCGTGGCCCTGAGCACGATCGCGGCACGGCGCTTCCCGCCGCCGTTGTCGACGGAAGCCACCCGAAGGCTCGCGTTTGGCGTGCTGGTCGTGCTGGGTGCGTACTTGATGGGGGGAGCGCTGTGGCAGTGGTTTATGGCGTATTCAGCTTAAAACCATAAGGGCTACCGTAGCCGCTCGTATCCTTTATGGAACTTTCCCTCCTGAAATCGCCATAAAGGAGCCGAGCGGACGTTTTATGATCGAGTCCGGTCCTCTAAGGTATGGCGCCATGATCGTTCGCATCTCCGACGCTGAAACGCTTGGGCAACTTGTACGCGCCGCCCGCTTGTCTCAACGACTGACCCGTGACGAAGTGGCACGTGGAACGAGTCTGTCGCCTAGCTTCATCACCGATGTCGAAGCCGGCAAACCCACAACGCAATTGGGGAAGGTTCTGCATCTGCTTCGGGAATTGGGGGTGTTGCTGTCCGCAGAAGCCTACGATATCGAACCATGGATCGAGAACCTCACGGCGATCAAAAAGCGACGGGTGCGGAAATGAACAGCGACTGGCCTACCAAGAATCCGAGGCACCTGCGGCGCTAGTGTTGGGCCTCACGCCCCCCACTCCCCACCCACCTCGCAATGGCATCGATCGCCGCCGTATCCAGCGGCCGGGTGGTGTCCAGCGGGAAGTGGCGCCGGTAGTAAGGGCTCAGGTCCAGATCGACGCCCAGCCCCATCAGTTCGATCCGCCCCTGGGCCTCGTGGCGGGCCGCCACGTCCTTCAGATGGTCATCCAGCAGCCGCTCGCCGTTGGCCTGCGCGGTGGCGCGGTCCATCGGGCTGCCGTCGGATACCACCACCAGCAGACGGCGTGCCTGCGGGCGTGACAGCAGGCGGGCGCAGGCCCAGTCGACCGCTTCGCCGTCGATGCCTTCGCGGAACAGATCGGCCTTGAACAGCGCGGCGATGCCGGTGCGGGCGCGGCGCCAGCTGGTGTCGGCATCCTTGAACACCAGATGACAGACCTCGTTGAGGCGGCCCGGAGACTGCGGGCGGCCCGCCGCCTGCCAGTCACGCGCCACGCGGCCGCCGTTCCAGGCGCCGGTGGTGAAGCCGAGCACTTCGGTGGCGAGGCCCGCGGCATCGGCCGCGCGTGTCATCACATCGACCAGCAAGGCGATGTGGTCGACATGCGCCTTCATCGAGCCGGAGCAATCGATCAGGAACGCCAGCACCGCGTCGGTGCGCGGCTGCAGGCGCGGCTGGCGGAAGATGCGCGGCTGGCCGCCCGCGCAGGCGAGCTGCGCGAGCCGGCTTCGATCGAGCCGGCCCTCCTCCTCGCCGGACGACCAACCATCGGCGGCCGGCATGGCAAACGCGGAGGACAGCGTGCGCGCGATACGCACGGCATTGATGCCGCCGTCGACGATCCGCCGGTCCAGGCGTTCACGCCAGGCCTGCAGCGAAGCCTGCCGCGCCAGCGTGGCCGCGCGAAGTTCGCGGTCGTAGCGAGTGGTAAAGGCGGCGTAGGCTGGCACGCCGGACTCGCCGGCGCCGGCGTGCGCGCTGCCCTGGCCCGCGCCGCCTCCTTCCTGCAACAGCGCCTCGTCCTCGAAATCGAGCAGCAGCGAGAAGCCGTCGCGCACGGACTCGGGCGCTTCGCGTCCATCGCCGTCGGCCCCCCCGGCTCGCCGCGCATCGTCGCGCAGCATTCCGGCCACCATCCCGGCCGCGGCCAGCGCATGTTCGGCAAAGGCGCGCTGGTCGGCGCGCGTGCGGCGCATGCCGGCCAGCGCGGTGCCCAGCGCCGGCACGATGGCGGCGCGCGTGGCCTCGATCAGGTCCTCGGTCTGCTCGACCACCGGCCGGCCCGACAGGCGCGACCAGACCACCTGCGCCACCGTGTAGATCAGGATGCCGAAACGCCCTTCGGTCAGCCCGGAGCGATGGAAGGCCAGCGACCATCGTTCGAAGCGGGCATGAAGGTTGGCGGCCACGCCGGACATCCCGGCGGGCAGATGAGTCTCGCAGCGCAGCTGTTCGAACAGCTCGAACAGCAGCCGCGCGACGGGATCGGCGGGACGCAGCGCACGGTGCAGGGCCGCATCGCCATGCCGCAGGCGCAGCGCGACCGCGTCCACGCTGCCGCGCAGGTCGGGGAGGGAATCGCGGCCGGCATCGGTCAGCAGGTGCGGGGCCTGCAGCGGCAGCGGCCGTTGGCCGCGCCATGGCCTTCCTGCGCGGTAATGCAAGGCGGCGTCCCCTGCCAGCGCGCGCAAGGCCGCCGCGCACAAGGCCTCGCGCCGGCGCTGCGTCGCAGCCGGCAGCGCGGGTTTCGCGGGCTCCGTGATCGCGGCGTCCGTGGTGCCCGACGCGTCCGGTATCGCCGGCGTCGACATCGTCAGGCCGCCGCGTCGCCGCAGGGCTGCAGCTCGGTGCCGAAGCCGCGCTGGAAATACTCGGCCACGATCGCTCGCTCGCCGGGCTCGCACTTGTTCAGGAAGCTGAGCCGGAACGCCAGCGCCGGATCGCGGAAGATCTGGCAGTTCTCGGCCCAGGCGATCACGGTGCGCGGCGACATCAGCGTCGACACGTCCCCCGCGGCAAAGCCCTCGCGCGTCAACTGCGCGACGGCAACCATCGTGCCGACCAGTTCGCGCCCGGCCGCATCGGACAGTTCCGGCACGCGCGCCAGCACGATATCGATCTCCGCCTCGCGCGGCAGGTAGTCCAGCGTCGCCACCACGTTCCAGCGGTCGATCTGCGCGTGGTTCAGCAGATGGGTGCCGTGATACATGCCGGTCAGGTTGCCCAGGCCGACCGTATTGGCGGTCGCGAACAGCCGGAAGAACGGATGCGGCTGGATCACGCGGTTCTGGTCGAGCAGCGTGAAGCGGCCATCGCGCTCGAGCACGCGCTGGATCACGAACATCACGTCCGGCCGGCCCGCGTCGTATTCGTCGAACACCAGCGCGATCGGCCGCTGCAGTGCCCACGGCACGATGCCCTCCTGGAATTCGGTGACCTGCTGGCCGTCGCGCAGTACCACGGTATCGCGCCCGACCAGGTCCATGCGGCCGATATGCCCATCGAGGTTGACGCGTACGCACGGCCAGTTCAGCCGCGCCGCCACCTGTTCGATATGGGTCGACTTGCCGGTGCCATGCATGCCCTGCACCAGCACGCGGCGGTTGCTGACGAAGCCGGACAGGATCGCGAGCGTGACCTCCGGTTCGAAGCGGTAGCCCGGATCGATCTCCGGCACGTGGTCGTCGCGCACGCCGAAGGCCGGCACCCGCATCGCGCTCTCGATGCCGAACACTTCACGCACCGACACCATGCGGTCCGGTGCCACGCTGGCAAGGTCGATCGCCACTTCGGTTTCTCCTGGATAAGGCTGGACTACTTCGACGCGCCGCGCAGGCGCATGCCCGCCGCCGGCTGTTCACGAGGCCATCTTATCCCAGTCTCACTTTTAGGTACAACTCATACCGAATAATGGATTTTCCTATTGACGATGCCCGAGCTCCGTCCTACATTTCAGCCAAACAACAGTTTTCGGTACACAACGTACCGTTTTACGAGTCACAACGATCCCAACCTACCGGAGACCGCAAGCATGTCCGACCACACCCCCACCGCCGGCCCGCAGGCCATGACGCCTTCCGAGGCGTTTGTCGAAACCCTCGCCGCCAACGGCGTCACCGATATGTTCGGCATCATGGGCTCGGCCTTCATGGATGCGATGGACATCTTCGCGCCGGCCGGCATCCGCCTGATCCCGGTGGTGCATGAGCAAGGCGCCGGCCATATGGCCGACGGCTATGCCCGCGTGTCGGGCCGCCACGGCGTCGTGATCGGCCAGAACGGCCCGGGCATCAGCAACTGCGTGACCGCGATTGCCGCGGCCTACTGGGCGCACAGCCCGGTCGTGATCGTCACGCCCGAGGCCGGCACCATGGGCATCGGCCTGGGCGGCTTCCAGGAAGCGAACCAGCTGCCGATGTTCCAGGAGTTCACCAAGTACCAGGGCCACGTCACCAATCCGGCGCGCATGGCCGAATTCACCGGCCGCTGCTTCGATCGCGCGATGTCCGAGATGGGCCCGACCCAGCTGAACATCCCGCGCGACTACTTCTACGGCCAGATCAAGGCCGAGATTCCGCAGCCGCGCCGGCTGGACCGCGGCCCCGGCGGCGAGCAGAGCCTGAACGAAGCGGCCGAGCTGCTGGCGCAGGCGAAGTTCCCGGTGATCATTTCCGGCGGCGGCGTGGTGATGGCCGATGGCGTCGAGGAATGCAAGGCGCTGGCCGAGCGGCTGGGCGCGCCGGTGGTCAACAGCTATCTGCACAACGACTCCTTCCCCGCGAGCCACCCGCTGTGGTGCGGGCCGCTCGGCTACCAGGGCTCGAAGGCCGCGATGAAGCTGATCTCGCGCGCCGACGTCGTGGTCGCGCTCGGCTCGCGCCTTGGACCGTTCGGCACGCTGCCGCAGCACGGCATGGACTACTGGCCGAAGACGGCCAAGATCATCCAGATCGACGCCGATCACAAGATGCTGGGCCTGGTCAAGAAGATCTCGGTCGGCATCTGCGGCGACGCCAAGGCGGCCGCCGTCGCGCTGACCGAACGGCTGGCCAACCGCACGCTGGCCTGCGACGCAACCCGCGCCGCGCGCGCCGACCAGATCGCCACCGAGAAGGCCGCCTGGGAGAAGGAACTGGACGAGTGGACGCACGAGCGCGACCCGTTCAGCCTCGACATGATCGAGGAGCAGAAGAACGAACGCACGCCGAACGGCGGCACCTACCTGCATCCGCGCCAGGTGCTGCGCGAGCTCGAGAAGGCGATGCCGGCCGACGTGATGGTGTCGACCGACATCGGCAACATCAACTCGGTGGCCAACAGCTATCTGCGCTTCGAAAAGCCGCGCAGCTTCTTCGCGGCGATGAGCTGGGGCAACTGCGGCTACGCCTTCCCGACCATCATCGGCGCCAAGGTTGCCGCGCCGCACCGGCCGGCGATCTCGTACGCCGGTGACGGCGCATGGGGCATGAGCCTGATGGAAACGATGACCTGCGTGCGCCACAACATCCCGGTCACCGCGGTGGTCTTCCACAACCGCCAGTGGGGCGCGGAGAAGAAGAACCAGGTGGACTTCTACAATCGCCGCTTCGTCGCCGGCGAGCTGGACAATCCGAGCTTCGCCAACATCGCCCGCGCGATGGGTGCCGAAGGCATCGTGGTCGATCGGCTCGAGGACGTCGGCCCGGCGCTGAAGAAGGCCATCGACCTGCAGATGAACCACGGCAAGACCACCATCGTGGAAATCATGTGCACCCGCGAACTGGGCGATCCGTTCCGCCGCGATGCCTTGTCCAAGCCGGTCCGCCTGCTCGACAAGTACAAGGATTACGTATAACGGAAGCAACGAGGCGCGCGGTGCGGCCCTGCCGCGCCGCGCGATCACGGCCTGCGGGGCCGCCGCAGCAATGCGGCCCCGGACAGACAAAACAAAGACAGCGAAGCCGTGACGACACCATCATGAGAAGCACTGGAGACAAAAATTGCTGGATAACCCCGAGGGCTCGCGCGGCCTCAAGCACAGCCTGAAACAGCGCCACATGACGATGATCGCGCTCGGCGGCGTGATCGGTGCCGGACTGTTCGTCGGCAGCGGCGTGGTGATCAAGTCGGCCGGCCCGGCGGCCGTGCTGTCCTTCCTGCTGACCGGCATGCTGGTGGTGCTGGTGATGCGGATGCTCGGCGAGATGGCGTGCGCGCTGCCCACCGTCGGCTCCTTCTACGAATACGCGCGCGAAGCATGGCGCGACAAGCCCCAGACCGGAGCGCTGGCCAGCTTCCTGACCGGCTGGATGTACTGGTACTTCTGGGTCATCGTGGTCGCCATCGAAGCGGTGGCTGGCGCGGACCTGATCCGCTACTGGCTGCCCGACGTGCCGTCCTGGGCCATCAGCCTTGTGCTGCTGGTGATGCTGACGCTGACCAACCTGTTCTCCGTCAAGTCCTTCGGCGAGTTCGAATTCTGGTTCGCCTCGATCAAGGTGGCGGCGATCGTCGTGTTCCTGTTCCTGGCCGGCCTGTTCGTGCTCGGCATGTGGCCCGATACCGCGCCCAGCGTCGCCAACCTGAGCGCGCATGGCGGCTTCGCGCCCAACGGCATCATGCCGGTGCTGACCGGCGCCGTCGCCGCGACCGGGTTCTACTTCGGCGCGGAGATCGTCACGATCGCCGCGGCCGAGACCGCGGAGCCGCAGAAGGCCGTGGCCAAGGCGACCCACTCGGTGATCACGCGCGTGCTGGTGTTCTACGTGGGCTCGGTATTGCTGGTGGTCTGCCTGGTGCCGTGGAACTCGCCCGGCATCGCCACGCCGTACGTCAGCGCGCTTGACGCGATGGGCATTCGCGGCGCCGCGCAGGTGATGAACGCGGTGGTGCTGACCGCGGTGCTGTCGGCGCTGAACTCGGGCCTGTATGCGTCGTCGCGGATGATCTTCGCGCTGACGCGCCGCGGCGACGCGCCGGCCGCGCTGGCCAAACTGAACCGCAATGGCGTGCCGGTCCGCGCAATCCTGTTCTCGACGCTGTTCGGCTATGCCGCGGTGGTGATGTCCTACGTGTCGCCCGATACGGTGTTCGCCTTCCTGGTCAATTCCTACGGCACGGTGGCGATCTTCGTCTACATCCTGATCGCGGTGTCGCAGCTGCGGCTGCGCGCGCGGCTCGAACGCGAGGCGCCGGAGAAGCTGCGCGTGCGCATGTGGATGTATCCGTATCTGACCTATGTGGCGATCATCGGCATGGCCGGCATCGTGATCGCAATGGCTTTCATCCCGGACCAGCGCAAGCCGCTGCTGCTCGGCGTCGTCAGCCTCGGCATCCTGCTGCTGGCCTATCTGGTGCGTCGGCAGTACCGCCGCGGCGCAGAGCTGCGGGACAGCGAGATCGACCCGCACCAGCAGCACCTGGGCGACATGCCGCGCGCCCAGGCGGTACGGCGCTAGCCCTGTCGTCCCCGCGATCGCCGGGGACGGCCAGCCGAGCCAGCAACCGCTGGCCCAATCGATTCCATCCAACTGGCCCTACAGCGCATCCCGGCGCTTCCCTATGCTGGGAACGTGCAAAGGACCGGGTCCGCTGCCGCGCGGACCGCAACAACATCGAGGAGATTCAAGTGGAGTACGCAAGCAAGCAGGCCGGCACCGAAGCCATCGTCGCGGCCGACAGCAACCCGTCCGGACAGCAGGCCGGTGGCGCCAGCGGCGGCGTCACCGCCGCCACGCTGCAGGCCTTCAGCGACGCCTGGAACCGCCACGACATCGACGCGCTGATGTCCTTCATGACCGACGACTGCGTGTTCCACGCGGTGGCCGGGGGCGAGCTGTTCGGCCGCACCTTCAGCGGCCGCGAGGCGGTGCGCGAGGGCTTCCAGCTGGCCTGGCAGACCTTCCCGGACGCGGCCTGGCTCGATGGCGAGCATTTCGTCTGCGGCGACCGCGGCGTCAGCGAATCGACGTTCCGCGGCACCAAGGCCGACGGCTCGCGCATCGAGGCCCGCATGGTCGACGTGTTCACCTTCCGCGACGGCAAGATCGCCGTCAAGAACGCCTATCGCAAGGATCGTCCCGCGCTCGCGGCCGGTTCGCGCGGCTGATCGAACGCGTCGCCAAACGCGTCGCCAACAGGAGCGCAGCGATGGAAGCCATTGCCGATATCACCGCCATCGGACGGGAGAACGGAGCGCCGGGACAGGCCGGCGGCCACACCGGACAAAACCGGGCAACCGGTCCGTCCCGGCCCTACGATCCCGCCTACGACCCGCTGGTCGCGCCCACGCCCGGCCAGGGCCGCGACTACGCACCGACCTACTGGATCGGCACCGCCGGCGAGCCGCCGCCCGACGACGGCCCGATCACGCACGACGTCGACGTCGATGTCGCGATCATCGGCTCGGGCTTCACCGGGCTGACCTGCGCGATCTTCCTGGCGCAGGAGCACGGCATCAAGGCGACCGTGCTGGAGGCCAACCGCGTCAGCTGGGGCTGCAGCACGCGCAACGGCGGGCAGGCGCAATGCGCGTCGGGCCGGCTCAAGCGCTCGCAATGGATCCAGCGCTACGGGCTGGACGCCGCGCTCCGGCTGCACGAGGAAGTGTGCGCCGGCATGGAGACCTTCAAGACGCTGATCCGCGATATCGA
This sequence comes from Cupriavidus gilardii, assembly GCF_013347325.1. Taxonomy (NCBI): domain Bacteria; kingdom Pseudomonadati; phylum Pseudomonadota; class Betaproteobacteria; order Burkholderiales; family Burkholderiaceae; genus Cupriavidus; species Cupriavidus gilardii. Next base: position 730,377 of record NZ_CP054624.1, on the reverse strand, counting down.
CTGCGATCCGCAGCCCGGCGGCCACCTGTACATCGCGCACCGTCCGGAGGCGATGCCGGCGCTGGAGAAGGAGGCCAGGCTGCTGCGCGAGGTCTTCCACTACGACGCCCGCATTCTCGATGCCGATACCGTCAAGCGCGAATACGTCGACGACAAGGAGGCGGCCGGCGCGATGCACGAGCCCGAAGGCATCGGCATCCATGCCGGCAAGCTGGCCTTCGGCTATCTGCGCCGTGCCCGCGCGCTGGGCGCGACCGTGCACCCGTCGAGCCCGGTGCTCGACTGGACAACGCGCGACGGCGTGCACTATCTGCGCACGCCGGGCGGCATCGTGCGGGCGCGCGCGGTGGGCGTCGCGACCGGCGGCTATACCTCGCAGAACCTGCATCCGCATCTGAAGAACCGGCTGTTCCCGATCCTGTCGAACTCGATCGTGACGCGGCCGCTGACGCCCGATGAAATCGCGGCCTGCAACTTTCGCACGACGCAGGTGATCACCGACACCCGCATCCTGCGCCACTACTACCGGCTGATGCCGGACGGCCGCCTGCAGATCGGCAGCCGCAGCGCGATCACCGGCACGGACGCACCGCGGCCCCAATACGAACAGAAGCTGGTCGACGACATGGTGCGCAAGTTCCCGGCGCTGAAAGGCATTCCGATCGACTACTCGTGGTGGGGCTGGGTCGACGTCAGCCACGACATGATGCCGCGCATCTTCCGGCCCGATCCCGCGCAGACGATCTATTACGCGATGGGCTATGGCGGCAACGGCGTCATGTATTCGGCCCAGGCCGGCCGGCGCATGGCCGCGATGATTGCGGGCAAGAACCCGGGACCGGAACTGCCGATCTTCCGTTCGGCGCTGCCCTTCCCCAATGTGCGCGAGTGGGTCGAGTCGCCGGCGTTCGCCCCGTTCCGGCGGCTGGGGCAGCGGTTCCTGTACCACTGGTATCACCTGAAGGATGATGTGCTGTAGTTGAGGCGCTTGCCAGTGCGGCGCGACTGGCCGACCGCCTAAGCGCTCCCCCTCCCGCAAGCGGGAGGGAGCAAAGCCTTCAGCGGCGCATCGCCTTCGCTCACCGGCTTTCCACCCATACCCCCTCCCCGCCCCATATCCGATAATGCTCCCCGATCCAAGGACGAAACCGACGATACGGAGCGCGAACGGCATGGCCACGGCGGGCAAGGGAAACACCTTCTGGAATCGGCTGCTGCAATTGCCCGCCGACTCGGCGCTGAGCCTGCAGGCGCAGCTGCGCCAGCAGATCGTCTCCGCCATCCTGTCGCGGCAATTGCCGGAAGGCAGCGCGCTGCCGTCGAGCCGCGAACTGGCGGCGACGCTCGGCATCGCGCGCAATACCGTGATCCTGGCCTTCCAGCAGCTGGTTGACGAGCACTTCCTCGAAACGCGGCCGCGGCGCGGCTACTTCGTCGTACAGCAATTGCCCAGCGTGGCACCACCGGCCTGCGCCGCGAGCGCCAACACGGCGGCCGGCACCGAGGGCGGCAGCGGGGCAATCGGCCCCGACTGGAGCGAACGGCTGCCCGACATCAGCGGGCAGCGCGCGATCGTCAAACCCAACGACTGGCAGAACTACCCCTACCCGTTCATCTATGGGCAGTTCGATCCGGCGCTGTTTCCGACCGCGGACTGGCGCGAATGCTCGCGCATGGCGCTGGCCGTGCTGGAGATCCGCGGCTGGGCGTCCGACCTGATCGACCGCGACGATCCGCTGCTGATCGAGCAGCTGCAGCGGCACGTGCTGCCGCGCCGCGGGGTCTGGGCCAATCCGGACGAGATCATGGTCACGCTGGGCGCGCAGCATGCGCTCTACCTGCTGGCCGATCTGCTGATGCGCGACGCCGTGGTCGGCCTCGAAGAGCCGGGCTACAGCGATGCCCGCGCGATCTTCGGCATGCGGGCGCGCGAGGTGGTGCCGCTGCCGGTCGACGACTCGGGCCTGCGTCCCGAGGGTGAGCTGGCGCGCTGCGACTATGCCTTCGTCACCCCCAGCTACCAGTGCCCGACCACGGTGACGATGCCGCTGGACCGGCGCGAGGCGCTGCTGGCCGAGGCGCACCGGCACGACGTGGTGCTGATCGAGGACGACTACGACACCGAGAATCCGGCGCTGACACAGCCGATTCCCGCGCTGAAGAGCCTGGATCGCGAGGGCCGCGTGATCTATGTCGGCAGCCTGTCGAAGTCCTTCGTGCCCGGCATCCGGCTCGGCTATATCGTCGCGCCGAGCTCGGTGATCCGCCAGGCGCGGGCGCTGCGGCGCTACATGCTGCGGCACCCGCCGGCCAACAACCAGCGCGCCACCGCGCTGTTCATCTCGCTGGGCCACCACGACGCGCTGCTGCGGCGGGTCGCCCCGATCTTCCAGCGCCGCGCGGCCGTGCTGCGCGACATGCTGGCGCGGCATCTGCCGCAATGCCGCGTCCAGAATTCGCCCGGCGCGTCATCGTTCTGGGTCGAGGGACCGCCGAGCCTCGACGCGCGCAAGCTCGGCGATATCGCGCTGCGGCACGGCGTGATCATCGAGCCCGGCGACGTGTTCTTTGCCACCGACGGACCATCGCCGCACTTCCGCCTCGGCTACACCGGGATCGCCGAGGAACGGATCGAGGAAGGCGTGCGGCTGCTGGCCCAGCTGATCGAGCACGAGCGGCGGCGCTGAGGCACGGCACCGCCCGCCGTTCCCTTGCCGGCAGGCTGCCCGCGCAGCACATCAAGTGCCGAGCCTAGGGCAAACCCCGATCCGATGGCGGCGCGATTGTCCGCGCGGGGACAATCTGCACCTCGCCTCCCGTCTATTCTTCCTTCGGACCGCCCCCAGCAGCAGCAACAGCAGCAACAGCAGCAGCCGCTCGAGTCTGTGCCAGACCGGTGTCGAGGGGCAGGTCGCGCCCGTCCTGGCCTGACTCCACGACATCGAAGGAGACGACATGGCACAGACTTTCGCTTTCCGTTGGCATCGTATCGCCCTGACTGCTGTCGCGATGGCCGCGCTGGCCGCCTGCGGCGGCAGCGACGACGACCACAAACCGGGGCCGTCGGCCTCGGCCAATGCCGAGCAGGCGTGCTCGCAGCTGGCGGGCAAGACCGTCGCCGGCGCGACGGTCACGGCGGCCGCGACCGTCGCGGCAAGCGGGCCCCAACCGCTATTCTGCAAGGTCAACGCGACCATCGCACCGCGACTGAACCTGGAACTGCGGCTCCCCGATCGGTGGAACGGCAAGCTGTATTACGGCGGCGGCGGCGGTTACAACGGGTCGATCCCCGGCATCGACGTTCCCACCAACCTGACCGCGTTGAAACAGGGCTACGCCACCGTCAACAGCGACTCCGGGCATGCCGGCAACGTGCTGTCAGCGGACTTCGCGCTCGACGATCCGCACGCCGCCGCGCTGTTCGGCCATCAGTCGGTACCGACGGTGATGTCGTCGGCGCGGCAGATGCTGCAAACCGCCTATGGCAAGGCGCCGGAGCGGTCCTACTTCGAGGGCTGCTCCAATGGCGGCCGTGAGGCGCTGATGGCGGCGCAGCGCAATCCGGACCTGTTCGACGGCATCATCGCCCGCGCGCCGGCCTACAACTGGGTCGGCTTCATGGGCGCCTTCAATCGCAATGCCAAGGCCCTCGCCGCTCCGGGCGGCATGCTGGGCGCGCCAAAGATCAATTTGCTCGCCAAGGCGGTGCGGGATGCCTGCGATGCGCAGGATGGCATCGCGGACGGCGTCGTTTCCAATCCGCGGTCGTGCAGCTTCGATCCGGCGGTGCTTCGCTGTGCCGGCGGCACGGATGGCGGGGACGCCTGCCTGTCGGACGCGCAGCTGGCGGCGGTGCAATCGTGGACCTCGCCTGCGGTGTGGGCCAACGGCGCCTATTCCAATGCCGGCTGGGCGCTGAGCGGCAACGAGGACGACCCGGGAGCGTGGGGCGCCTGGCTGACCGGGAACGGCAACGTCAACATGGCGCTGCAGTTCCTCTTCCAGGACACGACAGTCAAGAACTACCTCGCGCGCGACCGCTCGCAGAACTCGCTGGCCTATACCTGGGACAGCAATGTCGCCGCGCTGGCCAACCTGTCCAATCTGAACGACGCGACCAATACCGATCTGCGGCCATTGAAGAACAGCAACGCCAAGCTGATCCTCTGGCATGGCACCAACGATGCCGCACTGAGCTTCAAGGCTACCAACGCCTACTACGAAGGGATGGTCGCCGCGGTGGGCGGGCAGGCACCGGCCGACGAGTTCGTGCGCTACTACCTGGCACCGGGCGTCAACCATTGCGCGGGCGGACCGGGCGCGGACCAGACCGATCTGCTGGCCGCGCTCGACAGCTGGGTCACCAAAGGCGACGCGCCAGGTACGCTGACCGCGACCAAGGAGAACAACGGCGCCACCGCGTTCTCGCGTCCGCTGTGCCGCTACCCGCAGTATCCGCGTTACACGGGACCGGCGAACGACGCGGCAGCGGCGGCGCAGGCGTCGAATTACACATGCACCGCGCCGTAAGCGTGCTTCGGCGCCTGCGCGCTGGATGAGTTGCTCCCTCTCCCGCGAGGCGGGAGAGGGGTGGGTGGAGAGGTCGTTCGCAACAGCGATATCTGACGCTGGACCGCCCCTGCCTCTCCGCAACCATGCTCCCACAAGCAGAGGGGAGCGTTTCACCAGCGCCAGCGGTAGATCGTCCCATCTCGAACATGCGCACGACTGCGGCTACGAGCCAGCGCGCACGTTCGCCGTCCCCGTCATCCCGCCCAACATCGCCGCCGGATTCCAGGTAAGGAACCGCATCCACGCATCGAGCCAGCGCCCCTGCATGTCGGCGCCGATTTCCCATGCGGTCTGCCCGTACTTCGTCGCCATCGACAGTGCCGGTGCCGGCGCGGTGATCTGCTGCGCGAGGCGCTCGTCGGGGCTCCACTTCCAGGCCCACGAGGTCCACTGGAAGCCTGCTTCTTCCATCAGTGCCGCATAGAAGCTCCAGCCCAGCGCGGTCAGCTTCAGATAGTCGCGCGCCAGCATGGTGGAGGCGTCGGGCACTTCGGTGACCGCGGGAATCGGCCGCTGCTCAGCCAGGCGCCCGGTGGTCACTTCGGTCACATCGGTGACATCGGTGACGTCAGCGGAGATCGCGCTCGTGTGAGGTGCTTTGCTCTTCATCGTCATGCTCCTTGGAAGCCGCCGGACGGCGGGGGAAAGACGCCGAGCGGTACGCAAGAATGGCGCCAGCGGCATCGCCCCCGCGGCGACGCGCACGCGTTGGGAGCATTTACACGGCTTGTACGCGGGCCCGTGCACGATCTTCCAGCCCCGTGAACGCCAGCGAAACGACGTGATGGAATCCGCGCGGCATGGTCCCCGTCATCGATGGCACGGTCGATGCGTCAATCCGGACCAGACACGTCAGCACGACACGCCAGCACGACTGGCTGGCACGGCGCGCGCCACGCTCGCCGCCCCTCGATGCCGCCATGACCCCTGCTCTCTTGAACAGCCCCGAACAACAGCCTGAGTTCTACCGCCAGCGTATGGTCGAACTGCAGATCGCCGCGCGCGGCATTCGCGATCCCGCGGTACTGGCGGCAATGCGCGAGGTGCCGCGCGAGCGCTTCGTGCCGGACGCGCTGCGCCATTCCGCCTACGATGACGCGCCGCTATCGATCGGCTCCGGCCAGACCATCTCGCAGCCCTATATCGTCGCGCGGATGGTGGAGGCCGCGCGGCTGCATCCCACCTCCCGCGTGCTCGAGATCGGCACCGGCTCGGGCTATGCGGCCGCGGTGATGGCACGTATCGCGGCGCGCGTCATCACGCTGGAACGCTGGCGGCGGCTGGCAGAGCGGGCCAGCGACGTGTTGCGCGCGCTGGATTTCGACAACGTCGAAGTGCACCTGGCCGACGGCACCGCCGGCTGGGAGGCGGGCGCGCCGTACGACGCCATCGTTTCCGCCGCGGCCAGCCCTGATATCCCCGCCGCGTGGCTGGCGCAGCTGGCACCGGGCGGCACGCTGGTGATGCCGCACGGCCATCCCGGCCATGCGCAACGGCTGCTGCGCATCGCCAAGCGCGAGGACGGCACGCTCGAGCGCGAGGATCTCGCCGGCGTGGCCTTCGTGCCGCTGGTCGCGCGCACGGCCGAGGAGGCCGGCAACGAACCACCCGGCGACTGAAGTCCATCGAGTTGAAGTCCATCGAGTTGAAGGCCATCGACCATCCACGGAGGACCGACATGACCAGCGCACTGCACGATCCCCTGACCGGCCAGGTGCTCGCCGACACCGATATCGTCGAGCGGATCGCCGAGGCGGCCGAACGGCTGCCGGCCATCGACGATGCCGGCTTCGCCACCGTGGTAGACCGGTTTGCCGATTGCCGCGTGGTGTTGCTCGGGGAATCGACGCACGGCACCGCGCAGTTCTACGAGGCCCGCGCCGCCTTCACGCGACGGCTGATCGAGCGGCACGGCTTTCGCATCGTCGCGGTCGAGGCCGACTGGCCCGATGCCGCGGCGATCGACCGCTATGTCCGGCAATTGCCAGCGGCCGAGCACCAGGAACCGCCGTTCCGGCGCTTTCCGACCTGGATGTGGCGCAATACGTCGGTGGAGGCGCTGGTCGAATGGATGCGCGGCTACAACGCCGAACGCGCGCCGGATACGCGCGCAGGCTTCTTCGGTCTGGACATCTACAGCCTGGGCAGCTCGATCGCCACCGTGCTCGGCTACCTGAATCGTGTCGATCCCGACGGCGCGCGCGAGGCGCGCGAGCGCTACGGCTGCCTGCTGCCGTGGCGCGAAGACCCGTCGCGCTATGGGCGTGCGGTGCTGACCGGCCGCGCCCGCGATTGCGAGGACGAAGTCATCGCCCAGCTGCAGGCGCTGCTGGAGCGCCAGCTCGACTACGCGACGCGTGGCAAGGAGCCGTTCTTCGACGCCGCGCAGAACGCGCATCTGGTCGCCTCGGCCGAGCAGTACTACCGGCTGATGTACTACGGCGGCCCGGAAAGCTGGAACCTGCGCGACACCCATATGTTCGACACGCTGGCCCGGCTGCTGGACACCTGTACGCCCGGTGCCAAGGCGGTGGTGTGGGCGCACAACTCGCATATCGGCGATGCGGAGGCGACCGCGATGGGCCGCGACCATGGCGAGACCAATATCGGCCGCCTGTGCCGCGCGCGCTTCGGCAGCGACGCGGCGTTGATCGGCTTTTCCACGTCGCGCGGCACGGTGGCCGCGGCGTCCGACTGGGACGGGCCGATGCAGGTAATGGACGTCGTACCGGCGCGCGCCGACAGCTACGAGGCATTGTTCCAGCGCACCGGCATCGACCGCTGCTTCATCGACCTGCGCGAAGGCGTCCACGAGCAGGCTCGCGCGCTGCTGACGGTGCCGCGCCAGGAGCGCTTCATCGGCGTGGTGTACCGGCCCGATACCGAGTTCGCCAGCCATTATGCGTTTGCCTGCCTGCCGCAGCAGTTCGATGCGCTGGCCTGGTTCGATCGCACCGACGCCGTGACGCCGTTGCCGACCGCGGCGCGCACCGGCATGCCGGACACGTATCCGTTCGGCCTGTAGCCGCTGCGCGCCGACGCCGGCCGCCGCGGCGGGGGGCTTAGAATGCGGCACCGGGCGCGCCATGCAAGGCGCCGCCCGCCGACCGACCCGCCAGAGAGAACCCGGTGCGCTACGAATTGACGGACCTTCGGCTGTTCCAGGCCATCGCCGAATCGCAAAGCCTGTCCGGCGGCGCCGCCGCCATCCATATCACTGCGTCGGCGGCCAGCTATCGGCTCAAGAACCTCGAGCTGGCGCTGGGCACGCCGCTGTTCGTGCGCGCGGCGCGCGGCATGGAGCTGACGGCGGCCGGCACCGCGCTGCTCGGCCACGTGCGCGAGCTGCTGCGCGGCCTCGAACGAATGCATGGCGAGCTCGGCCGGTTTTCCGCGGGATTGAAGGGCAACATCCGCCTGATCGCCAACAGCAGTTCGCTGAACGGCTTCATCCTGCCCAGCGTCGGCCGCTTCCTGAACGCCCATCCCGAGGTCAATATCGATCTGGAGGAGCGGGCCAGCCTCGAGATCGCGGCCGCCATCGCCGCTGGCGAGGCCGATGTCGGCGTGCAGGCCGGCGAAGTCGAGACGCAGGGGGTGCGATGGATGCCGTATGCGGTCGACGAGTTGATGCTGGCCGTGCCCGCCGATCATCCGCTGGCGCGCGAGGCCGAGGCGCAGCCGGGCGGCGTACGCTTTGGCGCAGCGCTGGACCACGACTTCGTCTGCCCGGGCCGCGATACCAGCAATGTGGTGTTCCTGCGCGATACCGCGCACCGGCTCGGCCGCTCGCCCAATATCCGCCTGCACGCGCCGACCTTCGACGCGGTGCTGGCGCTGGTCGAAGCCGGCGTCGGGCTGGCGCTGGTGCCGCGCAGCGTCGCCGCGGCCTCGCTGCGCGACGGCCGCGTCGCCGGCGTACGCCTGGCCGAGGACTGGGCGCGGCGCCGGCTGAATCTGGTGCTGCCGGCCGCCGGCAAGCTGCCCGCCTTCGCCGAGGCCTTTGCCGAGTTCCTGCTGGGCGATCCGCACGTGGCGGCGACCCGCGACGCGCTGGCGTGACCGGCCGCCCGACCGTTGAATTGCCGCGAACGGTGGCTTGAAGACATTCGACTGGTTGGCCGCCGGGCGCAAAAATATACTGCTCCGCGATCGAATCGACGCGGAGACCCCATGCTGCACAAGGCCCTGTCCGGCATCAAGGTGCTGGACCTGTCCCGAATCCTTGCCGGGCCCTGGTGTACCCAGAATCTGGCCGACCTCGGCGCCGAGGTCATCAAGATCGAGCACCCCGAGCGCGGCGACGATACGCGCGGCTGGGGCCCGCCCTATCTGCAATCGGCCGACGGCAGCGAACGGATGTCCGCGTACTTCGCCTGCTGCAATCGCGGCAAGCGCTCGCTGGCGATCGACTTCACCACCGCCGAGGGCAAGGCCGCCATCCTGGCGCTGGCCGACGAGGCCGACGTGCTGGTCGAGAACTTCAAGGCCGGCACGCTGCGGCGCTACGGGCTGGACTACGCGAGCCTGCAGGCGCGCAACCCGCGGCTGGTCTACCTGTCGATCACCGGCTTCGGCCAAAGCGGCCCGATGGCCGACAAGCCCGGCTACGACTACGTGTTCCAGGGCATGGGCGGGCTGATGAGCTATACCGGCCAGCCCGACGGCGAGCCCGGCGAGGGACCGCTGCGCACCGGCGTCGCGGTCGTCGACCTGAGCACCGGCATGTATGCCACGTCGGCGGTGCTGGCCGCGTTGTTCCAGCGCCAGGCCACCGGTGCGGGACAGCATCTGGACATCGCACTGCTCGATGTCGCGGTGGCGCTCAATGCGAACCAGGGCGCCAACTATCTGTTCTCGGGCCGCAATCCGCCGCGCAGCGGCAATGCCCACCCGAATTGCGCGCCCTACGAGGTATTCCGCTGTGCGGACGGCCATCTGATCCTGGCGATCGGCAACGATGCGCAGTTCGCGCGTTTCTGCGAGGTGGCCGGTCTCGCCGACCTGCCGGCCGATCCGCGCTATCGGACCAACAGCGCGCGCATCGCCAATCTGCCGGCATTGCGGGTCCTGCTCGCGCAGGTCTTTGCAACCCGCTCGCGCCGGCAATGGACCGACGCCTTCGATGCCGCCGGCGTACCCTGGGGGCCGATCCACTCGATCGAGGAAGTGTTCGCGCATCCGCAGGTCCGGCATCGCGGCCTGCTGCAGTACGCCGAGCATCCGGTGCTCGGCCGCATTCCGATGGTGCGCAATCCGATGCTGCCGGGTTCGCCGACCACCACGACCGACGCACCGACCACTTCGCTCGCCGCGCCGCCGTTGCTTGGCGAGCACAGCGCCTGATTTCTTTCGTCCCATACCAACATCCACGAGGAGACACCCTTGAAACATTCGCGTCGCGCCGCCGCGCGCAAATCCATTCCGTCGTTCGCGGCGATCCTCGCCATCGCCGCCGTCGCCACGCACGCGCATGCCGACAGCTATCCCAGCAAGCCGATCAAGCTGATCGTTCCCTACGCGGCCGGCGGCACCACCGACATCCTGGCGCGGATCGTCGGCACGAAGATGGGCGCCATCCTGGCGCAGCCGGTCGTGGTGGAAAACCGGCCCGGCGCCGGCGGCGCGGTCGGCAGCGCCTATGCGGCCAAGCAGCCGGCCGACGGCTACACGCTGGTCATGGAGGTCGAGAGCTCGCACGCGGTCAATCCCAACGTCTACGTGAAGACGCCGTACGACCCGGTCAAGGACTTCGCGCCGATCAGCAACCTGGCCGACGTGCCCAACGTGCTGGTGGTCAACCCTTCGTTCCCGGCGACCGACGTGGCCTCCTTCATCAAGCTGCTGAAGGCCAACCCCGGCAAATACTCGTTCGGCTCCTCGGGCAACGGCGGCCTGAGCCATATGAACGGCGAGCTGTTCATGAGCGAGACCGGCACGCGCATGCTGCATGTCCCCTACAAGGGCCTGGGACCGGCGCTGAACGACGCGGTGGCCGGACAGATCCAGGTGGTGTTCGACAATATTCCGTCCTCGTCGGGGCTGATCCAGGGCAAGCGGCTGAAGCCGCTGGCAGTGGCCGCCAGGCAGCGGCTGAAGCTGCTGCCCGATGTGCCGACCTACGCGGAGGCCGGACTGCCGGCGATGAACAATCCATCGTGGTTCGGCCTCGGCGCCCCGGCCGGCACGCCCGATGCGATCCTGGACAAGCTCAACGACGCGGTGCGCCAGGCGCTGGCCGATCCCGAGGTCATCGCCGCCATCGAGAAGCAGGGCGCGATTCCGGCGTGGACCTCGCGCAAGGCCTTCGCCGACCTGATCCGCAATCAAAACCAGCACTGGAAACGCGTCGTCGACAAGATCCAGTTCGCCAAACTGCAGTGAGGACACCATGAGCACCACCGCCACACCGGTTGCCGATCCGGGCCGCCACGCCGCCGTCGCCGTCGACGCGCGCGGCATTGCCACGTTGACCATCAGCGAGGCCGGCTCGCTCAATATCCTCGGCACGCCGGTGATCGCCGCGCTGACCGAGGCGGTACGCACGCTGGCCGCCGACCCCCGGGTGCGCGTGCTGATCCTGCGCGGCACCGGCGACAAGGGATTCATCGGCGGCGCGGACATCAAGGAGATGGCCGGCTTGACGCGGGACAGCGCCGAGCGCTTCATCTCCGGCTTGCGCGCGCTGTGCGACGCCGTGCGGCACTGCCCGGTGCCCGTGATCGCGCGCATGCCGGGCTGGTGCCTGGGCGGCGGACTGGAACTGGCGCTGGCGTGCGACCTGCGGATCGCAGGCGACAACGCGAACCTCGGCATGCCCGAGGTCAAGGTCGGCATTCCGTCGGTGATTCACGCCGCGCTGATGCCGCGCCTGATCGGCAATGCCCGCACGGCCTGGATGCTGCTGACCGGCGAGCTGTGCGATGCCGCGCAGGCGCTGTCGTGGGGGCTGGTGCATCGCGTGGTGCCGCTGGCCGAGCTCGATGCCGAAGTCGAGCGGGTTGCACTGCTGCTGGCAGGCTTCGGGCCGACAGTCGTGCGCCAGCAGAAGCGGCTGCTGCGCGAATGGGAGGATCAGCCGGTCGATACGGCAATCGCCAACAGCGTCGCGGAATTCGGCAGTGCGTTCGATACCGGCGAGCCGCAGCGTTATATGGCGGAATTCGTCAATCGCAAGCGTTGAATTGCGCCGCGATTCCAACAAAGCGCCGGCCTGACCGGCGTTTTTTCTATTACCGTTGTTTGCAATCCGAATATAAAACGATCGTACAATGCGCCGCCTTTATTCGTCGGGCACGCTTGATTCGAATCAATAAAAATCCAGGGGCAATACGGCACAAGGCCAATCGCCAGGGCCTGGTGACGGCCTTCGAGAAGCTGGCCAAGCTCGACGGCGGCAAGTCCGGCATGTTCGATTCGCACCCGGGCTCGGCCGATCGCGCCAAGCGCATGCAAGGCCGTCTGGCCAAGGGCGGCTGAACCGCCGCGGGCCGTCGCTCGCCGTGAATGGCCACCAGGGCGAAGCGCGACGGCGCTTCGCCCTTTTTCATCTCTGTTTGATCCGAAGTCTTCACGGACCCCGCACGCCGTAACGGGATGGCACTGCGGCTTTTTTACAACGTGATTTTCACCTTACTTATAGGTGTCATAAAAGCAAGCGAAGATCGCCCCCGTTTGCGCCGGCAGGGGTTCACGGGTCGAACCCGCGCCACGCTGCCGGCGGCAGACCTCTTCAGTCTTCCATCACCAGTCAAAAGAGAACACACCGTGAAGAAAGCCCTCCTCGCGCTGGCCGCGACCGCTGCCACCGCCGCCTCCGGCGCAGCGTCCGCCCAAACCAACGTCACGCTGTACGGCATCGTCGATGCCGGCATCGAAGTCATCAGCAACGCGCCGAGTGCCGGCGGCGGCGACACCGCCGTGCGCATGAACTCGGGCAACCTGTCGGGCTCGCGCTGGGGTCTGCGCGGCACCGAGGACCTGGGCGGCGGCCTGAAGGGTCTGTTCGTGCTGGAAAGCGGCTTCGACATCGACACCGGCCGTTCGGCCCAGGGCGGTCGCCTGTTCGGCCGCGCCGCCTATGTCGGCCTGCAAGGCAACTTCGGCACCATCTCGCTGGGCCGTCAGCAGAACGCGCTGTACGACCTGTTCGGCGCCTTCGACCCGATGGGCGTCGGTCCGCGTTACTCGCTGAACAGCGTCGATTCGGCATTCAACGGCCGCGCCGACAACAACATCAAGTACACCGGCAAGTTCGGTGGCCTGACCGCGACGGGCTTCTACAGCTTCGGCCGCGACAACAACGGTGAAGTGCCGGGCGAAGCCAAGGTGGCGCGCCAGTTCGGCGGCGGCCTGTCGTATGCAGCGGGCGGCTTCTCGATCGGCACCGCCTACGACCAGTACCAGGGCGCCACCGTCGCGCTGCAGGACCGCGCGGCCAAGCGCCTGGCGGTCGGTACCGCCTACGAATTCGGCGCCGCCAAGGTGTTCGCCGGCTATCGCTGGATGCGCGACGAAGGCCTCGGCGCGCTGACCGACACCAGCACCCGCAGCAACCTGTACTGGGCCGGCGCTCGCTACAAGTTCACCCCGGCCTTCAGCCTGACCGGCGCGGCCTACTACGAAGACACCAAGAACACCGGTGCCGATCCGTGGATGTTCGTGCTGTCCGCCGACTACTCGCTGTCCAAGCGCACGGACGTCTACCTGAACGTCGGCTACGTGCGCAACAAGGACGGTTCGGACCGGGGCCTGAACGGCGCTGGTACCGCCCAGGCCGGCGAGAACCAGACCGGCGTGACGATCGGCATGCGTCACCGCTTCTAAGCGAAGCCTCGAACGCCCGCCATGCGGGCATGCGGCGGCGCCAGGGCGCGCCGCCGCGCGAACGATCATATCGACCTTGTCTTCTTCATGGGTGCAAGGACGTTGGGCCGGTAGTATTACCGGCCCCTTTTTATTGGTTCTTCGCAGAATTCCGTGAAGGGTTCCGGTTTTTCGTATGCTTGATGCCTGTTATTTCAGGGGTCAGGAGCGGGAATGCTGGATCGGAAGACGTTGCAGGCGCTGGGTTGCTGGACCGGATACCGTCTTGAGCGGGTAGTCTGGCCCGAAGGCGACAGTCGGACGCTATCGCTTTATCTGAAGCCGACCAGCAAGGTCATGCACTGCCAGGAATGCGGCGCGCGCTGCAAGCAGGTACACGAGACCACCGTTCGGCGGGTACGAGACCTGCCGATTTTCGACTATCGCGTCGTTCTACACGTGCCGCGCCGGCGTGTCTGGTGTGATCAATGTGGCGGCCCGCGGCTGGAGCGGCTGGATTGGCTCGGGCGCTATCAGCGCGTGACAGCGCGCCTGGCCGAGGCTTGTGGTCGACTGTTGCGCGACTGCTCGGTGCGCGCTGTCGCCGCGTTCTATGAGCTTGGGTGGCACACGATCAAGTCCATCGACAAGGCGCGCTTGCGCGAGGCGGTGACGGAGCCGGACTGGGCCAACATCCGCTATCTGGCGATGGACGAATTTGCGCTGCATAAGGGCCACCGCTACGCCACGGTCGTCGTGGACCCGATCGGCCGGCAGGTGCTGTGGATTGGCAAGGGCCGTTCACGCGAGACGGCGCGCGCCTTCTTCGAGCAACTGCCAGCGGGCGCGGCAGAGCGGATTGAAGCGGTTGCCATCGACATGACGACGGCATATGAACTCGAGATCCGCGAGCATTGCCCGCAGGCCGAAGTCGTCTATGACTTGTTCCATATCGTGGCCAAATATGGACGCGAGGTCATTGATCGGGTTCGGGTCGATCAAGCCAATCGGCTACGCCACGACAGGCAGGCGCGACGCGTTCTGAAGTCGACGCGTTGGCTCCTGCTGCGCAATCGGGCCAATCTGAGCGAGGGTCAGGCCATTCATCTGAACGAGGTGTTGGCTGCGAACCGACCGTTGATGACGGTCTACATCCTGCGCGACGAACTCAAGCGGCTGTGGTTCTACCGCCGCCCGGGATGGGCGCAGCGGGCATGGCACAACTGGTTTGAGCAAGCGCAGCAAAGCGGTATTGGTCCGTTACAGCAGTTCGCCCATCGCTTGAGCGGCTACTGGCACGGCATTGTGGCCCGGTGCCGGCACCCGCTGAACACCAGCGTCGTCGAAGGCATCAATAACACCATCAAGGTCATCAAGCGGCGCGCTTACGGCTATCGCGATGAGGAGTACTTCTTCCTCAAAATCCGCGCTGCCTTCCCCGGTATTCCTCGATGAACCTTTTTATTGGCGGTCCGGCAGGCGCCCGCCCGCGTCATCGCATGGCTTGAAAGTTCTTGATGGTGTCGCACAAACCCGGGCCGGCACATCCGCCGGCTCGCGCGCTAGCATCGGGTTTTTCGTTGTCCCCGCCGTTCTTGCGCGTTGCCCCATGACGTTTGTCGTAACGGATGCCTGCATCCAGTGCCGCTATACCGATTGCGTCGAAGTCTGCCCGATGTCGTGTTTCCACGAAGGGCCGAATTTCCTCGTGATCGACCCGGACGAATGCATCGATTGCTCGATGTGCGTGCCCGAATGTCCGGTGGGCGCGATCTATTCCGAAGAGATGCTTCCCGACGACCAGCGCCATTTCGTTGCCATCAACGCGGAATTGGCCCGCAAGCCGGAATGGAAACGGCTGACGCAGGCAAAGGGGCCGTTGCCGGAGCACGAGGTCTGGGCCAGCGTCCACGGCAAGCTCGACAAGCTGATCCGCGATTGAGCAATTGCCACCGGCCGTATTGGCAAAAGCAGGCAAAAAAAGATGGGCCCGCAGGCCCATCCTTACCGTGGCGGTCGGCGGATCGCCAACCTGTCGCCGCGATCAGCAGCGTCCCTTCTTGGCCTGTCCCGGCGGGCAGTGATACGGGCCGGGACCCGGATCGACCACGACCGCGCCCGGCGTGACCACCGCACCGTGCGGGGTATAGACGGCGCAGCCACCGAGCATCGTGCCGGCGCCGAGCAGCAGCGCGCAAATTGCCTTCATCGACTTCATCATATTTTCCTTGTCGTCCATCTGTGGGTTCAGCTCATCAAAACTGGAAGTTCGCCGTCGCATCGGCCGCCGACACGTCGCGGTCGGTGCTCAGCGTGGCGCCAGTGATCGATGTCGCCGTGACAGTGTACCTGCCTGCCGCGGCGGTATCCGCGCTCAGCACGATCGGCAGCGTCGGTTGATAGGTGCCTGCCAGCGGCGCGGCGTTGGGCACGTTCAACTGATAAGCGCCGGTATCGAAGTTCGCATTGGCGACGGCCACTTCGATCGGAGCGCCGGCGACATTCTGCTTCGCCTGCACGAAGGCCTGCGCGGAGGCGGGCAGCACCGCGCCCGTGATCCGGCGCATCGGCGAGGCCGGCAGCGCGATCGGCGCCGCCGAGGTCGACACCGTGGTGGTGGCCTGCGCGGTGACCGGCACGTTCTGGATCACGCCGGTCGCACGATCGTTCTGCACCACCACGACGCTGTAGTTGCCCGCATCGCTGCTGCGCAGCAGCGGCGACAGCGTGAAGGCGCCATTGCTGTCGGCCAGCGTACCCTTGATGGTCACGCCATTCTGCTGGGCATAGACGGTGGCGCCCGCCTGCGCCGGCGAAACGTAGCCCTGGATCGCGCCGCTGACCACCAGCGGCACCGCGGTCACCACCGGCTTCAGCGCATAGGAGCCGTTGCCCCGCTGCACGATCGAGCGGCACGCGTCGAAGTCCAGCACCAGGTCGACCAGCGTGTCGCGCTGCACGGTGAACGGACGGATGATCTTGTAACCGCTTTGCGTGGCGCTCGGCGTATCGAGCGGCTGTTCGGCGCCGCCGGTCGGCACCACCGAATTGGCCAGCGAATTGCCGGTATTGCGATCGAGCACGAGGCGGACCTGCTGATACTGGCCGGCCGGCAGCACGGTCTGGCCCAGCTTGGTCAGCGTGCCGTTCTGCAGCGACAGCAGATCGATGCGGCGGGAGGGATTGACATCGATCTCGGCCCAGCCGCCGGTGCCATCCTCGGCGTTGGCGCTGGTATGGACGCGGATCTTGTCGACGGTGACGAAGACATGGTCGAAGCCGCAGGCCGGCGCATCGGTCATCGACACGCTGAGCGTACCGGTGCCGCCGCCATCGTCATCGCCGCCGCCACCGCAGGCGGCCAGGATTGCAGCGGAAGCGGCGACGCCGAATGCAAGCCCCCGGTATTTGAAATTGGTTCTCATTTCCCTCTCCTTGATTTCCTTATGGGGAATCTTGAGCATAATTTCCCGCCCCTCTGGAAAGGCGTGACATATTGTAAGACCTGAAACACCGATCCATTTTTGCGAACGCTCTTGCTTTTTTCCGCCGCCTCCAATTAACGGAGCATTTACCGCGATGGGGAATCAGAACGCATACGACAGCGATACGCCGGCAAACGCATTGCGGCCGGCCGCCGGCTCGAAATAGCGCCCATTGCCATCGTTGACGATCACCGATCCCGCATAGCGGCGATCGAACAGATTGTCGATCCGCGCAAACGCATTGAGGGTCCAGCGGCCGACGGGCATGGTGTAACCGGCGTGGATGCCGGTCACGAAATAGCCGGGCGCGCGATCGCTGTTGCGATCGTCGACCGGCACGGCGCTCAGGTAGCGCAGATCGATGCCGGCGCGCCAGCCGCGCGGCGGGGCCCAGGCGAGCGATCCATAGACAGCGTGGCGCGCGGTGCCGGGCAGACGGTTGCCGGCGACGATGCCGGGCGGCACCGTGTCGCGGAAGGTCGCATCCAGATAGCTGTACGCGAGCTGCGCCTGCCAATGCCGCCGCAGCGCGCCGCTCCAGCCCAGTTCCACGCCCTGGCGCAGCGTGCGGCCGGCATTGCGATAGCTGGCCCGGCCGCCGCTGCTGGTGGCGGTGACGATCTCCTGATCGGTGCGGGTCTGGAACAGCGCCGCCGTCAGCAGGCCGCCGGCAAGCTTGTGCTTGGCGCCGATCTCCACCGAGGTGCTGGTGGCCGGGCGCAGCGCGAAATTCAGGCCGGCCGAACCGTCGGGCCGATACGAGATCTCGTTCAGCGTTGGCGTTTCGAAGCCGCGTCCCGCGGTCGCATACAGATTCAGCGATTCGCTGGCGCGATAGCGCACCGCACCGACCGGCAACCATTTGTCGTAGCGCACGGCGCCGCTGTCGTCGCCATTGGCGCCGACGATATAGCGATCGCTCGACGAGAAGCGCACCGTGCTGTGGCGCAATCCCGCTTCGACGGTCCAGCGCGGGCTCGCGTCCAGCGATGCCTGCAGATACTGATCGAAATTCCAGACGGTATTGCGCTCGTCGCGCCGCAGGCCGCCCTGCTCGCCGAGCACCGGCTGTTCCGTGCTGCCGATGAAGTTCTCGTAGCCGCGGCGCCTTTCCTCCATCGAGTCGTAGGCGAGCCCCCCGATCAGCGTCAGCGGCATGCGGCCAATTTGGCCACGGTGCGTCCAGCGCAGGTCCGCGCCGCCGTAGTCGCGCGCCAGATCGATGACACCGCCGGCCGACAACGGGCTGCGCTGCGCCGCCGGAGGAATCGACAGGAACTGGCGGGTCTCGCGCCGGCCGTAGTAGACCATCGCCATCAGCGTGTTGTCGGCGTCGATCCGGCGTTCGTGACGCAGGCCGCCCTGCGCCTGCTGCACCGTCTTGCGCGTGTCGAACTGTTCGGCCAGCGGCGCCGAGCGCGGCGCGCCGTCGAACTGCGCCCGTGTCAGCCCGAGCGGGTCCTGCGCGCTCAGCTCGACGGCATTGGCCACCAGCGTCCAGCTGCTGTCGGCATCGGGTCGCCACGTCAGCCGCGCATTGCCGAGGTTCTTGCGCGCCGCGCTGTGGTCGCGATACCCCTCGGTGGTGAAACGCGAGGCGCTGACCAGATAATCCAGGCCCGGCTCCCCTTGCGCGGGCGCGCCGCTGGCCTTCAGGCCATAGCGCCACGTGCCGTAGCTGCCGGCGCCGACGCTGCCTTCGACGAGCGGCGGCCGCGCACCGGGCTCGGTCCAGACCTGGATCACACCGCCCGATGCGTTGCCGTACAGCGCCGAGGCGGGGCCGCGCAATACCTCGACGCGATCGATCGACGCGATGTCGATATTCGAGGTCTGCCCCTGCCCGTCGGGCATCGTCGCGGGAATGCCGTCGACATACAGCCGCAGACCGCGCACGCCAAAGCTCGAACGCGCACCGAAGCCCCGGATCGACAACTGCAGGTCCTGCGCGTAGTTGTGCCGGTCCTTGGCCAGCAGGCCCGGCACGGCGCCGAGCCCTTCGCTCAGATTGATCTGCGGCCTGTCGTCGCGCAGCGCGCCGCCCGAAACCACGTCGGCCGATGCAGGGGTATCGAACACCGGGGCATCGACGCGCGTGGCGGTCACGACCACCGGCGCCAGCGCGCGCTCGGCGGCCGGCGCCGGCGCATCGGGCGCATGCTGTGCACCGGCCCATCCCGACAGCGGCAGCAAGACACCGGCCGCCCATGCCGCTGCACCGCTCCTCATCGGCGTCTTGCCGTCATCGCGGTGACGCGCCAGACCACGTTGCCGACATCGTCGGTCACCAGCAGTCCGCCGCGGCGATCGTCCTTGACGTCGACCGGGCGGCCATGGGCATGCTCCGAAGCATCGAGAAAGCCGGTCAGCACATCGATCGGCTCGCCTTTGGGCACGCCGCCGCGGAACGGGACGAAGATCACCTTGTAGCCGCTCTTGGGCTTGCGGTTCCACGAGCCATGCTGGCCGACGAACAGGCCTTCGCGGAACGGCTCGGGCCAGCGCAGCCCGTCGGCAAACGTGATTCCCAGCGATGCGGTGTGCGGACCGAGCGCATAGTCGGGCACCAGCGCGGTGGCCACCAGTTCGGGCCGCTGCGGCTTGACCCGTACGTCGACGTGCTGGCCCCAGTAGCTGTATGGCCAGCCATAGAAGCCGCCATCGCGCACCGCGGTGATGTAGTCCGGAACAAGGTCGCTGCCGATTTCGTCACGCTCGTTGACCGCGGTCCACAGCTGGCCGGTCACGGGTTCCCAGGCCAGTCCGTTCGGATTGCGCAGGCCGGTCGCATACAGCCGCATCTTGCCGCTGGCGCGATCGAGCTCCCAGATCGCGGCGCGCCCCTGTTCGATCTCCATGCCCTTCTCGCCGACGTTGCTGTTGGAGCCGACCGTGATGTAGAGCTTGCGGCCGTCGTGGCTGGCGATCACGTTCTTGGTCCAGTGGTGGTTGATGCCGGCGGGCAGATCCACGACCTTGACGCCGGGTTCGTCGATACGGTCGGCGCCGGGGCGATAGCGAAAGCGCATCAGCGCATCGGCATTGGCGACATAGAAGTCGTTGCCGACCAGCACCATGCCGAACGGCGAGTTCAGGCCCTGCAGGAACACCGAGCGCTTGTCCGCGACGCCGTCGCGGTCGGTATCGCGCAGCAGCGTGATGCGGTTGGCGCTGGGCGTGCCGGCGCCGGCCCGCTTCATCACCAGCTTCATGACCCAATCGCGGATGCCCTTGCCCGATTCCGGCTTGGGCGGTGCATTGGACTCGGCCACCAGCACGTCGCCGTTGGGCAGCACGTAGAGCCAGCGCGGATGATCGAGCCCGTCGGCGAAGGCCGTCACTGCAAGCCCCGGCGCGGGTGTCGGCCGGGCGCCCGCCGGCCAGCCGATCGCCGGCGCGATGTCCACGGTAGGCAACAGCGTCTTGTTCGGCGGCGGCAGGGTCGGCGACGGACCGGTGCCCTGCGCCACCGTCAGCGTGGCGCGGTCACCCATGCCCAGCAGAAAGCACCCGCCGACCAGCAGCGTGACGGCACCCAGCACGACGACAAGGCGAACCCTTCTCATGACGCACTCCTCGATGGTTTGCGACCTGACAGGTCTTCCAGCAAGTATCGGCGCGATTGCCGCCGCTGCCAGCGGTGGCAAACCCGGTTCTGTGCATTTTAAGACACGAAAATTCCGGCGCCCCACGCGGGCGGGGACCCGGTGTCTTGTCGAGGGTGCCTCAAGCCACTGGGCCCTCGCCTGCTCGGCGGCGACGGGGGATCGACGATTGTCGAATTGCGACGCTCCCACTCGACAAAGGGATAGGAGCCGCTCCGCGGGCCGTACCGACAGGCCCCGGAAGCGGGTTCGCAACCGAACCGACAAGGAGCCCATCATGAGCATCAGCAAGGACGAGCAGACCGATGAACGCACCATCAGGCAGATGATGGAGGACTGGGCCCGCGCGCTGGAACGGCGCGACGCCGCCGCCATGACGGCCAACTATGCGCCCGATGTGGCGCTGTTCGACGTCAAGCCGCCCTACGCGCTGCAAGGCGTGGACGCGTACCGCGCCACGTGGGAAGCCTGCTTTCCGTATCTGCCCCGGCGCTTCCGGTCCGAGCGCAAGGACATCGTGCTGACCGTTGGCGCGGACCTGGCCTTCTGCCATTGCCTGAGCCGCATCGCGCCGGTGGACGAGCCCGACCATCCGGCCGGCGGCACCTGGATCCGCATCACGGTCTGCTTGCAGAAGCGCAATGGCCGGTGGCTGGTGGTGCACGAGCACGGCTCGCTGCCGTTCGATCCGATGACCGAGAAGGTCGTCTACATCGGCGACACGGAGGCCGAGACGACGGCGTAAGCCGTCATCGAATGCCTTGACAAGAGGAGAACGGAGCATAAAATTGCACGACGTTCAAATTTAAGCGACGTGCAAATGGAAACCTCGCCTCAGCGCCCCATCCGGACCCCGTTCGACCCGCCCATCGACGCCAGCGCCGCCCCGCCGCCCGCGGGGCGGCGTCAGCGCAAGCGCTACCAGACGCTGGACCATCTGGCGGCCACCGCCTTCGATCTGTTCGAGGCGCATGGCTACGAGGCGGTGACGATGGAGCAGATCGCCGCGCAGGCCGATGTCGCCAAGGGCACGCTGTACAACCACTTTCCGGTCAAGGAGGCGCTGCTGGCCCATCAGTTCCACGGCGAGCTGGCCGCCGGGCTTCAGCAATTGCGCGGCGCGCTGGAGGGACTGGGCAGCTTCCAGGCACGGCTCTGCTATCTGCTGTCGGCCTCGGCCGACTGGTGCGAGGCGCGCCGCGGCTACCTGCCGCACTACCTGCGCTTCCGCTTTCTGGATCTCGGACCGGGCCGCTTCGAGCAGGGCGACGGTGAAGGCGCGCCGGGACGCAGCGGCATGGACCTCGCCTTCGATGCGTTGATGGCGGCGGGACAGCAGAGCGGCGAACTGCGGCGCGACCTGCCGTCGGGACAACTGGCGACGCTGTTCCACCATCTCTACCTGGGCGCGCTGATGCGCTGGCTTGCGGCGCCCGCCGGCGACCTGCGCGCCGAGTTCGCGGCCATCGTCGACCTGTTCTTCCACGGCGCGGCACGCGCGGCCGAGCCGGAGCGCGCACCATGAGCGCCCTGCTGCTCGACTGGCCCGCCGCGGCCGCGCAAGGGCCGGCTGCCGCCGGCGGCAAGGGCTGGCAACTGGCGCTGATGGCGCGGCTCGGCGTGCCGGTGCCCGATGGCTTCGTGATCCACGCCGATGCCAGCCGCGGCCGGCGGGCCGGCGATCCGGTGCCGCGGGCGCTGCGCGACGCGCTGGCACGCGAGCTGGCAGTGCGTGGGTGGGAACGGACCCCGCTGGCGATCCGCTCGTCGGCCCCGCAGGAGGATTCGGCGCAGGCCTCGTTCGCCGGCATCCACCTGTCGCGGCTGAACGTCACCGGCGTCGATGCCGTCGCCGAGGCGGTGCAGGCGGCATGGGATTCGGTGTGGGAGCCGGCGGCGCTCGCCTACCGGCAACGCCTCGGCCTCGATGGGGAAGCACCGGCGATGGCGGTGGTCGTGATGCCGCTGCTGCCGGCGGTGGCGGCCGGCATCGCCTTTACCTGCGATCCGCTGTCCGGCCGCGACGACCAGATGCTGATCCACGCGCATTGGGGGCTCGGTGAAGCGCTGGTCGGCGGGCAGGCCGATGGCGACGAATACCGGCTGCAGAGCAACGAAAGCACCGATGGCGGCGATGCGCTGCGTGTCATCGCGCGCCGCCTGGGCGGCAAACAACGGATGACGCAGCTGCTGTCCGGCGGCGGCACCACGGTAATCGACACGCCTGCGCAGCGGGCCGCCGAGGCGGTACTGTCCGATGCGCAGGCCATTGCGCTCGGCGAACTGGCGCGCGACGCCGCCGGCGCGCTCGACTTCGCCAATCCCCGTTACGACATCGAATGGGTCTGGGACGGCGAGCGTTTCTGGATCGTGCAGGCGCGGCCCGTCACCGCGCGGGCGCGGCACACCTATCCGGCACTGCGCGAGCAGCCGCGCTACTGGTCGCGCGGCAATACCCGCGAGATCATGCCCGACCCGCTGTCCGCGCTTGACTGGCACGGCTGCCGCACGATGGCCAACCGGATGCTGACGCTGGGCTTCGCGCTGTCCGGCTATCCGATCCTGCCCGGGACCGAGCACGCGGCGCTGTTCGACGGCAGGCTGTATCTGGACGTGTCGCTGATGCAATGGGAGTGCTACGACGCGCTGGGTGTGCGTCCGGACGCCGTCAACCGCCTGCTCGGCGGCACGCAGCCGGAAATCGTCGTGCCGCCGCCGGGCCCGCGCGACCGGCTTGCACGCGGCCTGCGCATGCTGCGGTATCTGGCGCGCTCGCCGGGCCAACGGCGTCTCGGCGAGGCCGCCCTGGCGCGCGCCGCCGAGCAGGCGCGTCAGTGGCGCGAGCAAGCCTTGCCGGACGAGCCCGCCGCGCTGGCCGGGCTGCTGCGCGAACAGTTCCGCACGGTGGCGCAGGCCGATCCGCTGTTCTTCCTGCAGGGGTCGGCCGGCGGCACGCTGGCAGGGCTCGTCGATCTGGTCGACAAGTACTGCCCCGGCGAAGGCTATGCCGTGACGGCGGCCTTGATGGCCGGGGGCGAGCCGAGCGTGACAGCGCAGCAGGGCTACGCACTGATCGCGCTGGCGGAAACGGCCGCGGCCGACGCCGAAGCGCTGGCGTGGCTGCGCAGTCCGCAGCGGATCGGCGCGCAGTGGGCACAGCAACTGCCTGCGGACAGCCCATTCCGGCGCGCGTTCGCCGAGTTCCTGGATCGCTACGGCCATCGGGCCACCGCGGAAAGCTACGTGCGGCAACCGCGCTGGCGCGAGGCGCCCGACTATCTGCTCGATACCGTGCTCGGCATGATCGGCAGCGACGCCGACGCAGTGCGGCAGCGCCAGCGCGATGCCGCGCGCCAGGCATGGCAGCGTCTGCGTACCGCGATCCCGCCGTTGGCCCGCCCCGCGATGCTGCCGCTGCTGCGGCGGATGGTGCGGGTGGCCACGCGCGAATGCAATCAGCGCGAAGCGGCGCGCAGTGCGTTGATGCGGTATCTGGAAGCAGTGCGGCGCACCGCGCTGGCGCTGGGCACGCGGTTGGCCCATGGGGGTGAGCATGCCGGATGGAAGCGGCCCGACGATGTGTTCCATCTGACCGCATCCGAACTGCTCGCTGCCGCGGAAGGGCACCTGCCACTGCAGCACGCCGCCCAGCGCGCGGCACGACGGGCCGACACGCTGGCGCGGCAGGCCAGGCAGACCGAGCCTGCGGTGATCGTCGAACAGCCGGGCGCGTTGCCGGCGGTGTTCTCGTCAGCGGAACCGAGCGCCGCGTCGGTAGCCGACGCGGCCGCCGGGCGCTGGGCCGGCACGCCGGTCGGCGCCGGCCAGGCGCGCGGACCGGCCTGCGTCGCGCGCAGTCCGCAACAGGCGACCGCGATGGCGAACGGGGACATCCTGGTCGCCCCCAGTACCGATCCGGCCTGGACGCCGCTGTTCCTGCGCGCCGGCGGCCTGGTGATGGAGACCGGCGGCTACCTGTCGCACGGCGCGATCGTCGCGCGCGAGTTCGGCATTCCGGCGGTGGTCAATCTGCCGGGCATCCTGTCGCAGCTCGCCGACGGCGACATGCTGGCCGTCGACGGCAACCGCGGCACCGTACAGCGGGTCGCCGCGAGCTAGCCTTTCAGGTCCTTCAGTCCTTCAGGTCCTTCAAGTTCTTCAAGCCGCCGCCAGCTGCGCGCGGGCAGCCGCCGGGGCCTTCGACGGCATGGCCGCGTCATGGCCCGCCGCGAGGCGGAACATCGCCACCGTGTCGAGCAGGCGCGTCGCCTGTTCATCCAGCGAATGCGCTGCGGCGGCCGCCTCCTCGACCAGGGCCGCGTTCTGCTGCGTGACCTGGTCCATCTGGCCGACCGCCTGGTTGACCTGCTCGATGCCGCGGCTCTGTTCGCCGGTGGCGGCGGCGATCTCGCCGATGATGTCGGACACCTGCTTGACTGCCTGCTGGATCTCGTTCATGGTCGCGCCGACGCTTTCGGCCTGCGCCGACCCGGTACGTACCGTCGTCACGGAAGCGTCGATCAGCTCCTTGATTTCCTTGGCGGCGGTCGACGAGCGCTGCGCCAGTGTGCGCACCTCGCCGGCCACCACCGCGAAACCGCGGCCCTGCTCGCCGGCACGCGCCGCTTCCACCGCGGCGTTCAGCGCCAGGATATTGGTCTGGAAGGCAATGCCCTCGATCATGCCGGTGATCTCGGCGATGCGGTTCGAGTTGGTGCTGATCGCACCCATCGTTTGGACCATCTGGCCGGTGGCGACGTGGCCGTGCTGCGCGACGGCGGCGGCGTTGTCGGCCAGCGTGCTGGCCTGGCGAGCGCTGTCGGCGTTGTGGCGCACCGTGGTGGTCAGCTCTTCCATGCTGGACGCCGTCTCCTCGAGCGACGCGGCCTGCTGCTCGGTGCGCGACGACAGGTCGGCGTTGCCGGCCGCGATCTGGCGTGCGGCCACACCGACCGAATCGCTCGATTGCCGCACCTCGCGCATTGCCGCGGCGACGCGGTCGAGCAGCGCGTTGAAGCTCTGCGCGGTGCGGCCGACCTCGTCGAGGCGGCGCACCGGCGAACGATGGCTCAGGTCCAGCGTTTCGCTGACATGCTCCATGCTGGCCTGCATCTCGCCGAGACTGTCGCGGATGCGGCGATACAGCAGCCATGCGAGCACGGCGACCACCAGCACGGTCACGCCGATCACGGTGCCGAACACGCGCACCGCGATAGCGCTGGCGCGCTGGTTCTCGCTCACCGCGTCGTCGCCCATCTTGCTGTTGAAGTCCAGATGCGCGTCGATCTGCTTGCGCAACGCGGCCGAAGCGAGATGCAGCTCGCCCGCGGACAGCATCGCGTGCAGTCCCGCGGTGTCGTTGGTGCGCGAGAGCGCGAAGAACGCGGCATGCTGTGCGCGATAGCGTGCCAGCGCGGCACGGTCTTCTTCCAGCAGCTTGCGGTCGGCATCGTTGGAGATGTCCTCGCGCTCGTATTTGGCCGCCAGCTCGTCGAAACGTGCGATCGCCCTGGCGACTTCCTTCTCGGCTTCGTCCTTGGCGCCGGCATCGTCGGCCAGCGCGTGGCGGTACAGCTGGACCCGGATCGCGGTAGTGCTGTCCTTGATCGCGTTGAGCCGACGCACACTGGTCAGCGTGTTTCCGTTGAAGTACTCGAGGCGTTGTTCGGCCTGGTTCAGTTGCCAGATGCCGCCGATGCCGAGGACCAGCAAGGCGAGCAGGGAAAAGAACAGCGTGAAAAGCAGACGTTGACTGATGTTCATGATGGGCCAGGGGACGGCTATCATCAGAAAAGCGACTCAGTAGACGCTTAATTCTGATGTTAGTGTGGTTTCATTCAGGGTTTACGTCAGCCCTGCCGCACACTTGAGCCGTCCTTGGCGTGAATTTCGCTAGTTCTGGGATATCGAGGACAACGACGGAGACGACAAATGGCCATGTCCGAAACCTATATGGCGATCGAACCGCCACGCGAGGATATCGACGCGCTGCCGGGCGCCGCGGTGCTGGAGTTCGGCGCCCCCTGGTGTGGCTACTGCATGCGCGCGCAGGCGCCGATCGCCTCGGCCTTCTCGCGCCATCAGCAGGTGCGGCACATCAAGGTCGAGGACGGCAGCGGCCGTCCGCTCGGCCGCTCGTTCCGCATCAAGCTGTGGCCGACGCTGGTATTCCTGCGCGACGGCAAGGAAGTGGCGCGGCTGGTCAGGCCAACCGATGCCGACGAGATCGAGAAGGCGTTGCGGCAAATCGACCGGATGGCCGGCGACGAGGCGGCGGCCGCATAGCTGCGGCGCGGCTCTGTTCCGGTCCGCCGGACGGAAACAGCGGCGTCATCCTTGTGCAGGTGTGCCGTGGCTCGGTACATTGCGCGATGGGTTCAATCGATGCGTTCCACCACGCCAGGCACAAGCGCCCCACGACATGATCGACGCCGCCACCCTTGCCGCCCTGCGCGAATTCCCGCGCCAACTGGAAGTCTTTTTTGCGGCCGTTCCGGCCACGCATCGCAACTGGTCCCCGGCCAGCTGGGACGGCGTGCCGAGCGAGCCGTTCAGCCCGATCGGCCAGCTGTGCCACGTTCGCGATATCGAGATCGACGGCTATCACCTGCGCCTTGAGCGCGCACTGAGCGAGACCCACCCGCTGCTGCCGTCGATCGACGGCGACGCGCTGGCGATCGAGCGCGCGTATGCGACGGCCGACGCCGCGCAGGTACTCGCGGACTTCCGCGCGGCGCGCGAGAAGACCGTCGCGCTGATCGCCGGCCTGGACGATCGGCAGCTTGCCCGCACGGCCGAGTTCGAAGGCTATGGAGCGCTGACGGTCCGCAGCCTGGTGCATTACCTGTGCAGCCACGACCAGCAGCATTTGGCGGGACTGCAGTGGCTGCTGGGGAAGATTCACGCCGAGCCGGCGGCCTGAGCGGCGCGGCGGCGCCGATCGCGTGTGCACGGGCGCGGCGCAAGGCCCGCGTCGCGGGGGGCATCGTGCACCGAATCGACGGCATGCCCGCACTGCTCAGAACTTGACCGAGACGCTCATCCAGTAGCGCCGGCCGTCTTCGACATAGCCGTAGTCGGCATAGCGCACCGACTTGTCAAGCAGGTTGTAGATGCCGGCGAACACCGACACGTTCTTGTTGACCGCATAGGTCGCGCCCAGGTCGACGAAGGTGTACGACGGCGCCACCACGGTAGTCGACGACGGTCCGGTAATCGGCTGGCTTTCCTTGCCGCGATAGTTGACGCGGGTCCAGGCGCGCAGCGCGCCGGTGGCCTGCCAGTTCAGCGTGGCCGTCAGCAGGTGTTTGGGCAGCTGGTTCAGCGGCTGGCCCTGGTACTGGCCGCTTTCCTGCTCGGACTTGGTGAAGGTGTAGCTGCCGACCAGCGACCAGTCGCGCGCCAGCGGCCACTTCAGGTTCGCCTCGATGCCGCGCGAGTACGCCTTGTCGACGTTCATGTAGGTCGTCGGGTTGGCGCCGAACTGGTTCGGCCCGTCGGTGCATTGCGTGAGCGGGCAGGCGACGCGCGTGATCTTGTCCCTGAAGTCGTTGTTGAACACGGTGAAGCCCGCGTTGAAGCCCGTGCCGTTGTCGTACAGCAGCCCGATCTCCTGCGTGACCGAGGTCTCGGGCTTCAGGTCTGGATTGCCGTACATATTGCCGCCGCGGCTGGTCTGGCCCCATCCGGCCACGGTCTGGCGCAGGTCGGGAGCGCGGAAGCCGGTCGACACGCCGCCCTTGACGGTCCAGCGGTCTGCCACTTGCCAGACACCGTAGAGACGCGGACTGTAGTGGTCGCCGAACTTCTCGTCCTTGTCCATGCGCAGGCCGCCGGTCAGCGCGAAGCGCTCTGTCAGCCGCCATTCGTCCTCGGCGAACAGCGCCCATTGATAACGCTCGACCCGGTTCGGCCCGCCCGCGATCTGGTTGCCGGTCTGGTCGTTCAGGCGCTGGTTCAGATAGTTCGCGCCGACGGTCAGCATGTGGTTGCCAAGCGGCATCGTCCAGCTGGTGCGCATGTCCAGGTTCTTGACCTTCATCCGGCGCGAGCGGTTGTCGAACTCCTCCTGCTGGATATAGCTGTCCGAGGTCGCGAAGCCCCAGCGGCCGGTGTGCGACAGCGCGTATTTCTCGCTGCGGTAGTCGGTCTCCGACGATGCCGGGCAGCCGGTGCGCGGACAGCTTGCGCCAGGCGGCAGCGGCGCCACGGTGCGGCCCAGCGTCTCCTCGATGTTCTGCCGCATCGAGGTTGCCTCGAGCACGATGTCGTGGTTGCGGTTCGGCGTCAGCGCGAGTTTCGCGGTCACGTTGCGCGTATCGCGGCCGCGCAAGCCGTAGGCGATGTCGTCCTCCTCGCGGTGCGTGTACTGGCCGTACAGCTGCAATCCAAGCAGATCGGTCTGCAGCGGGCCGGCCAGATAGAAGTTGCCCTGGTAGATGTTGCCGGAGGCGCTGTGCTGCTGCAGCGTGGCATCGGTGCGCACCTCGCCGGTCCATCGCTTCGGCACCTTGCGCGTGATGATGTTGATCACGCCACCCATCGCGTCCGAGCCGTACAGCGACGACATCGGCCCGCGCACCACCTCGATCCGTTCGATCGCGGCCAGCGGCGGCGTCCATCCGCCCTCGACGCCGGCGCTGTCCGAGTTGGTGCGGGTCTCGCGCGAGCTCTGGCGCTTGCCGTCGATCAGGATCTGCGTGTACTTCGCGCCCATGCCGCGCAGGCTGATGTCCTGCCGGTCGGCGCCGCCGGTGACCACCACGCCCGGCACGCCGATCAGCGCATCGTGGATATCGCGATAGGCACCCGTCTCCAGCGCCTCGCGCGTGATCACCGAAATCGACGCGGGCGCCTCCTTGATCTGCTGCTCGTAGCCCGAGGCGGTGACCACCACGGTCTCGAGCATGGCCGGCGCGGCCGGCGCCTTTGCCTCGCTGGCGGCCGGCTGCGCGAACGCACCGCCTGCCATCCATGCCGCGCCGCCCGCGCACAGCGTGGCGGCGACTCGTGCCACGGCGCGCGGCCTGCGTTGACCCCTCGTTGTCGTACTGCCCGCCGATCCCGCCTTCCTGCCGCTATTGCCCCTATTGCCGCTATTGCTGCTACTGCTGCTACTGCCCATGCTCGCGATTTCCCCGTATGCCCGGCACGTCACAGGTAACCGGACTTGTGAATGACAATCATTCTCATATTAGAATGTGGTCCGCCGGGCTCATCAACGGGCTTTGGACAGCTTTTGACTTCTTTGCACTTCTTGACGTGACGCGCGATCGCGGCTCGATCGCCGCTCACGGAGACGGTGCCTACCCTTTCCGATTCGCATGCAAGTACGCTCGCCTGAAGCGCCAAGGCGCATCCTGCTGATCGACGACGACGTCGAACTGACGCAGATGCTGCGCGAATACTTCGAGCCGGAGCGCTGGCAATTCTCGGTGGTGCATCGAGGCTCCGATGGCGAGGCGCTGCTCGCGCGCGACGACCACGACCTGGCGCTGCTCGATCTGATGCTGCCCGACGGCAACGGGCTCGAACTGCTGCGCCGCCATCGCGCGCGTTCGCAGCGCCCGGTCATCATGTTCACCGCGCATGGCGACGAAACCGATCGCGTGATCGGACTGGAGCTCGGCGCCGACGACTATCTGGCCAAGCCGTTCAGCCCACGTGAGCTGAAGGCGCGCATCGGCGCGGTGCTGCGCCGCTTCGACGCCACGCCCGACAGCGCACCCGACACGCTGACGGTCGGTGGGCTGACCTTGCACCTGATCTCC
This sequence comes from Cupriavidus gilardii, assembly GCF_013347325.1. NCBI lineage: Bacteria > Pseudomonadati > Pseudomonadota > Betaproteobacteria > Burkholderiales > Burkholderiaceae > Cupriavidus > Cupriavidus gilardii. The sequence continues at coordinate 700,140 of NZ_CP054624.1, read as the reverse complement.
GGCAAGGTCGCGCAGGCCGATGGCGAGACCTCGCTGACCGGCGCGGAAGCGCGGATCCTCGAAATGCTGATGCGCTCGGCGGGACAGGTGGTGGCGCGCGAACAGCTGGGCCAATACGCGCTGGGGCGCGTGCCGGACCGCTACGACCGCAGCATCGATACGCATATCAGCAGCCTGCGCCGCAAGCTGGGGCTGGACGGGTCCGGGGCCACGACGGTCATCCGCAACCAGCGCGGTCGCGGCTACGTGCTGGTGGCTTGAGCCATGGCATCGCTGCCGCTGTTCTGGCGCAACTTCCTCGCCTTCTGGGCCGGCATGGCCGCGATCGTGGCGATCGGCATGGCGCTGACCGCATCGGTCGCCTGGTATCGCTTCCAGGCGCTGGACGGTCTCAATCCGGCCAGCCTGACGCAGGACGCGCTGCAGATCGCCCGCACGCAGGGACGGCCGGGGCTGGAGCGCTGGGTGCGCGCGATGGACTCGCGCTTCTCCGCGCTGCAGATCTACCTGGTCGACGAGCACAACGCCGACATCCTCGAGCGCCGCCTGCCGACACGGGTGCATGACTGGGTCAGTACGCTGGAGCGCCCGCGCCATGCGCTCGCCGCGAGCGCGCCGCTCGACCACGATCGCGCCACGCTGCCGCTGGCCCCGGGCGCCAGCGTGTCCTGGTGGGACCCGCAGGCGATCCCGCTGCCCGACGGCGAGGATCTGCTGCTGGTGTTCCTGCCGTTCGACTCCTCGCGTTGGGAGATGCTGCATCTGTCGCCGGTGATGCTGGCGCTCGGCCTGTTCGCGCTGGCCGTCAGCGCGCCGCTGTGCTGGGCGCTGACGCGCCATGTCACCGCACCGGTGCAGAGCCTGCGCGAGGCGGTCCGCGCGCTGGCCGGCGGCGATCTGCGTGCGCGCATGCCGCCCGCGCTGGCCGCGCGCGCCGACGAACTGGGGCATCTGGCGCGCGACTTCGACAGCATGGCGGCGCGGCTCGAAGCGCTGGTCAGATCGCGCGAACGCATGCTGCGCAGTATCGCCCATGAACTGCGGTCGCCGCTGGCACGGCTGCAGGTTTCGACCGAACTGGCCAGGCGCGACGATGGCCGGCTGTCGGTGCAACTCGATCGGATCGCGCGCGAGATCGAGCGGCTCGACGGCCTGGTCGTGCATACGCTGACGCTGGCCCGGCTCGGCGCCAAGGGCTTGCCGTTGCAGCCGCTGGAACTGGTCGGCGTGGTGCAGGTCGTGGTCGAGGACGCGCGCTTCGAGGCCGCGGCGCGTGGCGTCTCGATCGAATGGACGGCGCCGCCTCCCGCGATGGTGACGGGCGATCGCGTACGCCTGGCCAGTGCGATCGAGAACGTGCTGCGCAATGCGATCCGGCACACCGATCCGGCCTCGCCGATTCGCGTGACGCTGCGCAGTGTTGGCGATCGGCTCGAGCTCGATATCGTCGACGGCGGTCCGGGCGTGCCGGCCGATGCGCTGCCGCATCTGTTCGAGCCCTTCTATCGAGTACGCGACGACGGGCGGCCCGATGGCGAAGGCTCGGGGCTTGGCCTCAGCATCGCAATGGCCAGCATCGCCGCGCACGGCGGCGGCATCGCGGCCCGCAATGCGCTGCCGCGCGGGCTGTGGGTCGGCATGTGGCTGCCGCGGGCGATGGCGCAGACGAGCGCGCAATCGAAACGGGCCGCGGCGTGAGCGCACGGCGTTGGTGTTCTCCCTCTCACCACCGGGCAGCGGATTGGGGAGAAGGGCAACGGCGCCGGCATGGCGGCCGCGCTTGCCCTCTCGCATGAGCGCGCCACCTGCAACGCGGTGGTGTTCTCCCTCTCCCCATCGGGGAGAGGGTTGGGGAGAGGGGCAACGGCGCCGGCATGGCGGCCGCGCTTGCCCTCTCCCCCAGCCCCTGTCCCGCAAGCGGGAGAGGGGTGCAAATAGCGGTTGCTATCCAATCATCGGCTGATCATCCAGGCAGCCGCGGCAACACCTTGCCTGCCGCTTCTCGCGCGTTGGCTCGCGCAGTCTCGACATCGCCATCGTAGGCGAGCGCCACACCCATGCGGCGCTTGGTAAAGCTCTCCGGCTTGCCGAACAGCCGCAGATCGGTGCGCGGCACGCGCAGCGCCTCGTCGACGCCGTCGAACACCACGCCCTCCCCTTCCACGCCGCCGTAGATCACCGCGCTCGCGCCCGGGCTCTTCAGCGCGGTATCGACCGGCAGGCCCAGAATCGCGCGCGCATGCAGTTCGAATTCGCTCTGCCACTGCGTGATCATCGTCACCATGCCGGTGTCGTGCGGGCGCGGGCTGACCTCGCTGAACCAGACCTGCTCGCCCTTGACGAACAGCTCGACGCCGAACAGCCCCTGACCGCCGAGATCGCCGGTCACCGCACGGGCGATCTCGCGCGCCTTCTGCAACGCGGCGGGATGCATCGGATGCGGCTGCCAGCTCTCGACGTAATCGCCGGCCTGCTGCAGATGGCCGATCGGCTCGCAGAAATGCGTCTCGATGTTGCCGTCGGCGCCGCGGGCACGCACGGTCAGCAGCGTGATCTCGTAGTCGAAATCGATGAAGCCTTCGACAATCACGCGGCCGTGGCTGACGCGCCCGCCAGCCATCGCGTATTCCCACGCACGCTCGACGTCCTGCGGACCGTCAAGCTTGCTCTGCCCCTTGCCCGAGCTGCTCATCACCGGCTTGACCACGCACGGGTAGCCGATGCCGCCGTCGATCGCGTCGCGCAGTTCCTGCAGCGAATCGCAGAAGCGATATGGGCTGGTCGGCAGGCCCAGCGTCTCGGCCGCCAGCCGGCGGATGCCCTCGCGGTCCATGGTCAGCCGCGCAGCACGGGCGGTCGGGATCACGCGCACCGTGCCGGCCGCCTCGAGCGCCTCGAGCATCGGCGTGGCGATCGCCTCGATCTCGGGCACCACCAGATCGGGCCGCTCGGCCTCGATCAGCGCCTTCAGCTGTTCGGGGTCGCTCATCGCGATGGTGCGCGCATGGTGCGCGACCTGCTGGCCCGGCGCGTTCTCGTAGCGGTCGACCGCGATGGTTTCGACGCCGAGCCGCTGCAGGGCGATCAGCACTTCCTTGCCGAGCTCTCCGGAGCCGAGCAGCATCACTTTGGTGGCACGGGGGGACAGGGGCGTTCCTAGCGTGGTCATGGGGACGAGAGATTCAAGAGTCAGCGCGCAAGCGGAAAGCGGCCATTGTACCGGGGCGCTGCCGGCGCCGGCCCGAACCACCGCTGCAAGCGAAGCGGGCCGGGCCTGCTGTACAGGACCCGGCCCGCCCCTTCACTGCCGCGCTAACGCGCCGCCATCACGGCCGGAACGTATCGCCCAGCACCACGCCCTCGCGCCGCGGATCGGCACCGCCGACCAGCGCCGGCGCGCCGCCGATCGTCTCGCGCACGATCGCACTGAGGCCGCTCGACTGGTTGCCCACGCTGACGGTGTGACCCAGGTTGCGCAGACCCTTGACCAGCGGGTCGTTGTCGCCCGGCAGGCCGCCTTGCGGCGTGCTGGTATCGACGTTCGGATGCTCGCCGCCGACGATCATCGTCGCGTTGTTCGAACCGAAGTCGATCATCGACACCGCCTGCTGCGCGTCCATCTTCCAGTCCAGCACGCCGACCAGCGTCTTGGCGACGTATTGGATGATGGTGGCACCGCCGGGCGAACCGGTGGTCATCTTGAAGTCGCCGCGGCTGCCGTCGCCCTTGCGCTCGAACACCAGCGTCGGCGACATCGAGCTGCGCGGCCGCTTCAGCGGCTGCACGCGGTTGGCGATCTGCGCACCGTTCGCATCGACCGGCTCCGCGCTGAAATCGGTCAGCTCGTTGTTCAGCAGGAAGCCGCCGGTCATGTGGTACGAGCCCAGTCCCGATTCGATCGTCGTGGTCATCGCCACCACGTTGCCATACTTGTCGACCAGCGACAGATGCGTGGTGCCGCGCTCGGCGATGATCGGCGCGCCCATCGGCGCCCCGCCGAAGTTGCCGGCCGGCACGGGCCGCGGCATCGCCGCGGTCAGGCTGATCATGCCGGCGCGCTGGGCCAGATAGCTCTTGTTGAGCATCGTGTCCGGGCTGCCGCCGGGCAACGGCACGAAGTCGGTGTCGGCGACGTACTGGTTGCGATCGGCATAGGCCAGGTTGCCCGCCTCGCCAACCAGATGCACGCCGGTGACGCTGGGCTTGCCGCCGTTCTGGTCCATGCTGGTGGGCGCATGGCTGGCCATGTCGAAGTTCTCCAGGATGCCGAGAATCTGGCCGACCGCGATGCCGCCCGACGACGGCGGCGGCATGCCACAGATCTCGTATTGCCGGTAGGTGGTGCAGACCGGCTCGCGCTTCTTCGCCTGGTAGTTGGCAAGGTCGTCGAGCGTGGTCACGCCCGGCGTGGTGCCGCCGTCGTAGGTCGTGCGGATCTTGTCGACGATGGCGCGCGCGATCGGCCCGTCCTTGTAGAACGCATCGGCCCCGCCCTCGGCCACCGCGGTGAAGGTCTGCGCCAGCGCCGGATTCTTCAGGATCGTATTGACCGCGCGCGGGGTGCCGTCCGGATTCAGGAAGTAGGCGGCCATCTCCGGATCGCGCTTGATGTTCTGCACGGTGGTGGCGCTGGAGATCGACGCGGCCATGCGCGGCGGAATCGCGAAGCCGTCGGTGGCCAGCTTGATCGCTGGCGAGAACAGCTCCTTCCACGTCTTCTTGCCGTAGTCGCGATGGGCGAGTTCGAGCACGCGCAAGGTGCCCGGCGTGCCGATCGAGCGGCCGCTGCGCACGGCATTGGGCAGCGGCGGGGTCTGGTCGGTCGAGGACTTCCAGCGCAGATAGTTCTCGTCGGCCCCGGCCGGCGCGGTCTCGCGGCCGTCGTAGGCGATGACCTTCTTCGTCTGCGCATCGTAATGCATGATGAAGGCGCCGCCGCCGATGCCCGACGACTGCGGCTCGACCAGATTCAGCACCATCTGCGCAGCCACTGCCGCATCGACCGCGGTGCCGCCATCCTTCAGGATGTCGCAGGCCACCTTGGTCGAGACCGGGTTGTTGGTCACCGCCATGTAGGTCTTCGCGTAGACCGTGCGCTTCGGCGCGTAGCCGGTGGCCACCTCGGGGGCGCCGGGCTCGCCGGGCAGTACGATCACTTCGCCGCCGGTGGTGCCGTTCAGCTCGCAGCCCGCCACCGGCTGCGGAGGCGGCGGCTTGTGGCCATGGTGGTCGTCGTCATCGTCGCCGCCGCACGCGGACAGCAGCAGCGCGGCGGTGGCCATCATCAGCCAGCCGCGGGAACGTCTGCGCGGCGGGGGTGCGGGGAAAGCGGGATCGAGGGTCGTGCGCTGTCGCATGGCTGTCTCCTTGTTGTCGGGCATCGGCTGGAAGGGCTGGCTCTGTGCCCGGGATGCGAACGCGTCCGCCGGCGCGCATCTGGCGCCGGATCGGCGGCGGTGGGGAACGACAACTACGACGCTAGTACGCGCGAGGCCGCTATGCAATGGTCCGTATCGACGATCTGGCTCGCGGCGAACTCGCGCTCGGGCAGATTCAGCGCTCGATGCCGCCGCCTGGCTCGGCCATGCGGCGGTGCTGTTCGGCCAGCAGATCGGCCGGTGTCACGTTCGAAATCGCGGCGCGCAGCTTGTTCTGCCAGCCGGTGACGACGTCGCCTTCGCCGCGCAGCATCGCCTCGAAGCCCTGGCGCGCGACGTCGGCCGGATCGTCCTTCTTCTGCTGGCCCAAGCGCGTATCGACCATGTCCGCGCGCTCGAAGAATTCGGTCTCGGTCGCGCCCGGCATCAGGCAGGTCACCGTGACCCCGCAATCGCGCAATTCATGCCGCAGCGCAAACGAGAAGGAATCGAGGAAGGCCTTGGTCGCGTTGTAGACCGCCTGATAGGTGCCCGGCATGAAGCCGGCGATCGAGCCCGTGATCAGGATGCGCCCGGTGCGGCGATCGCGCATGTCGCGGCCGATGCGGTGCAGCAAGTCCAGCGTGCCGGTGACATTGGTCTCCACCACGCGCTGGATATCGTGAAAGTCCTGGTCGAGAAAGGCGCGGCCCAGTCCCCGGCCCGCGTTGGCGCACAGCACGTCGACCGGACGTCCGCGCGTGGCTTGATACAACGCCTCGACGCCGGCCGGATCGGCCAGGTCCACGCACAGCGCATCGACGGCCATGCCGGTATCGCGCAGCGCCACTGCCGCGGTGTCGATCGCGGGCTCATCCGCGGCGATCAGCAAATCGTAACCTTGCGTCGCACAACAGCGCGCAAGCTCGAAGCCGATGCCTGACGAGGCACCGGTGACGACGGCAAAGGGACGGGCGGCTTGGTTCACGGCGGTCTCCTGATGGCGGCTCGGCGCACGCCGCCCGGCGCAACCCTGTGCGCGGCGGCATGACCAACCGGGTCATCAAGCAAACTTCGTTCCGCCGGTGGCGGTGCCATGGCACGCCGGCCGCTACGTCGCTCCGGTGGCCGGAATTACAAAAGCGGCAGGCCGTGCAGGCAGATCAACGGAAATCGCTGAAACGGATGTCCGGTGCGCTGGTGTTGTGCCGCGACGGCACGGTACGGCCGAAACGGATATCGCTGGCCTGCCAGTTCGACACCTCGGCGACCGTGGCATCGCGGCGCTGGCCGGCCGGGTCCTGCCAGGCCACGCGGCTCATGTCGGCGTTGTCCTCGGTCACATACATCGAGCGCAGCATGGCGAACGGCGCCTGCGTGCGATACGGCGGGTTGAAGGCGACGTCGAGCGCGGTGCGCGTGCGGCTGATCTCGCGGATCGCCACCTGCGCCTCGCCACCGGCCGTAAAGCGCAGGCCGATCGTGCGCTGGCGCGGATCGATATCGATGTGGGCGATATCGACGATCGGCCGCAGGTCCTGCTGCACCGGCCCCATCAGGAACGACGATCCGTAGGCGTTGTCGGGCAGATGGGCGGCCGGCAGCGGCTTGGCACGCCAGTAGCCGTCCGACGGATAGAGCACCAGCACTTCGGTCTCGACAACCTTGCCTTTGGCGCCCTTGCGCTTGTCGAAGAACTGAATCAGATGGAAACCGCCGTCCTTGCGCCCGCCCACGGTGACCGGCACGCGCTGCGGCCGCCAGAAGCTGTCGAAGGTGATGCCCACGATCGCGAGATCCTTGCCGTCATAAAGGCGGACCTTGCGCGGCTTGAAGGTGTGGCGCGGATCGGTCGGATGTGGGGTATCGCCGAAATTGCAGCCCGAGAAGTCGGGCGCCGAACTGTCCTTGCGAATCTTGCCGATATAGGCGGGATGCAGCGCCTCGACGCGAAAGCGCTGGATCGACGGTGCCGACAGCGCGAAGGAGACGTTGTCCTCTTCGGCGCAGGTGGTGGGCGTGGTCAGATTGCGGACCTCGACCGCGGCCGGAACGGGATCGGTCGACGCGGCCGGCGTCGGGGCTTGCGCGAAGGCTGGGGCAGTCAGCAGGCTGAACAGCAGGGCCGGGAGCAGATGAAACGGGCGGATCTGGCGAGTCTGACGACGTGGCATGCGTTGGTGGGTTCCTTGTTTGCAAACCCGCGCCGTGCCGGCCGAATGCCTGAATGGTCTTGCATGGCCTGGGCCGGCTGCGCTTCGCAACCCCTAGCGGCGGTCGCCCAGCACGGTTGCGCGGGTGAAGTCCTCGATATTGTCCAGCAGCGCGTCGAGCGCCTCGCCCGCGCCATCGACATCGCCCTCGGCGATGGCAGCAGCAACACGGGCGTGCAGGCGCGCCATCTCCGGAAGATCGGCGGCCTGCTTGTAATGAAAATACCAGAAGCGGCGCGACAGCCCATGCATCAACCGCATCGCGCCTTCGGCGAATTCGTTGCGCGCGGCCTGCAGACAGAGCTCGTTGAAACCCGCATCGGCGCGCACGAACGCGACTTCGTCCCCTTTCTTGACTGCGCGCTCGAACTCGGCGGCAAGGCGCCGGAAGGCCTGGCGCTCCTCGACCGTGGCACGGCGAGCCGCGCTGCGGCAGATCAACCGCTCAACCTCGCGCCGCGTCTCCAGCAGCCGCAATTGCTTGGCCACGTCGATCGGCGGAACCAGCAGGCCGCGCTGCGGCAGCACCACGATCAGATGCTCGCGCGCCAGCCGCTGAATCGCCTCGCGGATCGGCGTGCGGCCGATGCCCGTCATCTCGCTCAACTGGAATTCGGAGACCGACGATCCAGGCGCAAGCTGCAGCGTGACGATCGCTTCCTCGATCCACCGATAGGCCTGGTCCGTCAGCCGCCCCCGCGGCCCGGCCCCGTTCTCGCTGCCGTCATCCTCGACATGGGCCGCCGCCCGCCTGACTGTCGCCGCTTTCTTGACCATTGACGTCGTTTGCATGTTTGACGAATGCAAATTGTATATGAGTCATTTTGCGTGCGAGCGGGAAACCCGGCAGCGATATGGCCGCGACGCTCAGCGACGCAAGCCAAGCGCCCGCAGCCAGGCATCGACCTGTCCGAACGCATCCTGCTGCCGCTGTTCGGGCGTCCGGTCGCGCAGGACATCGGTATCCTCGACAAACCTTCGCACACAGGTCGGCCCGAAGCCCTCTACCGTATCGAACTTGCGCGCGATGCAATCGAAGCCGATCGCGCCACTCGGGTGACCGCCGCTGTCGTGCGATCGTCGTAGTCCACCGCGGATTGCGGTTCACCGGATTTCATGTGTGCCAGGCGAGCTGATGTTGCCGCAGATGATCGGCCGCTTCCCTGCCCCGTTCGCCGGCATTCGCGAGGTCGAGGTAGGTCTGAACGGGACTCGTGCAGGTGACACCGGGGGCCGGCTCGACCGTATCGCGGAACGGACCATGGTCCTCCAGCGTCATCACCACGGCATTCTCGCCTTTCAATGCCGGTGACAATTTCAACGCCGAGCGCAGTTGTTCGAGTCCCGCCTCGTCGGCATAGAAATACTGCGTCGCCGTGCGGGCATAGGGGGCTAGCCATTGCGCCGCCGAGAATGAGGCAAGCGTCATCAGGCCGGTCCGCGTCCGCATCGCATCTCGTACCGCATGCTCGAGGGCACTGCCATGCAGGGGGGTATAGAAACCGTGACGCTTGCCGACCGGCGGCTCGTAGGCGTCGCGCCAGGCATCGAGCAGCGCATCGGGATCGCTCAGGGATAGACCGTCGCGCGAGACCTTCGCCCACTCGCGATCGAGCAAGCCGGCTCGGACATTGCTGGCGTGGCCGAGGCTGATGCCGGCGGCTTCGGCCAGTGCCGTGACGCGCCACGCGCGCCCTGGCTCACGCAGCATCACGCGCAGCATCTGCGCCGACTTCGGCTTGAACAAGGAACGGAGGTCGCGGCGTTCGGCCAACGGCTTGCTTGTCACCGTCCGCTCGATGAAGACGCTGCCGAATACGAGGTGAACATTGCCCTCGAGGTCGAGGTAACCCGCATTGTGCTCGCGGCACAAGGCCCGCGCTGCGGCGGAGAGATACGGTGCAATCAGCACTGGCGTCGCGTCGTCCCGACCGCCAACCGCCGCGAGATGCCGAAGCTCCAGCAATGCGGCTCGCACATGGCGGGGTTGGCCGCTTGTGACAACGCGACAGACCAGCGTATGGCGCCGGTCCTCGACGCAAATGTCGGCGACAACGCCCGGCCCCAAGTCTTCGGGAAAGGCGGTCGCGAACTCGAGGCGTTCGATCACTGGCACCTGCCGCAATAGCGTGCGCAACGCGGTCGCCTCGCGTTCAAGTGCCGGGGTCGCGACTTCGGTGAACGTCATCTGATGGAAGGGGCGCGTTGCTCGACAGTCTGTGTGCCAGATTTTCACTGAAACGAGCCCTTTCAGCAAATGCTGAAAGTGGTGGTTTCAGTGAAAACCTGCATGGAGCCGATGCAGGCAGTCCACTGGCCTCCCTCCGCATGCCGACTGTCCGCTTGCCTTCCCGCCATTCCCTACACTACTATGATCCATCTAATATATTAGATGTACAGGAGACACCATGGCGGCAGACTCCATGGACGTGATCGAAGTCGGCAGCGGGCCGTTGTGCGTGGTGGCGCTGCACGGCATCCAGGGGACGCGGGCGGCGTGGTTGCCGGTGGCGCAGCGATTGAGCGCGCTCTGTACCTTCGTGCTGCCGAATCTGCAGGGACGAGGGGCGGCACCGCGGCCGGCGACGGCCGGCGGGTACACGTTGGAGCGCTATGCGGCCGCGGTACGCGAGGTCGGGGAACGGCATGCCGGTGGGCGTCGCTTCGTGCTGGCGGGATGGAGCATGGGGGTGTCGGTGGCGCTGCAGTACGCGGACCGTTACCGCGACGGCCGTGGCCAGGCACGCGCGCCGCTCGCGCTGTGGTTGCTGTCGGGCTCGCCTGCCCTGTGCGAAACGCGCTGGTTTCGCGCCGACGAAGGTGCGGCACTGCTGGATGAGATCGCCGCGCGCGAGCGTCGCCTGGGGTTGAGCGAGGCAGCCGACCACGCCGCCGTCGCGCTGACGTGGCAGGCGATCCGGCAGACCGATCAGCGGTCGCGCCTGGCTACGCTGCCGATGCCGGCCCTGGTCATCCATGGCCGCGATGACGACGACTGCCCCTGGTCCCATGCGCAGGCGCTGGCCAATGGATTGCCCGCCGGCCGTCTGGCCACCATCGAAGGAGCCGGCCATGGCCTGCTGACCGGCCATGCGGATGCGGTTTGCGAGTTCGCCTCGCCGTGGCTGCGACAGCTCGCCGACTCGATCCACACGGCGGGCACGCCCCTCCCCTCTTCGTCCATCCCCCTGGAGCTGCCATGAGAATCGAAGACCTGGTCTACTTCTGCGCGCCGGCGCGTCTGATCGTCGGCGCCGGTACGCGCGCGCAATTGCCCGCGCTGCTGCAGCGGCTCGGCCATCGTCACGGCGTGCTGGTCACCGACACCTTTTTCACCGAGCGCACGCCGTGGGTCGCCGAATACGTCGAGGCCGCGCGTGCGGCTGGCATCGACACGGTGGTCTACGACGGCGGCATGCCGGACCCGAGCACGACGCTGTGCGACGAGGCCACGCTGGCGCTGCGCGCGCGGCTCGGTGGCCGTGTTCCCGATCATCTGGTCGCGCTGGGCGGCGGCAGCAATATCGACCTTGCCAAGGCCTTGAGCCTGACGCTGCTGGAAGGCCGGCCTGTGCGCGAGTTCGCCGGTGCGTTGTCCGCCGGCACGCGCTCGATACCGCTGATCGCGCTGCCGACCACGTCCGGCACCGGTTCCGAGGCGACCCCCGGCGCGATCCTCGTCGACCCCGACAACGCGACCAAGATCGCGGTGATGGACAACGCGCTGCGTCCGCAGATCGCGCTGATCGATCCCGAGTTCACCTACACCTGCCCGCCACGCGTGACGGCGGATGCCGGCATCGATGCGCTGACGCATGCGATCGAGTCGTACCTGACCGTCGACAGCGTGTCTTACCCGCGGCAAGGCAACGCCGATCCCGGCTACAGCGGCCGCTCGGCGCTGACGTTGCTGTTCGCCCGCGAGTCGATCGCGCTGTGCAGCCGCTACCTGCTGCGCGCCTATCGGGACAGCGGCAACGTCGGCGACACGGGCCACGGTGCTGCCGGCAGCCGCGATATCGAAGCGCGAATCGGCATGTCCTATGCCAGCCTCTACGCCGCGTTGTCCTACGGCAGCGCCGGCCTGAATGCGGTGCATGGCATCGCCTATGCCGTCGCGGGCCTGACCCACCGCTCGCACGGCAGTACCAATGCGGTGATGCTGCCCTATGTGCTGGACGCGCTGCGCACCACGCGCGGCGCCGATCTGCTGGCGCTCGCGCCGTTGTTCGGTGTCGACGCGGACAGCGACGCCGAGCGCATCGCCGGCGTGCCGCTGGCCGTGCGCAATTTGATCGACGCGCTCGACATCCCGTCGAACCTGCAGGCCTTCGGCGTCCCGCGCGACGCGTTGCCCGCTCTGACGCGCGACGCATTGGGCGTCACCCGGTTGGCACAGGCGTTTCCAGTCGACGACGTGCCGGGTACTTATGCGCGGGTGATCGAGCATGCGTGGCGCGGCCAACTCGCCGCCCATCGAGCGGCTCCGACCTCGCGCCGGGTGGCCTAGGGCAAATCCCGAGCGGCGCCCGGCAGGCCGCGTCCAATAACGCTTTCCGGCTGAAAACACGGCCTTCCCGGCGCCATCCCGGCACATCCGCGGCCGCACGCAGCTTGCATACCCATCGCATCCATCTAATATATTAGCCAGGCCGCCGACAGGCGGCCCCACGACAACGACAGGAGACAACCATGGACATGTCGGCAGGCAGTGTGGCGCTGACCCCCGGAGTCGCGGCGCGGCTCGAGCGCCTTCCCATGACCCGCTATCAACGCACCTTGTTCGGCATCATCGCGACCGCCTGGTTCTTCGATTCGATGGACCTCGGCATGATGACCTTCGTGCTCGGCTCGATCAAAGCCGAATTCGGCCTGAGCGCGGCGCAGACCGGCCTGCTTGCCAGTTCCAGCTTTCTGGGCATGTTTGCCGGCGCCGCCGTGGCCGGCATGCTGGCCGACCGCTTCGGCCGCAAGCCGGTGTTCCAGGTCAGCATGATCTTCTGGGGCGTGGGCAGCCTGATGTGCGGGCTGGCGGACAGCGTGACCTCGCTGATGCTGTATCGCGTGCTGCTCGGCTTCGGCATGGGCATGGAGTTTCCGATCGGACTGTCGATGGTGTCGGAGATCGTGCCGGCCAGGAGCCGCGGCAAGTATGTCGCGATCCTCGAGGGCTTCTGGCCGATCGGCTTTATCGCCGCTGGATTGCTGGCCTACCTGACCTTGCCGGTGATCGGCTGGCGCGGCATCTTCATCGCGATGGCGCTGCCGGCGGCGTTCGTCTTCGTGGTGCGCCGGATGGTGCCGGAATCCCCGCGCTGGCTCGAGGGAGCGGGACGGCAGCGCGAAGCCGAGGCGGTGATGGCCGGCATCGAGGCACGCGTGGAGCGTGCCAGCGGCAAGCCGTTGCCCGCCGTCCAGCAGGGCTTTGCGCCGGCCGCGGTCCACGATCGAAAGACGATGTTCGGCGAGCTGTGGAAAGGCCCGTACGCCAGGCGCACCGTGATGCTGTGGGGCGTGTGGTTTTTCGCGCTGCTCGGCTACTACGGCCTGACCACGTGGCTCGGCGCGCTGCTGCAACAGGCCGGCTACGCGGTGACCAAGTCGGTGCTGTACACCGTCTATATCTCGCTGGCCGGTATTCCCGGCTTCATCTTCTCGGCGTGGTTGCTCGAGAAATGGGGGCGCAAGCCAACCTGTGCGTTGATGCTGCTCGGCAGCGCCGCGTCCGCCTATCTGTACGGACAGGCCGCGGTGCTGAAGCTGCCGGTCGAACAACTGATCGCCGCCGGCCTGTGCATGCAGTTCTTCCTGTTCGGCATGTGGTCGGTGCTGTATGCCTACACGCCCGAGCTGTATCCGACGCGCTCGCGTGCCACCGGTTCCGGCTTCGCCTCGTCGATCGGCCGCATCGGCTCGCTGGTCGGCCCCTATCTGGTCGGCGTGCTGCTGCCCGTCACGGGCCAGGGCGGCATCTTCACGCTGGGCGCGTTGTCGTTCGCGATCGCCGCGATCGCCGTGCTGTGGCTCGGCATCGAAACCAAGGGCCGGTGCCTGGAGGAAGTGTCGAGATGACCGGCCCGCCATGTCGTTCCGCGGGCAGGCGGGACGACAGAACGTCGACGGCCCTCGCTTGCGAGGGCCGTTTGCTTGATGGGCGCGGCACGGCCGATCGACACAAATCGTTTGACACCTCGCCATATACCACTAATATATTAGTACGATGTCAGTTCGGCATAGACAGGAGACAACATCATGATGAGCGAACGCCAACGCAAATTTCGCGAGCAATACCAGGCCGATATCAGCCCGCTGTACAACGGCCTGCTGCATATCGGCGTGATCTTCGCCGCCGGCATCGCGGCGCTCTATTACTGCGCGACGCGGCTGGAGAACGCAACCTGGGAGTGGCTGCTGGTGCTGCCGGTCTTTCTCGCCGGCAATCTGGTCGAATGGTTCATGCACAAGTACGTGATGCACCGGCGCATCGACGTGTTTGCGCTGCGCGCCATCTACGAGCGGCACACACGCCAGCATCACCAGTACTTCACCGACAACGAACCCACGATCGACACCACGCGCGAATTCCGCATCGTGTTCTTCCCCTGGCGCGTGCTGATCACGCTGGGCGTCGGCGGCGGTCTGCTCGGCTATCTGGCCTATCTGCTGATCAATGCCAACGCCGCCTATATCGTCTTCATGACGATGGTCGGGCACTACCTGGTCTACGAGGTCTTCCACTACTGCTGCCATGTCCACGACAACTGGTTCGTGCGCAACATGCCGTTCATCAACACCATTCGCCGGCACCATACCGCGCACCACAACCAGGGAATCATGATGCACTACAACATGAACCTGACCTTCCCGATCGCCGACTGGCTGATGGGCACCAGCGATCTGCGCCGCGGCCTGCTCGGCCACCTGTTCAACGGCTACAGCGAGGACCATATCAAGGAGGAACTGAAGCCGATCATCCGCAAGTTCCGTCACGACGATTCGCGCGTGACGCTCGATGGTCCGCAACTGACGGAAGACGAACGGCGCGCCATGGCCTCCTGACAGCGGACCGCCTTCCATCGATCGATGGCCGGGATCGACGTCCCGGCCATTGTCTTCGATGGCCGACCGGATCGGACTGCGTTCCGTCCCTGCTTGCCCCGACAGCAAACGACGGCTTGACACTTCAGCCCGGCAGCGGCAATCATCGATCCCGCCGGACCTTCGCTGAACCCGCTTCCCCGTCATGCCAATGGGCGCTGCCACGGCCGAATACCAGTTCAAGCCGCACGAGCGGCCCACCATTCCGGGCTCTCCCGCGACGCCTGATCATCCGATGCCACGGCGCATCGGCTATTTCTGTGTCGGCGTGCTGATCGGCCTGACCGGCGGCTTCGGCAACGCGCTGGTGATCGCCAACCTGAACAATATCCAGGGCGTGTTCGGTCTCTACAGCGACCAGGCGGCGTGGCTGTCGACGGTCTACGTGATGACCAACGTCTGCGCCAGCATGCTGCTGATCAAGTTCCGGCAGCAGTACGGCCTGCAGCATTTCGCGCGGCTGTTCCTGCTCGGCTACGTCGTCATCACGCTTGCCCACATCTTCGTCCATACCTTCGAGACCGCGTTGCTGGTCCGCGCGGCCAATGGCATCGCGGCGAGCGGACTGAGCACGCTGGCGCTGTACTACATGATCCAGTCGATGCCGGCGGCGCACCGGCTCAAGGCGATCGTGCTGGGCATCGGCGTGCCGCAACTGGCCACGCCGCTGGCCCGCGTCCTCACCTCCGGCATGCTGGAGGCCGGCAACTGGAAGGCGCTGTACCTGTTCGAGCTCGGTCTCGCGCTGCTGTCGCTGGTCGCGGTGGGCCTGCTGCGGCTGCCGCCCAGCGAGCGCATCCGCGCCTTCGAGAAGCTCGATTTCTTGACGTTCGCGCTGTTCGCGCCCGGCATGGCGCTGTTGTGCGCGGTGCTGAGCCAGGGCCGCATCCTGTGGTGGACCGAGGCCGCCTGGCTCGGCTATGCGCTGTGCGGAGCGGTGGCGCTGATCACCGCGGCCCTGTGGATCGAGCATAACCGTGCCAACCCGCTGCTGAACACACGCTGGCTGGGCAGCCGCGCGATGCTGCGCTTTGCGCTGGTGGCGATCGCCGTGCGCGTGCTGCTGTCGGAGCAGGCCTACGGCGCGGTCGGGTTGCTGACCGCGCTGGGCATGGGCAACGACCAGCTGGTGCCGCTGTACGTCGTCGTTTCGCTGGCGACCATCGCGGGCCTGGCGGTCAGCGCGCTGACGGTCAATCCGCTGAATCTCGAGCGGCCGATCCGCATCTCCCTGCTGCTGATCGCGATCGGCGCCTTCATGGATGCGCACTCCAACAATCTGACGCGGCCGGCCAACATGTATTTCAGCCAGGCGCTGATCGCCTTCGCCGCGGTCTATTTCATGGGGCCGACGCTGCTGATCGGCATGCTACGCGCGCTGTCCAGGGGCATGAGCCATATCGTCAGCTTCTCGGCGCTGTTCGGCATCACGCAAGCGCTGGGCGGTCTCGCCGGCTCGGCGCTGCTCGGCACCTTTCAGATCCATCGCGAGAAATTCCATTCGCACTCGCTGGTGCAGTCGATCACGCTGACCGACCCGCTCGATGCAGCCCGCATCCAGGCGCTGGGCGGCGCCTACGGACGCGTGCTGACCGATCCCGCGCTGCGGCAGGCCGAGGGTTCGGCGCTGCTGGCCCAGCAGGTCACGCGCGAGGCCAATGTACTGGCGTTCAACGACGTGTTCCTGACGATCGGCATCATCGCGTCCGCGACCTTCGCCTGGCTGCTGGCGCTCTATATCCGCGATCGTATTCGTGGCCACAATCCGATGGCCGAGCCGCTGGAAGCGATGGCCAGAATGCGGCAGCGCCAGCAATAGCATCGACAACAAGAACAACATCTGGAGCCACCGGTGACCGACCCAACGCCGCGCCGCGAACCCGGCCCCGCCCCTTCCGCGCACGGGACCGGGCAGACGGATTCGCACGAGCGCCTGCAGGATCCCGTCGAGGTCCCCCAACAGGCCTCGGCCCCGCCGACCGGCTGGTCGCCGCCCAAGGGCACGCGGCGGGCCACGATCATCGTCGTCGCGATCGCGCTCGTCAGCATCCTGATCATCCTGTACGCGTGGGGACTGCCGCCCTTCACGCGCGTGATCCAGGGCACCGACAACGCCTATGTGCGCGGGCAGACGACCGTGATCAGCCCGCAGGTCAGCGGTTATGTCACCGATGTTCCGGTGCGCGACTTCCAGCAGGTCAAGGCGGGACAGGTGCTGCTCAAGATCGACGACCGCATCTATCGCCAGCGGGTCGATCAGGCCCGCGCGAACCTCGACACGCAGATCGCCAACCTGAACAACACCGACCAGACGCGCCGCTCGCGCGAAGCGACGGTGCTGGCGCAGCAGGCGAGCCTTGCCAACGCGCAGGCGCAATTGCTGCGGGCGCAGGCCGATATGCGGCGCGTCGACGAGCTGGTGGCGGACGGCTCGGTGTCGCTGCGCGAACGCGACCAGACCCGCGCCGCATTGCGGCAGGCCGAGGCGGCGGTGCGCCAGGCCCGCGCCGCCACCGAGATTGCCCGTCAGGACGTGCAGGCCGTCGCGGTCAGCCGCGAGGGGCTGCAGGCGGCAGTCGAAGCGGCGCGCGCGGCGTTGAAGCTGGCCGAGATCGACCTGGCCAATACCGTGCTGCGTGCCCCGCAGGACGGGCAGCTGAGCCAGATCGGCGCGCGCCTGGGCCAGTACGTCACGGCCGGCACGCAGGCCATGTTCCTGGTGCCGCCGACGTTGTGGGTGATCGCCAACTACAAGGAGGCACAGACCTCGCACATGGTGCCGGGCCAGCCCGCGAGCTTCCGCGTCGACGGGCTCGACGATGCCCGGCTGACCGGCCGCGTCGAACAGCTGGCGCCCGCCGCGGGTTCGGAGTTCGCGGTGATCCAGCCGGACAACGCGACCGGCAACTTCGTCAAGGTCGCGCAACGGATCTCGGTGCGTATCGCCATCGACCCGGACCAGCCTCTCGCGGCGCGGCTGCGGCCCGGCATGTCGGTGCGGGTCGAGGTCGATACGCGGGGAGCGGAGTCCCGCACGCGATGACGGCCCCCACCCGCCTCCCGCGTATTCGGGCATCGTTGCGCATGGCGCTGTGCGCCGCGGCACTGCCGCTGCTGTTCGCGTGCATGGGCCCGCGGCCCCAGCCGCCGGCCGGCGCTGCGCTGACGCCGCCGCCCGCATGGCGCGTCGACCCGGGTCCCAGCGCGCCGCTCGAGCGAGACTGGTGGCGCCGCTACGGCGACCCGGTGCTGGCGCAGTTGGTCGAGCGCGCGCTGGCCAGCAATGCCGATCTCGGCATCGCCGCGGCCCGCGTCGCCGAAGCGCGCGCGCAGCAGCGGCTGGCGCGGGCCCAGTTCCTGCCGACGCTCGACGCCACCGCGACCGGCGGGCGCTCGCGCAGCCTCAATGCGCTCGGAAGGGAATCGATCTCGAATTCATTCGAGCCGCAGTTCCAGGCCGCCTATGAGGTCGATCTGTTCGGGCGCCTGGCCGACCAGTCGACGGCGGCGCGCGCCGGCACGCAGGCCAGCGAAGCGGCGCACGACGCGGCGGTGCTGTCGGTCGCAGCGGCCACGGCGCGCGCCTATCTGACGCTGCGCGCGCTCGATGCCCAGCTTGCCGTGGTACGCCAGACGCTGGCCGCCCGCGAGGATGCCTTGCGGCTGGCGCGGCGCCGTGCCGATGCCGGCTACACCTCGCAACTCGAGTTCGCGCAAGCGCGCGCCGAGTACGAATCGACCGCGCAGGCGGTGCCCCAGGCCGAGCTGGCCGTCGCCCGCCAGGAGAACGCCTTGCTGCTGCTGATCGGCGAGTCGCCATCGGGAGAGATTGCGCGGGGCGCCGCGCTGTCCGTGCTGCGGCCCCCGCCGATCCCCGACGGCCTGCCCGCCGACCTGCTGCGGCGGCGGCCCGATATCGCGCAGGCCGAATTCCAGCTGGCCGCGAGCGATGCCAATCTGAGCGCCGCGCGCAAGGCCTTCCTGCCGCGGCTGCATCTGTCGGGATCGGCCGGCCTGCTGTATGCGAGCGGCGTCGCCAGCCCGGTCCGCATCTGGTCGCTCGGCGGCAGCGTCCTGGCACCGTTGTTCGAGGGCGGGCGCATCGAGGCCGGCGCCCAGGTCGCCACGGCCCAGCGCGATCAGGCGGCCTTCGCCTATCGCCGCACCGCGCTGACCGCCTTTCGCGAGGTCAACGACAACCTCGCGGCGCTGCGCCAGCTGGAGGCGCAGGTGCTGCATCTGGGCCAGCAGCGCGATGCCCTCGCGGCCGCGCTGCGCCACGCGACCAACCGCTATCGCGCCGGCTACTCGCCGTATCTGGAGCAGCTCGATGCGCAGCGCGGACTGCTGAGCGCGGAGCTGAGCCTGATCCAGGCACAGGCGGACTGGCTCAATGCCAGCGTGGCGTTGTACCAGGCGATGGGTGGCGGCTGGTCGCGCACCGAGTGAGGGTCGATCAGGGGTCGATTGATCGCCGGTCCGACCTCATTCCAGAACAACGCCAGCCGCCTTCCCGACCCGGCTCCACTTGTCGATGTCCGCCTTCTGGAAGTCGGCAAGCCGCTGCGGCGTGCCGCCCACTACGTTGATGCCGAGCCGATCCAGTTGCGCCACGACCTCCGGGTCCTTCAGCGCACGGTTGATCTCGGTGTTCAGCCGCAGCACCACCGCGGACGGCGTCCCCGCCGGCGCGAAGATTCCCTGCCAATGCTCCGCCTCGAAGTCGGGCACGCCGGCCTCGGCCATGGTCGGCACCGCGGGCAGGTTGGCGACGCGCGCCTTGGTCGCCACGGCCAGGGCCCGCAGCTTGCCGGACTGCACCAGCGGCAGAATGGGCGCCGTCGGTGCGAACATGAAGTCGACATGCCCGGCCATCACGTCCTGGATCGCCGGAATATCGCCCTTGTACGGCACGTGGGTGATGTTCAGCTTCTGCTGCTCCTTCAGCAGCTCGGCCGACATCTGCAGGATCGTGCCGGTACCGCCGGAGGCATAGCTCAGTTTGCCCGGCTGCTTGCGCGCGGCGGCAAGCAGGCTGGCGACATCGCGATACGGGCTGTCGGCCCCGACCACCAGCACGCTCGGAATCGTGCCCACCAGAGCGATCGGCGTGAATCCCTTGACGGCATCGTACGTTGGCCGTGGGTTCAACGCGGGCCCGATGGCATGGGACGCCGTCGATGCGCCGAGCAGCGTATAGCCATCGGGCTGTGCCCGCGCAACGAAGGCCGAGCCGATGGCCCCGGTGGCACCCGGCTTGTTCTCGACGACGACGGTGGTCTGCAACGCCTTGCCGAGCTTCTGCGCAACCAGCCGCGCGATGATGTCGGTGGTCCCGCCGGCCGGATAGGGAACGACATAGGTAATCGGCTTGCTCGGCCAGTCGGATTGCGCCGAGGCTGACAGCGGTGCGCCGACGGATGCGGCAAGCATCGCGAAGGCCAGCGACGAGCAAAGGTGCCGGCGGATGCCGCGGTTCCCTGCCATAAGGGTCTCCTGTTCTGTCTTGTTCATGTTGTTGATGTCGTTGATGTTCTTCACGATCGACCGAAGCCGTATAGCTGTCGCGGGTTGTCGGCCAGAATCTGCCGGCAGACGGCCTCGTTGCCGCACCAGTCTCGAAACAGCGCGAGCATCGCCGCATCGTCGATCGGCGCGGCACCGGCCGCGCGCAGCGTCGGGTGTGGCCAGTCCGAGCCCCAGACCATCCGCTGCGGCGCCAGCGCGATGTACCGCGATGCCAGTTCGGCGACGTCGCGATAGTGCGGTGGACCATCGCGCGACTCGATATAGGGGGCCGACAGCTTGACCCATGCCTTGCCGGCCTGAATCAGATCGGCAATCACGCCGTAGCCGCGCTCGGCCTCCGCGGTGCCGAACGGCAAATGGCCGTAGTGATCGAACACCATCGGCACCGGCAGCCGCCGCAGCGTCGTGGCCATATCGGGCAGCCACCCCGCCGGCAGATTGAGCTGCACGTGCCAGCCCAAGGGCGCGATGCGCGCGGCCAGCGCCGGCAACGCACCGGCATCGACCGGCCCCGGCATCGTCAGGTTGAAACGGATCCCACGGATGCCGCCTCGATGCAGCCGGTCCAGCTCGGCATCGTCCACGTCCGCGCCGACGACGGCCACGCCGCGGGCTTCCGCGCCCAATTGCGCAATTGCATCCAGCGTGCAGCGGTTGTCGCTGCCGTAGGTCGACGGTGTCACGACGACCGTCCGCGTCGTACCCTGTGCTCGCTGCACGATCCGATACGCCGCCACGGTGGCGTCCGGCGGCCGCAGCGTCGCACCGGCGGCGACCGGGTAGCGACGGTCGTAGACGTGCATGTGGCAATCGCAAGCGTGCGCCAACGCGGCGCCCTCACCTGCCATACCGGCCGCTCCCCGCGCCATGCACCGGCGCGCCGCCCTGCGGCATTTCGATCCGCAGGATCGAGCTGGAGGTCGATTCGGTCATGAACAGCGTGCTGCCATCGTCGCCGCCGAAGCAGGCATTGGTCAGCGATGTCCCGGCGGGGCTGCGGATCACCTCTACCGGCTCGGCGCGCGGGTTCAGCACCCACAGATAGCCCAAGCCGGGATTGGCGACGAGCAGATGACCGTCGGCACGCATCACCAGGCCATCCGGGCCGCTGGGCCCGTAGCTCGTGAAGAACTGGCCGACCTTGCTGACCGAACCGTCGGCCTGCAGCGGAACGCGCCAGACGCAGTTGCCCCGCGTCATGGCGACGAACAGCACGGTTTCGTCCGCCGACAGCACCAGTCCGTTCGGGCTCGGCGCGTTGGAGATCAGCACGTCGAGTTTGCCGTCCGGCGCCAGCCGATAGACGCGGCCGGTCGGATCGTGCATGCCGGTCTGCCCCTGGTCGGTAAAGTACAGATTGCCGCGCGAGTCGAAGGTCAGGTCGTTGACGCCGCGGAAGCGCTCGCTGTTGCGCCGCTCCAGCCACGGCCGCACGGTGCCCGAGCGGGCATCGAGCAGCATCAGCCCGTTGCGGTAGTCGGTGATCAGGAACGCATCGCCACCGAGCCACTTCATGCCGTTCGGTTCGCCGTCGTACTGCGCGACCAGTTCCCAATCGCCCCGTGGCGAAATCCGGAAGATCCGGCCGAACGGGATGTCGGTGACCCACAGGCAGCCGTTGGCCCAAACCGGCCCTTCGAGGAAGGCGTCGATCGCGGCGCCGCCGCGATTGGCGCGCGCCCAATCGGAGACAACGCCCCGGCATCGCAGGACATCGGGAAGCGACGTGAAGACTTCGGCATCGCGCAGCGCAGGTTGGGTCAGTAACAGCATCGGTTCGGCTCCCTGTTATCCGTCGGCCCGCGCCGGCTCATTGCTTCTCGATGTTGGCACGCTGCGCCACCGTCGCCCATTGCGCGGTCTCGCGCTGGATCAGGCTGGCAAAGCCGGCGGTGTCGAGATTGCCTGGCTGAGAACCCATATTGGCGAGAAACGCCTTGATGTCCGGCGTGCTGAGCGCCTGGTGAACTGCCTTCTGCAACGTCTGCACGACTTCGGGCGGCGTCCCCTTCGGCGCGGCCAGCCCCGACCAGTTGAACTGGCTGAAGCCCGGCACGCCGCCCTCGGCGAAAGTCGGCACATCGGGCAGCGCTGCCGCCCGCTGCTTGCCGCTGATCGCGAGCAGGCGGATCTGCTTGCCCTTGACCTGCGACAGCACGCTGGGCGTCGACAGCACCAGCACGTCGATGTTGCCCGACAACAGCCCGACCATGGCGTCTCCGGCGCCCTTGTACGGTACATGCCTCAGCTGGATGCCGGCGGCCTGCTGGAACGCCTCGGTCGCGAAGTGCGGCGCGCTGCCGGCCCCACCGGAGCCGAACGTCACGGTATCCGGGTGCGCCCGCGCGTGGGCGACCAGCGCGGCCAGGTCCTTGAAGCGGGAATCCGCCTTGACGCCAAGCACCACCGGAGAGAACGCAAACGGTGCGATCGGCACCAGCGCGGACTGATGATCCCAATTCAGCTTGCGGAACACGTAAGGCAGCGTCGTGTACGAATTATCGTTGGCGAGCAGCGTATAGCCGTCGGCCGGCGCATTGACGACCGTGCCGGTGCCGATGGTGCCCGAAGCGCCGGGCTTGTTCTCGACGACGAAGCTCTGGCCGAGTTGGACCGACAGTTGCTGCGCCACCTTGCGCGTCACGACGTCGACCGCTCCACCGGGCGGGTTGGGCACGATGATGCGGACGGGCTTGTCGGGATAGGCTGCAAGCGCGGCGCCGGCGCTGGTCAGGGTCGTGGCCAGCAGCATGGTGCGGCCGATAGCGGCTGCGGCGGCAGCCAAGCGGTAAGTGGTTTTCACAGTTGTCTCCATAACGCGGTTGGCCGCGGCGATCTTGTGTCGCGGCTGGCGCGGCGCGATGGCGGCGCCAGCGGCAAGAAGTCCTCAGGTGGCGACCGTGGCCTCCAGCACGTCCAGTACGTTGCGCGCGGCACCGATGCCCATCTTCACGTAGGCGGCATCGCTGACCCCGCCGATGTGCGGCGACAGAATCAGTTGCGGCACGTCGCGGAACGGATGAGATGACGGCAACGGTTCTGTTTCGAAGCTGTCGAGCCCGGCCGCATACAGCTTGCCGGACGCCATCGCCTCGACCAGCGCCGCCTCGTCGATCAGTCCGCCGCGCGCCGTATTGACGAGGATCGCGCCATCCTTGAAGGTGGCCAGCGTTCCGCGATCGAGCATCCGGCGGTTCTCGTCCGTCAGCGGGCAATGCAGCGACACCACGTCGGCGTTGCGATAGAGCACCGGCAGTTCCACCAGTTCGACGCCCTCCGGCACCGCGCGGGCAAAGGGATCGAAGGCGAGCACGCGCATGCCCATTGCCTGCCCGATGACCGCCACGCGGCGGCCAATCTCGCCGAGGCCGACGATACCCAGCGTGCGGCCGGACAGCTCGATCGTCTTGTGGGTGGCCTTGTCCCAGTGCCCGGCCCGCATCCTGTCATGCAGTTGCGGTACGGACTTGGCACAGGCAAGGATCAGCGCCCAGGCATGTTCGGCGACGGCCGCCGCGTTCGCGCCGACCGCGGCCTTCACCGCGATCCCGCGCTTGGCGGCTGCCGCCTGGTCGATCACATCGATGCCGCTGCCATGCTTGGAAATGACCTTCAGCGCCGGGGCGGCGTCCATGATGTCGGCCCCCACCTTGCCGTAGCGGACGATGATGCCGGCCGGATTGATCTGCCGGGCCAGCGCCACGAGATCGTCGGGCTGCGGCGCCTTGCCGGCGAACACGACGTCGTAGTCGCGCAGCAGGTCCAGCGCCGGCTGCGCGAGATCGGCGGCGGTGACCAGAATGACGGAGCGGGTCATTACAGCACCTCCCCTTCCTTCAGCACGCCCGCGGTCACCAGCGCGGCGGCCAGCCACGGCGCATTGGTATTGCCCTCGCGAATCTGCGCAATCCGGCGGGCCTCGGCCTCTTCCTTGTGCGCGGCCAGCGGCAGCAGCGACTCGATCTTCTCGCGCTCGACCACCACCAGGCCATCGGCGTCGCCGCTGACGAAGTCGCCCGGATTCACGGTGACGCCGCCGATCGAGACCGGGTGGCCGATGCGGCCGGCCACTTCCTTGGTCGGACCGTTGGGATTGGTGCCAACCGAGAACACCGGGAAATCGAGCGCCTCGATCTCGAGGCTGTCCCGCACCGCGCCATCCATCACCACGCCGGCAAGACCGCGCTGCCGCGCCGCGTTCATCATGATCGCGCCCATCAGCGCCGAGGTCTGGTCGCCCTTCCCGTCGATGACCAGCACATCGCCGGGCTGCGCCAGTGCCAGCGCCGCGTGAATCATCAGGTTGTCGCCGGGCCGCACTTCCACGGTAAATGCGGGGCCGGCCAGCTTCATCTGCGGACGCAGAGGCTTGATGCGGCCGTGCACCGCACCGCGGCGACCCGCGACGTCGGCAAGGATGGCGGGTTGAAATCGGGCGGCGCGCGCGACGATATCGGGCGACACGCGCTCGAACGACTTCAGGATGTTGGGCAGGGCCATGGTGCTACTCCGTGAGGCAGAAAGGGTGGGATGAAATCGGATGGAATCGGATCGATCGAATGGCGACGGCGGGCGGGATGACCGGAGACGTCAATCCAGCGTGATTCCGGACGCCTTGACGACCGCCGCCCAGCGCGCGATGTCCTGACGGATCAGCGCGCCGAATTGATCGGGCGTACCGCTGAGAACGGTTGCACCCTGGTCGTTCAGCTTCTTCTTCAGCTCCGCCGCTTGCAGCGCCTTGTTGAACTCCGAATTCAGGCGCACGACGATGTCCTTGGGCGTAGCGGCCGGGGCCACGAAACCGAACCAGGTCGAGGCCTCGAAGCCTTTCACGTTGGATTCGGCGAAGGTCGTCACTTGCGGCAGGTCCGCGACGCGGCCGGTCGACGTAACGGCCAGCGCGCGCAGCTTGCCGTTGCGGATATGGCCGAGCAGGCTTGGCACCGAGGCCATGTACAGGTCGACCTGGCCGCCGATCAGATCGTTGACCGCCTGCGACGCGCCCTTGTACGGGATATGGGTCAGCTCGATGCCAGCCGTTTTCTGGAACAGCTCGCCGGCGAGGTGTGCCACGGTGCCGTTGCCCGGCGAGGCGAAATTGATTGCCGATGGCTTGGCACGCGAGGCGCTGATGACTTCGCCCAGGGTCTTGTAGGGCGAGGTCGTCGACGTCGCCAGCACCAGCGGCGCGCTGGCCACCAGCGCAATCGGCGCGAGGTCGGTCATCGGCTTGTAGGGAAGGCGCGGATAAAGCGTGGCGTTGATCGCCAGATTGCTGGTCTGGCCCAGCCCGATCGTGTAGCCATCGGGCGCCGCCTTGGCCACGGCATCGATGCCAAGGTTGCCGCCCGAGCCGGGCTTGTTCTCGACGACGAAGGTCCATCCGGTCGACAGCGCCACCCGGTTCGCGACCTCGCGGGCAATGATGTCGGTCCCGCCGCCCGCGGGAAACGGCACGACGACCCGGATCGGCTTGGCGGGATAGCCGGGAGCGGCGGCGGCAGCGGTGGAAGTGACGAACGCGGTTGCCAGGCAGATGGCGGCGATCGGTAAGCGGCAGGGCCCTTGCATGGTTGTCTCCGTATGGTTTTGATGCATTGTGTTGCGTCGTTTCACCTCATACAATGCCGTTGCATTGTGCAAAACGCACTTCATTTCAGAGGGGACGCGATGAAGGGCTCCGCGGAGCGCGACGACGACGACGCCCGGGGCGGCGTGACGGCCGTCTCGCGGGCGTTGATGGTGCTGGAAGCGTTTGGCGTCAACGACGCCGATCTGCCGCTGGCCGAGATCAGCCGGCGCACCGGAATCCACAAGACCACCGTGCTGCGCCTTGCCAGAACGCTGGCCGCGCACAACTACCTGGTGCAGAAGGAGGACGGAAACTGGCGACTGGGGCGCGCGGCCGGCTGGCTCGGCGCCTGCTATCAGGCCACGTTCAACGTGCAGGAAGTGGTCGAGCCGGTACTGCGCGAACTGTCGCGCAAGACCGGCGAAAGCGCGTCCTTCTACGTGCGGGAGGGCGACGAACGGGCCTGCCTGCTGCGCGTCGAAGGGCCGCAGGCCATCCGGCACCATGTGCGGATCGGTTCCACGCTGCCGCTGGACAAGGGCGCGCCGGGCCGCGTGATCCTGGCCTTCTCCGGGGCGTCAGGCCGGCCGTACGAAGCCATCCGGCAGCGGGGCTTTCATCTTTCGATGGGCGAACGCGAGCCCGAGGTGTCCAGCGTGGCGGCGCCGGTGTTCGGGCTGCACTGGCGGCTGCTCGGCTCGATCTGCATCTCCGGCCCGACCTCCCGGCTGACGGAGGCCCGGCTGCTGAAGATGGCCAAGACCGTGGTGGAGGCGGCGAACCGGCTCTCCTATGCGATGGCGGGAAGCCAGCGGCCGGCGCCGCGCATCGACGCGCCGGCCACCTGGCACCCATGAGGCCGATCTCGACGCCTTCTTCCGCTACGCTAGCGCGCCGGCACCGTCCAGACCCGGCCGTCGCCGACGACATAGAGGCGCCGGTCCGGCGCCCGACTGACCGGCGCATGGCCGGTAAAGGCGCCGAACGCCGGCAGGATGCCGGCATGCGCATCGAAGACGAAGCAAGGCAGCCGGACCGAATCGGACCCGGCGCGCAGCGTATAGGCCGGATGCAGGTGCCCGGCCAGTTCGTAGCCGCCGTTTGCCGCGCCCGGCAGGTGGCACAGCGCGAACGGGCCGCGCCGCCACGGTTCGCTGACCACCGCGATATCGAGCGAGGACGGCGGGTCGCCGGCGCGCGCATCGTGATTGCCGCGTACCAGCGTGCAGCGCAGCGTCGATGGCAACCCACGGCGCCAATCCGCAAGGGCCGCCAGCACCGCCGGCGTGCGGCTCGCGCGGGCATGAAGGAAATCGCCAAGAAAGACCAGCTCGCGCGCGGGATAGCGCGCCGCCAGCTCCGCCAGCCGTGCCAGGTTGTCGCGCGTGGTGCCGGCGGGCACCGGCTGACCCAGCGCGCGATAGGCGGCAGCCTTGCCGAAATGGACGTCGGCCACCAGCAGCATCGCGGCGGCCGGCCACCAGAGCGCGCGCTCGGGCAGCAGCCACAGCGTCTCGCCGGCGACCTCCACCTGCCGTGCGGACGAAGAAGCGGATGACATCGGCACGCTCATAGCGGCGGCAGCGGCTTCGAGACCTTGCGCGGGCGCCGACGCCGGGACGATGACGATGATGAGGGCGACGACGAGCGGCCGGCATGATCGGCCATGCCGAAGCGCGCAATCTCCGCGACGCGATCGGGCGGCGGCTCGTTCGCCGGCACCAATACTTCGTCGCCCTCGCCCTCCGGCCCCGCCGCCCGTTCGAGATCGGCCAGCATCCGCGCGATGCGGTCGGCCAGCTTCTCGGTATTCAGCTTCTCGCGCAGGAATTCGACGATCAGCGGGAACGACAGCGGCGTCGGCCGCTTCAGCACGCGCAAGTCCAGCCGCAGCCCGGCGAGCCGATCCAGCGTCCGCGACAGGCGCGCGGCGTCGAGTTCCTGGTTCAGGACCTCGCGCTCGGCCTGGCCCAGCAGCAGGTTTTCTGGATCGTGCTTGCGAAACACCTCGTAGAACAGGCTCGACGATGCCTGCAACTGCCGCGCGCTCTTGTGCGCGCCGGGATAACCCTGGAACACCAGCCCCGATACCCGCGCGATCTCGCGAAAGCGCCGCAGCGACAGCTCGCCGGCATTGAGGCTGGCCAGCACGTCGGCGACCAGATCGCGCTGCCGCTCCTGCGCCAGCACCAGCGGCAGCCAGCGGGCCCAGTCGAGCGGCGCGGCCGACAACAGTTCCAGCCCGTAGTCGTTGACCGCAACCGAAATCGTCGTCGGCAACTGCGAGCCGAGCCGCCACGCCAGCAGGCTGCCCAGCCCAAGATGCACCGAGCGGCCGGCAAAGGGATACAGGAACAGATGCGAGCCCTCGCGCGAGTTCAGCGTCTCGGCCAGCAGCGTGGTGCGCGTCGGCAGCGCCGACCAGCGCTGCTGCAGTTCGACCAGCGGCTGGATCAATGGCAGCTCGGGCGTGTCCGCGGGATCGAGCCGGCGAGCGGCGGCGTCCTCCAGCGTCGCGACCACCGCATCGGCCAGTTCGGTCGACAGCGGCATGCGTCCGCCGTTCCAGCGCGGCACCACGGGGCGGCCCTTGTCGGCACGGCGGACATAGGCGGTCATCTCCTGCACGCGCACCAGTTCCAGCAGCCTGCCGCCGAACAGAAAGCAGTCGCCCGGCGACAGCCGCGCGATAAAGCCTTCCTCGACCGTGCCAAGCGACGCGCCGCCGCGCCCGGCGCGGCTCCAGTAGCGTACCTGCATCGTTGCATCGCTGACGATGGTGCCGACGCTCATCCGGTGGCGGCGCGCGAGGCGAACGTCCGGCACGCGCCAGACGCCCTGCTCGTCGGGCTGTACGCGCCGGTAGTCCGGGTAGGCCGACAGGCTGCTGCCGCCCTGCCGCACGAAGTCGAGGCACCACTGCCATTCGGCGTCGGTCAGCGTGCGGTACGCATAGGCGCCGCGCACTTCGTCGAGCAGCGCTTCGGGAACGAAGCCGCCGCCGAGTGCCACCGTGACCAGATGCTGGACCAGCACGTCGAGCGGCTTGTCGGGCGACTCGCGCGCTTCGATGCGCCCCGCCATCACCGCGTGGCGCGCCGCCACCGCTTCGACCAGCTCGAGGCTGTGGGTCGGCACGATCGTCACGCGGGACGGCCGGCCCGGCGCGTGGCCGGAGCGTCCCGCACGCTGCAGCAGCCGTGCCACGCCCTTGGGCGAGCCGACCTGCAGCACGCGCTCGACCGGCAGGAAGTCGACGCCCAGATCCAGGCTGGAGGTGCACACCACCGCCTTCAGCGTGCCGGTCTTCAGGCCGGCCTCGACCCATTCGCGCACGTCGCGATCCAGCGAGCCGTGATGGAGCGCCAGCTGTCCCGCCCAATCCGGCCGCGCCTCCAGCAACGCCAGGTACCAGCGCTCTGCCTGCGAGCGGGTGTTCAGGAACACCAGCGTGGTGCTGCTGGCCTCGATCTCGCGCACCACATGCGGCAGCATCGACAGGCCCAGATGCCCGGCCCACGGAAAGCGTCCGGCGGCGTCAGGCAGCAGCGTATCGACGATCAGCTGCTTCGGTATCTTGCCGCGCACCAGTTCGCGCCGATCGGCCGGCATGCCGGACAGCAGCACCTCGCTGGCGTGTTCGAGATTGCCCAGCGTGGCCGACAAACCCCAGACCACCAGATCGGGACACCAGCGGCGCAGCCGCGCCAGCGCCAGCTGTACCTGCACGCCGCGCTTGTTGCCGATCAGCTCGTGCCATTCGTCGACCACGACCATGCGCACGCGGCCCAGCGCTTCCCTGGCATCGGCCCGCGTCAGCAGCAGCGACAGGCTCTCCGGCGTGGTGACCAGCGCGGTCGGCAGCCGCCGCGCCTGCGCGGCGCGCTCGCTGCTGCCCGTGTCGCCGGTGCGCAGGCCGACGGTCCAGTTCAGGCCGAGCTCGGCCAGCGGCGCCTGCAGCGCACGCGCGGTGTCCGCGGCCAGCGCGCGCATCGGCGTCAGCCACAGCACGGTCAGCGGCGGCGCAATGGAAGACTGCGCCGCCGGCTCGCCATGGCGCAGCAGCGCGCCGAGCCATGCCGCATAGGTCTTGCCGGTGCCGGTGGTCGCATGCACGAGGCCGCTGCGGCCGGCGGCGATCGCCTGCCACACCTGTTGCTGGAACGGAAACGGCTGCCAGCCGCGCCGCGCGAACCATTGCGGCAGCGCCTGCGCCAGCGGCGCGGCGGGCACGGCCGGCGCATCGGCGACGCGCGCGTTCATGCCGCCTTCCCTCGTTCGCCGGCGGGCAGCATGCCCTGCAGTGTCTGCAGCGTGTCGGCCTCGTCGATCGTCTTGTCGGTACGCCAGCGCAGCATCCGCGGAAAGCGCACCGCGATGCCGCTCTTGTGCCGGCTGCTGCGGGCAATGCCTTCGAAGCCCAGCTCGAACACCTGGGTCGGCTCGACGCTGCGAACCGGCCCGAAGGTCTCGATGGTGGTCCGCCGCACGATCGCGTCGACCTGCCGCATCTCCTGATCGGTCAGGCCCGAATACGCCTTGGCGAACGGCACCAGCACCCGGCCCTCGGTACCCGGCGGCGCGCTCCATACCGCGAAGGTGAAGTCCGTGTACAGGCTGGCGCGCCGGCCGTGGCCGCGCTGCGCGTAGATCAGCACCGCATCGACCGCATACGGATCGATCTTCCATTTCCACCAGACGCCGACATCCTTGGTCCGGCCAGCGCCATAGGCGGCATCGAGCGCCTTCAGCATGAAACCCTCGACGCCGAGCTCGCGCGACGACTCGCGCAGCACAGCGTACCCCGGCCAGTCCTCGGCCTGCACCAGCGGGCTGAGCCGCAGCGACGGATGCGGATGCGCGGCCAGCACGCGCTCCAGCGCGGCACGGCGCTCGCCCTGTGCGCGGCGGCGCCAGTCCTCGCCCTGCCATTCGAGCAGGTCATAGGCCAGCAGCGCCGCCGGCGCGTCGCGCAGCAGCTTCGCTCCCAGGTTCTTGCGGCCGATGCGCTGCTGCAGCAAGGCGAACGGCTGCACGCGATCGTCGCGCCAGACCACGATCTCGCCGTCGATCACGGTGCCGTCCGGCAACGGCGCGGCGGCCTCGGCCAGTTCGGGGAAGCGTTCGGTGATCAGGTCCTCGCCGCGCGACCAGATCCAGGTCTGGCCGTCGCGCCGCACGATCTGCGCGCGGATGCCATCCCATTTCCATTCGACCTGCCATTGCGAGACCGGGCCCAGCACCGCGTCGAACTGCTCGAGCGGGGCCTGCAGCGGATGGGCCAGAAAGAACGGATAAGGCTGGCCGCCCCGGCCGCGCGGGACGTTCGTCCCATCGCCGAGGTCCTGGCCGTGCCCGCCGCTGCCGTCCGGCGCAATCAGCGCCAGATAGTGCTCGGCATCGGGCCGCGCCGAGATATCGGTATAGCCGACCATCCGTTCGGCCACGCGCTTCGGATCGATGCCGGCCACCTCGCCCAGCGCGCGCGTGACCAGCAGCCGGGAGACCCCGACGCGAAAGGCGCCGGTGATCAGCTTGAACAGCACCAGCCGCGCCTGCGCATCGAGCGGCCGCCACAGCGCGTCGAGCCTGGGCAGCAGCACGTCGGGCGGCAGGCCGCGCAGCGGCAGCAGCCGCTGTTCGACCCATTCGGCCAGACCGGCATCGTCGGTATGCTCGGACTCGGGCAGCAGCAACGCGATGGTTTCGGCCAGATCGCCGACGGCCTGGTAGCTCTCCTCGAACAGCCAGGTCGGCAGGCGCGCCGCCTGCTCGGCCAGCGTGCGCAGCATCGCCACCGGCACCAGTTGGCGCGGCTTGCCGCCGGCGAGGAAATAGACCGCCCAGGCGGCATCGGCCGGCGGCGCGGCCTGCAGATAGCCGCGCAGCGCTGCGAGCTTGGCGTTGTTCGAGGTGGTCGCGTCGAGCGCGGCGTAGAGCTCGGCGAAGGCCTTCACGATGCCTCCCTCGTGCCGGCGGAAACGGCGCCCGCTTTGCCGCCCGCTTTGCCGCCTGCATTTGCGTCCGCATTGGCGTCTGCATTTGCGTCCGCATTGGGCTCCATTTCGCCGTTCGCTGCCTCCGCCGCCTGGCCGGTTGCTCCGCCCTCGCCGCTGGCACCGGCCGCACCATCCGGCTCGTCCCGATCGTGATCCTCCTCGTCGCCGTACTGCGTCTCGAAACCCTGCGCCTGCAACCCGCTTTCGCACAGGTAGCGCACCATCGCATGCACATAGCCGTGCGTGACGAAGACCCGCTGCGCGCCGGTTGCCTCGATGGCGGCATGCAGGCCGGGCCAGTCCGCATGGTCCGAAATGACGAAGCCCCGATCGACGCCGCGCCGCCGGCGCGTGCCGCGAATCCGCATCCAGCCGCTGGCGAAGGCCTGCGAGGCATCGCCGAAGCGCCGCAGCCACGGCGAGCGCTGGGCCGACGGGGGCGCAATCACCAATGCATGGCGCAGCAGCGGGCTGCGTGCCGGCAGTTCCGAGGCATGCATCGTCGCCGGCAACGCCACGCCGGCAGCGGCATAGGCCCGGTTCAACGCGGTCATCGCGCCATGCTCGACGATGGGACCGGGAAGGCCCGCTTCGCCGGCCTGCGTCATCAGTCCATGCAGGATGCGCTGCGCCTTGCCGAAGGCGTAGCAGTACAGCACGCTGGCCCGGCCCTGTTCGGCATTGGCGCGCCACCACGACAGGATCTGCGCCATCAGCTCGGCCTGCGACTGCCAGCGATAGATCGGCAGGCCGAAGGTGCTCTCGGTAATGAAGGTATCGCAGCGCACCGGCTCGAATGGCGCGCAGGTGCCGTCGTGCGCGAGCTTGTAGTCGCCCGATGCCACCCACACCTGGCCGCGGTACTCGAGCCGGACCTGGGCCGAGCCGAGCACGTGCCCGGCCGGATGCAGGCTGATGCGAACGCCGTTGTGCACGATGGCCTGGCCATAGCCGAGGCTGTCCAGATGAATATCGGGCAGGCGCGACAGCAGCACGCCGCGTCCTGGCGCCGCGCACAGATAGTGGCCGCTGCCGGCGCGCGCATGGTCGGAATGGGCGTGCGTGATAACCGCGCGCGCCACCGGGCGCCACGGGTCGATATGGAAGTCGCCCGGCGGGCAGTACAGGCCCTCGGGCCGCGCTACGACAAGGTCCATGGGGTGCGGACTCCGGCTGCGATGGCCTTGCCGACGAGTCCATCGGCCGGCACATCGATAAGACGATGTTATGCCAGCGGCCGCTGCGGGCCCATCGGACTGCGGCCGACGTGGCCCGGCACCTGCGCCTCGGGGGCACGCTTCTTGCCGCTCTGGACCGAAGTGGGCACGGACGCCGCCATCCCGCAAGACCGGCGGCGCGGCGGCGAGCGCTTTTTTACCGCCGGCCGCAAAAGCTACAAGGTCGGGCCGCGTCCGGCTCCATCTCGGCGATTCGATGAATCGACGTATCGACTTCCCTGTGCAACGAGGACCGCAACGAGGACCGCAACATGAACCGGAACACGTCTCCCGACGCCAATCATCCGCTGACCGGCAAGCGCATCGCGTTCCTGGTCACCGACCTGTTCGAGCAGGTCGAACTGACAGGCCCGCGCCAGGCCTTGCAACAGGCCGGTGCCGAAACCGTCATCGTTGCGCCGCACGATGGCGAGGTGCAAGGCGCCCAGCACGACAAGAAGGCCGACCGCTTCGGCGTGCAGGCGACGCTGGCCGACGCCCATCCCGACGACTTCGATGGCGTGGTGCTGCCCGGCGGCACCATGAACGCCGATGCGCTGCGCATGGACCAGGCCGCGCAGCGCTTCGTCAAGAAAATGCAGGACGACGGCAAACCGATCGCGGTGATCTGCCACGGTCCGTGGCTGCTGGTGTCCGCCGGGCTGGTCAAGGGCCGCACACTGACCAGTTGGCCGTCGCTCGCCGACGATATCCGCAACGCCGGCGGCGAATGGGTCGACCGCGAGGTCGTGCGTGACGGCAACTGGGTCAGCAGCCGCAAGCCGGACGACATCCCGGCGTTCAACCAGCAGATCGTCACGCTGTTTGCCGAGCTGGGCAAACGCACGGCGCAGGGCAGCGAAGCCCGCGCCGGCCAGACCTGATCGCGCCTGTTCACCGCACCACGCAGCCATGCAGACCCGACTTGCGATCGACGGCACCGACGACCTCGCGCACGCGCATGACGCGGCCACGGAACTGGCGGTGCGCTGCGGCTTCGGCGAAATCGCCACCGAACGGCTCGGCCGCGCAGCGGTCGCCGCGGCCACCGGCATGCTCGGCCACGCCGGCGGAGGTGTGCTGCACCTGCGGCCGCTGCAGGAAGAGGTCACTGGCGCCGCCGCGCCGCAGGTCGAGATCCTTGCGGTGGACCGGCCCCGCCCCCGCGATGGCGCGTGCGATTCATCGCGAGGCGGCGATGGCAGGCACGCCGGCGCCCGCGCGGGCGGCCGGTTGGCCGCGCTGTACGAACTGGTGACCGCGCTCGATCGATACGACAGCCCGGCCGGTTCGGTCATCCGGATGACGCTGTCCCCCGCCGATCGGCCCGGCCCGGTGACGCTGCCGGCCGTGGCGGTGGGGGTCGTATGGGCACCGTCCGACGGCGATCCGGCCCCGGGCGGTCTGAACATCCATTCGGCGCGCGGACTGTCGACGGTGGTGCTCGGACTGGGCCGCGGCGCGGAAGCGGCGCGGCGCGTCGCCGCTCTGCAGGGCTTCGGTGCCCAGATGCAGCAGATCGATCGCGTCCGCGCCACGCTGCCCGGAGGCGGCGACATGGCGCTGGCGGCCGCGCAGATCGAAGCGCAGGCCGGACACGTCCGCGTCGGCGGTGCGGGCCGCTTCTGCGCCTGCGTGATACAGGCGGGCACCGAAGTGACGGGCCCGATCGCGGTGCAACCGTTGCTGCGCCAGCGCGAGGCCCTGGTCGACGGCGGCGCGATGGTGCGCGGGCCGCTGGCGCAGGCGCAAACCGGCTGGCCGCCGCAGGCGCTGCTGGTGCTGCATGACGACGGCCTGTCCTGGCCGTGGGCGCTGGAGTCCTATCCGGGCCTGATGGCCTGCCATCCGGCCATCGTTGCCGCGGTGCTGCATCGCGACTACTGCCGGCAGCCAGGCCATGGCTGCGTGCTGGTGTGCCGCCGCAGCTGTGAATGCACCGTGCCGGCGTCTGGCCGCGCCGCGCTGCCGGCCGCGGCCACAGTCGATGGCGCCGCGGTTGCCGCGATGTCCGCCGACGGAGACGGCGGCCGCCCCGTTGCGGCCGCACGGCGGCCCGCCAGCAGCGGCCGGCGCCGGCGCGGTGCGGCGACCGGACGTCCGGCCGCCTGAACCCGGTCCCGCCGACGGCTCGAATACTTGCCGCGGATACACGCGGCGGATACGCCTTCGGATACTTTCTGCCAGCGCGGCACTGTAGTTTTTACAGGCCACATTTCGTGGCTTGTCATATCGGCAAGCGGCGTCCTTGCCGCAATCCTGCGCGATGCCTTGCCCGGCAAGGGCGGCTCCGCCGCCGCGTCGGTGCTTGTCCGACGCGGCGGTATATTGGCACGCGCTTCGCATCAGTGCCCGGACTGTCCATCGCCTCCGACGAGCCAATCCGTGCGCATCTGCCAGATCGATCCGAATGTTGTCCACCAGGCCAATGACGGCACCCTCGGGGCCCTGGCCCGGGCCAAGGCGCTCGGCTTCGATCATGTGCTGCTGACAGGCGCCTCCGCGCTGCATACCCCGCCCGAGACACTGGCCGCGCTCGCCGCCCACTGCCGGGCGCAAGGGCTCGCCTGCCTGCTCGAACTGGCGCTGGACCGCTATCCCGACAGCGCCGCGCCGATCGATCCGCTCTGGCGGCACGACGGCGCGATGCTCGATCCGCGCGACACCGACAACCATCTGCCGGGCGCACGGCTGCGCTGGCACGACGAAGGGGTCGCCGCCGCGCTGGTGTCGTGGTGGACCGAGCGGCTGCAGGGGCTGGCCGAGCTCGATATCGCCGGCTATGTGTGCCGGGCGCCGGCCCGCGTGGCGGGACGGCACTGGGCCAGGCTGAGCGCCGCGTTGAAGGGCACCAGTGACACAAGCACGGGCGGCAGCCACACGGGCGGACGGCGCCCGCCGCTGATGCTGGCGTGGACGCCCGGCACCAGCCCGGCGCAGCTGGCCGATCTGAGCGGCGGGGGCTTCGATGGCGCCTTCTGCTCGCTGCCGTGGTGGGACTACCGCAGCCCCTGGCTGGCCGAGGAAATCGCCCGGCTGCGCCCCTTCGGCGCGGTGCTGGCGGCGCCGGCGATCCAGGCCCGGGGCCTTGACGCGCTGGCCGCACGGCGCGCGCTGTGGACCGCGGCAGCGCTGGGCGACGGCATCCTGGTGCCCGCCGGCTTCGAATGCGGCGGCGGCGATTGCGAGGACGACCCTCCGCGCGACCAGCCCGACGACCGGCCCGGCCTCCGCGATGGCGATGGGGATGCCGACCCGGGCCTGAGCTACGACCTGTCGCACGAACTGATCCATGCCAACGCCTGGATCGCCGCGCGCGGTCCGGCTCCTGCGCTGGCCGTGCGCCAGCTGAGCGGCGCCGATGGCACGCTGATCGCGCTGGCGCGCTTGCCGATGCCCGCCGCAGGCGCGCCGCTGCCGCTGGCCATCGTGATCAATCCCGATACGCAGCAGCCGGCCAGCCTCGGCGCCGATCGCATCCTCAGCGCCCTGCCGCATGGCGCGGGCACGCTGCTGGCCGCCGACGGCGGACCGGGCGGCGGCGTCGAGGCGGGCACGCTGCTCGATGCGCTGGACAACATCACGCTGGCTCCGGCCGGCGTCCAGCTGTTCCATGCCGCCCCGTCGGCGGCGCTGGCCGAGCCGGCCCGGCGCGAGGGCAAGCGCTTCGGCGCCTCGGTGCGCGCCGCGCTCGAACGCAGCGTCGCCGCCGCCGTGCAGGCGCCGCGCATCGCCATCGAAAACATCGCCCCGGCCTGCGACAACGGCCGCTTCGCGGTGCGCCGGGTGACCGGCGAGCGCGTCGAGGTCAGCGCCGATATCTGGATGGACGGCCACGACAAGCTCGCCGCCGTCGTGCTGTGGCGCGGCCCCGGCGAGCAAAGCTGGCACGAGGCGCCGATGGTGCCCACCGTCAATGACCGCTGGGTCGGCAGCTTCGCGCTGACCGCGCTGGGCCGGCACGAATTCACCGTCGAGGCATGGCACGATGCGTTTGCCACCTGGTGCGACGAGGTCACCAAGAAGAAGCAGGCCGGCGTCGACGTGACGCTGGAAATCGAGGAAGGCGCGCGCCTGGTCGCCAATACGTTGCGGCACGGCCGCAGCGGTGAGCGCGAAGCATCGCGCGCACTGCGCGACGTCGCCGCGCAGCTGGAGGCGGCCGCCGGCGACGACCTGCGCCGCCTCGAGATCCTGCTGTCGCCGCATACCCGCACGCTGATGCAGGCAGCCGACCCGCGCCACTTCGCCACGCGCCATCCGGTCGCGATGCCGGTCGAGGCGGACCGGCTGGCGGCGCGCTTCGCCAGCTGGTACGAGCTGTTTCCGCGCTCGCAGAGCGGCGATGCCGAGCGCCACGGCACCTTCGACGACGTGATCGCGCGCTTGCCGGCCATCCGCGCGATGGGCTTCGACGTGCTGTACTTTCCGCCGATCCACCCGATCGGCCATGCCAACCGCAAGGGCCGCAACAACAGCCTGCGGGCCGCACCGGACGATCCGGGCAGCCCGTACGCGATCGGCTCGCCGGAGGGCGGCCACGACGCGATCCACCCGCAACTGGGCACGATCGAGGACTTCCGCCGGCTGCGCGCGGCCAGCGCCGAGGCGGGGCTCGAGCTGGCACTCGACTTCGCGATCCAGTGTTCGCCCGACCATCCGTGGCTGCGCCAGCATCCCGAATGGTTCGCGCACCGGCCCGACGGCTCGCTGCGCTATGCGGAAAATCCGCCGAAGAAATACGAGGACATCGTCAACGTCGACTTCTACGCCAAGGGCGGCGCCGCACCCGCGCTATGGATCGCGCTGCGCGACGTGGTGATGTTCTGGGTCAACGAAGGCGTGCGCATCTTCCGCGTCGACAACCCGCATACCAAGCCGCTGCCGTTCTGGGAATGGATGATCGCCAACGTGCGCGAGCGCCATCCCGACACCATCTTCCTGGCCGAGGCCTTCACGCGGCCGAAGATGATGGCGCGGCTGGCCAAGCTGGGCTTCAGCCAGTCGTACACCTACTTCACCTGGCGCAACCACAAGCGCGAGCTGATCGAGTACATGACCGAGCTGACGCGCACGCCGCTGCGCGAATACTTCCGCCCGCACTTCTTCGTCAATACGCCGGACATCAATCCCTACTTCCTGCACGACTCGGGGCGGCCCGGCTTTCTGATCCGCGCCGCGCTGGCAACGCTGCTGTCCGGGCTCTGGGGCATGTACAACGGCTTCGAGCTGTGCGAAGGCACGCCGCTGGTGGTCAACGGCGTGACCAAGGAGGAGTATCTCGATTCGGAGAAGTACCAGCTGCGCGCCTGGGACTGGAACCGGCCCGGCAATATCGTTGCCGAGATCACGCGGCTGAACCAGATCCGCGCCAGCCATCCGGCGCTGCAGAACCACCTCGGCCTGCGCTTCCTGCATGCCAGCGACGACGCGGTGCTGTACTTCGCGCGCTATGTGCCGACCTCGCACGACCCGGACGCGGGCTTCGGCGACGACGTGCTGCTGGCCGCGGTGAACCTGGACCCGCGCGCGGTGCGCGAGGCCGATATCGAACTGCCGCTGTGGGAGTGGGGCCTGCCCGATCACGGCGCGCTGGCCGCCGAGGATCTGATGCACGGCCATCGCTTCCAGTGGCAAGGCAAGCATCAGCGCATCCGGCTCGATCCGCACGCGCTGCCGTTCGCCCTGTGGCATGTCAAGCCAAGACGCGAGGAGTCTGCATGAAGCGCCTCTCCGAGCGCGGCAGCACCGCGCTGCTGAACGCCGATCCGCTGTGGTACAAGGACGCGGTCATCTACCAGCTGCACATCAAGTCGTTCTACGACGCCAATGGCGACGGGGTCGGCGACTTCGCCGGGCTGCTGGCGAAGCTCGACTACCTGGTCAGCCTCGGCGTCGACACGATCTGGCTGCTGCCCTTCTATCCATCGCCGCGCCGGGACGACGGCTACGACATCGCGGACTACCGCAATGTCCACCCGGAATACGGCACGCTGGCCGAGGCGCGGCGCTTCATCGCGGCGGCGCATGCGCGCGGGCTGCGCGTGATCACCGAGCTGGTGATCAACCATACCTCCGACCAGCATCCGTGGTTCCAGCGCGCGCGCCATGCAAAGCCAGGCTCGGCCGCGCGCAACTACTACGTCTGGTCCGACACCGACCAGGCCTACAGCGGCACGCGCATCATCTTCTGCGATACCGAGAAGTCGAACTGGAGCTGGGACCCGGTGGCCGGGGCCTATTTCTGGCACCGCTTCTATTCGCACCAGCCGGATCTGAACTTCGACAATCCGCTGGTCTTGCGCGACGTGCTGTCGGTGATGCGGTTCTGGCTCGATATGGGCATCGACGGGCTGCGGCTCGACGCCGTGCCCTATCTGGTCGAGCGGGAGGGCACCAGCAACGAGAACCTGCCCGAGACCCATGCGGTGATCCGCCAGATCCGCAAGCATCTGGACGACCACTACCAGGGGCGGCTGCTGCTGGCCGAGGCCAATATGTGGCCCGAGGATGCGCAGCAGTACTTCGGCGGCGCGCCGGCCACCGGCGAGCGGCCCGCGCACGGCGACGAATGCCACATGGCGTTCCACTTCCCGCTGATGCCGCGCATGTACATGGCGATCGCGCGGGAGGACCGCTTCCCGATCACCGACATCATCCGCCAGACGCCGGAAATTCCGCCGAACTGCCAGTGGGCAATCTTCCTGCGCAACCATGACGAGCTGACGCTGGAGATGGTGACCAGCAGCGAGCGCGACTATCTGTGGGAGGTCTATGCGTCGGACCGCCGCGCGCGCATCAACCTGGGCATCCGCCGCCGGCTGGCGCCGCTGATGGAGCGCGACCGGCGCCGCATCGAGCTGATGAACAGCCTGCTGTTCTCGATGCCCGGCACGCCGGTGATCTACTACGGCGACGAGATCGGCATGGGCGACAACATCCACCTGGGCGACCGCGACGGCGTGCGCACGCCAATGCAGTGGTCGCCGGACCGCAACGGCGGCTTCTCGCATGCCGATCCCGAGCGGCTGGTGCTGCCGCCGCTGCAGGGCCCGCTGTATGGCTACGAAGCCGTCAATGTCGAGGCGCAGTCGCGCGACACCCATTCGCTGCTCAACTGGATGCGCCGCATGCTGGCGCTGCGGCGCCAGCACCGGGCGTTCGGCCGCGGCAGCTTCCGCTTCCTGTTCCCCGGCAACCGGAAGATCCTGGCCTATCTGCGCGAATACGAGGGCGAGCACATTCTTTGCGTGGCCAATCTGTCGCGCGCGCCGCAGGCCGTCGAGCTGGACCTGTCCGAGTTCGAGGGCCGGGTGCCGGTCGAGATGCTCGGCGCGACCCCGTTCCCGGCAATCGGCCAGCTGACCTATCTGCTGACGCTGCCGCCCTATGGCTTCTACTGGTTCGTGCTGTCCACCGAGGCGCAGCCGCCGTCCTGGCACGTCGACGCGCCGCAGCAGATGCCCGAGCTGATCACGCTGATCATGCAAAACACCGCGCAAGCCGACCTGACCGAAGCGTCGCGTCGCATCCTGTCGAACGAGGTACTGCCCGATTACATCGCGCGGCGCCGCTGGTTCGGCGCCAAGAGCGAGAAGATCCAGGGCGTCACCATTGCCTATGCGGTGCCGTTCGGCGCCGCCGCGCCCGGCGAAGCGATCTATCTGTCCGAGGTCGAGGTCGCGCTGCAGGGGCGCAGCGAGTGCTACCAGCTGCCGGTCAGCGTGCTGTGGGACCACGACGCGCCCGGCGCGAGCGTGCCGCAACTGGCGCACGGGCTCGCGATGGCGCGCGTGCGCCGCGGCAGCCGGGTCGGCCTTGCGACCGACGGCTTCGTGGTCGAACGCTTCGCCCGCGAGGTCGTCAAGGCGCTGCGCGCCGGCACCGAGATCGCCACGCCGCACGGGCAGATCCACTTCCGGGGCGGCCCGGGCCTGGCGGCGCTGGCGCTGGAAGACGATCCGGTCCAGTGGATGTCGGCGGAGCAATCGAACAGTTCCCTGTCGTTCAACAACTCGGCGGTGCTCAAGCTGGTGCGGCGCGTCTCCGGCGGCATCCATCCGGAAGCCGAGATGACGCGCTATCTGACCGAGCAGGGCTATGCCAACGCCGCCGCGCTGCTCGGCGAAGTGGTGCGCACCGGCGCCGACGGTACGCCGCATACGCTGATGCTGCTGCAGGGCTACATCCTGAACCAGGGCGACGGCTGGAACTGGACGCTCGACTATATCGGCCGCGCGATCGACGATGCGCTGCCGATGGAGAACGAGAACGGCGACGACGAGTTCACCGAAGCGATGCATGGCTTCGCGGCGATGGCGGCGACGCTGGGCCGGCGCCTGGCCGAGCTGCACGCGGTGCTGGCGCGGCCCAGCGAAGACGAGGCCTTCGCGCCGGTGCCGGCCGGCGAGGCGCAGGTACGGGAGTGGACCGACGATGCGATGGCCGCGCTGAACACCGCGCTGCAGCTGATGAGCGCCGGCGCCGGCCAGCCGCCGCAGGGCGCGATCGGCGAGCGCTACCGCGCCGACGTGCAGGCGGTGCTCGACAGCCGCGAACGGTTGCCCGAGCTGGTCGCCGCGCTGGCCGCGGCGGCACCGGGCAGCCTGCAGACGCGTATTCACGGCGACCTGCACCTGGGCCAGGTGCTGATCGCGCAGAACGACACCTACATCATCGACTTCGAGGGCGAGCCGGGCCTGCCGCTGGCCTACCGCCGCCGCAAGACGTCGCCGTTGCGCGACGTGGCCGGCATCCTGCGCTCGTTCGACTATGCCGCCGCGACGGTCGGCACCGACCGCAGCGAGCGCACGCATTCGACGCTGCCGCCTGCGCAGGCGGAGCGGCGCGAAGGCCTGCTCGAGCGCTTCCGCCAGACCGCCACCGAGGCCTTCCTCGGCGGCTACCGCGAGGTGGCCGAGACCGCGCTGCACCCGTGGGCCGCTCCCGGCCAGATGCAGCCGCTGCTCGACCTGTTCCTGCTCGAGCGCGCCGCCTACGAGGTCAAGTACGAGGCCGACAATCGGGTCACCTGGATCGACCTGCCGGTGCACGGACTGGCGCGGCTGATCCGCACGCTGACCGGCGCGCCCGCCGGCACGGCCGCGCCCCCGCCGGCCTCACCGCCTCCCGCCCCTCACGTCTGAGACGCAATCATGGCCACGACGACTTTTTCCGGCCCCGCGTCGACGCGGGGCCAGCACGGGCAATCGGAACACACCGCCGCCCAGTTCGACGCCCTGCTGGGCGCGCGGCATGCCGATCCGTTTTCGCTGCTCGGCCCGCACCGGGAGGGCGAGCGGATGGTGGTGCGTGCCTGCCTGCCCGGCGCGCAGTCGGTCGCGCTGGCCGACAACGCAGGCAACGCGATCGGTCCGATGCAATGCATCCACGCCGGCGGCATCTTCGCCGGCACGCTGCCCGACAAGCTGGGCCGCCGCGAATACCGGCTCGATATCACCTGGGGCGACGGCACCCGCCAGTTGAGCGCCGATCCGTATTCGTTCGACCTGCTGCTCGGCGAGCTGGACCTGCACCTGATCGGCGAAGGCCGGCATTTCGAGCTGGGCCGCTGCCTGGGCGCGCAATGGATGACGGTCGATGGCATCGAGGGCGTGCGCTTCGCGGTGTGGGCGCCTAACGCCAGCCGCGTCTCGGTAATCGGCGACTTCAACGGCTGGCATCCGGCGCGCCATCCGATGCGGCTGCGCTATGGCGCCGGCGTGTGGGAGCTGTTCGTGCCGGCCGGACTCGGCGTACAGCCCGGCAGCCGCTACAAATTCGACCTCAGCGACGCCAATGGCCATCCGCTGCCCGACAAGGCCGATCCGCTGGCGCTGGCGACCGAGCTGCCGCCCGGCACCGCGTCGGTGGTCACGCAGACCGGCGTGTCGGCACCGCCGTTCGGCTGGACAGACCAGGCCTGGATGAGCCGCCGCTCCAGCCAGGACCCCTATTCGGCGCCGATGTCGATCTACGAGGTCCATGCCGGCTCGTGGCTGCGCGAGGTCAACGATCCTTCGCGCGGATGGCAGATCCTGGCCGAACGCCTGATTCCGTATGTGCGCGACCTGGGCTTTACCCATATCGAGCTGCTGCCGATCACCGAGCATCCGTTCGGCGGCTCGTGGGGCTACCAGCCGCTGTCGCTGTTCGCGCCGACCGCGCGCTTCGGGCCGCCGCAGGCCTTCGCCGCCTTCGTCGACCGCTGCCACGAGGCCGGCATCGGCGTGATCCTCGACTGGGTGCCCGCGCATTTCCCGACGGACCCACACGGCCTGGCGCAGTTCGACGGCACCGCGCTGTACGAGCACCAGGACCCGCGCGAAGGTTTCCATCAGGACTGGAACACGCTGATCTACAACCTCGGCCGCAACGAGGTGCGCGGCTTCCTGCTGGCCAGCGCGCTGCACTGGCTGCGCGAATTCCATATCGACGGACTGCGGGTCGACGCAGTGGCCTCGATGCTGTATCGCGACTACAGCCGCAAGGCCGGCCAGTGGGTGCCGAACCGCTTTGGCGGACGCGAAAACCTGGAAGCGGTGTCGTTCCTGCGCGAGCTGAACACGGTGGTGCGCGAGCGCTGCCATGGCGCGATGACGATCGCCGAGGAATCGACCGCGTGGCCGGGCGTGACCGCGCCGGTCGACAGCGGCGGGCTGGGCTTCACCTTCAAGTGGAACATGGGGTGGATGCACGACACGCTGCGCTATCTGTCGCACGATCCGGTGCACCGCGCCTGGCATCACCAGGACATGACCTTCGGCATGGTCTACGCGTGGTCCGAGGCCTTCGTGCTGCCGCTGTCGCATGACGAGGTGGTGCACGGCAAGGGCTCGCTGATCAACAAGGCGCCGGGCGACCACTGGCAGAAGCTGGCCAACCTGCGCGCGTATTTCGGTTTCATGTGGACCCACCCGGGCAAGAAGCTGCTGTTCATGGGCGGCGAGCTCGCGCAA
The DNA here is from genome assembly GCF_013347325.1 of Cupriavidus gilardii. Taxonomy (NCBI): domain Bacteria; kingdom Pseudomonadati; phylum Pseudomonadota; class Betaproteobacteria; order Burkholderiales; family Burkholderiaceae; genus Cupriavidus; species Cupriavidus gilardii. The sequence goes on along the minus strand of NZ_CP054624.1, from coordinate 656,194 downwards.
TGGCTCGAATGGAACCACGAGAGCCAGCTCGACTGGGCGCTGCTCGACCATCCCAGCCATCGCGGCATGCAGATGCTGATCCGCGACCTGAACCGCGTCTATCGCGAGCTGCCCGCGCTGCACGCCTGCGACCACGATCCAGGCGGCTTCAGCTGGGTGATCGGCGACGACAGCCACAACAGCGTGTTCGCCTATCTGCGCCGCGCGGCGCCTGACAGCGGCGACGTGGTGCTCGCGGTGGTCAACATGACGCCGGTGCCGCGGCCAGGCTACCGGCTCGGCGTGCCGCATGCCGGGCGCTGGCAGGAAATCGTCAATACCGATGCCGCCTGCTATGGCGGCAGCAATGTCGGCAACGGCGGCGAACTGTTCGCGCAAGCCGAGCCGTCGCATGGGCTGCCCGCCTCGCTGTCGCTGACGCTGCCGCCGCTGGCGACGCTGCTGCTGCGCCATCTGCCCGACTAGGAGGGTCCTGCTTGTCGCGTTCCCCGATCGCCAGCACGCTGCTTCCCGGCAAACCCTACCCGCTCGGCGCCCACTGGGACGGCCTGGGAATCAACTTCGCGGTGTTCTCGGCCAACGCCACCAGGGTCGAGCTGTGCCTGTTCTCGCGCAACGGCCGCAAGGAGCTGGCACGGCTGACGATGCCCGAATGCACCGACGAGGTCTGGCACGGCTATCTGCCGCACGCCGCGCTCGGCACAGTCTACGGCTATCGCGTGCACGGCCCGTACGAACCGCACCACGGCCATCGTTTCAACCCCGCCAAGCTGCTGCTGGACCCCTATGCGCGCAAGCTGACCGGGCCGCTGCGCTGGGCCGATGCGCTGTTCGGCTACCGGCTGCAGAGCCCGCGCGCCGACCTGACGCCGGACCGGCGCGACAGCGCGCCGATGATGCCCAAGGCGATCGTCGTCGACGAAAGCTTTCATTGGGGCGACGACCGTCCCCCGGCGGTGCCGTGGGAGCGCACCGTCATCTACGAGGCGCACCTGCGCGGGCTGTCGATGCGGCGCGACGATCTGCTGCCCCATCAGCGCGGGACCTTCGCGGCGCTGGCCGACCCGCATTTCGTCGACCACCTGCACCACCTCGGCGTGACGACGATCGAGCTGCTGCCGATCCACGCCTTCCTGCAGGACCGCTTCCTGGTCCAGCGTGGTCTGCGCAATTACTGGGGCTACAGCACGCTGAGCTACTACGCGCCCGAACCCGCCTACCTGAGCGGCGGCGAGCTCAACGAGGTCAAGGTCGCGATCCGCCGGCTGCACGCGGCCGGCATCGAGGTGATTCTCGACGTGGTCTACAACCACACCTGCGAGGGCAACGAGCTGGGTCCGACGCTGTCGTGGCGCGGACTGGACAACGCCAGCTACTACCGGCTGGTGCCGGGCGACGAGCGCCACTACATCAATGACACCGGCTGCGGCAACACGCTGAACCTGTCGCATCCGCGCGTACTGCAGATGGTGCTCGATTCGCTGCGCTACTGGGTCCAGTGCTACCACGTGGACGGCTTCCGCTTCGACCTGGGCAGCACGCTGGGCCGCGAGGGAAACGGCTTCGATCCCGGTGCCGGCTTTTTCGACGCGGTGCTGCAGGACCCGGTGCTGTCGCGGGTCAAGCTGATCTCGGAGCCTTGGGACCTCGGTCCGGGCGGCTATCAGGTCGGCAACCAGCCGCCCGGCTTCGCCGAATGGAACGACAAGTTCCGCGACACCGTGCGGCGCTACTGGCGCGGCGACCCCGGCCAGCGCGGCGATCTGGCCGCGCGGCTGACCGGTTCGGCCGATCTGTTCGACCGGCGCCACCGCAAGCCCTGGGCCTCGATCAACTTCGTCACCGCGCATGACGGCTTCACGCTGGCGGACCTCGTCAGCTACGCCGCCAAGCACAACGAGGCCAACGGCGAGGACAACCGCGACGGCACCGACGACAACGCCAGCGCCAACTGGAGCCCCGACGGCACGGTGGAAGGCCCGACCGACGATCCGGCCATCCTCGCCACCCGCAGCCAGGTCGCGCGCGCGATGATGGCCACGCTGCTGCTGTCGCAAGGCACGCCGATGCTGACCGCCGGCGACGAATGGCTGCGCAGTCAACAGGGCAACAACAACGCCTACTGCCAGGACAACGAGTTGTCGTGGCTGAACTGGGACGAGGCACGGACGCCCACCGGGCGAGGCATGGTCGAGTGCGTGCGCCGGCTGCTGGGCCTGCGCGCGCGGCTGCCCGCCTATGCCGAGCGCCACTTCCTGCACGGTCGTCAGGAATTCGCACCGGGACTTCACGATATCGGCTGGTTCGGCGTCGACGGCCAACCGCTGACACCCGAACAGTGGTCCAATCCCGAGGAGCGGACGCTGGCGCTCAGGCGCGCGACGCGCGACGCCAACGGCCAGGTCCATGTGACGGTGCTGCTGCTGAACGCCGGCACCGAGCCGGTCGAATACCAGCTGCCGCCGCCGGCGCTGATCTGGTCCCGGTTGTTCGACAGCGCCCGGCCGGAGCTGCCCGAAGCGCCGCTCGATCACCCGGTCCAGCCTGTCGCGCCGCATGCCGCGGTGCTGCTGGCCGCCACGCTGGCGCCGTCGGGGCCGTCGTAGCGGACGGACCCGGTTCAACGGCCATCCTTGCCATCGTCCGCCATCCCGACCAGCCAGCCACAAAGGAGTCTCACCATGCCGCGCCAAGCCAATCCCGATGCCGCGCTCGCATCGCTGCATCTGCTCGCCCAGCGCGCCGGCCTGCTGGTCCATTGGCAGGACGCTCAGGGACGCGAACGCGTGGTCCCCGAGGCATCGCTGCGGGCCGTGCTCGAACGGCTGGATCTGCCGTGCAGGACCATCGGCCAGTGCGAGGCCTCGCGTGCCCGGATGCTGGCCGACGATGCCGCCACCGCGCTGGCGCCGCTGTTGACCGCCGACCAGGGCAAGCCGATCCGCGTGCCGCTCGTCCATACCCGGCAGGAGCAGCCGTTCCGGCTCGAACTGGAAGACGGCAGCGTGCAGACCGGCGTCGCGCGGCGCGATGCGCATGGCGCGCTGATCGTCCCCGCGGTGCAGAGCCATGGCTATCATCGGCTGCTGATGGGCGATGTCGAGGTCAAGGTGGCGGTCGCGCCATTGCGCTGTTTCGGCGTGCAGGACGCGCTGCGCGGCATCGGCCTGTCCGAGCAGGAGCGGATCAGCCGCAAGCCCTGGGGCCCGTCGGTACAGGTCTACGGGCTGCGCCGCGGCGCGCCGGCCGGCATCGGCGATCTGAGCGCGCTGGCGATGTTCGCCGAGGCGGCCGCCCGCGAAGGCGCCGACGCGGTCGCCATCAGTCCGCTGCACGCCGGCTTTGCGGCCTTTCCCGAGCGTTACAGCCCATACTCGCCGTCCAGCCGGCTGTTCCTGAACGTGCTGTACGCCGATCCGGCGCCGGTGTTCGGCCAGGCGGCGGTGGCGCGCGCGATCTCGGCGCTGCAGCTTGGCGGGCTGACGCAGACGCTGGAATCGAAGGCCGAGATCGACTGGCCGGCGGTCGCGCAGGCACGGCTGAAAATCACGCGCTGGCTGTGGGACCACCGCGACCAGTTGCTACCCGCGGACGCCGCCGACGATCTGGCCAAGTTCCGCGCCAATGGCGGCACGCCGCTGCTCGCGCACGCCGCATTCGAAGCGCTGCAGGCCCAGCACGTGGCGCAGGCCGGCACCCGCGCCGAGCTGCAGGTGGCCGGCGACTGGCGGCGCTGGCCCGTCACGCATCGCTCGCCGCAGGACGCGGCGCTGTCGGCCTTCGCCAGCGCCTTTCCCGACGAGATCGGCTACCACGTGTTCCTGCAATGGCTGGCCGACGACGGCCTGCGCGCGGCGCAGCGCAGCGCGCGCGATGCCGGCATGGCGATCGGCCTGATCGGCGATCTGGCGGTCGGCACCGACCCCACCGGCAGCCATGCCTGGACGCGGCAGAACGAAATGCTGCAGGGGTTTTCCGCCGGCGCCCCGCCCGACGTGTACAACGCGCTGGGCCAAAGCTGGGGCATCACGGTGTTTTCGCCGCGCGGCCTGCGCCGGCACGGCTACACCGGCTTCATCGAGATGCTGCGGGCGAACCTCGCGCATGTCGGCGGGCTGCGCATCGACCACGCGCTGGGGCTCGCGCGCGTCTGGCTGGTGCCCGAGGGCATGCCGCCGGAATCGGGCGCCTATCTGCGCTATCCGATGGACGACCTGCTGCGGCTGATTGCCCTCGAATCGTGGCGCCATCGCGCCATCATCATCGGCGAAAACCTCGGCACGGTGCCGGACACCTTCAACGCCACGCTGGCCGAGCGCGGCATGCTGGGCATCGACGTGCTGTGGTTCGAGCGCGAGCAGCCGGACGGACAGGACAACGGCAAGGCGGCCGAGCCCCCGCCGGCTCCCGCGCCTTTCGTGCCGCCGGAGCGATGGCCGGCCAACGCGGTGGCGACCTCGACCACGCACGACCTGCCGACCATCGCCGGCTGGTGGGCGGGGCAGGACATCACCTGGCGCGCGCGTCTGGACCAGCTTGGCCCGGATGTCACCGAGGCAGGCGCGCGCGCCGAGCGCGCCCGCGACCGGCAGGCGCTGTGGCAGGCGCTGTGCGATGCCGGACTGGCCAGGGGCCAGGCGCCCGACCCCGACCGCGCGCCGGTCGCCACGATCCTCGCCTGGCTGTCGCGCACGCGCACGCCGCTGCGGCTGGTGCCCGTCGAGGACTTGCTGGCCGACGTCGAGCAGCCCAATCTGCCGGGCACTACCAGCGGCCATCCGAACTGGCAGCGCCGGCTGCGCTTCGATGTGCAGGCGCTGTTCGGCCAGCCGGGCGTGCAGCGGCGCATCGATGCGCTGCGCACGGGGCGTGCCCCGAAGAGTTGAACGCCGGACGGAAGACCGCACCGTCCGCTGGCGCGCCCCGGTTGCCGCGCGGCGGCAAGCATGACCCTGGCGCGCGGCTTGCATGGCAACGGCGACACCATTGCGATCTGCCAACACAAGGTATCACCGTGCGAACCGTACTCGTCGTCGACGACGATCCCGCCGTGGCTCACGCGATGGCCAGTGCCCTGAGCCGCGCGGGATTTACCGTCGAGTTGGCCGAAGATGGACTGGCCGGCTTCGATGCCGCGCAGCGGCTGCACCCAGCGGTGGTGGTCACCGACTGGGTCATGCCGCGCGGCGACGGTGCCTTGCTATGCCATCTGCTGCTCGGCGACGCGTCGCTAAGTCATACACCGATTGTCGTTTTCACCAGCATCCAGACGCTGCCCGAGGTGCCCAATCCGAACGTGCGTTACTGCCGCAAGCCGTGCGCGCCGGATGCGCTGATCCGCACCATCGACGAGTTGCTCGAGCACAGCGAGCCCTCGTGAGGCCGCGCTAGCCGCGGCCGCCCGCCGCCGCGCCCTGCGCTTCGAGCAACGCCAGCAGCCGGGTCTCATCCATGCTCAGCGCCGCGACGGCGCGACGGCACTGCGCGCAGGCCGCCATCCGCTCGTTCATATAGGCATCGACCACCGCCGGGTGGACATAGCACTGGCGGCATACCGCTACCGTATTGCGCAGGCGCCGGGCCACGATCTTGATCGTCGCGGCGACCGCGCGCTTGCGGGCCGCGTCCGTCTCGGCCGCCGGCGCCTTGCGCAGCTCGGCCAGTGCGTGGACGCTGCCGGCCCAGGTGCGGAAGTCCTTGGCGGTGAAGTCCTCGCCGGCCAGCTCGCGCAGGTACGCGTTGACATCGTCGGAACCGACCTCGCGCAGCTGGCCGTCCTCGTCGCGGTACTTGAACAGGTGCTGGCCCGGCAGGTCCGCGCAGGTGCGCACCAGCCGCGCCAGCTGGCGGTCCTGCAGCGTCACGTCATGCTCGACGCCGCTCTTGCCGGTAAACAGGAAGCGCAGCCGGCTGCCGCGCACCTGCACATGGCGACGGCGCAGCGTGGTCAGACCGTAGGTGCGGTTCTGGCGCGCGTAGCGCCGGCTGCCGACCCGCACCAGCGTCGCGTCGAGCAGCAGCAGCACGGCGGCCAGCACCTTCTCGCGCGGAATGCCGTTGCGCTGCAGGTCGCGCCGGGCGCGCCGGCGCAGCCGCGGCAACGCGCGCCCGAACGCCAGCAGGCGGTCGTACTTGTTTTCGTCGCGCAGCGCGATCCACGCCGGGTGGTAGCGATACTGCTTGCGGCCGCGCGCGTCGCGGCCGGTGGCCTGGATATGGCCGCGCGGATCGGGACAGATCCAGACGTCCTGGTAGGCGGGGGGAATCGCCAGCGCGTCGATGCGGGCGATGGTGTCGCGATCGCGGATACGGGTGCCGTCCGGCGCGAAGTAGGCGAAGCGGCCGCGCAGCAGGCGCCGGGTAATGCCCGGCCCCGTGTCGTTGACATAGCGGACGCCGGGCGGCAGCGCCTCGCGCGCCGCCGTCGTCGTTGCCGCGGTCGCTCCCGTCGATCCTGCAGTCGTTCCTGCTGTCACGCTTTCAGCGGCTGGCGTCGAAGCGCGCATCGTGGCTCCCGTCTCCGCCCTTCCCTGCAGCGCCCTGTCGGTCCGTTGTTGCGCCGTCGTTGCGGCATTGCGGGGGATGGCATTCCGACATTAGTCCGGGGCGGCGCCCGATGCATCCCGCCGCGCGCGCAATCCTTTGTAGGAATGGGATGACATGGGGACAACACGCGCGTCGCCAAATGGGTTCTCCCTCTCCCGCCAGCGGGAGGAGCCGAACGCTTGCCTCGTCAGATCTACCGTTTTCTACAAACTCGCCAATAATTGGCAAGACCTGCCCGGCGCCGATGCCCGTCTGGTCAAGCAAAACGCGCTTACCGACGGCAAGGTACGCCTCTTGCAGCTGCTTGCGGTTTTCCAACCGGAGGACCGCCATGCCGCAAGCCGCCCGGGCGCAGCTCGCCGAGACCATGCCCCCAGACAGCCACGAGGACACCCGCACTGCGATGTCCGGCGCGACCATCCGCCGCGCCTTCCTCGACCATGTCTTTTATACGCAGGGCAAGCTGCCGGGCCTTGCCAGCCCCAACGATCTGTATCAGGCACTTGCCCATACGGTGCGCGACCGGCTGGTGCAGCGCTGGATCAGTACGGCCGAGACTTACCTGGGCCAGCCTTCGCGCACCGTCGCCTATCTGTCGGCCGAATTCCTGCTGGGCCCCCACCTGGGCAACAACCTGGTCAACCTGGGCATCTTCGACGAGGTCAAGGAAACCATGGCCGAGCTTGGCCTGGACCTCGACACGGTGCTGGCGCAGGAGCTCGAGCCAGGCCTGGGCAACGGCGGCCTGGGCCGGCTGGCGGCCTGCTTCCTCGATTCGCTGGCGACGATGCAGATCCCCGCGCTCGGCTACGGCATCCGCTACGAGTACGGCATCTTCCATCAGTCGATCATCGACGGCATGCAGGTCGAGAGCACCGATACCTGGCTGCGCCACGGCAATCCCTGGGAGATCCAGCGCTCGGAATGGGCGGTCCAGGTCAAGCTGGGCGGCCAGACCGAGCATTACACCGACGATCGCGGCCACTACCGGGTGCGCTGGGTGCCGGCCAAGACGGTGGTCGGCGTGCCGTTCGACTCGCCGATCCTGGGCTATCGCGTCAACACGGTCAACACATTGCGGCTATGGCGGGCGGAGGCGACCGAGGCCTTCGACTTCGGCGTGTTCAATCGCGGCGACTATCTCGGCGCCGTCAGCAAGAAGGTGACTTCGGAGAACCTGACCAAGGTCCTCTACCCGAACGACGAGACCGAGCAAGGCAAGGAACTGCGTCTCGAACAGCAGTATTTCTTTGTGTCGTGTTCGCTGCAGGACATGTTGCGGCTGCTCGATGCGCATGGCATTCCGGTCACGCGCTTTCACGAGAAGTTCGCCGTCCAGCTGAACGACACCCATCCGGCCATCGGCATCGCGGAGCTGATGCGGCTGCTGGTCGACGAGCACGATGTGCCCTGGGACGAGGCCTGGCAGATCACCCGCCAGGCCTTCGCCTATACCAACCACACGCTGTTGCCGGAAGCGCTGGAAATGTGGCCGCTGCCGTTGTTTCAGCGCACGCTGCCGCGCCATCTGGAGATCATCTACGAGATCAACGCGCGCTTCCTGCACGAGGTCCGGATCCGCTTCTTCGGCGACGAATCGCAGCTGTCGCGCCTGTCGCTGATCGACGAGCGCGGCCAGCGCCATGTGCGGATGGCGCACCTTGCCTGCGTCGGCAGCCATACCATCAACGGCGTCGCCGAGCTGCATTCGCGGCTGATGCGCGAGGACGTGCTGAAGGATTTCTACGCCATGTGGCCGGAGAAATTCACCAGCATCACCAACGGCGTCACGCCCCGCCGCTGGCTGGCGCTGTCCAATCCGCGGCTGTCGCGGCTGGTGTGCGAGTCGATCGGCGATGGGTGGATCGGCGACCTCGACAAGCTGCGCGAGCTGGAGCCGTACGCCGACGACACGGGTTTTCGCGACAGGTGGCAGGCGGCGCGGCGCGAGAACAAGGAGGACCTGGCGCGGCTGGTGCGCGAGACCACCGGCGTCGTCGTGGATCCGGCGTCGATGTTCGACGTGATGGTCAAGCGCATCCACGAATACAAACGCCAGCATCTGGCGGTGCTGCATATCGTCGCGCTATACCACCGGATCAAGTCCGACCCGAACGCAGACATTGTGCCGCGCACGTTCCTGTTTGCCGGCAAGGCCGCCCCCGGCTATCACTACGCCAAGCTGATGATCCGGCTGATCACCTCGGTGGGCGACGTGATCAACCGCGATCCGCAGGTGCGCGACAGGCTCAAGGTGGTATTCCTGCCGAACTTCAATGTGACCTATGGGCAGAAGATCTACCCGGCGGCGGACCTGTCCGAGCAGATCTCGCTGGCCGGCAAGGAGGCCTCGGGCACCGGCAACATGAAGTTCGCGATGAACGGCGCGATCACGATCGGCACGATGGACGGGGCCAATATCGAGCTGCGCGACGCGATCGGCGCCGATCACTTCTTCCCGTTCGGGCTCTCGGCCTCGGAGGTCTACGCGTTGAAGGCCGCCGGCTACCGGCCGGCCGCCTGCTACGAAAGTCACGCCGAGCTGCGCGCGGTAATCGACCTGATCGCCCAGGGGTTCTTTTCGCGCGGCGATCCGTCGGTGTTCCAGCCGATTTTCGGCGGACTGCTGCAGCACGACCCCTACATGCTGCTGGCCGACTTCGCGTCCTATCTGCATTGCCAGCAGGATGTGTCGACCGCCTTCACCGACCAACCGCGCTGGCAGCGGATGTCGGTGCTGTCGTGCGCGCGCTCGGGGCGTTTTTCGTCCGATCGTGCGATCCGCGAGTACTGCGAGCGGATCTGGCGCGTCAAGCCGGTGCCGGTGCCGCTGCTGCATCGCGCGGCGATGAGCACCGCCGGCACCCGCCACAAGGGCGGCCCAGGCATGTAGTTCTTACATCGGCCGGCGGAGCCTTTACGCAGCGCTTGTTTCAACAGTTACGAACCGGTTACGCAAACCGTTGAACGCAAAGCCTTTGCGAAAAACACGCCACGCTGGCATGCCATTCGCATGGCTCCAACGCTTCACGCGCCGGGGCCCGCACGACGCTCCGCAAGTGAAGCGCAGCAGCGGCGGTGCAGCCCGACCGCCGCCCCACCACCAGCGCATTCAGAATGGCGGAGATCAACTTGAACACGAACGTGCTATTCGTGGCGGCCGAGGCCATGCCCTTGGCCAAGACAGGCGGCTTGGGAGATGTCGTCAGCGGGCTGGCCCGCGCCCTGCAGCAGCGGGGCCTCGATGTCACGATCCTGATGCCGGGCTATCCGCAGGCCCTGGCCGGCGCCGTGGGACTGCGCAGTCTCGGCGCGCTCAAGCTTGGCGACCACGCGCCCGGGCTGGCGCTGCCGCCCGGCCACAGCCAGATGCGACTGATGCTCGGCCGAATGCCGGGCAGCAACGTGCAGGTCGCCCTGCTGGACTGCCCGTCGTTCTACGATCGGGCCGGCACGCCGTACACCGACCCGACCGGGCGCGACTTCGCCGACAATCCGCAGCGTTTTGCCGCGCTGGCCCATGCCGCCACCGCGATCGCCGCCGGCCGCACGCCGCTGCCGATGCCCGCGGCCGTGCACGCGCACGACTGGCATGCGGGACTGACGCCGCTGCTGATGCGCGCCGCCGGGCTGGATACGCCGAGCATCCTGACGATCCACAACCTCGCCTTCCAGGGCATCTTCCCGCTGTGCCTGGCGCGGCAGTTGGGTCTGCCGGAAGACAGCCTGAGCGCCGACGGCGTCGAGTTCTGGGGCCAGCTCAATTTCCTGAAGGCCGGCATCCGCTACGCGGACCGCGTCACCACGGTCAGCCACAACTATGCGCAGGAGATGCTGACGCCGCAGTTCGGCCACGGGCTCGAAGGACTGCTGCAGGCGCGGCGCGATGTGCTGGGCGCGATCCCGAACGGCATCGACACCGAGGACTGGGACCCGGCCAGCGACGACCTGCTGCCGCACTGCTATACGGCCAATTCGATGGCCGGCAAGCGCGCCTGCAAGACGGCGCTGCAAAACCGCTTCGGGCTGCCGGCCGATCCCGCCGCGCCGCTGGTCGCGATGGGCAGCCGGCTGACGCATCAGAAGATGGCCGATGTCGCGCTCGGTGCCATCGAGCGCGCGCTGCAGGCCGACGACACCGTGCAGTTCGCGGTGCTCGGCTGCGGCGACGCGGCGATCGAGCGCGGCTTCGAGGCGCTGGCCGCCCGTCATCCCGAGCGCGTCGGCGTGTCGATCGGCTATCGCGAAGAAACCGCGCACCTGCTGCATGCGGGCGCCGACGTGCTGCTGCACGGCAGCCGCTTCGAGCCGTTCGGCCTGACACCGGTCTATGCGATGCGCTACGGCACCGTACCGGTCGCCTCGCGCGTCGGCGGCCTGGTCGATACGGTCCGCGACGCCGGCCACGGCTCGACCCCGCGCTCAGGGGCCACCGGCTTCCTGTTCGACGGCGAGACCGTCGAGGCAATGAGCGCGGCGATCGAGCGCGCGCTGCAATGGCTGCGGCGGCCGCGCGCGTGGAAGGTACTGCAGCGCGCCGGCATGCAGGCGCTGTTCTGCTGGACCCGGCCTGCCGAGCAATACCTGTCGCTGTACAGCGCGCTGTCGCCCGCGCTGGCATCCGCGCTGGCGATGCAGCGCGCCACGCAGCGGGCAGCGGAGGTGGCGCAGGTCGAAGCCGCGCCGCAGCCGCAACGCCTCCCGCAGCCGGTGCCGCGCTCCACGCCCGCCATCGCTCCCGCCATGGCCCGTGCCATGGCGCCGGAGCCGGCGCCGGAACTGGCGATCCAGGCCTCGCCGTCGCGGCGGCGCAGCCGCGGCGCGCGCGTCGATCGCGGCCCGGTTCCCGCGCAGGCCAACGCGACTGCCAACAACGGCGGATTCGGCGATGCGCTGCCCACGGCGGCCGCCTGATGTCCGAGGCCGGCGGGACGGCATGGTGCGCGGGCCGCGCGCCATCGCCGCTGCCGCCGCCCGCCTTTCATCGATACGGAAATCATCATGAACGTAGAGCCGAATCCCGCTGCCGCGGCGGCCGCGGCCCAGCCGCGCGGCGGCTGGGAAACGTTGGGCACCGCGCCGGCGGCCGCGCCGCTGGGCAGCGCGCCTGAAGCGGCGCCGGCCAGCCAGCCGCGCTTCGGACCGTTGCGGCTGGCCGACGGCCGCACCTGCTTCCGTCTGTGGGCGCCCGATATGGCGGCCGAGGGCGAGATTCCCCGGCTCGAGATCCACGACGCCGGCCCAGTGCTGATGACGCCGGCCGGCGACGGCTGGTTCGAGGCCACCGTGGCCTGTTGCGAGGGCGCGCGCTACTGGTTCCGCCTGGGCGACGGCACCATCGTGCCGGACCCGGCCTCGCGGGCCCAGGCCGGCGACGTGCACGGCGCCAGCGTGGTCGTCAATCCGGCCACCTACCAGTGGTGCCATCCGTACTGGCAGGGGCGGCCCTGGCACGAAGCCATCGTCTACGAAATGCACGTCGGCCTGTGCGGCGGCTACGCCGGCGCGATGCGCGAACTGCCGCGGCTGGCGGCGCTGGGCTTTACCGCGGTCGAGCTGATGCCGCTGGCCGAGTTTCCCGGCAGCCGCAACTGGGGCTATGACGGCGTACTGCCGTTCGCGCCCGAATCGAGCTACGGCACGCCCGACCAGCTGCGGGCGCTGATCGATGCGGCGCACGGCCTGGGCATGATGGTGCTGCTGGACGTGGTCTACAACCACTTCGGCCCCGAGGGCAACTATCTGCCGCGCTACGCCAGCGCCTTCTTCCGCGAGGATGTGCGCACGCCGTGGGGCCCGGCCATCGACTTCCGCCGGCAGGAGGTGCGCGACTTCTTCACCGAGAACGCCAGCTACTGGCTGCAGGACTTCCGCTTCGACGGGCTGCGGCTCGATGCGGTGCATGCGATCGCCGACGAGGGCTGGCTGGCCGAACTGGCGCCGACGCTGCGGCAGCGCTGCGCCGGCCGCCAGATCCATCTGGTGCTGGAGAACGACAACAACGACGCCGCGCTGCTGGCCGGCGGCTACGACGCGCAGTGGAACGATGACGCGCACCACGTGCTGCACGTGCTGCTGACCGGCGAACACGACGGCTATTACGCCGACTATGGCGCGGTGGTCGCGCCCGAATTCGGCGCCGGCGCCGATGCCGCGCATCGCGCCGATTCCGGCAGCCATCCCGGTCCGGACTACGGCCGCGCCTATGACCAGGACGCGGCACCGCGGGGCGACCACCAGCCGCTCGGCCCCACCACCCGCCATCTGGCGCGCGTGCTGGCCGAGGGCTTCGCCTATCAGGGCGAGGCGTCGCCGCACCGCACGCGCGAATCGGGCGGCGACAAGCCTGTCCACCGCGGCCAGCGCAGCGCCCATCTGCCGCCGACCGCGTTCATCAGCTTCCTGCAGAACCACGACCAGATCGGCAATCGCGCGTTCGGCGAGCGCATCGCGGCGCTGGCCCGGCCACGCCCGCTGCGCGCCGCGATCGCGCTGCAGATGCTGTGCCCGCAGATCCCGATGGTGTTCATGGGCGAGGAAGGCGGCACGCAGACGCCATTCCTCTATTTCACCAGCCATCCGCCGGAACTGGCCGACGCCGTGCGCGAAGGCCGCCGCCGCGAATTCGGCTCGATGGCCGGCTTTGCCGACGGCGCGCGCGCGGACAGCATTCCGGACCCGAATGCGCCGACCACCTTCGAGGCATCGCGCCCCGAGTTCGACCCCGACGGCGAATACGCGCAGTACTACAAGTCGCTGATCACGCTGCGCCGGCGCGAGCTGCTGCCGCGGCTGCCCGGCACGCGCAGCGAAGGCGCCGCCGTGCTCGGCGACGCGGCGGTGCGCGCCAGCTGGCGCTTGGGGGACGGCGCGCTGCTGACACTGTGGGCCAACCTCGGCGACGCCGTCGTTTCCTGCGGCGACGCGCCGCTAGGCGAGCTGCTGGCCGAGAGCGAGCCCGGCGCCGCGCGTCTGCTCGAAGCGGGCACGCTGTCCGCCGGCGCCACGGTCGCCTATCTGCAATCCGGGCAGCAGACGCGGTCCGAAGACACTACCGGCTGAACGCCGGCCGCTTGCCACCATGTCGTCAGCCTCCAGCAACGAATCGCATTCCGACGCCGATCACGCCGCCGACCGCGGCCACACCCTGGTGCCGCGCGCCACGGCAAGGCTGCAGCTGCATGCGGGCTTCACCTTCGCCGACGCCGAGCGCCAGGTCGACTATCTCGCCTCGCTCGGCGTCAGCCATCTGTACCTGTCGCCGATCTTCGCGGCCAAACCCGGCTCGACGCACGGCTACGACGTCATCGACTTCCAGCGGATCAACCCCGAGCTGGGCGGCGACGCCGCCTTTCAGGCGCTGGCCGGACGCGCGCGCGCCGCGGGGCTGGGCGTGATCATCGACATCGTGCCCAACCATATGGCGGCCAGCTCGACCCACAACCGCTGGTGGGCCGACGTGCTGGCGCGCGGCGCGGAGAGCCCCTACGCCGGACACTTCGATATCGACTGGCATTCGCCCGATCCCGAACTGCATGGCAAGGTACTGCTGCCGATCCTGGGACGCCCGTATTGGGACACGCTGCAGGCCGGCGAAATTGCGGTCCGCGGCGACGGGCAGCGCCATTGGCTGCAGTACGGCGAGCACGAGGTACCGTTGTCCGACGAGTCGATGGCCGCGTTCGACGCCGGCGGCGACGGCTTCGATGCGGCGGCGCCCGGCGGAGTCGAGCGGCTGCACGCGCTGTTGGAGCAGCAGAACTATCGGCTCGCCTGGTGGCGCACCGCGGCCGACGAACTGAACTGGCGGCGCTTCTTCGAGGTCAGCGAGCTGGTGGGGGTACGCGTCGAACAGCCGCAGGTGTTCGACGACGTGCATGCGCTGGTGCTTCGTCTTGCGCGCGATGGCCTGATCGACGGCGTGCGCGTCGATCATGTCGATGGCCTGGCCGACCCGGGCGGCTATTGCCAGCAGCTGCGCGGGCAACTGAACGCCGCGATGGCGGCGCGCGGCGCGCGGCCCTGGATCGTCATCGAAAAGATCCTGGCCGAGCACGAAACGCTGCGCACCGAATGGCAGATCGACGGCACCACCGGCTACGACTTCATGGACGAGGTCGGCGCGGTGCTGCACGACGGCGCCGGCGAAACGGCGCTGACCACACTGTGGCAGCAGGTCAGCGGGGACAGCCGCGAATATGGCGAGCAGGTGCGCGAGGCACGCCGCCACCTGCTGTCGCGCTTTCTGGTCACCGAATTCGAAGGCGCCTGCCGCCGCCTGCATGCCTGTGCCCGCGCCGAGCCCGCCACGCGCGACCTGACGCTGGCGAGCTGGCGCCGCGCGCTGGCGGCGCTGCTCGAACCGCTGGAGGTCTACCGGACCTATCTGGGAGAACACGCGTGGTCGCGCGAGGACCGCCTGCGGCTGGAGACCGCCGCCGAACTGGCCCGGCGCGCGGTCCGTCCCGACGACAGCGCGACCGTCGATCGCTTGCTGGCCTGGCTCTGCGCGGGTCCGCATGGCGACGCCGCGCTGCGCGAGGCGCGCGCCCGCGTGCAGCAACTGATGCCGCCGCTGGCCGCCAAGGCCGCCGAAGACACGATGTTCTACCGCTACGGCCGGCTGCTGTCGCGCAACGAGGTCGGCAGCCACCCCGCCACGCTGGCGATGCCACCGGACCGCTTCCATGCCCGCATGGCGGTGCGCGCGCAGGTCTGGCCGCACGCGATGCTGGCGACCGCGACCCACGACCACAAGCGCGGCGAGGACATGCGGATGCGGCTGGCGGTGCTGAGCGAACTCGCGCCGGAATGGCAGGCCGCGGTCGGGGAGTGGGAAGCCCGCGCGCTGCGGCTCGCAGGTTCGGCCCAGCGCGCCGGTCCCGATGGCGCCGACCGGCTGATGCTGTATCAAACCCTGGTCGGCGCCTGGCCGCCCGAACTGCGCGCCGACCGCGATGCCGGCGACCCGGCCGTGCAGGCACTGCTCGAACGCGTCGGCGCGTGGCAGACCAAGGCGGTGCGCGAAGCCAAGCGGCACGGCCACTGGACGCGGCCCGACGAGGGTTACGAACAGGCCTATGCGGGGCTGCTGCAGGCGATGGCGCACAGCGACCTGCTCGGCGGCATCGCGCGCTTCGCGCAACGCATCGCACCGGCCGGCGCGCTGAACAGCCAGGCGCAGACGCTGCTGCAACTCACCGCCCCAGGCGTGCCGGACCGGTATCAGGGCACGGAGGGCTGGGACTTCAGCCTCGTCGATCCCGACAACCGCCGCCCCGTCGACTACGACTCGCTGCGCGCGGCACTGGCCTGCTCGGCGGGCTGGCAAGCGTGGCTCGAACAATGGCGCGACGGCCGCATCAAGGTGCAGCTGGTGCGCGCACTGCTGGCCGCGCGGCAGCAACAGCCCGCGCTGTTCCGCGATGGCGGCTACCGGCAATTGCATGGCGAAGGCCCGGCGGCGTCGCATCTGCTGGCGTTCGAGCGGCGGCGCGGCGACGATCGCGCGATCGCGATCACCGCGCGGCTGGCCGCCCGGCTGGTGCAGGACCGGCCGGCGATCGCGCAGGCGGCATGGGGCGACACGCTGCTGTGCGTCGGCGAGCCAGGCGCCAGCCGCTGGACCGATGCGCTGACCGGGCGCACGCTGTCCGCGCCGAACGGCCGGCTGCGCGTCGCGGACATACTCGATCCGCTGCCGGTCGCGCTGTTGCGCCGTACCGGTTGAACGGCAGCGGGCAGGCGCGGCCGAGCGCTACAGCCGCGACGGGCTCGACTGCCCGTCCACCGCGCGGGTCGGCGCCAGGATGCCGGCCTTGACCAGCGTCTGCGCGTTCCATGGCTTGAGCAGGAACGGCAGCCCGGATACCGACGCCAGCGCGATCATGTCGGCGTCGTCGGTCATCAGGATCACCGGCAGGAAGGGAAAGCTGCGAGTCAGCCGGTCGCGCAGCGCCAGTCCCCCGAGCGCGGGACCCAGGCGCGCATCGGCGATCACCAGATCGAAGCCGTAACGGTCGGTCGCCGCCATCGCCTCGGCCTCGTCGCGCACCAGCGTGACCCGGTGGCCGGTGGCCTGCAGCGATTCGACGGCGCTCTGCACGCTGCGCGGCTGATCGGCAACGATCAGCACGGCGCTGGCGCCGGCCCCCCAGCGTGTCCGCGCATGGCTGTCGCCATGTTCCCAGGCCGGCAGATAGAGCCGCACCGTCGTGCCCTTGGCGACTTCGGACTCGATCACCGCGACGCCATCGACTTCGCGGCAGAAGTCGTGCACCTGCGCCAGGCCGAGGCCGCTGCCCAGCCCCGCGGTCTTGGTGGTGAACAGCGGCTCGAAGACCCGCTCCACCACCTCGGGCGGCATGCCCTTGCCGTTGTCGCGCGCCGACAGGCAGACATAATTGCCGCGCACGCCTCCGGGACGGCTGCCGTCCAGCGTCACGTTGGAGGCCGCGACGACGAATTGACCGCCGCCGGGCATCGCGTCGCGCGCGTTCGACGCCAGGTTCATCATCGCCAGTTCGAGCTCGTTGCGGTCGGCGCAGACCGGCCAGCAGGCCGGGTCGACCTCGTAGCGCAGCTGCACGCGCGGCCCCAGCGCGGAGCGGATCAGCGGCGTCCAGCCCTCGGCCTCCTGCGGCAGCAGCAACACCTCCTTGCGGTGCTGGCGCTTGCGCGCCATGCCGATCAGCTGGTTGCTGAGCGCGACGCCGCTCGCCACGCTGCGCTTGATGCCGGCCAGCGCCTTCTCGCGCGCGACATCGGGACGCGTGATCATCAGATCGGTATTGAACGAGATCACCGACAGCACGTTGCGGAAGTCGTGCGCGACCGAGGTGATCAGATGTCCCACCGCCTCGAGCTTGCGCGACTGCCGATAGCGTTCCTCGACTTCCTGGCGGCGCGTGACCTCCTCCTGCCATCGCAGATACGACTGCTCTTCGCGCTTGAGCCGGCGCAGGCTCATCCAGGCCAGCGCCCACAGCGCGAAGGCGGGAATCGCCGCCACGGTCGCGCCGATATACAGGCGGTGCCGCCACTGGGCGTGAATCACGCGCATCGGAATGCCGACCACGGCGTGCAGCTGTCCGCCGCCGATCGACCAGTGCGCGACGATGCTGTCGTCGCCGCCAGGACCCGCCATCCGCGCGACGCTGTCGCCGGAACCCTCGGATACCTGCTGCAGTCCCTCGCGCACCGCATCGGGCACCTGTTCGGGCACGCTGTCCGGATACGCGGCCAGCACCACGCCATCGCTGCGCACCAGCGCGGCCTCGGCGCCGGTCTCCTGGCTCAGCACGTCGCGATAGAAGTCGGCGAAATACGAGGGGCGCATTGCCACCGACACCAATCCGGCGACATTCGCGTCGGGCCCGAGCCGCGGCATGCTGACGTTGATCACGCGTTCGGGAACCACCTTGTCGGTGACGACACCGGTCACGTCGAACGGACGCAGCCCACCGACGATCGCACGGAAATCCTCACGCTCGCTGATCGATACGCGCGGCACCGGATAGAAGCGGCTGCTGGCCAGCAGCAACCCTTGCTCGTCGTAGACCGCCAGCGACGACGCCTGCGGCAGCCCGCCGACGATATCGGCAAGACGGGTGTGGATGTCGTCCTCGTGCTGGCGCAGTTGCGCGTTGCTCCAGCCGGCGGTGGCATCGCGGATGCGGCTGTTGATCTGGTGATTGCCTTCGAAGACCTTGCTGGCGTGCTCCTGGATCACCCGCGCCAGCCGCGCCGAGCGCTGCTCGGCCTCGGACATGTCCGCGCGCAGCGACAGCCACGCCCAGGTTGCCAGCACCGCCGCGGGGAACAGGATCGCGCCGAACAGCAGCGCCACCAGGGTGCGGCGCTGCGTGGCGAAGTAGTGGCGCGTACCGAGATAGCTGTGGGCCATGGTGGCAAGGACTGGACCGGGCAACCGCGATGGCGGCGCACTGCACGAATGCGCAGCTTACCCCAGCAAGCCTTCAGGTTAGACGCCGAGCCCCGAACGTCAAGCGCGAACGCCACCCCGCCGGGCCGGTGCCGGCCCGGCCCATCGGTTCCCTTGCCACAACGAAACTTGCCTTCGCGCTAGCCGTTGATCACCTCGCCGCCGTTGATATGCAGCACCTGCCCGGTGATATAGCTGGCCGCGTGCGAGGCGAGGAAGACGAAGCCGGCGGCCACCTCGAACGGCTGGCCGGGGCGGCCCATCGGCGTCTCCTTGCCGAATTTCTCGACCTGCTCCGGCGGGAAGGTCGACGGGATCAGCGGCGTCCAGATCGGCCCCGGTGCCACGCCATTGACGCGAATGCCGCGCTTGACCACCTGCAGCGCCAGCGAGCGCGTGAACGAGACGATCGCGCCCTTGGTCGACGAGTAGTCGAGCAGGTGCGCGCTGCCGCGATAGGCGGTGACCGACGTGGTATTGACGATGGCCGAGCCCGGCTGCAGATGCGGCAGCGCGGCGCGGGTCAGGTGGAACATCGCGAAGACGTTGGTGCGGAAGGTCGCCTCGAGCTGGCCCTCGTCGATCTGCTCGGGCTGCTGCTTCGGATGCTGCTCGGCCGCGTTGTTGACAAGGATGTCGAGCTTGCCGAGTTCCTTGACGGTCCGCTCGACCACCTGCGCGGCATGGGCGCTGTCGCCCAGGTCGCCGTCCATCAGCAGGCAGCGGCGGCCCGCTGCCTCGACCAGGCGCGCAGTCTCCCTGGCATCCTCGTGCTCGTTCAGATAGGCCACCGCGACATCGGCGCCCTCGCGCGCGAACGCCACCGCGACGGCGCGGCCGATGCCGCTGTCGCCCCCGCTGATCAGCGCGACCTTGCCGGTCAGCTGGCCGCTGCCGACATAGTCGTCGGCGCCGCTGTCGGGCTTCGGATGCATTTCGCTTTCCAGGCCGGGCTGCCGGTCCTGATGCTGCGGCGGGAGTTGCTCGGGTGTGGCCATGGGCTGTCTCCTGTCTGGCAAAGGTTGGCGAACGCCACGCCCTCGCGTGGCACCTGGCCGTGCGGCCGCAACTTTCATGCCGCCGCCGCCATATGCCCCTTGGCGGCCGCCCAGGCGGGCCCGCTGCCAGCTCACCCCCCGCACGCCGATCCGCGCGACGCCGGCCCGCCGATGCGTCCTTACAACGGCGCTGGCAATCCTTACCGGCAAACGCCGTCTTCCTGCGGGTAAACGATGACCGCATCCGGCCTCAGGTCCGCGCCGAATCTGCCGATATCGTCGGTGCGGCGGCATGCCGTCGTGCAGCCGCGATAACAACATCCACAACGAGTGCGTACTGATTGCAACGACAGGGGGATCGAATGGGTAGCAGCACACTGGCTTTGCGCGCCGAAACGGATCGCGCCGCGGCCCGACCGGATCAACAGATGGCCGAGGCGGAGGCCGGCGGCACGCTGCTGGCCGCCGTTCACCGTCGCGCCGACCGCCTGCTGGTCGGTACGATCTGGCTGCTGTGGGCCGCCTCGCTGCTGGCGGGCTGGCGCTACGGTACGGTCGGCCCGAGCCTGGCGGTCGGCCTGCCGCTGTCGGCGGCGGCCAGCCTGTGGGCCGCGGCGCTGCCGGGCCGGCTCGGCACGCGGCTGGCCACCGCGGCGATCTCGATGGCGATGGTCGGGCTGCTGATCCACCAGGCGCACGGACAGGCCGAGTACCACTTCGCGGTATTCGTGCTGCTGTCCGTGCTGCTCGCGTATCGCGATTTCCGCCCGATCCTGCTGGCGGCGGCGCTGATCGCCGTGCACCACCTGAGCTTCAACTACTTTCAGACGTGGGGCTGGGGCGTGATCTGCTTCACCGAGCCGGGCCTGGGCATCGTGCTGCTGCATGCCGCCTTTGTCGTGGTGCAGACAGCGGTACTGGTGGTGCTGGCCTATCGGATGGAGGCCGACGCCCGCTCCGCCGGCGAGCTGGCGGCGCTGGCCGCGCGCATCGGCCGCGATCCCGGCTATCTGACGCTGACGCCGGCGCGCGCCGGCGAGCCGCAGCCCGTCAGCGCGCTGGCGCGCTCGTTCCAGGCCACGCTCGATGCGGTGCGCGGCACGCTGCTGCAGGTGCGTGACAGCGCCGCCGAGGCGGCGGCCGCCTCCGGCGACATCCTGCAGCGCAATGCGGTGCTGGCCGAACGCACCCACAGCCAGCAGCACGCGCTGGAGGAAATCGTCACGGCGATGAGCGAACTGCGCCGCAGCGCCCACGAGAACGCCGACCACGCGCAGGCGGCGCATACGCTGGCGGGCACGTCGCGCGCGGTGGCGGCGCAGGGCGGCGAGGTGATCGGCTCGGTCATCCGCACGATGGGCGAAATCCATGCCGCCAGCGAACGGATCGCCGACATCATCGGCGTGATCGACGGCATCGCGTTCCAGACCAATATCCTGGCGCTGAACGCCTCGGTCGAAGCCGCGCGCGCCGGCGAGCAGGGCCGCGGCTTTGCCGTGGTGGCGGGCGAGGTGCGCACGCTGGCCCAGCGCAGCGCAGCGGCCGCCAAGGAAATCCGCGCGCTGATCGGCGAATCGGTCGATCGCGCACGCGCGGGCTCGGCGCTGGTCGGCACCGCCGGCAGCACGATGGGCGAACTCGAGGCCAGCGTCGCGCGGCTCGCCGCCATCGTCGACCAGATGGCGCTCGCCACCGGCGGACAGCGCGCCGGCATCGATCAGGTGGATGGAAATATCGCCGGCATCGACGCGGCAGCGCGCCAGAACGCCGACCATGTCGACCAGACCGCCGAAGAGGTCGCGCGCCAGCAGCAGCAACTGGCGCGGCTGACCGGCGCGGTGGGACAGTTCCGTCTGGATTGACCGGCAGCCGGCGTGCCGACGGCTGCCGCGCGGATCAGCCCAGGCCCGGCAACGACGTCAGGTATTCGCTGATGCCGGTCATCATGATCTGCACGCCGATGCACAGCAGCAGGAAGGCCGACAGCCGCGTGACGACATTGGTGCCTTCCGGCCCGAGCACGCGGGCCAGCAGCTCGGCGCGGCTGTAGACGACGTAGACGACGATCGCGACCGCCACGCTGACCGTCACCGACACCACCGCCGACTCGATCGCATCGCGCCATTCGCGGCTGCGGCTGGCGTTCAGCGCGATCGCGGTGGCGATGGACCCGGGACCGGTAGTCAGCGGGATCGTCAGCGGGAAAAACGCCATCTGCGTGACATCGCCGGTCGACACCGATTCGATGCGCTTCTCGGCCGGCTGCGTCGGCGCATTCAGCATGGTCCAGCCGCTGAACGCCACCACGAAGCCGCCGGCCAGGCGCAACGCCTGCAGCGAGATGCCGAAGAAGCCCAGGATGGCGGTGCCGAGGAAGAACGTCACCAGCAGCACGATCAGCGAATTGATCGCGACCTGACGGCTGAGCTTGCGGCGCTCCTCGACGGTCAGGAAGCGCGTCCGGTCGAACAGCACGAAGGCCATGCCGAACGGGTTGATGATACTGAGCAGCGCGGAGAACGCGAGCAGGAACTCCGCGACCAGGTTGCTCAAGCTCAGGATGCCCATTGTGCGCGCCTATCCTCACCAAATCGCGCAAGCATAGCGCATGGGGCACTGCGGCGACTACTGCGGTCAGCCGGGGGCATTGGGGCTCGCCGTGCCGTTGTTGGCCGGCGGTGCCGGGGCCGGTGTTGGAACCGGTGCCGGCGATGCGGCCGGCGTGGATGGCGGTGCCGACGGCGCGGCGGGCGGTGCCGCTTGCGGCAGCGGCGCAACAGACGGCGTGGGCGACGTTGCCGATGGCCGTGCCCCGGCCGCTCCGTTGGCCGCGCCTTGCGCGGCGCCATTGCCCTGCACCGCGGGCGGCGTGGGGTTGCCGGTACCAGTGCCGGTGCCGGTGCCAGCGCCGGTGCCGGTGCCCGTACCGACAGCCGCTCCCGGATAGGTGCCCGGGTAGCCCCCCGGATTCGGCCCCGCATTGGTGCCGGCCGCGCCAGCCGCACCGTTCGTTCCGTTGATCGCCCCAGGCGCTGCCGCGGCCGATGCCGGCTGGCCGGACCCGGGCACCGGTTCCCCGAACGGCGCCGATGCCTGCGGATCGGTCGGCACCGGTACCGGCTCGGCCTGGTCCAGGACCTCGGGCTCGGACGCCATGCCGCTGTCGGCCGGTGGCTCGTGCCGCGCCGCCGGTGCCGGCGCGACGTGGACCTCGGCCGCCGCCTCGGGCTCCGACGCGGGACCGAAGGTGCGCGCCCACCAGCCTTCCACCGACTTGAGCCAAGGATCCAGCATGCCGGGCTGCTGCTGGTTCTCGAAGCGCACGCGCTGGTCGATGGCCCGCGTTCGCAAGGCGCGGCTCACCACGTCGCCGACGATCGGCAGCGCGCTGTGCGCGCCCTGGCCCCAGTAGTCGCTGCGCAGCGTCACGCGCGCGTCGTTGAAGCCGACCCAGGCGCCGGCCACCAGTTGCGGATGCATCAGGATGAACCAGCCATCGGCGTTGTCCTGCGTGGTGCCGGTCTTGCCGGCGACGTCGGCACGGATGCCATAGCGGCTGCGGATGCTGGCACCGGTGCCGCGATCGACCACATCGCGCATCACATCGAGCAGCGTGTAGGCGACGGCGGGCGGCAACACGCGCTCCGGCGAAGCCGGGCGGAAGGACTCCAGCAGATGGCCGTCGCGGTCCTCGATGCGGGTCACCATGGTCGGCTGCAGATAGGCGCCGCCGTTGGCGATGGTGCCGTAGGCCGCGACCATTTCCTTCAGCGTCACGGGACTGGTGCCCAACGCCAGCGACGGCACGGTATCGAGCCGGCTCTGCCGCACGCCCATGGCCCGCGCCAGATTGGCCACGCGCACGGGGCCCACCTGCTGCATCAGCTGCGCGGTGATGGTGTTCTTCGAATAGACGAGGCCGTCGCGCAGCGTCAGGTCGCGCCCGCTCGGCGGACCGCCGTCGGTCGGGCGCCAGACCTCGCCGCCGGCCAGCCGGATCTCCACCGCCTCGTCGCGCAACGTCGTGTCCGGGCCGATGCCCTGCGCAAAGGCAGCGCCATAGACGAAGGGCTTGAAGGTCGAGCCGGGCTGGCGGCGCGCCTGCTGCACGTGGTCGAAGGCATCGTCGGCGAAGTCGCGGCTGCCGACCCACGCGCGGATCTCGCCGCTGCGCGGATCCAGCGCAAGAAAGCCGGCCTGGATGCGCGTCTTCTGCTCGTGCAGCTTGCGCATCGCGTCGCCGTCCTTGCGCAGCTGCGCCAGCGCATCGGCATCGCTCAGACCCGCCTCGCGCGCGGCCCGGTACTGGGCGGTCTCGCGCATGAAGGCCTCGACCAGTGCGCGGTTCGCGCTCCAGCCGCCGCGCGGGGACCACGCGGCATCGGCGATGCCCTGCAGCCGCGCCCCCTGGCGCGCCACCGCCTGGTTGGCCATCGCCTGCAGCCGCGAATCGATGGTCGTATGGACGACCAGGCCGTCGGTGTAGATGTTGTAGTCGTTGCGGTCGGCCCAGTCGATCAGCCACTTGCGCAGCTGCTGCGCGAAATGCGGCGCTGGCCCCTCCTCCGGCGTCTGCCGTTCGAAGTCGATCCGCAGCGGGCGCTTCTTCAACGCCTCGAACTGCGCGCTCTTGAGCTTGCCGCGCTTGACCATCTGCGCCAGCACGGTATTGCGGCGCTCGACCGCGCGCTCGGGATTGAGCACCGGGTTGTAGTAACTGGTGCCCTTGAGCATGCCGACCAGCGTCGCGCTCTCGAGTACGTCGAGGCGGTCGGCCGGCTTGTCGAAATAGGTGCGCGCCGCCATCTCGATGCCGGTCGCGTTGTACAGGAACGGCACCGTATTCAGATAGGTCTCGAGAATCTCGTCCTTCGAATACAGCGCCTCGATCTTCAGCGCCGTGATCGCTTCCTTGATCTTGCGCGTCACGCTGGCCGCGCGGCCGATCTCCTCCGGATACAGATTGCGCGCCAGCTGCTGGGTCAGCGTCGAGCCGCCCTGCCGGTCGCCGGACAACGTGTACCAGGCCGCCGCCGCGGTACGCCGCCAGTCCAGGCCGAAATGCTCGTAGAAGCGGTGGTCCTCGGTCGAGATCAAGGCCGCCACCACGTTGGGCGAGATCTTGTCCAGCGGCACCCAGTCGCGGTTCGCGCGCTTGAACTCGGCCAGCAGCTTGCCGTCGGCCGACAGCACCTGGGCCGGCCGTTCCGATTTGGCCTTGCGGATATCGCTGATGCCGGGCGTGAACGGCACCAGCACCAGCGTATAGGCGAGAAAGAGGACGGGCACCGCGGCCACGCCCCAGGCGATCTGGCGGCCGGTGGGCCGGCGCAGCCGCGCACGCCAGTCGGCGAGGGTGCTGCGCAGACGGTCGCGCATCATGGCGCGCGCTCGCCGGCATGGCCGGCGCTGAGTAGGGAAAGACGCTTCACACGGAGTACTGCGGATTCGGGAAGCGTGCATCGTACCAAAACGGCCGGCGGCCCAGACCGACGATCCGCCGATGTCCGCGCCAGACGCCGCCCCGGCGCCCGGCCGCCAATGCGCTTATGATCGCGTGTGCCCGCCGTGGCGGCGAGCGCCCTGTCCAGCCCAGGCTCAAGCCCAACCCAAGGAACCATGCCCGATCTTTCCGCATACCCGATCACCCGTAAATGGCCCGCCCAACATCCCGACCGGCTGCAGCTCTATTCGCTGCCGACGCCCAACGGCGTCAAGGCGTCGATCATGCTGGAGGAAATCGGGCTCCCCTACGAGCCGCACCTGGTGCGGTTCGACACCGACGATCAACTGTCGCCGGAATTCCTGTCGCT
Source organism: Cupriavidus gilardii (assembly GCF_013347325.1). Taxonomy (NCBI): domain Bacteria; kingdom Pseudomonadati; phylum Pseudomonadota; class Betaproteobacteria; order Burkholderiales; family Burkholderiaceae; genus Cupriavidus; species Cupriavidus gilardii. The sequence goes on along the minus strand of NZ_CP054624.1, from coordinate 630,893 downwards.
GAATCCGAACAACAAGATTCCGGCCATCCTCGATCCGGACGGCCCGGGCGGCAAGCCGCTGGCCCTGTTCGAATCCGGCGCGATCCTGCTGTACCTGGCCGAGAAGACCGGCAAGCTGCTGCCCGCCGATCCGGCCGCGCGCTACCAGACCATCCAGTGGGTGATGTTCCAGATGGGCGGCGTCGGCCCGATGTTTGGCCAGCTCGGCTTCTTCCACAAGTTCGCCGGCCGGGAATACGAGGACAAGCGCCCGCGCGACCGCTACGTCGCCGAATCCCGGCGCCTGCTGGGCGTGCTCGACAAACATCTGGCGGGCCGCGACTGGATCATGGGGGACCAGTACACCATCGCCGATGTCGCGACCTTCCCGTGGATCCGCAACCTGATCGGTTTCTACGAGGCCCGCGAGCTCGTCGGCTTCGACGATTTCCCGCAGGTGCAACGCGTGCTCGACGCCTTTGTCGCGCGGCCGGCGGTGATCCGCGGCCTGGAAATTCCGAAGCGCGGCTGAACAGCTGCATCTTTCACCGTCGTCCGCGCTTCCGCGGCGACGATCAAGCCGCCGGCGTTGATTTCGCTACGCGAAACATCGGGCGGCTTTTCTTTTACTTTTTGTCTCCTCGTCTTTAGACTTCGTGCACGGTCGTTCGTTTTCGTGACGAAGCGATGTGGCAGTGCGGCATGAAGGCGAAGGCCTCCCGAAATCGACAACGAGATAACGAGGAGACAACCATGCAGCTCACCACGCGCGCCGCCCTGGCGCTGGCGTTGGCCGCCGCATTGCCGCTCGCCGGCTGCGGCGGGGACGACGACGATCCCCCGCGCCAGCCGGAAGAGACCCGCGCCCAGGACAGCCGCACCTTCACCGTCAACGAAGCCGCCCTCGCCTTCGAGGCACTGCCCAACGCCCCGGAGACCGACCGCTGGACCGGCACGCTGAAGGGCTCCGGCTATCGGATCGAGGTTCCGAAGCAGTGGAACGGCAAGCTGGTGATGTACGCGCACGGCTATGCCGGCACCGGCGCGGCACTGGGCGTCACCACGCCGAGCATCCGCCGCCATCTGATCGAGGCCGGCTACGCGTGGGCGGCGTCAAGCTACAGCAAGAACTACTACGACGTGCGCGCCGGCGTCGAGGACACCAATGCGCTGGCGCTGGCCTTCGTGCAGATCGCCGCGCAGAACCGGCGCCCGCTCGCGCCGCCCAGCCGCATCTACATCGTCGGCCACTCGATGGGCGGCCATATCGCCGCCGCGGCCGTCGACCAGGAAACGCTCGATACCGCCAACAACAAGGTCCGCTATCACGGCGCGGTGCCGATGTGCGGCGTGATGGGCGACACCGAACTGTTCGACTACTTCGCGGCCTATCAGCTGGCGGCGCAGCAGTATGCGGGGCGTCCGGCGACGGCGTGGCCGGTGACCAACTGGGCCGAGATCGCACCGGCGGTACGGGACGCGCTGTTCACCACGTTCCCGAGCGCGACCACCGCGCAGGGCGACAAGGTCAAGGCGATCGTGCAGAACCTGACCGGCGGCGCCCGGCCCATGTTCGATCAGGGCTTTGCCGGCCCGGTGCAGAACACGGTGTGGGGCACGTTCGGCGGCGACGGCACCATCAACGGCATCCTGAACCGCAACGGCGTGTCGACCACCAGCATCGTGTATCAGCTCGACAGCGATCCGGCGCTGTCCGCCGAGGAGACCACGCTGAACGACACCATCCTGCGCGCCCGGGCCGACCCCGAGGCCAATCGCCTGCGGCGCGACGGACTGCGCTGGATCCCGAAGGCCAACGCGCGCATCAACGTGCCGGTCGTCACGCTGCATACGCTCGGCGACATGTACGTGCCGTTCAGCATGCAGCAGATCTACAAGCGGCGGGCCGATGCGCAAGGCACCGCGCAGTGGCTGGTGCAGCGGGCGATCCGCGGCGTCAGCCATTGCGACTTCACCGTGGCCGAGCAGAAGGCGGCGTTCGACGCGATGGTGCAGTGGGAACAGGGCGGCCCGAGACCCGCGGGCGACGACGTGCTCGACGCGGCCACGGTGGCGCGGCCGGATTACGGCTGCCGGTTCACCGACAACACGGTGAGCGCGGACGATTCGCCGGCCATCGCCCAAGGCCGGCCGCAGATCGCGGCGGCACTGCCTTGCCCGGCGTCGTAAGGCCAGCCGCGTAGTGCAACCGCGGCGGCGCGTCGTTCAGGCGCGCCGCCGCAAGGGCGGAATCTCCAGCGCAAGCCGCCGGAAATCCTGATGTCCGGCCAGCGTCTGCACCAGAAAATCCGCCAGCAGGCGGTTGCGCCGGGGCACATGCGCCCGTGCCGGCATGTACAGGAACACGCCGTAGCGCTCGGTGACATGCTGCGGCAGGACCGGCACCAGCCGCCCGGCGCGCAGATGCTGCGCCACCGCATACTGGAAGAACTGCCCGATCGCGGCGCCGCTGGCCACCGCCTCGACCTCGGCATCGACATCGTTGGTCGCGACGAACGGCGCGAAGATGCGCGTCTCGATCGCCCCATCGACCAGGAATTCCCAGGGAAACACCTTGCCCGTGCGCGGATGCAGGAAGCTGGTGCAGCGATGCCGCTCCAGCTCGGCGATGCGCTTCGGCACACCGTGCCGTTCCAGATAGGCCGGTGCCGCGCAGACGATCAGCTGCAGCGGCGCGATGCGGCGCGCCACCAGCGAACTGTCGGGCAGCGTGCCGGTGCGCAGCCCGATATCGATGCCCTGCTCGATCACGTCGGTCAGATGGTCGCCGACCATCAGTTCGACCGCGACGTCGGGATAGGCCTGCACGAATTGGCCGATCGCAGGCGCGACATAGCTGCGCGCCAGCGAATACGGCGCCGCGACGCGCACCACGCCCGCGACCTGCTCGCGCTCGCCGTCGATATGGCGCAGCGCGACCTCGAGCGATTCGACGGGACGCTGGCACTGCGCCAGCAACAACTCGCCTTCGCGCGTCAACCCGACCTTCTGCGTGGTACGGTGCAGCAGCCGCACGCCGAGCATCCGTTCCAGCAGCATCACCTGCTTGCTGGCGGCCTGCGGCGTCATGCCCAGTTCGCGCGCGCCCTGGCTGAAGCTGCGGGCCTGGGCCACGCGCACGAATACGGTCAGCGCTCGCAAGCGGTCCATCGCGCCATCCTGTCGGTGCGGGTCGAGTTGGGGGCAAGTGCCGCCCGCCGCGTGGGGCTCGATCGCCCCCGCGTCGCGCCCGGCGGCATCCTGGCCTGCAGTATCGCGGCAACGCGCTGACAGGCCGCTGACCCGAAACTGTCAGCACGCTGACAGCGCCGTGACGATGCGCTGACGCCATCGCCGCCAACCCCAGGCCCCGCCTCGTTCCCCGCCATTCGGTTGAAGAGGTTTCAACCGCGCCGAGGCTACCGGCCGTTCGAGCGATTGCGCAAACTGCGCCCGATCGCGCTGCTGCCGTGCCGGTTCCTCCCCGATCCATCGACGCCAGCATCGCGCCCCGCCACCTCGACTCGGGAGCCCACAGATGAGACATCGCAACGACGATACAGGCACGCCGCGGCTCAGCCGGCGCGCGTTTCTCGGCACCACGGTGGCCGCAGGCGGCATCACGGTATTGCCGGCCGCTCCGTCCTGCGCGCAAACGCCAGGCGCCGCCGCCAGCGAGCCGATGCCGGCTGCCGGCGGCACCCCGAACGCACCGGTCACGCTGACGGTCAACGGCAAACGCCATCGGCTCGCGCTCGATGTCCGCACCTCGCTGCTCGATGCGCTGCGCGAGTCGCTGCATCTGACCGGCACCAAGAAGGGCTGCGACCACGGGCAATGCGGCGCCTGCACGGTGCTGCTGAACGGCCGGCGCATCAACGCGTGCCTGACGCTGGCGGTGATGCACCAGCAGGACGAGATCACGACGATCGAGGGGCTGGAGCGCAACGGGCAACTGCATCCGGTGCAGGCCGCCTTCATCGCGCACGACGGCTTCCAGTGCGGCTTCTGCACGCCCGGGCAGATCTGCTCCGCGGTCGGCATGCTGCGCGAGGTCGCGGACGGCGTGCCCAGCCATGCCAGCGCCGACCTGGGCGGCGCCCGCACGGTATCGCTGCAGGACCTGAGCGAGGCCGAAGTGCGCGAGCGCATGAGCGGCAACCTGTGCCGCTGCAGCGCCTATCCGAATATCGTCGCCGCGATCCGCAGCGCGGCCGGGAGCCAGCGATGATGCCATTCAGCTACGAGCGCCCGACGGCGCTGCGCGACGCGATCGCGTCCGCGTCGCAGCCCGACGCGCGCTTCATCGCCGGCGGCACCAATCTGCTGGACCTGATGAAGCTGCAGATCGAGCGGCCGGCTCGGCTGGTCGACGTCAATGCGCTGCCGCTGCAGCGCATCGAGGCCGGGGCCGACGGCACGCTGCGGATCGGCGCGACCGTGCGCAACAGCGATCTGGCGGCCCATCCGCTGGTGCGCGAACGCTATCCGCTGCTGACGCGCGCGCTGCTGTCGGGCGCGTCAGCGCAGATCCGCAACAAGGCCACCACTGCCGGCAACCTGCTGCAGCGCACGCGCTGCCCCTACTTCTATGACACGGCAATGCCGTGCAACAAGCGGCAGCCCGGTTCGGGCTGCGCGGCGCTGCGCGGCAGCAACCGCATGCATGCGGTGATCGGCCACAGCGAGGCCTGCATCGCCGTGCATCCATCCGACATGGCGGTCGCGCTCAGCGCGCTCGACGCGCGCATCGAGACCGTGCAGCCCGATGGGCGCATGCGCGTCATCCCGATCCACCAGCTTTATCGCGCGCCGGGACAGACACCGCATCTGGAAACCGATCTGGCGCCCGGCGAGCTGATCGGTGCAGTCGTGCTGCCGCCGCCCCCGCCCGGCGTGCAGTCGTACCGCAAGGTGCGCGACCGCGCGTCGTTCGCTTTCGCGCTGGTGTCGGTGGCACTGATCGCGCAGGCCGAAGGCGGCCGCCTGCAGAACGTGCGCGCGGCCTTCGGCGGCATCGCGCACCGGCCCTGGCGGGTGCCGGAGGCCGAGGCCATGCTGACCGGCAAGGCGCCGTCGGCGCAGCTGTTCGCCCGGGCCGCCGATGCGGCGCTGGCCGGCGCCCGCGGCTTCGGCGGCAACGACTTCAAGATTCCGCTGGCCAGGCGGGTATTGCAGGCCAGCCTGACGCAGGCATCGCAACGCGACGGAGCCCACCATGGATGAACTTCAGCAGCGCCAGAACACGGCGTGGAGCATGGGCCAGAACGCCGGCCAGCAATGGATCGGTGCGCCGGTCGATCGGGTCGAGGGGCGCCTCAAGGTCACGGGCCGGGCTGTCTACGCCTGCGATCACGTGCCCAATGGCCCGCTCGCCTACGGCTATCTGGTTGAAAGCACGATCGCGCGCGGCCGCATCGCCGCCATCGATACCGAGGATGCGGCGCAGATGCCCGGCGTGATCCTGATCGTCACCCATCGCAACGCGCCGGCCCAGTCCCCCTATGGTCCGCCCAAGGTGGCGCGGCGCTTCGAGCGGCCCAAGCCGATGCTCGACAGCGACCAGGTGCGCCACTACGGCCAGCCGGTCGCGCTGGTGATCGCCGACTCGTTTGAGGCCGCGCGCGACGCTGCCGCGCGCGTACGGGTCCGCTACGCGCCGGAATGGGGCGGCAAGTTCGACATGACGGCCGAGCTGCGCAACGCCTACGTGCCGGACGGCATCAATGCCGGCATGCCGCACGACACCGCGGTCGGCGACTTCGATGCCGCGTTTGCCGCCGCGCCGGTGCGGATCGATGCCACCTACACGACCCCGTACGAACACGTGAACCCGATGGAGCCGCACGGCACCATCGCGCAGTGGTCCGGCGACCGGCTGCTGATCCACACCTCGACGCAGATGGTTGACACCTGCCGGATCGCGGTCTCCCGCACGCTGAATCTGCCGACCGGGAACGTGCGCGTCGTATGCAAGCATGTCGGCGGCGGCTTCGGCTCCAAGGTGCCGACCCATGCCGACGCAATCCTGGCCGCGATCGGCGCGCGCATGACGGGCCGGCCCGTCAAGGTCGCACTGACGCGGCAGCAGATGTTCGCCAACACCAACCATCGCACCGAAACGCGCCAGCGCATCCGCCTGGCCGCAGGCCGCGATGGCCGCATGACGGCGCTGGCGCACGACGTCATCGAGCAGACCGCGATGTACGACGAATTCGCCGAGCAGACCGCGGCCTTTACGCGCTCGCTGTATGCGGCGCCGAACCGGCGCACCAGCCATCGGCTGGTGCGGCTGGACCTGCCGCCGTCGGACATCATGCGCGCGCCGGGCGAGGCCCCGGGCGCGCTGGCGCTGGAGTGCGCGGTCGACGAGCTGGCGCATGCGCTGCGGATGGACCCGATCGAGCTGCGCATCCGCAACGAGCCCCGTGTCGATCCCGAGCGCAACGTTCCGTTCTCCACGCGCGGACTGGTCGCTTGCATGCGCGAGGGCGCCGAGCGCTTCGGCTGGTCGCGCCGGCCGACGACGCCGGGCAATATGCGCGATGGACGCTGGCTGATCGGCTACGGCATGTCGGCGGCGATCCGGCCCAACTACCTGCAGGCGTCGAAGGCCGAGGTCACGCTGTACCGCGATGCCACCGCACGCGTGCGGCTGTCGATGACCGATATCGGCACCGGCACCTATACGATCCTGACGCAGATCGCGGCGCAATCGCTGGGGCTGCCGTTGCAGGCGGTGCAGGTCGAGATGGGCGACAGCGACTTCCCGCCGACGCCGGGCTCGGGCGGCTCGTGGGGCGCGGCCAGCACCGGCTCGGCGGTGTTCAATACTTGCGCGGCGTTGTGCCGCCGGCTGGCGGAAGTCGCCTCGGCCGACCGTGCCTCGCCGCTGTTCGGCACCGACCCGGCGCAGGCTCGCCTGGCGGACGGCCGCCTGCATGCCGGCGGCAGATCGGAGCCTGTCGGCGCGCTGCTGGCCCGTGCGATGCCCGACGGGCTCGGCGTCATCGGCGAAGTGCAGCGCGGCCCGGAATATCAGACCTACTCGCAGCACGCCTACGGCGCACATTTCGCGGAGGTCGGCGTCGACATCGATACCGGCGAAATCCGGCTGCGGCGCATGCTCGGCGTGTTCGCGGCCGGCCGCATCCTGAACCCGAAGACGGCGCGCTCGCAGATGATCGGCGGCATGATCTGGGGCGTCGGCGCGGCGCTGATGGAAGAGACCATGGTGGACCCGCGCCATGGCGCCTTCGTCAACCGCGACCTGGCCGGCTACCACGTGCCGGCGCACGCGGACATCCCGGCCATCGACGCGGTGTTTCTCGACGAATACGACGACAAGGCCAATCCGCTCGGGGCGAAGGGCGTCGGCGAGCTCGGCATCTGCGGGGCGGGGGCGTCGCTGGCCAACGCCGTGTTCAACGCGACCGGCATCCGGCTGCGCAGCTATCCGCTGACGCTGGACAAGGTGCTGGACGGCATGCAGGCTTGATGGGACGAAGGACAGGCATCGGCATCGGCATCGACATCGGCGACGTTAGAATGCAAGGCGCGCAGTGAGCGCCGACGCGGTGAGCGCAAGATCAAGCCGCAAGCAAGCCGAACGCCGAGCGACCGTCATGCCCGTCCACGCCATCGATGCCCGCAATGCATGGGTGCCGCCCCCGGATTCTCCGCAGGCGCGCGCCCTCGCCCATGTCGCCGCACGCAGCCTCGGCGAGCCGGTCGACCCGACGCTGCGCGTCACGCTCAATTTCCATCCCGACCGCCTGCACCACGGCATGCCGTTCCTGCAGGCGCTCGCCAACGACGGGGTCTATCGCTCGCAGTTCGAGACCGGCACCAGCAATGGCGGCCTGACCGCGCATCCCGGAGGCGACCGTTGGCAGTGGGAGAGCCGGCTGTTCGGCGGTGCCTACGATGACGCCGCGCCGGCCGAGCGCCCGAAGTACGGCGCACTGAATTTCCGTCGCCGCGCGACCGGGGGCTCGCCGCGCTTCGGCTCGGCGCATCTGCGGTTGACCGGCGCGGTGCTGGGCCGCACCACCTTCTGCTATCCCGACAGCGTCTACGAGCCCACCGCGTTCGGCGTGGCCGAGCGCATGGGCCTGATGGCGCTGGCAGCCACGCCGCAGCCGGATCCACTGGACGACTATATCGAGGCACAGGTGCACGGGCCGGTCGAGCTGGCGCGCGATGTCGAGGCGCTGGTGCTCGATCCCTGCTATCGCGGCACGGAGGTCGAGACGATGGCACGCGCACTGCCTTGCGCGCTGGAATGGCATGCGGGCTTCATGCTGTCGGTTGACGAGCTGCGCCGCCACCCGGACTATCGCGGCCCGCGCTACGTCGAACTGGGCTGCGCGCTGGCGCGCGACGGCTGGCTGACGCCCGCGCTGATCGGCGAAGCGGCCCGCGGCGGACAGCATGACTCGCAGGAGTTGAAGAAGGTATGGCACTACCTCGCCCGTTTCGGCGAGCGGGGCCGCGAGCCGGCGGCGGACTAGCGGCGCGATGCGAGCCGGCGCAGATCATCCCAGACCGGTACGGCCGCCAGCGCGCCAAGCAGCGCCGCGAACAGCACCGTCATGCCAAAACCGACCTGCTTGAAACCCAACGCACCGGCGGCGCCGCCGACGAAGAACAGGCCAACCAGCGTGGCCAGCATGACGAGCTTGCGCCGATCGGCGACGACGCGCGCCGCGCCCTCGCCTTCGGTCAGGTTCCAGTAGAACAGCTTGCCGAGTTCGATTCCGATATCGGTGACCATGCCGGTCACGTGCGTGGTACGGATCTCGGCGCGCGACAGCTTGGTGATCAACGCGTTCTGCAGACCCATGATGAAACACAACACCGCGACGGTGGCGGGCACGAACAGCCATTCGCGACGTTCGAGATTGCCGCCCAGCAGACCGAAGCACAGCAGCAGGGCGGCTTCGACCATCAGCGGCAGCGCGTACTGGCTGTGCAGCCGCACCCGCCGCGCCCAATTGACCAGCATCGCCGACAGTGCGGCGCCCGCCACGAAGCAGATCAACGCGCCCAATCCGGCCAGCATCAGCGCGGCATGGCCGACGGCGAGGTCGTCGGCCATCGCGGACACGATGCCGGTCATGTGCGAGGTGTACTGGTGTACCGCGAGAAAGCCGCCGGCATTGATGGCCCCGGCGACGAAGGCCAGGTAGCGGGCCAGTTGCCAGTTGGCCAGGGTACTCCTGTCCTTTCCGGTCAGATTGCGCAGGTACGTGATCGGCATGGTGCGGGCGCTCGGCGGAGGGGCACCGCCGCACAGGGCAGCGGCCGCGGGTACTCTACCATGGCGTCCCGCCGCGACGGCCGCCGGATCCGCGCCTACGACTGGCCCGGGCGCTCGCCTGGATGCTCGGCCGGCTGCCGTTCGACAAAGCGCCCGGTCTTGACCTGCACCGTCCGCTCGGCCGGCTGCTGCCCGCGCAGCGAGCCGTAGCGGTGCGCGTACAGCCAGGTGAATTCCGCCCCCAGCAGGAAGATCTGCGCGGAGTAGTAGACCCAGACCAGCAGCACCACCAGCGAGCCCGCGGCGCCGTAGCCGGAGGCCACGCCGGTCTTGCCGATATACAGGCCGATCAGGAACTTGCCGAACGTAAACAGCAGCGCGGTCACCAGCGCGCCCAGCCAGACGTCCGGCCAGCGCACGCGGGCGCGCGGCATGATCTTGTAGATCATCGCGAAGCCCGTGGTAATCACCGCCAGGCTGAAGACGAAATCGACGGCATGGGCCAGGGCCTCTTCTTCGCCGAACAGCGGCGCCCATCCGCGCGACAGCGCCGCCAGCGCGGCGCTGGCCAGCAGCGACACGATCAGCAGGAAGCCGATGCCCAGGATCATGCCGAACGACAGCACGCGCGCGCGCAGCAATCCCCATAGTCCCGAACTCTTCTGCCATTCCGGCACGCGCCAGATGCGGTCGAGCGCGCTCTGCAGTTCCGCGAATACCGTGGTCGCGCCGATCAGCAGCGTGACCAGACCGGCCAGTGTCGTCAGCGTGCTGGTGGCCGGTTCGCTGACGGCCGCGAGCATGTCCTCGATCGCCTTCGCGCCCTCGGTACCGATAAAGCCCTGCAGCTCGGTGACGATGGCCCCGCGCGCCGCCTCGGCGCCGAACACCACGCCCGCCACCGAAATGACGATCAGCAGCAGCGGCGCCACCGAAAACACCGTGTAGTAGGCGATCGCCGCGCCCATGCTGGGCGCGTAGTCGTCGATCCACGCGCTGACCGTGTCCTTCAGCAGTCCGTAGAGGTTACGGACCGCGCCCACCGCGCGGCGCGGCATGGCGGCCTCGCGCTCAGCCCGCGGCCTGGCCGCCGGACCGGTCGCCGGCGAACCTGGCCGCGAACAGCCGTTCGGTCAGTTCGCGCTCGGGCAGATGTACCAGGTCCTTGTCGACTTCCTCGGTCACCACGTTGGCGACCTGCGCGGGCAGGTGCTTGCGCAGCAGGCCCAGGAAACGCGGGGCCGCGGCGATGCGCAGCTCGTCGTAGCGCTGCTTCTGCAGCGCGTCGGCCAGATGCTCGGCAACACGGCGGGCAAAGCCCTCCGCCTCGAGATGCAGCTCGTCCTCGCCGGCCGACGACGTGACGCTCGACGGCGCACGCTGGCGGCCGGTCCCGCCGCCCACCGCCGGCCCCGCGCCGGGGCCCGCTCCGGCACCGGCGCGGCGTCCGTACGCGTCGCGACGCAGGTCGGCGGCGTCGGCATGCGCCCCGGCGTCGGTCAGTTCATCGATGCAGGCCAGTTCCTGGCCGGGCTTGTGCCCTTCGAGAATACGGGCGATGGCCTCGTCGGCCACCAGGACCCAGGTGGTTTTCATCGGATGCTCCTCTGCTGTGGGTGCCTGACGTCCGACGCGCGGGACGTGACGGCCCCCGTCGATGGATCGATGCGATCGCGCCCTACTGGCTGGTTGCGTCCTCGTCCCCGTGTTCGTCTCCCGCGACAGCGATCTTCACCGGGCCCTGCGGCTTCTTGCCCTGCTGACCCTGCTGGTCCTGCTGGTCCTCCTGCTTGAAGACCTTGCGCTCCTCGACGTTCTCCGCGCCGCCGGCGGTCATGCCGTCGCCCAGCGTGTTGCCGCTGCCGGACACGCCGCCCGCGGCGCGCTCCTCCGCCTGTACGGTTTCATCGGTATTGGCGCCCTCGGGATCGGGACGCTGCGCCGGATCGGTGGCGGGGTTCTGCTGTTTCGCACCGCCGCCTTGTCCGCCCTGCCCACCCTGCGATTGCTGTGCCATGGTGTCCTCCATACGTCACGATGTCTGGAGTCAAGCTGCAAGAAGCCTGCCATTGGCCGATACGGATGCGCAGCCGGGGCCGCAATACTTGTCGGCGCGCGCGTGGGGCGGGCTTCGGGCTGCGGTGGCACCGATGCGCCCGGGCCTGCGCGTCGCACCCGCGAGTAACAAATACGCGGGCGGTAAGGTTCTTCACGCGGTCCTTGTCGAAATTTCGCTGGCGGGCGTGCCGCGCCGGCCGCCAAACCAGCGGTGCACCGCGACATAGAACAGCGGCACCCAGAAGATCGCCAGCACCGTCGCCGTGATCATGCCGCCAATCACGCCGGTGCCGATCGCATGCTGGCTGCCCGAGCCGGCGCCGACCGACGTCGCCAGCGGCACCACGCCGAGCACGAAGGCCAGCGATGTCATCACGATGGGCCGCAAGCGCATGCGGCTCGCCTCGATCGCGGCCTCGACGATGCCCTTGCCCTGGTCGTGCAGCGCCTTGGCGAACTCGACGATCAGGATGGCGTTCTTGGCCGACAGACCCATCGTCGTCAGCAGGCCGACCTGAAAGAACACATCGTTGGGCAGCCCGCGCAGCAGCGTCGCCGCCAGCGCGCCGACGATGCCCAGCGGCACGATCAGCATCACCGAGAACGGAATGGTCCAGCTCTCGTACAGCGCGGCCAGGCACAGGAACACCACCAGCAGCGACAGCGCATACAGCGCCGGTGCCTGCGCGCCCGAGAGCCGCTCCTCGTAAGACAGCCCGCTCCACGAATAGCCGACGCCGGCCGGCATCTGCGCCATGATGGCCTCGACCGCGGCCATCGCCTCGCCGGAGCTGTGGCCCGGCGCGGGCTCGCCCAGGATCTGGATTGCCGCCACGCCGTTGTAGCGCTGCAGCTTGGGCGAGCCATGGCCCCAGCTGCCGCTGGCAAACGCGGTGAAGGGCACCATCGCGCCGCGGTCGTTGCGCACGAACCATTTGGCGAGGTCATCGGGATGCATTCGCGCATCGGGCCGGCCCTGGAGATAGACGCGCTTGACGCGGCCCTGGTCGATGAAATCGTTGACGTAGCTCGAGCCCCAGGCGATCGACACCGTGCTGTTGATCTCGGCCAGCGACACGCCGAGCGCGCGCGCCTTCTCGTCGTCGATCTCCAGCCGATATTGCGGCTCGTCGTTCAGCCCATTCATCCGTACCCGCTGCAATTCGGGACGTTGAGCGGCGAGCTGCAGAAAGCGGTCGCGCGCCTGCATCAACACCCCGCGCCCGACGCCGGCACGGTCCTGCAGATAGACGTCGAAGCCGGTCGCGTTGCCCAGCTCCATCACGGCGGGCGGCACGAAGGCAAAGGCCATCGCATCGCGCATGCCGCTGAACCGCGCCTGCGCGCGCCGGGCGAGATCGAACACGCTGGTCGCCTCGCCGATGCGCTCGTGCCACGGCTTGAGCAGCACGAAGGCGAAGCCGGAACTTTGTCCGCGGCCGGCGAAATTGAAGCCGTTGACGGTGAACAGCGACTGCACCACGCCGCCCTCTTCCTGCAGCAGATAGTCGCGCAGCCGGTCGAGCACCTGCTGCGTGCGCTGCGCCGACGCGCCCGGCGGCGTCTGCACCTGCGCGAACAGCACACCCTGGTCCTCGTCCGGCAGGAACGAGGTCGGGATCCGCGTGAACATCCACGCCGCCAGCGCCAGGATCAGCAGGTAGACGGCGAAGTAGCGGCCGCGCCGATTGAGCACCGCCACCACGCCGCGCTCGTAGCCGCGCGTGGCGGCTTCGAAGCCGCGATTGAACCAGCCCAGCGGGCCGCGCCCGGGTGCGCCGTGTCCAAGTCCATCGCCATGTTTTGGCAGCGGGCGCAGCATCGTCGCGCACAGCGCCGGCGTCAGCACCAGTGCGACCAGCACCGACAGCACCATCGCCGACACGATGGTGATCGAGAACTGCCGATAGATGACGCCGGTCGAACCGCCGAAGAACGCCATCGGCAGGAACACCGCCGACAGCACCAGCGCGATGCCGACCAGCGCGCCCTGGATCTGCCCCATCGACCGGCGCGCGGCCTCCTTCGGCGGCAGTCCTTCCTCGGCCATCAGCCGCTCGACGTTCTCGACCACCACGATGGCATCGTCGACCAGCAGCCCGATCGCCAGCACCATGCCGAACATCGTCAGCGTATTGATCGAATAGCCGAACGCCGCCAGCACGCCGAAGGTGCCGAGCAGCACCACCGGGACCGCAATGGTCGGAATCAGCGTGGCCCGGACGTTCTGCAGGAACAGATACATCACCAGGAACACCAGCACTACGGCTTCGAGCAGCGTGCGCACCACGCCTTCGATCGACGCGGAGATCACCGGCGTGGTGTCGTACGGATAGACCACCTGCATGCCCGGCGGGAAGAACGGCTCCAGCTCGCCCAGCGTTGCGCGGATCGCCTTGGCGGTATCGAGCGCGTTGGCGCCGCTGGCGAGCCGGATCGCGATGCCGGAGGCGGGGCGGCCGTTGTACTGCGCGTTGATGTTGTAATCCTGGCCGCCGAGGCCGACCTCGGCCACATCCTTGAGCCGGACCTGCGAGCCGTCGCCGTTGACCTTGAGCAGGATCTCGCGGAACTGCTCGGGCGTCTGCAGGCGCGTCTTGCCGACCACCGTCGCGTTCAGCTGCTGGCCGGCGACCGACGGCAGCCCGCCCAATTGGCCCGAAGCGACCTGCACGTTCTGCGCCTGGATCGCGGCCCTGACGTCCGACGGCGTCAGCTGGTAGGCGGTCAGCCTCGCCGGATCGAGCCAGATCCGCATCGCGTACTGCGCGCCGAACACCTGGAAGTCACCGACGCCCGGCGTGCGCGACAGCGGGTCCTGGATGTTCGACACGATGTAGTTGGCCAGGTCCTCGCGCGTCATGCTGCCGTCGCTGGACACCACGCCGACGATCATCAGGAAGTTGCGCACCGACTTGGTCACGCGGATGCCCTGCTGCTGCACCTCCTGCGGCAGCAGCGGCGTGGCCAGCTGCAGCTTGTTCTGGACCTGCACCTGGGCGATGTCCGGGTTCGTTCCCTGCTCGAAGGTGACGGTGATGGTCATGTTGCCGTCGCCGTTGCTCTCGGACGAGATGTAGCGCAGCCGGTCCAGCCCATTGAGCTGCTGTTCGATGACCTGCACCACGGTGTCCTGCACCGTCTGCGCCGACGCACCGGGGTAGTTGACCTGGATCGCGATGGTCGGCGGCGCGATGGCCGGATACTGGCTGACCGGCAGCGCGCCGATCGACAGCGCGCCCGCCAGCATGATCACCAGCGCAATGACCCAGGCGAAGATCGGGCGCTCGATAAAGAAGCGGGACATCGGGGCGCTCCGTTCAACGCTGCGAGACGGCGGCGCGCGCCGGGGGGGCCGCGACTGCGGAGGCGGGCGCGCTGGCCGGCGCTGCCCCCGCCAGCGGCAGCGCACGCACCTTCATGCCCGGCCGCACGAACTGCAGCCCATCGACGATCAGGCGCTCGCCCGGTTGCAGGCCCGCGCTGACCAGCCAGTTGTCGCCGATCACGCGTTCGGCGTCGATCCGGCGCAGTTCGACCTCGTCGTTCGCATTGACCAGCAGCGCCGTGGCCTGCCCCTTCGCGTCGCGCGTCACGCCGCGTTGCGGCGCCAGCATCGCGGCGGGCCGCACGCCCTGCTGCATCCGAGCGCGCACGAACATGCCGGGCAGCAGCTCGTGCCGCGGATTGGGAAACACCGCGCGCAGGGTCACCGAGCCGGTGCCGGTGTCCACCCCCACCTCGGTGAACTCCAGCCGGCCGGGCTCGGCGTACTCGCTGCCGTCTTCGAGGATCAGCCGCACGCGGGCCGCGTTCTCCCCCGCCGCTTCCAGACGACCGGCCGCGAGATCGCGGCGCAGGCCCAGCAGCGCGGACGACGGCTGCGTGACATCGACGTAGATCGGATCGAGCTGCTGCACGGTGGCCAGCGCGTTGGCCTGGCCGTTGGTGGCGAGCGCGCCCTCGCTGGCGAAGGAGCGGCCGATGCGCCCGGAGATCGGCGCCAGCACCCGGGTGTAGCGCAGGTCGATCGCGGCGCGGTCCACCGCCGCCTGCGCCGTCAGCCAGGCCGCTCGCGCCTGCTCGTATTCCTGCTGGCTGACCGCCCGCTCGCGTGCCAGCCGCTCGTAGCGCTGTGCGGTCTGCCGGGCCGACTCGAGCGTTGCGGCGGCGCTGGCGTGCGCGGCCTGGTAGGTGGACGGATCGATCTGGTACAGCTGCTGACCCTGCCGGACCTCGCTGCCTTCCTTGAACAGCCGCTTCAGGATGATGCCGTCGACCTGCGGCCGAACCTCGGCGATACGGTAGGCCACGGTACGGCCGGGCAGTTCGGTGCTGAGCGCCACCGGCTGGGGCTGCAGCGTGACATAGGCGACCTCGGGGGTCCGGGCGGCGGCGGGGGCCTCCCCCCTGCCGCAGGCGGCCACGGTCAGTGCCGTCAGCAGGACCAGCGAGGTGGCGCGCAGCCTGCAGGGAAGAGACGAAACCGGTGCAGCCGGCGAGGGCGATGCGGCGAAGGTGGGATCGGCGGGCATGGCGGGAATCGGAATACATCGGGCGGCACCGATGCTAGCCGTCCATGCCGGTCAGGCCGCTGGCGCCAGCCTGACGGTTTTGTCATGTAGCACGGCTTGCCGCCTGGGCCTCGCGCTTCAGATAGCGCGGCACGAAGCGGCGGACCGTGCCATCCGGGAAGCGCACATCGACGCGTTCGCGCGTGGTCGCGACCACGGTGCCGACGCCATGGCGGCGCGCGCGCACCCTGTCCCCTTCGGCGAAAGGCGGGGCGCTCGCGCCGCGCTTCGATTCGGGCAGCGGCTCGACCGGATGGCGCGCGGCCTCGGCCGCCCGCACGCAGCTGTCGCAGGTGCCGCAGCGCTCCGGGCCGCCGTGCTCGCCGTAGTACTCCAGCAGCATCGCCCAGCGGCAGCGGCCGCTGCGCGCATAGTGCAGCATGGCCTCGAGCGTGGCGCGGTCCTTGTCGCTGCGTTCGGCGTACTGCGCTGCGATGGTCCGCACCGCCTGCACGTCGCTCTTGCCGGGCTGGCGGCTGTAGCGGCCGTCCTCGTGACGGTGGGCGACATCGGCCTCGCACAGCATCGTCAGCGCGACCTGAAGCTTGCGCCGGGCCACGTTCGGCAGCCGTTGATGCATCGCGTCGAGCGACAGCGGTTCGGCGGCATCGATGTCCCGCATCTGCGCGACGATCTGTTCGAGCGTATCGGCGCCGGGATAGCGGTTCGACAGGAAGAACTGCTGGACCCGCTTGTCCCGTTCGTCATGCAGCAGCGTGCAGCGCGCCGGCTCGCCGTCGCGGCCGGCACGGCCGGTCTCCTGGTAGTAGGCATCGAGGCTGCCCGGCAGTTGGGCATGGACGATGAAGCGGACGTCGGGCTTGTCGATGCCCATGCCGAACGCATTGGTGGCGACCATCACGCGGCATTCACCGGTCATGAAGGCGGCCTGGCTGTCGCGGCGCTGCGCCGCGGTGCAGCGGCCGTGATACAGCGCCACCTGCTGCCCTGCCTCCTTCAGGCCCGCATGCAGCCGATCGGCTTCGCGCACCGTGGCCGTGTAGACGATGCCGGCGCCTTTCTCGCGCGCGACGAGGCTGCGTACCTGCGCGAGCCGCTCGTCGTCGCCGGCGACATGCTGGACCGCATAGATCAGATTGGGCCGGTACAGGCCGGCCTTGACCACGCACAGCGACTGCAGGTCCAGCTGCGCGGCGATGTCGTGGATCAGCGCGTCGGTGGCGGTCGCCGTCAGCGCGAGCACCGGCGGCCGTCCGAGCGCGCGTGCCGCCTCGGGAATGCCCAGATACGCCGGCCGGAAATCATGGCCCCATTGCGAGATGCAGTGCGCTTCGTCGACGACCAGCAGGGCGACGCGATTGCGCTGGATCGACGCGATGACCTCGCGGTCCTGCAGCTGTTCCGGCGTGGTCAGCACGATCCGGTCGTCCCGGCGGGCGACGCTGTCCAGCGCGGCATCGGCCGCGGCATCGCCGACGGCGCTGTTGACGACCGCCGGATCCAGTTCCAGCCTTTCGAGTTTCTCGGCCTGGTCCTGCATCAGCGAGATCAGCGGCGAGACGACGACTGTCAGGCCGTCCAGGCACAGCGCCGGTACCTGGTAGCACAGCGACTTGCCGCTGCCGGTCGGCATCACCGCCAGCGTGTCGTGCCCCTTGAGCACGCTGTCGATGACTTCGGCCTGGCCGGGGCGCAGCTGCTGGATGTCGAAGCGCTCGCGCAGCAGGCGCCGGATGGAGTCGGGCAGCGTGGAGGTCATGTCAGAGCGGCGGCAGCAATTTCCGTGCCGCACGCCGCTGCCGCGCTCGTTCCACGATGCGGCCGCCGCGGTCCGTCTTTGAGAAAAATTGACACCCCCGAATGGACGGACTTACGCTCGGTCGTCCCTGGACATGCCCCGCCCGCCGCCTCGCGCCGCCGCGCCGCAAGCCCTTCCGGGCCACGCAGTTCCTCCATACCCATAACGACAAGACTCTCCGAGACAGCCCCGCCGTGCCTTCCTCCCGCCTGAACCCCTCGCTGCTCAGCGAGCTGCGCCCCGCCCTGCCGATCCTGATCGGCGCCTCCGTGATGCTGAGCCTGGCGATGGGCCTGCGGCAAAGCCTGGGCATCTTCATGCCGCCGCTGACGCGCGATATCGGCATCTCGGTATCGGACTTCACCGTCGCGATCGCGGTGCAGAACCTCGCCTGGGGATTGCTGCAGCCGATCGCCGGCGCGTGGGCGGTGCGAGTGGGCTTTCGCCCGCTGATGATGAGCGGGGCCTCGCTCTATGTGCTGGGGCTGGCCTTGCTTGCCGGGGCCGAAGGAATGATCGGCGTCACGCTGGGCGCCGGCGTCGCGATCGGCGCCTCGATGGCCTGCACCGGCAGCGCGATCGCGATGGCGGTCGCCGCCCGCCCGATCTCGCCGACGCTGCGCAGCACGGTGCTGGGCATCGTGTCGGCCGCGGGGTCGCTGGGCGCGCTGATCGCCGCGCCGATCGGACAGGTCGTTGCGCAGGGCTACGGCTGGCGCGTCGGCATGGTCGCCTTCGTCGTGCTGGCGCTGGCGATGCTGCCGGCCGCGTGGTTCGCCGGCCGGGTCGACCGGCTGCCGGCGCCGGTGTCGCCGAGCGGCATCGAACAGAACGCCCGACAGGCGCTGGGGACCGCGCTGCGCCATGCGCCCTTCCTCGTGATGGCGCTGGCGTACTTCGTCTGCGGCATGCAGCTGGTCTTCCTGACCACGCATCTGCCGTCCTATCTCGATGTCTGCGGCATGGACGCGATGCTGAGCGCGCAGGCGCTCGGCGTGATCGGCGGCTTCAACGTGCTGGGCAGCCTGTTCTTCGGCTGGGCCGGCGGGCGCGTCAACAAGCTGCTGCTGCTCGGCGGGATCTACACGCTGCGCTCGCTGGCGCTGATCTGGTACTTCTCGTCGGCGCCGACGCCGGAAAGCACGCTGCTGTTCGCCGCGGTGATGGGCTTCCTGTGGCTCGGCGTGGCACCGCTGGTTGCCGGCTGGATCGCGGAGACCTTCGGGCTGCGCTGGCAGGCGATGCTGGGCGGCGTGGCGTTCTTCAGCCACCAGATCGGCAGCTTCGTCGGCGCCTTCGGCGGCGGCCTGCTGTTCGATGCGCTCGGCTCGTACACGCTGGCATGGCAGGTCGGCGTATCGCTGGGCCTGGCCGCCGGCCTCGCGCAGATCGCGTTCGCCGTCGTCACGCGGCCGCGGCCGCCGCGGGTGGCGACGGCCTAGCCGCGTCACGCACGGCGTCGCGCCGCGCGTTGGTGACACTTCATGCGCGCCGACTTGCGCGACGCCTTATTGCGCCGGACGGATGTTCTGGTTGCCGCGGAACAGATTGTCCGGATCGTATTCGCGCTTGATCTGCGCCAGCCGCGCATAGTTGGCGCCATACGCCGCATCGACCCGCGCCGTTTCGTCCTGCGTCAGGAAATTCACGTAGACGCTGCCCAGCGCGAATGGCGTCAGCGCCTCGAACAGGCCGCGCGTCCACTGGATGCAGCGCTGGTCGTCCTCGGCCTGCTGCCAGCGGCCGTGGATATTCATCACGAAGTTGGCGTCGCGATGCGCATAGGCGGTGGCATCGACCGGCACGCGGCCGACCCGTCCGCCCAGCGCTCCGATGAAGATTTCGCATTCCGGCGATGGCAACGTCGCCAGCCCGTCTTCCAGCACGGCCAGCATGCCGTCGTCGAGCCGCGAGAAATTGTGCGACTTCCAGTAATTGCGCGCGCCCGGCGTCAGCAGCGGATCGAAGGCCTTCTGCCAGGCGGCATAGGGCATCGCCCCCAGATGCTCGCCATAGGGCTGACCGAATTCGCGGATCGGCGCGATGGCGTCGGCACCTTGCGCCGACGGGCCGATATAGCAGCTGGCCAGCACCATCACCGGCTTGCCGTGCACCTCGGCCGGCAGGAAGGGCAGCGGCGGCGCCAGCCGGAACACGGCCCATACCGTGAGCTCGTCCGGGGCGGCGTCCATGAAGTCGCGATAGCGCGGAAACACCTGTGCGGCCTGCTCGAACGGGTACACCACCAGGCCGCCGTAGATCTCGGGGCCGACCGGATGCAGCTCGAACTCGAACTGCGTGACCACGCCGAAGTTGCCGCCGCCGCCCCGGATAGCCCAGAACAGGTCGGGATCGTTGTCGGCATCGACACGGTGGTGCCTTCCATCGGCGGTGATCATGTGCGCGCCGAGCAGGTTGTCCACCGTCGTCCCATATTTGCGGCTGATCCAGCCAAAACCGCCGCCCAACGTCAGCCCCGCAACGCCGGTCGTCGAATTGATGCCCAGCGGCGTCGCCAGCCCGAATGCCTGCGCCTCGTGGTCGAAATCGGCCAGCGTCGCACCGGGCTCGACCCAGGCGACCCGTGCCTGCGGATCGACCACGACCGACCGCATGCCGGATAAATCGAGCACCAGCCCCTCGTCGCAGACCGCCGTGCCGGCAATGTTGTGGCCGCCGCCCCGCACCGCCGCGCGCATGCCATGTGTTGCGGCAAAGCCGATCGCGCTGATCACGTCGGCGGCGCCGGCACAGCGCGCGATCGCTGTCGGCCGGCAATCCACCGTGGCATTCCACACCTTTCTCGCTTCTTCATAACCGGGATCGTCGGCCTGCAACACCGCTCCCCGCATCCCCGACTTCCATTGGTCGATGGTTTCCCTGCTCGCACTGGTCATGGCGCACCTCTCGTCTTGCTCTGGACGCAGCGTCCTCGACAGGCTGTCCGGCCTGGAGGCCGCGCGGTGGCGGGGTGATGGCCATCACGTGGTGTGTGTGCCCGGATCGATCGGTCTGCGACCTGCGAGGGATGAGGGTGGAAGGCGGGATCGGCGGAGGGCGCTGGTGCGGAACATTTAAGGCACGAGGTCGGCAAATGTAAAGCCACGCCGCCGCCCGGACATTGGAGGCAAAGGCAAGCAGGATTTGCCCGTATCGCCACCGCCAAGCGCTAAAATCGCACGGTCGAAAAAGACAGCGGCGGTATCGGTTAGTCCGCCCGCTCCGGCTCCCGGAGTTCTGTCGGCGCCCGCCGACCCGCGACCTTCGCCCGCGTGCGAGCGGGCTGGGTCGCGCGCGTCCACTTCGTCTGCCGCCTCGATCCCTGCCCGCTTGTTGCGGCGATGCCTTTCGTTCGACGCTGGTCCGGCTGCCGCATCGGCATGCCGTTCCGCCCATTCAGCGAGGCCATCATGAAACAGAGCATCTCCGTCGTTACCCTGCCCGTCGCCGATCTCGACCGCGCCAAGGCGTTCTATTGCGGTGGACTGGGCTGGTCGCCGGTATTCGACAACGGCGATATCGCGTTCTTCCAGTTCAACGGCTTTATCGTCGGCCTGTGGAACAAGAGCTCATTCGAAGCGGAAATCCATGGTCCATCGAGCCCGGGCGCGCGCGGCTCGGCGCTCGGCCACAACGTCGAATCGCCCGAGGAAGTGGACCGGTTGATCGCGCAGGCAGTCGCCAGCGGCGCGGCACTGGTGTCGCCGGCGCGCGCCTTGCCGTGGGGCGGTTATTCCGGCTATTTCGCCGACCCGGACGGGCATCTTTGGGAGGTGGCCCACAACCCCGCCTGGCCAATCTCGCCCGAGGGCTACGTCACCTTCGCCAGCTGATCGCAGGTGCGAACGGCGTCGCTGTCGGAATCGGCTGACAGCCGATGCGGCCCGACGCCGGTGTCCTGCCATCGCCGCGCCCGCCTATGCTGGCCACGTTTGGCCCGCATGGGCGGCACGCAACCGGGAGAGGCGATGGACTGGATCGACATGCTGCAATGGCCCGCGATGGCCATCACCGTCGCGGCCACTTGGCTGATCGGTTCGCGAGTCGCCACGCGCCGGAAGATCGGCTTCTGGATCTTCCTGCTGAGCAACGTGCTGTGGGTCGTATGGGGCCTGCACACCAGCGCCTACGCCCTGGTGGTGCTGCAGTTCGCGCTGGCCGCGCTCAATCTGCGCGGGATGCGCAAGGCCAGGCAGATCGAACAGAACGGGGAAACGCAACCGGGGCCGGCGGGGAGCGCGGAGGCGCAGTAGCCGTGGCCCCGAGTGAAATGCCCCGGTAGCGGATCAGCGTCGTTCCGCGCAACCAGACTCCACCCATCCCGCGGTATGCCCCGCACCCCACCTTCCACTACACTTGCGGCTTCCCTATTCCGTGCCGGCATCGTTCCAGCCCTCGGCTCGCCGGCCGAGTTGAACAACAAGAAATCGTGTCCTCCCCATCGTCCCAAGACCGCTCCACCCTGCTCGCCGTGCTCGCCCTGATGGGATCGATGGCATCGCTGTGCGTCGGCACGTCGTTTGCCAAAAGCCTGTTCGATGCGGTTGGCGCGCAGGGCACCACCGCGCTGCGGGTCGGGTTTTCCGCGCTGATCCTGCTGGTGGCGTGGCGGCCGTGGCGGTGGCCGCTGAAGGGGGCGGATGCGCGCGCCATTGCGCTGTACGGCGCGGCGCTGGGCGCGACCAATCTGATGTTCTATATGTCGCTGCGGACGGTGCCGCTTGGACTGGCGATTGCGATCGAATTTACCGGACCGCTGGCCGTGGCCATCGCCTCGTCGCGGCGGGCGATCGATTTCGTCTGGATCGCCTTCGCGGTGGCGGGACTGCTGTTGCTGCTGCCGCTGCGGGAACACACCGACAATCTCGATCCGGTCGGTATCGGCTACGCGCTCGCGGCCGGGGTCGGCTGGGCGCTCTACATCATCTTCGGCCAACGCGCCGGCAATGCGCACGGGGGCCAGGCGACTTCGCTAGGCTTGCTGATGGCGTCGCTGGTGGTATTCCCGTTCGGCCTCGCCCATGCGGGCACGGCGCTGTTCAGCCCGGCGCTGCTGCTGGCCGGGCTGGCCGTGGGCGTGCTGTCCAGCGCGATTCCGTATTCGCTGGAGATGGTCGCGCTCAAGCGATTGCCGCGGCGGACCTTCGGCATCCTGCTCAGCATGGAGCCGGCGATGGGCGCGTTGGCGGGACTGGTGATGCTGCACGAGCAGCTGAGCGCCACGCAGTGGCTGGCGATCGGCTGCATCATCGTCGCGTCGATCGGCTGCACCGCGACGGCCGGTGCGCGCCGCCCGGCTGCCAAGGCGGACGCACGCGGTACCGGCACCGCGGCGTGAGGTCGGCGGAGGCCCTGCGGCGGCCGGGCCTCCGTCACGCTCAGGCGACCTTGTAGCGCTCGAGCCAGTGCGCGTACGGCGCGGGCAGGGTCCACGCGGCGCGCTCGACACCGAGCACCTTGGCCGCGTGGTACGGCCAGTGCGGATCGGCCAGATGGGCACGACCAACCATCACCAGATCCAGCTGCTGCTGGGCGACGACGCGTTCGGCGAGCTGCGGCGTATCGATGCCCCAGGCCGACGCCACCGGCAGGCCGGTCTCGCGCCGCACCCGCTCGGCCACCGGCGCAAGGAATGCCGGCCCCCATGGAATGTTGGCCTCCGGCGTCGAGAAGCCGACGCTGACGCTGAGCATGTCCAGCCCTTCCTGCTTGAGCCGCTGCGTCAGCGCGATCGCTTCGCTCAACGTTTCCTCGTCGCGGCCGTCGTATTCGATCACGCCAAAACGCGCGGTCAACGGCAGGCGCTCGGGCCAGACCTTGCGCACCGCCGCCAGCGTCTCGACCAGGAAGCGGCCGCGGTTCTCGGCGGAGCCGCCGTACGCGTCATCGCGCTGGTTGGAGTGCGGCGAGAAGAAGCTCTGCGCCAGATAGCCATGCGCGAAATGCAACTCCAGCCATTCGAAGCCGAGGTCGCGTGCCCGTTCGGCCGCTGCGACAAAATCGGCGCGGACACGAGCGATATCGTCGAGCGTCATCGCGCGCGGCACCTTCGGCAGGCCGGCCCCGAAGGCAACGGCCGACGGCGCGATGGTCTGCCAGCCGCGCGGATCCCCCTCGGGAATGTGATCATCGCCTTCCCAGGGCCGGTTGGCGCTGGCCTTGCGTCCCGCATGGCCGATCTGGATGCCGGGCACCGCACCGGCGGCCTTGATCGCGCCCACGACCGGAGCCAGGGCTTCTGCCTGCCTGTCGTTCCACAGGCCGGCGCATCCCGGCGTAATACGGCCTTCCGGCGAAACGGCGGTCGCCTCGGCGATCACCAGACCCGCGCCGCCGCGCGCGATGCCGGCCAGGTGCACCTTGTGCCAGTCGTTGATGACGCCATCCTCGGCGACGTACTGGCACATCGGCGGCACCGCGATCCGGTTGCGCAGCGTGACATCTTTCAGTTGGAACGGTTGGAACAGCGCGGACATCTATCGTTTTCCTTCAGTGAGATCGAAACAGCAGCGGGTAAGGCAAAACAGCAAATTGCCAGATTGGCAAATGGGGAAAAGGCGGCCGGCTCAACGGCCTCGTACCGCCACGGCGTCCAGCAACGCATGCGCGACGGCCTCCGACGAGGCCGGATTCTGGCCGGTGATCAGCAGGCCGTCGGTGACGGCATGCGGCTGCCAGTCGGCGGCCCTCTCGTAGCGGCCGCCATTGGCCTTCAGCACGTCCTCGACCAGGAAGGGCACCACATCGGTCAGGCCGACCGCCGCTTCCTCGGTATTCGAAAAGCCCGTCACCGACTTGCCGTGGACCAGCGGATTGCCGTCAGGCCCCTTGACATGGCGGAGGACGCCCGGCGCATGGCACACCGCCGCGACCGGCTTGCCGGCGGCGATGGCGCGTTCGATCAGCGCGATCGAATGGCGGTCTTCGGCGAGATCCCACAGCGGGCCGTGGCCGCCCGGGTAAAACACCGCATCGAAATCGTCGATCGACACGTCGGCCAGCTTGCGCGTCGAGGACAGCGCGGCCCGGGCCTCGGCATCGGCCTCGAAACGCCGGGTGGCGTGGGTCTGCGAGGCCGGGTCGCTGCTCTTCGGATCCAGCGGCGGCTGTCCGCCCTGCGGCGATGCCAGCGTGATATCGACGCCCTGATCACGGAACACGTAGTACGGCGCCGCCAGCTCTTCCAGCCAGAAGCCGGTCTTCTGGCCGGTGTCGCCAAGACGGTCATGCGAAGTCAGTACGATCAGCAGTTTCATGATGCGAATCCTTGTCGGTTCAGTCGGACGAAGACCGGAATTAGACCGGTCGTCTAGTGACGAAGTCAAAAAAAGCGACGCGCCTTCCGCGTCGCCACCGGCGGCTTCTTTTCCGCCGGCCCTGCTTTGCTACGACAGCTTCAACAATTGCCGTGTCGCGGCCATCGCCAGCGCAAACGGCTTGCCGTCCTGCCGGAATTTCCCCAACAGCGTGGCGCCGAGCCATAACTGGTACAGCGTGGTCGCCAGCTCATACGGGTCGTCGATTCCGCGCAGCGAGCCATCGCGCAAACCCGCTTCGATACAGGCCGCCAGCCGCTGCACGATCTGGCCGGTGCCGCGCTCCAGCACGCCGCGCATCGCCTGCGACAGGTCGCACACCTCGGCGCCCAGCTTCACCGCCAGGCATTTGCCCTCCGGATCCTCTGCATTCTGCGCGTTCTGCCACTCGGTCCAGTAGCGCAAAAGCCGCTGGCCATGACTGCCCTCGCCGCGCACCAGCATTTGCTCGAGATGCGCCAGATAGTCGGCGAAATACGATTCGAGCAACGCCTCGCCAAACGCTTCCTTCGAGCCGAAATAGTGATAGAACGACCCCTTCGGCACCCCGGCGGCCTGCAGGATCTCGTTCAGCCCTACCGCCGAAAAACCCTTGCGGAGCATGATCGGCTTGGCCGTGTCGAGAATGTGCTGGCGGACGTCAGCGGTGGTGGAGGGTGGCATGGGATCGAATGATAGCAGAATTAGACCGGTCGTCTAGTAGGGCGATGGACCCGGACAGCGTAAGGACCGGTAGTTCTGCGAATCGGCATTCTTGTTCGTTTTTGTCCCGATGCGCCGCACTGGCTGTATGGATGCACAGTATATTCGTGACCTCCTTTCTGTATGAAAGGGTCGCAAATGGCTCCGTCTGGACAAATCGTGCCCCACTGCGCGAACTGCCAGGCACTCGCTAGTGAGGGAACAAGCCTTGCCCAAGCAGGACTATCCGTCTTTGTGGCCTCCCGGGCGTCACAGGATTACGCTTCCGGACTTTCGCGCCGTCGCGGTGGAACGGTTTCCGCGCGATGGGCGGCGGCGAGAGTTGTACCTTCGTCTGGAAGCCTGGATAAAGAGGCTTCAGTCCCTTGGTGTCAAGGCAACACTCTGGCTCGACGGCTCGTTCGCCACGGAAAAACCCGGCCCGCGCGACATCGATTGCATCCTTTGGAATCCCCGAGTGGAGGGCGAGATGACACAGGCTACAAAAGAACTCCTTGGACCGCTAATCGACAAGGACCACGTAGACAGTGAGTTTGGGCTGGATTTTTTTATGGAGGGACCCTGGAGCGGCGACCGCTTCCAGAGAGAGGCTTACTGGTCTGGCGTGTTTGGTTTTTGCCACGACCGGATTACAGCGAAAGGATTCGTGGAGATCGCATTGTGAGCGCCGAATTTCTCGAACAGCATGTAAAGGCCTTGATTGCGTTTGCCAGGGAAACAGAGGAACAACTAGCGAAGGATCCTCATGACTTCTGGTGTGCTGCAGCGCTAAAAGTACAGTACCAAGCCATCGCCAAAGCTTGGCACGAGCTTGCCGTTGCACGAGCAGCACAGACGCGGCAACCATGCGAATTGCGCTTGATTGCGCCTCCCACGAAGGCCCAGGGTTGGAGCAGCACCTGAATCGCTCCATGCAAGCCGTTCCTGCGGGGTTCGGATATTCGCGCTACCCTGTCGCGCTCGAATTGAAGATTCCGACCGTTGTTCGGATCCACTCCTCTGTCAGGAACCCCCACATGCCCCAGTCCCTGAAAATCGACTTCGTCTCCGACATCGCCTGTCCGTGGTGTGCGGTCGGCCTGTCCTCGCTGCAGTTGGCGCTGTCCCGGCTTGGCGATCAGGTCGATGCCGAGGTGGTGCTGCACCCTTTCGAACTGAACCCGGACATGGGGCCCGGCGGTGAGGCCATCGTCGATTATCTCGGCAAGAAATACGGCCGCACGCCGGCGCAGATTGCGGAGACGCAGGCAATGATCCGGGAGCGCGGCGCCGACGTCGGCTTCTCGTTCGGTCCGCGCGAGCGCGTCTACAACACCTTCGACGCGCATCGCCTGCTGCATTGGGCCCGCCTGGAAGGCAGGCAATTACCGCTGAAGCTGGCGCTGCTGCGGGCCTATCACGGCGAGGGCAAGGATCCGAGCGACCATGGCGTGCTGGTCGAGGCGGCGCAATCCGCGGGCCTCGATGGTGCCGCGGCGCGCCGCGTGCTCGAGAACGGCGACTATGCCGACGAGGTCCGCGCCGAGGAGCGGGAATACCAGTCGATGGGCATCCAGTCGGTGCCGTCGATCATTTTCAACGATCGCTACCTGGTCACCGGCGGCCAGCCGGCGGAAGCGTTCGAACAGGCGATCCGGCAGATCCTCGCCGAAAGCGCCGAAGGCGCTGAACGCTGAACGCGCCGCCGCGGCTCAGCGCATTGCAAACCAATCCTCCGGCAGCCACTCGGTGGCCTGCCGGGCCGGGGAGCTCAGTGTCAGCGTGGCCTCGTGCAGCAACGCATCGCCCGGATGCAGCCGCACCGAGAAGCCGTGCTCGCGCAGGATCGCCAGCATGCGGCGGTTCTCGCTCAATACCTCGCCACGCAAGACACGCAGACGTTGCGTGCGGGCGCCCTGCACCAGCGCCTGCACCAATCGGCGGCCGATACCGCGCCCCTGCCAGCGGTCGGTGACGACCAGGGCCAGTTCGCCGACGCCCCCTTCCCCCACCGCGTATTCCCCATTGGCGACGATGATCTCCTCGCCATCGCCATCGCCGCGGGCGGTCAGCACAAGCGCGGAACGGCTGCGGACGAACTGCCTGACCAGATCGTCGGACACCAGCCCACCGGTCAGGAAACGGTAGTAGCGGCTCTCGCGCGACAGGCCGTCGACAAAGGCCCGCTGGCGGACAAAGTCGTCGAGACGTACGGCCCGCGCCGTCAACGTCTGTCCACCGTTGACGGTCCAGGTCTGCGGAAAGTCGCCGAAGGCCAGGGGCTTGGCAAACAGGAAGGGAGCGATCTCGGCGGCACGCAAGACGGCGGGCATGGCTGGCATCTTGACTTCATTTATCGTAGCCAGAGTATAGGCGAGATCCTGACTTTTGCAAATGAAGTCAGCCTGCTATGCTGCGATCATGGAACCGACCTCCGAAGACCTCCGTCATTGTTCGATCGCCGGCACGCTCGCCCTGATCGGCGAGAAATGGTCGATGCTGATCCTTCGCGACGTGCTGAGCGGCGTCAGCCGCTTTGACGACTTCCTGTCCCGGCTCCAATGCTCCCCGGCCGTGCTGTCCGCCCGGCTCAAGACGCTGACCGAGGCGGGCCTGCTGCGTCGGGTCAGCTACCGTGAGCCGGGCGCGCGCGAGCGCTTCGCTTACCGGCCCACGCGGGCCGCCGTCGAGCTGCTGCCCGTGCTGATCGGGTTGATGCAGTGGGGCGATCGCCATCTGCGGGACGGCTGCGGCCTGGTGGAGGTTCGCTCGGCCACCAGCGGGCTGAAGGTCCACGCCGCATTGATCGACGAAGCCGGCAATGAAGTGCCCCTGAACGACTTGAAGACCGTGCGCTCGCGTCATGCGATGCCGGCCCGGGCAGACCACTCGGACGCGTCGCCCTCCGCCGCTCAAGCGGACGCCACACCCGACGCGCCGGATCTCGCCAGCGCCGGCTGACCCCGCGCACCGCCGCCGCGCATTGCGGCGCACCATCGTCGTGCCGCCCCGCCCCAACAGCGCGCATCGCGTGACCTTCGCCGCGCTGCGGCAGCGCTGTATCCGCATCGAACAGCACAAAACGCGCTGGCATGCCGCTTGCTGAATTGTGACGCGAGCGGACCAACGGCGGCCCGCTCCAGACACACAGCGCGCCGGCGGTCTTCACCGCCGGCGTCAGGACAACGGCGTCCCCTGAATCGATCGCATTGACCGCATCGGCTCTCGGGACGCCTTTTGTTTTCTTGGAGCCAGCATGGCAGCGACCCTCAGCCCGGATGCAAGCCTGAATTCCAGCGCGCAAAGCAAAGCGACCCGCATCGCGCTGTTCTCCTTCCGCACGCCGCAGATGCGGGCCTTTCATATGACGTGGATGGCGTTCTTCGTCTGCTTCTTCGCCTGGTTCGCCTGCGCACCGCTGATGCCGATGCTGCGCGGCGAATTCGGCCTGACGCCCGATCAGGTCGCGAACATCAATATCGCGGCCGTCGCCGTGACGATCCTGGTGCGATTGATCATCGGCCCGCTGTGCGACCGGTACGGACCGCGCAAGGCATATACCGGTCTGCTGGTGCTCGGCTCGATTCCGGTACTGGGCGTGGCGATGGCGCAGACCTACGAGGCCTTCCTGTTCTTCCGGCTGCTGATCGGCGCGATCGGCGCGAGCTTCGTGATCACGCAGTACCACACCTCGGTGATGTTCGCGCCCAACGTGGTCGGCACCGCCAATGCTGCGTCTGCCGGCTGGGGCAATGCCGGCGGCGGCGCCGCGCAGGGCCTGATGCCGCTGCTGCTGGCCGGCGTGCTGATGCTCGGCGTCAGCGAGACGATGGGCTGGCGCGTGGCGCTGCTGGTGCCGGGCATTGCCATGCTGCTGATGGCCGCGCTGTACTGGCGCTTCACGCAGGACTGCCCGCAGGGCAACTACGCCGAGCTGCGCGCGCAGGGCATCGCCATCGACGGCGGCAAGAAGGGCGGCTGGGCCAGCTTCGTCGCCGCCAGCGCCAACTATCGCGTGTGGCTGCTGTTCGTGACCTACGGCGCCTGCTTCGGCGTCGAGATCTTCATCCACAACGTCGCGGCAATGTACTTCGTCGACCGCTTCGAGCTGTCGCTGAAGGCCGCGGGACTGGCCGCCGCCAGCTTCGGCCTGCTGGCGCTGTTCGCCCGCGCGCTGGGCGGCTGGGCCTCGGACAGGGTCGCGCGCACGCACGGCCTGAGCGCCCGCACCACGCTGCTGTTCGTGCTGATGCTCGGCGAGGGCCTGGGCCTGCTGTGGTTCTCGCAATCGAGTTCAGTCGTGCTGGCGGTGATCGCGATGCTGGCCTTCGGCCTGTTCACTCACATGGCCTGCGGCGCGACCTATGCGCTGGTGCCGTTCATCGACCGCAAGGCGCTGGGCGGCGTGTCCGGAATCATCGGCGCGGGCGGCAACGTCGGCGCGGTCGCCGCCGGCCTGCTGATGAAGGGGCTGGGCAGCCTGCAGCAGACCCTGATGGTGCTCGGTGTGCTGGTCGTGCTGTCGGCGCTGTGCGCGGTGGCGGTGCGCTTCTCGGCCGAGCACAAGGCCCGCGAGCAGGCACTGCTCGAGAACGCGCTCGCCAGCTAGCCGATACCGCCCGCCCTACTCCCGACAAGAACGCACCACGAGAAGCCCACGCAGGCGCCCACGAACAAGGAACGCATCATGAAGCTCGTCATCATCGGCCACGGCATGGTCGGCCACAAACTGCTCGAATGCCTGGCGCAGGCGCGCGACGAAGGCGGCGCCAACCTGCAGGTCACCGTGCTGTGCGAGGAACCGCGCCCGGCCTATGACCGCGTTCACCTGTCCGAATTCTTCGCGGGCAAGAGCGCCGACGACCTGTCGCTGGTCGAGCCGGGCTTTTTCGACGAGACCGGTTTCGCGCTGCGGCTGAACGCGCGCGCCACCGCGATCGACCGCGCCGCGCGCACGGTTACCGTGTCGACCGGCGAGACGCTGCACTACGACAAGCTGGTGCTGGCGACCGGTTCCTACCCGTTCGTGCCGCCGGTGCCGGGCCGCGATCGCGCCGACTGCTTCGTCTACCGCACCATCGAAGATCTGGAAGCGATGCGCGAATGCGGCGCGCGCTCGCGCACCGGCGTGGTGGTCGGCGGCGGCCTGCTGGGCCTGGAATGTGCCAAGGCGCTGCGCGACATGGGCCTGCAAGCCCATGTGGTCGAATTCGCGCCGCGGCTGATGGCGGTGCAGGTCGACGATGCCGGCGGCCAGATGCTGCGGCGGAAGATCGCGGCGCTGGGCGTCACCGCGCATACCGGCAAGAACACCGTCGAGATCGTCGACGGCGAGGACGGCACGCACCGGATGCGCTTTGCCGACGGCACGCACCTGGACACCGACATGATCGTGTTCTCGGCCGGCATCCGCCCGCGCGACGAACTGGCGCGCGCCGCTGGCCTGGCGATCGGCGAGCGCGGCGGCATCGTGATCGACGACCAGTGCCGTACCTCGGACCCGGACATCTTCGCGATCGGCGAATGCGCGCTGTGGCAAGGCAAGATCTTCGGCCTGGTCGCGCCCGGGTACGACATGGCACGCGTGACCGCGAGCCAGTTGCTCGGCGACGAGGCCGCCTTCACCGGCGCCGACATGAGCACCAAGCTCAAGCTGATGGGCGTGGACGTGGCGAGCCTCGGCGACCCGCACGGCCACACTCCCGGCGCGCGCGTCTACCAGTTCGCCGACGAGCGCAAGGAGGTCTACAAGAAGCTGGTGGTCTCCGAGTGCGGCACCTATCTGCTCGGCGGTGTGCTGGTCGGCGACGCGGCGGAATACGGCACGCTGCTGCAGATGATGCTGAACCGGATGCCGCTGCCGGAATCCCCGGAATTCCTGATCCTGCCGTCGTCCGACGGCAAGGCGAGGCCCGGCCTCGGCGTCGATGCGCTGCCCGACGGCGCGCAGATCTGCTCGTGCAACAACGTCTCCAAGGCCGAGATCTGCGCCGCGGTCGGCGGCGGCGCCACCAGCATCGGCGCGCTGAAGTCCTGCACCAAGGCCGGCACTGCCTGCGGCGGATGCGTGCCGCTGGTCACGCAGCTGATGAAGGCTGAGATGAAGAAGCAGGGCCTGGCGGTCAACAACCACCTGTGCGAGCACTTCGCCTACTCGCGCCAGGAGCTGTACCACCTGGTCCGAGTCGGCGGCTTCCGTACCTTCGACGCGCTGCTGGCCGCGCACGGCAAGGGCCACGGCTGCGATATCTGCAAGCCGACCGTCGCCAGCATCCTGGCCTCGTGCTGGAACGAATTCGTGCTCAAGCCCGAGCACGCCAGCCTGCAGGATTCGAACGACTACTTCCTGGCCAATATCCAGAAGGACGGCACCTATTCGGTGGTGCCGCGCATGCCCGGCGGCGAGGTCACGCCCGACGGGCTGATCGCGGTGGGCCGGGTGGCGAAGAAATACGGCCTCTACACCAAGATCACCGGCGGCCAGCGCGTGGACCTGTTCGGCGCGCGGGTCGAACAGCTGCCGCTGATCTGGGAAGAGCTGATCGCCGCCGGCTTCGAATCGGGCCACGCCTACGGCAAGTCGCTGCGCACGGTGAAGTCCTGCGTCGGCTCGACCTGGTGCCGCTATGGCGTCGGCGATTCGGTCGGCCTGGCGATCGAGCTGGAGAATCGCTACAAGGGTCTGCGCGCGCCGCACAAGATCAAGTTCGGCGTGTCGGGCTGCACGCGCGAATGCGCGGAGGCCCAGGGCAAGGACATCGGCGTGATCGCCACCGACAAGGGCTGGAACCTGTATGTCTGCGGCAATGGCGGCATGAAGCCGCGCCATGCCGAGCTGCTGGCCAGCGATCTGGATCGCGACACGCTGGTCCGCTACATCGACCGCGTGCTGATGTTCTACGTGCGCACCGCCGACCGCCTGCAGCGCACCAGCGTCTGGCGCGACAACCTCGAAGGCGGCCTCGACTACCTGAAGGCCGTGGTCATCGACGACAGCCTCGGCATCGCGGCCGAACTCGAGGCCCAGATGCAGCTGGTGGTCGATACCTATCAATGCGAATGGAAGAAGGCCGTCACCGATCCGCAGACGCGCCAGCGCTTCCACCATTTCGTCAACAGCGAGCGAGGGGACGAGCATGTCGTGTTCGTGCAGGAGCGCGGCCAGATCCGGCCGGCCACACCGGAGGAACGGAACTTGCAACGCGTGGCCGGCGGCGGCGTGCCGGCGCAGCGCCCGGTGGCGGTGCCGCTGGTCCGCATGGATCGGGTCGCCGAGGCGGACCCGGTAGCGTAACCGGACCCATTCGCCATCCGAACGACATCAGCCGCCACTTCAGCCGCCATGCCCTACGCAGCCGAGGAAATCATCATGAGCCAGCTTGCCACGCACGCTTCATCCGAACAGTGGACCGCGGTCTGCGCGCTCCGCGACATCGTGCCGAACACCGGCGTCTGCGCGCTGGTCGGGCATCGTCAGATCGCGGTGTTCCGCGTCGGCCCGGACAACCAGGTCTTCGCGATCGACAACTACGATCCGAACGCCGATGCGGCGGTGCTCTCGCGCGGTCTGGTGGGCAACCTCGGCGACCGGCTCGTGGTTGCCTCGCCGATCTACAAGCAGCATTTCGACCTGCGCACCGGGGAATGCCTGGAGGCGCCGGAGCATTCGGTGCCGGCCTATCCGGCGCGCGTCTACGACGGCAAGGTATGGGTGGCGGCATGAACCGCACCGGCAAGCCCCGCCTGGTGGTGGTCGGCAACGGCATGGCCGGCATGCGCACCGTCGAAGAGCTGCTCGCGCTCGCGCCCGACCTGTACGACATCACCGTATTCGGCGCCGAGCCGCATGGCAACTACAACCGCATCCTGCTGTCGCCGGTGCTGGCCGGGGAGAAGACGGTCGACGACATCATGCTGCATCCGCGCGAGTGGTATGCGCGCCATGGCATCACGCTGCTGGCCGGCGATCCGGTGGTGGCAATCGATCGCGCGCGCCGCCTGGTACGTTCGCAGTCCGGCAAGGAGGTCCGCTACGACCGGCTGCTGCTGGCCACGGGCTCGCGGCCCTTCATCGTCCCGGTCCCCGGACACGAACTCGGCGGCGTGATCGCGTTCCGCGACATCCAGGATGTCGAAACGATGCTGGCCGCGGCGCGCGCGCATCGCCATGCCGTGGTGATCGGCGGCGGGCTGCTCGGGCTGGAGGCCGCCAACGGCCTGTTGCGCCGGGGCATGGACGTCACCGTGCTGCATCTGGGCGACGCGCTGATGGATCGCCAGCTGGACGCCAACGCCGCCGCCCTGCTCAAGCGCACGCTGGAACGGCGCGGCCTGCGTATCCTGCTCGGCGCCAATACCAGCGAGATTCTCGGCGAGACGCGGGTTACCGGCGTGCGCCTGGCAGACGGCACGCAGATCCCGGCCGATCTCGTCGTGATGGCCGCCGGCGTGCGCCCGAACGCCGAACTGGCCCGCGCCGCCGGCCTGCATTGCGAGCGCGCGATCGTCGTCGACGACACGCTGCAGACCTACGATCCGCGCATCTATGCCGTCGGCGAATGCGTGCAGCACCGCCAGGCCACCTTCGGACTGGTCGCACCGATCTGGGATCAGGCGCGCGTCTGCGCGGCGCATCTGGCCGGCGCCGGGCACCGGCGCTATGTCCAGCAGGCCACCGCCACGCGGCTGAAGGTCAGCGGCGTCGAGCTGTACTCGGCCGGCGATATCGTCGGCGGCGAGGACAGCGAGGACCTGGTGCTGCGTGATCCGCGCCGCGGCGTCTACAAGCGCCTGGTGCTGCAACAGGGCCGCCTGGCCGGCGCGGTGCTGTATGGCGACGTGCAGGACGGTCCCTGGTATTTCGAGTTGATCCAGAACGGCACGCCGATCGGCGCGATCCGCAATCGGCTGCTGTTCGGCAAGGCGCAGTGCGAGGCGGTGGCCGCGTGACGACATGGTGGGCGATACCGTCGTCGTCCCCGCGTGCGCGGGGACGAATGTGACATCACGGCGCCAACATGGAATCCAGTAGCAAGGGGCAAGGTGTGAAACTCTCCGATATTCCAGTCGCTATCGCCGAAGACGCCGCGGCGCGGTCCAAGCCGGTGGCGAGCGTGCAGACGACCTGCCCCTACTGCGGCGTCGGCTGCGGCGTTCGCGCGCAGCGGCACGCCGACGGCACCGTCGAGGTCGCCGGCGATCCGTCGCATCCCGCCAATGCGGGACGGCTGTGCGTCAAGGGTTCGGCACTGGCCGAAACCGTCGACCTGAACGACCGCCTGCTGCATCCGCAATTGCGCGCGGCCGACGGCACGCTGCGGCAGGCGTCATGGGACGAGGCGCTCGACCGTGCAGCCTCGGGCCTGCGCGACATCATCGCGCGCCATGGCCCCGAATCTGTCGCCCTCTATGTTTCCGGGCAACTGCTGACCGAGGACTACTACGTCGCCAACAAGCTGATGAAGGGCTTCATCGGCACGGCCAATATCGACACCAACTCGCGGCTGTGCATGTCGTCGGCCGTGGCCGGCCACAAGCGCGCGTTCGGCGAGGACATCGTGCCCGGCTGCTACGAGGATCTCGATCTGGCCGATCTGGTGGTGCTGGTCGGCTCGAACACCGCGTGGTGCCACCCGATCCTGTTCCAGCGGCTGGCCAGGGCCAAGGCCGAACGCCCGCAGATGAAGCTGGTCGTGATCGATCCGCGCCGCACCGCCACCTGCGATCTGGCCGACCTGCACCTGCCGGTAAAACCGGGCACCGACGTCTGGCTGTTCAACGGCCTGCTGCATCATCTGCATCGCCAAGGCGCCATCGATGCGCAGTTCGTGCAGGCGCATACCGATGGTGACGACGCGCTGGCGGCCGCATTGCAGGCCGCCGCGGGCGAGGCCGATCTGGCTGCCGTCGCCCGTGCCTGCAAGATCGATCCGGCCGATCTGCTGACCTTCTATCAGTGGTTTGCCGGCACGCCGCGCGTGGTCACCGCGTACTCGCAGGGCGTCAACCAATCGTCCGCGGGCACCGACAAGGTCAACAGCATCATCAATTGCCACCTGTTGACCGGCCGCATCGGCAAGCCGGGCATGGGCCCGTTCTCGCTGACCGGCCAGCCGAACGCGATGGGCGGGCGCGAGGTCGGCGGCCTGGCCAACATGCTCGCCGCCCATCTGGAGCTGACCGAGCCACGCCATCGCGAGCTGGTGCAGACCTTCTGGGACGCACCGGCCATCGCCGATCGTCCCGGCCTGAAGGCCGTCGAACTGTTCGAGGCGATCGAGCAGGGCCGCATCAAGGCGGTGTGGGTGATGGCCACCAATCCGGTAGTCAGCCTGCCCGACGCCGACCAGGCCCGCCGCGCGCTGCAGCGCTGCGAACTGGTGATCGCGTCGGACATCGTCACCCGCACCGATACCAACGACAGCGCGCATATCCTGCTGCCGGCGCTGGGTTGGGGCGAAAAGGACGGCACGGTGACCAATTCGGAGCGGCGCATCTCGCGCCAGCGCGCATTTCTTGCCGCGCCCGGCGAGGCCCGCGCCGACTGGTGGATCGTCTGCCAGGTGGCGCGCCGCATGGGCTTTGCCGGCTTCGACTATGGTTCGCCGCGCGAGATCTTCGACGAGCATGCGCGGCTGTCGGCGTACCGAAATCAGGGCGGCAGCGAAGGCACGGTCCCGCGCGCCTTCGACATCGGCGGCCTCGCCGGCCTCGACGCGCAGGGCTACGACGCGCTGCAACCGGTGCAATGGCCGGTGCGGGCGGAAGGCGCCGGCACGGCACGCCTGTTCGCCGACGGCGGCTTCTCGCATCCGGATCGGCGCGCGCGCTTTGTCGCCACCGCGCCGCGCAAACCGGTGCACGCGACCGACGAGGACTATCCGCTGATCCTGAACACCGGCCGCGTGCGCGACCAGTGGCACACGATGACCCGCACCGGCAAGTCGGCGCGCCTGGCCGAACACCTGCCCGAACCCTTCGTCGACATGCACCCGCAGGATGCACTGCTGTGCGGCGTCGGCGAGGGCCGCCTCGCGCGGGTGTCGACGCGCTGGGGTGCGATGGTGGTGCGCGTGCGCCATGGCGGCGGCATTCCGCGCGGCAGCGTGTTCGTGCCGATCCACTGGAATGGGCGGTTCAGCTCCGATGCGCGCGTCGGCGCGCTGGTCAATCCGGTGGTCGATCCGGTGTCCGGCGAACCCGAGTTCAAGCACACCCCGGTCCGTATCGATCCTTTCCCGGTCTCGTGGCACGGCTTCGCGCTGGCGCGCGACACGCTGGACTGCGGTGCGCTGACCTGGTGGACGCGCGTGACGGGCCGGCAATTCCAGCGCTACGAATTCGCCGGCCGCGAGTCGGTGGCCGATCGCGCCGCCTGGGCGCGCCAACTGCTCGGCGCGGCCGACCCGGAAGCGGACTGGATCGAATACGAGGACCGCTCCGCCGGCATCTACCATGCCGCCCTGGTGGTCGACGACCGGCTCCAGGCCTGCGTCTATGTCTCGACGCGGCCCGACGTGCTGCCGGCACGGGCCTGGCTCGGCAGCCTGTTCGCCAAGGACCTGCTGGATGACGAGGACCGCATCGGCCTGCTGATCGGCCAGGCGGCCCAACCCGGCGCCGATGCCGGCCCGACGGTCTGCTCCTGCTTCGGCGTCGGGCGCAATACCATCTGCGACGCGATCCGCCAGCACGGCCTGCGCAGCGCGGCCGAGATCACCGCCTGCGTCAAGGCCGGCGGCAATTGCGGTTCGTGCGTGCCCGAACTGAACGCGCTGCTGGCCGCGGCGAAGGTCGATCGGGATGAGCCGGTGTTTTCGGGATAGGTGTTGCCGTCGAACCCGCGGCCCGTTGTCGCGCCTGATGATTCCAGCCAGCTTTCTTCGGATCCGGAATTCCGGACATTTCTCCGCCCCTGCCGGCGAATGTCCGGTAAAGCGAACACGGCCGACACATCGGCCGAGCGTCGTTGCGAGTCCGCCAATCGAGTTTCACGCGGCGAAACTTTGATGCGTCGCAAAATGACGCAGCCCTGTGGTCGCCCTATAACGGCATCTGCGGTTTCATTCCGCAAAATGACCAGAACAGGGAGACGGCCGGATGACGACGCAGGGATCGTCGCTGCGCAAGGCTTGCCAGCTGCTACGGGCGCTGTCGGATCCGCGTAATACGCGGCTGACCGACCTGGCGCACGCGTCGGGCGTCGACAAGGCGTCGGCGCTGCGGTTGCTCGACACGCTGGCGGCCGAAGGGCTGGTTTCGCGCGACCCCGCTACCAAGGCCTTCAGTCCCGGCCCCGAATGGCTGGTGCTGCGCGCGGCCGCGCTGCGGCGCCTCGACATGCGGCCCATGGCCCGTCCGGCGCTGATCCGCCTCGCCTGCGCGTTCGAGGACACCGCGATCCTGTCGGTGCCGAGCGGCTGGGAATCGGTCTGCACCGAGCTGCGCTTCGGCAATTTTCCGATCCGCGCCAACTATCTCGATATCGGCAGCCGCCGCCCGCTCGGCGTGGGCGCCGGCAGCCTGGCCTTGCTGGCCGCCCTTCCCGACGACGAAATCGAGGCGGTACTGCGCTGCGGGGCGCCGGCACTGAAGCGTTATCCGCGGCTGAGCACGGCGGCGCTGCTGCGCCATGTCGAGGCGACGCGCGAGCGCGGCTACGCGGTGCTGCTCGATGTGGTGGTCGAGCGCATGGGCGGCATCGCGATCGCGTTGCCGGGCCCCGACGGCTATCCGCTCGGGGCACTGAGCATCGCCGCGCTGAACGAGCGCATCACCGAACGGGAGGCCGCGATGGCCAAGGCGCTGCGGCGCGAGGCCGACGGCATCGTCGCCCATCTGGGCGCCATCGAGGCGTCGCAGCCCGACCGCTGGCCGCACCGTGGCGCCGCCGCGCGCACGGCGGCTGCCGCGCTGTCGCCAGCCGATACGCCGTAATCGAGTCCGCCCCGCAATGCCGGCGGGCTGCCGCCGCAAACGCCGGCCACGCAAAGGACATCCCGAACAACAACAAGGAGGACCACCGACATGGAGACATCAGGCATGCGCTGGAAACAACGTCCCGACGGTTCGACCTGGGGCGACTTCGGCCCCGACGACCAGATCGGGCGGCTCAATCTGATCGGCGCCGAGCAGGTACGCAAGGCTGCGCAGGAGGTCCAGGCGGGCCTGAGCTTCTGCCTGTCGCTGCCGCTGGACTATCCCGGCGGCAACAAGCTCAATCCGCGCCGCCATCCGCCGGTGCTGCGTCCCACCTTCCGCGACGACCTGCCCTACGTCAATTTCCCGCTCGCCAAGGTCGACCCCAAGGCCACCGACGTGATCAGCGACGACCAGGTGCTGCTGTCGCTGCAGTACTCGACGCAATGGGATTCGCTGGCCCACGTCGGCGCGCTGTTCGATGCCGACGGCGACGGCCGCCCCGAGCGGGTCTACTACAACGGCTATCGCGCCAACGAACATATTGTCGGACCGGTCGACTATGCCGACGACGATCACTTCGCCGCCCACGGCTGCAATCACGAACACAGCGAGGCGCGCGCGCTCGGCATCGAGAACTTCGCCGTCAAGGGCATGCAGGGCCGCGGCGTGCTGGTCGATCTGGCGCACTGCTATGGCACCGACTTCCGCGATATCGGCTACGACGAGCTGATGCGGGCGATGGAAGCGGACCGCGTCGAGGTCGAGCGCGGCGACATGCTGCTGCTGCGCACCGGCTTCGCCGAGGTGGTGCTGTCGATGCGGCGCGAGCCCGACGAGAACGTGCTGCACCACAGCTGCAGCGCGCTGAACGGACGCGACGACAAGCTGCTGCAGTGGATCACCGATGCCGGCATCGCCGCGCTGATCGCCGACAACTACGCGGTCGAGCGCTATCCGGCGCAGCCCGCCAGCGGTCCGGGTCCGCATCCGCTGCTGCCGCTGCACCACCACTGCCTGTTCAAGCTTGGCCTGCCGCTGGGCGAGCTCTGGTATCTGCGCGAACTGGCGCAATGGCTGCGCGAGCACGGCCGCACCCGCTTCATGCTGACGGCGCCGCCGCTACGCCTGCCCGGGGCGGTCGGTTCGCCCACCACACCGATCGCCACCGTCTGAGCGGCGACACCAACGATCCGGAGGAGACACACGATATGAAGCCGTTTTCCGCACGCCGGCGCATTGCCGGCCCTGTTTCGCGCGCATTTGCCGGCATGCTGGGCGCATGCGCGCTGTCGCTCGGCGGCACTGCCTACGCCCAGACGCAGACAAAGGCCACCGTCTCCGACGATCTGGTCAAGGTTGGCCTGATTCTCGACATGAGCGGCCTGTATGCCGACGTGACCGGCCGCGGCAGCGCCACCGCCGCGCAGATGGCGATCGACGACTTCGGCGGCAAGGTGCTGGGCCGCAAGATCGAGCTGGTGGTCGCCGATCATCAGAACAAGGCCGACATCGCCGCCAACAAGGCGCGCGAATGGTTCGACACGGACCGCGTCGACGCGATCCTCGATGTCGCGGCGTCCGCGCCCGCGCTCGCCGTGCTCGAAGTCGCCAAACAGAAGAACCGGATCGTGGTGTTCTCGGGCCCCGGCACCGAGCGGCTGACCAACGATCTGTGCACGCCGATCTCGGTGCATTACGCCTACGATACCTATGCGCTCGCCAACACCACCGCCCGCGCGATGGTCCAGCGCGGCGGCAAGAGCTGGTATTTCCTGACTGCCGACTACGCGTTCGGTCACACGCTGCAGGACTCGGCCACCACCGTGGTCAACGAAACGGGCGGCAAGGTGCTCGGCGCCGCGCGCCATCCGATCGGCGCCAGCGACTTCGCCTCCTATCTGCTGCAGGCGCAGGCCAGCAAGGCGCAGGTCGTGGGCCTTGCCAACGCGGGCGGGGACTCCGTCAACGCGATCAAGGCCGCACACGAGTTCGGCCTGACGCGCGACAACAAGCAGAAGCTGGCCGGCCTGCTGCTGTATATCAACGACATCCATGCAATCGGCCTGAAGACCGCGGCGGGCCTGGTGCTGACCGAGGCGTTCTATTGGGACATGAACGACGCCACCCGCAAATGGTCGCGCCGGTATTTCGACAAGCTCAGGAAGATGCCGAACATGAGCCAGGCGGGCGTCTACTCGTCGGTAATGCACTATCTGAAGGCCGTGCAGGCCGCCGGCACCGACGAAACCGCCGCGGTGATGAAGCAGATGAAGGCGATGCCGATACAGGACTTCTTCACATCCAACGGCCGTATCCGCGAGGACGGACGCATGGTGCATGACATGTACCTGTTCGAGGTGAAGACGCAGGCCGAGTCGAAGTACCCGTGGGACTACTACAAGGTGCTTGCGACGGTGCCCGGCGACCAGGCGTTCATCCCGCCGTCGAAGTCGAAGTGCCCGCTGCTGAAGCGCTGACATGGGCCGGACATGAGCGAATCGACGCAACGCGCCGCCTGGTTGCGCGGCACCGGCAATACCCGCTTCGGCAGGCTGCCCGGCAGCACGCCGCTGACGCTGATGGCACAGGCCGCCGATGCCGCGCTGGCGGAAGCCGAGCTGTCGCGCGGCGACATCGACGGCGTGCTGTGCGGTTACGCGACCACGTTGCCGCATCTGATGCTGGCCGACCGCTTGTGCGAATATGCCTCTCTGCAACCCGCCTATGCGCACGGCATGGCCGCCGGCGGGGCCACCGGCGGAGCGATGGCGATGCTGGCGCGCGAGCTGGTGCGCTCCGGCCGCTGCCGCCATGTGCTGGTGGTGGCCGGCGAAAACCGCCTGAGCGGACAGAGCCGCGACCAGTCGGTGCAGACGCTGGCCCAGGTCGGCGAGCCGCAGGTCGAGGTGCCGAACGGCGCCTCGGTGCCGGCGTACTACGCACTGCTGGCCTCGC
The DNA here is from genome assembly GCF_013347325.1 of Cupriavidus gilardii. Taxonomy (NCBI): domain Bacteria; kingdom Pseudomonadati; phylum Pseudomonadota; class Betaproteobacteria; order Burkholderiales; family Burkholderiaceae; genus Cupriavidus; species Cupriavidus gilardii. Next base: position 589,388 of record NZ_CP054624.1, on the reverse strand, counting down.
GTTATCTGATGGAAACCGGCCTGCCGCGCGACGCCCTGGCGGACTTCGCGGTGCTGATGCGCAAGCATGCGGCCACGCATCCCGACGCGCATCTGCGCGAACCGCTGACCGCGGCCGCCGCCTGCGCCGCCAAGCCGGTGGCGACGCCGCTGCTGCTGTCGGACTGCTGCCCGATCTCCGATGGCGCGGTGGCGCTGGTGGTGTCGGCGGAGCCGGGATCCGGTCGGCAGGTGCGGATCGCCGGCGCGGGGCAGGCGCACCGCCATCAGCATCTGTGCGCCATCGACAGCGTGATGACGACCGGCGCCGGGGACGCGGCCACGCGTGCGCTCGCGGAGGCCGGCATCGGTGTCGACCGGCTCGACTATCTGGCGATCTACGACTCGTTCACCATCACGCTGCTGATGCTGCTCGAAGAAATCGGCGTGGCGCCGCGCGGTGGTGCGCATGCGCGGCTGCTGGCCGGGCACTTCGATATCGATGGCGCGCTGCCGCTCAATACCCATGGCGGCCTGCTGGCGTTCGGCCATTCGGGCGTCGCGGGCGGGCTGATGCATCTGGCCGAGGCGACGCGGCAACTCGCGGGGCGTGCCGGGGACCGCCAGATCGGTCCGCGTCGCCGCGCGCTGTTCCATGCCGATGGCGGCGTGCTGTCTTCCCATGTCAGCCTGGTGCTGGAGGCCCTGTAATGCCGAGCTCAGCCAATTCCGCCGATGACGTCCTGCCCCAGGGGCGTCATCCCTATGCCGAGGGTCTGGAAGCGGGCCGCGTTCGCTATCAGTCCTGCGGCGACTGTGGCACGGCGCAATCGCTGGAGCGCCATGCCTGCCAGCGCTGCGGCAGTGTCCGGCTCGCGTGGCGCGACGCCGCCGGAAGTGCCACCGTCTACGCGGTGACCGAGGTCGCGCGGGCGCCGGACGACACCTTCCGCGCACTGGTTCCCTACACGCTGGTGCTGGCCACGCTCGACGAAGGGCCGCGGGTGATGGGCCATGCCGAGCCGGGCGTTGCGATCGGCGACCGCGTGCGCGCCGGGTTCTTCCGGCATGGGGAACGGACGCTGTTGCGATTTCAGCAGGAGCAGCGGCGGGAATAGCGGCAAGAGCAGCGCAGAGCGGCGGCGGAAATGCGGCGCTGCGGCTTGCCTGCAAGAAGGCGCTGCCCAAGCACGACAACAACCAGATGGAGACACCTATGCAGCCGAATCAACAGCATCGGCGGGCCGCGCTCGCCCGTCCGTTTTCCTCTACCAGGCGGCCGGTCCTGCGCGCGCTGCTGCCGATGCTCGCGCTGGGCACCCTGTGCGCCGTGTTGCCGCGGCCTGGCCATGCGGAAACCTGGCCCGCAAAACCGATCCGGATGGTCGTGCCCTATCCGCCCGGCGGTCCCACCGACATCGTCGCGCGCGTGGTGGGGCAGAAGCTTGGCGAGCGGCTCGGGCAACCGGTGGTCGTCGAGAATCGGCCGGGTGCCGGCGGCAATATCGGCGCGGAGGCCGTCGCCAAGGCAGCGCCGGACGGCTACACCGTGCTGGTCGCCACCACCGCGCATGCAATCAACATGACGCTGTTTCGCAAGCCTGGCTACGACACGCGTCGCGACTTCGCGCCGGTCAGCCTGCTGACGCGCGGTCCCCTGGTGCTGGTCACCGCGCCGTCGACGCCGGCGCGCAATGTCGCCGAATTGATCGCGCTTGCCAAGGCCAAGCCCGGTCAGGTGACCTTTGCCAGTTCCGGCAATGGCCAATCGACCCATCTGTCGGCGGAGCTGTTCAACGCGATGGCCGGCGTGCGCATGACCCACGTGCCGTACAAGGGCAGCGCGCCAGCGCTGACCGATGTGATCGGCGGCCAGGCCACGGTGATGTTCGACACGATGCTGTCGGCGATGCCGTTCGTGCGCGACGGCAAGCTCAAGGCGCTGGCCGTGACGAGCGGCAAACGCTCGCCCGCGGCGCCCGATGTGCCGACGATTGCCGAGTCCGGCCTGGCCGGCTACGAGGCCACCGCGTGGAACGCGCTGCTGGCGCCGGCCGGCACGCCGGCCCCGGTGATCGAAGCGCTCGGCAAGGCGCTGCGGACCGTACTCGACGATGCCGAGGTCCGCTCGCGTTTCGCCACGCAGGGCTTCGGCGCGGAATGGACGTCGCCCGACGCCACGGGCCGTTTCCTCGGCGCCGAGATCGACAAATGGGCAGGCGTGGTCAAGACGTCCGGGGCGACGATCGACTGACCGCTCGCATTACGCAACCGACCGATATTCAGGACAAGGACAAAGGACAACGACATGCCGGCTTCTCTCCCCCGCGGCCTGCAGGCCCTGCTGACGCCGCGCTCGATCGCGGTGATCGGTGCATCGGACCATATCCACAAGATCGGCGGCCGGCCGATCCACTACATGCAGCAGCACGGCTACCGCGGCACGCTGTATCCGATCAATCCGCAGCGCGACACGATCCAGAGCCTGCGCAGCTACGCCTCGCTGGACGCGCTGCCCGAAGCGCCGGAACTGGCCATCGTCGTGGTGGCCGGCGAGGCTGCGGTGCAGGCTGTCAGCGACTGCGCGCGGCTCGGCGTGGCGGCAGCCATCGTGATCGCCTCGGGCTTCGGCGAAGCGGGCGAGGAAGGCCGGCGCCAGCAACAGAAGATGGTCGATATCGCGCGCGCGGGGGGCCTGCGCATGGTCGGACCGAACAGCCAGGGCCTGGCCAATTTCGGCAGCGGCGCGATCGCCAGCTTCTCGACGATGTTCATCGAAGTACCGCCGCAGGATGGCCCGGTCGCGGTGATCAGCCAGAGCGGCGGCATGGGCGCGATGGTCTACGGCCTGCTGCGGCACCAGGGCATCGGCGTGCGCCATATGCATGCGACCGGCAATCAGGCGGACGTCACCGTCAGCGACCTGGCACTGGCCGTCGCGCACGATGATGACGTGCGGCTGATGCTGCTGTATCTGGAGACGCTGAACGATCCGGCCACGCTGGCGCAGGCCGCCGCGGTGGCGCGGGCGCGCGGCGTGCCGATCGTCGCGGTCAAGGCCGGGCGCACCAGCGCGGGCCAGCGCGCGGCCGCCTCGCACACCGGGGCGCTCGCCAACGAGGACCGCGCCGTCGATGCCTTCCTCGCCCATCACGGCATCTGGCGCGTCGACGACGCCCATGCCCTGGCGCGCTGCGCGCCGCTGTATCTGCGCGATTGGCGCCCGCAGGGCCGTGGCCTGGTGGTGGTCAGCAATTCCGGCGCCAGTTGCGTGATGGCGGCCGATGCCGCCGAATCGTGCGGACTGTCGATGGCCCCGCTGGCGGCGCAGACCCAGTCCGCGCTGGCAGAGCGCCTGCCCGGCTTCGCCGCCACCGCCAATCCGGTCGACGTGACCGCCGCCCTGCTGACCAACAGCGCGTTGTTTGGCGATGTGTTGCCGGTGATCGCCGGCGACGCGGCGGCCGATATGGTGCTGCTCGATATTCCGGTGGCGGGCATGGGCTACGACATCGAACGCTTTGCCGCCGATGCCGCGGCCTTTGCCGATACCAGCGGCAAGCCGATCGTGGTCGCGGCGTGGCAGCAGAGCGTGGCCGCCCCGTTCCGGCAGCGCGGCGTACCAGTCTATGCCAATGCCGGCGAGGCGCTGCCGGCGCTGAGCCAGTGGCGCAGGCACCGGTTGCGGCTGGCGGAGCTGGTCGCGCGTCCGCCGGCACCGCCGGCCGCGGCCGCGCCCGATGTCTCGTCGCCGTCGGCCACGTTGAGCGAAGCGGCCAGCCTTGCGAGGCTGGCGCAGGCCGGCGTTCCCGTCGTCGCACATCGCCTGTGCCGCAGCGCCGAAGAGGCGGTGGCGGCCTGGCGTGCGCTCGGCGGGCCGGTCGCGGTCAAGGCCTGCGCCGCCGCGGTGCCGCACAAGAGCGAACACGGGCTGGTGGCACTCGGCTGCAATGACGCCGCTTCGATCGTCGCGGCATTCGATCGCCAGATGGCCACGCTGGCCGGCATGGGCGTCGAGGCCGAGGGCGTCATCGTCGCGGCGATGGTGCGCGGCCAGCGCGAATGCATGATCGGCGCGCACTGGGACCCTGTGTTCGGCGCCGTGCTGGTGGTCGGCGACGGCGGCAAGTATGTCGAGGTGCTGCGCGACACCGCGGTACTGCTGGCCACCTGCGAGGAAGACGATGTCGCCCGCGCGCTGCGGACGCTGCGCATCGCCCCGCTGTTGGCCGGCGTGCGGGGCGATGCGGCCGTGGACCTGCCCGGCCTGTGCCGCACCGCGGTGGCGGTCGGCAGGATGGTCCACGCCGCCGCCGGCGCGATCCGTTCGGTCGACCTGAACCCGGTGATGGCAAGCCCGGACGGCGTGGTGGTGGTCGATGCGTTGATGGAGGTGGCGGGCTGAATGGTGGCGGCGGGATTCTCGAACGAATTCCGTCGCACAAATAAATTTCTTGCTATTCAATCGCGCACGATCTATATTCCGTTTCATGAACGCCGCATCGAACGCCCGAATCGACCCTGCCACCGCGCTGTTGCTGGACCGGCAGTTCTGCTTCTCGGTCTATTCGGCCTCGCTGGCGCTGAACAAGCTGTACCGCAAACTGCTGCGCCCGCTGGGCCTGACCTATCCGCAATACCTGGTGATGATGGTGCTGTGGGAACAGGACGGGCTGACGGTGTCGGAGATCGGGGCCCGGTTGAATCTGGACTCGGCCACGCTGACGCCGCTGCTCAAGCGCCTCGAGACGCAGGAACTGGTGTCGCGGGCCCGTGCGGCGGCGGACGAGCGGCAGGTCATCGTCAGTCTGACCAAGGCCGGCCGCGCGCTGAAGACGCAGGCCGGCAAGGTGCCGGAGTCGGTGTTGTGCGCGTCGGCGTGCAGCGTCGAGGAACTGACCAGCCTGAAGCGCAAGCTCGATAGCGTGACGGCGAGGATTGCCCAGAACGCGGCCGACTGAGCCGCAAGGGCGACGACGCCGTCTTGCCTTGGCGGATTTATATCGCGCGCTATGTAATAGCGCACTATATTGAAGTGGAACCCCGAAGTACAACCCTGAAGGAGCCAACCATGTCGATCGAAAAAGTCCTGTACCGCGCCCAAGCCCAAGCCACCGGTGGCCGTGACGGCCGTGCCGTCTCGTCCGATGGTGCGCTCGAGGTCAAGCTGAGCACGCCGCGCGAACTGGGCGGCGCTGGCGGTCCCGGCACCAACCCCGAGCAACTGTTCGCCGCCGGCTACTCGGCCTGTTTCCTCGGCGCCCTGAAGTTCGTCGCCGGCCGCGAGAAGATCGCGCTGCCCGCGGACACCACGATCACCGGCAACGTCGGCATCGGTCAGATTCCCACCGGCTTCGGCATCGAGGTCGAGTTGCAGATCTCGATTCCCGGCGTCGCGCGCGACACCGCACAGGCGCTGGTGGACAAGGCTCACGTCGTCTGCCCGTATTCGAACGCGACGCGCGGCAACATCGACGTGCGGCTGACGCTGGTCTGATCTACACCCGCAGCCGCATCCAGCCGGCACAGGGCCGCGGCGTGCGCTCACGCGCCGCCGCGGCCTTGTGCGATCAGCTCGCGCAGTTGGGGATCGCGCGGCTCGAGCACGTCGAACAGACCCAGCGCGTTCAGCGCCGGGATCAGCGCGATCAGGTCTTCTTTCGCCGCGGCACGGCTCTTGTCGGACTGCGCCGGATCGGACAGCACGCGCCAGCTCGCGAGGAACGCGCCGACACTGCCCTTGCGTACGGTGATGCCGTTTGCCTGCACGGTATCGATATGGTCCGGCAGCATGGTTTCCGGCTTCATGCGCGGCCTCGGCTGTTGCGCACAAACGATCGGGATGGCGTGGCAGATGACATCGAATGGCTCCGTGGTATTGGCGATACAGCCAGTCTAGAGCCGCTCCATCTTGCCCGCTAACGCTAGAATGCCAGGTGATATTCCAATCGGGCCACCATTCGATCGATCGTGTCGCTGAAGCAAATCCGCCAGCTGTCGCATGCCGGCATCCGCGAGCGCCGTCGGCATCGGCATGAACTAGGACAGTTGTTCACGATCCAGTCCGGCGTGGTCGCCATCGAGGCCGAGGGCGGCCGCTGGGTCATGCCGACCGGCTGCATCGCATGGATCCCACCGGGAATGATGCATGGCGCGAGCGTGCAGGCGGGCATGACCGGCACCGGCCTGTATTTCGACGGCGCGTGGAGCCGTGCCGCGATGCCGGACACGGTCAAGGTGGCAAGGCTGTCGCCGCTGCTGGACGCGCTGCTCGCGGCGCTGACCGGCGATGCGGCGCCCACCGGCACCGCCCTCGAGCACTACCTGGCCGTGTTCGCCGATGCGTTCGCGCGCGAGCCGGCGCAGACGCTGTTCCTGCCGATGCCGCGCGAGCCTCGCCTCGCGCGGATGGCGGCGCGAATGGTAGCCGCGCCGGACGACAACACCGATCTCGATGGCTGGGCCGCACGCATCGGTATGAGCCGCCGCACGCTGACGCGGCGCTTCCAGTCCGAGACCGGCTGGACCATCGTCCAGTGGCGGCAGCAGATGCGGTTGCTGGCGGCGATGGAGCGCCTGGCCGCCGGCGACAGCGTCACGGCGATTGCGATCGATCTTGGCTATGCCAGCGTCAGCAGCTTTATCGCGATGTTCCGCCGCTACCTCGGCACGACGCCGCGGGCGTATATGCCCGTGGACGGCGCCGCGCGCTCACGGCCGCTGCGCTAGCCCGCACTTGCGGCCGCCACTGCGGTTGCAAGTGCGGTCGCACCTGCGCTGCCGGCGCCCCGCCGCGCGTGGCGCCCCGGAATTGCGCCTGCCGGCCAGCACCAGGCTCAGCACGGCCACCACCACACAGCCGATGCCGACCAGTTGGCTGAAGCCGACCGGCTCGCCCAGCAGCAGAAACGCCATCGCGACGGCCGATATCGGCGCCAGCGCGGTGAACAGCGACGCCTCGGTGCCGCTGGTGCGCGCCGAGCCCGCATACCAGAGCACGAAGCCCGCCACGGTCGGCACCAGCGCGTAGTACAGCACGGCCGTCAGCGCGCCGCTTGGCAGCCCATGCCGCCATGGCGCCTCGAACAGCAGTGCCGGAACGATCGACGCCGCGAGGCCGATCGCCGTCATCACGGTCGACAGGGCCAGCGGTTGCAGCGGTTGGCGCAGCCGCTTGTTCAGCAGAATGAACAGGCTCTCGCAGACCACCGCGCCCATCACCAACGCGTTGCCAAGCCACGTTCCCCGACCGCCATCGGCACCCTCTCCCGGCACCGCCACCGCGACCACGCCCGCGGTCGCCAGTCCAATGGCCAGCAGCAAGGCCACGCCAGGGCGCTCCTTCAGCACGACGATCGAGACCAGCGCCGATACCACCGGCAGCGTGCCGATGATCACGCCGGCGTCAGCGGCGGATGTCATCCGCAGGCCCGAGATCAGCAAGGTGGTATAGCCGACGCTGCCCGCCACCGCCTGCAGGACCAGCAGCAACCGGTCGCCACGGCCGATGGCCGGCAGGCGCGTCCCGGTCAGCTTCATCAGCAGCAGAAAGCCGGGCAATGCGATGGCAAACCGCAGCGCCGTCGCGGTAAACGGCGGCAGCCCCGCGGCGATGACCTTGCTGGCAATGACGGTACTGCCGACCAGGATCATGGCCAGCGCCAGATAGAAATAACCTTCGGTCTTGTCGGACATGGCCGCCTCCGCATCGTTGGATGCCTAAGGCTAGGCCGCGGCATGGCAGGCGTCTTGAACGAAATTGCAGCGGCGGGGAGGCCGTCTTCAGGCGGTGCCCGTCAGCGCAACGACCGCCCGGTGGCGATGGCGGCATAGGCGCTGGGCGACAGGCCGTATTTCCGCACGAAGATGCGCGTCATATGGCTCTGATCGGCAAACCCGCTGCCGATCGCCGCCTCGGCCAGCGGCCGGCCGCACGCGATCAGGCGGCGCGCGAGATCGATCCGCCGCTGTACTAGATAGGCATGCGGCGTCAGCCCGGTGGCACGGTTAAAGGCGCGCAGCACCTGGAAGCGGCTCAGGCCGCTGGCCTTGGCGAGATCGTCCAGCGACACGGGAACCGAAGGATCGTCGTCGATACGCGCCAACGCATGGGCGATCGCCGCGGGCGTGCCCTCGCCCTCCCGCAAGCCGTGCCGGCAATCCATCGTCCGCGCCAGCAGCAGCATCAGAAGGCTGTCGCGACGCAAGGCAGCATCCGCTGCATCGCCGCTTGTCATCGCATCGAACAATTGCAGGAAGACGGCGGCCGAGGTCCGATCGCTGAGCACTGGAAGCCGAAATTCCCCAAGCCGCGCGGCCCCTTCGCTCACATCGTGACAGACCGGGGCAACGACCTCGGGGTCGAAATACAGGATGCGCCAGGAACGCCCGGCCTCGTCCAGCGGCATGCCGTCGTGCACCTCGCCGGGATTGACCGTAATGATGTCCCCCGCCACCGCCTGAACCTCGCCTCGCCCGCTGGCCGAGCGCTGCGCGCCACGTTCGACCACGCCAATGCCGAACTGTTCGTGCGTATGGCGGGCGAAGCGGTGCCGCGAGCTGGCCTGGACGGCGAGCACGCCGGGCAACGCACAAGGGAGGGGCTGGAACTGGCCGGCAGGCATGGCGAAAGAACGATCAATACTCCGGCGTGCGGAGCGACAGCCAGGCCTTCATCAATTGCACTTGCTGCTCGAGCCAGGAACGCGGGATCCTTTCTGAACCCCATTCATGGCTTCGACTCGCATACTCGCCGATGTACCAGACATGTCGCACCACCACAAAGGCCATGATCGCGTCGAAATCGACCTTGGAGACTGGACAAACCGAGCGGTATCCACGCATGTAGGACTTCCAGTTCTCCTCGAGCCGCGGCTTGTCGGCGCTCATCCGTTGCAGGATGGACCACAGGTAAACTGCCAGGTCGTACGCCAGGAAACCGGGGCCCGCGTCGTCAAAATCGAAGAATGCTGCCTCTGGCACGCCATGAACGCGCTCCATGATGACGTTGTTGCCTCCGTGACAGTCGCCGTGGCAATGGACCTTGGACAGGCGCCTCAAGTCGCCCAACTTGTCGACCGCGGCAATCGCAATGTGCGAGAAATGACCGCGCAATTCATGGTCCATCGTCGGCGCTTCCAATATGGCTTTCAGCGGCAGGTCCAACAAATGTGGCAGTTCCAGGTCGTACAGGCTTGCCGGCCCGCGATAGCCGCGGCCCGAGACATGAAGGATTGCCAGCCCTCTGCCAAGCAATTCGGCGTTGGCGGCATCCTGAGATGGGGCAATGCCTTGAAGATAGTCGAATGCGACCAGATGACGAACGCCCTCCGTTGCCGGGACGGCCACCGACATCTGCCCTTCCACCGTCTGCCAAGGCACGCATACCAACGCCCCGGCGCCCGCAAGATGTAACAGCAAGGCGGTTTCATATCCGATATTGGGCTCGCCGCGCGCTCGCCGGCTGCTCAGCCGAGCCACTCCATGCCGACCATCGTGAAGCCTGACCTCGTACACATCATTGAAGCCACGGCGCAAGAGACTGCATGCGGCGGTAGCGCCGCCATAAGCCCTCTCGACGATCCGGGCGATTTCCTCGGCAGCGACTGTCGAGTAAACGGCGCGCACCAGCATTTCGATCGCTCTCCCACTTTAGCCAATGACAAGGAGTGCGCATGGCGTGATTTGCTGCGATGCGTGATAAGGATCAGGTCGGCGATCGCACGCCTGCGTCTCGGTGATCGAATGCGCGGTGGCAGAATCGATCTGCTTCGACAGACGCACTTCCATGATCGGAAAGCCCGCCTGCCAATGGTCGGCACCAATCGTACACGACAGCCGCTGTGTTGGCCTTGGATGGTTCGGGTCCGCTTCATGAAGGGGACTGGCTCACTCCCCGCCGGCCTGACCGAGAAGCAAGCGGATTGGACGTTCCGGGTAGTTGCCGGTCGATGAGGATGCCGACTGCGCGCTCGCCAGCGGCGCGGCGACGGTCAGCGCCAGGCAGGCGCAAAGCCGGCGCAAGGAAGAAGACAGGTCATGGGGCGCAGCCGTCTGTGGTGGGGGTCGGACAGGACGAAGCCAGTCCAGGACGGCTTGCCCTCCCCCTGCGGCATGGCTGCCTTGAACGCAGGTTAAGGGTCGCAGGCCCGATGCGAGCCATCGTGTCGCGCCCGAACGGAGACGACGATGACGATCGAACTGGATCACCTGATGGTGCCCGCGCGCGACAAGATCGCGGCGGCGAAGCAATTGGCGCAGCTGCTGGGCGTGCCGTGGTCGGAAACCGGCATCGGGCCGTTCTGCCCGGTCTACCTGAACGAAGGCCTGACGCTCGATTTCGATCAATGGGAAGAGCCGTTCCCGCGCATCCACTATTGCTTCCGGGTCGGCGAAGAGGAATTCGACCGCATCCTTGAGCGCATTCAGGCGGCCGGCATTGCCTACCGAAGCAAAGTCCATGGCCCGGTCGATCATGCGGTCGATACCTGGCAAGGCGGGCGCCTTGTCTACTGGAACGAGCCCGACGGGCATCAATGGGAAATGCTGACCGTCAGCTACGCGCGCCAGCCCTGAAGCCAGTCCTCGACATTTCAGCCCAGCGTCTCGATCAGAAAATCGACGAAGGCGCGCACCTTCGCGTTGAGATACCGCCGCGACGGATAGACCGCATAGACATGCGTCTCGACGGTGGTCCATTCGTCCAATACGGTGACCAACCGCCCCTGCTCGATGTCGTCGCGGACATAGATCCACGGAATCAGGCTGATGCCGAAGCCCGCCCGCAGCGCCTCGCGCACCGCGAGACTCGACGTGACCTTGTAGCGGCCATCGATCGGCACGTCGACCTGGACATCTCCCTGCGCGCTGCTCCTTCGAAAGCTCCATAGCCTGGCGTGGCCCGACAAGCTGAACTGCACGCATTCGTGCTGACGCAAGGCCTCGGGGGAATCCGGCACGCCATGCCGCGAAAAGTACGCCGGCGCGCCGCACAGCACGTGTGTCATCGACATCAGCTTGCGCGCGACCAGGCTGGAATCCTCGAGCTTGTCGCTGCCGCGAATGGCGACGTCGAAGCCCTCCTTGACCAGATCGACGCGGCGATCGTCTAGGCGCAGGTCCAGGGACAACTGCGGATAGCGGCACAGGAACTGCGGGATCGCATCGGCCAGTTGCGTCAGCGTCAGCGACATCGGCGCGCTGACGCGCAGCGTGCCGGTCGGCTCGCCCTGCATCGGACCGAGCGCGCGGTCGGCCTCGTCGAGGTCGTCGAGAATCCGCGCAATCTGCGTGTAGTACTGCTGGCCGGCCTCGGTCAGGCTCAGCCGCCGCGTCGTCCGATGGAGCAACCGCGTCGACAGATGCGCTTCCAGCTCGCCAATGTTCTTGCTGACCGCCGCCGGCGACAGGCAAAGCCGCCGTGCCGCCGCGGCAAAGCTGTTGCGCTCGACGACTTCCCGAAATACGCGCAGCGCCGTCAGATGGTCCACCGTCGACTCGCCTCGATTATTCACCAGCAGTAAAGATTGTGGTGAGCATATCGCATATTTCAACGCGCGAGGAGCGCAATTAATCTTGCAGCGTGAATAAACGGCATCCAGATGACTGCCCAAAACACCGTCTGAACGGCCATTGCGCCGAGCGCGGCACCACGACATCCAACGAACTTTCGGAACCAGAACGACCATGAGCCATCCCGTGATCGATGCCATCGAGCAACGCATCTCCGCCAATTTCTTCGATGCCGCCCGTCCGCTGTCCGACGCGCAGATCGAAGCGCTGACCGCGCTGGCAACGCGTGCCCCCACCGCCTACAACCTGCAGAACTGGCGCTTCATCGCGGTGCGGACCGCCGAAGCCAAGGCACGGCTGCGCGCGGTGGCATGGAACCAGCCCAAGGTTACCGACGCGGCGGTCGTCTTTATCGTCTGCGGCGTGCTGGCCGATCCGGCCGCGCTGGCGCAGCGCCTGCAGCCTTCGGTGGAAGCTGGCTTGATGCCCGCCGGCATGGTGCAGACCTGGGTCGACGCGGCGCGTGGCCAATATCTGGAGCGGCCGCAGAGCCGGCGCGATGAAGCGATTCGCAGCGCATCGCTGGGCGCCGCGACGTTGATGCTGGGCGCCCAAGGCATGGGCCTGGCGACCGGGCCGATGACCGGCTTCGATCCCGAGGGCGTGGCCCGCGAATTTGCGCTGCGGCCCGACGAAGTGCCGGCCATTCTGGTCGCGGTCGGCCACGCGGCGCCGGGCAACTGGCCGCAAAAGCCGCGCCGGCCGCTGGCCGAAGTGCTGGATTTCGCCTGAGGCGCCCACCATGAACCGCACCACCGACCTGCTGCTGACGGGCCTGGCCCCGGCGATCTGGGGCAGCACCTATGTCGTCACGACCGGACTGCTGCCCGACGGCTATCCGCTGACGGTAGCCATGCTGCGCGCCCTGCCCGCCGGCCTGCTGCTGTTGCTGTGGGTCCGCCAATTGCCGCAGCGCGGCTGGTGGCTGCGCGTATTGGTGCTCGGCGCACTGAATTTCTCGGTGTTCTGGGCGATGTTGTTCGTCAGCGCCTATCGCTTGCCGGGCGGCGTGGCCGCGACGCTGGGCGCCGTGCAACCGCTGATCGTGATCCTGTTCTCCCGGCTGCTGCTCGGCAGCGCGATCCGGCCCGTTGCCGTGATCGCCGCGATCGGCGGCATGGTGGGCGTGGCACTGCTGGTGCTGACGCCGAAGGCCGCGCTCGACGCCACCGGCGTGGCCGCCGGCCTGCTGGGCGCCGCGTCGATGGCGCTCGGCACCGTGTTGACGCGCCGTTGGCAGCCGCCCGTTTCCGCGCTGACCTTCACCGCATGGCAACTGGTGGCCGGCGGCATCCTGCTGCTGCCGGTGGCGCTGTGGGTGGAACCGCCGCTCGGCCAGCTGACGCAGGCCAATGTGGCCGGCTTTCTCTATCTGGGATTGATCGGCGCCGCGCTGACCTATGTGCTCTGGTTTCGCGGCATCGCGCGGCTGGAGCCGTCGGTGGTGGCGCCGCTGGGATTTCTCAGCCCGCTGAGCGCGGTGCTGCTGGGATGGGTCTTGCTGGATCAGTGGCTCAGCGCGCCGCAATTGGCGGGCATGGTGCTGGTGCTCGCCAGCATGTGGTTGAGCCAACGCGCGGCGGCGGTCCGGACGGTGGCGCCGCCGCTGCGGCAGTCGCCCTAGCCCCGCCCGCAGCGGCCGAACCGCCGGGATCCGGCTGGATGGGCCGCGTGCCTGGCGCCGTTATGACGGGTCCTTGGTACGGGTGCGCGACACCGCGCCCATGATGCCAAGACCCAGCACGATCACACAGGCGATCGCCACGTAGGTCTCCGGCACGCCGGCCGTGATCAGGCCCCACGCAATGCCGCCGACGAGGATCAACAGTCCAATCAGGAATAGTGCAAACGACATAACCCAGCTCCTGGCAATTGCCGCGCGTTGCCGTGATCGGCTGCGGCTTAAGTGCAATGTAGGGGCCATGCCGCACAGCAGGGATCGGTCGGCAACGGAGACTCGCGTAGGCCGGTTCCTACGCGCGCGGTGGATGTCGCGACACCTGTTATTTGCCGGCATTCGCCTATGATCGTCCCATATCGATCATTCGTCGCCCAGCGAGGCCATCGCCACGACGCAAGGCGAATCGGCCCCTCGCCGGCGCAATCCGATGACTATTCGAATCGGCATCTCGGGATGGCGTTACGAGGGCTGGCGTGGCGTCTTCTATCCGAAGGGACTGGCCCAGGCGCGCGAACTCGAATTCGCTGCGCGCGCCGTCGACACGATCGAGATCAACGGCTCGCACTATTCGTTGCAGACCATCGGCAGCTATCGCGCCTGGTACGAGGCCACGCCGCCGGGCTTCGTCTTCGCCGTCAAGGGGCCGCGCTATCTGACCCATATGCTGCGCTTCCGCGACGAAAAGGCGCTGCCCGCACTGGCCAACTTCTTTGCCTCCGGCGTGCTGGCATTGCAGGAAAAGCTGGGCCCCTTCCTGTGGCAATTTCCGCCGAATTTCAGCTTCAAGGCCGAACGGCTGGAGCGCTTTCTGGCAATGTTGCCTCGCACCACCGACGAAGCGAGGAAGCTCGCCGGCCAGCACGATGGCCGCGTCAAGCAGCCCTGGTTCGAGCCGACGCGCAAACGACGGCTGCGGCATGCCATCGAGATCCGCCACGCCAGCTTCTGCACGCCGGAATTTCCCGCGCTGCTGCGCAAGCATCGCGTCGCGCTGGTGGTTTCCGACGCAGTGGCCGACTGGCCCTACGTCGAGGACGTGACCGCCGATTTCGTCTATCTGCGGCTGCACGGCACGGAGACCCTGTATGGCGGCGCCTATTCGGACCGCGCGCTCGATCGCTGGGCCGATCGCTTGCGCGCATGGGGCGGCGGTGGCGAACCCGACGACGCGAAGCGCATCTCGCCGATCAAGGCACGCAAGGCGGGGCGGCGCGACGTGTACTGCTCTTTCGGTATAAGGCGTCGAGCAACAATTTACCGTTTAAAGTCAACGACTTACCGGAAAAATGGCCTGCCAAAACCAGGTGCAAAAACGGCCAGATACGTCCTAATAGAATCAGATACTTACGCGACGTTTTGAACAGCGGTCAGTCCACCCCGGGCTCACGGCTGAAGTGCTCGCAGGTCACGAGCCCCGGGCACAGCTCCTCGATCGGGCACTCGTACTTCAGGTACCAAGCACGATAGGCGTAGACGGTATAGATGCGCGGCTTCGAGCAGCGGTAGCACGGGCCGTCCGGGATGCGATCGTAGACTGGCTGCTGGGGGAATTCGAAGTCGTGGGCGTACGGCATGACTGCACTGTACAAAAATACAGTGCGTTTGGCTTCTACCTATGGAGTGCGTCGCTCCGGCTCAGCGCGTCGTAAGCGCGTTCACAGGCTTGCCCGGCGATCCGGGCGGCGTCAGCATATTCAGCCAGGATTCCCGCTCGGCGGTCAGCGCGGCTGAGCACGTCGGCAAGCACTCCGAGGGTATCGCCGGCTGCCTCGCCTCCGCTGGCACCGGCGGGATGGCGGGCGGGCCGGCCGGCAGCGACGAGCTCGGCGACACGCTGGCGCAGCTGGCCAGCAACAGCATCAGCGGCGCGAGCATCAGCGCGCGCCTTGTCGGCTTCCTGTTTCGCAGCATTGGCAATCTCCGATTGAGCCGCGATGCGGCGTTGTTCTTCGGCGCGAGCCCGGTCAGCGGCCTTGACCTGATCGACCGCGGCCGCGCGCCGAATCTCGGCTATCTCGGCGTCCTTGCCTCGGGCGGTGAACTCGGACCCAACCAGGAACGCCAGCGCGAGCGCCGCCACAGCGGCGATGATTTTCACCCAAGGCATAGCGCCCTCTCCTGCTCCCGGCGGTTGACCAGCCCGGGCAGCTTCACGCCCTTGGCATAGATCCACCGCGGCAGTTCGTTGCACGCGCCCACGTAGTCCCCTGCATTGAGCTTGCGCACCAGCGTCGAGCCGCAGAACTTGCCCCGCCCGACGTTGTAGGCGAACGACACCAGCGCGGTCCGCTGTCCTTCGCTGAGCGGCACGCGAACGCACGAGTTCACGCCGGCATTCGCCTCCAGCAGGTCCTTCGCCAGCAGATCGTCGCACTGCTCGCGCGTGTACACCTGGCCGAGCCGGACGCCCTTGGTCGCCCCGAAGCAAGCCGTTGGGATGCCGACAGGATCGAGGTAAGCCGTCTGGCGTAGACCCTCGAATGCAGCCACCAGCGGGACGGCGGCAGCAATGCCGGCCGCAATCAGCCGCGTGCGAAGGTCAGAGTTCATGACTGCCTCCAAGCGCTCGCATGCGCGCCGCGTGTTCCTCCACCTCTCGCCTGTCTTTGCGCCGGATGTACCAGGCGTTGAAGCCGAACGTGAGAAGCGCCGTGACGATACCGACGATGATTCCGATATCGGTCAGCGTCAGAGACGCGCCGATCGAGACGACCGATCCGGCGTAGCCGGTGGCTTCAACGGGAGTAGGCAGCCGCATGTAGACCCCGAAAAAAGAAAAGCCCGCTCTGCGGCGGGCTGGTGAATGAATATCTTGACGACGTACCCTTTGGGTACTATGATTCATGGCACTGAGCTGCGCACCCCGTGCGGTTCGACACTCCGAAAGGAAAGCCGAAAATGAAAGTCCTCTTTCGCGCGTTTGCTCGCGCTCTTGGATCCATCAATGCCCTACACACCTCCGTCACCGGCGGATCTCGAAGCCCTCAAGGACGAGCTCGGCTTCAGCAGCGGCAAGATGGCCGATCTGTTCGGCCTTGCCAACGGTCGACAATGGCGCCGGTACCTGTCGGAAGACCCCAACAATCGGCGCGACATGGGCATGCACATGCTTTTCTTCGCCATGGCTCGCCTCGAGCTCGCGCCGGAGGACGTCGATCGCGTGCTCGATCGGATGCGCTCAGCCGGCGCTACCATCGATCTGCCGCCGCTCTCGGACTTGGATCAGCCGTCTTCCTGATCGCAGGAACCGCAACCGCGCAATCCGGCGTCCTCGACCGATTCCACATCGAGCCTGGAATCGGCGTGACGTCCTTCACCCCCCTGGGCGAAGGCATGTACTTCCAAAGCGGGATGCGGCACAACCTGAATCTGCGCTTCCCGGCCGCGCGCCTCACTGGCTCGTTCGACGCGATCCCGCATCAGCCGCGCTCGTGGCTTCCCGGCGTTTCGGCGAACCTCAGCTACATGCACTTCGGCCGCGCCGCTATGTGGTCCGATGCTGCGCCGGACGAAGCCGACTACCCCGACGGCATCGGCGGCTACAACCCGCACACCAAGCAGTGCAACGGCGAGTGCGGACCCATCCGGCACTTCAATTCGTCGGGCTCCCTTCATGCCGTTGCCCTGACGCTGGAGCCCTATTACACCTACAACGGCTGGCGCTTCGGCATCGAGGCCGGCCCGGCGCTGTACCGCGGCACCTGGAAAGCCCACATGACCGTGGTGTCCGACACCAGCCCATGGGGCCCTAAGGGATCGGTCGAAACCCTGAGCCACAGCCCGAAGTGGGAATGGACTTGGGTCGCCGGCGCGTCGGTGGCCTATCGCAACGTCACGCTGCGATACACCTACATCCACACTCCGCCGCGCGACATGACTAACAAGAACATCCCGCTCGGCTACAAGGGCGCCCACATGGTGACACTGGGGTACAGGTTCTGACGCCTGATAGAATCCTCCGGCGAATGGGGCGCACCGTCGCCCCAACAACAAGAACGGAGCTGGAACGAATGGCGACCTTCCTAGATCAGCAGGCCACCTCGCTTGCTCGCGGCATTGTCAGCACGCTGCGCAGGGCATTCGCCAAGGCGCGGAACACTGCTGAGAATGCATGGGACCATCTCGCAGACGATGTGGACATCCGTCGTTTTACTGCGGGCAACGCCGCCTCGCTCGCCTCGATGCATGCCTACTACAACAGGCTCGTGACAGGCGACCCGAATCTGCATTTCCTCCAGTATTTCAAGGACAGATACGTCACGGGACGCGCCGATGTTCGGATGGCGAGCTTCGGCTCGGGGAGCGGGCACCTTGAGCGGAGCTTAATCTCCAATTTCGGGTATGAGTGCGCCGCCATTGATGGCTACGAGCTCAATCCCAAACTGGTCGGAGTGTCGAACACCAAGGCGGCAGAGATAGGCGCCGCCCACCTGCGCTACCAGGTCGCGGATCTCAACGCTCTTCAGATTCCTGCGGCGTCCTATGACGTCGCGATCTTCTTCCACTCGCTTCATCACGTCGAAAACCTAGAACACTGCCTCGATGCCGTCCGTGCCAGTTTGAAGCCCGGTGGCGTTTTGCTGATCGTCGACTACGTAGGCCCAAACAGGCTGCAGTATTCCGACGACCAGCTGCGGTACGCCACAACGCTTTTGCATCTACTGCCGGCGCGATATCGGCTTTCGAAGGATGGCACCACGACAAAGAACGCCGCGTCGCGCCAGTCTGTAACTCAGGTCATCGCAGAGGACCCCTCCGAAGCTGTCCGCTCACAGGACATCCTCCCCGCGCTCGATCAGCGCTTTGAGCGCGTCGAATTCCATTCGCTCGGCGGCTCGGTGCTGAACCATGTCTTCAAAGGCATAGCGACCAACTTCGACGAGGCCAGAGCCGAAGATCTGGCCCTTATCCACCTCCTGCAAGACATGGAAGAATGGCTCGAGCGCAATGGCGAGGTAGGACCAGACTTCGTATTTGCTGTCTACCGCCCGATCGGCTAGTCCGTTTCCTGCGCCGGCTCGGGAATGCCGAATAGGGGCATCCCGGCCGCGGAGAGCTTGGCATAGTACTCATGCCACCGCGGGTCGTTGGCCTCGACTCGCCCCAGATGGTCATAGACTTCCGGGTCCTGGCTGCATGCGAAGAAGGAGACGATCTCCGACTCCGTCTCGTCGGCGAATTGGACGTGGATCATAGTCAGAAGGTGTAGCTTGAGATGTAGATTGTGGCCGTCATGGTCCCTGCCGAGACAGTGGCGACGTAATAGATCTTCTGTGGCTCAACGAGGGGCACGTAGGAGTATGTTCCGATCTGCGCCGCGCCGGCCTTAATGGCAGTCTGGGTAATGTGCTTGAGCCCGATATTCCCCGCCGTGGCGCCTGCTAAGAAGATGTCACCAGTCGTGTCAACGGTCGACGAGATGCTGCCGTCCCCAGATAGCGTCTTCGCATTCGGCGGCACGTAAGCCGCAACCGACAAAGCAGTAAGCGACGCCTGCTGGGTCGAAGTGATCAGCATCGAGTTGTAGGTAGTGAAGATCTCACGGTCGCGCTGATATCCGATGCTGAACTGACGGCTTGCGTTAGTTGGCCAGACGCTCACAAGGGCCGACGCGGTGTACCCGCTCGGCATACCCGTGCCGCTATACACCTCGGGTTGCGCCGCGCTCGTCGCATCCTTCCCAAGCAGCGCGGTTGCGCCAGTGCTCGGGTTGTAGATCGCGTAGATTGCGACGAACCCACTGGCAGGTGCCTGCCCGCTGTTCATGCCCCCCGCGCCGGTCGTCGTCAGATTGATGGCCCTGCTGAAGTTCGCCAGCCGATACGAAAGGCCGCCGAGAGTGGATTCCACGACGATCTCGTCGGCGGTGAAGGTCGCCGTTGCCGAGGCCGCAGTAATGCTTATGCGCCCATTGCGCATGGTCCCGGCAACGCCGGGCGACTGAGAGCCAACCGCAGCCTTCAGATTCGCCAGAATCGAGGCCGTCGTGCCGTCGTCGATGACGTCCTGTCCAGTGATATCGGAGATGAACTGCGCGATGACGGCCGCCATGATGCTCGACTGACGCCACGCCTTGTTCAGCTGCGCGGACTGCGCGACGCCGGACTGAAAGCCCGAGAGGCGTTGCGTCAGCGCGGCCCACTCGGCCTGCGACACGACATTGGCGCCGCTGCCAGTAGCGAATGGGAGGAAGTCGTTCGTTGCCATTGATGGTCCTTACAGAAGTCGTCCCCAGGCTCCGACATCGAAGCCTGCGGCATACGGGTTGTTCACATCGAATCCAAACAGCGGCGAGCCCTCGACCGTCGTGACGACGGTGAAGTTCATGCGCACCCCCTCCGGCTTGAGCGGGATGTATCCGCCCTCCAGGAGCGCCAAGAACACGGCCGACGGCATCTTCCCGGCGATGCCGATGGTCATCGTCATGTCCTGGTTGTCTTGGATGAAGACGTAGGTGCCGGACGGGTAGGTGTAGCCGTCGCCCGTCCACGTCAGCGTGGCGCCAGAAACAGGCGTCTGGCCGAGTTCGACGATGCCGGTGGGGCTGAGGGTGTAGTCGGTGAGGGTGACGGCTGTTGTGGTGGTTGGGATCTGGCTCGTCGGCGTTAGACCGCTTTCGAACTGCGTTTCCCAGATGTACAGCCCTGATACTCCATCCCCCGTGTAGGATTGCCCGAACGGCGACGTAATGGGCCAGACGTTAGAAAGGCGCACATCCACATATGAACCGCTCGGCGCGCTGCTGGAAGTGAACGAGATGGACAATCGATACCAGTCGTCAGCCAACGGCGTGAGCGTAACGCTTGATGCTAACGTGACTGAGCCCGGCTGCACCTCGCCCGTTATGAGGTTCAAATGGTAGTGAGCGCTGCCTCCACCATCTGCGATTACCAGAGTGCACGCAGACCGCTCTCCACGCTTTAACATCCACGACATGGTATAGGGCGTCGCGGGCGAAAACGTGATGGAACGTCGGAGAGGATGGGTCGACGTTGCCGTGTTCTCAACCAGTTTGGTGGCAGTCATCGACCCGTCCGGAGCCAGGGCGACTGATTGCTCCGCAGTAACGCGGACCTTAGCCCAAGACCCAACGGCGAAGTTTGACGAGCTGGCGATCAGATTCGTCCGCGGCGTCGGATACAGCTTCTGATTCCCCTGCCAGTCGTTGCGCAACAGCGTGGCACTGTCCACCTTGTAGACCGGCTGGCCTTGGTACAGGATCTGGTACTGAAAGCGGCTGCCGTCGCCTACTCCGAACGGCTCCGCATCGGCATGGACCAACGTCGGCTCAAGTTCTCCAGCCGGCGAGAAGATGCTGTTCAGGATGGCGACGGAGCCCTCCATCGTCCCGTCCCAGTGGTTGGCGCCGATCTTCGCGCGGATCACCAGACGGTATGTGTCGTCGTCCAGGGTAGTCAGGCCAGTGTCCGGGTCGAAGGGGCCCTTCCAGATGCCCTGATCGAACCCTAGCCCGCTGATGTCCAGCGAGAAGTAGACGTCGGACAGTGGCGTGCGGATCGTTCGCGAGATACCGACCCATCGCCCTACGTCGTCCAACTGCACTCCGACGGCCTGGTCCAAGTCGAACTTCGTGGGCATACTGCCCAGCACGTTCATCAGGTCCACCATCGGCTGCGCCAGCGCCGACACGACCGCCATGAACTTCGGCCGCTGGTTGTGCTCCGAGGTAATCAGCGCGGTGTATTCGCTCAGGTCTGCCATTGTCAGGACACGTTGACGGTGATGCTCGCCGGCGTGCAAGACGCCGCCTCATTGAACAGAAGCGCCACATCGGGGTTACCAGCGCCCCGCGGGCCGCTCAGCGTCAGACCCGTCAGCTTGAACGTCACGCCTCCGCCGACGCTGTTTGCTGCGGTAATGGCATCCGCCCATTCCACGCTGCCCGACAAGCCGCCACCGATGGCCACGCCGTTGATGTAGTCTGCGATCGCCTGCTTGATGCTGTCGCCGGTGTTGCTGGTATAGCCAGCCAGCGCCTTCAGGTTGACAGCCACAGTGACCGGTGCGTCCGTCGGCCGGAAGAACCGGATCGTGATGGGGCGCCCGTAGACGTCGGTCGTGACAACCGCGGTTGTCCCATAGGTGCCCGAGCCCGGGGTCTTTTTCACGGCGATGGCATTGGCGATCGCATCCGCATCGCCGCCGTCGACGACCAGCGAGATCGAGTGCGACGGAATGCCGTTGCTGTCGGTCACGCTCGTGTCATTCTCGTAGGCAACGAGTCGCGCCACGCCCGTGATGTTCGACACGGCGCCGATGATCCCGTCCAGAACGGTACGCGATGGCAGTGCGGTGGAAACCGTCTGCCGCTGCCGCAGCGCAGCATCGGTTTCGACCGGCGCACCTTCAGCAGCCGCCGCTGGATTCGTCACCGTCTGCCAGCCACGCGTCGGCGTGCCGATCTGGTTGATCGTGCCGGCCGCTGCGGAAATCGCTCCAATGGTCTGGCACGTGGCCGTGACGGTGATCTGTCCCGCGGGCGGGATGACGACCGACGCGGGAAGCGCCCACTGGTTGCCGTTCGCGTCCTTAGCGATGCCGTTGGTGATCGTAGTGCCAGCCTGCCCGACGATGACCAGGTCAGCAGTGGAGAACGACGCGACCTTGCGGGCAATGCCGTTGATCTTGACGTTGCTGGACAGCGCGTCGTCCTGGGCAGTGGCCGGGCTGAAAGACCGGTAGATGGCGATGGCGACCGAGTTGGCGTCGCTGATCGCCTTGGCAAAGACGCCCAGCAGTTGACCATCCTGGCTGTCAGCCTCCAGATACACGTCCGGCCCGTAGATAGCGCGGTACTGGTCCTTGAGGTATTCCAGCACTTCGGCATAGGTCGGTGCCGTGATGCCGCTGGCGTCGATCGTCGGTGCGGTCGTGGTGATGGCCATTAGAGCGTCGCCTGCACTGTGGTGGTGCCGTAGATCGTGTTGATGGTCGCCGTCACGCTAAGGTGCCGGCGCTCGGTGTCGAGGTTGCTGGAGTAGTTGACCAGCTCGGTCACGCCCTGCGTCCCTAGGATGCGCTGGCGGATCGCGGCGTCATAGGTGGCGCCGGTGTACTTGCCCAGCACCTCCGTTGCCCACGGCGTCCCTTCAGTCGTGTCGAGGAACCATTCGCCCCGAAGCAGCCGCAGGCGCGTCATTACGGCCTGGGCGACTGCGTCCGGCGTGTCCTTGTAGAAGTCGGCGGCTTGATTTCCAAACGAATAGTCGCCATCCTCTGTAAGCTTTCGATAACGCATAACTGATGCCTCGGAGTGCTCATCCATGAAGACAATCGAAACCAGTAGGGGCCAAAAAATATTCGTAGATGACCATGACTACGAGGAACTCAGCCAATACACGTGGCACGTTGGAAGCCATGGTTATGCAGCTCGATCCGTGCATGGCCCCAAGCGCGCCACTGTCCTTATGCACCGGCAAATCATGGGACTCTCAGCAGGATACCGCACACAAGTCGACCACATCGACGGAAACACACTGAATAACTGCCGATCCAACCTGCGACTATGCACTCAGAAAGAAAACAAGCAAAACATTCGGCTAAAGTCGAATAGCAGGTCGCGGATCAAGGGCGTTTATTACGATGCCGCACGAGACCGTTGGCAGGCATACATTTGCGTCGATAAGAAGAAGATCCATCTAGGTCGACACAAGACCCCTGAGGACGCTCACATGGCCTACGCCGCAGCCGCGCGCGCATACTTCGGTGACTTCGCGAATCTCGGCTAGTTGACCGTGCCGGAGTTGCCGCCGCCAGGCTGCACGCCGCTGTGCGTATGGGTGTCGTCGATGCGCTTGCCGTTGGAGAACATCTGGCCAACGAAGTTGATTACCCCGTTGAGGGTCGCGGCGGCGCCCGACACGGCGCTTCCTACCATGCCGCCGACGAAGGTCAGCAGCCCGGTGATCGTCACCGCAGCCGAGAACGTCGACAGGGGGGCGACCACGTCGAATCCGCCCGGGGCGACGATCCGCACCTTCTGCAGGGTCGGGTTCATTTCGATGTAGGTCGATCCATCCTCGGACCTGAGTTGCGTCGCTGCACCGCTGACCGCAGGCAGCGCGCGCGGCTTCGACCGAAATCCCAGCAGCGCGAACCCGTCCGACAGGTCGTGCATCCGCAGCTCCGCCTGCTCCTGAACGCCGCCGGACTGCCACCATGCGTCGATACAACGGCTGGCGAACACGACCAGGCATTCGTCTCCCGGCTTGACAGGGAATGTCAACGTACAATTGCCGCCAGACGGAAACTGCACCGGGCAGTCCACCAGCAGGGGCATCGTGACGCTGACGATCGATCCGTCGATTTGCCGCACCGGCACCTTGATGGACGGCTGGACCTCGCAGGTCATTGCTGCGGCATCGAACGACTGGATGATGCCCGGCAGCGCGGTCCAGATGCCCGCGCGCAGTCCGTCGAACGCCTCCCGAAGCGCTACCTCGGGATCGTCAACCCGCTCTCGTCTATCCATGGGATTGCTATGAAAGTGCTCGTCGCAGCGTTGCTGTTTGCGGTTTCTTGTCAGGCAACCGCTTTCGACCCCGACGAACTGACCCGGAAGAACCGGGAGTTGGCCGCCAGGGAGGCGCAGAAGCCAGCATGGAAGATCAAGGAAGAGGCAGAGACTGCGTCAATCAAGATGAAGTCTTTCAACCCGGCGACCGTAGGACGGCGCGCCTTCTTATTCGCGCGCCCGATTGAAGACGTGACACCGCGCGCGTCGATGATCGCCATCCTCTATCGCGACACCCCGTGCCAACTTCCAATCTCGGGCGCTAAGGACATGTTCGCAGCCGAATCCCTCTACGGTCGCGCCCTCGTCCCTGCTTGCTGGGGACGACTGATTACCCCATCCGGCGACGATGCACTGATCGTCTCCAAGTACGGCGACACAAGGAAGGAAACGCTGCTGAACTATGCCGAGGTTGAGATCCGGCCGGATGGATCAGGAAAGTTCCTGAAACCGGCGTTCTCGCGCGAACAGTTCATGCAAAACGTGGACGACTTCCACAAAGCGCTCCGCTAGCCGAAACGCTTGATGACGTTGTCCGGCGGCACGGCTGCTTGCGTCCTGAAGCTGTCGGGCAACACTGTGACGTCGGCTGCCAGGCAGATGACATCGGTGTAGTACTCGTTACCGCGCGTATCGCCATGGTGCTCGGCGATCATGACGTAGTAGTACCCATCGTCCTGCAGCTTTGCCTGTTCCTCGATGCGCTCATTCTGAGCCTGCTGACCCACGTTCAGGCTGTACTCATACCGCTGGACGCTGGCATTGTCTATCTGGATCAGGCGCCCGATCTTGACGCTCGGATTAAGAAGCATCTTGATCGTGATGCCGTTCTGCGTCTGCTCGGGTAGCCCGACCATCCCGGTTTCCGACGTGATGACCGGGATTTCTCCCGGCATGTACGACGTCTCGGGAACCATGACGACCTTGCCGTCTTGGATGCTCCAGACGGTCTGGCATGTCCTGGCCGTCCAGCGCATGAACTCCCGAGCCATGCCGAACATCACCTTGCCGCGAGGGAGTGGATTCTTTGGCAGCTCCGGCAGATAGCCCTGCGACACCCCGTATGGGTTCATGGCCGTGCAAGCAGCCGCCACATGGTCGGCTGCCGTCGAGCCCGCGGCCAACGTGGTGTTGACCACCGCGAAGTTGTAGGCCGAATCCCCATCCGCTGCGGTGATGTCCAGATACGTGTCCGTCTGGCTCTCGCGGCCGCGTCGCACCTGCTTGACCGTTCCGTCGAAGATGATCCCGTAGTTTCCGGGGTAGCCAGCCTGGAGCACCACCCGCGTGAACTCGCGCTCGATGCGCTGCGCCGTCTGCTTCGAGACGTTGTAGACCCGGATCCTCGCCGAGTTCGGCGTCTGCAAGTCACCGCGGCGGACATCGAACCGGAACCGCAGTTCAGACAGGTCGATCGCATCACCGCTGTCCTGCCCGATGATGAGCGAGACCTTCCGGCCGAATTGCCGCGTGCTCATGCGTCTGTCACCCAGAATACGTGAGAACCGATACCAAGATCGCCATACGTCGGTACATCGTCCGGGTCGTCGGCGCCTTGCACCCACAGCCGGCCAGCGAAGCCAAGATGGCGATACTGCCCAAGCAGGTCGATGCCGGTCACCAGAGGGATGCCTCTGACCAAAGGCGCATTGTTGGCGTCCGCGATGTCGAGCACCCACCCCGCACCACCGGCTTTCCGATACTGGACCGTCAGGCGGTAGTCCACGCCGCTGAGCGTGATCGTGAAGCGTTGCGGCTCGGGCGACAGTGGAATCTCGAAGAAGTTGGGCATCACATGCTCGTCGGAGGAACGGATCCGCCAGGCGCTGGCGTTGCCGGCGTCGCAGCCTTGACGCCTGCGTTCTGCGTCTCAGCGGTAGCCGCCGGATCGGCTTGGTTCTCCCGCGGCGGTAGCGTCGTGGCTTGCGTGTTGACGATCCGAAGCTGCTTCAGCGTCGCGGTCACCGACATCGCGGCACCCGTCTTCTGGTCCCTGAGCACCGCCAGGGACTTGAACAGCATGTTTTCGTACAGGCGCAGCGACGTCACCACCTGGAACGGCTCGCGCAGCTCCTGCAGCGCCAGCAACTGCGAGTACACCGTACTGATGTAGTCCGCAGTCGGCAGGCTGCCGCCCTCGAAGATCGCCTGCAGCGTGTCCGTCAGCGCCTTGATCTCCGAATTGCTCCACCCGCACTTGATGACGACTTCCGGCTGGCGCTTGAAGGCGTGATCGGAGATTTCCGCCCCCTTCTCCACCGGGTGCTCGGTGATCTGCAGGTCGTCTTGGTAGGCTTCCTCGATCGTGACGGGCACCCGGATGTCGCCGATCATCTTTGGCGACAGGAAGGAGATGATGTCCAGCATTACGAGACTGCTCCTTGCAGATTGCGCACCAGGTCGCCGTTAAGCCGGCCCTGCTCGCGCGAGACTTCCCGGCCTGCCGCAGCAGCATCGTTGACGCCGTACACGTTGATC
Source organism: Cupriavidus gilardii (assembly GCF_013347325.1). Classification (NCBI taxonomy): domain Bacteria; kingdom Pseudomonadati; phylum Pseudomonadota; class Betaproteobacteria; order Burkholderiales; family Burkholderiaceae; genus Cupriavidus; species Cupriavidus gilardii. The sequence goes on along the minus strand of NZ_CP054624.1, from coordinate 563,146 downwards.
TCGGTTCGCTGCTCGAGCTGCACGCTGTTGCCGCCTGGCGCGCGCTGCGCGTACACCGTCGGGGTCGCCGTCATGGCTGCCCGGGTGTTGCGCAGCGCCTGCTCCAGCTGCTCGACCGAGATGGACGCGCGGTTGTTGCCGACGCCATCGTAGAAGCTCTTGCCCGTCGCCGGGTCGGCCACGCTGGCCCATTCCCGGGCAGCGGCCTGCATGGCGGCGACGATGTTATCGCTGGCGCCGGTCAGGTAGTCCTTGATGGCCGACCGCTTGGAGCCAACCAGGTACTCGCTGAAAATCCGGTCCTGCAGACCGCGATCGAACTTCTCCGAGCCCGTCAGCCCCAGCTTCTTGACTGCATCCGCCAGGGTAGTCTTGATGATCTGGTACCGGCCGGCGGCGTTGAACTGCCCTTCCTGCTGGGCGCGCATGACCTCAGCAACGGTCATGCCCTCCAGATTCTCGGTGCCAGCCTTGTAGCCGCCCTTGGCGCCGCGGTTGACGCTGTTGTAGTCACCCTCGCCACTGGCAATTAGCCTGCCGAACGGCGTGTCGGCGAGGCTGCCTTGCCCCTGTGCCGAGGCCCGGCGTCTGGCTAACTCGGCTTCCTCGCCATCGTTCAGGCGGCCGCTATGGAACAGCAGCGCGGCAGCGCCGCCGGCTTTCGCCAGCCACGGCAGGAAGCGCGACAGGATGCCTGCAGCACCGCCGGCTGCAGCACCGCCCGCACCGGCACCAGCGGCGCCCGCCGCGGCGGCAGCAGCGTTCGCAGCGCCAAGCGCGCGAACAGCCGCGACCATCTTCCAGATGCCGGAGATGATCTGGAATCCGCCCAGCACCTTAAACGCGCCGATCAGCAGCAGGATCTTGGTCGACCAGCCGTCCGTCGCGGCGTCTAGCTCGATGAATCGATCGAGGATCCAGCCCAGCGGCGGGCCCATGGCAGCGGCGGCAGACATCACCGCCTCAGCGATCTTGGCCACCCGATCGGCGATAGCCGGGGAGTTCTCGTCGAACCACCGCTTGAACCGCTCGAGCTGCGGACCGACCTTGTGCAGCAGCGCGCCCTGCACGCGTACGCCGAAGTTCTCGAACGTCGTCCCGAGATCGCGCAGCGCGATCATGAAGGCGTGCGAGTCCTCCGCAGCCTTGTCCAGACCGTTGGTCTTGGACATCTGGCGGTACTGCTGCATGAACTTGCCGAAGTCGCCATTGCGCATGGCGAGCAGCAGGTTCTCGTCGATCCCGAGGATCTGGCCATACTGGCTGGCAAGCCACGTCGGCTTCTGCGCCAGTTCCTTGCCGATGTCGGCCAGGATGTCGACCGTGTCCCGCAACTGGCCATTGGCATCCCGCGTCTGGACCCCGATGGTGGCGAGATAGCCCTCGCCGGCCGGGTTGTTCCGCAGGAACTTGGCAAGGTTCTCGACGGTGCCGAACGCAGCTTCGGACGACACGCCGAGGTTGCGGGCGGCGTACTCAAACGCCTTCAGGCTGGTAGCTGCGGCACCGGTGCGCTGGGAAACGAAGTACAGGCGCTCGAGCTTAGAGGCGAAGGCCGAGACGCCGGCACCCACCGACAGCGCCGCGCCCTGGATCGTGCTGACCAGGCGAATGACGCCTTTGGTGGCCTGCTCGACCCCGGCGTTGAAGTTCTTGAGCCCTTTCTGGTCGACCTTGAAACCCAGCGCGACCAAGAACTCGCGGATGACGGCGCTATCTGCCATTGCTCTGCTCCAGCCTGCGAAGGGCCGCTATGTTCTCGCTGCGAACGGCGATCGCATCGTTCATGAGGGCGATGTCCTCAAGACCGAGCGTGCCGTCCAGCAGGGATTCGTACTTGCACCAGCCCTCGGCCACCGGCGTCAAGAGCCAGTCTTCGCCGCCCGGGAGCGTTCTCAGCCAGCTTGTGTCGCCTTCGGCCCGCTCTGCTGGCTGATAGGCAGGCCTTGAATAAAAGGCCCGAGGTTGGCCGTGATGACCTGCACCACCAAGGGAAGAATGGTCGCCAAGTCCATATCGTCGAACATGAGGCCGCCGTTCCAGACCCGGGACCAGCCGGTCGGCTGCTTGCGCTGTACGACCGACAGACACGCGCCGATGACATACTCGGCGTCCTCGTCCTTGAGGGCCGCCAGACCATCGGCCAGCGGCTGCAGCGCCACGGCCATCCCTTCCAAATCCTCGGTCGGTGCCTTCCCGCTTTCGCGGAAGCGAACGAACACCGGGATCAGGGCCGGAATGATCGGGGCGATGCGGCGCGATACGTGGAACTGCTGCATCGCGCTCATGCGGCCGAGGGAGTATTCGTGGCCGTTGAGTTCGATCTGCGTCGCCATGGTCAGTACGTCCCGAGCATTTCTTCGATGCGGCCGGCGTCGAACACCCACTCGACGATGCCACCTTCCATGGCGTAGTTCAGGTCCGGCACCTTCTTGAAAGCGCACTGGATGCCAGTGGTGACATCGCCGGACACGGACTGGGTGACCGTGATGACGTTCTTGCCCCACAGGCGGCTGTCGATCTTCTGGGCGTTGTACAGCGCCATGAGCGTGCGGTTGATCGGCGCCGTCTTAAGGTAGCGCAGCGTGATCTGGCCGGAGTTGTCGGCGCGAAGACTGTGCATGACGCTGCCATCCGACCCGACGGTCATGGTGTTCTTGTCGTTCGCCGTGGCGATCGTGATGCCTTCCTCGGCCGTGGCCTCGCCATAGCCAAGCTGGAAGGACCCACCGGGGCCCACCAGCGACGCCTGTACGTCGATGAACGAATACGTTCCGGACATGATTTCTCCTTCTATCCTGCGTTGGCGAATTCGCCGTGAAGCCTCTTTGCGGCGGCAACGTAGGCGGCATGCGCAAGCTCAGGGGTATCGAACATCCCGAGGTAGTGCTGCTTTCCGCCGTGCTGAATACGGGCAACCCAACGACTGGTGTTGGGGTGAGACGAGACGCCCTTCAGGCCGATCCTGTTTCCCTTATTCCTGCGACGATTTCGGCCGTTTTCCGCCTTCGTGCAGGCTCGAAGATTGGAGATGCGGTTGTCCAGCGGGTCGCCATTGATGTGATCCACAACATCGGCCCATTGACCGGTAGTTATCGCCATCGCGATGCGGTGCGCCCCGATGAACCCGTACTGACCTAGGTTCACCAGCCTATAGCCCGTGCTCTTAAGCACATGGCCTGCCGCCCGTCCCGCGTACATCGTGTTGAATACGCGGTGGCCGCGATCACTGTTGAAGTGCGACCGCGGCCGCACCTTCCAGACCAGTTCGCCAGTTTCCGGGTCGTAGGCCAGCGCCTCCCGAAGGAACTCTATCGGTGCGGTGTTCATGGCTACCTGTTCACATTCACCAGGATGTCCACGGTGTGGATCGCTCCGGCTTCCTTGGCGGCGACCTGGAACGACACCGACTTGCGAGCCTCCCGGTCAGCCTGGGACTGCAGCGCGATCGGCGGTGCGTAGACGTAGTAGCCCTTGGGCAGCATGTCGCCTTGGCGCAGTGCACCGAAGCCGCCCGAGTTCCAGACGCCCGGGGCCAGATAGCCGTTGTTCACCGCGGCATCGCAGGCAGCCTCGATGACCGCGGCGATCAGCGCGTTGCCGGCGTCGGTCTGCGGGATCTTGGTCTGGCTCTGGTACAGCAGGTTGAACACGTCGGTCTGGATGCGGTTCTGGAACCAGATCGAGTTGTAGACCGAGTCGATGAAAATGCCGCTCGGCGTCACGCCGTACTGGATGATGGCCGTGTCGTTGCTGTACTCCACGAACACGTTGCCGTTCTTCGCCTGGAGCGCGTCGGCCTGGCTGCTGGTCAGGCTCTCCGGCACGATGCCGGGCTCCTGCTTATACATCAGCGTGATCGTGGTGTTGTTCGCGTTGAAGTCGGTCGTCAGCAGGCGCCCGAACAGCGACGCGGCGGCATACGGGCTCGAGCTCGAGTACTGCGCGAAGGAGTACTTCAGGCCGAGCGCCTTGAACGTCGACAGCAGGTCGGTGGTGTTCGTCGGGTACAGCGCCAGCGGCTCTTGCGTCGTCGCGCCGTAGAGGTGGCGCTGATCTGCCTCGACCAGGCTGGCCACGGCCACATGCTGGGCGTTCGTCAGGCTCGTGTCGGCGAACATCAGGCCCAGGAACTTGTTCGAGAACAGGTCCAGGAACAGCGCGACGGCCGCATCCGGCGTCTCGGGAGCGATGCCGTCGACGGGGACCGAGGCAACGCCGCTCGTCAGGCCCAGCATGGCCGAGATGTCGGTACCGGTGCCCGTCGGCGTGGCATAGCTGACCTTCGAGGTCGTACCCGTGGTCGGAGACGTGATCACGAACTGCGTACCGTTCCAGGCGCAGGTCGCGCCCGCCAGCGCCGTGGTGATGATCGTGGCGACGCCGTTCAGGTTGGTCACACCCGAGAAGTTCAGCGCGGACAGCGTCTTGACCGTGGCGTCGATCGTGATCTTGAACGAGCCGTTGGTCACTGCCTTCCAGGCGGCGATGTCCTTCTGGGCGGCCGACAGCGCGCCACCGCGGATCGAACCGGACGTCGCGGTCTTTGCCCAGCGACCAATATAGAGCTGCGATGGCTGCGGAGTCTGCTGGAAGTACAGCAGTGCGGCTTTGTACTCGGGCGCCGAGGTGCCGAAGTCCGAGGCCACAGCGTCGATCGTGCCGTACGAGCGCATCCGCTCGCCGGTGTCGATCACGGCCGAAGCGCCAAGGATCAGCGCCGAGTTCAGGTTCGCACCCTGCGCCGCCAGCGGCGACATGTTGATGGTGACGTCGATCAGCCGCGACACCGGCAATCCGTTGGGCATGGTCGTCCTCTACTGGTGGATATCGATGGTTCCGTCCATCGGCGGCACCGAGTCAGTCTCGGTCTTCACCTGGGCGGACAGGAGGTTGAGGACCGGGTAGGTCCGGGTAATCTTGCGGCGCAGCGCCACGGTGACGTCGTATCGCCGCACCCATTGCTGGTTGACCAGATCGGGCGCGGCGCGGATGGTCCCTGCCGACACGAACTTCATGTCGTTCAGGCCAAGCTGCTCGCTGTTCTGCGGGATGGCCAGGCCATCGACCAGCATCTGGGCGTAGCCCTTCGCTGCCGGCCCGTAGAACGTGCACAGCAACTCGATGTCCTGATGCCGCTGGTAGACGTCGCTGCCGTCGCCTGTCGGGTCATGCTGAATCGCCGGCCCGGCATCGTTGGTCTGCACCGTGACGCCGATCGCGCACCAGTTCACCGACGGCTCGGGCTGCTTCGGCACCGTCGGCTGCCAGCGCGGCCGGACCATATTGCCGGGCAACCCCGTCACGCCAGCGACCAGGTCGTGCAGCAGGTCGTCCAGTGCATCGTCTTCGAGCGGCGGCGACGCGACGGCCGGCGAGAGATACCCGCCAGTCGAGCTGTCGTTTGCCATGCGTTACCCCGCGAGAGGCTTGATGTCACAGGTCGCGCAGACGAATCCGCGCCCGAAGTGGCTGTAGTCGTTGACCTTCGCCACGGTGTAGGTTCGGCCGCGCCAGACAATTTCGTCGGCATCGGCGCCATCTTCACCGTCGCGCAGGCGCAGCGTCGTGTGCACGAGAATCGAGCCGACGATCCGGCTTCCCTCGGCGAGGCGTTGCAGGATGTCGCCCTGATCGCTGGTGACCACGGCGGAAAACGGGATGGCCGTGACCGCATTGACTGCGCGGCCACGCTCGTCCACCGTCTGCGTCATCCGGTTGCACACGAGCCCGGTGTCCATGAAGTCCGGGTCGAGGATCACGTCGACGACGTCGAGAAGCGCCATGGCTATTTCTTCCGTCTGATCACATAGGTGATCGAGTTGCGCAGCTGGCCGGTGTCAATCAGCGGCACCGTGCCCGTGCGACCTCGGCTCCGTCGCGCGGCCAGAGTCGATTCCTTCAGTTCAGGCTTGATACCGCTGTTGATCTTGGCTCGCACGCTGTTCTGGGCTACCAGCCCAGCCGAACCCATCCGACGCTCGGCGCCGCTCAGGTCGCCGTCAAGCGCCGCCTCCACGCTCTTCTGCAGGTGGGGCGTTACTTTCGCCGTAGCGTCTTCCACGCCGGGCACGAGGAACGGCCGTGGCGGGATGTTGTTGGCTGGAGAGCCGGTTTCTTGGATGTAGCCGATGGCCGCGTTGCTGAGAGGCGCATCGTCGTCGCGCTCGGGTGCGCTGTCGGGAATCCCGACCAGAACTTGCTTCTGGACGAGTCCATTGATCGACTGCAGGACTTCCTTCAGCCGATCAACCTTGATGGTGCCCATGTGGTTACCCCTTCTTGGCCGCCCTCAAAGCCATTTGCTTCGCCCGCTCTTCGGCTGACCACTTGCGTCCAGCGCGACGCTTGTTTGACTCGATTAGCGCCAAGCGCGTGCCTTCGGGGCACGGCCTGCCTTTGAGCGCCGCACTTATGGCGGCTCGATTCTCGGCAGAGAGGCTCCTTCCTCGGAGCGATGCTGCGTGGGCCGCGACATGCTCCGCACTCTTTTTCCTGCCCTTCAGTGCCGCCGAGATGGCCGCCTTCGTGGCCTCGGAGCGCTTCCTGCCCGTGTGCAAGGCAATCAGCCGTTCGCGTTCACTGACACTTCGTGGGCCGCTTACACCTTCACCGCCCGGCGTCTTGTTGACAAGCGGGCCGTTCGGATACCTGCCAATCCAAGCAATCCACGCCATTTCCTCCGCGAAGGCCTCTGCCTCAGTCAAGGCAGTCTCGATCTTGATGCCGACCACCCGACCGCCGTCGGCCTTGATCTTTCTGATGATGTTGGCCTTGTGGCTATTTCCGCGTTCGTCATGCATATGGGCGTACATGCGGCGCCCACGGCCTTTTCCGACATAAAACGGTACGCTGGATCCGGGGCGCAAGAGCATGTAGACATAGAAGTCGCGACGCTCTTCACTGTTCGGCGAATCAAGAATCAAAGCTGAATCCCTCCGGCGCCAAACATGCGAGCCAGCGTGAGATAGCGAATTCCGTACGACGATAAGGCCCAGAACCCCGCACCATCCAAGGTCGCGGCGCCGGTGTCATAGACGGCGCTGACCTTGTCGACGGACTTTGAAGAGAGCGGGCCGGTCATCTGGCCCGGGATGCCTCCGACCGCGGCAGCCTGCTCATCGCGGGCCGCCAGGACGAGGTGGTGAGCGGTGCAAAGCTCGATGCCCTGATTCGTCAGGTCGCCCCAGCGGCACGGATCGACCAGCGACACGGACACCGTCAGCCAAAATTGGACGACGGCATCCGGGTACTTGGTCGTATCCGAGAACTCGGGAAAGTCCTGTCTGAACTGGGCAACGTCAACCACGGCTCACCTTACTTGGAGGTCTTGGCGGCCGGCTTGGCCTCGGCTTCCGCCTTGGCTTTCGCTTCCGCTTCCTGCTTCGCGTCGAGCGCTTGCTCGCGCGCTGCTACGGCCTTCTCGCGCTCGACCAGTTCGGCTTCGCGCGCGGCCAACGTCGCCTCGGCTGCCTGCACTGCCTTGGCTTTCGCCTCCAGCTCGGCCAGCAACTCGTCGGCCGCAGCCTCGGTGTCGCCGCCGGCGCTCTCGCCGTCGAGGTGCGCCTTGACAAACCAGTGGTCGGCCACCGCCTGATCGACGGTGTGGTTGCCGACGCCGAAGTGCATCGGCTCGCCCTTCTCGGTCAGGAGCTTGAAGGGCTTGGCGACATGGATTTTAACCTTTGCCATGTCGTCCCCTCAGATGCCGTCGCGGTAGCCGACCGTCTCGGGATACACCACTTCCACGACGCCCAGGCGACCGAAGTAGGTCGTGAGCTGGCGGATGTCGCGGTACTCGAGCGGAGTGCGCTGCAGCGGCACCATCGGGAAGCGGACCTTGTCCTGCTCCTTGGTGTACGCCACCATGCGGTCCGCGTTGGCGGCGCCGCGCTGATACAGCCACTTCAGAGGCTGGATGTTCAGCGGCTGGCCGTTGATCGAGTTCGAGATGGTGTTCTGCTTCAGGTACTCGAGCACGCTGATGTTGCCCGCGTCGCTCACCTTCTTACTCACCAGGATACCGAACTTCGCCGGCGGCAGGCGCAGTTCGCGCGGGCAGATGGCATAGGCCGATTCCGCCCAGACGCTGGTCAGCAGCTCGTTCACGTCCTCCAGGATCTCGTCCGGAGTCGCCGTGGCCCAGTTGCCGACCTTGGCATTGGCCAGGTTGCCGACAGCGGCGTTGTTCACCAGGCCGGTGACACCCAGCACCGGATCGCCGATGTAGACCTGCTCGTCGACGTCCATGTTGTGCTTCAGGACCATGCCCTGATACTTCTGCTGGTCCACCGGACGGCCGAGTTTCTGGGCCGATTCCAGCTCAGGAATGGTCCAGCCGATCTGCATGCCCCACAGGGTCAGCGGGTTGGCGGTCTTGCCGATGTCCAGCGCGATGCCGGCGATGGCCGAGGCATCCTTGCCGATCCACGACTTGCCGTTCGGCGACGCGCCACCGGCGGCAGCGAACGTCGAATTGGTGAACGACGAGGTTTCGTCGGCGATCGAGACATCCTCGCGCAGGTCGATGTCGCGCGACCAGGTGACCGACGCCAGCGGCATGTGCAGCGTCTGGTCCAGCCGCTCGAGCTCGCCGATCAGGAACGCGCCGGTGCTGTCGATGGTGCGGCTGTCGAACGTCAGCATGCTGTCGCGCGTGCGCGCGCGGATGATCGACGGGGCCGACATGGCGATGCCGGCAGCGGTGGCCAGCAGCAGTTTGTTGTGCTTGCTCATTCTGGGTAGCCCCTTAGATGTTGAAGGCGATTTCGACGTTGCCGTTGGCATCGCCACCGTTCATGAAGATGGCGCCGGTCACCGCGATGGTGTTGGTGCCATCCGCCGCAGCCTCGATGCCCCCGATCGGCTTGCCAGCAGCGGCGGCAGCCACGCGGACGTACACCTGGCCGCCCAGCGCCGGGGTGCCAGCGTTGTTCTTGACGGTCATGTAGCCGCGGCGCAGGACATCGCAGACGCCCTTCGTCGGAGGGGTGGCAGTGCCAACCGGCTCCGAACCGGCGCCGCCGGTGGTCGGGTACGGACGCACCAGCAGGCCGTAGACGACAGCCGCGGCGTCACCGCTGGCGATCGGCACGAACTTGCCGGCGGCCAGCTTGCCGAACACGCCGTAGCCCGGGAACGGCAGGGCCGGATCGAAGATCTGCGGCTCGACGGTTGCCTGCGATTGGCGCGAGATGTCGCCCGGAATGCCCGAAGGCATGCGATACAGGATTGCGTTGCCCATGTGGGACTCCTTAGTTGGCGGACCGGTCGGCCCAGAATTTGCGGTTGGCGGCGTTGATGTCCGCGACGGTCGTGACCTTGCCGAAGTCGCGCGTTGGCGCGGCGCCGCGGCTGGCGCTGGCGTTGTTCTGCGCCTTCACCAGCTCGCTGGCACCCATGAAGGCGGCATGCACCAGAGCGGCGGGCAACCGTTCGAAGTCGGCCGTCTTGCCGCCCAGGAACGGGCTGATCGCCTTCTTCCCGGCCTCGGTCTGGTACGCCAGGTCGAGCGCCTTCCGCTGGCACTTGCACAGCGCCGCCGCGCGGTCCTTGGTGGCCATCTTGGCGTCGAGGGTCGGCAGCTTGATGCCGGGCGCCAGGATCTCGGCGCGCGACGGGATGCTGGCCGCGGCGTCGCCGGTGTACAGGTCGACATCGGACTCATCCAACTTGCCGGCCGTCTCGGCTTCGGTCAGGTCGCCGTTATCGCCGGTCTTGTCCTTCTTCTCCGGGTCTTCGTCCTCGTCGTCCGTTTCCTCGCGCTCGGAGTCGCGAGCTTCGATCTTGGACAGGCACTCGCCGATTGCCTTGACGGCCTTAAGCACCTCCTGTGCGAGCGCGTCGCCGGTCTTGGCTTCGCGCTCCTTGGCTTCGCGGGCCTCGCGCTCTCCCTCGGATTCCTCGTCGAGGGCCGTCTGGCCCTCTTCGATTGCTTCCTCGATGGCCGCTTCGTCCTTGGCCTTCATCGCCGTCATGAGGCGGTCCAGCCAGGTTCGCTTGCCCTTCGGCTTGCTGTCTTTGGTCTTCATGTCTTCGGGTTCCTTATCGCCGATCGCGCAGCGCGGGCCGCACCGGCCGCGCTCGACGAGGGCTACGTGGTTGACAACGATGTTCCGCTGTACCCCGCGGCCGGGTGATACCTGCTCGTAGTCGGCCTCGTAGCCGAGACTGACTTCTTCGATGCCGTCGGACTGAATTGCGTCGATGGCCGCCTGATCGGTAATCAGCAGGTCGGCGATCAGCAGGTCGTCCTCGATCCCGGTGCCGCGACGCAGGTTCAGCATCGAGCCCTTCCCTAGCGCGGCGAAGTTGGCCGGGGTGACGAAGTCGTCGGGATGGTCCAGCGTCACCGGCTTGCCGATGCAGCTCGCCAGCGTCTCGGGACGGAACACCTCATCCGGCGTCCGGCTGATGCGGATGAGGCCGTCGGGGCCCGGCTCTACCGGCACCTCGCCGGGGCCGTACAGCATTTCGCCGGTGCGCGCCACAGGCACTTCCTCACAGAGGAGGAAGCCTTCGGGCGTGAGCGAGCGCTTCGGGCCCAGCTTCTGGGTGGTGTAGAACCTCATTTCGCCACCTCGATTCGGGTGCGTATGCCGTGCCGGACCACTCCAGCGACCTTGTCGTAGTCGGGCTCTTGGGCCGTCAGCCACGCGACCAGGGTCGCAGCCCGCAGATAGAGCGGCAACCACCAGGCGAACTTGACCCTCATCGTGGCGATCACCGTGACGTCTTCTTTCGCCATATCAATCCTCGGGAATCACTGGTTCGGGGTAGCACCGGCAGTTCGGAAACTGCCCGGCGTGCCCGGTCATCCCGTCCAGCGTCGGCGGGTCGTCCCAGCGCACGAACTGGCCGTTCATCTTTCGGTGCGAGTCGCGGACGTCCGAGTCGCCGGAGGTCTTCCAGATGTATCCCGGCGAGCCAACATGCAGAGCACGCGCCTCGGTCAGTGCCGAAGCGGTCCGGGCAACCTCGGTGCGGGCAATCAGGTCGGCGCGGCTCTTGGCCACCTCGCCCGATGCCTGGATGGCCTTCGATATCTCCGACGCCCGGGAGCTGCTCTCCAGCCCCTCGATCGTCAGCTTGTGGACGCGCTCTGCGGCCTCGATCGGGATGGACTTGATGAGCCCAACCTGTTCGGCCATGAGCGCGCGCATCGTCTCGCCGGTCGGCGCCGAGCGGATCTCCTGCTGCAGCGCCCGGGACAGTTCCTTGGCGTGGGTCATCCACGCCTGTTCGTCCCGTCGGTTGACGTCCGCCAGCATCTGAGCGGCGGTCGCTTCGGCCCACGGTGTCAGGGCCTCGGCATACCGCCGCAGTAGCTGCTCAATCGTCGGCGTGGCGCTTGGATCGCCAGGCGGAAAGCCATTGACGAGCGCGCCCACCTGCTGGGCGACTTGCCGTAGCCGCGTCCTGTACAGCCTTTCCGGCCCGCTGAGCCTCACCGGATTCTTCCGACGCTTCCTGTCGTTTGTTCGGGTCATCAGCATTGGGCAGTTCCAGTTCAGGCGCGGGCGGCGGCTCGTTCTCCGCTTCCTCGATCGCTTCGTCCGAGATGCTGGTGAACACGCCAGTGCTGTGGCTTGCTTGCCGCAGCTCCTTCATGGCGGTGGGCCGGTCGATCAGGTCGGCGTCGTAGGCGGCTACCACCGCTTCCGTCGTCGTCTTGGCGTTGTTCGCCTTCTCGGTGTCGGAGAGCTGCCACAGCGACGTGAAGCTGTAAGCGAAGCCTTCCGGCGGCTCGGTACCGATCTCGGACCGGATCAGCACATCAAACAGCCGCGTCAGGGGCGCACGCAGTCGGCGCTCCTGCTGCTGCTTGATGTTGTCGTAGTAGGTCCGCAGGTCAGACTCGCCGCTGGAGTTCAGACCCGCAGGCGATTGGCCGAACAGCCGCACCAGCGGGATGCCCAGCGCACCGGACAACTGCTGTCCGAACTGCATCAGGACGTTGTCCAGCCCCGAGAAGCTGTACTGGTGCGCCTCGAACTTGTCCGCGGCGTCGATCAGGGTCATGCCCTCGTTCGACTGGAACCGACGGATCATGTCGACGTTCTTCAGCAGCCCTTCCATCGCCGGACCGCCGGCCGCGATGATCTCGCGCAGCTTGTCGACGCTGAGCGTGCGCAGGTGGGCTTTGTAGACCAGCTGCGAAGCGCCCACGGTGGTGCTATCGAACGCCACCAGGCGGTCAATCAACCGCTCGATGACCGATTGGCCCCACAGGTTCTCAGCGATCTTCTGCCAGTACGGCAGCTCGACCCCATCGATCCGCAGCACGCGGCTGTAGTGGATCCGCTGCCGCGACAGGGCCATGCTGTCCGCCACCACGTCGTAGTAGCGCGGCATGCCCATGTCCGGGCCCATTTCCTTGACCAGGTCCGTCAGGGTCGGCTGCACCAGCCACCGATCCATGACGAACAGGCCCTTGAACTGCCCCGGACCGATGCTCTCGGGGTTCAGCGGCGTCGATCAGCGCATGGTGCCAGTTGACCCGGAACTTGATCCCCTGGCGGTGCTTGAAGAAGTAGCGGCTAAAGAACAGATGATCCCGCTCGCACTTCGCTCTGATGACCGCCAGCTCGAGGTCAGTATTCGCCCTCGATTCGGTCGACGATGTCTCGGACTTCGCGTTCATCGACCACCGTCGTCTTCTGTTCGATTGGACCGCCGTCCTTACCGACGTGCTCCTGGGTTACCCGGTCGCCGAAGTCCACGCGATTCATGCGGGCCATCACCCATTTGCGGGCATCGATGCGAAGGCGAGAGCGCGCGATCACATCGTGATCGGTCTTCTTTTCTCCGGTCTCCGGATCGATGTAGGTATCGTTGAGCCCGTCGTCGGCGATCTCGATGATTTCCTCGAGATGATGGAAGGTCCGCGCCACGCATGCAGCGCGGTACTGCGACTGCAGATCAGGGTCGGTGCCGATCCACCGGTTGATGAGCCGGCGATCCGGCATATCGGGATCGGAGCAGATCTTCCGAACGCTATCGCCGCCTGCGATTCGCTCGCAGACGACGGCCATGACGGCAACCCTATCCCACGATCCGTCGTCGGAGCGGAGGTTAGGCGTCTCGTTCGACATCGGCGCTGTGGAAAAGAAAAAGCCCAGCGGATGGCTGGGCGAACTCGCGGTGGGCGCGAGAGGAGACTGGTTGAGGGGCAGGCGCTGATCTCCTGCGACGCTCGGCGCGAGTATTCTCAGCGCTGCGTCAGCATTTCCCTCACGGCTGACACCTCGTACCCGGCCGGGTCAGTTCACCGCCGCGGTCCGCAGCGGATGAGGTGCCATGCGTGAGTAAACGCAAAAGCCCGCTCATTGGCGGGCCTCTCTTTCTTCCGGGCGAGCGCCGCCCACTAGGCGGCGGTCTCGGCAAGGGCCGGAATCAAGTTGTCCGGCGCAGTATAGGGCATCTTTTTCCGGTTTACAACACCCTCGTCGTCGATTCGCGCGAGGTGTTGCCGCAGCATGTGTTTGGCCCGGGCCATCTCCAGATCAAAGACGCTGTGGGGGCGCTGGCGGATGCCGAGCTTCCGGCAGACCAGCCACGGCGGCATGTTGGTGACATAGGACAGCTTCAGCAGGAGCTGCTGGTGGCGATCCAGCAGGCGCCAAGCCCTCGTGACTCGTTCAGCGTCCGCCTGATCGATCTCGACGATCTCCGGGACGTGCGGCCCGTTCGCGAGGATGTCCGCCAGCTTGGCCCACGGGGCACAGTACCCGGGCCGCGGCCCTCCCACTCGGTTCGCCTTCGCCCAATTCTCCAACCGCTTTTCCAGATCCATCGAGGCCCCCGTCGTCACTCTTGCTTCCGATTTCCCGGTCATTGACCGTCCCTACCCTGCTCTACCGCTCGTCACTGCCACTAACATCCCCAGCCCGGCCTCATCCCGCTCCGCCGCTGCTCGAGCCACGTCCTGCTGGGCGGCACCGGCCTGGCACATGGAATCGTGGAACGCCTGCCAGTCGGCGAAGGTGGGCGCAGCGGGCTTGACCTCCCGCGCGACCGCATCCCGCTCCCATTCGATCATCTGACGCAACCGCTTGTTGTCGGCCTCGACCATGCGGATGTGGTCCTGCAGCATGGCCACCTTCTGGACGTAGTGCTGCGGGTCGAATGCCACGAGCCGCATGATGTAGTCACGCAGAGGCCGGGGCAGTGCATTGACGTTCTTCGCCGACGGCACCCAGCCGGGCGTGATGCGCAGCGTGTCGGTGACGACGCGGTTGCGACGCGCGGCCGCTTTGCGGATGCGCTTAACCTTCATGGTCGGCCCCTTTGATCTCCGCGCGGATGGCTTCGGCGCATCGCCCCGCAGCGTAGGCAGCCGTTCCATTCGCGGGGGTATCCCACTGTTTAGAGTTCTGATCGCAAATCCCCGCCGCCCGCTCCATGCCAGCGGCGCGACCTCGGGCGAAGCCGTCGATGAAGCAGGCGCGCTCCGCAACGCTTGGCGGCGGGTGGCCCATCGCCTTGATCTCCGCCATCCACGCATCGCGGGCCTCGAACGCCTCGCGCACATGGTCATTGGTCATTGCTTCTTCTCCCGCGAGCAGCACCCATACATCCACGATACGGATGCCGCCACAATGAATGTCTCGATGGCGTTAAAGCCCAACTTATTGCCGACGATTACACAAACAACTGTGACGGCAAGGATGTCTAAAACAATCTTCATCCCTTCTCCCCCTTGCTGGCCTCAACTGCGACCATGAGCGCCGGCTGCGTGCCGTAGATACCCTTGTCGGCAAAGAACTTGGCTGTGAGCGATGCGAGTTCAGGCGTAGCAGGCTTGCGCCCCATTTCGACTGCGGATAGTTCGGCCGGTGTCTTGCCGAGACGCTCGGCCATGTTCATCAAAGTCGACCCAGCAACGATGCGCAGGGCACGTACAAGCATCCCGTATGGCGTCATGCGGTTGCGGAACAATGCCTCGATTCGATCCTCGGGGGACTGCTGCCCCGCATCGCCGGCTGGCTCCAGCGGCCCGGCCTTGAAGCCCTGGCGGTCCTTGATGCTGACTCGCGCTGGCGGCGCGGGCGCGGCGGCGAGCATGGCGGTCGCGGCCGCATTGGCAGCGTTCTGGATCCACTCCACCGGGCTCTTTCCGGTATGCGGAGGCCACTCGCATTGGTCGTTCCAGCATTCGGTGTGGTGGTACGCTTTGCCGGCACATGCGATCGCCGACAGGACCAAATCGATCTCGCGCACTCCCGTCGGATCGAAGCCGTAGTAGTAGGCGTCCATACGAAGGGGCGCCTCACCGTTCTTGATCTGTTCGCTCATAGTCATTTGCCACCCCAGGTTCGGTCTGCGTGATATGCCGACATGAAATCCCCGTGTCAATCGCGCGCATCGCATTCCTCCGGCACTCCCGCCCGCTGCCCGTCCGGGGCGCGGTGATTCCATGCGGCAATGGCTTCTTCGTTGCTATCGAAGCCTTCGTGAAAGTACCTATCGAACAGGGAAACGCCGCATTCGCACAGTACGAACCGGACAACTTTGTCGCCGTACCAAGGATCGCCCTGCGGTTCGACGTCGCGCCGCTCAATGATGGGAGTTGCCCCACAGAACGGGCAGGATTTCAGTTCACCCATGTCCTTTCTCCTTGCGTGCCGCGTCGATAGCGGCGTCGATAGCGGCGTCTAGTCCCCGGCGCTTACCCCGTGCCAGATTAATCATGTCGGGGTCGTCCCCGATATGTTCATCCCGCAGGAATCGATACCGCTCCGCAATGGTCCGCAGTGCGGCGTTCTCCTGCTCCAGCTCGCGGATGCGGGCGATCAGGGCCGGCAACGCGGTACGTGCTTCCGCGATGAAGCGGCGATCCGCCTCGGACACCACGACGGTTGCGTACTCGTTCCGGATATTGCAGGCATACAGCACGCCGCCATCGCGTCCATCCGAGCCACTAAGGCGCAGGAAGCTATTGCTGGTCCACCATTCCCACGGCCCCGGCGTTGCCGCCTTCGCCAGCCGCCCCAGCTCGTCCAGGTTCAGCTCACCCATGATTGCGCTCCCCCTCTGCCGCCTTCCCGGTCAAGCGGTAGTACGCTTGCTCCAACCAGCGGACGCGCTGCTCAAGGTCCGCCACACGCTTTTCCTCGTCGCGCTTCTTCTGCGCCGTGCACGCGCGAAGACATCGCCCGGCACCAAAGCAATTCCTCCAGAACGGGCACGGCAACAGGTGTTCACTCATGGCTGCCACTCTCCTTGCCTGTCTCGCTGGCGTGCTGGCCATTGATGGGGTGCGGCGTGCTGGTGCAGCCTGGAAGCGGATAGCCAAGGCGCCGCAGGTTATTGCGCGTAGACTGCACCGTGCGGACGGCGCGTTTGTATTGCTCGTGCAGGGATACCACTTCGCAATCGACGCAATATTCAGTGAATGGCACGCCATGCCCGCAGCCTTTCATCGTGCGCACGTAAGGGTGATTCGGGTCGTGTGGCTTCAACTCTTTCATCATGCGTCCTTTTGGTTGGGTGTGATGCCAGGATATGGCAGCGGCATCCAGTGCGTAGCAGCGGCTGCGACTTCGGTGCGCGCATCCTGCTCGCCATCCGGGGTCGGATACAGGTCATCGGCCTTGATGTCGAAGAACTGCTCGCCCGCGAAATCCGCTCCTTCTGTGTAGATGAGCACGCGCTCGCCGGTGCCAATCGGCGGCAGGCGGTCATTCACGGATATCCACGTCAGCCCCTGCGCCCCGGTAGCGGCTTGCGGCTTGGTGTAGACCGGGATCAGCCCGCCGATACGCTTGGCAATCCGCTCGGTGCGAGTGAAATAGTTGCCGTTACTGGCGCTGGCCCATCCGAACGGCTCATCTTGCGCCGCCCCTGCGGCGGGCGCGGCGAGTAGGGACCGAATGCGGGCCAATGCGGCGTCAGCCTCGGCTCTGCTTGCGTCGGTGTTGTTCTGTGTGTGCAGAGCAAATAGGAAGGCATAGCGTCGAATGGCCTCCATCAGGCCACCATCCACCCCGCGCGCTTCCTCGACACGCAATGCTGCAATAGCTTCATCTGCGGTATTGAACGGGCCTAGCGCTTCCTCGGCGGGCTGCTCGAAACTGACATTGCCGGCCAATCCGCCGCCGTAGTGGATCATCGGCTCGGCCTGCTGCGCGCTCGGCTGCGGGGCGGAGTCACCGTCGAGGGAAGCAACAGCGCGCGCATACTCGGCAGGGAACAGAGCGATATACAGGTCATCGGCGTCAACCCCGTCCATTTGAAGTCCCTCGCCAGCAGCCGCATTCAGGAAGTGGTGCAGTTTCTGTCGAAGCTCCCCGCTCGACGCGGCGCGGGCGATGGCCGCGTTCCACCCGGCGACGAAATCGCTTTCTCGCTGTGCAGAAATACCAGCCGGCTCCGGCCCAAAACGCGACATATGGGCGTTCAGGCATTCCGTCAGCCCCGCCGCCTGCGCTGCCGGCTGCTGCGCGAGGTCCGAGCGGGCGAGCAGGTGCGCAGCTTCCTCATCCGACAAGCCGGCCACTTTCCCGCCTCGAAGGAGAATTTCGCGCGCGATCTGCAGATATCTCCGTTCACCAGAGGCACGCTCGGTCGCCGACGGCTGCTGCGCGAGGGCGCCGACGGATAGCAAGCCCTCTCTGGCCGCAATTGCGAAGTCACCCAGGCGGACGATATTGGGCTCGGTCAATGCTCCATCGGCGCCAGACCCGACGATCCCGGCGCGCTTTGCCCACGCCTCGATCTGTTCTCGCGTTACCGCGTCGCTCATCCCCACCGCTTCCTTGTCCATGTCTGTTCTCCCTATGCCTTGTTGATGTTCTCTGCTGCCGTTACTGCCACTGCTAGAGCCGCCCATGCGTGCGATTTCACGCCGTATGTCGGCCCCGGATTCTTCTTCGTGCCCTGCGGCCCCAGCAGGTCGATCAGCGCCTGCCGAATGTTTGCGTCCTTCGCTCGGGGCGAGCCGCACAGGTGCAGCTTCACGTCCTTGCGGTAGACGAAGCGCACTGCCTCGGGCTTGTGCCACGCCTGTTGGAATCGACCGATCCAGCGGCAGGTCTCGAACACTTCGCGCCCTACTGCCATCCCATAGCTAGCGATCATTTCGATGGCCAGCGTGTGGTTCAGAGGGTCATAGCCCGCGGTGCTCTCCAGCATGCGCAGCACTTCCCGGTTCTTCATGACGCCCGAGAGCGTGACGCGGCCATCGGCGAGCACGCACCACCCCGACTCCTCGGTACCGGGGTCGATCGCCAGAATCCGCGCGCGCGTAGTGGCGACAGGCTCCGGGTCGCAGCACGTCATGATTTCCTCGAAGGTCTTCCGATCCATCACATGTCGTCCCTGAATTTGCGGCCTTGACGCTTGGGCTCCGGCATGCGGAATCCATAGGCCAGATCGCTGAACAGCACGAACTCACCGCGGTAAGCCAGCGGCACCATCCCGGTTTCGCCCTGGCGCTGCTTCTCGATCAGCACCTCGCAGACGCCCTTTGCCATCGAATCCGGGTCGTAGACCTCATCTCGGTACAGGAAGCAGATGATGTCGGCGTCCTGTTCGATTTCGCCCGAGTCCCGCAGATCGGCCATCGTGGGGCGCTTGTCCGCACGGCGCTCCAGATCCCGGTTGAGCTGGGCCAGTGCCAGGACGGTGATGTCCAGTTCCTTGGCGAGCGCCTTGAGGCCACGCGAGTAGCTGCCAACCTCTTGGTTGCGGTTCTCGCTCGGACCGCCGGTCATGAGGCCGAGGTAGTCGACGATCAGGAGCGCCAGGCCATGCTTGCGCTTGACCGCCCTCGCCTTCGCGCGGACCTCCAGCAGCGTGAGAGCCGGTTGGTCGTCCAGGAACAGGCTCAGGTCGGCGATGCGCGCAGCGGCTGCCGTGACGTTGTTCCAGTCCTCGTTCGTCATGAGGTCGGGCTGACGCAGGCGAGCCATCGGAATGCGGCCCAGCATCGCCGTGTTGCGCTGGTGCAGTTGGGCAAGCGGCATTTCCATCGAGAGCACAAGCGAGCCGCTCTGGCGCGCCACGTTGGCGGCGATATTCAAGGCGAACGCCGTCTTGCCCATGGCGGGGCGCCCGGCAACGATCACGAGCTCACCGGGCCGGAAACCGCCTCCCAGCTTTTCGTCCAGATCGCGGAAGCCCGTCGACAGCGGCTGAACCTTGCCTTCGAGTTGAGCCGTCAGCAGGTCGCAGAAGTCGGCCATCCCTTCCGATGCGCGGATGGGCTCCGTCTTGACGCGCTCCCGCGACAGCTGCTCGAGCTTGGCCTGCACTCGATCGACGACGATCCGAGCCTCAGCGTCTCCGACCACCATCGCCGGGACTTCGTTGGCAAGCGCCAGCAGGGAGCGCTTGACGGCGCGGTCGCGCACCACAGCGGCATAGCGGCCGATGTTGGCGGCGCTAGGCGTCGTCAGCGTCAGCTCGTTCAGGTAACCCAGACCACCGCAATCCGCGGCTTGGCCTTTGGCCGCCAGGCGCTCGTAGACCGTGATCGTGTCAGCGCCGGTACCGGTCGCCAGGAGCTCGCGAATCTGTGCGTAGATCGCCCGGTGATCGCCGCGGTAGAAGTGATCGACCTGCAGATCGCCAACGCGGTCGATCGCGTCGTTGTCGAGCAGCAGGCCACCCAGCACGGCCTGCTCGGCCTCGACGCTGTGCGGCACCGTGAAGTCGTCGCGCGCGCTCATGCCGCCTCCAGGAACTTCCGGGACTGCTGCCCTACCGTCGTCAGCTCGAACGACCCGTCAGGCTTGCAGACCCACAGGCGGTAGTAGCCCTTGGTCACGTAGTTGCAGAAGTGCCGCTGCCAATCGGCCTGCAAACGCCGTTCGTTGGCGCCGCCATCGCTGTGCTCGCGGCGAAAGACGTCCCAGGCGAGTTCGAGGAATTCGTGCGGAAGCCGGACCTTGTCGACGTAGTCCATGAGCGGCCGATAGCTCGTCACGGGCTTCACGCCCTTGGCCTTGCAGTCAGCGAGGAAGGTCGCGAACGAAGTCCGGGACTTGCGAGCACGGACAGGTTTTTGCGAAGCCGAGCTTTCAGCCCCCTCGTCGCCGACAGGCGATGGGGGGTTGGGGGGTATTTCTTCCTTTCTTTGGTCCTTTGGTCCTTGATCCTCCGACGAACGTTCGCGAGGATTCGCGAGGATTCGCGAGGATTCATCGAAAGATGGCAATTTCGACTTGCTCGGCTTGTCAATCTTCTGATGAATCAACCAGTTACGGATTTCGATGTAGGTGGCGCCGTCGACCACATAACGCACGATGCAGCCCTCTTGCTCGAGTTCGGCGAGCCAGTCGTCGATGAGGTCTTTTGCATCGTCGTCATAGGGGAAAAGAAGGCTCGCGAGCATTCGCGAATTTCCGCGAAGCCTCCCTTCGTCGTCCGCAAGGGTCCACATCTGGATGAAGCAGAGGCGCGCGTCGCGAGACACGTTGCCCATGCTTTCCGACTGCGGGAACTCCGGCTTGATGGTTCTGATGCGAGCCATTTACTTTGCCCTGCCTGCCTGCAACGCAGCCTTCATTGCCTCGGCCCACGAATGGACACGGCGCTTGGTGGTTCCGTCGGCAGCCATCTTCCTTGCGATGCGATGGGCATCCGCAAAGCTCTTCTGAGCTGCGTCAAATCGGATTGGCTCGTTCGGCTTCATCTGCACTACTCCTGCGTCCCAACTTGTCCCTGCTTGGCCCGCTTATGGAAGGCGATGACCTCGGGGTGCAACGACCCATAGGCGGCTTCCAGGATCAGCATCCCGAGCAAATCGGGCGTGTTGCATCCCATCGCAGCGGCTTTCATCACCAAGTCCCTCGCCTCGTCCGGCGGAATCAGCGCGACCACTTCCGTCTTGACCTGGCTCATGCCGCCACCAGCGGGCCGTTGTGGCCCAAACCGTCACTGACGCCGCTGATCGCGACGGGCAAAGTTCCGACAGCGCCGAACAAATGCTGCTCGGCGATGCGGGCGAGAGCCGCGGAATCCGAATCGATCCCGTGAACCTCCTTGTAGAGCTGGAGGGCTTCGTAGGCGCGGTCACGAAGACGCGTCTTCACCTCGTTCCGAAACTCAGCACGGCGTGCCATCTGGGACTCCTGGTTGCTACGCAAACTGAAACTGTTGTGAGAAACACACGACCTTTCGGTCGAGTACACGCGCCGGGGGTGACAGATTCCCCTGCCGGCAGATGACAGGCACTTCTGTATGGACCCCATGACACACTTCCCCGCATGCGAACTTTTGGCGAACGCCTCCGCTGGGCAATGGAAAACGCAGACCCTCCCGTCTCCCTTCGCGAGCTCGCGCGGCGCGTGGGCCTGCAATACCAGTCGGTCCAATACCTGGTTGATCCGGGCCGAAATGCCAAAGGAAGCCGCCACACAGAAGCCCTTGCCCGAGCGCTTGGGGTTTCGCCGACATGGCTCGCCACGGGCCGCGGGAAGCCGCACCAGAAAGGCATGCCGCGATTCGATCAGCGCGCTGCGCTTCGGGACGCGATGCAGACGGCAGCCGTCCTGCTCGCGCAGCTCGAACGCCTGGCGGACGCACTGGACGAGCCGGAGAAGAAAGGCAACGGGAAGGCATGACAGTCGCCTAGGCGGCGGCCTGTTCGGTGGCTCTCGCCTTTTGGCGAGGGACCCGCACGCGACGCAGCTTTTCGACCGTGCTGGACAGCGGATCCTTGACGTCTCCGCTCAGAATTCGGCTGATCGTCGCCTGCCGGACGCCGCTCTTTCGCCCGATCTCGCTCTGGCTAACGCCCGCGTCGATCAGTGCTTGGAGGTGTTCACGAGGGGTAGGCATAGTGGTCATCCTGTGGTGATGACCGGATGTTATACACGATTGAATAGTTTGGCAATGCTCAAATGAATGCTTCTTTGACTGCCATCTATCCGAGCGCGTATATCCCTGGTATGGGAATCGCTGACCGAATCGACCGCATGATGCGTGAGCGCAAGTTCAAGAGCCAAAGCGCTCTCTCACGCGCATCTGGGGTCCCACAACCGACTATCGCCCGGATCTTGGCAGGTCGGAACACGCCGGAAACCTCGACCGTGCTCAAGATCGCCGCGGCGCTCGGCGTGACGTCGACATGGCTTCTTGATGGACCAGATGAATCGCCGGAGTACGCCGGCTCGCGCAAGAGCGGAACGCCAGAAGAGGCGGAGAGAGCTAGGGGGACCCTCAGGAGCGCGCAAATCGATCGTGCCGTTCAACTGCTAGAGGACATGGACGACGCGGACCTTTCCCGGGCGCTCGCCATGCTGCAGGACTTTTCGGCTGTGCCCAGCCCCGCGATAGAGATCAAACAGGGGGCGGGCGGTCGCCGGACCACCAGTGATACAAAGCGCACCGGCACCACAGAGTGAGAATTGGACCGAGGACAAGATAGCAAGCTTATGAAAGAATCCGTGCGCATAGCGGCACTATGCTTGGGCATTTTCGTGGGGCTCCCACTTCTCATCATGCTGTTCAAGTGCGGCTTTACCAGCGCTCCCGCGCGCTGCAGCAAGACTCTCGTTTTCATTGTTTTCGCCTTCGCATCTCACCTCGCTGCAATGGCGGGATCCGCTTGGGCTGGAATCGCAGTCGCCAAGAAAACTGGGCGCAATTGGCAAGGATGGGCGGCGTTTGTCGCCGTCCTGCTCGCCTCATCGGGCCTACTTACATTTATGGGAATCCCCTTCCCCGAAGGATCTGAGTTCGAGGCTGACTGGATCTAACCAGAGCCTTGCACGGGAAGCCGACCCTTTGCGACGCTCACCTAGCCCGCCCTCCGGCGGTTTTTTTACGCCCCCCCATCACCCTCTCCTTCGCACTTCCCCTGTCACCCCGGCAGGGGAATCTGTATAGGCGAACGCGACACATATCACTTACTTTGGCCCCTCAACGAGCCGGCAGAAGCACCGGCAGTACGAGAGGGGTCCCATGTCAAACATCATCGAGCTGGCGCGCTTCCGGGGGAAGACAGGCGCCCAGCAGCCATCGAACGATGGGTCGATCGAGTTCGAACACCAGCTCGACGGCACATATCGCATCACCTACAAGGGCATCTACGCACGGTCGGCGCCGGTTGCGGCTGAACACCTCGCGGACGCCCTCCTCCAGCTGACCATCGAGATACGAGACAAGCACGGATAGCTCCGTCGCGAATTATTCATTCGCGTATTGACATTCCTATTCATGCGAGTATAGTTCTCTCCATCAACGCACCACCCGATGGAGACGCAGATGCCAGCCACCCCGATCCCGTCCTACTTCACCGAAGGCGAGCGCGCTGTCGCCGCTGAGGTGCAGAAGGACGCGCTCAACTTCGCCAATGACAACGACATCGAGGCCGGGGCCTACATGGCACCCGTGGCTGCGCTCGTCTTGCGTGGCGACCTGAGCGATGCGGCGCTGGCGTCGATGGCTCGTGAGGTCCTGCAGCAGTACCTGCGGGACACGAAGGGCCACGCCGAGGACGCAGATCGCGAGCTAGAGCAGGCCGTCGAGGACGCCGAGGCCGAATGGCAGCAGCGCCTGGACTGGACGCTCGACCATCTGCTGCCGCGCAACGGTGCGGTGCTCTGAACAACGACAACGCCAGGGGAAAGACATGGATCAACAGGACAAGAGCGGGCCGAGCTACACAAAGGGACCGTGGTTCACAGATCGCGACGGAAACGTATGGCGTCGACCGCCATCCGACCTCTGTCAGAACGGCGGCGGCGTTGCGGGAGATAAGCCCATCGCGACGGTGCACAAGGGATGGCATGGCGAGAGAGAAGTTGGCTATCCGGTGGAAGCCAACGCCCGCCTGATCGCCGCCTCGCCTTCGCTGTACGAGGCGCTGCGTGCCTACGTCGAGTACACCGAGGCCGGCATTGCGACTGACGAGGCAGACGCTGGGGAGATCGAGCTCATGGAGCGAGCCAGAACCGCCCTCGCGAAAGCCGCCGGGAGCCAGCAATGACCGAAGCCCGCTTCATGGTCAGCCCTGATCGCGGCGAAGGAGCGTGGGTGCATCCGCTGGAAGTGCCGACGCAGACGCCGGGCTGGATCGACTGCACGGACATGGACGACGACGAGTTCGTGTCCTTCATGCGTGGGGAGACGCTGCAATGACGACCGACGAAGCCGTGAAGCGCCAGGCCGCGCACGTCGCCATGACCGCTGATGTCTTTCATGCGCTGGACGAACTTGTGCTGGCTCTCGATGCGACGTTCTGGTCGACCTGGCAAACGACTGCGACCTTTGATCAGCAGCTGGAGCGTGCTCGTCAAGTACTGGCCCACGCCAAGGAGCAGCAGCAATGACCCCCGATTTCAAGCTCGTCTGCGGCGTGCTCACCGACGACCACGGCAACCAGATCCAAGTCACCGCAAGTGCCGTCAGCGAGAACGCTTCGGACCAGCTGTTGCACTTCTGGTTCGACGGTCTTTCGGACCCGGACTTCTACGGCAGCTTCGATCGGAGGACCACGCAATGACGCCCCAATGGACCGACGCCGGCCTAGCGCGGCTGCTGAACCATGTGAAGGAGAACGGGATGGAACACCAATCGAACATCGCTGGACGAGTCCGCAAGATCATCGCCGAACAGTTTGCAATCGACGACGCCGAGCTGACGAACGATAACCGAATCGTCGACGACTTCGGGGCTGATTCACTCGACACCATTGAGCTGGTGATGACCATCGAGGATGAGTTTGGCATGGAAGTCCCTGACGAGGACGCAGAGAAGATCCAAACCGTCCAGCAGGCTATCGACTACGTTGCCATGCGCGTCGGGGGTGCGGCATGACGACGATAAAGGACGGTGAGCCGGCGTTCCCGTGCCAAGCAGAAGGCTGGACCCGCAGTGATGCAAGCGGCCTCACCGCGCGCCAGTACGCCGCTATCCACCTTCGCGTGCCGGACAGCGGCACCGACTGGCTGGACGACATGATCCGCAAGGCCCAGCGCGACTACTTCGCGGCGAAGGCGATGCAGGGCCTGTGCGCGAACGATGGCTACAACAACCACTCGCCAGCAACCATTGCGAACGAAGCGTATGGCATGGCCGACGCCATGCTCGCCGCGCGGGAGTGCAAGTAATGCTGGACACCCTCGTTTTCCTCGGCGCCGGCGCAATGGTGCTCGGCCTGACTTCGGCCGCTGTGGCCGCTTATGTGGGGATGCTGTGATGGACGACCGCGAACTGCTGGAGCTGGCCGAGATCGGCAAGCGTGCTGTCGCTGAGCACGCCGCCTGGGTGGCACGCAACAAGGCACGGAAGGAACACCGCGACTTCCTCCACAGCTATGAGCGCGAGACGGGCGAATGGTTTGCTGTGGAACAGGCCGAGCAGGAGGACGTGACGCGCCATCACGAGCTACTGAAGCCGGCGCAGGACGCACAGAAGAAGCTGACCTCTGCGCGGGCCGCCACCCGCCGCGCCATCGTCCGTGCTGCTGCTGAGATCGGGAGGGCGAAGCTGTGATCCACGACATCCAAGACTTCAACGAGCGCATGCGCGACGAGCGGATCGCGCGGAACTGCAGATGGCTCAAGTACGGCGTATGGGCATTCATCGTGGCGCTGACGGCCGAGACGATCAGACAAGCAATGGGAGTGTGAGATGACCCCGACCAAAGGATTCGACCTGCGGCACTTCGAGTCGCCGCTGACCGAGGCAGAAAAGCGCCAGGCGCGCGAGGACGGACTGCGCGAGAAGGCAAAGGCCGCGCTGGGCGATCGCTACGTGCTGTCGCTGGCCAATGCCCCGCGCAAGGGCCAGTACAACGCGATGACGGGCGCGCGTCTCGCCTGATTTCCCAACCCTCAACGGCCGGCAGAGTCTCGGCTTGGAGATAGATATGTCTGAACTGACCACCATCGAAAATTCGAACATCACGCCGATCACCGAGATGCCGCCGGCGGCAGAGGGGTTCAGCTCCGCCTCCCTCGTCCTGAGCAACGATGCGATGGACAGCGTGATCCGCATCGCTGATCTGATGGCGAGCGGACGCACCACTATCCCGAAGCACCTGCAGGGAAGCCAGGGCGATTGCTTTGCCGTGAGCCTGCAGGCCATGCAGTGGGGCATGAATCCGTTTGCCGTTGCGCAGAAGACGCACCTTGTGAACGGAACGCTCGGATACGAGGCTCAACTGGTGATCGCGGTCCTGAATTCGTCCCCGGCCCTCGCCACGCGCTTGAACTTTGAATGGTCGGACAACTGGGTCGGGGTCAACGGCAAGACCGACAAGAGCCCGGACCGCTGGTGCCGTGTGTGGGCGACGCTTAAGGGCGAGACAGAGCCGCGCGTGCTCGAGGTGTCCATGGCTCAAGTCGGTGACACCCGGAACTCGCCGAACTGGGCAACCGACCCGCGTCAGCAGTTGGCATACCTCGCAGCCAAGCGCTGGGGACGCCTCCACGCGCCGGACGTCATCCTCGGCGTCTACACGCCGGATGAACTGCAGGATGGCTCGGCTATCGCAAGCATGCCGCCCCCGCGCAAGCCTGCCGAAATCGCCGCGGCTGCCCTGCCCCAGCCTGCGGAGCGTGACGAGATGCTGACAACCATCATCGGCGACCTGGAGTTCATCGCTCAGGAAGGGGGCGCGGACTCCCTCGCCGATGCCTGGTCGGGCAAGACGGTGCTGCCATGCGGCGCTCAACTGACCGCAGCCCAACGCAAAGCCATCGGTCAGGACGAGTTGAAGCGGCTCAAGGAACTGGCCGGCGAAGGTCGGGCCAACGAAGGCGGAGACGGCGATGAGTGAACCTCTCCAACGCACCGAGGACTGGCGCAAGGCCCGCGCGGGAAAGATCACTGCATCGCGCTTCGTCGACGTCATCGCCATCAAGCGCGACGGCGCACCGACTGCGGCGCGCGCGAAGTACATGCGCGAACTGGCCTTCGAGCGCCTGTCCGGCGAGCCAATGCACGAGGTCGGAGGCAAGGCGCTCACCTGGGGCACCGAGGTCGAGCAGTACGCCCGAGAGGCGTTCGAGCTCGAAACCGGCCTGATTGTCGAGCCGGCGCAGTTCGTCACGCATCCCGACTACCCGTTCATCGGCTGCAGCGCAGACGGCCTGATCGGCAAGGACGGCGGCTACGAGTCGAAATGCCCGATGGACGAATCGGTGCATATCCAGACGTGGCTCGAAGGCATGCCGCGCGACCACATGGCCCAGGTGCAAGGCTGCATGTTCGTGACTGGCCGCAAGTGGTGGGAGTTCACCAGCTACGACCCGCGAGCCTGCGAACGACTGCGCCTGTACCACGAGCGCATCGAGCGCGACGAAGGATTTATTGCGAACCTCGAAGCCGCCCTGCTCCAGTTCGAAGCCGAGCTGCAGCAGATGGTGGCCGAGCTTGAACGCAAGTCTGCGTGACCCCTTCGCGGAGCGCTTCGTCCCCCGCGTAGCGCGACCGCCTTTTTATTCCCGTGATGCCATGAGCAGAAGCCAGAAGCCCCGCAAGCCGTACCGCCCCAAGTGGAACTCGGGAGGCGTCAAGCTGCGCTCCGAACCCTGGAGGGTGGCCGCGGTGTTCAACCCGCTCGAATCCATGCTCGACGCTATCGAGCGCGACGGCGAAGTGATGGCCACCCGCGACGGTACGCCGATCTTCCGCGACCTGAACGATGGCCACTACTACGAGACCGCTCCGGCGCTGGAAGGAATCATCGACGCCTTCCATACGCACGCCATGCGCCAGCACAGGCCAATGCCGCTGGATCCGCTTCGGCTGCTGGCTCGGAAGCTGCGCTATGCGATGCCGCTGGAGATGGCCGACATCACGGCAGTGCGCCAGGCGATCAAGGTGCTGCGCGCCGAGTCGCTGGAAATGACGCTGCAGTACGCAAACGACCTGATCCGGACGACGCAGATTCGGATTGAGCTGGATGAGAGGGAGGCAGCATGAAAGAACGCCCCATCCTCTTCTCCGGCGCCATGGTGCGCGCCATTCTCGACGGCAGAAAGACACAGACGCGGCGTGTCGTGAAGGACCGCCACATCGACGCAGCTCCGCCGGTCGCATTTTTCCAGTATCTGCGTGAACACTGCCCCTATGGCCAGCCCGGCGACCGCCTTTGGGTTCGGGAGACGTGGGGTTTCAACCCTGACTTCCCTAGCATGCCCAGCCGGGCTTGCTACCGCGCCGATCGGGGGCACGAGCACGACGGCATCCGTTGGAACCCCAGCATCCACATGCCGCGCGCGGCGTGCCGGCTGGTGCTTGAGGTCACCGGCGTGCGGGTCGAACGCCTGCAGGACATCAGCTACGAAGACGCCATTGCCGAGGGAATGTTCAACCCGGGCACCATCGAGAGCACGTATCCGCTGACAGGCGAGACCGGGGAGCAGCTCGGCCGCAGGCTCAGCCACCCGCAACGGAGCTTCGCCATCCTCTGGGAGGAACTGAACGGCGCCGGCGCGTGGGCAGCGAACCCCTGGGTGTGGGTGGTGGAGTTCCGCAGGGCATGAGCGACACCGCAGCACGCATCATCGAACTGACCCGCAAGCATTGGAATCTGGAGAAGGCACATGAAGAAGCGCCTCGATGAATGGCTGAAGAGCCAGTTTGATCCGCCCCCGGCCATCCGCACCGCGCGGCTCTGGATCAAGGACGGCAAGATCTACCCGCCGCCCGTCAAAGTCGGCCGGGCCTACTATGTGGACCAGAATGCCACATTCCAGGGTGCCATCGCGCGCCCCACCCTCGCACAACGGATTCCTCGATAAGCCATGGCAGCCCGCCCCCGTATTCGCAAGCGCGCCCATTTCCCGCCCAACCTGCATGAACCGCGGCCGGGGTACTTCACCTGGCGCGACCCGCGCGACGGCAAGACGCATGTTATCGGTCGGGTGCCAACTGCACAGGCCATTCACGAGGCGATCGAAGCCAACGTGGTGGCTGAGAAGGGGTTGGCCCGCAAGTCGCTAGCTGAGCGTGTCGGCTCGTCGGTGGAAACCATCGCGGACCTCGTGGCCCGCATGCCTCTGGAAGGCTACAAGAAGTCGTCCCTCTACACGATCAAGTCCGCGCAAAAGATCATCAGCGATGGTCTCGGCCATATCCGCTGCGATGAGCTCACGGCCAAGGATGTGGCAGCACTCCTCGAGGAGATGAAGGCGCGTGGAGTTCAGCGGATGGCGCAGGTGGTCCGCTCGCGGCTCATGCAGGTGTGCCTCAAAGGCGTAGCGCTGGGCTGGATGCAATCGAATCCCGTTGAGGTGACCGAGAAAATCCGCGTGAAGGTGCGACGGCGGCGCCTGACGTTGGAGACTTTCCAAGCGGTCCTCGCCAAGGCACCGGAGGTTCTGGATTATCTGGAGAACGCCATGTTACTGGCGCTCGTGACGGGACAAGACCGATCCACGATTGCCAGATGGGAGCGTTCAGCGATCCAAGGCGACGTGATTATCGCCTCCCGCGCAAAGACTGGCGTTCAGATCGCCATCCCGCTATCGCTGCGCATGGACGCCATCGGCATGAGCGTGGCCGACGTCCTGGCGCGCTGCAAGGGAACCGGCATCGTCAGCCGCTATCTGTTGCACCAGACGAAGACTTGGGGCCCGGCCAAACGTGGTTCGCAGATCCGCATCGGCAGTTTGACCACGGGCTTCCAGAAGGCGCGGGAACTGGCCGGCATCACCGGCGATGACGCGCCGACATTTCACGAAATCCGCAGCCTCTCCAAGCGGCTGTATGACGCGCAAGGCGGCGTGGACACCAAGGCGCTCCTCGGGCATATGAGCGATGCAACTGCGGCGATTTACGCGAACAGCAGAGGCATCGAGCCGATGAAGGTGCGCGTTTCCTGTTGATCTTATTTTGAATGAGTTTTGAACAGGTAGTGAACACCCCACGGCCAGATGCGGCTTTCCGGTCGATGCGCTCTACTATTTCGATAACGACATGAAGGTCAAGGCGCCATTCGACGCGCAGCGGCTGATCGAACGGCTTTCATCAGATCAACATCGCGCCCGAGGCTAGTTCGCGGCCTTCACCAGCTTGCCGAAATCCCGATCCAGCCGGGCCAGCGATGCATCGATCCGGCCACGCTTTTCCTTGATCCAGGCATCCTGCTGCGCCAGCGACTGCTTTGCCGCCTTCAGCATCCTTTCCATCTCGGCAGGCTGCGGACCGCCAACGGTGGCGCGGTGGCGAACGATCGCCACCGGATCCAGCGCGGCGCGGAATTCCGCTTCGCTCATCGGCAATTGCGCGGGCCCCTGGCCCTTGACCGCCTCCGCATAGATGCGCTGCGCCTGCGCATAGGGAAATTCGCTGGGCCGGATATTGTTCGCCTTCGCGTAATCGACCACTTCCGATGCGAAATGATGACCCACGCGGAACGGCAGCTTGTATTTGCGCATCAGCACGTCGGCCAGTTCCTGCGAAGCGGTCCAGTCGCTGTTCAGTTCTTCCAGCGCGCGCTCCGGGCTGATTACCAGCGCGTTCAGGATCTTGTCCCAGCCCTGCAGCACGCGGATCGCGCTCTGGACCATTTCGCTGTTGGGCTTGACCTCCTTGGCGTCGCCCATCCCCGGCGTGATGTTGTGCGCCTGGATGACCGGCCCCATCGCCAGCGTGACCGCCGTCGAGGCATGCCGGCGCGTCGTATTGAGCAGGCCGGGGTTGCGCTTTTGCGGCATCGCGCTGGACACGTAGGTATTGCTGCCGCCCTCCTGCAGCAGCATCCACGGACGCGACTGCGCATACTGCGTCATCACGTCTTCGATGAAATTGCCCGCATGCAGCGCAATGCTGGTGACGATCGCCCCCACTTCCACCGGCTGTTCCGTCGAGGAGATCTGCGCGGCGTCGTAGGCGTTGTCGACGATCGCCGAGAAGCCGAGATAGTCGGCCATTCGCGCACGATTCAGCGGCCAGCTGGTGCCGTTCAATACCGTCGTGCCCATCGGCGATCGGTCGATGCGCGCATAGGCCCCGCGGATTCGCTGCGCGTCGCGCTCCAGCCCGGCAGCATGCCCGAGCAGATAGTGTCCGAGGCTATTGGGCTGCGCCGCCACGCCATTGGTGTAGTTCGGCACGATGGTATTGGCGTGCTTCTCCGCCAGCGACACCAGCGAACGGCTGGTCTTGTTCAACTGGTCTGCCAGGCTCAGCAGGTTGTCCCGCAGAATCGCCGCGCGGTAGGTCGCATGCATGTCCTGGCTCGAGCGCCCCGCATGCAGCAGGGTGACCTCGACGCCTGCCGCCTGGATCAGCAGGGGCTCGAACGTGATCACCGTGGAAGGCCGCTTCCCGCCCGGCCGATTGCCGTCGTCCAACACCTTGACAATGCCCGACGCGATGCGCGGCGCGAGCGACTTGTCCAATAGGCCTTCATCGGTATTGATGACGGTGGTGGCCTTGTTGATTTCGCCGAGCCAATAGAATTCGTCGCGATTGACGGCGGATTGGGCAAAGGCAGGTACAGCATGGGCGGAAATCGCCAGGGCAAGAATGCCAATACGGGTTTTCAACACGGCGGATTCGCTTGTCTCGTTATTGGGTTGTCATTCGGCGACGCGGATAGTGACGCGCCCCGGGGATTACAGCCGATTGCTGGTACGGGCGCAAGGCTATACATTCTGCAGACAATATCGCGCATCATTGCCGCTTGAATCCATCTCCCGTCATGACAACACGCCGCGCCGAACGCCCCGATTGGGTGCATCGCGCCGAGCCGGCGCAAGGCATCGAACGCATCGAGGCCTTCCTCACCGGCAATGCCTATTCGATGCACCGGCACGATACTTACGCAATCGGGCGCACGCTGGCTGGCGTGCAATGCTTCCAGTATCGGCGCAGCCTGCGCGCAAGCCTGCCGGGCAAGACCATCGTGCTGCATCCGGACGAGCCGCACGACGGACAGGCCGGTACCGACGAGGGCTTTCGCTATCGGATGCTCTATATCGAGCCCGCGGTCTTCCAGGCGGTGCTCGGCGGCAAGCCGCTGCCGTTCATCGAAGGCGGCATCAGCGACGATCCGCGCTTGTTCGCGGCCACCGCGGCGCTGCTGCAGCAACCGGATACGCGGCTCGACCCGCTGGAACAGGACGACGGCATGGTCGAGCTGGCGCTGGCGCTCGACGCTGCCTCCGGCGCCAGGCCGCTGCGTCCCTCCTGCGACTTCCGTGCGGCCCAGCTCGCGCGCGACTATCTGCATGCCTCGTCGCATCGCATCGTCACGCTCGATGAGCTGGCTGCGGCCTGCGGGCGCGACCGCTGGAGCCTGTCGCGCGATTTCCGCACGTTCTACGGCACCAGTCCCTACCATTACCTGACGATGCGGCGCCTGGAGAGCGCACGCCGCCTGATGCAGAACGGCGTCGCGCTGGCTGAATGCGCGGCCGCCGCCGGTTTTGCCGATCAAAGCCATATGACACGGCACTTCACCAGGGCGTACGGCATTTCCCCGGCCAGGTGGCTCGGCATGGTCCACGCTGCCAACGGGCGCTGATTCTGCGCGCCAATCCGGCTCGCACAATCGTTCAAGACGCCGCCGCAGCGTCCGCCTACGCTGTGCTCTCCGCATCCATGGAGAGCACTCATGCAAGCCAACAATCACGCGGCCCCGGCCACCCGCGGCCAGGGCACCGCCATCGATTTGATTGACAAGATCAGGCAAATCGACGGCCACTGGCAGCCGCGCGTCGTCGCCGAGATGAATGACTACCAGTTCAAGGTCGTCAAGCTCGAAGGCGATTTCATCTGGCATACGCACGCCGATACCGACGAGACGTTCATCGTGCTGGAGGGCGAATTGCGGATCGATCTTCGCGATGGCGCGATCGTGCTGCGCGCCGGCCAGATGGCGGTCGTGCCCAAGGGCGTCGAACACAAGCCCTTTGCGGCCAAAGAAGTGAAATTGCTGCTGATCGAGCCGCGCGGCGTGCGCAATACCAGTGAAGAAGGCGGCGAACGAACGGTGCAGAACGATATCTGGGTCTGAGGCGCTGCGCGAGGGCCGCGATCATCGCGAACGCCGCGACCGCCGCCATGGCAGCCCTTGAGGGCCTTCGCGGCGTTCGCGGCTTCGCGGCTTCGCGGCCCGTCGCGGCCTTCGCCGGCCTTCACGGACCTTTACCTTGACATTCGGCGTTTCATGTAACACCATAAGTTTCATGAAACGCGATAGCAGACTGTCAGGCGTACTCCACGTCCTGTTGCACATGGCCGAGCACGATGGCCCGGTCACCTCCGAAGTCCTCGCGAAGGCGATGGACACCAATCCCGTGGTCATCCGCCGCGTCATGGCCGGCCTGCGCGAGCATGGCTATGTGCGCTCGGAAAAAGGCCACGGCGGCGGCTGGACGCTCGCCTGCGATCTGTCCAGGATCACGCTGCGGGACGTCTACACCGCGCTTGGCTGCCCCTCGCTTCTCGCCATCGGCAACCGGACGGAATCGCCCGGCTGCCTGGTCGAGCAGGCTGTCAATGCCGCGCTCGACCAGGCCTTCCACGATGCGGAAGCGCTATTGCTGGCGCGGCTGGGCGAGGTCACGCTGGCCATGCTGAGCGCCGATTTCCACAACCGGATGGTCGCCCGTGGCGGCCGCCACGATCTGGAGCACGTCCATGCGGTATGACGCCATCGTTATCGGCGGAAGTTTCGCCGGCCTGTCCGCAGCGACGTATATCGCGCGAGCAAGGCGGTCCGTCTGCATCATCGACGCGGGCGCCCCGCGCAATCGCTTTGCCACGCATTCGCACGGCTTTCTCGCGCACGACGGCAGCAATCCCGGCACCCTGCTCGCGACCGCGCGGCAGCAGGTCGCCGCCTATCCCACCACGACGTTTATCGAGGGCAAGGCCATCAGCGCGTCCGGAGAATCGGGCGCCTTCTCGGTGAGTCTTGAAAATGGAGAGATAGTGGAAGGCGCCCGGCTGGTGCTCGCGTACGGCATCTCCGACGAATTGCCCGACCTGCCGGGACTGAAAGAGCGCTGGGGCAAGTCGGTGATTCATTGCCCTTACTGCCATGGCTTCGAATTCAGCGATCGACGGCTGGGCGTACTGAGCATGTCGCCGATGTCGGTCCATCAGGCCATGCTGATCGCCGAATGGGGACCGACTACGCTTTATCTGAATGGCGAGCCGCAACCGGACGACGGCGTGCTGGCCGAGCTGCAGAAGCGGGGCGTCGCCATCGAGCCGGCGAAGGTCAAGGCATTGCATGGCGAAGGGACACAGCTATCCGCCATTGAGTTTGCCGACGGCGGTACGGCGCCGATCGATGCGCTGTTTGTCGGTCCGCGCAATTTTCCGAACAGCGACATCGCTCATCAGCTTGGATGCGTTATCGAGCAAACGCCATTTGGGTCGATCATTCGGACCGATGAATTGAAGACGACTACCGTGGATGGCGTCTATGCCGCGGGCGATATCACGCGGGGCGCGCATAGCGTGACGTGGGCGTGTTCCGATGGCGTGATGGCGGGGGTGGCCGTACATCGATCGCTGACCTTTGGAGCGGAATGAGCGGCACCATATTACGATGGCCGTCTGCACACCGGGGGGGTGCGCTAACGGTGCGCCCCGCGGACGTGCAACCCCTCCAAAGCATGGACGAATACAGCTAAAGCGGTCGGACAAGCTGCCGATACTATCGATTCCACAATATCTCGCGAGGGATCGATGTTTCGAATTGCCATACCCGTGCTCTTTGCTGCTTTGCTCGCCGGCTGCAACACCACACTCCAGATCAAGAAGCCCGACGCCACCACCGGCATGTACGCAACCACCACTACACTAAAGGCTGAAGAGGTGCGAGTGGAGGAAAAGTTTGACCCCGCCTACAAGAGGATGTTGTATCTCAAGATCAACGCCGATACACCCAACCCGCGCTTTGTCGAGTTCTTCGAATCCGCATTCAAGGACATGCAGACCTTCGACAAGGTCGTGACCAAGAGCGACCTCGAAAAGATCATCATAGACCGTGATCTGGGGAGCAAGGTGCCGAGCGTGTCCGATCTGGTCGGCCTCAACAGTCTTAGCAAGGAAATTGGGCCCTTCCTGATCGTCGAGCCAAATGCCATTTACAAGCCCGGCTACCGCGTCGACGGCACGCTCAAGGCCATTGACGCCCGAACCGGGAAAACGGTGCTACAGATCGAAAATTCGGCCTTCAATATGGCTGGCCTCGACGATCCACTGCTCCACCCAATGCTGAACGGCTTCATTAACTGGACGCGCAACCAACCGGTGGCGGGCAAGGCGCCTGGAAGCCAGCAGAGCGGCAATCCAGTGGCAACGCGTTGAGGCATCGGGGCGGTACGCCTCAATCCTGCTCTTTCTTTGGTGGCACCGCCTTTCCCAGCAATTTGCCAAGCAGGCCGGTCTTGGCCGCCGCCGCGCCGCGATGGTCGGTCTTCGGCGCCGGGCCGCCGCGCTTGGCGCCTGCCTGCTTCATGCTGTTGGCGATCTTCAGGCCTTTGTTTTTTTCGAGGTCGGTTTTCTTCACGGGGTCATCTCAGGAGTCGAGCCCGGCATTGTACGCAGGTGGACAGCGGTGGTCCGTGCTGGCGCCTCGCAGGTGGCCGGACTTCTCGATGGATTGATACAGCCGCCGCTAAAAAACTCCGTGCGGCGCCTTGTCGAACGACCGGGTCAGTTCCGTATCCATCAGCCAATCGGCCTGTTCGGACACCCAGATATGGGCCGCCGGCCGCTGGCCCGGATCTTCATCCAGTGTCGCCACGCGGATGATCACCTGATCCTGATGCACCCACTCGGCCATCAGCTGGCTGCCACATTGCTTGCAGAAGTGGCGCAGCTTCCCCGGTGAGGATTCGTACGAACCCAGCGAGGATGTTCCCTTCAGCCACTGGAAATCGGGCCGATCCACCCGCGCCGTCGTCGCGTAGGAAGCGGCATGGGCCTTGCGGCATTTGCGGCAATGGCAATGGACGATCTGGCCGGCCAAGGCGCGGGCCTCGTACTCGATCTCGCCGCAGAGGCAGCTTCCTTTCATGTCTCGCTCCTGTCCGCGCCCGCTTGGGCATTCCATCATGCAATAGGCGATCAGCCCACCGGTCACTGTACTCCAGCCGCTGCTCGATCGGCCTCGTCCAACCACTCCATTACCTCCGTCCACATGTCGGCGATATTCGCGGCGCCCGCGATCACATGGCCTTCGCCCCAGTAGCGAACAAATCGGACCGGTTTGCCCAGGCGACGCAGCGCGGAGTACATCTCCTCGCCCTGGCCGATGCTGACGTAGTCCTGGTCGCCCTGGACAATTATCAACGGCGCGTTGATCCGGTGTGCGGCAAATACAGGGCTGAGCGCGATATAGCGGTCTGGCATTTCGCACGGCGGGCCAGGCATCGAGAACACCCGCTCGCACATCGCTGTCATCGAAGTCGCACTGCCATCGTCGTCATATCGGAAGCGGGCGTCAAACGTACCGTGAAAGCTAACCAGATTTGATATGCCGGCCATCGCAATGCCGCTGCGGAACAGATCGGTTTCCGCCAACAGCGCCATCGCGGCCCATCCGCCCATGCTATGGCCCATCACGTGCAATCGCCCAGGATCGATCAAACCGGTGCTCACGGCGGCATGCACGGCTTCCTGGACCTTGAGCGCCATGCACTGCGCAAGATTGCGGGAACCGAGGTCCGAAGGAATGGAAAGATCCGGCTCGATCACGATATAACCGTGCGCGGCCAGCAGATGGAGGCAGAATTGCCCGGATTCGTGCGGCTTCAGCAGATGTCGGCATTTGGGGCCAACTCTTGCGCCGGGATAAACCCAGACGACGGCGGGATACGTGGTGTCGTGGCGCGATCCCGGCGGCAACAGCAGGCGGACTGTCTTCGCGCTTCCTTCGTCGTCGGTGAACTGCACATCGCGGACCACACCGGCCTCGATCTCAGCCAAATGCCGATTGGTGCGGAACAGCTCGACGGTACGTTCGCCGGCGCGATCGACGAGCACCAATCCGCTGCCGGCGGCGTCCTCGACCAGGAACAACCACCGGTCCGAGGCGCGATGGCAAGCGACAGGCTCGCCCTGCGGCAATTCCGGCGGTTCTTCGGCCTGCAGGTTGCCTGCTTCGTGGAATGTGGGGTCGTCGAACCGCTGTTGGAAGGACGACAAGGCCTGCTGCTGGTCTGGTCCGAGCCCGGCTACCGCCTCCCCGCTTCGGACATCGAATACCAGGTAGTGGCACGGTTCCTCGCCTCCACCACTAGCGACCGGCTCTCCAGTCCCGCTGTCCAACACGCTGACAGTCGATGACCCCAGGCGATCGAGCTGCGCCCAAGTCTGGGGCGCCTTGCGGCAAGCGCGTCGATCGAGGTCGAACAGG
The DNA here is from genome assembly GCF_013347325.1 of Cupriavidus gilardii. Lineage (NCBI taxonomy): Bacteria > Pseudomonadati > Pseudomonadota > Betaproteobacteria > Burkholderiales > Burkholderiaceae > Cupriavidus > Cupriavidus gilardii. The sequence continues at coordinate 525,858 of NZ_CP054624.1, read as the reverse complement.
CGCGGCAATTCTCCGCCCGGAACCATGGCGCATACCACTTGCGTGTCGTCGATCCAGTCGAAGGGGCGCTTGCCGCGTAGCGTCAGATTGCCGGTCAGCGTGAGGCGCCGGCCATCTCTCACGTTCAGTATCGACAGCCGGACCGATTCCGAGGTTGCCACACCAAAAGCCAGCATCGATCCGTCTGGAGACCAGCAAGGAGCAAAGCGGTCTCCTTCGGCCGTCACCTCTTCTATTTGCCCTGAGGCAAGGTCGATCCACCACAATTCGCTTCTCGCTACACCGGCGAGAAAGACGTCGGTGTGTCGTGTTGCCGATTGAAGCGATCGCTGGACACAAAAGGCGAGACGCTGGCCGTCTGGCGAGAACGCGAAACAGTCGCCATGCATGCCGGTAAACGTGTCCAACTTCAGCACATCGTCTATCCCTAGCGGCCTCTTTGGCAAATCGCAGTGCTGTTCCGGCATATTCGGCGGGAATTGGCTTTTCACAAGGCAGCGGCCAATTGGCCGCGACGGTCGACAGCGTTCGAAGCACCTACCCGGTGACCCAGAACGCCTCGTCATACTGCACCGTCCCCACCGGCCACTCGCCCTCGAGGCGCACCGCCTGAAAATACTCGGGCGGCACATCGGACAACACCAGGTCCGCCCGGCAAACGAAGCCGAAGCGTCCGTAATAGCGGGGCTCGCCCAACACCACGCAGCCTCGCGCACTACGCCGACGCAGCGTATCCAGTGCTTCGTTCATCAGCAGGGAGCCGACGCCCTTTCCCTGCCATGCGGGCAGCACGGCTATCGGTCCAAGGCCATACCAGCCCTCGCTGCCATCGGATATTGCGACGGGGGACACCGCGACATGGCCGACGATCTGGTCGGCGTCGGTGGCGACCAGCGAAATCGACAGCCGCCCCCGCGCGCGCAACGCATTGACGATCAGCGGCTCGGTGCCGCTGGCGTGGGTCGCACTGCGAAATGCTTCACCAACGACTGCCTCGATCGTCGGGATGTCGGCTGGTACTTCGTCACGGATCTGAATCGGCATGTTGACCGCCTGCAAGGAATTGGACGGCGATACAGGCACCGCATCGCCCCCCTCGAATCACGACGAACGATGCAGCGCCTCTTCGCGCCGCAGCCACTGATACAGCAATGCGTGCAACTGCGCCGGCTCCAACGGCTTGCGCAGCACCACATAGCCTTCGCGTTCGGCCTGCAGCAACGCCGGCGAATCGAATTCGCCGCTGACCATCGCGCCGCTGGCGTCGGGACAGCGCTCCAGCAGATCTTTCAGCACCTCGAAGCCGCTCTCGCCCGAACGCAGCCGCTGGTCGCACAGGATTGCCTGCGGGCGCAGGCCACCGTCGAGCAGTGCGAACGCTTCCGTGGCCGATGCCGCAAAGCGGACATCGACGTGCCATGCCTGCATCAGGCTCATCCACGCCCGGACGACAACCGGATCGTCCTCGACGATCAGGCAGCAGCCGCTCAGTGGGGGCAGCGTGCTCGACGGCCGCGCCTGCGATTCCGCCGCCATCGCGTGCACATGGGCCTGCGCGGGGTCGGCGGCGGGAAAACGCAGCCAGAACCGCGAGCCGCGGCGTTCCACGGAGCTCAGCCCATATGCGGCACCCATCAGGGTCGCGCAGCGAGCCACCACCGCCAATCCCAGCCCATGGCCGGCGCTGTCGATACGCCACGCATATTCGTTGCGGTAGTACGGCGAATAGATGCGGCTCTTGTCCTCGTTCGCCACGCCAATGCCGGTGTCCCAGACTTCCAGCAGCCAGTCCGCCTCGCGACGCCGGGCGGACAACAGCACGCCGCCGCGCTGCGTGTACCGCAGCGCGTTGTGGACGAGGTTCACCAGCGACTGGCGCAGCAGCGAGGCGTCCGCCAGCACCGCGGCAGCCTGCTTTGGCACGCGCACGCGCAGATCGAGATCGCGGCTATGCGCCTCCTCGCGGAACAGCGCCGCAACCTCCTCCATGATCGGTGCGAGCGCCACCGGCGCATTGCGCGGCATCGCCATGCCCTGTTCGATCTTCGACAGGTCGAGCAGCGAGTTGAACATCAGATGAACCGATCGCACGCTGCGCCGCAGATCGTCCAGCGGCGGAATCAGCGCCGGATCCCGATTGCGCTGCGCGATCGCTTCGATCAGGAAACCCATCGCATGAACCGGCTGGCGCAGGTCGTGGCTCGCGGTGGTCAGGAACAGGTTCTTCGCCCGCAGCGCATCCTCGGCCTCCTCCTTGGCGAGCCGGTAGCTTTCCGCCAGCCGAATGCCATCATCTTCAAGCTGCACCTGCTGGCGGAAGAACTGATTGGCGATCAGTGCGTGCCGATAGATCGCGACCGCATACAGCAATGTCAGCGGCAGCACCACCTGCCAGTGATCGGGGAAGCTCCACGGCACGTTGACCGTGACCACGCCCCAGCACGCGAAAAAAAAGCGCTGGAAGGCGCCCAGGATCGGCGTCTGGTGCGTGGCGTTGGCGGCCAGGATGGCGGCAAGGCTGATGTGCAGCAGCAGCGCGAAGTCGAACGTCACCTGGCCGGCAGTCAACACCGTCGCCATCGACAGGCAGAGGCCATGGACCAGCGCGATCCGCTTGACTACCGGCAGCCAGCGCTCGGCCATCACCGCATCGTCGGACTGCGCCCGCTCGCGCTGATAGTGCCGCCGCTCCAGCTGCATCCACCCGGCGGCCAGGCAATAGGCGAGCGTCCAGACCAGCAGCGAACGCGCGTCCTTGCCGGCCGCATGAAGCCATGCGACGAACGGCAGGCCGACGAAGGGAATCGCGTTGACGCTGAAGACCAGCCGCCGGAACGTCATGTCGAGCAGGCGCGCGCGCGCGCGCGGGCTGACGCTCGATTCGGCGGAGGAACGCATGCCCGGCGATTGCGACGACGGCTCGCTCACGGTTCCAGCCGTCGTCCGTGCAGCAGCGTGATGGCTTCGACGCGATTGCTGACACCGAGCTTGCCGAGAATCGCCGTCACGTGTTCCTTGGTGGTCTGCTCGGAAATCGCCAGTTCCTTGGCGATCTGCTTGTTGGGCAGCCCGCGCAGCATCAATGCAAGTACCTGACCCTGGCGGTCGGTCAGGCCGAGGTCGCGGGCACTCAGCGGCAGTTCGCGCCGCAATGCCGGAGTCAGTTCCGCGGGCGGCACCGCGGGAAACCAGGTACCGCCCTGCCGCAGCGTCGCGACGGCCTGGGCGAACGTCTCCGGCGGCTCGCTCTTGCGCAGGAAACCATGCGCGCCGGCCTCCATGGCCTTGACCTGCACGCGCGCGTCCTCATCGCCGCTCATCACGAGCAGGCGGCACGATGGCAGCTTCGCGGCGGCCTCTCGCAGCAGCGCCAGGGCGGTGCCGCCGGGCAGCCAGAAATCGACCACCAGCAGACTGGGAGGACCGTCGTCATCGATCCGTTGAAAGCACTCCTGCGCATTCGCGGCATAGTGCGCCACCGCGTAGTCGCAATGCGTTGTCAGATATCCCGCAATACCGCGCGCCACCAGCGGATGGTCGTCGACGACGATGGCATACGACTGGCGCGCCGGGGCCATGCCCGACGCAATTCGACTCTTCACCAAGCTTTGGCTCCTGACCCCTGCCGAAATAAAGCTTATTTTTTGCGCCAGTGTAATTGATTTCGCACAACGGAATTTGCGCGGCGCCTCGCAACCCCTACTACGGTAGGTGTTCGAAATATAATTAATCGTCAATGAGCTGACAGAAACGAAGCGAATTACCGAAGGGGTCGACCACCTGCATTTCCTTTCCCCAGTCCATCGTTTCAACACCGGGCCGGGCATATCGGTACGGTTTTGCGGCCAGCTCCCGCTGCAGCGCGTCGATGTCGTCGACCCGCAGGAAAACGGCCGTCCCGGGCGTACCGTCGCCATGATGCTCGCTCAGATGCAGCAGCAATTCCGAGCGCGATATCTGCATGTACAGCGGCAGGCTTTCCTCGAAGCGATGCTCCCAGTCGACCGAAAATCCGAGGAAATCGAGATAGAACTCCTTGGCCTTGTCGACCGAGAAGATACGGAGAATTGGAATGGCGGGCGACAGTTTCATCGGATTGGTTCAATCAATGCAATGGCGCAAGGATAACCAATACTTTGCCAGATCCGTAAGTTCCAACATTAATGCAATTGGCTTCGATGCCGGTGAACCGGCTCAGCGGGCGGCGCCCTTTGGCCCCGATTCCAGCAGGAATTCAACGGCCCGCCGCCACCACTCGCCATCGACGCGGCCGAACCAGTCGTTATGGTCCGCGCCCGGCACGATGCGCAATTCGCGGCGCGTACCGAGCGCGTCGTGCAGTGCGCGGCCGAAGCGCGCCGGCACGATCCGATCGTGCTCGGCGACCACCACAAGCACCGGGCGATCGAATGCGGCCAGATTGGCGACGCTGTCGTAGCGGTCGCGCAAGAGCCAGGAGGTCGGCAGCCAGGCGTAGTGATGCGCGGCGAGATGGGCAAGCCGGTCCCACGGCGTGATCAGCATCAGACCGGCGATCCTGTCGCGTTGCTGCGCCGCGGCCGCGGCAGCCACGCCGGCGCCAAGCGATTCGCCGATCAACAGCAGCGGCGCGCCGAAGCGGGCGTGCGCCAGTTCGATGGTGCGCTGTGCGTCGGCGACGAAGCTGGTCTCGCCTACCCGGCCATCGCGGGGACCATAGCCCGGATATTCAGCGAGGATCACACGCACGCCCTGCTCCACCAGCGCGTCCGCATAGATCTTGCGATGGCCGGCATGACCGGCGTTGCCATGAAACACGATGGCCGTAGCGCGGGCCGCACGAGCGGGTTCAGCGAGCAGCCCCAGAAAGTCGTCCTCTCCCGGCCAGGCGCGCAATTCGCCGGACACCAGCGCAGCCAGCGGCGCCTTGCTCGGGAAGTACAGGAAGTGATCCTGCAATGCGGCCAACGATGCGGTCGGGGCCATGCCGGCGATGCATGCCATGCCGAGCGCCACGCTCGCGAGGCGGGCGGCAAGGGCACCATTGTGTCGGGCTGCGATCGGCATGCTTTCCTCCCCACGGCCGCTGGCGGACCGCCGCGATCTGAATGATATGACGCTATTCAGCCCCATTCGCGCGCCAGCCACGCGAGAAATGCGCGCACCGGCGGATGGCGCTCGCGCCCCGGCACGCACAGCGCGGTATAGGCGGCGCCCGCCAGCGTGATATCGGGCCGATACGGCACCAGCATTCCGTTGCGCACGCTGTCGGACACCATGATCGAACTGGCGAGCACCAGCCCCTGTCCCGCGACGGCGGCCTGCAGCGCATAGCTTTCCTCCTCGTAGGCCCGCATCGTCGCGCCATCCTGCAGCCAGCCCACCCCGGCGGCATCGCACCACGCCTGCCAGCCATCGTCGTACAGCGTGGAATCGGTCCAACGCACGGTAATCAGTTCAGGGGCTCCTGCGCCGACCGCTGCGATCCGTGCCGGCGAGCCATACACGCCGAAGGTTTCGCCCAGGCGGCACGCGTTCAGCAGCGAGGGCCACGCGCTGGTGCCATAGCGGATGGCCACGTCGATACGCGCGTCCTGATGCAGATCGACCGGCGCGCCGTCGCTGTCGATCCGTACATGCACATCGGGATGAGCCTGATAGAAGCGTCCGAGCCGCGGCACCAGCCACAGCGCCGCGAACGACATGGTGGTGGTCACCGTCAGCGACCCGGCCGCAGGCTGCGGCAGCAGCTCGTCGATCGCTTGTGCCACATCGAGCAGCGCGCCATGCATTCGATGGAACAGCCGCTCGCCTTCGACCGTCAGCGCGACGCCGCGCGGCAAGCGCGTAAACAGCGCCACCCCCAGGCAGGACTCCAGTCCGCGCACTTGATGCGATACCGCGGCCGGCGTCACCGACAGCTCGGCTGCCGCAGCCTTGAAGCTCAGATGCCGCGCCGCGGACTCGAATACCCGCAGGGCGGCGATCGGCAAGGAAGCGAACATGCAATGCGCTCCGAAAAATGCGCACAAAACGCTGGGATGAATCCAATTGATCCGACGCGAGAATTGCTCGTTTGTCGCGCCGCAGCCGCCATCCTACAGTCGCCGTGTCGCTACCCCACATTGCAATGAACATGATGACCGACACGACTGTCTCGCAAACCCATTCTTCCCGTCCGGTCTTGATCCTGGTCGGCAGCCCCCGGCGCGACGGCAATTCCGCGCTGATGGCGCGGGCCGTGCAGCGCGGCGCCGAGCGCGCCGGCCATTCGGTCAAGCTGCGCTTTCTCGACGACCATATCGGCGGGCTGCTACGCGACTGCCGCCAATGCCGCCGTCCCGATGGCAGCTGCGGCATCGACGACGGCTATCGCGAACTGTTGCTGCAGGACTTCCTGCCCGCGGCCGGCGTGGTGTTCTGCTCGCCGATCTATTGGTATGGCCTGTCGGCGCAGACCAAGGCCTTCTTCGACCGGATGTTCTGCTACTACGCCGCCTCGCATCCGGATTCCGCCAATGTGGTGCCCAGGCTCGCCCGCAAGCGATTGGGGCTCGTGTTGGCCTCCGAGGAGAGCTATGCCGGCGCGGCGCTCGGCATCGTCCATCAATTGCAGGAGTATGCCCGCTATACCGATTCGCAACTGGCGGGCGTGGTGCGCGGCACCGGCAATCGCCGCGGCGAGGTGGTGCGCGATCCGACCGATGCGATGGCGCAGGCCGAGCGCCTCGGCGCCGAGCTGTTTGCGCGGCCCTACAGCGACTATCGCTTCGATACGCCGCGCGATACGCGGGTATGGCCGCTGGACCAGGCGGCATGATGTCTGCTGCATGGCCGCGCGGTCATGGCGATCATGGCGGTCAATGATTGCCATGCACGGCGGCCATATCGATCGACCAGGCCAAGTCAAAAAAATACCCGCAGCCGGGAGGTGCGGGTATTCCAAAGTGGTATGAGCGAGTCGCGGTTTCGCTCACGGCGCATCCTCGCACCATGCGCCCATCCCGCCAATAATCCTTCCGGACTAGGCGGCGCCCGATCGGCGGGCATGGACAAGCGGGCGGGAATCGATTCCAATCCAGCACTGACGAGGGCCGGCAGCCGCGATCGGCGTGCATCGGCCCTGTCGTGCGATGCCGATGACCGGCCCATCTCCGACCGCCATGCCCGATGCCCGCCTGCTGCTGATCGACGACCATACGCTGTTCCGAACCGGGCTGCGGCTGCTGCTGGCCGACAGCCAGAGCGTATCCGCGATCGCCGAGGCCGGCACGGTGATGGAGGCGGTGCAGCACCATGCCGGTGCCGCGATCGACATCATCCTGCTCGATATCCAGCTGCCCGGCCTGAACGGCATCGAGGGGGTGCGCGTGCTGCGCCGGCATTTCCCCGCGGCGCGCATCCTGATCGTCTCCGGCACGTCCGGCCGCGATGCGATTCCCGCCGAGGTGCTCAAGGACGTGGCCGGATTCCTGCCGAAATCGGCGGAGGCCAGGCAGATCGAGCAGGCGATCGCCCGCTGCCTGCAGGGCGGCAGCTACTTCTTCTGCGCGGCCGATGACGCCGTCGTGCCGGGCCAGTTCGCGACCGGCGCGGCACGCTACCTGCCGAGCCAACTGACACCGCGCCAGCTCGAGGTGCTGGGGCAGCTGGCGCTGGGCCGGTCCAACAAGATCATTGCGCACCATCTCGGCCTGTCCGAGAACACGGTGCGCGTGCATGTCGCCGCCATTCTCGATCACCTTGGCGTGGTCAGCCGTGTCGAGGCCATCATCGAGGCGCAGCGGCGCGGCCTGATACAGGCCGTGCGGTGAAGCCCGCCCGCGCCCGCCGTCGCCTTCCCCTGCTGCCGCGCTTCGACGAGGGCCGGCTGCTGGCGGCGCAGATGGACCTGCTGGACCAGAGCTTCAGCGTCGCCATGGTCGGCTGCGCGCTGGCATCCTGGTTCCTGACGGCGGGGCTGGTGCTGTCCGGCGATCGTCCGCTGGCGTGGCCATGGATGGCCGCGATGACGCTGGCCTGCGCCTACGGCGTGCTCGGCCGCCATCGGATGCCGGCCCGCACCACCGAGGCCGGCGCGCCGTACTACGCGCGCTGGATGACGGTGCTGCTGACCTGCATCGGCTCGCTGTGGGGCTTGATCGCCCTGCTCTATCTGGATGTGCGCCAGCCGCCCATCGTCATTTCGGTGCTGTGTCTGATCGCCGGCATGAGCGCCGCGGCACTCGCGGTGTTCTCGGCCTGCCTGCCGGTCGCCGTCGGCTTCTTCGTGCCGGCGATCCTGCCGGTATGGATCAGCTTTCTGGCCACCGGCGACCCCGACTATCTGCCGATGTTCCTGGCGACACCGCTCTATCTGATCGTGCTGATCATCTTTGCGCGCAACTACGCCCGCGTGGCGCGGCATTCGATTGCGCTGCGCTTCGAAAATATCGAACTGATCGGGCAACTGCGGGAACAAACCACGCGCGCCGAATCGGCCCAGCGCGAGGCCGAACAGGCCAGCCGCGCGAAATCGGTGTTTCTTGCCTCGGCCAGCCACGATCTGCGCCAGCCGCTGCATGCGCTGGGTCTGTTCCTGGTCTCGCTGAGCCGAACCGCGCTCGACGACAAGCAGCGCCAGCTGCTGACGCATATCGAATCGGCCTCGGATGCCGCGCGCGCAATGCTGAACACCTTGCTGGACTTCTCCAAGCTCGAAGCGGGCGTCGTGCAGGCCCGCCCGATGGCGTTCCGGCTGCAACCGCTGCTCTACCGGCTCGAGAATGAATTCGCGCCGCTGGCGGAGGCGCGCGGCCTGGTCTACCGCACGCGCGAGACGACCTGCGCGGTCTTTGCCGATCCGGCGCTGGTCGAACTGGTGCTGCGCAATCTGATCGCCAATGCGATCCGCTATACCGAACGCGGCGGCGTGCTGGTGGGCTGCCGCCGGCGCGGCGAACACGCGGTGCTGGAAGTGTGGGACACGGGGATCGGCATCCCGCCGTCGCAGCACGCGGCGATCTTTCAGGAGTTCCATCAGCTCGGCAATCCCGAGCGCGATCAGCGCAAGGGCCTGGGGCTGGGACTGTCGATCGCCAGCGGGCTCGCAAGGACGATGTCGACCGAAGTCACGCTGGCCTCGACGCCGCGGCGCGGCTCGGTGTTCCGCATGGCGCTGCCCTGGGTCTGGCTGCCGCCGGCCGGCCTGGACACGCTGGTACATCGGCGGCCGAGCGATACCCCGGCCCGGTTGAAGCCGCTGCCCGCCGTGCGCGCGCTGGTCATCGACGACGATCCGCATATCCGGCTGGCGATGACCGAATTGCTGTCGGGCTGGCAATGCGAATCCCGGGCAGCGGAGTCCGAACGCGATGCGCTGGCCTGCCTGCCGGCGTTCCGGCCCAATCTGATCGTCGCGGACTATCGGCTGCGCGGAAACCGGGACGGCCTGCAGGCCATGGCCGCGCTGCGCAGGCAACTGGGAGAAGCGGTACCGGCGATCATCATTACCGGCGATACCGCGGCTGACCGGCTGCGCAGCGTGCATGCGAGCGGCACGGTGCTGCTGCACAAGCCCGTGGTGGCCGCGGAATTCCATGCGGCGATCGTGGCGCTGGCCGCACCGGAAAACGCAGCGCCGGGTTAGGCGCGACCGGGCTACAACGCGGCCGTTGCAGCTTGATAAGTTTTTTTGATAAATCAATCCGGTCTATTAATTGGACTTTGGCTCCGCGCTTGCGGACACTGAATCGACACTGCATCGGGTCGATCCCGTGAGGAGCCATCATGCCGTCGCCTTTGCCCCCAACGAGTCCGCTGCCCTCCCCGAATTCACCGATCTGGCCCAATTCGTCTTCGATACCGCGCCACGACCTGGTGATCGGCGCCGAGCGCGTCGCGCCCGTTTCCGGCGCCTATTCGACCGATATCGATCCCGCCACCGAGACACCGATCGCCACGGTTGCCCAAGGCGGCCCGGCCGAAGTCGAGCTGGCGGTGCAGACCGCGCGCCGCGCGCTGAAAGGCTGGAGCCGGATGCGCGCCGCCGAGCGCGGCCGCATGCTGCACCGCTTCGCCGATCTGCTCGAGGCCCATCAGGACGAGCTGGTCGCGCTGGAAAGCCTCGACGCGGGCAAGCCGCTGGCTGCGGTGCGGCGGCAGGATATGCCGGCGGTGATCGACACCGTGCGCTACTACGCCGGCTGGGCGGACAAGATCCACGGCGACGTGATACCGGCCCGCCCCGATGCGCTGACCTATACGGTGCGCGAGCCGGTCGGCGTGGTGGCCGCGATCGTGCCGTGGAATTTCCCGCTGATGATCGGCATGTGGAAGATCGCGCCGGCGCTGGCTTGCGGCTGCACCGTGATCGTCAAACCCGCGGAAATCACGCCGCTGTCGGCACTGCGCATCGGTGAACTGGCGCTCGAAGCGGGCCTGCCGCCCGGCGTGCTCAATATCGTCACCGGCAAGGGCAGCGTGGTAGGCGATGCGCTGGTCGGACATCCCGGCGTCGACAAGGTGACGTTCACCGGCTCGCCCGGCGTGGGCCGCGGCATCATGCAGGGGGCGGCCGGCAACTTCAAGCGCGTCACGCTCGAACTGGGCGGCAAATCGGCCAACCTCATCTTTGCCGACGCGGATCTCGACGCGGCGGTACGCGCCGCGGCGTCAGGCATTTTCTTCAACGCCGGCCAGGTCTGCTCGGCGGGCTCGCGCATTCTCGCGCACCGCGCCGTCTACGACGAGGTGGTCGAGCGGCTCGCCGAACGAGCCCGCGCGATCCGCGTCGGCGACCCGGCCTTGCCCGATACGACGATGGGTCCGTTGGTGTCGGCCGCGCAATTGAAGACGGTGCTCGACTATATCGAGATCGGCAAGCAGGAAGGCGCGTCGGCGGTGGCCGGCGGCATGCGTGTCGGAGAGCGCGGCTATTTCGTCGCGCCCACGGTGTTCGCCAACGTTGCGCACGAGATGCGCATTTCGCAGGAGGAGATCTTTGGCCCGGTGGCCAGCGTGATTCCCTTCGACGACGAAGCCGATGCGATCCGCATCGCCAACGGTACCGCGTTCAGCCTGGCGGCGGGCGTCTGGAGCGCCGACATCGGCCGCGTGCACCGCGTCGCCGGCGAGTTGAAGGCGGGCACCGTATGGATCAATACCTATGGCTATACCGATGTCCGGCTGCCCTGGGGCGGGGCCGGCGACTCGGGCCTGGGCCGCGAGCATGGCGACGCGGCGCTGCAGAACTTCACCGAGCCGAAGACCGTATGGCTGTCGCTGCGATAGCGACTGCGATAAAGGCTGCAATAAGGGCCTGCGATAGACGATCGCCGCCTTAGAACTTCGGAATCCGCAGCGTCTTGCTGATCATCAGCGAGCCCGACAGCACGAACAGCAGCGCGAGCGGATGCAGCACCGCGGGGCCCAGCGTCCAGGCGCCGCCGAGCAGCGCGTCGCCAATGCGCCCCTGCCAGGCGCACAGTGCGAGCACGCCGGTCAGCACCACGCTGGTCGGGATCGGCGTGCCCTCGAAATAGGCGACCTTGCCGCTGGCCCCGGACAGCGATTCGGCCGTGACATTGAAGCGCGCGAGCCGGCTGACGCCGCAGCAGACGAAATAGATCAGCGCAATCAGGTCCCAGCCACCGCGCATGCCGGCGGCAAAGGCCAGCGCCGCGGGGCCGACGCCGAACGAGATGATGTCGGCCAGCGAATCGAGCTCGCGGCCCAGCGCCGAATGCGCATGGCGCCAGCGCGCGACACGGCCGTCGATCACGTCGAAGAAGAAGGCCGCGGGCGCGAAGGCCGCCGCGATCAGGAAATGCCGCAGCGACTGGCTGTCGATGTAGAACATCGCGAAGAACACCGACGCCATGCCGCAGCCCGCATTGGCCAGCGTGAAGACGTCGGCCAGCGCCAGCTCGCGGATCATCGAGAAATGCCGCGGCCGTGCCGATGGATCGGCCGATGGCCGGGTCGGATCGTTCGATTCAGGCATATCGGGCTCCTCGCGTGGTCGGCCTTCGGCGGTCCCTGTCGACGACCCTGGCCGTCTCCGTTGCAGCCGTTGCAGGGATCATGCCGGGATCAGCCGCCCGTCATCGCGGTGTGCCGCGACGGCGAGCCAGGCTCGCGGCCAGATAGGCAACGATCGCCATGTTGGCGACGGCCACGCCGATGTGTATCCAAGTCGGATGCCGCGCCGCTTCGTAAAGTTCCACCGGAATATAGATCGCGCCGGACCAGACCCCCAGCCATTGCGCCCAGGCGCGCTCGTGCCAAAGCCCGTAGGCCTCGGCGAAGCGCATCGCCGCATAGACCGCGGCCGACGCGCCGATGGCCCACAGGCGCGGATCGTCCGGATGCGCGGCCAGCGACAGGAAGATCGTCGGATAGCGGCTGCCCGGATTCAGGTGCAGCCGCGCGACGATCGCCTCGGCCAGTGCCTGCGCGTCGCGATGCAGCAGCGCCGCCAGGCCGATGCCGGCCAGCACCACCAGCGCGCCCTTGGCCGCCTCCAGCAGCGCGATGCCTTTCAGGCCGAGCGTGCCTTGCCTGCCTGCCATCGGTCAGCGCTCCGTGCGCAATCGAAACGGTCCACCGCTCAGGAGAACACGCGATTCTTGTCGGACACCTGATCGTTGAGCGTCCAGAAGTCGTACAGCACCCCAATCAGGAAAAAGCCGCCGGTCACCAGATACAGCAGGCCGGTCAGCCATTTGCCCATATACATCCGATGCACGCCGAAGATGCCGAGGAAGGTCAGCAGAATCCAGGCGATATTGAAATCGACGCGGCCCGAGGTGAAACGGCGGTCGGCATCCCTGTCCATGCCGGGAATCAGGAACAGGTCGATCAGCCAGCCGATGCCGAGCAGACCCAGCGTCAGGAACCAGATCGTGCCTGTCACCGGTTTGCCATAGTAGAAGCGATGCGAGCCCGTGAACCCGAAGATCCAGAGCAGGTATCCGATCAGCTTGCTGTGCGTGTCCTGAATCATGTCCATCCTCATGTTGTCGTGCCGGAATGATGCCATAGGCATCTGCCGTGTCCGCCGATTCGCCAATTGCATCGAAGACGCTTCACATCCGAAAAAAACAGCGTTATACTTGCGCCCCTCGCTACGCAAAACACAGCGCCAGCGAAACGGTTCCAGTCCCCTTCGTCTAGAGGCCTAGGACATCACCCTTTCACGGTGAGTACAGGGGTTCGAATCCCCTAGGGGACGCCAGCTTGACCGGATGCCAATGGCCTCCGGATGCCGACAAGGAGTGGTAGTTCAGTCGGTTAGAATACCGGCCTGTCACGCCGGGGGTCGCGGGTTCGAGTCCCGTCCACTCCGCCAGCAACAAGCAGAAAGCCCGCCGATCGCAAGATCGGCGGGCTTTTTGTTTTGCGCAGTGGCTTCCCTGCAGCCCGTCAAGCGGATTGGCATTGGTTTGGTATTGCGCCGATCCGCTTTCACAATAAGAACCTCGATCCACCACTCTGGAAGATGAGGTCGCCATGCATCTGGAAGGCTCCTGTCATTGCGGCGCGGTGCATTTCAGCGTCGAGTCGTCTTCGTATTACCCGTTCATGCATTGCCATTGCTCGATCTGCCGCAAGACGGCGGGGTCGGGCGGTTATGCGATCAATCTGGGCGCCGACGCCGACACGCTGCGCGTACGGGGCCGCAAGCATCTGGGCATCTATCACGCCGTGATGCGTGAGCCAGGCAAGCGCGCGACTCGCTCGCCGGCATCGCGCCATTTCTGCCTGAAGTGCGGCAGCCCGCTGTGGCTGTGGGATCCGCGCTGGCCGGAGCTGGTCCATCCGCATGCGTCGGCGATCGATACCCCGCTGCCGCGGCCGCCCGAGGTCGTCGAGGCGGCGCTGGACTATGCGGCGCCCTGGGTCGACGTGCCGCGCGGCAAGGGCCATGTCCATTGCGGCCAATGGCCCGAGGAATCGCTGGCGCAATGGCATGCCCGCCATGGTCTCGGCGACGGCCAGCGTTGAACCCTGAACACCCTCCGGCAAGGGCCGTCATGCGGCCCGCTCTTCACACCGTTTCGGCATCGCATATAACTGATTCAGAAGGGCGGCGCCGCTGCGCGCCGCCAAAAAATTTGGGGGGACGGGCTCTTGAAGGTCACACAGCCGCCCCTATTTTGGCGTCGGCCCGTCTTCTCTGGAACGGCACCCGCGCCGCGTCGGCCATCGCGGCCACGCGGCTTCCGGACAGTCAACTTCGCTTGAAGAGGAGGTTTGCTGATGAAGATTGCCCAGATCGCCCCGCTTGCCGAGCGTTGCCCGCCCAAGCTCTACGGCGGCACCGAGCGCATCGTGTCCTATCTGACCGAAGAGCTGGTCCGCCAGGGTCACGACGTGACCCTGTTCGCCAGCGGCGACTCCAGGACCGCCGCGAAGCTGGTACGCGGCTCCGACATCGCGCTACGGCTCGATCCCCGGGTGAAAGACCCGATTCCCTATCACATCATGATGCTGGACGAGGTCCGTCGGCGTGCCGATGACTTCGACGTGCTGCACTTCCACATCGATCTGCTGCATTTCCCGCTGATCCGCGATATTGCCGAGCGCACCGTCACGACGCTGCATGGCCGGCTCGACCTGCCCGATCTGGTTCCCTTCTATCGTGCATTTCCCGAATTCCCGCTGGTGTCGATCTCCGACGACCAGCGCCGGCCGATGCCGCCCGTCAACTGGGTCGGCACGGTGCACCATGGCCTGCCGCGCGACCTGTTGCCGTTCAGTGCCGAGCCCAAGGGCGGCTATCTGGCCTTCCTCGGCCGCATCTCGCCCGAAAAGCGGCCCGACCGGGCGATCGAAATCGCCGCGCGCACCGGCATGCCGCTGAAGATCGCCGCCAAGATCGACAAGGCCGACCAGGCCTATTGGGACGAGGTCATCGCGCCGATGATCGCCGCGCATCCGAAGGTCAAGTTCATCGGCGAAATCAACGAGCACCAGAAGGCCGAATTCCTCGGCAATGCGCGCGCGCTGCTGTTTCCGATCGATTGGCCGGAGCCGTTCGGCCTGGTGATGATCGAGGCGATGGCCTGCGGCACACCGGTGATCGCCTATCGCTGCGGCTCGGTGCCCGAAGTCATCGACGAAGGCGTGACCGGCTTCATCGTCGACGACATCGAGCAGGCGGCGGAAGCGGTCGGACGCATCGACGATCTGGACCGAGGCCGGATCCGCGCCACCTTCGAGCGCCGCTTCACCGTGGAACAAATGGCGCAGCGGTATGTCGAGATCTATCGCAGCCTGGCCGACCTGAACGCCGGTGCGCTGCTGCGCCGTGCCATGGGTGCAACGGTGGGCGGCGCGATCGGCAGCGATCGCGTCGGTCTGCGCGCCCTCGCCTGAACCGCAAAGGATCGCGACGATGCCAACCGCCAGCACTGTTGCCGCTACCCACGCGCCGGCGCCCAGCGGGCCCGGCGGTACCCAGCTCGCCCAGTTCTTCATCCCGGCCGCCGCGTCTCTGCAGGAACGAAGGCCGCGCACGCTCAAGCATGGCGATACCTTCGCCGTGTTCGACCACAATGGCGATGCGCTGTCCGGTCCCGGCAGTCCCGAGGGCGTGTTCCATCGGGATTGCCGCCACCTGTCGCACCTGTTCCTGTCAATCGATGGCGCGCGGCCGATGCTGCTGTCGTCGACGCTGCGCGACGACAACGCGACGCTGACCTGCGACCTGACCAATCCCGATCTGTTCGATGGCGATGGCCAGTTGACGGTCGAACACGACGTGCTGCATCTGCGCCGCTCGCGCTTCCTGTGGAATGCGACGTGCTACGAGCGGCTGCTGATCCGCAACTTCGACGATAAGCCTCGCCGCATCCAGCTCGAACTGGCGTTTGCCGCGGACTTCGCCGACCTGTTCGAAGTCCGCGGCTCGAAGCGCGAACGCCGCGGCGAACACCACCCGCCCCGCATCACGAACAATTGGGTCATTCTCGGCTATACCGGATTGGACCAGCAGAGCCGGCACACCGCGCTGCTGTTCGATCCGGCGCCGACCCGGCTGACCGGCAATTGCGCCAGGTTCACGATGGAGCTGCAGCCGAAGGAAGCACGGCTGCTGTTTGTCGAGATCCGCTGCGGCATCGGCGAGATTCCGCAGCAGACGCGCTGCACGTTCTTCAGCGCGCTGCGCGATGCCCGGCGGGCCCTGCGCAACTCGGCCTCGCGCGCGGCGTCGATCGTCACGTCGAACGAGATCTTCAACGAGGCGGTCCGGCGCAGCGTGTCCGACCTGTACATGCTGATCACCGATACGCCGCAAGGTCCCTATCCCTACGCGGGCATTCCGTGGTTCAGCACCGTGTTCGGCCGCGACGCGCTGATCACCGCGCTCGAGACGCTATGGCTGGACCCGAATATCGCGCGCGGCGTGCTCGGCTATCTGGCGGCCAACCAGGCCACCGACAACGATGCCGCCGCCGATGCCGAGCCCGGCAAGATCCTGCACGAGGTGCGGCACGGGGAAATGGCCGAACTGGGCGAGGTGCCGTTCCGCCGCTACTACGGCAGCATCGACTCGACGCCGCTGTTCGTGATGCTGGCCGGCGCCTATCTGCATCGCACCGGAGACCTCGGCACGCTGCAGCGGCTGTGGCCGAACCTGGAGGCAGCCCTGCAGTGGATCGAGCGCTATGGCGACCGCGATGGCGACGGCTTCGTCGAGTACGGCAGGCGCACCACCGAAGGGCTGGTCAACCAGGGCTGGAAGGACAGTCAGGACTCGGTCTTCCATGCGGACGGCACGCTGGCCAAGGGTCCCATCGCGCTGGCCGAGGTCCAGGCTTATGTCTACGGCGCCTGGCAGGCCGGCGCCGACATCGCCGCGCAACTGGGCATGACCGAGCGTGCGACCCAATGCGCGGCGCGCGCCGAGGCGCTGCGCGCGGCGTTCGATGCGGAGTTCTTCGACGAAGCGCTTGGCACCTATGTGCTCGCGCTCGACGGCGACAAGCGCCCCTGCCGGGTGCGCACGTCGAATGCGGGTCATGCGCTGCTGACCGGCATCGCGTTTCCCGAACGCGCGCCCGCGGTGGTCCGCACGCTGATGTCGGGAACGTCGTTCTGCGGATGGGGCGTGCGTACCGTCGCGTCGAACGAGGCGCGCTACAACCCGATGAGCTATCACAACGGCTCGGTCTGGCCGCACGACAATGCGCTGATCGCCGGAGGCATGGCGCGCTACGGCTTCCATCGCGAGGCGGCACGGATCTTCGAGGGCCTGTTCGCGGCGTCCACCTATATCGACCTGCGGCGCCTGCCCGAGCTGTTCTGCGGCTTCCCGCGCCAGGGCACACAAGGCCCGACCTTCTATCCGGTCGCCTGCATCCCGCAGGCCTGGGCCGCGGCCGCACCGCTGTACATGCTGCAGGCCAGCCTGGGGCTGGGCTTCGACACCGAACGCGTGCATATCACCTTCGACGAGCCGGCTCTGCCGGCTTTCCTCGACGAGGTGGTCTTCCGCAACCTCGCGGTCGGCGGGGGCTCGGCCGACGTCGCGCTGCGGCGCTCGGGCCGGCATGTCGTCGTGGACATGCTGGAGCGGCGCGGCCCGGTGCGGGTGTTGACGACGAATTGAGGCACACACCTGAACCGAACACGGTGCGTCGTTGCCGGGCATCGATGGCAGGATGCACGGCCGCGCGCGGTGCTCCGCGGTGCTCTGATGGCGCGCAGCCGCGATAAACTGGCAGCTTGCCATGCCAGGAGATCACCGCCCGGAATGCGGCCGCTGCTATCGACCTTTCTTGCGATTCTGTTCAACGCCGCATGCATCGGCGTTCCGTTGGTCGCGCCGAGTCTTCTGCCGCTACCGCTGGCATTCTCGGTATGGGGGTTCCTTTGCCTTGGCTACTGGATTGCATGGGTTCGCCAGCGTCGCCACAGCTTCGACGCCCTGGGAGAACTGTTACAGGGCTGGGCGATCGGGCTGGGAATCGCCGCATTCGTGGCCAGCTCCAATCCGTGGTTTGGCGCGGCGCTCGGCGTCGCGGTGGCAGTATGCTGCCTGGCAGTGGAGAACCGGATACGCGCAGCGACCAGTTGGGGACGTCCCCCCAACCCGTTCGAGTCCGACCGTACGGGACCCCCTCGTGCTTGGCACGACGGACAGTATCTTCAATGCCCCACAGGAGGCGTAACGCGCTGCATCGAATGCAAGGAGGTTCGCATGGGCGGCCCCTTGAGTTACACCTATCTACTGCCGGACGGAACGCTGATCGATAACGCGGGGCGGGGGGCCGGGTTCTCGGACGACGGCCGCTATTTCGTCACCACTCTGCCCTTTTACGACGGCATCTGTCTCCACGACAGGGAAGAAGCGCGCAGCTATACATTGGCGGGGAAGCGCGCTTTGTCTTGTGTGGACTACGTCGACGGCTACTACGTATACGGACGTACTGCCGCCAATAGGCGGGTCAAAATTTCGGTTTCCGCGGTCAAAGCCATCGTCATGCCTGAGCCATTCATCCCTGTCGCCGATATCCGGGTTCGCGAAAGCATGTGGCTGGAAGGCGCGGGAAGTGAGGCGCCAAGGGACACGCCCTCGCCGGGCCAAATCACGGTCGGCAGACGACTGTGGCTACCAGCGTCGTTGGCGGACAAGGCAGAGCCGCACGACTTCATTCTTCAGCCCCTGGCCGAGCTGTGGATCGACTCCAGACCCTCCGGCCTTTTGGTCAGTTGGAAGTTCGAACCCATGCTGCACTGGTCATCCGATGGTGAGAGCTTCTGCTGCACCGGCATTCGACTGGACAACAATGCCAGCCCTGCAGCGCTTCGTTCCCGCGCCGTCCGACACCGTTGGGAACGGGGTGCCTGGCGGGTCGATGCGCCAGTAACCGTCAACGCGACGCTGGATCCCGCAGTGGGCCCGGCAGAATCCAGATGTCATTGATATTGATCGAAGCTGCGGCGCTCGGATGCCTTGCCGCCTGGATCTTGTGGCAGCGCAAACGCCATCGGCTGGCACGCGTAGAGCAAGATGCCTGGGCAGACCGTGGAAGGGAGTTCGTACGCCAGGCTGACAAGTATCTCGGCAAGGACTTCAACGACGTGGAAGCCGAGATCGCTGCCGTATTGGGGGACAAATATTCGTACTCCAGTTTCGACTTCGGGCATTGGGAAGCCTCCTGGGTCGCTGGCAATATCCGCATATGTGTCGGCGTCCATGGGACCCGATGCACGTACATATGCGAGGGCCGCCAATGGTAAGGCGATGGCAATCCGCTGGATTTCCGGCGCAGGCTTTCGGCGTTCCAGTGTACGGGTCCAGCCCGAAGTGATAGTGTAGGCAGCACTGCCATGCGCCGCCGCGGTGCGGCATTGCGCAGACCCTTCGCCGTTCGAAGTCGCCGACAGGAGCCCCTTCATGACCCCGGTTTCCCACGCCAGCGTCCGCGCCTCCGGACCGAATTACCGGCACGAGATCACCACCGGCAAGCATCAGCTGGTGTCCGACGAGCCCGCCAGGGCCGGCGGACAGGATGCCGGGCCGGCTCCGTACGACTATGTGCTGACCGGGCTGGGCGCGTGCACCGCGATCACGCTGCGGATGTATGCGGACCGCAAGGGCTGGGACCTCGGCGATCTTCGCGTGGAGCTGACGCTGCTGAAGAACCGTGACGGCGATACGCGCATCGAGCGCACGCTGCACACGTCGGCGGCCTTGAGCGACGCGCAATGGGAACGGTTGCTGGAAATCGCCGGCAAGACGCCAGTCACGCTTACACTGCAAGCCGGCGTGTCGATCGCGACCACCAGGGCAACAGCCTGAGTCCGCGCGGATCGGCAAACCCCGCGGCAGGCTGATCCCCGTGTCGATCCTGCGCAGGCGTTCGGGGTGGTTGTGGGTCGCTGTCTTCGCGGCAGCCGCCTGGTGGGCCTGGCCGCGCGTCCAGCCCGTGCTGGACCGCCTGTTCTACGGCATGCGCCTTGCCGCGATGCCAGCGCCCAAAGCGCTGCCGATACCGGTCGCCGGCGTATCGGCCAACGCCTTGCGCGATACCTGGAATGCCGCGCGCTCGGGCGGCCGCCAGCATCAGGGCATCGACATCTTCGCGCCGCGCGGACGCGAAGTCGTATCGGCGACAGAAGGCATCGTGTCCCGCGTCGGCACCAACAATCTCGGCGGCCAGGTCGTGTGGGTCATGGGACCGGGCCGGCAGATGCACTACTACGCCCACCTCGACCGCTATGGCGAGATCGCGCCCGGCGATCGCGTCATGCCGGGCACCGTGCTCGGCTATGTCGGCAATACCGGCAACGCGCGCGGTACGCCGCCGCATCTGCACTACGGCATCTATACGCCGGCCGGCGCCATCAATCCCTACCCGCTGTTGACGGCGCGCATCGCCACGTCGAAGTAGCCACGGCGCGAGTGCGCCAAACCGAAGCACCCCATACTCCCCAACTCGAGGAAGGAGCAATGTCAGCACAAGACATGGGCCTGACGGGCCGCCATGCCGCCGCCCGCGGCACCGACAATACCGCCCGGTTGATCGTCTTCACCGGCGGCCCGGGCTCGGGCAAGAGCACGCTGATCGATGCGCTCGAGCAGCAAGGCTACGCCCGCTCGGAAGAAGCGGGCCGCGGCATCATCCAGGATCAGGTCGCGATCGACGGCCCCGCGCTGCCGTGGCGCGACCGGCAGGCCTTCGCCGAGGCGATGCTCGGCTGGGAACTGAGGTCCTATCGCATGGGGCAGCGGCAAGCGGGCCCGGTATTGTTCGATCGCGGCGTGCCGGACGTCATCGGCTATCTGCGGCTGTGCGAACTGCCGGTGCCGGAGCATCTGCTGCGGGCCGCCGCCGCGTTTCGCTATCGGCAACAGGTCTTCATCGCACCGCCGTGGCCGGAAATCTATCGGCAGGACGCGGAGCGCAAGCAATCGCTGGACGAAGCCGAGCGCACCTTTGATGCCGTCGCGCAGGCGTATCGCGATTGCGGCTATACGCTGATCGAACTGCCGCGAGCCGACGTGGCCACCCGCGTCCGCTTCGTGCTCG
Organism: Cupriavidus gilardii; assembly: GCF_013347325.1. Lineage (NCBI taxonomy): Bacteria > Pseudomonadati > Pseudomonadota > Betaproteobacteria > Burkholderiales > Burkholderiaceae > Cupriavidus > Cupriavidus gilardii. Next base: position 504,856 of record NZ_CP054624.1, on the reverse strand, counting down.
ACAGCATCGGCGCCAGCGCGATCGCCTGACCACCGGCGCCCTCACGCCAGCCGCTTCAACAGGCACGAGGCTGCCTGCAGATCCGCCGTGCCGAATCCCTCGGTGAAGGCTTCATACACCGGCGCCAGCACGTCGATCGCCGGGCCGCGCGATCCGACATCAGCCAGAAGGTCCGCCAGACTCATCGCGCAGCGCAGCGACAGGGACCGGGCGCCCTGTTCGTCGGCCATCGCCAGGCCCGCCCGCATCGATCGCTCCGCGGCCTCGGCATCGCCAAGACGGCGCAGGCGTTCGCCCTCGATCCGCAACAGCTCGGGGGAGATCCACGGTACCACCTCGGTCCGGCCGCGTTCGAAATCCGCCGTCTGGACCAGGTCCGCGTCGAGTGTGCAGAGCGTGTCCCGAAGCGATCGCGGCCAATTTGCCGGAACGTCGGCGTGGTCGACGTCGCCGCGACGACGGCCGAGCACCAGCGCATAGCCTTCGCCGAAATGGCCCCAGAACGTCAGTGCATACTCCGCCGCGCGTTTGCGCAACAGAGCGGTATAGCGCTCGGCCCGCTCGCCGTCGCCGCTCCAGAATGCCACCGGCCCGCACCCCACCGAGATGGCAAAGCACAGCGACAGCGAATGGTTGATGTTCAGCGCCCGCTCGACCGCTCCTTCCGCATGATCGAGCGCGCTATCCGGAAAACCCTGTAGCCACAGGATGCGCGCCAGCGTCATCAGCGCCGCCACGCGCTGGTCGAACTGGAAGCCACTGCGCCGCGCGCTGACATTGACGTTCAACGGTTGTGCCAGCACCCGCCGCGCGTGGAAGTTCGCCCTGGCATGCTGGCCCGTGAAATGCATGCTCAGCGTCATCATCCTGTCATGCACCACCGCATCGGCAGGATTGCCGGTCAGCGGAGCCAGCTCCCCGTACTGATTGGCCCGGCGGACGGTCAGCGGATAGTCCCCCAACGAATTGCTGACCAGCCACAGGCCCCATAACGCATGCAGCTGGTCTGGAATCGAATTGGTCCGCTGCGCAAGCTCCAGCGCACGCTCGAAGGTCGCGATGGCAGCGGGTCCTGCACCACGGCTGTTCCACAGTGCATGGCCGTGGGCCTCGCGCACCGCGATCTCGCGAGCGGGGTCGAGCGCGTCCGTACCGGGCAGCAGTTCGAGCAGTCGCTCGACCAGCGACAGGTATTCGGCCATATGGGACAGCGCGTACCACAGCGGCGCGGAGGCGCCGGCCAGCGCGGCGCCGATGTTCAGATCCCCGCGCTCGGACAGGCTCCAGTGCAGCGCGAAGCGAAAGTCGTCGAGCAGGTAGGCATGTCGCGCCAGCCATTCGCCCTGCGGCTGATGCGGCCTCGCGCGTTCGGCCGCGTCGGCGAGCTGCACCATGTGGCCGGCATGCAGGCGCGACACCCTGGCCGTTTCGCCATGGCTTTCCATCTGCGCCAGCCCATACTCGCGCGTGGTCTCCAGCAGCCAGTACTGCGCGACCTCCCCACTGACGTCCGACATCAGCAGCGACTTGCTGACCAGGTTGTACAGATGCTCGTCGACATCGCCGGCCATCGCGCAGCCGTCCATCAGGGCCCTGGCCCCTTCCGCGGTAAACCGGCCACGGAAGATCGACAGGCTTCGCAGCAGGCAGCGCTCCGGTTCGGGCAGCAGCGCATAGCTCCAGTCCAGCGCCGCCCGAAGAGTCTGGTGGCGCGGCAGCGCGGTGCGGCGTCCACGGGTCAGCAGGCCGAGCCGATCGTCGAGATGGGCAGCCACGCCACGCATGCCGAGCCGGTCCACCCCCGCGGCCGCCAGTTCAAGTGCCAGCGGTATGCCGTCGAGCGCGCGGCAAATCCGGCCAAGGGCCGGCAGATCGGCTTCGCATAGCTCGAACGAATCTAGGCTGGCCCTGACGCGCTCGACGAACAGGTCCGCCGACGCATAGCCGAGTGTCTGGTGCACGCTGAGCTTTTCCAGCATGGGAGGTACGCTGAGCGAGCCGAGCCGCTGGACCCATTCGCCGTGGATGCGCAGCGGCTCGCGGCTGGTCATCAGCAAATGGACGCCAGGCGCGCCTGTCAGCAGCGCCTCGGCCAGTTCCGCGGCGGACTCGATCACATGCTCGCAATTGTCCAGCACGATCAGGACGCGACGGTCCCGCAGATGGGTCAGCAGGACGTGCAAGGATGCCGCCCCGGGCGCGGAAATCCCGAGCGCGGCGGTAACGGTGTTGGTGACCAGCGAGGCGTCCTTGAGCGGCGCCAGATTGACGAATACCGCGTGCTGGCCAAACGAAGGGGAAAGCTGCCTTGCCGCGGCGAGTGCGACCGTGGTCTTGCCCATTCCGGCCGGTCCGGTCACCGTGACGCACCGCCGCTGCGGCAGCTCCCGCACCAGTTCGGCGACGACCTCGTCCCGGCCGATCACGCGCGCTACCTGCGCGGGCAGCGGCATCGCCATCGGCGCATGCGGGGCCGGCACGGTGCCTGTTGCCGTGGGTATCGGGCCGCCTGCACCGGCCATCCCGCCCGCTCCGCCTGCTTCGGAGGCAGTCGTTGCCGGCAAATCCGGCGCGCTTCCCGGCGTGACCTGAGCAACGAAGCAGTAGCCCTGCATCGGCACGTTGACGATGTAGCGCTGTGCCTGCCGGCCATCGCCAAGCGCCTTGCGCAGGCCGGCCAGATGGACCCTGAGCGCGCCGGATTCGACGATCACATTCGGCCAGACGCGCGCCATCAGTTCGGCGTTCGGAACGATTTCGCCAGCCCGCTCCACCAGCGTCACCAGCAGATCGAACGCGCGGCTGCCGAGCCGTACCGGCACCCCGCCCTCCAGCAATACGCGCTGACGCGGGAGCAGGCTGAAAGGGCCGAAGTTCAGCGTCGCCTCGGGCGCCATGGCTATGGCCCCTGCCGCGCCATCAGGGCAGCGCCGTTCGCTCCCGGAACAAGGAATTGAAATCGCCCGACCATTGCGTCCCCGACTCGATGACGGCTTCCGGCGCGAAGATACCGTGACGCGGGCGCGCGCCGGAATCACAGCTTTCTATTAGTCCAATCGGGTGAGGCAAAGGCATGCCCGGCGAAAGCGGGCGATTGTATGACACATTGCAGGGCGCTCGCGGCGGGCGAGCCGATTCCATGCTCGGCCTCAAGCCGTCATGCGGCCACGGTCATGGCCACGGCCGCGGTGCCGGCGACATCCTGGAATTCGCGCCGATACGCGCCGGGAGTGGTCCCGCGCCTGCTGCGAAACACGCGCAGCAGCTGGTTCTGGTCGTCATATCCGACGGCAGCGGCAATCTCGGTCACCGTCATGCGCGTGGTCCGCAACAGTTCGCACGCGGCCTCGACCCTGCGCTCGACCAGCCATTGCCGTGGCGGCTGTCCGGTGGACATCTTGAAGGCGTGGCAGAAGTGATGGTACGAAACGCCGATCTCGCCAGCCAGCACGCTCAGCGGAATATCCTCGGCGAGATCGCGCGTCATCAGCTCGCAGGCCTTCTTCAACTGATGGGGCGCCAGGCCGCCGCGCCTGGCGCGGAGCTGCCCCTCGACCAGCGTGGAATGGCGCCGCAGGACCTGCAACGCAATCAGGTGGGCGCGACTGTCCATTTCGAGCCGGGTCGGCGCTTCGTCAGGGTCCAGCGCGCGGCGCAAATACACATCGAGCATCGACACAAGCTGAGCATCGCTTCTCATCAGTTGCCCGCAGCAAAGCAAGCCGTCGCAGTCGGCCGCATCGCCGAGCCAGTCCACGGCGACGGTACGCAGAAAGGTGTCGGCCAAATGGAAATGGACGTAGCAGGTCGGGCCGGCCGTCTTCACCCGCAGCGACAGCCCCATCGGGCGGAGCAGGAAGCCGTTCGGCGGCAGCGTTTCGATGATGTGGCCGGACGGCAACACCCGCTGCACGGTGGAGGCCGACAAATGCCACTCCAGGATATGGCCGTCTACAGGCGGCGGTGCGGGCGCGGCCTCGCCATCCGCGGACGACTCCCACACCGTGACCGGCATCAGCCAGCTTGCCCCCCGCCGTGCCTGAACCCGGGCGCCCGGTGACAACGGAGCGCCGCGCCCCGGCACCCCGTTGTCCATCACATGTCGCGCGACGCCGGGCTCGAGCAGCGAGCTCGCGGCGCGAGCGGTCGGAGGCGGCGGAACGCGCCTTGCGGCAAGGCCAAACGTGGCGGCTGGCGGCGTATTCATGGGGATCTGTAGCTCAGTGGAGACAGAAATGCATTGCGGTCATTCTTGTCGGCGCCTGCGCATAACGCGAGTTAAGACTTGCTAAGAACGCTGCGGGCGCCTGATCCCTGCCCGCCCCAACTCCCGCCGGCCCGCGGCCATGCCGGGCGATTCTTAGCAACGAATAACTCGCCCCTGCCGCACCGCTGGACCAACATCAACGGTGTCCCCGCGGCAACTGCCTCACCCCACCATGACCGCCGAACCATTTCGAGTCCTGCTCCTGCCATTGACCCTGGGCGCGCTACGCCTGCGACACCGGCTCTTCATGGTCGGCGCCCCGGCGGACCCTGTCCGCTGCGCCCGCCAGGCCGACAGCCACGGAACCGCCGAAGGCCGATTGAGGGTCTGCGCGCTGGCCGACGGCGCGCTGGCCGGACAGGGTCATCCGCTGACAACGGGGATCGCCTGCGCCAGCGAGGTCAATGGCTGGCTCGAGACCACGCGTTCGATCCATGCGGCAGGCGGCATTGCCGTGGCGCGCATCGGCGCATCGGCCGGTGCGGTCGGCTTGCCGCTGAACGAGGACCAGATCGATGCGGCGCTCGACGCGTACCGTACCGCGGCGGAGCAGGCCATCGACGCGGGCTTCGATGGGGTCGAGCTTGCCGCGACGCTCGGTACGTGGCCGGATCGGATCGGCCGGACGTCGGCCGACAGCGGCTTCCTGCGCGACGCGGTCCAGGCGCTGCTGAACACATGGCCGCCGGGCCGCGTCGGGCTGACCTTGAGCCTGCCGACGACGGCGGCGGAACTGGCGCGTGCGCAAGCGGCCGTACGCGCGGTCGGCACCGAAGCCCTGGCCTATGTCCACCTTCAGGCCACAGGGTCCGGCCACGCCACCTGTTGCCAGCCGTTCGCGGCGGGCGTCCGGCTCGCGCATCGTGGCGGCCTGATCGTCAGCGGCCACTGGACCGACCGCCTTGCCGCGACGGCGATCGCCAGCGGCAGGATCGACGCCGCCGGGTGTCTCGGCGCAGCGGCAGCGCCTCCGCCCCCTGTCCAAGGGCCCGCAGGCAACAGCATTTGGGCCCGCACGTAAATCATGGCTTTGTATGATGTCGAGCGGCATACCGCGGGCTGGATAGTCGGCACGGTTCGCGCGATCATATGGCACCCCGACGGCCGCGCTGGCCGCGGCTACACGACTACGCGGACCAGTCCGACAAGGGAGACAGGACGTGCACGGAGATCGTCGCGATGCATGACCCGCGCCCAGCCGGCGGCTGGTTCGGCGGCCACATCGAACTGCTGTCCGACGAGCCCGATCGCCGGATCTATCGCGGACACCCCTCCCCTGCGAAGCCCCTTGCATCTGCGCTGCTGGTGGTCGAAGCGGTCGGCCGCCCCGGCCGCAAGCCGGATTGCGCCCGCCTGCGCCACGAAGACCGGCTGAAGGAGCGGCTCGATGGCGAATGGGCGGTCGTTCCGCTTGCCTTCGTCGAGCAGAGCGGCGCACTGCTGCTGCACGATCCGGGCGGCGACATCGCGTCGCGGCTGGCCGGGCCGGCGCTGGCCATCGAGCGATTCCTGGCCATCGCGATCGCGCTGGCCACCGCCGTTTCGAAGATGCACCAGGCGGGATGGCTTCACCGGGATATCCGTACGGGAAACGTCCTGTTCGATGCGGCGACGGGCACCGCCCGCCTGACCGGCTTCGGCATCGCGGTGCCGCCCGGCCAGGATCCGGGAGACGAAGCCCCAACGTTCGGCACGTTCGCCTATATGGCACCGGAGCAGACCGGCCGCATCCATCGGCGCGTCGACCAACGAAGCGACCTGTACTCGCTGGGCGTCACGCTTTACGAACTGCTCACGGGCACGTTGCCCCTGACCGCATCGAGCCCGGCGGGATGGATCCATGGCCATCTGGCCAGGCAACCCACTCCGCCCATGCACCGGCGTGAATCGGTGCCGGCGCAGCTCTCTGACATCGTGATGAAACTGCTCGGCAAGAGCCCGTGCGACCGCTACCAGAGCGCGAGCGGGCTGGCATCCGATCTTGCCCGTTGCCTGGCGCAATGGGAGGCCGACCGGACGATTCGGCCGTTTCCCCCCGGGGCGGGCGAATCGCCCGAACGATTCCGCTTCCGCGAAGGACTCTATGGCCGCGACGCCGAGCTGGCGCAGCTCGAAGCCGCTTATGCCGACGTCGCCAATGCGGGCGGGCGCCGGGTGGTGCTGGTCTCCGGCTATTCCGGTATCGGCAAGTCCGCGCTGATCGACGCGTTGCGCAAGACCCTCGCGGCGTCGACCGCCCCCTTCGCGATCGGCAAGTTCGACCAGTACAAGCGCGCCGAGCCGTACACAGCCGTGGCGCAAGCACTCCAGCCTCTGGTTCGCGAGCTGCTCGGCAAGACCGAGCATGAGCTGCAGGCCTGGCGTGCGCCGCTGCAGGCGGCGCTGGGCGGCCATGGCGGCCTGATCGTCGACCTGATCCCCGACTTGAAGCATCTGCTCGGCCCGCAGCCGGAGATCTCGGAGCTTTCCGGCACCGAGGCGCGGGCGCGCTTCCTGCGCGTGTTCCGCAGCTTCATCGGGGTATTCGCCCGTCCCGGGCATCCGCTGGTCCTGTTCCTGGACGATCTGCAGTGGCTGGACACGGCGACGCTGGACCTGTTTCGCGACCTGGCAACGCATCCCGACATGGCCAACCTGCTGCTGATCGGCTCGTACCGCAGCAACGAAGTGGAAGGCCGGCCGGAACTCGCCAGCCTGCTCGCTGAACTTCACGCCCAGCCCAGCCCGCCGCTGGATATTTCGCTGCGCGGCATCGGCAAGGCGCAGGTCGCGCAGATGATCGCCGACGCGGTGAAATGTCCTGTCAGCGCGGTGTCCGCACTGAGTGCGTGCATCCTGGACAAGACTGGCGACAATCCGTTCTTCATCGTGCAGTTCGTCGCCGCGCTGGCGGACGATGGCCTGCTGGTCTATGACGTCCCGAGCCGCGGCTGGGGCTGGGACCTCGAGCGAATTCGCCGGCGCGAGATCGCCGACAACATCGTCGGTCTGATGGTCGAGCGTTTGACACGCCTTTCCGAGGCGTCGCTCCACGCGGTCACGGTGCTGGCCTGCATGGGAAGCCGGACGCCGGCGTACAAGCTGGCCATAGCACTGTCGGCCAGCGAGAAGGACGTCCGCCGCCATCTCGAGGAAGCGATCGCGCTCGGACTGGTGCTGCGGTATTCGAGCGAGTACGCCTTCGCTCACGACCGCGTCCACGAGGCCGCCTATGCGCTGCAACCGGATGCCGCCAGGAGCCAGATGCATCGGCGCATCGGGATGCTGCTGCTGAACAACACGACGGACGGAGATCTCAACGACCACCTTTTTGAGATCGTCGGCCATCTGAATCGCGGCGGACCGATCTCGGCGGCGCAACGGCCGCACGTTGCGGCGCTGAATCTGCGCGCCGGCCGCAAGGCAAGGGCCTCCACCGCCTACGCGGCGGCATGCGACTACCTGGCGACCGGCCGCGCTCAACTGGCCAGCGCCGATGAACGCGATCAGCGCGCCCTGGCATACGAGCTCGCCCTCGAACATGCCGAATGCCGCTTCCTTGCCGGCGGCGTGGCCGAGGCGAAGGCCATGATCGGCGAGCTGTTCACGCTCGCCCGCACCGAACTGGAGATCGCCGCGGCCAATCGCCTGAAGATCGAGTTGCACATGGTCAGCTCGGAGAACGATCTGGCCGTCGACACGGCGGTCGCGGCACTGAACCGGCTCGGCATCCCGCTGGACGCCCATCCCTGCGCCGACGACGTGCACCTCGCCCTCCAATCGGCCTGGCGCCGGTTCGACGAGCATGCCGTGCGGTCGATCGCCGGCTTGCCGGCCATGACCGATCCGCTGCGGCTGGTGTCGATGCGGCTGCTCGCCGATACGTGGCCGGCGGCAAGCTTCACCGACTTCAGGCTGGCCATCGTCGTGGTCTGCAACATGGTGACGCTGAGCCTCGACCATGGATCGGCCCGCTCGTCCAACCAGGGATTCGCGCTGTTCGGATTGCTGATGGGCCCCGCGCTGGGGCGCTACCGCGAGGGATATCGCCTGGCCCTGGACGCATGCGAGCGGGCCGCGCAAGCCGCCCAGGCCGCCACCAGCCGTGAAACTTCCAGGACGTTCAATACGATGGCATTGACGGCGGCCTGGACGCAGCCGCTGGAGAAAAGCGTCGAATGGTCGCGCCTGGCCTACCAGAAGGGCATCGAGGCGGGCGACATCTATTTCGCCTGCTTCTCCGCCTTCCACTGCGCCATCCATCGGTTCATGCAGGGCCGCGATCTTGCGGAGGACGCCCGGATGTGCCTTGCCTACCTCGGTTTTGCGCGGGAAACCGGATTCCAGGACGGCATCGCGCTGCTGACGACACTGGAGCGCACCATTGCCTGCCTGCGCGGACAGACCCGTAGCCTGACTGACTTTACGGGTGACGACTTCGACGGCACCGCGTTCGAAGCCGACGTCCGCGGACCGCGGCTGAATGTCGTCTCCCAACTCTACTGGACGTCGATGACCATGCTGCTCTATCTGGCCGGCCAGTACGACGCGGCGCTCGCGGCATCGAAGCGATTCCAGCAAGGGCCGCCCGGCCAGATCCACCTGGTCCGCCATCTCGAGTACCGGTTCTATACCGGGCTGGCCGCCGCGGCCGCCTGGAATTCGGCACCCGAGGAGCGGCGTCCGGCGCTGCGCGCGCAGCTCGACGAGCACTATCTGACGATCCGCAAATGGGCCGCCGAATCGCAATCGCGCACCTTCACCGACAAGCACCTGCTGCTGGGCGCCGAGATCGCCCGGATCGAAGGTCGCACGCTGGAAGCCGGCCAGCTGTACGAACGCAGTGCACGGGCCGCCGGCAAGAACGGATTCAGGCATGTCCTGGCGCTGGCGGCCGAGCTGGCCGCGCGCTTTTACCAGGAGCGAGGGCTCGAACGCATCGCGGCCATCTACCAGCACGACGCCATCGAGGCCTACTGGCAGTGGGGCGCCCGGGCCAAGGCGGATCAATTGCAACGTGCCCATCCGATCGCCGGTCGATTCACGGCGGATGCAGCGGAGCCGGCTCCGACGGCAATGATGCCGCTGCACCAGTTCAGCTTTGCCGATTTCGTCAAGCGGCCGTCGCCGGTCAACGACGATTTCGCGCTCGACAGGCTGCTGGTGACGGTGATGCGTGCCGTGCTCGAGTCCACGGGGGCGCAATGCGGGGCGCTGCTTCGCCTGCATCATTCGAACGAGGTGGAGACCATTGCTTCGGCCCGCTTCGCCGCGGAAGGCGTGGCGGTCGACCTCGGCAATGGCGACGCGCCGCGGCGCTGGCCCGAAGCGATCCTCCGGCATCTGGTCAAGCGCGGCAAGACGTTGATCGTGGACGATGCCCGCGGCGACGAGCGGTTTGCGGGCGAGCCGGCCGTGGCCCGCCAAGGCCTGCGCTCGGTGCTGTGCCTGCCGATAGCGGGCTTCGGTGGGCAGATGACCGTGCTCTATCTCGCGCACAACGACACCCCGGGCGCATTCCGCTCGACGCGGCTCGACATCCTCGAGATACTGGCCACGCATGCTGCCGCCGCGATCGAGAACGCCAGACTGTATGCCGAGCTGGAAAAGCGGGAAGCGCGGCTGCGGCTGCTGGTGGAATCCGACGTCATCGGGATCCTGTTCTGGGACCTGAATGGCAACGTCACCTACGCCAACGATGCGTTTCTGGCGATGACAGGCTATGACCGGTCCGATGTCGAGCGGGGCGGCATCAGCTGGCGCGAGATGACCCCGCCGGAATGGCGAACCAAGATGTCGGCAAAGCTGCAGCAGCTGCGGGAAACAGGCGCGATGGCGCCTTGGGAGAAACAGTACATCCGCAAGGACGGCACGCGCGTCCCGATCCTGATCGGCGCGGCCATGTTCGACGAAGCGCGCAGCGGCGTCGCCTTCTTGCTGGACCTGTCGGACCGCAAGGCCGCGGAGCAGCGGGCGCTGGACAGCGAAAGGCGCAGCCGCGAGCTGCATGTCGAGCTGGCCCATGCCAACCGCCTCGCCACGATCGGCCAACTGTCCGACTGGATCGCGCACGACGTCAAGCGTCCGCTCGCGGACATCGCCGCCAGCGGCATGGCGGCACTGGCCGAGCTGGCGGCAGAAACGCCGCACCTGGACAAGGCGCGGGATGCGCTGCAGCGCATCGTTGGCGGCGGCATGCATGCGGCCGAAGTCCTTGACCGGACACGGGAACTGGTCAGGAAGGTCGCTCCCGCCGCGGAAGCGGTCGATATCAATGAGGTGGCTGCCACGACGATCTCATTGATCGCGCCGGAGGCGGTCCGCAAGGGCATCGCGATCGAGACCACGTTCGGCCGCTCGCCGATGCGGCCCACCGCGGACCGGGTACAGCTGCAGCAAGTCATGCTGAACCTGCTGGTCAACGCGATCGATGCCATGAGCGGCGCGTCCGAGGCTGCCCGCACATTGACGGTGCTGACGGACGGCGATCATCCGGACGGTTATCTGATCGAGGTTCGCGATACTGGCCCCGGCTTTCCGTCGCTGAACGGCCGCGACTGCTTCGACGCCTTCGTCACGACCAAGCGCGGCGCGCTCGGCATGGGCCTGTCGATCTGCCGATCGATCGTGGAAGCGTTCGGCGGCCAAATCGCGGCGACGTCGAACCGGCCGCATGGCGCCATCCTGCGCGTGGTGCTGCCACGGGCCGCCACCGAGACCGGTGCGCCGCAGGGCGCGCCGCCGCCACAATGACAACCGCCATGGAACGGACATGAATCGGGACAGCACAGTATTCGTCATCGACGACGACCCCTCGGTACTGGAAGCCACCACGGACCTGTTGAAGTCCATGGGGATGGGCGTGGTGGCATGCCGGTCCGCGCAGGAGTACATCGCCTGCGAGCGGCCGCAGACGCCGTCCTGCCTGGTTCTCGATGTCAGGCTGCCGGACATCAATGGCCTGGACCTGCAATGCGAGCTGGCCGGCGGCGCGCATCCGCCGATCGTATTCATCTCCGGCCATGGCGACATCCCGATGACGGTGCGCGCGATGCGCGCCGGTGCCATCGACTTCCTGTCCAAGCCGTTCAGCGACGATCAACTGGTTACCGCCGTGGCAGCCGCACTCGCCAAACACCGGCAGACGCTGGCACAGCGCACCGAAGTGGCGGACCTGCTCCGGCGCCATGCACTGCTGACACCCCGCGAGCGCGAAGTCTTCGCATTGGCGGTCAGCGGCCTGCTGAACAAGCAGGCGGCGGCGCAGCTGGGCATCAGCGAAGTCACGCTGCAAATCCATCGGCGGCAAGTGATGCGCAAGATGGCCGCCGGCTCCTTCGCCGAGCTGGTTCGCATGTCGGTACAGCTCAATGCCTTCGGCTGCCAGGACGTCGCGCCGGTTCGACGCGGCAATCCGCAGGCGGACCATTCCCGCGGATAGCGGCCGGCTGGAAAAGCAAAGGTAAAGGCAATGGTATTCGCGCCGGACTCAGTGGTTGCCGTGATCGACGACGACCCGACGATCGTCGAGTCGATTTCCGACCTTCTTGCCTCCGTAGGCCACGCCACGCTGTGCTTTGCAACGGCCACCGCGTTGCTGGAGTGCCCCTATCTCGATGCCATCGCATGCCTGATCTCGGACATTCGCATGCCGGTGATCAACGGATGGCAGCTTGCCGCGATCCTGCAGCAAAGGCGGCCGGGCCTGCAGGTGATATTGATGACGGCACACGATCCAGCCGAATGCGGTACGCATGCGCTGCCGCCGGATTCGGTACGGATACTGCGCAAGCCATTCGAGGCCCAGCAGTTGTTGAGCGCCGTCGAGCACGCCATTGGCTCCAGACGATGATCGCCTCGACATCCGTACCAGAGTACGAGCCCGTCGACCTGCTGCGCCAGGCGACAAGGCAAGCAGCGGCAAGCGGCGATGCCGGCCTTGCCTGCCGGCTGGCGAACCGGATCGGCATGTATCTACTGATGCGCGGCCACGCACTGCAACAGGACTACGACGAAGTCCTCGCTTACCTCGAACTGGCACGGGCCTCGGGATCGTCCGAGTCCACGAAGCTGGTGGAGGTCCCGGAGCGGACGTTTGCATGCCTGATGGGAAAGTCCTGCCATCTTGCGGACTTCAACGATGGCGCCTTCGATGGCCGGCGCTTCGAAAGCAGCGTCGCCGGTTCGGGCATGACCTTGCTGGTTCATTCCTATTGGGCCAGCAAGGTCATGCTCCACTACCTGGCGGGCGATCCCAACGCCGCTCTGGCTGCCGCTGCAGCCGTGTTTGGCGAGCGATCCGGGCACAATCCGGATGCCTTCGATGCCGACCACCCGGAACAGGCCGAATGCCACTTCTTCACCGCGCTGGCGATCTGCGCGACCCTGCGCAATGTCACCACGCGGAACGCCGAGCCCCTGCGCGCGCGCCTGGCCCGGCATCGGGCGCTGATCGGCGATTGGGCGCGGGCCACGGGCACGGCGATGGCCGCCTGTCGCCATCTGTTGCTGAGCGCCGAGATCGCGGACCTCGATGGCGACGGGCTGGCGGCGGAAAAGCTGTACGACGACAGCGCGCGCGCGGCCCGGCTGCACGGCTCGTTGCTGATCGAAGGACTCGCACGCGAACTGGCCAGCCGCTTCTATGCAACCCGTGGGCTCGGCCGGATCGCCACCGCCTACATCGACGACGCGCTGGACTGCTATGGTCGCTGGGGCGCCGAGGCCAAGGTCAGGCTGCTCCGTCGGTTCCATCCGCGGCCCCGTGCCCGGCTGCCGGACGGATTGGCGGCTCAGGCGCGTGCAGGCGCGTCCGGGCAGACCGATCCGCAGACAGGCGACGGGATAGAGCCGGGCGCGGCCTATGGCGACGGCACGACCGCGCGCCTGACCATCAACCTGATGCAGACGCTGGCCCAGCACGCGGGCGCAGCACGTGCGGTGCTTCTGCTGTCGAGGGACGATACCCTTTCGCTGGCTGCGGAAGTCACCATCGACGGCGAAGGGACCCGGGTGAGCCTGCCCGACGACGGCAAATGGAGCGCCGCGGTACCGGAAGGCCTGATCCGCTTTGCATTGCGAACCGGTGAAACGGTCCTCGTCGACGACGCCGCCGCCGACAGCCGCTTTCAGCACGACCCCCACGTGGCCCTTCATCGCGTCAGATCGGTACTGTGCCTGCCGGTCGTCGCGCATGCCAGGCTGAAGGCGGCGCTGTATCTGGAGAACAACCTGATGGCCCGCGTCTTCGCGCAGGCCCGGCTGGACCTGCTCGAACTTCTTGCGACGCTGGCCGCCTTGTCGCTGGAGAACGCGCGGCTGTACGCCGATCTGCAGAACCGCGAATACAGGCTGCGCCGGCTGTTCGAGGTGGACGTCATCGGCATCGTGCTGTGGGATCTCGACGGCCGCCTGCTCGACGCCAATCAGGCCTTCCTGAACATGGTCGGCTACAGCCGCGAGGATGTCGAAAACGGCGCGATGAACTGGTTCGAGATGACGCCGCCGGAATGGCGCGACCAGGTCGTTCTTGAAATGGACGAAATCCGGCGGACCGGCGCGCTGCGTCCCATCGAGAAAGAGTACTTTCGCAAGGACGGCACCCGGCTTCCGGTCCTGATGGGCGCGACCGCCTTCGACGAGTCCGTTCAGCAAGGGATCGCCATCGTGCTGGACCTGAGCCAGCAGAAGCAGGCCGAGGCGCGGGCGCTCGCCATCGAACGCCGCAATCGGATGCTGCATGCGGAGCTGGCCCACACCAACCGGCTGGTCACGATGGGCCATCTGTCGGCATGGATCGCGCACGACGTCAAGCAGCCGCTGGCCGGACTGGTCACCAGCGCCAATGCCGGATTGCGCTGGCTCGCGGCAAACCCGCCGAACATCGAGGCCACCGTACGCGCGCTCGAGCGCGTGATGCGCGACAGCGCAAGGGCGACCGACATTCTGGACCGCACGCGGGCCCTGATGCGAAAGGCACCGGCGCGTGTCGAAGCGGTGGATATCAACGCGGTCATCGACCAGACGCTGTCGCTGGTCGCCGCCGAGGCCGACAGCAAGGGCATCGGCATCGTGCTGGCGCTGCATCCGGGCCCGCTGTTCGCGGCCGCCGAGCGCACGCAGTTGCAGCAGGTCGTGCTGAATCTGCTGATCAATGCCGTCGAAGCGATGGATGCCGACGCCGCTGGACATCCGCGCGAACTGCGCGTCGTCAGCGGACTCGATCCGATGGGCCGCGTGGTGGTCGAGATTCGGGACACCGGACCAGGGCTGCCGACGGCCGATGGCAAGGACTGCTTCGAAGCCTTCTTTACGACGAAGCCGCGCGGGCTCGGCGTCGGCCTGGCGATATGCCGGTCGATCGTGGAAGCGTTCGGCGGACAGATCTGCGCCTTGCCGAATCCGCCGCGAGGCGCGACGTTCCGCTTCCTCGTTCCGGCGCGCTGAAGCCGGCGGGCGACGGGTCCACGGCAGACTCGTTGCGCTGGCCTTGTATTGCGCTTGTATCGGCCTGGTTTGGCCCGAATCGGCATGCATTGGGTCTTGTCGCGCGGACCGCGTCCGCAACGCCCGACCGCCCACTACCATGAAATCTCCTCCTTCCCCCACCCGGAGATCAGGCCCATGGGCGATACAGCAAACCACGACGGCGAGCACCAGCTCGACGACGCGACCGGCGCGTTGAAACCACGACTGACGCGGCGACGTTTCCTGCAATCGGTCGGCGCATCAGGCGTCGGCGCAGCCAGTGTCGGCTGGATCCCGACGGCATCCGCGGCGCCCAGCGGCGGCCCTGCCGGCCGCGAAGCCGCCGATGCGCGTGCGCTGACGCTGAAGGTCAACGGAAAAACGCACACGCTTTCCGTGGCCAACAACGCGATCCTGCTCGACGTACTGCGCGATCAATTGGGCCTGACTGGCACCAAGAAGGGCTGCGACCATGGCCAATGCGGCGCCTGCACGCTGCACGTCAACGGCGTGCCCGTCAATGCGTGCCTGTCCCTCGCCGTGATGCACCAGGGCGACGACATCACCACGATCGAGGGCCTGTCGCAAGGCGAACGGCTGCATCCGGTGCAACAGGCGTTCTGGGAACACGACGCCTACCAGTGCGGCTACTGCACGGCGGGCCAGATCATGTGCGCCGTCGGCGTGATCGGCGACAAGCGTATCCCCGCCGACGACGCATCGCTGCGCGAAGCGATGAGCGGCAACATCTGCCGCTGCGGTGCCTACCGCAACATCGTCACGGCGATTCAGGACGCGCGCGGCAAACTGCGGGGAGAGAGCTGATGCGCAACTTCGAATTCTCGCGCGCGGGCAGCATCGACGAAGCGATCGCGCTGCATGCCGGTGCCGGCGACACGGTCTATCTTGCCGGCGGCACCACGCTGCTGGACCTGATGAAGCTCGACATCACGCGACCTGCCCGGCTGGTCGACATCCACCGGCTCGGGCTCGACCAGATCGAAGTGGGCGCGGACGGCCGCGTGCGCATCGGCGCCATGGTCAGCAATACGGAACTGGCGCGGCACCCCCACATCCAGCGCCACTACCCGGTGCTGTCCCAGGCCCTGCTGTCCGGCGCCAGTACCCAGCTGCGCAACAAGGCCACCACGGCGGGCAACATCATGCAGCGCGTGCGCTGCGGCTACTTCCGCGACGGCGTCTCGCCGTGCAACAAGCGCACGCCGGGGTCGGGATGCCCGGCGATCGAAGGGCTGAATCGCAATGTCCATGCCGTGCTCGGCGGCAGTGAACACTGCATTGCGGCTCATCCGTCCGACATGTGCGTGGCCATGGTGGCGATCGGCGCGACGATCCAGCTGCAGGGTCCGAATGGAAGACGCGAGGTGCCGTTCGCGCAGTTCCACCTGCTGCCGGGCAGCGAGCCGTGGAAGGAGCATGCGATCCAGCCCGGCGAGCTGATTACGCACGTCACGCTCGACCCGCCGCTGGCGCAAAGCCGGTCCGCCTACCTGAAGCTGCGCGACCGTACCTCGTATCAGTTTGCGCTGGCATCGAGCGCCATCGTGCTGGTGATGGACGGCAACGCCGTGCGCGATATCCGCATTGCGCTGGGCGGCGTCAGCACCAAGCCGTGGCGCGCCGAAGGCGCCGAGGCGGTATTGCGCGGCCAGACGCCGACGCCGGCGCTGATCCAGTCGGCCGCGGCGGCGGCGATGACCGGGGCCAAATCGTACGGGCAGAACGGCTTCAAGATCCTGCTCGGCCAGCAGGCGGTGTCCCGCAACCTGTCGACGCTGCTCGCGTAGCGCCCGTTTGCCACCTATCGATCCGCAGCCCATCCTGTTTCCGGAGATCCGCGTGACTACCAACGCCATTGGCGCCTCGCCGCGCCGTATCGATGGCCGCCTCAAGCTGACCGGCGCCGCCCCCTATACCGCCGACCGGCGCTTGCCGGGCATGTTGTACGCCTACGGCGTCTTCAGCACCATCGCCAGCGGCCGCATCGAACACATCGACGTCAGCGAAGCCATGCGCACGCCAGGTGTGGTCGATGTCCTTCATCACAATCGCTTCCTGCCGCTGCATCGCATTCCGAAGAATCCGATCTCGGCAACGGCGATCCTGACGACGGCCATCACCGACGAGCATCGGCTGCCGTTCGAGGACGCGACCATCCACTACGCCGGCCAGTTTGTCGCGCTGGTCATCGCCGATACCTTCGAGCACGCGCGGGAAGCGGCCTACAAGGTAAAGGTCAGCTACCAGCAGACGAAAGCGCTGGCGAACCTCGAACAGGCGCTCGCCGCCGGCAAGCCGCAGGACGGCGGACGGGGGCACGCACGCGGGTCGGCGGCGGCGGTCTTCGAGCAGTCGCCGGTCAGAGTCGATGCGACTTACCACACGCCGGTCGAGAGCCACAATCCGATGGAGATGAACGCCACCGTCGCCTGGTGGGACGGCGGCCGCCTGCGGGTCTACGAGGCATCCCAGGGCGTCACGGTCCATCGCAACACGCTGGCGCAGATCTTCGGACTGCCGCCCGAGTACGTCACGGTCGAAGCGCCGTTCATCGGCTCCGGCTTCGGCTGCAAGCTGTTCCTGTGGCCGCATTCGGTGGCGGCCAGCGCGGCGGCCCGGATGACGGGCCGGCCGGTCAAGCTGGTGGTGCCGCGGGCGCAGATGTTTACCGCGACGGGACACCGGCCGGAGACGAAGCAGCGGCTGCGGCTGGCCGCCGACGCGAAAGGCCGGATCACGTCGATCCGGCACGAGTCGATCAATACCACGTCCTTCATCGAGCAGTACGTCGAGAACTGCGGCGGCATGACAAGCAGCATTTACGCGTGCCCGAACGTCCTGGTCAGCCACCACACTGCCGAGGTGCACCGCGGCGCCCCCACGTCGATGCGGGCGCCCGGCGCGGCCCCGGGGCTGTTCGCACTCGAATCGGCGATCGACGAACTGGCGCTGGCCTGCGGCACCGACCCGGTCCAGTTCCGGCTCGCCAATCTGTCCACGCGCGACGAAAGCCTGAATCTGCCATGGTCCAGCAATCATTTGCGCGAGGCCATTGCCAAGGGCGCCGACAAGATCGGCTGGACCAGGCGCGATCCGCGCATCGGCTCGATGCGGGTCGGCAACGAGATCGCCGGATATGGAGTCGCGGTCTGCAACTGGGACGCGTGGCGTACGCCGGCGCAGGCGCGCGTGCAGCTGCGTGACGACGGTACCGCGATCGCCTTCTGCGCGATCCAGGACATCGGCACCGGCACCTACACGATTGCGGCGCAGACCGTCAGCGAGCTGACGGGGCTCGGCCTGGACAGGATCGAAGTCAAGCTGGGCGACTCCTCGTTCCCCGCCGCGCCGGTCTCCGGGGGGTCGTGGGCGACCGCCAGCGTATTGCCGGCGATCGCCGAGGCGACGCGCAACGCCATCGCGCAACTGGGCGGCATCGCCACGCAGCCCGGCGGCGAGTTCGCCGGCGTCAAGCCGGAAGCGCTGCGCATGCGCAAGGGGCAGCTGACCGATGGCAAGCGGGCGATCGACTTTGCCGACGTGCTTCGCGCCCGGCGCTTCGCCAATGCCGAAGGCCATGCGCATACGGGCGGCACGCCGACCGACAAGGTGTCCTTCATGTCCTTCGGCGCCCATTTCGTCGAAGTGCGGTGGGACCCGGGCATTTCGCGGCTGCGCGTCGCGCGGGTCGTCAGCGCGATCGATGTCGGCCGCGTCATCAACCCCGTCATGGCGCGCAATCAGGTCGAGGGCGCGATCGTGATGGGGGTCGGCATGGCGCTGTTCGAAGCGACGGAATTCGACGAGCGCAACGGCATTCCGGGCAACAACAACTGCGCGGAATACGTGATGCCGGTGCACGCGGACCAGCCGGAGATCGACGTGATCCTGCTCGACTATCCGGACCTAGCGTTCAACGAGTTCGGCGCGCGCGGAATCGGCGAAATCGGCATCACGGGGTTGGCGGCGGCGGTTGCCAACGCGGTCCACCATGCGACCGGCAAACGGATCCGCGATCTGCCGATCACGATGGAAAAGCTGATGGACCTGCCGGCCCGGGCGTAGCGGGCGGCCAACCAGGAGCAGGCATGGATCCGACGGTCCCGCCCGACGCAGCAGGCGCGCGACAGCAGGTCGAAGCGCAAGACGATGACGGCGCGCTGGTAGCCGATGGCGGCGTGCGCGATCATCCGCGCTTTCACCAGATGTTTCCGGTGCTGGCGGACGCCGACATCGAACGGGTGCGACGCTTCGGCTCGCTGTGCCACTTCGCCGCCGGTGACTATCTGTACCGGGCCGGCAGTCCATGCCCCGGCGTGTTCCTGCTGTTGTCGGGCAAGGTGCGGATCTCCGGCCGCGATGGATTGCGCGCCGGGCAGACCATCCACGTCTATAGCCGCCGCGGGGAGTTCACCTCGGATGTCACGCAGCTGTCGAACAAGCCGGCCGTCGTCGATGCCTGCGTGGTCGAGGATGTCGAAGCGGTGCTGTTGCGTCCCGACGAACTGAGCAAGCTGATGATCAACGAGGCGGACATCGGCGAGACCATCATCCGGGCGCTGATCCTGCGACGGGTGCTGGTGCTCGAGCGCGGCCACGGCGTCGTCCTGCTCGGTCGGCCGGGCGATGCGCGAACCCGGGGCTTGCAGAACTTCCTTCGGCGCAATGCCTTTCCGCATACCACGCTCGATGCCGAGCAGGATGCCGACGCCATCGCGCTGCTGGCCCGGCTGACGCCAAGACACGACGAGTTTCCTCTGGTGGTATGCCCCGATGGCCGGGTGCTGCGCAATCCAGACGAGCGCCACCTGGCCTCCTGCCTGGGCCTGATTCCGGACTTCGACCCGGCCCATGTCTATGACGTGGCCATCGTCGGCGCCGGACCCGGCGGATTGGCCGCGGCCGTCTACGCCGCTTCCGAAGGACTGTCGGTCGCCGTGCTCGATTGCCGTGCGCCCGGCGGGCAGGCGGGCACCAGCGCCCGCATCGAGAACTACCTGGGCTTTCCCACCGGCATCACGGGCCAGGCGCTGGCCGGCCGGGCGTTCGTGCAGGCGCAGAAGTTCGGCGCGCATATCGGCATTCCGTGCGAGGTCACGTCGCTGCACTGTGACCGGCATCCGCGCTGTGTCGAGCTCGCCGATGGCCGGCGCATCAGCGCGCGCACCGTGGTGATCGCCAGCGGCGCCGAATACCGGCGTCCCGATCTGGGCAATCTGGCCAGCCTCGAATGTTCGGGGGTCTACTACTGGGCCACGCCGGTGGAAGCCAGGCTCTGCCGCAAGGAGCCGGTGCTGCTGCTTGGAGGCGGCAACTCCGCGGGGCAGGCCGCCGTCTTCCTCGCCAGCCACGCCGAACACGTGCACATCTTTATCCGGGGCGCGAGTCTCGCGCTCGGCATGTCGCGCTACCTGGTCGATCGCATCGGCTCGCTGCCGAACGTCACCGTGCATACCCGGACCGAGCTGACGCAGCTCGAGGGCGAGGGAAGGCTCGAACGCGTGCACTACCGCGGCGCCGGCGGCATCGAAGGTGCCATTTCTGCGCGCCATCTGTTCGTCTTCATCGGCGCCGATCCCAAGACGGGCTGGCTGGGCCCCTGCGGCATCGCGCTGGACAGCAAGGGCTTCGTGCTGACCGGCGCCGACCTGCCATCGCCTTCGAGCGCGGAGCTGCCGCTGCAAACCAGTGCGGCAGGCGTCTTTGCGATCGGCGACGTGCGTTCTGGATCGACCAAGCGTGTCGCCTCGGCCGTTGGCGAGGGGGCCGCCGTCGTGTCCCAGATTCACCGCTTCCTGAGCGACCATGCGCTGACCGCGACAGCGGCCCGCGCATGACCCAACGTGGAACGGATCCACTGTTCCATGCAATCCGCGCCGGCAATCGCGGCGCCAGACGATGAGGTAGATGATGCTGAAAAGACCTTTCCCTTCGCAGACGACGGCGCCGATTTCGACGGCTTCCACGCGCGGACTCGTTGGCATGGCGATCGCCGCCATGGTGACGTTCGGCGCAATGTCATCGGCCAACGCACAGACCACCGGCGCACGCGATCCCTACTCGCAGGGCGCGCGTTCGGACCGATTCGACCCGTACACGCAGGGCGCCCGTACCGAGCAGCGCTCGACGCTCGCATCGAACGGCAAGGCCAAGGGGCCCAAGGCCGGCGCGCGCAACCCGTACAGCCAGGGTGCCAGGGCCGGTGCGCGCAATCCTTACAGCGACGGCGCCAGGAGCGGTCCGCGCAATCCCTATTCGGACGGCGCGCACAAGGGCGGCAAATCGAAACTGAAATCGTGACAGGTGTGTTGGCGGTGGCGACCAGCCCACGACCGGCTCGTCCGGTCCATGGCGTGGCCGCCGCCGCGCGCCACCGGCTTTTGTTGAAGGATCGCGGGCGCGCATCCGTTTCGGTTCAGCCTCCGCGGCTGTCGCCACGTTCCCACGGCGGAACATCGCCGAAGCGCTCGGCCAGGAAATCAACCAGTGCCCGCACACGGGGCGGCACCAGCCGTCTCTGCGGCATCACCGCATAGATGCCGGTGTCGGCGATCTGATAGTCCGGCAACACCTGCACCAGCTGGCCGGCCCGCAACATCGCGCAGACATGCCAGTACGAATGCAGCGCGATGCCGAGCCCGCCCAGCGCCGCGTCCGACAGCAATTCGCCGGTATTGGCCTCGATCCGGCCTCGTACCCGTACCGCGATCTCGCGGCCGTCGGGGTCCTCCAGCCGCCACAGGTCCTGCCGCCCCTGGCTTCCCACCAGCACCAGACACTCGTGCCGGGACAGGTCGTCGGGCGTGCGCGGCGTGCCATGACGGCGCAGATATTCCGGGGACGCGCACAGCAGCCGCCGATTGTTGGCGAGCTTGCGGGCCACCAGCGTCGAATCGTCGAGCGCACCGATGCGCACCGCCAGATCGAAGCCGGCGCTGACCAGATCCACCACGCGGTCGTCCAGATGGATGTTCAGCCGCAGTTGCGGATGCCGCGCCATGAACTCGGGCAACAACGGCGACAGGTACTGGCGCCCGAACGACGACGCCGTGGTCACCCGCAGCGTACCGGTGACCTCGCCACCGGCCCGTCGCAACGAACTGCCAAGCGCCTCCAGTTCCTCGACGAGCCCCCGGCCCTGCTCGGCAAGCGCCGCGCCTTCGGGCGTCGCGTGCAGCCTGCGGGTGGTCCGATGCAGCAGCCGCACGCCCAGATCCTGTTCCAGCCGCTTCAGGCGCTGGCTGGCCACGGCCACCGACAGATCGAGACTGCGCGCCGCTGCGCTGATCGAGCCGAGGTCCAGCACGCGCAGGAACAGCGCGATATCGCCGATACGGTCCATGACTATCAATCAAATATTGAAACTGATTCATGATACCGCCGGTTTTTCAAAAAGATGGGGACGGGCAAACTGCGGGCCTTCCAATAGGAGAGTTGTCATGGCCGCCCCGCCTACCGCCACCATCCCGCCCACTAACAACCCCACTGCCAAGCCTGCGCGCGCCGGCATGCCGCTGGCGCTCTACGCGCTGACCGCCGGCTCCTTCGGCATCGGCTGCGCCGAATTCGTGATCATGGGCCTGCTGCTGCAGGTCAGCGCCGATCTGCACGTGTCCATTGCCTCGGCCGGCATGCTGGTGTCCGGCTACGCGTTCGGCGTCGCCGCCGGCGCGCCGATCCTGACGCTGCTGACCCGGCGCATGCCGCGCAAGGCGGTGCTGCTGGCGCTGATGGTGATCTACACCGTCGGCAATGCGGCCTGCGCACTGGCGCCGGACTACACCACGCTGATGATCGCCCGCGTGATCACGTCGCTGACGCATGGCACCTTCTTTGGCGTCGGCGCCGTGGTGGCGACCGGGCTGGTGCCGGAAGACCGCCGCGCCTCGGCAATCTCGGTGATGTTCTCCGGCCTGACGCTGGCGACGCTGCTCGGCATGCCCGCCGGCGCCTGGCTCGGGCTGCATCTGGGCTGGCGTTCGACGTTCTGGGCGATGACGCTGATCGGGCTGGTATCGCTGGTGGTGATCGGCATGCTGGTCAAGGCCAGCCGCGACCACAGCGCGCCCGCCTCGCTGAAGGACGAACTGGCGACCATGGTGCGCCCGCAGGTGATGCTGGGCCTTGCCATGACGATCCTGCAGGCCATCGGCATCTTCGCGGTGATCACCTACGTGCAGCCGCTGCTGACGAAGGTGGCCGGCTATGGCGAGGCGGCGGTGTCGCCGATCCTGCTGCTGTTCGGCGCCGGCATGATCGTCGGCAACCTGCTCGGCGGCCGGCTGGCCGACCGCCGTCCGGTCGCCGCGGTGCTCGCCACGCTCACGTCGCTGGCCTCGGTGCTGGCGCTGATGACCTTCGCCATCCACAACCAGTTCGCGGTGGTCGCCTTCGTCGGCATCCTGGGCATCGCCGCCTTCGCCACGGTGTCGCCGCTGCAACTGCGCGTGCTGCGGCACGCGCGCGGCCCGGGCCAGAATCTGGCATCGAGCTTCAACATCGCCGCCTTCAATCTCGGCAATGCACTCGGCGCCTGGCTCGGCGGCATGGTGATCGACCACGGACCGGGCCTGACCGCCCTGCCCTGGGTCGCCGCGCTGGCCCCGCTATCGGCACTGGCGGTCGCAGCCTGGAGCGTGCGGCTGGAGCGGACCCGTCCGTCGCTGCCTACGGCTGCGGCGGGGGTCGAGGCTGGTTGATGGCACTGCAGAGTCGCCTTGGGTCCTTGCTGGCCCAGGAGAGCAATTCCGACTTCTCGGCATGCAGCCAGTGCAAGACGTATGATGCCCAGCGCGGCTAGTCAGCGTACGGTATCCGCAGGCATGCAACACAAGCATGGAGAGTTGCATGATCGCCTTGTAGGCGACATCGAAGCGGTTCTCGTTGCTCAGACCCTCGATATGGGCATCAGCGAGATTTCGCCTGACCGCAGCCAGAAGTCGCTGGATGTGCCTCCGATCCGGGACCACCACGTCGGGACTGATCCCCACCAAGTTCTGCAAGGACATGCTCGCTTCCGATCAGGAACAACTTCGGCCTGGTCAGCACGTCGGAGAGAAAGGGATCACGCTCGCTTACCCGGGTCCGCCATGCCCGCGCTGTCAATACCACGGGATTGACATCACGACCGAGCGTACCTTCGACCGGATAGAAAAGCCGTACGACTTCTCTGAAATCGATGTCGCCGACGATGAAGACGTCGACATCGCTGCCAGGAGCCGCAGCACCGCGTGCCAACGAGCCGAATACAAAGGCGGCCTCGATGGCGCCGTGGCAGCGGCCGAGAGCGCCTAGCAGGGCGACACGCATCGCGTGCTGGGCTGCGATCGAGGTGGTGGACGGTTCCATGGATGGCATGTCGGATACGATTGTAGTTTTCGCCGACTCACCCGAACAGTTCGACAAGCGTTCCCATCCCGGCCGAACTGCTCGCAGCCGCCATGCAACCCGAAGACCTCCAACTCCTCGTTACCCGCACCATGCCGTTCGGCAAATACAAGGGCCGGCTGATCGCCGACCTGCCGGGCAACTACCTGAACTGGTTTGCGCGCGAAGGATTTCCGCCCGGCGAAATCGGGCGGCTGCTGGCGTTGATGCAGGAGCTCGACCACAACGGCCTGTCGCATCTGCTTGCGCCGCTGCGCAAGCGCTAGCCGGCCGCGCGGTCCATCGTGGCGCCGCCGCGGCGGACCGGGTCCATGTGGGTCATCACGTCGAGCACGTCGCGATTCTCCATCGCGCGCCGGCGGGCCTCCATCGCGATGGCGTGGCCCTGCTCGACGGTCAGCATCGCCTCCATCTCCAAGTGCACGTCGACCAGGATCAGGTCGCCCATCTTGCGGGTGCGCAGGTTGTGCACGCCCAGTACGCCGGGGGTCGACAACAGGCTGTGCCGGATCGCCTCGACCGTCTGCGCGTCGGCGCCGCGGTCCATCAGGTCCTGCATCGCGTTCCAGCCGAAACGCCAGCCCATGCGGATGATCATCAGGCCGACCACCATCGCGGCGACGGGGTCGAGCCAGCGGTAGCCGAGCAGGCTACCGCCGATGCCGAGCGCGACCACCAGGGACGACGCGGCGTCCGAGCGCGAATGCCACGCGTTCGCCGCCAGCATGCTCGAGCGAACGCGGTGCGCGACCGCCAGCAGATAGCGGAACAGCGATTCCTTCAACACCAGCGTGCCGAGCGCCACCCACAGCGCCACCATGCCGACCGGCGGCGTGTCGGCGGCGGGGTCCACCTTGCCGGCAGCCGACCACAGCATGCCCACGCCGACCGCCAGCAGCAGCACGCCGAGCGCCAGCGAAGCCGCGTTCTCGAAGCGTTGGTGGCCGTACTGGTGGTCTTCGTCGGGCCCCTTGCCGCTATGCACGCCGGCGAACAGCACGATGAAATCGGACAGCATGTCCGACAGCGAATGCACCGCATCGGCCAGCAGCGCCTGCGAGCCAGCCAGGACGCCGGCAATGGCCTGGGCCGCGGTCAGGACCAGATTGACGGCCACGCTGACCAGCGTGCTGCGGCGCGCGGCGCGCTGCCGCAGCGCGGCATCACCATGGTCGTGGGCGGGCTCGGTGGGACGGGGCTTGCTCATGGCCTCGACTGTACCGCAGCAGCGTGTGCAATTCACCAAGCAGGCCGCCGTCGCCGGACATCAACGGTTCATGCCGGCAAGGCGCTGCGCGGGCTTGACGGCACCGGTTCGAGATGCGGTTCGAGGACCTGCGCGATCCAGTCCATGAAGACGCGCACGCGCCGCGGCAGATTGCGCCGCTGCGCATAGAGCAGTGTCACGGGCATCGGCGGCGGTGGACAGTCCGGCAGGACTTCGACCAGCTCCCCCGCGGCCAGCCTTGACTGCATCGCCATGGCGGGTACCTGGATGATGCCAAGCCCTGCCATGGCCGCGGCTTCGTAGGCGGCGCCGTTGTTGACGGTGACGCTGCCCGCCATCGGCAATGCCGCATGGCCGCCGCCGTCCGGATATTCGAATCCGAGCGGGCGCTGCCCCAACGTGCCGGCGTAGTGCACCAGCCGATGATCGCGAAGGTCCTCGATGCTGCGCGGCGTGCCATAGCGACGCAGATAGTCCGGACTGGCACAGTTGATCAGCCGTATCGCCCCCAGGGGCCGCGCCACCAGGCTGCTGTCGTCGAGCGTGCCGACGCGGACCACGCAGTCGAAGCCTTCGCGCACGACATCGACGCGACGGTCGGTGCCGCTGATCTCGATCGACAGCTCGGGATACCGGTCGAGGAATTCCGGCAGTCGCGGAATCACGAAGCGCGATGCCATGCCCGCCGGCATGTCGACACGCAAGCGGCCCTTCAGCGCGCCACCGTCGCGCTGGAACATGCCGTGCAACTCGTCCATGTCGTCGAGCAGATCCCGCGCACGCTCGCAGAACGCCTGCCCGTCCGCGGTCAGCTGGACCCGGCGCGTGGTCCGATGGAAGAGTTGCGTGCCAAGGCTGGCCTCCAGCCGCTGCACGGCGATCGATACCGCGGCCTTCGACAGCGCGAGGCTGTCGGCGGCCCGGGCGAAACCGCCGAGTTCGGCGACGCGCAGAACGATGCGCAGCGTGTCGAGGGAATCCATGGGGCGGATCGTTGGTCAATTGTTTACGTATTGCAAACATAGCTGCCACATGTCGGCAGTTTATGCGGTCCCGTCGAATCAATAAAGTGGGCACATGCGGCGCGACCGCATCCGAAACGCAAACCCGAACTTCCACCGGAGTCCACTTGATGACCACTACCTCCACCATCGCCGTGATCACCGGCGGCAGCCGCGGCCTCGGCCGCAATGCCGCGATCCACCTCGCCCGCCAGGGCACCGACGTGATCCTGACCTACCGGGGCCAACGTGCCGAGGCCGAGCGTGCCGTCGCGGAAATCGAGGGGCTGGGCCGGCGCGCCGCCGCGCTGCAACTGGACGTCGGCGACAGCCGGACCTTCGCCGGCTTCGCCGCGCAGGTCGAGTCCGTACTGGTCGGCTGGGGCCGCAACCGTTTCGACTTCCTGTTGAACAACGCCGGCATCGGCCTGCATGCGAGCTTTGCCGAAACCACCGAAGACCAGTTCGACGAACTGATGCGCATCCATCTGAAGGCACCGTTCTTCCTGACGCAGGCCTTGCTGCCGCTGATTGCGGACGGCGGGCGCATCCTCAATGTGTCGACCGGCCTGGCCCGCTTTGCGCTGCCGGGTTACTCGGCCTACGCGACGATGAAGGGCGGCGTCGAAGTGCTGACGCGCTATCTGGCCAGGGAGCTGGGCGAGCGCGGCATCAGTGTCAACACGCTGGCGCCCGGTGCCATCGAGACCGACTTCAGCGGCGGCGCCGTGCGCGACAACGCGGAGGTCAATGCCTTCGTATCCTCCGTGACCGCATTGGGCCGGCCCGGCAAGCCGGACGATATCGGCGCCGTCGTGGCGGCATTGTTCGCACCCGGTACTGGCTGGATCAACGCGCAACGCGTCGAGGCCTCGGGCGGCATGATGCTTTGATGAAAAAAAGGCCGGTGAAAGACCGGCCTCTTGTTGCGGCACGGCCGCTGCCTGCTTCACGCAGGCAGCGGCCGTTCTGCGTTATTGCCTCGCCGCGATCAACGTGCCGCCGCGTCGCTCGGCGCCTGCACCGGACCCCATCCGCCGCCCAGGCTCCGCACCAGCGCCACCGTCGCGGCGGCGCGCAGGCCCGCCACCTGATTGGCCGCGCGCTGCGATTGCAGCACCGTACGGTCCGCATCGATCACGGTCAGATAGTCGACCGCGCCGGCGTCGTAGCGGCTGCGCGAGATCCGCTGCGCGCGGCGCGCGCCGGCCAGCGCGCTGTCGAGCGCGCTCGCCTGCTGCGACAGCCAGCGGACGTCGGCCAGCCCGTCCTCCACCTCGCGGAACGCCACCAGCACGGTCTGCCGGTAGGCTGCCACCGCTTCCTCATGCTGGGCGCGTGCCGCCGCCAGATTGGCGCGGTTGCGGCCGCCGTCGAAGATCGGCGCGGCAATGGTCGAGCCGATCAGCGGACCGAGCAGCCAGGCGCGCGAGGACCAGCGGAACAGGTTGGACAGCTCGCTGGATTCGAAGCCGAACACGCCGGTCAACGAGATGCGCGGGAAGAAGGCCGACTTGGCGACGCCGATGCGTGCGTTCGCCGCGGCCATCAGACGCTCGGCCTGTGCGATGTCGGGCCGGCGCTCGAGCAATTCGGACGGCAGGCCCGCCGGAATCGCGACCGGCGCGGCATCGAACGGCCGCTCGGCCAGCGCGAACTGGGCCGGCGGCACGCCGGTCAGCACGGCCAGCGCATGCTCCTGATTGGCGCGACGGCGTTCGACGTCGGCCAGATCGGCACGCGCGGTGCCGAGTTCGGCCTCGGCGCGTGCCGGGTCCAGGTCGGTGGTTTCGCCGGCATCGAAACGGCGCTTGAGCAGGCGCACCGCGTCCTCGCGCAGCGCGATGGTGGCGCGCAGCAGCTGACGCTCGGCGTCGAGCGTGCGCAGCGTGAAGTAGGCCTGCGCGACATCGGCCTGCAGCGTCAGCTGCACCGAGCGGAACAGGTCCTCGGCGGCCTCGCCCTCGGCACGCGCGGCGCGCACGCTGTCGGCCACGCGGCCGAACAGGTCGACCTCGTAGCTGGCGATGGCACGTGCACGCAGCACGGTGCGCGGCGATACCGGCGTGCCGTCGGGCAAGCCGAGCGACGCTGCCGACGGCTGCGACCGGGTCGGATCGAGACCCACGCTCAGTTGCGGATAGAGGTCGGCCTCGGCCACGCCGGTAAAGGCGCGTGCCTGCTTGACGCGCGCGGCGGCGGCGGCCAGGTCCTGGTTATTGCTGTTGGCCGCTTCGATCAGGCGGTCCAGCTCCGCATCGCCGAACAGCTTCCACCATTGGCCGCGTTCGGCACCCTCGGCCGGTGTGGCCACTTTCCATTGCGCGCCTTCGGCCTGCGCGGCCTCGGCCTCCTTGAAGGCCGGCATGGTCGCGGTTTCCGGCACCTTGTAGGTCGGCGCCAGCGAGCAGCCTGCCAGCACCAGCGCGGCGGCCAGCGTCGCCAGCCGCGGCATCCACGATTGCAGGTTTGCTGTCATGTCGTTGTTCCTTGATTCGATATCGTTGGCATGTGCCTGCGGTGTTCTCCCTCTCCCGCGTGCGGGAGAGGGTCGGGGAGAGGGACAGCGGCGCTCATCGTTGCGTTGTCGTTCATCGACTGCTGCTTCCCTCGCCCCAGCCCCTCCCCCGCAAGCGGGAGAGGGGGGAGCACACCACCCTCGTACTCAGTGTTGCGGTTCAGCCAATGCCACCGCGCGTTCCGGTTGCGCCTCGGGCGCCGGCTCCGGCTCGGCCTTGCCGCGCGTGGCGAGCTTGCGCAGCGCCACATAGAACGCCGGCGTCAGGAACAGGCCAAAGAACGTCACGCCCAGCATGCCCGCGAATACGGCCACGCCCATCGCATGGCGCATCTCCGCGCCGGCACCGGTCGACACCACCAGCGGCACCACACCCATGATGAAAGCGAACGAGGTCATCAGGATCGGGCGCAGGCGCAGGCGGCTCGCCTCGATCGCGGCCTGCACGATGGTGCGGCCCTGATGCTCCAGTTCGCGGGCAAACTCCACGATCAGGATCGAGTTCTTCGCCGACAACCCGACCAGCACGATGAAGCCGATCTGCGTGAAGATGTTGTTGTCCCCCCGCGTCAGCCAGACCCCGGTCAGCGCGGCCAGCAACGACAGCGGCACGATCAGGATCACCGCCAGCGGCAGCGTCAGGCTTTCGTACTGCGCGGCCAGCACCAGGAACACCAGCAGCACGCACAGCGGGAAGATCCACACGCCCGCATTGCCGGCCAGGATGTCCTGATAGGTCAGCTCGGTCCATTCGAACTTGATGCCCTTCGGCAGCGTCTCCGCGGCGATGCGCTCGGCCGCGGCCTGCGCCTGGCCCGACGAGAAGCCGGGCGCCGGTCCGCCGTTCATGTCCGCGGCGGTAAAGCCGTTGTAGCGCACCACGCTGTCCGGGCCGAAGCTCTGCTTGACCTGCACCAGCGACGACAGCGGCACCATCTCGCCGGCGGCGTTGCGCGTCTTCAGCTGCAGGATGTCCTCGGCATGCTGGCGGTAGCTGGCATCCGCCTGCACCTTGACCTGGTAAGTACGGCCGAACTTGTTGAAGTCGTTGACGTAGGCCGAACCGAGATAGGTCTGCAGCGTGTCGAACACGTCCGTCACCGGCACGCCGAGCTGCTTGGCCTTGACGCGGTCGAGCTGGACGTCCAGCTGCGGCACGTTGACCTGGTAGTTGCTGAAGATGCCGGCCAGTTCGGGCGTCGCGCGCGCCTTGGTGGCAAACGCGTTCGTCGCCGCGAACAGCGCGTCGTAGCCGAGCGCGGCACGGTCCTCGATCATCAGCTTGAAGCCGCCGATGGTGCCAAGGCCCTGCACCGGGGGCGGCGGGAACACCGCGATGAACGCGTCCTGGATCGCTCCGTACTGCTGGTTCAGCTGCGCCGCGATGGCGTTGCCGCTCAGGTCTTCGGACTTGCGCTCCTCGAACGGCTTTAGCGTGGCGAACACGATGCCGGCGCTCGGGCTGTTGGTGAAGCCATTGATCGACAGGCCCGGGAACGCCACCGCCGATTCCACGCCCGGATGCTTCAGCGCGATCTCGGACATGCGGCGAATCACGTCCTCGGTGCGGTCCAGCGTCGCGCCGTCGGGCAGCTTGGCGAAGCTGACCAGGTACTGCTTGTCCTGCGCCGGCACGAAGCCCTTCGGCACCAGCTGGAAGATGCCCCAGGTCAGCACCAGCATCACCGCGTAGACGCCGAACACCGCACCCTTGCGGCGGACCACGCCCTTGACGCCCTTCCCGTAGCGCTCGGAACTGGCGCCGAAGAAGCGGTTGAAGCGCTTGAAGAAGCCGCCCAGCACGCGGTCCATCGCGCGCGACAGCCAGTCCTTCGGTGCGTCATGGCTGCGCAGCAGCAGCGCGGACAGCGCCGGCGACAGCGTCAGCGAGTTGAACGCCGAGATGATCGTCGAGATCGAGATCGTCAGCGCGAACTGCTTGTAGAACTGGCCGGTCAGGCCCGTCATGAAGGCCAGCGGCACGAACACGGCGCACAGCACCAGCGCGATCGCGATGATCGGACCGCTGACTTCGCGCATTGCCTGGTAGGTGGCTTCCTTCGGCGACAGACCCTGCTCGATATTGCGCTCGACGTTCTCGACCACCACGATCGCGTCGTCGACCACGATACCGATCGCCAGCACGAGACCGAACAGCGACAGCGCATTGATCGAGAAGCCGAACGCATACATCAGGCCGAACGTGCCGACGATCGACACCGGCACCGCCAGCAGCGGGATGATCGACGCGCGCCAGGTCTGCAGGAACAGGATCACGACCAGCACCACCAGGGCGATCGCCTCGAACAGCGTGTGCGTGACCGCCTCGATACTGTGCCGCACGAACTGCGTCGGATCGTAGACGATGCTGTAGTCGACGCCGTCCGGGAAGTTCTCCTTGAGTTCTTCCATGGTCTTGCGCACGTCGTCCGAAATCTGGATCGCGTTCGAGCCCGGCGCCTGGAAGATCGGAATCGCGACCGCCGGCTTGTTGTCGAGCAGCGAGCGCAGCGCGTACTCGGACGCGCCCAGCTCGATGCGGGCGACATCGCGCAGATAGGTCACGCCGCCGTCCGGCGAGGTGCGCACGATGATGCCGCCGAACTCCTCCTCGGAGTTCAGGCGGCCCTGGGCGTTGACCGACAGTTGCAGGTCGGTGCCCGGCAGCGACGGCGAGGCGCCGATCACGCCGGCCGCCACCTGCACGTTCTGCTCGCGGATCGCGCGCACCACGTCGCTGGCGGCGAGCTGGCGCTCGGCCATCTTCTCGGGGTCGAGCCAGACGCGCATCGCGTAGTCGCCCGAGCCGAAGAGCTGCACCTGGCCCACGCCCTGGATACGGGCCAGACGATCCTTGACGTTGATCACCGCGTAGTTGCGCAGGTAGGTCATGTCATAACGATCGTTCGGCGAGACCAGGTGGACCACCATGGTCAGGTCGGGCGAGCTCTTGACGGTCGTGATGCCGAGCCGGCGCACGTCCTCGGGCAGGCGCGGCTCGGCCTGCGACACGCGGTTCTGCACCAGCTGCTGTGCCTTGTCCGGGTCGGTGCCCAGCTTGAAGGTCACGGTCAGCGTCAGCAGGCCGTCGCTGTTGGACTGCGACGACATGTAGAGCATGTCCTCGACGCCGTTGATCTGCTCTTCCAGCGGCGAGGCGACGGTTTCAGCGATCACCTTCGGGTTGGCGCCCGGATACTGCGCGCGCACCACGACCGACGGCGGCACGACTTCCGGGTACTCGGAAATCGGCAGCTTGAACATGGCGATCGCGCCGATCAGGAAGATCAGCACCGATAGCACGCCGGCGAAAATCGGCCGGTCGATAAAGAATTTCGAGAGGTTCATGACGGGTCTCGATAAAAAAGGGAGCCCCCTGGCGGTCCGTGTGGACGCCATGGAAACGCATTTGGGCGATGCAGCTGGCTAGATCAGCTCAGGATGTCGCGGCAGGCGGCGGAGGTTCTCCCTCCCCCGCAAGCGGGCGAGGCGAGAAGATCAGGCTGGCAAACGTCATCCGACCGACTCCTTCTTCGCCTGCTCGGGCTGGTTGTCCGCGCTCTTCTCGGTGGCATTGCCACGCTCGAGCTCGCGCTTGAGCGCCATGCGCACCGGCGTCGGCGCGACGGTGTCGCCCGGCCGCACGCGCTGCAGGCCATTGACCACGATGACCTCGCCCGCCTTCAGGCCGGACCGGATCACGCGCAGACCGTCATAGTTGGGCCCCATCTGGACTTCGCGATAGTTCAGCTTGTTGTCCTTGTCGACCACCAGCACGAACTTCTTGCCCTGGTCGGTGCCGATCGCACGGTCGTTGATCAGCACCGCGTCATGCGGCGCATTGCCGCCGAGCTTGACCTTGGCGTACAACCCCGGCAGCAGGCGTCCGTCCGGGTTGTCGAACACCGCCCGTACGCGGATCGTGCCGCTGCGCGGATCGAGCCGGTTGTCGACCGACTGGATGCGGCCCTCGTGCGGATGGCCTTCCTCGTTGGCCAGGCCCAGATAGACCGCCATGCCCTTGCCGTTGGCGCCGCCCGCGGCGCCCGGCGCCGTGTAGCGCAGATAGCTCTGCTCGTCGATCTCGAAGCTGGCGTACACCGGCGACACCGACACCACCGTGGTCAGCGCCGGGGAATTGGCGCCCGGCGCGACCAGATTGCCCACCGTGATCTCGGCGCGCGAGACGCGGCCGGTCACCGGCGAGGTGATGCGGGTGTAGGCCAGGTTCAGCCTGGCGGAATCGAGCGCCGCCTGCGCGGCGCGCACGTTGGCGTTCGCCTCGCGCGCCGCGTGGATCCGTTCGTCGAATTCGCGGCGCGAAATCGCGTTGTCGTCCAGCAGCCGCTGCGCCCGCACCTGCTCGCTCTGCGCATGGCTGGCGCGCACCTGGGCGGCGGCCAGCGCGGCTTCGGCGCGTGCCACCTCGGCCGCGTACGGACGCGGGTCGATGGTGAACAGCAGATCGCCCTTCTTGACCATCGCGCCTTCGCGGAAGTGCACCGCATCGATGGTGCCGCCGACGCGCGGCCGCACCTCGACGCGATCGATCGCCTCCAGGCGGCCCGAGAATTCGTCCCACTCGGTGATGGTCTTGCCGATGGCGGCGGCGACATCAACCGCGGCCGCGCTGGGGGCGGGGCTCGGCACGGCTTGTGCCTCGCCGGCATGCCAAGGGCGCAGCACCGTGGTCGCCAGGCCGGTGCCCAGCACGATCACGATGGCGACGGCGATCAGGCTACGTCGGGATTGCAGCTTCATTTCTTCACTCCGTTTCGGGTTTTCTTCAACCGGAAAAGCAAAAGGACGAACGCCGCCCGCCGGGCCCGTTCGACGCCTTGCGGGTATGCAAACCCTGGGGCGCCGACGCGGGGTCCGGAGACATTCACACGCGGCTGACTTCTCGAATGGCGGTCCGCGCTAGCGTGTCAGCACCGGCGCGGCCGCGGGCACGTCACGGCGCCCAACCGGAAGGCTTGGCTGCCGGCCGGCGTTCGGCCTGTGGCGAGGCTTCGTCGCTGTCCGCGAAACGTTCTCGCAGAAAGCGCGCGCCTTCATCGACCCATACCTGACATCGGTCGTGGGATGCTTCGACACCGGCGCCGCAAGCGCCGGGCATGATTCGGGTTTCCGCCGCCACGCCGCGGTCGAGCAGCTTGCGTCCGAAGGCCTCGCCTTCGGGCCGCAGGGCATCGAGCTCGGCCACCTGGATCAGCGTCGGCGGCAGGCCGGCCAGACGCATCGCATGCGCCGGCGCGGCGTAGGGATGGACCGACGCCGCGGGCGTCGGCAGGTAATCGCGATAGCAGACCGCCATGCGCTGCAGCGTTTCCAGCGGCACGTGCGCCTGGCCGGCGCAGGAGGCGTGCTGCAGGCAGGGGTCGGTGACCGGGCGGATCAGCCATTGCGCGCGCGGCGCCGGCAGACCGCGATCGCGCAGCATCTGCGCCACCGCAATCGCCAGATTGCCGCCGGCTTCCTCGCCGACCAGCGAGAAACGCATCTTGTCGACCTTGAGCCGGCGCGCCTGGCGCAATACCCATTCGGCGGTATTGAAGGCGTCTTCCGGTGCAGCCGGGAACGGATGGTCCGGAGCCAGCGAGTATTCGGGCGCCACCACCACCGCCGGCACCGCGCCGGCAAGCTGGCGGGTCAGATGGGCCGCCTTCTCGATGCCGCCGTCGACGAAGCTGCCGGCATGCAGATAGAGCAACCATGGCAGCGGAGACGGCGCCCAGGCGGTCGGATATCCGGCGGGATAACACACGTGCACAGCAATGGTGCGCTCGCCGCTGGCGATCTCATGCCGCACCACGCGCGCCGCGGCGCCGGCCTGGGCGGGCTGGGAAGCGGTATCTTGCGTCGGCTTGGTCATGGTCTGGGTTCCGTTGCGCGGCCGCCGGAAACGGCTCGACGCATGGTTTGCATGTTGCGTTGCACCGAATTATGGTGATTGACGTAGGCGGGATAAAGGCGCAGTTTGCCAACGCACTATTCTGCGGATGGAATAATCGCGCCGGACCCGAGTTCGTTCCGGTAGATCGTCCCCATTCGGCCAATAACCGCTCCACTGTTGCGGTTATGCCAATGAAAGACCCTACCGTGCATACGCCTCGCAGAGTGAGTAACATTCGCCCTCGCCAGCCGCGCGGCACTGTCCGCTCGCTATGGCTTTCTTATTGGACAGCCGCCATGGACCGCTTCGTCTCAATGCAAGCCTTTACCCGCGTCGTCGATGTCGGTAGTTTCGCGCGCGCGGCGGAATCGCTCGATTTGCCCAAGGCTACGCTGACCCGGCTGATCCAGAATCTGGAAACGCATCTCGGCGTCAAGCTGCTGCACCGGACCACGCGCCGGATCAGCGTGACGTCGGAAGGCGCCGCCTATTACGAACGGTGCGTCCGCATTCTGGCCGATGTCGACGAAGCCGAGCAATCGCTGACGCATCAGAACCAGACCCCGCGCGGCACGCTGCGGGTCGACACGGTCGGCGGGCTGGCGCGCCTGGCCTTGGTGCCCAATCTGCATGAGTTCTTCGCGCGCTATCCGGACCTGAAGGTCGAACTGACGATCAATGGCAAACCGATCGATCTGCTGAAGGAAGGCGTCGACGTGGTCATTCGGGTCGGCGATACCGTCGACGATACGATGGTGGCGCGCCGCATCGGGCAATTGCGCCTGGCGTTCTACGCCTCGCCTATTTATTTGAAGCAGCACGGCACGCCGACCACGCCGGAAGAATTGATGCAGCATCGCGCAATCAATTATCTGTCGACGCGCACCGGCCGCGAGATGCCATGGATTCTGACGCGCGGCGACGAGCGCCACGAATTGCTGCTGCCATCGGCGATCTCGACCAATGACCCCGAAGTCTATATCGGCTGCGCGCTGGAGGGACACGGTATCGCCGTCATCTCGCGTGTGATGGCGCAACCGTATCTGGAAAGCGGCCGACTGGTCGAAATCATGGGCGATTGGCAGGAAGAGGTCATGCCGATCTCGGCCATGTATCCGCAGAACCGGAACCTGTCGGCCAAGGTGCGCGTCTTCGTCGATTGGGCCGCCGAGATATTCGCGCGCGATCCGGAAATGGGTTATCGCGATTCGTTTCCCGGACCGCGGCCGGTAGTGGCGCCGGTGTTGGAGGCGGTGTCGTAAGGACCCGTCTGGCCTCTCTTCGGTCCAGTGTCACACGTGCCGCACCGGGCCGGGATAACGTGCGACCACTGGATCCGCAGTAATGAGGGCCATGTCTTCCACGATGGCCTGGGCAACCAGCACGCGATCGAACGGATCCTTGTGCAACAGCGGCAGGTCCTCTAAAACTATGGCGTGCTCGGAGATGATCGGCAACTCTCGATAGCCGCTTTCGAGCAGACCGCGCCGCATGATCCTGGGATCGACATCGAAGCTGCGGCGACACAAAGACGCCTTGATCGCGATCTCCCATATGCTTGCCGCGCTGAACACCGGTTCATTGAACTCGTCTTCGATCAGCAGGCGCGCACCGGTCGGCAGACGTCCGGGCTTGATCAACGCCCACAGCAAGATATGCGTATCGAAAAGCAGCTTCATATCCGGCCAGTGAAGAGTACTTCGATTTCATCACTGCACAGCCGGTCGAAATCCTCGGGAACGTTGAACCGATCCTGCAGAATGCCGATCCGCTTTTCACCGGAGCGATGGATGGCCTGGACCGGAACGACCCTGACCATTGGCTTGCCGCCTTTCGCGATGACAAACGACTCCCCTTGCGCCGCCATCTCGACGAGATGCGGCAAGTCGGCGGAAGCTTCATCCAGGTTGATCGTGCGCATGCTGGCCCCTCCACGGTAGACGGGCCAATCTAGACAATCGATGAGCGCGCCGCAAGACCGCAGCGCGCTTTTGCGAAAAGTCGCAGCAGAAGGTGTACCTGAGCTTCACCTTCGCGCTCCACCGCCCATGCCGCGCGTCGAGCGCATCAGCTTCAATGCAGCTTGCCCAACTCCCGTGAGATCTCCGCCGGGGAATCGTAGTCGCGCTCGGGCAGTTGCTCCAGTTCGGCCATGATCTCTTCGCTGGCGCCGCCGTCGCGGGCGCGCGAGAGGATGTCGTCCTTGGTAGCGGGAAAGTCGATGCCCTTCAGGGACTTCTGCACGTCGATCGGGCTCGGCTCCTCGCGTCCGCCTTCTCCGCCCTTGCCACCCTGCGCGGCGCCCTTGCCGCTCGATCCGCTCTTGCCTTGGTCGGTCTGCTTCTGGGTCATTGCATGCTCCTCTGGTTGCTGTTGCCCGAGCCAGGCGCCCGGGCCGGGTCGGACGATGCCGCCGGCGTGTCGGCGCCGTCGAGCCGGATATCGATCAGCCGCCGGCCCTCGAGCAGGCAGGCCTCGATCGCGGTGGCCGCGTTGTCGAACGCCGTCTCGACATCGGAGGCGAAGGACGCCGGCAAGTCCTCCTGCGTCGTGGCCGCGCGCGCGCCGGCCGGCAGGATCTCGCCCTGGTAGCCGTAGCGCACGCCCGAACTGGCGCCGACCGGCACCGCGTGCGCGGCGATCAGATGGTCGCGATAGAACATTTCTTTCATGCGCCCTCCTTGAGGCGGCGGTGCCGCGGGTTCGCCGCGGCAACCGGCGCCGGTGCTGGTGCTGGTGCTGGTGCTGGTGCTGGTGCTGGTGCTGGTGCGCCTCGTCTTACGTCGCTTCCGTGATGACTGCACGCTCCAGCCACTGCCGGATCGTGCCCATATGCTGCTCCTCCTCCGTCAGCGCCTGCTGGAACTTCTGTGCCATCTCGGTATGGCCGGTCTCGGTCGCGAGCTTGATCAGCAGTTCCCAACCGGCGTTGTCGGTCATTTCCGCGGTCAGCAGCGCATTGAGGCACTGCGCGAAGTTCGTGCGAGGATCGGCGATGGTCTGCAGCACTCCCATCGCGGTGACGCCCGCCACGTCGGCGCAAGGCGTGACCGCCGTCGGGTCTGCGCCGATCGCCCGCATGGTCTCGTCGACCATCGCGAAGTGCTCGGCCTCTTCATCATGGAAATGCATCAGCGTGCCGAGCACGTCGGGATCGACCGCGCTGGTATCCATCTCTTTGCACTTGGCGATCATCAGCTCGTAGAGGCGCGTGCCGGTGCGTTCGAACGCCAGGCGCTCGCCTAGCTTGTCGATCAGCACCTCGGGACGATTGCCGGTCAGCTTGTCCATCGTCGTGCTCATCGCGCCCTTGAGCGTACCGGGCAGCGGCACCGAACCGACCGGGTCTGCCTCGTCGATATATTGGGCGCGCATCTCCGCGGCCGGCTGCGATTCGGCCGGTACGTTCATATCGTCGATACCGCTGTCCGGTCCCATGTTGTCGGCATAACGCTCCATGGTCTCGGTGTCGATCGGCGACATCTGCGCGCCGGTACGGTTGACGCCCATCTGGGTAGTCTGTTGCATGCGTTCTCTCCGATTTCAGTTGTCCAGTCCGCTTGTTCAGCGTGATGGCCTGTTGGCGGCTTCAGCGATCGCCTCAGGCGGCGGTGTGCATCCGGGCCAGTTCGGTGCCGGGCGTCCACACATAGCCGGCGGATACCAGCTGCGACGGCGAGCCGTCGGCGTTCATCACGCGGCGGTATTCGATCGACGCGGGGCTGTCCTTGTCGAGCGGCACGAAGTCCATGCCGTTGGCACGCAGGTCCACCTCGTCCGCGAGCACCTTGCGCACGAAATCGCGCTGGCTGGCGAAGTCGATCGGCTTGGGCAGCGGGCCCGCGAGAATCTCGGCCGGGTCGCGATTCTCATGGCGCTTGAGCATTTCGCACGCGACATGCAGATGGCCCAGCTCGTAGTCGAGGAAGCGTTCCCAGATCGCCTTGATGCGCGGGTTGCTCTCCTGCTGCACGCAGCTGTAGTAGTTGTAAGCCTCCATCGCTTCGTGGATCACCCATTTCTCGATCAGGCTTTCGTCGGGGTCCATCAGCGAGCCATACTGGGTCACGTGCTGTTCCTCGATCGAAGCGATCTCGGCGTACAACTGTCGCGCCAGCGGGTCGGTGAACAGCGGCCCGATGTTCATGTAGTAGTCGTGGGTCTGGTACTCGGCCGCGGTAATCATCGCGGCGTGGATCTTGGTGATCAACGCGGCGTTGGCGCGGTCGTAGCTCTCGCGCACATCGTCCTGCGGCGCGCGGTGTTCGACCCAGGTCGAGCGTCCCGGCACGATGTCGGTATGGCCCTGCGTGATCGAGTTCGCGTCCTTGCCTTCGAGCCGGTCGAGCAGGGCGCTATAGCGGTACAGGTGATCGAAGTCCTCGAGCAGGCCGAAGCGATAGGCCTGCGCCTGGTACGGATCGGGCTCGGTCTGCGCGACCGCCGCGGTGACCTCGATGGCCACCTGCTCGTAGGCGATCGTGGTTTCCAGCGGGGAATGATCGGCGCCGATCAGCCAGTTGATCATCGTGGCCTGGTGATGCTCGACGCGGCGGATTTGCGCGAGCGGAATCCGCAATTCCCGATTGCAGCGGGACATGATGTGCTTGAGCCGCAGCGCATCGGATTCGATGCCATTCATCAAAATGATCCGGACGCGGGTAAATGCGTCGTCGTCCAGCTTGCTGATCGGCGCCTGGACCAGGTCCTTCCAAGTGAAATGTTGCTGGCCCAGCGGGCAGCCCTTGGCATCCAGCAGATCGGTCAAGGTGTCCATGGAAACTCCATTGTGGGGTGAGCGGAAAACGCCGTACGGCGAGCCGCCGGCGACGCGTCTGTAGCTCTAGCAACGGCCGTGCCGATCCGATTCCGCGCCAGCGCGTGCCCACGTTGTGAATCCGACAGACAATCCCTGCACGCCTTGCAAAACTTGCGTTGGCGGCTTGCGCAGCGTTGCGCAAAAAAATGCGCCCGCCGGTTTTGGCCGGCGGGCGCATTTGAAAAAAGCTATGGCGCGCGTTTTGAACGGAACGACTGCGAAACGGCAATGCCGTGGAAGACTGCCGCGCTATTGCTTGCCGATCTCCTGCAGCATGCGCGTCATCAGATACAGCCGCGGCACGATCGAGTCGATTTCGATGTACTCGTCTCGCGCGTGGTAGCCGAAGCCGGCCAGTCCAAAACTCTCGACCACCGCGGGCTTGCCCGACAGCGCGGCGTAGCCCGCGTCGGTGCCGCCGCCGGTTCCTTCCGCCAGCGCAAGCTGACGGCCGTCCAGTTCGGCGTAGATCTGCTGCGCCCGCTTGGCCAGCGCGCGGCCCTTTTCGTTGACGACGAAGGGCGGACGGCCCTCTTCCATCGACACCGTGGTGTGCGTATCGGGAATCAGCCGGTTCTCGGCGACCTTGCGCTCGAGCGCGGCCTTCAGCTGTTGCGGGCCGTCCTTGACGGTGGTGCGCACGTCGGCGGTCGCCACCGCGACCTCGGGGATCTGGTTGCGCACGACGCCGGCCTGCGCGCCGGTCCAGTTCAGCTGCGTGCCGGGAACCGACTTGGCGATATCGCGCGTCTGCTGCAGCTGGTACGCAAGCTCGAGCAGCGCGTTGCGGCCGTGCTCGGGCGCGGCGCCGGCATGCGCCGCGCGTCCCTTGACCTCCATCGTCGCACTGGCGGTGCCGCTGGCGCCAAGCAGCAGCGCCTCGGCCTTGACCACGGCCTTGGCCGCGGTCGGCTCACACGACAGCACGACGTCGTGCTGCTCGCCCAGCGCGGCGATCAGCTCGCCCGAGCCATCGGACCCGATCTCCTCGTCCGCGTTCAGCAGCACCGTGATCCGCGCGTAGTCGCGCCAGCCGCGCGCCTGCAGGATTTCCAGCGCGTGCAGGATCACCGCGATGCCGCCCTTGTCATCGGCGATGCCCGGCCCGTACAGCTTGTTGCCATCCTGACGGATCGGCTGCGTGGCCAGCGTATTGGGCGGATAGATCGTGTCCATATGCGCGATCAGCATGATGCGCGCCTTGCCGTTGCCCGTCAGCGTACCTTTGACGATCGGACTGTCCCCGCTTTTCGGCTTGACGCGCTCGGTGGTTGCGCCCAGCGCCGCCAGCCGCTTTTCGGCATACGCCGCCATCTGCGCCAATCCGGCCGCGTTGCGGCTGCCCGATTCGATCGACACCATCTCCTTGAGCGATTCGATCACCTTCGGCTGCGCGGCGCGCGCTGCTTCGAGCAGCGTCGCATCGGGCGCGGCGTGGGCGAGGCCGGCGAAGGTGGCCGTGCCAGCGGCGGCGCATACGAGCAGGACGGCCGTGGCGAGGCGGCGTACGGCGGGTTGCAGGCGTGGCTGCATGAAGTCTCCTGAGGTAAAGGCCCGGAAGGGAATGTTGTTGGCGGCAAGGGCCGCCTTGTGCCGGGAGTCAATCCGGGATGCTAGGGCTTGTCCGCCGCATCGGGGAGGACCAATATCGCCATTTCCGATGTCGATCCCGCCATGTCCGCGCCGCCTCTCCCCTGCCCCGACGACGACGTGTCCGCACCGAATTACCCCGGACTGGACCCGGTGCCGGCGCCGGACCGCCTCGCGCCGGCGCTGCATGTGCGGCTGCTGTGGCTGCCCC
Source organism: Cupriavidus gilardii (assembly GCF_013347325.1). Lineage (NCBI taxonomy): Bacteria > Pseudomonadati > Pseudomonadota > Betaproteobacteria > Burkholderiales > Burkholderiaceae > Cupriavidus > Cupriavidus gilardii. The sequence continues at coordinate 463,472 of NZ_CP054624.1, read as the reverse complement.
ATGCCATGCCGGGCTTGCTGTTCGCCGCGCTCGACGTCCTGCGCACGGCCAGCGGCATCGCGCAATTGCAGCGCCCCGGCCGCGACTGCGGGCTCAGCTGGCAGGTGATCGGCGAAACGGGTCGGGCGTTGGCGATGCCGGTGCCGGGGCTCGCACGGTCACGCCGGCGCCCGCGCGCGCACCGCAGCGCCGACAAGCATGGCGAAGCCCATTCACTGCTGGTGATTCCGGGCGTCATGGCGCGCAACGCGCCGCATCTGGGCGAGCTGTTCGAACAGCAACGCCCTGTGCTCAAGCTGGTGGAGCGGCATGCGCAGGCGGGCGGCTGGATCGCGGCATCCTTCAACGGCATCGCCTATGCAGCCGAACTGGGACTGCTTGACGGCGCCCGCATCGGCGCGCCGTGGCTTTACCAGAGCTGGATGGCGCGCCGCTATCAGCTGTGCGACTTCACCCACGACGAACCGATGGGCGTGCACGGTCGCGTCTTCCACAGCGTGGCGCCGGCCCTGCAGACCGAATTCATGCTGCGCGTGCTCGGCCATCTGCACGATCCCGATCTGGCCCAGGCCAGTGCCCGCGTACTGCTGTTGCAGGCCGAACGCCAGCTGCTGACGCCGGCGCTGACGACGCAACGCTGGCTCACCCCGACCGCCGACAGCCCGGTATTCCGCGCCAGGCGCTGGCTGCGGGACCATATCGGCGCGCCATACCGGCTGGCCGACGTGGCGCGCGCAGCCGCGGTCAGCGAGCGGACCTTGCTGCGGCATTTCCGCCAGGTTACCGGCATGACGCCGCTGGCCTACCTGCATGCGCTGCGGATCGAGCGTGCGAAGACGCTGCTGGAGGTCTCGCTGCACGGCACGCAGGCGGTCGCCGAAGCGTGCGGCTACAGCGATGCGGCGACCTTCCGGCGGCTGTTCCAGCGCGCGACGGGAATGTCGATGTCGGACTATCGCGCCCGCTATGCGTTGCGGGCGCGGCGCCGTTACTGGCGCGTGGAGGACGGGCTGCGCGAAGGATCCGCTGCCTGACGACGGACCGGGGCCGGAAACGGCAACAAGGCGAGCCCTTGCGCCGCGTCTTGCGTGCGTTCAGACGGCGTCGGGCCGGCGCTCGATCCGGTTGATGACCTCCTCGACGCCGTGCAGATACCAGGCATCGCGCTCGGCCTGGCGGCGTGCGCCTTCGCCCGCATAACCCTCCAGCGTGACCACGCGGTTCTCGGTGCGAATGGAGATCTGGTCCGCATTGACCAGCGGATCCGACTCGAGCACCAGACGCAGCGCCTCGGTGATCTCCTCGTCGTTGTCGCGCTCGGCGGGCGCGATCTCGAGTTCATTGACCACGCACTGGCAGCCGGGGGACCACCAGGCCAGCACGCCGGCGAGCCGCATATGGGACAGGCTGATCACCTGTCCGCGCAGCGTCACGATGCCATCGACCGTATTGACCTCGATCCAGCCGCTGCGCTCGCCGACCGCCTCGCGCAGCGTTTCCAGGCGGCCCTTGGCATGCACGCAGATCTTGCAACTGCGGAAATCCACGGCCTGCAGCAGCCGCTCGCAGACCGCGTTGCGCAGTTCGCCATCGCCGGCGGGCGCGGCACCGTTGGCCACGCGCAGATGGTCGATCACGCACGATACGCCGTCGATCTTGCGCATCCGGGCCGCGGCTCGTGTCTTGGCGACGATATCCGGGACGTCGCCCTCGAGAATCAGTGCGCCGTCGGACAGGCGCAAATTGATGGTGGGATGGAGATGCTGGCCGTGGAACGGCAGATTGGCCAGTGCCGCGCGGGCCTGCGTGAGCACCGCTTCGCTGCTCTGCATGATGTTGCCTCCTGAGGTGGCGGGCAGCAGCGCCGGATGGCGGGGCGCTGCGCCCTGTCCATTATAGAAAGCGCATTGCGCGCCCGGTTCCCGGGAAATCTCGCCGCCGGGCCGCCTGGGCGCGGCACGGCGGCGATCCGGTACTCAGGCATTCAGGGTGGCATTCATCGTGATCGGTGCCTTCATCAGCTTGGACACCGGGCAGTTCTCCTTGGCGGTCTGCGCGCACTTGTCGAAGGCGGCCTGGTCCGCGCCGGGGATGCGCACCGCCACGTCAAGATGGATGGCCGTGATACTGAAGCCGCCGCCGTCCTTCTCCAGCGTCACCGTGGCCTTCGTGTCGATGCTGTCCGGCACCATGCCCGCCTCGCCGAGGATCAGCGACAGGGCCATCGAAAAGCAGCCGGCATGCGCGGCGCCGATCAGTTCTTCCGGATTGGTGCCGGGACCGCCCTCGAAGCGTGCCTTGAAGCCGTATGGCGCATCCTTGAGCACGCCGCTCTGCGTCGAAATCGTGCCGCCGCCGTCCTTGATGCCGCCTTGCCACCTTGCCGATCCAATCTTCTGCATAGCCATGCGCTCCGTCGGTGTTGTTACAGGACACGGGCCGCCCCGGATACGTCCGGACCGACCCAACCACGTCCCACAATAGGACGCGAAGAGGCGTTCGGCCAGCGCAGGGCCCCCACCTCCGTGTTGTCCGCAGGAGCACAAGCTGCGCACGATCCTTGCTAGGCAGTGATCGTTCCGATTCCTGCTGCCGCTGCCCAAGCCGATGCTCCATCCTCCCCGCGTCTATCTGTATCTCGACACCGTCGCTCGCTGCGGCTCGATCCGCAAGGCAGCCGAGCAGCTGCATGTCGCGTCGACCGCGCTGAACCGCAAGATTCTCGAGGTCGAACAGCAGATCGGCACGCCGCTGTTCGAACGGCTGCCGCGTGGCGTGCGGCTGACGTCGGCCGGCGAAGTGCTGGTGGCCACCATCCGGCGCAGTCTGGCCGATCTGGACGCCGCGGCGGCACAGATGGCGCAGTTGCGCGGGCTGGTGCGCGGTTCCGTGCGGATCGCCTCGGCGGAGTCGGTGGCGACCGATTTCCTGCCCGGTGCGATCGGCCGCTATCAGACGCGCCATCGCGGCGTGCAATTCCATGTGGAGATCGGCGGCACCGAGGCGTTGATGGAGGCGCTGAAGCGGGACGAGGCCGATCTGCTGCTCGCGCACGATCCGCCTGCCAGTCCACTGCTGCAGGAGCTCGCGGCGGCGCCACAGCCGTTCTGCGCGATGATGCGGCCCGACCATCCGCTCGCCGCACGGCGCACGCTGCGGCTGGTCGACTGCGCGGCGTTTCCGGTCGCCCTCGGGCCGGCCAACTTTGCCAGCCGCCGGCTGATCGAGGCCATAGCCGCGCGCAATCGGCTGCATCTGTCGGTGATGCTCGAGGCGACCACGGTCGAGACGCTGAAGGGTTTCGTCCGGCAGACCGATGCGATCTGCTTCCAGTTCCATGCCGGCACGCTGCGCGAAACGCGGCAGGGCACGCTGACCGCGGTGCCGCTGGCCGATCCCGAACTGGCGCTCGGCCGGCTTGTGCTGGCCACGCGCAAGGGCCGCGCGCTGCCGCCCGCCGCCGCCGCATTCGCCGAACATCTGAAGACCGCCATCGGCGCGCTGCACCCGCCGCTGACGTTGGCCGCGTAGCGGCTCGACGCCGTTCGCGCCACCGTCCGGCCCCGCATTCGTCGCGCCGCCACCGCACACATTTTGTGCTCGCGTCGCACGAAAAATGATGGTGGTCGGTCCCGGCCGAATTCCGCACACTGATCCGAACGCCCCGTCAATTCGGCCGAGCCAGCCGATCGGGACATCACGACAACAACGCCTCAATAGAAGGCAGCACGAGAGAAATCAGGGTCAACGATGGAGGTTCGCATGACAACAACGAAATTCAGGCCGGCACGCGTGCAGGTGGCCGCGATGGCAGCCGCAATGGCGGCATTGGCAAGCGGGGGCGCGCTGGCGCAGTCCAGCGTGACGCTGTACGGCCAGGTCGACACCTACGTCGGCAGCAACAAGGCGGTCGGCGGCGATCGCGCCTATGTGCTGGGCGCCGGCGGCATGCAGACGTCGTATTGGGGCATCAAGGGCACCGAGGACCTTGGCAACGGCCTGAAGGCAATCTTCGATCTGAATGGCTTCTACCGGGCCGACGGCGGCCGCGCGGGCCGGTTCGACGCCGATGGCATGTTCACGCGCAGCGCCTATGTCGGGCTGCAGAGCGAATCGGCCGGTACCATCCGCCTTGGCCGCAATACCACCCCCTATTTCCTGTCGACGATCCTGTTCAATCCGCTGGTCGATTCGTACCATTTCTCGCCCACGATCTTCCACACCTATGTCGCCAGCAATGGCGGCACGGTCTACGATCCGGGCATCGTCGGCGATTCAGGGTGGAGCAATTCGCTGGTCTATTCGTCGCCGAAGTTCGGCGGGCTCAGCTTCAATGCGATCTACGCCTTCGGGGAGCAGGCCGGCGACAACGGCAAGAACAAGTGGGGCGGCAACGTGCTGTATTTCAACGGGCCGTTTGCCGCTACCGTCGCGTTCCAGCAGGTCAAGTTCAACAACACGCCGGGAGACGTGACGTCGCCCGCCGCGATGGTCGGCTTTCGCAAGCAGAACGCCGTACAGGCCGGCCTCAGTTACGACTTCAAGGTGGTCAAGCTGTTTGTGCAGGGCCAGCACATCCGATCGGATATCGACAGCGCCACCGGCGACATCAAGCACAGCAACGGACAGATCGGCGCGGCGGTGCCGATCGGCGCCGGCAGCCTGCTGCTGTCGTATGCGTACGGCAAGATCAAGAACGAGGTCGCCGATATCGAGCGCAATACCGCGGCGGTGGCCTACGACTACAACCTGTCCAAGCGCACCGATGTCTATGTCGCCTATTACTACGACAAGGTCGGCGGCCTGTCTCACGGCAACAACTACGGGGTGGGTGTGCGCCACCGCTTCTGATGGCCAGGCGTTGCCGGTTTCGGCTCGGGCCCGCAAGGCCTCTGGTCAACCGGTGACGTCGCGCGTCAGTTCGCGCGTCAACCACGCCTCGAAGCGGTGCACCGCGGGCCGTGTCTTTGCATGGTCCGCGATCACGATCCGATATTCCATGCCGTCCAGGCCGAACTCCGGCAGTACCACCTGCAATTCGCCGCCAGCCAGCAGCGGCAGGATCAGCGGAGTGCGGCCGATTGCAATGCCCGCCCCTTCCGCGGCCGCGGCGACGACGTGCTCGTAGCGCGAGAAATACAGGCAGGGCTGACTGGCGGCGGCCGTCAGCCCGAGCCGCCGATACCACTCGCCCCAGGACATCCAGCCAAAGCGCGCATTGGGATCGTGATAGACCAGCAGCGTCGCGCCGCGAATATCGGCGGCGCGACGGATGCGCGCGGCGACCTGCGGCGCGGCGACCAGCATCAGCCTCTCCCGCAGCAGCGCCGTGGCGGCCTGTCCGGGCGGGCTCAGCCGGATGGCCAGATCGAAGCCGTCCCGGTCCAGATTGGCGACCGCCTCCGAGGCGTCGATGCGGACGTCGATATCGGGCGCCTCCGCCTGGAACCGTGCCAGTCGCGGCACCAGCCAAAGCGAGGCGAACGACGGCGTGGTGGTCACCGAGATCGCGCCGCGCTCCGGTGCGATCAGGCGTTCGACCATGCCGGCCAGCTGTTCGATCGCCTCCCGGGCGGCCTGCTGCAGCAGACGCCCCTCGGGCGTCAGCGACAGCCCCTTGGCGCCGCGCAGGAACAGCGGCACACCGAGCGCGTCCTCCAGGCTCTTGATCTGCTTGCTGATGGCCGACTGCGTCAGGCACAGCTCGTCGGCCGCCGCGGTAAAGCTCAGATGGCGGGCCGCGCTGTCGAATCCGCGCAGCGCGTCGAGGGACATCGCGCGCAGCGCTTGCGAAGCGGCCGGACTGATCTTCGTCATGGCTGGTTGATGCGGATATGCGCGGTCATGGTAGCGCTGGGGTCGTCATTGGCGCCGGTCATGATGCGCCGGAATGCCGGGGATGACGAAACATCCGGCCAGGCTATCGGACGTGCGACCACAATGACATGGCGCCCCACCGCTACTGGGCACGCACGGAGATCGCCATGCATGCATTCGCCGGACCCGACGGCATTGTCCGAATTGACCGGATCGATCGTATTGCTCGCGTTGACAGAATCGGCTCCGAGCCGCTTCGGCTGGTGATCGGCCAAGGATACACCGTGCTATGCCTGCAAGGATCGGTATGGCTGACCTGCGAAACGGACGATCGCACCGAAGCGGCACGGGACATTGTATTGGCGCGAGGCGAGCGTTTCGATGCGCCGCGCGCCGTTACCGTTATCGTTTCGGCAATTCGGCGGCGGCCGGCCCGTATTGCGTTGACCCGTCGCAATACGGAGGATCGGCTCGATTGTAAGAAAATACTTAATTGAGCGCCGTCAATGGCTTGCGCATTGTCTTGTCAATGTCTTGTTGCAAGCGGGCTTGGCTCAACTGTGCAAAAAACGGGAATTCCCGCAAAAACGGAAGGGTATGCAGCGCCCGCGGGACCGGCTATCGCACGGAATCCTGCGCAGCACGGCGGCAAATCGCGTCAATCGCGTCCCCTGGCAGGACATCGGTCGGGCCGGATATTGCCATTCGGCGCATTACCGTTCGCGAATTGCAATCACGCACGGCCTTGCACGCACCACCTTACTCGGTAATCAGGAAACGATCCCGATTCTTGCCCAGCCATGCCGGTGCGCGGCCGCGGCCGGACCAGGTCTTGCCGGTCTTCGGATCGCGATATTTGGCCGGGGCCGGCGTACCGGAACGGGCTGCCGATTTGCGAGGACGGCCACGGCGGCGCGGCGCGAGGTCCTCGGCCGTCAAACCGTAATCCTCCATCAGTTGCTGGATCTGGGCGATCACCGTCGCCACTTCGGTTTGCCTGGCTTCCTCGAGTTGCGCTTCGAGTTTTTCCTTTTCTGCCAGCAATTGTTTGTAAGTCGCCATCGTCATTCCTTGCCAGTTGTAGGGTGCCGTTATGCTAGCTCACGGTTATGTTCGCGTCACCATAAAAAATGTAATCCAATAAGACAGAATCACAATATTCGGCAATTACATAATAATCCGCACACCTGCGATGTCGAGGCGGGGATGCGCGGCAACACGCATAACGGCAATGACAAGGAATGCCGCCACGGCGGCATTTACCCGGCTCAGGCCCGCAGTTTGGCTTGTGCATCGCGCAACGCGGTGCGCAAGCCCTCTTCGATCACGGGGTGATAGAACGGCATCGCCAGCATCTGATCGATCGTCAATTGCTGTTGATATGCCCATGCCAGCAGATGCGCGATATGTTCGGCGCGGGGGCCGATCCATTCCGCACCGAGGAAACGGCCGCTCGCCTTGTCGGCATAGACATGCATCAGTCCGCGATTCTTCAGCATCACGCGGCTGCGCCCCTGGTCCTCGAAGCTGACCTCCCCGGTGACGAAGCCGTCCGCCGGCAGGTCGGCATGGCGCTGGCCGACCATCGCCAATTGCGGGTCGGAGAACACCACCGCGATCGGCGCGCGGCGCGGCACCGGGGAAACCCGCGGCCAGCTGGCGGCGTTTTCGCCCGCGCTCTTGCCTTCGTCGGCGGCCTCGTGCAGCAGCGGCAGTACGTCGTTGGCGTCGCCGGCGATGAAGATCGGCGCCGAGCCGCACTGCAGCGTGGCCGGGTCGAATACCGGCACGCCGCGGGCGTCGAGCTCCAGGCCGGTGTTTTCCAGGCCCAGATGACGGACATTCGGCTGGCGGCCGGTGGCGGCCAGCACATAATCGAAGCGCTCGGTCACCGCGTTGCCATCGCGGTCGATGAACGAGATCACGGCCTCGTCGCCTTCGCGCGCCATGTCGGTGACGTTGGCATCCGGGTCCAGATAGAACTCCTGCTGGAAGGCCTGGGCGGCGTAGGCGCGAATCGCCGGGTCGGTCAGCGGGCCGACACCGCCACGCACGCCGAACACGCGCACGTGCACGCCCAATCGCGACAGCGCCTGGCCCAGCTCGAGGCCGATCACGCCGGGACCGAACACCGCCACGCGGCGCGGCAGGTCCTGCCAGTCGAAGACGTCGTCGTTGACCACCAGCCGGTCGCCGAACACGCGGAACGGCGCGGGCACGGCGGGGCTCGAGCCGGTGGCGATCACCACGCGGCTGGCGCGGACCACGGTCCCGCTGGCGCCGTCGCCGACTTGCAGCACCGTGTTGTCGATGAAACGGGCGTAGCCGCGCAGGCGGTCCTGCTCCGGAATATTGTCGACGCCGCGAACGACGAAGCCGACAAAGCGATCGCGCTCGCGCCGCACCCGGTCCATCACCTCGCGGCCATCGATGCGGATCTGTCCATCGACATGGACGCCAAACGGCGCGGTATGGCGCAGTTCGTGCGCGGCCTCGGCCGCCGCGATCAGCAGCTTCGACGGCATGCAACCCACGCGGGCACAGGTGGTGCCGTATTCCCCGCCCTCGATGATCACGGCGCGCTTGCCGGCGGCCCTGGCGGCGCGATAGGCGGCGAGGCCGGCGGTGCCTGCGCCGATCACGGCGATGTCGGTGTCGATGGTTTGCATGGCGAAATTCCTGTTGGAGAGACGATCGTTGTATTCGGGGCGGTTCAATCCACGGACCCGAGGGCGGCACGCCGCCATCGGGTCCGGCGACTGCCGGACCGCGCCACGGACAAATCAGTGGAATCGGGAAAAAAGGCGCTGCGGAAAATCAGGCGGCCAGATACTGCTCGACCTGCTCGGCGCCGCCGATCAGCTTGCCGTTGATGAACACCTGCGGAGCGGTCATCGTGCCGGACACCGCGCCGAGCACCTTGCCGCGGATCTTGTGTTCCAGCGGCACGTCGACGTACTGGTAGCCGTTGTCCGCCAGCAGCTGCTTGGCCTTCGCGCAGAACGGGCAGCCTTCCTTCGAGAACACCACGACCTGGTCGGGCTTTTTGGCGTTCGGAGCGACATAGGCCAGCATCGTGTCGGCGTCGGAAACCTTGAACGGGTCGCCCGGCTCTTCCGGCTCGATGAACATCTTGTCGACCACGCCGTTCTTGACCAGCATCGAATAGCGCCAGCTGCGCTTGCCGAAGCCGAGGTCGGTCTTGTCCACCAGCATGCCCATGCCGTCGGTGAATTCGCCGTTGCCGTCGGGGATCATCACGATGTTCTCGGATTCCTGGTCCTTGGCCCACTCGTTCATCACGAAGGTGTCATTGACCGAGACGCACAGGATCGCATCGACGCCATGCCTGGCGAAAACCGGTGCGAGCTCGTTGTAGCGCGGCAGGTGGGTCGACGAGCAGGTCGGGGTGAACGCGCCGGGCAGCGAGAAGACCACGACGGTCTTGTTGTCGAACAGCTCCGCGGTGTTCAGGTTCTTCCATTCATTGTTCTCGCGGACGCGGAACGTGACATTGGGGACGCGTTGGCCTTCACGGGATTGCAGCATTGGGATCGCTCCTTGGTTGGATGGTCGGTGTCTGGGTAGATGCTTTGTGCCGCGTGCGTTGTGTGTCGCAGCGAAGGCCCCATTCTGGCGATGCCCCCTCGATTTGTACAATTTATCGTTTAAACCACCGTCATTAGGTAAAGCTATAGCCCACTCTCCGGCGACGCTGCCACCTTGCCCGGATCGGCCGCGCCGCCGGCGTCGGGCCAGGCGCCGGCATAGACCTCGACGAAGCGATCGGGGTCCAGATAGCGCCGGATCGCGGCATTGACCTGCTCGACGGTGGCCTGCTCGATACGGCGCTCCAGTTCCGCCGTAAACGCCATGGTCTGGCCGACGAACAGCTGATAGGCCAGCATCGAGGCCAGCGCCTCGTCGCGGCTGCGGGTGACCAGCCCCTGCTGCCGCAGCCCGCTCTTGGCCTCGGCCAGTTCGTCCTCGGTCACGCCTTCGCGCAGGAATCGCCGCAACTCGCGCTGCACGCCGGCCTTGAGCCGCGGCAGGTTCTGCGGGGCGAAAGACGCCTGGACGCCGAAGCGCCCGGCGGTATCGAGCGCGCCGATCCGCAGATAGCTGGTAGCGCCATAGCTGATGCCTTCCTGCTGGCGCAGGCGATCGGCGAGCCGGCTCTTCATCGAGCTGCCGCCGAAGATCCGATTGGCGATCGCCAGCGCCGCATAGTCGGGATGGTCCATCGTCATGCCGATCGGCAGCGCCGCGATGAAGCTGGCATTGGCCTTGTGCGGCGTCGGCACGGCCAGGCTTGCCGGATGCAGCGGCACGAAATCGCGCTCGACGCGGACGAACGGCATCGGCGCGTTCCAGTCGCCGAACAGCGTCTCCACCTGCCGACGCACGGCCGCGGCATCGAAATCGCCGACCAGCGCGAACTGCGCATGGCTGGCGCCGTAGAAGAGCCGATGGAAATCCCGTACCTGCTCGAGCTGGACCGCACGCAGGTCGGCGATCGACTCCTCCAGCGTGGACACATAGCGCGGATCGCCCCGCGGATAGGGATTGCCGTGCCGGCCCAGTACGACAGGCGCCAGCGCTTCGGGCTGCCGTACCTGGCTCTGGATGCCGGCGATTGCGGTGGTGCGCAGCACCTCGAATTCGGCCGGGGGCAGGCTCGGTTCGCGCAATACATCGCGCAGCAGCGTCAACACCTGCGGCAGATGCTCGCGCGGCGCCTGAAAGCTGACGGTCACCCGTTCGGCATCGCCGGAGACGCCGACCGTGGCGCTCAACGCCTCGAATGCATCGATCAGTTGCTGCCGATCTCGCCCGCCCGCGCCGCGCATCAGCATGCCGGCAGTCAGCGTGCCGACCGCGTCCAGCCCGCGCAGGCTGTTGACATCGCCCATGCGCAGCACCAGTTGGCCCTGCACACGCTGACCCCGGGCGGGCTTGGGCAACATCGCCATGGCCAGGCCGTTCGGCAGCGTGGCACGCACCGTATGCGCCTCGATATTGGCCGGCGTGGGGGCAAACGGCGCCACCGAGGCCGCGCCCGGCTTGCCGCGATAGTCGCGCGTCAGCTCGGTGAGATCGGGCGCCGGTGGAATCGCGACGTAGCCGGGGACATCGACGGGAATGAACTGGCCCAGCGTACGGTTGGCCCGCTGCAGATAGTGGCGCGCCACGCGGTTGACGTCGTCGACCGTCACCCGCTCGATCTGATCGCGGGCAATCAGCATCAGCCGCCAATCACCCTTGGCAATGGCCTCCGACAGCGCCACGCCGTAACTGGCCGGATCGTTGAGCATCCTTTCGTAGCCGTTGCGCGCACGCCGCTGTGCGCGGTCGAGCTCCTCCTGCGTGATGGGCCGCGCGGCGATGCCTTCGACCAGTTCGAGCAGTCCGGTACGCGCCGGCTCCAGCGGCTGCGCCTTGCCGACCTGTGCCAGGAACACCACGCTGCCCGGCTGCTTCAACGCCCGCACAAAGCCCGCCTGCGACGCCGCCTTCCTCTGCTCGACAAGCCCGTGGTACAGGCGTCCTCCTGGAATGGCAGTCAGGATATCGACCAGCAGCGTCATCGCGGCAGTATCCGGATGCGCGCCCGGGCCGATGTGATACTGCGCGGCCACGACCTGGATATCGCCGGGCCGCTGCAGCAGGATCTCGCGCGGCCCTTCCTGCGGCGGCTCGACGGTGTACTGCTCCGTCAGCACGCGTGCGGGCCGGGGAATCGCGCCGAAATAGCGGCTCACGCTGGCCAGCGTGCGCTGCGGATCGAATTGCCCCGTGATCACCAGCACCGCATTGTCGGGCTGGTAGTAGCGGCGATAGAAGGCCTGCAGCGCGTCGATGCCGACGTGCTCGATATCGCTGCGCGCGCCGATCGGCGCCTTGCCGTAGTTGTGCCAGTGATAGGCGCTGGCGGCGAGCTGCCGCAGCAGCACGCCGGTCGGACTGTTCTCGCCGCGTTCCAGCTCGTTGCGCACCACCGTCATCTCGCTGTCGAGCGCGCTGCGCGAGATCGTGCTGTTGACCATCCGATCCGCTTCCATCCGCAGCAGCCAGTCCAAATTTTCCTCGCTGGCCGCGAAGGTGGCGAAGTAGTTGGTGCGATCGTACGCGGTGGTGCCGTTGAACTGCATTCCCCGACTGGCCATCTGCCTGCCGGTCGCGCCATCGGGAAGGCTGGGGGTACCCTTGAACAGCAGGTGCTCGAGCAGATGCGCCATGCCGCTTTCGCCGTAGTTCTCGTGCCGGCTGCCGACCAGGTAGGTGATATTGACGGTGGTGGTCGGCTGCGCCGCATCGGGAGCCAGCAGCACGCGCAGCCCGTTCGGCAGTCGGTATTCGGTGATGCCTTCAGCGGTGGCGACCGGTACGGGCGAGGTCGGCGCGGCGGCTGGCACGTGGACCGGCTCGGCCGACAAGCGCGCGGCAGGCGCCAGGCTGGGGCCGCACAAGGCGGCCACTATGACGGCGGGCAGAACCCAGCCTGCAACGCTGCGACGCATGGGGACTCCGTGTTGGCTCGGGCAACGAGGTCATCGTACCAAAGGGGGCGGCGCGGGACATGCGCAGCCGTATTGTCCAGCGGTATTGCCGCCCTCTCCCCGGCCCCCTCTCCCGCGAGCGGGAGAGGGGGCCGATGCGCCGTCGCGCGGCGAGCTACACCACGTTGACCACGGCCGAGCCAGCCGGCACCTCCACCGTCGTGACGCTTGCCGTCGCCGGCTGCGGCGGCGCATTGCCGTCGACCAGCCCCTTCAGGATATGGAAAGCGCAATTGAGCCGGTCCGGCGTCAGCGTGACGATCGCATAGCCGGTGACGTTGGTCTCCACATAGCGCATCCACGGATTGAAATGCTGCAGCGTGCGATTCAGCGTGTTGACCACGGCGCCGCTGACCTCCTCGTAGATCAACGCCTTGATCTCGGCGAGGCGCGGATCGTTGTCGACCACGCTCTTGTACGTGCTCATCAGCGTATTGCTGGACAGCCCCGCGCCGACCAGGTCGACCATGACCGGCGTCGGTGTCGCCGCATCGTAGTCGTCCATCACCACGCCGGCAAAGAACGCGTGGATGTCCCCGGTCAACGCCACCACATTGCGCACGTTGTTCGTCTTCAGGAAGGCCATCAGGTTGCGGCGCTCGGCGTCGTAGCCATCCCACTGGTCGGCGTTCAGCACGTAGGTGGCCAGCAGAGAGGCCGGCGGCAGGCGGCTGTCGAGCGTCGGCTTGATATTGGCGTCGAAATTGGCGGCGTCGATGCCGGCCTGCGTCGACAGCAGTTGCCGCAGGTTGGCGTAGGCGACGTTGTTCGGATAGGTCCCCGACGATACCGCCGCGCGCAAGTCCGCCGTCAGCGCCGTTTCCATCTGGTCGCGCAGCGGTGTCAGCGCCGTATTGCTCGCGATCAGCCGCAGCACCATCAGCTCCGCGATGGCTTCGGTCAGATCGGCCTGCATGCGCAGCAGGGAAACCTGATTGCCCCACAGCTTCCACGTCGTCGCCGCGCCGCCGATACGGTCCTGCCACCACGCGCGCTGTGCATCGCCCAGCATCGATACCGGCGTCAGCGCACCGCCCGCCGCGGCGATCTTCGCGTCCTCGGCCGCCTTCAGCGTGTCGCGCCGGATGAAGAAGCGGCTGCCGACATCGCCGCCGGCATTGGCCTCCGAGATCAGATGATCGGCGCGATACAAGCGCTCGTCGGTCATCAGCAGTGTCGCCAGATTGCCGAAGGTGAAGGAGCGATAGATCTGGATGTTCTGGAACGAGGGGTTGTTCAGATCCAGCGTGACATCGGCCGGCAGGAACTCGAACCAGGCCTGATTGGCGGCGCGCCGCCGCGCCGTCTGCGGCGTCTGGTCGTCGTCGGCGTCATAGCTCTGGCGGTCCTGCCAGCAGTCGTCGGAGAACTCGTGGTCGTCCCAGATCGCGATCATCGGGAAGCGCGCATGCAGCGCCTGCAGCCGCGCGTCGCTGCGATAGGCCTTGTACAGATAGCGGTAGTCCTCCAGCGTGGTCGCGTAGCGGAAGCCGCTTGGCAGCGTCGTGCCATCGGGCAGCGACAGCGGCGTATGGCGGCTTTCGACCAGGTTGACCGGTGCGCCGTCGGCCACCGCCTCGTAGATGTAGTCGCCGGTATGCACAATGAAATCGAGGTCCTGCTGGGCGAGCTCCTCCATGCCGGCCCAGTGGTTGATGCTCCAGTCCTGGCAGCTGACGAAGGCGAACTTCAGCTGCGACAGCGGCGTGCCGGCCGCGGGGGCGGTGCGGGTCCGGCCCACCGGGCTGAAGCGGCTGCCCACGCGGAAGCGGTAGTAGTAGGTGGTAGCGGCATTCAGGCCGGTGACCTTGGTGCGCAGCGTGTAGTCCCACTCGGGCAGCGCGCGCAGATGGTCGTTGACGACCAGCGTGGAGAAGTCCTCCTGTGTCGACACCTGCAGGCGCACATTGACGTGACGCCTGCCGTTGTTGCCTTCGACGCGCGTCCACAGCACGACGCTGTCGGGGCGGGGATCGCCGGACGCGACACCGTGGCGGAAGTCGAATAGGTCCGGTTCGGGCGGATCGGGATTGTCATCGCCACCGCCGCAGCCGGCCAACCCCGTGGTGGCCACCGAGACGGTGATGAAGCTTCCCCATTTCAAGAACTGGCGACGATCCATGTTGTTCTCCATGTCAGGACAGGGACAGGTGAGGGGACACAGGCAGCATAGGAAATCGATCTGCCTATCGCGAGGACACGGCGCCGATGCCGATGCGATGCTGCAACGCGCGGGCCCGCTCTATTCAGGTACTGCCGGCAATTGCCGCTATCCGCCCGGCATCTGGCGCCGATTTGCCGCGCAGGGTCGAATTCGTATAAGGTGCGCCTCATGGAAGAACAGAAACGCCACCCAATCCGCAATGCGAATCGCAACTTGTTTCGGCAGGCCCTGGCGCACCTGCCCTACAAGACCATCGGTGCCGCCGCCGTGCTGACGGCGGCCGGCTTTCTGAGCTACTGGACCTACCTCGGCATCAATCAGGGCCGCCTGCTGTTCGACGCGCGCCGCCGCCCGCCGCGCGAGCTGCCGGAAGGCATCACCGCCTATTCGCACACCATTCCGGGCGGAATGCTGCGCGGCTACGTGTATCGCGGCGATGCACACTGTGCCGTCACCGACCTGTTGTTCTATTTGCCAGGTCGCGGCGAAGACGTGCTCGAGACCATGCAATTTCTACATTGGCTGCCGGCCGAAGTCGGCTTCGCCACGTTCGACTATCGCGGCCTGGGTCATTCCGACGGCAGTCCGTCGGACGCGGCCGCGGTGGCCGATGCCAGCCAGTTCCTGCTGCACCTTCGGCGCGTGTTGCCGGGCACGCGCGTGCACGTGGTGGGGCGCAGCCTGGGCACGGGCGTCGCCATTCAATTGGCGGATCTTCAGGACTTCGAGAGCCTGCAATTGATCACGCCCTACGATTCGCTGCTCGAGCTCGTGCGCAAGCGTTTTCCGCTGGTGCCGCTGCGCCAGCTGATGCGTCATCACTTCGATTCGATTTCGCACTGCAAGAAGGTGGTGCAGCGGACCAAGGTGCTGCTCGCCGAAGTCGACGATGTGGTTCCGCATGAATGCTCCGAGCGGCTGATGGCGGCGTGGCCGGGACCGGTGGCGGTGGAGACCATCCCCGGCAGCAATCATTCGGACATCATTGCGCACCAGAGCACCTGGCAAGCGCTGAGCGAGTTCGCGCTGCTCTTTGCGCGCCGGCCCGATCTCGACGCACATGGCAATCGGCTCGACGAAACGCCTGCACCTGCGCCCACGCCTGAACCCGCACCTGCGTCCGAGCACACCGCCGCCAACGACAGCGGCGGCGGCCTGGAGCCCCCGGGCCTGCCTGTCGCGGCCGCGCCGCTGCGTACCGACGGCGCCAGCTGAACGAGGGCGCGGGCGCGCCGGGCCCTGGCCCGCGCGCAGACGAATGACGCCGGTCGCCCACCCGCCAGTCATCTGGACAGGTAGATCACGATCGCGATCAGGCCGATCGCGGCGAGGGTCAGCAACACGTAGGTGAGCACGGCGCCACGCTGTCAGTCGTTTTCCCCGGAGTATTCCGTAGTGGACCTGGCGGCGCCGTCCGCGCTTGGCTGATTACGGCAAGGATTCGTCCTACAAGCAAGGCGCAGCTTGCTTTCGGGGGCGGCCAAGGGCGAGGCCACGGCTTCGACGTTATGCGCATTCGGCATGACCCCGTTCGAGCCGCTGTGGAACAATGCCTGATCGCTGTTCCTCTCACATTGATTCCATACAAGCCATGAATTCCAGCTCCGACGCCATCGTCTATCTGAACGGCGAATTGACGCCACTGTCCGAAGCGCGCATTCCCGTGCTCGACCGCGGCTTTATCTTTGGCGATGGCGTCTACGAGGTGATCCCGGTCTATGCCGGCAAGCCGTTCCGCGCGGCGCAGCATCTGGCGCGACTGTCGCGCAGCCTTGACGCGATCGGTATTCCAAATCCGCATGACGAGACCCAATGGTCGGCACTGATCGCGCGCGTGATGCAGGCCAATCCGATGCCGGACCAGATGATCTATATCCAGGTCACGCGCGGCGTCGCCAAGCGCATGCATGCGTTCCCGAAGGAGGTCACGCCGACCGTCTTCATCATGGCCAACCCGATGTCGCTGCCGCCGGCCGCCGCGACCGAGCGGGGGGTTGCCTGCGTCACGATGGAAGACAAGCGCTGGCTGCACTGCCAGATCAAGTCGACGTCGCTGCTGGGCAATGTGCTCGCCGCTCAGAATGCCGCCGAGCATGGCGTCACCGAAGCCATCCAGTTCCGCGACGGCATGCTGACCGAGGCCTCGGCGTCCAACGTCTGGGTCGTCAAGGATGGCACCGTCTCGGCACCGCCAAAGGACAATCTGATCCTCGAAGGGATCCGCTATGGCCTGATCGAAGAACTGTGCGCGCGCTTCGAGATTCCGCTGGTGTCCCGCCCGGTCACACGCGACGAGGTATTTGCCGCCGACGAGGTCCTGCTGTCGTCGGCCAGCAAGGAGATCCTTCCGGTCGTGACGATCGATGGCAAGACGATCGGCAGCGGTACGCCCGGACCGGTATTCAAGCGCCTGTACGCGGCCTATCAGCAGGCCAAGACGGCCTGAAGCCGGTTCGGCGGAACCCGGCGCCAGCCGTCTCCGTCTGCATCGTGACAAAGCCGCCGGGTGCGATGCACTCCGGCGGCTTTGTCATTGGCGGCCCCAGTCTTATTTCGCCGTGGTGACCAGCACCTCGGCCTGCGCGCGTC
The DNA here is from genome assembly GCF_013347325.1 of Cupriavidus gilardii. Classification (NCBI taxonomy): domain Bacteria; kingdom Pseudomonadati; phylum Pseudomonadota; class Betaproteobacteria; order Burkholderiales; family Burkholderiaceae; genus Cupriavidus; species Cupriavidus gilardii. Next base: position 446,342 of record NZ_CP054624.1, on the reverse strand, counting down.
CCACCGTGCGGATGCGATGCGGCAGATCGGCATCGAAGTACAGCGAATCGCCGACCGACAGCGCGATGGTCTGCTCCCCCAGCATCACCTCGACCTGACCTTTCAGCACGAACAGGAATTCCTCGCCGCTGTGCGCCGAGCGCGCTTCGTCGGGAAACTCGCGCGGCGGATACATGATGAAGGGCTCCATCGCCTTGACCTTGCGCTGCGCGGCAATGGCCTCGTAGCGATAGGTGCCCTCGCGCGCCGATGGCGACAGCGGCTCCCGCTCGCCGACGCGCGACACGCAGACCACCTCGTGCGCGCTGTCGCGTGCGTCGCCGAGCAATTGACCGGTACCCATGCCATAGGCATCGGCGATCTTCAGGATCGTGGCGATCGATGGCGAACTGAGGCCCCGCTCCAGCTTGGACAGATAACTGCGCGTCAGGCCGGTCTGCTCGGCCAGCGTTTCCAGCGAAAAGCCGCGTTGGCGGCGGAGCGTGCGGAGGCGATGCGCCAGATTGACCATTGAGAGGGACGGTAGCGAAGCGACCGCGGCATTATATCGGCGCTGCGGGTACAGCATGTCCTACTTGACACAGCACACTCAATAGGACACATTGTGTCATGCCGGCAATCACATGACACACAACGGAGAGTTACCGATGAAAGCGCCCCGATGGATGGTGGCGGTCGCCAGCTGCTGCCTGATGACCGTGAATGCCGCAGCCGCAGAACCCTTCCCCGCCAAGCCGATCCGGCTGGTGGTGCCGTTCGGCGCCGGCGGAATCACCGACAATATCGCCCGTCTGGTCGGGCAGGAATGGTCCGGTGCACTGGGCCAGACCGTTCTGATCGAGAATCGGCCGGGAGCCGGCGGCCTGCTGGCCGCGCAGGCCGCCGCCAAGGCGGCGCCCGACGGCTATACCGTGTTCATGGGCACGGTGGGCACGCAGATCGTCAATCCGCTGATCTATCCGGCCGGCAAGCTTCCCTACTCTCCGGACAGCCAATTCACGCCGCTCGGCATGGTGTCGAAGTCGCCGTTCATGCTGGCGGTGGCGACCGGCGTACCGGCGCGCGACCTCAAGGAATTCCTGGCCTATGCGCGCAACCATCCCGACCGGCTTGACTATGGCTCGGCGGGCAGCGCCAGTGCGCCGCACATGAGCATGGAGCTGCTCAAGCTGTTGAGCGGCACGAAGATCAACCACGTGCCGTACAAAAGCGGCGCCGAAGCGGTCAATGCGGCCATTGGCGGCCACGTGGCCGCGGTGATCGATGCCGTGCCCGTCGTCATGCCGCAGGTCAAGGCGGGCAAGCTGCGCGCGCTGGCCATCGCCAACGGTACGCGGTCCACCGCGGCGCCCACCGTGCCCACGAGTCAGGAAGCCGGCTTGCCGTCTTTCGAGACGAGCTCGTGGAATGCGCTGTACGTCCCGGCCGGCACGCCCGCGGACGTGGTCGAGAAACTGTCCTCGACGCTGCGTACCACGCTGGCCCGTCCAGGCCTGCGCGGCCGCCTAGCAGCGCAAGGCAGCGAAGCGCTGGCCGGCACGCAACAGGAATACGCTGCAATGATGGCCGCCGAAAAGAAGAAGTGGGCGGCGGTGGTCGATGCGGCAAAGATCAAGGCCGAGTAGAACGGACCCACGGCCGTCCTTCAACATCCAACGGAACCTGCAATATGGCTGACACCTTCGACCTGAAGAAAGACGAGCTGATCGCCCGCGCACAGGGCGAGATGCAAACCCGGCTGACCGTGCCGGAACGATCGCTGCGCGAAAAGGTGGCGCTGACCTGCCGCATCCTGTTCGACGGCGGCCACGACTCCGGCCTCGCCGGCCAGATCACGGCGCGCGCCGACGAACCCGGCCGCTACTACACGCAACGGCTGGGGCTCGGCTTCGACGAAATCACCGCGGAGAATCTGTTGCTGGTCGACGAAGACCTGCGGGTGCTGGAAGGCGGCGGCATGCCGAATCCGGCCAACCGCTTCCACTCATGGATCTATCGCGCCCGGCCCGACGTCAACTGCATCATCCACACGCATCCGTTCCACGCGGCGACGCTGTCGATGCTGGAAGTGCCGCTGATGGTCTCGCACATGGACACCTGCGTGCTGTACGGCGACTGCGCTTTCCTCGAGAAATGGCCCGGGGTGCCGGTCGGCAACGAGGAGGGCGAGATCATTTCGGCGGCCCTGGGCGACAAGCGCGCCATCCTGCTGGCCCACCATGGCCTGCTGGTCGCCGCGACCTCGGTCGAGGAGGCCTGCGTGATGGCGCTGCTGTTCGAGCGCGCGGCCCGCATGCAGCTGGCCGCGATGGCGGCCGGCACGATCAAGCCGCTGCCCGAGGCGCTCGCCGCGGAGGCGCACGACTGGATCCTGACGCCGCGCCGCTCGCAGCTGACGTTCGAGTACTACGCGCGCCGCACGCTGGTCGCACGCGGCTGAAGGCGGCGCGTCCCGGCGCGAGGACGCTGCGCTACCGCCCTTCGCCGACGCGGGCGCACAGCACGCGCAGGCCGCCGCCCGCGGTCTGCAGGCCGTCCTTGCGGCGCGGGAAGTAGCGCGCATTCAGCGCCGGTGCGTCCAGATCCGTCACACTGCCAAAGCCCATCGCAGTCAGCCGCTGCACCAGTTGCTCCGGCACGAATGCCGACAGCCAGGGCTCGCCCAGCGCGGCCACCTGCTCGGCCATGTGCGCGGCCATCACGCGTTCAAACGGCGGCAGCACGCCGGCATCGACCCGATAGTCGAACACGATGCGGGTGCCCGGCGGCAGGCTGGCGACATAGCGCAGCGTGGCTTCGATGGCGGAGTCGGTCAGATACGGCGTCACGCCCAGCCACACGAAGCAGGCGGGTCGGTCACCGCGAAAGCCGGCCTCTTCCAGCACGCCTTGCAGCGAAGCATGCTGAAGGTCGGCGGACACGGACTTCGCCCAGTCCGGCAGGCTGAGTGCAGCTTGCCGCATCAAGTCCTGCTTCCACGCCTGCGTCGCGGGATGGTCTACCTCGAAGACCCGCATGCCGTCGTCCGTGGCGGGCACGCGCCACGCCAGCGTGTCGAGGCCCGCGCCGAGCACCACGCATTGGCGCACACCGGCACGCGATGCCTCGGCCAGTTCGGCATCGGCCACCATCGCGCGCGCCACCACGGCCGCCCGCATCGGGCGCGCCATTGGATCGTTATAGCGATAGGGATCGTCGCGGACGGCACGTTCGAGTTCGGGGCCGAGGATCGGCAAGGCGACCGGATCGGGCAGCACGATCGGCTCGTCGAGCAACTGGTGAACGGCGCGCGCGATGGCCATCATCAGGGCGGTCGTGCTGGGCCGGCCCTGAGCCAGCGCGGTCGTTTCGGTTTGGGACATGATCGGCTCCTGCTGCGAAAGCCGGGCAGCATAGACCCTGACGTGCACGTCAGGGTCAACCCCCGCACACGTGGCGGGTGCCGTCATGTCATGGCTTGAACTGCTTCTCAGCGCCGATTGTCAGCGCCAATTTTCAGCGCCGCCCGTCAGCGCCGCCGCCCCGCCTCGCCGGCGTGCGCGCGCACCGCCTCGACAAACTCCCGCACCTCGGCATCGACCATATGCCCGATCTGCAGCAGCGGCTCGTCGCGATAGGCCTTCAGCAGCTTTTCGCGTAGCCCCGCCTCGTGTCCAACCATGCGATCGACCAGCGCGTCCCAATCGTGCAGCAACGTGCGGCTCGCGGCCGCCGAAGGATCGGTGCCGGCCGCGATCAGCGCGCGGGCCCGCTGCGCCAGGGCCTGCCATTCGGGTTCCAGGCGCTTGTCGAGCCGCGCCAGTTCGTCCGGCGACAGATGCCGTAGCCACGCCGCCATCCGCAGTGCGACGGCCGACTCCATATAAGCGACCATCGCGGCGTCGATGCCGCCAAAGCCCTGTTGCGTGGCCTGCTTGATCATTTCGCCCCAACGGACGGCCCGCTCCATATCGCCCTGCATCCATCGCATGGCCAGATGCATCCAGCGAGCGGCCAGCGCTTGCGTGCCGATCGCGTCCGCGGGCCACTGCCTTGCCATCGCCCCGCGGATCTCGGCGAGCAACGGCTGCCATTCCGCCTCGGTGGCGACCCACTCGCGAAAGATCGTTGCGAGTTCGGCGTCGCTGAAATACTCCCGATAGGCACGCATCTCGCGCAGGGCCGCCAGCCAGTGTTCGAGCTCGGGCTCGCCGCCCGCGGCCAGCACGGTCTGCAGCAGGACCAGACGTCCGCGCAGTTCTGTCGCCCGCGCGATCTCGCGATCGAGGGCTTCGATCTGCTGCGTGACGATGCGATGCCGCGGCGGGCCGTCGCCGGCCAGCAGCGCGCCGATCGCGGCCAGCGACAGGCCTGACTGCCGCAACACCTGGATTGCGTGCAAGCGGGCCACGTCGTCGCGGTTGTAGAGACGATAGCCCGCCGCGGAGCGGCCCGACGGCTTGAGCAGCCCGATGCGATCGTAGTGATGCAGGGCGCGGACGGTCAGGCCGGTTTGCTTGGCGAGCGTGCCGACTTTCAGAAGCATGGGGAAAGCGAGCGGAAGGTGAATCGACAAATGACATGGACACGGCCCCGTGGCCGCGACGGGCGTCATTGTCGCTTAGTCGCGCTTTGCCTCGCGCCGGTGACCTTCCTGGCGACAGGCCTCTTTGCAGCAGTGGTTTTCTTCGCCGCGATGGTCTTCTGCACGGCGGCCGTCCTCTTCGCAGTGGTCACCTTCTTCGCAGCGCTCACCTTCTTCGCAGCGCTCACCTTCTTTGCAGCGGTCACCTTCTTCGCAGCCGGTGCGCCGCCCGGCGATTTCGTCGCCGTCTTCGCCGATACCCTGCGCCGGCCCGCGGCGCCGCCAACGTCCAGCGCGATCCAGGCCGGCGCATGATCGCTCGCCTGGGGCGCGCCGCGGACCCAGCGATCGACGCCTGCCGCGCGCAGCGCCGGCGCCAGCGTCGCATTCAACAGCAGATGGTCGATGCGCAGACCCGAATTGGTCTGCCAGTGCTGCCGAAAATAGTCCCAGAACGTGTAGATCCGTTCGTCCGGATATTTGGCGCGCAAGGCATCGACCCATCCCTGCTCGATCAGGCGCCGATAGCAGGCGCGGCTTTCGGGCTGCAGCAAGGCGTCCTTGAGCCAGGAGCGCGGGTTATAGATGTCCTCGTCGGTCGGCACCACGTTGTAGTCGCCGGCCAGCACGACCGGATGGCCGCTGTCGTAGAGCGTGGCCGCATACCTCAGCAGCCGTTCGAACCAGGCCAGCTTGTACTCGAATTTCGGTCCCGGCTGCGGGTTGCCGTTGGGCAGATACAGACAGCCGACCAGCACGCCATGCACCGCCGCCTCGATGTAGCGGCTCTGCTTGTCGCTGTCGTCGCCGGGCAGCCCACGCCGGCTTTCGATCGGATCGGTCCCGCGCGACAGGATCGCGACGCCGTTCCACGATTTCTCGCCGTGCCAGATTGCGCCATATCCGGCGGCATGAATGGCATCGACCGGAAAACCGGCATCGGCGGTCTTCAATTCCTGCAGGCAGACGACGTCCGGCGCCTCGCGCTGCAGCCATTCCAGCAATGCCGGCAGGCGGGCGCGAATGCCATTGATATTGAACGTGGCGATTTTCAGCATGGCGATGGGCGAATTGGCTTGCCGATGCTCCCTTTTTAGGAGAGCCGCGCTGTGCGAGCAATCGGGCGGCGTCCCACAGCGGAAAACGCCGCGCCGCCATTTTTTTCCAGACGGGCTTGTGCGTACGCAAAAGCTTCTCTATAATCCGCGCCTTCCACAGGCTCGTAGCTCAGCTGGTTAGAGCACCACCTTGACATGGTGGGGGTCGTTGGTTCGAGTCCAATCGAGCCTACCAACGCAAATCGACGACGGCGCCGGAGGCATAGCCATCCGGCGCCGGCGGCGACCTTGCCCACCGCGATCGCGTTCCGCATCCCGGTTTTCCAATCAGCCGTTTCCGTTCCCTTCACCCGTTGCCGTAACGCTTGGCATCACGCCGGCTGCATGACGCCATTGCGCCACGTGCATTGGCGACGTCGTTTACCGTTTCGCTGGCCTTTCCGAATTACACGCCGCTGTAAGTTCGCATTTGCGCGGACCTGTCGATCCCGCTCGCCATGCGATGGACGCGGCCTGCCCGGCCCTCCTCGCGCGCGCTGGGACTGGCACAGCTGATGCTCCGCGCTTTAAGCGCGTCCCCGCCGCCGGGCGGGGCGTGAAGCCATTGTTCCCAAGGAGGCGCAAATGAACGACGGAATGCACGAGGAGCGGCGGGAAGGCACGCAGCGCGACATGCACGGCAACAGGCCGGGTCTGCTGCCGTTTGCCGTCGCGGCGGCGGTTGGCGCGGCGATCATGTACCTGTTCGATCCGCAGTCGGGTCGCCGGCGCCGCGCGGAGCTGCGCGACAAGGCCGAAGCAAGCCGCCACGACATGCAGGATCTGGCGGAGAAGCAGGCCAAACGGATCACCGACCGGATGCAGGGCATCGCGGCGAAGGTACGCAGCGCGACCGGCCTGGGGAAACACGCGGCCGATGACGACACCATTGCCGAGCGGGTTCGCGCGGAAATGGGCCGTCTGGTCGGCCATCCCGGCGCCATCGACGTCGCGGTAGTCGGCGGACGCGTATGGTTGAGCGGGCACATCCTGTCGTCCGAGCACGAGGCACTGCTGGCCGCGGTACGCGGGGTGGCCGGGGTGCAGGACATCGACGATCGGCTGACCGTGCACGACGAAGCCAGCAACGTGCCGGAGCTGCAGAGTTAGCGGTATCGCAGAAGCTCCTGTCGTCCCCGCGCTCGCGAGGGCGACAGGCTGCGTCGAGCCTGCTGGCTCAACGCCACAGGCTTTCGATCACGAGTTCTGAATACCGCGCCGCTTGATGAACTCGCCCCAGACCTTGGCATCCGTGACGGCGCGCTGCTTGATCGCATCGGCCGAACCGGCCAGCGGCTCCAGATAGAGCGAGGCGAGCTTGCTCTTGACCTGCGGATCGGACAGGAAGGCCTGCACCGAAGCGTTCAGGCGAGCCACGACCTTGGCGTCCATATTGGCCGGCCCGAGCAACGCATACCATCCCGGCATCACCGGCACGTCCAGGCCCGCTTCCTTGACGGTCGGCACATTGGGCAACTCCTTCGCACGCTTCTGCCCGACGATCGCCACCGGCACCACGTTGCCACCGGTGATCTGCGGCAGCGCCGAACCGACCACGCTGACCATCGCATCGACTTCGCCGGCGATCACGCCGGTCAGCGCCGGACCCGAGCCCTTGTAGGCGGCATGCGTCAGCTTGATGCCGGCCTTGTCGGCCAGCATCTCCATCGCCAGATGCGTGGAATTGCCGACCCCGGCGCTGCCGAACGTCAGTCCACCGGGCTTGCTCTTCGCCTTCTCGATGAACTGTGCGATCGACGTGATTCCGCTGGCCTTGCTGGTCACCAGCACGAACGGCGTATCGACCACCGGCGCAATGAAGGTGAAGTCCTTCTGCGGATCGTAGGGCAGCGACTTGTACAGATGCTGATTGAAGCTGACCTGCGACACACCGGTCAGCAGCAGCGTATAGCCGTCCGCCGGCTGCTTGGCCACGAACGACGTACCGATGATGCCGTTGGCGCCGGCGCGATTGTCGACCACCACGGACTGGCCCAGCTCCTGGCCAAGCTTGTCGCCCAGCATCCGCGCCACCACATCGCCGCCCGAGCCTGCCGACTGCGGCACGATCAGCCGGACCGGACGGTTGGGATAGGCGTCCTGCGCCACGGCGGCACCAGACAGCGACATCAGGGCCGCCATCGCGGCGCCCATCAAGGAACGGTACATCTGCAGTTCTCCCCAGTCATGCGAATTGAAATGGCTTCGATGGCGGCGTCCACGACGGCGCGCCTCGATCCGGCTCGTAGAGCGATGGTAAGAATTCGCGTGGGTACGAACCAATACGGAATCTCGATGCCGGCATAGGGCCAGCCTATGGCGGATTGCCAGCTGCCCTGCCCGGGGGCACGGCGAATCGCCACGGTGCACGTCGTGTGTTTTTCGGCAAGCGTTCGGCCCTGTCATGGGGCATCCCGACCCGGCGGCCGGACGAGCAGGCGTGCCGCGGCGCAGCATGCCATAGCCCAGCCCTATGTCCCCATCGACATTTCGTCTTTCCGAGGCCCGGGGGCCGCTGCTTACCATTGCCGCAAACCACTGACTTCAACGCAAGATTCATGTCCGATATCGATCTCCGCGGCAATGCCTGGAAAACGCCGGCCAGCGCTTATCTCGAAACGCGCCCTTCGCGCTATGCCATCCCGGATAGCCCGCTGTCCTGCCATGTGACGATGCGCGACGGATGCCGGCTTGCCGTCGATGTCTTCGTGCCGCAGCCGCTGGAGGCCGAAGATTCGCCGGCCCGCTATCCCACCATCGTTATCTTCACGCCGTATTTCCGCCGTTTCCGGCTGCGCGAGCCCGGCGCCGAGCCGAGCCCCAACACCGCCAAGTACCGCGATGCCTTCGTGCCCAAAGGCTACGCGGTGGTGGTGGTCGACGTCCGCGGCACCGGTGCAAGCTTCGGCACGCGCGATGCGCTGCGCTCGCCGACAGAGCGCGACGACTATTTCGAGATCGCGGACTGGATCGTGGCGCAGCCCTGGTCCAACGGCCGCATCGGTTCGACCGGCATCTCGTACCTCGGCGCGGCCGCCTGCTTCCTGGCAAGCACAGGCCATCCCGCGGTCAAGGCGATCGCGCCGCTGTTCGCGGTCTCCGATATCTACAGCGAGCAGCTGTACCCAGGCGGCTTGCTGTCCAAGGTCTGGGTGCAGGCCTATGACGAACTGATGGTCGCGCTCGACCAGGACGACCGCGCGCTGCTGGCCCGCTATCCCTACTTCAACGATCCACGCTTCGATGGCCCCGAACGCGTCGACGCGGACACCGACGGCAGCCTGGTGCAGGCGGCCATCGAGCAGCATCGCAACAACTTCGCGCTGGCCGATCTGGCGCCGGAGTTCGCCTTCCGCGATGGCGCCACGCAGCACGATCCGGCGCTCGATTCGGGCAGCTGCAGTCCTTACCGCTATCTCGAGGGCATTGCGCAGGATGTCGCGGTGTATTCGGTCTCGGGCTGGTACGACGGCGGCGGCTATGCGAATGGCGCGATCACGCGCTTCCTGTCACTGCCCAATCACGACAGCCGGCTGCTGTTGGGCCCGTGGGACCACGGTGCGCGCACCAACATCTCGCCGTGGCGCAGCCACGCCGCGTCGGACTTCCCGATGCTGGCCGAGGTATTGCGCTTCTTCGATCATCACCTGATGCAATTGCCCACCGGGCTCGAGCAGGAAGCACGCGTCCACTACTACAGCGTGCACGACGAGCAATGGCATGCAGCGCCGACATGGCCGCCGGCCGAGCGCGCGCAGCGGCTTTACTTGACCGCCGATGCCGAAAGCCTGTCGCCCGCGTGTCCCGCCACGGAATCGGACCGGGACACGATGGCCAGCTTCAATTGGTCAACCGGCCGTCAAACCCGCTATGAGCGGCTTGGCGCGGCCAATATCGAGGACTACTACCCCGACTGGAGCGAACGGCAGCGGGATCTGCTGTCCTTCGATGGCGCGGTACTGACGGCGCCGCTGTCGATCGCCGGCCATGTCGTACTGAACATCGGCCTCGCAAGCTCGCAGCCCGATGCCGCGCTGCATGTGTTCCTGTCCGAGGTCGAGGCGTCCGGCGAAGTGCGCTACATCACCGAAGGCATGCTGCGCGCGCTGCATCGCAAGACCGCGCCGTGCCCGCCGGAATACCGCACGACCTGGCCCTACCGCACGTTCGCAAAGGCCGACGCGGCGCGTCTGGTACCGGGGCAGACCGAGCGCCTGCACTTCGCGATGCTGCCCGTCGCCTGGACCCTTGCTGCCGGCAGCCGGCTGCGCCTGTCGATTGCCGGCGCGGACCGCGGGCATTTTCCGCAGGTGCCGTACGGCCGTCCCCCGCGGCTGTCCATCCGGCTGGGCGGCGAACTGGCGTCGTATCTCGACCTGCCGATTCGCGGCTAGTCCTGCGGTAGGTCCCCACTGTCGGAACAGGCAGCGGGACGCCGGCGGATGCTACATTGCCGGCGTGCCCCGCCATCGATTCGGCCGCATTCGCGACCGATTGGCGTGGGCCACCACGCTACCGCCTCGCCGAATATGGACTTGAAGCAGCTGCGCTATTTCGCGCGCATCGTCGAACTGGAGAGCATCACCGCCGCGGCCGATGCCCTCCATATCGCCCAGCCCTCGCTGAGCCAGCACGTCGCCAACCTCGAAGCCGAACTCGACGCCAGACTGCTGGTGCGCGGCCCCTCGGGCACAAGGCCCACCGACACCGGCCATATCCTGTACCGCCACGCCAAGATGGTGCTGCGGCAGATGGAAGAGGCGAAAGCCGCGGTGCAGCACGGCCGCGACGTGCCATGTGGACACGTCACTGTCGGCTTGCCGACCAGCACCTCGCGTGTGCTCGCGTTGCCGCTGCTGCGGCATGTGACCGAGCACTTCCCCGATATCACGCTGGAAATCGTCGAAGGCTCCAGCGCCGATCTGGCGGAATCGTTGGCGCTGCAGAAGCTGGATCTCGCCGTCGCGATGGACGTGCAGCAGCGCCCCAACATGCAATCGACCCCGCTGCTCGACGAGCAGTTGATGCTGGTCGGCCGGCCGATTGCCGGGCATCCGCACGCCATCACGCTGGCGCAGGCCGCGGCGCTTCCGCTGCTGCTGCCGAGCTTTCCCAATTCGGTCCGCGTGCTGTGCGATCGCGCGCTGGTCAGCGCCGGACTGCAGTGCCGCCTCGTCGCGGAAACCAGCGCCGTATCGGTGCTGCTGTCCGCGGTGCGCGAAGGGCTGGGGTGGACCATCCTGCCGTGGTCGGCGCTGGCCGGCGACGAAGAGGACCAGCTCGCCGCGATGTCCATCTCCGACGCAACGCTGGAGCGGCGCGTCAGCCTGTGCCTGTCGTCGTCGGCCAGCCTGAGCCTGGCGTGCCGCAGCGTCGAGGCCGCGCTGCAGGCCATCGTGTCGCAGATGGTCGAGAGCGGGCAGTGGAAGGGAGTCAGGCTGATCGGCGGCGCCTTGCCGGGCTAGCCTTTTCCCGACAGTGGATTCACGCCTCGGCCGATGAGGCCGGACGTTCGAGATAGCTGGCGACCTGGCGCCTGAGTACGGGCAGCTTGCCGGAGAAGAAGTGGTCCGCGCCGGGCACCACGACGACCGGCAACTGCTGCGGGCGGGCCCAATCGAAGATGGCCGACAGCGCGACGCGCTCGTCGTTCTCCCCATGCATCACCAGCGCATTGGCCTGCACCGCCGGCGTATCGTAGCTGCGGTGATTCGCAACGGGGCCGGAGGGCATGCCGGTCAATATCAGATGATCGATCGTGATGCCGCGCTCGGCGAGTTGCACCGATGCCAGCGCGGCAACGAAGGCCCCGAACGAGAATCCAGCCAGTGCCAGAGGCAGATCCGGATATTGCTCGCGCAAGTGGTCGACCACCGCCAGCATGTCGTTGGTCTCTCCAACACCGGCATCGTGCTCACCCTGCGTCCCGCCAACGCCGCGAAAATTGGGCCTCACCGCCAGAAAGCCGTGCGCCGTCAGCTCGCGGGCCAATTGGTGCGGCACCTTGTGGTCGGCCGTACCGCCCTGCATCGGATGAGGATGACCAACGACGGCGATGCCCTGCATCGCTTCCTTCGGCGCGTCGATCAGCAACTCGATGTCGCCTGCCTCGCCGCGAATCAGCGTGCGGGTCGTCGTTCCGGGAGTGATTGTCAATGCCATGGTGTGTCTGCGATCGTTTGGAAGCGGAAAGAGTCCGCTTTGCAATGACCGAATGGTAAGGCAACCAGGAAGTGCGGGGATTTCCGTGCCGCTATGGCGAGATTCGATGACCCTGCAGAACGACCGCTTGCTCGAGGGTGGAAAGGTCTTCATCGACCTTGGCCTGCACCACGCCCTACGGTGTGAACCACCGGCCCGAGGACGACTCCGTGTAAACCCTGATAAATCCGACCCTTGTTCTCAGTGAAATATCACACTAGTATCACTCCAACTTCAGACGAGAACGAGAGCGGACCGTGGCGACATCCATCCGACTGGTAGGAACCGACGACGAAAACGGCAAGCAGACCGCCTCCCAGACGGGGGCGGCCATGCGTGAAATGGCCTATACGGAAATCAAGCGGCGCATCATTTCGTGCGAATTCCGGCCCGGCGAGCCTTTGAACGAAGCGCAGGTCGCGACCATGCTCGGCCTGGGGCGCACCCCGGTCCATCAGGCGCTGCATCGGCTGGAAGTCGAAGGGCTGGTGTCGATCATGCCGCGCAAGGGCGTGCTGGTGACGCCGCTGTCGCTGAACGAAGTGCTGGACATGATCGAGGTGCGCGCCACCAATGAGGTGCTGTGCGCCACGCTGGCCTGCGAGCGCGGCCACGACAGCGATTTCAAGGCGATGCGCGACATCGTCGACCGCTCGCCACCGCTGATCGCCGGTCGCGACATCCCCGCGCTGGCCTCGTTGGACCTCAAGTTCCACACCGCGATGTCGGCCGCCTCGCGCAACCGGGTACTGGCCGAATTGCTGCGCGGACTGCATGAAAAGCAGGCGCGCTTCTGGTTCCTGTCGTTGTCCGACCCGCAGCATCTCGAGAACGTCTACCAGGAACACCTGGAGATCGTCGACGCGCTGGAGCGCAGGGATGTGCCCGCGGTGCGCGAAGCGGTCCGCACGCATATCGACGAATTCCGGAAGAACATCATCCGGACGCTCTAAGCACCCTCTTTTCCCCAATCAAGGTAGTACGCAATGCCGACACTGCATTTCCAAGTCGCCGGCGGGGGCGAACTCGCCCTCGACATTCAACGTTTGATCATTGCCGGATGGACGGGCCGCGATCTGGCCGCCGTCCAGCACCATATCGAAGAGCTGCAGGCCATCGGCGTGAAGCCGCCCGCCAGCGTGCCGACCTTCTATCCGCTGGCTGCGTCGCTGCTGACCACGGCGGAGGTCATCGAAGTGCCGCGCGACGACTCCTCCGGCGAAATCGAAGTCGTGCTGCTGCAGTCGAACGACGGACTGTACGTCGGCGTCGGCTCGGACCACACCGACCGCAAGGTTGAAGCCTACGACGTGACGGTGTCCAAGCAGATGTGCGACAAACCGGTCGGCACGCAGGTCTGGCGCTTCGACGATGTGGCCGACCACTGGGACAGCCTCGAGATGCGCTGCTGGCGTGTGCGCGACGGCGAGCGCGCGCTGTACCAGGAGGGCAAGGTCACGCGCCTGCTCGATCCGCGCGAGCTGATCCAGCGGCTGACCGGCGAGTCGTCGTTGCCGCCCGGCACGGCGATGTTCTGCGGCACCCAGGCCGTGATCGGCGAGCTGGGCCACGGCGAGGCCTTCGAGGTCGAGCTGCATGACCCGGTGCGCAACCGCACGCTGCGCCACGCTTATCGCGTGCAAACGCTGGCGGTGGCGGAATGAGCGAGCCGACCATTGCTGCACTGGCCGCCCAATTGGCCGCTGGACAGACCACCAGTGTCGCGTTGACCGAGCAGGCGCTGGCGCGCATCGGCAGCCATCGTAGCGCCGGCGGCGCGGCGTTTGTCGAGGTGGACGAAGCCGGTGCGCTGGCCGCTGCCCGCGCCGCCGACCAGGCCCGCGCCGCCGGTCTGGTGGCCTCCCCGCTCGCCGGGCTGCCGGTGTCGATCAAGGACCTGTTCGACGTGCGCGGGCAGGTGACCCGCGCCGGCTCGCGCGTGCTCGACGGCAATGCGCCGGCGGCCGCCGATTCGCCGGCCGTGGCGCGCCTGCGGGCGGCCGGTGCGGTGCTGATCGGGCGCACGAACATGAGCGAGTTCGCGTTCTCGGGACTTGGCCTGAACCCGCACTACGGCACGCCGCGCTCCCCGTTCGATGCCGAGCGGATCGCCGGGGGCTCGACCTCCGGTGGCGCAGTCAGCGTGGCCGAAGGCATGGCGGTGGCCGCGCTCGGCACCGATACCGGAGGGTCGATCCGCATTCCGTCGGCCTTCTGCGGCCTGACCGGCTTCAAGCCGACCGCGCGCCGCGTGTCGCTGGATGGCGCCGTCCCATTGTCGACGTCGCTCGATTCGGCGGGTCCGCTGGCGCGGTCGGTGGCCTGTTGTGCTGCGGTGGATGCCGTGCTGAGCGGTGAGACGCTGGACACGCGTCCGGCGTCGCTGGCAGGGCTGCGACTCTACGTAACGCGCGATTTCGTCTGCGATGGCCTCGATGCCACGGTCGCCCAGGCATTCGAAGACATGCTGTCGCGGCTGTCGGCGCAAGGCGCGCGCATCGTACCGTTCGACTTTCCGGAGTTGCGGCGCCTGCCGGAGATCAACGCCGGAGGTGGCCTGACCGCGGCCGAGGCCTGGGCCCTGCATCGCGACTGGCTGACGCGCGATGGCGAACGCTACGACCAGCGGGTGGCACAGCGCATCCGGCGCGGCGCGCAACAGAGCGCCGCGGACTACATCACGCTGCTGGCCGAGCGCCGCGCGATGCAGCAACACGCGGCCGAGCGGCTGCGCGATGCCGATGCCTGGCTGATGCCAACGGTCGCAGTGCCGGCGCCGAGGCTCGATGCACTCGAGCGGGACGAGGACTTCTTCGCGACCAATGCGCTGGTGCTGCGCAATCCCAGCGTGATCAATTTCCTGGACGGCTGCGCGGTGTCATTGCCGGTCGCGCCGGGTATTGGCCTGAGCGTTTGCGGGCTGCATGGCAGGGACGCGCGCGTGCTGCAGGTTGCCGGTTCCATCGAGCCGCTGCTGCGCTAACGCTACCCGTCATCGGGCCGAGCCGTACGGCACAGAGAAGATCGCGCCGCCACAGCTGGCGTTCCCCCAGCACAGCGACCCTCCGAGGGCTGCGCCAATGCAGCGCGGCCCCGCCCACCACACCCTAGGAGCAACACCCATGTCTTCCGCGATGAGCGGCGCCGCTGGCGCCCTGGAGAACGCGCAGCCCATCGAGGTCGCGCGGCAATGCGAAGTGGCGTATCGCAAGATCGCCATCCGCCTGATTCCCTTCCTGGTCTTCCTGTTCATCCTCGCGTGGATCGACCGCGTCAACGTCGGCTTCGCCAAGCTGCAGATGCTGCAGGACCTGCAGTTCAGCGAAGCGGTGTACGGCTTCGGCGCCGGCATCTTCTTCCTCGGCTATTTCCTGTTCGAGGTGCCGAGCAACCTGTTGCTCGAGAAGATCGGCGCGCGCAAGACGCTGGCGCGCATCACGATCCTGTGGGGGCTGGCGTCGATGGCGATGATCTTCGTCACGACGCCGATGCAGTTCTACGCGCTGCGCTTCCTGCTGGGCGTGTTCGAGGCCGGCTTCTTCCCCGGCGTCGTGCTGTACCTGACGTACTGGTTCCCCGCCGCACGGCGCGCGCGCATCAATGGCCTGTTCATGACGTCGTTCGCCATCGCGGGCGTGATCGGCGGCCCGCTGGCCGGCTTCATCATGACGACGATGGATGGGGTCGATGGACTCGCCAACTGGCAATGGCTGTTCGTGCTCGAAGGCATTCCTTCGGTGCTCGCCGGCATCGCCGTGATGATGTACCTGCCGGAAAAGCCGGCGAACGCCAGTTGGCTGTCCGACACCGAGAAGCAGCTGGTGACCCGGACGATCGAGGCGGAGAATCGCGATCCCGCCAAGCATTCGACGCTGCGGGCCGCGTTCGTCAATTCCCGCGTCTGGATCTGCGCCGCGATCTACTTCTGCGTCGTCAGCGGCAACGCCACCATTGCGTTCTGGTCGCCGTCGATCATCAAGGAACTGGGCGTACAGGGCAATCTGCAGATCGGTCTGGTATCGGCGATTCCATTTATCGCGGGCACCATCGCCATGGTTCTCAACGGCATTCACTCGGACCGCAGCGGCGAACGCCGGATGCACTGCGCGATGGCGACGTTGCTCGCGGCGGTCGGCCTGACGTTGACGGGGCTGTGGCTGCACAGTGCGATGCTGGCCCTGGTCGCCTTGACGCTCGCATCGATCGGCATCCTGGCCGCGTTCCCGGTGTTCTGGTCCCTGCCTTCCGCCTTCCTCGCCGGCACCGCTGCCGCAGGCGGCATCGCGCTGATCAATTCGATCGGCAACCTGGCGGGCTTCGTGGCGCCGTACATGATCGGGTGGTTCAAGACCAATACCGGCCAGCTGTCGTCGGGCCTGTACTTCGTCGCGTTCCTCGAGGCGTGTGCGACCGTGCTGGTGCTGGCGGCCATTCGGGGGCGCACCGCCGTGGTTCGCTGAGTCAGGACTGCGCCAGCCACTTGCGCGGCGACACGCCCATCCGCTGGCGGAACGCCTTCGAGAAAGACGAGGCGCTGGCAAACCCGAGCTCCGTGGCAATCAGGTTCACCGGTCGCCCGGAGCGCATCATCGACGCGCCGAGACTGAGCCGCCAGTCCGTCAGATAAGCGGCCGGGGTCGTACCGGTCGCCTCCTTGAACGCCGCGGCAAACGCGCTGCGAGACATGCCGGCGGTCGAGGCCATCCGCGCCAGCGACCAGTCCTCATACGGCGAACGATGCAGCGCGACGAGCGCCTTCGCCAGGCGCGGATCGGACAGCCCCATGATCAGCCCGCTGGTCACGCCCACCTCCGCGGGATGATCGATGATCCAGCGCAACAGCTGGATCAGCACAACCTCGAACAAGCGATCGGCCAGCACGCGCGCGCCGCAGCGGACCTGATCCGCCTCCGCAAACAGCAGGTCCAGTGCGGGCCCGAGCCCTTCCACCGCATCGAGCGGCACCCGCACCAGCGAGGGCAGCGATTGCACGATCGGATTGCGTTCCCCACCGTCGAAGTCCAGCGTCGCGCAGGTGAAATCCGAGCCGTCCTCGGGAGGATTGATGAACTGGTGATGCACGGGGCGGGGATAGAGCAGCAGCGTCGGCTCGGCAAGGTGGAAGCGCGGCACGTCGGTTTCGCCGGGGCGGTGACGCACTTCCATCTCGCCTCGGCGCAGCACATGCAGGAAGGCGCGTCCCGGCAGCGGCTCGAAGGTGGATCGCCCGCACAGCTTGCCGGTATGGAACAGCCTGGTGCGGACACGGAACCGGTCCAGCAGCGCGGTCAGACGATCCAGCGGGTCGGCGGACGGCTGGGTGGCGATTTCGGATGAATGGACAAGTTTCATGGACGCTTCCACACCTTGCGTCCAGGCATTCTACCTACCATTCCACTCGACCGCTCCGTTCGGACGGCAGCCATCCACTTCAAGGAGTCACCGCATGTCCCGCGTCCCGTTGATCGATCCCAATCACACCACCGCGGACCGCCAGGCGCTGCTGGCGCAGATCCATGGCGCGTTCGGTGCCACGCCGAACATGTTCAAGGCCGTGGCCAATTCTCCTGCCGCGCTGCAAAGCATGTGGGGCAGCTTCGGCGCGCTCGGCGGCGGCATCATCCCTGCCCGGCTCGGCGAGCAGATCGCCGTGGCGATAGCCAACCGCAATGCCTGCGAATATTGCCTCGCTGCCCACACCGCGCTGGGCCGCAAGGCGGGGGCCAGCGCCGAGGAAATGTCGGCCGCGCAGGGTGGCGAGTCCACCGATCCCAAAACCGCGGCAGCCTTGCGCTTCGCGTTGAAGCTCGTCGAGGCGCGTGGGCAGGTCAACGACGCCAATGTGCGGGCCGTTCGACAGGCCGGCTTCAACGACGAGGAAATCGTCGAGATCGTTGCACACGTGGCGCTGAATCTGTTCACCAATTACGTCAATGTGGCATTTGCCGTGCCGGTGGATTTTCCGGGGGTGAAGTTGCGGGCCGCGGCGTAAGCCCGTTTTTGGTCATGGCGGCAGGACGGGCGAAGCCTCCATCCGCCGGTCCTGCCGACCGAAATGCGGGCCAGTACCGCGACCCAATACCGGGACCCAATACCGCGACCGATTGTTTGATTGATGGAATGGAGCAGAACCGCATGAATCGCACCGCATTGGCAATCCGCCATGTCGCCTTCGAAGATCTGGGCATCATTGAACCGCTATTGATCGAACGCGGCTATACGGACCGCTATCTGGAGGCCGGCGTCGACGCAATCGACCGTGCGACGGTGACGGCGGCGGATCTGTTGGTGGTGCTGGGCGGCCCGATCGGTGTGTACCAGACGGATCGCTATCCCTTTCTCGCGGAGGAAAAGGCCGCCATCGCGGCGCGGCTCGGGCAGGACAAGCCAACTCTCGGCATCTGTCTCGGCGCACAACTGATGGCCGAAGCGCTGGGCGCGACGGTGGCGCCGACGGGCAAGGCGGAAATCGGCTACGGCGAATTGACGCTGACCGAGGACGGCCGAGCCTCGCCGCTGCGGCATATTGCTGCCATTCCGGTACTGCATTGGCACGGCGACCAATTCGCCATTCCGGAAGGCGCATCGCGCCTGGCCGAAACACAGGGATTTCCCAATCAGGCGTTCTCGCGCGGGCCGCGCATTCTCGGCCTGCAATTTCATCTCGAGGCCGACCACCGGCACATCGAGCGTTGGTTGATCGGCCATGCGCATGAGCTGGCGGCACATCGGCTGGATATCGCGGCGATCCGCGCGGATGCCGCTCGGCATGGCGCGATGCTGGAGCTCGCCGCGCGTGCCGTTATCGGCGAATGGCTGGACCAACTGTCGTGCGGTTGAAGATGGATCGGGACAGGCAGCCGCGCCCTACCGCGTGACACTGACGCCGGCGTCGGCCGTGCCGTACATCGTGATGCCGGATTGCCGGTCGCCCGGGGCGCCGGTGTTGCTGCATCCCGCCATCATTCCAAGCAGCAAGACGAGACTCATTGCACTCAGGAAAGCTTTTCGCATGATGATTTCCATATCGGTCCGAATCCGGCTTGGACGATATCGGGGTGCGAGAGGTTCCAGGTATGGAGCGACATCGGCTGTCATTGGTTATCTGCACCGATTCGGCTTCAATTGCGACTGGGTTCCCCGTCTTCCCGTATTCGCGTCAAGCACTGCGACAGGTGCGCGGCAAATTGCGTGCGACGAGCCTCCGCGGCGGCACAGGCGTCCGACGTCAGATTGTTCTGGCAACCAGCCTTGATCGACTGGATCTCGGCTCGCAGCAGTGCGTGATCCTCGTACGTGCATGCCTTACCGCCAGCGACACCTCGCTCGTCCTCGTCGAATCGTTCGAACTTTCCATTGAACCAGGGCCAGAACATCCGATGCCGCGGCATCTGTACCGCGGCGATGCGACCCTGCAGGCCGGGCATCGCATTCAACGCTGCAGCGGACACCAGCCGCGAATCGATGAAGGACATGAAATCGAGCGCGCAGGATTGCGACCGTGCGTCGAACGACTCGGGAACGAGCGCCAGAACGACCGAACGCGCGTGTGGTCGTCGGATCCATGTCGGCGTGGTGATCATGCGGATAACCGAGAACGTCGCGCCGGGCTCTTCGCCGATCTTCAAGCTGACGAGATCGGGAGACCCGTCGTGGACCCTCGTGGAAAAGAACGCCTCCGAAGCCTGTGGCGGCATCTCGGCGTGGATGCGCAGATGACACGCGTTTTCGTCCATTGCCCATTCCGGATCGAAGTACGCCAGACCACTGAGCCGGGCCGTGCGCGGCAGTACGGTCAGTGAGTAAATCTGCCCGCCGATCCGCAGCGTTGCGGCAGACCGCTCTTCGAGGGCATCGAGCGACCGGTGGGCCGCAACCGCAGTCAGCGCGGCGTGCATCGGAGCCAGGCGATCGTTGGGCAAGATTCCTCCCATGACGATCTCCAACGTCGCGGCATCGAACCGATATCTTGCGGGCATCACGGCGCGATTCGAATAGCTGCCGGTCCGGCGCCTGCCGGAGCGGTAGACGAACTTTCGCCCACCATCGCGCAGCACCGGCTCCAGCGCCGTCATCACCGCCGCACGGTCCGCCGGCGTGTCATGCGTCAGCCGCACGGAGACGCGGGTAGCGGAGTAGCCGACCAGTGCCGTCAGGTTGCGCTGCAGCTGCGATTCCTTCGGGAATAGCACAATCACCGCCACCACCAAGGCGACGATCACCGCGATCGTCACCCATCGCCAGACGGCAGTGAATCGGGTGCCTTGCAGTTGTTCCGCAGCCAGCGCATGGCGGTATTGACCGGATCTTGCGCGCGGGGCTCGTGCACGTCGCCAGCATGCAACCATCAGCCTGCCGATCTGATGGACAACTCCGCCGCCCAGGGGTGGCAAGATGAGAATGGCAAGGATGAAGAAAATCGCGTGCAGCAACGACATGGCGGATCACTCGAACCGGAAGCCCTCCTCGTTGTACTGCTCCATGTGCGCGGGGCCAGCAGGCGTGCAATTCTCGTCGAGACTCCTTGGCACCGGACTCCACTCTTCTCGCCATTCTCTCCGGTACCCTGCACCGGCGAACCACCACACTTTCGCAACCTCGCAATCGAAGTACTGGCATCCGTATTCGCTTCGCCAGCACCTGGCGCCATCGCTGCGCATTGACATCAGCCTATACGCCGTCCGGCTGCCCCACAGGCCCGGAGCCCCTTCCTTATCGGAATGGATCGCCCTTATGGGCTCCGAGGGATAGCTGAGGTCAAATCGATAATCTGTTTCGATCCGTTCACCCTCCTGGGTATTCGAATGCAAAACCGAGAAGGAGACCGGGTAACGGAACGCAAACAGCGCACACAGCAGCCACAGGCAGATCGCAATCAGAACCGTCTTTGCAGAACCACGCGGCCCCAGCTTCCACCTGGTGATGACGAACGCGACAGCGGTACACGCCAGGGCCAGGGTGCCGGGTACTAGCCAGCCGTTGAGAATCGTCGTCTCCTCCATGTGCCAGTCCTTCCCGCCGGCGACAATCACCACCGCTGCAATGAGGGAAAAAATCGCCCCCAATATCGTGGCGATTTTCGCAGTCGCGCTTCGGCGGCTTTGGTCTCTTTGCTGGGCGCTGTCTATTTGCTCCTGAAGCATAGGTTCCCTTTTGCATCCATGCGCTGCCAAAGATCGGTCCGTTTGGCAGCGAACTATTCGAACGAGTCTCGAAGTTGGCGGATGCCTGATAGACGCCAGAATCAATGGGGCAATCGAGAATGGCGGTTCATACTCACGACTCCAGACGAATTGACCAATATCGAAACGATCGAAAGGATATCACCGCAATCAGGTAAAACGAATTGGTGATCGCGACCGGCCTGATCGGGAATAAGGGGACTACGCTGGCAGCGATGCGATCGACCGGATCGGTACGAAAACGAGATGGCATTTCGGCCCCGAAATGACCGAGTCAACCAATCGTGCGTGCGACATCCTGTCGCAGAACTGCCGTCATGCCAGATATTGGGTTACGGTCGGTGTTCCTCTGCGCTTGCCGCCACAACGCTCTGCGCCCACCGAAGAATCGGCCCAAAGCGCGGCGGCAGCAGTTCGAGTGCCGCGGCAAACGACACCCAGCGGAATGCATGATGCTCCGGCCGGCCCAGCTCGGCGCTGACCGGAAGGCTGACCGTCCCTTCGTCGGACAAGGCGATATAAAAGCGCGCGACCTTGCCTTTGGCGTATGGCTCGGTTTCGCGATAGTCATCGCCCCAAGGCATCGTCAGCGCGGACAAACCCGTCTCTTCGGCAGTCTCGCGCAATGCGGTCTGCAACGGCTCTTCGCCGGGCTCCGGCGTTCCCTTCGGAAGATCCCAATTGCCGTACGCACGCAGGACGAGGCAGCGCCATTGCGCTCGCGTCCGACGCACCACCACCAAGCCCGAAGAACGCCGGGTGACTGTCATTTCCGCCTCCGCTGGACTATTCGAGCACTGTAACCCGATTGGCCGATTGGTATCACTGTTCCGGCCTGTCGCATTGCTGCACGCAGTGAGCGGAAATGACACAAGGCACATCGCGAACGGCCGATCCCGCATGCCGGCGCATCGGTGAGCGATTCCGCAACAACTGTCCTCGTACGGCGCATCGGCCGATCATTGAATGCGGCGCCTCGGGACGCCCATGCCGAGCGTCCTGTTTCGTTTTGCCGCATCGATCGACACCGCTGCGTCAAGCGTGCGCATCGGTGCCTCACCGCGCCACAGCCCTTCGATCCGCTCCTCTTCTTCAACTGCTCCGGCACGCCGCTTGCGCAATGCGCCCGGCCGGCAAACCGGCTGCATCAGATCAACAACACAAGAGGAGACATCCATGCAGAAGCAGCACGCAACACCGAAACCGCCCCGACAATCCATCCGCCGCGCCTGTGTCCTCGCCGCGCTGGCCTGCACGAGCCATGCAGGCGCCGCGGAGTTCCAGGCCGGCGACTGGACGCTGACGGTGGGCGGCAATATCAATGCCTTCTATACGACGAACTCGTGCTCGGGCGACAACATCGGCGGCCTCGCGCTTGGCAGCCGCGCGCTCGCTTGCGGTGGCAAGGACAACAGCACGGTGATCGGCAATGGCCTGCTGCCCAGCTATCTGTCGGTCGGCGCGAAGTCGCGTCAGGACGAATACGATGTGGCCGCGCTGATCGGTATCGGGGCGGCAGCCGCGACCGGCGACGCCATCTCGCAGAACAACGTGGTGGACGTGCGCCAGGCCTACCTGACGTTCGGCAACAGCAGCATGGGCACGGTCAAGCTCGGCCGCGACTATGGGTTGTATGGCTACAACGCGATCATCAACGACATGACGCTGCTCGGTGTCGGTGCCGCAACCCGCGCCACGCAGCGCGGTCGCGTGTCGCTCGGTCATATTGGCGCGGGCTACGCCTATGTCGGCACCTACGGCCAGTTCGTCTACACCACCCCGTCGTTCAGTGGCTTGTCCGTCGATGTGGCAGTGATGAGCCCGGTCGATCAGCAGCCGGTGATCGGCGTACCCGACTACACGGCGAAGAACACGCCGCAGTTCCAGGGCCGCGTCAATTTCGGCACCGACCAGTACAAGCTGTGGCTGGGCGGCAAGTCGCAGCGCATGGAGGACACCGCTGGAAATTCGCTGAACATGGCGGCAGTGGAAGTCGGCGGCTCCGTCAACGTCGGGCGCTTTGGCCTGCTGGCGAACTACCAGACCGGCAAGGGCCTGGGCATTCTGTCGGATGCGGACCAGGGCGATGTGCGGACCTCCGCTTATCTTGTGCAGGGCACGTACAAGGCAACGGATCGAATCAAGCTCGGTCTGGGCTATGGCCAGAGCCGCAATCGCGACAACCCAGGGACCGGACTCAAATCCAACGCCAATCTCACCGCGGGCCTGTATTACAGCCTGACCAAGAGCATCACGTTGGTCGCCGAGATCGGCGAGACGCGCTCGAAGTCGTTCGACGGGCTGTCGGCGAGGCAGCGCGGCGGCGCGTTGGGGGGCATCCTGCTGTTCTGACCTGGACCACCGCCTTGACGCACCGTTCATGGCGGGCGTCGGCTCCGCAGTCCGAACGCTCGGCCCGTAAGGCTCGCGCCGGCCGCCCGCACGCGTGGCCGAACCGGCCACGCGGCGCTGCGTTCGGATTCACGTCGCTGGCGGCCTTCCCGCCGGCCGGGCGTCAGGCGACCATCCGGCCGGCATCAAGGATGCACCGGCCCCAATTGCACCAGCGTCGGGTCCGGCAGCGGATTGCTGGCGCGCGGCGTCACCACCGAGGGCAGGATATTGAACAGCTGGCCGCGCAGCCGGATGTCCTGCGACGAAGCGCCGACCAGGACATCGACCGCGCCGGCTTCCGATACCCACGCATTGCGGGCCGGGTCGAAATACGACAGCGAGCGCTGGTCCAGGTACACCGTGACCCGCTGCGTTTGCCCCGGTTGCAGGAAGACCTTGGTGAAACCCTTGAGCTCCTTGACCGGTCTGGGCACCGCGGATCCGCGCTGGCTCACGTAGACCTGTGCCGCTTCGGCACCCGCCATCTGGCCCGAATTGGTGATATCGAAGGACACGGCGATCCGGCCCTGCCCCGCGGCAAACCCTGGCGACACGCTCAGCGACGAGTAGGTAAAGGTCGTATAGGAGAGCCCGAACCCGAACGGGAACAGCGGTGCCACGTTGCTGCGTTCGAATCCCCGATAGCCGACGAAGATGTCCTCGGTGTAGGTCATCGCGCGGATGTTGGGATCGTGCGAGAACTGCGGGTAGTTCGGATAGGTCGGGTTGTCCGCGATGTTCCGCTCGATCGTGATGGGCAGCTTGCCGGAAGGATTGACGTCGCCGAACAGGATCTCGGCCAGCGCCTGCCCGCCGTTCGAGCCGGGATACCACGCGTGCAGGACCGCGCCTACTTGATCGATCCAGTTGCGCATGTCGAGTCCGGTGCCACCGTGCAGCACGGCAATCGTGCGCGGGTTCGCGCGCGACAGGTTGGCGATCAGCTCGTCCTGGAATTCCGGCAGCGTGAAGGGATGATCGAATCCTTCTCCCTCGTACTCCGCGCTGTTGCCGGCAGCGACCACCACCGCATCGTAGTTGCGCAGATCCGCCGGCGCCTGCAGCGAGGCCCAGCTCAATTGGGCGCCGAGGAAGCCGCCGAACACCGGGATATAACCGGGGCGGCGCGAGTAGTCGAACTGCACAGTATAGGTCTGCCCCGCCTGCAGATGCATGCGCGCGCTCAGTGGCACGGTAGGCGGAATCACGTTGTTGGGAAGCGGCGTCCCCTCGCCGTTGTCCATGATCAGCTGGCCGTTGACGTAGAGACGGACCGCGCCATCGGCCCTGGCCTTGAACACATGGGGCCCGGTGATCGTGGGCCGGATCGTGGTCGTCCAGCGTACCGACGACGGTGGCGCCGAGCCGTCGCTGCCGTAGCGCGTGGTATAGGCACTTCCCGGCGGCGCATTGCCCGACGTATCGAGGTTGATCACCGGCTCCACGCGCGACAACACCGGCGCACCGCTCCAGGTGGCATTGGCGAAGTACTGCGCCTGCGCCCCCGGCTGGCCATTCGGCGTCGTCCAGGCGGAGCGGGCCGGGTCCAGCGTCAGCGCGTCGAGCAGCACGATATTCGTGCCCGGGCCCGCGATCTGCCGCAAGCCGTCGATCTCGCTGATGAAGCGTGATGCCCTGACATAGGCGCTGCCGAAGCCGGTCGGCGGCACGTCGGTGGCCAGCCGCCCAATTACAGCGATATTGCGCACCGAGCCGCGCTGCAACGGCAGCAGTTGCCCGCCGTTCTTCAGCAGCACGATGCCCTCTCGCGCCACGTCCAGCGCGGCGCGCTCGGAGAACGGCGGATGCGATTCGCCGGTCGCTGGCGGCACGCTGCCGATAAACCCGTAGGCCACGACGCGTCCGAGAATCCGGCGCACCTTGTCGTCGAGCTGGGCTTGGGTCAGCGAGCCGTTCGCCAGCATCGCACTGAGCGCCGCTGGCGTGAAATGCAGCGCTGACGGCCGTTCGATATCCACGCCCGCCACTGCCGCGGCCTGGCCATGTTTCAGCGTCGCATAGTCGGTCTCGACGATGCCCTTGAATCCCCATTCGTTCTTCAGCACCCGCTGAATCGCATGCTCGCTCTCGCAAACGGGATCGGCGCCATTGAGCCCATTGAATCCGCACATGATCACCGCGACATTGGCGTTCTTTACAGCCGATTCGAACGGCACCATGTAAATTTCGCGCAGTGCGCGCTCGCTGATGGTCTCCATCAGGTTGAAGCGGTTGACCTCCTGCTCGTTGGCGAGATAGTGCTTCGCGTCGGCCCACACGCCTTGCGACTGGATCGCATTGACCTGCGCGGCTCCCAGCACCGCGCCGAGAAAGGGATCCTCACCGGACAGGTACTCGAACGCGCGGCCGGCGAAAGGCGTGCGATACATGTTCAGGCCAGGGCCGGTCACCTGCTGGAACCCGTGATTGCGCGTGTCCAGGCCGAGACCGACGCCCATCTGCTTGGCGCGATCGACGCTGAATGTCGATGCGAGCGCAGGGCCGGCCGGATAGGCGACACCTTGCGGATCGCTCAACCGCACGCCAAGGCCGCCGTCCGTCGCGCGGATCTGCGGCACGCCCAGCCGAGGCAGCGGCTTGACGTCCCATGCGCCGGTGCCGCTGACGTAGTCGAGCTTCTCGGCTTGCGTCATCTGGTTGAGGATCGATTGCACGATCGCGTTGATCTGTGCATCGGTGGAAGGCGCTTGCGCCGGAGCGGGATGTGCGGCCAGCAAAGTCGCACCGACGAGCGATATCACTGCAATTCGAGCACCCATCTGTTGCCTCCTTGGCATGATCACCAAAGGCAGAACATCGACATGCGGGCCGCATATTGCAGACGGTAGTTCGGGCGCTCCAAATGAGAAGACGCGTAACGATCTGTTACAGCTTTCGTCTTCTCCGTCGCGTCGATTTGCGACAAGACTGCCCCTACGAAGGCAGGGCCGGGCCGCACTGCCGAGCGTGCCGCACCATGCAGCGATTGCCGAGAATCAGGAGGTGCAAGGTGAAACAGGATTCGATGAACCGCTGCGCCGGCGTAGCGTTCGCCGCAGCGCTGGCAGCCCTTGCGGTGTCGGCGTGCGGTGGTGACGATGACCGCAGGGTCGGTGTATCGGAAGCCCCGGCGACGCAGGCGCAGGGAAGTACGGCGCCGACGGGCTCTGGCGCAATAGATCCGTCCTCGCTGGTCTCGCCGGTCAGCAATGCGCCGGTAGGCGAGCAGAAGGTACAGGAGACGCGAAACCCCGCAGGAAGCGATCCGAATCCGCCGCGTCATTGATCGCTTCGGATCGAGTGGCAGGTCAACGGCAAAGCTTGCTTGCCTTCCAGCCAAAAGGGCGCGGGACCGTTCACCGCTGCATGGGGCAAGGACTATGCGACTCCACGCCCCATCTTCTCGAGGTTCACGAGCCGGTCGTACTCCTCGCCGCCGAGCACCCCCAGGTCGACCGCCGCCTGACGTGGCGACATTCCCATTGCCATGGCGTGGCGCACGATCCGTGCTGCCTGGTCGTAGCCGATCACTGGATTGAGCGCGGTGGCCGCCAGAAGCGGACTCTCGAGCTGTCGCGCCATGGTCGTGTGATTCGGCTCCAGTCCCGGAATCACCCGCTGTGCCAGCGTACGCGCGCTGTCTGCGAGCAGTCGAATGGACTGGAGCACGTTATGGATCAACACCGGCTTGGCGACGTTCAGCTCGAAATTGCCGCTGGCGGCTGCCATGGTGACGGTCACGTGATTGCCGGCCACCTGCATGCCAGCCTGCACCATGACCTCGGCGATCGTCGGGTTGCGTTTGCCCGGCATGATCGACGATGTCAACCCGTCCTCCGGCATGACGATTTCGCCGATGCCGCAGTTCGGCCCCGAGCTCATCCAGCGCAGATCGTTGGCGATCTTGATGAACGATGCCGCGATGACGTTCAGCGCGCCAGACAGCTCCAGCAGCGCGTCGTGAGCAGCCATGCCTTCGACCTTGCATGGATTGGTACGAAACGGCTGACCGGTCAGGCGGCTCGCCTCGTCGCAGAATGCCTGCGCAAATCCGCCCGGCGCGTTCAGTCCGGTCCCTGCGGCGGTGCCGCCCTGCGGCAACATCAGCAGCCGCGGCATCGTCGATTCGATGCGTGCCACCGCGTGATCCATCTGCGCGGCGAAGCCTTCGAAGCTGCGGCCCAGCGTCGTCGGCACGGCATCCATCAGATGCGTGCGGGCCAGCTTGAGGATATCGGCGAAGTCCCTGGCGCGGGCCTGCAGACTGTCTCGTAGTGCCGTCAGTGCCGGTAGCAGCGTGCCTTGCAATTCCAGCACCGCACCAAGGTGCATCACCGTCGGAAAGCTGTCGTTGGATGATTGCGAGCGATTGACGTGATCGTTCGGATGAACGGGCCGCTTGGTCCCCAACGGTTGGCCTAGCCGCTCGTTCGCGCGATTGGCGATGACCTCGTTCGCATTCATATTGGTCTGCGTACCGGATCCCGTCTGCCAGACCGTCAATGGAAAATGGTCGTCGAAGGCGCCGTGCCACACCTCTGCGCTCGCCTCGATGATGGCGGCCGCAATGCCGGCATCCAGCGCGCCGCACTGCAGATTGGCCGTGGCCGCCGCCATCTTGTGCAGGCCGAACGCGCGGATCAGACAGGGCGGGAAGCGCTCGCTGCCAATGTCGAAGACGGCCAGGGCACGCTGGGTCTGCGCGCCCCAGTAGCGGTCGGCCGGGATGTCGACCGGGCCGAAGGCGTCGTATTCGGTGCGGGTCGCCGTCATCGCGCTCAGTCCAGCGAGATATTGGCCTTGGCCGCCAGCACCTTCCAGCGGGCGACTTCCGCTTCGGTGTGCTTTCCCAGCGCGCTGGCCGTGTACTGGTCCTCGCGCAGCATCTGGATCGCCTGCGCCGACAGCCGGTCGGTGAACGCCTTGTCCTTCATCACTTTCAAATAGGCCTGCTGCATCTTTTCCACTGCCGCCGGTGCCGTGCCCTTGGGCGCATAGATGCCATACCAGGTTGCCGCTTCGAAGGCGGGAGCGACCGTCTCGGCAAGCGTCGGCACGTCCTTGAGCTGTGCCACCCGCCTGGCCGACGTGACGGCCAGCGGCCTGACCTTGGCCTCGGTGATTTGCGGCAACGCGGTGTTGGTCTGGTCGAACATGCCATCGACCTGCCCGCCGATGACATCGATCAGCGCCGGACCCGCACCCTTGTACGGCACCAGCGAGACCTTGATGCCGGCGGACGAGGCGAACATCGCCGCGATCAAGTGCGAGGTCGAGCCCATGCCGGCATTGCTGATGAATAGCTTGCCCGGATTCTGTTTGCCATAGTCGACCAGCGCCCTTACATCCTTGGCGGGATGGTCCTTGCGCACCATCAAGACCATTGGCGTATCCGGAAAGCGGAAGACCGGGGCAAAGTCCTTGACCGGGTCGTAGGGCAGCTTCTTGTAGAGCGCCGGCGCGGCGCCCATATAGCCCATATGCCCCACCAGCATCGTGTAGCCGTCCGCGGGCGCGCGAGCTGCCTTCCCTGCCCCGATCGTGCCGCCTGCGCCAGGCGTGTTTTCGATGATGATCGACTGGCCGACTTCGCGCGACACGCGGTCGGCAATGGTGCGTGCCAGCGCGTCGGTGGGGCCGCCGGCGGCGAAGGGCACGATCCAGGTAATCGGCCGGGTCGGCCAGTTCTGCGCGTGTACCGACGCCGCGGCAAGCAGCGCGGCGATCGTCATCGAGGCGCGCACGACGGTTGGGATGGCTTTCATGATTTGTCTCCTTGGTAGGCTGCAGCGATCGGACTGCTTCGGCCCGCCGCCGCAATGGATGCGCTTGAATCGTTCGATGCGATCGATGCGCGTTGACCGGCCTCGGTCCCGTACTGGCGGCGCTGGCTCAGGGGATTTCCGCCGATAGAGCGACGGCGCGGTCCACCATCTGCGGCGCGAGTCCGAGGTAGTTGGCGGGATCGACCATCTGCTCGATCGCCGCACGGTCGAAGTGCTGCGTGACAGCGGGCAAGGCGAGCAGGGCTTCGGCCAGCGTGCCGCCGGCTTCGTTGACGGTGCGGCAGGCGTCGTAGACGACGTCATGCGCTTGTTGGCGACCGATATGCGGGGCCATCCGCATCATCACGGCTTCGGCCACGATCAGGCCCTTGGAGATGCCGAGGTTGTGAGCCATGCGTGGCGCATCGACGATCAGTCCGCCGAGCGCGAACTTTGCCTGGTGCAGCGCGCCGGACGTCAGGATGAAGCTCTCGGGAATCGCGATCCACTCCGCGTGCCATGGCCCCGTGGCGCGCTCGAAGTCCTGCACCAGCGCATCGACCATCAAACCGGCGTGCTGACGCACCGCCTTCGATGCCGCCAGCATCAGCTCGCTGGAAATGGGATTGCGCTTCTGCGGCATCGTGCTGCTCGCCCCGCGCCCCTTGACGAAGGGCTCGTAGACTTCCGCAAACTCGGTGGACGCCATGATCATGATGTCCAACGCGATCTTGCCGAGCGAGCCAGTGACCAGCGCGAGCAGATTGACGGCTTCGGCAAGGCCGTCGCGCGCGACATGCCAGGTCGTCGCGGGTACCCCGAGGCCCAACTCCTCGGCCAGCTCGCGCTGCACCTGGAAGCCCTTGTCGCCCAGCGATGCCAGCGTGCCGGCGGCGCCGGCGAATTGCACCACCGCAACCCTGGGGCGTAGCTGGGCCAGGCGCTGCTGGTGCCGGTCGAACATCGCCAGCCAGATCGCGACCTTGTAGCCGAAGGTCACGGGTAGCGCTTGCTGCAGGTGCGTGCGGCCGGCCATCGGGGTATCGCGATGCGCCTTGGCGAGATCGGCCAGGATGCCCCGCAGTTCGCGAATGTCGGCATCGATACTGTCCAGCGCGTCGCGCACCTGCAGAGCCACCGCCGTGTCCATGATGTCCTGCGTGGTGGCTCCCCAGTGAACGTACCGTCCCGCATTCCCGCAGATCTGCACCAGCTGGTGCACCAGCGGCAGGATGGGATAGCCGACAATATCGGTTTCCTCGCGCATGTGATCGAAGTCGATGCGCTCGATACGCGCTTCGCGTGCGATCGTCTCGGCCGCTTCGGCCGGAATC
This sequence comes from Cupriavidus gilardii, assembly GCF_013347325.1. Lineage (NCBI taxonomy): Bacteria > Pseudomonadati > Pseudomonadota > Betaproteobacteria > Burkholderiales > Burkholderiaceae > Cupriavidus > Cupriavidus gilardii. The sequence goes on along the minus strand of NZ_CP054624.1, from coordinate 415,805 downwards.
ACGCCAACGCGGGCTTCGGCCCTGGCAAGGGCAACCTCGACGTCGATGTAGCGCTGTACCAGTGCACCGTCGGAGAAGATCTGTCGCATCTTCCTGGTTCCAAAAGCATCGCGGAACAGCGCGGAATCGACGACGGTACTGGCGGCGGGGATGCTGGAGTTGGGCATGGAGCGACCTTCTGGCAATTGGCTGGTCGTTCGATATGTTCGAACATATCAGCATTAAATATGTTCGAACATATGCCGGGAAATTGGTGTTAACCCTTGAATCGCGCTCCGTTGAGTCGGGGACAATGGCGAAATGAGCAGACGAACCGCATCAGAGATCACTCGCGAACTGTTGGATGGCATCAAGGGCGGCCGCTATCCGGTCGGAGCGCTGTTGCCCACCGAGTTCGAGTTGTGCGAGCAGTTCCACGCCAGCCGCTACACGATCCGCGCTGTATTGCAGGAACTGCAGGACCTCGGGCTGGTGTCGCGCCGAAAGAACGTCGGTACACGTGTCGAAGCCGCCGAGCCAAAGGCGGTGTTCAAGCCGACGCTGGCGTCGGTCGAAGATCTGATGCAGTTCGGGGAGCAGCATCGGCGCGTGGTGCAGGCCGTGGAGACGACCGTCGCGCCTGCCGAAGTGGCTGCTGCGTTGGGGGGCACGCCGGCAACGAAATGGCTGCGCATTTCAAGCGTGCGATGGAACGACGATGCGGCCGCCACGCCGATCGCGTGGACCGACATCTATATCGATACCGCCTACGAGGACATCGGCGCCATCGTGCGAGATACGCCGGACGTGCTCGTCAGCTCGCTGATCGAGTCGCGCCACGGCCGGCAGATCGCCGAGATCGAACAAAGCGTACGTGCCTCGACGCTGACCGACAAACGCGTGGCCCGCGCGCTCGGCATCGAAATCGGGTCGTCGGTGCTGAAAGTCGTGCGCCGCTACCTTGACGAGGCGGGCGACACGTTCGAAGTCTCTGTCACGATCCATCCCGCCGAGACGTTTTCCGTGACGACGCGAATGAGGCGTTCGACGCGATGATCGCGCGTGGCGGCGGAAGGCTGAGGCAGTCGAGATGTTCGGGTGGAGACCGGTGGTACGCCGCCGGCTCCCACCCTGGTCCGGGGTGCAGGTCGGCAGCCTTGTCCGCCTTATCCAGGCTTACCGCAGATAGTTGAACAGATTCATCCCCTGAATCTGCATGAACGACTGCTGTGCCGCCTGCAGCGCGGTCTGGCGCTGGTAGTACTCGGCGATCGCCGACGCGTAGTCCAGATCCTGCAGGCCCGACAGCGTCTGCTCGTAGTTCAGGTCGCGGTTGGCGCCGATGGTGTCGAGCGCATCGAGTTCCTGCATCCGCGAGCCGACCGACGCGCGCACCGTCAGCACGTTGTCGAGCGAGTTCGACATCTTGCGGTTGGCGGTTGCCAGCGCATTGTCCAGCCGCGCGCGATCGGCTTCGGTGGTCACCGGCTGCTTCAGCGCGTCGATCGCCGCCTTGATGTTCGCGAAGATGTCGGTGCCCGCCTGCTTGGCCGGGGCCAGCGTCATCGAGTCGCCGTTGGCTGGCGCGCCCTTGACGGTAAACGACACGCCGCCGAACTGAATCGCGTCGCCGGCGACATACGGCGTGGACGGCACGATGGCCGTGGGCGGTACGGCGCTGTTGTCGGTGACGGTGTAGCTGGTATTGCCGGCGCCGTCGACGGTGAAATCGATCGAGAATTCGTGGCCGTACAGCGGGTTGGTCGGGTCGGTGACAGACAGCGCGCCGTAGAGGGCCGTGCCGGTGTTGCCGCCGCCTTCGGTCATCACGTAGTCCGCCGAGCCGGTGACGCTGAGGAATACATCGCGGCCGTTGTCGCCGGCGGCCATCTGGCGGGCGACGTCCACCTGCAGCAGTTGCGAGCCGGTGTCGCCGACGTATTGCACGGTGCCGCCATTGGCCGCGAACGGCGGGGTGCCCGACTTGAAGCCGGCAAACAGGTACTGGCCGTTGCCATCGTCGGCGTTGGCCAGGCCCAGCAGCTGCTCGTAGTTGCTCTGCAGTTCGGACGCGATCGAGGCGCGGTCGGCGTTGCTGATAGTGCCGTTGCCGCCGTTGACGATCAGCGTCTGCACGTTCTGGATCGTGGTGATCACGCTCTGCAGCGTCTTTTCCTCGAGCGCCAGGCTGATGTTGGCCTGGGTACGCGAGGTGGCGTATTGCTCGTTGACGCCGATGGACTGCGATACACCGAGTGCGCGCGTGGCGGCGATCGGATCGTCGGACGGGTTCAGCACGCGGCGGCCGGTGCCGAGCTGCTGCTGCACGTGCAGCAGCGAGGACTGCTGGCCGTTCATCGCGGACAGGCCAAGCTGGTAGAACGTGGAAGTGGCGACACGCATGATGGTTTCCTGGTCTCGGTAGGCGGGCGGCCCGTCAGCGGATATTGATGATGGCGTCGAACAGCGACGAGGCGGTCTGGATCACCTGCGCGCTGGCCTGATAGAGCTGCTGGAAGCGCAGCAGGTTGACGGTTTCCTCGTCCATGTTGACGCCGGAGACCGACTGCTGGGCGGTACGCACCTGGGTCGTGATGCTGTTCTGCGAGGTCGACGCGATATCGATCGACTTGGTACGGCTGCCGATGTCGTTGACCAGCTGGGCATAGGCGTCGTTGAAGCTGGACACACCATTGATGGTCTTGGTGGTCTGCAGCTTGGCCAGCACCAGCGCATTGCCGTTGTCGGACGAGCCGCCGACGTTGGAGCCGATCGTGAAGGTATCGCCGGCACGGGGGGCGCCGTCGAAGCTGACTGTCACGCCATTGATGGTGTATTCCTGAGCAGTACCATTGAAGACCGGGCTGGGCGGAGGCAACAGCGGGCCATTCGCATCGGCGAAGGTGTACTCCGTGCCATTGAAGGTCGCGACGATCTTAGAGGCCGGCACGCTGAAGCCCTGGGCCACGTTGCTGACCTTGGCGGTACCGCTGCCGATATTCGAGGCACCGCTTTCCGCCAGCACCGGCGAGGCGGCCGCGACCTTGGCCGGGTCGGTGATGGCCAAGTCGAACGAACCGGCGACATTGCGGGTCGGCTGGATCTGGAAGCTGTCGCCGGCGGCCATCGTGCCGCCGACCGTGATGCTCAGGCCGTCGGCCGTGAAGGTCGGGCCGGCGCCGGTGGCGACCACTTCGTTGTCGGACATCCGCACCAGGCTGTAGCTGGTGCCGTCGTAGGTCACCGTGTAGTCGCTGGTGGTCAGCGCGGTGGCGTCGGCCACCGTGGCCGCCACCGTGCCGGTGCCGTTGTTGCGGCTGTTGCCGATCACCGTCGGCGAGCCCATCGCGAACATGTCGCCGCCAATCTGGCCCTTCAGGTCCATGCCCAGGCGGTGCTGCGCGTTGAAGGTCTGGCCGATCGCCAGCGACAGGCGGCCGATCGCGTTCTGCGCGGCATCGAGCGTCTCGCTGCGGAACTGCATCAGGCCGCCGATGCTGCCGCCGCTGAACAGCGCGTCATCCATCTCGATCGCGGTGCCGTCCGGCAGCGTATAGGCGATGCCCATCCGCGACGGGTCGGCCGCCGACTGCACGGCCTTCAGGTCGTAGGAGCTGGCGCCGACGACCAGCGGCTGGCCGTTGCCGACGAACACGTTGTAGCTGCCGCCGTCCTGCGCGACCACCTTGACGCCGACGATCTTGTTCAGCTGCGCGACCATTTCGTCGCGCTGGTCCAGCAGATCGTTGGGCGGCTGGCCGCCGCTGGCGGCGGTGGCCTTGGCGATCTCGCTGTTCAGCGAGGCGATCTCCTTGGTGAAGGCGTTCACTTGGGCGACCGAGCTCTGGATCTCGCTGTTGATGCCTTCCTGCTGGTTCTGGAAGTACGAGGCCGCGGAACGCAGCTGGCCTGCCAGCGACTGGGCGGCGTTCAGCATGTTCTGGCGGACGGCGGTGTCGCCCGGCTTGTCCGCCACGCCTTGCACCGCGGCGAAGAATTTCTGCATCAGCGGCGCGATGCCGCCCTTCTGGTCGGCCAGCAGGCTGTCGATCTGCTTGATCTGTTCCGAGTACGTCGACAGGTGCGCGCTCGACGTTTCCGCGGCGCGCAGCTGGCCGGTCAGGAATTCGTCGTAGACCCGCATCACCGTGGTGGTGGTCGAGCCCTGGCCGAAGAAGCCCTGGCTGGTGTACTGGCCGCCCGACGACGCGATGATGGTGTTCTGGCGCGTATAGCCGGCGGTCGCCGCGTTGCTGACGTTATGGCCGATGGTCGTCAGCGCGTTCTGTGCCGTGTTCAGGCCGGACAGGCCGATATTGAAGAGAGACATGCACTAGCCCCGGATTCTGTTGGTCGCCATGGCCGCGCGATGCAGTCGCGACCGTGGCGGTGGATGAGGGTGGTAACGGCAGATTCGGCGGCGGACTTTAGGGTTGGGGATCGTTTCGCGCAGCGGTGGCATGCAAACCCCGGATGCCCTCTCCCGCGCCCCTCACCCGCAAGCGGGAGAGGGGAGAAAACCGGCGGCGTACAAGTCTTCCTGGCGCGGCCTCGCCTAATGGCCGCTTCCTCTCCCCCTCAGGGGGAGAGGAAGAAAACCGATCGCGTACCAGTCGTCAGACCGGCACCTTCCGCATGATCCGGACCAGCTTGGCTCCGTATTCGGGGTCGGTCGCATAGCCGGCGCGCTGCAAACCGTGGGCGGCTTCCTCGGCCGAGCCAGCCGATACCACGCCGGCATAGCGCGGGTTGTTGGTCAGCAGCCGTGCATAGTCGGAGAAGGCTTCCTCGTACGAGCCGTAGGCGCGGAACTTCGCCTTGATCTTCTGCGGCTGGCCGTCGACGTATTCGGTGGTGGTGATCTCCGCGACCGGGCCCTTCCAGTTGGCGCCGGCCTTGATGCCGAACACGTTGTGGGTGGTGCTGCCGTCCGCATGGGTGATTTCGCGGCGGCCCCAGCCGGACTCGAGGGCGGCCTGGCCGAGGATCAGCCGTGCCGGCACGCCGCTGGCGCGCGAGGCGGCCACGGCAGGGCCAGCCATGCGGCTGACGAAGGCGCTGATATGGGACGGCGTGTCTTCGGACATGGCGGCGCCGCCCTGCCACTGGCCGATCTGTTGCGCCTGGTACTGGCGCAGGCCCGCGGTCGGGTTCCAGTTGGCGCCCGGCACCACGGTGCCGACGCGCGGCACCTGTTCCTCGTTGGCCCCGGCTGCGGCGGTGGTGCGTCCGTCCAGCAGCGGACCGAGGGAGCCCGCCACATCGTCCATGCGGCTGGCGGCGGCGGCCTCCGGCGGCAGCGGCTGGCCGCTGGCACGCGCCAGCTGGCGCGCCATCACCTCGGCCAGGCCAATGCCCTTCGACGACAGATGCTGGGCCAGCTGCTGGTCCAGCATCGACATATAGAGTTTGGTCTGCTCGTTGTCGAACAGCCCGTCCTGCGGCGTCGCCTCGCGCATGCTCTTGAGCACCATCTGCGTGAAGACGGCCTCGAACTGCCTGGCGGCGGCCTTCAGCGTGTCGGCGCTGCCGTCGCGCGCGCCCTGCTTCAGCGCTTCGAATCCCTGCGTGTCGAGCGCGAAGCGCTGCGACAGATCGGCTTGAGCGTGGATCGGTTGGCTCATGCGATGGCCCGTCGCGATCAGATGATTTCGAGCTCGGCGCGCAGCGCGCCCGCCGCCCGCATCGCTTCCAGGATGGTCTGCAGATCGGCCGGCGTCGCGCCCAGCGAGTTCAGGCCACGGACCACCGCCGACAGCGAGGCGCCGGCGCGGACCAGCTGCAGCGAGCCGCCGTCGCGCTTCAGGTTGATCTCCGACACCGGCGCGACCACCGTTTCGCCGCCGCTGAACGGCGCCGGCTGGCTGATCACCGGCTGCGTATTGATGACGACCGACAGATTGCCGTGCGCGATCGCGCAGTCCTGCACGGTGACGTCCTGGTTCATCACGATCGAGCCGGTGCGGGCGTTCAGGATGACCTTGGCCGCGGCGCGGGCCGGCGTCACGTCGATGTTCTCGATGCGCGCCAGCATCGCCACGCGCTGCGACGAGGCCTGCGGCACGCGCACCTGCACCACGCGCGCGTCGAGTGCGCTGGCCACGCCGCCGCCCAGATTGCGGTTGATCGCGTCGACCACGCGCTCGGCGGTGCCATAGTCGGAGCTCTTGAGCTCCAGCGTCAGCATGCCGTTGTCCGCCTGGAACGCCGGCACCGCGCGTTCGACGATGGCACCGTTGGCGATGCGGCCGACCGCCAGCTGGTTGATCTGCACCTTGCTGCCGTTGGCGGACGCACCGGCGCCGCCGACCAGCAGGTTGCCCTGCGCGATCGCATAGACCTGGCCGTCGGCGCCCTTGAGCGGCGTCATCAAGAGCGTGCCGCCGCGCAGGCTCTTGGCATTTCCCATCGACGACACCACCACGTCGAGCTGGCTGCCCGGCTGCGCGAACGGCGGCAGCGTCGCGGTGACCATCACCGCGGCCACGTTCTTCAGCTGCATGTTGCGGCCGGCCGGCAGCGTGATGCCCAGCTGCGACAGCATGTTGGTCAGACTCTGCGTCGTGAACGGCGTCTGCATGGTCTGGTCGCCGGTGTTGTCCAGCCCGACCACCAGGCCGTAGCCGACCAGCGGGTTGTCACGCACGCCCTGGATGGTCGCCAGGTTCTTCAGGCGTTCGGCATGGGCGGGGCCCGCGGGCAGCAGCAGGCCAAGCGCCAGCACCAGGGCGAGCGCGAACAGCGGCAGGAGGCCCGGCGTGCAGACGCCGGAACGGCTAGGGCGGCGGCAACCGCGGAGGCAATCAGCCAGGCGCAAAGACATGACGCGAATCAGAACGGTGAAACGTTGAGGAAGAAGCGCTGCAGCCAACCCATGTTCTGCGCTTCGTCGATATAGCCCTTGGCGGTGTATTCGATGCGCGCGTCGGCCACCTGGGTCGACGGCACCGCGTTGTCGCCGGTGATCGTGCGCGGATTGACCACGCCCGAGAAGCGGATGAATTCCGCGCCCTGGTTGATGGCCATCTGCTTTTCGCCCGACACCACCAGGTTGCCGTTGGCCAGCACCTCGATCACGGTGACCGTGATGGTGCCGTTGAACGTATTGGCCGCGCTGGAACCGCCGCTGGAGCGAATCCCATTCTCGCCGCTCATGTTGGCGTTCTGGCTGGCGCCGAACAGGCCGCCGAGCGCGCGCGGCACCGCGTCGAAGGCCAGCGCCGCATTGCTGGTGCGCGAGGCATTGGTGCCCGAGTTCTTCGACGCGTTGACGTTCTCGCTGATCACGATGGTCAGGATGTCGCCGACGTTGCGCGGGCGGCGATCCTCGAACAGCGGGTTGCCGGCGTAGGAGTTCTGATAGATCGAGCCGGTCGGCGCGATCATCGGCCGCTGCTCGGCCCGGGCCGTGGTCGGCATCTGCACCAGCGGCTCGCGCGGCATCAGCGCGCAGCCGGTGGCCAGCAGCGGCCCGAGAATGCAGGCCAGACGGCAGGCCGACCGGCCCAGACGGAACAGCATGGCGTTCATGTTCAACCCAGCTGAGTCAGGCGTTGCAGCATCTGGTCGGACGTCTGTACGGCCTTGCTGTTGATTTCGTAGGCGCGCTGGGTCTGGATCATGCTGACCAGCTCCTCCACCACGTTGACGTTGGACGCTTCGACGTAGTTCTGCTGCAGGATGCCGGCGCCGTTCAGGCCGGGGACGGTCGGGTTCGGTGCGCCCGACGCGTCGGTCTGCACGTACAGGTTCTCGCCCAGGCTTTCCAGACCGGTCGGGTTCATGAAGGTGGCCAGTTGCAGCTGGCCGACCTGCACGTTGTTGGCATTGCCCGGCTGCGTCACCGACACGGTGCCGTCGCGCGCGATCGTCAGCGAGGTCGAGTTGGCCGGAATGGCGATGGCCGGCTCGATCACGAAGCCGCTGGCGGTCACCAGCTGGCCGTTCTGATCGACCTGGAACGAGCCGTCGCGGGTGTACGCGGTGGTGCCATCCGGCAGCGTGACCTGGAAGAAGCCCTGGCCGATGATGGCCACGTCCTTGGCATTGCCGGTCTGCTGGGGATTGCCTTGCGTGTGGATGCGCTCGGTGGCGACCGGACGCACACCGGTACCGAGCTGCAGGCCCGACGGCAGCGTGGTCTGGTCCGACGACAGCGCGCCGGGCTGGCGGATCGTCTGGTACATCAGTTCCTCGAACACCGCGCGGCTGCGCTTGAAGCCCGTGGTTGACACGTTGGCCAGGTTGTTCGAGATCACGTCCATCTGCGTCTGCTGCGCATCGAGGCCGGTCTTCGCAATCCAGAGAGAGCGGTTCATGGTGTTCCTTCGGTGGCGGGCACGCGCGCCGGCGTGCCCTGTCGATTCATTGGTGGGTGCTTGGCGTCGGCGCTTAACGGTTCGACAGCAGCGCGTTGGCACGCTGCTCGTTGGCGTCGGCGCCCTGGATCATCTTGATCTGCATCTCGAAGCGGCGCGCGTTGGCGATCATGTCGACCATCGCCTCGACCGGATTGACGTTGCTGCCTTCGAGCGCGCCGGCGATCACGCGGACGGTCTGGTCGGTCTCCAGCGGCGCAGCGCCGGGCCGCAGCCGGAACAGGCCGTCGTCGCCGCGTGCGATCGCATCGGGCGGCGGATTGACCAGCCGCAGCCGGCCCACCTGCGCGAGGCCATTGGCGGTCTCGCCAGGGCCGCGCGCGGTGATGGTGCCGTCGTTGCCGATCGTCACCGTCGAGCCGGGCGGCACCGCGATCGGGCCGCCGTCGCCGAGCACCTGCAGGCCGTTCGAGGTCAGCAGCTGGCCGTCCGGGCCCACCTGCAGCGAGCCGGCGCGGGTATAGCCTTCCGCACCGTCGCGCCCCTGCACCGCCAGCCAGCCGTTGCCCTTGATCGCGATATCGAGCGGACGCTCGGTATAGGTCAGGGGTCCGGCCTTCATGTCGGCGCCCGGCGTGCTGGCCAGCGTGAAGGCGCGGGTGGGCGTCTCCTGCCCGACCACCGGCACCGCGCGGAACATGTTGACCTGCGCGCGAAAGCCCGTGGTCGACACGTTGGCCAGGTTGTTGGCCACCGCGGCCTGCTGGTCCAGCGTCTGTTTGGCGCCCGACAGGGCGGTGTAGATCAGGCGATCCATCTGCGATTCCTATCCAATGCTTGCGGTTACCGCTGACGTGCCGGTCAGATGTTGACCAGCGTCTGCAGCACCTGGTCCTGCGCCTGGATGGTCTGCGCATTGGCCTGGTAGTTGCGCTGGGCAATGATCAGGTTGACCAGCTGGCCCGACAGATCGACGTTCGACGCTTCCACGGCGTTCGACTGCAGCTGGCCCATGCTGCCGCCCGGCGAGCCCAGCAGCGGCTGGCCCGAGGCGCCGGTGGCGCTCCAGACGTTGTCGCCCTCGGGCTTGAGCCCTTCGACGTTGCCGAACGAGGCCATCACGACCTGGCCCAGCGACTGGGTCTGCTCGTTCGAATAGCTGCCCAGGATGGTGCCGTCCGCTTCGATCGAGAAGCCCAGCAGCGAGCCCGACGTATAGCCGTTCTGCACGATCGACTTCGGATCGTTGTCGTCGCCGAACTGGGTCGTGCCGGCCAGGTCCAGCTGGATGTTCATCGCGGCGGCGCCGCCGGCGGCCGGCACATTGACCGGAATCGTCGCGCCCGGCGCCGGCGTGACCAGCGCGCCGTTCAGGTCGAAGCGCATCGCGTTCGGACCCGACAGCTGCGTGCCGGTAGCGTCGGTCACATAGACCTGCCAGTCGGTGCCGGTCGCGTCGGTCGCGCCCTTGCGGAAGTAGGCCGTGACCTGCTGCGCGTTGCCCAGCGAGTCGAACACCTCGATGGTGCTGCTGTAGTTGAACATCGCGGCGGCGGGCGGGTTGCCGGCCGAGGTCGTGAACGGCACGGTCGGCGCGGTGCCGCGCGAGTCCAGGTTGTATTGCGCGGTGATGCGGTCGGTGGCCTTCGGCGCCATCTGGGCGCTGGACACCACCAGCGGTTGCGGCTGCACGCCGCCGCCCGGCTGCACCCCGGCCGGATAACCGGTCAGCTGCAGGCCCTGCGCGTTGGTGATGCGGCCGTCGTCGGTGCGCAGGAACTGGCCGTTGCGCGAGAAGAACACCGAGCCGTCGGTGCCGACCATGCGGAAGAAGCCGTTGCCGCCGGTGATCGCGACGTCCAGCGAGCGGCCGCTCGCCTCGATATTGCCCTGCGTGAACGACTGCACCACCGAGTTCACGCGCGTGCCCAGGCCGACCTTCGAGCCGGCGTAGACGTCGGCGAACTGCGCGGTCGATTGCTTGAAGCCGACGGTGTTCGCGTTGGCGATGTTGTTGCCGATCACGTCCAGATTCTGTGCCGCGGCATTGATGCCGCTGACTCCTTGACCGAAACCCATGATTTCCCCTTGTTACGCGTCGTACGAATTTGCCCGCGCCGGCGCCCTTGGCACCGCCGCGCTGGCGTTCTGTTGAATGCCGATGATTCGGATTAAAGGATCTTGCGCACGTCGTCGACCAGCGCGGTGTGGCCGCCGCCGATATCGACCAGCACGCCATTGGCATCGCCGCTGATGGCCTGCACCTTGCCGTAGACCAGCGCCACTGGCTGCACGCTCTTGCCGTCCGCGGTTGCGCTGACCTTGAACGTGTAGTCGCCGTCCGGCACGACGCCGCCGGCGTTGTTCTTGCCGTCCCAGCTCACGTCGTGCACGCCGGCGGTCTGGCCCTTCAGGTCGATGGTGCGCACCACGTTGCCGTCCTTGTCGAGCACGTCGACGGTGACCGCGTCGGCGGTGGCCGGCAGGTCGATGCCGAACTGGCTCGGCTTGCCGCCGGAGACGGCGACTTCCTTGCCCGGCACCATCACCGTGCGGCCGATCAGCGCGGCCGAATCCATCGCGCGGCTGGCGCTGACCTGGTTCAGCAGCTGGGCCAGCGTCGCGTTCATCGTCTGCATGCCGCTGACCGTGCTGATCTGCGCGAGCTGCGAAGTCAGCTGGGCATTGTCCATCGGCTTGAGCGGATCCTGATTGTTCATCTGCGTGACGAGCATCTTCAGGAAGTTGTTCTGCAGGTCCGCGGCGCTGGACGCGCTGTTGGCCAGCTGGTTGGCGGCGCTGTTGCTGCTGTTGTTGACGGGTGGCGTGGTGGTCATCGTTGGTCCCGTTGATCCGGTTGGTCCGGTCGATATGGCGGAATCACTGACCGATGGTCAGCGTCTTGAGCATCATGTTCTTGGCGGAGTTCAACACCTCGACATTGGCCTGGTAGGACCGCGACGCCGAAATCATGTTGACCATCTCTTCCACCGGATTGACATTGGGCATCACCACGTAGCCGTCGGCATTGGCCAGCGGATGCGTGGGGTTGTGCACCATGCGGGGCGGCGACGGATCTTCCATCACGCCGCGCACCTGCACGCCGCCGATATCGGCCTGGCCGGGCGTCGGCGCGAGGCCGAACACCACCTGCTTGGCGCGATACGGCTGGCCGTTGGGCGCCACCGCGCTGTCCGCGTTGGCCAGGTTCGAGGCCGTGACGTTCATGCGTTGCGACTGGGCGGCCATCGCCGAGCCCGTCACGTCGAAGATATTCATTGCCGGCATGGTTTCCTCACGACTGGATGGCGGCCAACATGCCCTTGATCTTCGAGTTCATCACCGTCAGGCCGAACTCGTACTTGACCGAGTTGTCGGCGAATGCCACCCGCTCGGTGTCCATCTCGACGGTGTTGCCGTCGATGCTCGATTGCATCGGAATCCGGTACGCCAGCTCGAACTCGCTGGCGACCGAGGCCTGGCCCGGCAGATGGCGCGTCGACGTGGTGGACAGCGACACGCCGTTGGCCTGCCGCCCCCGCTCGACCGATTCGGACAGCTGGCTGGCAAAGTCGAAGTCGCGGGCCTTGAAGCCCGGCGTATCGGCATTGGCGATATTGGCGGCGATCACCGATTGCCGCTGATTGCGCAAGTTCAACGCTTCCTGCTGGAAACGGAACGACGCATCGAGTCTGTCGATCATGTCCGTATCTCGCTATCTCTCGCTATCGAGGAACGTGTGACGAAACCACGCGCCCCTGCGTCGGCAAAGGCGTGAGGGCGGCCGGGAATGGGCCCGGCCTTCTTTACGGGTGCCATCTTAGGTGGCGGCTGGCCAGTGCAATCGGATGAATAGGACGGGGAAACCTGCGCATTTCAGGCGGAGGGCGCGCGTGCCGCTGCCTACAATGAGGTCTCGTTGCCGAACGCCCACTGCCTGCACGCGCGCCTGCCCCCACGCGCGCGCCTGCGTCCGGCCCGCCGCCTTGTTTCCTGACTTTCCATTTCGCCTGCCGGGATCACGCCATGTTTCGCACGCACCGATCGGCACCACGCCGCCTCGCCTCGCTGGCGCTCTGCGCGGCGCTGCCATGCACCGCCGCGCTGGCGGCGACCGCCACGACATCGGTCACGACATCTGCCTCGCCGCCCCAGGCTGCACAGCCGTCGCCGTTCACCGACGATCCGGTGCGCGTCGCGGTCGAGCAGTTCCTGCTGCGCGAGACCACCGGGCTGCCGGGCAAGGCCAGTATCCAGGTGGTGCCGCCCTCGGGCGGACGCGCGCGCGAATGCGTGGCGCCGCAGCCGTTCCTGCCGGGCGGCGCGGCGGCCTGGGGCCGGGTTTCGGTTGGCGTGCGCTGCGGTGGCGAGCGGCCGTGGACCCGTTACGTGCAGGCACGCGTCTCGGTGGTGGCTGATTACTATGTCGCCGCGCATGCGCTGGCGCCGGGCCAGCCGATCGGCCCGGCCGATCTGGAACGGCGCGAGGGCGATCTTGCCGGCCTGCCGCGCGCGGTCGTGACCGACCCGGCGCAGCTCCAGGGCGCGGTCACGGCCAACCGGATCGCGGCCGGCTCGCCGCTGCGGATGGACATGGTCCGGAAGGCGATCGCGGTCAAGCAGGGTCAGATGGTCGCGGTGACCATCGAAGGCGAGGCCTTCCAGATCCGCAGCGAGGGCAAGATCCTGGCCGACGCCGCTCCTGGCAACACGGTGCAGATCCGGCTCAAGAGCGGCCAGGTCGTCAACGGGCTGGTGCGGGACGCCGACACGGTGGTGCTGCAACAATAGCCGCCGACATGGCCCCGGCCTCAGCCCCAGCCATCGCCACAGCGTCGTTACAGCGTGTCACAATTCGCGTCCTAAAGTTTGGCGACGCCCCGCCGTTAAGCTGAGCAAACCCAGCAAGGACATCCCGTGAAGATCCACCAATCGACCCTGCCGCGCACCGGCGAAGGTGCCGCTGAAAGCACTGGACGCACCGCGTCGAGCCCCGTGCCGGGCGCCGCACCGTCCGCGAGCGGCCTGACCATGAGCCCCTTGGGCAGCCAGGTGCGCGATATCGGCTCGCGTCTGGCCCATGAGGCCGACGGCGATATCGATCAAGCCAAGGTGGACGAGATCCGCCAGGCCATCGCCGAAGGGCGCCTGAAGATGGACCCGAGCAAGATCGCCGACGGTCTGCTGGCCACGCTGCGCGAATTGACGCAGGACGGCGGCCGCTGATCCCTCGGCCGTTACCCCAACCGAATTCCTTCAACTTCGCGCCCATGAGCCAAGCCCTGATCGCCAGCATGCAGCGGGAAACGCAAGCCATCGCCGCCTTCGTCGATGCGCTGCAGCAGGAACGGACCGCGATTCGCGCCGGCGACTTCCAGTCGCTGGGCGAACTGGTGCAGAGCAAGCAGGAGCTGGCGCAGCAGATCGCCCAGTTGGGCACCGCACGCCAGGCCCAGATGGCCGCGCTCGGCATCCGCGTGGGCAGCGGCCGGCAACTGGTGGGACTGCATATCGACGAAGGCGTCGCCGCCGCATGGCGCACCCTCGTGCTGACCGCGCGCGGCGCGGCCGAAGCCAATACGCTGAACGGCGCCGTGGTGTCGGCGCATCTGGGATACACGCAGGACGCGTTGCAGACGCTTCGCCAGCGCGGCGACACGGCCACCGTCTACGGCCGCAATGGCCGGGCACAGGCCGGTCCGCGCGGCGTCAGCCTGGCCAGCGGCTGATTTCTCTCTCTGCGGCGAAGCAACACACCTTACGCCGTCGGCTCGACCGTGCTGGCGCGCCTTCCGTGCGCCTCCAGCAGGAAATACCCCACCACCGCCGGCAGCATCGGCAACAGGTAGTACATCGCCCGATAGGCCAGCAGCGCGGCCAGCAGCGCGTGGTGCGGCACGCGATCGCCCAGCAGCACCACGAACACCGTCTCGAGCACACCCAGACCGGCAGGGATATGCGCGACCGCGCCGGCGATGCTGCCGATCAGCACCACGCCCAGCACGACCAGCAGCGGCACCGACGACGGCAGCAGCGTCTGGATGATGGCCGAGATGGTCAGCCAGTTCGTAATCGACAGCGCGCACTGCATCACGGCGAAACGCAGCGGCGGCAGATGAAAGGCATGGCCGCGCACCGTCCATCGGCGCCGTCTGGCCCTCGCACAGGCGACCAGGTACGCGGCGACCACCGCCAGCAGCGCAAATCCCGCGATCTGCAGCAAGGTGGCATTGAGCCCCCATTCGGGCGGCAGCACCACGGTGCGAGCGGCCAGCACCGCCCCGAGCAGCGCCAGGTAGCCGATCCAGTTGCTGACCACGCCGATGGTATAGACCGACGCAATCTGTGCGCCCGACAGTCCCGCTCCCGAATAGAGCCGGTAGCGAATGCCCAGGCCGCCCACCAGCGCGCCGAGGTTCAGGTTGAAGGCATAGCTGACGAAGGCGATCACCAGCACCCGCGGCGACGACAGCCGATGCCGCGCATACCAGCGGCCCAGCAGGTCGAACGCCGAATGCCAGAAATAGCTGAGCACCACCAGCAGCGCGGCCGGCGTCAGCGTCCGGTAGTCGTATTCCTGCAGCGTGACCCAGACCTCGGCCCAGTCGACCTCGGCCAGCTTCCTGACCACCAGCACCACCACGAGCGCGACAAAGGCGATGCCCAGTATGCGGCGCACCTGCGCCCAGCGGCTGCGCCGCCGTGTTCTCGTGTGGTGGTCAGTCGCCTGTCGTGCCGTCATCTGGTCGCCGTGATCGATTTGCCGTCGTCGTATTGCCGTCGTCGTATTGCCGTCATCCTTCCGCGTGATCCCTGTGCTGTCATCTATTCCGCTCCGCCGGCGCCCCGCTTCAGCACCGGAAATCGCCAGGGCCGGCGCGGCGGCTCGGCGGTAGCGACCACGAGCTTCGGCGTGTGGGCGGGCAGCCAGCCGGCCCATGCGGGGAAGCGGCGCAGGAAGTGGAACATCAGCGTGGTCGCCGCCAGTTGCAGCGGCGCGCGCCGCGTCTGGCGATTCGGCGGAATCTCGCGGCAGGCATTGGCCATCAGCGCGTCGAGGTTCTCGCGCAGGCCACGCGCGAAGCCGGCGTCCCGGATCACCAGGTTGGCTTCCAGATTCAGCGACAGGCTCAGCGGATCCAGGTTGCTGGAGCCGACGGTGGACCAGTCGCGGTCGATCACCGCGACCTTGCCGTGCAGCGGCCGCTCGCAGTATTCGAAGATGCGCACGCCGGCGTCCTGCAGATGGGCATACAGCATGTCGGCCATCCGCTTGACCCACAGCATGTCGGGATTGCCCTGCAGGATCAGGCGCACGTCGACGCCGCGCTGGGCCGCCTCGCAGATCGCGTGCAGCACGCGATAGCCCGGCAGGAAATAGGCGTTGGCGATCACCACCTGATGCCGCGCGGCGCGGATCGCCTGCAGGTACTCCCATTCGATATCGGTCGGATGCGCGTCGTTGTCGCGTGTGACCAGCCACGCGGCCATATTGCCGGCCGGCGCCGGCGGCGGGACCGCGGGCACGTCGACGTCGCCCGGCGGCAGCGTCTGCACGAGGAAGCGATGCACCTCGTGGGCGACCGGTCCCTCGACCTCGACCGCATAATCCTGCTTGGCCTGCGGGCCATGGTCGGTCAGGTGCTGCGCGGAGAAGTTGATGCCGCCGATAAAGGCGATGCGTCCGTCGATCGCCACCAGCTTGCGATGCAGCCGGCGGAACAGATTGGTCCGCACACCGAGCAGCCGCCGGCGCGGCGCGAAGATATGGAAACGCACGCCGGCCGCGACCATGCCGGCAACGAACGCGGGCGGCAGATCGGGCGAGCCGTAGCCGTCGACGGTGATCGCCACATGGACGCCGCGTTTGGCCGCGGCAATCAACGCTTCGCGCAGCGCCACGCCGACGCGGTCGTCGAACAGGATGAAGGTTTCCAGCAGAACGCTGGTCTGCGCGGCGGCGATCGCGGCAAAGACGCGCGGGAAATATTCGTCGCCGTTTTCCAGCAGGCGGATGCGATTACCGCTGGTTCGGTTGGGGCTCATTTCGATGTCTCGCTGCCAGATTCTCCATGGCAACAAGCACATTCAATGCCACCCGCCGCGAGCCGGCAAGTCCACCGCCAATCACCTCGTCACGACGGCGGCTTCGCCGTCACCTTGCCGCCTTCGCGGCGCCCGCCATTCAGCGATAGCTGACCGTGATCTGGCTGGCCTGCCCTTGCAGCACGGGCGTCAACGGCCCCTGTCCCGGAATGCGGAACGCAAACACGAAACCCTTGTCGGCATCGTCGCCGCGGAAGGCATCGGTCTTGCCCTCGGGCCCGGGCAGCAGCACGCAACGGTTGGCATTACAGAGATAGGCTTGCAGATTTGGCGGTGGCACGCGAGCAAAACGGTAACGCCAGCGCACTGCGGTGATCACCCCTTCGGCCTGCGCCAGATAGCCGCTGGGCAGGATAGGCGCCGACAAGGCCCGCACGCCGCGGCCGTACAGCGCCGGCGCGGACACCGATGCGGTCCATGCATGGCGCGAGTCGCCGCCGAAATTGGTGTGCATCAGCGGCGAGGCCGCGACGGCAGGCGAGATCACCGCCACGGCCGCCGAGGCGATCGCCACGATCGACCCGAACGCGCGACCTGCCATGCGGGCCATCACAGCAGCCCGCGCAACTGGCTGCGCAGCCGGTTGATGGCCTGGCTGCGGATCTGGCAGACGCGCGATTCGGTGACCTCGAGCACCGCGCCGATCTCGCGCAGGTTCAGCTCCTGGTCGTAGCACAGCGACAGCACCAGCTTTTCGCGCTCGGGCAACCGTTCGATCGCCCGGATCAGCGCGCCCCGCATGCCGCTTTCCATCAGCAGCGTCAGCGGATTGCCGTCCTCGCTGACCGTCAGGTGGCGATCGAGGAAATCCTCCTCGCCGGAGCGCTCGAAGTCCTCGTAATGCAGCAGCTGGCAGCCATAGACCTCGTTGAGCATGCTCTGGTATTCGTCCAGCGGCATCTCCAGTTCTTCGGCAACCTCGGAATCCAGCGGCGTGCGGCCGAGCTTCTGCTCCAGCGCGCGCACGGTCCGCTCGATCCGGCGCGTCGACTGGCGCAGGCTGCGGGACTGCCAGTCGTTGGCGCGTACCTCGTCGAGCATCGCGCCGCGGATACGCTGGCTGGCATAGGTCTCGAAGCGCGCGCCGTGGGTGTCTTCATAGCGGCGGGCGGCGTCGAGCAGGCCGATCATGCCAGCCTGGATCAGGTCGTCCAGTTGCACGCTGGCCGGCAGCTTCGCCGCCAGTTGCAGGGCAATGCGCCGTACCAGCGGCGCATGGGTCTGGACGGTGTCGGTCTGTTCGAGCTTTCCCTGGATCGTGTACATGGTGGAATTCTCGCGAGTGCTAGCAGGCCATCGCCGATGCGGGCAGCGCGGCGGTGGCGACGGCGGTCGCGGCGCCAGCGGCGGGCATCGGTTCGGGATCGGGTGAAAGAGGCCAGCCAGCGATGCTGACGGCAAGTCGGCGCAGCATGGCGGTGGCCGGCGCGCCAGGGAAAGCATCGACGACGCCCCGCGACAGCGCCGTGCCGCGCGCGACCAGCGGGTCGGCCGGCAGCACGCCGGCGCAGCGCGCCTGCACGCCGAGATACTGGCCCGCGGTGCGCGCCAGGTTGCCGGCGATCGCCATCGCCGACGCTTCGCTGGCGGCGCAGTTGACCACCAGTTCGAAATGCCGGCAGGCGTAGCGATGATGCAGCCGCTTGATGCAGGCATAGGCGGCGGTCAACGATTCGCGTTCGGGCCGCATCACCACCACCAGGTTGTGCGCGGCGGCGGAAAAGCGCGACAACGCGCCATCGGCGCCGAGGCGCGCATCGCTGACGACGGTGCGGAAGTCATGCAGCGCCTGCAGCGGGCCCCACGCCGACGCATCGCCGGGCAGCAGCGCCGGCATGCCGGCTTCGCGGCGACCGACCGCGGCATCGACCGCGACGGCGCCGGCGAGCACCTGGGCCAGCGTGCCCGGCGGCGAGGCACCGGCAAGGCGCGTCGCGCGCGCGTGCGACAGGTCTTCATCGACCAGCAGCACGCGCTCGCCCTGCAATGCCAGCGCATGAGCGAGGCCCAGCGCGACCGTGGTCGCACCGGCGCCCGGCTCGCAGCCGAACACGGCGATACGGCGGGTGGCGCGGGGCGCCAGCATGCGGCGCAGGCTTTCGGCCTGATCGACGGCAAGCATGTTCAATCAGTCTCCAAGCGCGGCCAGGTCGAACTTCGCCGACGCGTTCTCTCGTGTGCCCGCGGCGTTCTGCGTCATCCGCTGGGCCAGATGCTGCGCGGATTCGGGCAGCGCCGGCGCCGGCAATTCGGCGTCAGTGAGGGCATGATTCGCGGCCGGGGTCGCGGCGCGGATCGCCTCGATGGCCTCGCCTGCGCCGCGCTTGTCGTTCGACGCGCGAGCCGACCCGACCGCGGCGGCGTTGCGGCCCGGGAAGTTCTCGAGCACGTCGAGCAGGGCCAGCAGGCGGCCCAGTCCCTCGAGCAGCGCGGCGGCGCCCGGTACCGCATCCCTGGCGGCCGACCGGCCTGCCTGGCCGGCCAGCCCCGCCAGACAGTCGATCGCCGCCTGTGCCGGCGCATGGGCCAGCCGCAACGCGGTCATGCCGGCCTGCAGCGCGACCAGCGCGTCGACGTCGAACGCTTGCTGCGACGTGCCGGCCGGGCGGCCGAGATGGTCCAGCGCATGGCGCAGCGTGCGGCATTGCAGCGCCGCGGCCTCGCCCCAGCGTGCCCACTGGGCGAGCTGCGCACCGGCGCCGGCGAGCGCCGGATCGGCCAGCAGATAGTCGACGGCGAGCGTCTGGCCGCTGTCGCGCTCGATGGTGCGCGCCACCAGCAGCACGGCCTCGATGCCGCCTTCGGTGGCGGTGCCGCGCGCGGCACGGGTCTGCCCTTCGATCACGCGCACCCTGGTCTGCGCGACCCATTGAACGGCGTCGCGGTCGCGCCAGCGCAGTTCGGCCTGCGCGTGGAAAGTCAGCGTGTCGGCCAGCGCATCGAGCTTCCATGCGGTGCCGTCGCACAGCACGCGCGTGCTCTTGCGTGCTGCCGCCAGCCAGCGTTCGCCGCTCGACTGCCAGCGTTGCAGCGTGGCGCCGGCCGGCATCGTGTCGAGCAGATGGACGACGGTACGGCGCGCGGCCAGCGCGGCGCGCCAATCCGCCATCTCGGTGTCCCAGCCGCCGGCCTGCGGCGTGCGCGCCAGCGGCGTCACGGTGGCCATCAGCGGCATGCCGTCGCGGTCGCCGAGCCACAGCGTGTGCTGCCACGGCTGTGGCGCGCGGCGGCCCGGCACGGCGCAGGGCAGCGTCACCGACGCGGACAGCACGAAGTGTTCGCAATGCCGGCTGGCATCCTGGCAGACCGCGTCGCGGACCTGGCGCACCAGAGGACGCAGTTCGGCCGGCTCCGCCTGGCCCTGGCCACGGCCCGCCCACAGCTCGCGCAGCAGCGCAAAACCATAGGGGCCGTCGCGCAGCGCGTTGACGCAGGCGCCGACGGCATGACCGCTGTCGGCGATCGAGCGCAGCACGTCGTGCGCTTCGTTGCGCGCGCCGTGGCCCGCGTCGACCACGTCGTCGCCTGCTGGCGCCGCCAGCGCGCGGCGCGCGGCCTGCGCATCGGCGAAGACGGAGCCGCGCCGCGGCATCAGGAAGGCGCGCTCGACCAGCGCGTCGCCGCGCGCCAGTTCAAGGTGCTCCGGCACGCGCTGGCCGGTCGACGCGTAGAACACCGGCAGCCGGTGCCGGATCACGACATCTAGCACCGAGCCCAGATGGGTGGCCTCGTCGAGCTTGCTGATGATGCAGCCGTCGATGCCGGCGCCTGGCGCGGCGTCGTGGCGGTAGGCATGCACAACCTCGTTGAGCGTATCGCCGTGGCTGGCGCCGTTGAGCAGCAGCACCCGCTGCACCGGCGCCGGCGCACCCGCCAGCATCGCGATCTGCTCGGACAGATTGCGGTCGCGCTGGCTCATGCCGACGGTATCGATGATCACCAGATGCTTCTGCGACAGCGCGCCCAGCGCGAGACGCAGATCCGACGCATCCTTGACCGCGTGCACCGGCACGCCGAGGATGTCGCCGTAGATGCGCAGCTGCTCGTGCGCGCCGATCCGGAAGGTGTCGGTGGTCAGCAGCGCAAGCTTGTCGGCGCCGTGCTTCAGCACGAAGCGCGCGGCCAGCTTGGCGGTGGTGGTGGTCTTGCCGACCCCGGTCGGGCCGACCAGCGCCAGCACGCCGCCCTGGCCGAACAGCGCGTCCTCGTCGGCCAGTACCGGCACCTTGCTGGCGATCTCCTGGCGGATCCAGCCCATCGCGGCGGGGCGGTCATGGCCGGCCGGCAGCCGCGCCAGCAGCGTGCGTGCCAGTTGCGCGGAAAAGCCCGCGCCCACCAGCCATTCGAACAGCGACTCGCGCAGCGGATCCGCGGCGGCGGCCGGCACGGCGGGGACCGCGATGCCTGACAGCTGCCGCTCGATCAGCGCGCGCATCGTTTGCAGTTCGCCACGAATGCCGTCGATATGCTCCACGGCCGCGACCTGGATCGGCTCGCGCACCGGTGGCTGGAACCGGGGCGCGCTGTCGGAGATCGCGCCCAGATCGGTATCGCGCATCGCCACGATCTCGACGCCGCCGTCGACGGTGCGGTTGGACAGCACCACGGCGTCCGGCCCCATGGCTTCGCGCACCTGGCGCAAGGCTTCGCGGCCGTTGGCCGCCACAAATTTGGCTACGCTCATGTTTCGCGACCCTGGTTTCAGCGGGATCCAGCGGCACCGCCGCTCGTGGCAATCATTCGATGTTCGGTTGTCCGGCACCGCGGCATCGCTGGCCGCGATGGTGTCGGCATGCGGCCGACGGGCACAGGCCGGTCTGTCGTCAGGTGGTGGCGACGGGCGTCTCGCGCAGGGAGGAGAGAGCGGGACGTTGCGCGGATCGCCGCACTCGGCCATCGGCACCACGTGCGAAGCGGCAGCCGGCCTCTTCGACGTGTCGATTATGCGAGCGGGGGTGTCGTGCTATTGGGCTGAATAGGCGGGGGATTGCGGCGCTATTTGGGCGATGACGGCGCCGCACGTCCTCGTCTCCGGGTTAACGGCAGCGGCCGGCAATAATTTCGGCCCTTGATGAGAAACAGGCGACAGGGAGTGCTCCTGTCGCCTGCGATCGCACCGCGGCTGCGGCGCCGCCCCCCCCGACGATCGGACTCAGCCCGCGCCGCCGATCATCGCGGTAATACGGATATTGCGGTTGTCCGGCACCTCGGCGTGCGACAGCACCCTGAGCTGCGGCATGGTCCGCCGCAGGAAGCGGGACAGCAACGGCCGCAGCGCATGCGGGACCAGCAGCACCGGATCGAGACCCATCTGCTCCTGGCGCGCCACCGCGGCCTGCGCCTGCTGCACCAGCGCATCGGCCAGGCCGGGCTCGATGCTGCCGCCCGAGTTCAACGCCTGCGACAGCACGCGCTCGAGGCCGGCGTCGAGCCCGATCACCTGCAGGTCGGCGCCATTGGGGAACCACTGCTGCGTGATCGCGCGGCCCAGCGCCATCCGCACCAGCGCGGTCAGCTCGTTGGGGTCGCTGATCTTCGGCGCATGTTCGGCGATCACATCGAGGATCGTGCGCATGTCGCGGATCGGCACGCTTTCGTCGAGCAGGTTCTGCAGCACCTTCTGCAGCGACGTCAGCGTGATCGTCTTCGGCACCAGATCCTCGGTCAGCTTCGGCGAGTCCTTGGCGATACGGTCCAGCAGCGCCTGCACTTCCTGCCGGCCCAGCAGCTCGGCCGCGTGCTGATGGATCAGATGGTTCAGGTGCGTGGCGACCACGGTGCTGGCGTCGACCACGGTGTAGCCCAGCGCCTGCGCCTGTTCCTTGATGCCGCTGTCGATCCAGACCGCCGGCAGGCCGAAGGCCGGATCGCGCGTCGGCGTGCCGGGCAGCGTGCCGCTGACCTGGCCCGGATCGATCGCCATCCATTGGCCGGGCACGGCCTCGCCGTAGCCGATCTCGACGCCCTTCAGCGTGATCCGGTAGGCGTTGGGCTTCAGCTCCAGGTTGTCGCGGATATGGACGACCGGCACCAGGAAGCCGACCTCCTGCGCGACCTTCTTGCGGATGCTCTTGATCCGGCCCAGCAGCTCGCCGTTCTGCGCGCGGTCGACCAGCGGAATCAGCCGGTAGCCGACTTCCATGCCGAGCGGATCGACCAGCGTGACGTCATCCCAGGTCGCCTCGGTATTTTCGTTGGCCAGCGCGGGCGCACGCTCTTCCCGCTTGGCGGTCTGCCTGGCGGCCAGCTTGCGCTTGCTGACATAGCTGCCGAACCAGACCAGACCGCCGGCCAGCAGCAGGAAGGCGACGTGCGGCATGCCCGGGATGATGCCCAGCAGGCCGATGATGCCGCCGGTCAGATACAGCACGCGGGGATCGGAGAACAGCTGGCCGGTCAGCTGCTCGCCGACGTCCTGGTCGTTCGACACGCGCGAGACGATGACACCGGCGGCGGTCGAGATCACCAGCGCCGGAATCTGCGCGACCAGGCCGTCGCCGATGGTCAGCAGCGTGTAGTTGCGCACCGCCGTCGAGAAGTCGAGGTCGTGCTGGACCATGCCGACCACCATGCCGGCAAATACGTTGATGAACATGATCAGCAGGCCGGCGATCGCGTCGCCGCGCACGAACTTGCTGGCCCCGTCCATCGCCCCGTAGAAATCCGACTCCTGCGCGACCTCGGCGCGGCGCTTGCGCGCGCCCTCCTCGTTGATCAGGCCGGCGTTCAGGTCCGCGTCGATCGCCATCTGCTTGCCGGGCATCGCGTCCAGCATGAAGCGCGCGCCGACCTCGGCGATCCGGCCCGCGCCCTTGGTGATCACCATGAAGTTGATCACCACCAGGATCGCGAACACCACGATGCCGACCGCGAAGTTGCCGCCGACCAGGAAGTGGCCGAAGGCCTCGATCACCTTGCCGGCCGCGTCGGGGCCGGTATGGCCCTCGAGCAGCACCACGCGGGTCGAGGCGACGTTCAGCGACAGCCGCAGCAGCGTCGAGAACAGCAGCACTGCCGGAAACGCGGCGAAGTCCAGCGGACGCTGCGTGTACATGCCGACCAGCAGCACCATGATCGACAGCGCGATGTTGAAGGTGAACAGCAGATCGAGCAGGAATGGCGGCAGCGGCAGCACCATCATGCCGAGGATCATCACGATCAGCAGCGGCCCGGCCAGTGCCTTCAGCTGGCCGGCGGACTGCCCGCCGGGCAGTCGGAACAGCGAGTTCAATGCATTCATGCGCGGCTTTCCGGTACGGCAAGTTCATCGGGCACCGGCAGGCCGGTCGGGGCCTCGGGCAGCGGCCCGTTGGCGTGGTGCCAGTGTTTCAGTTGGTAGACCCAGGCCAGCACCTCCGCCACCGCGGTGTACAGCCCGGCAGGGATCTCGTGGCCCAGTTCGACATGGCGGTGCAGCGCACGCGCCAGCGGCGGCGCGGACAGGATCGGCACGCGATGCTCGGCGGCCAGCTCGCGAATGCGCGCGGCGACCTCCTCGGTGCCCTTGGCAACCACGCGAGGGGCGCCCATGCGGCCTTCCTCGTAGCGCAGCGCCACGGCGAAATGGGTCGGGTTGGTGACCACCACGTCGGCCTTCGGCACCTCGGCCATCATCCGGCGCCGCGCCATCTGGCGTTGCAGCTGGCGGATCCGGCCCTTGACGTGCGGGTTGCCCTCGCTTTCCTTGTGCTCCTGCTTGACCTCTTCCTTGGTCATGCGCAGCTTCTTGAAGTAGTCCCAGAATTGCCAGGGCACGTCGATCGCGGCCACCAGCAGCAGCGACCCGGCGGCCAGCGCGCAGCACAGCAGCACCAGCTCGAGCAGGCGCAGCAGCGCCTCGTGCACCGGCGCATTCATCAGCGCCACGGCGTCCGGCAGATGGCGCCACAGCACCCAGAAGCCGATGCCGCCGACCAGCAGCGACTTGGCGACGGCCTTGGTCAGTTCGACCAGAGACTGCGCCGAGAACAGCCGCCCCAACCCCTTGAGCGGGGACAGCCTGGAGAAATCGGGCAGCAGCGACTTGGTCGAGAACAGCCAGCCGCCGAGCACCATGGGCGCCAGCAGCGCGGCCACGGCGAACAGCAGCAACAGGGGCAGCACGCCGAGCAGCGATTCCCACACCAGTTGCCCAAAGCCGGACAGCATGCGGGCCGGATCGTGCGCTACGGCGGGCTCGAACGACAGCGCGGCCCGCATCACGGTATCGAGCTTGCGGCCGAGCATGCCCCCCAGGCCCCACAGGCCGGCCACGCCGGCCATCAGCATCACGAAGGTGCCGAGCTCGCGCGAACGCACCACCTGCCCCTCCTCGCGCGCCTTTTCCAGGCGCCGGGGTGAGGCGGGTTCGGTTTTCTCGAGATCGCTTTCTTCGGACATGGCCGCTCCGTGGCGAAGCGGCATGCCGCCCTTCGACGGGGTCGATTATCGGAGCGGGGAAGCACCGCCATTAGGGGAAATAGGCGGGGGATTGCCACGCTATTTGGCCGATGGCACGGGGGGCGCGGGCGCGCAGCGCCGCGAGAACGGTTCGATCACAGAGGTTAACGGCGGTCCTGCGCGATTCTTTCGGGATGGCGGCGCGCCGGCGAGCGATTGCGGTAAATCCGGGGCGATTCGGAAAGAGCCGGTGATGGCATGCCGCTATGGTGCCCCGCTCCATCCCTCGCCCGGCCTGGGCAGGCCCCACCGCGGCGAGACAGCGCGGCGACACGACGGAGGCAACCATGCCCTTTCAATTCCTGATCTGCTCGTCCGGCGGCTCGATCGCCGCAGCACAGGCCCATGGCCAACCAGCGCGACAACCTGGCGGCAACGACACCCTGGCCGAGGGCGCCGGGCGCATCGCGCTCGATACCCTGCCCGAATGCATGCTGCGCCAGATCGTCGAGCGGCTGCGCGGCGCGGCCATCGTGGCGCTGTCGCGGACGTCCAGGCGCATGCATGGCCAGCTCGATCGCGACTTCGTCGCCCCCGTCCGCCTGCGCGAGCGGTTGAAATGGATCGTCTCGAACTCGGCGTTCCAGCGCGCGCTCGGCGACATCGCCCAGCTGGCCCCGGCCGCTCGCCATTCGCTGTTGAACCGGATGCCGGTCGAACAGCTTCATCCGGCCATCCAGATGCGCGCCGATATGGCACGGTTCGCACTGCTCCACACCGGCGCGCCGGCGCGAACTGCACGCCCGGCGAACGGCAGTGCCCATCGCGCGCCGCTTGTTGACATCGCGCAGCGGCCGGTCCCGGCCCTGCTCGATATCGCGCTGGCCCTGGACGCGGACGCACGCGTCCCGGCGCTGACCGGCCTGGCCGCCAGGGCATCGAGGAACGAGGAGCGATGGCGGGAACTGCTCGAGGGCATGCTCGCGACGGCACAGGGCCTCAAGGGACGCGCCAGCGTGACCAGCCAGGCCGAAGGTGTGCAGCTGCTGACGGCGGCCGCCGAGGCACTGGCCGACCCGTCGCATTATGTCGTGTGGGCAGTGTGCCGCCCCTCGCTTTGGCATCGGGTCTTCGACGAAGCCCGGGTGCTGCCGCCGGCAGCGCGGCCGCCGATATGGATGGCGTTGGCGCAAAGCGCGGCGTGCGACTTCGCCGCTGCGTTGGAGCAAGAGATGCCCACCGAGCCGCGCGACAGCTGTTGGTACCGCATCATCGGCGCGATCGGCAACCAGATGCCGGCGGACCAGGCCAATGAGGCCCTGGTCGCCATGCTCGACCGGATCGATGGGCTCGACGAGATCACCTCCAGGCCGGCGCCCTATATTGCCTTGATGGAAGCGGCAAGCCGGCTGCCCGACCCGCTCGCCGTCCCCGTGATGAACCGGGTAGTCGAGCAGGCGTTCCGCATGAATTCCGTAGCGGTTTACGAGCGGATCTGGGAGGCGGTATTCGGGGCGTCGCGCGGGCTCGAGCCCGCGCTGGAACAGCAGGTCCTGGTCGCGCTCGGCCAGCGCTTGCCGGACGCCGCCGGTCGCCTGCAACGCTGGTTCGCGCTGAGCGACCGCGTTGCCGCCCTGCCACGCGCGCTGCGGCGCGAGCCGTTGCTGGCCATGGTCGATGCCGAGCTGAGCACCGACGTGCCGGCCGGCTTCGCCGTACCGCGCCTGATGGGCTTTCTTGAGGAACTCGATCTGCACGATCGGCCCACGTTGCTGTCGGGCCTGCTCCAGGTGTATGACGACGACCCCCGCCATTGGTCCGATATGGTCAATGCGGCGGTCGATCTGCCGCGGCGCATGCGCCGCGACCCCTTCGCCGCGATCGCGCACAAGCTGCTGGTCACGCGCGAGCCGTTGCCCGACACACCACCGCCGCAGCGAGCCGACGACACTGCCGCGGCCGCACCAGGCGATGTCTCGCTC
The DNA here is from genome assembly GCF_013347325.1 of Cupriavidus gilardii. NCBI lineage: Bacteria > Pseudomonadati > Pseudomonadota > Betaproteobacteria > Burkholderiales > Burkholderiaceae > Cupriavidus > Cupriavidus gilardii. The sequence continues at coordinate 389,041 of NZ_CP054624.1, read as the reverse complement.
GCGGCCTGGCCCGTCAGCGAGCGTCAGGCGCGGCGACAATTCACCGAGCTGCTGGGCATGCTGACGTGGGCGGATCGCGGCTTCGTATTGATGGCCATGGCGCCTTACGCCTCCGTCCACCGATTTACCTGGCTGATCGACGAAGGACTGTGCTTGCCCCGCAGCGGACGCCACGAAGTCAGGCTGTTCACGACGCTGGCGGAACGCGCCACCCGGCTCACCGAACCGCGCGACGCCGCGCAGATCCTGCCGGCGCTCGCCACGGCGATTCGCACATTGCAACCGGACCAGTGCGCCTCCGCGCTGTACTGGCTGCACGATGCTTGCCAGAGGGCCGACATGATCCACCTCTTCGCGCCGGTATGGGCGCATTTCCATGCGTCGCTGCCGGTCGAGGATGAGCCGCCGGCCGCCAACGGCAACCGCCTCAAACGCAAGGCACGGGACCGGCCAGCCGATGCGTGAACGGCGCGAAATCCCATCCCAGGCGCCATGCCTTCCCTTCTGACCGCCCTGTCTGCCGCCATGCCACTGACCGCTACGCCCCCCTCCCCTGCCACCGCACACCCTGAAGGCCTCGGCACCAACGACCATGTGCTCGAACATGTCGCCACATGGCTGCACAAGGCCGACAAGGTCCGGCTGGCCCGGGTCAATCGCCATATCCATGCCGTGATGGAGCGGCTGTTCACCGGTCCCGCCCGGGTCAAGGACCGCATCCGATGGACCCGCTCGCTGACACAGCTGCATGCGCGCTGTGCGGAAATCGCGGCACTGCCCAAGCCATGGCATGCGGCTCTCCACGAGCGCCTGTTCCAGTGCGTCACGACGCGATGGAGGATCCTGGACGACGAAGCCAGCCGCATACTGGCACCGTTTCGCCCCGCCGTGGCCGCTGGCACCCGCATCCAGCATGCCGGTCGTCCCGCTTTCGTGACCGAGATGCTGACCCTCCCGCCGAGCGATTGCAGCCGGGCACTGGCCACTTGCGTGTCCGACAGCAAGGGCAGCGTTCTGGCGGAAATGCCGCTGCGGCAATGGCTGGCCATCGCGGACGATGCACCGGACGAGCAGGACGCCATCGCGCTGCTGGCTGCCATCGGCACCTACGCCAGCGCTCCCGATCGCGCATCGGGCACGCGCTGGCTCGAGACGCAGGCCTGCCTGTTCGAGCGACAACAAGCCCTGGCGTCGCGAGGCGAGCCCGCGTGCGCGCTTCGTACGAAGCTGCTGTGCGCATCGGCGCTTGGCCTGGAGGAGGCGAATCCTGGCGATCTTCTTGGGGTGACGGTATCCGATCGCCGGGCGCGCTGGGATGCGCTGCTCCATTGCGCCGCCGGGCTGCCGGCGCAGTCATGCGCCGAGGTATTGATGGCACTAGGTCGCAGCGTGCGAATGGATGCCATGCATCCGCTGCCGGAGACATCGCTGCCGCGCTGGCGATCGCTGGCCGACATCGCGGTACAACGGCTGCGGCCCGCCGACACCGCACGCGTGCTTCTCGGCATGGTCGCCCACGTGGTCGAGCCTGAGGAGCGATGCGCCATCGCGGACAGCGGCATGGCTGCCTACCTCGCGGATTGCGCCATGCGTCTCGATGCATCGCTGTGCGTCGAGCTGTGTGAACACCTGCTGTCGATCGCGGACCAGGCTGAGCGGCTGGAGAGCGTCTGGTCCACCGTATTTCGTCTGGCCGATGCGGCGCGCGACATGTCGGTCAAGGCCAGATTGGCAAAGCTGCTGGCTTTCCGGGTCGATGCGATGGACACACGGCCGGCCGATTCGACACGCCGGTGGAACCTGGTGCATGGGCTCATCAAGGACTGGCCGCCGGGTGTCCGCGAAGCGCTGCTGCCGTCGATGGTGTGCAACCTGGGCCGATGGCATGCCGATCCGGAGGGCGCGGTATCGGCTTATCTGCAGCTGGCCACGGATGTGTCCGACCGCGGCAAGGCGTCCGCGCTGGCGGGCGCGATCAAGACGCTTGGCGCCCATCCCCGCTATTGGAACTTGCATCTCGCGCGCGTGTCGGCCTTGCCGGCGCCGGTCCGACACAAGGCAATGGAGCCCCTGGCCAGGAGCTTGTTCGGCGTCATGTCGGGCAGCGGCGAAATGTGGCGCGATGCCGTCCGGAACGGGGAGCCCGTCACCATCGACGCGGTTCGCGAGCAACTGGAGCGGCTGCTGGACATGCTGACGCCGGGACAGCGTGGTGCCATCCTGCTCAACCTCACTTCAGCGGCCACGTACACCCGTTGGACCTGGAACGCCGAGGTCGCATTGTGGCTGCTGGCACAGGTTCGCAAACTGCTCGAGCACCACCAGCTGCCCGCCCAGCAGCGGCACGAGATCGTCATCGTCACCGCTCTGGCCCGCTGGGCCGCGGACGCTCGGGACGAAACAGGCGTCGACGCGGTGTATCCGCCCCTGCTGAACGCCATCGAAGCGCTGCACCGCGAAGCGCGCGGCGGCGCCGTGCATGGCCTGCTTCGCGGCATTGGTGCAACGGCGTGGCGCGAACGGGTCTGGGCGCTGTACGACACGCTGCCGGCAGCCGACAAGACGATCGGCTGAACGCACCGCCGTTCGCGTACAGGCGTACAGGCGCTCAGGCAGTCACAGGTTCGAAAGCTCAGAAACCCAGGCTCGCCAGCAGATCGTCGACCTGCGACTGGTCCGATACCACGTCGTGCTTGCCCTCCGGATTGACCTGCGGTCCGTTCATCAGCGTGGCCGGGCCGGTCTCGACGCGGCGCTCGGCCGGGACATTGTCGATCAGCATCTGCAGCAGCTCCTGCTCCAGCGTGTGGATCATGTCCATCATCTTCTTGATGACCTGGCCGGTCAGATCCTGGAAGTCCTGCGCCATCATGATCTCGAGCAGATGGCTGCCGGTGGCGCGGGCCTGGGCCGGCACCTCGGTCAGGAACGCCCGCGTGTCGAGCACCAGCTCGCGCGCATCCGCCAGTTCCACCGGCCGCGCGAACCAGTCTTCCCAGCGCTTGTCCAGCGCCTCGGCCTGCTTCTCCAGACCGGACTGGATCGGCTGCGCCAGCTCGACCGCGTTCAGCGTGCGCTCGGCCGCCTTCTCGGTCATGTTGGCGATGTAGCTCAGACGGTCGCGCGCGTCGGGGATCGCCTGCGCCGCGCGCTCGATCTCCTTGTCCAGGCCCAGCTCGCGCATGCTGTCGCGCAGCATGCGGGTCAGGCTGCCGATGCGCTGGATGATCTGCTCGGCGGACTCGATATTGATATTCGACGTGGTGGACATAGCGGCTGCCTCAAGCCCCTTCCTTGGCGATCTTCTCGAAGATCTTGGTGATCTTCTCGTCCAGCGTCGCCGCGGTGAACGGCTTGACCACATAGCCATTGGCGCCGGCCTGCGCCGCCGCGATGATGTTTTCCTTCTTGGCCTCGGCGGTCACCATCAGCACCGGGGTCTTGGCAATCGCCGGATCGGCGCGAATGCCCTGCAGCATCGTCAGGCCGTCCATGTTGGGCATGTTCCAGTCCGAAACCACGAACTGGAAGCTGCCGTCCTTGACCTTCTCGAGGCCGGCGGCGCCGTCTTCGGCTTCCTCGACGTTGGCGAACCCCAGCTCCTTGAGCAGGTTGCGGATGATACGGCGCATGGTCGGGAAGTCGTCGACCACCAGGATCTTCATGTTCTTGTCCACTCTACGGCTCCATTACGGTTGTGGATGATTGCGTCTATCGGGGCGCGCCGCGCAGCCGCGGCGCGTCCGTGTGGTTTTCAAACGCGCTGTGCGCGGGTGCCGAAGGTGGCCAGCCGTGCCATCACGCGCTGGCTCATCGCCGACAGCGGCACCACCTCATGCGCGCCGCCGGCGGCGATCGCCTCCTTCGGCATGCCGAACACGATGCAGCTGTGCTCGTCCTGCGCCAGGTTGTAGGCGCCGGCCTCGCGCATCCGCAGCATGCCGCGCGCGCCGTCGCGGCCCATGCCGGTCAGGATCACGCCGATGGCATTCTTGCCTGCATGCACGGCGGCCGAGTCGAACAGCACGTCGACCGACGGCCGATGCCGGTTGACCGGCGGATCCTGCGACAGGTGCGCGACATAGTTGGCGCCGCTGCGCGCCAGCAGCAGGTGCTGGTCGCCCGGTGCGATATAGGCATAGCCCGGCAGTACGCGCTCGCCATGTTCGGCCTCCTTGACCTTGATGCGGCACAGGCCATCGAGCCGCTGTGCGAACGAGCGGGTAAAGCCGGCCGGCATATGCTGGACGATCAGCACCGCCGGCGCATCGGGCGGCAGCGGCATCAGGAATTCCTTGATGGCCTCGGTGCCGCCGGTGGAAGCGCCGACGATGATCAGCTTCTCGGTCGACAGCAGCGGCGTGCGCAGCATCGGCGCCGGCGCCGCGGGCTCGGCGCCGGGCGCCGCCGTCCGCAGGCGCGCGCGCGAGGCGGCGCGCAGCTTGTCGGCGATGGTGTCGGTGTATTCGAGCAGGCCGTCGCGGATGCCGAGCTTGGGCTTGGTGATGAAGTCGACGGCGCCCAGTTCGAGCGCGCGCATCGTGATTTCGGACCCGCGCTCGGTCAGCGACGACACCATCAGCACCGGCATCGGCCGCAGCCGCATCAGCCGTTCCAGGAAATCGAGCCCGTCCATGCGCGGCATTTCGACGTCCAGCGTCAACACATCGGGGTTCAGGCGCTTGATCATCTCGCGCGCGACCAGCGGGTCCGGCGCGGTGCCGACCACCTCCATGTCGGGCTGGCTATTGATGATCTCCGTCATCAGGCTGCGGATCAGCGCGGAGTCGTCCACGCAGAGCACCTTGATCTTGGCGGCGGCGGTCATGTCGAAAACGGGTCCTTCGAATTCAGGAAACGGTGGAAGCGGCGCCGCGCCGCCCGAACAGCTCGACGCCGCCGCGTACCGGCGTCGCGGAAATGGCGCGCGCCAGCGCGCGTTCGCTGCGTTCGACGACCGCCTGGTCGTCCTGGCGCGTCAGCCGGCGCACCAGCGCCAGGCCCGTCTGCGGGAAATAGCTGACCCGGCGCGCGTGCGGTCCGCGCAGATCCCGCGCGGCGACCCGGATCTCTTCGGTCTTCAGATAGCGCAGCACGAACTCGGCGTTGCGGTCGCCGATGTTCAGCGTGGTCATGTTGGCCAGCACCGCGCCGCCGCCGAACACCTTGGCCTCGAGCCGCTCGCGGCGCGCGCCCATCTTCAGCAGCTCGTTGATCAGCACCTCGAGCGCATAGCAGCCGTAGCGCATGGACGCCGACAGCACGCGGTCGGGCCCGGCGTTCTCGTCGTCCGGCAGCATGAAGTGGTTCATGCCGCCGACACCGGCCTTCTCGTCGCGGATGCAGGCGGCCACGCAGGAGCCGAGCACCGTGGTCAGCACCACGTCGTCGCGCGTCACGTAGTACTCGTTGGGCAGCAGCTTGATCGCCTGCTTGCCGAACTCGCGGTCGAAGTAGGTGCGGGTGGCGATCGCCTCCGGCAGGTGCGGCGTCTGCATCAGGCGGCTCCGGCCCTGGCCGCGCCCGGCGCCAGTTCGTAGACGGTCTGCCCGCGCAGCTGGAAGGCGCGCGTCACGTAGGAAAAGTTCTCCGAATGGCCGGCGAACAGCAGGCCATGCGGTTTGAGCAGCGGGACGAAGCGCTCCAGGATGCGGCCCTGGGTCGGCTTGTCGAAATAGATCATCACGTTGCGGCAGAAGATCGCATCGAAGCGCTCGCGGATGCCCCAGTCGGGCGCCAGCAGGTTCAGCGGCTCGAACGTGATCGTCGAGGCGAGCTCGGGCTTGACCTTGACCTGGCCGGCACGCTGCCCGGTGCCTTTCAGGAAGAAGCGCTTGAGCCGTTCCTGCGACAGCCGCGCGACCTGGTCGGCCGAATAGACGCCGGTCCGCGCCTTGGCCAGGACCTGCGTGTCGATATCGGTGGCCAGCACGGTCGCGGCGCGCTCGCCGAGCGCCTCGGCCAGCGTGATCGCGATCGAATACGGCTCCTCGCCGGTCGATGCCGCCGCGCACCAGACCGAATACGGCCGGCCGATCCGCTTGGCATGTTCGGCCAGCAGCGGGAAGTGGTGCGCCTCGCGGAAGAACGAGGTCAGGTTGGTGGTCAGCGCGTTGGTGAAGAACTCCCACTCGCCGGAGTACTCGTCGGCTTCGAGCAGCGCCAGGTAGCTGGCGAAGTCGCTCAGATGCAGCGCGCGCAGGCGGCGCGCCAGCCGGCTGTAGACCATCTCGCGCTTCTGCGCGCCCAGCGAAATGCCGGCGCGGCGGTGAATCAGCGCGCGCACCTTGTCGAAGTCGCGGTCGGTCAGCAGGAAGTCGCGCGCGTCGTCCCGCAGCGTGGCGAGCGGCATGGCGGAGGCCGCGCCGCGGGGAGCGGGGGTTCGTTGCGGCGTCATGTCTGCGGGTGGATCGGCGAGGGTGGCGACGGGGTGAGGATGATGCGCGGGGCTGGCGATCGCGAGCGGCGGGCCGCTGGGGGCTCGCGCCCGCTCAGGCGGTCTCGCCTTCGATCAGCTCCATCTCTGGGCTGGTCATCATCCGTTCGATATCGAGCAGGATCAGCATGCGGCCTTCGACGGTCGCCAGGCCCGTCAGATGCTCGGTCGACACCGACACGCCGAACTCCGGCGCCGGCTTGATGGCCTCGCCGGTCAGCGTCAGCACGTCCGACACGCCATCGACCACGATGCCGACCACACGGCCGGCGATGTTCAGGATGATGACGACGGTCTGGTGGTCGTACTTGACGTTGCCCAGGCGGAACTTCATGCGCAGATCGACGATCGGCACGATCACGCCGCGCAGATTGGTCACGCCCTTGATGAAGTCCGGCGCGTTGGCGATCCGCGTCACGCCGTCGTAGCTGCGGATCTCCTGCACCTTCAGGATATCGATGCCGTATTCCTCGGAGCCCAGCGTGAACACCAGGAATTCCTGGCCCGCCGCCTCGCTTCCGGGGGTGTCGCTATGTCCGATGCCGGCCATGATGTGTTGCTCCTTGTTGATTCTTGCCTTCGCCTCAAGCCAGCGCCGGCTCCTGGCGCCGCACGCCGGTGCGCTGCAGCGCGGCGACGTCGACGATCAGCGCCACGCTGCCGTCGCCCAGGATGGTCGCGGCCGAGATGCCCGGCACCTTGCGGTAGTTGGTCTCGAGGTTCTTCAGCACGACCTGGTGCTGGCCGATCAGCTGGTCGACCAGCAGCGCGAAGCGCTTGCCCTCGGCCTGCAGGATGATGGCGATGCCCTGGGTCGGCTCCTGCACCGCGTTCTCGACGTTGAAGACGCGGTGCAGCTCCAGCAGCGGCAGGTATTCGCCGCGCACGTGCATCACGCGCTCGGTATTGGCGGCGGTGCGCACGTCGTCGGCCTTCGGCTGCAGCGATTCCATCACGCAGTTCAGCGGCAGGATGAAGGTCTCCTCGCCAACCTTGACCGACATGCCGTCGAGGATCGCCAGCGTCAGCGGCAGCACGATGCGGGTGGTGGTGCCGTTGCCGGGGCGCGAGCTGATCTCGACGTGGCCCCCCATCTCCTGGATGTTGCGCTTGACCACGTCCATGCCGACGCCGCGGCCGGACAGGTCGGTGACCGCCTCTGCGGTCGAGAAGCCCGGCGCGAAGATCAGCTGCCACACTTCCTCGTCGCTCATGCTCTCGGACACCGGCAGGCCGTTCTGCATCGCCTTGGCCAGGATCTTGTCGCGGCGCAGGCCGCCGCCATCGTCGCTGACCTCGATCACGATGTTGCCGCCATGGTGCTGCGCCGACAGGATCAGCTGGCCGGTCGGGTCCTTGCCCGCGGCGACGCGTTTGTCCGGCGTCTCGATGCCGTGGTCCAGGCTGTTGCGCACCAGGTGGGTCAGCGGGTCGATGATCCGCTCGATCAGGCTCTTGTCCAGTTCGGTCGCCTTTCCGAAGGTCACCAGGTCGATCTGCTTGCCGAGCTTGGCGGCCAGGTCGCGCACCAGGCGCGGGAAGCGCGAGAACACATAGTCCATCGGCATCATGCGGATCGACATCACGGCTTCCTGCAGATCGCGCGCGTTGCGCTCGAGCTGCCCCATGCCCGAGAACAGACGGTCGAACAGCACCGGGTCCAGCGACGACGCGGTCTGCGCCAGCATCGACTGCGTGATCACCAGTTCGCCGACCAGGTTGATGATCTGGTCGACCTTCTCGGTCGGCACGCGGATCGAGCCCGATTCCTGATGATGGGCGGCCGCGGCGCTGGCCTTGGCGCGCTCCTTGTCCTTCGCTGCGGGTGCCGCCGCCGGTGCGGGGGTAACGGGGGCCGGAGCCGGCGCGGCCACGGTTTCGGCAACGGCCGTCGCGGCGGTGGCGGCCGGCGCCGCGGCAGCTGCGCCGGTGGCGGGTTCGATCACGATCTGCTCGGCGTCGATCACGAAGCAGCAGACCGCGACGATATCGTCGGGACTGCACTGCGTTGCCAGCTCGATCGCCAGCTCGCTGTCGTTCTGCGTCTCGCCGAGGATCTCGCCGAGGTTGCCGAGCTCCTCGCGCAGCAGCGCCTGGTCGTCCTTCGACACGTTCAGCAGGCGCACCTTCAGCGCGCCGCCGGGCGCGGCCGTGGCGGCAGCCGGGGCCGCCGCCGGAGCGGCCGCTACCGGCGCGGGGGCCGGTGCTTCGCCACCGGTCTCGTACGCCAGCTGCTGCAGCACCGCACAGATGCGCGCAAGGGTCTGCGGATCGGGTTCGGTACCGTTGCGGTAGGCGTTGAGCTGGTCTTGCAACACGTCCTTGGTTTCCAGAAAGGTATCGATGATGGCCCTGGACAACGCCAGTTCGTGGCGGCGCGTGCGGTCCAGCAGATTCTCGAGCAGGTGGGTGGTTTCGGTCAGCGCGCTGAAGCCGAAGGTCGCCGCCCCGCCCTTGATCGAATGCGCCGCGCGGAAGATCGCATTGAGGTCTTCCGCGTCGGGCGCCTCGATGTCGAGGCCGAGCAGCAACTGCTCCATTTCAACGAGCAGCTCTTCCGCTTCCTCGAAGAAGGTCTGGTAGAACTGCGTGATATCGATATCGACAGACATGACCGTCCTGAATCACTGATTGCTAAGCATTGAGCCGTTACCAGCTGGTTATCGACCTCGCCGACGGTCTTATTAAATTTTGTTACTGATTTAAGTGCCGGCTACTGCCGCGCCCTGGCCGCCGACGCACCGGTCGCCTCGTCCATTCCCTGCTGCAGCGCCTGCGCCGACTCGCCGGCCTTGGCGCGCACCGCGACGTCGGCCGCGCTGGCGTTCTCCGCCTCGAAACGGGCCTGGGCGCGCTGGTTCAGCACGACAATGCTGATGCGGCGGTTGACCGGGGCCAGCGAATCGTTCTTGTCCAGCGGCATGGTCGCGGCCAGGCCCAGCACGCGCAGCACCTTGCCCTCCTGCATGCCGCCGGCGACCAGTTCCTGGCGCGAGGCGTTGGCGCGGTCGGCCGACAGCTCCCAGTTCGAATAGGTCCGCTCGCCGTTCATGTAGGTCGACGAATCGGTATGGCCCGACAGGCTGACCTTGTTCGGCATCTCGTTGAGCACCGGGCCGATCTCGCGCAGGATGTCGCGCATGTACGGCTCGACCACCGCCTTGCCGGTGCGGAACATCGGCCGGTTCTGCGTGTCGAGGATCTGGATGCGCAGCCCTTCGCTGGTGATGTCCAGCAGCAGCTGCGGACGGAACTGGCGCAGCACCGGGTTGTTCTCGATCAGCTGTTCGAGCCGCTGCTTCAGCGCGCGCAGCCGCTCGGTCTCGAGCTGGTCGCGGCGCTTCTGCAGCGATTGGGGGTCGTCCTCGCGCATGCGCCGCGTTTCGCCGTCCTTGCTGGCCGGATCGATGCCGCCGCCAGGAATCACGCTCGGCGATTCGCTGGTCTTCTGGCCGCCGGCGATCGCGACCTTCAGCGGCGTGCGGAAGTACTCGGCCACCTGCACCAGATCCTTCGGCGTCGACGTGCTCAGCAGCCACAGCACCAGGAAGAAGGCCATCATCGCCGTCATGAAGTCGGCGTAGGCGATCTTCCAGCTGTGGTTGCCGTGCGGCTTGTCGTGGGCGGCGACGCGTCGGACGACGATGGGGCGCGCGTGATCGGTCATGCTTGGCCTGCGTTGGACGGACGAATGGACTGGCTCGCGGACTGCCTGGACGACGCGCTTACGTCAGGCTCTTGACTTCGCGCACGTGGTCGTCCAGTTCCAGGAACGACGGACGCTCGCTCGAGTACAGCACCTTGCGGCCGAACTCGACCGCGACCAGCGGCGCATAGCCGTTCAGCGAGGCCAGCAGCGTGACCTTGATGCACTGGTACATCTTGACCGTCTCGGCAACCTGGTGCTCGACGCGCGAGGCCAGCGGCGAGACGAAGCCGTACGCCAGCAGGATGCCCAGGAAGGTACCGACCATCGCATGCGCGATCAGCGCGCCCAGCACCGACGGCGGCAGGTCGGCAGAGGCCAGCGCATGGACCACGCCCATCACCGCGGCGACGATGCCGAACGCCGGCAGCGCATCGCCGACCCGCGCCAGCGCGTGGGCGGGCACTTCGGCCTCGTGCTTGAAGGTCTCGATCTCGTGGTCCATCAGGGCCTCGATCTCGAAGGCATTCATGTTGCCGTTGACCATCATGCGCAGATAGTCGGTCAGGAATTCCATCATCGCCGGATCGGCGAGGATGCGCGGATACTGGCTGAAGACGCTGCTGGCGGCCGGATCGGCGATTTCCTTCTCGAGGAACAGGATGCCCTCGCGGCGCGCCCTCGACAGCAGCACGTACAGCAGCGCCATCACTTCCATGTACAGCGCCTTGTTGTATTTGCTGCTGCGAAGCAGCTGCGGCAGCGCGCGCAAGGTGGCCTTGATGGCCTTGCCGCTGTTGGCGCTGATGAAGGCGCCGACCGCGGCGCCGCCAATGATCACCAGTTCTGCCGGTTGATATAGCGCGCCCATGTGGCCGCCAGTCATGGCGTAACCACCAAGCACCGCCGCCACTACGACGACATAGCCAAGAACAACTAGCACGATCGATTCCCCGTCAGAAAAACACGCGTCGGACACGCGCGAGCCGGACCTCGGAAGGACACGGCAAGCTGCGCGCCGTGCCGCCTCGGTCTGGCTCGCCGCGCAAGCCCGGCGTGAATCAGGCGGGTTGCGCTGGCGTGGCGTCCTTCGAGGGCTTCTTTGCCTTGCCCGCGCGCGATGGCGGCCGGCACAGGCTGCAGACGAAGTTCGCGTTCGGCTCGTAGGCGTGCGTGACGAACTGTCCTCCGCAGCATGTGCAACTGGAAAGCTGCAGCATATTGCTCTCGAAGAACCGTACTAACGTCCAGGCACGCGTAAAACTTAAGACAATTTCGCCGCCGAGCAGCGAGACGTGCTCGAGGTAGAGACGGTATGCGGCGACCACGGCACGAATGCCGCTCGCCTCGCCCTGCTCGACCATGAACTGGTAGGCCGAGAAGAACAGCGACGAGTGGATGTTCGGCAGCCAGGTCGTGAACCAGTCCGTCGAGAACGGCAGCATGCCCTTGGGCGGGGATACGCCGCGCAGTTCCTTGTACAGACGGATCAGCCGGTCGCGCGACAGCGTGGTCTCGGCTTCGAGCACCTGCAGACGCGCGCCCAGGCCGATCAGCTCGATGGCGAGCTGGGTCTGGTTGGCATCCTGCAGTACGCTCTTGCGCGGGGCAGCCGGAGCGGCGGTGTAGCTCCGGGCCGGTTGGACCTGCAGCAGCGCGCTCAATTGAGCGACTCCACCGGTTGCCGCGCGAGCAGGATGGCAGCGTGGATCTGCTGCATGTCGTGGCTCTTGGCGGTATGCGTCAGCGTGGACAGCAACGCGTGATCGTCGAACCGGAACCGGCACAGGACCATGTTGGAGGCCGCCAGCTTGACCAGCTGAGCAGGCGTCAGCTTGGCCAGGATGTCAGCGATTTCCTTGCTGACGCCCAGGCGGAACATGGCTTCGAGTTGGTTTTCGCGCACCAGGCGTTGCGCGAGCAGCAGATAGGCGAGATTGACCTCCCTGATCTCCTGCAGAAGTTCACTGCTTTCCAATTTATCCCCGCTACCAAGAAACCCTCGCCCGCTTGTCCAGCGCTTACCGGTGGCAGACCTCCGGCGTCCAGATCGTTTCAGTGCGTGTGCGACGGGTACTACATCTGATCGGAACTACTCCGGCCCAGTTACAAAACTCACATCTGGTAACAAATGTTACGGAATGTAAATGGACTGACCGCTTTATATCGGCAATCGGCTGCCGCTGCCAATCCCTACTTACGTTGGGGATGCACATTGTCGTACGGATGATACATGGCCCAAACGACGCCGACAGATGTAACAACGTTGTAACGTGATCTGGATCAAATCTGTAACAGCAGACATGCTGCGAGAATCACTTGGAAGGCGATTCAGCGCAGTTTTCGGGCGGGTTTTCCGTGTGGCTGAAAACGCTTCGCGTTCACGGCGAACGCTTGTCGCTTTCCACCATTGACGGCGCGGCCGGCATCGGCTTGAAGACGCGGCGCAGCCACGCGGCCAGCCGCGCGAAGACATCGTCGGGTTCGTCGCGGAACAGATGCGGACGGGCGTGCTCGATCTGCTCCATCACGCGGCCCGCTTCCTGCGCGTCGATCGCGCCGTAGTCGAGCGCCAGGCCCACCATCGCACGCAGTTCGCCCAGGCGGGTCAGCGCGGCGGCGGTGCCGCGCTCGGTCTGCACCAGGTACAGCAGGTCGTAGACGCGCCGGCGCAGGCTGTCGGCAAGGCGCCAGGCCGGCGTCTGCATCTGTTCTTCGATCGTGCGCACGTCGATCGCCGCGTTGGCGATGTGTTCGGCCAGCGTGTCGGCCAGCGCCGGATCGGCGCCCGCGTGGTCGAGAATCTCGACCGCCCACTTGCGCGCCTGCGCCAGCCGTTCGGATTGCGACCATTCCGAGCGCACCGCAAGGCCGAAGCCGAAGCGTTCGGCATCGCGCATCAGATTGGCCAGCGCATGCGGCAGCTGCTTGTCGAACACGCGCTTGGCCCAGGCGTACTCGCCGCCGGTCAGCAGGCGCGTGACCGCGCGCTCGGTCAGCGGCCCGTCCTGGTGCATCACGCGCGCACGCAGGAAGTCCTCGAACGACGGCGGCACGAACTGCCGGTCCAGCCCCGTGGAGAGCCGGACGAAATGATCGAACTCGCCGCGCAGCTTGTCCGCGGCCTCACGCGGCAGGGACAGGGTGATTTCGCTGTTCATCGTCTGTCATGGTCGGGGGCGCGCCATGCCGGCCGCGCCCGCCCCGCCGCGGCGGGTGTTCAGAAGGCGCTCCAGTCGCTGTCGGCACCGGCGGTGGCCGCAGCGGCAGCGGCGCGCGGAGCCGGGCGGCCCGACAGGCGCGGCGCGGACCTGGCCGGCGCCGGCTCGGCGCGATCGTCGCGCGCCGCACGATCGGCCGTCGCCGGTTCGTCGTGGCGGCTCGCGGCGGACGCCCCCGATGCCGCTGCCGCCGGCGCGGCCGCGATCGGCCTGGCAACCGGCGGCGCCTGCAGCGACGGCGCGAACAGCTCGTCGGCCGCCAGACGGAAGCGGGCCAGCGACGCCTGCAGGCGGGCGGCCTGGTCCTCGAGCGAACCGGCCGCGGCGGCGGCCTGCTCGACCAGCGCCGCGTTCTGCTGCGTGACCTCGTCCATCTGCGCCACCGCCTGGTTCACCTGCTCGATGCCCGAGCTCTGCTCGGCCGACGCCGCACTGATCTCGCCCATGATGTCCGTCACGCGCTTGACCGCCTGCACGATCTCGCCCATGGTTTGTCCGGCCTGGCCCACCAGCGCCGAGCCGTTGTCCACCCGCGCCACCGTATCGCCGATCAGCCCCTTGATCTCCTTGGCCGCGTTCGCGCTGCGCTGCGCCAGGCTGCGCACCTCGCCGGCCACCACCGCGAAGCCCCGGCCCTGCTCGCCCGCGCGCGCCGCTTCCACCGCCGCGTTCAGCGCCAGGATGTTGGTCTGGAACGCAATGCCTTCGATCACCCCGATGATGTCGACGATCTTCTTGGACGCGCCGTTGATCTCGTCCATCGTCTGCACCACCCGGCCCACCACCTCGCCGCCCTTGACCGCGGTCTCCGACGCGTTGGCCGCCAGGCCGCTGGCCTGGCGCGCGTTGTCGGCGTTCTGCCGCACCGTGCCGGTCAGCTCTTCCATGCTCGAGGCCGTCTCTTCCAGCGAGGCCGCCTGCTGCTCGGTGCGCTGCGACAGGTCGTTGTTGCCCGCGGCGATTTCCCGCGAGGCCGATGCGATCGACTCGGCCGCGGCCTTGAACTCCTGCACCATGCCCGACAGCTGCAGCTGCATCTGCTTCATCGCGTACAGCATGCTGCCGCGGTCGCCGGCGCGCAGCTTGATCTCGGTCGAGAAGTCGCCATCCGCGATGCGCGAGGCGATCGAGGCCGCGTAGGCCGGTTCGCCGCCCAGCTGCCGCGACAGCGCGCGGGCCAGCAACACGCCCAGCAGCAACGACACCGCCAGTCCGCCGAGCACCAACGCCAGCATCCACAGGCGCGAGCTCTCGTAGACACCCTGCGCCTCTTCCATGTTGGCGCGGGCACCGGCATCGCGGCGCTTGACCATGTTGAACATCAGTTCTTCGATCGCATGGCCATCCTTGAGCAGCGCCGTGCTTTCCTCGAACACCTGGCTCTCGAACTGCGAGGTATCGAGCGGCTGACGCGAGACCAGCTCGACGTACTTGGCCATGCGGTCGCGATAGGCCGGCAGCATCGCGTCGAATTGCTTGATCAGCGCCTGACCTTGTTCGGTCTGGAAGGAATTGCGGGCCTGCTTGATGCGCTCGTCGACCACGCCGAACGATTTTTCGATCAGCGTCTTCTCGGTCGTCCGTTCACCCATCGTCGAGGCCGACAGCAGCGCGATCTGCGCGCGGCTGGCGTACAGCAGATTGATGTTGGCGTCCTGCACGGCCTTCAACGCCTGCAGGTCGGTGTTGTATATCCGGCTGGTCCACTCGGTCATCCGGCCCATATTGACCACCCCCAGCAGGCCCATCGCCATGCCGATGACGGAAACGATCAGAAAGCCGACGACCAGCTTCGTCGCGACTCGCAGTTGCTTGAACCATTGCATGAGAACTACCTCTTCTTCTGGATGACCGTCCGGCCGGATGCGGCGCCGATCGCCAGCGATCGGTGCGCTTGCCGGCTTGCTTTCCGGCTTCGTTGTCGCGCCGGTTGATACTACTGTCCGTGCTGCGATCGGTGCCCGGCGCCTGCCGGCGTCCGTGCCCGATCGCCCGTCAAATGCCGATCTTCATGCGCGTGCCAGTCGCGGCGCCGCTGCTTTCTGCGCCGCGTCCGCCGCACCCGCGCGCGGACGCAGCGGGCGCGGCTCGGCGTTCAGGCTGACGCGGAACACCGCCACCGCGTCGCGCAGGCGCGCGGCCTGATCCTCGAGCGAGCCGGCCGCGGCGGCGGCCTGCTCGACCAGCGCCGCGTTCTGCTGCGTGACCTCGTCCATCTGCGCCACCGCCTGGTTCACCTGCTCGATGCCCGAGCTCTGCTCGGCCGACGCCGCGCTGATCTCGCCCATGATGTCCGTCACCCGCTTGACCGCCTGCACGATCTCGCCCATGGTCTGGCCGGCCTGGCCCACCAGCGCCGAGCCGTTGTCCACCCGCGCCACCGTATCGCCGATCAGCCCCTTGATCTCCTTGGCCGCGTTCGCGCTGCGCTGCGCCAGGCTGCGCACCTCGCCGGCCACCACCGCGAAGCCGCGGCCCTGCTCGCCCGCACGCGCCGCTTCCACCGCCGCGTTCAGCGCCAGGATGTTGGTCTGGAACGCGATGCCCTCGATCACCCCGATGATGTCGACGATCTTCTTCGACGCACCGTTGATCTCGTCCATCGTCTGCACCACGCGGCCCACCACCTCGCCGCCCTTGACCGCGGTCTCCGACGCGTTGGCCGCCAGGCCGCTGGCCTGGCGCGCGTTGTCCGCGTTCTGCCGCACCGTGCCGGTCAGCTCTTCCATGCTCGACGCGGTCTCTTCCAGCGAGGCCGCCTGCTGCTCGGTGCGCTGCGACAGGTCGTTGTTGCCCGCGGCGACCTGGCGCGTCGCCGTGGCGATCGCGCTCATGCCTTCCTGGATTTCATGGACGACCGACAGCAGGCTGCGCTGCATCGTCTGCATCGCCTTGGCGAGCGCGCCGATCTCGTCGTTGCTGGAGAACTCGTAGCGCGTGGCCAGATCCCCCGCGCCCAGGCGCAGCGCGAAGTCCAGCATCTCGCGCATCGGGCGATGCACCATCGCCATCAGCGCCGCGCCGGTGGCCATCGCCGACAGGCCGGCCAGTACGAAGCCGCCCCACAGCCACGGCCGCAGTGCCGCGCGCGTCTGCGGCTCGGCCAGCAGCTCGAACGCGGCCAGCGCGGCCAGGAACCATGCGAGGCCCACGCCCTGCGACAGCATGATGCGGCCGCGCAGGCCCAGCCGGCGCAAGCCGTCGACCCAGCCCAGCGGCCCGCGGCGGACCACCACGCCTTCGCGGATGCGGATGCCGGCGGCGTTGCCCGAGCGAATGCGCGCATACGCGGCCTGCGCCGCCTCGATCTGCTCGGCGCTCGCCATCGAGCGAACCGACGTGTAGCCGACGGTCTGTCCGTCGACGCGGGTCGGCGTCACCGTCGCGCTGACCCAGTAGTAGTCGCCGTTCTTGCGGCGGTTCTTGACCAGCCCGACCCACGAGCGGCCCGCCTGCAGCGTGCGCCACAGATCCTCGAACGCCTCTGGCGGCATGTCGGGATGGCGCACCAGGTTGTGCGGCGCGCCGAGCAGTTCCTCGGCGGTGAAGCCGCTGACCTCGATGAACGCGCGGTTGGCGAAGGTGATGCGGCCCTTCAGGTCGGTGCGCGAGATCAGGTAATCGTTGGGCGCGAGCTTGTATTCGCGCGCGGTGACAGGCTGGTTGTTTCTCATGACGTTGTGCTGCTCGATTCGTTCGGGGCGCGCCTCAGGCCGCGGCGGCGGCTTCGATTGCGGCCAGTTCCTCGGTCGCCAGCAGCTTCTCGATATCGACCAGGATCAGCATGCGGTCTTCGACCGAGCCGAGGCCGCGGATGTATTCGGTGTCGAGATTGCCGGAGAACTGCGGCGTGGGCTTGATCTGGGCGGGTGTCAGCGTCAGTACGTCCGAGACGCCGTCGACCACGATGCCGGTGGTGCGGTGGTTCAGATCGACGATGATGACGACCGTGTACTGGTCGTAGCTGACCGTCTGCTGCTGGAACTTGATGCGCAGATCGACGATCGGCACGATGGTGCCGCGCAGGTTGATCACGCCCTTCAGATAGGCCGGCGCGTTGGCAATCTGCGTGACCGCCTCGTAGCCGCGGATTTCCTGGACCTTGAGGATGTCGACGCCGTATTCCTCGCGGCCCAGCGTGAAGGCGAGAAACTCCTCGCCGCTTCCTTCGGTCTTGCTGCTGACGTTCATCTTGCGCTCCCGCTCCCCGGTTGTGGCCGTCGTTGCGCGCTGGCGGAGTGCACCCCAGCCGGCCCGACCGCCTTTATCGACCACTGCGTGGCCACTGCCCTGGCAACTGCATGGCGATGGCGCCGCGATGGCGCGGCTCCAGGGGCGCGCACTGACCGCGCGCCCCGCCCCTTGCTGGTTATCGGCAGATCCGATGCGCGACTGAAGGGTCGGAAGCGGCCGCTTTTACCCCTCTTCGGAGGGGGATAGCAGCGCGGCGACCGACTGCATCAGCTGGTCGGGATCGAAGGGCTTGGGCAGGAAGCCGCTGGCGCCGGCCTCGCGGGCCTGGGCGCGGATCTGACCGTCGGCCTCGGTGGTCAGCATCAGGATCGGCATCGCCGCGTAGCGCGGCGCGGCGCGCAGCCGGCGGATCAGCGTCAGGCCGTCCATGCCCGGCATCACCTGGTCGGTGACGAGCATGTCGAACGGCTGCGCTGGCGGTGCGGCCTCGGCCGCCGCGTGCGCCTCGTCGCCGTCCGCTGCCTCGGCGACGTCGTAGCCGCCGGCGCGCAGGCAGGCGGCGATCATGCGGCGCAGGGAGGGCGAATCGTCGACGACAAGAATGCGTTGAGCTGGCATGGCGGCTACCTCGAAACGGCGGCGGATCGGCCGGCGCGGGTCGATCCGTGTTCTATGCTGGTCGGCGCCGGCCCCTGCCGGCGCATCGCTGCGGCGCGGGCCGCCATATCGGACCGGGCTCGGTCCCATACCGCGGCGCTGTGCGCCAATCAGGCTTATCGGCGGCCCGGCGCGCTTCCTTTAGGGCACGGTGTGGCCGCGCGCGGCGTTCAGCGGCGCGGGCTGGACAGCAGGTCGGCGAAGCCGGGCGCTTCCATCGGGCGGGCCAGCAGATAGCCCTGCACCTCGTCGCAACCCATGCGCGCTAGGATGTCGAGCTGCGCCTGCGATTCGACGCCTTCGGCCACCACGCGCATGCGCAGCTCGTGCGCCAGCGCGACCATCGAGCCGACGATGGCGCGGCCTTGCGGATCGGACTCCAGGCCGCCGATCAGCGTGCGGTCGATCTTCAGCGTGCCGACCCGCAGCCGCTTCAGATAGCCGAGGCTGGAATAGCCGCTGCCGAAGTCGTCCAGCGCGACGTGGATGCCGAGCGCCTGCAGTTCGGTCAGCGTCTCCAGCGACTGCGCGATGTCCTTCATCGCCGCCGTCTCGGTGATCTCGAGCGTGATCGCCGACGGCGGAATGTCGTGCTGGTGGATCTGCTCGAGCAGGTACTGCGGGAAGTCGCGGCTGGCAAAACGCAGCCCCGACACGTTGATGGCAACCGGGACCACCGGCAGGCCGGCGTCCTGCCACTCGCGCACCTGGCGGCAGACGCTGGCGATGACCCAGTCGTCGAGCTTGTCGATCTGACCGGACTGCTCGGCCACCATGATGAATTCGGCCGGATTGACCGCACCGAGCGTCGGATGGCGCCAGCGGCACAGCGCCTCGGCACCCACCACGGTGCGCGCGTCGACGTCGAACTTCGGCTGGTACTCGAGCGACAGGCCGTCATCCTGGATCGCCAGCCACAGATCGCGGCGGATCACCCGCATGCGGCGGGCGCGCTCGCCGGCGGCGGAGTTGAAGGTGCGCACCTGGTTCGAGCCGGATTCGCGCGCCTCGGACAGGCTGACCCGCGCCGCCTGCATCAGCCCTTCCGAGCTCTGCGCGTCGCGCGGATAGACCGCGATGCCGATATTGACGCCGATCTGCATCTGCAGGCCGCGCGCGGTGACGAACTCCGAAATCGATGCCAGCACGCGCGAACCGAGCTCGTGCGCGCGATTGGAGTTCAGCAGCGCCGGCACGCCCACGGCGAACTCGTCGCGCGCCAGGCGGGCCAGGAAGTCGTGCGGCTCGAGCGCGGCCTGGGCCAGCACGCTGGCGTCCTGCGCAAGGATGTCGTCGGCGCGCACCTCGAAGACTTCATCGACCTCGCGGAAGTCGGCGATATGGATCAGCAGCACCGCACAGCTGGTCTCGGCCAGCCGTGCATGGGCGATCGACTGGTCGAGCCAGCGGGCGAACGCGGCGCGGTCCGGCACGTCGGTGGCCACGCTGTATTCGCCGACCGTCGCCTGGCCGCGGCCTACCGGGCGGACCGTCAGCCGGCCGGGGATGCGGCCATTGAGCCGACGCACGATGCGCGTCGGCAAACCCGGCGGCGCACTGCCACTGCGCTCGCCCTCGGGCTCGCCGGCATCGCTGAGCAGCACGTCGCGCTCGCGCTGCGGCGCATGGCGGCGGTCCAGCAACGACAACAGCGCGAACGCCGCCGTGCCCAGCACGGCCAGGCCAAGGCCGAACCAGGCCGGATGCAGCAGGTTCACCGCATCGATGCAGGCGCTGCGCGAGCTGGCGCCGCCGCACTGGTGGCCAAGCCCGATCCCGGCCGCGGCGATCACGCCCGCGCCGGCCAGCGTCGCGAGCATCGCGGCACCGCGCCAGTACGCCAGCGCCCGGTGCAGCCATTGCGCCAGCACCGTCGTGGCGATGCCGCCAACCAGCGCGGCGAGCGCCTGCGACCACTCTCCCGAACGCGGCACCGAGCCGGACAGCAACACGACCCAGACCGGCAGGCCGATCGACGCCTGCGACACCAGCCCCGCGGTCAGGGCCATCATGCGGCCGGACCATCCCGTCCCATCGCGGCCGCGGCCGGCAGCGCGAAGGCCGACGGCGATGCCGAGCAGGATGGCGAGCAGCAGAACGCTAAAACTCATATCGAAGGGGGCGCTGCGGAATGCGTGTAGATGGCGCGCCGTCAGGATCCGGCCCGAAGGCCGGCGACGGGACGCCCTGGGTATTGCCGAACCGCGTCGAACGCGGCGAATCGTGGTGCGGGACCCCGGCGCACAGCGCATGCGCCGACTGCCGTTGGCAGCCGGCCACGCACCGCCCGGGACGTTAGCATAGCCACCGCGCGTAGTGCACGCCGCGTCACCTTATTGCAACGAAGGCGCCCCTCCGCCGTCGCACGTCCCCCGGCTTCGTTCGCGCCGGCGGCAGGCCGCGCGCGGACATTCGATGACGAAGACGGAACAGGGCGACGCAAGGACATGGGACGACTCGGATCGATCAATAGCGGCGGACAGTCTGCCAACCTGCCGGGCGACAGCCCATGCTGTGGGGATATCGACCGCCGGGGCGGATTACTTGAATCGGGGAATGGCGGCGCGCAGCTCCGTGGCGGTGATCGGCGACGCCGACGGGCAATGGAAACGCGACGAGGGCAACATCGCATCCGTTTTACCGCGCCATATTGCTCAAAACGAATGCGACAAACGAAAGAGCCAGGCCGATGGCGTCGCAAAACCGCGCCGGCGAGGCTGCAATCGCCCGGAATGGCGCCAGAGATGACGCAGGCGACAGATCGGCGTGTGAAAAGTTCATCATGAAAGGTTTCGTGACCGATTTTGTCAAAAATCGGTTTCAACCTGCGCCAGCATTTGCATCGCTATCGCAGGCCGTTATAATTCATGCCGTTCATCTCGCCCACCGTAATCAGAGGTCTCAAAATGGCAACCTATCAGGAAATCGTTCAGAAAATCAACGAATTGCAGAAGCAAGCCGAAGAGATCAAGGCTCGAGAGCAGGCAGCGGTAATCGACGATATCCGCAAGAAAATCGAAGAATATGGCTTGACCGCCGAAGATCTCGGTTTTGGCAGCAAGGCGGTACCCGGCAAGAAAACCGCGCGCAAAGTACCCGTGCGCTATCGCGACAGCGCTGGCAATACCTGGACGGGCCGCGGCAAGCGCCCCGGCTGGCTGACCCAGGCGCTGGCCTCCGGAAAATCGATCGACGACTTCCTGGTGCGATAAACGCAGCATCGGCCGGGACGCCTTGCGGCGTCACTACACCGGCGACCCGCGGCCCCGGGCATTCGGGGCCTGCGCGGGGCAATAAAAAACCGGGCCAAACCGGGCCCGGTTTTCCATTGTTGCCGCAATCCCAGATCAGGACGCAAACCCCAGCGGATTCATCGACTGCCAGCGCCAGGAGTCCGCGCACATCCGGTCCAGATCGTGACGCGCCTGCCAGCCCAGCAGGCGCTGTGCCAATGCCGGGTCCGCATAGCACGAGGCAATATCGCCGGGGCGGCGCGCGACGATTTCATACGGGATCGGCTTGCCGCTGGCGCGCCGATACGCCTCCACCACCTCGAGCACGCTGTAACCGCGGCCGGTTCCCAGATTGACCGTCATCCCCTCGCCGCGCTCGTTCAGATAGCGCAGCGCCGCCAGATGGCCGTCGGCCAGATCGCAGACGTGGATGTAGTCGCGCACGCCGGTGCCGTCCGCAGTCGGATAGTCGCCGCCAAACACCATCAGGCGCTCGCGCCGGCCGGCCGCCACCTGCGCCACATACGGCATCAGATTGTTCGGCACACCGCCCGGATCCTCGCCGATCAGCCCGCTTTCGTGCGCGCCAACCGGATTGAAATAGCGCAGATAGGCGATACGCCAGTGCGGATCGGCGCGTTCGAGATCGCGCAGGATCTGCTCGCCCATCAGCTTGGTCTGGCCGTACGGATTGGTGGCCGACAGCGGAAACTCCTCGCGGATCGGCACCGCATGCGGATTGCCATAGACGGTGGCCGAGGAACTGAAAACCAGCGTCTTGACGCCGGCCGCCTGCATCGCCGCACACAGCGTCAGCAGGCCGTTCAGGTTGTTGTCGTAGTAGGCCAGCGGCTGCGCCACCGATTCGCCGACGGCCTTCAGCGCGGCGAAATGGATCGCGCCGGCGATCCTGTGCTCGGCGAACACCCGGTCCAGCAGGGCGCGGTCGCGCACGTCGCCCTCGACGAACCGCGGCGTCTGGCCCGAAATGGTGGCGATCCGGTCGACCACCGCACGGTTGCTGTTGGACAGATTGTCCAGCCCGACCACATCGTAGCCGGCCGCGAGCAGTGCAACCCAGGTATGCGAAGCGATATAGCCGGTGGCACCGGTCAGCAGCAGAGTGTCTGGCATCGTGAACTTTATCGATTGAACATGCGGACGGCGGGGCCGAGCCGCCGCCGTCAGGGGCGTTATGGTAACCCGGCCGGCGATCCCGCCCGGGCCGCGGCAAGCTGGCCGCTGCGCGCCTGCCAGGCGGTGTACGCCGCGTGCAGCCGCCAGCCCGACTCCAGATCGCGCATGCCCAGATACTGCGCGACGGTGGCCGGCTCGGCGCCGGCCTCGAAATGCAGCGCGCCATAGCTGTTGCGCAGCGTCTGCGGCGAAGCGCGCTCGGTGCGTCCGTCCAGCACGCCGGCCTCGTCCAGCAACTGCTCGACCCGCCGGTACAGCGAGGCGGCGTGCAGCGGCCGCCCCGCGGGCTGTGCCGGAAACACCAGCGTGCCGAGCGTGCCGCCCGCCTCTCGCACCGCCAGCCAGGCCAGCAACGGCCGGCGGGCAAAGTCGAACACGGGCGCGCGATAGGTGCGGCCGTTGTCGGTACGGGTCAGCCGCAGCTCGCTGGCGTCCGCCGCAATGCTGTCGAGCCGCAGCGCCCGCACCTCGCCCACCTTGAGGCCGGCGCCCAGCATCGCGGCGACCACCGCGACATCCCGCGCGCGTTTCCAGGCGGTCGGGCTCGGGGTCGCCTCCGCGTTCGGCATCGTGACCGGTTCCAGCACACGCGCCACCACGGCGTCGCGCTCGGCCGGCAACAGAAAGGGCGTCGGATCGTTGTCGCCATCCGCCAGATGGGCTCTTGCCGCCTGGCTGCCCGGGTTATGCAGGCCGGCCTGCTGCAGCGACAGGTAATGAAAGACGCGCTCGATCAGCCGCGTATAGCGATAGCGATGGCGCTTGTGCAGCCCCTCGGCATCCAGGAAGGCGCCGATCTGGGCGGCAGACCACGACAGCGGCGCGACGCCATGCTCGCGCGACCAGCGCAGCAGCTTGCCCCACATCGCGCGATAGACGACCGCGGTGCCATGGCCGAAGCCATGGATCGCCAGCCAGCCATCGAAGGCCCGCTCGGGATCGGCATGCCAGTCCGCCAGATTGCCTTCGAACAGATCGCGGCGGGTTCCGGTTGCCGGTCGAGGATCGTCGCTCACCTGCACTCCTGCTGATTCATTGGGCACATTGTAGACAAGGCGCCACCGCGTCCCCACGCAGCGGATGCGCGGCACCGTACGGTAATCGCCCGGCGCAAGCGCCACTGCGCGCCATTGCCGTGGTCGCCGCTATTGAAAGCCGGCGAAGGCCGTGCTAACTTTCGACTCACTATGCAACTGGTTGCATATCGATGCAGCCATCGACCGCAGCCATCCAACGACCACAACCCTTCTTTTCGAACCGAGGCCGCCATGTCCCTTCCTCCGCTCCTGCAACGCCTGCGCCTGCCGGTGGTGTGCTCGCCGCTGTTCATCATCTCCAACCCCGATCTGGTGATCGCGCAATGCAAGGCCGGCGTGGTCGGCTCCTTCCCCGCGCTGAACGCACGGCCGGCCTCGCTGTTGGAGGAGTGGCTGGACCGCATTACCACGGAGCTGGCCGAGCACGACGCCAGGCATCCGGATCGGCCCTCTGCGCCGTTCGCGGTCAACCAGATCGTGCACAAGTCCAACGACCGGCTGGAGCACGACCTGGAGCTGTGCGTGCGCTACAAGGTGCCGATCGTGATCACCTCGCTGGGCGCGCGCGTGGAGGTCAACCAGGCGGTGCACTCGTATGGCGGCATCGTGCTGCACGACATCATCAACAACACGTTTGCCCACAAGGCGATCGACAAGGGCGCCGATGGCCTGATCGCGGTGGCCGCGGGTGCCGGCGGCCATGCCGGCACGCAGTCGCCGTTCGCGCTGCTGCATGAGATCCGCGAGTGGTTCGATGGTCCGCTGCTGCTGTCGGGCGCCATCGCCAGCGGCAACGGCATCCTGGCGGCCCAGGCCGCGGGCGCCGACCTCGCGTATATCGGCTCGGCCTTTATCGCCACCGAGGAAGCCAACGCGCAGCCGGCCTACAAGCAGATGATCGTGGACAGCACCGCCGGCGATATCGTCTATTCGAACCTGTTCACCGGCGTGCACGGCAACTACCTGCGCCAGAGCATCGTCAACGCCGGCCTTGATCCGGAAGCACTGCCCGCCTCCGACCCGACCGCGATGAACTTCGGCTCGAACCGGGTCAAACCTTGGAAGGACATCTGGGGCGCCGGCCAGGGCGTCGGCGCCATCAAGCGCGTGGTACCCGCCGCCGACCTGGTCGACCGCTTCGCCGAGGAATACGCGCTGGCCCGCCGCCGGCTGGGGCTGGCTGACGTCGGCGCGGGCGTTGGGGTGAGGGATCTGGTGTAAGCGAAACCGGACGGGGGACCGTCCTGGCCCCCGTCTCCATTGCAGTGAGCCAGATTGACACCCCCTATTCACGTATCTACACTGTAGATACGTGAGGACGCCGCACCGCAGCCGTCCCGTTACCAAAGTTATGAATTGGTTGACGGTGGAGCTAAAGAATGGAGCTGTCCGCGATATAGCCTGCGGTCCCGCTCCCCGAACATGACGACCAGATCACGGGGGGCTCTCCTCACGCGCGAAGTTTGAAAGTGGAGGAACAGCTAATGACCGCATTGACAGTGAAGCGTTGGGGCAACAGTCTTGCTCTTCGCATTCCGTCGTACTTGGCAGAAGAAGCAAATATCACTGAGAACGCGGTGATAGAGGCGACGGTACTTGAGGGGAAATTGGTCCTGGAGAAGAAGGCCGAGCCTTCCTTCTCGCTGGAGGAGTTCATCCTCGAACTGCAAGCCGGGCATGAGGTCGAGGCTACCGTTGATTGGGGAGCTCCGGTAGGCAATGAATTTGGTGCCGCGGGCAATCCTGATAACGACTGATGATTGTCTATGCGATCAACCACGACGAGCGGCACGGCAATCGGCGCGTTCGCAACGGCCGACGTTCAGCATCGAGTTCCCCAAGCGGGTGAAATCTGGTGGATCAGCCTCGATCCAACGAAGGGACATGAACAAGCGGGCTTCCGGCCCATACTGGTGTTGTCGCCGGCAGGAATCAACGGCCCGACAAAGCGCTTTATCGGGGTTCCGCTGACGACCTCTCTCGCGCCCGCCGGCACCGCTCGTGCCCGCATGCAAGTGCGTATATCGGGCATGCCGCGCGAATGCGCGGCCTTGCCGGATCAAATCACCACGTTGGATTGGATCGCCCGAAGTGCCCGCCATGATGGGCAATGCGCGACCGAACAGGAACTCAAAGAGATTCGGCTGCGGGTGGCAGCGATTTGCGGTATCGGTTAGCGGAGTCCCATTCCATATCGACATCCTGGTGCGGCGATGGCGGGCAACAACGCCATCGCCGCGCGGGCTACCGCCCGCCCTCCGGCTCCAGCAACGGCAACACCGCCGTGCCCCACGCCACCCAGTCCTCTTCGTAACGGATCCCGCGCCGCAGCAGCGCATGCCGCAGCTGTTGGGCGCGGTCCGGGTGCGGAGCGGCGAAGTCGCGCTGCTCGATCGCGCGATAGGTCGCCAGCCTTTCCTCGTGCAGCGCGATCATCCGCCGCATCTCGTCGCCCAGTCCGAGCGGGCCGGCCACCGCGTCGGCGCGCAGCTTGACCAGGATCTCGTCGCGCTGGTCCAGCCCGGCCGTCGGCGACAGCACCCAGCGCACCAGCTCCTCCCGCCCCGCCGGCAGCACGCGATAGACCTTCTTGCGGCTGCGCGCGTCCCCTTCGTCGTCCTGCGCGGCAATCCAGCCGCGTTCGGCCATGCGGCCGAGTTCGCGATAGATCTGCTGGTGGGTGGCATGCCAGAAATAGCCGATCGACTTGTCGAAGCGCCGCGCCAGTTCGTAGCCTGACGAGGGCTTCTCCATCAACGAGGTCAGAAGGGCGTGCTGGATCGACATGCGGGCGATGGGAGCGGAATGCGCGCCGGAGTGCGCGCAAAGCGCCAATGTTAGCGCATGGAGGCGGCGCGCAAGCCATCGGCTGGGCCCTGCACCCTATTGCTCGCAATATGACAAATCGAGCCGATGGCTAGGCCAGAATTAAAAAAGGTGAAATAGCAAATCGGCTGGTGCTGCAATACATTGGAGACAAAGCCGCATTTGACCAGGAACAGCCGCCATGCCCGGATCGCATGATCTCGCCGAGGAGCGGGATATTCCCTGGGAAGGCGACGGTCCCTCCGCAGTGGAAGGCCGAATCGCCGCCCCGTCCAGCGCCATTTATTACCGCCTGCCGGATACCCCGATAGGCCATCACATCAAGGAGTATCCCAGCGGGCTGCGCCAGCTGGTTCGCTTTGTCGGCGTCGAGGAACAGGTGGTCAAGGTCAGCCTGAACTGAGCCGAGACCCAACCCAAACCCGCCCGACGCCCAGGCCGCGGCAGCCGCTGCCCGTGCGCCAACGATGTCTCCTCCTGCCCGGGTGGGCCGGAACTCGAGCTCGCTGCCAGTCGCGAGCTTTTTTTTGCCGGCGCGGTCCGCCGGTAGCGAGCGCCGGCAGTCAACACCGCATTCCCGGAAGTGTCCCGCCGGCATCTATCCGAATGCCGTGCCGCCCATGAAAAAAGCCGGCCCGAAGGCCGGCTTTCTGTCGTGGCGCCGCGCGTCTGGCGCGCGAAGCCTGGCGACGATCAGTCCACGGTCGCGCCCGAGGCCTTGACCACCTTCGCCCACTTGGCCGCTTCGCTCTTCATGAACGCAGCCAGTTGTTCGGGCTTCTCGGGGTTGGGCTCGGCGCCCTGACCCGCCATCTGCTTCTGGACGTCCGGCATGGCGAGGATCTTGACCACTTCGGCGTTCAGGCGATCGATGATGGGCTTGGGCGTGCCGCCGGTGGCGTACAGCGCGAACCACGAAGTCGCTTCATAGCCCGGCACGCCGGCTTCGGCGACGGTCGGCACGTCCGGCAGCGCCGGCGAGCGCTTGGCCGAGGTCACGGCCAGCGGACGCAGCTTGCCGGCCTTCACGTGCTGGTACGACGACGGCAGGTTGTCGAACATCAGACCGATCTGGTTGCCCAGCAGATCGTTGACCGCCGGGGCGCTGCCCTTGTACGGCACGTGCTGGATGTTCAGGCCGGTCATCGAGTTGAACAGTTCGCCCGACAGGTGCATCGACGAGCCGTTGCCCGACGAGCCGTAGCTGATCTTGTTCGGATTCGCCTTCACGTAGGCGATCAACTCCTTGACGCTCTTGGCCGGCACGTTGGGGTTGACCACCACCAGGTTCGGCACCATCGCGACCCGGGTGATCGGCGCGAAGTCCTTGACCGGGTCGTACGGCAGCTTCGAGTACAGCGACTGGTTGATCGCGTGGGTACCGATGGTGCCCATGAACAGCGTGTAGCCGTCGGCGGGTGCCTTGGCGGCGAGCGAGGCGCCGATGTTGCCGCCCGCGCCCGGACGGTTCTCGATGACCACCGGCTGGCCGAGCGCCTTGCCCAGCTGCAGGCCGACGATGCGGGCCAGGATGTCGGTGGTGCCACCGGCCGAGAACGGCACGATCATCGTGATCGGCTTGGTCGGATAGGTGTCCGCGAACGCAGCGCCGGAGACGCCGGCGAACGTGGTAGCCAGCGCGACGCCGGCGGCCAGCAGGCGGCGGCGCGCCTGCGATGGTTGCGAGTTGAACTTCATCGTATGCTCCAGGGAGTTTCCTCGGTGGCCGTCCATGCGGGCCACGACTTGTAATAGGGGCCGCGCCTAGACCGGTGCGACGCCCAGCGTGGTACCGCCACAGACGTACAGCACCTGTCCGGTGACGAAACCGTTTTCGGGAGAGAGAAAGAACAGCGTGGCGCGCGCCACGTCCTCGGGCGTGCCCATGCGCTTGACCGCGATGCTGGCCAGGATGCGCCTGGTCTGCTCGCTGCCCTCGGGGTTGCTGCGGCGGAACAGTTCGGTGGCGATCGGGCCGGGCGCGACCGCGTTGACGGTGATGCCGTCGCCGCCGAGTTCCATTGCCAGCGTGCGCGTCATGCCCACCATGCCCGCCTTGGTGGCGGAGTAGACCACGCGCTCGGGTTTGCCCAGCGCCGCGCGCGAGGCCATGTTGACGATGCGGCCGAAGCCCGCGGCGCGCATCGCGGGCAGGCAGGCCTGCGTCAGCAGCAGGCTGGCCTGCAGGTGCAGGCCCACTACGTAATCCAGATCCTCGACGGTCGCGGTATCGGCGGTGCCGGGACGCGTTGCGCCGGCATTGTTGACCAGGCGCGTGATGGCGAAACGCGACGTCACCTCGGCGGCTGCCGCGCGCGTGGCCGCGGCATCGGTCAGGTCCGCCTGGACAAAGGTCATGTTGGGATGCGACCAGTCCGGGGCGGCATAGTCGACATTGACGACGCGGGTCACGCCATCGGCCAGCAGCATTTCGCTGATGGCGCGGCCAATGCCGGAACTGGCGCCGGTGACGAGCGTGGCAACGGGAAGAGACATCCGATTACTCCATGCCGGTACGGAACCGGTACTGCGAAGGTTCAGCAGGAATTGAGCGAAAGTTCAGCAGCGCATGCGGCGGGAAACCGATCGAATGCCGCCGCGGAACTGCCGCGCGAATTCGGGCGCAAAGAAAGCGTGCGGCGGACCGGCGAGCCAGTCGGCCCAGCCGCACCAACTGCGTTGGGAAATCTGTCGCAGCGCTGAGCGTCGGCGCCTGCCTCGGTCAACGGCAGGCGCGCCGCAAAACTTGAGCGGATCGAGCGGCTTGCGCAGCTCGAGCGTCCTCTCGGCGCTGCGGATGCGGGCGCCGCTCAGACGCGCTCGATCACCATCGCGATACCCTGGCCAACGCCGATGCACATCGTGCACAGCGCGAAGCGGCCGCCGGTGCGGTGCAGCTGGTACATCGCGGTGGTCACCAGGCGCGCGCCGCTCATGCCGAGCGGATGGCCCAGCGCGATCGCGCCGCCGTTCGGATTGACGCGCGCATCGTCGTCGGCGACGCCGAGCTCGCGCAGCACCGCGAGGCCCTGCGCGGCGAACGCTTCGTTCAGCTCGATCACGTCGATCTGGTCCATCGTCATGCCCAGCTGCTTGAGCAGCTTCTGCGTGGCCGGCGCCGGGCCGATGCCCATCACACGCGGCGCCACGCCGGCGGTTGCCATGCCGACGATGCGGGCCTTCGGCGTCAGGCCGTGCTGGCGAGCGGCGGCCTCGCTGGCGAGCAGCAGCGCGCAGGCGCCGTCATTGACGCCCGAGGCGTTGCCGGCGGTCACGGTGCCGTCCGGACGCACCACGCCCTTGAGCCTGGCCAGCGCTTCCATGCTGGTGGCGCGCGGGTGCTCGTCGCGCTCGACGACGATCGGATCGCCCTTCTTCTGCGGGATCGTGACCGCGGTGATTTCCTGCGCCAGCGTGCCGTCGGCTTGCGCGCGCGATGCCTTTTCCTGGCTGCGCAGCGCCATCAGGTCCTGGTCTTCGCGGCTGATCTTGTAGTCGGTGGCGACGTTCTCGGCGGTCTCGGGCATCGAGTCCACGCCGTAGGCCGCGCGCATCGCCGGGTTGATGAAGCGCCAGCCGATGGTGGTGTCGAAGATCTGCGCATCGCGCGAGAACGCGCTGGTGGCCTTGCCCATCACGAACGGGGCGCGGCTCATGCTCTCGACGCCGCCGGCGATCATCAGCCCGGCTTCGCCGGCGCGGATCGCACGCGCGGCGGTGCCGGTGGCGTCCATGCCCGAGCCGCACAGGCGGTTGATGGTCGCGCCGGGCACGCTCTGCGGCAGTCCTGCCAGCAGCAGCGACATGCGCGCGACGTTGCGGTTGTCTTCGCCCGCCTGATTGGCGTTGCCGTAGATCACGTCGTCGATGGCGCTCCAGTCCAGGTTCGGATTGCGCGCCATCAGCGCCTTCAGCGGTACCGCGCCCAGGTCGTCCGCGCGCACCGCGGACAGGCTGCCGCCGTAGCGGCCGATGGGGGTGCGGATCGCGTCGCAGATAAAGGCTTCGGTCATGGTTGTCTCGTCCTTGGTTTCAGTGGTGGCGGCAGCGGTATCGGCCAGTGCGATCCGCCGCCATCGGGTCGGGCATCGGGTGAAGGATCAAGCGGGCTGCGCCTGCTTCAGCGGCACGCTGGTCAGGCGCTGCAGCTCGTCGAACGACAGGCCTTCGACCAGGTCGCGGGCGGCCAGGCCGTCGGGTGTCACGTCGATGGTGGCCAGATCGGTGTAGATGCGGGTCACGCAGCCGATGCCGGTCAGAGGATACGTGCATTCGGGCACGATCTTGCTCTCGCCCTGCTTGGTCAGGTGTTCCATCATGACGAACACCTGCTTGGCGCCGATCGCCAGATCCATCGCGCCGCCGACAGCCGGAATCGCGCCCGGCGCGCCGGTGTGCCAGTTGGCCAGGTCGCCGGTCGCGGACACCTGGAACGCGCCCAGCACGCAGTAGTCAAGATGGCCGCCGCGCATCATCGCGAACGAATCGGCGTGATGGAAATACGAGGCGCCCGGCTTGATCGTGACCGGCTGCTTGCCGGCGTTGATCAGGTCGCCGTCTTCCTCGCCGGGCGCGGGCGCGGGGCCCATGCCCAGCAGGCCGTTCTCGCTGTGCAGCAGGATTTCGCGGTCGGCCGGCAGATGGTTGCCGACCAGGGTGGGCAGGCCGATGCCGAGGTTGACCACGGCACCGTCCGGAATGTCTCGGGCCACGCGGGCGGCCATCTGATCGCGGGTCAGGCGTTGCATATCGCTTCTCTCTTCGATGCGGGTTGGGCGCGTCCGCGCGTCAGGCGGCGTTGGCGGCAGCGGCGTCGACCTTGACGACGCGCTTGACGAACAGGCTCGGCGTCACGATGTGCTCCGGATCCAGTTCGCCCAGTTCGACCACGCGGCTGACCTGCACGATCGCACATTTGGCGGCCATCGCCATGATCGGGCCGAAGTTGCGCGCGGTCTTGCGGTAGGTCAGGTTGCCCCAGCGGTCGGCGGTGTCGGCCTTGATCAGCGCGAAGTCGGCGTGGATCGGCGACTCGAACACATAGCCCTGGCCGTCGATGATGCGGGTTTCCTTGCCCTCGGCCAGCGGCGTGCCGTAGGCGGTGCGGGTGAAGAAACCGCCGATGCCGGCGCCGGCGGCGCGGATGCGCTCGGCCAGGTTGCCTTGCGGCACCAGTTCCAGCTCGATCTGGCCGGCGTGGTACAGCGAATCGAACACGTAGGAATCGACCTGGCGCGGGAACGAGCAAATGATCTTGCGCACGCGCTTGGCCTTGAGCAGCGCGGCCAGGCCCGTTTCGCCGTTGCCGGCGTTGTTGTTGACGATGGTCAGGTCGCGCGCGCCCTGGGCGATCAGCGCATCGATGAGTTGCGCCGGCATGCCGGCCAGGCCGAAGCCGCCGATCATGATGGTCGCGCCGTCATGGATGTCGGCCACCGCCGATTCCACCGAGTCGAAGAGCTTGTTGATCAATTGCGTTCCAGTCGAGGTGGCCTGGCCGGACCGGCCGGAGCCCGCCGCCCGAGAATTGGGCGGTCGCTGGAAGCGTCGTCTCCGGAGGGTTCTGCCTGGCGT
The DNA here is from genome assembly GCF_013347325.1 of Cupriavidus gilardii. NCBI lineage: Bacteria > Pseudomonadati > Pseudomonadota > Betaproteobacteria > Burkholderiales > Burkholderiaceae > Cupriavidus > Cupriavidus gilardii. The sequence goes on along the minus strand of NZ_CP054624.1, from coordinate 357,020 downwards.
GGTTCCGGGCGCGCCGTGGCGGCGCCCATAAAGGCCCTAGCAGTCAAACGGTGGCCCGTCTTGCGGACTCTTGTTCTTGCTGGTGTTCGCCATACGAACTGCAATTCGCAGAATGAACACCGAGTGCAAAGGTTACACCCGTGCGGTTGTGGGGTCAAGGCAGTGGCCCGGCGCCCGCAAGAAAGGCCGGGAAACCGGATGCCGCTCGCCGCTTCCACAAGACAGCCGCGCGGCAGCGAAGAGCACGGAGGGAAGAACGGAAGGAAAGAACCGAACACGGCGGCGGCCACCGCGGCATGCGCGGCGCCGACCGTGCGGCACGCTCATTCGACGCGGAAGCCGACTTTCAACGTGACCTGGTAATGCGCAATCTGGCCATTGACGATATGGCCGCGCATCTCGACCACCTCGAACCAATCCATGTTCTTGATGGTCTCCGACGCCTTGGCCAGCGCGCTGCGGATCGCGGCATCGGTGCCGTCGGGCGACGTGCCCACGATTTCGACGAGCTTGTAGGTGTGATTCGACATCGCTTGCCTCCAGGATTGGGCGCCGCGCTACTGGCGCCAGGTTTGGGATAACCGAGCGGCGTCGGCATGTGCCGACACGCGTTTCATCATAGGCAGCCGTGCCGGGCCGTTCCAACCGCCTTGCCTTTGCATGCTCACGCTGCTAACTTCCCCGCCTCGCAACGTTTCCATTTCGATTCGTTATTCAATTGGCTACCGTTGTCGCGAGCGGCGCGCTCCGCGGCAATGTCTTCACGCGGTCTCATGTCCTTTGTGTTTCGCGCGCCCGCCATCGTCGCCGGCGCCCTGTTGTCCGTTCTGCTTTGTTCTACAGTGCTGGCGCCCGCCGCGTCCGCACGCATCCTGCCCCGCAGCGGCGAAGCACCGATGGCCGTCCCTGACGGCGCGCACAGCTTCGCCGATGGCGCCAGGTACGCGCTGTGCTTCACGCCCGATGGCGAAAGCTGCCAGGCCATGCTGGTCGACGCAATCCGCCATGCACGGCGCAGCGTGCTGGTGCAGGCGTATTCGTTCACCAGCAAGCCGATTGCCGAGGCGTTGATGCAGGCGCGCAAGCGCGGCGTCGATGTGCGCGTGATCCTCGACAAGAGCCAGGTGTCGGAGCGCTATACCAGTGCCACGTTTCTGAAGCACCAGGGCATCGAGGTGATGATCGACTCGCGCCCCGCGATCGCGCACAACAAGGTGATGATCTTCGACGGCGAGGCGGTCTTCACCGGCTCGTTCAACTTCACCAAATCGGCCGAGGAGCGCAACACCGAGAACGGCATCCTGATTCGCGGCGATGCACGTCTGGTCAAGCGCTACGTCGACAATTGGCAGAGCCGGCATCGGCTGTCATTGCCGTACTAGGCTCAATCGTTGTCCTCCGCGGCCGTGCCGCCGCGGCGCCCGCGCGAACCGTACAGATCGGTTTCCTCGAGTCCGCGCTCGATATCGCGCGCGGCCTGACGACCCACCGGCCGGCTGCCGGTGTGCTGGCTCTGATGCGATTCGTCGCGCTCGTGCGGCAGGCGCGGCATCGGTTCGCCGCCACCCTTCTGCGGCAGCGTGCCGGGGTCCGGCCGCGACTGCTCTGCCAGCGGTCCCGGCCCCTCGCTGGTTCCCTGTGCCGTCCTGACTCCGGTCGTCTCGCCCTGTGGCCGTCCGCCGGACTGGCCCTGCCGAGGTTCGCGTTCCGGATGCGTCGGTTGCTTGGTCATATGCCCTCCCTGACCGAATGTTGACCATCGATGACACGCAAACGCCATACCTGCGCCGTGTCGCGCCCGATCGGCCGGCGTTCATTGATGTTGCAACGCGATGGCACGCCCATTGCACGGCACCAAGGCGCGGCATTTCGCCGCTGATGGAGACCAGCAATGAAACAGCAACAGCAACCGCAGGCGCAGCAAGGCGGCACCGAAAAGGGTGGCATGGGCCAGGGTGGCCAATCGTCTCAGCAGCATCAGCAGAGCGGCAGCCAGACCGGCCAACAGGGCGGGATGGGCAACCAAAGCGGCCAGGGCGGTCAGCAACAGCAAGGCGGTCGCCAGGGCGGTCAGCAGGGCGGCATGGGCCAAAGCGAAGGCGGCATGGGTGGCATGGGCGGCCAGTCGCAGCAAGGCGGCGGCCAGGCCGGCCAGCAGGGCGGCATGGGTGGCCAAGGCGGCCAGCAGCAGCAAGGCGGCAGGCAGAGCGGTCAGCAAAGCGGCATGGGCGGCCAGAGCGGCGGCCAGCAACAGCAGCAGTCCGGCACCAGCGGCCAGCCCGGCCAGCAGTCCTCGGGCGGACAGTCGGGCCAGAACCGCGAGCGGTAATTGCCGATGATCGGCACTGCCTTCTGTCGGCAGCAAAGGGACGCGGATGCGTCCCTTTTTTCTCCCCTTCCCTCCCCTTCTTACGACGCGTGAAAATTCCGCACGGCATCGCTGTGGTCATTCGCTGACAACGCAATCCGCCGATCGCCGAGGCCGCGCTGCGGGTCAAGCCGACGTGTCGCGCGCGCCGTCGCTTCTACGCTGGTAAGCAGGAACGCAAGATCGCGCCGCCGCGCTGCATTCGCGAGCGCGGCATGGCGTGACCAACATCAAGGGGAGCGTGCGATGCAAGGCAAGACGACGTCGCTGCGCGAGGCCGCGCAGAAATGGCTGCCGCTGTCGGCCAGCCACCCATGCCGGGTCACCGGTTTCGGACATACCGGCAGCCGCCGCGTGCCCTATGCGTGCATCGGCTTCGAACGCGCGGGGAAACGGCTGTCGATCGTGTTCTTCCGTCATCGCGACGGTTCGTGGTACGTGTTTCCGCCGCTGCGATAGAGGGACACCGAATCGACGGCATTTAGTGGCGGCCTCGTTGAAACGACAGGAGCGCGGCGGGCCGATGCCCGCCGCGCTCCTTGCTATCCCCGGTACTCGAATCGATGCAGCCGGCCGATCAACCTCCGTCGAGGAACTGGCTGCGCTTGCCGACGCGCGAGCCCAGCGTCGACAGGTCGTGATAGTGCGTGTCGTGATTCTCCATGCGCGCGTCGTAGCTGCCGCTCATCGGCATCGGCTGCGTGCCCGCCGGCGCCAGATACTGCTGCGTCGGCTGGTTGGTGCCCTGCGTGTACGGATCGAACTTGTCGCCCACGCGGGCGCCGCTGCTGTACGGATCGCGCGTGCCTGCCGCGGCCGGATTGGCGGGATCGTATTGGCCCGCCGGTGCGGTACCCGGCGCGGTGCCGGTGGCAGCGCCGCGGTCACCCGGCACCTGCGCCAGCGCGACGCAGGAACCGGTCAACGCCAGCGCCGCGACGGCGCTGCGTACGAGGTGGTGTTTCGTCATGTTGTTCACTCCTGAGACTGGCCCGCGCATGCCACGTAACGCCCGCATTGGCGGCGCGCCGGCGACCGCGCCAGGCGGGTTCGCGAACAGGTCCTGCCGGCACGGCGATGCCCCGCGCAGGACCCGGCCTACGATCTCGATGACGCGAAACACATGCCAGAAACGCGAGGCGTTCCACGCGAGGCCGACACATTCGGCCGCGCGCCACGGTGACGCAAGGGCTCGCGGCAAGTGCCTGACGCCGCGCCACGGCGACACGCTGCCGCGGCCCGAAACCCCGCCTCGCGATGCGTCTCGCTCGTACTTTTTACTCGGCCATGCAGGATGTGCACGGCGGCGTCTGTGCGGCAGCGCCCATAGCGCGGCAACATGCCCGCTGTTCGTCATGCGGATCCGCTCGCCCCCGCTATCCCGCCATGGTGGCGATCGTTCCGGTCATTGCCGGATGTAGGACGGTGGCCGATGGATCGCCGCATTCCGATTGCCTATAAGCGAAATAACAAGCGAAATCTCAAGCGAAATCACGGCAATTCAAATGCCGCGCTTGACGCGAAGGACCAGGGCCACGCAATTCCGCGTGTTCCGATCGAGGAGCGGCCGCAATGGCGACAAAGCGAGCAGCAAAGCAGCCGGCCAAGGCCGCAGCAAAGCGAACCGGCAAGCAGACCCCTGCAGCCGCGGCCAAAGGCGCGGCCACACGGTCGACGTCGCGCGCCGCCGCGCGCCCGGCGGCACCGCGCGCGGCGCGAGGCGCGAATCCCGACCCGCTGCAGCGCTATCGCACGATGCGCGACTTTGGCACGACGGCGGAACCGGCCGGCCGCGCGGTCGCCCAGCGTGCCGCGGCGAAAACCGCCGAAGCGCTGTCGTTCGTCGTGCAGAAACACGCGGCGCGCCGCCTGCACTACGACTTCCGCCTCGAACTCGACGGCACGCTCAAGAGCTGGGCCATTCCGAAGGGTCCAAGCCTGGACCCGGCCGACAAACGGATGAGCGTCCACGTCGAGGACCACCCGCTCGAATATGCGAACTTCGAAGGCGTGATCCCTGAAAGGCAGTACGGCGCCGGCACCGTGATCGTCTGGGACCGCGGCACCTGGGTACCGATCGGCGATCCGCATCAGGGCTATCGCGACGGCAAGCTGAAGTTCGAGCTGCAAGGCGAGAAGCTGCATGGCGCCTGGACGCTGGTACGGATGCGGGGCCGGGACGAACGGCAGGAACCGTGGCTGCTGATCAAGGAGCGCGACGATGCGGCGCGGCCGGCGGCGGAGTTCGACATCACCGAGGCGATGCCGGACAGCGTGCTCGGGGGTGGCACGCCGAGCGCCGACGACGAGGGCGCGCGCAAGGCATCGGCGAAGAGCGCGACCAGCACCGCGGCCAGGAAGGCGCCGCGGACGGCGGCGAAAGCCGCGACAGGATCGGCTTCGGGCAAGGGGGCGGCAGCTGGGAAGAGCGCCGGCAAGACGGCCGGCAAAGGCCGGTCCGCCGCCGGCGCAATCCAACTGCCGAGCGCCGCGAGGCGCGCGGCGCTGCCGCTGACGCTGGCGCCGCAACTGGCGACGCTGGTGCAAGGCCCGCCCGTCGATGCGCAGAACTGGATCTACGAGCTCAAGTTCGACGGCTATCGCGTGCTGGCCCGCATCGAGGGCAGCGACGTCAAGCTGTTCACGCGCAACGGGCACGACTGGACATCGAAGCTGAAGACGCTGGCGCGCGAGCTCGGCACGCTGAACCTGCCATCGGCGTGGCTGGACGGCGAGATCGTCATCGTCGACAAGGACGGCAGCACCGATTTCCAGGCGTTGCAGAACGCCTTCGACAGCGAGCGCACCGATGCGATCCAGTTCTTCGTGTTCGACATCCCTTTCTATGCCGGCCACGATCTGCGCCAGGTCGCGCTGGTCGAGCGCCGCGACCTGCTGCGGCGACTCTTCGAAGAACACAACGTGTCGGCGCACCTGCGTTTCAGCGAGAGCTTCGAGGCCGGCCCCGAGGAGATTCTCAGCGCGGCCTGCCGGCTGCGGCTCGAGGGGCTGATCGGCAAGCGCGTCGATGCGCCCTATGTCTCGGCACGCTCGCCAAGCTGGATCAAGCTCAAATGCAGCGAGCGGCAGGAGTTCGTGATCGGCGGCTTCACCGAGCCCAAGGGCACGCGCAACGGCCTGGGCGCGCTGCTGCTCGGCATCCACGACGAAGCGGGCCGCCTGATCTATGCCGGCAAGGTCGGTACCGGCTTCGATACGAAGACGCTCGATACGATCCGCGCCAAGCTCGACGCCCTGCGCACCGATGCCTCGCCGTTCGACAAGATGCCGGCGATCGCCAAGGGCGTGAAGGGCATCTGGGTTCGGCCGAAGGCGGTTGCCGAGGTGTCGTTCGGCTCGTGGACGCGCGACGGGCTGATCCGCCATGCGGTGTTCCATGGCTTGCGATCCGACAAGAGCGCCAGCGCGATCGGCAAGGAAAAGGCGATGCCGGCCCCCGGCAAGAGCGTGGGCGAGGCGAAAGCCGCGGCGACAGCGCGCAAGGGGAAGGACAAGGCCGGCGGCAAACCGGCGAAGTCCGCCAGGAAGGCGGCCCACGCCGACGGGGCTGAGAGCGCCGATACGCCGCCGTCGGCCAAACCCGCTGCCGCGACGAAGTCCTCCTCCGGCCGCCAGCAGATCGGCAACGTTCGCGTCAGCCATGCCGATCGCGTCATCGATCCGTCGACCGGCGCGACCAAGGGCGACCTGGTGCGCTACTACGAAGCGGTCGCGCCCCGCATGCTGCCGGAATTGCGCGGCCGCCCGCTGGCGGTGCTGCGTGGCCCGTCCGGCGTCGGCGGCGAACTGTTCTTCCAGAAGCATGCCGAGACCTTCAACATCGCCGGCGTCAACCGCCTCGATCCGTCGCTGTGGCCGGGCCACCCGCCGATGATCGAGGTCGCCAGCGAGACCGGCATCGTCGCCGCGGCGCAGCTCAACGTGATCGAGTTCCATACGTGGAACGCCGACAAGCGCCAGATCGAAAAGCCCGATCGCGTGATCTTCGACCTGGACCCCGGCGAGGGCGTGCCCTGGAAGCATGTGGTCGAGGCGGCCGCGCTGACCAAGGGCATGCTCGACGAGCTCGAGCTGACGGCGTTCCTGAAGACCAGCGGCGGCAAGGGCCTGCACGTGGTGGTGCCGATCGCGCGCCGGCTCGGCTGGGACGAGGTCAAGGACTTTGCCCAGGCGCTGGTCGTCCATATGGCGAAAACCATCCCGCAGCGCTTCGTCTCCAAGAGCGGGCCGCGCAACCGCGTCGGCAAGATTTTCATCGACTACCTGCGCAACGGGCGCGGCGCCACCACGGTGGCCGCTTTCTCGGCGCGCGCCCGGCCGGGCCTGGGTGTGTCGATCCCCTGCAGCTGGGACGAGCTGCCAGCGCTGCGCTCGGGCGCGCAATGGACGATCGCCAACGCGCTGGCGCGCATCGAAGAGACCGAGCATGCCGATCCCTGGGCGGACTACGGCAGCACGCGCCAGACGCTGACCGCCGCCATCCGGCGCCTCGGCAACGGCTGAAGCCCCCCGACCGGCGCCCCGCCCTCCTCCTTCGCCTCCGCCGTGCATCATGCGGCGGTTCCGTGTCGGACAAACGAGGGCATGGTTCTTGCCACTTCGGACTCATGCGTCCGCGCATTGCAGCGACGGACGCGTGACGGAACGACGACGCAAGCACGAACCGGGAGCCACCATGACAACCCCTCGGACCACGATCCGCATTGCCCACTATGCCGCCCTGGCGCTGATGACGGCACTCGCCTGGGCGCCCGCGCAGGCCCGCCTGCCCGCCCCTACCGCCGAACAGCAGCGCGCCGCCGACGAACGCAAGGCCAAGGAGGCCGAAGTCGCCAAACAGCAGGCCGACGCGCTTGCGCGCGTGCAGGACCAGATCGCCGCCCGCTTCGGCAAGGGCGCGCAGCCGTCCGGCACCACGCCGCCGGGCGAGGTCTCGCAGAAAGCGGCCGAGGTGCGGCCCAGCGGTCCGCACGGCGGCACCGCCCCCAGCGCGGAAGCCCACTCGGGGCAAGTGCAGCGCCGCTGAAGCCACATATCAGGGCGAATTTCTCGTCAAAAGTGGCTTTGCATCAACTACAAGTGTTGGAGAGCTAGATTGGTAATTATTACAAAGCGCGAGGGCGGCAGCATCGCGCCGAACGCAAAAACCGACCTGCCACCCCGTTACCACGCCGCACGCCTGCCGATGGCGAGGACAGCATGAGTCCGATCGAAACCAGAACGTCGTCCGATTCGCGCGACAACCGGCCGCTGGTGCTGGTGGTCGACGACAACGAGGGCTCCCGCTACATCAAGAGCCGCATCCTGCGCCGCGCCGACTATGCGGTGCTGGAGGCGTCGACCGGCGAGTCGGCGCTGTCGCTGGTGCGCCGCTATGCGCCGGACCTGGTGCTGCTGGACCTGAAGCTGCCGGACATCGACGGACTCGACGTCTGCCGCATCATCAAGGACGACCCCCAAAGCTGCCGCACGCTGATCCTGCATACGTCGGGCTCGACCAGCGACCCGCGCTACCGGGTCGAGGCGCTGGACCACGGCGCCGACAGCTATCTGGTCGAGCCGGTCGAGCCGGAGGAACTGGTGTCCAGCGTCAAGGCGCTGCTGCGGCTGCGGCGTGCCGAGGAGGCTTACCACCGTACCTCGCAGGCGCTGCGCGACAACGAGTTCCTGTTCCGCCAGCTGGCCGACAACCTGTCCGACGTGCTGTGGATCTTCGATCCGCAGGAGCGCAGGTTCCTGTTCGTCGGACCGGCCTTCGTCACGCTGACCGGCCGCCCGGTGGAAGACCTGCATCAGCATGGCAGCGCCTGTTTCGGCTGGATCGCCGAGTCCGATCGCGAGCGCGTGCGCACGGCCTGCGAGGCGATGCTGCGCGACGGCCATATGGATCTCGAATTCGCGTTGATCCACGCCGATGGCCAGACGCGCGACGTCCGCGCGCGCGCCTTCCCGGTCAACAACGCCAGCGGCGAGTTTTATCGCGTGGTCGGCGTGTGCGAAGACATCACGCAGCAGAAGCGCGCCGAGAAGATGCTGCGCGAGGAAGAACGCCGCAAGGACGATTTCCTGGCAATGCTGGTGCACGAGCTGCGCAACCCGCTGGCGCCGATGCGCAGCGCCGCCGATCTGCTGATGCACTGCGCGCCCTCGCGCGAGGACAGCTTCAAGGCGCGCGACATCATCGCCCGCCAGCTCTATCACCTGACCCGGCTGGTCGACGATCTGCTCGACATCTCGCGCTTCACGCGCGGCACCATCACGCTGCGCGACGACCTGGTCGAGCTGCGTTCGGCGCTGAACACCGCGGTGGAGACCGTCCGCCCGCTGATCGAGTCGCGCAACCATCAGCTGCGCCTGTCGGTACCCGAGGGACCGATGCCGGTGCGCGGCGACCTGGTGCGCCTGACGCAGATCTTCGGCAACCTGCTGAACAACGCGGCCAAGTACACGCCGCCCGATGGACTGCTGTCGATCGAGGCCCAGGCCGATCAAGGCATGGTCACCATCAAGATCACCGACAACGGTGCCGGGATGTCGCCCGAACGGCTGCAGGGCCTGCGCGAGACCTTCGAGCGCGACGGCGCCAACGGCAATATCGCCGTGGCCGGCGGCAACGGCCCGGGCATCGGCCTGTCGCTGGTCCATCGGCTGGTCAGCATGCATGGCGGCCAGCTGTCGGTGCAAAGCAACGGACCCGGTCACGGCAGCAGCTTCATCGTGCAGCTGCCGATGCAGCCGTGGCGCAGCTGGCAGCCGACGCTGGGCGGACGGCAGGCACCGGCCGGCAAGCCGCGCACGGTGATGGTGGTCGACGACAACGTCGACGCGCTGGAGGCGATGGCGATGACGCTCGAAGCGCTGGGCCATACCGTGATCACCGCGCTCGACGGCGCCGCCGCGATCGTGCGCGCGGTCAAGTACAAGCCCGAACTGGTCCTGCTCGATCTGGGCATGCCGGGCATGGACGGCTTCGAGATCGCGCAGCGGCTGCGGGCGATACCGGAGCTGCAGGCGATGAAGGTGGTCGCGCTGACCGGCTACGGCCAGCCCGGCGACAAGCTGCGCACGCAGGCGGCCGGTTTCGACGACCACCTGACCAAGCCGGTCGACCTGGAGGTGCTGTCGCGCCTGCTCGACGAATGCCGTGGCGATGGCCGCAGCGATGGCGGCGCGGATGCCACGGCGGGCGCCGGTGCTCCACCGCCGCTGCATTCGCCATTGGCGCATCCGGCGGGACCCGACGCGGCCACCAGTCCGAACGCTTCCACGGAGAAACGCATGCATACCACGCCAGAACCGGATCAAACCCCGGACCAGCCGCCCAGGACGCCCGAACCGGAGGTGCCGCCAATCGATCCGCACGAGCCGGTCATCGACCCGCCGCCGGGCGACGTGCCGCCGCCTCCGCCGCAGCGCGCCTGACCGGAGCCGCCCTGTGCCGCGCATCATCTGGAAAGGCGCCATCTCGTTTGGGCTGGTCAACATCCCGGTCGTGCTGAAGGCGGCCGCGCGCGACAACGCGCTCGACTTCGACTGGCTCGACGAGCGCGACATGGCGCCGGTCGGCTACCAGCGGATCAACAAGAAGACCGGCAAGCCGGTCGACAAGGACCATATCGTCAAGGGCTACCAGTACGAAAAGGGCGAATACGTGCTGCTGTCGCCGGAGGACTTCCGCCAGGCCAACGTCGAGGCGACGCAGACCGTCGATATCGTCAGCTTCGTGCAGGCCGACCAGATCCCGCCGTACTACTTCGAGACGCCCTACTACCTCGAGCCGGACCGGCGCGGCGAGAAGGGCTATGCGCTGCTGCGCGAGACCCTGCGCCGCACCGGGCGCGCCGCGCTGGCCCTGGTGGTGATCCACAACCGCCAGCATCTGGCGGCGGTGCTGGTACTGGGCGATGCGCTGGTGCTCAACACCATGCGCTGGGCCGAGGAAGTGCTGCCGATGGACGAGCTGAAGCTGCCCAAGAGCAGCGGCAAGCAGCAGGGAGTCAGCGCGCGCGAGATCGAGATGGCGACGCGGCTGGTCGAGGACATGCAGGAGGACTGGAACCCCGAGGCCTATCGCGATACCTATCGCGACGACCTGATGGAGCGCATCGAGGGCAAGATCGCCGAAGGCAAGACGCACCTGCTGACCCCGGCCGAGCCGGGCGGCGAGGAACCGCGCAAGTCCGCCGAGGTGATCGACATGATGGCGCTGCTGAAGGAGAGCATCAAACGCCGTGGCGGCCGCGGCGGTGCGCGGGCGGAGGCTGGCGAGGACGCCCGGGACGGAGAAGCGGACGAGCAGGAAGAAGACGAGGCTCCGCGCGAGCCCCCGCGCAAGCGCAGCACGGGCGCTCGCAAGACGGCGCGCAAATCGGCCTCTCGTGCCGGAGCCAAGGACGGCAAGGAAGCCAAGCCGGCAAGCAGCCGCAACAGCGCGGCCAAGTCGGGCAAGGCGTCGGCTTCAACGAAGAAGACCGCCGCCAAGCGTGCCGCGGCCGACAGCGGGTCGCGCAGCCCGCAGCGCAAGCGGGCGTAGCGCGACGCGCTTCCTTCAACGCTGCCGGTTCAGCGCTCGTCGTTCGACGCCGCCTGGCGGCCTTCGGAAGGCCGTCAGGGGCGTCACCAGCATCATCAAGGGGTCAAGGCATCCAGGACGCCTCGGCGGGCTCAGCCGTCATCAGGCCCACGGATCGTACGAGTCCTCCTTCCAATACGGCGAGGTCCCGTAGTACTGGTGAATGCTGGTGGCCCATTGCGGGTCCGCCATCGCCGGCCAGTGGTCCTTGTCGAAGCCCGGCGCGGCCTTCAGCTTGTCCTTGTCGACGCCCAGCACGAAACACTTGCGCCGCGTGTCCAGCGTCAGCGCCGACCACGGCACCGCGAACAGCTTCTCGCCGATGCCGAGGAAGCCGCCGAACGACAGCACCGCATAGGCGACCCGGCCGCCCTGCACGTCCAGCATGATGTGGTCGATGGTGCCGAGGTCTTCGCCGGCCGGCCCGATCACGCTGTTGCCTTCCAGCGTATCGGCGGCCATCACGAAGGGGCCGGGCCCGCTGGCATTGGCATCGACATCGCCGACGATGGTGGCGCCGGCAGGCGCGCGTGCCGCCGCGGGATCGCGCAGGTCACGCGGGTCGCGGGGATCGCGTGGGTCTCTGATGTCTCGCGGATCGCGCGGGTCTCTGTCCAGTGGGTTCATTGGCGACTCCTGCTTCGGTTGTCGGTTGACACAATGGCGCTCGCGCGCCCCTGATCGCCGCTGCCGCCGCGGCACGCATTGGAACGGCACCCCTCACGGACGGCTGGCGGGCACCGGCGGCGCGAGCGGGTCGAAATCGACCCAGCGGCCTTCGCTCCAGCGCCCATAGGCCCGTTCGACGTCCTTGGCGCCGGCCTGCCGCAATACCTCGGCGGCGGTCTCGCGCGTATCGGGATTGACATGCACGGCCAGCAGCACGCCGGCATCGCGCTCGGTCTTGACCTGGCGACTGGGATCGGGCGCATTCGATACGCGGTCGGGATCACGCGTCATCGACAGCGCGCCGACCAGCGAACCCAGATAGGCGCCCAGGCCAGTGGCCAGCGCCAGCACCAGCACGGACGCCTGCATCAAGGCCAGCGCCACCGCGCCGATCACGGCCCCGGCAATGGCGCCGAACACGATGCCGCGGCCCGCGCCCGCGCCGGCCTTGCGCGTACCCGCATCGACGGCGACGTCGCCGCCGATCGGGAAGCGTCCATGCTGCCCCGGGGGATTGACGAAGAACAGGGTCACATCATCCTCGGCGAACCCGCGGGCAAACAACTGGCCCGCCGCCGCCTCGGCCTGGGCGAACGTATCAAAGCGTCCGGCGATGATCAGGGACATGCTGGCTCCTTCGAATCGGTTGGCAGACACCCGCCTGGCGAGCGATGGATCGGCAATCGGATTCGGCATGGCGTTCCGCGGTCGCGACGCCAGCCAGGCTGGCATCAGGACCTGGCCTTCGACGGGGATTTCGTTGCGGATCGGGTAGTCCCCTTGTCGGCGGCGCCCTTGCGCTCGGCGGCGGGACGCGCGCCTTCGGGCTGATGGGCGCTGCCCGGTTCGATTTCCCAGTCGGTGTCATCCACGTCGGTGCTGGTTTCCTTCTCCGCATGCATGGCGGCGCTCGGAGAAATCGGATCGCTCGCCGGGAAAGTCATCTCCACCGATTCGTCGACCGCCTGCTGATACGTACACGCGTCGCTCTGCTTCACGTCGTCCTGCCGGTCGACCTTCTTGCCCGGCTTTGCCGCGCTGGCGGAAGCAGACTTCGCGGCGGATCCATGGGCGGATGCGGACCCGGTCTTGGCCTTCTGCATCATCGGCTCCTGCTCGTTTGGAATAGCGGAACAGATGCAAGCGACGGGCCAGAAGCGAAGATGCCGGGACCGGCGCGCAAGCGGCGTATGCGACAGCACTCGGCGTTGCACAAAGTGCATCGCACGTAAAAAGTACTAGCGTCGCAATCGGCCGCCGCGCGCGTGTGAAAAGGGGGAAAAGGACGGGGAAGACGAGGACGAAGGGAGGAATGGAAGGGCGGAAATAACGGGCAGATCCGGCAGCCGAGGACGGCGCGGGAACCGGCGCGCGTCAGCAGGCCTGCAGCCTGCCTCAGGCAGGCCCCGCAGCGGGTCCGATCGGCGCGTCATGACCGGCCGCGGCCGCCGCCGGCGGCAGGCGCGGAAAGGTCACCGCGATGCAGGCGCTGTCGCCGTCCTGCTCGCATTGCGTCGATGGTTCGGCCCCCAGCGTGGCGCCATGCAGCTCCGCCATGCGGCGCGCCAGCAGCAGCGCCGAACTCTGGCGCGCCGGCGCGGCGCCCGCATTGCCCACATCGCGCCGGAAGAACTCGGACAGTACCGACAGGCGCTCCCTGACGCGATCGGAAGTCGCGCGGCTCTCGGTCAGACGCAGCTTCACATGGTCATCCATCGGTTCCAGGTGCGCGTCGATGGTGTCGCCGTTGCGCGCCTGCTTCAGGCAATGCAGCACCAGATGGCGCAGCATCGGCTCGAGCCGGCGCGGGTCGGCCTGCACGAGGACATCGCCGCGGCCGCCGCGGGCTTCGTGCACCAGCACATCGGCCAGCGTGACGCGGCGCGATTCTGCGGCCGGCTTGACCGAGTCCATCGCCTGCGCCATCGCGGCCGCGAGATCGACCGCCTGCCATTGCGGCTCGGTTTCGTCAGCCAGCAGCCGCACGGCCTCTTCCATATGCTGGATCAGCGTGACCTGCTGCTGCATCGCGGTACGCAAGCCCGCCAGCGCCCGTTGCACCGGCGCGCTGGGCGCGTCCAGCGAATGGTCCAGCACGTAGGCCCAGCTCTGGACGCCGTTCAGCGCCGAGCGCAGATCGTGCGACACCTGGTCGATCAGCGTCGTGACTTCGGAGGTCGCATCGACAGTCGCCGGCACCCAGTGCTCGGTGCCCGCCCCGCCGGACTGGCCACCGTTTTCCGCATCGGCGCGGCTGGAGGGGAGAGGTCGCTTGGACATGAAGGTTTGGGTCATCTCAGGGTGCCCGCGCCATTGCGGCGGGCCGGATTTCCGAGCCGAAGCATACCTCGGGCCAGCCCGAGGCTTCGGTCGTGGTGGGCGGGCAGGACAGTCTCGTGTGTGGTCAGCTGGTGGCGGGCGGGCGCTCGTGCGCGCCGTTGCTGGGGCCGTTGTTGGGGCCGTTGCTGGGGCCGCTGCCGGCCCCATTGCTGGCGCCGTTGCCGGAGGTCTTGAACGACTCCGGCAGCTTGCCGCCGGCCGCATATTCTTCGAGCCGGTTGTACAGCGTCTTCAGGCTGATGCCCAGGATTTCCGCCGCGTGCTTCTTGACGCCGGCGCATTGCTCGAGCGTGGCGAAGATCAGCTCGCGGTCCGCGTCGGCCAGCGACATGCCGACCGGCACCGTGACGATCGCCGTAGCGGGCACCTGCGACGCGGCGGCCTGCAGCGGCACCGGCGATTCGGCGATGACGTCGTCCTCGGCCATGATGAAGGCGCGCTGCACGAAATTGCGCAGCTCGCGCACATTGCCCGGCCACGAATGGAGCCGCAGATTGGCCAGCACGTCGGGCCCGAAGCGCCGCTGCGTGCCGTGTTCCGCGTTGAGCTGATCGAGGAAGGCCCCGGCCAGCTGCGCCACATCGTCGCCGCGCGTGCGCAGCGGCGGCAGTTCGATCGGGAACACGTTGAGCCGGTGGTACAGGTCCGCGCGCAGCTTGCCCTCGGCGACCGCCTCCTCCGGGTTGCGGTTGGTCGCCGCAACCACGCGCACGTCAGCGCGCAACTCGCGATTGGTCCCCACACGCATGAAGGTGCCGGCCTCGAGCACGCGCAGCAGCTTGACCTGCAGCTCGATCGGCATCTCGGTGATTTCGTCCAGGAACAGCGTGCCCCCGGCCGCGCGCTCGAAGTAGCCCTTGTGCTGGCGCTCGGCGCCGGTGAAGCTGCCGCGCTCGTGGCCGAACATCTCGGACTCGATCAGGTTCGGCGAAATCGCGCCGCAGTTGACGGCAAGGAAAGGCTGGCGCCGGCGCGGCGACAGCTCGTGCACGGTCTGCGCGGCCAGCTCCTTGCCGGTACCGCTCTCGCCGACCAGCAGCACCGTGGCCTCGGTCGGCGCGACCTTGCTGATCTGGTCATAGACCGCCTGCATTGCCTCCGAACTGCCCAGCAGCCTGCCGAAGCGGCCGTAGCGGCGCAGTTCGCCGCGCAGCGAGCGCACTTCCGCCTTCAGGTCGCCCGTGGTGGCGATGCGCTTGAGCACCGTCTGCAGGCGGGCCACGTTGATCGGCTTGACCAGATAGTCGGTCGCGCCCAGACGCAGCGCCTCGACGGCGCTTTCGACGCTGGCGTAGCCGGTCATCAGGATGATGTCGACGCCGGCCGAGCCGACTTCGTTGAACAGATCCTTGCCGTCGCCGTCGGGCAGCTTCAGGTCGGCCAGCACCGCATCGGGCATCTGCCAGCCGATCTGCAGGCACGCTTCGCGCAGGTCGCCTGCGGTAGCTGCGGTGAAGCCCTCCGCCGCGGCGATCTCGGCCAGCGCTGCACAGGTGTTCTCGTCGTCGTCGACGATCAGGATGTGAGGCATAGGCTTGACTGATGCCGGCCGCTGAAACCCTTGACCGGAATGGTGGAAATGAGACAGGCGCCGCGGCCGTTGCCGCCGCGGCGGGCGTTGCTGCCCTGAATAGACCCCATTCTATGCAAGCGGCAAGCGCCGCCATACCGGTGTTAGTCTGACATCGGCCGCCGCGCGCGCCGGACCGGCTTGTCGGACAAACGGCAATGGTGGCGGGCCCGATCGCAGGCTAGCATGGCGTTACGCGAGCCGCGATGCGGCGCTCGCGAAGGCGTGGACGCCTGCCACCACCCCGTCCACCGCACGCCGGCCGCCCGGCTCCACTGTCGTCTCTATTTCCGCTCCGCCTTTCGCTACATGTCGACCAGCACCTCGAACGATCTGCCGGACACGACGCGCTCCCGTCATCGGGAATCCGCGCGCGACCACCCACGCGAGGATGGCGGCCACGGGCCCGCGCGCGACGATTTTGCGCTGCTATGGCGCAGCACCTCGCCGGCGATGCGCCGGCTGCTCGAGCAGATCCCGCGCGTCGCCGCCACCGATGTGCCGATGCTGGCCGTCGGCGAAAGCGGCACTGGCAAGGAACTGGTGGCCCGCGCGATACATGAGCGCAGCAACCGGCGCGGCAAGCCCTTCGTTGCCGTCAATTGCGGCGCGATCGCGCCGACGCTGATCGAATCGGAACTGTTCGGCCACGAAAAGGGCGGTTTCACCGGCGCGATGCAGCAGAAGGCCGGCTATTTCGAACAGGCGCACGGCGGCACGCTGTTCCTGGACGAGGTCACCGAGATGGCCCCCGACATGCAGATCAAGCTGCTGCGGGTGCTGGAGACGCGCACCTTCCATCGCGTCGGCGGCGACGCCCAGGTGGTCTGCGACGTGCGCATCGTCTCGGCGACCAACCGCGATCCGCTCGAAGCCGTGCGCAGCGGCGTGCTGCGCGAAGACCTGCTGTACCGGCTCGCCGTGGTGCCGCTGCATATCCCGCCGCTGCGCGAACGGCGCGAGGACATCGTTCCGCTGGCCAGGCACTTCCTGGCCGAGCTGAACGCCGCCGAAGGCACCGACAAGGTGTTCTCGGCCAGCGCGCTGGAGCGGCTGTGCCAGTACGGCTGGCCCGGCAACGTGCGCGAACTGCGCAACACGGTCTATCGCGCCTTCATCCTGGCCGACCGCGTGATCGAACTGCCGAACCCGAACATCGCGTCCCAGCCGCCGCTGCCCACCGCGGCCGACGGCGTGCTGAACGTGCGCATCGGCACCACGCTGGCCGATGCGCAGCGCGGCCTGATTCTCGCCACGCTGGCCCGCTTCGACGGCGACAAGCGCCGCGCGGCGCAGGCGCTCGGCATCAGCCTGAAGACGCTGTACAACCGCCTGGACGCCTATCGCGACGGCTGATCGGCCTGCCTGGCCAGGTCCTCTTCCTCGTCCGCCACGGCGGCGGAAGACGGGGCCGCCGTCACGGCCGGCCGCGCGTGCAGCCGCGCCAGCAGCGGCAGATGATCCGATGCGATCCGCGCCAGCGGACTGCGGTGGCTCGACACCGAGGCCAGCACCGAGCGCGGACAGCACCAGAGCCGGTCCAGCGCCAGCACCGGCATCCGGGACGGGAACGTGGCCACATGCGGCGCACCGTCGAAGTACGCGTGCAGCCAGCGCAGCGGCCGGCCCCACAGGAACCATTCGTTGACGTCGCCCAGCAGCACGGTGGGCACGCCCGGCTGCTCTGCGAGCGACGTCAGCAGCCGGCGCACCTGCATGCGGCGCTCGCCCGGCCATAGCCCCAGATGGGTGGCGATCACGCGCAGCGGCGCGGCATGGACGCCGTCGGGACAGCTGAGCGTCGCGTCGATCGCGCCGCGCGGTTCGTGCCGGCCCACGCTCAGATCGATCTGCCGGACCCGGCTCGGCGGAAAGCGCGTCAGCAGCGCGTTGCCATATTCGCCGTCGTGCCGGGTCAGCGTCGGTCCGGGAATCGCGTGATAGCCCGTTTCGTCGCGCAGATAGGCCAGCATGTCGAAGCCGGTGCTGCGCGATTCGACCTCCTGCAGCGCGACGATGTCCGCCTGCAGTTCCGACAGCACGCCGGCGATCCGCTTCGGCAGGAAACGCCCGTCGACGCCGATGCCGCCGTGGATGTTGTAGCTGGCCACCAGGAACTGCGCCGGCGCCGCGGCGGCGGCTGCCTCCCTCGGTGTCTGCGGCATCGGTTCCGCGACGTCGCCGGCACGGAATGGATAGATCCGACTCATGCATGCCCTCCATGGCGGGGTTCGCCGATGGCAGCGCGGTGCACCGCCTGGGCGGTCTGCGCCGGCTGCATCGCCTGCGCGACCTGAGCCTCCCTGGCGGCCTGCGCGGCCTCGGCCGCCTGCGCCGCCTGGGCGGCATCCGCACGCCGGCGCCGGCGCAGCAGCCACAACACGCTCAGCGGGATCAGCAGCACCAGCAGCAGCAGCGCCACCGTCAGCGGATTCGGGTTGCGCGCCACCGCGGCAATGCGGTCCACCAGCGAGGCCGAGATCACGATGCCCGGCGTCATGCCGATCAGCGTGCCGAGCAGGCAGTCGCGAAAACGGATGCGCGAGGCCCCCACCACCAGATTGACCAGCGTGAACGGCGCCACCGGCACCAGCCGGAGCACCACCATCGCCAGCAGGCCGTGCTGGCCGAGCTGCTGGCTCAACGCGTTCAGGCGCTTGCCGCCATAGCGCCGTACCGCATCGCGGCCGACGAAACGGCCGATGCCGTAGCCGGTGGCGGCGCTGAGCACCACGCCGCCGAGCGCGCACAGCGCGCCCTTGAGCGGGCCGAACACGATCACCGTGACCACGATCAGCAGCGTCACCGGCACCATCACCAGGCCCGCGGCAACATAGGCGCCGAGCATCGCCAGCGGCGCCAGCGGCATGTCGCGGATCCGCTCGACCACATCGAGCACGCGGCGGAAATCCGCCCATTCGCGCAGCGGCGTATAGCGCCATGCAAATGCCAGGCCCGCCAGCACGACCAGCAGCAGGATCGCCATGCCCAGCCGTCCGATGACCCGCGGACGAGCCTCGTGCGTCAGGAATTCGTCGACCAGCCCGTCCGGATCGATCGGCTCGATCGGGTCCAGCAGCCGCTCGTCCGGCACCACCGCGTCGACCTCTGGAACCAGCGGCGGATCGAACGCCTGCAGGGTCCGCTGGCCGGCCCGATAACATCGGGCGATGGTGTCGTGCAGCGGCTCGCCGCGTGCATGGGCGGCAGCCAGTTCGTCGGCATCGCAGGCCAGATGCTCGGCCACCAGCCGCGCGCGCATTGCCCGGATCGCGGCCGCGACGCGGGCATCCCCGCGCGCCTCGATCACCAGATTGCATTCGGTGTCGAGCCCCATCGAGCGATTGTTCAGATTGGCCGAGCCGATCGTCAGCAAGGTGTCGTCGACCACCATGACCTTGCTGTGCACGTTGATGCCGGGCAGCGGGGCGCCGTCGGGACCGGGTTCCCCCTCGCCGGGCAGATGCGGGTAGTACAGCCGATAGCGATGGCCGCCATCGACGCTGCGCAGCTTGCGATGCGCGCGGGCGCGCAGCACGCCCATGCTGTGCTCCTCCAGCCAGCCGCTTTCGCTGCGGCGCGAGACCAGCACCACCTCGGGTCCGTCGGGCTCGGCCAGCCGCGCGGCCAGCGCGTCGGCCAGCACGCCGGAGCTGAAATACTGGTTCTCCAGATACAGGGTCCGGCGCGCGGCGGCGATCGCGTCCAGATGCAGCGCGCGGATCTCGCCGACGCCTGGATCGCCGGCGAACGCCGGCGCGGTGCGTGCGATCGCCACCGGCACATCGGTCAGCAGCGGGGCGACGCCGTCGGGCCACAAGCGCCGGCCGCGCGCATCGGCGGGGTTGGGCGCGCGCGGCTCGCGCCGGGTGCCGCGGCGCCATCGCTCCGCGGCCATCTCGCCGAGCGCACGCGCCACGTCGCCCTCGACGACCGCCTGCACGTCGTGGAACGGGCCGTAGGGCTTGCCGTCCGGATCGACGCGGCGCGGGTCCTGCAGCGCATGCGAGGGCGTATCCCAGCGGCAGCGCGTCAGGTCCAGCCCGCCGACGAAGGCCAGGCTGTGGTCGATCACGACCACCTTCTGATGATGCGAGGCGCCCACCGGATGCCGGGCGTCGAGCCGGAACGACAGCCGGCGATGGGTCTGCCAGTCCAGCTTGACCGCCGGCAGCCATTCGCGCTCCATCGCGTAGACCATCGCGAAGTCCCAGCTGAGCACGTAGATGCGCAGCCGGCGGCGGCGGCGCACCAGCGCGTCGAGGAAATCGCGCAGCCCGCGCGGAAAACCGTCGTCGGCGCCGCCGGGCACCAGTTCGAAGCGGCTGTCGATGTCCCAGCCGAGGATGAAGACCGTGTGTTCCGCCTGGATCAGCGCCGAGCGCAGCGCGCGGAAGTACGCTTCGCCATCGACCAGCATGGCGAAGCGCGACGCGCGTTCGATGCGCCAGCAATTGCGGCCGGGCTGCAGCAGCGGCTCGGCCGCGGCGGCCGGCGCACGTTGTCCGGCGGCGGCGGGCGGCGCGCCATCGCGGCGCTCCGTCCGAGCGACGCCGGCTGCACCATGCCGGTCTTCAGGCGCGTCTTCAGCGGTCATCGACATCCCTGCGGAAACGAAAGGAGGCGCGGCGGGACCAGGATGTCCGGCGGACCTCCGCCAGCAGTATGGCAACCCCTGCACCGAACCGCCGTCCGCCGCCGGCCCCGGCGCTTGTCGGAATCCGCCTACACGCGATGTGGGCAGCGTCCTCGATGGGGCTGGGACCGCCCGCGCGCGCTTGGCAAGCGCGCGCCGCTTGCCTTACCCTGTCCGCCCTATCGATGGAGGAAAACGATGACCGCAACCCTGTCCGCAAACGATGCGCGGCGCCGCTGGATCCGCGTCGGCACCGACTCGCATGCATTCGATGCCTACCTGAGCCTGCCGCCCGGCGGCACGCGCCCGGGCACGCCGGGCATCGTGCTGATCCAGGAGATCTTCGGCGTCAACGAACATATCCGCGCGGTGGCCGACCAGTACGCGCTGGACGGCTACGTCGTGATGGCGCCGGACATCTTCTGGCGCGAGGCGCCGCGCATCGAGCTCGGCTATACGGGCGCCGACAAGGAGCGCGCGATGGCGCTGTACAAGGCCACCGACCCCGATGCGATCGTCGACGACATCGCGCTGACGGCGCAGGCGCTGCGCGCGCAGATCGGAGCGGACGGCAGGATCGCCGCGGTGGGCTACTGCTTCGGCGGTCTGCTGGCGTATCTGGGCGCGGCACGTGGCCTGGTCGACGCGGCGGTGCCCTACTACGGCGGCGGGATCCAGCGCCGGCTGGACCAGGCGGGGGCGGTAAGGGTGCCGATCCAGTTCCACTATGGGGAGCACGATGCCAATATTCCGCCCGAGGCAGTCGAACAGGTGCGCGCCGCGATGGCTGGCAATCCACGCGCCGAGGTCCACGTCTACCCCGGTGCCGACCACGGCTTCAACTGCTGGGCCCGCGGCTCCTATCACCAGCCGTCGGCGGTGCTGGCCCACGGCCGCGCGCTGACCTTCCTCGCGCAGGCGCTGGCCCAGCCGGCCTGAGCGCTGGCCTGAGCGCTGGCCTTAGCCGCGCGCCACGCCGTCGTCGTTGAAGGCGGTCAACCGCGAGATGCGGAAGGTGTGGCGCAGCGATTCGAGTTCGGTCCGATGCAGCAGCGCCAGCCGATTCAGGCAACGCTCCCCCTTGGGCTGCAGATGGACCTGGACCACGCGGCGGTCGGCCGCGTTGGTCTTGCGCTTGACCAGCCCGGCCGCCTCGCAGCGATTGACCAGCGCGACCACACCGTGCTGCTTGGCCTGCAGCCGCTCCGCCAGCTCGCCGATCGAGGCCCAGTCGCGCCCGGGAAAGCCGCGGATATGCAGCAGCAACAGATACTGCTGCACGGTCAGGCCCTCCTCGCGCACGGCGTCTTCGGAGAAACGCATGAAGCGCCGCAGCTGGTAGCGGAAGTCGGACAACGCCTCGAAGTCCTGCTTGGCAAGCTCGGCGGCGCTCGGGGAACGGGGCTGGGTCATGGCGTGCGATTGGCGCGGCCGGCGTGGCAGCGCGGCCGCAATCTGGAGTCGGCCGTCATTATAGGTGCGCGGCAAGGCAGTCAGGCACGATGCGGCGCCCCGGCATGCCTCTGCGGCCCGGGCCACCGTTGCGCTACGCGGGGCATGCGGGCTATGGCAGAATCTGTGCGTCCGCAGACACCTGCGTCACGACCACGGAAATCCGATGCTCTCGCAAATCGCCATCTTTCTGCTCGACACCGTTTTCACGCTCTTCGGCATGGCGCTGCTGCTGCGGCTGTGGATGCAACTGACGCGCCTGCCCGCGCGCAACCCGATCTCGCATGCGGTGTTCCAGGTCACCGACTGGCTGGTGCGGCCGCTGCGGCGGATCATTCCGGGCGTCGGCGGCATCGACTGGGCCACCGTCGTCGCGGCCTGGCTGACCGCCGTGGTGTTCCTGCTGGCCGTCATCGGACTGACTGCCGGCAACCCCCTCGGCCTGCTGCCCGCCGTGCTCGGCATCGCGGTGCTCAATGTGCTCAAGTGGGGCATCAGCCTGGTGATGTGGGTCACGCTGCTGATGGCGATCCTGTCCTGGGTCAATCCGCATTCGCCGATCACGCCGGTGATCCAGCAACTGACCGATCCGCTGCTCGATCCGATCCGCCGCGTGGTCCCGCGCCTGGGCGGCTTCGATATCTCGCCGCTGGTGCTGTTCATCCTCGCCCAGGTGCTGCTGATGGTGATCGCGGGACTGAGCGTCAATCTGTTCGGCCTGCGGCATCTGCTCTGAGGCCCCGCTGTCCCGCTGCTGCCGGCGCGGTCTTGTCCGGACGAGGGTTGGCCGCCATTGTCCGCATGCCTGAACAGTGTGTTGCTGCAGAGCCTCTTTTTCCACGCCATCGACGGGCGTAGATTTGGGCGGTGTGGTCGGCTGATGCCGGCCACACCGCTTTGATCAAAGGAAAAAAACCATGAAGACTCTTGCACAACCCCGTCGCCTGGCCTTCGCGCTGCTCTGCGCCGCCGGCCTGTCCCTGTCCGCCACCGCGCTGCACGCCACCACGCTCGATCGCGACGTGCTGCGTCTCGAAGGCGCGTCGATGCACGTCGGCAAGGCCGACCCGTACACCGACGGCGCGCGCACGGTGGACGCCTACACCGACGGCGCCCGCAGCGTCGATGCCTACACGGACGGCGCCCGCGCCGACCACGTGTCGGACAACCGCGACCGCTTCGGCCAGGGCGCCTGACGTCCTCGCGCGCTGCGGCGTGCCAATGAAGACCGGCCTGCGGGCCGGTTTTTTCATGGGTGCGCCCGGCGCCGATTGTTCCGGCAGCCGGACGAAGTTTCCAGCACAGCCGGTTTTTCGCGCACGCGCGCGCCGCTAAGCTGGCGCCCATGCCCCACCAACCTGTGCCGGCCGGCCTGCCCGCGCCAAATCCCTCCCCGCCCCCTTCGCTGCGCCTCGCCTCGCACCCCGAGATGGGACCGCTGCAGCTGTCGGCGTTCGGGCTGACGCTGGGGCTCGTCACCGGGCTCGACTTCTCCTCGACGCTGATGATGGCGGTGGCAAGCCAGCACATCCAGGGCGGCGTCAATGCGACGCCGAGCGACTACCTGTACGCGGTCAGCGCCTATGCCGCCGCCGCCGTGCTGATGAACATGCTGCTCGACCAGATCGCGCGGCGCATCACCTACAAGCGCTTCACGATGGCGTCGCTGGCGGTGTTCGTGCTCGGCGCGATCCTGTGCGCGGAGGCGGGCTCGCCCACCGGCCTGATCGTCGGCAAGACCGTCGAGGGCCTGGGCGCCGGCGGCCTGTTCGCGGCCTCGCGCATCCTGGTGCAGTTGCTGACGGCACCCGCCGAGCGCGCCGCGCTGCTGCTGCGCTTCGGTTTGGGATCGTTCGGGCTGCTGGCGGTGACGCCATGGCTGACCGGCATCTTCCTCGACGAGATCGGCTGGCGCGCGGTGTTCCTGTTCCAGGCCGTGATCGCGCTGCCGGTGCTGGCGCTGGTGGCGCTGACCTACCCGCGCCGCGGTCCGCGCGACCCGCATCCGCCGGTATCGACGCTGGACTGGCCCGCGGCGCTCAGCGCCGCCGCGGGCGCGCTGGTGCTGCTGCACACGCTGCAGGAGATGCGCTACACGCGCTTCTTCAGCACGCCGCACATGCCGCTGATGGCCGCCGCCGGCTTGGCGCTGTTGCTGTTCTGCGCCTGGCGGCTGCATCGCCACCAGGATCCGTGGATCGATCCGTCGCGGCTGCTCGGCCGGCGCTATCTGTACGGGCTCGGCTTCTACACGCTGTACTACCTGCTGTCGGCGATCTGGGCCTATCTGCTGCCGACGCTGACACAGAGCGGCCTTGGCCTGACCTTCCGCACCACCAGCATGCTGCTGTCGGTCAGCGGCACCGTGTCGGCGATCGGCGCGGTGGTGCTGACGCTGTGCATGGCGATGGTGTTTCGCAAGCGGCGGGTGATCGCGGCGGGCCTGGTGGTCTATGCCTGCGCCGCGATGCTGCTGTCGCAGCGGCTGATGCCGGGCGCGCCCGACTATGCGCTGGTGCCGGTGGTGCTGCTGGAGGGACTGACGCCGGTGCTGCTGATGATCCAGGTCGCCTCGATGACCTACCTCGATCTGCCGGTCGAGGACTTCGCCCACGCCTACCAGTTCAAGAACGTCTGCAAGCAGATCGCCTCGGCCACGGGCACCGGGCTGGCCAGCATGTGGATGCAGGAAGGCGCGGCCACGCACCGCACCCATCTGATCGAGCACGTGACGCGCTTCGAGCCCGCGCTGCAGCAGGGCGGCGGGCTCTCTGGCTTCGATCTGGCGCGGCTGTCTCAGGAGGTGGACCGCCAGGCCACGCTGCTGGCCGGCATGGATCTGCTGCACGGCTTCGCGCTGGTCTGCGTACTGATCGCGGTCTTCGTGCTGGTGCAGAAGAGTTTCCGCTGAGGCGCCGCACCGCGGCGAGAGGGGCCGCAGGCACTGCTGGGCGCTGCCACCGCGGTACGCGACACAACGGGGCATTGCGGCATGCCCCTCTGGCGGTTTGCGGCCTTTTCCACTACTCTTTCGGCCTTTCCGTGCGCATTCGGCATCCAGCCGTATACCTCGATGGCCAGCCACGCCCCGAACGATTCCAAGGATTCCCCGCCGTCCGCCGCCGAAACCCCGGGCAGCGCCGCCAACGCCGGCACCGCAGCCGAGAAGCCCAGCGACAGCTACGTCCAGTCCTTCGCACGCGGGCTGTCGGTGATCCGGGCCTTCAACGCCCAGCGTCCGGCGCAGACGCTGACGGAAATCGCGCAGGCCAGCGGACTGACCCGGGCCGGCGCGCGCCGCATCCTGCTGACGCTGGTGGGCCTGGGCTATGTCGAGGCCGACGGCCGGCTGTTCCGGCTGACGCCGAAGATTCTCGACCTCGGCTTCGCCTATCTGACCTCGATGCCGTTCTGGAACCTGGCCGAGCCGATCATGGAGGCGCTGTCGCAGCAGGTCCACGAAAGCTGCTCGGTGTCGGTGCTGGACGGGACGGAAATCGTCTACGTGCTGCGCGTCCCCGCGCGCAAGATCATGACGATCAATCTGTCGATCGGCAGCCGGCTGCCCGCCTATTGCTCGTCGATGGGCCGCGTGCTGCTGGCCGGACTGTCCGACCAGGAGCTCGACCGCGTGCTGCACGCCAGCGACCTGCGCAAGCGCACGCAGCGGACGGTCACCGATATCGACGAACTGAAGGCGATCATCGCGCGCATCCGCGCCCAGGGATGGGCGCAGAACGATCAGGAACTCGAGGAAGGGCTGGTGTCGCTGTCGGCGCCGATCCGCAACCGCGCCGGCCAGGTCATCGCCGCGATGAACATCAGCGGCCAGGCCAATCGCACCAGTGCCGAGGAGATGGTGCGCCGTTTCCTGCCGCCGCTGCTGGAGGCGTCCGAGAAGATCACCAACCTGGTCAGCCTGCGCACCTGAAGGGCGCGTCCGACGTCGTTGCCTTGTCTTCGCTCAGCTCGCCATTGGCGCCGGCAGTTGCACCATGCCGTGCTGCGCCGAGCGCGTGCCGGGCAGCGGCCGGTTGCTCAGCCCCAGATAGGCAAAGGCCACCGACAGCTTGACCGCGTCGGACAGGTTCTGCCCCGCGCTATGGAACAGCCGGCTGTCGAAGAACAGCACGTCGCCGCGCTGCAATGACAGCGGCGTCGCTCCCGCCAGCAGCGCCGCGCTGGCCGGATGGCTGTCCACCAGAAACTCCGCGGCATCGAGCTGTCCCGCCTCGAGCGCGGCTCGGTGCGAGCCGGGTATCACGCGCAACGCGCCATTGCGCTCGTCCTCGTTGCCCAGCGCCAGCCAGACCGTCACCAGTTCCGGACTGGCGAACGACCAATAGCGCGTGTCCCGATGCCAGCCGGTCTGGCTGCCGTAGGTCGGATGCTTGGTCATCACGCAGTTATGGTGGGCCAGCGTCAGCTGCGCCGGTTCGCCCAGCAGCGCGGTGACCAGCGTGGCCACGCGCGGGTCGGTCGCCCATTGCTGGAATACCGGATCGCGATCGTAGGCCTGGCGCAGCCGCCGTACGGTCGCCCCGCCGGCCGCCTCGCGGCTCGACGGCGCGCCGGGATAGCCCAGTTCGGCCTCGTATTCGACCGGCGCGACCGCCTCGGCGAGCTGGGCTCGTGCCACGCGCTCCATCGCATCGCACAATGCGGGCTCCGCCAGGCCGCGCAGCACCACGAATCCATCGCGGTGAAACGCCGCGGCGAGCGCCTCGAGTTCTTGTGCATCGAAGGACGAGGTGGCCGGCGGCGCGGCGGCATCGCCGTTTGCATCGGGCTTCTGGGGAGCGGCAGGGGTCGTCATGGCGACAGCGGGACGGGCAAGGCGGCGAGGCGATGGGCTTTGCCGCGGGTTCAGCCAGGCGCGAAGGGGGCGGTTTCGCGCGTCAATATCGGGATGATGCCAGAAGCGGGCGCGGCGTGCGCAAGCAGCACGCCGCGACGACGTTGGCGAGACGCGCCCCGCTACCGAGCAGCGATTGATACCATTCGATATAATTACATTTGTAATTATTTGGGTAACATCGCCATGTCCTTTGAAGACCGTATCGACCGCTTCTGCGCTGCCCATCCCGAAGCGCCACGCGACCTGATTCTCGCGTCCCGGCTGCTGATGCGTACCGCCCGGCTGCTGCGCGCGCATATCGACCGGGCGCTCGCGCCGTTCGAGCTCGACATGTCGCAATACCTGTGCCTGAGCATGCTGGCCGCCGACGAAGGCCAGCCCAGCATGCCATCGGAACTGGGCAACACGCTCGATGCGACGCGCACGCAGATGACGCGGCTGCTCGACGGGCTCGAAGCGCGTGGCCTGCTGCGTCGGCGCGCCTCGACCCAGGACAGGCGCAGCCTCGAACTGCGGCTGACCGCGGCGGGGCGCAGCATGGTCGAGCGCGCCGCACCAGTGGTGCACGCAGCGTACGGCGAAGCATGGGGTCCGTTGGGGGAAACGGGGCTGGCGGGTGCGACTCGCGCGCTCGCGAAGCTGCACCAGCATCTGGACACGCTGCAATCATGAAACCGCAGGCTGCGCCGCACAGGTCCACGCTGCATCGCAGCCTGCGCCGTCTGCGGCCGCTCGGCCATCGGCAACGCCAGACCCTGCTGATGCTGCTGCTGGCGCTGTCCACCGCCGTCGAGTTCCTCGAGAACATCATGTTCGTCTTCGCCGCCAGCCATATTGTCGGCGGCATCGATGGCGATCCGCGCAGCTTCGCGCTGGTACAGGCCGCCTACGCGGTCGGCAGCATGCTGACGATCCTGAAGCAGCCCTGGCTGGCACAGCGCTTCGGCTATCGCCGCTATCTGACCGGCGCGCTGCTGCTGTTCATTGCCGGGGCGCTGGCCGCCGCGGCCAGCCATTCGGTCACGCAACTTGCCGCGGCGCGCTTGCTGCAGGGGCTCGGCGGCGGGGCGCTGTTTACCAGCTGCCGCATCCTGGTCAACCTGATGTTCTCGCCGGCAGACCGGCCGCGGGCCTTGCGGATCTTCATGCTGGGGATCTTCGGCGCGTCGGCGCTGGCCCCGGCCTTTGCGGCCGCGCTGATCGAGCATGGCGTCTGGCAGGATGTGTTCTACGGCGTGGTGCCCTTTGCCGCGCTGGCCGCGTTCGCGGCGTGGCGGCTGTTGCCCGATGCCGAGCGCTCGGCCGCCGCGGACGCACCCGCCATCGGGCCGCTGCTGCTGTTCGGCGTTGCAATCGTCGCGCTCCAGGCCGCATTGAGCGAAGCGCGCTTCGATGTGCTGTCGCACCCCTTGCGGCTCGGGGCGCTGGCCGCCAGCGGTGCCGCGCTGCTGGCGCTGTTCCTGTGGCACCAGTGGCATCACGGCAAGCCCCTGCTGGCGCTGCGCAATCTGCGCCATCCGGTTTACCTGACCGGCCTGGCGATGTATTTCGTCTACTACCTGATCAACAACCTGAGCGGCTACCTGTTTCCGATCTATGCCGAGCAGGCACTGGGACTGCCGCTGCAGACGACCGGCTGGCTCAACACGTTCTCGGCCGCGGTCAGCCTTGCCGGCATTGCGATCTACCTGAAGGCCGCGCCGCGCTTGTCACGCAAGAAGCCGCTGATGACCGCGGGCCTGCTCGTGATGGCCGGCGCGGCGTGGTGGTTCTGGCGGTTGCCGCCCGACGCCGACATCGGCGCGCTCGCCTGGGGCCTGGTCGGCAAGGGCCTGTTCGGTGTGATGGTGATCATCCCGATCGCGGGGCTGACGTTTCGCCCGTTATCGCACGAGGACTTCGCGCACGGCTATCGCAGCAAGAATCTGATGCGGCAGATTGCCAGCTCGTTCGCCTCGGCGCTCGGCGCGATCCTGCTGCAGAACCGGCAGTTTGCGGTTCACCATGGCATCGTCGATTCGCTCGGTAATCGTCCCGACCAGACAGCGCAATGGATGCGCACGATGGAGGCCACGCTGGCCGCGCGGGGGCTCGATGCCGCCCATGCGCATCAGTTCGCGCTGACATGGCTGGCGCGGCTGGTCGACCAACAGGCCAGGCTGATCGCCTGCGAGGATCTGTATCGCTGGATCGCGCTGCTCGCGCTGTGTGCGGCGGCAGCGATGCTGTGGCAGCGTCGGCTCGATTGAGCGCGCCGCGCGGGACCGCGGCAGAGGCTGCGGTCGGTGTGAGGGTGTTGCCCGGCTGCGTTGCCGTCGTCAGAACAGCGGCAGCTGGCGCATACCGAAGCCGACGGTCTCTTCGACGCGCATGCGCGCATGCGCCAGCGAACCTTCGGCACCCGAATAGTTGCCGGCCGCCCAGCGATAGACCACGGGCACTTCGCCACGCTCGGACAGATGTACTTCGCCCAGCTTGTCGCCGCGCTCGTTGCGGTAGTAGTGGGAGCGATAACCGCGCTCCCAATAGGTGACCTCTACCTTCTTGCGACGACGGGGCGACGGCGTCGCGCGCGGCATGCGCCGCGCCCGGTCGGTCGCCGTCACCGTAGATGCACGCGTGAGATCCAACTGCATAGACTTCCTTTTCGATCGAGTCCACAAGACGATGGCACCGATGCCTCGTCATGCATCGCAGTCGAGATGATACGCCGTGATTGCGTTCCTGTGTGGCTATGCAGCCCGGAAAACCGCTCTGGGCAAGGATTTCGGGGTGGGTACGTATACGTATACCTGCCGTATACATGGGCGCGTATACGGCAGGTATACGGGGTCGTATACGTGGGCGTATACCTGCCGCGCATATCTGCTCGCCTGCCTGGCAGCCACCTCGCCGCGCACCGGGAAGGGCGAGAGTCCGCGAACAAAAAAGGCGTCGCGCCCGGGCTTGTCGATGCCCGTTCGCGACGCCCTTGCACGGCCTCTATCCGCGCAGTTCGATCAGCCAAGTTCGATCGGCACGAACAGCTGCGTGTCGTCACGCTGCACCAGCAGCGCCACCTCCTTGCCGGCCTTCGACACCATCGTGCGCAATTGCTCGACTGACTTGATCGGCGTGCCGTTGAAGGCCAGGATCACGTCGCCGGGTTGAATGCCGACGCGAGCCGCGGGACCCGACGCGCCCTCGACTACCAAGCCGCCGGCGATGCCGCTCTCGCGCTGTTCCGCCGGCGACAGCGGCCGCACCGCGAGGCCAAGCTTGCCGCCGGACTCGGCGCCCTCGCTCTTTTGCGCGACGCTCTGCTCGTTGGCCGCGCCCACCTTGACGGTCAGCGTAACGGGCTTGCCTTCTCGAACAACCTTCAGCGTCGTTTCGGTGCCGGGCTTCAGATCCGCGACGTGTTCCGGCAGGTCGGTCGAACGATCGACGGTGTCGTCGCCGATCTGCACGATGACGTCGCCCGGCTTCAGGCCCGCCTTCGCCGCCGGGCCGTCCGGCTCGACCGTATTGACCAGCGCGCCGGCCGGCTTCGGCAAGCCGAACGACTGTGCCAACGCCTGGTTGACCTCCTGCACGCCGATACCGAGGCGGCCGCGCGTGACCTTGCCATGCGCAACCAGCTGCTGCTGAACCTTGGTGGCAACGTCGATCGGGATCGCGAACGACAGGCCCTGATAACCGCCGGTGCGGCTGTAGATCTGCGAGTTGATGCCGATCACTTCGCCGCGCTGATTGAACAGCGGGCCGCCGGAATTGCCGGGGTTCACCGCGACGTCCGTCTGAATGAACGGAACATAGGTGTCGTCGGGCAGCGCGCGCGACTTCGCGCTGACGATGCCGGCGGTCACGGTGTTCTCGAAGCCGTACGGCGAACCGATGGCGACGACCGGCTCGCCGACGCGAACCTGCGACGGGTCGCCCAGCTGCACCGTCGGCAGGTCCTTCGCGTCGATCTTGATCACCGCGATATCGGTCTGCTTGTCGACGCCCAGCACCTTGGCCTTGAACTCGCGACGATCGGTCAGCTTGACGACGACCTCCTGCGCCCCATCGACGACGTGCGCATTGGTCAGGATCATGCCGTCCGGGCTGACGATAAAGCCCGAGCCCAGGCCGCGCGCCAATTGCGGCTGGTCCGGCTGCGGCCCGTAAGGGAACGGAATGCCGAAGCGCTTGAAGAACTGGAACATCGGATCGTCCGGATCCATGCCCGGCGGCATCTGCGCCGCAGTGCGCTGCGCGCGTGCCGTCACGCTGATATTGACGACGGCCGGACCGTAACGGTCGACGATGCCCGAGAAATCGGTCGGCGTTGCCATCGCGCGGCCCGGCCCGGCACTGACCTGCGCGACCACCGGAGTCGGCGCGGCATAGCTTGATGACACCGCTT
This sequence comes from Cupriavidus gilardii, assembly GCF_013347325.1. Taxonomy (NCBI): domain Bacteria; kingdom Pseudomonadati; phylum Pseudomonadota; class Betaproteobacteria; order Burkholderiales; family Burkholderiaceae; genus Cupriavidus; species Cupriavidus gilardii. Next base: position 326,144 of record NZ_CP054624.1, on the reverse strand, counting down.
CCTTCTGGAGATAGTTGTACCCGCCTGCCAGCACGCCCAAGGCGGCAATGGCGATGGCGGTACGAGCAACAGTTCGGCGAATCATCTGGTTCTCCTCGTTGGTTCGGCGCCCAGGAAGGCGCGACGAGGACATGCTAGGGGCCGAGACTTAAACGAGCCTTAAGGAAAGAAAGGAAGGAAAGCGACGACCGGTCGCCACCAAATCACGGTTTTCCGGGCGATACCGCGGGCAGGGACGGACGGCCGCCGTCGCGAAGCCACGCCAGCAAATCGGGCATATCGGCGTGGTCCAGCTCCAGCATCGCGCAAAACTCGCGTTTTCGCGTCACGTGCAGACGCTTGACCAGCGCTTCCAGCCGGGAGGCTTCCGCCCGGTCGGCGCATCGCAACTGCGCGGCGATCGCGATCGGCTTGCGCGAGCGCGTATAGCGGGCACCCGTGCCAGCCTGGTGCTGGGCGAAACGGCGGCCGACATCGGTGGTGATGCCGGTATAGAGGCTGCCATCGGCGCATTCGAGCAGGTACAGGTACCAGCAATGGTCGGATGGCGTGGTCACTTTCGGAGGGGAATGAAGCGCGCGGTTGCGAAACCGGCATTGTGAGGCACTTGCGGGGAGCGGGAAAGTGCTGCCGATATTGCTCCATTTCAATCCGCCGCAAAGCAAAACGCCCCAGACCTTGAGGATCTGGGGCGTTTTCAAAGGAGAGCCTGGCGATGACCTACTTTCACACGGGTAGTCCGCACTATCATCGGCGCGAAGTCGTTTCACGGTCCTGTTCGGGATGGGAAGGGGTGGTTCCGACTTGCTATGGTCACCAGGCATAAAGGGTTGCCGGACTGGCTGGGCCAATCGGGCGTATTGGGATGTAGCGTCGGGTTGTGCTGTATGGCACGTATGCGGATACCAGCGGTGCGCGTCGAACGCGCTAAACGCACTGGTTATAGGATCAAGCCTTACGGGCAATTAGTACTGGTTAGCTTAACGCATTACTGCGCTTCCACACCCAGCCTATCAACGTCCTGGTCTTGAACGACCCTTCAAGGAGCTCGAGGCTCCAGGGAATCCTCATCTTCAGGCGAGTTTCCCGCTTAGATGCTTTCAGCGGTTATCTCTTCCGTACATAGCTACCCTGCGATGCCTCTGGCGAGACAACAGGTACACCAGCGGTACGTCCACTCCGGTCCTCTCGTACTAGGAGCAGCCCCCGTCAAGATTCCAACGCCCACGGCAGATAGGGACCAAACTGTCTCACGACGTTTTAAACCCAGCTCACGTACCTCTTTAAATGGCGAACAGCCATACCCTTGGGACCGGCTACAGCCCCAGGATGAGATGAGCCGACATCGAGGTGCCAAACACCGCCGTCGATATGAACTCTTGGGCGGTATCAGCCTGTTATCCCCAGAGTACCTTTTATCCGTTGAGCGATGGCCCTTCCATTCAGAACCACCGGATCACTATGTCCTGCTTTCGCACCTGCTCGACTTGTCGGTCTCGCAGTTAAGCACGCTTTTGCCATTGCACTTTAGGTACGATGTCCGACCGTACCAAGCGTACCTTCGAACTCCTCCGTTACACTTTGGGAGGAGACCGCCCCAGTCAAACTGCCTACCATGCACTGTCCCCGACCCGGATTCACGGGCCTAGGTTAGAACCTCAAACAAACCAGGGTGGTATTTCAAGGACGGCTCCACGAGAACTGGCGTCCTCGCTTCAAAGCCTCCCACCTATCCTACACAGATCGGTTCAAAGTCCAATGCAAAGCTGCAGTAAAGGTTCATGGGGTCTTTCCGTCTAGCCGCGGGGAGATTGCATCATCACAAACACTTCAACTTCGCTGAGTCTCGGGAGGAGACAGTGTGGCCATCGTTACGCCATTCGTGCAGGTCGGAACTTACCCGACAAGGAATTTCGCTACCTTAGGACCGTTATAGTTACGGCCGCCGTTTACCGGGACTTCAATCAAGAGCTTGCACCCCATCATTTAATCTTCCGGCACCGGGCAGGCGTCACACCCTATACGTCCACTTTCGTGTTTGCAGAGTGCTGTGTTTTTATTAAACAGTCGCAGCCACCATTTTATTGCAACCCCTTCACCCTTCTGGCGCAGGCCAGTCAAGCTACCAGGGCGTACCTTATCCCGAAGTTACGGTACCAATTTGCCGAGTTCCTTCTCCCGAGTTCTCTCAAGCGCCTTAGAATACTCATCTCGCCCACCTGTGTCGGTTTGCGGTACGGTCTCGTATGACTGAAGCTTAGAGGCTTTTCTTGGGACCCCTTCCGATTGCTTCGCAGCACTAGGCCGCTCGCCCCACATCCTTGAATTACGCGCCCGGATTTGCCTAAGCGCCTTCTCCAATGCAGGGACCGGGACTTCCAACACCCGGACAACCTTCCGCGATCCGTCCCCCCATCGCATCATACGACGGTGCAGGAATATTAACCTGCTTCCCATCAGCTACGCATCTCTGCCTCGCCTTAGGGGCCGACTCACCCTACGCCGATGAACGTTGCGTAGGAAACCTTGGGCTTACGGCGAGGGGGCCTTTCACCCCCTTTATCGCTACTCATGTCAGCATTCGCACTTCCGATACCTCCAGCATCCTTTACAAGACACCTTCACAGGCTTACGGAACGCTCTCCTACCGCGCACACAAGGTGCGCCCGCAGCTTCGGTGACTGGCTTAGCCCCGTTACATCTTCCGCGCAGGACGACTCGATCAGTGAGCTATTACGCTTTCTTTAAAGGGTGGCTGCTTCTAAGCCAACCTCCTGACTGTTTTAGCCTTCCCACTTCGTTTCCCACTTAGCCAATCTTGGGGACCTTAGCTGGCGGTCTGGGTTGTTTCCCTCTTGACACCGGACGTTAGCACCCGATGTCTGTCTCCCGTGATTGCACTCTTCGGTATTCGGAGTTTGCTATGGCGGGGTAATCAGCAATAGACCCCCCAACCATGACAGTGCTCTACCCCCGAAGGTGAGACACGAGGCACTACCTAAATAGTTTTCGGAGAGAACCAGCTATTTCCAGACTTGTTTAGCCTTTCACCCCTATCCACAGCTCATCCCCTAACTTTTCAACGTTAGTGGGTTCGGTCCTCCAGTACGTGTTACCGCACCTTCAACCTGGCCATGGATAGATCGTCTGGTTTCGGGTCTACACCCAGCGACTCAATCGCCCTGTTCGGACTCGCTTTCGCTACGCCTTCCCTAACCGGTTAAGCTTGCCACTGAATGTAAGTCGCTGACCCATTATACAAAAGGTACGCCGTCACCCGTTTCCAGGCTCCGACTGTTTGTATGCATGCGGTTTCAGGATCTATTTCACTCCCCTCCCGGGGTTCTTTTCGCCTTTCCCTCACGGTACTGGTTCACTATCGGTCGATCACGAGTATTTAGCCTTGGAGGATGGTCCCCCCATCTTCAGACAGGATTTCACGTGTCCCGCCCTACTTGTCGTACCCCTAGTTCCACAACGCGGTTTTCGCATACAGGGCTATCACCTGCTATGGCCGGGCTTTCCATCCCGTTTTGCTAACCACACTGCTAAAAGGTACAAGGCTCATCCCATTTCGTTCGCCACTACTTTGGGAATCTCGGTTGATTTCTGTTCCTGCAGCTACTTAGATGTTTCAGTTCGCC
>NZ_CP054624.1:150000-320000 GCF_013347325.1 Cupriavidus gilardii | reverse complement strand
AAACGAGATTATGCAGAACATTTCGCTTCTCGTCAACAGGTTGTCAGCACTTTTTTGCTGCGGCTCCAGCACCGCAGTGCCTTCGCCTTCCCCGCCAACCTCGCCGCCGTTCGGCTGCGAGGGGGCGAATATTAAGGGAGTGCGCGCCGCCTGGCAATACCTTTGTCATCTTTTTATGCCAGGCGACACGGCAGCCGCTTCAGCGGTGCTGGAAGTTCGGCGCGCGCTTCTCGACGAAGGCGGCCATGCCCTCCTTCTGATCCTCGGTCGCGAAGGTCGAGTGGAACAGCCGGCGCTCCAGGCGCACGCCCTCGCTCAGCGAGGTCTCGTAGGCCGCGTTGACCGACTCCTTGATCATCATCACGACCGGCAGCGAGAAGCCGGCAATGGTTTCGGCAGCGCCGACCGCCTCGTCGATCAGCTTGTCCGCCGCCACCACGCGCGAGACCAGGCCGGCGCGCTCGGCTTCGGCCGCATCCATCATGCGCGCCGTCAGGCACATGTCCATCGCCTTGGCCTTGGAGACCGCGCGGGGCAGCCGCTGGGTGCCGCCGGCCCCCGGCATCGTGCCCAGCTTGATTTCCGGCTGGCCGAACTTGGCGGTGTCCGCCGCGATCACGATGTCGCACATCATCGCGAGCTCGCAGCCGCCGCCCAGCGCGTAGCCGGCCACCGCGGCGATCACGGGCTTGCGGATACGGCGGATCGTCTCCCAGTTGCGCGTGATGTACTCGCCCTTGTAGACGTCCATATAGCTGTACTTCGCCATCATGCCGATGTCGGCGCCCGCGGCGAAAGCGCGTTCGCTGCCGGTGATCACGATGCAGCCGATCGCCTCGTCCTGGTCGAACGCCGTCAGCGCGGCGCCCAGTTCGTCCATCAGCGCATCGTTGAGCGCGTTCAACGCCTTCGGACGATTCAGCGTCACCAGTCCGACGCGGCCACGGGTTTCCACCAGGATGTTGTCGTACGCCATAGGTTTCCTCTGTCTCCAATGAAAAGGAATGCCGGCCCACATGCGAGCCGGGAAGCATCGCTGCGCCAGCAACGATACCCGGCTTCGCCGTCAGCCGGCTACTGCAAGCACTACCGAGTTCACCGAGCCCACCGAGCCCACCGAGCCCACCGAGCTCACCGAACCTACCGGCCTACCGAGCATCGCGCGGCTCGGATCGACGCCGCGGTAATGGCAAACCGCAAACGATTAATGCTAACATTTGCCGACCGACTGGTCGGTTAATTAAAGCCACCGTCGCTCTTCCCTACAATGCCAGACGGAGCCGCCACCTGGCTTCGCCAACAACAACCTTCCGGAGCGGCCGGCGCAGCGCCGCCGCAACCGGGACATGGCAGGAGACAAGCCCATGCACGCCACGCCCACGCCGTCGCCCCGTACCGCCGTCGACGCCGGCCCGGTACTGCTCGCCTGGCATGGCGACGTCGCCGTCGTCACGCTGAACCGGCCCGACAAGCTCAACAGCTTCACCCGCGAGATGCATGCCGCGCTGGTGCAGGCACTGGACCACGCCGAAGCCGGCCATGCGCGCGCCCTGCTGCTGACCGGCGCGGGGCGCGGCTTCTGCGCCGGCCAGGACTTGGCGGATCTGGACTTCACGCCGGGCCGGATGACGGATCTCGGCGACCTGATCGACAGCGCCTTCAACCCGCTGGTGCGCCGGCTGCAAGCGATGCCGCTGCCGGTAATCGCCGCGGTCAACGGCACCGCCGCGGGCGCCGGCGCCAACCTGGCGCTGGCCTGCGACATCGTGCTGGCCGCCCGCTCGGCCAGTTTCATCCAGGCATTCATCAAGATCGGCCTGGTGCCCGATTCGGGCGGCACCTGGTTCCTGCCAAAGCGCCTCGGCATGGCACGCGCGCTGGGACTGGCGATGACCGGCGACAAGCTGTCCGCCGACGAGGCGGAGAAGTGGGGCCTGATCTGGGAAGCGATGGACGATCCACTGCTGATGGAGCAGGCGCTGGCACTGGCCACGCATCTGGCGGCGCAGCCGACCCGCGCACTGGCGGCGATCAAGCGCGCGATGTACGCCAGCGCGACGCAGACGCTGGACGCCCAGCTCGTCATGGAGCGCGACCTGCAGCGCGCGCTGGGCGGATCGCACGACTATGCGGAGGGCGTCAACGCCTTCCTCGAGAAGCGCGCCCCGCGTTTCACCGGGCAGTAACGCCCCCCTTCTTCCTTTCAGGAGATCCGCTTGACTCCCGATCCGCAAGCCTTGGCCGAAGCGGCCGCGGCCAGCATGTACGAGGCCGACAGCTGCAGCCGCTGGCTCGGCATGACCATCGACGCGATCGCCCCCGGCTATGCGCGGCTGTCGATGCCGGTACGCGACGAATTCCTGAACGGCCACGGCATCTGCCACGGCGGCCTGATGTTCACGCTGGCCGATTCCTGCTTCGCCTTCGCCTGCAACAGTCACAACATCAACACGGTCGCGGCCGGCTGCAGCATCGAGTTCCTCAAGCCGGTCCGCGGCGGCGACGTGCTGACCGCCGAGGCGACCGAGCAGGTCCTGTCGGGACGGCACGGCATCTACGACATCCGCGTGACCAACCGCGACGGCGAGGTGGTCGCGATGTTCCGCGGCAAGTCCGCGCAGATCAAGGGCCATGTCGTGCCGCCGCCCGAGGCCGGCTGACCGAAGACCGCAGCGCTGCGATCGCCCACCCGTCGCATTCCCACCCCGCAGCCACACCCGAAGCGCCACCCATAGCAGGAGAGAACGATGAGCACGCGCCTGACCGATCTGCCGCTGGAGCCGATCGAGACCGCCAGCCGCGACGAATTGCAGGCCTTGCAGCTGCAGCGCCTGAAGTGGTCGCTCGACCATGCCTATCAGCATTCGCCGGTCTATCGGCGTAAGTTCGACGAGGCGGGAGTGCACCCGGAAGATCTGAAATCGCTGGCCGACCTCGCGCGCTTCCCGTTCACGACCAAGCAGGATCTGCGCGACAACTACCCGTTCGGCATGTTCGCGGTGCCGCAGGACCAGGTCGCGCGGATCCACGCCTCCTCGGGCACCACCGGCAAACCCACGGTGGTCGGCTATACGCTGCGCGACATCGACACCTGGGCCACGGTGATGGCGCGCTCGATCCGCGCCTCCGGTGCGCGGCGCGGCGACAAGGTCCATATCAGCTACGGCTACGGGCTGTTCACCGGCGGCCTGGGCGCGCACTACGGCGTCGAGAAGGCGGGCCTGACCGCGATCCCGTTCGGCGGCGGCCAGACCGAGCGCCAGGTGCAGCTGATCCAGGACTTCCGCCCCGAGATCATCATGGTGACGCCCAGCTATATGCTGGCGATCGCCGACGAGTTCGAGCGCCAGGGGCTCGATCCGGCCGCCAGCTCGCTGCAGGTCGGCATCTTCGGCGCGGAGCCGTGGACGCCCGAGATGCGCGTGGCGATCGAGCGGCGGATGGGTATTTCGGCGGTCGACATCTACGGTTTATCCGAGGTGATGGGCCCCGGCGTGGCCAACGAGTGCGCGGAGACCAAGGACGGTCCGACCATCTGGGAGGACCACTTCTATCCCGAGATCATCGACCCGAACACCGGCGAGGTGCTGCCCGACGGCAGCTTCGGCGAACTGGTGTTCACGTCGCTGACCAAGGAGGCGCTGCCGATCGTCCGCTATCGCACGCGCGACCTGACCCGGCTGCTGCCCGGCACGGCGCGGCCGGCGTTCCGCCGGATGGAGAAGATCACCGGCCGCTCCGACGACATGATGATCATCCGCGGCGTCAACGTGTTTCCGTCGCAGATCGAGGAACTGATCCTGAAGCACGCCGAGCTGGCGCCGCACTACCAGTGCGTGCTGGGCAAGGAAGGCCATCTCGATACGCTGACGGTACGAGTCGAATGCGCGCATGGCGTCGAGCCGGACACCGTGCGCCAGGCGCGCGACACGCTGACGCACGAGATCAAGGCCTATATCGGCGTGACGGTCGCGCTCGAGATCCTGCCGTCTGGCGGCGTCGAGCGCTCGGTCGGCAAGGCCCGGCGGATCGTCGACCAGCGGCCGCGCTAGGCCGCCAAGCCGCCGTCCGCTCGCGGACCCGCCCGCGCTCAGCTGCGCGGCATCAGCACCCACATCCGGCCGGCCTGCTTCATGCGGCCGGCGGTCTCGCCCGCCGCATCGCCGGCGCCCCAGAAGAAGTCGGCGCGCACGCCGCCCTTGATCGCGCTGCCGGTGTCCTGCGCAAACACGAGCCGCTCGATCGGCTCGCTGGACAGCGGCCGCGTGGTCGACAGGAACACCGGCACGCCGAGCGGAATGGTGGCCGGATCGACCGCGATCGAGCGCTCCGCCGTCAGCGGCACGCCCAGCGCGCCGATCGGGCCGTCGTTGTTCGGCGGCAGCTCGCGGAAGAACACATAGCGCGGATTGACGTTCAGCATCTCCTCGACCCGCGCCGGGTTGGCGCGCGCCCAGGCCTTGATGCCCTGCATCGTGGCCTGCGCCGGCGTGATCTCGCCCCGGTCCAGCAGCCACTTGCCGAACGAGCGGAACGGCTGGTCGTTGGTGCCGCCGAAGCCGACCCGCATCATCGTGCCGTCGGCCAGCCGGATGCGGCCCGAGCCCTGGATCTGCAGGAAGGCCGCCTCGACCGCGTCATCGACCCAGACCACCTCGTTGCCGCGCAACGCCGGATCGCGCAGCAGCTGGGCCCGCGGCGGCAGCGGCCGGTTGCCCCATTGCGGCGGCTTGCGGTGCAGCGGAATCTGATAGGCGCCCTGGCGCGTATGCGAGCCGTGCAGGATCGGTTCGTAGTAGCCGGTCACCAGACCGCTGTCGGTGCCGTCGCCGTTGACGACGCGGTACGGCTGGAAATGCTGCTCGAAGTAGTTGCGCAGCGCCTGCGGGTCGCTGGCATCGACCATCAGCCCGGCCGTGCAGGGGCCGCGCCATTCGGCGCGCTTCTTCAGCGCCTGGCAGCTCGCCTGCAGCGCCGGCCATGCGGCCCGCACGTCGTCGCGCGTCCAGCCGCCGATCTCGCTCCAGCTCGCCGGCTGCAGCCGGCCCTTGCCGGCGGCACCGGTCACCGGGGGCGTCGGCTGCCCGGTCTCGATGCGCGGCGGCGGGCCGCTGACGCAACCGGCCAGCACGGCGGCCGCGCCGACGATGGCCCACAGCGCGCGGGCACCGGGCATACGGCGCGCGACGGCGGCAGAGCGGGGAGAAAGCGGGAAATAACGGCGGAGGGCGGAAACGGAGTCGTGGTCAGTCATCGTTTGCGGTGTGGTTGTCGCCGGGCGTGGGCCGCGGCGGCAAGGACAGTGGCTCTCAGTGGCTGGCGGCGGCAATGGCAAGGGCACCGGCCGGAGGGCGATGCCATACAATGCTCGGGGCCGATCCGGGCCGATTCTGCTGTGCCCGACCGGCTTTGCCTCGAACGCGGGAATCATCCATGAGCGAATTCTTTCAAGACCATCCCATGCTGCTGTTCGCCCTCGAGGCCGGCGTGGCGCTGTTTCTGCTGATCTTCATCGTGGTATGGACGATGGGCACGGCCAAGAAGCATCCGCGCCCCAGCCGCGCTCCGGCCGATCACCCGTCGCGCGCCGCTTCGGCAGCGCCGGGCCAGGCCGGTCAGGCAAGCCAGGCGGACCAGGCCGCGGGGCAGGCGCACAGCAAGGACAACCGGCCGGGCGTCTAGGTTCCGGCGCGGGTTCCCACCGCGGCCCGAACCCGTTGCCCGGCGCGCCTCAATGCAGCATGCGCGGCAGCACCAGCGCGAATTCGGGAATCGGTACCTCGAAGCGATGGCCGTCCTCGGCCACGCAGAAATACTTGCCCTTCATCGAGCCGACCGGCGTGGAGATCGTCGCCCAGCTGGTGTATTCGAAGTGCTCGCCCGGCTTGAGCAGCGGCTGGTGTCCGACCACGCCGAGCCCTGCCACTTCCTGCGTGGCGTTGTCGCTGTCGGTGATCTGCCAGTGCCGCGAGATCAGTTGGGCCGCGACCTCGCCGGTGTTCTGGATCGTGATGGTGTAGGCAAAGGCATGGCGTCCGTGTTCCGGGTCGGACTGATCGGTCAGATACTGCGTGCGCACGGAAACGGAAAAAGCGTACTCGCTCATTGTCGGGGGGCCGGTGGCAAGACAAGGTAGCGGCATTGTGCGGCAAGGGCAGGGGTGCGGCAAGTCGGGTCGGCGCCGCAGCCCGCGCGGAGCGGCGCCCGCCCCGCCGCCCTCGCCCGCCGCGAAGGCGGCGTAAAATGGCGCCCTTGCGCGCCGGCCGCAGCGGCGGGACGCGCCCTTGCCTCCTTGCCACGTCGCCACCAGCGCCGCAACCCAAGCCGTCACCCACGCCATCATGAGCACCCCGAACTATCGCATCGCCCCGTCCATCCTGTCCGCCGACTTCGCCCGCCTGGGCGAGGAAGTGCGCCGCGTCACCGAAGCCGGCGCCGACTGGATCCACTTCGACGTGATGGACAACCACTACGTGCCGAACCTGACGGTCGGCCCGCTGGTCTGCGAGGCGATCCGCCCGCACGTGACCGCGCCGATCGACGTGCACCTGATGGTCCAACCGGTCGACCGGATCATCCCGGATTTCGCCAAGGCCGGCGCCAACATCATTACCTTCCATCCCGAGGCGAGCGACCATGTCGACCGCTCGCTGGCGCTGATCCGCGATCACGGCTGCCAGGCCGGCCTGGTCTTCAACCCGGCCACGCCGCTGCACCATCTGGACCACGTGATGGACCGGCTCGACGTGATCCTGCTGATGTCGGTCAACCCGGGCTTCGGCGGCCAGGCCTTCATCCCCGAGACGCTGAACAAGCTGCGCGCGGTGCGCGAACGCATCGACGCCTATGCCGCCCGCACCGGCCGCACGATCCTGCTGGAAGTCGATGGCGGCGTGAAGGTCGAGAACATCGCGCAGATCGCCGCGGCCGGGGCCGACACCTTCGTCGCGGGCTCGGCGGTGTTCGGCAAGCCCGACGCCGACGGCGGCTATCGCGGCGTGCTGTCGGCCTTGCGCGCCGAACTGGCCAAGGTGGGCCAGTAAATGGAAGGGGCGACGCTCAAGCGCACCGACTGGCGCGGCATCCGCGGCGCCATCGTCGACCTGGACGGCACCATGGTCGATACCGCGGGAGACTTCCACGCGGCGGTCAACGCGATGCTGCAGGCGCTGTCGCATCTGCATCCGGCGCTCGGCGAGATCGCCCCGCTGCCGCTGCCCGAGATCGTCAGCTTCGTCGGCAAGGGCTCGGAGAACCTGATCCGGCGCGTGCTCGACACGCGCCTGCCGCCCGCCGCGGCCAACGGCTTGTTCGCCGACGCGCTGGCCCTGTACAACCGCGAATACCTGCGCATCAACGGCCAGTTCTCGGCGCTCTATCCCGGCGTCGAGGCCGGTCTCGCGGCGTTGAAGGCGGCCGGCCTGCGGCTGGCCTGCGTCACCAACAAGCCGCACGACTTCACCGCGCCGCTGCTCGACAAGCTGGGCCTGGCGCCCTGTTTCGAGCTGGTCTACGGCGGCGATGCCTTTCCGTTCCGCAAGCCGGACCCGCTGCCGCTGCTGAAGGTCTGCGAGGCGTTCCGGCTCGAACCGGCGCAGATGGTGGCGATCGGCGACTCGGAAAACGACGCGATGGCGGCCCGCGCGGCCGGCATCGGCGTGCTGCTGGTGCCCTACGGCTACAACCATGGCAACCCTGTACAAGGCGTCGACGCCGATGGTATAGTCGGCTCGCTTGTCAAGGCTGCTGAGGTCTTGACGGCACACCGGTAGTCTCCGGCCACGGCGCGGCAGCCGCACGGCACGCGCCCTGCCCGATCCGCGAGACCGCCCTCTCCGCATCCCGCGCAGACCCCCAGAACACGACTTCATGTTCCTGAACCGCAAACGCATCTTTACTGACAGTGATCGGCAGGCCTGGCCCTGGCGTCGCTGGCGCGCCTCCCAACAGGCGTAAAGTGCGTTCGCGACTGCGCTGATCGCGTCCGGCCTGGCCATCGGCAAGGCATTGCGATCAGACCGGCGGTCCTGCCGGCCCGGTTTTCCTTCCCGGCAATCCCTGCTAGCGTTACCCGAACGCGCAATACGCCCGCTGGCTCGACATGGAGCGACAGTGGCGTTCCGGCGAGCCGCCCGACGGGGCCGGTGCTTCGGCCATCCTGCCCCTCCCAGAATCGCCCGCCGGGGATCACCTTGTCGCCGCGCCCCGGTGCGCCGTCCCAGAGGACCGTCATGACCGAACTCGAATTCAAATCGCTGGCCGACCAGGGCTACAACCGCATTCCGCTGATCGCCGAGGCCTTCGCCGACCTCGAAACGCCGCTGTCGCTGTATCTGAAGCTGGCACAGTCGCAAACGCGCGGCGTCAACACCTTTCTGCTCGAATCGGTGGTCGGCGGCGAACGCTTCGGCCGCTATTCCTTCATCGGCCTGCATGCGCGCACGCTGCTGCGCGCCTACGGGCAACGCACCGAAGTCGTCACCGACGGCAAGGTGGTCGAGACCCACGAGGGCAATCCGCTGGACTTCATCGCCGCCTTCGAGCGGCGCTTCAAGGTCGCGCTGCGCCCCGGCCTGCCCCGCTTCTGCGGCGGCCTCGCCGGTTATTTCGGCTACGACACGGTGCGCTACATCGAGAAGAAGCTGGCCAACACGCAGAAGCCCGACGACCTCGGCCTGCCCGACATCCAGCTGCTGCTGTGCGAGGAACTGGCCGTCATCGACAACCTGTCGGGCAAGCTCTATCTGATCGTCTACGCCGACCCCGGCATGCCCGAGGCCTATTCGCGCGCGCGCCAGCGCCTGCGCGACCTGCGCATGAAGCTGCGCCAGCCGGTCGACGTGCCGGTCACCAGCCCGTCGGTGCAGACCGAGGTCTACCGCGAATTCGACAAGGCGGACTATCTGGCCGCAGTGGCCAAGGCCAAGGAGTACATCGTGGCCGGCGACATGATGCAGGTGCAGATCGGCCAGCGGCTGACCAAGCCCTACCGCGACGCGCCGCTGTCGCTGTACCGCGCGCTGCGTTCGCTGAACCCGTCGCCGTACATGTACTTCTACAACTTCGGCGATTTCCAGATCGTCGGCGCGTCGCCGGAAATCCTGGTGCGGCAGGAAACGCGCCGCACCAGCGAACAGGGCGAGACACGCTCGCGCCGTGTGGTGACGATCCGCCCGCTGGCCGGCACGCGGCCGCGCGGCAATACGCCCGAGCGCGACGCACAGCTGGCCACCGAGCTGCTCAACGATCCGAAGGAGATCGCCGAGCATGTGATGCTGATCGACCTGGCCCGCAACGACATCGGCCGCATCGCGGAAACCGGCTCGGTCAAGGTCACCGACCAGATGGTGATCGAGAAATACTCGCACGTGCAGCACATCGTCAGCTCGGTCGAGGGCACGCTGAAGGACGGCATCAGCAATCTGGACGTGCTGCGCGCGACCTTCCCCGCCGGCACGCTGAGCGGCGCGCCGAAGGTGCGGGCCATGGAAATCATCGACGAGCTCGAACCGCGCAAGCGCGGCATCTACGGCGGCGCGGTCGGCTACCTGTCGTTCGGCGGCGAGATGGACCTGGCGATCGCGATCCGCACCGGCATCGTCAAGGATGGCAATCTGTATGTGCAGGCGGCCGCCGGCATCGTGGCCGATTCGGATCCCGAGGCCGAATGGCGCGAGACCGAGGCGAAGGCGCGCGCGGTGATCCGCGCCGCCGAGCAGGTCCAGGACGGGCTGGACTCGGACTTCGCGTAAGCGCCGGCTGCAGCCCAGGGAGTTTGTCGCCCCCGCGCACGCGGGGGCCCAGCGTCTTCCCTCCGGGCTGAAAAATGGAAAAAGCCACTGGGTTCCCCCCTGCGCGGGAACGACCAGCGTTACTTCACCGCGGCAGTTTCCCGGGCCGGCGCTTGCACCGCATGCGGCAGATGCACGTCCGCGATCGTGCCGTCGCCCTCATGGTCGACCACCGCCACCTTGGCCCGCTGCAGCGCGTGCAACTGCTGGCGCGACACGTGAAAGCTGCGCGCCAGTTCGTCGTCGCGCAGCGCCGGGATCGGCTTGCGCCGATCGAGGCCGGAGAAGCGGTACTGGTTGTAGAGCGCCCAGCTCAGCAGCACCACGCCATTGAACAGCCCCACCACCACGTAGATCGACAGCGTGCCCGCGGTCGGCAGCAGTGCCGACCAGAACGGCACGTCCGGACCCGCATTGGCGTGCCGCAGCACCGCCTGCAGCCCGGTCACGCACAGGTAGCCGAAGCCGATCCAGGCCAGCGCGGTCAGCAGCGCGTCGATCAGCCAGCCCAGCCGCGTGCGCCTGGTGCGAACGATCATGTCATCGGGATTCATCACGACCTCATCGATTTGATGCCGCGATCCGGGCTGGTCCAACGGGCGCGGCGCCGGGTCTTGAGCATGACTTTGGGGAAGGCCATCAGCGTGGTCAGCATGCCGATCATCCAGAAGGCCAGCGGATACCAGATCGTCCAGTACATCGAGCGGCCCAGCTTCGGCTCGTAGCGGCGGTCGATCGCCACGCTGATCGCGAACTGCAGCACGCACACCACCGCCAGCACCATGCCGGTAAAGCCTGGCGGCACCAGCTTCTCGATGCGGACGTTGTCGGGCAGGTCGACGAAATGGCCCAGTGCCCACAGGATGATCGACATCGCGAAGATGAAGGCCCAGCCCGCGGACAGGCAGTACTCGGCCATCAGCGGCCACAGCCGGCGATGGCGCCAGATCCAGATCGAGCGCACGTTCTTCAGGAACACCTCGGCGCCGCCCTGTGCCCAGCGCAGGCGCTGCTTCCACAGGCCGCGCAGCGTCTCGGGCATCAGGATCCAGCACAGCGCGCGCGGCTCGTAGAAGATCGACCAGTGGTCGCGCTGCAGCTTCCAGCTGATGTCGATGTCCTCGGTGATCATGTCCAGGCTCCAGTAGCCGGCCCGATCGAGCGCGCGGCGGCGGAAGGCCGCGACCACGCCGGACACCGTGAACACCTGGCCGTAGACGCGCTGGGTCCGCTTGATCAGCCCGATGATCGACGAGAACTCGCCGACCTGGATGCGGCCGATCAGCGTCGAGCGGGTGCGGATGCGCGGGTTGCCGGTCACCGCGCCGACGCGCGGGTTGTCGACCATCGGCGCGACCAGATAGGCAGCCGCATCCGGATCGAGCACCGCGTCGCCGTCGATGCAGACCAGATACTCGCCGCGCGCGGCCAGCGCGCCCATGCGCAGCGCCATCGCCTTGCCCTGGTTCTGGGCCAGGTGAACCACGCGCAGCCGCTCGTGCCTGGCCGCCATCGCATCGAGCAGCGCGCCGGTGCCGTCGCGCGAACCGTCGTTGATGGCGATCACCTCGAAGTTCGGATAGCGCTGGCCGAGCGCGGCGAGCAGTGTTTCCTCGCCGTTCTTCTCCTCGTTGAAGCACGGCACCAGGATCGAGATGAAGGGCTCGCCGGCCACCTTGGGCGGCTGGCGGTGTTCGTCCCAGGACCACTTGCGTTCCCAGTGCCACCAGTAATAGACGCCGCCGGCCATCCACAGTCCCGACATGAACAGCGGATAGAAGAAGACGAAGGCAAGCAGCAGGTCGCCGGTCGCCAGCACGGCCAGGCCGATCGGCAGGCCGAGCGCGATGCACAGGACGATCAGGGCAAATAGACGTTCGATCATGGCGCGGGGTACCAGGCGTTGGACAGCGCCGGCCGGATCACGTCGAGCCGAGGCTGGTTGTTATGGAAGTCGTCCGGGTAGTAGCCGAAGTTGCGGGCGCCGCGGCGCTGCAGGCGCTGCATCCAGCCCGCCAGCACGGCACTGTCCACCGGCGGCGCATCGGCCTTGCGCCAGTCGCGGCTCTGCAGCTCGAACACCGTGCGGCGCAGCGCGCCCGGGCGCTTGGCGACGGTGTCGACCATCGAGTCGAGCCACGCGTTCTCCTTGCCGGCCGGCACCTGCTCCATGTACGGCATGGCCATCGGCGCGGTCCAGTCGTAGGCGGCGAGGAAGTCGTCGAGGTTCTGCGCGAACCAGGCCTCGCTCTCCGGCTGCAGGATCGGCGCGGCGAAGATGTTGCGCGCAGTCTTGATCGCCGGACCGCGAATGGCGCGCACCCGGGCGGTCAGCTCGTGCGTGAAGTCGACCAGCGCACGGCTCTTGAAGCGCGTCCAGCGCTGCATCGTCTCCGGATTGGCACGCAGCGCCTCGATCGAGTCGGGCAGCCCGGCCTTGCGATAGGCCGCCAGCGCCGGCGCGCTGGCATCCTCGAAGTCGCTCATCACGGCGTCGTCGTGGAACAGGATGCCGTCGAACACCGCATGGCGCGCCAGGTCCTCGTACAGCTCGCCGATGCGCTGGCGGGCCACCGGATCGAACGGCGACAGGCGCCGGTACTGCTTCGGATCGACGTCGATGCCGCCGGTCTTCGGATCCCAGCGCGACACGCGGGCGATCGACTTGTCCAGGTCCAGCGCCAGCACCGGCATCCACGCATAGAGCTTGACGTTGGTCCGGTTCCGCAACTGCCAGGCGACGCGGTTGAACAGATCGGCGCGCACCGGCAGCACGCGGTTGGGGAAGTACACCGACTTGACCAGGCCGCTGGCATCGGGATCCGCAAAGGCCTGCAGGAACACCGTGTCGATCTTCAGGTCGTAGATGCGCTGCACCAGCTTGTCCAGATTGCGGTCGACCTGGGCCGGATCGGCATCGTAGATATAGTCCAGATCGACGTGGGCGACGCGCATGTTCTGCTGCTGCTCCATCTCGACCACCGATTGCGCGAAGCCGCGCAGGCCAGGGTCGTCGCCGATCAGCAGGCGGGCGCCGGACATCATCTTGTCCACCGTCGCGAGCCCGTCTTCCAGCGTCAGCGCCATCTGGTAGCCGTTCTCGCCGATGATGCGCAGCGCCGAGCCGCTCTCGGCGCCGTACGGCCAGATCCAGACACGCACCGGCTTGCCGGTGATGCGGCGAACCTTCTCGGTGATCCGCTGCACGTCGTCGCGCACGCGCTTCTCATAGGCGGCGTCGCTCTCGTAGGTGCCCGTCTTGCTGTCGTAGGCATGCACCGCGGCCACCGGCTGCGTGTTGCCCTGCGGATTGGCCAGCACGCCGTAGTGGTGCGCGTCGGTATGGGCGCCGATCTCGACCAGACCCGAGGCGGCGATCTCGCGCACCTGCTGCCAGGTCAGCATGCGGTCCCGCTCGGTCGGCGTGCCGCCGAAATCGACGGGCTTGTTCTCGGGCGTATCGAGCCACACGCCGACCGGCGCCAGCACGGCGGGCCAGCGATAGGCCTTCAGGATCGGCAGCACGCGCGTATGGAAGCTGCGATAGCCGTCGTCGAAGGTCAGCAGCACCGCGCGGTCCGGCAGCGCCGGGCCGCCGTTGCGGGCGGCCAGGATCTGGTCGACCGTGACCGGCCGATAGCCGTTCTCGCGCAGCCAGGCCAGCTGGCGGATCAGATGGTCGGTGCGTACGCTCAGATAGGCCTGGTCCGGATCGCGGTCCTCCACGTCGTGGTACGCCAGCACCGCGACATGGTTGCGCGGCCACGGTTGCTCGGCCTTCGCGACAGGCCGGTCGGCCGGCGGCGTGAACACCGGAATGTCCTTGGCGCAGGCGGCCAGCAGCAACGTGGCCAGCGCCAGCAACAGCATCAGAAAAGCGCGATAAGGGCGCATCAAGGTTGCGTCCATGGCATGCATCCCGTTCAGAATCGGTAGGTCAGGTCGAACACGATGCGCAGTTCGCGCTCGCGCTGGCCGTCGTACGGTCGGCTGGTGCCGGTGATCGTGGCGCCGACGTCGAACACGTCGTTGGTGCGGAAGCGCTGGCCATAGCCGATCATCATGATGGCGCCGGTGCCGTAGCCGCGCTGCGCGTAGGCGCCCGCGCCGGCGAGGAACTGCTGTTCCCACACGGTCTCGTAGCGGCGATGCAGCGTGTGCGTCAGCCGCACCGACGGCAGCATGGTCAGGTCCGAGCGCGGGTTGTAGTACGGCGTGTCCCGGCGCGTATTGCGCGAGGCCCAGATGTCGACCAGCAGGTCGCCCTTCAGGTGCGGCGCGGTGTAGAAGCGCTGCACGCCGGCGACACCGCCCTCGAGGCGATCGTTGCCGTCGCTGAAGCGCGACGGCGCCACCGTGAACATCCACTCGCTGCGCTCGCTGGCGCGGTAGCGCGCGAACGCCGCCAACGTATCGGCGTAGATGCCCTGCTTCAGCGCCCGCAGCGGCGTGCCGGTCGAGCGCAGCGCGCCCGAGGCGCCGACCTGCCAGCGGTCGTCGATGTCGTATTGCGCCGACAGCCGGCCGCCGGCACGGCCGCCGTTGCCGCCGCCATAGTCGTGCGCCGAGACCTCGCCCTCCAGCGTCAGGTCGCGCACGCGGTATTGCACGCCGGTGCGCGCCCAGCGGTAGTCGACGCTGCCTTCCTGGAAGCGGCCGGTCGCATAGCCGATGCCGCCGAAGGCGCGCCAGTCGTAGTGGATCGGCGGGCTGTACAGCACCGCCTCGATGCCGAAGTTGCCGTTGCCGACCACGGCGCTGTCGTTGGCGAGGCCCCGATAGCCCTCGATGCGCAGCTCCGACTTGTTGTGGACCTGCCAGTCGCGGTCCAGGCGCCGGACCGCAAGGTCTTCGGGATAGCGCGCCATCGTGTCGTTGCGCAGCATCTCGGCCTGGCGCCATTCCTGCAGGTCCAGCGCGGCATGGCCCTGCTGCACCTCGAGCGGCACGGCGCGCGGCGCCAGCGTTTCGGCCAGCTTCAGCTCGCCCTCGGCCTGGCGCGGCCAGCCGCGGGCCCGGTACAGCTCGGCCAGCAGCACGCGCAGCCGCGAATTGCCCGGTGCATGGCTGACCAGCTCCTCGAGCCGCTGCTGCGCGTCGACGGTGTCGTCGGCCTGCCGGCGCGAACGCGCGCTGACCTCGGCGGCATCGAGCCACAGATCGTTCGGCTGCCGCGTCGGCTGGCCGCGCAGCCACCGCCAGCGCGGTTGCTCGGCGCTGGCCTGCTCCACCACCTCGCCGGCCGGCGGAAACTTCTCGGCCTCGGCATGCGCGAAGTACAGACCCGTCTGCGCTGCCAGCCGCGCCTCGGCGTCGCCGCCCGGCGGATAGGCCTCGCGGATTGCCTGCGCGTACAGCGTCTCGGCCTGTTCGGGATGACGCAGATAGAGATAGGCCGCGGCCACGTCGGACAACGCAAAGGCCGGGACCTCGACGCCCTCGGCCCGCAGCGCCTCGTATTCGTCGACCAGGTCCTGCATCCGCACGCGCGCATGCAGCGCGGCGAGCCGGTCGATGCGGGCGCGGCGCAGCTGGGCCTCGCCGCGCGGGCCGGTGCCGCGCAGTTGCGGCAGCAGTTGCTCGTAGCGGGCCAGCGCGCGGTCGGCGATGGCGAAGCGCTCGGCTTCGGTCCGGGTCGGCATGTCGGCAAGCCGCACCTGTTCGGCGGTCGCGTCCAGTTCCAGTTCGAGCCGGTCGGCCCGGTCCAGCAGGCCGGGATGTTCGTCCGCCACGCGCAGCGCGGCTTCCGGCAGTCCGGCATGCTCGAGCGCGCGTACGTATTCGCGCACCACGTCCTTGCGCTGCGGGGCCAGGCCATGCGCGCGGTCGGCCTCGAACAGCGCCTCGTACGGATCGTTGGCGCGGGTATGCGCGTAGGCCAGCGCAATCCGGGCATCGGGGCTGGTCGGCTGCCGCTCGACCAGCGCCCTGCCCGCCGCGACGGCGTCGGCGGTGCGGCCGCTGTCGGCCAGCACCAGGATCTCGCCCAGGGCAAAGTCCTGGCGCGCCGGGAAACGTTGCCGGCCTTCGCGATAGTGCGCCAGCGACGCGTCCCACTGGCGCTCGTCGCGCTCGGCGCGTGCGACGGCGGCCAGCACCTCGGCAGGCAGCTGGCTGGCGTCGCCGCCAAGGCCGCGATACGTCTCGAGGACCTCGGCGGGGCGGCCGGCCCAGCCGGCGATGATCATGCGGTCGTAGGCGGCGCGGCGGTCGGCCGGCGCCTGCGCCAGCCGCTCGCGCAGCGCGGTCAGCGCCGGTTCGTAGTCGCCGGCGCGGGCGCGCTGGATCAGCGCATCGTATTGCTGGCCGGCCTGCGCCGGTGCGGCATGTGCCGGCACCGCCAGGCACGACATCGCCGCCGCCAGCCCGACGGCCAGCTGCACCGGGGTACGCCGCCGCAACGCCGGCAGACGGCGGCTATCGGCCGGAACGCGGGCAGGAGAGCGCGAATGACGCGTCATCAAAGACTCCATTGGGACTCCGCAGCCTGTCTCGCTGTGATGGTCAAGCGCCCGCGGCGTGCATCGATGGCGCGCACGCGAGTCCGTTATCGGCTAGGGAAGGGCGGCACGAGGGCACGGAACCCGATCGGGTCTGTCCCGCCTGCGGAGATCGACGGGGGAGGACCTACGGGATCCGGCGGGCACCGAAGAACCGCGCCGGATGGCCATCGCAGAGGGGATGGCGTCGTGCAACCGCAACCGCTGCAATGGCGCAAGGTGCGGAGCCGCAAAACTTCGCAAAGTGTAGTGAAGAAGCTGAAAATCGATTGTGAACGATAGAAAACGCGCCAAATTCCGCTTCCGCCGCCCCCAACCCTGGTTGGGGATTGCGGCACGGGCCCGCCGCCGGGGAGCGCCTACGCTCGACACCGGCGTGCGAGGCAAGTTAAAGTAGCGACTTCGTTGCGGATGCGCGGTGCCCCACAAAGCGTCGCTTTCCGTGTAACCTCCGAACACAGACCGATCACCCTCGATCGACCTGATCACCCAATCGTCCGACCTAGAACCACGATGACCTTCCGGGCTCCGACCGTTTCGTCGCATTCGTCCCGTTGGTGGCGCTTCCACTAGGAAGCGGCACGTCGTTGCGTTCTTGTTCGCACCTTGCCGCCGTTCCGGTTGGCAAACGTGCGGTCCGACAGCTCACCGGTGCGGCGGCTCCTAGATACCCAGGAGATCTGCCGATGCCGTCGAACCCCTCCCCCGCTTCAACCGTTCCGATTCGCCGCTGCGCGCCAGCCCGCGGCCGTCGCTTCGTGCGTCCGCGCGCCGCCAGGCCGCTTGGCAAGGCGCACGTGCGTTCCATGTCCACCAATTTCCAAGCCGGGTGAATCATGCTGCTGATGATCGACAACTACGACTCGTTCACCTACAACCTGGTGCAGTACTTCGGCGAACTCGGCGCCGACGTGCGGACCCACCGCAACGACGAGATCACGATCGATGAAATCGAGGCGCTGGCGCCCGAGCGCATCTGCATCTCGCCCGGCCCGTGCAGCCCCGCCGAGGCCGGCATCTCGGTGGCCGTGCTCAAGCACTTCGCCGGCAAGCTGCCGATCCTGGGCGTGTGCCTGGGCCATCAGGCGATCGGCGAGGCGTTCGGCGGCAAGGTGATCCGCGCCAAGCAGGTGATGCACGGCAAGGTCAGCCGCATCGAGACCACGCAGCAGGGCGTGTTCGCCGGCCTGCCCAGGGCGTTCGACGTGACGCGCTATCATTCGCTGGCGATCGAGCGCGAGACGCTGCCCGACTGCCTCGAGGTCACCGCATGGACCCCCGACGGCGAGATCATGGGCGTGCGGCACAAGCAGTTCGCGATCGAGGGCGTGCAGTTTCATCCCGAGTCGATCCTGTCCGAACACGGCCACACGCTGCTGGACAACTTCCTGAAGGCGGCGCGATGAAACGGCTCGACGCCCCGCTCGCCCCTGCCCTTGCTCCCGCCCCCTCACGCGACCGATCGAACGAACCCCACGCCTGCGAGACCGCCATGCCCATCACGCCCCAGGAAGCGCTGACGCGCTGCATCGAACACCGCGAGATCTTCCACGACGAGATGCTGCATCTGATGCGGCAGATCATGCAGGCGCAGATCTCGCCGGTAATGGCCGCCGCGATCCTGACCGGGCTGCGCGTCAAGAAGGAGACCATCGGCGAGATCACCGCCGCCGCGCAGGTGATGCGCGAATTCGCCAACAAGGTCACGGTGTCCGAGCGCGAGCATTTCGTCGACATCGTCGGCACCGGCGGCGACGGCTCGCATACGTTCAATATCTCGACCGCGTCGATGTTCGTCGCGGCCGCGGCCGGCGCGCGCATCGCCAAGCACGGCAACCGCGGCGTCAGCTCGAA
Source organism: Cupriavidus gilardii (assembly GCF_013347325.1). Taxonomy (NCBI): domain Bacteria; kingdom Pseudomonadati; phylum Pseudomonadota; class Betaproteobacteria; order Burkholderiales; family Burkholderiaceae; genus Cupriavidus; species Cupriavidus gilardii. The sequence goes on along the minus strand of NZ_CP054624.1, from coordinate 301,855 downwards.
GTCCGGCAGCGCCGACGTGCTGGAGGCGCTCGGCGTCAACATCATGCTGACGCCCGAGCAAGTCGGCCGGTGCATCGAACAGACCGGCATCGGCTTCATGTTCGCGCCGACGCACCATCCCGCGATGAAGAACGTCGCGCCGATCCGCAAGGAGATGGGCGTTCGCACGATCTTCAACATCCTGGGCCCGCTGACCAACCCGGCCGACGCGCCCAATATCCTGATGGGCGTGTTCCACCCCGATCTGGTCGGCATCCAGGTCCGCGTGATGCAGCGCCTGGGCGCCCGTCACGCGCTGGTGGTCTACGGCAAGGACGGCATGGACGAGGTGTCGCTGGGCGCCGCCACGCTGGTCGGCGAGCTCAAGGACGGCGAGGTGCGCGAGTACGAGATCCATCCGGAGGACTTCGGGCTGTCGATGATCTCCAACCGCGGCCTGAAGGTCGCCGACGCTGCCGAATCGAAAGAGATGCTGCTCGAGGCGCTGTCCAACGTGCCGGGCACTCCGCGCGAGATCGTGTCGCTGAACGCCGGCACCGCGCTGTATGCGGCCAATGTCGCGTCGTCGATCGAGGACGGCATCGCCCGCGCGCGCGAGGCGATCGCCAGCGGCGCTGCGCGCGCCAAGCTCGACGAGTTCGTGCAGGCGACGCGGCAGTTCCAGTAATCAGAGGCAAGCAAGCATGTCCGACATCCTGCAGAAGATCCTGGCCGTCAAGGCCGACGAAGTCAGCGCCGCGCGCAAGCGCCGCGACCTGCCCAGTCTGCGCGCCGAAGCGGAGAGCCTGCGCGCAGAACCCGGCCTGGCGCCGCGCGGATTCGGCGCGGCATTGCGCGCGAAGATCGGGGCCGGCCACGCCGGCGTGATCGCCGAGATCAAGAAGGCGTCGCCGTCCAAGGGCGTGCTGCGCGAGCATTTCGTGCCCGAAGCGATCGCCGAGAGCTACGCCGGCCATGGCGCGGCCTGCCTGTCGGTGCTGACCGACGAACACTTCTTCCAGGGCCATGCCGACTACCTGCGCCGCGCACGTGGCGCCTGCCCGCTGCCGGCGCTGCGCAAGGACTTCATGGTGGACCTGTACCAGGTCTACGAGGCCCGCACCTGGGGAGCCGATGCGATCCTGCTGATCGTCGCCGCGCTCGATCCGGGCCTGATGGCCGACCTCGAGGCCTGCGCGCACGAACTGGGCATGGACGTGGTGGTCGAGGTCCACGACGGCGCCGAGCTCGAAGCGGCGCTGCGGCTGAAGACGCCGCTGGTCGGCGTCAACAACCGCAATCTGCGCACCTTCGAGGTCTCGCTGCAGAACACGCTGGACCTGCTGCCGGCGATGCCGGCGGACCGGCTGGTGGTCACCGAGTCCGGCATTCTCGGACCGGACGACGTGTCCCGGATGCGCGAGGCCAATGTGCACGCCTTCCTGGTCGGCGAAGCGTTCATGCGCGCCAAGGACCCGGGCGCCGAGCTGGCCCGGCTGTTCGCCTGATTTCCACCATTCACCGCTCTTACGGCGGCGCACCGACCGATCCGATGGCCCAGGAAATCGAACTGAAACTGGCAGTACCCGATGCCGCCGCCGCGGCTGCGCTGGTGGCCTGGCTCGACGCCAACGCGCAGGCCGTCGGCGAATCGCATCTGCTCAACGTCTATTTCGACACGCCGGCCCATGAGCTGGCGCAGGCGCGCGCCGCGCTGCGGCTGCGCCGCGACGGCAAGCGCTGGCTGCAGACGTTGAAGACCGCCGGGCGCAGCGAGGCCGGGCTGGCCACGCGCAACGAATGGGAGACCGAGGTCGCCGGCGAAGCGCTGGAGCCGGCGAAGCTCGACGACGAGGCGCGCGCGCTGCTCGAGCCGCTGCTGGGCCGGCTGCGGCCGGTGTTCCGCACCGATTTCGTGCGGCGGACCTGGCGGCTGCGCTGCCCGCTGACCGGCGCCGGCGCCGGCGAGACACACGGGCAAGCGCAGGGCGAAGCCGAAATCGAAGCGGCGCTGGACGCCGGCGTGATCGCCGCGGTGTCGGAGGATGGCACCACGCCGGCGTCGGGGTCGGCGCGCGAGACCATCCATGAACTCGAACTGGAATGGCTGTCGGGCGATCCGTCACAGGCTGCCGCGACGCTGCGCGCGCTCGGCGAGCGGCTCGGCGCGGTCGCCGCGCTGACGCCGTCGGACCGCAGCAAGGCCGCGCGCGGCTACGCGTTGGCCAAGCAAGCCGGCTCGCCGGCGGGAGCCGCCTGATGGGCCGCCGTCCGAACCGATCTGCCGCCGAAACCGGCCAGGGCGAACTGTTCGCCGGCGTGGCGAGCGATGCCGGCGCCGACGCAAGGGCCGATACGCAGGCCGACGCACAGACCGACGCAGACGCCAATGCACCCGCCAATGCCGCGCCCGCCAGCGCGCCGCCGCCCCGGTGGACGCCGCTGGCGGCGCAGGCCGACGCCCTGCCGCCCGCCTGGCGCGCGCTGCTGGCGCCGTGCCTGGCCACGCCCGCATGGCAGCGGCTCGCCGACTTCGTCGACGGCGAACGCGCCGCCGGCAAGCCGGTGTTCCCGCGCGACGTCTTCCACGCGCTGCATCTGACGCCGCCCGAGGCGGTCAAGGTCGTGATCCTCGGCCAGGACCCCTATCACGGCGTCGGCGTGGTCGATGGCATCGAGGTGCCGCAGGCGCATGGCCTGGCCTTTTCGGTGCCGGACGGCGTGCGGGTGCCGCCGAGCCTGCGCAATATCTTCAAGGAAATCGCCGCCGAGTACGGCGACCCGGCGGTGGCGCGGCCCACGGCCTCCGGCAATCTGGAAGGCTGGGCGCGGCAGGGCGTGCTGCTGCTGAACACCGTGCTGACCGTCGAGCAGGGACAAGCCGCCAGCCACGCCCGGCGCGGCTGGGAAGCGGTCACCGACTGCCTGATCGCGGCGCTGGCGGCCAGCCGAGAGCATCTGGTGTTTCTGCTGTGGGGCAGCCACGCGCAGGCCAAGAAGGACCTGCTGACCGGCGAGCACTGCATCCTGGAGGCGCCGCACCCGTCGCCGCTGTCTGCCCATCGCGGCTTTCTTGGCTGCGGGCATTTCCGCCTCGCCAACGACTGGCTGGTCGAGCACCAGCGCGAGCCGATCGACTGGAGCGCGCACCAGGCGCGATGACACCAGGCGCGAATGTATCGTCGCCCCTGCGAACGCGGGGCCCAGCGAGGCTTGCGTGATCGTGAAAGCCGCCGGGTTCCCGCCCGCGCGGGAACGACGAGCAAGCGACTACGTGGTGCGCCACTCGAACAGCTCGAACTCCCCCTCGCCGGGCTCGACCTCGAGCCTTTCCACCTGTGCCGCCGGCGGGCCCTGCTCCATCCATTCGCGCAGTGTCGCCAACCGCTCCGGCGGCCCGTACGCCATCACCTCGACGGTGCCATCGTCGCGGTTGCGTACCCAGCCGCCCAGGCCGAGCTGGATCGCCAGATCCTCGCAGGCCGCACGATAGCCGACGCCCTGCACCTTGCCGTGCGCCACGATGTGCCAGGTTTCCATCGCCGTTCCTCCTTGCGAGTCCGTACGCCCATACATCCGTACAACCGTAGACTAGTGCGATGACGCGGCCATGACCACCCCCGTGCGCGGAAGCCGGCCTGGCCGCGGGCGGGCGGCTGGCGTTCAGGCACGCTGCCGGATTGCACGGCCGATCGCGCCGGTGCGCAGCGCGATCTTGGCGGCGTCGGCGCGCAGCGCGCGCAGCCGGCGCTCGAGCACCGCGTTGGCGGCGCGGCCGGTCGAGCTGGCGGTGCCGCCGGGTTCCGGGGCGCCGGCGGTCTGCACCAGCGTTTCGGTATGCCAGCGGTCGGCCGAATCGGCGAGGCGGGCGCGCCGTTCGGTGGCTTCGGCGAGCGCGGCATCGGCAGCCGCGTCGGCGGCCACGGTGGCATCCTCGGTTTCCTTCGCTTGCCCGGCGCCGTTTTCGCCCGGCGCCTCCGTCGCTTGCTTGTGCCCGGTCGCCTCGGCGCGCGAGTCCGCTGCCTCGGCGGCTCCCGGTGGTTCCGATGGTTCCGATGGTTTCGGTGCTGCGGCGGTGTCGGTGTCGCTGTCCCCCGCCGCGCCCGGTTCTGTCACGGCCGCGGCCGGCTGCTCCACCGGCGCCGCCCGCCGGCGGATGAAGCCCGCGCCCCGGCCCTCGCCGCGGTCGCCCTCGAGCAGCCGCTCGCTGGCCAGCCGCAGGCTGCGGCTGGCCGCCTCGGTCGCCTCCTCGATGGCGGCGCGCGCGGCCGGCAGGTCCAGCTCGTCGGCGTGCTGGCGCACCTGGATGCGCGCCGCGGCGACATGGGCCGCGACCAGGTAGTTCTGCACGATGAAGCGGTTCAGGTTGTCCACGGCGCGGTGCCGGCTCTTGGGCTCGTCGAGCATCCGCTGGAACGAGCCGATCAGCGCCGACAGGCTGTCCATGAACTGCTTGCGCTCGACCCGATAGGCGAAGTCATCCCCCGTTTTTCCCAGCAGCAGATCACGCGTGGCCGCGATATAGCGGCGGTTGGCGTTCAGCACGTTCTCGACCAGCGCCGGAATCGCGCGATATTCCCAGCTCGGCAGCACGAAACTGAAGATCGATGCGATCACGCCGCCGATCACCGTATCGACCAGCCGCTCGCCGACGACCGTCGAGCCCGGCATCAGCAGGTTGATCTGCACCAGCACCTGCACGCACGCCGCGATCGCCGTGTAGCGGTACTTGATCGTGACGAAGGTCGCGCTGGCCACCAGCGAGACGAACAGCACCGCCAGCAGCACCAGCGGCTCGTGCACCACGCGCAGGATCGCCAACGCGATGATGCAGCCGATCAGCGTGCCGATCAGGCGGTCGTTGTAGCGCTGCTTGGTCATGCTGAAGTTCGGCTTCAGGATGACGATGATGGTCAGCAGGATCCAGTAGCTGTGCGAGGCGTAGGGCAGATAGCTTGCCAATACCAGCCCGGCCGCCACCGCCATCGTGACCCGCAGCGAGAAGCGGAACACCGGCGCGCGCCAGTGCAGGTTGTCGCGCAGCACGCGCCATTCGTAGCGCTGGCGCGTCAGGAATGGCGTCATGTCGGGGCCGGGCAGCACCTGGCGCGGCTCGACCGGCGTGCGCGAGGCCACGTGCAGCTGCTCGACCAGCGCGATCGCGCCCTTGATCATGTCGAGCGTCTCGCCGAGCGCCGTCATCGCGGCCGGATCGATATGGTGGTGCCGCAGCATCGCGATCTCGTCGGCGACCGCGCGCAGCGCCTCGCGGTAATCGACCTCGGCATACGAGGGCCGGCCGCGCGTCACGTCATAGGCGATGCCCTCGACGTCCTGGCACATCAGCCGGATCAGCCGCCGCAGCGCGTCGAGCACCGGCGTGCCGGCGAAGGTCTGGCGCAGCAGCGGGTAGTCGGTATTGGTCGACAGGATGTATTCGTACAGGTCCAGCATCCGCAGATGGACCTGCACCAGCAGTCCGTCGTGCAGCGTGCGGTTGCCGCGCAGCACCAGGTCGCGCGCCGCCTGCTGCCGCTCCGCGACCACGATCTGCTGCCGCACCAGCGCGTTGAACTGCTCGTCGTAGTCGTTGCCGGCATCGTAGAAGCCGGCCTTGATCTCGAGATAGGCGGCCAGCTCGTACAGCGATTCGGCCAGGATCTGCTGCTTGGTGCGCCGCTCCATCAGCCAGCTGACCGCCATCGCATAGGCCATGTACGCGGCCGCGCCGGCGCCGAACAGCAGCGCATGCTCGATCGCGCGCCGCACGACGAAGTCCTCGCTCAACGTCAGCGTCATCACGAACAGCGTCGAGAACTGCAACGGCATCGTCTTGTTGCCGTAGACGGTCATCATGCCGGCCAGGAAGGTGACCAGCACCAGCACGACCGGCAGCACGCGCGGGAACGGCGTGACCAGCGCGACGATCAGCGTCACCGCGGTACACAACAGCACGCTGGCCAGCATCTCGTTGAACTTGTGGTTCACCGGGCTGGGCAGGTCCATCAGGCTCGTGCACAGCGCGCCCATCGACACCACCATCGCGGTCGGCAGGTCGGCCAGCTGCAGCGCGATCAGCGTCGCGCCGATGACGCCGGTGGCCGAGCGCAGGCCGCGATAGACGTAATGCGAGAAAACGAAGGTGCGGGGATCGTGGGCGTATTGCATGCGGGCGCGGTGGGCGAGCTACGGCGGACGAGCTACGGCAAACGGCGGGGCCGCCAGCTTACCGGCCCAGCCAGCGTGCGCGCAATGGATGGCGGCCGCGCTGGCGCCGATCTCCGCCTTCTTCCAGCTGCAGCCGATATTCGGTGGCCGGCTCCGGCGCGAAGGTCACCGGCAGCACGTGCAGCTCGTCGCGGCGGAACAGGTGGCAAGGCACGCTGTCGCCGGCGCGATAGCGCGCCAGCAGCTTGTCGAGCTGCCCGGCCCCGTTCGGCGTGACGCGCAGCCCGTCCACCGCGGCCAGCAGATCGCCGGCCGACCAGCCGGCCGCCTGCGCCGCGCCGCCGTCGAGCACCTGCGTCACGCGCACCCAGCCGTTCTCGCTGGTGGTCTTGATGCCGAGCGCGGCCGCGCGCGTGGGCTTGCGCAGTTCGGCCCGGATGCCGAAGGACTTGAACAGCGCGGGCAACGGCAGCTCGCCGGTGCCCTCGGTCCAGGCCCGCAGTTGCGGGGACACGCGTACGCCGGCCACCTCGTCGATCAGCGCATGGACCTCGTCCTCGGTGACGCCGCGCTGCACCGCGCCGGGCGCGTAGAAATCGCGGCCATAGCGCCGCCACAGCATCCGCATCACGTCGTCCAGCGAGCGGCGGCCGTCGGTGCGGCTGCGGATGGTCAGGTCCAGCGCCAGGCCGATCAGCGAGCCCTTGGTGTAGTAGCTGACGATCGCATTGGGCGCGTTTTCGTCCTGGCGGTAGTACTTGGTCCAGGCATCGAACGAGCTGTCGGCCACGCTCTGCTTGGTGCGGCCGCTGCCGCGCAGCACGCCGTTCCAGGTCTTGGCCAGCAGCTCGACGTATTGCTGCTCGGTGATGCAGCCGCTGCGCACCAGCATCAGGTCGTCGTAATAGCTGGTGAAGCCCTCGAACAGCCACAGCAGCGGCGTATGCGTTTCGGCCTGCAGCCGGTACGGCACGAAGGCCGCCGGCTTGATCCGCTTGACGTTCCAGGTATGGAAATACTCGTGGCTGCACAGGCCCAGGAAGCCGCGGTAGCCCTCGCTGCTTTCGGCGCTGGTATCCGAGCTGCCGCGCACCGGCAGATCGCCGCGCGCGCACATCAGCGCGGTGCTGGCGCGATGTTCGAGGCCGCCATAGCCGTCGCCGGTGACCATCGTCATGAAGACATAGCGGCGATTGCTGTCGAGGAACGGCGCGCGCTCGCTGCGCGGCTCGAACAGCCGGATCTGCGCCTCGCAGATCCGCTTCAGGTCGCGGCAGACGCGGTCGATGTCCAGCTGCGGCACGCGGCCGGTGAACACCACGTCGTGCTGCGCGCCGCAAGCCTTGAACGAGCCCATCGCGAATTCGCCCATCTCGACCGGATGATCGATCAGCTCGTCGTAGTCGGCGGCGCGATAGCGGCCGAAGCCATAGCGCTTCGCACCGCCGCGGCCCGGCGCTTCGGGCATCGCCGTGGCGACGCGCCAGTTGCGATATTGGTCGCCCTGCGGCGGATGGATGTCGACGGTGCAGGGCCGGTCGGCCTTGCCGTCGACGCACAGAAACACCGAGGTCCCGTTGAAGAAGCCGTGGGTCCGGTCCAGATGCGCGGCGCGCACCGACAGGTCCCACGCGTAGACCTCGTACGACAGCGTCAGCGGACCTTGCGCCGGGTCGATCGGCTCGGCCTGCCAGCTGTGCTTGTCGAGCTTGGTCAGCGCGACCGGCCGGCGGTCTGCTCCATTGCCGGCATCGGCGCGAATCCTGACGATGTTCCGCGCGAACTCGCGAATCATGTAGCTGCCGGGAATCCACGCCGGCAGCGAGAAACGTTGGCCGGCGGGATCGGGATCGTCCACCGTGACGGTGACCGCGAACAGATGCGCTTCGGGCTGAAGCGGGGCAATGGCGTAGTGGATCGGCTTCATGGCCACGATTGTAGCGTCACGGGCACGTGGGCCCGGGCGCTGCCGTTGACGCGCTCGGGCGTTGATGCGTTGATGCGTTGATGCGCTGATGCGTTGGTGTCGCGTTGCTGCCGTCGCGGTACGCCCGCCGCGCGCGGCGCCGCCTCCAATGTCAGCGATTGACGTCGACCACCACGCGTCCGCGCATGCCGCCCGCAATGATGCGCTGGCCCGCTTCGATCGCCTCCGCCAGGCCGATCTCCTGCGTGATCGCCGCCAGCCGGTCCGGTTCCAGGTCCTGCGCGAGCCGCGCCCACGCCTGCTCGCGCCGCGCCATCGGCGCCATCACGCTGTCGATGCCGTGCAGCGTCACGCCACGCAGGATGAACGGCGCCACCGAGCCGGGGAAGTCCATGCCTTGGGCCAGTCCGCAGGCGGTCACCACGCCGCCGTAGCGCACCTGCGCGATGGCGTTGACCAGTGTGTGCGAGCCGACCGCATCGACCACCGCGGCCCAGCGCTCCTTCTGCAGCGGCTTGCCCGGCGCCGACAGCTCGGCGCGATCGATGACGTCGGCCGCGCCAAGCGCCTTCAGGAAGTCAGCCTCGCCGGTCTTGCCGGTCGAGGCCACGACGCGATAGCCGAGCTTGCCCAGCAGCGCGATCGCGACGGTGCCGACGCCGCCCGACGCACCGGTGACCAACACCTCGCCCTGCTCCGGCCGCACGCCCGACGCCTCCAGCGCCAGCACCGACAGCATCGCGGTATAGCCGGCCGTGCCGATCGCCATCGCCTGCCGCGTCGTCAGCGACTCGGGCAGGCGCACCAGCCATTCGCCCTTCAGGCGCGCGCGCTGCGCCAGGCAGCCCCAGTGCGTCTCGCCGACGCCGTAGCCGTTCAGCACCACCTTGTCGCCGGCGCGCCAGCGCGGATTCGACGATTCCAGCACGGTGCCGGCGCCGTCGATGCCGGCCACCATCGGCCATTTGCGCACGACCGGACTGCGGCCCGTGATCGCCAGTCCGTCCTTGAAGTTGATCGTTGAACAGTCGATCTCGACCAGCACGTCGCCGTCGGCGGGCAACTGGTCGTCCTGCAGCGTCGCGATCTCGGCGCGGGTCGACGGCTTGTCGCCGTCGGTCTGGTTCAGCAACAGCGCGCGGAAGGTCATGGTGGTGTCTCCTGGGGATGCGATCCGTTATGCGATCCGATCGTGCAGGCCCTGGAGGCCATGCCGGCCCACGCCGGCCTGCCGCGCCGGACCTGCTTGGTTCCTTACTTCTTCAGGCTCGACAGCTTGCGCTCCAGCGTGGCGACATCGGCCGCGCCCGCAATGCGCGTGCCATCGGTGAAGAACACCGCCGGCGTGCCGGTGACATTGAGGCTGTGGCCCAGCGCCAGGTTTTCTTCCAGCGGTGTCTTGCAATTGCCGGCACCGCTCGGCGTGACCTTCGACAGCATCCAGTCGCGCCACGCCTTGGTCCGGTCGGACGCGCACCAGACCTGCCTGGCCTTGACGGTCGAGTCCGGCGACAACACCGGATAGAGGAAGGTGTAGACCGTGATGTTGTCCATCTGCTGGAAGGTCTGCTCGATCTGCTTGCAATAACCGCAGTTCGGATCCGAGAACACCGCGACCTGGCGGCTGCCGTCGCCCTTGCTCCATTTGATCGCGCGCGACAGCGGCAGGTCGGACCACTTGATGCGATTGATCTCGGCCAACCGCTGTTCGGTCAGGTTGGTGCCGCTGCGCGTGTCGAGCAGCTCGCCATTGAGGATGTAGCGCCCGCTGGCATCGGCATAGACCAGCTGGCCGCCGATATTGACCTCGTAGAGGCCGGCGATCGGCGTCTTCTCGACGCTCTTGATCTCCGCGCGGCCGCCAAGCATCTTCTGCACGTTGGCCTTGATGCGGTCCGCGGTCGGGTCGCTTGCGGCCAGTGCCGGGTGCGCGAAGGCGGCGGTGGCAACGGCGAGCGTCAGCATTGCCACCGCGCGCGCGGCGCGCTGGGTCAGCACGTTGCGCAGCGGGTTAGCGTGCTGCGGGTTCGGGCGGGCGGAGCGCCCGAGGGAATACGGCATATTGACTCCGGGTTCTGGTTGGCTCGGATGTGGGTGGACCGGGCGGATCGGCCGCGGATGGGTTCGGTGCATTGGCGGCGTTGGCTGCGTGCAGCGCGCTGGTCGCGTCGGTTGCGTTGGCTACTTCGGTTGCGTTTGTTGCGCGGCTGGACCGCCTCGATGGCGCCGGCGCTCAGCCGAGCGCCCGTCCGATCAGGAAGCGCTTGAGCAGCGCCTGGCCGCCCACCGCCCGCATGCCGGTATTGCGCACCATCCGCGCCAGCCCGCCCTGCAACGAAAACAGCCGATGCAGGCCGTCGGTGGCCGCCGTCAGCGACAGCAGGTCGGTGGCGCGCGCGCGCTCGTAGCGGCGCAGCAGACGCAGATCGCCTTCGTCGCGGAACGACTCTTTGGCGGCCATCACGCGGCCAAGTTCCGCGACATCGCGCAAGCCGAGATTCATGCCCTGCCCGGCCAGCGGGTGCACGACGTGGGCGGCATCGCCGACCAGCACCACATGAGGCTGCACCACGCACTCGGCATGCTGCAGCACCAGCGGGAACGCCTGCGCCGGCGTCACGCAACGCAGCGCGCCGAACTGGCGGCCGACCGCGCCGCTGGCCGCGTCCATCGCCGCCTGCGCCAGCTGCTCCGGCGTCAGCGCGGTCAATTCGCGCGCATGGGCCTCGTCGGCCGACCACACCATCGACAGGTAATTGCCAGGCAGCGGCAGCATCGCCAGGATTTCGCAGTTGCACGACTCCTCGTCGGCCAGCAGCTTCGGCGGCGCGCCGAGGAACCACTGCCACGCGGTCGCGTGATGCGGCAGCTCGCAGGCGAAGTTCGCGACCACCCCAGACTGCCGGTAACGCCGCGTGCTGACGCCGATGTGGCACTGCGTGCGGACCCACGAGCGCGCGCCATCGGCGCCGACCACGCAGTTGGCGCGGACCCGCGCGCCATCGGCCAGCGTCAGCGTGACACCCAGCTCGTCGCGCTCGAAGCCGGTGGCGGCCTGCTGATACCAATGGACCTGATGCTGGAAGCGCAGCGCGGTGTCGAGCACGCGCTCGACATGGCTCGATTCGATGATCCACGCCAGCTCCGGCACCGCGGCCGCGTAGGCCGAGAAATGCAGATCGCCGGTCAGGCCGGCGTCGTCCCGCGCCGCGGTATCGTCGCCGAACACCCGCATGTCGCGCACCGGCTGCATCCGGGCCGGGTCCAGCGCCTCCCAGATCCGCAGCCGGCTCAGCAACGCCTGAGAGCTGGCCGAGAACGCGTAGACGCGGCTGTCCCACTCGCCCTCACCGGGCGCGGCCGCGGCGGCCGAGGCATTGCCGGGCCGCGGCGCGATCAGCGCGACCTGCATGCCCTGCTGCGCCAGCAGCAACGCGCAAGTCTTGCCGACGATGCCGCCGCCAACCACGGCAATCTGGAAATGGGAAAACGAGGTCCGCGTGGACGCGCTGGCTCTGGTCATGGGGCGATTATAGCCAGCGGCATTGATGGGTCACCCAGCGCTCGCCCGGCAGGCGAGCCGGCCCCCTGACGCGGGCGGCTTGGACCGGCGGGCGCCGGGACGCCCATCCGCTAGAATACCGGCTTTGCTATCGCTTACCGCCCGGAACACCATGAGCCTCAAATGCGGCATCGTCGGCCTGCCCAACGTCGGCAAGTCCACGCTGTTCAACGCCCTGACCAAGGCCGGCATCGCCGCCGAAAACTATCCGTTCTGCACCATCGAGCCCAATGTCGGCGTGGTGGAAGTGCCGGATCCGAGGCTTAAGGCCCTCGCCGAGATCGTCAAACCCGAGCGCGTCGTGCCGGCGACGGTCGAGTTCGTCGACATCGCCGGCCTGGTGGCGGGCGCGTCCAAGGGCGAAGGCCTGGGGAACCAGTTCCTGGCCAATATCCGCGAGACCGACGCCATCACGCACGTGGTGCGCTGCTTCGAGGATCCGAACGTGATCCACGTGGCCGGCAAGGTCGATCCGCTGTCCGATATCGAAGTCATCAATACCGAACTGGCGCTGGCCGACCTCGCCACCGTCGAAAAGGCGCTGGCACGCTACGTCAAGCCGGCCCGCGCCGGCGACAAGGAAGCGCAGCGGCTGGTCGCCGTGCTGGAGAAGGCCCAGGCCGTGCTCGACGAGGCCAAGGCCGTGCGCACGCTGGATCTGGCGCCCGAGGAATGGGACGCGCTGCGCCCGTTCTGCCTGATCACCGCCAAGCCGACCATGTACGTCGCCAACGTGCGCGAGGACGGCTTCGAGAACAATCCGCACCTGGACGCCGTGCGCAAGTACGCCGAGACGACCAAGTCGCCGGTCGTCGCCGTCTGCGCCGCGATCGAGGCCGAGATCGCGGACCTCGAGGACGAGGACAAGGCCGTGTTCCTGGCCGACCTCGGCATGGAAGAACCGGGCCTGGACCGCGTGATCCGCGCCGGCTTCAAGCTGCTCGGCCTGCAGACCTACTTCACCGCAGGCGTCAAGGAAGTGCGCGCCTGGACCATCCACGTCGGCGACACGGCTCCCAAGGCGGCCGGCGTGATCCACACCGACTTCGAACGCGGCTTCATCCGCGCGCAAACCATCGCCTTCGAGGACTTCATCGCCTTCAAGGGCGAACAGGGCGCCAAGGAAGCGGGCAAGATGCGGGCGGAAGGGAAGGAGTATGTGGTCAAGGATGGGGATGTGATGAACTTCCTGTTCAACGTCTGAGGACAGCGAACGGACTGCACCCACGCTTTCCCGACCCTATTGGACAGCCCGGCTTGCCGGGCTGTTTTGTTTTTTTCAATCTCCGGAATGGTCAGCGGCGTTGTTCAGGTGGCCGACGTCAGCCGCCGCACATGCAATCCATCGCGCCGCTGATTGACCTGCCACAGGTCATACGCGGCCTGATGCGCCAACCACGATTCCGCGCTCTTGCCGAAGGCCATGTCAAGCCGGACCGCCATTTCGGGCGTGATGGAGGCACGACCGTTGACGATCCCGGACAGGGTTTTCCGCGATACGTCCAGAGCGGCGGCCGCTTCGGTGATGGTCAGCTTCAGAGGTTCCAGCCAGAGCTGACGCAGGATCTCGACAGGATGCGGGGGATTGTGGAGGCGCATAGCCGATGCTCGTTGGTGAGATAACAATGAACTGAAGCGCAGGAGATTGCCTCAACACGCTGATCCACTCTTGCAGAAAGCCCCCTTCAAACCCTCACCACCACCTTCCCAAACTGCTCGTTCGACTCCAGAAACCGATGCGCCTCGACGATCTGGTCGAACGCAAAGGTCCGGGCGATGGTCGGCCGCAGTTGCCCCTCGTCGATTCCGCGCACGATGAACGCCTTTGCATCCGCCAGCCGCGCCGGATCGCCGATGGTCTCGTGCACCAGATACCCCCGCAGCGTCAGCGATTTGCTCAGGACCGTGAACAGCGGAAACGGCGTGGGCGACGGGCTGAGGCCGCCGTATTCGATCAGCATGCCGCCGCGTGACATCGCTGCCGTCAGCGGTTCGAAGATCGGCCCGCCGATCGCGTCGAGCACGACGCGCACGCCGTGCTCGCCCGCAATCTCCTTCAGCCGTGCCTCGAGGTCTTCCTCGCCCGAGGCCACGACATGCCGCGCACCGGCGTCGAGCAAGGCCGCCCGCTTCGCCGACGATCGCGTGATCGCGATGGGAATGGCGCCAACCATATTGGCAATCTGGATCGCTGCGAGGCCGACGCTGCTGGAGGCCGCGGTGATCGCCACGACGTCGCCCTTGCCGAGTCCGGCGACATCGATCAACGCGCCATAAGCGGTCAGGTATGGCATCCACAGCGCCGCGGCGCCTTCCCAGCTCAACGACGGCGGATGCTTGACGACGAGCGCGGCCGGCATGCGGATCCATTCGCCATAGGTCGGCCATTGCACCATCGATTTCGGCGGTACCACGCTGACGGCGTCGCCCGGTGCAAGACCGTCCACGCCCGGACCCACGGATTCGATCACGCCCGCCGCTTCCACGCCGAGTCCGGACGGGAAAGTCGGCGTCTCGATATAGCGGCCGGTCCGCAGCAATACCTCGGCGCGATTCAGACCGAGCGCCTTGACGCGAATCCGCACCTCGCCGACGCCGGGCTCCGGCACTTCGGCATGTTCGATGCGCAGGACTTCAGGCCCGCCGATTTGATGGAAACGGACGACACGAGCGGTCTGCATGGCTGAATTCACTCCAAATTGATTGCGATGAATCCAGTATGATTTCCGGCGACAAACCGATAAATCGCCGCTCCGGCTCGGCTATCAAAACCAATACTTTCGAATCATGGACCGCCTGACCAGCATGGCCGTGTTCGTAAAAGCCGTCGATCTTGGCTCGTTTGCCGCGGCCGCGGACGCGCTGGGCATCACGGGGCCGATGGTCGGCAAGCACGTCCGCTTCCTCGAAGAGCGCCTCGGCACGCGGCTGCTGAACCGCACCACGCGCCGGCAGAGCCTGACGGATTTCGGCCGTGCCTACTACGAACGATGCCGGCTGATCCTGGCCGAGGCCGAGGCGGCCGACGCCCTGGCGGCGGACCAGTTGGCCGAGCCCCGCGGCAAGCTGCGCGTCACGATGCCGGTTCACTTTGGCCGGCACTGCGCGATGCCGATCCTGCTGGAGCTGGCGCGGCAATATCCGGCGCTGGAACTGGAGCTGTCGTTCAGCGACCGGCTGATCGACCTGGCGGAAGACGGCTACGACCTCGCGATCCGCACCGGAAGCCTGCAGGACCGGGCCGACACCATCGCGCGCCGGATCGCTCGCCAGCGCATGATCGTCTGCGCCTCGCCGGCCTATCTCGATCGCCATGGCGAGCCGCATCAAATCGAAGACCTGCGCCAGCACCATGCGATCATCTATCGCCGCTCCGGACCGGTGGCGCCATGGCTGTTCCCGCGCGACGATGGGCCGCCGGTGGAATGGCATCCGGCAGGCCGGCTGCAGCTCGACGACCTCGATGCGATTGCCGACGCGGCGACCGCCGGCATGGGGGTCGCATGGCTTCCCTCCTGGCTCGTCCGTGAACGGATCCACGCCGGTGCACTGGTACGGCTGTTCCCGGACGAGCCGGCTTTCCTGTACGACGCCTATGCGCTTTGGCTGCGCACGCCGCATCTTGCGCGCAAGGTACGGCTGGCTGTCGATGCGCTTGCGGATGCGTTGCCAAATTTGATGGTGTAGAGAGACGACCGGCACACTGAGATACCGACTCTGTTACCGCCCCTGCTGCAAACAGATGAGTCGAAGTGGCACATAAGCACGCGGGAAAAGCCGACACTGGACAGCCATAGAGCAAGCGCTATCGACGGCTGGAACTATTCGGTGTTTTCTTCCTGCTGCCGGGGGCATGAAGTTCTCTTCTATTTGAGTAACGCCATCGAATAGTGACGGCTGGAGCGCCATTGTTCGTTCCGCGTACTTCAACCGCTTGCGCAATGTGCCGGTTGAAATGGCCAAATGATTTGCGATGGATGTCAGGTCATTCGGCATGTTGGCAAAGACCCGGAGGTAGGCGACGGCTTCCGCAAAACGAGCCAATACCGTTTTGTCTTGTTGGTTTAGCTGCTCGTATGTCTCCAACATCCGGTACGGCTCATTGGCTTCCGGGGCGGTCAGCGTCGCGGCAAACCAGTTTTCGTGCGTTCCGCCGTTGTCATCCTCAATCTGTTCATCCAACCTCACTGCGAATCGCAAACGCTTATCCGCAAACTTTACGAAGCGATTGAACAGCCTCGCGAGGATCTGTTGTTGGAAGGCTCTGTCGGCCGGGTCCGGTCGCGGATCACGGTTACGGCTTAATTTCTCTGCAAGAATCCACGCTTCCCCTTGTAGATCGTCCACAGTCATTTCGCCTCGCGACTGTTTCGCGATTCGGGCCAGATCAGGAAGAATGGCGGGAATAAGTTTGGCGAGAAACGCGCCAGCGAGATCAGAGAACATCGTTGCTCCAATAAACAACGTGCAACCGTTGACATCACGAAACTCACAACTTGAGACAGCAGCGCCTCACCGCGTCGCCCGCCGATACCCCATCCCCACCGCCACCCCGCCCAACACCGCGACCGACGCCACCACCAACCGCCACGTCACCGCCTCACCCAACAGCAGCACGCCACCCGCCGCCGCAATCACCGGCACGCTGAGTTGCACCAGTCCAGCGGTGGTCACCGTCAAACCCCGCAGCGCGACGTACCAGATCGCATAGCCCAGCGCCGAGGCGATCGCGCCGGACAGCACCGCGTACAGCATGCCTTCGGCATCGTGGCTGGCCCACGGCAGCGCAGCCAGATAGAGCGGCACGCAGCAGAGCGAGGCGCGCAGGAAGTTGCCGGCGTTGGCGCGCACCGGGTCGCGTGCGCCCTTGGCGCGGATCGAATAGATGCCCCAGGCCGCGCCGGACGCGATCATCAGCAGCGCGCCGACCAGCGGGGGCGCGGACAGGCCGGGCAGCAGCATGCCGATCAGTTCCACGACAGCAATCAGATACCCGGCCGTCTGCACGAGATAAGGCCGTTCGCCGAGCCACAGTCCGCGGCCGATCATCGTGACCTGCACCGCGCCGAACAGCAGCAGCGCGCCGGTGGCCGCCGATAGCTGAGCGTAGGCGTACGAGAAAAGGATCGCGTAGGCGAACAGCGCCAGCGCCGAGCGCCAGTTGCCGCTCCATGCCCCAGTCGTTAGCGTTGCCTCAGGCGCGCGCGAAGCGCCACCACGCAACCGGACCAGCACCCATAGCGTGATGGCGCCCGCCAACAGCCGCACGGTGGTAAAGCTCGCCGCGTCGATGGTGGTGTCCCGCAGCGCGAGCCGGCACAGCAGCGAATTGCCGGCGAAGGCCAGCATCGACAGCGCGGTGCAGCCGACCACCAGCGCGGCGGACGGCCGCGTGCTCACAGCGGATGCCTTGCCGCGTCGCGCAGCTCGACCAGCAGCGCCTGGCCGTCCGCATCGACGCGAAAGGCGCCGAATTGCGCGCCCTCGTAGCGGCGCGCCTGGCCCTCCTGGAAAAAGAAGGCGTCGGTCGAGATCTGGATCCGATCGCTACCCCAGCGCGACGGTTTCAGCTGGAAGCGCAGCAGATGTTCGCCGGCGACCAACGGTTCGCCGCGATGCAGCCGGACGAAGCTGGCCTCGCCGTGCGCATCGAGCCGGACCACCGCCGTGCGGATACGGTCGTCGGTGGTCTCCAGCGCGCGCAGGATCGGCGCGCCGATGGCGAAGTTCAGCGCCATATAGTCGCCCTGCATCAGCGAGCGCGGATCGACCGGCGCCAGCCGCAACAGCACCACATCGCCGCGCGCGAGCAGCCGCTCGTTGCCGATCACGCCGGCGCCGGCGACCGCGAGCGTCAGCACCCAGGCAATCAGGATCCAGCGTTTCATCGGCCGCCCTCCTCCGCAATGTCGATTGCGGCCGGCGTCGGCCTCGGCCGCGACAGCCACGCGCGTGCGGCGAGCACGGCGATGCCGGCCGCCACCAGCGTTGCCGACTTGATCGCCAGCGTCCAGTGCAGCGCGCTGTAGTACCAGACGAAGCCCAGGCCGATCGCGGCCAGGCCCAGTCCCAGCCAGGCGAGCGAAGCCCGCCGCAGGGCCAGTCCCACCGCCAACGTGCCGGCCACGACGGCGGGGGCGCCGGCCATCAAGGCGGCGTACAGCGCGAGTACGCCTGCGGCCGCGGTGCGCCCGCGGGATGGCAGGCCGAGCCGAGCCGCTTCGGCGAAGCCGAAGCCGACCAGCAGCACGGCGAACAGCGCGCCCGCCAGCCAATGCGGTACGCCGCGCGCCGGGGGTTCGGCGAAAAGGCTGACCGGATTGCCGATGCCCGTCACGATCAGGGCGCCAAGCAGGCCGCAAACCAGCAAGGCGTCAGCCGCCGGCGCAAGCCATGGATGGCGCCCATGCGCGGCGAGCCGTCCCTCGCCCCCGGCAAACAGCGTCGCCTTCAGCACGGCGACGGGCGCCAGCCAGACCAGGGCCCAGCCCAACGCCTGCCAGGGCGTCGGCGGCCCCATCGCAATGGCAATGGTCAGGGCAACCGCCACGGACACCATCGCCGCCAGCGCGGCCAGCAATCGATGCAGGCGATTGCCGATCGCCGCATAGAGCAGCATCTCGCAGGCCGCGACCTCGCACCAGAACGCCGCGGTTTCCACGGCGCGGGCGCGCCCCAGCAGATCGGCGGCGGCATACAGCGCAAGCCCCTGCCCGGTCAGGCTGCTGGCCAGCGCAAATTGCTCGAAGCCGGTATGGCCGGCGCGGCGCCGGTACAGCAGCGCGGCCAGCGCGATCAGCGCCAGTCCGCAGACCAGGATGGCCCAGGCGTTTTCGCGCGCGGCGACGAAGACGGTGCCGAGCAGGAACAGCTGGAAGAACACCGCGCCGAGCCATCCGGCCATGCCGGTCAACAGCCGCACGGACCATGGTGCATCGGTCTCGGCGGGCGGGTGCCCTTCGACCGCGCCTTCCGCGGCCAGCGCGCGCCACAGCGCCTGCACCGCCGCTGACGGTTGCACCGTCCCGCTCCGCTGACGCGACGGCGGCCGTTCGGCGAACGTGGCGGTGGTGCTATCGGTGGAGCTGTCGGTGGACGCGTCGGCGAACGTATCGATGGGCCCCTCCGCATGGTCGCGATGCAAGCGCATCAACCACGTCGCCGACACGGCCGACAGGCCGAGTGTCAGCAGGCCGAGCAGCAGGAAGCCGCCGAATTCCGCACCGGCCTCGGACAACAGGCGGCCGAGCCCCGCGACGATCAGCGCAATCAGCGACAGCGCAAGGACGCTCGGCACCAGCAGATCGACGTTGCGCCGCCGGAACCAGGCGCCCAGCCCCAATACGGCGGCCAGCGCGACGATCAGCATCGCGCCGTCGAAGCGGTCGCCGAACAAGGCGCCCAGGCCGAGCCAGACCGCATGCGCGCAAGCCAGCGCCGCCAGCAGCCGCACGCCGCCCTGACCCCGCAGGCCGAAACGCGGCGCGTGCGCGGACAGCACCAGCCACAGTGCCAACTGCAGCATGGCCGCGGCAAGCAGCCACAGGCCCACCAGCTTGCCGCCTTCGACGCCGAACAGCAGCGTGAACGGCAGGCCGGCGCCCAGTTCGACGCTGAAGAAGCGCAGCAGCGCGACATTGGCCAGCACCACCACCAACCACCAGTGGGGCGGGGCGTGCGCGGCCAGCGCCCAGGGCACGGACAACAACGTCCACCACGCGAACAGTTGCCAGGCGTCGGCGCCGGTCTGGTACACCTGCCCGATCACCGCCAGCAACGCCCCGGTGAACATTTGCGCGGCGCCCCGACGGCGACGCGGCCGGCCGCGTCGCCGTCGGGGCGCCGCCAGGCGAAGGCCGCCAGCGCGCTGATCAGCACCGCCAGCAAGCCGAAGCGGCTGAACTTGTGCAGGGCCTGCCAGTTGAATGCGAAGAAGACGATCACGCCGGCACACAACAGCGCCACGCCGAGCGCGAGCAGCGCCCGCTGCAGCCAGCGGTGCCAGTCCGCAAGGCGCGGTTCCGTATCGGCCCACGCGTGCCGCGCCGGCTGCATCGCGAGCCGGCCCTGTGCGCACCAGTCCGCCAGCGCAAGCCGCTGTGCATGCCGGATGTTCAGACGGGAGGCGTGGCGATCGGCGGGCATCGGAAGGAGGGGGCTCCGGAAAGGCGTTGGCTGCACTCTAGCAAAGCGCCATGGCCACCGCACGCGCCGAACCGCGCGATACCGGCCGCCGCTGGCGCGCGGCGATGCCAGTATGCTGTCGGCTTTCCCGGCTCAGGCTCCCTGCTCGGCCGGACCGTCCACCATCCCGTTTCGAGTCCCGTACGCCATGACCCTCGGCATCCTCGCCGCCCTCCACGATGAAATCGACGGCCTGATCGCCGCCATGCGCCACGACGATGCCCGCGCGACTGTCCATCGGATCGGCATGCGCGACTACTACGTGGGCGAACTGTACGGGCAGCGCTGCGTGGTGGTGCTGGCGCGGGTCGGCAAGGTGGCCGCCGCGGCAACCACGGTGACGCTGATCCGCGAATTCGGTGTCGACGGCATCGTCTTCACCGGGCTGGCGGGCGGAATCGGCGCCGGCGTGCAGGTCGGCGATCTGGTGGTGGCCGATCGCACCGTGCAGCACGACATGGACGCGCGTCCGCTGTTCCCGCGCCATCAGGTGCCGCTGCTGGGCCGGGACGAATTCCCGACCGATCCGGCGCTGACGGCCGCGCTGCGCGACGCCGCGCAGGCCTTCCTGGCGGAAGATCTGGCCACCGCCGTGCCGGCCGCCGTACGTGCCCGTTTTGGCGTCACTGCGGACCTCACTGCGGACCTCACTGCGGGCGACACTGCGGGCGTCCCCGCGCCACGCCTGCATCTGGGCATGATCGCCAGCGGCGACCAGTTCATCGGCGCGCCGACCACGGTGGCCGAACTGCGGGCGAGGCTGCCCGGCCTGCTGGCGGTGGAAATGGAAGGGGCCGCGGTCGGTCAGGTCTGTCACGAATACGGCGTGCCGCATGCGGTCATGCGTACCGTGTCGGATCGGGCGGACGACAGCGCCCATGTCGATTTCCCGGCATTCCTGGCCGAGGTGGCCAGTCATTACTCGGAGGGCGTAATCCGGCGTTTCCTCGCGGCGCGGCGCTGAAATGGGGTCAGCGCCCGCGCTGCGCGAACAGCCCGGCCAGCCCGACCAGCAGCGCGGCGCCGAGGATCGCGGCGGTCCAGCCGCTCAGTTGGCCGTCGATGAACCAGCGCAGCGCCCGGCCCATATAGAAGCTGGCGAGCGCGCCGACGCCGCCGAGCAGCAGCGCCATCGCCACGGTCAGCACCGGTCCGCGCGGATGCATCGCCCGCGCCACCAGTCCGACCACCATGCCCACCAAGAACGTCCCCAGCATCGCCCGCTTCCGTGTTCGACCATCGACCTGACCCGCCTACCGCCCCGGCGGCAGCGGCGTAACGATAACTCAACTCGGAACGCCGGCCGATACCCGACAGCCTCGGCCGGCCCCCGAACGCAAGGATCGCGCCCGGGCGGTATAATGCAAGCCGTCCCGGCGGCGCTCGACCAGGGCCCGAATAGATTCAAGACGCTCAAGACGCTCCGCAACCTGTGCAGGCAGTACGCAGGCGATGCAAGAGCAATATGTGCGCCGCCATGCCCAGCGCAGGCAAGGCTGCCGCGAGGCCGAATGGCCCGCCAGCCGGACAGCGAAAAGTCCCCAACCATGCAACTGCTCGCAATCGGAATCAATCACAACACGGCGCCCGTCTCGCTTCGCGAGCGGGTGGCGTTTCCGCTCGAGCAGATCAAGCCGGCGCTGGGCGCGCTGCGCACCCAGCTGGCCGGCAAGCGCGGCACCGAGGCGGCGATCCTGTCGACCTGCAACCGGACCGAGATCTATTGCGCCACCGACCTGGTGCTGTCCGGCTCGGAGGGCTTCGATCACACGCTGCGCTGGCTGTCGCAGCACCACAATATCCCCGCCGGCGAGCTGGCCCCGCATCTGTACGCGCTGCCGCAGTCCGAGGCGGTGCGCCATGCCTTCCGCGTCGCCAGCGGCCTCGATTCGATGGTGCTCGGCGAGACGCAGATCCTTGGCCAGATGAAGGATGCGGTGCGCACCGCCGGCGAGGCCGGCACCCTCGGCACCTATCTGAACCAGCTGTTCCAGCGCACCTTCGCCGTGGCGAAAGAAGTGCGCGGCCAGACCGAGATCGGCGCGCATTCGGTGTCGATGGCGGCGGCCGCGGTACGGCTGGGGCAGCGGATTTTCGAGAGCATTTCGGGCCAGCGTGTGCTGTTCATCGGCGCCGGCGAGATGATCGAGCTGTGCGCCACCCATTTCGCCGCGCAGAGCCCGCGCCAGATCGTCGTTGCCAACCGCACCGTCGAGCGCGGCGAGAAGCTGGCCGAGCAGCTGGCCGCGCAGGGGCTCAATACCGAGGCGATCCGCCTGTCCGACCTCGGCTCGCGGCTGCACGAGTTCGACATCGTCGTCTCCAGCACCGCCAGCTCGCTGCCGATCATCGGGCTGGGCGCGGTCGAACGTGCGGTCAAGCAGCGCAAGCACCGCCCGATCATGATGGTCGACCTTGCCGTGCCACGCGATGTCGAGCCCGAAGTGGCGCGGCTCGACGATGTCTTCCTCTACACCGTCGACGACCTCGGCGCGATCGTGCGCGAAGGCAATGCGATGCGCCAGGCCGCGGTGGCGCAGGCCGAAGCGATCATCGAAACGCGCGTGCAGCACTTCATGCACTGGCTGGAGACGCGCAGCGTGGTGCCGGTGATCCGCGAACTGCAGGCCAACGGCGAGGCGATGCGCCAGGCCGAACTCGAACGCGCGCGCAGGATGCTGGCGCGCGGCGACGATCCCGAGGCCGTGCTCGAGGCGCTGTCCGGCGCGTTGACCCGCAAGTTCCTGCACGGTCCCACCCACGCGCTCAATCACACCCAGGGCGAGGACCGCGAGGCGCTGCTGCGCCTGGTGCCCGGCCTGTTCCGCCACAGCAGCCACTCCGAGCGCTAGCCGCTCGCGGGCAGCGTCCGCGCCTTCGCGCCAAGGTCGTCGTCCGCATCACCGCGCCACGCCAGCGCGGCATCCGCCTGCGCCAGGCGCTCAGCACCAGCACGCCGTTCCAGGACGCCGCCCAAAGACACCGCCCCAACACGCCGGATTCCGATGAAAGCCAGCATGCAAGCCAAGCTCGACCAACTGGCCGAGCGCCTCGACGAAGTCAACGCCCTGCTCGCGCGCGAAGACGCGACCGCGAACATGGAGCAGTACCGCAAGCTGACGCGCGAGCATGCCGAGCTGTCGCCCGTGGCCGAGCAATATGCGCATTACCGGCAGGCCCAGGACGATCTGGCCACCGCGCAGGCGCTGCTCGACGACCCGGAGATGAAGGCCTTCGCCAGCGACGAGATCGATGCCGCGCGCGCGAAGCTCGATGAACTGGAAGCCAGCCTGCAGACGCTGCTGCTGCCCAAGGACCCCAACGACGACCGCAACCTGATCCTGGAAATCCGCGCCGGCACCGGCGGCGAGGAAAGTGCGCTGTTCGCCGGCGATCTGCTGCGCATGTACACGCGCTATGCCGAGCGGCAGCGCTGGCAGGTCGAGATCATGAGCGAGTCGCCATCGGATCTGGGCGGCTACAAGGAAGTGATCGTGCGCATCGCCGGCGATGCGGCGTTCTCTAAGCTGAAGTTCGAATCGGGCGGCCATCGCGTGCAGCGCGTGCCGGCCACCGAGGCACAGGGGCGCATCCATACCTCGGCCTGCACGGTCGCGGTGATGCCCGAGGCCGACGAACTCGGCGAGATCGAGATCAATCCCGGCGATCTGCGCGTCGACACCTTCCGCGCCTCGGGCGCCGGCGGCCAGCACATCAACAAGACCGATTCGGCGGTGCGATTGACCCACCTGCCGACCGGCATCGTCGTCGAATGCCAGGACGACCGCAGCCAGCACCGCAACAAGGACAAGGCGATGAAGGTGCTGGCGGCGCGTCTGAAGGACATGCAGTTGCGCGCGGCGCAGGCGAAGGAAGCGACCACGCGGCGCAACCTGATCGGCTCGGGCGACCGCAGCGACCGCATCCGCACGTACAACTTCCCGCAGGGCCGCGTGACCGACCATCGCATCAATCTGACGCTGTACAAGATCGACATGATCATGGACGGCGACCTCGACGAACTGATCGGGGCGCTGGCGGCGGAGCACCAGGCCGATCAACTGGCGGCGCTGGGCGAGGACGCGTAAATGCCGCGGCGGGATATTCGCTACGGTTGTTTTCCGCCGGCAAAATACTTGTATTTCTTGTAAATGCCTGAAACAGCCATGGTAACGACATGGTTGGTCGCTATAATCGGAAACGGCTAACCCGGCACAAATACCGGGCGGGTCTTTTCTCGAAAAACGGACAAAAGGACGAAATCATGAAGAAACTGCTTGCGTTGTTGATGGTCACCGCTGCAGTGGCTGCTTGCGGCAAGAAGGATGAAGCCCCCGCCTCGTCGAACGTCGATAGCGCGATGGCCAGCGCGGCCGAATCGGCCAAGTCGGCGGCCAGCGACGCTGCCGCGGCTGCGGAATCCGCCGCCGACGCTGCAAAGGCCGCGGCCAGCAACGCAGCTTCGGACGTGTCCGCCGCCGCCGAGCGCGCCAAGGACGAAGCGGCCGCCGCCATGGCAAATGCCAAGGACGCCGCCAGCAATGCGGTCAACGAGACCGCCGACAAGGCCAAGGAAGCGACCAAGAACTAAACCGTCGCCCGCGCGGTACCGAGCCCCGCCACGGCACAGTGCCGGCGGGGCTCTCGTCTTTTTGATGGCCTCGATTCCAATGAACGATTCCCCGTCCTCCGCACCGCTGCCGCCCGGCACCCTGCCGGCGCAGGCGACGCTGCGCGAGGCGCTGACCGCGATGACGCAGGCCGGGCTGCCGGCGCTGGAAGCGCGGATGCTGCTGACTCATGTAACGAGTCTCTCCCGCACGCAGCTGATCACGCGCGATACCCAGCCGCTCGACGCCGCCCAGCATGACGCGCTCGCCGCGCTGCTGGCGCGGCGGCTGGCGGGCGAGCCGATGGCCTATCTGGTCGGCGAGCGCGAGTTCTACGGCCGCCCGTTCCGTGTCAGTCCCGCGGTGCTGATCCCGCGTCCGGACACCGAGATCGCGGTGCAGGCGGCGCTGGCGCGCCTGACGGGCACGCAGGCGCCGCGGGTGCTGGACCTCGGCACCGGCTCGGGCATCCTCGCCGTCACGCTGGCCTGCGAACGGCCCGATGCGCGGGTCTGGGCGACCGACATCTCGCCCGCGGCGCTCGACATCGCGCGCGCCAATGCGGCCGCGCTGGGGGCAGGCAACGTCGTCTTCCTCGAATCGGATTGGTATGCGGCGCTGCCTGCCGACGCCCGCTTCACGATGATCGTCAGCAATCCGCCCTATATCGCGGCCGGCGATCCGCATCTGTCCAGCGGCGATCTGCGCTTCGAACCGGTCGATGCGCTGACCGACCATGGCGACGGGCTGTCCGACCTCGCCACCATCGTCGCGGGCGCCGGCCCGCACCTGCAAGCGGGCGGATGGCTGCTGATGGAACATGGCTTCGACCAGGGCGAGGCCGCCCGGCAACTGCTGCGCGACGCGGGCTTTGGCAGCGTCTTCACCGAGCGCGACCTGGGCGGCAACGAACGCTGCAGCGGCGGTCGCTGGCCCGGCGGCGATGCCGGCGTTGACACCGCCGGGGCCGGGTCCGAGCGCTGAAGCGGTGGTCCGAATCCGGTAGAATCGACCCGATCCCGCGCGCCACCCTTCGGCTTTTCATGCCATCGGCCGGCGCGCGTCTCCGACTCCATGGCGCGCGGTTCGCCTCAGCGCCCCTCCTCCGAAGCGAAAATCATGAGTGACGTGCAACAAAAGATCGACCAGATCGTCAAGGGCCATCCCGTCGTGCTGTTCATGAAGGGCACGGCCCAGTTTCCGATGTGCGGTTTCTCCGGCCGCGCGATCCAGATCCTGAAGGCCTGCGGCGTCGATGCGCCGATGACGGTCAACGTGCTGGAAGACGACAGCATCCGCCAGGGTATCAAGGAATACGCCAACTGGCCGACCATCCCGCAGCTCTACGTCAACGGCGAATTCGTCGGCGGCTCGGACATCATGATGGAGATGTACCAGAGCGGCGAGCTGCAAACCCTGCTGAAGGGCTGACGCCCTGGAAACCCCGATGAGCGCCGGGCCTGCCGCTGTGCCGCGGCGCGTGATCGTCGCGATCACCGGCGCCACCGGCGCCGTCTATGGCGTGCGGCTGTTGCAGGTTCTGCGCGCGGTCGCCGACGTCGAAACGCATCTGCTGATCTCGCCCGCGGGCGTGATGAACCTGCAGCACGAGCTCGACATCGGCAAGGCCGAGGCCGAGGCGCTGGCCGACGTGGTGCACAACGTGCGCGATATCGGCGCAACCATCGCCAGCGGTTCGTTCCGCGCGCAGGCGATGGTGATCGCGCCGTGCTCGATGCGTACGCTTGCCGCGATCGCGCATGGCCTGTCCGACAATCTGATCACCCGCGCGGCCGACGTCACGCTGAAGGAACGCCGCAAGCTGGTGCTGATGGTGCGCGAGACGCCGCTGAACCTGGCGCATCTGCGCAATATGACGGCCGTCACCGAAATGGGCGGCATCGTCTTTCCGCCGGTGCCCGGCTTCTATCAGAAGCCCGATACCATCGCGCAGTTGGTCGACCATACGATCGGCCGTGTGCTCGACCTGATCGATGTGCCGCAGACACTCGCGCCGAGCTGGGCCGGCCTGAACGGACAGATCTGAGCCGCCGGCATCGCGGCGTCCTGCCGGCCACGGCCCCCCCTTGCGATTCACCCCCTTCCGGTATCAGCGCCAGTGCCCGCGTCCATGGCCATGCCAGTGGCCGTGCCCGCCGCGGTAATAGCCCCGATACGGATAGCCGTAGTAATAAGGCCGCGGCGCGACCACCACCGGCGGCGGTGCAACATAGACGGGCGCCCCCACACCGACCGTGACGCCAGCATCGACCGGCGCCGGGTAGACCGCGCAGCCGGACAAGCCCGCCGCCGCCACTGCCCCCAGACCTGCCAACCACGCTTTCATTTTTTGCCCCTGTTATACGGAATTGATGACGCCGTTATACGGGGCGAGTTGGTAATACGGGGTCAGGGCCCTGTAACCTGCGTTACCGTTCCCTACAAAGAGCTGGCGGCCGGCCGCCTTTCCGCCTTTCCACGTTCGCGCTTTCCCGGCCTCACAGATCGAAGCGGATGCCCTGCGCCAGCGGCAGCGCGTCGCCATAGTTGATCGTATTGGTGGCCCGCCGCATATAGCCCTTCCACGCATCCGAGCCCGATTCGCGCCCGCCGCCGGTCGCCTTCTCTCCGCCGAAGGCCCCGCCGATTTCCGCGCCGCTGGTGCCGATATTGACGTTGGCGATGCCGCAGTCGCTGCCGGCCGACGACAGGAAGCGCTCGGCCTCGCGCAGCGACTCGGTGAAGATGCACGACGACAGGCCGTGCGCCGCCGCATTGTTCAGCGCGATGGCCTCCTCCAGCGAGGTGTACGGCATCAGGTACAGGATCGGCGCGAAGGTCTCGGTCAGCATGGTGTCGTGCTGCGTGTCGGTGACCACCAGCGCCGGCCGCATGTAGCAGGCATGCGGATAGCGGTCGGCCAGCAGCCGTTCGCCGCCATGCACGGCGTTGCCCTGGGCGCGGCAGCTGGCCAGCGCATTGGCCATGTTGTCGCCGGCGGCGCGGTCGATCAGCGGGCCGACCAGCGTGCCGGCCTCGAGCGGATCGCCGACCGGCAGGCGGGCGAAGATCTGCGTCAGCTGCTCGCGCACCGTGCCGAACAGATCGGCATGGACGAAGGCGCGGCGCAGCGTGGTGCAGCGTTGTCCGGCCGTGCCCGCCGCGGCGAACGTCATCGCGCGCAACGTCAGAGAAAGATCGGCCGACGGCGCGACGATGGCCGCATTGTTGCCGCCGAGTTCGAGGATGCTGCGCTTGAACTGCCCGGCGCAGGCGAAGCCGACCTCGCGCCCCATCCGCGTCGAACCGGTCGCGCTGACCAGCCGCACATCGGGATGCGCGACCAGCCGCTCGCCCAGTTGCCGGCCGCCGCACAGCACCGTGGCGATGCCGGCTTGCTCGGGCGCCGCGGCCTCGATCACGCGATCGAGCAGCGCCTGCACCGCCAGCGCGCATTGCGGCGTCTTCTCCGACGGCTTCCATACCACCGCGTTGCCGCACACCAGCGCCAGCGCGGCGTTCCACGCCCACACCGCGACCGGGAAGTTGAACGCCGAAATCACGCCGCAGACGCCGAACGGATGCCAGGTCTCGCGCATCGCATGCTGCGGCCGCTCGCTGGCGATCGTCAGCCCATGCAGCTGTCGCGACAGGCCGACCGCGAAGTCGCAGATGTCGATCATCTCCTGCACCTCGCCCAGCCCTTCCTGCAGGATCTTGCCGGTCTCGAGCGAGACCAGTTCGCCGAGCGCGCCACGGTGTTCGCGCAGCACCTCGCCGAAGCGCCGCACCACCTCGCCGCGCACCGGTGCCGGCACCAACGCCCAGCCGCTCTGCGCGGCATGGGCCTGGGCGATGCGGGCGTTCGCCTCGTCGGCACTGCAGGCCGCGATATGGCCGAATACCTCGCCGTCGATCGGCGAACGCGCCGGCAGCGCGCCGGGGCCGCCGGCACCGTCGCGCCAGGGAATGGGCTGGCCGATGGCGCGCCAGCAGCGCTCGAATGCGTCGGCTTTCATGCGAGGGCCTCCTGTAGCGGATGGCAGGTGTAGTGCCTGCCGAAACGATTGGCGAGGAAGGCCTCGAGCCGCATGTCCTCCTGGCGGACGAAGCCCCGTTGCGGCAGCTGGCCGGCGATCACCATGTCGAGCGCGGCGCAGACGCCCGCGGCGGTGGTCAGCTGGATCGCGTTCAGATGGCCGTGCTCGCCCTCGGCGCCGCCGATGCGCGCGGAGAACGACGCCTGCGTCAGCGGGCCCAGCCGTCCGTCCTCGCCGGCCGTGCGTCCCGTGGCGCTGGCGAACACGACCACCACGTCCTGCTCGGTCAGCGGAATCGCGCTGTCGAAGATCTCGCGCAGCCAGTCGCGCCGTTCGCGCAGCCGCAGATCGTCGAGCAGCAGCTTGATCACCGCGCAATGGCCAGGATAGCGGATCGACTTGTAATCGACGTGGCGGGCGCGCCCGGCCAGCGTTTCCGGCAGCGTGCCGAGCCCGCCCGAGGTATGGAAGGCCTCGTACTCGATGCCGTCCAACGCGAAGCTCTCCAGCCCCTCCAGCGCCGGCACCTCCACGCGGCGGCCGTCGACGATGGCCTCGCACGGGTTGCAGTACTCGTTGATCAGACCCTCGGTGCTCCAGGTCAGGTTGTACTTCAGCGCATTGTTCGGATAGCGCGGCAGCGCGCCGACGCGCATGCGCAGGTCCAGCAGCTGGCCGCCGCCGCGCAGAAAGCGCTGCGCCAGGTCATGGCCGACCACGCCGATGAAACCGGGCGCCAGTCCGCATTGCGGCATCAGCACCGCGTGCGCATCGTTGGCCAACGTGCGGATCGCGCGCGTCGCGGCGACATCTTCGGTCAGGTCGAAATAGTGCACGCCCATTTCAGCAGCGACGGTCGCCACCGGCACCGCGGCGTGGAACGGCAAGGCGTTGATCACCGCCGCGGCGCCTGCCAGCGCGTCGATGCAGGCCTGCCGCTCGGACGGATCGGCCACGCGGGTGGAGACGCCCGCTGGCAGCGCGTCGAGCGCGTCGCGGTAGCGGTCGACCACGGTCACCGCATAGTCGCCGGTGTCCTGCAGCATGCCGGCGATGGTGCGGCCGATCTTGCCGGCACCGAGCACGGTGACGGGCAGCGCCGCACCGGAGCGAGCCGAAGGGAAGGAAAGGTTGTTGTTCATGACGGTCCTCCGACGCGGGGAAAGGAAGCGCGCTGGTCGCGCCGGCCATGGCTGCGCAGCAGTTGCACCGCCATGCCGTGATCGAAGTATGGTCCGCGGTGGCGTCGGATTGAACAGACAACATTGACGAAAACCCGCCATAATCGGTCGATTCGTCGGCCTGTCTCGACGAAACGACGAGATGCCGGCGCCGCTCGCATACCGAAGACCCACTGGAGACCGGAGACCGGAGACCGGAGACCGCATGACCGACCTCGACCAGACCGACCGCCACCTGTTGTCGCTGCTGCAGGCCAATGCGCGCGACAGCGCCGCCAACCTGGCGCGCAAGCTCGGCATCGCCCGCACCACCGTGGTCGCGCGCATCGCGCGGCTGGAGCGGCTCGGCGTGATCGCCGGCTATGGCGTGCGGCTGGGCCAGCAGATGGAGGACAACGCGATCCTGGCCTTCTGCGGGCTGTCGGTGCAGCCCAAGACCGCGCCGACGGTATTGCGCGCGCTGCAGCGCTTCCCCGAGGTGGTGGAGCTCGATTCGGTCAGCGGGCCGGTCGACTACATGGCGGTGATCCGTTGCGATACGCACGCGCGGCTGGACAGGCTGCTCGACGAGATCGGCGCGCTCGACGGCGTCAATCACACCAGCACGTCGATCGTGCTGGCGCGCAAGATCGATCGGCGGCGCCCCGTGGGGTGACGGGCAGCCTCGTCTTCGGCGCCGGGTCGCCCTCCCCCGCCCGATGCCGCGCGCTTGCCTGCGCACATCGCGCAAACGCGGCAAACTGGCGGGCCGTCCGCGGCAACGCGGACATCGCAACATCGCAACATGGCACCAGGAGGAATCTGCCGATGAACACACCAATCCGTGTCGCCGTGGGCGGCGTGACCGGCTGGGCCGGCGGCGAACTGGCGCGCGGCGTCGCGCACGCGCAGGACATGACGCTGGTCGCAGGGCTCTCGCGCGGCGCGGCCGGCCAGACGCTGGCGCAGCTGACCGGCCACGCCGGCACGCCGGGCAAGGCGGTGGCGAGCATCGCCGAACTGGCGGGCACGCCGTACGACGTCTACGTGGAATACACGAAGCCGGACATCGCCAAGCACAACATCCTGCAGGCGCTGGCGCAGGGCGCCCATGTGGTGGTGGGTACCTCGGGGCTGTCGGACGAGGACTATGCGGAGATCGACGCCGCCGCGCGCGCGGCCGACCGCGGTGTGCTGGCCTGCGGCAATTTCGCCATCACGGTGGTGCTGCTGCAGAAGTTCGCCGAGATGGCTGCGCGCCATCTGGATCAGTGGGAAATCATCGACTACGCCAAGGCGGGCAAGGTCGATGTGCCGTCGGGCACCGTGCGCGAGCTGGCCTACCGGCTAGGACAGGTCAAAGCGGCTACGCAGACGGTGCCGCTGGACCAGGTCAAGGGACCGGTCGAGACGCGCGGCGCGACGATGTCCGGCACGCAGGTCCACGCGGTACGGCTGCCCGGCTATCAGCTCGGTGTCGAGGTGATCTTCGGCGCCGACGGCCAGCGGCTGCATCTGAAGCACGAGGCCGGCGACGGCTCCAAGCCCTATGTGTCCGGCGCGCTGCTGGCGATCCGCAAGGTGCATACCCTGCGCGGCGTCGTGCGGGGATTGGACAAGGTGATGGAGGGCCTGTAGGGCGGCAGGTACTCCAGGTACGCCGGGCATCGTCGCCCCCGCGATGGCGGGGGCGCAGCGACTGTTGCCGTGCTCGGCGACCGGTACCTCGCTCCATCGGGCGGCCGAGTTCCCGCCTGCGCGGGAACAACCGGACATGCGGACGACACGGGCCGTGCTTACCAGCTGCCCGGCTTGCCGTCGCCCTCGCCTTTCTTCGGCTTCTGCGCCACGGCCTTCGGCGCGCTCGGTGCCGAGGCGGCGCCGGGGTTCAGTTGCTGCGTGATCGCCGCATCCTTCTGCGCCATCACCGTGCGGGCGCGCGGCAGCAACAGCTCGATGCTGCCGGTGTCGGGATCGTCGGGAATCGAATAGACCTCGACCGTCAGCGGCGCCTGCATCCAACCGGCGTGGACGCTGTTGACCGTCTTGCCGTCCTTGTCCAGCAGCGCGACCTGCTCCTCGCGGAACGGCTTGCCGTAGCGCGCGGTCAGCGTGCGCAGCGTCGACTGTTCCGAGCGCACGCCGTCGGTCGGCACGATCAGGCCGACCAGCGCATTGCGATCGACCACCGCCAGCGCATGCGGGCCGTCCATGAAGGCCGGGCGCTGCTTGCGCGGCACGCCGACCTGGCGCATCGCGCCATCGCCGCGCACTTCCACGCAGAAGGCGGTCACATCGGTGCCGTCCGGCGTGCGCTTGTCCGCGCAGTCGGGCAGGTCGGGCATCGGATTGCCGATCTTCAGCGTGCCGAGCATTGGCGCCAGCAGGTCGGCCGTGGATGGCGAGGAGGGGTTCTGGACAGGCCTGGCGGCATTCGCTGCGGGAGCGGCGGAAGCCGCGGGGGCGGCATTCGCGGGTGAAGCCGTGGAAGCGGAGGCCGCACTGGCCGCATGGACTGCAGGCGCCGCAGCCAGCACACCGGCCGCGGCAAGACCGGCCACAGCCAGGCCGGCAAGATGGAATCGCATTCAAGCTCCTGATATTAGGGTCGGGCGTTGGAGCAACCCCACCGCCCGTTGTTCCGGATGTGACGCCGACGCGGGCCCCGAGGTGCAAACGATCGGTCTAAGGCGCCGTTGGCGCCGCCTTGCGCTCGATCTGCACGGCCTCGCGGCGGAACGCGTGACCGACTTGGTGATAGAACGGCCGCGGGCTGAACTGGCGCGACAAGAACGAGGCAAGCAGCGACGCGGCCAGCAGGAACAGCGTCAGGTCCTGCGAGCGCGTCATTTCCATCACGATGACGCTGGCGGTGATCGGCGCCTGGGTCGCCGCCGCGAGGAAGGCCGCCATCGAGACCAGCGCCAGCACGCGCGGCTCGCCGATGCCGCCGACCAGATGGGCAACGTTTTCGCCCAGCCCCGCGCCGATCGCCAGCGCCGGCGTGAAGATGCCGCCCGGCACGCCGGCGAAGTACGACACCACGGTGGCGCCCAGCTTGGCCAGGCCAAACGCCACGCCGGTCACCGGTTCGCCATTGATCAGACCCGCCGCCTGCTCGTAGCCGGTGCCGAACGTCGCGCCATCGGTGGCCCAGCCGATCGCCGCGGCAATCAGGCCGCAAACGAACGCCACCCGGATCGGATGCGCCGCGGGCCAGCCGCGCCAGCGCGCGGGCAGCATGCCCGGCACGCCGCGAATCAGCGCCTTGGCGAACAGGCCACCGAGCAGGCCATTGATCAGCGCGCACAGCAGCACCGGCCCCCAGGCGTCGTCCAGCGCCAGGATCGGCGTCCTGACGTTGAAATACGGATTGTTGCCGAACAGCGCCAGCGACACGAAGCCCGCTGTCAGCACGCCGGACAGCACCAGCCGGTCCCAGCGCACCGCCGTGCCGCGGCCCAGTTCCTCGATCGCGAACACCACGCCGGCGAGCGGCGTATTGAAGGCCGCCGCCAGGCCACCGGCCGCGCCCGCGGCGATCAGCGCGTTGGGATGAAAGCCGATGCGGAAGCGCAGCCGCCGATGGCACCACTGGCCCCAGGCCAGCATCGCGGCGGCGCCGACCTGCACCGACGGCCCTTCCCTGCCGATCGAGGCGCCCGCCAACAGCCCGCCGGCGGTCAGCAGCACTTTCCACAGCGCCTGCCGCAGCGACACCAGCACCGACTGCGCCGGCCCCGCCGGCGGCAGCGTGACCGCGGCGATCACTTGCGGAATGCCGCTGCCGCGGGCCTGCGGCGCCAGCCGGATCGTCAGCCAGCGCAGCGTCGCCAGGCCAAACGGCAGCATCACGAAGGCCAGCCACGGCGTCGCGCTGGTCAGTTGGCGGTTCCAGTGCAGCGCGATCTCGGCGATCCAGGCGAACGCCAGCGAGAACAGCGCCACCCCGCCGGCACCGCACATGAAGATGGCGTAACGGAGGGTGGTGCGGGAGATGCGGCCGACCTGGCGCGTCTTGCGCCACGCGGCCATGCGGGCACGGCGGCGCAGGCGCGCGGTCTGGGAGTCGGCTGCAGATGCCGGTTCGGCCGGTTCGGCCGGTTCGGCCGGTTCAGGCGGCGGCGGGGCCGGGCGGCGGGACGATGAGGATTCGGGCTCGGTCATGGGCACAAGACGACAGCGCGCACAACTATACCCGCTTCGGAAATCGGGCCCGGGGAAACGGGGCCGCGCTCAGCATGACGGACGCTTGCCGGTGCTGGAACAAACCCAGGCGCCCGCCCTCGCTCAATCCAGCGAAATATTCTTCGCCCGAATCACCTTGCCCCAGTGCTCCCGATCGGCGGCGACGTAGCGGTCGATCTCCGCCTGGCTCATCGGCTGCAGCACCTGCAGGCCGAGCCCGTTGAAGGTCGCGCGGAATTGCGGGTCGCGCAGGGTCTGATCGGCCGCCGCGCGCAGCTTCTCGACCGCCTCGGGCGGCGTCTGCGCCGGCACTGCCAGCCCGAACCACGTCGCCGCCTGGAAGTTCGGATAACTCTCGGCCACCGTCGGCACATTGGGCAGCACGTCGAGCCGGTTGCGGCTGGTCACGGCCAGCGCCTTCAGCTTGCCGGCCTTGATGTGCGGCAGCGAGGTGCTGACCACATCGACCATCAGCTGCACGTCGTTGGCGAGCAGCGCCGCCAGCGCCGGCGCGCTGCCGTTGTAGGGCACATGGGTCAGCTCGATGCCGAGCTCGGTCTTCAGCATCTCGGTGGCCAGCTGCAGCGCGTTGCCCAGGCCCACCGAGCTGTAGTTCAGCTTGCCGCCCTGGCTCTTCGCGTAAGAAGCAAACTCGCGAATGTTGTTGGCCGGCACCTGGGTATTGGTCACCACCACCAGCGGCACCTCGGCGCCGATGCTGAAGATCTTGAAGTCCTTCGGCGGGTCGTAGGTGATCTTCTTGTACAGCATCGGGTTCAGCACCATGCTGCCGTTGGTCGCGAAGCCGACCGTGTAGCCGTCGGCCGGCGCGCGAGCGACCAGATTGGTGCCGATCATCGTGGCGGCGCCGGGCTTGTTGTCGACCACCACCGGTTGCTTCAGGACCTTGCTCATGCCCTCGGCCAGCGCGCGGCCGAACTGGTCGGTCGAGCCGCCCGGCGTGTACGGCACGATCAGCTTGATGGGCCGGTCCGGGTACGCCGCGCCAGCCGCCGTCACGGCACCGAACATCGCCGCCAACGTCAGCGTCGACCAAAGCGCCAACCTCGCCAATTTCGGCGCCAATCTCGCCCCCACCGCGGCGATGCCGCGCCGGACCTGCCCTGCCGTTTTCGAGCCTTGCATGGTGTCTCCTCCGTTATGTCCTGCTTCCTAGTGTGCTGCGTTCCGGTCGGGGTGCCGGCCGCGTTCAGACGCGCCGTGTCCGCCCCTGCCAGTATTGGTCGCGCAAACGCCGTTTGGCGAGCTTGCCGGTCTCGTCGCGCGGCAATTGCTCGGCGATCACGATCGTGCGCGGCACCTTGAAGCCCGACAGCCGTTCGCGCAGCCAGGCGATCATCTCGGTCTCGTCCAGGCGCTCGCCCGGCATCGGCTGCACCATCGCCAGCAGCCGCTCGCCGTACTCGTCGTCGGGCACGCCAAACACCACGCAGTCGGCCACGCCCGGATAGCGCACCAGCTGGTGCTCGATCTCCGCCGGATAGATGTTGACGCCGCCCGAGATCACCATGTCCGACGCGCGGTCGCACAGGAACAGATAGCCATCGGCGTCCAGATAGCCCATGTCGCCCAGCGTCACCAGCCCGTCGACATCGATTGCGCGGCGCGCGGCGTCGTTGTGGCGGTAGGTGAAATCCGGATAGGCGGGCTGGCGCACATAGATCAGGCCGACCTCGCCGGTCTCGCAAGGCGCGCCGTCCTCGCGCAGGATGCGCACGCTGGCCTCGTCGACCGGCCGGCCCGCGGTGCCCGGCCGCGCCAGCGCATCGGCGGGCGTGGCGACGGTCACCATGCCGGCCTCGCTGGACGCATAGGTTTCGTGGATGACCGGGCCCAGCCAATCGAGCATCGCGCGCTTGACCTCGGGCGCGCACGGCGAGCCGGTCGACGCGACGAAGCGCAGCGACGACAGGTCGTAGCGCCGGCGTACCTCGTCGGGCAGCTTCAGCAGCCGCACATACATGATCGGCACCAGATAGACGACATCGATGCGATGCCGCTCGATCAGTGCCAGCACCTGCTCGGCATCGAAGCGCGGCGTCAGCACCAGCCGCTCGGCCATCTGCAGCGCGTTCTGGATAAAGACGCCGGGCGCGCTGTGATACAGCGGCGCCGACATCAGCGCGCGGCAGCCCGGCACGATGCCGATGGCCTGCGCCACCACCGAACGCATCGCGGCCTGCTGGGCGTCGAGCCGGTCGAGCGGCACCGCCTGGCGCAGCACGCCCTTGGGGCGGCCGGTGGTGCCGGAGGTGTAGGCCATATGGCCGCGCGGCGCGACGCGCGGGCCGTCGTAGCACGGCTGGGCGGCGAGCCACGGTTCGTATGCCACGGCATCGAGCCCCGCCGGGGCCGCCTCTTCGCCGACCGCCAGCACCGGCATGCCGGCCGGCACCGCCGCCTGCACCGCGGGCAGCAGGTCGGCATGGGCGATCAGCACCTTGGCGCCGCTGTCCTCCAGCAGATAGCGGACCTCGTCCGCGGTGAAATGCCAGTTGATCGGGCAGTAGTAGCAGCCGGCAGTGCGGCAGGCGTGCACGATGTCGGCGAACGGCGCGTCGTTGCGCAGCAGCACGGCAATCACATCGCCCTCCGCCACGCCAAGCGCGCGCAGGCCGCCGGCCAGCCGGCTGCCGCGCGACAGCAGTTCGTCGCCGCTGCGATGAAGATCCTGGAACCAGAGGTCCGCCGCCATGGAATGTGCTCCTTTGCGCTGGGGCGCCGCTTGCGTGCCAGCGACATCAGGCATCGGGACACGGGCGCCATATTGACCGGTCACTGTAACGGCGGGCATCGTCATCGACAATTGCCGCCCTGCGCAGCACAATGTTGAGCCCAGCGCGACAATCCCCCTGGCAATCCCCGATGGACGCACCATGGACCTGAACCTGATCCAGGCCTTCGTCGATATCGTCGACGCCGGCAATCTGGCCGAGGCCGGCCGCCGGCGCGGCGTCACGCGTTCGCAGGTCAGCCGGCAACTGCGCGAGCTGGAGATCCAGTCGGGCGCGCAATTGATGCGCCGGACCACGCGCCGGCTGGAGCTGACCGAACCCGGTCACGCGCTGTACCGCCACGGGCTGGCGATCCTGCGCGAGGTCGCGTCGGCGCAGGCGGAGATCGACAGCCTGGGCAAGACGCTGCGCGGCCATGTGCGCCTGAGCGTGCCGACCGGCCTGGGCGACACCTTTGTCGCGCCGCTGCTGCTGGCATTCGCCGAACGGCATCCGGGCATCACGCTGCGCGTGTTCTTCAACAATCGCGTCAACGACCTGATCGCGGCCGAGATCGACGTGGCGCTGAAAGTCACCTCGCAGCCGCCGCTGGACCACGTGGCGCGCGACGTCTGCGCGATCGAGTGGGGCCTCTATGCGGCGCCGTCCTATCTGGAACGGATCGGTCCGATCCGGGTGCCGGCGGACCTCGCCGCGGCCGATTTCCTGTGCCCGCCCTACTTCGCCCGCCCCTTTGAACTGCATCTGACGCGCGGCGAGGAACGCGATGCGGTGCAGTTGCTGCCGCGGCTGCAGTCCGAGCACTTCCCTTTCCTGATCCGCGCGGTGCAGGCCGGCCACGGCGTCTGCCTGCTGCCGGTCTACGCCGGCTGGCAGGACGCGCACGCCGGCCGGCTAGTCAAGGTGCTGCCGGACTGGCGGCCCGAGGGGCTGGGCGACCGGCTGTACCTGATCACCACGCCGAACCCGCATCCGCCGATGGCGACGCGGGCGCTGATCGACTTCCTGCGAGAGCAGATCCCTGCCTTGCCGGTGTTCCGCGACGCGCCCGACGGTTCCGCCTGAACGGCCAACGTACCCGACCGAACCGCTCGCAGCCAACCGCTCCTCACGCACTTTCAATTTGCAAGCTAGAATGCTTGCAAATTGAAAGTAAAAGCCATTTCGCGATCGACCGATTGCGTCATTGGCTGTCCCAAACGGAGGAGACGTGGGCCACACCGACTTTGCCAGCATGCCGTGCCCGATCGCCCGCTCGATGGCGGTACTGGGCGAGCGCTGGGCGATCCTGCTGATGCGCGAGGCCTTCTACGGCAGCACGCGCTTCGACGAATTCCAGCGCAACCTCGGCATCGCGCCCAATATCCTGAGCGCGCGGCTGAAGACGCTGGTCGAGCACGGCATGTTCGAGCGCGTGCCGGCCGACGGCGGCGCGCGCCACCACTACCGGCTGACCGACAAGGGCCGCGATTTCTTCCCGGCCTTCGTCGCGCTGAAGGCCTGGGCCGACCGCTGGATGACCGACCGCGGCCCGATGACGGTGCTGCTGGACCGGCGCACCGGCGACGAGATCGCCGCCCCGGCGCTGACCCGCGCCGACGGCAGCCCGGTCACGCTGGACGATCTGCGCGTCACCGCCGGCCCCGCCGCCGGCCACCACCTGCGCCGCCGCTTCGCGTCCGAAGCCGACACCGTCGAAGCCACGGAGGTGGGCGATGACCGAACTGCATGAGGCCGTGCGGGTGGGCGCGCCCGCCGCAGCCTTTCCGACCCGCGCTCCGGCTCGGACTCCGACTCCCGGTCCCGCTTCCGAACCCGCTTCCGAATCCGCTGCGGCTGCCGCTTCCGCTCTCACTCCCGAACCGGCTGCGGCCGGCGCCGCGAAGGCGGCCGCGACCGGTGCGGCGTCGCCCCGCACGGTGCTGCGCGCCATCGTCAAGCTGGCCGCGCCGACCAGCCTGATCGCACTGCTGCAGGCCGTCGCGCAATTGATCGAGACCTGGCTGGCGGCGCGCCAGGGCACCGCCGCGCTCGCCGGGTGGGCCGTCGTGCTGCCATTCGCGCTGCTTCTGCAGCAAATGTCGACCGGCGCGATGGGCGGCGGCGTGGTGTCGGCCATCGCCCGTGCGCTCGGTGCCGGCAAGCGCGAGGATGCGTCGGCGCTGGTGCTGCACGCGCTGATCATCGCCGTGCTGGCCGGCCTGGGCTTCGCGATCGCGCTGGCCGGCTTTCCGCATGCCGTGCTCGGCGCGGTGGCCGGCGCGACGGCCGCCGAAGCCGCCGCGAGCTATGCGATCTGGCTGTTCGGCGCCGGTGCGGTGCCGGCCTGGCTGGCCAACACGATGGCCTCGGTGCTGCGCGGCGGCGGCCGCCATGCACTGGCGGCGCGCGTGCTGTGCCTGATGTGGATCGCGTTTCCGCTGCTGGCCTGGACGCTGGCCGAAGCAGCCGGCATGGGCCTGGCCGGCATCGGCGCCGCCTTTGCGCTGGTGTCGTGGGCCGCGGCGCTCGGCATGGCGGTGGTCGTGCTGCGCGGCGGCGCGGGCTTCGTGCCGGTGCTGCGCGTGCGGCCGAACGCGGCGCTGTTCCAGCGCATCCTGTCAGTCGGGCTGGTTGCCTGCGGGCTGGCCGCCTTGGCCAATCTGGCGACGATCCTGGTGACGGCGCAGCTGCGCCCCTATGGCACCGCGGCGGTCGCGGCCTACGGCATCTCGGCGCGGCTCGAATTCCTGATGATCCCGCTGGCCTTTGGCGTGGGCTCGGCGCTGACCGCGCTGGTCGGCCGCGCGGTCGGCGCCGGCGACTGGGCCGGCGCGCGGCGCACCGCCTGGGTCGGCGCGCTGCTGGCGCTGGCGCTGGCCGGCGCCATCGGCATCGCCGTGGGGCTCGCGCCGGCGCGCTTTGCCAGCTGGTTCACCAGCGATGCGGAAGTCGCCGCGATCGCCGCGCGGGCGCTGTCGTGGATCGCGCCGGCCTTTGGCGGCTTCGGGCTCGGCATGGCGCTGTATTTCGCGTCGATGGGCGCGGGCCGGATGCGCTGGCCGATCGCGGCCGGCATCGCGCGAATCGGGCTTGCCGCGGGCGGCGGCTGGCTGCTGGCGCATGTGGGCGGCATGGGGCTGGATGGCCATTTCCTCGGCGTGGCACTCGGCATCACCGCCTATGGCGCGGTGACGGCGATCGGCGTGCGGCGCGAGGTGTGGTCGGGAAGGTAGCGACGCGGTAGGGCAGCAGCGGTACGGCTGCAGGTCAGCTGCGGCGCCCCGGGGGCACGGCGCCACCCGAGGCCCGCGCATGCGCGCGCGCCGTAACCCCGGTATCGTGCGGCTTATCGTGCCGACGCGGCACGCCTGCCCGGAGCACCATGACCCCTCGCCGCTCGATCGTGACGGCCGCGCTGATCGTCGCCCTGCTGCATCTCTATATCGGCGCGCGCCTGCTGCCCGCGCTGCCGTGGCCGCTGGCGGCAAAAGCGCTGGCCGCGCTGTGGCTCGCCATCTCGACCATATCGATGCCGACCGCGCTGCTGGCGCGCCGCTTCGAGCCACCCTGGGGCGACCGACTGTCCTGGCTCGGCATGCTGGCGATGGGTCTGTTCTCGACGCTGCTGATCCTGACCGTGCTGCGCGAACTGGTGCTGATCGCCTGCGCGCTGGCCGGCTGGTATCCGCCCGGGCTGCCGGTTTGGAGCGCGGTCGCCACCGTCGCGCTGGCGCTGCTGGTCTCGCTGCTCGGCTACTGGAACGCGCGGCGGGTCGCGCGCGTCGTCGATGTCGAGGTGCCGATCGCCGGGCTGCCCGCCGCGCTTGACGGCTTCACGATCGCCCAGCTCAGCGACATCCACGTCGGCCCCACGATCAAGCGGCCATATCTGCAGCGCATCGTCGAACGCACCAATACGCTGGGCGCCGATGCGATCGCGCTTACCGGCGACCTCGTCGATGGCAAGGTGCCCGAACTGAGCGAACACACCGCACCGCTCGGCTCGCTGCGCGCGCCGCATGGCGTCTACGTCGTCACCGGCAATCATGAGTACTACGCCGGCGCGCATGCGTGGATCGACGAGCTGCGGCGGCTGGGGCTGCGGGTCCTGCTGAACGAGCACGTGGCGATCGAGCGCGACGGGGCCACGCTGGTGCTGGCCGGCGTCACCGATTTCAGCGCCGGGCATTTCGATCCGGCACATCGCAGCGATCCCATCGCGGCGCTGGCCGGCGCGCCGGCCGATGCGGCGGTGCGCGTGCTGCTGGCCCACCAGCCGCGCAGCGCCGCGGCGGCGGCCGAGGCTGGCTTCGACCTGCAGCTGTCCGGCCATACGCACGGCGGACAGTTTCTGCCGTGGAACCTGTTCGTGCCGATGCAGCAGCCCTATGTCGCCGGTCTGCACCGCCACCGCAACATGTGGGTCTATGTCAGCCGCGGCACCGGCTACTGGGGCCCGCCCAAGCGCTTTGGCGCGCCGTCGGAGATCACGCGGATACGGCTGCGCGCCGCGGGCGCCTAGCGGCCCGGGCCCGAAACGGACGAGCCGCCCGCGAACGGGGCTCTGACGGTGTTCTCCGCTCTCCCGCCAGGCGGGAGAGGGGCCGGGGGAGAGGGAAAGCGCGATCGCTTCAACGAGCGATCGGCTTGTAGCGGATGCGCTTCGGCTTGGCCGCTTCCTCGCCCAGGCGGCGCTTCTTGTCGGCCTCGTATTCCTGATAGTTGCCGGCGAAGAACTCGACGTGCGAGTCGCCTTCGAAGGCCAGGATATGCGTCGCGATCCGGTCCAGGAACCAGCGATCGTGCGAGATCACCATCACGCAGCCGGCGAACTCGAGCAGCGCGTCTTCCAGCGCGCGCAGCGTTTCGACGTCGAGGTCGTTGGACGGTTCGTCGAGCAGCAGCACGTTGCCGCCGGCGATCAGCGTCTTGGCCAGATGCAGGCGGCCCCGTTCGCCGCCGGACAGCGTGCCCACGTGCTTCTGCTGGTCCGAGCCCTTGAAGTTGAAGCGGCCGATATAGGCGCGCGACGGCGTTTCGTAGCGGCCCACCGTCAGCACGTCGGCACCGCCGGAGATTTCCTCGAAGACCGTCTTGCTGCCGTCGAGCGCATCGCGGCTCTGGTCGACATAGGCGAGCTTGACGGTCGGCCCGATCTTGATCGAGCCGCTGTCCGGCTGCTCCTTGCCGGTCAGCATGCGGAACAGCGTCGATTTACCGGCGCCGTTCGGACCGATCACGCCGACGATCGCGCCCGGCGGCACCTTGAAGCTCAGGTTGTCGATCAGCAGCCGATCGCCATAGGCCTTCGACACGTTCTCGAACTCGATCACCTCGTTGCCGAGCCGCTCGCCGACCGGAATGAAGATCTCCTGGGTTTCGTTGCGCTTCTGGTATTCCTGGCTGTTCAGTTCGTCGAAGCGCGCCAGACGCGCCTTCGACTTGGCCTGCCTGCCCTTCGGATTCTGGCGCACCCATTCCAGCTCCTTCTTCAGCGCCTTCTGCCGCGCCGACTCGCTGGACTCTTCCTGCTTCAGGCGGTTTTCCTTCTGGTCCAGCCACGAGCTGTAGTTGCCCTTCCACGGAATGCCGTGGCCGCGGTCCAGTTCCAGGATCCACTCGGCCGCATTGTCGAGGAAGTAGCGATCGTGGGTCACCGCGACCACGGTGCCCGGGAAGCGCGTCAGGAACTGCTCGAGCCATTCGACCGACTCGGCGTCCAGGTGGTTGGTCGGCTCGTCGAGCAGCAGCATGTCGGGGCGCGACAGCAGCAGCCGGCACAGCGCGACGCGGCGCCTCTCGCCGCCCGACAGATGGCCGACCTTCGCGTCCCACGGCGGCAGCCGCAGCGCGTCGGCAGCGACTTCCAGCTGCTGCTCCGCATTGTTGCCGTCGCTGGCGGCCAGGATCGCCTCGTACTTGGCCTGGTCGGCGGCGAGCTGATCGAAGTCGGCGTCGGGCTCGGCGTAGGCCGCGTAGATTTCCTCGAGCTTCTTGCGCGCCTCGAACACCTCGCCCAGGCCGCCCTCGACCGCTTCCCGCACGGTCTGCTCGGGATCGAGCTGCGGCTCCTGCGGCAGATAGCCGATGTTCAGATTCGGCATCGGGATCGCTTCGCCCTCGATGTCCTTGTCGACGCCGGCCATGATCTTGAGCAGCGTCGACTTGCCCGAACCGTTCAGGCCAAGCACGCCGATCTTGGCGCCGGGGAAAAAGGACAGCGAAATATCCTTCAGGATCTGACGCTTGGGCGGAACGATCTTGCCCACGCGATTCATCGTATAGACGTACTGTGCCATGCGGCTTATCCGGTGAAATGACGGTGTTGGAGGGGGATGGCGCAGTGTAGCAAACCGGGCGCGGCCGCCGCACCCGATTGGTGCGGGCGCGGTATCATCATGCCCCTCGCCTCCGGGCCAATTTCCGCTTGCCGAATACCACCATGAGCCCCAAACCCGCCCGCACGCTGACCTTCAAGTGCAAGAAGTGCAACAAGCCCGTGACGCTATATCTGCAGAAGGTCTCCGCCTGCTCGCATATCACGCCGTACCAGGGCTTCTGCAAGTGCGGCGAAATGATGCGCCACGCGACCGGTGACAAGGATGCGGTCGCGTCGTTCGTGGAGTCGAACGATATTCATTGGGCGCATCATCACCATCATCATTGATGGCACGCCAGGTTCAGGACGCGATACGAGCGGAGACCTTCCGCGTCGTCGACTGAATGAATCGCGCGAGGCGATCCGCGAGATCGCGCGCGCCATGCGGCAACGAGGGCAACGTCTGCTCTACCGCCCGCGCCACGGCGCCGGGCATCTTCTGCGCCAGTTCGGCCGCCTGGTTCAATACGAACCGCGGCTGCATCCCGAGAGTTTCCGCCATTGCCACGACGTGCTGGCGCCCTATCTCGCCCGGCCGATTTTCCCCACCGATCGAAAAAGCGAACTCGCCTGACAGGCCGGCATACAAGCGGGTGCACATCAGATCGTAGAACGGGGTCAATCTCACGCCATGTCCGGGCAGCAAGTACAGCGACAGGTTCTTCGCGTGGCTGTCGTTGTTGCCGACGTACAGGTTGAAGAAGATCCAGTTCAGGAAGTTTCGCAGGTCCACTGCTGACTGAACGCTGCGCTGCCGTATCAGAGCGGCACAGGCCGCAATACCCGGTCCTCCCTCTTTTTCGTACTTCCGGTCGGAAACGGTACCGGCCAATTGGCACAGATCGTACTGGACCAATCGTTCCAACACTCCATCCGGCCGCT
Source organism: Cupriavidus gilardii (assembly GCF_013347325.1). Lineage (NCBI taxonomy): Bacteria > Pseudomonadati > Pseudomonadota > Betaproteobacteria > Burkholderiales > Burkholderiaceae > Cupriavidus > Cupriavidus gilardii. The sequence continues at coordinate 258,038 of NZ_CP054624.1, read as the reverse complement.
GGTATCTGTCAAAGCGCCGCACCACGCAAGCTCGCGTCATCGGCTCATAAAAGACATCGGCGGTAGGCAAACCACATTCGGCCGCAATCCGCATCACGATGGTCTCATTCGCGGCGGAGTGCCATACCTTGGCAAGACGCTTGATGTCCGGCTTCAGGATGTGCGTCGACGGCGCGATGCCTCGAGGAAGGCGCGGCACGCCGTCATCGAAGATTGCGAGGCTGGTCTTGTCCTGGGCACCGGCAAGGGAAATGCGCGCTCTCGCGCCTTTCAGATCGACCGCTGCCGCAGACGGCTGGCTCAGCGCCTCGCCCAGCGCTTGCCATGACGTCTTCTGATACGTGGGCGGTTTCGGCGCGTCGCCTTCCGGCACGATGACGAAGGCGCCAGCCGTATCCCCGGCGAACTCGAGCAGCATTGAAAACAAGGTCGATGCCTTCTTCTGCTGCGCGAGATAGTCGCGCAACTCGCCTTCGGGCAGCAGGTTCTCGAAGAACGCCTGCACCACCTCGGTGTCCTGCTGCCCTGGTATCAGCGGAATGGCGGCGACCTGGAATTGAACTTGCCGGCCAAGCCACGCCGGCGAGTAGGCGAAAGCCAAAGGCGCGGTATCGTAAATGGTCCCGACCACTTCATCGCCCAACAGGACGCTAAGCCGCTCTGGCCGGACCATCACAAGCCTCCACTTGTCTTCGGCTTCACCACTATTTCCAGACCGAGCAAGTCCATCAGGTCGAGAACCTTCTGCAATTGGACGGTTGGCTTGCCCCTCTCGAGGTCGACGACAAAACGGTTGCCAGTGCCGCCGAGTCCAGCGAGATCGGTCTGCTTCAGTTGAAGCTGTTCGCGACGTTGGCGGATGGCGGCGCCGAGTTCGGTTGAACTGCGGATGGCGACGGCGCCGGCTTCAAAGTTACCGATCGGGAAGTCCAATGCCTTTTTCGCCATATAACATCCATCGAATTACCGTTCGGTAATTTTTGCGCCAAACCGGACTATCGTCAAGCGGCGAATTACCGAGCGGTAATCTGCTGCACGCGCACCGCCGGGTATCAAGCCCCACACGCCGGTCGAGGTCAATGGAATCGGCACCGGCATCATGCTGATCAAGCGCGGTGTGTTCGAGCGAATGGCCGCAGCGTACCCGGCCGCGACCATGAAGTCGCCCGATCGCTCAAGCGATGAACGGATCCACGTGTTTTTTCGATCTCGGAGGAGACGAGCATGGTGACATGCTGTCGGAGGATCTGATGTTCTGCAAACGATCGAGACTTGGGCGGCAAGGTCCATGGGGCGCCGTGGTTCGATGCGCGCCATATCGGCAGCCATGAATTCCGGGAAGCCTGTTCGATATCGCGGCCGTGTCAGGCGTGGCCCTTTGATCTGAGCGGTGGCTCTGCCACCGCGACGGAACGTCCTGCACCGTTCAATCGAACGCCTGCACCGCCAACAGCAGGATCACCGCCAGATAGCCAAGATGCATGCGCGTGCGCTGCCGCTTGTAGCGCCGCACCACGTCGGGCAGGAACAGTTGCCGCGCCGTCTTGAAGCTGGTGATCGGATCGTCCACCACGTCCGAATAGACGTCGGTATTGTTGCGATAGATCGTCGCCAACGACTCGCGCTCATGGCCGCCCGATAACTGCTGCGTCGTTCGCGAGCGCTTGCTGATGCGGTAGTAGAACAGCGGCGCATCGATCCGATGCACCTTCGCTTCGGAGTCCAGCAGCCGGATATAGAACTCCCAGTCCTCGAAGCCGTGCTTCATCGCTTCGGAATAGCCGCTGGTCCGGTCGTACAACGCGCGCGGGTAGACCGCGCAGTTGTGGATCATGTTCTCGAATCGCAGCCGTTGATAGCTGTATTCGGGCAAGCGCCATTTGCCCTTCTTCGCGCCAAATCGCTTGACCTGGCAGTAGACCAGCGCGGTATCCGGCTGCTTGCGGAAATGCCGGATCGCGCGGCGCAGGTAGTCCGGATGGATCTTGTCGTCTCCATCGAGCGGCACGATGTATTCGCCGCCAGTCAGCCGGATGCCGAGATTGCGCGCCGACGCCACGCCGCCGTTCTGCTTGCGGATATAGGTGAAGCGGCGGTCCTTCTGCACGAAGGCCTGCACGCGCTGCGCGGTATCGTCGGTGGAGCCGTCGTCGACCACGATGCAGCGCCAGTGCCGGTAGGTCTGGCGCTGCACCGATTTCAGCGTGTCGGCGATCACGGCCGCCTGGTTGTAGCAGGGGACGATGATGGAGACTTCGGGCGGCGAATCGGTGTGCGGACGGCGGATTCTGGAAAGAGACTTCAACAGCATTAAAGGGGAAAGCGGATTCTGCGGTTGGGGCCAATGATCGCATACCCCCCGTGACGGGCCCGGAAATCTGGCATCGGCGTTCGACGCGCTTGGGTGGTTTGCCGCCCCGATCCGTCAGTTCGGCTCGATGGATTACATTCCTGAACTCGACCGAGGAGACACCGAGGAGTCCCATGCAAAACGACAATTTCGACCTGATCAAGTTTTCTTCCGCAGTCCGGGATCTGCTCGACAGCGAGCTTCAGATATCCGTCGGCAATATGGAAGTCGTCCCCTTTGCCGAGAAGCTGTACAAGCTGGTGCGATCACAGGCCTACAACGAAGGCGTGCTCGACGCGAAACGCGTGATGGAGCGCAAGCTGACGGATGTTTCCGAGCAGCTGGATATCTTGCTGCAGTATCAGTAGCGCAACACTTCAAAGCGAAGGCAAGGTCCCCCTCGCCTTTCGCTTCCCTCGATTACGACCAACGATACAACCGGCAGCTCAGAACAGCGTGGCTTCGGTTGCCGATGCCCGTTCCCACCCGGTCTGCTGCAAGGTCAGCCACAGCGTGGCGCCCCCCGCCAGTTCGAGCTCATCGCAATTGTTCCCCGGCCCGCCACGGTCCACGACGATGAACCGCGCCACGCCTTCCGTCACGATCAGCGAGTGGTGCCACACGCCCTTTCGATAGTTGACGCCTTGCCGGCCGTTGGTGACGAACGCCCGCACTGCCTGCGGCGCAATCGTGTCGCCCGGCGGCGCCACCACGACGAGGAACGGCACATTCCCCAGCGGAATAAATGCCTGACTGCCGAGCGGGTGCCGCTCGAACGAGGTCAGCGCCAGCGGCAGCGCATAGGGCTGCGACTCGAACAGATTGATCAGCGGCCGTCCGTCGTTCGTGGATACGTCCACTTCGGCAAGGTCGTGAAAGCGATGGCACATGCCGCGGTTGATCGCGATGGGCGCGTGGCCATCGCTTTCGATGACGTCGCCGAACGGCGCGAAGGCGTCGGCGGTCAGCGGTTGCGCGATCAGGGGCAGTGAATCGGTGAGCAGCGGCATGGCAATTCGGAGTCGGGTTCGCATACTGGTCTTACCAGTATTACGGTATGAGCGTCCATTGTCTACGCACGCTGGCAACGGGTAAATGCCGATATATACGCAGATCGGCAAGAAGTTATCGTTGCGCCCTGACGCGTAAATCATACTGGTAATACCAGTTGAGATTCGACCCGGTGACACAACAAACACGAGGAGACTTGCCATGACACCCTACCAAGCCGGCCAGGCAATAACGCCGGCAGCCGAGGCCGACATCCCGGCCGTCGCGCAAGAAAACGCGCTCTACCGCAAGGTGGCATGGCGACTGCTGCCGTTCCTGATGCTGTGTTACGTCGTTGCGTATCTTGACCGCGTCAACGTCGGCTTCGCCAAGCTGCACATGCTCGCCGACCTGCAGTTCAGCGAAGCCATGTACGGCCTGGGTGCGGGCCTCTTCTTCATCGGCTACTTCTTCTTCGAGGTGCCCAGCAACATGCTGATGCACCGGATCGGCGCCAAGGCGACCATTTCGCGCATCATGATCACCTGGGCGCTGATCTCCGCCGCGATGATGTTCGTCACCACGCCGACGCAGTTCTACGTGCTGCGCCTTCTGCTCGGCGCCGCGGAAGCCGGCTTCTATCCCGGCATGATCCTGTACCTGACCTACTGGTTCCCGTCGCATCGGCGCGCCAGGATGGTCGCGCTGTTCATGTGTGCGATCCCGGTGTCCGGCATCTTCGGCGGGCCGCTGTCGGGCTGGATCATGGAATCGATGCAGGGCGTATCGGGGCTGCGTGGCTGGCAGTGGATGTTCCTGATCGAGGCGATCCCGTCGCTGCTGGTCGGTGTCGCGGTGATGTTCTACCTCGACAACAACATCCGTTCCGCGAAGTGGCTGACCGAATCCGAGAAGGCCGTGCTCGAACGCAATATCGCGAACGAACGCCAAACCAAGGACGCCCATCCGACGCTGCGCGCGTTGTTCGCCGATACGCGCATCGTCAAGATGGCCTTCATCTGCTTCTGCACGGTGATGGGCCAGTACGGATTGACCTTCTGGCTGCCGACGCTGATCAAGCAGTCCGGCGTATCCGGCGCGCTGCATATCGGCCTGCTGACCGCGGTGCCGTTCTCGGTCGCGGTCTGCTCGATGATTCTGGTCAGCCGCAGCTCCGACCGCATGCGCGAACGGCGCTGGCATCTGATCGTGCCTTTCGGCTGCGGCGCTGCGGGACTGATGCTCAGCGCCGTGTTCAGCGACAACGTGGCGTGGTCCCTCGCCGCGCTGGCACTGGCCGCCGGCGGCAGCCTTGCCACCTCGCCGCTCTTCTGGAGCCTGCCGACCGCCATCCTGTCGGGCGCTGGCGCGGCCGCGGGCATCGCGATGATCAACTCCTTCGCCAATCTCGCCGGCTTCCTGAGCCCCTACATGATCGGGCTGATCAAGGACGCGACGCAGAGCACCAACCTGGCGATGTTCGTCCTCGCCGGCGTGCTGCTGATGGGCGCCCTGCTGACGTACACGGTGCCTGCCAAGCTGGTCAACAAGTAGGCGTCCGCGGCGCGGGGGACGGGGCGACGCTCGGGTACAATCGTTGGCCTGAGCGGCGCCCCTTCCGCTTCGTTGCGCGACGAGTTCGTCCGCTGCTGCCTCGGCGCTCTTCCTCGTTCAGACATCAGGCATGTTCAATTCGACCGCAGTCGCCGCCAATGCCGCCCGGCTGATCCAGCAGTGGATCAACGACGGCACCTACCCCGCCGGCTCGCTGCTGCCCTCCCAGCGCGAGCTCTCCGAGCGCCTCGGCATCAGCCGCACCTCGCTGCGGGAAGCGTTCTCGACCTTGCAGGGATTGGGTCTGATCGTGCCGCGCCCCGGCAAGGGCGTCTACGTCGCCGAAAACCCCTCGCCCTCCGCCCAGCCCTGGCGCTTCGCCGATTCACACTCGCTGACCGACATCTACCAGCTGCGCTTCGCGCTGGAAAATTTCACCGCGCGGCTCGCTGCATTGGTCGTCGAGCCCGCCGACATCGACGCACTGCGTGCCAATGCGGAAGCGATGCAGGCCTGCATCGAAGCATCGGACTTCACGCAGGCCGCGCAGCTCGATTTCGATTTCCACATGCAGATCATCGCGATCTCCGGCAATCGAGCGATTGCGGAGATTCTGCGCAACAGTGCGGAGATCATTCAGGAAAGCCAGCGCCTGCCGTTCTACAAGCGGGGTGCGCGACGGGCTACGTTCAACGAGCACACGGCGATCATCGATGCGCTGGCTGCGGGGGATCCTTCACTGGCGCAGCGGGCGATGGCCGAGCATATCGTTCAGGCGGCGCAGCGGGCGGGGGTGCATTTTCCGACGAGTTTGGATGGCAGATAAATGCGAGCGCCGTATCGGGATTGCCGTTTTGCAGGCTGAGAAACGAAAAAGGGTCACGCCGATATTCGCGTGACCCTTTGAGTTTTGGTGCCGGCTGCAGGACTCGAACCCGCCACCTGATGATTACAAATCAACTGCTCTACCTGATGAGCTAAGCCGGCATGAATGCAGACCGCGATTCTACTGCATGCGGGCTGCGTTGGCGATGGTTGACCGGCCAAGAATAGACCGGCCGAGGGACTTACTTGACGACCTTCAACGAAGGCTTGCGCGTGCCGATCCTCGGAACCGGCGGCGGATTCGGATCGTCGTCGTCCGACGCGTCGGCGCCGTCGGCTTGCGCGGCGCCGTCGCTTTCGACCGGGGCCAGTTTCGGCGGCGGATTCAGTTCGCGTTCGGTTGCAGCTTGGGTCTCCGGCACGCTGCGTTCGACCGGGAAGGCCATGCCCTGCCCGTTTTCGCGCGCATAGATCGCCAGCACGTTGTCGACCGGCACGTCGAGCTTGCGCGAGACGCCGCCGAAGCGGGCGCTGAAGCTGATCCACTCGTTGCCCATTTCCAGACCGCTGGTCGCGTCGAAGCTGACGTTCAGCACGATCTCGTTGTTCTTGACGAATTCGCGCGGCACGTTGGTGTTCGCGTCGACGAACACGGCGATATACGGAGTGAAGCCGTTGTCCGTGCACCATTCGTAAATCGCACGGATCAGGTAGGGCTTGGTCGAGGTTTCAGGCATAAGACTTCCAGTGGCGTCGCGCCGGTGGCCCGAGCGGACTCGGGCCGGGCCGGCTTAGCGGCGCATCACCTTTTCGGACGGGGTCAGCGCTTCGATATAGGCGGGGCGGCTGAAGATCCGTTCCGCGTACTTCAGCAGCGGGGCGGCGTTCTTCGACAGCTCGATGCCGTAATGATCCAGGCGCCACAGCAGCGGGGCGATGGCAACGTCCAGCATCGAGAACTCTTCGCCAAGCATGTACTTGTTCTTGACGAAGATCGGCGCCAGTTGCGTCAGGCGGTCGCGGATCGCGCCGCGGGCACGCTCGTGGCTCTTCTCGGCGGTCTTGCCCTTTTCGTTCTCCAGCACGTAGACGTGGGTGAACAGTTCCTTCTCGAAGTTGAACAGGAACAGGCGGGCGCGGGCGCGCTGGACCGGGTCGGCCGGCATCAGCTGCGGGTGCGGGAAGCGCTCGTCGATGTACTCGTTAATGATGTTGGATTCGTACAGGATCAGGTCGCGCTCGACCAGGATGGGCACCTGGCCGTAGGGATTCATCACCGAGATGTCTTCCGGCTTGTTGAACAGGTCGACGTCGCGGATTTCGAAGTCCATGCCCTTTTCGAACAGGACCAGGCGGCAACGCTGAGAGAACGGGCAGGTGGTGCCCGAATACAACACCATCATGGTTGGGATTCCTTGGAGGCGGCGCTAGGCCGAAGTTGGGTCAAACATTCTGTCAGAACCCACCATCGGAAAGCAAATTCGTTACAAATAGCGTAACGGAATGTCGGATCGGTGGCTTGGCGGGAGGCGCATGCGGCGCGACCATGCCGAATCCATTTCATCCCGTCACAAAGGAAAAAGGGCCAGGCGGTGCCGCATACGCAACTCCGCACTAGCCCTCGGGCGGTCTACCGGGATTACTTGACGTCTTTCCAGTAGGCGGCGTTCAGGCGCCAGGCGAACACGGTGAAGATGCCCAGGAACAGCAACACCCACACGCCCAGACGGCGGCGATGGTTCTGCGCCGGCTCGGCCATCCAGTCCAGATAGGCGACCAGGTCGGCGACGGCGGTATCGTACTGCAGCGGCGTCATGCTGCCGGGCGTCAGCTGTTCGAAACCGACGAACTTGTGCACTTTCTGACCATGCTCTTCCGCCTCTGCGAACTTGGCGGCGCGCTGGCCCTGCAGTTCCCACAGCACGTGCGGCATGCCGACGCTCGGGAAGACCAGGTTGTTCCAGCCGGTCGCACGGGTGTCGTCGCGGTAGAAGGTACGCAGATACGTATACAGCCAGGCGTCGCCGCGGGCGCGCGCGATCACCGACAGATCCGGCGGCGCGGCGCCGAACCACGCCTTGGCGTCCTTCGGCTGCATCGCGATGGTCATCGTTTCGCCGACCTTGTCCGCGGTAAACATCAGGTTTTCGCGGATCTGCTCCTCGGTCAGGCCGATATCGCGCAGCCGGTTGTAGCGCATCATCGACGCGCCGTGGCAGTTCAGGCAGTAGTTGACGAACAGCTTGGCGCCACGCTGCAGCGAGAACAGGTCGCTGGTATTGACCGGCGCCGGCTCGAGCGGATAGCCCCCTTCGGCGGCGATGGCGGGCGCACCGGCAAAGCACGCGCCGGCCAGCGCGAGAATGGAAAGCAGCTTTTTCATCGTTGTTCCTTGTCCTTGGGCCTGGCTTAGTGGTGCTTGAACGTCACGCGGTCGGGCACCGGCTGGAAGGTGCCGACGCGGCTCCACAGCGGCATGGTCAGGAAGAAGGCGAAGTACAGCAGCGTACCGAGCTGCGACACCTTCTCGCCGATCGGCGACGGCGGCTGCACGCCGAGGTAGCCCAGGATCAGGAAGAACACGACGAAGACCATCAGGATCGTCTTGTGGAAGGCCGGACGGTAACGGATCGACTTGACCGGCGAATGGTCGAGCCAAGGCAGGAAGAACAGGATGATCACCGAACCGCCCATGATCACCACGCCCCAGAACTTGGCGTCGATGAAGTAGAAGCCCAGCGCCAGCAGCACCGCAATCGCGACCGCGATTCCCTTGACCTTCAGGCTCTTGCTGCGCAGGAACAGGATGCCCAGCAGCACCGCGAAGAAGATCCACAGGATCGGCAGGAAGTTGGCCGTGGTGGCACGCAGCATCGAATAGAACGGCGTGAAGTACCAGACCGGCGCGATATGCGGCGGCGTCTTCAGCGGATCGGCCGGGAAGAAGTTGTTGTGTTCCAGGAAGTAGCCGCCCATCTCGGGGAAGAAGAAGATCACGGCCGAGAAGATGAGCAGGAACACGCCAACGCCCATCAGGTCATGGACCGAGTAGTACGGGTGGAACGGGATGCCGTCGACCGGCACGCCGTTTTCGTCCTTGTTGGCCTTGATCTCGACGCCATCGGGGTTGTTCGAGCCGACTTCGTGCAGCGCGATGATGTGCGCGACCACCAGTCCCAGCAGCACCAGCGGCACCGCGATCACGTGGAACGAGAAGAAGCGGTTCAGCGTCGCGTCGCTGACCACGTAGTCACCGCGGATGAACAGCGACAGGTCCTGGCCGATCACCGGGATCGCCGAGAACAGGTTGACGATCACCTGCGCGCCCCAGTACGACATCTGGCCCCACGGCAGCAGATAGCCCATGAAGGCCTCGGCCATCAGCGTCAGGAAGATCAGGCAGCCGAAGATCCAGACCAGTTCACGCGGCTTGCGGTACGAACCGTACAGCAGCCCGCGGAACATGTGCAGGTAGACGACCACGAAGAACGCCGACGCGCCGGTCGAATGCATGTAGCGGATCAACCAGCCCCAGGGGACCTCGCGCATGATGAATTCGACGCTGGCGTAGGCCACCGGGATGCCGGCGGCGTTCAGCGTGCCGTCGGGCTTGTAGTTCATCACCAGGAAAATGCCGGTGACGATCTGGATCACCAGCACCAGCAGCGCCAGCGAGCCGAAGAAGTACCAGAAGTTGAAGTTCTTCGGTGCGTAGTACTTCGACAGATGGTCTTCCCACAGCTGCGTCGCCGGGAAGCGCGCGTCGATCCAGCCCAGCAGGCCGGTCGTCTTGACTTGCTTTTCCGCCGCCATGATCAAGCCTCTCCTTTTTCGTCTTTGCCGATCACGATCGTGGTGTCGGTGAGGAACTGGTATGGGGGAACGTCAAGGTTCTGGGGTGCCGGCTTGTTCTTGAAGACGCGGCCTGCCAGGTCGAAGGTCGAGCCGTGGCATGGGCAGAGGAAACCGGGGTCGGAACCGAGGGTGGGATTGGCGCCAGCCGCGAACGGGCCGGACGGGGAGCAACCAAGATGCGAGCAGATACCGACGACGACGAGGATGTCCTTGTGCTCGGGCCGGGAACGGGTTTCGTTCCTGCAGTACTCGGGAGTCTCCATCGTGAACGGGATTTCCGAGTTCGGGTCGGCCACTTCGGCGTCGGTCTTTTTCAGCGACGCGAGCATTTCGTCGGTGCGACGCAGAATCCAGACGGGCTTGCCGCGCCATTCGACCGTCATCATTTCGCCGGGCTTGAGCCCGCTGATGTCGGCCTCGACCGGCGCGCCTGCCGCCTTGGCCTTTTCCGACGGTGCAAACGTACTGACAAACGGCACCGCAACTGCCACTCCTCCGATGCCGCCAGCCACAGACGTCGCGATCAACCAGTTGCGACGCCCCTTATCCACGCTCTTCACGCTTTGCTGGTCATTCATTCCAAACCCCAGGGGAAGTCAATTTAGATTTTGCGTCAACCGTAAATTGTACCTTAGGCACATTGGCCAGTGAAAGCGCGGTTACCCGGGGGTGTTCGCTCATCGCGCGAGGGTGTAAGCAAGCGACATCAGTCTGCCGCAAAGCCGCGTCAGGCTTGCGTTTGCGGCATCGTTGCGGCAGTCTTGCGCTGCGGTCCGTGGTGAAAAATGAACAACAGCAAGGAGTTAAACCATGAGCATGATCTCGGAATTCAAGACCTTCGCGATGCGCGGCAACGTGGTCGACCTCGCGGTCGGCGTGATTATCGGCGCAGCTTTCGGAAAAATCGTGGATTCCGTGGTCAATGACCTGATCATGCCGCTGGTGGGCCGCATCATCGGCAAGCTGGACTTTTCGAATCTGTTCCTGGTGCTGTCCGACCCTCCAGCCGGAACGCCAATGACGCTCGATGCATTGAAAAAGGCCGGCGTTCCCGTATTCGCCTACGGCAATTTCCTGACCATCCTGGTCAACTTCCTGATTCTGGCCTTCATCATTTTCATGATGGTGCGAGCGATCAATCGCCTGCGCGCCGCCGAACCGCCGGCCCCGGCGCCGGAAGATCCGGAAGACATCAAGCTGCTGCGCGAGATCCGCGACAGCCTGAAGAGCAGCCGGGCCTGAGTGCCGTTGGTACCGGCCTGACGGCCGGCGCCCGGCGAGACGCCTTTTATACCGGGTTCGGAATGTCGATGAAGGTATGGCGCAGGCCGAACTGCTGCGCCAGATGCGTGCCGAGTGCCCGAATGCCGTAGCGCTCGGTGGCGTGATGGCCGGCGGCGATATAGCCGACGCCGCTCTCGCGCGCCAGATGGGTGGTCTGCTCGGACACCTCGCCGCTCAGATAGACATCGACTCCCGCGGCAATCGCTCCGTCGAAGTAGCCTTGCGCGCCCCCGGTACACCACCCCACCGTGCGTACCGGCTGATCGGGATCGCCGATCGCCAGCGGCTCGCGGCCGAGCACGCCCGCGATGTGGTCTGCCAGCATGCGCAGCGTCATCGACTGCGGCAACGTGCCGGTCCAGCCGAGCTGATCGTCGCCGAAGCGGCCGGTGGGATTCAATCCGAGCTCTCGTCCCAGTTGGGCGTTGTTGCCCAGCTCGGGATGGCCGTCCAGCGGCAGGTGATAGGCCAGCAGATTGGTGTCGGACACCAGCAGGCGGCGCAGCCGGCCATGCTTCTGCCCGATGACACGCGCGTCCTCGCCGCGCCAGAAATAGCCATGATGGACCAGGATCGCATCGGCGCCGGCTTCGATTGCGGCATCGAGCAAGGCGACACTGGCCGTCACTCCGGTCACGATGTGGGTGACTTCCGGCCGACCTTGTACTTGCAGACCATTCGGACAATAGTCCTTGTAGCGGGGCACTTCCAACAGGTCGTTCAAGTACAATTCAAGCTCTTTTGTTTTCATTTTCAGCCCAAACTCCAATATGTTGCGCCGCTTCTGGCTGTTCTTTGCCCAGGCCGTCACAGTTGTGCTGGCCATCTGGTTTGTCGTGGCGACATTGAAACCGGAATGGCTGCAACGCGGGCGCGTCGCGGTCCAATCCGGTTCGCCAATCGTCGCGCTCAAGGAAGTGGTGCCAAATGTCACCGGACCGTCGGCGGAACGCTCGTATAGCGAGGCGGCGCAGTTGGCGATGCCGGCGGTGGTCAATATCTTCACCAGCAAGAACGGTGCGCGGCGCGGCAATCCACAGGCCGACGATCCGTGGTTCCGCTTCTTCTTCGGTGACCGGCTGCCCGAGCGGCAGGAGCCGGTATCGAGCCTGGGCTCGGGTGTGATCGTCAGCGCCGAGGGCTACATTCTAACCAACCACCATGTGGTGGACGGCGCCGACGAGATCGAGGTCGCGCTGACCGACGGCCGCAAGGCCAACGCCAAGGTCGTGGGCTCGGACCCGGAGACCGACCTGGCGGTGCTCAAGATCACGCTGAAGGATCTGCCGGCGATCACGCTGGGACGCCTCGAGAACGTCAAGGTTGGCGATGTGGTGCTGGCGATCGGCAATCCGTTCGGCGTCGGCCAGACGGTGACGATGGGTATCGTGTCGGCGCTGGGCCGCAGCCATCTCGGCATCAATACCTTCGAGAACTTCATCCAGACCGACGCCGCGATCAACCCGGGCAACTCGGGCGGCGCGCTGGTCGATGCGCAAGGCAATCTGCTCGGCATCAATACGGCGATCTACTCGCGCTCAGGCGGTTCGCTGGGGATCGGCTTCGCTATTCCGGTGTCGACCGCCAAGCAGGTGATGGAGTCGATCATTTCGACCGGTTCGGTGACGCGCGGCTGGATCGGCGTCGAACCGCAGGACATGACGCCGGAGATCGCCGAATCGTTCGGGCTCGAAGCGAAGGAAGGCGCGCTGATCGCCGCGATCGTCCAGGGCGGCCCGGCCGACAAGGCCGGCGTACGTCCGGGAGACGTGCTGGTCGCGGTGCAGGATCAACCGATCACCGATACCACGGCACTGCTCAATGCCATCGCGCAGCTCAAGCCCGGTACGGAAGTGAAGATGAAGGTGGTACGTCGCGGCAAGCCGACCGAGGTGACGGTGATGATTGGCAGGCGCCCTCCTCCGCCGCGGCGCGTCCTGCCTTATGACGAGGAAGATTGAGGACGTTCTGAACGTTCGATGAACTGAAAAGCCCCTTGGTGATGCCAAGGGGCTTTTTTGTTGGCGCTGACCCGTCCTGAATACGGTTGACACTTTTCCTGTCGAGATTGGGAGAGTGCTGTGGAGAGGGAACGGAAGCGAACGCAACGTGACTACACGCTGGCTTTTAAGTTGGCAGTTGTGGAGGCGGTGGAAAAAGGCGAACTGACGTACAAACAGGCGCAGCGCAAGTACGGCATCCAGGGCCGGTCTACAGTACTGGTATGGTTGCGCAAGCATGGACTACAGGACTGGAGCGGCTCGTTGCCCCGGGGCGTCCAGTACGCCAGGATGGAAAACCAAGACAAGACCAAACGGGTTACGCCAGAACAGCGGATCAAGGAGTTGGAAGTCCAGTTGCGCGAAGCGCAGGAGAAAGCGCGCCTGTTCGAGGCAGTGATTGACGTGATCCAGAAGGAGCACGGGGGGCGCATCGTAAAAAAGCCTTTGGGCAGGTCCTCACGCAAGAGCTCGTCCAAGGGCTAAGCGTTAGCAAGGCCTGCCGTTACTTCGGCATCAGCCGTCAGGCTTACTACAAGCGCCGCGACAGCGAACTGCGGCAGGCCGCTCGGGATAGTGCGATCTGTGCGCTGGTCAAGCAGGTGCGGCTGCGCCAGCCTCGCATAGGTACGCGCAAGCTGCAGCAAGTACTGCGGGCCCCGATGGAGAGGGCCGATATCCAGCTCGGTCGTGACCGGCTGTTCGAAGTGCTGCGCGCGGCCAGGCTACTGGTGAAGCCGCATCGGGCCTATCACAAGACCACCGACAGCCACCACCGCTTTCGCCGCCATCCAAACTTGCTCAAGGATGGACCGCAAAAGGTCGTACCCACTGCACCAGAACAGCTCTGGGTCGCTGACATTACGTACCTGCCCACGACGCACCAGACGGTCTACCTTAGCCTGGTCACCGACGCCTACTCACGAAAGATCGTGGGCTACCACGTCCACGATAGCCTGCAGACCGAGCAAGTGAGCCAGGCCCTGAAGATGGCGCTGCGCTCACGCCAGACCCGGCAGCCCTTGGTACACCATTCGGATCGCGGCATTCAATACTGCTCGACTTACTATCAGGCTATCCATCAGCGGCACGGCCTGACCTGCTCGATGACCGATGGCTACGACTGCTATCAAAACGCCATGGCCGAGCGCATTAACGGCATCCTCAAGAGCGAGTTCCTCTTGAACCGTCCGCGAGATCTGCTGCAAGCTGCCCGTATGGTCCGAGAGTCAGTACAGATCTATAACGGCGAGCGTCCGCATCAGGCCTTGAAATACAAAACGCCCGATGAGGTCCATCGGGCGTTGCTCACCTTGGCTCAATAAGACCAGGCAACCGCAAAAGAACTGTCAACCTATGTCAGGACTTGACACGCCTGCTGATCGATGCAGGGAGGCGGGGCAGTGTGGACGCCGGTCCCGACGCACTGGGGGATGTGATGGCGACCGCCGATACCGAGGTTCGCCAAGGCATTTTCAGATGCGCCTGCTACGGGGTCTCTCTCTTTGCATTCACAGCCCGACGGGCCTGCGCTTCGGCGGTGATCGAGAGCATCCGGTTGGCGGATACGCATCGCCAAGGCATCAGGGCCGAACGTGCCTATTCATGGGCGAGGGACATGGCATGGCACCGCGCCTGTTGCCTATTGCCGTTGCTTATTGCGCTTCCGTTCCTTGCCCCGGGTGAGCATGCATGGCTCTTGCCGGACCCTTCTTCGCCGAGGCCTCTTCGCTGGGGCCTCTTCGTTGGGCTCCACCGAGCGCCGCGCAACGACATCGATCAGGGCACCACAAAACAAAACGCCGGCATCCCGAAGGATGCCGGCGTTTCGATCAAGCTAACTTGATGCGATTGCTCGCGTCAAATTAGAACTTGTGGCGCACGCCGATGATGGCGCCGAACTGGTCCTTGCCCGGCTCCACGTTGAACGTGCTGGCAGCGGCGGTAGCGCCGATGGTGTTGAAGCCCGACACGCCCAGACCCGAACCATCCTTGTTCAGGGTGTACGACAGCGAGGTGTAGATGTCGGTGCGCTTCGACAGGGCGTAGTCGCCGGTCAGCACGAATTGCCACGGATCAGCACCGCTGCGGCGGAAGTCCTGGTAGTACGCAGCACCCGTGACCGAGAAGGCCGGGGTCATTTGGTACGCCAGGCCAGCCCAGTACAGGTTCGACGTCGTGGTGTCAGCACCAACAGCGCCCGGCAGAACAGCGCCGTCCGAAGCCTTCGCCCAACGGTAGCCAACGAAAGCCTTGGCCGGACCGAAAGCGTAGGTACCAGCAACCGTAGCGCGGCGGATCACCGGAGCCTGGTTAGCTTCCGTACCGACGTGCAGGTCGTCGTAGGCAGCACCGATCGCGAACGGGCCAGCTGCGTACGACAGCATGGCGCCCATTTCGCGGCCGAACACGTTGCGGCCAGCAACTTCTTGGCCGTCAGCGCGGAACGAGTACATCGCCGACGCGGTCAGGCCGCCGAACTTGCCGACGTACTTGACGGCGTTGTCAGCACGCGATTGGAACTCGACAGCTTGCGAGGTGATCGAGTAACGCGGAGCGATCGCCATCGGGTCGAACTGCAGACCGAAGTCGTAGAACGGGGTCTGTTGACGGCCCAGGGTCAGGGTGCCGAACTGGTTCTGCAGACCGACGTAGGCGCTACGACCGAACAGACGGCCACCTTGGCCCGAACGGCCGGTGTCGAGATCGAAACCGCTTTCCAGCACGAACAGACCCTTCAGGCCACCGCCCAGGTCTTCCACGCCACGCAGGCCCCAACGCGAGCCCGACTGGCCGCCGGACGTCATCTTGAACAGGTTTTCGCCCGTCTGACCAGCGTTGTTGTTGTACTCGATACCAGCGTCGACCACGCCGTACAGGGTCACGCTCGACTGGGCGTAGGCACCACCAGCGGCCAGGGCGGCGACTGCAGCTGCAAACAGTTTCATCTTCATATCGACACTTTCCTTGTCAACTGATTGGGAAATCTTGGGTTGCCCAAGTGCTTGGGCGACGCATTCACCATCACGTCTGCTGCGTATTATGTGTCAGGCTCCCGCGCGCTCAGAAGGCTTTTTCGTCGTAAACCGTTCCTGAGGGCGGCTTTTGTTGCTGAACAGCAACAGGAGAAACGGTGATTTTCCCCAATTTGGTGCAAAAAGGACGCAATGTTTGCGCCTTCCGGCACCAATCAGTCGGCTTGCGACTCCTTTGCAGCGCCGTCATTGGGCAACGGACGGCCGATGACCTTGGCCATCAGCAAGCCAAGCTCGTAGAGAAGGATCAGCGGAATTGCCAGCAGCAGCTGGGACAGCACGTCGGGCGGAGTGACGATCGCTGCAATGATGAAGGCGCCGACGATCACATACGGGCGGATCTGCTTGAGCTTCTCCAGTTCCACCACGCCGAAGCGCACCAGCACGATGACGACCACCGGCACCTCGAAGGTGATGCCGAAGGCCAGGAAGGTGGTCATCGCAAAGCCGAGATACTTGTCGATGTCGGTCGACATCTCGGCGCCCAGCGGCGCGTTGTAGTGCGCCATGAAATGGAACACCGTGGGAAACACCAGGAAGTAGGCAAACGCCACGCCGAACAGGAACAGCAGATAGCTGCTGGTGACCAGCGGCATGATCAGCCGCTTCTCGTGCTGATAGAGACCGGGCGCGACGAATTGCCAGATCTGGTACAGCACCCATGGCAATGCGATCAGGAAGGCGACCAGCAACGTGACCTTCATCGGCACGAAGAACGAGCCTGTCACGTCGGTGACGATCATCTTGCCGCCCTTGGGCAGCGACTCCATCAGCGGCCGCGCGAACAAGTTGAAGATATCCGGTGCCCAGTACACCAGGCTGACGAATACCACCAGCACGCCGGCGACAGCCTTGACGATGCGCTCGCGCAACTCCACCAGGTGCGAGATGAAGGTTTCCTGCTGGGATTCGTCTTGGGGTTCGGGAGAACGCGATTCGCTCATGGCGGCAGCCGCTCAGCAGCGGTGGGCGGACAACAGGGAAGAGAAAAGCGACGTCGCGCGCGGCAAGGCGCGTGACATACGTGCGGACCGGTCGGCCGCCGGCATCGGGGCGGACTGCCGCATGGTCACTCGAAAAAAGAACGCGCGGGGCGCGTTGCCGGGCGGTGCCGCTTGACGCGGGCAGCGCCGGACTGCGCCCAGCCGCGGACATTGTTCTGGCGCTTGTACCACTTCGGCACGGCGGCCTGCTTGACGCGCCAGCTCTTGCGGCCGTTGTGCATCTTGTGCGCGGTATCCCAGCTCGGCACATACGGCGCCGGCGCATCGCCCGAGCCGGCGCCGGGCGCGCCGGGCTCGGCGATCGCATCCGACAGCGCCTCGTTCAGCGACTGCGTCTGCTCGTTGACCTCTTTATGGATGGTCCGCTCGACGTCGCGCGCGGCCTCCTCGAACTCGGTTCGCATCCGACGCAACTCGTCGAGCTCGACTTCGCGGCTGACCTCGGCCTTCACATCGCTGATATAGCGTTGCGCGCGGCCGACCAGCGCGCCGACGGTGCGGGCAACCTTGGGCAGCCGCTCGGGCCCGATCACGATCAGCGCGACCGCGCCGATCAGCGCCAGCTTGGAAATGCCCAGATCGATCATGCGGGATTCAATGCCAGTGCCGAGCGCGGCCGGGCGCAATGCCCAATGCCGCCACCCGGAGGAAGGAGGGAATCAGTGTACCGGGGCACGGCCGGGCCGCTGCGGGGCCGTGCCGGCCGGACGCCGACTGACTGCATGGTCGGATTACTGCTGCTGGCGCGACTTTTCCTTGGCGTCCACGTCGATCGTGGTCGAATCGCGCAGTTCCTTCGGCGTACCGGTGGCGGTGTCCTCGCCCGCCGGGGCGTTGGGATCCTTCATGCCGTCCTTGAAGCCCTTGACCGCGCCGCCCAGATCCTGGCCGATGTTGCGCAGCTTCTTCGTACCAAAGACCAGCATGACGATCACCAGCACGATCAGCCAATGCCAAATGCTAAACGAACCCATTTTCCTGCTCCTGATGAAGCCCCGCGGGGCACCTTGCCACGCGGACCCGTTGTTCCGTCCGAGCTCGCACGCCGGGCGACGGTAGCCGGCGCTGTTTCGTCCGCCGCAAGCGGCCAGACGTCATTCTCTGCTGAAGGCTTGCCGCGGCTACGGCAGCGCGACCTTCCATTCGGTCCGCGGCCCGCCCATCACGTGCAGATGCAGGTGATAGACCTCCTGGCCGCCATCCGGACCGGTGTTGATCACGGTGCGGAAGCCATTGCCGCAACCCAGTTCCTGGGCCAGCTGCGGCGCCTTGAGCAGCATTTTAGCAAGCGCGTCGCCCTCGCCCGGGCCGCAGTCGGCGAGCGAGTTCACATGCACCTTCGGAATGATCAGGAAGTGCACCGGCGCCTTCGGATGGATATCGTGGAACGCCAGCATGTCGGCGTCCTCGTACACCTTGCGCGACGGTATCTGGCCGGCGACGATCTTGCAGAAGATGCAATTCTCGTGTGCGTTCATGAAAGTTTCATTGCGAAGTGAAGGACACCGGCAAGCCGGATTCGAGCCTGACCCGGTTCGCGCCCTTTAGAAACGCTGCTCCGGGTACATCGGCTTGCTGTCGTTCAAATACAACCAGCCTTTGACGATACGGTAAAGAATCCACAGCGACAACAGGCCCCAGACAATGAAGGCCAGCGCGATGCCGACCACGGTGGCGAACAGCACGCCGCCGAGCACGGTCCACGCGACCGACCACCAGAACGATCGGATCTGCCACGCAAAGTGCGATGCATAGAGCGTGCCTCGCGCATCGTCGCGCTTGACGTAGTTGATGATGATCGCGATCAGCGCGGTGATGCCGCCGGTCAGCCAGAAGATCGCATACAGCCCGTACAGGATATGGGTCAGCTTGCGCAGGCTGTCGAGCTGCGCGCCGCCGCTGCTCGGCACCACCTGGCCCGGATAATCGCGGCCGGGATAGTCATTGCTCATTGCGCCTCCTTGCATGTGCGCACGGTTCGGTCCAGACGATACTGTGCCACACGATACACCGCGGCCCGCCGAGGAGCGCCGGCGATCACTTCGACCCGGGCGTGCGCGCCGCCTTTTCGGCCAGCCCCGACAGCCCTTCGCGGCGCGCCAGTTCGGCCACCACGTCGGCCGGGCCGAGCCCGAAGCGGGCCAGCAGCACCATGCTGTGAAACCACAGGTCCGCGACCTCGTAGACGACCTTGTCGAGCGCGGGCCCGGCCAGGCCGGCGGCGCGCGCGTCCTTGGCCGCCATCACCGTTTCGGTCGCTTCCTCGCCGATCTTCTTCAGGATCGCATCGTCGCCCTTGTGAAACAGCCGCGCCACATAGGATTGGTCCGGATCGCCGCCGTGTTCCGGCTTGCGCGATTCGAGCACCGCGGCCACGCGTGCCAGCACGTCGGCCAGCGCGTCCGCCTGG
The DNA here is from genome assembly GCF_013347325.1 of Cupriavidus gilardii. Taxonomy (NCBI): domain Bacteria; kingdom Pseudomonadati; phylum Pseudomonadota; class Betaproteobacteria; order Burkholderiales; family Burkholderiaceae; genus Cupriavidus; species Cupriavidus gilardii. Next base: position 238,731 of record NZ_CP054624.1, on the reverse strand, counting down.
TTTGCAGCAGAGTCGCTCATCAGTGATTGCCGCCGTAGATGGACGAGGGGTCCTTGAGCACCGGTTCGACGGTCTGCCAGTCGCCGTCCTCGACGTCGCCCTCGAATTTCTGGAAGAAGCAGGAATGGCGGCCGGTATGGCAGGCGATGTCGCCGGCTTGCGTGACCTTCAGCAGCACCACGTCCTCGTCGCAGTCGAGGCGGATTTCATGCACCTTCTGCACATGGCCCGATTCCTCGCCCTTGTGCCACAACCGCTTGCGCGAGCGCGACCAGAACACCGCCTCGCCAAGCTCGACGGTGCGCTGCAGCGCCTCGCGATTCATGAACGCGAACATCAGCACGTCGTTGGAGCCGACTTCCTGCACGATCACCGGCACCAGGCCGTGATCGTCCCATTTGACCTTGTTGAGCCACTTCTTTTGCATCGTCAAACCCGCATCGGAATGCCCTCGCGGGCCATGAATGCCTTCGCCTCGGCCACCGTGTGCTGGCCGTAGTGGAAGATGCTCGCCGCCAGCACCGCGTCGGCGTGGCCGATGCGGATGCCATCGGCCAGATCCTGCAGCCCGCCGACGCCGCCCGAGGCGATCACCGGCACGCCGACCGCGTCGCTGACCGCGCGGGTCAGCTCCAGATCGAAACCACTCCTGGTGCCGTCGCGGTCCATGCTGGTCAGCAGCAGCTCGCCGGCGCCGCGGCGCGCCATTTCGCGCGCCCACTCGACCGCGTCGAGCCCGGTCGCCTTGCGCCCGCCGTGGGTGAACACCTCCCAGCGCGGCGGCTCGCCCGGCGCCGAACTGCGCTTGGCGTCGATCGCCACCACGATGCATTGCGAGCCGTAGCGCGCGGTGGCATCGGACACCAGCTGCGGATTGCTGATCGCCGACGAATTGACGCTGATCTTGTCCGCGCCGGCATTGAGCAGCCGGCGCACATCCTCGACGGTGCGCACGCCCCCGCCCACCGTCAGCGGAATGAAGACCTGCGAGGCGACCGCCTCGATGATGTTCAGCATCAGATCGCGGCCGTCGCTGGTCGCGGTGATGTCAAGGAATGTGATTTCGTCCGCGCCCTGCTCGTCATAGCGGCGCGCGATCTCGACCGGGTCGCCGGCGTCGCGCAATTCGACGAAGTTGACCCCTTTGACCACCCGCCCATTGGTCACGTCCAGGCAGGGGATGATACGTTTGGCTAGCATCGGAATCCTTGCCACGCGGCGCGCGCCAGTGCGACGCGACGCGGGCAGCAGCGCCCCCGGGGCGCAATGGCGACGGCTTACTTGTCCGCGCCGAGTTTGTCCGCGAGCGCCTGCGCGTCCGCGAAATTGAGGTCGCCGGAGTAGATCGCGCGGCCGCAGATCACCCCTTCGACGCCTTCGCTCTCGACCGAGCACAGCCGGTCGATATCGCTCATGTTCGACAGGCCGCCGCTGGCGATCACCGGGATCGACACCGACTGGGCCAGCTTGACGGTCGCATCGATGTTGATGCCCTGCAGCATGCCGTCGCGGCCGATGTCGGTATAGATGATCGCCTCGACGCCGTAGTCCTCGTACTTGCGCGCCAGGTCGATCACCTCGTGTCCGGTCAGCTTGCTCCAGCCGTCGGTGGCGACCTTGCCGTCGCGCGCATCGAGGCCGACGATGATGTGGCCGCCGAACGCCGAGCACGCGTCCTTCAGGAAGCCCGGATTCTTGACCGCGGCGGTGCCGATGATGATGTACGACAGGCCGTCGTCCAGCCAGCGCTCGATGGTGTTCAGGTCGCGGATGCCTCCGCCGAGCTGGACCGGGATCTCTTCGCCGACCTCGGCAATGATGGCCTTGATCGCCGCCTCATTGCGGGGCTTGCCGACGAAGGCGCCGTTCAGGTCGACCAGGTGCAGACGGCGCGCGCCCTGTTCCACCCAATGTCGTGCCATGGCGGCGGGCTCTTCGGAGAAGACGGTGGCCTGGTCCATATCGCCTTGTTTTAGGCGTACACACTGACCGTCCTTCAGGTCGATGGCCGGAATGAGCAACATAAGCGTGACGAGCGTGTTGAAGTAAAAAGGTTGTCCTGGCGTGACCGGCGCTGCCGGCCCGGCCTTGCCTGCGTCGAACGGCTTGGTGAATCAGGGCTTCCAGTCCACGAAGTTCCGGTAGAGCTGCAAGCCGAGCGCCGCACTCTTCTCGGGGTGGAACTGCGTGGCAAAAATATTATCTCGGGCCACCGCGCTGGTAAACACGACGCCATATTCGGTTTCCCCGGCAGTATGGGCGGAATCGCGCGGCTGCACATAGTAGCTGTGTACGAAATAGAACCAGCTCTGATCGGGAATACCCTGCCACAGCGGATGCGGGCGAGTCTGCCGAACGCGGTTCCAGCCCATCTGCGGCACCTTGTAGCGCGAGCCGTCGGGCTGCGTCATGCCGTCGAGCTCGAAGCGCACGACCTCGCCGGGCATCAGGCCCAGGCATGGCGTGCTGTCCGCACCGGCCCTACTTTCCCTGCTGGCTTCAAACAGCATCTGTTCGCCAACGCACACGCCCAGCAGCGGCTTGCTGGCCGCGGCCTCGAGCACGGCCTCGCGCAGCCCGGAGGCGTTCAGCGCCGCCATGCAGTCGGGCATCGCGCCCTGGCCGGGCAGCACCACGCGCTCGGCGGCACGAATGCCCTCGGGCGCATCGACGATGCGCACATCGGCGTCCGGCGCCGCACGGCGCAGCGCCTGCGCCACCGAGCGCAGGTTGCCCATGCCGTAATCCACAATTGCAATCGTAGTCATGATGTTGGAAACGGCCGTGGCATCGCGCGGCCGTCCCCTCGGAAACGGTGTAGGGTGGTGAAGTCCGGTAGAGATCGGTCGGCGTGTCGGCCGTGTTCGGCGTGTTCGGCGGCGGCAACACGGGTGCCGCCCCGGATCACGCATGCAGCGATATCAGAGCGTGCCCTTGGTCGACGGAATCGTGTTGGCCGCGCGCGGGTCCAGCTCCACCGCCATGCGCAGCGCCCGGCCGAACGCCTTGAACACCGTTTCGCATTGATGGTGGGCATTGATGCCGCGCAGATTGTCGATATGCAGCGTCACGCCGGCATGATTGACGAAGCCGCGGAAGAACTCGATGGTCAGGTCGACATCGAAGCTGCCCACGCGCGCCCGGGTGAACGGCACGTGGAATTCCAGCCCCGGCCGGCCCGAGAAATCGATGACCACGCGCGACAGGCATTCGTCCAGCGGCACGTAGCTGTGCCCGTAGCGCGTGATGCCCTTCTTGTCGCCGATGGCCTTGGCCACCGCCTGTCCCAGCGTGATGCCGACATCCTCGACCGTATGGTGGTCGTCGATATGGGTATCGCCCTTGGCCTCGACCTCGAGGTCGAACATGCCATGGCGGGCGATCTGGTCCAGCATGTGGTCCAGGAAGGGAACGCCGGAAGCCAGCAGCTGGCGTCCGGTGCCGTCCAGATTCAACGCGACGCGGATCTGGGTCTCGGAGGTATTGCGGGTGACCTCGGCAACACGCATGGTGCTAATCCTGCAGCGAGGCGGCAAACGCCTCGAGAAACTGCGCATTTTCTTCGGGGGTGCTGACCGTCACGCGCAGACAGTTGGCCAGCAATGCGTGCATTTTACTCACGTTCTTGATCAGCACCTTGCGCGCGAGCAGCCGATCGAAGATTCGCGCGGCATCGGGCACGCGCACCAGCAGGAAATTGCCGGCGCTCGGGAACACCGTCACGCCGGGGTGCGCTGCCATCGCCGCGGCCACGCTGGCGCGCTCGGCGCGCAGCTGCGCGGCCTGTTCGTCGAGCACGTCGACATGCTCGAGCACGAACAGCGCGGTCGCCTCGGTCAGCACGTTGACGTTGTACGGCGGACGAACCTTGTCGATCTGCGCCAGCCAGGCCGGGTCGCCGGCCAGGTAGCCGAGCCGGATGCCGGCCAGGCCCAGCTTCGACACGGTGCGCATCACCAGCAGATTGCCGAACTCGGGCAGCCGCGGCATCCAGCTGTGCTGGGCGAACGGCTGGTAGGCCTCGTCGACGACGACCAGGCTGTGGCAGACCTCGCCCTGCGCGGCGCGCACGATCGCCTCCATGTCGTTCTCATCGAACAGCGTGCCGGTCGGATTGTTCGGATAGGCCAGGTAGATCACCGCCGGCTTGTGCTCGGCCATCGCGGCCAGCATCGCTTCGCGGTCCAGCGTGAAGTCGCCGCGCAGCGGCACGCCGACGAACTCGAGGCCGGTGAACTGGGCCGACATCGCGTACATCACGAAGCCGGGCACGGGCGCCATGACCTTCGCGCCCGGCCTTGCGACCGCGAGCGCCAGCATGCTGATGATCTCGTCCGAGCCGTTGCCGAGCAGGATCTCCATGCCGGCGGGCACGTCCATCACGCTCTTGAGCCGCGCGCGCAGCGCCTCGCTGGTCGGCACCGGATAGCGGTTCAGCGCGACCTCGGCGAGCCGCTTGCCAAGCGCCTCGCGCAGCGGCGCGGGCAGCCGGTACGGGTTCTCCATCGCGTCGAGCTTGATCAGACCGTGCGAATCGGCCACGTGATAGGCGCCCATGGCGCGGACGTCGTCACGGATGATTCGCTCGATCAGGGAAGGCTCGACTGCTGACATGGTTTCCTCTTCGGTGGGGAGTGATGGGGCGGCACGCCGGCGCGGCACGCATGCCCCGGCAAATCAACTGCGCTTCAGACGATATTCGGCGCTGCGGGCATGCGCCTGCAGACCCTCGCCATAGGCCAGTTCCGCGGCGATCTGGCCCAGCATCTGCGCGCCCGTTTCGCTGACCTCGATCAGGCTCGAGCGCTTCTGGAAGTCGTAGACGCCCAGCGGCGACGAGAAGCGCGCGGTGCGCGAGGTCGGCAACACGTGGTTCGGCCCCGCGCAGTAGTCGCCCAGCGATTCGCTGGTGAACTGGCCCAGAAAGATCGCGCCGGCGTGGCGGATCTTCTCGGCCCACTGGCGCGGATTGAGCGCGGAGATCTCCAGGTGCTCGGGCGCAATCGCATTGGCGATGTCGCAGGCCTCGTCCATGTCGCGGACCTTGATCAGCGCGCCGCGGCCGCCGATCGAGGCCGCGATCACGTCGCGGCGCGGCATGTCGTCGAGCAGGCGGCGGATGCTGTCCTCGACCTTCAGCAGATAGCCGGCATCCGGGCACAGCAGGATCGACTGCGCCATCTCGTCGTGCTCGGCCTGCGAGAACAGGTCCATCGCCACCCAGTCCGGGTCGGTGCTGCCGTCGCAGATCACCAGGATCTCGGACGGGCCGGCGATCATGTCGATGCCGACCGTGCCGAACACGCGCCGCTTGGCCGCGGCGACATAGGCATTGCCCGGGCCGACGATCTTGTCGACCTGCGGCAGCGTCTCGGTGCCGTAGGCCAGCGCGCCGACGGCCTGCGCGCCGCCGATCGTGAACACGCGGTCGACGCCGGCGATCGCCGCGGCGGCCAGCACCAGCGGGTTGCGCACGCCGCCCGGGGTCGGCACCACCATGATCACTTCCTTGACGCCGGCGACGCGGGCCGGAATCGCGTTCATCAGCACCGACGACGGATAGGCCGCCTTGCCGCCCGGCACATAGAGGCCGACGCGATCGAGCGGTGTCACCTTCTGGCCCAGCACGGTGCCGTCGGCCTCCGCGTATTCCCAGCTATGGCTGCCGCATTCGATCTTCTGCTTCTCGTGGTAGGCGCGCACGCGCGCCGCGGCCGCCTCGAGCGCGGCGCGGCGCTTGGGCTCGAGTTCCTCGAGCGCGGCGTCCATCTCGGCCGGCGACAGTTCCAGCGCGGCCAGCGATTCCGCCTCGACGCGATCGAAGCGCAGCGTGTATTCCAGCACCGCGGCATCGCCGCGCACCTTGACGTCGGCCAGGATCTGCGCGACGGCGCGCTCGATGGCCTCGTCTTCGCCGGCCTCGAAGGCCAGCAGCTGGCGCAGCCGCACGGGGAAGTCCGTGCTGGCCGAATCCAGTCGGCGAATGTTCAGGCTTTGTTCGTTCATGATTCCATTCCCCGGGCCGTCGGCCATGGCATCACGCCACGGCCGCGGAGGCCCGTTCAAACGCTTCGAGGATCGGCGCCAGCCGCTCGCGCTTGAGCTTGAGCGCGGCCTGGTTGATCACCAGGCGCGACGAGATCTGCACGATCTCCTCGACTTCCACCAGATTGTTGGCACGCAGCGTGCCGCCGGTGCTGACCAGGTCGACGATCGCATCGGCCAGCCCGACCAGCGGACCGAGCTCCATCGAGCCGTACAGCTTGATCAGATCGACGTGCACGCCCTTCTTGGCGAAATGCTCGCGCGCGGTCTGTACATACTTGGTCGCCACCGCCAGCCGCGCCCCCTGGCGCACCGCGCGGGCATAGTCGAAGCCCGCCGGCACCGCCACCGACATGCGGCAGCGCGCGATATTCAGATCGATCGGCGCATACAGGCCTGCCATGCCGTGCTCCATCAGCACGTCCTTGCCTGCCACGCCGAAGTCGGCGGCGCCGTATTGCACATAGGTCGGCACGTCGGAGGCGCGCACGATGATCACCCGCACGTCCGGGTCGGTGGTCGGCAGGATCAGCTTGCGGGAGGTTTCCGGGTCTTCGGTGACCTCGATGCCCGCGGCCGCCAGCAGCGGCATGGTTTCGGTAAAGATCCGGCCCTTGGAGAGGGCCAGGGTCAGCTGGTTCGGAGATGGGCTCATCGTCTTGTTCGTCGCTGGGTCAGCCGGCGATGCGGCGAATGCGCGCACCGACTGCCGACAGCTTGTCTTCCATGCGGTCGTAGCCGCGGTCCAGATGATAGATGCGGTCGATCACCGTCTCGCCATCGGCGATCAGGCCGGCGATCACCAGGCTGGCCGAGGCGCGCAGGTCGGTCGCCATCACGCGGGCGCCGGACAGGCGCGGCACGCCGGTCACCACCGCCATATTGCCTTCGACCGCGATATTGGCGCCGAGCCGGTTCAGCTCCTGCACGTGCATGAAGCGGTTCTCGAAGATCGTCTCGGTGATGCGCGCGGCGCCGTCGGCGACGCAATCGAGCGCCATGAACTGCGCCTGCATGTCGGTCGGAAAGGCCGGGTACTCCGAGGTGCGGAAACTGACCGCGCGCGGGCGCTGGCGCATCGACAGCCGCACCCAGTCCGTGCCGCGCTCGATCGACGCGCCGGCCTCGACCAGCTTGTCGAGCACCGCGTCGAGGATTCCGGGCGAGACATCGCGCACCACGACCTCACCCAGCGTCGCCGCGGCCGCGCACAGGAAGGTCCCGGCCTCGATGCGATCGGCAATCACCGCATGCTCGGCGCCGTGCAGCCGCTCGACGCCCTGGATCACCAGCCGGTCGGTGCCGATGCCGTCGATCCGTGCCCCCATGCCGACCAGCAGATTGGCCAGGTCGGTCACCTCGGGCTCGCGCGCCGCGTTCTCCAGCACGGTCTCGCCCTCGGCCAGCGTGGCCGCCATCAGCAGGTTCTCGGTGCCCGTCACCGTGATCATGTCGGTGACGATGCGGGCGCCCTTGAGCCGGCGCGCGCGGGCGTGGATGTAGCCATGTTCGATCGCGATCTCGGCGCCCATCGCCTGCAGGCCCTTGATGTGCTGGTCCACCGGCCGCGCGCCGATGGCGCAGCCGCCGGGCAGCGACACCCGCGCCTCGCCCAGGCGCGCGACCAGCGGTCCGAGCACCAGGATGGACGCGCGCATGGTCTTGACCATGTCGTACGGCGCCTCGGGCGAGACGATCTGGGCCGCGTCCAGCGACAATTGCGCACCATCCTGCCCGATGCGTACGCCCATCTGGCGCAGCAGCGCCAGCATGGTGCGCACGTCGTGCAGACCGGGAACGTTGCGCAGCGTCAGCGTGTCGCCCGTCAGCAGGCTGGCGCACAGGATCGGCAGCGCGGCGTTCTTCGCCCCCGAAACGCGGATCTCGCCGCGCAACGGGCCGTTGCCGTGTATTTGCAGTTGATCCATGAGGGATACGCAGGTACCCGGCCGCTCAGCCGCGGCCCGGCTGGCCGGCCTGGTCGCCCTGACCGCCTTGCCATTCCGCCGGCGTCAGCGTCTTCATCGACAGCGCGTGGATCTCGGCCCGCATGCGGTCGCCCAGCGCGGCATAGACGCGCTGATGGCGCTGGATCAACCGCTTGCCCTCGAACTCGGCGCTGACGATGGTGGCGAAGAAGTGCTGGCCGTCGCCTTCCACTTCGAGGTGTTCGCAGGGCAGCCCCTGGGCGATGTAGTCCCTGACTTGTTCCGGTGTAGGCAGCATGGTGAATCTCGTTTCGTCTGTGTGCGTCCCGCTGTCGCGTGTCGATCCGGCCTGGTCTCGCAAGATCAGTGCCGCAGCTTGTAGCCGCTCTGCAGCAGCCGCAGCGCGATCGTCGCGACCACCGCGAAGGCGCTCGCGACCACGGCCAGGCTGAACCACGGCGACACGTCGGAGACGCCGAAGAAGCCATGGCGGAACCCGTCGATCATGTAGAAGAACGGATTGGCGTGCGATACCTTCTGCCAGAAGGCGGGCAGCGAGTGGATCGAATAGAACACGCCGGACAGGAAGGTCGCCGGCATGATCAGGAAGTTCTGGAAGGCGGCCAGCTGGTCGAACTTCTCGGCCCAGATGCCGGCGATCAGCCCGAGCGTGCCCAGCATGCCGGCGCCGAGCAGCGCGAACACGACGATCCACGCGACATTGGCCACATGCAGATCGGCGAACCACACCGTCACCAGCAGCACGCCGAGTCCGACCGCGAGCCCGCGCACGATGGCCGCGGTGACGTAGGCACCGAACATTTCCCAGTGCGACAGCGGCGGCAGCAGCACGAACACCAGGTTGCCGGTGATCTTGGACTGGATCAGCGACGACGAACTGTTGGCAAACGCGTTCTGCAGAATGCTCATCATCACCAGCCCGGGCACCAGGAAGGCGGTGTAGCTGATCTGGTCGTAGACCTGGACGCGGTCCTCCAGCACATGGCCGAAGATCAGCAGATAGAGGATCGCCGTGAGCACCGGCGCGGCCACGGTCTGGAAGCTGACCTTCCAGAAGCGCAGCACTTCCTTGTACAGCAGCGTGCGAAAGCCGACCAGGCCGCCCACCGCCATCGGCGCCAGGTGCCGGCTGTCGTCGCCGTGGCGGCCGTCCTGCTGCGCGTGATCGAGTCCGGCGGGATGTTTCATACCGGGCTCTCCAGCGAGGAAGGGGTGGTATTGACCGGTTCGGCCGGGTCCGTGGCGCGCTTGCCGCCGTCGCCCTTGCCTTGTCCGTCCGCGCCTTCCTCTGCGCTCGGGTCACGGGAAGCCGGCTTGCGCCCTTCCCTTCCCATGATCTGCACGAATACGTCCTCGAGGTCCGCCTTGTTGATTTCCATGTCTTCGATTTCGCAGCCCGCCTCGCGGCACGCCGCGAGAATCGGTTCGACCACCTGGTAGCCCGACAGCCGCAGCCGGATCGCGCGCTCGCCGGGATTGGACGGCATCCGCAGCGGCTCCAGCGAAGCCGGCAGGCGTCCGGCCGACAGCGTCAGCACCAGCTGCAGGCCGGCGAACTGGCTCAGCAGGCTGCTGGTGCGGTCCAGCGCCACCACCTCGCCGAACTTGAGCATAGCGATGCGATCGCACAGGGCCTCGGCCTCTTCCAGATAGTGGGTGGTCAGGATGATGGTATGACCTTCGCGATTCAGCCGGGAGATGAATTTCCACAGCGTCTGGCGCAGCTCCACGTCCACGCCCGCGGTCGGCTCGTCGAGCACGATCACCGGGGGACGATGCACCAGCGCCTGCGCGACCAGCACGCGGCGCTTCATGCCGCCCGACAGCTGGCGCATGTTGGCGTCGGCCTTGTCGGTCAGGTCCAGGTTGGCCATGATCTCGTCGATCCAGTCGTCGTTGCGCGTCAGGCCGAAATAGCCCGACTGCAGGCGCAGCGTCTCGCGCACCGTGAAGAACGGATCGAACACCAGCTCCTGCGGCACCACGCCCAGCATGCGGCGCGCCAGCCGGTAATCGCCGACCACGTCGTGGCCGTGCACGCGTACCTGGCCCGAGTCGGCGCGGTTCAGTCCGGCGAGGATCGAGATCAGCGTGGTCTTGCCCGCGCCGTTGGGGCCGAGCAGGCCGAAGAATTCGCCGCGCTCGACGCTGAAGCTGACGCCCTTGAGCGCCTGCAGATTGCGGTAGCGCTTGCGGACATCCTGGATTTCGATGGCTTTCATGGCCGATATCGTCTGGCGGGCGTGCGAGCGTCGCGCTGCCGCGCCGGGCTCCTGGAAATGGCGGGGACCGCCTGAGGGTGTTGCAGCAGCCGGACTGGTCGCCCGCCTGGTCTGCCGGCTGCCGGCGTGGCAGGCGCATCGCGCGTTGGCGCGCGGCGGTGCTGACGAACGAATAACCCGGAATTATAGGGGATGCGGGGAAGTCCCCGCTTGGGACGCGGCGCGGGCGGGCGGCCGGCGCCGAGGCATCGCGACGGTGCCGGCGCGGGCCCTGGCCCTGCGCTCACCGCGGATGCCGGTTCAATGTCGATGCAAGGCGGCTTGCTCGAGCGGTGCGGCGACGGATGCCGAAGCGGATTCGGCGGCGGGTTCTGCCTCCGTTCCGGCAACCGCTTGCACCGGTCCCGACGCCGGGTTCCGCGGCGACAGCGCCAGCAGCGTATCGACGCCGTACAGGCTGGCCAGTGCGGCCAGCTGCTGCGGCACGCCGACGAAGGACAGCGTGCGGCCGCGCGCGCTGGCGTCGCGATGCAGCGCCAGCATGACGGCCACCGCCGAAGAATCGACCTGCCCCAGCGCGCTGCAATCGACCTGCGCTTCCCCTTGCGCCACGCGCGCGGCCGCTTCGCGCAGCACGGCGGCGGCGTTGCGGTTGGTCAGCGAGGTTCCGAGTGAAAGCATCGAGGCGGTCGGTCAGGAATCGGGGCGGATCGGATTTGGCGGCTGGAGCGCGCAAAGCGTGCACACCGAGCCGGCATTGTAACGCGGCGCAGCATCCACGTGCTGCGCCGCAACGGGTCTTAACCCTTCGCGCTGGCCAGCTGGCGGTTGCGGTCCTGCAGCGTCTTGATCACGCCTTCGATGCCCTGCTGGCTGGCGATCGTGTTGAAGCTGCCCTTGTAGGCCTCGGTCAGCCAGGCGCCCAGCACGTTGATGTCATAGACCTTCCAGCCCTGCGCGGTCTTCTCCAGGCGGTAGTCCATCTGGATCGGCTCGCCCTTGTTGATCACCTGGGTGCGCACGGTCACCTCGGTGTCCTCGGGCGCGGCGCGGAACGGGCGGAACTGCACGGTCTGGTCACGGATCTGCGAAACGGCGCCCGCGTAGGTGCGGATCAGCAGCATCTTGAATTCCTCGACGATCTGCTTCTGCTGCTCCGGCGTCGCCTTGGCCCAGTTGCGGCCCATCGCGATCTGCGTGGTCTTCTGGAAATTGGCGTTCGGCAGGATCTTCTGCTCGACCAGCGCGGTGATCTTCGGAATGCTGCCCGCCTGCATTTCCTTGTCGGCCTTGACGGTGGCCATCACGTCGTCCACCAGGGCCTTGATCAGCCCGTCGGGCGTGGAGGTATCCGCGCTCTGGGCCATGGCCGCGCCCGCCATGGCGAAGGCGGCGATGAAGGGAAGCAACAGTCGCTTGAACATGGTTTTTCCTTGTCTATCTTGTTCCGCCGGGGGCGGCGGGGGGTGCGTACGTTGGAGAGCGCGCACCCCGGGCAAGTTCATGGTGCCCGGCGCGCACGGCGCTGGCACCCGTTATCACAGTTTGTTGCAGCGGTGACCGGCCACTGACAAAGCCGTTCGACCGCAGTGGCGCACAAGCCTCGCGGCGCCGGCGCTCACAGACCGAGCCGGCCGGGCGTCAGCGACGGCGCCACCGGCGGCACCGGCATGGTCTGGCCCGGCAGGCTTTCGCCCGAACCCGAGCCCGGCGGCTTGGGCTCGGCGTCGCTGTCGACGCCATCGTCCTCGCGGTCCGGCGGATTGCCGTCGTAGACGAGGTACTCGCGGCGCTGCAGATAGGCGTCGCGCATGAACGAGTAGCGGTCCAGCGCGGCCATCTCGACCAGGCTGCTGGCGCCCAGCAGTTCGGCGCGGGCGCTGACCACGCGCACGCCGATCAGCGTATTGCGCATCCAGACCGGATGCAGGTAGGCGGTCGGGTCGGCCTGCCGGTCCACCAGCATGCCGCCGGTGTCGCGCACGGTGCTCGGCCCGAACAGCGGCAGCACCAGGTACGGACCAGGCGGCACGCCCCAGACGCCCAGCGTCTGGCCGAAGTCTTCCTTGTACTTCGGCAGGCCGGCCGGCGTGGCGATGTCGATCAGGCCGCCGATGCCGAGCACGGTGTTGATCGCCACCCGCATGGTGTCCTCGGCGAAGCGCGTCGGCTTGCCCTGCAGCAGGTTGTTCAGCGCCGAGTAGACGTCGCTGACGTTGGAGAACACATTGCTGACCGCGGTGCGGACCGGCGACGGCACGTAGTCGGCATAGACCTCGGCGATCGGGCGCATCACGCCCTTGTCGAAGTCCTCGTTGATCTTGTTGACTTCGCGGTTGAACGGCTCGAGCGGGTCGCGCGGATTGGCGTCCGGCCCCGTCGCGCAGCCCGCCAGGGCGACCGCCATCGCGCCGGCCAGCAGCCAGCGCCCGTGTACTCCCAAACCCCTCATTTCTCCGCTCCCGTGCCGCCTGCATCGGCCGCCTTGTTGTACAGGAATTGCCCGATCAAATTCTCCAGCACCACGGCCGACTGGGTCATCGTGATCCGTGCGCCGTCGGCCAGCATTGCGGTGTCGCCGCCCGCTTCGAGGCCGATGTATTGCTCGCCCAGCAGCCCCGAGGTCAGGATCTTGGCCGACGTGTCCTTGGGAAACTGGTAGCGCTGCTCCAGGTGCATCGTCACCGTGGCCTGGTAGTTCTTGTCGTCGAAGCTGATCTGCGCGACCCGGCCCACCACCACGCCGGCGCTCTTGACCGGCGCGCGCGCCTTCAGCCCGCCGATATTGTCGAAGCGGGCCTGCACGGTGTAGGTGTCCTCGAACGTGAAGGCGCTCATGTTGCCGGCCTTCAGCGCAAGGAACAGCAGGGCCACGAAGCCGGCCACCACGAACAGCCCCACCCAGAAATCGAGTGCGTTCTTTCTCATCGGAATTCTCTAGTTCAACCAGCGGGATGCGACGGCGCCCATGCGGGGCTCAGGTACTGAACATCAGCGCCGTCAGCAGGAAATCGAGCCCCAGCACGGCGAGCGACGCGATCACCACGGTGCGGGTGGTGGCGCGCGACACGCCCTCGGGCGTCGGCTTGGCCTCGTAGCCCTGGTACAAGGCGATAAACGTCACGGCAATGCCGAAGATAAAGCTCTTGATAACGCCGTTCAGCACGTCGTCGCGCACGTCGACGCCGCCCTGCATCTGCGACCAGAACGCGCCGGCGTCGACGCCGATCAGCTGCACGCCGACGATATAGCCGCCCAGGATGCCGACCGCGCTGAAGATCGCCGCCAGCACCGGCATCGCGATCACGCCGGCCCAGAAGCGGGGCGCGACCACGCGCTGCAGCGGGTTCACCGCCATCATTTCCATCGCGGTCAGCTGCTCGCCCGCCTTCATCAGGCCGATCTCGGCGGTCAGCGAGGTGCCGGCGCGGCCGGCGAACAGCAGCGCGGTCACCACCGGCCCGAGCTCGCGCACCAACGACAGCGCGACCAGCAGCCCCAGCGCCTGTTCGGAGCCGTAGCGGTTCAGCGTGTAGTAGCCCTGCAGGCCCAGCACGAAGCCGACGAACAGCCCGGACACCGCGATGATCACCAGCGACAGGTTGCCGACAAAGAAAATCTGGTCCGATACCAGCCGGAAGCGCCGCAGCATCGACGGCGACATCGCCAGCATCGCGAAGAACATCCGCGTGGCCATGCCCAGGCCCTCGACGGTCTGGCGCACCGCCGAGCCGATCGTCGCGATGGCGTTGTAGAGCGCGCCCATCACCGTCCCGCCCCGCCGACGAAGTCCTCGGCGAGCGAGGGCCCGCCGTAGTGGAACGGCACCGGGCCGTCGGCCTCGGCATGCACGAACTGGTGGACGAAGGGATCGGTCGACGCGCGCAGCGCCTCGGGCTCCCCTTCCGCCGCGATGCGGCCTTCGGCAATGAAATACACGTAGTCGGCGATCTGGAAGGTCTCGTGCACGTCGTGCGACACGATGATCGTGGTGGCGCCGAGCGCGTCGTTCAGCGTGCGGATCAGGCGCGCGGTCAGGCCCAGCGAAATGGGATCGAGCCCGGCAAAGGGCTCGTCGTACATCAGCAGCGAAGGATCGAGCGCGATCGCGCGCGCCAGCGCCACGCGCCGCGCCATGCCTCCGGAGATCTGCGCCGGCATCAGGTCGCGCGCGCCGCGCAGGCCGACCGCGTTGAGCTTCATCAGCACCAGGTCGCGGATCATCGATTCGGGCAGGTCGGTGTGCTCGCGCAGCGGGAAGGCGACGTTGTCGAACACCGACAGGTCGGTAAACAGCGCGCCGAACTGGAACAGCATCCCCATCTGCCGCCGCGCCGCATAGAGGCCCGCGCGATCCAGCGCCGGGATATCGGCGCCGTCGAAGCGCACGTGGCCGCGTTGAGGCCGGACCTGGCCGCCGATCAGCCGCAGCACGGTGGTCTTGCCGCAGCCCGAACCGCCCATGACCGCGACGACCTTGCCGCGCGGAATCCGCATGGACAGGCCCGACAGGATGGGCTTGCCGCCCGCCGCATAGGCGAAGTCGACCGCTTGCAGCTCGACGAGGTTGGGTGTGGTTTCGGTCACGTTGGCATCGCGCTAGAGACGGTCGGCATTATAAGTGCTAATACCTATACTCGTCCGTTCGCGTGCCGGGCAATGCGCCCGCGATGAAATGCTGCAGGGCAGCGCGACGTGCACTATCGGGCGACGAAGGGCCGACGAGGGGCCGACGAGGGAGCAACGAGGGGCGACGAGGGGACGACAAAAGCGGCGCACGCCGCGGCGCAATCAAGGTTCGACCGGCCTGCCTGCCTGGCGCAGGATCACCTGCCACTGGATCGATTCCGAGCGGATCGAGGTCGCGAAGGCCTCGGGCGAGTCGCGCAGCGGCGTCAGCCCGACCGATTCCAGCCGACGCCCGACGTCGCCCTCGCGCATGACCTCGTCCAGCACCGTGGCCAGCCTGGCGACGATGGCCCGCGGCGTCTTGGCCGGGGCCAGCACGCCCAGCCACGGACCCGCGCCGTAGCCGTCGAGTCCACTCTCGTGAAGAGTCGGCACGCCAGGAGCCAGCGGCGAACGGGCCGATCCCGCCACGCCGAGCAGCCGCAGCGTACCCTCCCGCACATGCTGCTGGACCGGCGCGAAATTGCAGAAACAGGCGCTGATCCGGCCCGCCAGCATCTCCTGCACCAGCGCCGCCTCGCCCTTGGCGGTCACCAGCGGCACGCCGTTGGGAATGCCGCGCACCGCGTATTCCGCATACAGATGCGCCGGCGTGCCGGCCTGTGCCGTGCCGACGCTGTAGGCACCGGGATTGGCGCGCACCGCCGCGATCCATTGCTGCGGTGTGCGGATCGGCAGGCGGGCGTCGATCACCAGGAACAGCGGCATCGCGGCGACGCGCGCCACCGGCGTGAAATCGCGCACCACGTCGTAGGGCAGCGGCTCGACGCCGGACTGGATCAGCATCGTCGACTGGTGCAGCAGCAGCGTATGGCCGTCGGAACTGGCCTTGGCCACGACGTCGCCGGCGGTGGTGCCGTTGGCGCTGGGGCGATTGTCGACCTCGACCGGCACGCCCAGCCTGGCGGCCAGCTTCTCGGCCAGCGTGCGCGCGATGGCGTCCGGCACGCCGCCGGCGGGAAACGGCACGACCAGCCGCAGCGGGCGGGCGGGAAAGGACATCGAGGCGGAGCGCGCGGCGGCGCCCGATGGCGCGGCGGACGGCGTGGCGGGCTGCGCGTTGGACTGGGCGGCCGGCGGGGCAGCCAGCCCGCCGCTGACCGGGCCGAGGAGAGCCGACAGAAGACACATCACGACCACCGCGCGCCCGGGGCCGGCCGCGGCGCGCGGCCGCGCGCCAGGTGCGCCGGTCGCCGTCACGGCGGGGAAGTGCAACGTCGCCTTACCTCGCCAAAGCCGCGCAAGCATGCGTACTTCGGGCATCAAGATCCTCCGGGGCGCCGCGCTGGTGGGGCACCTGGATTGGCTGACAGGGGTGAGCGAGGCAGCGTTGTTCTTGCTTGGGACGATTGTACGAAGCCGGTTCCGGCCAGCACAAACCGCGTTAACCATAGCCGGGTCAACCCGGAAGCACTTCGCGCGGACGTCCATCGCGCGCAGGTCCATCGCTGGAAGCACTGCGCCGGGCGCGCTTCGCCAGGCCGCATGCCGGCGCGCCCTATAATCCGCGCCATGTCCGAATTCCTGTTGCGGCCGATGGCGGCGGCCGATCTGCTCGAAGTGCTGGCGGTGCAGGCGCAGTGCTACCGCCCCGAACTGATCGAATCGGCCGACGCGCTGGCCAGCCGGCTGGCGCTGGCGCCGACGCTATGCTGGGTCGCCACGCACGCCGATGCGCCGCAACGGCTTGCCGCCTATCTGCTGACCCACCCGTGGCCGCGCGAGTCGCTGCCGCCGCTGGACGGCGTGTTGCGGCACGACGCGCCCGCCGACTCACGCCTGACCTGGTTTATCCACGACATGGCGGTGGCGCCTGCCGGACAGGGGCAAGGCCTGGCGAAACGGCTCTACGAGAAGGCCCGGCAGGGGGCGAAGCAGGCCGGCCTGCGCTGCTCGCGGCTGATCGCGGTACAGAGCGCGGCGCGCTGGTGGCAGGGGCTCGGCTATGCACCGGTGGCGCTTGCCGGGGAAGCGGCGACCAAGCTGTCGCGCTATGGGAAGGGGGCGGTGGTGATGGGGAAGGAAATCGGGGCGTAGTGTCGCAGGACGGTGGCATGGCGCATGCCCCGCTGCCCGCTGTCGGCTGCCCTCTCCCCGGCCCTGTCCCGCCAGCGGAGAGGGAGAACCCGATCGCGTGGACAGTTCTGCCGGTCGGCTCCCCTCTCCCGCTGGCGGAAGAGGGGTTGGGGGAGAGGGCAAGCGCCCCCCCCCGGCAACCGCCTCAGCGCGGCAGTTCCGAATGCCCCATCAGGAAGGCATCGACCGAGCGCGCGGCCTGGCGGCCTTCGCGGATGGCCCAGACCACCAGCGACTGACCGCGGCGCACGTCGCCGGCGGCGAACACCTTCGGCACATTGGTGTAATAGGCGCGTTCGCCTTCGGTGGAGGCCTTGGCGTTCTTGCGCGCATCGGTGTCGACCCCGAACGCTTCCAGCATCGAGCCCACCGGGTTGGTGAAGCCCATCGCCAGCAGCACCAGGTCGGCTTTCAGCACGAACTCGCTGTCGGGCACTTCCTGCATGCGGCCGTCCTTCCATTCGACCCGGCAGGCCTTCAGCGCGGTGACCTTGCCGTTCTCGCCGATGAACTCCTTGGTCGCCACCGACCAGTCGCGCTCGCAGCCTTCCTCGTGCGACGACGAGGTGCGCAGCTTGATCGGCCAGTACGGCCACACCAGCGGCTTGTTCTCTTCTTCCGGCGGCTGCGGCAGCAGTTCGAACTGGGTCACCGAGACGGCGCCATGGCGGTTCGACGTGCCGACGCAGTCCGAGCCGGTATCGCCGCCGCCGATCACCACCACGTGCTTGCCGTCGGCGCGAATCTCGTTGGGACCGTCGCCGGCCACTTCCTTGTTCTGCGGAATCAGGAATTCCAGCGCGAAATGCACGCCCTGCAGCTCGCGTCCCGGCACCGGCAGATCGCGCGGCACTTCGGCGCCGCCGGCCAGCACGACCGCGTCGAACTGGTCCATCAGTTCCTGCGCCGAGATCGTTTCGCGCGCGTAGTTCTTGATGCCGGCCGGCAGCTTGCCGTCGGTCACCATCACGCCGGCGCGGAAGGTCACGCCCTCGGCCTGCATCTGCGCCATGCGCCGATCGATCAGCGCCTTCTCGAGCTTGAAGTCGGGGATGCCGTAGCGCAGCAGGCCGCCGATGCGGTCGTTCTTCTCGAACACCGTCACGTCGTGGCCGGCGCGCGCCAGCTGCTGCGCGGCCGCCAGGCCCGCGGGACCCGAGCCGACCACGGCCACGGTCTTGCCGGTCTTGTGCGCCGGCGGCTGCGGCTTGACCCAGTCCTCTTCCCAGGCCTTGTCGCCGATCGCGCGCTCGATCGACTTGATGCCGACCGGGTCTTCATTGATGCCGAGCGTGCAGGCGGCCTCGCACGGCGCCGGGCAGATGCGGCCGGTGAACTCGGGGAAGTTGTTGGTCTGGTGCAGCACGTCGATCGCCGACTTCCAGTCCTGGCGATACACCAGGTCGTTGAAGTCCGGGATGATGTTGTTGACCGGGCAGCCGTTGTTGCAGAACGGGATGCCGCAGTCCATGCAGCGCGCGCCCTGCACCTTGGCTTCGTTGTCGCTGAGCCGGAACACGAATTCCTTGTAATGCCGGACCCGCTTCGGTGCCGGTTCGTAACTCTCGCTCTGGCGCGGAAATTCGAGAAAGCCAGTCGCCTTGCCCATGTCGCTTCCTTGGGTTGTGCTCGGGGCGCAGCGCGACGCGCGCGCCCCGTTGTGAGGTCATAGTGGTGTGGTGGACCGCGCGGCGGCAGCGATTCGCCACCGTTGCCGCCCGCGCCGTCCCGGCTGCGGTGCCCGCCCTCAGGCGGCGATCGCCTCGCGGTCGCTGTCGCGCGCGGCCTGTTCCTTGGCGTACATCTCGCCCAGCGCCCGCTTGTACTCGGTCGGGAAGACCTTGACGAACTTGCGGCGCGCCGTGGTCCAGTCCGACAGCAGCGCCTTGGCGCGCTCCGAGCCGGTGAAGCGGAAGTGCTGCTCGATGAGGCCGCGCAGGATCACCTCGTCCAGCTGGCGCTTGCCGCCGAACTTGTGCCAGCTCGCCGCGCTCTGGCCCTTCTCCTGATCGGCGGCGCCCAGCACCGCTTCGAGCGCGACCATCGAGGTGTTGCAGCGCTTGTCGAACAGGCCGTCCTCGTCATAGACGTAGGCCACGCCGCCCGACATGCCGGCCGCGAAGTTGCGGCCGGTGGCGCCGAGCACCACCACGGTGCCGCCGGTCATGTACTCGCAGCCATGGTCGCCGGTGCCCTCGACCACTGCGACGGCGCCCGAGTTGCGCACCGCGAAGCGCTCGCCGGCCACGCCGTTGAAGAAGGCCTCGCCCGCGATCGCGCCGTACAGCACGGTGTTGCCGACGATGATGTTGCGGGTCGGATCGCCGCGGAACTCGTGCGGCGTGCGCACGATCACGCGGCCGCCCGACAGGCCCTTGCCGACGTAGTCGTTGGCGTCGCCCACCAGGTCCAGCGTGATGCCGTGCGCCAGGAACGCGCCGAACGACTGGCCGGCGGTGCCCTGCAGCTGGATGTGGATGGTGTCGTCCGGCAGGCCCTCGTGGCCGTACTGGCGCGCCACCACGCCCGACAGCATCGCGCCGACGGTACGGTTGACGTTCTTGATCGGCTGGATGAACGACACCCGCTCGCCCTTGTCGATGGCCGCGCGCGACTTGGCGATCAGCACGTGATCGAGCGCCTTGCCCGATTCCGGCGCCAGGCCGTGGTCCTGCGTATCGGTATGGAAACGCGGCTGCTCGCCCGGGAACGGCGGCTGATAGAAGATGCGCGAGAAGTCCAGGCCGCGCGCCTTCCAGTGTTCGATGCCGGCACGGGTGTCGAGCAGGTCGGCGCGGCCGATCAGCTCGTCGAAGGTCCGGATGCCCAGCTGCGCCATGATCTCGCGCGCTTCCTCGGCGACGAAGAAGAAGAAATTGACGACGTGCTCGGGCTTGCCCTGGAATTTCTTGCGCAGCACCGGGTCCTGCGTGGCGACGCCGACCGGGCAGGTGTTCAGATGGCACTTGCGCATCATGATGCAGCCCTCGGCGACCAGCGGCGCGGTGGCGAAGCCGAACTCGTCGGCGCCCAGCAGCGCGCCGATCACCACGTCGCGGCCGGTCTTCATCTGGCCGTCGGCCTGCACGCGGATGCGGTTGCGCAGACCGTTGAGCATCAGCGTCTGCTGCGTCTCGGCCAGGCCGAGTTCCCACGGCGTGCCGGCATGCTTGATCGACGACCACGGCGAGGCGCCGGTGCCGCCGTCATGGCCGGCGATCACCACGTGGTCGGCCTTGGCCTTGGCCACGCCCGCCGCAACCGTGCCGACGCCCACTTCGGACACCAGCTTGACCGAGATGTCGGCCTGCGGATTGACGTTCTTCAGGTCGTGGATCAGCTGCGCCAGGTCCTCGATCGAATAGATGTCGTGGTGCGGCGGCGGCGAGATCAGGCCGACGCCCGGCACCGAATAACGCAGCTTGCCGATGTAGTCCGACACCTTGTGGCCCGGCAGCTGGCCGCCCTCGCCGGGCTTGGCGCCCTGCGCCATCTTGATCTGGATCTGGTCGGCCGAGGCCAGGTATTCGGCGGTCACGCCGAACCGGCCCGAGGCGACCTGCTTGATCTTCGAGCGCAGCGAATCGCCGTCCTTCAGTTCGATGTCGCGCTCGACCACGTCGTCGCCCAGCAGGCTCTTGAGCGTGTCGCCGTTCTTGATCGGAATGCCGCGCAGCTCGTTGCGATAGCGCTTCTCGTCCTCGCCGCCCTCGCCGGTGTTCGACTTGCCGCCGATGCGGTTCATCGCGATCGCCAGCGTGGTGTGCGCCTCGGTCGAGATCGAGCCGAGCGACATCGCGCCGGTGGCAAAGCGCTTGACGATTTCCTTGGCCGGCTCGACTTCCTCCAGCGGAATCGCCTTCGACGGATCGACCTTGAACTCGAACAGGCCGCGCAGCGTCATGTGGCGGCGGCTCTGGTCGTTGATCAGGTTCGCGTATTCCTTGTAGGTCTGGTAGGCGCCCTGCCCCTCGTTGGCGCGCACCGAGTGCTGCAGCTTGGCGATCGAGTCCGGGGTCCACATATGCTCTTCGCCGCGGATGCGGAACGCATATTCGCCGCCGGCGTCGAGCATGTTCTCCAGCACCGGGCTGTCGCCGAAGGCGTCGCGGTGCAGGCGCAGCGCTTCCTCGGCGACCTCGAAGATGCCGATGCCCTCGACGTTCGACGCGGTGCCGTGGAAGTACTTCTGCACCAGTTCGCGCGACAGGCCGATGGCCTCGAAGATCTGCGCGCCGGTGTACGACATGTAGGTCGAGATGCCCATCTTGGACATCACCTTCTGCAGGCCCTTGCCGATCGCCTTGATGAAGTTCTTGATCGCCTTGTCGGCCGACAGGTCGCCCGACAGGCCGCCGGCCATCTCGGCCAGCGTCTCCATCGCCAGGTACGGGTGCACCGCCTCGGCGCCGTAGCCGGCCAGCAGCGCGAAGTGATGGACCTCGCGCGCCGAGCCGGTCTCGACCACCAGGCCGGTGGACGTGCGCAGGCCCTTCTCCACCAGGTGATGGTGGATCGCCGAGGTGGCCAGCAGCGCCGGGATCGCGACGTGCGACGGATCGACGCGACGGTCCGACACGATCAGGATGTTGTAGCCCGACTTCACCGCATCGACGGCCTCGGCGCACAGCGACGCCAGGCGCGCCTCGATGCCTTCCTTGCCCCACTGGGCCGGATAGCAGATGTCGAGCTCGTACGAACGGAACTTGCCGCCGGTGTAGTGCTCGATGTTGCGGATCTTGGCGATGTCCTTGAAGTCCAGCACCGGCTGGGACACTTCGAGGCGCATCGGCGGGTTGATGTTGTTCAGCTCGAGCAGGTTCGGCTTCGGCCCGATGAAGGACACCAGCGACATCACCATGTTCTCGCGGATCGGGTCGATCGGCGGGTTGGTGACCTGGGCGAACAGCTGCTTGAAGTAGTGGTACAGCGTCTTGTTCTTCGACGACAGCACCGCCAGCGGCGAGTCGTTGCCCATCGAGCCGGTCGCCTCTTCGCCGGACAGCGCCATCGGCGCCATCAGGAACTTGACGTCCTCCTGCGTGAAGCCGAACGCCTGCTGGCGGTCCAGCAGCTTGGCCGCGGGCTTGGCCTCGGAGGCGACGTCCTCGGGCTTCGCGTCGATCTCGTCGAGCTTGATGCGTACGGCGTCGATCCAGCTCTTGTAGGGCTTGGCGTTGGCCAGGTTGTCCTTCAGTTCCTTGTCGTCGATGATGCGGCCCTGCTCCATATCGATCAGGAACATCTTGCCCGGCTGCAGGCGCCACTTCTGCACCACGCGCGACTCGGGGAACGGCAGCACGCCGGCCTCGGAGGCCAGCACCACGACGTCGTCCTCGGTCACGTAGAAGCGCGCCGGACGCAGGCCGTTGCGGTCCAGCGTCGCGCCGATCTGGCGGCCGTCGGTGAAGCAGATCGCCGCGGGGCCGTCCCACGGCTCCATCATCGCCGCGTGGTACTCGTAGAAGGCGCGACGGTTGTCGTCCATCAGCGTGTGCTGCTCCCACGCTTCCGGAATCATCATCATCATCGCGTGGACCAGCGGGTAGCCGGCCATCGTCAGCAGCTCGAGGCAGTTGTCGAACGACGCGGTATCGGACTGGCCCGGATAGATCAGCGGCCACAGCTTGGGCAGGTCCTCGCCCAGCACCGGCGACGAGATCGCGCCGGTACGCGCGTTGATCCAGTTGACGTTGCCCTTGACGGTGTTGATTTCGCCGTTGTGGGCGACCATCCGGTACGGGTGCGCCAGCTCCCAGGCCGGGAAGGTGTTGGTCGAGAACCGTTGGTGGACCAGCGCCAGCGCCGACACGGCGCGCGCATCCTGCAGGTCGCGGTAGTACTGGCCGACCTGGTTGGCCAGCAGCAGGCCCTTGTAGACCACGGTGCGCGCCGACATCGACGGCACGAAGTACTCCTTGCCGTGCTTGAGCTTGAGCGCCTGGATCGCGTGGCTGGCGGTCTTGCGGATCACGTACAGCTTCCGCTCGAGCGCGTCGGTCGTCATGATGTCGCGGCCGCGGCCGATGAAGATCTGGCGGATCACCGGCTCGGTCTTGCGCACGGTCGGCGACATCGGCATCGCCGCGTCGACCGGCACGTCGCGCCAGCCCAGCACGACCTGGCCTTCCAGGCGGACGGTGCGCTCGAGCTCCTGTTCGCAGGCCAGGCGCGACGCGTGCTCCTTCGGCAGGAAGATCATGCCCACGCCGTACTCGCCGGCCGGCGGCAGCGTGACGCCCTGCGCGGCCATTTCCTCGCGATAGAACTGGTCGGGAATCTGGATCAGGATGCCCGCGCCGTCGCCCATCAGGTGGTCCGCGCCCACCGCGCCCCGGTGATCCAGGTTCTCCAGGATCTTCAGGCCCTGCAGGATGATCTCGTGGCTCTTCTTGCCCTTGATATGGGCGACCATGCCGACGCCGCAGGCGTCATGCTCGTTGGCGGGGTCGTACATGCCTTGCGCCTGCGGGCGCTCGGCGCTGGCGTGGGTCTGCAGCGCCTGTTGGGCCTGTTGGGCCTGCTGGGCCTGCTCGGCCGGCGGGAATTGCGATTGGTCCACGGGCTTCGATTCCGGTGAGGGCAGCGCGCCTCGTGTGGCATCGGCCGGAACGGCGTTCGCGTGCAGTCCGGTCGGACGTGATTGGCAGCGAAGGGGACCGCAGCGGCGTACACAGGACGTGACGCGCCGCACAATGAATGTGGGTGGAGCAAATATAAAAGAATCGTCCGAGTCCCGCAAAAAAATAAAATAGGGTCAGATCATATTATTTCATGCCCTGTTTTGGTGATGGTCATTAATTGGGGACATATTATGATTGCACCAATTCGGGGCGCCGCTCCGACCCGCCGCCGACACCGTTTCAGGACGTTGCCGGAGCCTCGGCTTCGGTCGTCGCGCGTTTCGGCCGGCCCTTGGGCAACGGCTGCACACGCCGTTCCGCGTGGCGCTCCAGTCCGCGCAGGAAGGCTTCGCTGCCGAGAGGCCAGCCGCTGTGCGCGTGTTTGCGCAGCGTGGCCAGCGTGCTGGACGACAACCCTTCGGCCGCCAGCGACTGGTAGCGCGATTGGCGCTCGAACGGTGTATTGCCAAGCGCCCAATAGGCGGAGTGATCGCTCACAAAGGGGCTCGCCTCGAGGCCGACGTGATGGCGGTGGCTGCTCCAGCGGTCTTCCTCCGGCGTGTTGGCTTCGCCGGCGCGGACCGCATTGCCTTCGACATAGAGCATCGCCGGCAGCAGCCAGGCGTCCGGCTCCAGCACCGCGGAGCGGAAGCGCCCTTCCCACAGCGTGCCGGTGCGGTTGGCGACCCGATTGAAGTAGCGGGCGTAGCGGCGTCCGACCGCCTGCATGGTCAGGCTCAACGCGTCGTCGCGCCGCGGCGTCGCCACCAGGTGGATATGGTTGGGCCGCAGCCCATAGGCGTGCACCGCCAGATCGTGCTCGCGCGCCGCCATGCGCAGGCAATCGAGGTAGAAGCGGTAGTCGTCCGCGGTCAGGAAGACCGGCTGGCGGTTGTTGCCACGTTGCAACACCAGTGCCGGCAGGCCGGTCGGAGAGAAGCGGGGAAGTCGAGCCATGGCGCCATCGTGTCAATGCGATGGCGCCATGATAGCTGATCTGTCCCTATTTTTTTGATTGGGCGGCCCCCCGGCCGGCCATCAGTTCTGCTCGCCGACGGCGAACATGCGCCGATGCTCCCGAATCGCGTAGCGGTCGGTCATGCCGGCGATGTAGTGGGCGATCAGCCGCGGCTGGTCGCCGCCGTGGGCCGCCTGATATTGCGGCGGCAGCAGGCGCGGGTCGCCCATGAACGCCTCGAACAGGTCGTCGATGATGCGCTGGGCCTTGGCCGACATCCGCATCACCAGGTAGTGGCGGTACAGATGGCGGAACAGGAAGCGCTTGAGCGCCTGTGCCTCCTCCCTGACCGCCGGGCTGAACGCGACCAGCGGCCCGGCGGCCCGCACCGCGTCGATGTCGGCCGGCCGCGCCGCGGCGATATTGCGGCGGGTCGTCTCGATCAGGTCGACGATCAGCGTGTTGATCATCCGGCGGACCGTCTCGTTGATCAGCCGGCGGCCGTTGATGCCCGGATAGGCCGCGATGACCTCGGCGCGGTGACGGCCCCACATCGGCACCTCTTCCATCTGCTCGAGCGTCAGCAGCCCCGAGCGCAGCCCGTCGTCGATATCGTGATTGTTGTAGGCGATCTCGTCGGCCAGATTGGCCAGTTGCGCCTCCAGCGACGGCTGCGTGCCCTCGAGGAAGCGCCGCCCCAGCTCGCCCAGCGCGGCGGCGTTGACGCGCGAGCAATGTTTCAGGATGCCCTCGCGCGTCTCGAACGTCAGGTTCAGGCCGTTGAAGCCGCCGTAACGCTCCTCCAGCTCGTCCACCACCAGCAGGCTCTGCAGGTTGTGCTCGAAGCCGCCGTGGTTCTTCATGCAGGCGTTCAGCGCATCCTGCCCGGCGTGGCCGAACGGCGTGTGGCCGAGGTCGTGCGCCAGCGAGATCGCCTCGACCAGGTCCTCGTTCAGCCGCAGGTTGCGGGCGATCGACCGGGCAATCTGCGCCACCTCGAGGCTATGCGTCAGCCGCGTGCGAAACAGGTCGCCCTCGTGATTGACGAAGACCTGCGTCTTGTATTCGAGCCGGCGGAACGCGGTGCTGTGGATCACGCGGTCGCGGTCGCGCTGGAATTCGCTGCGCGAGGACGACGCCGGTTCGACATGGACACGCCCGCGCGACTGCGCCGAGTGCGCGGCATAGGGAGCGAGATGGCTTTCGAGGTCGGTCATGCGGCAATCCGGTTGGGCGATGCGGGCATCGTCTGAGGGTTGCGAGGCATGGCCGACCGCTTACGCGACCGGTGCCTCGGCGGGACGTTTCAATACGGCATGCTGCAGCGTGGCACGCAGGTCGGCATCGGGCACGCTGGTGATCAGGGCCTCGCCCAGCTTCTTCAGCAGAATGAACTTGATCTGGCCAGCCTCGGCCTTCTTGTCGACCTTCATCAGTTCGATGTAGCGGTCCACGCCGAGGTCTGGCGCGACGACCGGCAGCATCGCGGCGGCCACCAGCCGCTCGATGCGCGAGCGCGTCTCGATGTCGATGAAGCCCAGCCGCAGCGACAGGTCCGCGGCCATCACCATGCCGCAGCCCACCGCCTCGCCGTGCAGCCATTCGCCGTAGCCCATGCCGGCCTCGATCGCATGGCCGAAGGTATGGCCGAAATTGAGCGTGGCACGGATGCCGCCTTCGCGCTCGTCGGCCGCCACCACCGCCGCCTTGATCTCGCACGAACGCCGCACGGCCAGCGCCAGCATGTCGGCGTCGCAGGCGTTGAGCGCGCCGATATGCTGCTCGATCCAGCCGAAGTAGTCGGCGTCGGCGATCGCGCCATGCTTGATGACCTCGGCCAGGCCCGCGGCCAGTTCGCGCGGCGGCAGCGTCTTCAGCGTGCCGATATCGGCGATCACCGCCTGCGGCTGGTGGAAGGCGCCGATCATGTTCTTGCCGAGCGGATGGTTGATGCCGGTCTTGCCGCCCACCGACGAATCGACCTGGGCCAGCAGCGTGGTCGGCATCTGCACGAACGGTACGCCGCGCATGTAGCAGGCGGCGGCAAACCCGGTCATGTCGCCGACCACGCCGCCGCCGAGCGCGATCAGCGTGGTCTTGCGGTCGGCGCCGGCGCCGAGCAGCGCATCGAAGATCAGGTTCAGCGTCTGCCAGTGCTTGAAGGACTCGCCGTCGGGCAGCGTCACCGTGCGCACGATCTTGCCCAGACCGGCCAGCGTGGCTTCGACGCGCGCCGCGTACAGCGGGCCGACGGTCTCGTTGGTGACAATGACGGCGTGGCGGCCACGGATATGCGGGGCCAGCAGTTCGGCGCGGTCCAGCAGGTCCGCGCCGATATGGATGGGATAGCTGCGCTCTCCCAGGTCGACTTCAAGCGTGATCATCGGTGTTGGTATCTTTGGCCGGCTCGATGCCGGCATCGCCGCGGGCATCGTCTGGAACATCGTTGCGGGGATCGTTGCCGCCGGCCGCCGCGGCGATCCAGCCGGACATCTCGAGTTGCATCAGCACCATATTAGCAAGCTGGGCTACCGAGGGCTTGCCGGTCTCGATGACGAAATCGGCCACCTCGCGATAGAGCGGGTCGCGCTCGGCATACAACGCCTCCAGGCGCGCCTTCGGGTCCTGCGTCTGCAGCAGCGGCCGGTTGCGGTCGTGCCGCGTGCGCAGCCACAGGTCGTGCGGGCTGGCGCGCAGATAGACCACGGTGCCGCGCGCCTTCAGCCGGCTGCGGTTCTCCGGCCGCAGCACCGCGCCGCCGCCGGTCGCCAGCACGATGCCCTGGCGCTGCGTCAGCTCGTCGATCATCTGCGCCTCGCGGTCGCGAAAGCCGCTCTCCCCTTCGTGATCGAAGATCACCGGGATGCGAACGCCGCAGCGCGCCTCGATCTCATGGTCGGAATCGAAAAAGGAATAGCCGATGCGGCGGGCTACGGTGCGGCCGACAGTGGTCTTGCCGGCGCCCATCAGGCCGACGAAAAAAAGGTTCGGACGGGAAGCGGTCACGGATTCGCGGCGAGCCGATCGGCGCTCTGCAGGCGGCTCGCGGGTTGGAAACGGCATCATCTTCTTATGTCGGGCCCGGCGGGGCAAGACCCGTGCAGCCGCGCGGCCGGCACCGGCGGCCGATCTTCGGCGGAATTCGCCCGATCCTGCCGCATGCCGGCGCCGCCGCTGCATTTGCGGGCCTCAGTCTACTGCATCCCGCCTGGCGGAGCGCGCGAATCGGCGCGGGCCGGCGCGGCGGCATCGTGCAGGATGCGCGGGGTCAGGAAGACGAGCAGCTCGGTGCGGTCGCGCCAGACCGCGCGGCTGCCGAACAGGCGGCCGAGCAGCGGGATATCCCCGAGCAGCGGCACCTTGGCGGCATCGCCGCGCTCGGCGCGCGTATAGATGCCGCCGATCACCGCGGTGCCGCCGTTCTCGAGCAGCACCTGGGTCTGCACGTGCCTGGTATCGATCGCGAAGCCCTGCGTGGTCTGCACGCCGACGCTGTCCTTGCTGACGTCGACGTCGAGCAGCACCTGGCCCTCGGGCGTGATCTGCGGCGTCACCTCCAGCTTCAGATTGGCCTTGCGGAACTGCACCGAGGTCGCGCCGCTGGAGGTGGCCGCCTGGTAGGGCAGCTCGGTGCCCTGCTCGATCAGCGCCTTGATGTTGTTGGTGGTGACCACGCGCGGACTCGACACGATCTTGCCCTTGCCGTCGGCCTCGAGCGCCGACAGCTCCAGCGCGACGAAACGGCTGGCCGCGCTGTTGAACAGGCTGACCGCCAGATGGCCCGGATCGGCGCCATGCATCGCGCCGGCCGGCAGACTGAGCAGCGGGCCGGGCTGCCCGGCCGCGCCGGGCATCACGTCGGACAGCGTATCGGCGATGCGGCCGCGCCCGTATTGCGCGGCAAAGCTCAGCTTGACGCCCAGGTTGCGGCTGAACTTGTCGTCGGCCTCGACGATGCGCGCCTCGATGATGACCTGGCGCACCGGCACATCGATGCGGGCCAGGAAGGCAGCGATCTGCTGCAGCCGTTCGGGCAGGTCCGAGACGAACAGCTGGTTGGTGCGGGCATCCGCCGTCAGGCTGCCGCGCCGGGACGGCAGCCGCAGCGCAGAAGCGCCGGCCGATGCGCCGTGCCCTTGCGAACCGCCGTATGACGCCGTGCCCGCCGGCGCCCCGGATCCGCCGCCGAGCAGCAGCCGGCGGACGTCGTCCGCACGCTGATAGTTCAGCTGGAACACCTGGCTTGCGACCGGCTCCAGATCAGCCAGTTGCTGCCGCGCCTCCAGTTCCTGCCGGTCCCGTGCCGCGAGCTCGGCGCGCGGCGCGACCCACAGCACGTTGCCGTCGCGCCGCGACGCCAGGCCCTTCGCATCGAGCACGATGCGCAGCGCCTGCTGCCAGGGCACGTCCTTGAGCCGCAGCGTCAGATTGCCCTGCACGCTGTCGCTGGCGACCACGTTCAGGTCGGTGAAATCCGCGAAGACCTGCAGCAGCGCGCGGACATCGACGCGCTGGAAATTCAGGGACAGGCGCTCGCGCGGGGGCGAGGACGACGGCCAGGCAACGGCCTCGGCCGCCGACGCTTCGACCGTGGGCACGGCGAGCGCGCGCAGCGGAACCGCCCACGGCATGGCCAGCGCAAGCGCGAACGCCAGCATCCGTCGCATCAGCCGCCGCGGCAGGGGCACGATCATGCCGGCGCACCGAGCGCAAGGCGGGACGTCGTTTCGATCCATCGATCCTCCCCGTTCCAGACGCGTTCGCGCAGCACGATCTCGTCCCGGCCGATGCGCACCACGACGCCATCGCGGCGGCCCAGACGCTGTCCCGCCTGTACCGCCGCGACCAGGCCATCGTCGCCATCGACGCCATCGACCCGCACCAGACCGTAGGCGCGGCCCCCGCCGTGCAGGCTGCCGACCATCCGCATCTGCTCCAGCGCATACGCCTCGAGCGGCTCCCGCGCCCGTGCGTGGCGCGCGGCGGCCAGCGGATCGTCCGGCGGTCCGATCAGCGGCGCCACCAGCCGCGCGTAGGCGAAGGGATCGGCCGCCGCCGGGTCGGCGTCGCCGGCATGGCCGGCATGGCTGGCACGGTTGGCATCCGGCAAGGCCAGCCGAGGCGGCGAACCTGGCGGTGTCGGTGTCCATGACGTCGGCGGCGGAGCCTGGGCCGCGGCTTTGCCGCGCGATGTGCGCGCCGCCCGCTGTTTCGCCTCGCGCTCCACGGCATCGAGCGCGCGGTAGGCCAGCGCGACCGCCTCCATCGTCAGCCCGCCGCCCTCGCTGCCGCCCTTGCCGACCGCCAGCTGCATCGACTGCAGCGTCACCAGCCGCGGCAAGGCGGCGATATCGGCCAGCCAGGCGGTGATCTCGCGAAATCCGCCGTCGACGCGCAGCCTCAGCGGAATCCGGGCGAAGTCCTCGCCCGCCGCCGCGGGCTGCGGCTGGAACAGCGCGATCCGAAGCCCACGGGCCGCGGCGAGCGCGCTCAACGTGACCAGCAGATCGTCGACGCCGCCATGCTCGGGCAGATGGCGCTCGCGTATCGTCAGCGCCTGCGTCAACCCGGCCAGGCGCCGTCGCGTCGGCTCGGCGCTCGCTGCCTCGGCCGCCTGCCGCGCGACGGACTGGCGCAGTGCGGCCTGCTCGGCCCGCCGGCTGTCGAGCAAGGCAAGCTTGTCGCGCCAATGCCACTGCCAGCCGGCCGCCAGCACCGCGCCCGCGACGAGCATCGGCCACAACGCAAGCCCCGGGGCAAACCCGTGCCGCGCGCCGGCATCGCCTTGCGCCGCGTCCCCGGGCCAGCAGGTCGAGGCGTACGGGAGCTCGTCGTCGTCATGCGGGCCCATCCGCGCCCCTGTGCGGCTGCGCCGGCGTTGGCGTGGAAGCGCCGACCGTGCTGTCCGTGCCTGTGGTGTCGAACGGGCGATAGACCAGCCGCACCGAGAACGCGAATCCCGCCGCCTGGTCCGCCGTGCCCGCGGTACCGGCTTCGAAAGATTCCGCCCGGGACTCGATCAGCTCGGCCCGTGCCAGCCACGGCAACGGTTCGAACCCGCGCAGCAATGCCGCGACCCGCTCGTGACGGCGCGCCACGCCCTCGATCGTCACCGTGTCGCCCTGCTGACCGATGTTGCGCAGCTGGACCCCGGGCGGCACATGGCGGGCCAGCGCATCGTGCAGTCGAGCCGGCCGGAGGCGGTCGCTCAGCAGCGCATCGAGCGCGCTGCCGCGCCGGCTCGCCACGGCGATCTCCTGCCGCAAGCGGGCCGCCTCGCGCGCCGGCGCTTCCCATTGGCGGGCCCGCTCGGCCAGCGTGCGGTTCTCGCGCTCGACAGCCGCGATTCGCCGATCGACGCCATAGCCGCCCACCAGCACGGCGGCTCCGGCGAAGCCGGCGGCGGCGCGCCATCCCGGCCGCAACGAACCGGCCCGCCGCGCCAGATGACGCGCCAGACGCCGTGTCAGACGCCGTGTCAGACGCCGTGCGACACCCGCTGCGCGATGCCATCCCCAACGCCAGATGCCTTGCCTTCGCACGATCCCGGTCCCTCCGTCGAACCTTTGTTCCGGGCGCGGCGTTGAACTCGGCGGCGCGACGGCGGCTCTAACCGGCGCTTCCACTGCTGTGCGCCGATCCAGCATCGCCAATCCGCCGCAACCTGCCGCCAATCCGCCACCAACCCGCCGACCCGCCGCTTGCCTGCCCGTTCGTTGCCGACACCGCGATCCGTGCCACGATCGAGGGCGCGCCGATGGACCGATTCTCGGCAGCCAGCCATGGCACCGGCAATGCGACGCCATGCCCATCGAGCCGGTTTTCGCAAGTCACGACGCGATTGCGCTTGGGCCGCGGGCGCCCATACTGGTATTGGCGGCGGCGATTTCCGACCTTACAACTTGTAACAGCATGGATGCGCCCGCCACGGCACTACCCGCCCGGGAGCCGCGAACGCGAGCGATATAATCCGGGCACCTCCAACTAGGTATTACCCAATGGCTACTGCACAACAGAAGCCGGCCAAACCGGCTCGCCGCCCGCTGTGGATACGCGCCAGCTACTGGGCGCTGGGCCTGATGGCCGCGGGTGTCGTCACGGTGGCCCTGCTGCTCGGCTACGCGCTTCTGGTCGCGGCACCGAACCTGCCGTCGCTCGACACGCTGACCGACTACCGTCCGAAGATCCCGCTGCGCATCTACACCGCCGACAACGTGCTGATCGGCGAATTCGGCGAGGAGCGGCGCAACTTCGTGCCGATCGCCGAAATCCCCGACGTGATGAAGAAAGCCGTGCTGGCGATCGAGGACGACCGCTTCTACGAGCATGGCGGCGTCGACTTCATCGGCGTGCTGCGCGCGGGCCTGGCGAATCTGCGCGGTGGCCTGTCGCAGGGCGCGTCGACCATCACGATGCAGGTCGCGCGCAACTTCTTCCTGTCCAGCGAGAAGACCTACACGCGCAAGATCTACGAGATGATGCTGGCGTACAAGATCGAGGCGAACCTGAGCAAGGATCAGATCCTCGAGCTGTACATGAACCAGATCTACCTGGGACAGCGCGCCTACGGCTTCTCCAGCGCCGCGCGCGTCTACTTCGGCAAGTCGATCAAGGACGTCACGGTGGCCGAGGCGGCGATGCTGGCCGGCCTGCCCAAGGCCCCGTCGGCCTACAACCCGGTGGTCAACCGCAAGCGCGCCAAGGTGCGGCAGGAATACATCCTGCAGCGGATGCGCGACCTGGGCTATATCACGCCGCAGCAGTACGACGAGGCGGTGCACGAGGAACTGAAGGTCCGCAACGAGGGCAACGAGTTCTCGACCCACGCCGAATACGTGGCCGAGATCGTGCGCCAGCTGATGTACGCGCAATACCGCGAGGAAACCTACACGCGCGGGCTGACGGTCTACACCACGCTGACCAAGGCCGATCAGGACGCGGCCTACGAGGCGGTGCGCGCCGGCATCATGAACTACGAGCGCAAGCACGGCTATCGCGGTCCCGAGGCCTTCATCGACCTGCCGTCGGATCCGGCCGAGCGCGAGCAGGCGATCGACGACGCGCTGGTCGAGCATCCGGCCAGCGACGACATGCGTTCGGCGGTCGTCACCGCGGCATCGAGCAAGCAGGTGCGCGCGGTGCTGCTGTCCGGCGAGGAGGTGGTGATCGAAGGCTCGGCGCTGCGCTATATCGCGCCGTCGCTGGCGGCCAACGCCCAGCCCAAGGTCAAGATCCGTCCCGGCGCGATCATCCGCGTGGTGCAGAACGAGAAAGGCGCGTGGTCGGTGGCGCAGCTGCCCGAAGTGGCCGCGGCGTTCATCTCGCTGAACCCCGAGGACGGGGAGATCCGCGCGATGGTCGGCGGCTTCGACTTCAACCGCAACAAGTTCAACCACGTCACGCAGGCGTGGCGCCAGCCGGGTTCGAGCTTCAAGCCGTTCATCTATACCGCCGCTCTGGAAAAGGGCTTCTCGCCGGCCACCGTGATCAACGACGCGCCGCTGTCGATCGGCCCCGATACCGGCGGCCAGGTGTGGGAGCCGAAGAACTACGACGGCCGCTTCGAAGGTCCGATGACGATGCGCCGCGCGCTGGCCAAGTCGAAGAACCTGGTGTCGGTGCGGATCCTGCGCGCGATCGGCACGCAGTACGCACAGGAGTTCATCACGCGCTTCGGCTTCGATGCCGACAAGCACGCGGCCTATCTGCCGATGGCGCTGGGCTCGGGCAGCGTGACGCCGCTGCAGATGGCGGGCGCCTATTCGGTGTTCGCCAACGGCGGCTATCGCATCAACCCCTACCTGATCCAGCGCGTGGTCGACGCGCGCGGCAACGTGCTGTCGGAGACCAAGCCGCAGCGCGCCGGGGAGGACGCGGTACGGGTGCTGGACGCGCGCACGGCCTTCATCGCCGACAGCATGCTGCGCGACGTGGTGCGCACCGGCACCGCGTACACGGCCAAGCAGCGGCTGGGCCGCAACGACCTCGCCGGCAAGACCGGTACCACCAACGATGCGGTCGATGCCTGGTTCGCCGGCTATACGCCGAAGCTGGTGGCGGTGGCCTGGATGGGCTACGACCAGCCCAAGAGCCTGGGCGTGCGCGAGACCGGCGGCGGCCTGTCGCTGCCGATCTGGATCAGCTACATGTCGAAGATGCTCAAGGGCGTGCCCGAGAGCCCGGATCGCCAGCCGCCGGAAGGCGTGGTGATGGTGGCCGGCGACTGGACGCTGGAAGAGAATGCCGGCGGCGCCGGCGTGGCCTCGGTGGGCCTGGGCGATCCGTGGCCGGGCAAGGCGCCCGATCCCGCCGCGCCGTCGGCGGCAGACCTCGAGCAGGAAAAGCGCCGGATCCTGGAGATGTTCGGCGGCGGCTGATGCGGCCGCGCCGACGGCCCAGGCCGATCGCACGACAAAAAGGCCAGCCCGATTTGGGCTGGCCTTTTTACTGACCGGGACCGTCGTCCTCGCGAACGCGGGCGGTGGTGGTCAAGCGTTCGTCGGCGTGCGTGCGGGGGTCAGCCCAGCGTCAAGGCGGTGCCGGCCTGCTGGCTCAGATAGCGCGACAGCGCCTGGTACAGCTCGGTGCCTTCGCGCGTGTCGACCCAGCGTTCGCCGTCGCGGCGGAAGTGAAAGCCACCGGCGCGCGCCGCGACCCACAACTCCTGCATCGGCGCCTGGCTGTTGATGATGATCTTCGAGCCGTCCTCGAACTCGAGCTCCATCACATTGCCGCTGCGGTTGATCTCGATATCGGCGTCGGCCGCATCGGCGGCCTGCTCGATCGCGCTTTCCAGCCGATCGAGCTCGCCGGTCGCCAGCGCCAGGAACTCGCTTTCGCTCAAAAGGGACATGCTACACTCCAAGACCGCCAGCCACGGCCGGTCCCTGCGGGACTCGTTCCGGGCTGATGCATTGTTCTGCGGGCCAATCAGATGCCGGCCCGAGTGCCCGCGGGCACCGTTGCCCGGCCGCGCTGTCCCGGTCCGCCTCCCGTTCGACCCCTGTTTCCAAGGACGACCCGATGTTGCGTCGTGTTGCGATTGTAGCGGCGTTTGCCGCCGGCCTAGCGATGCCCCTGCTCGGCGGATGCGGCATTCGCGGCCCGCTGGTGATGCCGCAGCGCCCACCCGCGCCGGTGCAACCGAGCGTCCCCGATCCCGGCCTGTCGCAGCCGGACGCCGCGCCAATGCCGGCGCGCACGGCGCCGGCCCGCACGTCTTCGTCGTCTTCATCGCCATCGTCCGCCGCGCCCGCGTCCGCTCCTGCCGCTCGATAACATGACCGCATTTTTCCATCGCCGCGACGGCGCCCTTGCCGTCGAACAGGTGCCGCTCGCCCGTATCGCCGAGCAGTTCGGCACGCCGACCTATGTCTATTCGCGCGCGGCGCTGACCGCCGCCTACCAGGCCTACGCCGCCGCCTGCGCGGGCCATCGCGCGCGGGTGCAATACGCGATGAAGGCCAATTCGAATCTCGCCGTGCTGCAGGTGTTCGCGCAACTCGGCGCCGGCTTCGACATCGTCTCCGGCGGCGAACTGCAGCGCGTGCTGGCGGTGGGCGCCGATCCGCGCAAGGTCGTGTTCTCGGGCGTCGGCAAGTCGGAAGCCGAGATGGAGCTGGCGCTGGCGCACGACGTGCTGTGCTTCAACGTCGAATCGATCCCCGAGCTCGATCGCCTGAATGCGGTCGCGGGCCGCGTCGGCAAGCGCGCGCGCGTATCGCTGCGGATCAATCCGGACGTCGACGCGCGCACCCATCCGTATATCTCCACCGGATTGAAGGGCAACAAGTTCGGCATCGCCTTCGACGACGTGCTGCCGACCTACCGTGCCGCCGCCGCGCTGCCGCACCTGGAGAGCACCGGCATCGATTGCCATATCGGCTCGCAGATCACCGAGGTGTCGCCCTATCTGGAGGCGCTGGACAAGGTGCTCGACGTGGTCGAGGCACTCGAGCGCGACGGCATCGTGCTGTCGCATATCGATGTCGGCGGCGGGCTGGGCATCACCTATGACGACGAGACGCCGCCCGATATCACCGGCTTTGCGCGCACGCTGCTCGAGCGCGTGGCGCAGCGCGGGCACGGCCATCGGGAAGTCCTGTTCGAGCCCGGCCGCTCGCTGGTCGGCAATGCCGGCGTGCTGCTGACGCGCGTCGAATTCCTGAAGCCGGGCGAGGCCAAGAACTTCTGCATCGTCGACGCGGCAATGAACGATCTGGCGCGCCCGGCGATGTACGAGGCCTTTCATCGGATCGAACCGGTGGCGCCGGCGGGATTGGCAAACCCGGGACAACCGGTGACCTATGACGTGGTCGGCCCGGTCTGCGAATCGGGCGACTGGCTGGGACGCGATCGCGCGCTGGCGGTGGCGCCGGGCGATCTGCTGGCGGTAATGTCGGCCGGCGCCTATGGCTTCGTGATGAGCTCGAACTACAACACGCGTCCGCGCGCGGCCGAGGTGATGGTCGACGGCGAGGCGGTGCATCTGGTGCGGGCCCGCGAGCGCGTCGAGGACCTGTTCCGCGACGAGAACCTGCTGCCGCGCTAAGTCCGCGACGACTCGCCCGGCGCGGGCGCGGCGCGGGCCGTCCCGCGCCACCACCACCACAGCCGCGCGCCGAGCAACGCCGCCACCACCGCGGCGTAGATCGACACCTCGCCGAAGTCGTTCTTGCCGGCCTTGTGCCACCAGTAGTGCAGGATCGCCAGCACCGCGATCGCATAGATGCTGCGGTGCAGGGCCTGCCAGCGCCGCCCTCCCAGCCGCCGCACCATCGCATGCGTCGAGGTCGCGGCCAGCGGCACCATCAGCACGAACGCGGCAAACCCCATCGTGATGAACGGACGCTTGAACACGTCCTTGGCCATGTAGGCCAGGTCGAAGCCGCGGTCCACGCCGAGCCACAGCAGGAAGTGCAGCGTGCCGTAGAAGAAGGCGAACAGGCCCAGCAATCGCCGTATCCGCAGCAGCCAGTTCCAGCCGCTCAGACGGCGCAGCGGCGTCACGGCCAACGTCGCGCACAGCATCACCAGCGTCCAGGTGCCGGTCGAGCGCGTGACGAATTCCAGCGGATTGGCGCCGTACTGGCCGGTCGCGCCAAGATAGGCCAGCCGTGCGAACGGCAGCAGCGCCAGCACCCAGATCAGCGCCTTCAGCGCGCGCAGCCGCGCCGGCGGCAAGGTGCCGGGCATGGCGCCGCCCCGGCGCGCGGCCGCCGGCCCGGCGGTGCGCGGGGCGGCCGGCG
Source organism: Cupriavidus gilardii (assembly GCF_013347325.1). Lineage (NCBI taxonomy): Bacteria > Pseudomonadati > Pseudomonadota > Betaproteobacteria > Burkholderiales > Burkholderiaceae > Cupriavidus > Cupriavidus gilardii. The sequence continues at coordinate 201,921 of NZ_CP054624.1, read as the reverse complement.
TCGTCTCGGTGGAAGGCATGCGGTGCAAGGAAAAGCGGTCAGAAGAACTTGCGCAGATCCATGCCCTGATACAGCGAGGCGACCTGCTGCGCATAGCCATTGAACGGCAGCGTCTTGCGCTTGGGCGCGAACAGCGCCGCGAAGCCGCCGCCCTTGTCGTCGCCGATGCGGCGCTCGGTGGCCTGGCTCCAGCGCGGATGGTCGACTTCCGGATTGACGTTCGAATAGAAGCCGTACTCCTGCGGGGCGGCCAGGTTCCAGCTGGTGGCGGGCTGCTTGTCGACGAAGCGGATCGCGACGATCGACTTCGCGCTCTTGAAGCCGTACTTCCATGGCACCACGATGCGCACCGGTGCGCCGTTCTGGTTTGGCAGCACCTCGCCGTACAGGCCGAACGTCAGCAGCGTCAGCGGATGCATGGCCTCGTCCAGGCGCAGCCCCTCGCGATACGGCCAATCCAGCACCGGGCTGCCCAGTCCCGGCATCTGCTTCTTGTCGGCCAGCGTCACGAACTCGACGTACTTGGCGCTGCCGAGCGGTTCGGCGCGACGGATCAGCTCGGCCAGCGGGAAGCCGATCCACGGAATCACCATCGACCAGCCCTCGACGCAGCGCAGCCGGTAGACGCGCTCTTCCATCGCGGCCATCTTCATCAGGCCGTCGATGTCATACGTCCTGGGCTGCCGCACCAGCCCTTCGACCTTGACCTGCCACGGCCGTGGCCGCAGCGTGCCGGCATTGCGGGAAGGGTCGGACTTGTCGGTGCCGAACTCGTAGAAGTTGTTGTAGGTGGTGACGTCCTCGTAGGGCGTGCGCTTGTCGGTCACCACATAGGCGGGGTTGGGCGTGGCGGCCAGTTTCTGTCCGCGGCCCGGCTGCTGCGCCAGCGCCTGGCGCGTGGCCCACGGCGCCAGCGCGCTGCCGGCCGCGCCGGCGGCGACCATCGCCAGCCAGCGGCGGCGCGCGGCGAACGCCTCGGGCGGCGTGATCTCGCTGGGCGGAATGTCGTCGCCGCGCAGCCATTTCGGAGAGGGAATCCACATCGTCGTTCCTTGCTTGGCGGAGCGCCGGCGCGCCGGGCGGCCCCGCAGGGCCGTGCCGGGCCGGCTCAACTTGGACCGGCTGGCCGGTGTTTGGTGCGACGGGCCACGCCGCCCGTGGCCGACGCCTCACGACGCCTCACGGCGCCTGACGGTGCCTTACGGCGTGGCGATGTGCCACACGTTCATCACCTTGTCGCCGGTGCGGTCGCCCGGCTTGGTGTCCTTGGCAAAGCGGTACAGCGGCTTGCCGCGATAGGCCCACTGGCGGCTGCCGTCGTCGCGCGTGATGATCGTGTACTGGCCGGTGGCCGAGGTCCCGGGCTGGGCCAGCAGCGGCGGCCAGTTGACCGCGCATTGTCCGTTGCAGACGCTCTTGCCGCTGCCCGCGGTATCGCGGTCGAAGGTGTACAGCGTCAGGCCCTGGGGATCGGTCAGCACGCCGTTGCTGACCTTGACGGTCGGCGGCATGTTGCCGGTAGAGCTGGCCGTGCTGCTGGCGCTGGCGCTGCTGCTGCCCGAGCCCATGCCCATGCCGGAACAGGCGGTCAGCAGAACGGCGGCAATGGTGACGGTGGCGGCCACGGGAAGCGCAAGACGACCGGAAGCAGTAAGGCGCGAGAGGGTCATGATGTCTGTCTCCAGGAAAAGGCGGCGCCGCCCACCGGCGCCGTGTTTCCCAGTAAACACCGTCAGGCGCCGTTTTATTCCCTTTCCCATAAAAAAACCTGCCCAAAAGGGCAGGTTTCCTCGCTTCCACGCCGGCAAAGCGCGCTGTAGATCACAGCTCGCCGTAGCTGTGCAGCCCGGACAGGAACATGTTGACGCCCAGGAAGGCAAAGGTCGTGATCAAGAGGCCGATCAGCGCCCACCAGGCCGCCATCGCGCCGCGCAGGCCCTTGATCAGCCGCATGTGCAGCCAGGCGGCGTAGTTCAGCCAGACGATCAGCGCCCAGGTTTCCTTCGGGTCCCAGCTCCAGTAGCCGCCCCAGGCCTCCGCCGCCCACAGCGCGCCGAGAATCGTGGCGATCGTGAAGAAGGCGAAGCCGACCGCGATCGCCTTGTACATGACGTCGTCGAGCAGCTCCAGCGCGGGCAGGCGCTCGGCCAGGATGCCGCGCTGCTTCAGCAGATAGGCCACCGCGACCATCGCGGCCAGCGCGAAGGTGCCGTAGCCGATGAAATTGGCCGGCACATGGATCTTCATCCACCAGCTCTGCAGTGCCGGCACCAGCGGCTGGATCTCGTGCGCATCGCGGCTGACCGTGTACCACAGCAGGAAGCCGACGGCCGCCGACACCACCAGCATCACGAACGGGCCCAGCGCGCCGGTGCGGTAGCGGCCCTCGTAGTACAGGTGGAACAGCGTCGTGATCAGCACGAACAGCACGAACACTTCGTACAGGTTCGACACCGGGATATGGCCGATATCGGGGCCGATCAGATAGGACTCGTACCAGCGCACCAGCATGCCGGTAAAGCCCAGCACCACTGCCGCCCAGGCGAGCTTGTGGCCGATGCCGTAGCCGGTCTGCGAGCGGGCCAGCAGGCCGCCCCAGTAGAACAGCGTCGACAGGAACACCAGTGCGCACATCCACAGGATCGCGGACTGGCTCGACAGCAGGTACTTCAGCAGGAAGGCCTGCTCGGCCCGCGCCAGTTCGCCCTGGTACAGCTGCACGGCAAGCAGTGCCAGCACGGCCAGGCCCGCCATCAGCGCGCGCACCGGCTTCCAGTGCCAGCCCAGCAGCGCGAAGGTCGGCACCGCGCCGATCAGCACCGCCTTGTCGTAGCCGTCCATCCACTGGCCATAGCGCGCCAGGCCGACGCCGGCGCCGACCACCAGCAGCAGCGCGTACAGCCAGTCGAGCCACGACAGGCGGCGCAGGAACGAAGGCTCCAGATACGAGGTGTCCGCTGCCGCCGGGATCTGGCCCGGGTTCGCCGTGGGGTCGGCGGGGCCGTGCAGCTTGGAAGAATTGGAAGACATGACGAAATCCCTACCGTGTCGCCGGTGCCGCCGGCGGCGATTCCTGCGCGGCCGCCGCGGCACGCTGCACGTCCTCGCGCAGCGCGGCGAATTCCTTCTCGAAGTCCAGGGTGCGCCGCTGGGTCGACATTGCCATCAGCACATGGCTGCCGGCGGCCCGTTGCGCGCCGTCGCTCGGCGCGGCATCCGGAGCAGCATACGGCTGCGCATCCTTCACCCAGACCCACACCCGGCGCTCGCGGATATAGAGCATCGCGAACACGCCCAGCACCAGCAGCAGGCAGCCAAGATACACGATGTTCTTGCCCGGCGCACGGGTCATCTGGAACACGCTGGCCTTGACCTCCTGGAAGTCGTCCAGCTGCAGGAATACCGGCGCCGCGTAGAAAAAACTGTCCGACAGCGCGTTGATCGCCTGCTGCAGGAAGGCGCCGCTCTGCGCGCTGTTGGCGACCACCGGCAGGTCCGCGCGTTCGCGCGCGAGCTGCCACAGTTCCCACATCGAGCCGTTCAGGATCTTCAGCAGCACATCGGCCGCCTTCTGCTGCTCGGCCTGCGGTACCGAGCGCTCGAGGAAGGCGGCGATCGCGGCAAAGCCGCCCGGCGGCGCATCGGCATCGTGGCGCGCGGCGCCGGCGAACAGATCCAGCGCACGGCGCGCGCTCTCGGCCAGCTGCGCACGCACCTCGCCCTTGTCGTCGCCCGGCATCGACGCCAGCGCGAAGCGGCGCGCGGCCTCGCCGCGCAGCGCGCTGTCCTGCAGCGCCGCGCGCAGCCGCATCCAGTCGGCCACGCTGCCCTGCTCGTCGGCCGGAATGCGCAGATAGCGGAACGGCTCGTTCGGCGTATCGCGCGTGCCGGCCAGGAACACCGTCTGGCCGTCGAGCTGCACCGGCACCATGTAGTTGTGGAATTCGCGCGCCTGACCGTTGCGGTCGCGCAGCTTGTACTGCACGGACGGACCGACATTGCGCAGCTGCTTCTCGCGCTCGGGATTGGCGGCCGCGCCCAGGCGCGCCTCGATGCGCTCGTTCAGCGAGCGCGTCGCCACGCCGCGCGCATCGGTCTTGCCCGACGCATCGGTCACGTTCTCGATGTTCATCAGCCGGAAGTCGCTGAACTCGACCGCCAGGCCCTGCGCATCGACGTCGCTGCCGGTGCCCTTCAGCGGCGCGCTGTTGCCGACGGTGCCCGCGAACGCGAAGGTCTTCGCCGAGCTGCCCTGCATCGGATAGCCGACGAACTTCAGGCGCGAGCCGCCGTCCTCGAAGCTGGACTGGTAGATCGCGATGCCGTCGACGATCAGCGGCTCGTTGACCTTGATGGTGGCCGCGGTCTGCTTGCCGGTCGCGCGGTCGGTAACGACCACGTCGGAGGCGAACAGCTTGGGCATGCCGGTCGAGTAATGCTCGATGATGAATTTCTTCAGCGTCAGCGTGAACGGCAGGTCCTGCACCAGCGCGCCATCGGCGATGTTCAGGATCGCGGTCGACACGGTGGCGCCCTCGGGCACGAAGGCGTTGCCGCGAAAGCCCGGATTGCTGCTGGAGAGCCGATGCTGCGGCGGGATCTCGTTGATCACCGCGTTGCCGGTGATCGGCGTCTTGCCGCCGAACCACATCTGCGCGCGAATCAGCATGTCGCCATCGAGCAGCCCGCCGATGCAGATCACCACGATGGCCGCGTGCGCGAGGATATAGCCGAGCTTGTTGGCGGCGCCGGCCTTGGCCGCCAGCAGCGTGGCGCCGTCATGCTCGACCTGGCGCACGCGATAGCCGCGGTTGGCCAGCAGCGCACCGAGGCGCTGCACCGCCCCTGCGCGCGCTGGGGCGGCATCGAACTCGACGCGGTGGTGGAAGGCACGCAGGCTGCGCTCGCGCACATGGTCCTTCCACGAGCGCATGTCGCCAACCATCTTCGGCGCATTGCGCACCAGGCACAGCGAGGTGGAAATCACCAGGAAGGCCAGGATCAGCAGGAACCACCACGAGCTGTAGACCTTCTGCAGCGACAGCGCATGGAACAGCTCGGCCCAGAACGGCCCGAACTGGTTGACGTAGTTGGCGTACGGCTCGTTCTGCTTGAGCACGGTGCCGATCACGCTGGCGATCGAGATCACCGACAGCAGCGCGATCGCGAAGCGCATCGACGAGACCAGCTCGACGGTATCGCGCAGCAGGCGGTGGGGGGTCTTCAGGCGCAGGCCCGAAGTGGAAGCGGTCGGCATGGCAGGTAAGGCAGGAGGCGCGGGGCGCAAAAGACAAAGAGGGAGGCTCGCTCGCGCAGGCCACCCTCTTCGATTATCGCCGGCTCGTTTGGTTGCGCCCCCGCGCCGCGCCGGCGAGGGCCGGCCGGCCCGGGGCTACCGGTGGGCTCAGCGCAGGCCGGCGACGTAGTCGGCCACCGCCTTGATCTCGGCGTCGGACATGCGCGCCGCGACCTCGGCCATCACCGCGTTGTTCTTGCGGCCGCCCTGGCGGAAGGCCACCAGCTGCGCCTCGGTGTATTCGGAGAACTGGCCGCCGATGCGCGGATACTGCGCCGGAATGCCGGCGCCGGCCGGGCCATGGCAGGCCGCGCAGGCGGGCACGCCCTTGTTGGCGATGCCGGCGCGATAGATCTTCTGGCCCAGCTCGATGGTGTCCTTGTTCTTCGCGGAGGCCGGCTTCTGGGTCTGGCGCGCCAGATAGGCGCCGACGTCGCGCATCTCCTGATCGGTCAGCTGCGCCGCGATCGGTGTCATGATCGGGTTGTTGCGGACCTTGGCCTTGAAGTCGGCCAGCTGCTTGTGGGCGTATTCGGGATGCTGCGCGGCCAGTTTCGGATTGACCGCGGCGCCGCTGTTGCCGTTGGCGCCGTGACAGCTCAGGCAGGCGGGAACATTGCGATCCGGCGCGCCCTGCGTGTAGAGCGTCTCGCCCTTGGCCGGGTCCGCCTTGGCGGGGGCCTGCTCGGCGGCCGAGGCCAGACCCGTGAAGACCGTTGCCGGCAAGGCCAGTGCTACGACAGCCACAAGTTTCGCAATGCCATTCATTCGCACACCTTGTCTGAATTGTTTTGAATTCGTTATCGCGTGCCGGTCAGCCTCCGGCCTGCGGTGAGGACGCGCATTGGGCGAAAAGACGGGACAGACCCGTTGGCAGACCACTGCCGGCCGTTCATCACCCGATGCACTCAGGTCATGCCGGCCGCCAACAAGGCCAAAAGAACGTCGAACGCCACCCGGCCGGGAGGCCGTTAACCGCGGTATTGTACAATAAATCGCTTCCCGGATAGACGCTTGGCGCACCCCGCGCGGGCGTCCCGACCCTCCCTCTCCTCATGTCCCTTCTACACCAGGCCCGCTTCTTCACCACCGTCAACCATCTGCGCGACCTGCCGGCCACCGCGGTGCCCGAGGTCGCCTTTGCCGGACGGTCCAACGCGGGCAAGTCGACCGCCATCAATGTGCTGTGCAATCAGAAGCGGCTGGCGTTCTCGTCGAAGACCCCCGGCCGCACGCAGCACATCAATTTCTTCGCGGTCGCGCCGGTCAAGGCGCCCGATCCGCTGGCCTTCCTGGTCGACCTTCCCGGCTATGGCTATGCGCAGGTGTCCGGTTCGGCCAAGTACCACTGGCAGTCGCTGCTGAGCGACTACGTGCAGGCGCGGCAACAGCTGGCCGGGCTGGTGATCATGATGGATGCACGCCGGCCCTTCACCGACCTCGATTGCCAGATGGTCGAGTGGTTCCTGCCGACCGGCAAGCCGATCCACGTGCTGCTGACCAAGGCCGACAAGCTGACCAGCAGCGAGAACGCGCTGGCGCTGCGCGAGACGCGCCGCGTGCTGGCCGACTATGCGGCCCAGCTGGAGAACCCCCCGTTGCTGACCGCACAGCTGTTCTCGAGCCTGAAGCGCCGCGGCATCGAGGAGGCGCAGCGCCATATCGCCGGATGGCTGGGGCTGCCCGAGGCGCAGCCCGCAGGCGCTGCGCCGCCCGCAGCCAATGCGGCGCCGCAGACCGGGCCCGATCCAGCGTCCGGCGGCGGCGACACCCCGTCGTAGGCGAGCGCGCAAAAAAAACCCCGCTGCAAGCAACGGGGGGGAATATTCCCGCCGCGAGGCGGGTACCCGCTCAGGGAGGAGTAGCGGGGGACCTCGCGCCACGCACGCGGCGCAACGCAAAGGGTCCGCGAGTATGATAGCGGGCACGCACAAAAGTTTAGTTTTTTATTGGACGCGGGACGCCGCCGCCCGGCAGGCCAAGCCCCTGCCACATCCGGTCCCTTCGCCGTGACGCCGCGATCGCCCATGTATCGTGGGCCGCTGCGCTCCGCCGTCCCCTGACTGACGATCTCACCATGTCCACCTTCCCCGAATTCCGCCCCCGCCGCATGCGCCGCGACGACTTCTCGCGCCGCCTGATGCGCGAGCACCGGCTGTCGCCGGACAACCTGATCTATCCCGTGTTCGTGCTCGACGGACAGGGCCAGCGCCAGAGCGTCGCGTCGATGCCCGGCGTCGAGCGCGTGTCGGTCGACCTGCTGCTGCCGGTCGCCGAGCAATGCGTGCAGCTGGGCGTTCCGGTGATCGCACTGTTCCCGGTCATCGATCCGTCGCTGAAGACGCCCGACGGCATCGAGGCGACGCGCGACGACGGGCTGATTCCGCGCGCCGTGCGCGCGCTGAAGGACCGCTTCCCCGAACTGGGCGTGCTGACCGATGTCGCGCTCGACCCGTACACCAGCCACGGCCAGGACGGCGTGCTCGATGCCGACGGCTACGTGCTGAACGAAGAAACGGTCGAGATCCTGGTGCGGCAGGCGCTGACGCAGGCCGCGGCCGGCGTCGACATCGTCGCGCCATCCGACATGATGGACGGCCGCATCGGCGCGGTGCGCAATGCGCTCGAAGAGGCGGGCCACATCCACACGCGCATCATGGCGTACTCGGCCAAGTACGCATCGGCGTTCTACGGCCCGTTCCGCGACGCGGTCGGCTCGGCCGCCAATCTGGGCAAGGGCAACAAGATGACCTACCAGATGGACCCGGCCAATACCGACGAGGCGTTGCGCGAGGTCGCGCAGGACATCATGGAAGGCGCCGACATGGTGATGGTCAAGCCGGGCATGCCGTATCTGGACATCGTCCGCCGGGTCAAGGACGAATTCCGCTTCCCGACCTACGTCTACCAGGTCAGCGGCGAGTACGCGATGCTGAAGGCGGCCGCGCAGAACGGCTGGCTCGACCACGACAAGGTCATGATGGAATCGCTGCTGGCGTTCCGCCGCGCCGGAGCCGACGGCATCCTGACCTATTTCGCGCTCGACGCCGCCCGCCTGCTGGCGCGCTGATCGGTCGCGCATGCAGCTGCTCGGTTTTTCCGCCAGCCAGGTCCATCCGCTCGACTCGCTCGAGGCCGCGCGTGCCTTCCTCGCCGAACAGGCCGCGCCCCGCTTCGTGTGGGTCGACTGCACCCTCGCTGAAGTCAGCGCGGCGCCGGCGGCCTGGCGCGACCAGTTGCAGACGCTGACCGGCGCGCCGGTGCTGGACCTGCATCTGGCCGACGCCACCAATGCCGCGCATCCGTCGTTCTTCGACACGACGCATGCCTACGACATGGTGATCTTCCGCAAGCTGACGTTCGAGACCAGCCGCCTGATTGCGGAAGCCGGCAGCGAGGGACCGGCACCGGTTGTCGCCAAGGGGAATGGCAGCGGCGCGGAAACTGCGGCGGGGGCCAACGCCGGTACGGGCACCGCGGCAGCAAAGCCGCGCCGCCACCCGCCCGGCTTCCTGCCGGCACTGGCGCGCATCGACACGCAGCCGGTGACCTTCTTCGTGTTCGACCACGTGCTGGCCACCGTGCGGCCTGGCCAGTCGCGCACGATCGAGCAGGTCCGCCAGCGGCTGCTCGAGTTGAGCCGCGCGCCGCGGCCGGAGATCCGGGCAAACGGCGGCACGGCGCTGGTACACGGCATCCGTCCGCCGACGCGTCCCGAGGACCTGATGCTGCGGCTGCTCAATGCGATGGTCGACCGCTATCTCGACCTGCGCGCGCCGCTGACGCGCCAGCTCGACCGCTGGCAGCGCGCGCTGCTGAACGCGCGCAGCGGCTTCTCCAGCTGGGAGGGCCTGCTCGATGCGCGCATCCAGTTGCGCCGGCTGGAACATCTGTGCGAGGAGCAGCGCGACGCGCTGCAGGAATTCCGCGACAGCCTGCTCGACAACACCTACAGCGACCCGGGCGGCGGCATCGCCAACGAGCGCGACGAGGTGCTGCTGGTGCGCATCAACGACGTGATGGAACACATCCTGCGCGTGCTGGCGCATGCCCGACGGCTCGAGGATTCGATCGAGTCCGCGGTGCAGATCCACTTCTCGGCGGTCGCGCACCGGACCAACCGCACGATGCGGATGCTGACGATGATCACCGCGCTGTTCATGCCGCTGACGCTGATCACCGGCATCTTCGGCATGAACTTCGAACGGATGCCATGGCTGCAGGAGCCCGGCGGCTTCTGGTGGTCGATCGGGCTGATGGGCGCGGTGGTGGTGGGAATCGCGGCGATGTGGGCGGTCGGCCGCTGGTTGTGGCGGGAGTGATTCCGGGCCGGCGGCCGGGCCCGAATATCTGTGCCGGGTTCGTGCCAGGCCGGCGTCAGGCGCCCGCCGGGCCGAACGCGCGCTCCAGGCTGGCCAGGAACCGTCCCGCCGCCTGATAGCCGATCACTCGCACCGGCAGCTCGCGCCCGTCGTCGCCGAACAGGATGATGCCCGGCGGCCCGAACAGGCCGAAGCGCTTCAGCAGCGCCTTGTCGTCGGCGTTGTTGGCGGTCACGTCGGCCTGCAGCATCACCACGTCGGCCAGCCGCGCCTGCACGCGCGGATCGCTGAAGGTGAAGCGCTCCATCTCCTTGCAGCTGACGCACCAGTCCGCATAGAAGTCCAGCAGCACCGGCTTGCCGGCGGCGCTGGCCTGCGCGATGCGGGCGTCGAGGTCGGCCACCGAGCGGACCCGTTCGAAGCGTACCGCCTGGGCCGCCGGCGCACCGTCGCGGGCACCCGCCACCAGATGCGACAGCGGCTGCAGCGGATTGCGGCTGCCCGAGGCCAGGCCCACCAGCAGGATTGCGCCGGCCAGCGCGGACAGCACGCCCAACCCCTTGCCCAGCCGCGCCACCGGATGCGGCTCCGCGCCCAGCCCGTCGAACGCGCGCAGGAACACCGCGCCAACCAGCAGCAGCGTCGCCCAGCCCAGCATCGACAGCCAGGCAGGCAGCACCGGTCCGACCATCCACAGTGCGACACCGAGCAGCAGGAAGCCGAACACGCGTTTGGTCGCCTCCATCCACCGGCCCGCGCGCGGCAGCAGATTGCCGGCACCGACGCCGACCAGCAGCAGCGGTACGCCCATGCCGATCGCCATCGAGAACAGTGCGGTGCCGCCCGTCCACGCATCGCCGCTCTGCGCGATATAGGCCAGCGCGCCGGCCAGCGGCGCGGTCACGCAGGGACCGACGATCAGCGCGGAGATCGCGCCCATCGCCGCGGCGCCCGCGATCTGGCCGCCGGGTCGGCGATTGGCTGAATCGGCCAGCCGCGTCTGCCAGCGCTGCGGAAGCTGCAGTTCATACAGGCCGAACATCGACAACGCCAGCGCCACCATCAGCGCGGCGAACAGCGCCAGTACCCAGGGCGTTTGCAACGTCGCCGCGAGCCCTTCGCCGATCAGCCCGGCGGCGACGCCGACCGCGGTGTAGACGACCGCCATGCCGAGCACATAGGCCAGCGACACGACGAAGGCGCGGCCGCGGTGCAGATGTTCGCCGACCACGATCGACGACAGGATCGGCACCATCGGCAGCACGCAGGGGGTGAAGGTCAGCAGCAGGCCGAGACCGAAGAACAGCGCGACGATCGTCAGCAGATGGCCGCCGGCCAGCGTCGCGGCGATGCGGCCGCTGTCGTCGACGGCCTTGCCGATATCGGCTTGTACCGCGGCACTCGGCCCCGTGCTCCCGGTGCCGGCCGACAGCGGCGTGGCGGCCGCGATGGGCGACGTGGCATTGGTCGACGCCGCATTCGAGCGGCCGCCGAGCAACGCGCCGATGCCGGCGCCGCCGACTTCGTAGACGCTCTCCATCGGCGGATAGCACAGGCCCTTGTCGGCGCAGCCCTGCGAGGTTACGACCAGCGTCCATTTGCCGTCCGCGGGCGCGGACTCGACCGGCACGCGGATCGTCACCGTGTCGCGGTAGGTCTCCATCTCCTTGCCGAACGTCTCGTCGAACTTGACCTTGCCGGCCGGCAGATCGGGCGCGCCGAGCTTGACCTGCGCCGGCTGCGCGGCGAAGGCGAAGCGCTCGCGGTACATGTAGTAGCCCGGCGCGACATCGAAGCGGACTTCGACGGTGCGCGCGTCGATGGCGCGGGCGGCGAAGCGGAAGGCCTGCTCGGGCGGCAGGAAATCGTCCTGGTCGGCGGCGCGCGCCAGGCCGGCGCCGAGACACAGCCAGGCCGTCAGCAGCGCCAGCGCGATCGCGGCCAGCCATTGCCAGCCTTGCCAACCTCGCCAGCCCCGCCGACCTGCGCTGCGCGGCGCGCCCCGCCGCATGACCCCGTCCATCGCCCCCAAGGTGCTGCCCATCGTCGGTTACCTGCTGTGTTTCGTTATGCCGCGTCGTTGCCCCGGCGCGCGTTGCCGTTGCCGCCCGGCGTCGCGGTCTGCTGGACGACCCAGTCGAGATAGGCCGGCAGCCCCGCCTGCACGGGCAGCGCGACGATCTCGGGCACGTCGTAGGGATGGTGGTGGCGGATCGCCGCTTCGAGCGCGTCGTAGCAGGCCCGCGTGGTCTTGATCAGCAGCGGCAGTTCGCGCGCGGTCTCGATCGTCCCCTGCCACCAGTACTGCGACTCGCAGGCCGGCATACGGTTCACGCACGCAGCGACCCGCGCTTCCAGCAGCGCGCGGGTCAGCGCGGCTGCGCTGTCCTCGTCCGGCAGCGTGGTGATCACGACCAGTACCTGCGATGCGTCCATCGAAATCGCTCCTGCATGACGCCGACTCAAAAGCGGTGGCCCAAAAACAAAAGAGCCAGGCGATTGCCTGGCTCGATTGTAAGCGGTTCGCCCATCCGCAGCGCCGGTGGCGCCCGCCGCGACAAATCGGCGGCCGGATCGGCGAAGGGGCGAAGGTCTTACTCCGCAGCTTCCTCGGCCGGGGCCTCGGTCACTTCGGGACGATCGACCAGCTCGACCAGCGCCATCGGCGCGTTGTCGCCCTGACGGAAGCCGAACTTCAGGATGCGGGTGTAGCCGCCCGGACGGGTGGCGTAGCGCGGGCCCAGTTCGTTGAACAGCTTGGTGACCATGTCGCGGTCGCGCAGGCGGGCGAAAGCCAGACGGCGGTTGGCAACGGTGTCCTTCTTGGCCAGCGTGATCAGCGGCTCGACGACCTTGCGCAGTTCCTTGGCCTTCGGCAGCGTGGTCTTGATCAGCTCGTGCTGGAACAGCGAGTTGGACATGTTGCGCAGCATCGCGAGACGGTGCGACGAGGTGCGGTTCAGTTTCCGCAAACCATGACGGTGACGCATGATGATTCCTTTCTAGATCAGTGTTTGACCAGCTCTTCTATCGCCAGCGCATTCCTTCGGGAGCGCGCCGGCGCGGGCCGGTAGTCGGTTTGCGCCGCCTGGCCATCGCTGGCCAATACGGCAGGGACTGGCGGCGGACGCCGGCTGGCGCCCGCCGCGCAGATTACTTCTCCAGGCCAGCGGGCGGCCAGTTCTCGAGCTTCATGCCGAGCGTCAGGCCACGCGAAGCGAGGACTTCCTTGATTTCGTTGAGCGACTTGCGACCCAGGTTCGGGGTCTTCAGCAGTTCGTTCTCGGTACGCTGGATCAGGTCGCCGATGTAGTAGATGTTCTCGGCCTTCAGGCAGTTGGCCGAGCGCACCGTCAGCTCCAGATCGTCGACCGGACGCAGCAGGATCGGATCGATCTGCGGCGCGCGGCTCGAAGCGGCTTCCGCCGACGACTCGGTGCCTTCCAGCGCGGCGAACACGGACAGCTGATCGACCAGGATACGCGCCGATTGACGGATCGCTTCCTCGGGCGAGATCACGCCGTCGGTTTCGATGTTCATCACCAGCTTGTCCAGGTCGGTACGCTGCTCGACACGGGCCGACTCGACCGCGTACGAGACGCGGCGCACCGGCGAGAACGAGGCGTCCAGCACGATGCGGCCGATCACCTTGCTCGACTCGTCGCCGAACTTGCGAACGTTGCCCGGCACATAGCCGCGGCCCTGTTCGACCTTGATCTGCATGTCCAGCTTGCCGCCGGCCGACAGATGGGCGATCACGTGGCCGGGGTTGATGATCTCGACATCGTGCGGCAGCTCGATATCGGCGGCCGTCACCACGCCTTCGCCTTCCTTGCGCAGCGACACCGTGACTTCGTCGCGGTTGTGCAGCTTGAAGACGACGCCCTTCAGGTTCAGCAGCAGGTTGACGACGTCTTCCTGCACGCCGTCGATGGTGGAATATTCGTGGACCACCCCAGCGATCGTCACTTCGGTCGGGGCATAGCCGACCATCGACGACAGCAGCACGCGACGCAGGGCGTTACCGAGCGTATGGCCGTAGCCGCGCTCGAACGGCTCCATCACGACTTTGGCGTGATGATCGCCCAGCGGCTCGACGGCGATGATTTTTGGCTTGAGGAGTGCTGTTTGCATTAGGTTGTCCTTTTCAATACCCTCGGCTCGTTACACCGATAAGGCTGAGTTTTGGAACCCGAAAAAACCCATCGTACGATGGGCAATAAGCCCGGCGCGCCGAAGCGCGCCGGGCTGAAGATGGAGCTCGACGAGAAATCGCAAGCCGCGGCCGTTGTAGGCGAACGGGTCCGGGCGATTAACGCGAATACAATTCGACGATCAGGCTCTCGTTGATGTCGCCCGAGATATCGGCGCGATCCGGCACTTGCTTGAACGTGCCTTCGAACTTCTTCGGATCGACGGCCACCCAGCTCGGGAAGCCCGACTGCTCGGCCAGCGACAGCGACTCGGCGATGCGAGCCTGCTTCTTCGACTGCTCGCGGATCGACACGACGTCACCCACCTTGATCTGCGCCGACGGCACGTTCAGGGTCTGGCCGTTGACCAGGATCGCCTTGTGCGACACCAGCTGGCGCGCTTCGGCGCGGGTCGAGCCGAAGCCCATCCGGTACACGACGTTGTCCAGGCGCGTTTCCAGCAGCTGGAGCAGGTTCTCGCCGGTATTGCCCTTGCGGCGGTCGGCCTCGGCAAAGTAGCGGCGGAACTGGCGCTCGAGCACGCCGTAGATGCGCTTGACCTTCTGCTTTTCACGCAGCTGGGTGCCGTAGTCGGAGGTACGGGCGCCCGAGGTACGGCCATGCTGGCCCGGCTTGCTGTCCAGCTTGCACTTGTCGGCGAGCGAGCGGCGCGCGCTCTTCAGGAACAGGTCGGTGCCTTCACGGCGGGAAAGTTTGGCCTTCGGGCCGGTATAACGTGCCACTTTATCTTCCTTACTGATTCGATCGCGGCGCCAGGATCGACGCGCCGCGAGTCCGCCTGCTGCATCCGCCCGGAGGGCGGCGACGGCGAACGGTGGGCTTATCCAACGCGCGCGGCCGGCCGGCTGCGCGCCACACGATGAATTCGCACTGAATTCCGACGATCTGTCCGGCAGCAGCCGCTGACGCGGATGCCTCGCCGACAAAACGCGGCATTCTATCACAACAAGAACGACAGAACCCGCGCCCGGAAAATCCGGCGCGGGTCCGGCAATGCCTGGCGCTTAGATACGGCGGCGCTTCGGCGGACGGCAGCCGTTGTGCGGCACCGGCGTGACATCTTCGATCACCGCGATCTTGATGCCCAGTGCGTTCAGCGCACGCACGGCCGACTCACGACCCGGACCCGGGCCCTTGATGCGCACTTCCAGGTTCTTGATGCCCTGGTCTTGCGCCACGCGGCCGGCGTTCTCGGCAGCAACCTGGGCTGCGAACGGGGTCGACTTGCGCGAACCCTTGAAGCCCTGGCCACCCGAGGTCGCCCACGACAGGGCGTTGCCCTGACGGTCGGTGATCGTGATGATCGTGTTGTTGAACGAGGCGTGGACGTGCGCGATGCCGTCGGCGACGTTCTTCTTGACCTTCTTACGCGCGCGCTGGGCGGCGTTATTCGGACCTTTTGCCATTAGTTATCTTCCTCTGCCTTGGGCGTTACTTCTTCAGAGCCACGCCGGCCTTACGCGGACCCTTGCGGGTACGGGCGTTGGTGCGGGTGCGCTGGCCACGCAGCGGCAGGCCGCGGCGGTGACGCAGGCCACGATAGCAACCAAGGTCCATCAGACGCTTGATGTTCATCGTGGTTTCACGACGCAGGTCACCCTCGACCGTGACCTTGCCCACTTCGTCACGAAGCTTTTCCAGGTCGGCGTCGGTCAGATCCTTGACCTTCTTGTCAAAAGGAACGCCAGTGGCCTCGCAAATCTTGCGAGCGCGCGAGCGGCCGATACCGTAAATCGCCGTCAGGCCGATCTCGGTATGCTTGTGATTCGGGATGTTAACCCCTGCGATACGTGCCATTCGTCAATCCTCTTTACGATTAGCCTTGGCGTTGCTTGTGGCGGGGATCCGACGAGCAGATCACGCGCACGACACCGTTGCGCTTGATAACTTTGCAGTTGCGGCAAATGCGCTTAACAGAAGCCAGCACTTTCATGATTTTCCTCTTCCTTCAATTCCTGTTTCGGCTCACTTCGTCCGGAAGACGATGCGCGCGCGTGACAGATCGTATGGCGTCAATTCGACCGTAACTTTGTCCCCCGGCAGGATACGGATGTAGTGCATCCGCATCTTCCCGGAGATATGGCCCAGTACGACATGGCCATTTTCCAGCTTCACCCTGAAGGTCGCATTGGGCAGGTTTTCGATTACCTCACCCTGCATCTGGATGACGTCGTCTTTAGCCATACCTAGCCTGTCCTGACCCGGCTCAGCGCAAAGTCAGGTTACCTTTGAAATTGGCCTTCTTCAGCAACGACTCGTACTGCTGCGACATGACATAGGACTGAACCTGGGCCATGAAGTCCATCGTGACGACCACGATGATCAGCAGCGAAGTTCCGCCGAAATAGAACGGCACGTTCCAGCGCAGCACCAGGAATTCCGGCAACAGGCAGACCAGTGTGATGTAGATCGCACCAGCCAGCGTCAGTCGCACCAGAATCTTGTCGATATAGCGCGTCGTCTGCTCGCCAGGACGGATGCCCGGAATGAAGGCACCGCTTTTCTTCAGGTTGTCCGCCACTTCCCGGCTGTTGTAAACCAACGCCGTATAGAAGAAGCAGAAGAACACGATTGCCGCAGCATAGAGCAGGATGTACACCGGTTGGCCGGGCGACAACGTCGCGGCCAGGTCCTTGATGAACCTGCCCACGGTGCCGGTCGAATCCGACGTGAACCAGCCCGCGATCGTCGCCGGGAACAGGATGATCGACGATGCGAAGATCGGCGGAATCACCCCTGCCATGTTCAGCTTCAGCGGCAGGTGCGACGACTGGCCGCCGTACACCTTGTTGCCGACCTGACGCTTGGCATAGTTCACCAGGATCTTGCGCTGGCCGCGTTCGACGAACACCACCGCGAACGTCACCGCGATCACGATCGCCACGATGAAGATCGCCGCGATGATGCTCATCGAGCCGGTGCGAACCAGTTCGAACAGCCCGCCGATCGCATTGGGCAAGCCCGCCGCGATACCGCCGAAGATGATGATCGAGATGCCGTTGCCCAGTCCGCGCTCGGTGATCTGCTCACCCAGCCACATCAGGAACATCGTGCCGGTCACCAGCGTGATCACCGCGGTAGCGCGGAACATCATGCCGGGGTCGATCACCAGGCCCGGTTGCGACTCGAGCGCGACCGCGATCGAGAACGCCTGGAAGGTCGCCAGCAGCACGGTCCCGTAGCGGGTGTACTGGGTGATCTTCCGCTGTCCGGCCTGCCCTTCCTTCTTCAGCGATTCCAGCTGCGGCAGCACGATCGTCAGCAGCTGCATGATGATCGACGCCGAGATGTACGGCATGATGCCGAGCGCGAACACGGTGAAGCGCGACAGCGCGCCTCCCGAGAACAGGTTGAACATCCCGAGGATGCCACCCGACTGACTCTGGAACAGCTGCGCCAGTTGCTCCGGATCGATCCCCGGCACCGGAATATGCGCACCGATGCGGTAGACGATCAGGGCCAGCACCAGGAACATCAGCCGGCGCTTGAGGTCGCCGTACTTCGCCGTGTTCCTGGCCTGTGCGCTTGCATTGGGTTTCGCCGTGGCCAAACGATGCTCCGACTTGTGACTCGCCTATGCTGCGAAATCTGCTTACTTACTCCGCGATCTGACCGCCCGCGGCTTCGATCGCTGCCTTGGCGCCAGCGGTGGCACCCAGACCCTTGATCGTCACCTTGCGGGTCAGCTCGCCGGCCTTGATGACCTTGGCGCTCTTGACCAGGTCGCTGACCAGGCCAGCCTGCTTCAGAACCAGCAGGTCGACTTCGGCCGCTTCCAGGCGCTCCAGATCACGCAGCGTGACTTCGGCGGTGAACGCCTTGGTCAGCGACGTGAAGCCGCGCTTCGGCAGACGACGGTACAGCGGCATCTGGCCGCCTTCGAAGCCCACCTTGTGGAAGCCGCCCGAACGCGACTTCTGACCCTTATGACCGCGACCGGCGGTCTTGCCCAGGCCGGAGCCGATACCGCGGCCGACGCGACGCTTGGCGTGCTTCGAACCGGCGGCCGGTTTCAGGTTGTTCAGTTGCATATTGCTCTCCGTTTGCCCAGGCTCAGCCGATGACCTTCACCAGGTACGAGACCTTGTTGATCATGCCGCGCACGGCCGGCGTATCCTGCAGTTCCGACACCGAGTTGAGGCGGCGCAGGCCAAGACCACGGACGGTGGCGCGATGATCCTCGCGCGTGCCGATCAGGCTGCGCACGAGTTGCACTTTTACGGTTTTCTGCGACATTTCGTTCACCTGCCTTAACCGAGGATGTCTTCGACAGACTTGCCACGCTTGGCGGCGATTTCGCCCGGCGTGCTCATCTTCTGCAGACCGTCCAGCGTGGCGCGAACCATGTTGTACGGGTTGGTCGAGCCGTGCGACTTGGTGACGACGTTGGTCACGCCCATCACCTCGAAGATCGCGCGCATCGGGCCGCCGGCGATCACGCCGGTACCTTCCTTGGCCGGCATCATCAGCACCTTGGCGGCGCCGTGCTTGCCAACGACTTCGTGCTGCAGCGTGCCGTTCTTCAGCGGGACCTTGACCATCTTGCGACGGGCTTCGTCCATTGCCTTCTGCACGGCCACCGGCACTTCCTTCGCCTTGCCCTTGCCCATGCCGATGCGGCCATCGCCGTCACCGACCACGGTCAGCGCAGCGAAACCGAGAATCCGGCCACCCTTCACCACCTTGGTGACGCGGTTGACCGAGATCATCTTCTCGCGGAGGCCGTCGTCGCGTTCGTCCTGCTGGACTTTTGCTTGCATCTTTGCCATGACGTATCTCTCTTAAGCGCTTAGAACTTGAGGCCGGCTTCGCGGGCAGCGTCAGCCAGGGCCTTCACGCGACCGTGGAAGCGGAAGCCGGCGCGATCGAACGCCACGGTTTCCACGCCGGCGGCCTTCGCCTTCTCGGCGATGCGCTTGCCGATCACGGTGGCAGCAGCGGTGGTGGCACCGCTGCCGGTCAGTTCCTTGCGCACTTCTGCTTCGACGGTCGAAGCCGACGCCACCACCTGGGTGCCGCACGGCGAGTAGACCTGAGCGTAAATATGCGAATTCGTACGGAACACAGTCAGACGATTGACCTTCAGCTCGGCAATCTTGGCGCGGGTCTGACGTGCACGGCGCAAACGAGCGTCTTTCTTGTTCATCACTGCACCCCTTACTTCTTCTTGGTTTCCTTCAGGATGACGCGCTCGTCTGCGTAGCGAACACCCTTGCCCTTGTAGGGCTCGGGCGGACGGTACGCGCGGACTTCCGCGGCAACCTGACCGACTTTCTGCTTGTCCGCACCCTTGATGATGATCTCGGTCTGCGTCGGCGTTTCCGCCTTCACGCCTTCCGGCATCTCATGGATCACGTCGTGCGAGAAACCAAGCTGGAGCTTCAGCGCAGCGCCTTGCACCTGGGCGCGGTAACCCACGCCAACCAGGGTCAGCTTGCGCTCGAAACCGGTGGTCACGCCCTTGACCATATTGGCCGCCAGAGCACGCATGGTGCCCTGCAGAGCGTTTGCTTCGCTCGATTCGTCGGCCGGCGAGAAGGTCAGCGTCTCGTTCTCGACGTTGGCCTTGACCAGCTTGTGAATCGGCTGGGACAGCGTACCGAGCGGGCCCTTGACGGTGAGCACGCCGGCCGCCACATTCACTTCCGCGCCTTTCGGCAGCGCGATGGGAGCCTTACCTACACGGGACATGGTTACTCCTTACGCGACGTAGCAGATGACTTCGCCGCCCACGCCGGTGGCACGTGCCGCGCGATCGGTCATCAGACCCTTGGGGGTCGAGATGATCGCGACGCCCAGGCCGTTCATCACTTGCGGGATTTCGCTGCGGCCCTTGTACACGCGCAGACCGGGCTTCGACACGCGTTCGATGCGCTCGATCACCGGACGGCCGGCGTAGTACTTCAGACCGATGGTCAGTTGTGCCTTGCCGCCTTCCTCGGCGACAGCGTAGTCGTCGATATAGCCTTCGTCCTTCAGGACCTTGGCGATCGCCACTTTCAGCTTCGACGACGGCATGACAACCGACGCCTTCTGCACGCCCTGGGCGTTGCGGATGCGCGTCAGCATATCGGCGATAGGATCGCTCATGCTCATACTGTTTCTCCTGTAGCCTGTGCGTAATTACCAGCTGGCTTTCGTCAGACCCGGAATTTCGCCCTTGAAGGCGATCTCGCGGATCTTGTTACGCGCCAGGCCAAACTTGCGGAAGGTACCGCGGGGACGACCGGTGATCGCGCAGCGATTGCGCTGGCGGGTCGGATTGGCGTTGCGCGGCAGCTGTTGCAGCTCCAGGCGCGCTTCGTAACGCTCTTCTTCCGACTTCGCTTGGTCGTCGATGATGGCCTTGAGGGCAGCGCGCTTCTCGGCGTACTTCGCCACGAGCTTGGCGCGCTTCTTCTCACGTTCAATCAGAGCCAATTTAGCCACGGTTACCCCTTAATTGCGGAACGGGAACTTGAATGCCGCGAGGAGCTCCTTGGCTTCCTCGTCATTCTTCGCCGTCGTCGTGATGCTGATGTTCAGACCGCGCAGCGCGTCGATCTTGTCGTACTCGATTTCGGGGAAGATGATCTGCTCTTTCACACCGATGTTGTAGTTGCCACGGCCGTCGAACGACTTGCCGGACACACCACGGAAATCGCGCACGCGCGGCAGGGCCACGGTGACGAAACGGTCCAGGAATTCCCACATCCGTTCGCCACGCAGGGTCACCATCGCACCGATGGGATAGCCCTGGCGAATCTTGAAGCCGGCGATGGCCTTGCGGGCCTTCGTCACGACCGGCTTCTGACCAGCGATCTTGGTCAGGTCGCCCACTGCCAGCTCGATGACCTTCTTGTCATTGATGGCTTCGCCCAGACCCATGTTCAGCGTGATCTTGGTGATGCGGGGCACCTCCATGACCGACTTGTAGCCGAACTTCTTCATCAGGGCCGGAACGACCTGTTCTTTGTACTGCTCTTGCAGACGTGCTGCCATGCTCAACTCCTATCCGTGCCCAGAATCAAGCGGCGACGACGGCGCCGGTGGTCTTCAGCACGCGCACGCGCTTGCCTTCCACCAGCTTGATGCCGACGCGCGACGGCTTGCCATTGGCATCCACGAGCGCAACGTTGGAAATATGCAGGGGCATGACCTTGTCGATCACGCCGCCGGTCGTGCCCAGCATCGGGTTCGGACGTGCGTGCTTCTTCGCGACGTTCACGCCCTCGACGGCGACCTTGTCGCCCAGCACGGCCTGGACCTTGCCGCGCTTGCCCTTGTCCTTGCCGGTCAGGACGATGACCTCGTCGCCTTTGCGAATCTTGTTCATGGCGGCTCCTTACAGCACTTCCGGTGCGAGCGACACGATCTTCATGAAACGCTCGGTACGGAGTTCACGAGTCACCGGCCCGAAGATACGGGTGCCGATCGGCTCGAGCTTGTTGTTCAGCAGGACAGCGGCATTGCCGTCGAACTTGACGAGCGAACCGTCCGCGCGGCGCACGCCCTTGGCGGTGCGGACCACGACGGCGTTGTAGATGTCGCCCTTCTTCACGCGACCGCGCGGCGCTGCGTCCTTGACGGTCACCTTGATGATGTCGCCTACGCTCGCATAGCGGCGCTTGGACCCACCCAGCACTTTGATGCACAGCACTTCGCGCGCACCCGTGTTATCGGCCACTTCGAGCCGGCTTTCTGTCTGAATCATGGTGTTTGTCTTCCCAACTTAATCCACCGGGCCCACGAAAAAGGTACGCCCGCCGGTCAGTCTTGGTCCCGTCGGCCACCGGCATTGCGCCAGTCACCGTTTGGGTTGATCAACTTGAAGTCGGTGTGCCAGGCGGTCTGAACGGTGTGACTGTCAGGAGCCGCCAGGCCTGGGGTTCGCTTTAACGGACCGCCCGGGTGGTGTTACAAGAGACGGCCGCAATAAAGCGGAAGTCCAGGATTATAGCACATAATCCTGGACCTGCAAGTCAGCCTGGAACCTGTTGGTTCTTAGATGACGCGCGCTGCTTCGACCAGCCGGGAAACGACCCAGGACTTGGTCCGCGAGATCGGACGGCCTTCCTGGATCTCGACCTTGTCGCCTTCCTTGTACTGGTTGGCTTCGTCATGCGCCTTGTACTTCTTCGAGCGCAGCACGTACTTGCCATACAGCGGGTGCTTGACACGGTTTTCGACCAGGACCGTCACGGTCTTGTCCATCTTGTCGCTTACCACGCGGCCGACCAGCGTACGGCGAAGCGACGATTCCGTTTTTGCAGTTTCAGTCATTTCGAGTTCGCCTTTTCGTTCAGCACGGTATGCACCCGCGCGATGTCCTTGCGCACCTTCTTCAGCTGGCTGGTGTTCTGCAGCTGTTGGGTGGCCTTTTGCATGCGCAGGCTAAATTGGGCCTTCAGGAGCTCGGAGAGCTCCTGGTTCAGGCCTGCGGCGTCCTTGCCGCGAAGTTCGGATGCTTTCATTCCTGCTCTCCTTACGTCCCGACCTGGCGCACCACGAAATTGGTCGCGATCGGCAGCTTGGCGGCCGCGAGGCGGAACGCCTCACGCGCCAGCTCTTCGCTCACGCCATCCATTTCGTACAGCATCTTGCCCGGCTGGATTTCAGCCACGTAGTACTCCGGATTGCCCTTGCCGTTACCCATACGGACTTCGGCAGGCTTCTTCGAGATCGGCTTGTCCGGGAAGATCCGGATCCAGATGCGGCCGCCACGCTTGATGTGGCGGGTCATCGCACGACGTGCCGACTCGATCTGACGAGCCGTCAGACGCCCGCGGCCCATTGCCTTCAGGCCGAATTCGCCGAAAGACACGGCGTTGCCACGGGTAGCCTTACCCGTGTTGCGGCCTTTCTGCTCCTTGCGATATTTTCTGCGCTTCGGTTGCAGCATCGTTATTCTCCACTCTTCGCGTCTGCGCCAGGCGCAGCGCGGCGACCGGCACCTGCGCCACCGCGGCGGTTGCCACCCGGACGGCCTTCACCGTCACGACGGCGACCGTCCGGACGACCCGGGCGACGACGACGTTCGTCTTGCGGCTCTTCCACCACCGGCGCGTCGTTGCGGCCGAGGTGATCACCCTTGTAGACCCACACCTTGACACCGATGATGCCGTAGGTGGTTTCCGCTTCGGAGAAGCCGTAGTCGATGTCGGCACGCAGGGTGTGCAGGGGCACGCGGCCCTCGCGGTACCACTCGGTACGTGCGATTTCGATACCGTTCAGACGGCCCGAGCTCATGATCTTGATGCCCTGGGCGCCCAGGCGCATCGCGTTCTGCATCGCACGCTTCATCGCGCGGCGGAACATGATGCGGCGCTCGAGCTGCTGGGTGATCGAGTCGGCGATCAGCTGGGCATCGGTTTCCGGCTTGCGGATTTCCTCGATGTTCACGTGCACGGGCACGCCCATGCGACGCTGCAGCTCGGCCTTCAGCAGTTCGATGTCCTCGCCCTTCTTGCCGATCACCACGCCCGGACGCGAGCTGTAGATGGTGAGACGGGCATTGCGGGCGGGGCGCTCGATGACGACGCGGCCCACCGAAGCGTTCTTGAGCTTCTTCTTCAGAAAGTCGCGAACTTCGATGTCTTCCTTCAGCATGCCGGCGAACTTCGTGTTGTTGGCGTACCAACGCGAAGCCCAGTTACGGCTGACGGCCAGACGGAAGCCAGTCGGATGAATCTTCTGTCCCATCGTGACTCCTTAGTTGCCGAGCGTCACAGTGATGTGACAGGTTTGTTTCTCGATGCGGTTGCCGCGGCCCTTTGCCCGTGCGGTGAAGCGCTTGAGCGAGGTTGCCTTGTCGACGTAGATCGATTTGACCTTCAGCTCGTCGATGTCGGCGCCTTCATTGTGCTCGGCGTTGGCGATGGCCGATTCGACCACCTTCTTCACGATCCCGGCAGCCTTTTTCGGGCTGAACGTCAGGATGTTGAGCGCGCGCTCGATCGGCAGACCACGGATCTGGTCAGCGACCAGGCGCGTCTTCTGGGCGGAGATGCGGGCACCGCGATGAATCGCTTTCACTTCCATGATGGCACCTTACCTCTTCGCTTTCTTGTCAGCCGCGTGGCCCTTGAACGTGCGCGTCAGCGCAAATTCACCGAGCTTGTGGCCAACCATGTTTTCCGTGACGTACACCGGCACGTGTTGACGGCCGTTGTGGACGGCGATCGTCAGGCCGATGAACTCCGGCAGAATGGTCGAGCGGCGCGACCACGTCTTGATGGGTTTCTTGTCCTTGCCGCTGACAGCCGTTTCCACCTTCTTCAGCAGGTGGGCGTCACAGAAAGGACCCTTTTTTGCAGAACGAGTCATGTGTTTAGCTCCTACCTACCGATTAACGCTTGTGGCGGCGCTGCACGATCATGCTGGCAGTGCGCTTGTTGCTGCGGGTGCGGTAACCCTTGGTCGGGGTGCCCCACGGCGACACAGGATCGCGACCAGCAGCGGTACGGCCTTCACCACCACCGTGCGGGTGGTCGATCGGGTTCATCACCACGCCGCGGACGGTCGGGCGAATACCGCGCCAGCGGGTCGCGCCGGCCTTGCCGATCACGCGCAGGCTGTGCTCTTCGTTGCCCACTTCACCGATGGTGGCGCGGCATTCGATATGCACGCGGCGCACTTCACCGGAGCGCAGGCGCACCTGGGCGTAGACGCCTTCGCGAGCCAGCAGCACGGCGGAACCGCCGGCGGCACGCGCGATCTGGGCGCCCTTGCCCGGCAGCATTTCCACGTTGTTGATCGTGGTACCGACCGGGATGTTGCGGATCGGCAGGTTGTTGCCAGCCTTGATCGGGGCTTCCGAGCCGTTCATCAGCTGCTGGCCGGCAACCATGCCCTTGGTGGCGATGATGTAGCGGCGCTCGCCGTCGGCGAACAGCACCAGCGCGATGTTGGCGCTGCGGTTCGGATCGTATTCCAGGCGCTCGACCTTGGCGGGAATGCCGTCCTTGTCGTTGCGCTTGAAGTCGATCACACGGTAGTGATGCTTGTGGCCACCGCCCTTGTGACGGGTGGTGATGTGGCCATTGTTGTTACGGCCCGACTTCTGGAATTGCTTTTCCAGCAGCGGCGCGTACGGATCGCCCTTGTGCAGGTTGCGGTTGACAACCTTCACCATCGAGCGACGACCCGGGGAAGTCGGCTTGGTCTTGACGAGTGCCATGATTACTTGGCCTCCGCTTCAAAATTGATTTCCTGACCCGGCTTCAGCGACACGTAGGCCTTCTTCACATGGTTGCGACGACCCATGAAGCGACCGAAACGCTTTTGCTTGCCCTTCTGGTTCAGGATCTGAACGGACTGCACCTCGACCTTGAACAGCAGTTCGACCGCCGCCTTCACTTCCGCCTTGTTGGCGTCGCGAGCGACTTCGAACACCACTTGTTCGTTCTTGTCGGCGACCAGGGTTGCCTTTTCGGAAACCACCGGCGCGAGCAGCACCTGCATCAAACGATGATCGTTCTTGGCTACTTGCGTCATTTGAGCAACTCCTCGATCTGCGCGACGGCCGCCTTGGTCACCAGCACCTTCTTGTAGTGCACGAGCGACAGCGGATCGGCGTGGCGCGGCTCGACAACCGCCACGTGCGGCAGGTTGCGCGATGCCAGGTAGAGGTTTTCGTCGAGGTTGTCGGTGATGATCAGCACCGAGTCCAGACCCATGGCCTTGAACTTGTCGGCCAGCAGCTTGGTCTTGGGCGCGTCGACGGAGAAACCCTCCACCACGTTGATACGACCTTCCCGGGCCAGCTGCGAATAGATCGAGCGCATGCCGGCACGGAACATCTTCTTGTTGACCTTCTGGCTGAAGTTCTCTTCCGGCGAGTTCGGGAAGATACGGCCGCCCCCGCGCCACAGCGGCGACGAGGACATACCGGCACGAGCACGGCCCGTACCCTTCTGACGCCACGGCTTCTTCGTTGTGTGCTTGACCTCTTCGCGGTCCTTCTGCTTCCGGTTGCCGCTACGCGCGTTGGCCTGGTAAGCGACGACGATCTGGTGAACCAGAGCTTCGTTGTAATCGCGGCCGAAGACTTCGGGCGAGGCAGCGACGCCCGCACCGATCTGACCGTTGTCCTGGAGGAGCTTAAGTTCCATGTGTCCGCTCCTTAAGCCGCAGCTTTGGCCTTGACGGCCGGGGTAACGATGACTTTGCCGCCCTTCGAACCCGGGATCGCGCCCTTGACCAGCAGCAGCTTGCGCTCTGCGTCGATCTTGGCGATGACCAGGTTTTGGACGGTACGCGTGACGTCACCGAGGTGGCCGGTCATGCGCTTGCCCGGGAACACACGGCCCGGATCCTGCGCCATACCGATCGAACCCGGCACGTTGTGCGAACGCGAGTTACCGTGGGTGGCACGGCCCGACGCGAAGTGGTAGCGCTTGATGGTACCGGCGTAGCCCTTACCGATCGTCACGCCCTGCACGTCGATCTTCTGGCCGACCGCGAACAGGTCGACCGACAGCGTGCCGCCGGCTTGCAGCTCGGCAGCCTTGGCTGCATCCACGCGGAATTCTTTGATGACTTCGCCCGCTTCCACGCCGGCTTTGGCGAGATGACCCGCCAGCGGCTTGGTGACGCGGCTTGCGCGCCGGGCGCCGAAGGTGACTTGCACCGCGGTATAACCGTCGGTCTCGTCCGTCTTGATTTGCGTCACGCGGTTGTCGCCGACCTCGATCACGGTCACGGGAATCGCTTCACCGTCGTCCGTGAAAATACGGGTCATGCCAACCTTGCGACCTACAAGGCCAAGGCTCATGGTTTGCTCCATTCCCGGCTGCGATTGGCCGGGGCTGATTGATACACGAAACGTGTTGAGTGTTTCTGGTGTCGGGGGCTTGCGCAAAAGAGACGGCGCGCGGCCAAAACGGCCAGCCCAATACCCATAGATGGATGGGTAGCCTTACACTATATCGCAGCCCCCTGGAAAGGGCAACTGCAATCTGGCAAGGCGTTCAGCAAACGGGGGATTTGCTGTTGCAACGTGGTTCATACGTCGCTATTTCGGCGTTTCGACACCGAAAAAGGAAAACGGCGAACTCGCGTTCGCCGTTCCACTGCAGAGCGGCCGCAGGCGCGGCCGGTCTCGTCGGATCGATTACACCTTGATCTCGACGTCCACGCCAGCCGGCAGGTCCAGCTTCATCAGCGCGTCGACGGTCTTTTCCGACGGGTCGACGATGTCCAGCAGACGCTGATGGGTGCGGATCTCGAATTGATCGCGGCTGGTCTTGTTGACGTGCGGCGAACGCAGGATGTCGAAGCGCTCGATGCGGGTCGGCAGGGGAACCGGGCCCTTGACGATCGCGCCGGTGCGCTTGGCGGTATCCACGATTTCGGCGGCCGACTGGTCGATCAGGCGATAGTCGAAAGCCTTCAGGCGGATACGGATCTTCTGGTTCTGCATGATTTTTCCTTAAAAGAGCGATGGGCCGTCACCGGCCCGGTGATAGCAGGGACGGGCGGAGGCCGCCCGTCCCGACAGCCTGGCTTAGTCCAGGATCTTGGCGACGACGCCGGCGCCGACGGTGCGGCCGCCTTCACGGATGGCGAAGCGCAGGCCCTCTTCCATCGCGATCGGGGCGATCAGCTTGACGGTGATCGACACGTTGTCGCCCGGCATGACCATTTCCTTGTCCTTCGGCAGCTCGATCGAGCCGGTCACGTCGGTCGTACGGAAATAGAACTGCGGACGGTAGTTGTTGAAGAACGGGGTGTGACGGCCGCCTTCGTCCTTCGACAGGATGTACACCTCGCCGGTGAAGTGCGTGTGCGGCTTGATCGAACCCGGCTTGCACAGCACCTGGCCGCGCTCGACGTCTTCACGCTTGGTGCCGCGCAGCAGCAGACCGACGTTGTCGCCAGCCTGGCCCTGGTCCAGCAGCTTGCGGAACATTTCCACGCCGGTGCAGGTGGTCTTGACCGTCGGGCGGATACCGACGATTTCGATTTCCTCGCCGACCTTGATCACGCCACGCTCGATACGGCCGGTCACCACGGTACCGCGGCCCGAGATCGAGAACACGTCTTCGACCGGCATCAGGAACGTGCCGTCCACGGCGCGCTCCGGCGTCGGGATGTAGGTGTCCAGCGCCTCGGCCAGGCGCATGATCGCCTCTTCGCCCAGGTCGCCCTTGTCGCCTTCGAGCGCCAGCTTGGCCGAACCCTTGATGATCGGGGTGTCGTCGCCGGGGAACTCGTACTTCGACAGCAGCTCGCGCACTTCCATTTCCACCAGCTCGAGCAGCTCGGCGTCGTCCACCATGTCGCACTTGTTCAGGAACACGATGATGTACGGCACGCCCACCTGACGGGCCAGCAGGATGTGTTCGCGCGTCTGCGGCATCGGGCCGTCAGCGGCCGAGCACACCAGGATCGCGCCGTCCATCTGCGCGGCGCCCGTGATCATGTTCTTGACGTAGTCGGCGTGGCCCGGGCAGTCAACGTGCGCGTAGTGGCGGTTGGCCGTCTCGTACTCGACGTGCGCGGTGTTGATGGTAATACCGCGTGCCTTCTCTTCCGGCGCCGCATCGATTTCGTCGTACTTCTTCGCGGCACCGCCGAACTTCGAAGCCAGCACCGTCGCAATCGCCGCCGTCAGCGTCGTCTTGCCGTGGTCAACGTGACCAATCGTACCAACGTTCACGTGCGGCTTGGTCCGCTCGAACTTTTCCTTTGCCATTTTTTTCAGCTCCTAATGGACTGCAGTCTTGTCGATTCATCACGCCGCCGCGCCCTCGCGGGCGAGGCGGCATACAGCTTGGTTACTTGCCCTTGGTCGCCATCACTGCTTCGGCGATGTTCTTCGGCGCCTCGGCGTAGTGCTTGAATTCCATGGTGTAGGTGGCGCGGCCTTGCGTGGCCGAGCGCAGCGCGGTCGAATAACCGAACATTTCCGACAGCGGGACTTCGGCCTTGATGATCTTGCCGCCGCCCACCATGTCGTCCATGCCCTGCACGATGCCGCGGCGGGACGACAGGTCGCCCATCACGGTACCGGTGTAGTCTTCCGGCGTTTCCACTTCCACGGCCATCATCGGCTCGAGCAGAACCGGGCTGGCCTTGCGCATGGCTTCCTTGAAAGCCATCGAGCCGGCCATGCGGAACGCGTTTTCGTTCGAGTCCACGTCGTGATACGAACCGAACGTCAGCGTGACCTTCACGTCCACCACCGGGAAGCCCGCCAGGACACCCGACTGCAGCGTGTCGACGATGCCCTTCTCGACAGCGGGGATGTATTCGCGAGGAATCACACCGCCCTTGATGGCGTCGATGAACTCGAAGCCCTTGCCCGGCTCCTGCGGTTCCAGCGTGATCACGGCGTGGCCGTACTGGCCGCGGCCGCCCGACTGCTTGACGAACTTGCCTTCGACGTCCTCGGCCTTCTTGCGGATGGTTTCGCGGTAGGCCACCTGCGGCGCGCCGATGTTGGCTTCCACGCCGAATTCGCGCTTCATGCGGTCGACCAGGATTTCGAGGTGGAGCTCGCCCATGCCCGAAATGATGGTCTGGCCCGATTCTTCATCGGTACGCACGCGGAACGACGGATCTTCGGCGGCCAGGCGGTTCAGGGCGATGCCCATCTTTTCCTGGTCGGCCTTGGTCTTCGGCTCGACCGCCTGCGAGATCACCGGCTCCGGGAACACCATGCGCTCGAGCACGATCGGTGCCGACGGATCGCACAGCGTGTCGCCGGTGGTGGCATCCTTCAGGCCCACCGCGGCGGCGATGTCGCCAGCCAGCACTTCCTTGATTTCTTCGCGCTGGTTGGCGTGCATCTGCAGAATACGGCCCAGACGCTCCTTCTTCTGCTTCACCGGGTTGTACACGGTGTCGCCCGAATTGATCTTGCCCGAGTAGACGCGGAAGAAGATCAGCTGGCCAACGAACGGGTCGGTCATGATCTTGAACGCCAGCGCCGAGAACTTCTCGTTGTCGTCGGCCTTGCGCTCGAGCTTCTTCTCGTCGTCGCTTTCGTCCACGCCCTTGACCGGCGGAATATCGACCGGCGACGGCAGGAAGTCGATCACGGCGTCGAGCATGCGCTGCACGCCCTTGTTCTTGAACGCGGTGCCGCACAGCATCGGCTGGATTTCGCAGGCGATGGTACGGTCACGCAGCGCCTTGACGATCTCTTCGCGGGTCAGCTCTTCGCCGCCCAGGTACTTTTCCATCAGCTCTTCGCTGGCTTCGGCGGCGGACTCGACCATCTTCTCGCGCCATTCGTCAGCGGTCGCCTGCAGCTCGGCCGGGATGTCCTTGTATTCGAACTTCACGCCCTGGCTGGCTTCGTCCCAGATGATCGCCTTCATTTCCAGCAGGTCGATCACGCCCTGGAAGCCGTCTTCAGCGCCGATCGGCACCACCACGGGCACCGGGTTGGCCTTCAGGCGGGTCTTCAGCTGCTCGTAGACCTTGAAGAAGTTGGCGCCGGTACGGTCCATCTTGTTGACGAACGCCAGACGCGGCACGCCGTACTTGTTGGCCTGACGCCAGACGGTTTCGGACTGCGGCTGCACGCCGCCCACGGCGCAGTACACCATGCAGGCGCCGTCCAGCACGCGCATGGAACGCTCCACCTCGATGGTGAAGTCCACGTGGCCCGGGGTGTCGATGATGTTGAAGCGGTGCTCGGGGTAGTTGCCGGCCATGCCCTTCCAGAAGGCGGTGGTCGCAGCCGAGGTGATCGTGATGCCACGCTCCTGTTCCTGCTCCATCCAGTCCATCGTGGCGGCGCCATCGTGCACTTCACCGATCTTGTGGTTCACACCGGTGTAGAACAGGATGCGCTCGGTGGTGGTGGTTTTACCCGCGTCAATGTGAGCCGAGATACCGATATTGCGGTAACGCTCGATGGGAGTCTTACGAGCCACTTTAATCCTCTAATTCGTCAGTGAGGCGCCGGCATCTCTTCGCCTACGCCCCTAACACAAACGGGCGAGATGTGTAAAAACACAGCCCGCCCGGCAACCAACTGCGAATCCCGCGCGCTTTAGAAGCGGAAGTGCGAGAACGCCTTGTTGGCTTCGGCCATGCGGTGCACTTCGTCGCGCTTCTTCATCGCGCCACCACGGCCTTCCGCGGCTTCGAGCAGCTCACCTGCCAGGCGCAGCGCCATCGACTTCTCGCTGCGTTTTTTCGCGGCCTCGCGCAGCCAGCGCATCGCCAATGCCAAACGACGCGACGGACGGACTTCGACCGGAACCTGATAGTTGGCGCCACCGACGCGGCGGCTCTTCACTTCCACCACCGGCTTCACGTTGTTGATCGCAACGGAGAACACCTCGATGGGGGCCTTGCCTGCCTTCTTTTCGATCTGGTCGAATGCGCCATAAACGATGCGCTCGGCAACCGACTTCTTGCCGTCCAGCATCAGCACGTTCATGAACTTGGCAACTTCGACGTTACCGAACTTCGGATCAGGCAGGATTTCCCGCTTGGGGACTTCACGACGACGTGGCATCTTCTTTCCTTTGGATTCAGTTGAGTGCGGGGTCTTCCGCGCTCCGGCCACCAACTAGCTTGCCTTCCTGCGCTCCGGGCGCGGCAAATTCGCCGGGTGGACCACTTACTCGACGGCACGGCGCAGCAAATGGGCCGTTGTACCGCCGCTTGTTGACAGCAACATGACGCTGGGCGCCAGCCACCATCGCTTGTGTTGCAGGCTTACGCAGCCTTCGGACGCTTCGCGCCGTACTTCGAACGCGCTTGCTTGCGGTCCTTGACGCCTTGCAGGTCGAGCGAACCGCGCACGATGTGGTAACGCACACCCGGCAAGTCCTTGACACGACCACCGCGGATCAGCACGACCGAGTGTTCCTGCAGGTTGTGGCCTTCACCGCCGATATACGAGATGACCTCGAAACCGTTGGTCAGACGCACCTTGGCGACCTTACGCAGTGCCGAGTTCGGCTTCTTCGGCGTGGTGGTGTACACACGGGTGCACACGCCACGGCGTTGGGGGCAGTTCTCAAGCGCCGGGCTCTTGCTCTTGACGACTTCAGAGACGCGCGGCTTGCGAACCAGTTGGTTGATAGTTGGCATTGTTCAATCCAGCTTGGTTTTACAAAAAAACACCGCTTCGACGACGAATCGGCGGCACGCCCGCAAGCGCGACGACGATCGACGAAACGGTAGGACGGGTTTTGGGCGGGAGCAGGCGAGCAGAACGCTCTGGGACGGGACTGTGTGAACAACCAGACTTGCCAAAGAGCGCGAGCTCGCCTGGGATCCCGCTGGCGAAATCAGTCAGGACTGACTGAACTGCCGGGACGATCGTCGGACACCGGGTGCCGAACGACGCGCGAGCGAAATCCGAAGCCAAAAACTCGAATCCGGCATGCTAGCAGCGCACCGATCAACGGTCAAGCGGTTTACCTGCGCGAACATGTCGGCGCGACGGCAGGCGCCGCATTGCGGCGCTCCACCCGCGTGTCGCCCCGCTGACTATGCCTTCTGCAGCACTTCCAGCAATTCGTCGCCATAGCGTTCCAGCTTGGCCGCGCCGATGCCCGGCACCTCGGCCAGCTCCGCCATGCTGTCGGGCGCGCTGCGCGCCAGTTCGGCCAGCGTCGCATCGTGGAAGATCACATAGGCCGGCACGCCATGCTCGCGCGCCGTCTCGGTGCGCCAGCGGCGCAGCGCCTCCCAGTTGGCCAGCTGCTGCTCATCCATCTGGGCGGTATGGTCCACGCGGTTGCCACGCCCGGCCCCTCCCCGTTCGCCGCGCTCGCCGCGCGCCGGCTTGCTGACCTGGCGGCGCAGCGTGATGCTGGTCTCGCCCTTGAGCACCGCCCGCGCCGATTCGCCCAGCAGCAGGGCTCCGTGGCCGCCGTGGTCGATCACCAGCAGGCCGTGCGCGATCAGCTGCCGGAAGATCGCATGCCACTCCGACACCGACCGGTCGGCGCCGATGCCGAAGGTCGACACCTTGTCGTGGCCCCATTGCCGGATCTTCTCGGTCGCGTTGCCGCGCAGCACGTCGATCAGATGGGTGGCGCCGAAGTGCACGCGGCTCGCCTGCGCGGTCCGATAGACGCAGGACAGCGCCATCTGCGCCTCGCGCGTGCCGTCCCAGGTCGCCGGCGGCTCCAGGCAGGTGTCGCAGTTGCCGCAGGGCTCGCTGGATTCGCCGAAATACGCGAGGATGCGCACGCGGCGGCAGCCGGCGGTCTCGCACAGGCCCAGCAGCGCGTCGAGCTTGGCCGACGACACGCGCTTGTGGGTCTCGTCGGCCTCCGACTCGTCGATCATCCGCTTCTGCTGCACGACGTCGCCCAGCCCATAGGCCATCCAGGCATTGGCCGGCAGGCCATCGCGGCCGGCCCGGCCGGTCTCCTGGTAATACCCCTCCATGCTCTTGGGCAGGTCGAGGTGGGCGACGAAGCGGACGTCCGGCTTGTCGATGCCCATGCCGAAGGCGATCGTCGCGACCATCACCAGCCCTTCCTCGTCGCGAAAGCGCGCCTGGTGCTGCTGCCTCACGGCCGCATCCATGCCGGCGTGGTAAGGCAGCGCGTTGATGCCGTGGCCCCGCAGCCAGTCGGCGGTCTCCTCGACCTTGCGGCGCGACAGGCAGTAGACGATGCCGCTGTCGTGGGTGCCGTCCGCGGCCATGTGCTCGGCCTTGATGAAGGCCAGCAGCTGCTGGCGCGCGTTGTCCTTCTCGACGATGCGATAGCGGATATTGGGACGATCGAAGCTCGACAGGAAGACGCGGGCGTCGTGCAGCGCCAGGCGCTCGACGATCTCCTGCCGCGTCACGTCGTCGGCCGTCGCGGTCAGCGCGATGCGCGGCACCTGCGGGAAGCGCTCGTGCAGTACCGACAGCTGGATGTATTCCGGCCGGAAGTCGTGGCCCCACTGCGACACGCAGTGCGCCTCGTCGATCGCGAACAGGCCGACGCGGGTGCGATCGAGCAGATCCTGGAAGCGCGGCGTCATCAGCCGTTCCGGCGCGACGTACAGGATCTCGAGGCGGCCGGCCAGCAGGTCGCGCTCGACCGCCGATGCCTCCGCGCCGGTCAGCGTGGAATTGAGCACCGCGGCGCGCACGCCCGCTTCTGTCAGCGCCGCAACCTGGTCCTGCATCAGCGCGATCAGCGGCGATACCACGATGCCAACGCCATGGCCGGCGCGCTGGCGCAGCAGCGCGGGAATCTGATAGCACAGCGACTTGCCGCCGCCGGTCGGCATCAGCACCAGGCAATCGCCGCCCTCGGCGACGTGTTCGATGATTTCCGCCTGGCGGCCACGGAAGGCGTGATAGCCGAAGACATCCTTGAGTATCGCCAGGGCAGCAGACATAGGAACAGCGGGAAACGGGCAACGTATCGGAAAGGCGTAACCATACCACCGCACCGGCTGGCGATCCCTTCGAATCGTAACGACGCCGGCCGTCGCCGGCGTGGCGTCACGGCTGGCTCGATGCGGGGCCCCCGGGCTGCCACGCGGGTGCGGCGCGCGGAATCAGGCCTTCGCCGTATCACACTCGGACGCCGCCGATTTGCGAATTTCGTCTCGGGCTTGCGTGACATACGGCGAACGATTCGAGAACCCCAAGTCGGCTTCGGAAACCGCAAGACAGCGCCGTCTCGTGGCGACGAACATCTGCCTCGTCCAATCGTTGTGCAAGCAACGATGACGACGATCAGAACCATCGCAGTCTTTTGGAGTTTCCTGGAGCGTTACCATGCTTGTATCCCCCGTTTCCCCTCCCCAACACCCGGTCCAGCCGCTCGCCGCATCAACGCAGACGCCGGAAGTCGGCGGCGCCGCCCAGGCCGTGTCCCTCAGCGCCGGCATCGGCGCCAGCGGCGACCTGGATCTGTTCGCCGCCGCCACGTTCTATCGCGAACAGGCCAATGAACTGGCCAGGCTGTCGCAGCAGAGCGGCAACTACGAAACCGTGACGCTCAGCGACTCGGAGATCAAGTCGCTGCGCAATGCCGGCGTGCCGATCGACGCCTTCCTGAAGCAATATGGCCAGAAGCTGGGTTCGCGTGAATTCGGCATGCTGTCCGATCTGATCATGAAAACGCTGGAGAAGCCGGGCGGCTTCGCCTCCAGCGACGCCGCACCCACGTCGCCGACCGCGGCCACCGCCACCGTCGCAGCGCGCGCCTACGTCTGAGGCGCTGACGGCACGCCGTGTACTGCCGCCGGCTCCGAACAGCGGCGAAAAAAAAGCCCGGTGCGATTTCTCGCACCGGGCTTTTCGCTACGGCTTTACAGCGTTACCGCATCGGCCTCAGACCGCCGGGTTGTCCCCGCCGTTCTCGGTGGTGGCATGCACCTCCGACGGCTCCATGAACAGCGACTGCTCTTCGTCGGAGATCGCCTGGGCGCGTTCGCGCTCGGCCGCCTCGCGCGCCTTGCGGGCGCGGTGGTAGGCCAGGCCCGTACCGGCCGGGATCAGGCGACCCACGATCACGTTTTCCTTCAGACCACGCAGGTCGTCGGTCTTGCCCATGATCGCGGCCTCGGTCAGCACGCGCGTCGTTTCCTGGAACGATGCCGCCGAGATGAAGCTGTCGGTCGACAGCGACGCCTTGGTGATACCGAGCAGCAGGTTCTCGTAGGTCGCCGGACGCTTGCCTTCCGCGATCACGCGGTCGTTTTCGTCCAGCAACTCCGAGCGCTCCACCTGTTCACCCGGGATGAACTTGGTGTCGCCGACATCGACGATCTGCACGCGGCGCAGCATCTGACGCACGATCACTTCGATGTGCTTGTCGTTGATCTTCACGCCCTGCAGACGGTAGACGTCCTGCACTTCATCGACGATGTAGTGCGCCAGCTCCTCGATGCCCTTCAGGCGCAGGATGTCGTGCGGATCCGCCGGACCCTCGACGATCATCTCGCCCTTGTTCACCACCTGACCGTCGTGGACCAGCACCTGCTTTTCCTTGGCGATCAGGAACTCGTGCGCATTGCCGTCGAGGTCGGTGATGACCAGACGCTGCTTGCCCTTGGTGTCCTTGCCGAACGACACGGTACCGGTGACTTCCGCCAGCACGGCGGCGTCCTTCGGCGAACGCGCTTCGAACAGCTCGGCCACACGCGGCAGACCACCGGTAATGTCGCGGGTCTTCTGCGACTCGGTCGGGATACGCGCCAGCACTTCACCGACG
Organism: Cupriavidus gilardii; assembly: GCF_013347325.1. Lineage (NCBI taxonomy): Bacteria > Pseudomonadati > Pseudomonadota > Betaproteobacteria > Burkholderiales > Burkholderiaceae > Cupriavidus > Cupriavidus gilardii. The sequence goes on along the minus strand of NZ_CP054624.1, from coordinate 165,962 downwards.
TGCACCTGCTGACCATCCTTGACGGTAATCAGCGCGCCGACCTGGAAGCCGATGGTCACGGAGTGGTCCGTGCCCGGAATCTTGACTTCCTGGCCGTTGGCGTCGAGCAGCTTCACCTGCGGGCGCAGGCCCTTGGTGGCAGCCGTACGGCGCTTGGCGTCGATCACGACCAGCGTCGACAGACCGGTGACCTCGTCCATCTGCTTGGCGACGGTCACGCCTTCCTCGACGTTCTCGAACTTGATCGTGCCCGAGTACTCCGACACGATCGGGCGCGTCAGCGCGTCCCACGTCGCCAGCTGCGTGCCCGCCTTGATCGCCTGTCCGTCCTGCACCAGCAGCGTGGCGCCGTACGGGATCTTGTGGCGCTCGCGCTCGCGGCCGTGGTCGTCGGTGATCAGCGCCTCGCCCGAACGCGAGATCACGATCAGTTCGCCCTTGGCGTTGGTCACATAGCGCATCGTCGCGGTGAAGCGCACCGTGCCGGTAGCCTTCGCTTCGACGCTCGAGGCAACCGCCGCGCGCGATGCCGCACCACCGATGTGGAACGTCCGCATCGTCAGCTGCGTGCCCGGCTCGCCGATCGACTGCGCGGCGATCACGCCGACCGCCTCGCCGGTGTTGACCAGCGTGCCGCGGCCCAGATCGCGGCCATAGCACTTGGCGCACAGGCCATAGCGCGTGTCGCACGACAGCGGGGTACGGACCTTGACCTCGTCGACACCGATCTGGTCGATCAGGTCGACCAGATCTTCGTCCAGCAGCGTGCCGGCCTCGATCGCGGTTTCCTGCGTCTCGGGGTTGACCACGTCCGACACCGTCACGCGGCCCAGGATACGGTCGCGCAGCGCTTCGATGACTTCACCGCCCTCGACCAGCGCCTTCATCGCGACGCCGTTGGTGGTGCCGCAATCCTCCTCGACCACCACCAGATCCTGCGTCACGTCGACCAGACGACGGGTCAGGTAACCCGAGTTCGCGGTCTTCAGCGCGGTATCGGCCAGGCCCTTACGGGCGCCGTGGGTCGAGATGAAGTACTGCAGAACGTTCAGGCCTTCGCGGAAGTTCGCGGTAATCGGCGTCTCGATGATCGAGCCGTCCGGCTTGGCCATCAGGCCACGCATACCGGCCAGCTGACGGATCTGCGCCGCGGAACCCCGTGCGCCCGAGTCGGCCATCATGTAGATGGAGTTGAACGACTCCTGCTTGACGGTGTTGCCGTTGCGGTCGACCACGTCCTCGTGCTGCAGCTGCTCCATCATCGCCTTGCCGACCTGGTCGCCGGCGGCGCCCCAGATGTCCACGACGTTGTTGTAGCGCTCCTGGTCCGTCACCAGACCCGACATGTACTGCTTGTCGTATTCCTTCACCTTGGCCGCGGCGTCGGCGATGATCTTTTCCTTCTGCGGCGGCACCAGCATGTCGTCGATCGCGATCGAGATACCGGCGCGCGTGGCCAGGCGGAAGCCCGACTGCAGCAGCTTGTCGGCGAAGATCACCGTCTCGCGCAGGCCGCACTTGCGGAATGCGGTGTTGATCAGGCGCGAGATTTCCTTCTTCTTCAGCGGCTTGTTCAGCACCGAGAACGGCAGGCCCTTCGGCAGGATCTCGGACAGGATCGCGCGGCCGACCGTGGTGGCCTGCAGCGTGACCTTCGGCGCGAAACGCGCGTCGCCCTCGGCGTCCTTGTCGACCAGCTCATACTCGGTGATGCGCACGTTCACGCGCGAAGCCAGTTCGACTTCCTTGTTCTCGTAGGCGCGGATCACCTCGCTGACGTCGGCGAAGGTCATGCCCTCGCCCTTGCCGTTGATCTTGTCGCGGGTGGTGTAGTACAGGCCCAGCACCACGTCCTGCGACGGCACGATCGACGGATCGCCGTTGGCCGGGAACAGCACGTTGTTGGAGGCCAGCATCAGCGTGCGGGCTTCCATCTGCGCTTCCAGCGACAGCGGCACGTGGACGGCCATCTGGTCGCCGTCGAAGTCGGCGTTGAACGCCGCGCAGACCAGCGGATGCAGCTGGATCGCCTTGCCTTCGATCAGCACCGGTTCGAAGGCCTGGATGCCCAGGCGGTGCAGCGTCGGCGCGCGGTTCAGCATCACCGGGTGCTCGCGGATCACCTCTTCGAGGATGTCCCACACGACCGGCGTCTGGCTCTCGACTTCCTTCTTGGCCGCCTTGATCGTGGTGGCGATGCCCATCGTTTCCAGCTTGTGGAAGATGAAGGGCTTGAACAGCTCCAGCGCCATCAGTTTGGGCAGGCCGCACTGGTGCAGCTTCAGCGTCGGACCGACCACGATGACCGAACGGCCGGAGTAGTCGACGCGCTTGCCCAGCAGGTTCTGACGGAAACGACCGCCCTTGCCCTTGATCATCTCGGCCAGCGACTTCAGCGGGCGCTTGTTGGCGCCGGTCATCGCCTTGCCGCGACGGCCGTTGTCCAGCAGCGAGTCGACCGCTTCCTGCAGCATGCGCTTTTCGTTGCGGACGATGATTTCGGGGGCCTTCAGCTCGAGCAGGCGCTTCAACCGGTTGTTGCGGTTGATCACGCGGCGATACAGGTCGTTCAGGTCCGAGGTCGCGAAGCGGCCGCCGTCCAGCGGCACCAGCGGACGCAGTTCGGGCGGCAGCACCGGCAGCACTTCGAGGATCATCCACTCGGGCTTGATGCCCGAACGCTGGAAGGCCTCGAGCACCTTCAGGCGCTTGGCGTACTTCTTGATCTTGGCTTCGGAACCGGTGGCCTGCAGCTCGGCGCGGATCTGTTCGATCTGCTTCTCGATGTCGATGCCGCGCAGCAGCTCACGGATGCCCTCGGCACCCATCATCGCGACGAACTCGCCCTCGCCGTACTCCTCGCACTTCGCGATGTAGTCGTCCTCGGACATGATCTGGCTCTTCTTGAGCGGGGTCATGCCGGGCTCGAGCACCACGAACGCTTCGAAATACAGCACGCGCTCGATGTCGCGCAGCGTCATGTCGAGCACCATGCCCAGACGCGACGGCAGCGACTTCAGGAACCAGATGTGCGCGGTCGGCGCGGCCAGTTCGATATGGCCCATGCGCTCGCGGCGCACCTTCGCCAGTGTCACTTCGACGCCGCACTTCTCGCAGATCACGCCGCGATGCTTCAGGCGCTTGTACTTGCCGCACAGGCACTCGTAGTCCTTGATCGGACCGAAGATCTTGGCGCAGAACAGACCGTCGCGCTCGGGCTTGAACGTGCGGTAGTTGATGGTTTCCGGCTTCTTGACTTCGCCGTACGACCACGAACGGATCTTCTCGGGCGAGGCCAGCCCGATCTTGATCGCGTCGAACTGCTCTTCCTGCTGTACCTGCTTAAAGAGATCGAGCAATGCTTTCATTGCAACTCCTTGTTTCGCCGCCGGCCCGAGGTAACGGGCCGCCGGCATTCATCCTGTGGGAAATCCGCCGGAGACGGCTTCACTGCCGTCTCCGTTTCGATCTGTCGATCAATAGCGATCCAGGTCGATATCGATACCCAGCGAGCGGATTTCCTTCACCAGCACGTTGAACGACTCCGGCATGCCGGCATCGATCGAGTGCTCGCCCTTGACGATGTTCTCGTACACCTTGGTACGGCCGTTCACGTCGTCGGACTTGACCGTCAGCATTTCCTGCAGCACGTAGGAGGCGCCATACGCTTCCAGCGCCCACACTTCCATCTCGCCGAAACGCTGGCCGCCGAACTGCGCCTTGCCGCCCAGCGGCTGCTGGGTGACGAGCGAGTACGGACCGGTCGAACGGGCGTGCATCTTGTCGTCGACCAGGTGGTGCAGCTTCAGCATGTGCATCACACCCAGCGTGACCGGACGCTCGAACGCCTCGCCGGTGCGGCCGTCGTACAGCGTGACCTGCTGCTTCGACGCCGTCAGGCCCTTCTCCTTGGCGACGTCGTCCGGATAGGCCAGGTCCAGCATGCGGCGGATTTCCGCTTCATGCGCGCCGTCGAACACCGGGGTCGCGAAGGGCACGCCCTTCTTCAGGTTGTTCGCCAGCTCCAGCACTTCGGCATCGGTCAGGCTGTCGAGGTCTTCGGGCTTGCCGCTCTCGTTGTAGATCTGAGCGAGCAGGGCGCGCAGTTCCTGCGCCTTGGCCTGTGCCTTCAGCATGTCGCCGATGCGCTGGCCCAGACCGCGCGCGGCCCAGCCCAGGTGGGTCTCGAGAATCTGACCCACGTTCATCCGCGACGGCACGCCGAGCGGGTTCAGCACGATGTCGGCAGGCGTGCCGTCGGCCATGTAGGGCATGTCCTCGATCGGCACGATCTTCGACACCACGCCCTTGTTGCCGTGACGGCCGGCCATCTTGTCGCCAGGCTGCAGGCGGCGCTTGACGGCCAGGTACACCTTGACCATCTTGATCACGCCCGGGGGCAGCTCGTCGCCCTGGGTCAGCTTCTTGCGCTTTTCCTCGAAGGCCAGGTCGAACTCGTGGCGCTTCTGCTCGATGGCTTCCTTGACCGCCTCGAGCTGGGCCGCGACTTCCTCGTCGGCCGGACGGATGTCGAACCAGTGGTACTTGTCCAGATCGTCCAGGTACTCCTTGGTCAGCTTCGCGCCCTTGGCCAGCTTCTTCGGACCGCCGTTGACGGTCTTGTCGATCAGCAGGCGCTCCAGACGCTGGAAGGCATCGCCCTCGACGATACGCAGCTGGTCGTTCAGGTCCAGGCGGTAGCGCTTCAGTTCGTCGTCGATGATCGACTGCGCGCGCTTGTCGCGGGTCACGCCTTCACGGGTGAACACCTGCACGTCGATCACGATGCCGCTCATGCCCGAGGGCACGCGCAGCGAGGTGTCCTTCACGTCGGACGCCTTCTCGCCGAAGATCGCGCGCAGCAGCTTCTCTTCCGGCGTCAGCTGGGTCTCGCCCTTGGGCGTGACCTTGCCGACCAGCACGTCGCCGGCCTCGACCTCGGCACCGATGTAGGTGATGCCGGACTCGTCCAGACGGGCCAGTTGCGCTTCAGCCAGGTTCGAGATGTCGCGCGTGATTTCCTCGGGTCCGAGCTTGGTGTCGCGGGCGACCACCGACAGCTCCTCGATGTGGATCGAGGTGTAGCGGTCTTCGGCAACGACCCGTTCCGAGATCAGGATCGAATCTTCGAAGTTGTAGCCGTTCCAGGGCATGAACGCGACCAGCATGTTCTGGCCGAGCGCGAGCTCGCCCAGATCGGTCGAGGCGCCGTCGGCAATCACATCGCCGCGGGCCACGTGGTCGCCCACCTTGACCATCGGACGCTGGTTGATGTTCGTGTTCTGGTTCGAACGCGTGTACTTGATCAGGTTGTAGATGTCCACGCCGACTTCGCCGGCCACGGCTTCGTCGTCGTTGACACGGATAACGATACGGTTCGCGTCGACATAGTCGACCACGCCGCCACGGGTCGCCTGCACGGCGGTGCCCGAGTCGACCGCGACGGTGCGCTCGATGCCGGTGCCGACCAGCGGCTTGTCCGGACGCAGGCAAGGCACGGCCTGACGCTGCATGTTCGCGCCCATCAGTGCACGGTTCGCGTCATCGTGCTCGAGGAACGGCACCAGCGAGGCCGCGGCCGACACGATCTGCGACGGCGCCACGTCGATGTACTGCACGCGGTCCGGCGTGACCATGCGGGTCTCGCGCTCGCTGCCTTCGCGCGCCGACACCAGTTCGTCGATCAGGTTGCCTTCGGCATCGACCGTCGCGTTGGCCTGCGCCACCACGTACTTGCCTTCCTCGATCGCCGACAGGTAGTCGACCTGGTCGGTCAGCTTGCCGTTCTCGACCTTGCGGTACGGCGTTTCCAGGAAGCCGTACTCGTTCAGGCGGGCGTACAGTGCCAGCGAGTTGATCAGACCGATGTTCGGACCTTCCGGCGTTTCGATCGGGCACACGCGGCCATAGTGGGTCGGGTGCACGTCGCGGACTTCGAAGCCCGCGCGTTCGCGCGTCAGGCCGCCCGGGCCCAGAGCGGACACGCGGCGCTTGTGCGTGATCTCGGACAGCGGGTTGGTCTGGTCCATGAACTGCGACAGCTGCGACGAACCGAAGAACTCGCGGATCGCCGACGAGATCGGCTTCGAGTTGATCAGGTCGTGCGGCATCAGGTTCTCGGTCTCGGCCTGGCCCAGACGTTCCTTGACGGCGCGCTCCACGCGCGACAGGCCGGCGCGGAACTGGTTCTCGGCCAGTTCGCCGACGCAACGCACGCGACGGTTGCCCAGGTGGTCGATGTCGTCGACTTCGCCCTTGCCATTGCGCAGGTTGACCAGGATCTTGATGGTCTCGAGGATGTCCTCGTCCTGCAGCACCATGCTGCCCTCGCCGCTCGGGCGGCCCAGGCGGCTGTTGACCTTCATGCGGCCCACGCGCGACAGGTCGTACGACTCTTCGCTGTAGAACAGGCGCTGGAACAGCGCTTCGACGGCGTCCTCGGTGGGCGGCTCGCCCGGACGCATCATCCGGTAGATCGCGATACGGGCCGCGGTCTGGTCGGCGGTGTCGTCGGTGCGCAGGGTCTGCGAAATGTACGGACCCTGATCCAGATCGTTGGTGTACAGCGTCTGGATCTGCTTGACGCCGGCTTCGCGCAGCGACTCGAGCAGCGTTTCGGTCAGCTCGTCGTTGGCGTTGGCAATCACCTCGCCGGTATCCGGGTCGATGATGTTCTTGGCCAGCACGCGGCCCAGCAGATAGTCTTCCGGCACGCTGATCAGCTTGGTGCCGGCGGACTCCAGGTCACGGATGTGCTTGGCGTTGATCCGCTTGTCCTTCTCGACCACGACACGGCCGTTCTTGTCGGCAATGTCGAAGCGCGCGACTTCGCCGCGCAGGCGCTCGGGCACGAACTCCAGCTGCGCGCCTTCGGCCTGCAGCGTGAAGTTGTCGAACACGAAGAAGTGCGCGAGGATCTGTTCCGGCGTCAGGCCGATCGACTTGAGCAGGATCGTCACCGGCATCTTGCGGCGGCGGTCGACGCGGAAGTACAGGATGTCCTTCGGGTCGAACTCGAAGTCCAGCCACGAGCCGCGGTACGGAATGATCCGTGCCGAGAACAGCAGCTTGCCCGAGCTGTGCGTCTTGCCCTTGTCGTGCTCGAAGAACACGCCCGGCGAACGGTGCAGCTGGGAGACGATCACGCGCTCGGTGCCGTTGATCACGAACGAGCCGGTCGAGGTCATCAGCGGGATCTCGCCCATGTAGACTTCCTGCTCCTTGACCTCCTTGACCTTGCCCGGATTCTCGCGATCGTTGATGATCAGGCGAACCTTGGCGCGCAGGGCCGAGTGGAAGGTCAGGCCGCGCTGCTGACATTCCTTGACGTCGAACGGCGGGTTGGACAGGTGGTACGACACGAACTCCATACGGGCGAGCCCGTTATGGGAGACGATGGGGAAAATTGCGTTGAAGGCCGCTTGCAGGCCTTCGCTCTTGCGACGCGCGGGTGGCGTATCCGCTTGCAAGAACTGGGTGTACGATTCGATCTGGGTGGCTAGCAGGAATGGAACCTGGTGAACCGTCGCGCGCTTCGCAAAGCTTTTGCGAATGCGCTTCTTTTCGGTGAAGCTGTACGCCATGGGATCTCCGAATCATCGCAGGGCTGGCTGGACCTGACCGGCGCCTGAGGTGTTCAGCGACTGGGAGGGGATTTGGCGGTTGGCCGCTACCAACCTCTGGCTGACGGTGTCCGCACGCTGCGAACCGGCGCCATCATCCACGCGCGCCGGTCCGGGGAACACCCGACCAAACTTGTCTTCTGCAGTCGGTTCAGAAGACAAACATCAGCAGCAACCGCTTAGTGTGCCACTGATGTTTGGCCTCTGCTGCGGCCCCGAGGTTCACCCCGGCGCCGAGTAGGCAATGCATCACTTCATGCGCTATGGGGTGTCCTATAAAACACACATCACAGAAGCGCAAAAAGGCTGGCGCCGGGATTTCCCCTTTGCCAGCCCCATTCGCGTGCCGGAGGGCACGCGAGTACCACTTACTTGACTTCGACCTTCGCGCCGGCTTCTTCCAGCTTCTTCTTGGCCTCGTCGGCGGTAGCCTTGTCCACGCCTTCCTTGACGGGCTTCGGTGCGCCATCGACCAGGTCCTTGGCTTCCTTCAGGCCCAGGCCGGTGATTTCGCGAACTGCCTTGATGACGCCGACCTTGTTCGCGCCGACTTCGGCCAGCACGACGTTGAATTCGGTCTTCTCTTCAGCAGCGGCGCCAGCGCCAGCAGCGCCCGGAGCGGCGGCCACGGCCATCGCAGCGGCGGACACGCCAAACTTCTCTTCGAACGCCTTGACCAGGTCGTTCAGTTCCATCACGGACATCGCGCCAACGGCTTCGAGGATGTCGTCTTTGGTGATTGCCATTTGGAAATACTCCTAGATTTGATTCGGTATCGGTATTGCGATCGGGACGAGCCTGACCTTAGGCCGCGGCGCCTTCCTCGGCGGGGGCACCTTCGCTCTTCTTCTCGGCCAGCGCGGCCAGCAGGCGGGCAAAGCCCGACACCGGCGCTTGCATGACGCCAAGCAGCTGAGCAATCAGTTGGTCGCGGCTCGGGATCGAGGCCAGCGCCTTGACGGCGTTGACGTCGAGCACCTTGCCGTCGAACGAACCGGCGCGCAGGACCAGCTTGTCGTTGGTCTTGGCGAAGTCGTTCAGAACCTTGGCCGAGGCCACTGCATCTTCGGAAATCCCGTAGATCAGCGGACCGGTCAGTTGCTCCGCGAGCGCGGCAAACGGCGTACCTTCCACGGCGCGGCGGGCCAGCGTGTTCTTCAGAACGCGCAGGTAGACGCCTTGCTCGCGGGCGGTGGCACGCAGCTTGGTCAGATCGCCAACCGTGATGCCGCGATATTCGGCCACGACGATGGTCTGGGCTTTGGCGACTTGCGCCGACACCTCAGCAACGACGGCCTTCTTATCTTCAATATTGAGTGGCACGGTTAAGCTCCAAAACGATGCGTGGTACTCCGGCGACGGAGGACCTTGCATCAGTCCAAACGAACGGCGTCCGATTGGCCCGAATCACCCGGGGGTCTCGCCCCGGACCATTCCAACCTTCGGGTTCGCCATCTACGCTGGCGGGCAGGTTGCCGTCACCTTGCTGCCGTGTACGGTCCCACCGATTAAGGCCATGCCGCAGCTTGCGCGCGAACAATGACCGCCAGCGGTCTTTGATAACCAGCGGGACCGGCGTCTGACGCCGGCACCACTGCCCAAAGCCTTTCTCTGGCCCGCCGTGGCGGACCGGTTCCGGCGCAGGGCCGGAACCTCGAATGCTTTCGCCGACCGGTGTTATCGGGTCCGGTCAGCGCGATGCCAACCGCTTAGGCGGCCAGCGAAGCCTGGTCGACGCGAACGCCCACGCCCATGGTCGACGAGACCGCGATCTTGCGCAGGTAGACACCCTTGCTGGTGGCCGGCTTGGCCTTGACCAGCGCGTCGATCAGCGCCGACAGGTTGCTCTTGAGCGCGGCGTCCTCGAACGAACGGCGGCCGATGGTCGCGTGGATGATACCGGCCTTGTCGACGCGGAACTGGACCTGACCGGCCTTGGCGTTCTTGACTGCCTGGGCCACGTCGGGAGTCACGGTACCGACCTTCGGGTTCGGCATCAGGCCGCGCGGGCCCAGGATCTGGCCCAGCGTACCGACGATGCGCATCGTGTCCGGCGAAGCGATCACGACGTCGAAGTTCAGGTTGCCGGCCTTCACTTGTTCGGCCAGGTCTTCCATGCCGACCACGTCGGCGCCGGCGGCCTTGGCCGCTTCAGCCTTGTCGCCCTGGGCGAACACCGCCACGCGGACGGTCTTGCCGGTACCGGCGGGCAGCACCACCGAGCCACGAACCACCTGGTCCGACTTCTTGGCGTCGATGCCCAGCTGCACGGCGACGTCGATCGACTCGTCGAACTTGGCCGACGCGCATTCCTTGACCAGGCCCAGCGCCTCGTCGATCGGGTAGAACTTGGTGCGCTCGATCTTGGCCTTGTTGGCCGCTACGCGCTTCGAAACCTTAGCCATTTACAGACCCTCCACGGTGATACCCATCGAGCGGGCCGAGCCGGCGATGGTGCGCACTGCCGCGTCCAGATCGGCGGCGGTCAGGTCGGCGTTCTTGGCCTTGGCGATGTCTTCAGCCTGGGCGCGGGTGATCTTGCCAACCTTGTCGGTGTGCGGCTTGGCCGAACCCTTGGTGATGCCGGCAGCCTTCTTGATCAGCACGGTGGCCGGAGGCGACTTCATCACGAAGGTGAAGCTCTTGTCGGCGTAGGCGGTGATCACCACCGGCACCGGCAGGCCGGGCTCCATACCCTGGGTCTGCGCGTTGAACGCCTTGCAGAACTCCATGATGTTCAGGCCGCGCTGACCCAGTGCCGGGCCCACGGGCGGGGAGGGGTTCGCTTTACCAGCCGGGATCTGCAGCTTGATAAAGCCAATAATCTTCTTGGCCATCTTTACTCCAATCCGGACCGCTGCACCTTGGGCAATCGGTCCTGTTGAGTCGTAACGCGCTGTCGCCGTCCGCCTGCGGCGGGACCGGCCTCACGCTCCTCTTGTGCCCCTTGCGGAGCGTCGCCGGCCGCACCGCCCGAAAACGGCGCGACCCTGCGAATCCTGTGACGATCAGACCTTCTCGACCTGGCCGAACTCGAGCTCGACCGGGGTGGCACGACCGAAGATGGTCACCGAGACGCGCAGGCGCGACTTCTCGTAATTGACCTCTTCCACGTTGCCGTTGAAGTCGGTGAACGGGCCGTCCTTGACGCGCACCATTTCGCCCACCTCGAACAGCGTCTTGGGCCGCGGCTTTTCGACGCCTTCCTGCATCTGCGTCATGATCTTGTCGACTTCCTTCTGGGAAATCGGACTCGGACGGTTGCGCGCGCCGCCGACAAAACCGGTGACCTTGCTGGTGTTCTTGACCAGGTGCCACGTCTCGTCGGTCATCTCCATTTCCACGAGCACGTAGCCCGGGAAAAAGCGCCGCTCGGTCACCGAACGCTGACCGCCCTTCATTTCGATCACTTCCTCGGACGGCACCAGGATGCGTCCGAACTTGTCCTGCATCTCCGCGCGCTCGATGCGTTCCTGCAGTGCGCGCTGCACGCTCTTCTCCATGCCGGAGTAAGCGTGGACCACGTACCAGCGCTTCTTCGAAGGCGGCTGCGTAGGAGTGGATTCCTGCTTTGCGTCGTCCGTCATGTCCTTTCCCTTATTTCCAGCCCAGCACGAGGGAGAAGATCACCCACTCGATCAGTTTGTCGGCCGACCACAAGAACAGCGCCATCACGACCACGAAGACGAACACCAGGCCCGTCATCTGTCCGGCTTCCTTGCGGGTCGGCCACACCACCTTGCGGACTTCCCGGTACGATTCCCTGGCGAATCCCACGAATTCCTTGCCCGGCGCGGACACCAGCGCGACGATCACGCCGAGCGCGATGCCCGCGAACAGCGCGGCGCCGCGCACGTAGGCAGGCTGTTGTGCCAGCGCGTAGAAACCGATCACGCCGGCCACCACGAGCAGCACGGCCACGCCCAGCAGCCACTTGCCACTGGAGGTGTTGACGGTTTCGACGTTGGGATTGGCCATGTTTCGCAAACGAGACTAAGCCGCGTCACGATGGATCCTCTGTGGATCCGCCCGACGCGGCTGATTGAATTGGCAGGGGCAGAGGGAATCGAACCCCCAACCTTCGGTTTTGGAGACCGACGCTCTGCCAGTTGAGCTATACCCCTAAAACAACTTTGGGGTCGGCTGGAGCCAACCCCACTGGCGGCAAACGCGGCCGGTTGGTGCCGCGCTTGCTGTCGTGACTGCTTAGTCCAGGATCTTGGCGACGACGCCGGCGCCGACGGTGCGGCCGCCTTCACGGATGGCGAAGCGCAGGCCTTCTTCCATCGCGATCGGGGCGATCAGCTTGACGGTGATCGACACGTTGTCGCCCGGCATGACCATTTCCTTGTCCTTCGGCAGCTCGATCGAGCCGGTCACGTCGGTCGTACGGAAATAGAACTGCGGACGGTAGTTGTTGAAGAACGGGGTGTGACGGCCGCCTTCGTCCTTCGACAGGATGTACACCTCGCCGGTGAAGTGCGTGTGCGGCTTGATCGAACCCGGCTTGCACAGCACCTGGCCGCGCTCGACGTCTTCACGCTTGGTGCCGCGCAGCAGCAGACCGACGTTGTCGCCAGCCTGGCCCTGGTCCAGCAGCTTGCGGAACATTTCCACGCCGGTGCAGGTGGTCTTGACCGTCGGGCGGATACCGACGATTTCGATTTCCTCGCCGACCTTGATCACGCCACGCTCGATACGGCCGGTCACCACGGTACCGCGGCCCGAGATCGAGAACACGTCTTCGACCGGCATCAGGAACGTGCCGTCCACGGCGCGCTCCGGCGTCGGGATGTAGGTGTCCAGCGCCTCGGCCAGGCGCATGATCGCCTCTTCGCCCAGGTCGCCCTTGTCGCCTTCGAGCGCCAGCTTGGCCGAACCCTTGATGATCGGGGTGTCGTCGCCGGGGAACTCGTACTTCGACAGCAGCTCGCGCACTTCCATTTCCACCAGCTCGAGCAGCTCGGCGTCGTCCACCATGTCGCACTTGTTCAGGAACACGATGATGTACGGCACGCCCACCTGACGGGCCAGCAGGATGTGTTCGCGCGTCTGCGGCATCGGGCCGTCAGCGGCCGAGCACACCAGGATCGCGCCGTCCATCTGCGCGGCGCCCGTGATCATGTTCTTGACGTAGTCGGCGTGGCCCGGGCAGTCAACGTGCGCGTAGTGGCGGTTGGCCGTCTCGTACTCGACGTGCGCGGTGTTGATGGTAATACCGCGTGCCTTCTCTTCCGGCGCCGCATCGATTTCGTCGTACTTCTTCGCGGCACCGCCGAACTTCGAAGCCAGCACCGTCGCAATCGCCGCCGTCAGCGTCGTCTTGCCGTGGTCAACGTGACCAATCGTACCAACGTTCACGTGCGGCTTGGTCCGCTCGAACTTTTCCTTTGCCATTTCGCGACTCCTGTCTCGGTAGCGATATTGCCAGTGCGGTATTTGGTGCCCATGGGCAGGATCGAACTGCCGACCTCTCCCTTACCAAGGGAGTGCTCTACCACTGAGCCACATGGGCGAAACTTGATGACTGCGTTGCAGCAATCCTGCTGGAGCGGGTGAAGGGAATCGAACCCTCGTCGTAAGCTTGGAAGGCTTCTGCTCTACCATTGAGCTACACCCGCCCGGGTTACTTCACTTCACCGACATTGCCGGACTGCTGCTGCATTGCATTCTGGTGGAGAGGGTTGGATTCGAACCAACGTAGGCGTAAGCCAACAGATTTACAGTCTGCCCCCTTTAGCCACTCGGGCACCTCTCCGCAGAGAACTTGCGATTATGGTGTAATCGCCCCCGCCTGTCAAGCGCTTTCCGGCTACCTTGCAGGAAAACGGCTTGTTCGATCGTCGGCGGCATCGGGCTGCGGCGGCCCGTGGCGAACCATCTTCGCGAACATCGGAAACGATGTCCTCTCACCCTATAGGGACTCGCAGAACGGCCTGGAATGCCTCTACAGAGGCCAGGATATGCCGGTTCAGCAACCTGGGCAGGGACAGCGAGGCACCTGCGGAGCGGGTGTCTCCGCCGCCGCAAAGCAAAACGCCCCAGACCTTGAGGATCTGGGGCGTTTTCAAAGGAGAGCCTGGCGATGACCTACTTTCACACGGGTAGTCCGCACTATCATCGGCGCGAAGTCGTTTCACGGTCCTGTTCGGGATGGGAAGGGGTGGTTCCGACTTGCTATGGTCACCAGGCATAAAGGGTTGCCGGACTGGCTGGGCCAATCGGGCGTATTGGGATGTAGCGTCGGGTTGTGCTGTATGGCACGTATGCGGATACCAGCGGTGCGCGTCGAACGCGCTAAACGCACTGGTTATAGGATCAAGCCTTACGGGCAATTAGTACTGGTTAGCTTAACGCATTACTGCGCTTCCACACCCAGCCTATCAACGTCCTGGTCTTGAACGACCCTTCAAGGAGCTCGAGGCTCCAGGGAATCCTCATCTTCAGGCGAGTTTCCCGCTTAGATGCTTTCAGCGGTTATCTCTTCCGTACATAGCTACCCTGCGATGCCTCTGGCGAGACAACAGGTACACCAGCGGTACGTCCACTCCGGTCCTCTCGTACTAGGAGCAGCCCCCGTCAAGATTCCAACGCCCACGGCAGATAGGGACCAAACTGTCTCACGACGTTTTAAACCCAGCTCACGTACCTCTTTAAATGGCGAACAGCCATACCCTTGGGACCGGCTACAGCCCCAGGATGAGATGAGCCGACATCGAGGTGCCAAACACCGCCGTCGATATGAACTCTTGGGCGGTATCAGCCTGTTATCCCCAGAGTACCTTTTATCCGTTGAGCGATGGCCCTTCCATTCAGAACCACCGGATCACTATGTCCTGCTTTCGCACCTGCTCGACTTGTCGGTCTCGCAGTTAAGCACGCTTTTGCCATTGCACTTTAGGTACGATGTCCGACCGTACCAAGCGTACCTTCGAACTCCTCCGTTACACTTTGGGAGGAGACCGCCCCAGTCAAACTGCCTACCATGCACTGTCCCCGACCCGGATTCACGGGCCTAGGTTAGAACCTCAAACAAACCAGGGTGGTATTTCAAGGACGGCTCCACGAGAACTGGCGTCCTCGCTTCAAAGCCTCCCACCTATCCTACACAGATCGGTTCAAAGTCCAATGCAAAGCTGCAGTAAAGGTTCATGGGGTCTTTCCGTCTAGCCGCGGGGAGATTGCATCATCACAAACACTTCAACTTCGCTGAGTCTCGGGAGGAGACAGTGTGGCCATCGTTACGCCATTCGTGCAGGTCGGAACTTACCCGACAAGGAATTTCGCTACCTTAGGACCGTTATAGTTACGGCCGCCGTTTACCGGGACTTCAATCAAGAGCTTGCACCCCATCATTTAATCTTCCGGCACCGGGCAGGCGTCACACCCTATACGTCCACTTTCGTGTTTGCAGAGTGCTGTGTTTTTATTAAACAGTCGCAGCCACCATTTTATTGCAACCCCTTCACCCTTCTGGCGCAGGCCAGTCAAGCTACCAGGGCGTACCTTATCCCGAAGTTACGGTACCAATTTGCCGAGTTCCTTCTCCCGAGTTCTCTCAAGCGCCTTAGAATACTCATCTCGCCCACCTGTGTCGGTTTGCGGTACGGTCTCGTATGACTGAAGCTTAGAGGCTTTTCTTGGGACCCCTTCCGATTGCTTCGCAGCACTAGGCCGCTCGCCCCACATCCTTGAATTACGCGCCCGGATTTGCCTAAGCGCCTTCTCCAATGCAGGGACCGGGACTTCCAACACCCGGACAACCTTCCGCGATCCGTCCCCCCATCGCATCATACGACGGTGCAGGAATATTAACCTGCTTCCCATCAGCTACGCATCTCTGCCTCGCCTTAGGGGCCGACTCACCCTACGCCGATGAACGTTGCGTAGGAAACCTTGGGCTTACGGCGAGGGGGCCTTTCACCCCCTTTATCGCTACTCATGTCAGCATTCGCACTTCCGATACCTCCAGCATCCTTTACAAGACACCTTCACAGGCTTACGGAACGCTCTCCTACCGCGCACACAAGGTGCGCCCGCAGCTTCGGTGACTGGCTTAGCCCCGTTACATCTTCCGCGCAGGACGACTCGATCAGTGAGCTATTACGCTTTCTTTAAAGGGTGGCTGCTTCTAAGCCAACCTCCTGACTGTTTTAGCCTTCCCACTTCGTTTCCCACTTAGCCAATCTTGGGGACCTTAGCTGGCGGTCTGGGTTGTTTCCCTCTTGACACCGGACGTTAGCACCCGATGTCTGTCTCCCGTGATTGCACTCTTCGGTATTCGGAGTTTGCTATGGCGGGGTAATCAGCAATAGACCCCCAACCATGACAGTGCTCTAC
>NZ_CP054624.1:0-145000 GCF_013347325.1 Cupriavidus gilardii | reverse complement strand
GCGCAGACGCCGCTGCCGCTATTCGAGTTCTGAGCAACCACCAGCCATCGAGCGCACCAGCCGAGATAGTCAAGGAGTCGATCGTCTGTACGCCGCCGCACATTGCCGCCTTGGCAATGCGCGCCCGGTCGCATAGCCTGCCTCGTAACGGAACAGCCGCAGCGGGAGCCGCCATGCCTTCGATTCGCGCCTCATCCCCGGCCCGCACACGGGCCTCGCGCTGGCGACGGTGCCTTGCAAAAGCGAAGGCGAAAGCGACAGCCGTGGCCACGGCCCTTGCCGCCGCGTCGCTGTTCGGCTGCGCCAGCCAGCAAACCGGCGCGATGCAGTCGATCGTCGACTCGTGGCGCGGGACCCCGATCGACCAGGCCAGTACCCAATGGGGCCCGCCGGCCTCCGTGCAGCCCCTCGCCAATGGCAACGCCTACGTCTGGGTCGACGAGTTCCCGCGCGCGCAGGCGCCCGGCAGCGGACCGCGCGAAGCGCGCGCGCCGACCGACCCGGCGCCCGCCACGATCGGCCGCTGCCAGCGCCGGCTGATTGCCGGCGCCGATGGCATCGTCCGCGGCGGTGACTGGAGCGGGGACACCTGCTGCCTGACCACCGCCTTCGGCCGCTGCGCCGCGCTGCTCAATCGCAAGCCCAAGGGTTGAGCCACACCGGGGTTGAGCCGCACCGGATCGCATCACGCCGCACCAAACCCGCGATGCGATCCCAACCCCGGCGCCCACAGTTGGCGCATCGGGCCGCGTCGATGCCACCGCGCGCGCCGATCCCGCGTGGCATGCCTCTTGCGACATTCCCGCTCGAGTAGAAGCGGTTAGCGCCGCCGCATCGCCATCGCAGGCCGATGCTCCGGCGCGGGACATTGCTCTCACGACCACCGGTCGTCACCGGCAGCGCCATCCGCGCGCCGCGTGTTGAACCCGGCCGCCCCGGCCGCGAACGAGAGAGAGCGCACACGATGTCCCGTCCCTGCCATTCCTTCCGGTCCCATCGCCTCGCCGTACCGCGCCCGCCGTAAGCGCCGGTTCGGCCCCGCTTCGCCCTTCCCTTCGACGACGACACGACACCCCAGGCCCCATGAACACGTCGCACCTCGCTCCCTCCTTCGCGGCAGAGACCGCATCGCCCATCGTCCCGCACCGCCCGCGCAGGCGCCTGCTTGCCGGCGCATTCGCAGCCGCAGCCGCGGCCGCGGCCGCATTGACCATCGCACCGCTGACGGCCTTCGCCGCCGACAAGGTGACCTTCCTGACCTCCTGGTACGCGCAGGCCGAGCACGGCGGCTTCTATCAGGCCGTGGCCGAAGGCATCTACAAGAAACACGGTCTCGACGTGACCATCCGCATGGGCGGGCCGCAGGTCAACGGCATGCAGATCCTGAGCAGCGGCCAGGCGGACTTCCTGATGGGCTACGACCTGCAGGTGCTCAAGAGCATCGAGCAGGGCGTGCCGGTGACGACGGTCGGCACCTCGTTCCAGAGCGATCTGCAAGGCATGATGACGCATGACGACGTCAATGGGCTGGCCGATCTGAAGACCCGCACCGTGCTGGTCTCCACCTCGGGGCGCACCACGTGGTGGCCGTGGCTGAAGGCGAAGTACCAGCTCGACGAGGCGCAATCGCGCGTCTACACCTTCAACCTGCAGCCCTTCTTCGCCGACCGCAATACCGCGCAGCAGGCCTACGCCTCGTCGGAGGTGTTCGCCGCGGAGAAGGCGGGCGTCAAGACGCGCTTCTTCCTGTTCGCCAACGATGGCTATCCGCCCTACGGCACCACCATCGTGACCATGCAGAAGACCGTCAAGGACAAGCCCGATCTGGTCGCGCGCTTCGTGCGGGCATCGATGGAGGGCTGGAAGAGCTATCTGGCCAATCCAGCCGCGGCCAATGCGCTGATCAAGCGGGACAACCCGAACATGAAGGACGACCAGCTTGCCTGGGCGCTGGGCAAGCTCAAGGAGTTCCGGCTGGTCGACGGCGGCGACGCGGCGCGCCAGGGCATCGGCGTGATGACCGACGCGCGCTGGCAGAAGACGCGCGACTTCATGGTCGGCGCGGGGCTGCTGAAGGCCGAGACCGACTGGAAGCAGGCCTACACCACGCAGTTCGTCAAGGACCTGAGGGTCATGCCCTGAGAGCAAGCGCCCGCCATTCGCAGCCCTCATTCCAACCCGACGCCATCGCGCGTCTTCCCTTCGCATTCCAAGGATTCATCATGCTGGTCACCCGACAACCCGTGCTGCGCCGCTTCTGGTACGCGCTGATGCCGGTCTCGATGCTCGACGACGGCCCCAAGCCCTTCACGCTGCTCGGCGAGGAGCTGGTGCTGTGGAAACGCCCCGACGGCTCGCTGGCCGCGCTGCGCGACCGCTGCTGCCACCGCACCGCCAGGCTGTCCAAGGGCTGGGTCAACGAGCGTGGCGACATCGTCTGCGGCTATCACGGCTGGGAATACGACTGCTCCGGCGCCTGCGTACGGATTCCGCAGGCGCCCGACAACCGGGTCCCTGCCGGCGCCCGCGTGCCGGCCTATCGCGCCGAGGAGAAGTACGGCTATGTCTGGGTCGCGCTGGACGATCCGCTGCAGCCGATTCCCGATTTCCCCGAGGAAGGCGACCCCGCCTATCGCCGCATCCTGCAGTACTACGAGCGCTGGAACACCAGTCCGCTGCGCGTGATGGAGAACGCTTTCGACAATTCGCACTTCAGCTTCGTCCACCGTGCCAATTTCGGCATCGCCGACCAGCCCAAACCCGAGAAATACGAACTGACGCAGCGCGAATGGGGCTTCGAGGCCGAGACGCTGGTGCCGATCCGCAATATCGAGGCTGGCCATCGGGTGACGGGCACCACCGAGCCGATCACCCACCGGCATATGTTCAACCGCTGGGACATGCCCTTTACGCGCCGCTTCGGCTGCATCTATCCGGCCAGCGGACGCCATCACATCATCTACAACTGCGCCACGCCGATCGACGACCGCACGGTGATGCTGTCGCAATGGCTGTACCGCAACGACCGCGAGGAAGACTGTTCCACCGAGGAGCTGATCGCCTGGGACGCCCCGATCGTGGCCGAAGATCGCGAGATCCTCGAGGCCACCGACTACGACGCCTGCATCGATACGCGCCGCCGGGTCGAGTTCCATATGGAGTCGGACAAGCCGGGCCTGCTGATGCGCAGGATGCTGCTGGAGCTGCTGGAGCGGCACGGCGAGAAGGAAGTGTTCCGCGTACCCGTCGTCGGTGCCTGAGCCATGTCCGCCGGCCCTCGCGATACCGGCGCTGCGGACGCGCCGATCCTGTTCGCCAACCAGGTCGAGAAGACCTATCCCAACGGCACCGTGGCGCTCGAACGCGTCAAGCTGTCGATCCGGCCGGGCGAATTCGTCTCGCTGCTGGGCCCGTCCGGCTGCGGCAAGAGCACGCTGCTGAAGCTGTTTGCCGGACTCGAGGCGCCATCGGCCGGCCATCTGCGCTGGTGGGGCGAGGGCACGCTGCCCGGCACCAAACCCGCCGTCGCCAATGGCGCGCGCCGCACGCTGGCGATGGTGTTCCAGGAAGCAACGCTGATGCCGTGGGCGAAGGTGGCGGACAACGTCCGGCTGCCGCTCGATCTGGCGCGCATGCCGCGCGAGCAGGCCGACGACCGCGCGCGGCGTGCGCTTGCCCTCGTCGGCCTTTCCCAGTTCGGCCAGGTCTATCCGCGTGAGCTGTCCGGCGGCATGCAGATGCGCGTATCGATCGCGCGGGCGCTGGCGACCGAGCCCGATCTGCTGCTGATGGACGAGCCGTTCGGCGCGCTCGACGAATTCACGCGCAACCGGCTCGACGCCGATCTGCGCGCGCTGTGGGCCGAGCGCGGCCTGACCGTGGTGTTCGTCACGCACAGCATCTACGAGGCGGTCTATCTGTCGAGCCGTGTCGTCGTGATGGCGGCGCGGCCGGGCCGCGTGATCGCCGACGTGGCGATCGACGGTCCCGCGCAACGCGACGAGGCCTACCGCGTCAGCCCTGAATTCATGCAGCACTGCGCGCGGCTATCAGCGCTGCTGGCGCAGGCCAATACCGGCGTCGCTCCGGCCGATGCCGCGTAGCGGCCGCGACGCACCACCAAGGAATCCGATCATGGCATCGCCCCTGCTGTCCCGTCCCGCCGTGCAACGCATCGCCGCGCCGCTGGCCGTCGGCGCGCTGATGCTGCTGGCCTGGCAGGCCGTCTGCCTCTGGCTCGACGTGCCGCCCTATCTGGTGCCCGCACCATCGGCGATCGCGCGCACGCTGGTCGAGGACTGGGCGCTGCTGTCCGGCTCGCTATGGGTGACGCTGCGCATCACGATGCTGGCGTTCGCGCTGGCCGTCGTGCTGGGCACCGCGGCCGCCTTCGTGTTCGTGCAGAGCCGGCTGATCGAGGCCAGCCTGTTTCCCTATGCGATCCTGCTGCAGGTCACGCCCGTCGTCGCCATCGCGCCGCTGATCATCATCTGGGTCAAGGAGCCCACGCTGGCGCTGGTGATCTGCGCCACCATGGTCGCGATCTTCCCGATCATCTCGAACACCGTGCTGGGCCTGCGCAGCGTCAATCCCGGCCTGCTGAACCTGTTCCGCATCAACCGGGCCACGCGCTGGGATACGTTGCGGCGGCTGCGGATACCGAGCGCGCTGCCGTATTTCTTCGGCGGCCTGCGTATTTCCTGCGGCCTGGCGCTGATCGGCGCGGTGGTGGCCGAGTTCGTCGCCGGCACCGGCGGCACGGGCGCGGGGCTCGCCTATCAAATCCTGCAGGCCGGCTTCGCACTCAATATCCCGCGCCTGTTCGCCGCGCTGGTGCTGATCACGGTCACCGGCGTGCTGCTGTTCGGCGCGATGGCAATGCTGTCGCGGCTGGCGCTGTCGCATTGGCATGAAAGCGAGCTGGCGTGATGCCGGACCTGCAGGTTGCCAAACCCCATCCACGCCCATAAAATGCGAATCGTTCTCATTTCCTGATCATCACCGGACCTGGCTCTCGCCATGGCCGGAGTTCCCATGTCCGCCGCCGAGTCCCTGCCGTCACCGCCGATCGATGCGCTGTACAGCGATCATCATTCGTGGCTGTTCGGCTGGTTGCGCAAGAAGCTGTCCTGCCCGCACGACGCGGCCGACGTGGCGCACGACACCTTCGTGCGGATCCTGGCCTCGCGCGATGCGCTGGCCGGCGTGCGCGAGCCGCGCGCGTATCTGACCACCACGGCGAAGCGGCTGATCATCGATCGCGCGCGGCGGCACAAGCTGGAGCAGGCCTATCTGGCGGAGCTGGAGCAGGCGGCGGCCTCGCTGGACGGCTTTCCGTCGCCGGAGCAAACCGTCGCCGCGCTGCAGGCGCTGGCGCAGATCAGCGCCGCGCTCGACGGCCTGCCGCCGAAGCCGCGCGAGGCCTTCCTGATGCACTACCTGGACGGGCAGACGCACGCCACCATCGCCGCGCATCTGGGCGTGTCGACGCGGATGATCCACAAGTATCTGGTGCGGGCGCTGGCGCACTGCGCCTTGGCGGATGACGGCGATGAAGACGCAGGCCGCGCCGGTGCCGCCGCGGCATCGCCTGCCGGATGAGCGCGCGCCTTGACGACGGCGATCCGGTCGCGCAGGCAGCGGACTGGATTGCGAGGCTGACGGCCGACGATCCCGACGAGCGCGCCACCGCGCAGATCGAATTCGCGCGCTGGAAGGCCGCCGATCCTCGGCACGCTCGCGCCGCCGCCCGCGTCGAATCGCTGCTTCATCGGCTCGAAGGCCTGCGTCAACACGCCGGCGGCGATGCCCGTCCGGCGCGAGCGGCATTGCGCGCCGCCTTCGGGAATGAACGACATGGCGAACGACACGACGGCCCGCATGAGGACGTAGGCCATGGCAAGCCCTCGCGCCGACGCCGCACCGCACGCCATCTCGGCGCCCTGGCCGCCGCGCTGGTGACGACCGCCGTCATCGCGCTGTCGCTGCACGCCTGGCCGCCGGCCTGGCTGCTGGCCGATCTGCGTACCGGCACCGGCCAATGGCAGACCCACACGCTGCCCGACGGCAGCCGCCTGACGCTGAACAGCGGCAGCGCGGTGGACCTGCGCTATGACGAGGGACGCCGCCTGATCGAGCTGATCCGCGGCGAAGTGCTGATCGATGTCGCGCGCGATCCGGCCCGGACTTTCGTGGTCCGCACCCCGCAGGCCGACATCGAGGCGCTCGGTACGCGCTTCAGCGTCGACCGCGACGATCAGCGGACCGTGCTGACGATGCTGGAATCCAGGGTCCGCGCCCGCGCCACCGGCGCGCGCAGCGAGCCGCGCCAGGCGGTGGTGTCGGCCGGCGAACGCGTCGCCGTGACGGCGGCCGGACTCGGCCCGATCGAGCGCGTCAATGCGGACAGCATCGAGCAGGCCTGGCAACGGCACCAGCTGATCGCGCGCGGCCAGCCGCTGGCCGAGCTGCTGGACGCGCTGAACCGGCATCGCCCCGGCTGGATCGGCTACGACCGCAAGCAGATTGCCGACGTGCGCGTGTTCGCGGTGCTGCCGCTGGACGACACCGAGCAGGCGCTGCAGTTGCTGGCCAATGCGCTGCCGGCGGTGCGGGTGCGGCAGTTGACGCCGTATCTGGTGTGGGTGGACGCGCCGGCTGAAACGGCGGAATAGATGCGCTCGGTGTTCTCCCCTCTCCCGCTTGCTGGAGAGGGGCGGGGGAGAGGGCAGCTGAGCCGGCTCCCGGGACGCGCTCAAAACCACCCCCTCTCCCCAACCCTCTCCCCCTGAGGGGGAAAGGGAGAACACGGTCGGACGGAGCGGTTCCGGCTCCGCTCCCTCATCCGTCAAACACAACAACAACAAAAGCAC
This sequence comes from Cupriavidus gilardii, assembly GCF_013347325.1. NCBI lineage: Bacteria > Pseudomonadati > Pseudomonadota > Betaproteobacteria > Burkholderiales > Burkholderiaceae > Cupriavidus > Cupriavidus gilardii. The sequence goes on along the minus strand of NZ_CP054624.1, from coordinate 138,128 downwards.
GGAAACCGCGAAATCATGACCCATACCCATTCCGGGCCCCCGCGGCCTCGCCCGAACTCGCGCGCGCTGGCCGTTCAGCTGACGATGCCGCTGGCCCTCGGCGCCGCGCTGGCGGCCGCGATGACGCTGCCCGCCTGGGCCCACGCGCAGACGCAGGCGCAAGCCCAAACGCAAACACGAGCGCAAACCCGGTACGCCATCCCCGCCGGTCCACTGGCCGAGGCGCTGACGCGCTACGCCCAGCAGGCTGGTGTCGCGATCACCGTCGACGCCGACAAGCTGCGCGGCCTGCGCACGCAGGGCCTGCACGGCCGCTATGGCGTCGACGAGGGCTTCGCCGTGCTGCTGCGCGGCAGCGGCTACGCGATCGGCAGGACCCCGGCCGGCTATCTGCTGGTGCCGGCCGCCACGCCGGCGCCACAGGCCATCGCTGCGCCCGCCGATGCCGCGGTGCTGCCCGCGGTGACGGTCACCGGCAGCCAGGAAACCGCGCTGAGCCCCGGTGTCGGCTTCGTCGCCAGGCGCAGTGCCGGCGCGACCAAGACCGACACCCCGCTCGCCGAGACGCCACAGTCGATTTCGGTGGTCACCCGCCAGCAGCTCGAAGACCAGAAGCCGCGCAGCGTGTCGGAGGCGCTGAACTACACGCCCGGGGCCTTCACCGCGCTGGTCGGCGCGACCAATCGCTACGACTACGTCGCGCTGCGCGGCTTCATCGACAGCAGCGTCGACAACTCGCTGCTCGACGGCCTGAAGGTGCTGGGCGATCCGGGTAGCTACAGCTCGATGCAGGTCGACCCGTATTTCCTGGAGCGGATCGACGTGATCCGCGGCCCCGCCTCGGTGCTGTACGGGCGCGCCTCGCCCGGCGGCGTGGTCGCGCTGACCAGCAAGCGGCCGCAGTTCGAGCGCGCCGGCGAAGCCCAGGCCACCGTGGGCAACCGCAACCGCTACGAGGCGGGATTCGATCTGACTGGCCCGCTCGACGACAACGGCGTCGCCGCCTACCGGATCACCGCGATCGGCCGCTCGATGGATACGCAGTTCCGCCATGTCGAGGAAGAGCGTTTCGCCATCGCGCCGTCGCTGCTGCTGAACATCAGCCCGGACACGCGTCTGCTGCTGCAGGCCTATCTGCAGCGCGACCCGCATGGCGGCTATCACGGCGCGATTCCATCCGACGCGACCATCACCGCCGCGCACAACGGCCGCCGCATCCTGCGCAGCTTCTTCGACGGCGAGCCGGGCCACAACGAATTCACGCGCACGCAGCGCATGGTCGGCTACCAGTTCGAACATGCGTTCAACGACCGCTGGCAGTTCCGGCAGAACTTCCGCTATCTGTCGTCCGACGTCACGCTGCAGCAGGTCTATGGCTATGGCTGGGCCGGCCCCAACACGCTGACGCGCTATTACTCCGGCGCCAACGAGAGCCTGGACGCGTTTATCGTCGACAACCAGCTGCAAGGGCAATTCGATACCGGTCCGCTGAAGCACACGCTGCTGTTCGGCGTCGACTACCAGCACCGCCATGTCGACGGCTGGTGGGAATCGGGCGCTGCCGCGCCGATCGACGCCTTCGATCCGGTCTACGGCAATGCAGGCCTGTCCGGCCTGTTCCGCGCCAATATCGACCGCAAGCTCGAGCAGACCGGCCTCTACCTGCAGGACCAGATCGCCTGGGATCGCTGGCGCCTGGTGCTCGGCGGCCGCCAGGACATGGCCAAGGTATCGAACCTCGGCTTCGGCGCCGCCTCGCGCTCGGCGTGGGACGGCTCGAAGTTCACCAAGCGCGCGGGCCTGGTCTACCTGTTCGACAACGGCGTCGCGCCGTATGCCGGCTATAGCGAGGGCTTCAATCCGAGCGGCAGCACCGCCCGCGACGGCAGCCTGCTGCCGCCGACCGAGAGCCGGCAGTTCGAGATTGGCGTCCGCTACCAGCCGCCGCGCAGCAGCACGCTGCTGTCGGCCTCGCTGTACGACCTGACGCAGGACAAGGTCGCGGCGCGCGTGCTGTCGACCCCGTACTACCAGCCGGCCGGCAAGGTGCGCTCGCGCGGGTTCGAACTGGAGGCACGCTCGCGCGTGACCGACAAGCTGTCGGTGCTGGCCAGCTACACCTACACGCACATGCGCTACGTCGAGTCGCCCGAAGGCGTGGTCGGCAACACGCCGTACCAGGCGCCGCAGCATATGGCCTCGATGTGGGCCGACTATCTGGTCTTTCCCGGCTTCACCGTCGGCGCCGGCGTACGCTATGTCGGCACCAGCTGGGCCGACAACGAGAACTCGCTGAAGGTGCCGTCATACACGCTGGTCGACCTGATGATGCGGCTGGACCTGAGCCGCGTCAGCGCGTCGCTGAAGGGCGCCGGACTGCGGATCGCCGCCACCAATCTGTTCGACAAGACCTATGTGTCGTCGTGCGCCGGCCTGTTGAATTGCTACTACGGCGAGGCGCGCAACGTGATGGCGACGCTTACCTATCAGTGGTGAGCGGCGGCGGCGACGGGCCACTCGCCCGTCTCCGCCAGCACCGGCGACACGCTGACCAGCCTGGCGCGCAGCGGCAGACGGGGCGCCGGATCGCCTGCTCCACCCGCATCCGCACCAGCCGCTCGGCGCCAGCGTAGGCCTCGACTTCGGGACCATCCCAGACGATCTCCGCGCGCACCGCCACATGCAGCAGCGTGCCGTCCTCCCAATCGACAAAAAGCAGCCCTGCGCGCGGATTGGCGACCAGGTTGCCGATCGTGTTGAAGTAGGCGTTGCCGTTGAAGTCCGGCATCACCAGCATGCCGTCGCCGTCCACGCGCACGAAGCCTGGCTTGCCGCCGCGATGCGAGACATCGGCGCCGCCGCTGTGCGGCGCGTCCGGATCGCTGTGATGGGTGGCGATGAACAGCGTGTCGGCGTGCCGCACCAGGTCGATCGCGTCGCCATCGAGCCGGTCCAGCACCTGTGGCGCGGGCAGACCCGCGTGCGCTTCGCCCGATGACGATCCGGCCGGCTGCAGTTCGCGCTGCTGGATATAGCGCGGGCAATTGCCGAAGCTCTGCCGCACCTCCAGCGTGAAGCCGCCGACATCGCGCCGCGCCACCACGCCATTGAGCCGGTTGCGGCGGCGCGTCGGCAGTTCGATGCCGAGCAGGCCAAGGTCGGCGCCGTCGCGCAGCGCGCTGTCCAGCGGATCGCCGGGCAACGGCAGCGCATCGACACGCAGCGCGAGCGGATCGGGCGCATAGGCGAATCCCGGCGCGCCGACCAGCATCGTCGCCCAGACGCCGCCATCGTCCGTGCGTGCGCCGGCCAGCAGAAAGGGCAGTTGCGCGAAGAACAGCCGGTGCTGCTCGGGCATTTCACCGCGTACGATGCGGCGGCCCACCGCCTCCATCTTCTCGCGCTTGCCGACGCGCTCTTGCGCCAGCCGTTCGCCGCGATGGAAAGGCGATTCGTCGTGAGGCCAGGTCGGCAGTTCCATGATCGCGCTCCGGGGATGTGTGGTGATTCCGGCAAATGAATCAGGCGGCCCTGGCGACCGGCATCGGCACGAAGCGCGGCAGCGCTTCGACGCGCGCCAGCCAGGCGCGGATCGCCGGATACGGGGCCAGACTGATGCCACCCTCTTCGGCCCGGGCGATATACGCATAGGCGGCGACATCCGCCAGCGTGGCATCCGGGCCCACCAGGAATGCCGATGCGGCCAGCAGCGGTTCCATCGCCGTGAACAGCCGCTCGGCCTGCCGGCGGGCATCGTCGACGGGCACATCCATGCCGAACACGCCGGCGAGCCGCGCACGGGCCGGGCCGAAGGCGATTTCCCCGGCGGCGACCGAAAGCCAGCGCTGCACCGCGGCGGCCTTGACCGGATCGCGCGGCAGCCACCGGCCTTCTTCGTCGTAGCGCAGCGCCAGATACACCAGGATCGCGTTGGAGTCGGCGATCACGGTGCCGTTGTCGTCGAGCACCGGAATCTGTCCGAACGGGTTCAGGCGCAGGAACGGCTCGCGCTTGTGCTCGCCGCCGCGGACGTTGACCAGCTCGCAGCGGTAGGGCAGATCGAGCAGCGACAGCAACAGCTCGACACGATGGCAATGGCCCGACATCGGCACGTGATACAGCACCAGCGGGGCGGCGGGACGGGAAGATGCAGCGGACATGGTGGGCTCCGTTTTCTTGCGGTGTGTTTGCACAAGGAATTGCCAATGCCCGCATTGTGGTCGGCCGCCGGCCTGCAATAAAGCGCGCCAGATGTATTTGACTACTCCAATAGATGGAGTAATGTCGCGCCATGGACAAACTTCGCGCGATGCAGACTTTCGTTCGGATCGTCGACAAGGGCAGCCTGACCGCGGCCGCGACCTCGCTCGGCACCTCGTTGCCGGCGGTGGTGCGCACGCTGGCCGCGCTGGAGGCCCATCTGCAGGTCCGCTTGCTGAACCGCACCACGCGCCGGCTGGCGCTGACCGAGGACGGCCGCAGCTACCTGGACAGCTGCCGGCGCATCCTGGCCACCATCGACGAGGTCGAAGCCGGCCTGACCACGCGCCAGGTCGAACTCGCCGGCCACCTGACGGTGACCGCGCCGATGCTGTTCGGCCAGATGTATGTGGCACCCGCGGTCACGCGCTTCGTGCAGCGCTATCCCGCGGTGCATTGCTCGCTGAACTTCGCCGATCGCGTGGTCGACCTGCTCGAAGAGGGCGTCGATGTCGGCGTGCGGATCGGGCCGCTGCGCGATTCGACGCTGATCGCCCAGCCGGTCGGCCGGATCCGCCGCGTGGTGGTCGCCACGCCCGCCTTCCTGCGCAAGCACGGCGTGCCGCGCCATCCGGAGGACCTGGCGCGCGAGCCCTGCCTGCGCTTCAGCAACGGCAACCCGCACTAAAGGGCAGCGCCGACGTGATCGCCGTCAGAGTCGCATCGACACGCCCCGCCAGCAGTTCGGTATAGGCGGTGGCGTCGCCCTTGTAATGGACGGTCAGCGCCTTGAAACCCGCCTGCGCGGCAAACAGCTCGCCGGTCAGATGGGGCCCCGAGCCGATGCCGGGCGACGCGAACGTGATGCCGTCCTTCTTGTCGCGCGCGAGCTTGACGAAGTCCGCCAGCGTGCGGGCCGGCGAGGCCGCGTTGACGATCAGGAAAACCGGCCCGACCACGCGCGGACCGACCGGCTTGAAATCCCTGGCAATGTCGTAGCGCTGCTTCAGTCCGGCCGCGGTATTGATCGCGAACGGCGCGGCCGCCCACAGCAGCGTGTAGCCGTCCGGCGCGGCATGCGCGACCAGTTCGTTGGCGACGCGGGTGCCGGCGCCCGGCCGGTTCTCGACGACGAACTGCTGCCCGTACTTCTGGCTCAGCGCGTCGGCCAGCACGCGCGCCGAGGTGTCGTTGGACCCGCCGGCGCCATAGGGCGAGATCAGCTTGACGGGCCGCGAAGGATAGCTGTCGGCGTGCGCGGCCTGGCCAGGCGCGAGGCCGACGGCAAGCAGTACGCCCGCCAGCAGCGCCCTGGCGAGCCGGCTGCCACCAGGGAAGTGGGAACGGAGCATGGTGGCCTCCTCAGGCGATCCGCCGCACCGGCGGAATGACGTACTTCCCGGCGATAAAGGCCGGGCTCGGATGATAGAGGCGCAGGATCAGGTAGAACGGCCCCGCCGGCGCCGGCAGCCAGTTGTCGATTGACGCCGGCCGCGCATGCGAGATCGCGATCGCCAGGCTGCCGTCGGCCTCGTAGCGCAGGCCCGGCGTGCGATCGCCGATCGCATGGCGGCCGATCGCATTGGCGGTGAAGAAGCGGTCCTCGCCGTACAGCGACACCGACCAGAACGCCTGCGCCGGCGGCAGATGGCCCGCAGGGAAGCGCAGCTCGTAGGTGCCGGCGCCATCAAGCGGCTGTCCGTCGGCATCGAAGTCCGCCATCGCGTAGACCGCCTCGTCGGCACGCAACGCGCCCAGTCCCTTCATCGCGGTGGTCGCACGCATCAGCCAGTCGTCGCCATAGACGCCGAGCTTCAGGCTGTAGCCCCAGCTCTTGCGTGCCTGGCTGCGCGTATGCGCCTCGATCAGTGCCATGCCCTGCCGATAGGCGCTGGCGAGCCCGGCCTGCACCGCCGGCCGCAGCGCCGCGATCTCGATGTCGTCCTCGAGCCGGATGCCCTGGCGCCGCAGCAGCGTCAGCAAGCCTAGCTCCTGCGGCGCCGGCGGAAACTCCCGCAGCGCCTGGAACAGGTTGTGGAAGAAGTCGAGCGCGGCGTCGCCGGTCTCGCGCCACAGCCGCACGCACTGCGGCTGCCGCCCGATCACCGGCGCATCGAGCCGGAAGCCCTGCTCGAACGCATGCGCCGCCGGCAGGTCGTGCTCGCCCTGCACCAGCACGCGGCCAATCAGCCAGACCAGCGAGGTGGGACAGGCCACCGCGTGTCCGCCGTCCGCCTGCTGGCCGGCGCCGACCAGCTGCACCGCGGCGCCTTCGGCCGGCACATTGCGCGGTCCGAGATTCTCGAAGTTGTTGGTATGCGCATCGAGCAGTTCCACCACGTAGTAGCGGTCCGGATCGCTCAGCGGTGGCACGTGCAGCGTGACCGGACCGTCGGTCAGATCGACCCAGCCGCAGAAGTACAGCAGATCGTTGGCGGGCGTGACGATGTCGCGGTCCTCGTGCGTCCATTGGCGCGTACTGGCCGACAGCACATTGATCGGCGCGCGGCCGTAGCCGGTGGCCGCCTCGACCGAGGTCTGCACCCGGCATGTGCGCAGCGTTTCGATCAGCGGGTAGCCGTAGATCACCAGCGGCAGCGCCGCCGCGGCGGTCAGCGCCTGCTGGGGATTGTCGTAGACGGGAGCGGAGAAGACGGGGCTGGCGGGATGGTTCATGTCGGGTGCTCGCTTCGGGTTCAGGACGCGTCGTGCCGCAGCGTGATGACGGCGTCGGCCGCCACCGGGCCGTCGACGGTAACGATGAAAGGATTGATTTCCAGCGTGTCGAGCCGCGGCCCGATTGCGGCGGCGGCCTGCGACACGCGCACCAGCACCTGGGCGACGCGCTCCAGCGGCACCGCCGGATTGCCGCGATGGCCGACGAACAGCGCCTCGGCGCGGCTCTCGCGCAGCGTCGCCAGCGCACGCGGCATCGACAGCGGCGCCAGGCCGAAGGCCATCTGCCGGAACACCTCCACCGCGGTGCCGCCGATGCCGGCCAATGCGACCAGCCCGAACACCGGATCGCGCCGCACGCCGACCATCAGTTCGCCCCAGCCGCGCAGCATGCGCGCCACCACCACGCCATCGAAGGGCCCCGGCGCGCCGCCCGACTGCTGCGCATGGCGGCGGGCCGCGTCGCGCACGCGCGCGAATGCGGCGCGCACCGCGGCGGCATCGTGCAGGTTCAATGCAACGCCGCCGACATCGCTCTTGTGCAGGATCTCGCGCGAGCACAGCTTGACCGCGACCGGATAGCCGAGCCGTTCGGCGATCCGTACCGCCTCGTCGGCGTCGCGCGCCAGGCCGTGCGGGGCGACCGGCACGCCGGCTTCGGCCAGCAGTTGCATCGCTTCATGCTCGGACAGCGCGCCGGCGTCGGCGGCGATGCGCGGCAACTGCGGCAAGGGGGAGCCCGCCGCCGGCTCGCCGCCCGTGTCGGTCGGCTGCGCGGCCGCGCGCGCCAGCGCGGCGACCGCTTCGATCGCATGCGCGGGCTCGCGGAACACCAGGCATCCGTGCTGCTCCAGCCAGGCGCGGCGATCGTCGGCGACCAGCCCGCACAGCAGCAGCGGCGCGCTGCCGTTCGATGCGTGCAGCGCGGCGACCGTGCGCTGCAGTTCGGGCCACAGCGCCGGCGCATTGGCGCCGGCGGCGAGGAAGGCCACCACGCTGCCGTATTCCCCGCATTCGGCGACGTCGCGCAGCGCGTCCAGCAGCACGCGCGGCTGAGCCACGATCTGGCCGGTGACGTCGATCGGATTGGCGGTACTGGCGAACGGAATCGCGGCGCGCAGCGCTTGGGCCGGGGCGGCGGGCATCGGCGGCATCGGCAAACCGAGCTGCTCGGCGCGATCGGCCATCATGATGCCGACGCCACCGGACACCGTGACGATCGCCACCGGCGCCACCGCATCGGCCGCCAGGCCGCTGGCGCTGTGCCAGCGCGACGGACGGCGGCCGCGCGACAGCACATAGCCGAGCCGGAAGAATGCCTCCAGCGATTCGGCGCGATGGACGCCGTATTCGTCGAACACCGCCTGGTACACCGCGTCCTCGCCCGCCAGGCTGGCGGTATGCGATTGCGCCGAACGCGCGCCGGCCTCGGTGACGCCCACCTTGGCCACGACCACCGGCTTGCCGGCCGCGCGCGCGGCGGCCAGCGCGCGGCGCAGCCGCTCGCCATCGCGGCAGCCTTCCATATAGGTCAGGATCACCCGCGTGTCGTCGTCGTGCGCAAGCCATTCGATCACGTCGGCGACCTGCAGCCCGGCCTCGTTGCCGGTGGTCACCCAATGGCTCAGCCCGAGGCCGGCCTCGCGGGCCAGCGCAAAGGCATAGGCGCCGAAGGCCCCGCTCTGGCTGACCAGTCCCACATCGCCCAGCGGCGGCAGCCCGCCCAATGGAATCGGCGAAAACGTGGCGAACATGCGCTCGCGCAGATTCATCGCGCCGAGGCAATTGGGTCCCAGCAGCGTGATGCCGTGATGCCGCGCCTGCTCGGCCAGCGCCTGCTGCATGCGGGTGCCCGCTTCGCCGACCTCGGCGAAGCCCGACGTGAAGAACACCGCGGCGCGCGTGCCATTGGCGGCCAGCTGCGCCATCACGTCGGCGCTCGCCATTGCCGGCACCGCGACGATCGCAAGATCGACCGGTTCGCCGAGCGCGCCCAGCGAGGGCGTGGCGGGCAGACCCTGGATCTCGGCCGAGGCGGTATTGACCGGATGCACGCGGCCGCCGTAGCCGAGCTCGCGCAGCAGCCGGATCGGCATGCCGCCGACCTTCTCCGGCTGGGAGGAGGCGCCGATCACGGCGATCGAGCGTGGCCGCAGCAAGGCGGACAGATCAGGGGTCGGGTCTGGCATCGATGTCTCCGTTGTCTTCGTTGTCGTTGTGGCCGATGCCGCCGTGGCGGCGGCATCTTGGTGTCTCGTTGTCCCGGTGCCCGGGCCGGGTGGGCGTGGGCGCAGGAGCGGCGGCGCGGCGAATGTCGTGCGCTATCGCCCCACACCCGCTGCCTGTTCGATGCTGCGGACCATCTCGGCCAGCATCGGCGCCACGCGCTTTTCCAGCATGCCGCGGCGCAGCTTGCTGCCGGCGATCGCGCAGTTGAACAGCAGCGGTCGGTTCAGATAGACGATGCGCGAGTAGATGCCGACGCCATGCACGCCGATGCCGGCCTCGCCCTCATTGATCGCGTAGCCGCGCTTGGGGTAGTGGGCGACGTTGTGGCAGATGCGGTCGTAGTTGGCGGCGTATTCGTCGGGACGCTCGCGCTGCGCGATCTCCATCAGCCTCTGGAATTCGGCCTTCGACAGCGTGCACAGGAACGCGCGGCCCATGCCGGTGTTCAGCACCGAGCGCACCGCGCCGACGCCCGGCCGGGCCGGCGTGCCCTCGTTGTGCGTGCAGGTGAGCAGATAGGTCACGTCGAGCCGATGCGCCACGCCCATCGACACCGCGCCGTCGATGCGGTCCGCCAGAGCCTGCATCAGCGGCCGCGCGGTATGCCGCATCGGCAGGCCAGTCAGGTAGGGATACCCCAGCGCGAGCACCTGCGCGCTGACGAAGTACTTGTCGAGCTTCGGGTCCCAGTCGAGGTAGCCGAGCTCGTACAGCGTCTTGCAGATGCGCGACACCGTCGCGCGCGGCAGCTGCAGCCGGCGCGACAGTTCGCCATTGCCCATCGGCTGCGGCTCGTCGATGAAGCAGCGCAGCAGGGCAAAGCCCTTGGCGAGCAGTCCGCCGAACGACGGATCGTCGCGGCGGCGTTCGGCGATGAATTGTTCGACCGGCGTGTTCATGTTGTCTCCTGAAATCCAGTGTGGGTGGCCGCGGCGAGGACCGTCAAATGATGGAACGAATTTCCAGATATTGGAAATAGCAGCCCTGTCGTTGACGCTCCCCGCGGGTGCCCCTAACGTGGCCGGACGCATCGGATCGGCGATGCCGTGTATCGGCGTCGCCGTATCGAGACCGCTCCCCTTTTCCGTAGCCGCCTCCGGAAGCCGTCATGACCCCTGCCTCCCCATTCCCGCTGCCCGGCACCGCACGTACCGCCTTCCCCGCATTCGAGGCGCGTTCGCTGCTGCATGCGCCCAAGCGCCAGCGCGCCCGCGATACCGAGCAGGCGTTGCTGGCCGCCGGCCGCACGCTGCTGGCCACGCGCGACTTCGAATCGATTTCGGTGGCGCAGATCGTGGCGGCCTGCGAGTTGTCGGTCGGCGCCTTCTATGGGCGTTTCCGCGACAAGGCGGCCTTTTTCGACGCGCTGCAGGCGGCCGCGGTACGCGACGCGCAGCAGGCCATCGAGCGGCATCTGGCGCTGCCACGGTGCGCCGGTGTGCCGACCGCGGTGCTGATCGACAGGGCAATGCGCCTGCTGGTGCGCGGCTGCCGCGCCCAGCGCGGGCTGCTGCGGGCGGCGCTGCAGCAGGCCGGTGCCCGGCCGCAGGCCTGGCAGCCGCATCGCGACTGCGCGGCGGCCTTTGCGGACCGGATGGTGGCGCTGCTGACGCCGCGGCTCGATGACGGCGCGGGCGCCGAGGCGAAGGTTCGCTTCGCCATGCAGGCTGCGTTCGGCATGCTGATCCATGCGCTGTTGCACGACCCGCCGCCACTGCGGCTGGACGACGACGAACTGCCCGTGCAGATGGCGCGGCTGATCGACGGCTATCTGGCGCCGATGCGCAATTGAAGCCGCAATTGAAGCCGCGATTGAAGCCGCGATTGAAGCCGCGATTGAATTGATCCGCGATTGAAGCCGCGTTCGAATCGGCGCGATCGAATGCGATCCCGGCGCGCCGGCGAGCGGATGGCAAGGGCCACAGAACATGACGACGAGGAGACCAGCCATGAACCCACACAGCAACACGGCTGCCCTCAGGACAGCCAGATGCCGAAGCGCGATGCGCACCGCGGCGCTGGCGATGCTGGTGCTGGCTGCCTTGCCGCTGCATGCGCAGCAGCCCTATCCGAGCAAGCCGATCCGCATCGTCGTGCCCTATCCGGCCGGCGGTTCGACCGACACGCTGGCCCGCACGCTGGGCGACGCGCTGAGCCAGCGGCTGGGCCAGCCGGTCGTGGTCGAGAACAAGGGCGGCGCTGGCGGAATCATCGGCACCGACCATGTCGCCAAGTCCGCGCCCGACGGCTACACGCTGCTGATGACGGTGCCCGGGCCGATCACGGCCAATCTGGCGCTGTACAAGAAGCTGCCCTACGATCCGCGCACCGACCTGCAGCCGGTCTCCGATATCGCCACCATGCGTACCGTGCTGGTGGTCAACAGCACGCTGCCGGTCAAGAGCGTCGACGAACTGTTCGCCTACGCGAAGGCGCATCCCGGCGCCTTGCGGATGGGCTCGTGGGGACCGGGCACGCAGCCGCATACGATCCAGTCGTATCTGGCCAAGACCAGGGGGCTCGATATCCTGCACGTGCCCTACCGCGGTGAAGGACCGATGGTGTCGGACCTGCTGGCCGGACAGGTCAACATGACGATCGGCTCGGTGACCGCGCTGAAGCAGCATATCGCCACCGGCAAGCTGCGGCCGCTGGCGGTGATCGGCACGCGGCGGGCCGTGGGCCTGCCCGATGTGCCGACGTTTGCCGAGGCGGGCTATCGCGATGCCGCCTACGAGGTCGTCGGGCCGACCACGCTGCTGGCCCCGGCGAAGACGCCGCCCGCCATCGTCGAGCGGCTCGGGCGCGAGGTCAGCGCGCTGGTGCGCAGCGGCCCGGTGGCACGCCGGATCGACGAGATGGGCGCCGAGCCGGTCGGCAATCTGCCGGCCGAGGCGAGCAGCGCCTATCGCGCCTATCTGCCGGTGGTGCTGAAGCTGACCGCCGATACCGGCGTCACGCTCGATTGATCGGGGACGACCTTGATCGGGGACGACCGCGGCTCCAGCGTCAACTCCCATGGCAGTTCGCCAAACTTGGCAAACATCGCGGGATCATACTTGGCAAACATCGCGCGATATCGGTCCGCCAGCTTCAGCAGCACCTCTTCGCACGACTCGGGCAGCGTCTTGGCCAGGCGCTGGCACTGATGCCTGGCCAGCCTCCGGATACAGTGATCCAGCACGATGTCGCTGCTCTTCTCGCCGGCGTTTTCCCAATACTGGTCGATGTCCTTCAGCAACAACTCGGCGAGGGCGTCATTGGTGTCGGAGATGTCCTCGTTTTGCGCGGCCGCGCAATTCAGCGCGTTGACGATCGCCGCCATCAGTTCGCGTCGCCGTTGCCGATCGGACAGCGAGACCACCGTCCACAGCAGATTGCCGTCATGCTGATGCAACGGCTTGAGCGCGGCCCGGCGGGTGGCGCCGTCGACCAACGCGTCGGGCGGCAGCACGAAGCCGGCGCCTGTCAGGTCCGCCCCGGACAGCGTGGCGCCGGCCAACGCCATCGCGTAAAGCGTCTGGCCACGCAGGTCCGCACCGCCGAGCGAGGCGTTTTGCAGCCGGGTGCCTGCGAGCTGGGCGCCGGACAGCCTGGCGCCGTCCAGCCTGGCACGACTCAGATCGGCCAGCCGCAGATCGGCATCGCGCAGGTCGGCGTTGCGCAGGTCCGCCTCGACGGCGTCGCAACGGACCAGCACCGCGCCGCGCAGGTCGGCACCGCCCAGATCCAGCGGCCCCAGGCGGCTGTCGCGCAGGTTGCGCCCACGCAGGTCGGAACCGGGACCGAACAAACGCTGCGCGACTTCGGGGCACAGTCGACGCAGCTCGGTGTCAGGCGGCATGGTTGGCCGGCTGTGCGACGCCTCGCCGGGGCGCTCCGATGCGCCATCGGGTTCGGACTGCGGCCGCTGAACGTAGCGCAGCAGCTGGGCGCGGCGCCGGCGCCCGGCCTCGCGGCTCTCTGCCGGCAGGCCGTGATGGTCGAGAGCCGGCGGCAGCCAGCCCTTGATGTAGAGCGGGACCACGCGCGGCCGCGCGCAATCCCGACTGCCGTCGGCGCTGCCGCCCTTGCCCCCTTCGTTGCCGCCATCGGTCTCGACGCGCAGCGCCCAATGCTTGACGAAGCGGCGCACCCGCGATTCCCACAGCACCTCGTCGCCGCCCAGGCGCAGGCACCGCATCAGCCGCGCGAAGCGCTGGCGGTGTGTCATCTGCCATAGCGAAGCGGTCTTGATCTTCCAGCCGGAACTCGATCGGCACAGGCGAAAGCGATGGCCCTGTACCTCGATCAGCTCGCCGCGCACGAGCGCGGCGCTGATTGCCCGTCCGCCATCCGGCGATTCGAGTGCCGCGCTGAAGGCGGTGCAGTCGGCATACGCCAAGGTGTGATACGTACGCATCGTCATGACCTCTTGATGTCGTGATGCTGATGTCTCGATGGTGATGTCTTGATGGTGATGTCTTGCTGCTGATGTCCCTCGCGCGAGGAATGCCCGCCGGCGGGCAGGCGCCAAGGTAACCGCGTATGGCGACGCCATTTGCGTAACGTGCCGGCGGCTTTCGAAAATTTGCGACGCGCAAGGCGCGCCGGCCGCGACAATGCAGCGCGGCCATGACCGGTATGCAGCGTGTCACGCTTGCTTGGCCGGCACTCGGAGCGCGCCCTACAATCGAGCGCGACGGCCATCGCCGGCCTGCCGGCCGGCCGCCCGGCCCCTGTCCCAACCTTCCGCTCTCCCTCTATGGCAACGCTATTTCTCGTGCGCCACGGCCAGGCCTCCTTCGGCGCGGCCAATTACGACTGCCTGTCGGCACAGGGCCGGCAGCAATCGCGCTGGCTCGGCGAATATTTCGTCGAGCGCGGGGTGCGCTTTCGCCGCGTGATCGCCGGCTCGCTGGTGCGCCAGCAGGACACCGCCAGCGAGATCCTGGCCGCGATGGGCGAGGCCGGTGCCGGGCTGACGCTCGAAACCCATCCGGGCTTCAACGAGTACGACGGCGAGGCGCTGTACTGCGCCCACACCGGCGGCGCCGACCATCGCGCGCATCAGAACGGCGACTACGCGGACTACTGGCGCACCTTCCGCGCGGCGTTCGCGGCCTGGACCGCCGGCACGCTGACCGGCATGCCCGAGAGCTGGGAGGAATTCGGCAAGCGCATCGCGGCGGGGCTGGCGCACGGCGCCGAGGGCTCGGCGCGCGAGGACGCGATCCTGGTGGTCAGCTCTGGCGGCGCGATCGGCCGCGCGGTGGCCGACATGCTGCATGCGCCGGCGCAGACCGCGATCGAGCTGAACCTGCAGTTCCGCAATACCGCCTTCTGCGAAATCATCTGCGGCCGCAATACGCAGCGGCTGCTCAGCTTCAACAACGTGCCGCATCTGGAGCGCGCGGACCGGCGCGGCGCGATCACCTTCGCCTGAGCAAGCCGGCGCCGGGCGCCGCATCGCCATCGACGTTTCCCGCATCGACCGACCATATCGGAGCCCTCATGAACCCCTCACAGTTCGAAACGCTGCGCTACGCCGTCGCCGACGGCATCGCGACCATCACGCTGCACCGGCCGGAACAGATGAATACGTTCAACGCGCAGATGATGCAGGAGCTGATCGCCGCCTTCGATGCGACCGACGCCGACGATGTGGTGCGGGCGGTGGTGGTGACGGGCGCGGGACGCGCGTTCTGCGCCGGCGCGGATCTATCGTCGGGCGGCTCGACCTTCGATTTCGAGAAACGCTATGGCGCGCCGGCCGACACGCCGCACCGGGACGGCGGCGGCCGTGTCGCGCTGCGGATCTACCGCAGCCTGAAGCCGGTGATTGGCGCGATCAACGGCGCGGCGGTCGGCATCGGCGTGACGATGCAGTTGCCGATGGATATCCGGCTCGCGTCGACCGCGGCCAAGTTCGGCTTCGTGTTCTCGCGCCGCGGCATCACGCCGGAGGCCGCGTCGTCGTGGTTCCTGTCGCGCGTGGTCGGCATCTCGACCGCGCTGGAATGGTGCTACACCGGCCGCGTGTTCCCGGCACAGGAGGCACTGGAGCGCGGCCTGGTGCGTTCGCTGCATGAACCGGACGACCTGCTGCCGGCGGCCTACGCGCTGGCGCGCGAGATCGCCGACAACGCGGCGCCGGTGTCGGTCGCGATCTCGCGGCAAATGATCTGGCGGATGGCAGGCGCCGCGCATCCGATGGAGGCGCACAAGCTCGACAGCCGCGCGATCCAGTCGCGCGGGCGCTCGCCGGACGCGAAGGAAGGCGTCGAAGCCTTCCTGCAGAAGCGCCCGGCGGCGTTCCCGCAGACCGTATCGCGCGACATGCCGGACTTCTTCGACTGGCAGGGCGAGCCGCCCTTCGTTTGAGAACGGCCTTCGCCTGACGACTATTGCCGGCGCGCGTTGACCACCGCGTCGGCGACGTTGGCCGGCGCCTCGGCGTAATGCTTGAACTCCATCGTGTAGGTCGCGCGGCCCTGGGTCAGCGACCGCAGCGAGGTCGAGTAGCCGAACATCTCCGCCAGCGGCACCTCGGCGCGCACCAGCTTGCCGCCGCCGCCCGCGATCTCGTCCATGCCGTGCACGATGCCGCGCCGCGACGACAGATCGCCCATCACGTTGCCGGTGAACTCCTCCGGCGTCTCGACCTCGACCGCCATCATCGGCTCGAGCAGCACCGGACGCGCGCGGCGCATGCCGTCCTTGAAGGCCATCGAGCCGGCCATCCGGTAGGCGTTCTCGTTCGAATCGACCTCGTGGTACGAGCCGAACACCAGCGTGACCTTGACGTCCACCACCGGGAAGCCGGCCAGCACGCCGGCGTTCAGCGTCTCCTGAATGCCCTTGTCGACGGCCGGAATGAACTCGCGCGGAATCACGCCGCCCTTGATCGCATCGACGAATTCGTAGCCCTTGCCCTGCGGCTGCGGCTCCAGGTCGATCACCACGTGGCCGTACTGGCCGCGGCCGCCCGACTGCTTGACGAACTTGCCCTCGACGCCCTTGATCGGCTGGCGGATCGTCTCGCGATAGGCGACCTGCGGCTTGCCGACGGTCGCTTCCACGCCGAACTCGCGCTTCATCCGGTCGACCAGGATTTCCAGGTGCAGCTCGCCCATGCCGGAGATGATGGTCTGGCCCGATTCCTCGTCGGTCTTGACGCGGAACGACGGGTCCTCCTGGGCCAGGCGGTTCAGCGCCACGCCCATCTTCTCCTGGTCCGCCTTGGTCTTGGGCTCGACCGCCTGCGAGATCACGGGCTCGGGGAAGGTCATCCGCTCGAGGATGATCACGTTGGCGGGGTCGCACAGCGTGTCGCCGGTGGTCGCCTCCTTCAGGCCCACGGCCGCGGCGATGTCGCCGGCGCGCACCTCCTTGATCTCGTTGCGCGTGTTCGCATGCATCTGCAGGATGCGGCCCAGGCGTTCGCGCTTGCCCTTGACCGGGTTGTAGACGGTGTCGCCCGAATTCACGACGCCGGAGTAGACCCGGAAGAAGATCAGCTGGCCGACGAAGGGGTCGGTCATGATCTTGAAGGCCAGCGCGGAGAACGGCTCGTCGTCGCTCGGATGGCGCTCGGCATCGCGATCGTCCTCGGTATGGCCGCGGATCGCCGGCACGTCGGCGGGCGACGGCAGATAGTCGACCACCGCGTCGAGCATCGCCTGCACGCCCTTGTTCTTGAAGGCGCTGCCGCACAGCATCGGCACGATCTCGTTGGCGATGGTGCGCTGGCGCAGGCCGGCCTTGATCTCGTCCTCGCTCAGCGCCTCGCCGCCCAGGTATTTCTCCAGCAGCGACTCGTTGGCCTCGGCCGCCGCCTCGACCATCCGCTCGCGCCACAGCTGCGCGGTATCGGCCAGTTCGGCGGGGATCTCGCGGTATTCGAAGCGCACGCCCTGGCTGGCCTCGTCCCAGACGATGGCCTGCATGCGCACCAGGTCGATGACGCCCTGGAAATGGTCTTCGGCACCGATCGGAATCTGCACCGGCACGGCCGCGCCCTTCAGACGCTCGGCGATCTGCTCGCGCACGCGGAAGAAGTCCGCGCCGACGCGGTCCATCTTGTTGACGAACGCCAGCCGCGGCACGCCGTATTTGTTCGCCTGGCGCCAGACCGTCTCCGATTGCGGCTGCACGCCGCCGACCGCGTCGTAGACCATCACGGCACCGTCCAGCACGCGCATCGAGCGCTCGACCTCGATCGTGAAGTCGACGTGCCCGGGGGTATCGATGATGTTGATCCGATGTTCGGGATACTTGCCAGCCATGCCCTTCCAGAACACAGTGGTGGCGGCCGACGTGATGGTGATGCCGCGCTCCTGCTCCTGCTCCATCCAGTCCATGGTGGCGGCGCCTTCATGCACCTCGCCGAGCTTGTGGCTGACGCCCGTGTAGAACAGGATGCGTTCGGTCGTGGTCGTCTTGCCGGCGTCGATATGCGCACTGATGCCGATGTTGCGATAGCGCTCGATGGGAGTTTTGCGGGCCACAACAATCTCCTGAGTAAGGGGCCTGTGTAGAACCTGATGAAAAAAGGGTCGGAGAAAAGAGGGGAATTAGAGTAGCACTATCGGCCAAGTTGCGTGCGCCGCCGATTGGGCGGCCGCGGCGTCAGACATTGACCGGTCGCCCGGGCCATGGGCATCGGTTACAGTGCGCCCAAGGCGGCCCTCCCAGCGGGGCCGAGAACCGGTTTCGACGAGGCCCCCGCGACGATGAAACTGCGATGTCATCTGCCATGGCTGGCGCTGATCTGGCTCTGCGCGATCGGCGCCATGCCGCTGTCCGGCGCGGCCGCGCCATTGGGCAAGCCCGCCGCCCAGTCCCCCGCCGCCACGTCGGCGCCGGCCTCCGAGGCCGCGGCCAGCGTACCGCTGGCGCAATCGCTCGATCAGGTCATCGAGACGCTGCAGAACGACCGGCAGCGGGCTGCGCTGGTGGGGCAACTGCGGGCGGTCCGCGACGGGCTAGCGGCGTCCGCGCCCGCGGCGGCGGCAGCGGCGTCGGAGGCCGAGGCCGAGGCCGGCGGACTGGTCGGTGCGCTGGCCGAAGCGGTCGAGCAGGTCGACGACCGGCTCGGCAAGGATCAGGGTCCGTGGCGCTATTGGAACTGGCGTCTGCGCTTTGCCGGCGAGGAATGGCAGCAGGCGCTGACCGACCGCGGACGCGGCAGCGCGCTCGCATCGGCGCAGCTGTTCGCCGCGGTACTGGCGGGCTGGGCGGTTGGCGGCTGGCTGCTGCACGAGCTGGCGCGGCGGGTGCGCGGACGGCTGATGCGGCCGGTCGATCGGGTCCAGCTGCCCACGGTGCCGTCGTGGACGGACGTCGCCATCTTCATGCTGCGCCGGGTCGGTCCATGGGCGATCGCATTCGGCGTGGCGATCTGGATCGTGCGCGCGCTGGCGCTGCATCTGGTGCCGGCCGGCGTCGCGGCGCTGACGCTGGCCTATGCGCTGGTTGCCGGCGCGGTGCTGTCGGCGGTATCGCAGACGCTGTTCGCGGTCTTCGGTACCGCGCACCGGCGGCGTGCGGTCCACGACCTGCACCACCACTCGCGCACGATGCTGTTCGCGATCGGCTCGCTGGCGGCGCTCGGCGACGCCGCCACCAATGCCCGCGTGGTCGCCGCGCTCGGCATCAACCTGTCCGCGGTGACCGCCAATCTGTCCAACATCGCCGCGGCGCTGCTGATGGCCTGCTTCTGCCTGCGTTTTCGCCGGCAGATCGGCCACCTGATCGCGAACCGGCCGCTGGCGTTCCGCCAGGCCCATCCGGCCGTCACCGATGTGCTGCGGCTGGCCGGCGGCACCTGGCATCTGCCGGTGCTGGCCGTGGTGTTCGCCTCGGTGGTCGGCACGCTGCTCGCCGCCGGTCACGCCGACGACTATCTGGGCCGCACCATCCTGACAGTAGCGCTGCTGGTGGCAGCGCTGGCACTGACGGTGGTGACCGGACGCTCGCCGCAGGCGACGCAGCACGGGCCGCGGCAACGCTGGCAGCGGCGATCGGCCTATCTGGCGCGCTTTGGGCGCTTCGCAGTGGCGCTGGTGCGCCTGGCGATCTGGCTCGGCTTCCTGGAGCTGGCCAGCCGGGTCTGGGGCAATTCGCTGCTGCACCTGATGCATTCAACCGAGCTGGGCCGCCGCTTCGCCGACGCGGTATTCGGCGCGCTGGCCGCGGTGCTGCTGTCGTGGCTGTTCTGGCTCGTCATCGACACCGCGATCACGCAGGCGCTGGCGCCCGGACATGGGCGCGGGCAGCCGCCTAGCATGCGTGCCCGCACCATCCTGCCGCTGCTGCGCAACGCGGTATTCGTTGCGCTGCTGGTGATGGCGCTGATCGCGGTGCTGGCCAACCTCGGCGTCAACGTGACGCCGCTGATCGCCGGCGCCGGCGTGGTCGGCCTGGCCATCGGCTTCGGCGCGCAGACGCTGGTGCAGGACCTGATCACGGGGCTGTTCATCGTGATCGAGGATTCGATCGCGATCGGCGACGTGGTCGAGCTGCCCGACCATAGCGGCACGGTCGAGGGGATGACGATCCGCACCATCAAGCTGCGCGACGGCAAGGGCGCGCTGCATGTGCTGCCGTACAGCCAGATCAAGGCGATCAAGAACCTGTCGCGCGGCCATGCCTTCGCGGTCTTCAATATCGGCCTGCGCTACGACAGCGATCTGGACCGCGCCATGGCGCTGATCCGCGAGGCCGGCGACGAGATCGCGCAGGACATCCGATTCGCCCATCGGCTGCTGTCGGGGCTCGACATCCTCGGGCTGGACCGCTTCGATCCGTCGGGCCCGGTCGTGCTGGCCCAGTTCAAGACGTTGCCGCTGGCGCAATTCGAAATCACGCGGGCGTTCAACGCGACGCTGAAGCAGAAGTTCGACGCGGCCGGCATCCGCATGGCGTCGCCGTACATGACGCTGCAGCTCGATGGCGGCGGCGCGGCCGACGTCAAGCCGCTGATCGAGGGCGGCGCCGGGACGGCATAGCGCTCGCGATATCGCCGTGGAGCTGCCAAACGGCAAGGGCGGCGATTTCAGCGCTGAAATCGCCGCCCTTGCCGTCTTGTCGGGCTGCGCCGGCCCCCGATCCCCTGGCGGGATCGGCCAGCCATCCTCGTATCGCCGTCTCCCGCTTACGCCGCCTTGCGATGGTGCTTGCGCTCCGGCCGGCATTCGTACTTGATCTCGTGCCGGCCGTCCTCGTAGACCACCTCGAGCCGCACGGTGAAGCCCCATAGCCGCGTGACATGGCGCACCACCTCCTCGAAGTTCTGCGCCAGCGGCCGGCGGTCGCTCTGCAGATGGCGCAGCGTCAGCGAGCGGTCGCCGCCGACGTCGACGTTGGTGACCTGGATGTTCGGCTCGATATTGGACAAATCGTACTGGCTGGCCAGCAGTTGCCGGATGCGCCGATAGCCCTCGTCGTCGTGGATCGCGGTCACGCGCAGCTTGCTTTCGCGGTCGTCGTCCAGCACCGAGAACAGCTTGAGTTCGCGGATCACTCTCGGCGACAGGAACTGCAGCAGGAAGCTCTCGTCCTTGAAGTTGCGCATCGCGAAGTCCAGCGTCTTGCGCCAGTCGCTGCCCGCGATTTCCGGCGCCCAGCGGTAATCCTCGTCGTCCGGGTGCTCGCACATGCGGCGCAGGTCCTGGAACATCAGGAAGCCGAGCGTGTAGGGATTGAGGCCGCTGTAATAAGGGCTGTGGTACGGCGGCTGGTAGATGACGTTGGTATGGGCCTGCAGCAGCTCCATCATGAAGGCGTCGTTGACCAGCCCCTGCTCGTACAGTTCGTGCAGGATCGTGTAGTGCCAGAACGTGGCCCAGCCCTCGTTCATCACCTTGGTCTGCCGCTGCGGATAGAAGTACTGCGCGATCTTGCGCACGATGCGGACGATCTCGCGCTGCCATGGCTGCAGCTTCGGCGCGTTCTTCTCGATGAAGTACAGCAGGTTCTCCTGCGGCTCCGGCGGGAAGGTGGCCTCGGTCTCGGGCGGTTCGTCCTCGGTCACCAGCGCGTGCGAACGGTGCTTCGGCAAGGTGCGCCACAGATCGTTGACCTGCATCTGCAGATAGTTCTCCCGCTCGGCTTGGCGCGCCTGCTCCTCGGTGATCGACAGCTTCTTCGGCCGCTTGTAGCGGTCGACGCCGTAGTTCTGCAGTGCATGGCAGGAGTCGAGCAGCAGTTCGACCTCCTGCTCGCCATAACGCTGCTCGCATTCGGCAACGTAGTTCTTCGCGAACAGCAGGTAGTCGACGATGGCGTCGGCGTTGGTCCAGGTGCGGAACAGGTAATTGCCCTTGAAGAAGGAGTTGTGGCCATAGCAGGCGTGCGCGATCGTCAGCGCCTGCATCGGCATCGTGTTCTCCTCCATCAGGTAGGCGATGCAGGGGTTGGAGTTGATCACGATCTCGTACGCCAGACCCATGTGCCCGCGCTGGTAGCTGCGCTCCGACGCCAGGAAGTGCTTGCCGTAGGACCAGTGGCTGTAGCCGACCGGCAGGCCCGCGGACGCATAGGCGTCGAGCATCTGCTCGGCGGTGATGATCTCGATCTGGTTGGGATAGGTATCGAGACCGAAATCGGCCGCGATGCGCGCGATTTCCCGGTCGTACCGCTGGATCAGTTCGAAGGTCCACTCCGAACCGGTAGAGAGGTATGCCATTTCCCACCCCCATGTCGGCGGAGCGCCATCGCGGCTCCACCGGTTAGCCAAGGCCTGTCCGCTGCGGCGCCCTTGCATGGACCCCATGCCGGGCACCGGTACGCCAGGGTGTCAACGCATCGGTGCCCGGTGTCCGGTCAGGCCGCCTTCTTCTGAAACAGGTCGTGCAGCACAGGATAGATCTCGTCCGCGCCGATGATCCGCTGCATCGCGAAGTTCTCGTGCGCGCTCTTGACCGTCATGTACTCTTCCCACAGGTTTTGCGGCTCCTCGGACGCGACCTCGACATAGGCGTAGTACTGCACCAGCGGCAGGATCGATTCGCGCAGCAGCCGCCCGCACAGCTCCGAGTCGCCGGCCCAGTTGTCGCCATCCGACGCCTGGGCGCAGTAGATGTTCCACTGGCTGGCCGGGTAACGGTTGTGGATCACGTCGACCATCAGCTTCAGCGCGCTGGACACCACCGTGCCGCCCGATTCCCGCGAATGGAAGAAATCTTCCTCGTCGACTTCCTTGGCGACCGTATGGTGGCGAATGAAGACGACGTCGATGCGTTCGTAGTTCCGCTTCAGGAACAGGTAGAGCAGCATGAAGAAGCGCTTGGCCAGGTCCTTGCGGCTCTCGTCCATCGACCCCGACACGTCCATCAGGCAGAACATCACCGCCTGCGCCTGCGGACGCTTCTTCAGCACGCGGTTGTTGTAGCGCAGGTCGAGCTTCTCGATGAAGGGCACGCGGTCGATGCAGGCGCGCAGATGGCGCATCTCCTTCATCATCTCCTGCGCGCGGGCCGTGTAGGGGCCCTCTTCCTCGAGCACCTCGCTGTATTGCTGCTCGAGCGCCTGCAGGCGCCGCTGGTAGGGCCCGGACAGCGCGATGCGCCGGCCGAGCGAACTGCGCATCGTGCGCAGCACCGACAGGTTCGAGGGCGTGCCGTCGATCGAGAAGCCGGCGCGCACCTTGCGCACCTCGGCGATCTTGGCCAGATGGCGCTTGGCCATGTCCGGCAGCGCCATGTCCTCGAAGAAGAAATTGAGGAAGTCCTCGCGCGAGAGCGTGAAGACGAAATCGTCCTCGCCCTCGCCCGAGTCGCTCGCCCGGGAGCCGGTTCCGCCCGCCCCTTGCTGCTGGCGGTCGAAACTGTCTCCGCGGACGAACTTCTTGTTGCCGGGGTGGATCCACTCGCGCTTGCCACCCTGGCCATGGTGGAATATCGGCTCGGAGATGTCCTTGACCGGAATGGACACCTGACCGCTCTGTTCGATGTCCATGATCTTCCGGCCGGACACCGCCTTCGCTACGGCCTGCCGAATCTGCTCGCGGTAACGCTTGATGAATCGCTGCTTGTTGACCGCGCTCTTGTTGCCGCCATTCTCCCGCCGATCGATGACCGTGGCCATATTGGTTGCCCTCGTTCAGAGGCCCCGTGCAGGCGCCGTTACGATGATTTTCGAACGCGCAAGTACCACTCCACCAGCAGCCGGACCTGCTTGGGCGTATAGCCCTTTTCGACCATGCGGTTGACGAAGTTCTCGTGTTTCTCCTGATCCTCGCGCGAGGACTTGGCGTTGAAGGAAATGACCGGCAGCAGGTCCTCCGTGGTGGAGAACATCCGCTTCTCGATCACCATGCGCAGCTTCTCGTAGCTGGTCCAGTTCGGATTCTTGCCGCCGTTGTTGGCCCGCGCCCGCAGCACGAAGTTGACGATCTCGTTGCGGAAGTCCTTCGGGTTCGAGATACCCGCCGGCTTTTCCACCTTCTCCAGCTCGTCGTTCAGCGCGTTGCGGTCGAGGATCTCGCCGGTGTTGGGATCGCGGTACTCCTGGTCCTGGATCCACAGATCGGCGAACACCACGTAGCGATCGAAGATGTTCTGGCCATATTCGGAATACGACTCCAGATAGGCGGTCTGGATCTCCTTGCCGATGAACTCGACGAACGGCGTCGTCAGGTATTCCTTGATATACGACAGCAGCTTCGCTTCCTGCTCCGGCGGGAACTGTTCGCGCTCGATCTGCTGCTCGAGCACGTACAGCAGGTGCACCGGATTGGCCGCGACCTCGGTGTTGTCGAAGTTGAAGACCTTGGACAGCACCTTGAACGCAAAGCGTGTCGACAGCCCGCTCATGCCCTCGTCGATGCCGGCGTAGTCGCGGTACTCCTGGTACGACTTCGCCTTCGGGTCGACGTCCTTCAGGCTTTCGCCATCGTAGACCCGCATCTTCGAGAAGATGTTCGAGTTCTCCGGTTCCTTGATCCGTGTCAGCACCGCGAACTGGGCCATCATCTTCAGCGTGTTCGGCGCGCATGGCGCCGCCGACAGCGAGCTGCTGCGCAGCAGCTTGTCGTAGATCTTGACCTCGTCGGACACGCGCAGGCAGTACGGCACCTTGACGATATAGATCCGGTCGAGGAAGGCCTCGTTGTTCTTGTCGGCCTTGAACGATTGCCATTCGGCCTCGTTCGAGTGGGCCAGGATCACGCCGTCGAACGGAATCGCGCCGAAGCCCTCGGTGCCCTTGTAGTTGCCCTCCTGCGTCGCCGTCAGCAGCGGGTGCAGGACCTTGATCGGCGCCTTGAACATCTCGACGAACTCGAGCAGGCCGCGGTTGGCCAGGCACAGGCCGCCGGAATACGAGTACGCGTCGGGGTCGTCCTGCGGATAGTCCTCGAGCTTGCGGATATCGACCTTGCCGACCAGCGAGGAGATGTCCTGGTTGTTCTCGTCGCCCGGCTCGGTCTTCGCGATCGCGATCTGCGACAGCACCGAGGGCCGCAGCTTGACCACGCAGAAGCGCGTGATGTCGCCGTTGAACTCGTGCAGGCGCTTGACCGCCCATGGCGAGGCGATCGTGTTCAGATAGCGGACCGGGATGCCATAGTCCTCCTCCAGAATCTTGCCGTCTTCCTCGGGCGAGAACAGGCCGAGCGGCGATTCATGGATGGGCGAGCCCTTCAGCGCGTAGATGGGGATCTGCTCCATCAGCGACTTGAGCTTCTCGGCGAGCGAGGACTTGCCGCCGCCGGGAGGCCCGAGCAGGTAGAGGATCTGCTTGCGTTCCTCGAGACCCTGCGCGGCATGCTTGAAGAACGAGACGATCTGCTCGATCGTGTCCTCCATGCCGTAGAACTCACGGAACGCCGGATAGATCTTGATGACCTTGTTGAAGAACAGGCGCGACAGTCGCGGGTCGTGGTGCGTGTCTACCAGCTCCGGCTGCCCGATCGCGGCGAGCATGCGCTCGGCCGCGGTCGCATAGGCAGTAGGGTCTTTCTTACAGATCTCCAGGTACTCCTGGATGCTGTATTCCTCTTCCTTGCGAGCTTCGAAGCGCGTGGCGTAGTGGCCGAAAATGTCCATACCTCACTCCCGTCAGAGTCTCGTCCGAGGCGAACGCAGTCCGTCTGCAGGTAGGTACCCTGCCTCATTCCACGTATCAGCCTTTGAATACCGCCACCCCGGCTTGGCGGAAGACTGACCATGTTGCGAAGTCTTTACTTCATCATAGTCAAATAACGCCCAGGGGGAAGAGCTTGTTGACGCGCATTGCGCACTCGCAACGGCGCTGTCCTGCTCGCGAAAACTGCGTCCTGGCGGCGTGCGACTGAGCGGCACGCTGACCGGTTCGCACTGGGCGGTGCGACCATGTTCTGGGACACACCTTACACCTTTCCCTTTGGTGCTGCACTGACCCGTTTGTAACGATTGCTTCCGACGAGCATCGCCGACATACCGGGACTGCAAAACCTTGGAACGGGTGGGGTCGTACGTTGGCACATCCTGCATCGTTGCGGCTGCCAGGGTCTCGCGCGCAACGTTGCGCGACACGCTGCCGACGTGTTCGCGCTGCGCGCAATCGCGACCGAAGCGAGGCGCGAAGGCGGGGTCGAAGCAGGATGAAAACGGAGCGCCGCGACATCGCGCATCGCGTTGCGGGAAAGCAGGGTTTACCCATCGAGCCGGGCGTCGTGCTGCGGTCCGCCCGGGCGTGGCGAAGCATCGTTCGCCGGTTGTCTCCATGCACCGTCGAGGCAATCGCGTCTCCCCTTTGGAATCGTGGCGCGCACCGCGAGGGTGCGTGCCCATTGGAATGCCGAAACCGCTACAGGTTCCAGCTCGCATTCGACCGCGTCGATCGCATCGCTGTGTCCCCGTCGCGGTTGCCCGCGCGGCGGCATCCGTCGGCCACCGTTGCCGGTACACCAGCAAGTTGCGGGCCACATGCGGCACGCGAGTCGAACGATGCGGCAGCGCCGGCGGAACGAACGGCCGTCATCGACGGCAGTGGACCACGATCAGGGGAAACCGCAATGCGCGACGACTTGCGCGTCGGCGACAATCGATCGAAGAAAAACGAGGAAGCGGACGAACGCCGGAGGAAGAAGAGCGGAACAGACGGACAGAGGTCGGGCGCACCGAGCGACCGAGACCGAGCGACCGAGACCAAGCCACTGAGCGTCCAGGGACAGAGGGACGACAACGCGCCGGGCGTCAGCACCCGGCACATCGTGCTGCCAGCGCTGGCAGCGCTGCCGGCGCACTGCCGGCAGCGGCGGAGGTCAGATCGGATCCCAGTTGATGACGTCGGGCGAGCGCTCCAGCGGATAGAAGCTGTTGCGCATTGCGGGGATCGCGATCTCGGCGATCGACTCCGGCATCCACCCTTCGCTGGCATGCACCGATCGCACCGGGCGCGGCTGGCTCATCAGCATGATCTCGTTGGCGCGCACCGCGAAGATCTGCGCATTGACCTCGCGCGCCGCTTCGCTGGCGAGGAACACCGCCATCGGCGCGACCTTGCCTGCCTCCATCTTCTGCAGCTTGGCCACGCGCGCCCGCTCCTCGGGCGTCTCCGACGGAATCGAGCTGGTCATCCGGCTCCAGGCGAACGGTGCGATGCAGTTCGAGCGCACGTTGAAACGGGCCATGTCCAGCGCGATCGATTTGGACAGCGCGGCGATGCCCAGCTTGGCCGCTGCGTAGTTGGCCTGGCCGAAATTGCCGATCAGGCCGGAGGTCGAGGTCATATGGACATAGGCGCCGCCCTGCTGGTCCTTGAAGTACGGCGCGGCCGCGCGGCTGACGAAGAAGGTGCCGTGCAGATGCACGTCGATCACCGCGCGCCATTCCTCCTCGTTCATCTTGAAGAACATGCGGTCGCGCAGATTGCCGGCGTTGTTGATCACGGCGTCGATGCGGCCGAACCGGTCGAGCGCGCACTGGACGATCGCGTTGGCTCCCTGCCAGCTCGCCACGCTGTCGGTGTTGGCCACCGCCTCGCCGCCGGCGGCCTGGATCTCCTCGACCACGCGCTGCGCCGGCCCTGCATCGCCGCCCTCGCCGCTCAGCGACACGCCGATATCGTTGACCACCACGCGCGCGCCCGCGGCGCCGAGCGCCAGCGCGATGCCGCGGCCGATGCCGCCGCCCGCGCCGGTCACCACCGCGACCTTGCCAGCCATCGTGCCTGCCGTCTTGCCTGCGGCCGATCCTTCCACCTTCGCCGTCATCATCGGTCTCCTGTCCCACCTACGAGGTTCTATTGAAGCGGCATATACGATAAATTGCCGGCAGCGAAAGGAGAATTCGCCAATCCCAAAAGACGCCTTCCGCGCGCCGAAACCCTCCGTTCGATCCCGCCAAACCCATCACGACACGATGCATTACGACCTGACCGACCTGCGCCTGTTTCTGAACGTAGGGGAAACCCATAACCTGACGCGGGCGGCCGAACGCAGCTTCCTGTCGCTGCCGGCGGCGAGCACCCGCATCAAGCAGCTGGAGGAAGCGTTCCAGACCCAGCTGCTGATCCGCCAGGTCAAGGGGGTGCGCCTGACGCCGGCCGGCGACGCGCTGCTGCGCCACGCGCGCGAGGTCTTTCGCGAGCTCGAATGCCTGCATGCCGATCTGCGGCCCTACGCCAAGGGCGTCAAGGGCAAGGTCCGGCTGCTGGCCAACACCACCGCGACCAACTCCTTCCTCGCCAGCGCGCTGTCGCGCTTCCTGTCGGAAAACCCGGACGTCGACATCGAGCTGGAGGAACACCTGTCGCAGGAAATCGTCTCGGCGATCGGTGCCGGCGCGGCGGACCTTGGCATCGTCGCCGGCGAGGTCGCCACCGAGGATCTGGACGTGATGCAGCTGTGCAGCGACGAGCTGATCGTGATCGCGCCGGTCAACCACCCGCTGCCGCAGTTCAAGCGGCTGCATTTCGCCGATCTGCTCGACACCTGCCGCTTCGTCGGGCTGAACCAGTTCAGCGCGATCCAGTCGTTTCTCGACCGCATCGCCAGCGGCATGGGCAAGCGCATCAGCCTGCGCATCCAGGTCGGCAGCTTCGATGCGGTCTGCCGCATGGTCGAGGCGGGCGCCGGCATCGCGATCGTGCCCAACAGCTGTGCGCGCCGCTACGCCAGCCGCAAGGTGCTGCGCTTCATCACGCTGGAGGACGACTGGGCCAGGCGCGAGCTGCGCCTGGTGCGCCGGCCCGGCAGGGAGCTGCCGCAGTTCGCCGAGACCCTGGTCCACTACCTGATCGACGCGGCCCGCGAGCCCGTCTGAGCCGTCGTCCCGCGCCGCGGCGCGGGCTCCGGGGCGCAGGTAAGGCGCGCCCTAAGCCGCTCTTTGGCAAATGCGAATGTCGGTGCGCGGCGGGCTCGGGAATAATGGCCGCATTCCCGTGATTCCCCGCGAAGGGCCCACCGATGACGATCGACCAGGCGCGCGATGCGCATTACCCCGAAATCCGCGAAGCGGTGCGCGATCTGTGCGCCGGCTTCGATTCCGCCTACTGGCAGCGCGTCGAGCAGCAGGACGCCTTTCCCGAAGAGTTCGTCCAGGCGCTGACGCAGGCCGGCTGGCTGTCGGCGCTGATTCCGGAGAACTATGGCGGCTCCGGCCTGCCGCTGACGGCCGCCTCCGTGATCATGGAGGAGATCAATCGCAGCGGCGGCAATTCCGGCGCCTGCCACGGCCAGATGTACGTGATGGGCTGCCTGCTGCGGCACGGCTCCGAGGCGCAGAAGCAGCGCTGGCTGCCGGGCATCGCCGCGGGCGAGCTGCGCATGCAGTCGATGGCGGTGACCGAGCCGACCACCGGCACCGATACCACCAAGCTCAAGACCACCGCGGTGCGCCAGGGCGACCGCTATGTCGTCAATGGCCAGAAGGTCTGGATCTCGCGCGTGCAGCATTCGGACCTGATGCTGCTGCTGGCGCGCACCACGCCGCTGGACCAGGTCAAGCGCAAGTCCGAAGGGCTGTCCGTGTTCGTGGTCGACCTGCGCGAGGCGATCGGCAACGGCCTGACGGTCCAGCCGATCCGCAACATGGTCAATCACGAGACCAACGAGCTGTTCTTCGACAACCTGGAGATCCCGGCCGAGAACCTGATCGGCGAGGAAGGCAAGGGCCTGAAGTACATCCTCGACGGGCTGAACGCCGAGCGGATCCTGATCGCGGCCGAATGCATCGGCGACGGCTACTGGTTCGTCGAGCGCGCCAGCCACTATGCGTGCGAGCGCGTCGTGTTCGACCGCCCGATCGGCCAGAACCAGGGCATCCAGTTCCCGATCGCCCGCTCCTACGTCAACGTCGAGGCCGCCAGCCTGATGCGCTACCGGGCCGCCGAGCTGTTCGACGCGGGCCAGCCCTGCGGCAAGGAGGCCAACATGGCCAAGCTGCTGGCGGCCGATGCCTCGTGGGAAGCGGCCAACGTCTGCCTGCAGACCCACGGCGGCTTCGGCTTCGCCGCCGAATACGACATCGAGCGCAAGTTCCGCGAGACGCGTCTGTACCAGGTCGCACCCATCTCGACCAATCTGATCCTGTCCTACGTGGCCGAGCACGTGCTGGGGCTGCCGCGGTCCTTCTAGGGCGGCAGCTACCTCACCGCTCCCCCCGCCGCTCCCCCGCCGCGCCAACCCGTTCCACGCCAAGCCGATGCCCAGCTCCACAAGCTCCTATCCCACGCGCGAACTCTGCGAGTTCCTTGCCCGCTTCACGCTGTCCGACGTGCCGCCGTCCGTGGTCGAACGCACCAAGGACCTGTTCCTCGACTGGATCGCCTCGGCCCTCGCCGGCAAGGACGCCCCGGCGATCCGCCGGCTGCAGGAGTTCGCCGTGGCGATGGGCCCGCAGCAGGGCCCGGCCGAGGTGCTGGTCGATCGCCGCCGCACCTCGCCGTGGTTCGCCGCGCTGGTCAACGCCGCGGCCTCGCATGTGGTCGAGCAGGACGATGTGCACAACGGCTCGGTGCTGCATCCGGCCGCGGTGGTGTTTCCCGCGGTGCTGGCCGCGGCCCAGGCCGAGGGCAGCAGCGGGGCGCAGCTGCTGACCGCGGCGATCGCCGGCTACGAGGCCGGCATCCGCATCGGCGAATTCATGGGCCGCTCGCACTATCGCGTGTTCCATACCACCGGCACGGTCGGCACGCTGGCCGCCGCGGCCGCGGTGGCCAAGCTGTACGGGCTCGATGCCGAGGGCATCAACCAGGCGCTGGGCTCGGCCGGCACCCAGGCCGCGGGCCTGTGGGAATTCCTGCGCGACGCCGCCGATTCGAAGCAGCTGCATACCGCCAAGGCGGCCGCCGACGGCCTGATGTCGGCGCATCTGGCGCGGGCCGGCTTCACCGGCGCGCGCCGCATCCTGGAGGGGGCGCAAGGCATGGCGGCCGGCATGTCCAGCGACGCCGATCCGGCGCGGCTGACCGACGGCCTGGGCACGCGCTGGGCCACCGCCGAGACCTCGTTCAAGTTCTTCGCCTCATGCCGGCACACCCACCCGGCCGCCGACGCGCTGAAGGCGCTGATGCAGCGGGAGAGCGTCGATCCCGAGCAGATCGCCAGCGTGACCGCGCACGTTCACCAGGGCGCGATCGACGTACTGGGCCCCGTGGTCGATCCGGTCACGATTCATCAGGCGAAGTTCTCGATGGGCACGGTGCTCGGGCTGGTCGCCTGGCATGGCCACGCGGGCCTGGGCGAGTTCGAGCAGCACGCGCTGCGCGATGCGCGCGTCGCGGCCTTCCGCGACAAGGTGGCGATGGCGCTCGATGCCGAGATCAACGCCGCCTATCCGCGCCAGTGGATCGGCCGCGTCACCGTGACGACCACCGACGGCCGCACGCTCGAAGCACGCGTGGATGTACCCAAGGGCGATCCGGACAACACGCTGAGCCGGCCGGAGCTCGAAGCCAAGGCACTGCAGCTGGCGGCCTTCCGCCAGGGCGCCAGCGAGGCGGAGATGCGCACGATCATCGCGCGCGTCTGGGCGCTCGAACACATGGACAGCATGGCGGACTGGTTGCCGGCCGCAGGCTGAACTCCTACGCTCGCAGAGACGGTGCGAAGACGCCGTCCCTGCCATTCCTACAACACTGAGAGGATTCCCGTGGCCCAACCATTGACGGCCGATCCGGCCCACGCCGATACCCGAATCAACACCAATACCAGTCACGACACGAAGACCGAGGCCGATACCAGCCTCGAAGCGCTGCGCCAGTGGATCGGCCGCAGCGAGAGCCGCACCGAGACGCTGGCGCTGCAACCGGTGCTCGGCCTCGCCGCCACGCTGGACCTGGACGGCGACGCGATCGCGAGCGGACCGCTGCCGCCGCTGTGGCACTGGCTCTATTTCCTGCCGCGTGCGCCGCAGCGCAAGCTGGGCCGCGACGGCCACGCGGTGCTGGGCGGCTTCCTGCCGCCGGTGCCGCTGCCCCGGCGGATGTGGGCCGGCAGCGAGCTCGACTTCCAGCGTCCGCTGCGGGTCGGCGACACCGTGACGCGAACCTCGACCATCGAGGAGGTCCAGCAGAAGACCGGCCGCAGCGGCGAGCTGTGGTTCGTGTCGGTCCGCCATGTGCTGACCGTCGGCGGCGAGACGGCACTGAGCGAGCGCCATGACATCGTCTATCGCGCGATGCCGGAGCCGGGCCAGGCCCAGCCGCCGCGCCCGCGCCTGCCGCACCAGCCGCAATGGCAGCGCCAGCTGCATGCCGATCCGGTCATGCTGTTCCGCTTCTCGGCGCTGACCTTCAACGGGCATCGCATCCATTACGACCACGACTACGTGCGTGACGTCGAGGGCTATCCCGGCCTGGTCGTCCACGGTCCGCTGCAGGCGGTGCTGATGGTCGACCTGTTGCGGCGCGAACTGCCACGGGCGAACGTCAGGCGCTTCGGCTTTCGCGGCATGGCGCCGCTGTTCGACCACGACGTGGTCACGGTCGGGGGCCGCCGGGACGAACAGCAGCCCGGACGTGTGCTGCTGTGGACCGGCGACGATGCTGGCGGGCAGGCGATGGAGGGATGGGCGGTGGTCGAGGAATAACCCCTGCCGTTGCCCGCGCGCCCGCAACCACCTGCAACGGCCCGCATCGCCTGCATCCGTGGTCCCCGCGAAAGCGGGGCCCGGCGGCCTCGGAACGGCGGCAGGCCACCAAGCCTTCACAAGGCCGAAGACGCCGGGTCCCGCCTCTGCGGGAATGACGCGACAGCCGTCATTCCACCTCGATCTTCGCCGTCTTGACCACCCCGCCCCACAGGCGCAGCTCGCGCTCGATCCGCTCCGCCAGCGGCTTCGGGCCGGTGATGTTCAGGTCGTAGCCGCCCTGCGTCATGCGCTGGCGGAAGGCCGGATCGTCGCCGACGGCTTGCTGCGCCTTGACCAGCGTGTCGACTACCTCGGCCGGCAGCTTCGGCGGGCCGATCAGCGCATACCAGCCGGTCACCGCATAGTCCTTCAAGCCGGACTCGACCATGGTCGGCACGTTCGGCAGCGCGGCGTTGCGCTCCTTCGACGTCACCGCCAGCGGCCGCACCTTGCCGCCCTGGATATGGCCGATCGCGGTGCCGGTGATATCGAACATGAAGGCGATCTTGCCGCTGATCACGTCGGTCATCGCCGGCGAGTTGCCCTTGTACGGTACGTGCAGCATCTTGACGCCGCTCATCTGCGCCAGCAGTTCGGCCGACAGATGGTTGGACGCGCCGACGCCGGCCGAGCCGAACGCCACGCCCTGCGGGTGCCTGCGGGCGTACTCGACCAGCTCGCCGACGTTGCGGGCCGGGAAGTCCTTGTTGATCAGCAGCACGTTGGTGTAATCGGTGATCAGCCCGATATGGCTGAAGTCCCGGGTCGGATTGAAGTTGACCGCCTTCTGGATCAGCGGCGTCATCGTCATCGTCGGGCTGGCGACGAAGTACAGCGTGTAGCCGTCGGGCGGCGCCTTGGCCGTGACCTCGGCGGCAATCGCGCCGCTGGCGCCGGCGCGATTGTCGACCACCACCGGCTGCTTGAGCACGCGTCCGAGATGATCCGCATAGACGCGTGCCGCGGTGTCCACCGGACCGCCCGGCGTATAGCCGACGATCAGCTTGATCGGGCGCGAGGGATAGGGGTCGGCCGCCGCCACGCCTTCGCTCAGCGCCAGCGCGGCCACGCCGGCCAGTGGAATCAGCGCGCCCAGCACGGTCGCCAGCATGCCGGCGGGCCGCCATCGTGTTTGCTTCGTTGCCATGCGTCTCCTCCTGAGGTGAACGGTCTGGCTCGGCCGGCGCACTTCGTTGTTCGCGCACATTCGGTCCGCATGGGCAGGGTCCGTTTACCCGTTTACATATAGAGGGAGCCCGGGCGCTTTCGCCGATGCCATCACCGCAGTGTGTGGGTGCGCCGGCGCGCTCGCCATTTGCATTTGGCTAAGGCCGCCTTCCGCGCGGCCGTGGGTGCGCTGCGGCAAACCGGGCGCACCGGATGGCGCGGTGCGCCACGCGGGGCTCGATGGTCAGTAGCAGCGCACGCCGTCGTCGTCGCGGCATGCGGGCTCCGGCGCAAGCGCCGGCAGCAGACGCCGGGGCCCCTGCAGTTCCTGCCTGACCGCTTCGATGCCGTGGATGGCCGCACGGTATCCGTGCCGCCGCGCCCCTTCGCCGCCCACCCGCACAACGACCGCCGCGCGCCCGTCGCGCGGCATCGGATAGACCTTCAGCTGGGCCCTGCCCGCGAGTTCGCCGCGGCCACGCATCGGCAGCCGGAACAACCGGATCAGCAGCGCCAGCAGCGCACCCCGCCAGTCGCCAGCGGCGAGCCTGTGGCGCACGCCGGGGCCCGGGATCGGCACGGCTTCGTGCATGCGCCGCGCGTCTCCCACACGCACCGGCCGGATACGGCAGCGCAGCAGCACGCGCCGCGGGTCGCCATCGCGCCGGCGCCCGGCGCGGCGCCAGGGCCGGATCCGGAAGCTCAGGCACGCGTCCATCTCGGTGCCATGGGTCGCCGGGGCATCGGCCGTGCCGCCCTCGGCCGCGAGATCGGCGCGATCGGGTTCGGCGGCGCCGCGCGGACCCGAGCTCCGCTGCCAGCGGCAGAACTTGTGCAGGCGAATCTCGCCGCCTGCTGCCGAAATGGTCAGGCAGCGCTGTACCGGCGCGGCGCCGGCATTGACGGCGCGCTCGTCACGGCAGACCAGCGCCTCGTCGGCAATCGCCGCCGCGCACTCGATCAGCGCGGCTCGCCTGGCGACATCCTCTTGCTGGTCGCGGTCTTGCACGGCGCCATGCGGATCGAACAGGGCACCCAGGCAATCGCTCAGCCGCATCAGCACCTTGACGCCCATCTCGAGCTCGAGGGCGGCATGCGCTGCCTCGGAATCGGGCGCGCGGTCGCAGCGACGCAGGCCCAGGCGGTATTCGCGCGCGATATCGGCGAGAACCGAACGCAGGCGCCCGCCGGCATCCGCTGCCAGCGTGACGTCGATGCTGCCTTCGCCGAGGAACAGCCGGGTGGCGGTGCGCGCGACTTGCGCGGCATCGCGCGGCCGCAGCGGCGGCTGGCACGTGCGGGATCGCGGGTCTTCCGCATGTGGCTTGGCACAGAGGAACGATGGAATGGGGCAGGCGGGTAGCGTCATGTGGCGGCAGGCTCGAAAGACTCGGCAACGGCGGGACAAGGGCACGGGGACGATCGCTCGGCCGCCGGCGGCGCCTGCCGGCCAGCGATTCGCCATCGCATTCTCTAGACGAGTGGCGCGGCGCCATCGTTGACGGCCCATGCCAAGTTCGGGAGACTTCGCGCGGACCTGATGTCGCCAAACGAAAAAATGCGGACGAACGTGTTAAACGTTCGCCCGCATTGCCTTGCGCGCTTGCGTACCCGGCTGCCGGCTTGCTGCGGCATGCCGTCGCAGCACTGGCTCGAACGCCGAGCCTGCTACAGCGCCGCCGCGGTGCCGAGGATCGCGGTCGACTGGCTCGACAAGGTGCCGCCGTTGCCGTGCACCAGTGCAATCTCTGCACCGTCCACCTGCCGCTCGCCGCATTCGCCGCGCAACTGCCGCACCGCCTCGATGGTAATGAACATGCCGTACATGCCGGGATGCACGCACGACAGCCCGCCGCCGTTGGTATTGACCGGCAGCCTGCCGCCGGGCGCGATGGCGCCGCCGCTGACGAAGGGCCCGCCCTCGCCCTTGGCGCAGAAGCCGAGGTCTTCGAGGAACAGCAGCGTGTTGATCGTGAAGGCGTCGTACAGCTCGAGCACGTCGACATCGGCCGGCTTGATGCCCGCCATCGCGAACGCGCGCTCGCCCGACTCCTTCGCGGCGGTGACCGTCAGATCCGGCATGCTCGAGATCTGCCGGTGCCAGGTCGCGGTGGCGTTGCCCAGTACATAGACCGGCGGCCTGGCCAGATCTCTGGCGCGTTCGGCGCGCACCATCACATAGGCGCCGGCGCCGTCGGTGACCAGGCAGCAGTCGCGCACCGACAGCGGGTCCGACACCATGCGTGCGTTCAGCACATCGTCGATGCTCAACGGGTCGCGCATCAGCGCATCGGGATTGAGTTGTGCCCACTTGCGCGCGGCCACCGCGACCTCGGCCAGATGCTCGCGCGTGGTGCCGTACTGGTGCATGTGCCGCGCGGCCGCGAGCGCATAGGACGTGATCGGCTGCATCGGCTGGTACGGATTCTCGTACGGCTGCGGGTCCAGCACCGAGCGGACCTTGGCGATGCCGGCGCGGCCGACCGTCGAGGTGCGCTGGTTGCTGCCGTAGCAGACCAGCACCGCGTCGCAGACGCCCGCCTCCAGCGCCAGCATCGCCGGCAGCATATGCGCGACGAAGCTCGAGCCGCCGATCATCGTGCTGTCGACGAACTTCGGATGGATGCCCAGGTATTCGGCGACCGGCATCACCCACATGGTGGCGCCGACGCTGGCGGTGGCAATGCCGTCGATCTCGCGCATCGACATGCCGGCGGCCTTGGCCGCCTCCACCAGGATTTCCATTTCGGTCTTGCCGTGGGCCTCGCCGAGTCCGGCCTGGCCCACGCCGACGATGGCGACGCCACCGCGCAATGATTGTGCTGGCATCGCGTCAGCCCTCCACCGGATCGAACACCACCATCGCCGGAACGCCGTCGCCGGCCGCGGGCGCGACGCGCGCCTTGACCCGCATGCCGATGCGGACCGCCTGCGGCGCCACGCCCTCGACCCGGCTCATCATCCGCACGCCTTCGTCCAGATCGATCAGCGCGACGTTGTAGTCGCCGCCCGCATCGGGCTTGCGGCGCACGACACTGGTCGAATACACGGTGCCGGTACCCTTGGGATCGGTCCAGTCCAGCGCCTCGCCGCCGCAGTGCGGGCACAGATTGCGCGGATAGAACACGTAGCGGCCGCAGTCGCGGCAGTGCTGGATGCGAAAGCGCCCTTCGTTCAGCAGGGCCGCATAGATGCGGTCCGGCCCCTGCTCGGCCTGTGCCGCGGTGGTGGGTGTCGTCATGCTGTCTCCTGGCTCGATGCCTTCCGCGGGCAGCTTGCCGCAGTCATCAGCGCTTCGGCAATTCGCTTGTCCGGAAGGGTGGATTATTCGGTCGTGAAGGGGGATGCCCCTGCCCTCTCCCCCAGCCCCTCTCCGGCAAGCGGGAGAGGACAGCAAACCAGCGGGCTTTTCCCATGCCGACGGTGTTCTCCCTCACCCGCTGGCGGGAGAGGGCCGGGAAGAAGGTCGGGCGCCCACAACCCCAAAAACTCAAATCACCAGCTCGATCAGGAACGGCCCCTTGCGCTTGTTCGCCATCGCGAACAGATCGGCAAAGCTCTCCATGTCGGCCGCGCGCGCGCCCTCGACGCCCATGCCGGCGGCGAGCTTGACCCAGTCGAGATCCGGATTGCCGATGTCGAGCATGTCCAGTGCCGTCTTGCCCGGATTGGCGCCGACGCCGGCCAGTTCGCCCAGCAGGATCGCGTACTTGCGATTGGCCAGCACCACCACGGTAACGTCGAGCTGCTCGCGCGCCATCGTCCACAGCGACTGCACCGTGTACATGCCCGAGCCGTCGGCCTGCAGCGCGACCACGCGCCGGTCCGGCACGGCCACGGCGGCACCGACCGCCAGCGGCAGGCCGGCGCCGATGGCGCCACCGGTCAGCTGCAGCCAATCGTGCGGGGCGGCATGCACGGTGCCGGGATAGAAAGCGCGGCCGAAGCTGACGCTCTCCTCGACCACGACAGCCTGCTCCGGCAGCAGCGCGCTCAGCGTCTGCGCGACGGCTTCGGACGTTACCGCGCCGCTGGCGACGCCGGCCGGTGCGACAGCCGGGGTGGGGCCATCAGGCACCGGCACCGCGGGCGCGCCGAGCGCGTCGGCCAGGCGCGCCAGCGCATCGGCTAGGTCCTGCTCGGGACGGGCCAGCACGTGGATCTGCGCGTCCTCGGGATAGGGGCGCGGCGACTTGCCGGGATAGGCGAAGAAGGTCACCGGCGGCGGCGCGCCGACCAGGATCACCTGGCGGATGCCGGCCAGCCTGGCGCGCGCGGCATCGCCGGAGTAAGGCACGCGCTCGACGGCGAACCGGCCGCGCCCGCGCGACACGCGCGCATTGGACATCGGCGTGATCAGCCGCGCGTCGGTGGCAGCGGCGATGCGGTGCGCATCGGCCAGCGGCGCCTCGCGCAGCGCCGTGCCGGCCAGCACCAGCAGCGTCGGCTGGCCGGAGCGCAGCCAGCGCGCGGCCTGCTCGATCGCGTCCGGGGACACCTTGGGCGCGCTCAGCGGCGGCAGCGGCGCGGCTACCTTGCCGCCTTCGTCCCAGCACACGTCGGACGGCAGGATCAGGCTGGCCACGCCGCCGGGCGCGGCGCAGGCGGCCTGCACCGCGGCCGCGGCATCGGCGCCGACCTGATCGGCGCGCTGCGCGGTGCGGGTCCAGACCGATACCGGCCGCGCCCAGCCCTCGGTGTCGGCCGTCAGCGGCGCATCGAGCGGCCGGTGATAGGTGGCCTGGTCCCCGATGATATTGACGATCGGCGTCTGCGCGCGCCGTGCGTTGTGCAGATTGGCCAGGCCGTTGGCCAGGCCCGGTCCGCAATGCAGCAGCGTCGCCGCCGGCTTGTCGGCCATGCGGGCATAGCCGTCGGCCGCGCCCGTGACCACGCCCTCGAACAAACCCAGCACGCAGCGCATGCCGGGAATGCGGTCGAGCGCCGCGACGAAATGCATCTCGCTGGTGCCAGGATTGGCAAAGCAGGTATCGACGCCGCAGGCGAGCAGGGTCGTGACCAGGCTCTCGGCGCCGTTCAGCGTCTGCCCGGCTTGCTGGGTTGGGTTGGTCTCCATATTGCGCGCTTCCTTGGTCTCAGGTCGATCGAATTGAAATCGGTTGGGGATAGGTGAGCCGGCCTGCTGGATCATCCGGCCAGGCCGCCCGGGTCGAGCAGATCGAAGTCGAGGCAGACGTATTCGGTCGGAAATTCGATGCGCGCGTAATAGACGATCACGCCACCGGCGCATGCGTGGCGGCGCAGTTCGGCGACCGGCGCGCCGACCGGCAGCGCCAGCGCGGCGGCCGATTCCGCACCGGCCGCGATGATCGACAGCCGCTGGCGGGCGCTCGATACCCGCAGCCCCGGAAAGCGATCCAGCACCGGCACCGACGCGCCCTGCCGGAACGCGCGCGGATTGCGCGCGAACAGGCCTTCCTCGATATAGACCTCGCCGATCGCGAAGGGCCGGCCGTCGAGCCGGTGCAGCCGGCGCAGGAAGTGGTAGGCGGGCGCGCGCTCGGCCTCGCACGGCATGCCGAGCTCGTCGGGCAACGGCACGCTGCCCGCGGACTCGACCAGCGCCTCGGTGCCGAGCTGCTCGCCGACCTCGACCGCCTGGCCCCAGGTGACCGGCAGCGACACCGGCCGGCGCCGCTTGCAACCGCCCTTGACGAAGGTGCCGCGGCCGCGCGAGCGCGCGATCAGGCCTTCGTCGTCGAGTACCGACAGCGCGTGATGCATCGTCATGCGCGCGACCCCGTACTGCCGGCACAGGTCCTCGAGCGAAGGGATCCGTTCGCCGGGCCGCCAGACCCCGCTCTCGATGCGGCGGCGAAAGATGGTCGCCAGCTGCAGATAGACCGGCTCGCGGCTGCGCGACAACAGTTCGGTCGAGGACAGGGAATCGGACATCGATGGGCGGCAGACGGTGGGGCCGAAGCGCGGCGCAGGGCAGCGGACGGGCCCGATGCAAACGAACGCGCGGCCCCGGGAAACGCACTCAGTGAGCGAACTCGGTCACCGAACTCAGTGAGCGGACTCGGCGAACTGCCACTGTAATAAGGTCTAGTTACCTATACCACTAGGGTTTACCGCGGGTTGGTGCGGCATCACGCAGTCAGCGGCGGGACGGCAATGGCAAGTTCCGCTTACGTGCGCAGCCCCTCGTCTACCCGCAAAGGTTGGGTGACGTCCGTGCAGGGTCTCCGGCCAGAATGCGCCATGCCCCCTCTCCCCCGGGGGCAAGCGAGGCTGCCGCTCGCAGCCATTGATCCAGGAGCTTTTTCCATGTTGATGCGTGACGTGATTCCCCACATCCTGAACCGCGGTACCGGCCAGTTGGCGCAGGACCAGGTCGAGACCCCTCCCCGCAAGACGTTCCACCACACGATCGACATCTATCTGAAGGATTCCAACGCCTTCATGAACACCTACTTCGCGCGCTATTTCGAATGGCAGGGCATCTGCCGCGAGCGCTGGTTCCACGAGTGCATCCACGGCAACCTGCTGGCCGCGGGCGGCGTCTTCGTGACCAAGCGCGCGCACCAGGAATATGTCGAGGAGACCTTCCCGTTCCAGCGTGTGGACTGCTACCTGAACACCTTCCAGGTCAAGCAGTGCTCGGCGTATCTGCTGTTCCGCTTCTGCGTCGACGAGCGGCCGGTTTCGCTGGGCTACCAGCAGATCGTGTTCGCCGACAAGGACAAGCGGATCGCGCGATTCCCGAAGGAGATCGTCGAGCGGGTCAAGGAGTATGAGGTCAGCGCGCCGGTGCTGGCCAACTAGCAGCGAAGCAGGTCGGCCGCTCGGGCTGACCTGCGGCACGGCCGTCGCGTCAGGCGGCCGTGCCGTGGCCCAGTGGCTGGATCGACTGCATCGGCTGCATCGGCTCGATCCGCTCGAGCGCATCGAGCGGGCCGATCGCGGCGGCCGCGTGCGCCGGCTCCGGCGGCTCGGCCGCCACCGCGACCGGCAGATGCAGCGTGAAGACGGTATGGCGGCCCGGCGCCGATTGGCAGTCGATGCGGCCGCCGAAGGCCTCCATCACGCGCCGGCAGAACGCCAGCCCCATGCCGGCGCCGCTGCCGTGCGGCTTGGTCGAGAACAACGGATCGAAGATGCGCGGCAGCACGTCCGCCGGAATCCCGGGACCGGTATCGCGCACGCGCAGCTGATAGAAGCCGCCCGATTCGCGCGCCGAGATCTCGATGCGGCCGCCGTCTGCGGCGCCGGCCTGATGTGCGCGCATCGCCTGCAGCGCGTTCTTCAACAGATTGAACAA
Organism: Cupriavidus gilardii; assembly: GCF_013347325.1. NCBI lineage: Bacteria > Pseudomonadati > Pseudomonadota > Betaproteobacteria > Burkholderiales > Burkholderiaceae > Cupriavidus > Cupriavidus gilardii. The sequence goes on along the minus strand of NZ_CP054624.1, from coordinate 97,529 downwards.
CACGTAGACCAGCAGCGTGTCGGAGCCGCGGAAGCGCCAGCCGTCCGGTATCGCCCGCACCGAAACCCGTTCGCGCTCGCCGGCGCGGAACGGGTAGCGTTCCAGCGCGGACTGGACGCATTGCGCGACGCCGTGCGGCACGAAGCTGCCGCGGTCGAGCCGCTCCAGCGTGATCGAGGCCAGCGCCATTTCGATCACGGCCTGGGTGCCGTCGACCTCGCCACGGATCGCGCGAAGCAGCGTCGGCAGCCGCTCGAGCTGGCCGGGGCGCAGGCCATCTTCGATCAGGCCATGCTCGACGGCGCGGCGATAGCCGTCCAGCACGGTCGGCCAGACCGCCGCCAGTTCCTGCGTCTGCATGCGGATGGTCGCCAGCGGCGTGCGCACTTCGTGGGCCACGGTGGCCGCCAGCGAGTATGGATGCATCAGGTCGTAGCGGACGATCGACAGCGCGATGATGCCCAGGCTCACCGCGATGAAGACCACGCCCGGCGGATAGAAGTCGTGGCCGTAATTGACCGCATAGTCGATCGCGGCCAGCGAATACAGGCCCAGGCTCCACAGGCACAGCGTCAGGCGCTGGCGCTTCTCGCCCACCGCGTTGCGCCGCGCATCGAGCAGCAGCCAGCCGCTGCGCAGCGCCAGCAGCACGGTCTGCGCGACATGGACCGGGTGCAGGATCCCGGCGCGCGGGTAGTTGCCGAAGCCGTAGAGGTAGTAATCGGCGACCAGCCGATCGGATGTCAGCAATACCACCGCGAGCAACAGCGACATGCCGTAGGACACCAGCAGCCACGGCCGCTCGCCGCGGCGCTCGGTTACCTCGGTGATGAAGTGATAGAAGGTGGTCGGCAGGAAGACGATGAACAGATAGCCGACCTTGGCCAGCAGCAGCGCCACGTCGGGATGCGTGGTCTGGAACAGGAAGGCCCAGGTTCCCTGCCACGCGAACGTCGTCGCGCACATCAGGAAGAACGTCGTGGTCAGACGCGTGACGCCCCTCGTCACCAGCACGTAGAGGCCGTAACCGAGAAAGATCGACGAGACGAAGGCGGGCAGGATGGCGTACATGACGTGACCGTTTGAGCTGCCAGACCGGCGGAAAGCGGACATGGTATGCCCTAACGCTGCGCCGCCGTACTGATTTCGGTTGCACTCTGCGGTAACCGAGGTTGAATACGCCATCCCCGATCGGGGGTAGCACGCCGGTAGGGTTGCGAGCGCGCAATCCCCCTGCAAAAGCGGGGCCTGGCGCATGCGAACCCCCCGTTGGCGGCATAATGCGCGCTCCAGTGTCTACGCCACCGCGCCGCCGGCATCGACGCCTGCGCGCTCGCCCCCTCCTTTCGCATGCCCACCTCCCCGATCGCCGGCTCGCGCGCCGGCTGGCTGACCCTCTTCCTGCTGGCCTTTCCGCCGTTGAGCTGGGCCGGCAACGCCATCGTCGGCCATCTGGCGGCCGGCGCCGTGCCGCCGATCACGCTCAATTTCCTGCGCTGGCTGCTGGCCGGGCTGCTGCTGACGCCGCTGGCGTGGAGCGGCGTGCGCGAGCACGCGGCCGCGTTGCGGCGCCACGCGGGACTGATCCTCGCCCTCGGCGTGCTGTCGATCGCCAGCTATAACGCGCTGCAATATCTGGCGCTGACGACGTCGACGCCGATCAACGTGACGCTGATCGGCGCATCGATGCCGCTGTTCCTGCTGGCGGTCGGCGTGACGTTCTTTCGTGAGCCGGCCACGCGCAGCCATATCGCGGGCGCGCTGCTGTGCCTGGTCGGCGTGACCTTCGTGCTGGTGCGCGGCGAACTGGGCCGGCTCGCGCAACTCGACTTCGTGCCCGGCGACCTGTTCATGCTGGCCGCGACGCTGGCCTGGAGCGGCTATACGTGGCTGCTGCGCAAGCAGCGGCCGGCGCTGCCGCTGATCGTGCTGCTGTACGCGCAGATCGTCGCCGGCGTGGCGGTCAGCGTGCCCTTCGTCGCCTGGGAGCTCGGCATCGACGGCCAGGCCATCGTCTGGAGCACCAGGACGGTCGGCATCCTCGCCTACGTCGCCACGGTGCCGTCGCTGCTGGCGTATTTCGCCTGGGATCGCGCGGTCGCGCGTGCCGGCGCGCAGCTGCCGGTGTTCTTCGTCACGCTGACGCCGGCCTTTGCGGCGATCCTGTCCACGCTGCTGCTGGGCGAGTGGCCGAGCTGGTATCACGGCGTCGAACTGGCCGCGATCGTGGCCGGGATCTGGGTCGCGCAACGCCGCTGATCGGGGCACCGAATCGGAGCGCGCACGGCATCGCGACGGCGACGAGCGCGGGGATGGTGGCATCCGCGCGACACATTGCTTGGCCCAACCGCCAAATCACGCCGAAAACCCCTTGAAAATAGGCACCGTTCGCCCGTTTTGCTATTCTGTGCGCGGCGCTGCCCGGCGGCATCCGACGGTACTGCGCTCCAACATTGAACCTGTTCACGACATCGATATGGCCACCAAAGCTAAACCGACCGCGAAGACTGCAGCAACCAAGACCGCCGCCAAGGCGCCCGCCAAGAAGGCCGCCGCTCCGGTGAAGGCCGCCAAGAAGGCAGCGCCGGCAGCGCCGACGCCCAAGCCGCTGAAGGACACCTTCAACAAGTCCAGCCTGGTGTCGCACCTGGTCGCGCAGACCGAGCTCGATCCGAAGACGGTCAAGACCGTGCTGGCCCAGCTGGAAAGCACCATGATCGGCGCGCTGAACAAGAAGGGCGCGGGCGAATTCACGCTGCCCGGCCTGCTGAAGGTCACCGCCGTGCAAGTGCCCGCCACCAAGAAGCGTTTCGGCAAGAACCCGTTCACCGGCCAGGAGCAGTGGTTCGCTGCCAAGCCGGCGTCGGTCAAGGTCAAGGTCCGCGCGCTGAAGAAGCTGAAGGACGCGGCGCTGTAATCGGCCCGCATCCCCGGCCTGCCTCGGCGCGATACGCGCCGGCACGCAAACCCTCGCCTCGTTGAGGCGAGGGTTTTTTTATTGGTCGCCGCCTGCTGGCCGACGAAGCCGGTGTGCTTTAACGCGTCCAATACCCGGGGCGCCGCACGACATGCCCGTGCGAGTCCCGCACCCAGCGCTCGGGCACATAGCGGTGTCCCGGGCGCGATACGTAATGGCCATGGCCGTGGTGCGGTCGCGCATGGTAGCGATGGTAGTCGTGGCGATAGTCGCGGTGCCGCACATGCGGCGGGGCCGGACGATAGTGCTCGTGCCGATGGTAGCCATGCCGATGATCGTGGCGGTCCGAATGCGCCTGGGCGGGCGAGACAAGACCGAACATCGCGCCGGCGGCCAGCGTTCCGAGTGCGATCAGCAATTGGCGAGTCATGTTTTTCTCCTGATGCGCTGCCCGGCTTGGCGGCGCGTTGAACATGGCTCGACTGTAGCGATGCGGAACGGTCCTGGACGGATGCAGTTGTAAGCCCGTCTCACAGGCGGGCAGACCGCGGAGACTGCCGTGGATACCCTGGCGGCGAACCGCCGCGCCCTCGCCGGCGCCGAAATAGCGGCCCTTGTGCCGCCCCGCCCGGCATGCGGCCCCGCTGCGGTCACCGCGGGGCGCGCACCGGCCACGTAATGCAGCGTTACAGCCGAAATAACTGATTGCGACTATCGCGCCGCCGCGGCCTCGCGCTCACGCGCCGCGCGCATCGCCACCGCCTTCTTCTGCAGCGCGTGCTCGCGCATCAGCGTCTCGACCATGGCGCCATCGCGTGCCAGCAGCGCGGTGACGAAGCGCTGGTGGTCTTCCACGCCGTGGGCCCATTCGTCCCGGTCCTGGTTCGAACGGAAGCGCAGGTTCTGCACGCGCAGATTGAGCCGGCGATGGGTGTCGGCCAGCGTCGGGTTATGGGCGGCGGCGCTGATCGCCAGATGGGTGCCCATGCTGGCCTCGTAGTAGGCGTGCAGATCGCGGGCGGCGTAGGCGTCGAGCATCGCACGATGCAGCCGGGCAATCTGCGCGAGCTCCTCGTCGCTGGCCTTCTCGGCGGCCAGCCGTCCGGTCAGTCCTTCCAGCACCGCCAGCACGTCGAACACATCGGCGACGTCGCGCTCGGACATCGCGATCACCTGCGCGCCGCGCTTGGGCAGCAGCATCACCAGGCCGTCGGCGGCAAGGATCCGGTAGGCCTCGCGCAGCGGCGTGCGCGAGACGCGCAGCCGCTCGCACAGGTCTCGCTCGTTGAGCCAGACGCCGGGCACCAGCGTGCCCTCGATGATCAGTTGCCGCAGGCGCTCGGCCACGACGGCGGCCAGCGTCGGATGCGCGATCGCGAGCGGGTCGTCGCCGTCCGCGGACAGGGACGCCGCGGCGGCGGCTCCGGTACGGCGGCCCCGTTCCCCGCCGGCGCGTGCCGGCGGCAGGTCGGGGGCCAGCGTTGCCGGAGACTGTTCCGGCGCGGTTTCCGGGTAAACCATGGGCGATGCGTCCTTTGTGCGAGCGTTGATTTGGGATATGGTATACCAAATCAACGCTACGGCAAGACGCCATGCGCCGAGCCGCCAGCCAACCCTCCAGGAGCGCCTTCGATGACCGTGACGCCCGCTTCCGCTTCTCCCGACTCCCGCCCGGACTCGCACCAGGGCAACACCGACGACAGCCCGGTGCTGACGCTCCGTGACGGCCCAATCGCCACCGTCGTGCTCAATCGCCCGGCCAAGCTCAACGCGATGACGCTGTCGATGTGGCAGCAGCTGGGCGAGGCCTTCCGCGCGCTGTCCGCCGACGACGGCGTGCGCTGCGTGATCGTGCGCGGCGCCGGCGAGCGCGCCTTCTCCCCCGGCAACGATATCGGCGAGTTCGCCCAGGCGCGCTCGAACAAGGCGCAGGCCACCGCCTACGGCAAGGTGATGCACGCCACCGCGCAGGCGCTGCAGGACTGCCGGCATCCGGTGGTCGCGCAGATCCACGGCATCTGCGTCGGCGGCGGACTGGAGATTGCCGCGATGGCCGACATCCGCATCTGCGGCCAGGGCAGCCGCTTCGGCGCACCGATCAAGAACCTCGGGCTGGTAATGGCCCATGCCGAGATGGCGCCGCTGATCCGGCTGATCGGCGAGTCGCGCACGCTGGAGCTGCTGTTCGAAGGCAGGATCGTCGGCGCCGACGAGGCGCATGGCATGGGGCTGGTATCGCGCGTGGTGCCCGACGACCAGGTCGCCGCCGAAGCGGCCGCGACCGCCCAGCGCATTGCCAGCGGCGCGCCGCTGGTCGCACGCTGGCACAAGAAGTTCGCGCGCCAGCTGGCGGCCGGCACGCCGCTGGGCGAGCGCGAGCGCGACGAGGCATTCGACTGCTTCGACACTGAGGACTTCCGCAGCGGCTACCGCGCCTTCCTGGCCAAGCAGACGCCCGAGTTCCACGGCCGCTGAGCGGCCTCCACCTCGAAGGACAGCGATGGCAACCCCCATGCATTCCGAACGCTCCACGCAGGCCGGTGCCCTCTCCGGCATGCGCGTGCTCGAGCTGGCCCAGATCATGGCCGGCCCGACCTGCGGCATGATGCTGGCCGACCTCGGCGCCGACGTGATCAAGATCGAGAAGACCGACGGCGGCGACGATGCGCGCGGCTACCGCGATCCGCGCATCAACGGCGTGTCGGCACCGTTCCTGATGCTGAACCGGAACAAGCGCGCGATCGCGCTCGATCTGAAGACGCCCGAGGGCAAGGAGGTGCTGCTGCGGATGGTCCGCGACGCCGACGTGCTGATCGAGAACTTCCGCAAGGGCACGCTGGAAAAGCTCGGGCTCGGCTACGACGTGCTGTCGGAGATCAACCCGGGGCTGATCTATTGCGCGATCTCGGGCTATGGCCGCACCGGCCCGGCCGCCGACAAGGGCGGTTTCGACCTGATCGCGCAGGGCTATACCGGGCTGATGAGCATCACCGGCGAGGAAGGCGGTCCGCCGCTGCGCACCGGCAACTCGATCGCCGACATCAATGCTGGCATCCTGGCAGCGGTCGGCATCCTGGCCGCCTATCAGCACAAGCAGAAGACCGGACGCGGCCAGATCGTCGAGACCTCGCTGATCGAGGCCGGACTGCAGCAGCTGTACTGGCATGCGGCGATCCATTTCGCCACCGGCGAATCGCCGGGGCCGAGCGGCTCCGCGCATGTGCTGGCGACCCCGTACCAGGCCTTTCCGACGCAGGACGGCCACATCATCGTCGGGGGTGCCAACGAGAAGAACTGGGAACGGATCGCGCAGGTGCTGGGCCGGCCCGAATGGCTGACCGATCCGCGCTATCGGCTGAACTCGGACCGCATGCGCCACCGCGACACGCTGCTGCCGGCCATGGCCGAGATCCTGCGCACGAAGCCGTCGGCCGAATGGCTGGCGGCGTTCGACGCCGCGGGCGTGCCGGCCGGACCGGTGCATTCGATCGGCGAGGCGCTGTCGCATCCGCAGACGCTGGCGCGCGAAATGGTGGTCGAGCAGCAGCACCCCGAGGCCGGGCCCGTAAAGAGCATCGGACTGCCGATCAAGCTGTCGGAGACGCCGGCGCGGTACGTGCGGCCTTCGCCGCGGCTGGGGGAGGATACGCGGGCGTTGCTGGCGGAATGCGGGTATGGCGAAAAGCAGATCGCCGAAATGCTGCGGGCCGGCGTAGTGAGGGATGTTGCGAGGGCCGAGGGATAAGGGGCGTTGTTTGCCCTCTCCCCCTCACGGGGGAGAGGGTTGGGAGAGGGAGTTGGTTTTACAGCGATCCTTCAAACCACCGCCGCGTCATCCCGCCGAACCTCCACGGCTTCCCCCTCCTCCTCCGCCGCCTCATCCGGCCAGCTGCGGCCGACCATCCATTCGTACAGCGTCGGCAGCACGATCAGCGTCAGCACCGTCGCGGTGATCAGCCCGCCGATGATCACGATCGCCAAAGGCCGCTGCGTCTCCGAGCCGATCGCGCGCGAAACCGCCATCGGGAACAGGCCCAGCATCGCCAGCAGCGCGGTCATCAGCACGGTCCTCAGGCGGTCCATCGACCCGGCCAGCACCGCCTGGCGCAGCGGCAGCCCCTGCTCGCGCAGCTGGTTGAAGTAGGTCACCATCACCACGCCATTGAGCACCGCCTGGCCAAACAGCGCGATAAAGCCGATCGCCGCCGACACCGACAGCGGAATGCCGGTCAGGAACAGCGCGAACACGCCGCCGACCAGCGCGAACGGGATGTTCGACAGGATCAGCGTCGCGCTTTTGAACGACTTGAACGCCTGGAACAGCAGCAGGAAGATCAGCAGCACCGACAGCGGCACCACGATCGACAGCCGCGCCATCGCGCGCTGCTGGTTCTCGAACTCGCCGGACCAGCCGATCTTGACGTCGTCGGCGCGCACGTTCTTCGCCACCAGCGCCTGCATGTCCTTGACCACGCTGCCCATGTCGCGGTCGTGGATGAAGACGCCGATCGACGTGGTGCGCTGGCCGTTCTCGCGGCTGATGTTCATCGCGCCGGACGCCGCATGGAAATGCACCAGCTGCGACAGCGGCACCTGCGCGCCCTCGGCGGTCTGCATCAGGATGTTCGGCAGGTTCGGCAGCGCGCGTTCGCCGGGCGCCAGCCGCACCACCACGCTGAAGTGCTTCTCGCCCTCCCACAGCTCGGTGGCTGCCTTGCCGGCGAGCGCGGTTTCCATCAGGTCCTGCACGTCCGCCACATTGATGCCGTAGCGCGCCGCCTGGGCCCGGTCGAAGTCGAGCAGATACTGCGGCAGCTCGCCGTCGCGGTCGATGAAGGCGCGCATCACGCCGGGGACGGTCTGCACGTTGGCGAGGATCTGGTCGGCCACGCGCTTGTTCTGTTCGAGGCTGTCGCTCTGCACCTTGATGACGATCTGGCCCTTGATCTGCGAGATGCTCTCGAGGATGTTGTCGCGCACCGGCTGCGAGAAGTTCGGCTCGATGCCGGGCAGCTTGCGCAGATTGGCGTTGATCTCGCCGATGATGCGGCGCTTGTCGAAGCCGCGCCGCCACTGCGCTTCCGGCTTCAGGTCGACCAGGATCTCGACCGTATTGATCAGCTTCGGATCGGTGCCGTCGTCGGGCCGCCCGACCTTGGAGATGGTCGACTTGACCTCCGGCGTCTGCCGTATCGTCCGGCGCAGCCGGGCCGCCTGCTCGCGCGCCTCGTCGGTCGATACCGAGGCCGGCAGGTCGAAGCTGACCCACATCGCGCCCTCGTCGAGCTCGGGCAGGAATTCGCTGCCGAGCAGCTTGCCGACGCCGACGGTGACCACCAGCAGCGCCACCGCGCTGGCGACGACCGCGCGCTTGTGGTCCAGCGCCCACGCCAGCATCGGCGCATAGGCGCGCTTGCACAGCCGCACCACCGCGTTGTCGTGGTGCGCGATGTCCTTCTTCAGCAGCAGGTAGCACAGCAGCGGCACCAGCGTCAGCGACACGATCAGCGACCCGACCAGCGCGCCCGTCACCGTGTACGCCATCGGCGCGAAGATCTTTCCCTCGTGGCGCTGCAGCGTGAAGATCGGCAGGTGCGCCGCGATGATGATCACCATCGAGAACACCGTGGGGCGGCCGACCTCGGTGGTCGCGCGCGCGATCGCCTGCAGGCGTGCGCGGCTGTCGCGGATCTTCTGCTCCTTCAGCTCGCCGAGGCGCTTGAAAATGTTCTCGACCACGATCACCGCGCCGTCGACGATGATGCCGAAGTCCATCGCCCCCAGCGACAGCAGGTTGGCCGGAATGCCGACCCAGGTCAGGCCGAGGAACGTCGACAGCAGCGCCAGCGGAATCACCAGCGCGACGATCGCCGCGGCACGGACGTTGGCCAGGAACAGGTACAGCACCGCCATCACCAGCAGCGCGCCCTCGACCAGGTTGCCGAACACCGTGTGCAGCGTCTTGTCGATCAGGTCGGCGCGGTCGTAGTACGGCACGATCTCGACGCCGCGCGGCAGGATCTGCTCGTTGAGCTGGGCGATCTTCGCCTTCAGCGCCGTCAGCACCTCGGACGGATTTTCGCCCTTGCGCATCACCACGATGCCGGAGACGATGTCCTCTTCGTCATCCTGCGCCATCAGGCCCTGCCGCGGCGCGGCGCCGACGCGCACCTCGGCGATGTCCTTGACCAGGATCGGCGTGCCGTTGACCTCCGAGACCACCACGTTGGCGATATCGGCCGAGCTGCGGAAACTGCCCAGCGAGCGCAGCAGATACTGCTGCCGCCCTTGCGCGACCGCGCCGCCGCCCGCGTTCGAGTTGCCGCGCTGCAGCGCCTCGAACAGCTGCGCCAGCGAGACATGCGCGTCGCGCATCCGCGCCAGGTTCGGGTTGACCTCGTACTGCTTGATGGTGCCGCCGATCGTCACCAGGTCCGCGACGCCGGGCACCTGGCGCAGGTTCTTCTCGACCACCCAGTCCTGCAGCGTGCGCAGCTCCTGCGGCGTATGGCCCTTGCCCTTCAGCCGGAAGCGGTAGATCTCGCCGATCGCGGTCGACAGCGGGGCCAGGTCGGGCTGCACGCCGTCGGGCAGATCGACGCCGCGCAGGCGCTCGATCACCTGCTGGCGCGCGGTGACGTCGGTAGCCTTGTCGTTGAAGGTCACCATCAGATAGGACAGGCCAAACTGCGTGTGCGAGAACACCCGCACCGAATTGGGCGTGCCGGCCAGCGCGGTCTCGATCGGGATCGTGACCTGGCGCTCGACCTCTTCGGCCGCGCGGCCCGGATACAGCGTGATCACGTTGACCTGCACGTCCGAGACATCAGGGAAGGCCTCGATCGGCAGGTTCTTGAAGGCCGCCAGGCCGGCGGCGACGAACAGCGCCAGCCCCATCCAGACGAACAGCTTCTGGTGCAGCGCGAAATGGACGATGCGCGAGATCATGACGCGGCCGCCCTCATCGAGCTTGCTGGCGCAGCGCGGCCTGCGCCGCGCTCGCATCGCGCAGGATGTCCTGCAGATAGAGATTGCCTTCGGTCACCACCTGCATGCCGGCCTCGAGCCCGGACACCACTTCGGTGACACCGGGCAGGCTGGCGCCAATCTTGACCTCGCGGCGCTCGAAGCGATGCGCATCGACGCGGACGAACACATAGTGATGGTTGTCGGCGAGGAACACCGCCCTGGCGGGCACCGCGATGCCGTCGAAGCCGGCGGCCTCGATGCGCGCGGTGACGAACATCTCGGCCTTGAGCTTGCGCTGCGGGTTCGGCACCGACAGACGCACCTTGATGCTGCGCGCGGCGGGGTCGACGTAGTCGGCGATCTTGACGACCTTCGCCGGGAAGGACTCGCCTGGATAGGCGGTGGAGCTCAGCGTCACGCTGCCGCCCGTGCGGAACAGCGCCAGATCGGCCTCGGCCGCGTCGAGCTGCGCCCACAGGTCGGCGGGATCGGTCAGCAGGAACAGCGGCGCGGCCGGCGGCTGGTCCGGCCGCAGCTGCATGCCAGGGTTCAGGTTGCGTTCGACCACCAGGCCCGAGATCGGCGCGCGCAGCGCGAAGCGATCCGGCGCGCCAACGCCCACGCTCCCCGGCTTGCCCAGTTCGCCGCCGACCTGCCGGAGCGCCGCCTGCGCACGCTGCAGTTCGGCACTGGCGCGCGCGGCCTCGGCCTGCGCCTGCTCCAGGTCCTTCTGCGCGACGATGCCGGCGCCATACAGCTCGCGTTGCCGCGCCAGCCCCTTGGACGCCAGCGCGGCATCGGCGGCCGCCTTGCGCGCGTCGGCCTGCGCCGCGCCGAAGTCGGGTGAGGACAGCAGCGCCAGCGGCTGGCCCGCGGCGACGGTGGTACCGGGCTGCACCAGGATCTCGGCGACGCGCCCGGCGAACGGGCTGGTCACGCGCACGGTACGGTCCTCGTTCCAGACCAGCCGGCCGGGCAGCGTCAGCACGCGCTCGGCGCCGCGCCGCACCGGCTCGGCGGAAACGCCGGGCAAGGACTTGACCGTATCGGGGAAGATGATGGCCGCACCTTCGACGCGCGGCGACTCGGACTCCGGTTCGGCCTTGCGGCCGCATGCGTTCAGGCCCAGCAGTGTGCCAAGCAGGACGATCGTCAACAGGGAACGGAGGGTCATGGCGACGGGGATCGGAAAGCCGGAAGGTGTCCGGCTAGTGGACGGAAAGGTAGGGAGCGACGTCTTGCAGCGGCAGATCGGCAGGGCCGGCCGCGGGCCCGGCGACCAGGTCATCCGCGGTGCGCGTGGCGGCCAGATAGGCGGACAGCGCCTTGGCATAGGTTCCCCGCGCCTGCGCGGCGTCGAGTCGCGTCTGCCGCAGCGCGCGGCGTGCATCGAGCAGCTCCAGCACGCCGATTGCGCCCTTGCCGAACGCGAACTCGGCATCGGCGGCGACGCGCTCGGCCGCGGGCAGCACCGCCTCGTCGATCTGGCGCAGCGATTCGCGCGCGGCATCGAGCGCGGTCCGCAGCCGGCCAACCTCGTTGCCGGCGGCCAGCAGCACGCGGTTGCGCTCGTCCAGCGCCGCGTAGTAATCGACCTCGGCGCGCTGCGCTTCGCCGCCATAGCTGTGGCGGACATACAGCGGGATGCTGACGAACACGCCGAAGCTGTTGCCGCTGCCCTGCTGGTTGGTGGCCGAGACCGGATAGCGCTCGGCCTGCGCGCCGACCGTCACGTCGGGCACGCGACCCGCGCGCGCCAGTTCGCGCGCGGCCGCGGCGGCCTGCAGACGTGCCTGCGCGGCGGCAACATCGGGCCGCGCCTGCAGCGCCTGCTCGTCGAGCGTGGGCACCGGCTCGTCAAGGCCCGGCCACTGCGGCGACAGCGCGACGTCCTGCAGCGTGCCGCCGATGCCGATGCGCTGCGCCAGCTCGGCCAGGTCGCGCTGATGATCGGCGCGGGCGTCGCGCCAGTCGGCGCGGGCGCGCAGGCCGTCGAGCTCGAGCCGGGTCACGTCGGCGCGCGACAGGTCGCCGGCCTTGTAGCGGATCTGATTGGCCTGCTGGGCGCGCTCGTACAGCGCCAGCGTCTGCGCCAGCACGTCGACGCGCTGCTGGCTGACCGCCGCATCGAAAAAGGCCTGTTCCAGCGCGGCGATCTGCTGCACGGTGGCCGCCTGCACCTGGCGGCCAGCGGCCTCGTTGGCCGCCTGCGCCGTCCTGACCCGCAGGCCGGCCTTGTTGGCGGTCTCGATCACCTGGTCGATGCGCACCGTCGAGTCGACGGTCTTGTTGCGCCAGCTGCCGGCACCGACGCCGGCGTGCGGGTTGATGTTCTCCACGCCCACGCTCAGCACCGGGTTCGGACGCTGCCCGGCGATCTGGATGTCGGCCTCGCTGGCCTGCACGGCCCGGCGTGCGGCGATCAGCTCCGGATTGCAGCGCAGCGCGAGCGCGCGCGCCTCGGACAACGTCAGCGTCGCGCCGGCGCCGGGCGCGCGGCATTCGCCGTCCGGCTGCGTTGCGACGGCAGTGGACGGCGGCGCAGCGGCGGCGAAGCGGGCTGGCGCGCCCAGCAGCAGCGAGGCAGCGATCGCCGCGAGCAACAGGCGGAGATGGGCACAGCGATGACGACGGACATGCACGATGACAGGCTCGATTCAGGCAACGCAGACACGAAGCGCGCCGGCAATGCCGGCGCGACGCGACCGTGCGGCCGCCGCTGCTGGCGCTGTTGGCGCGCGCTATCGGGGGCCTGGCACGATCTCCGGCGGCATTGGAGCGAAACGGGATTTCAATCGGCTTTCAAGTTCTTGACGATTAGCTTGCAGCGCGCGATTCCGAGGGAATGCCCTGAGATCGGCCGTGTGCGCCGTGCGTCCATGTTTTATGATCGATACCTTTGTGCGAGGCGCCGCGGTGGCGCCCGCCACGCCAACCTCGACCGACGATGCCCGATATTCCGCTGCTCCCCGCACTGTTGACGTTTCTTCTTGGCGGTGCGCTCGGCGCGGTCGGCGGGCTGTTCGGCATCGGCGGCGGCCTGATCGCGATCCCCGCGCTGGGCCTGCTCTACGGCATGGACCAGCAACTGGCGCAGGGCACCGCGCTGGTGATGATCGCCCCCAATGTGCTGATCGGCTTCTGGCAGTACCGGCGCCGCGCCGATATCGCGCTGCGTACCGCGCTGGTGCTCGGCCTGTCCGCGGTGCTCGCCACCTATGTCGGCGCGCGGCTGGCGACGGAGATGGACGCGGTGCTGCTGCGGCGGATCTTCGCGCTGTTCATGATCGGCATGGCCGTCTATTTCCTGTGGCGGCTGTTGCCCGGACGCGCGGTCACGGCCCAGCAGCAGCGGCTGTCGCCGCGCTGGATTCCGGCGGTCGGCGTGGTCGGCGGCGCGATGTCCGGGTTCTTTGGCGTGGGCGGCGGCGTGGTCGCGGCGCCGGCGCTGGTCGGCCTGTTCGGCTTCCGCCAGGCGGCGGCGCAAGGGCTGGCACTGGCTCTGGTCACGCCCGGCGCGGTGGTCGCGCTGGCGACCTATGCGCAGGCGCGCCACGTCGACTGGGCCAGCGGCATCCCGCTGTCGCTGGGCGGCATGCTGACGATCTCGTGGGGCGTCGCGCTGGCGCACCGGATGCCCGAACGCCAGCTGCGCGCGTGGTTCTCGGCCTGCCTGATCGCGATCGCGGTGGTGATGCTGGTGCGGGGCTGACAGCCTGGTGCCGGAGGGTGCTCGGCGTGATGCGCGGCCGCGCTCGCGCTAGTTCTTGCGGAACACCACGCTGAAGTTGTTCGCCGGCATCGGCACCGCTTCGTCGAAGCGCAGCCCGACGCTGTCGCCCAGCTCGATCACCGCCTCCATCTCGCGCACGCCCCAGGAAGCATCGCTCGCCCGCAGCTGCTGGTCGAAGATCGCGTTGCTCGGCGACGTGTGCTCGCCGTCGCGACGGTAGGGTCCGTACAGGTAGAGCACGCCGCCGGCAGGCAGCAAGCGCGCGGCGCCGGCGAACAGCGCTTCGGCTGCCCGCCACGGCGCGATATGGATCATGTTGATGCAGACCACGGCATCGGCATGGTCGATGCCCCAGTCGGCCTGGCCCACATCCAGCGCCAACGGGTCGCGCAGATTCGGCAAACCCGCCTCCGCTTTCCACGCCGCAATCGAATGGCGCGCCGCCGGATCCGGGTCGCTGGGCTGCCAGACCCATTCCGGATTGGCCGCGGCGAAGTGCCTGGCGTGCTGGCCGGTGCCGCTGGCGATCTCGAGAATGGTGCCGGCCGGCGGCAGGACGCGCCGCAGCACCTCGAGAATCGGTTCGCGGTTGCGCTCGGCGGCGGGGGCGATGCGGCGGTGATTGGGATGGACGTGGTCAGGCGGCATGGGTATCAGTCGATCAGGCAGCCGGTTCGAACGGCGAGGCTGACAGCCTACCAGCAACGGGCTCTCCGTCGAGCCGAATCGCCACTGCGATACACTGGCCCCGCCGTTGCCATTTCCCCGCTGTCACCGCCTTGCCCACGTACACCCTCTCCTCACCCGTCCACGCCGAGCTCGATATCCGCAAGAGCCGCTTTCTCGCCGTTGCCGTGCCGGTCGCCGATCGCGACGAAGCGATGCGGGTCGTGCAGACGCTGCGTGCCGAGCATCCCACCGCCACGCATTTGTGCTGGGCGCTGCTGGCCGGCGGACAGTCGGGCATGTCGGACGACGGCGAGCCGTCGGGCACCGCGGGGCGGCCGATTCTCGAAGTGCTGCGCCATCACGAGCTCGATGGCGTGCTGGCCGCGGTGGTGCGCTACTACGGCGGCATCAAGCTCGGCGCGGGCGGACTGGTGCGCGCCTATACCGATGCGATCGCCGCCGCGCTCAAGACCGCCGAACGGGTCGAGCGCATCGCGTATGCGAGCTTCGCCGTCGAGGTCGACTATGCCGACGAGGCACGCGTGCGACGCTGGCTCGAACAGACCGGTCACACGTTGGCCGACAGCGCCCATGGTTCGACGGTCAGGCTGATCGTCACGCTGCCCGCCAGCGAAGTCGAAGCCGCGCAGATGGCGTTGCGCAATGCAACACATGGCCGCGCGCAGTTTCCGCGGATGGATCAGGACAACGAGGGACGCCGATGAGCGAGGTGTCCAGCGAGCCGACGAGCAAGCCGACGAGCGAGCCGAACGACGCGCCGCCGCTGCGCGTGCGTATCGCCCCCGCGGGGCTCGAGTTCGCCGCCGAGCCGACGCAATCGATCCTGGAAGCCGCCTTGCGCGCCGGCATTCGCCTGCCCAGTTCCTGCCGCAACGGCACCTGCCGCGCCTGCCTGTGCCGGCTGGCATCCGGCAGCATCCGCTATCGGATCGAATGGCCGGGATTGAGTCCCGACGAGAAGGACGACGGCTATCTGCTGCCCTGCGTGGCCTGCGCGCAATCCGATGTCGAAATCGTCGCGCCCGGTGCGCGGCGGCAGGACTGAGCGAGCCACGCTCAGGCGACCGCGCGCCTTCGTACGGGTGCCGGCGCGACCGCGGCAAAGAACGCCCACGCGATCCGCAGCGCATCGGGTCCCGCCGGATCGGCATAGGCCTGGCTGGCCGCGCCACCGCTCCACGCATGGCCCAGGCCGTCGACACGTACCAGCCGGATATGGAGCCCGCCGTCGCGGCGCCAGTCATGCACCACGACCGGTCGGCGCTCGCCCCGCCGCAGCACGCGCACCGACGGCTGGGCCGCCGCGGCCGGCAACGCGCCCGGGGTCGACAGCGACAACCACAGCGTCGCGCTGGCGATCGCGTTGTCGTAGGCGACCACACGATCGGCATCGCCATGGATCAGCAGCAGCGGCGGCGGCATCCTGCCATGCAATTGCAGCCGCAGGGCCTGCAGCTGCGCGGCCGTGTGCCCGTTCAGCGAGCCGCGCATCACGCGGCCTGCCTGCGTGGCATTGCGGGCCAGATGCGGGGCCGCTCCGGAGTGCGAACCCACCGCGACGAAGCGGTCGGGATAGCGCAGCGCCAGCATCAACGCCATCGCGCCGCCGGCGGATAGTCCCAGCAGATGCACCCGCTCGGGCTGCACCGGATGCATGCGGCAGACATGGTCGATCATCCCCATCAGCAGGCCGGCCTCCGCCGCGGCCTGCGCCTCGCCCCGGAACCAGTTCCAGCAGCGATGCGCATTGGCGCGCGAGGACTGCTCAGGCAGCAGCACGATGCAGCGGCGCGCCCGCGCCAGCGCCGCCACGCGGGTGCAGGCGGCAAAGCTGGCGGCATCCTGCCCGCAGCCATGCAGCAGCACCAGCAAGGGCGCGGGCCGCGACGCGCCGACTCCCGAAGGAATGAACAGCCGATAGTGGCGCTGCGCCAGCGGCCCGAAGCCCCAGATGCCATCCAGCCAGCGACCGCCGCCGCGGCTCGTCGGCGCCGGCACCGGCGAGGCGACACCGGACAACACGCGCCGCGCTTCCTTGCCCTGATGCGCGGCCTGCGTGACGGAATGCGCGACCGTATTGGCGACGGTGCGCGCTACCGATTTGGTGACGTTGCGCGCGACCGCGCGCTGCATCTGCTGCATCTGGCGGGCAGCGGTCTTGCCAAGCTTGGCCCACGGATTGACGGTGCGGCGGCGTTGGGTCGGCATCGGTCAGCCTTGCAAGTTGGCCCGTGGAAAGGTCCACGGCTCGGAAGGCCATTATGCGGCATGCCGATCGCCGGCCCCGGGCAGCCGCCCGGTCAATGCCAGCCGCGCCAGGCCAGATCCGCCCCGAGCAGCAGCAGCCCGATGAAGAACAGCCGCCGGAACAGCGCCGCGCTGATCCGATTGCGCAGCTTCTGGCCCAGCCACATGCCGGCCAGCGCGGGAATCAGCGTCGCCAGCGAGGCGCCGAGCACCGGCGCCTGCCCCAGTACGCCATGCATCAGCAGATTGATCGCCAGCGCCACGGTCGATACCGTGAACGACAGGCCCAACGCCTGCACCAGTTCCTCGCGCGCCAGTCGCAGCCCCTGCAGATACGGCACCGCCGGAATCACCAGCACGCCGGTCACCGCGGTGATCGCGCCGGTGGCCAGGCCGATCAGTGGCGCCAGCCAGCGCTCATGGGCGGCAGGCACGTTCAGCTGCCACGACGACAGCCCGACGGCGGCATAGGCGATCAACGCGATCCCGAGCGCCGCGGTGGCCTGCTGCATCGCCGACGGCGGCGCCAGCGCGCCGGCCACCAGCGTGCCCGCCACGATGCCGAGCAGCATCGGCCAGAGCCGCATCATCAGCGCGCCGAAGCGCGGGCCGGCGGCCAGTTGCACCACATTGGTCACCATCGACGGCGCGACCAGCAGCGCCGCGGCCTGCATCGGCGGCATCACCAGCCCGAGCAGGCCGACGGCGACCGTCGGCAGGCCGAGCCCCACCACGCCCTTGACGAAGCCCGCCAGCAGGAACGTCAGGCCGATGAACAGCGCTTGAGCAACCAGCGTATGCGTATCCATGCCGCGCCCTCACTGACCGTCGGCCGCGGCATCGTGCACGGCACGGCTGTCGCCGGGCGCCTGCTCGCGTCGATGCATGCCATAGTCGCGCAGCACCTGCGCGACCCGCAGCCGGTAGTCGGCGAACACGCCGCCGCGGCCCGCGGCCTGCGCATGGCGGTGCTCGACCGTATTGCGCCAGGCCTGCACGGCCGCCTCGTCGCGGAAGAACGACAGCGACAGCACCTTGCCCGGCGTGCTCAGGCTCTGGAAACGCTCGACGGAGATAAAGCCGTCGATCGCGTCGAGCGTGGGGCGCAACTGCGCGGCGATATCGAGATAGGCATCCTTCTGCCCGGCGGCGAATTCGACTTCAAAGATCACGGCAATCATGGGGGTCCTCATGGAAATCGTGGCGGTCATCGGAATCCCGGCAGGCGGGCATCACAGGAAATGCGGGATCCGCGCGTTCAGCGACGGCCGATAACGATACGCCCGGGCCAGCACGGCAGGCTCGATGCCGCGCGCCAGCAGCGCGGCGACGGTCGCTTCGGCCAGCGCCGCCGCCAGCGCGTCGCTGGGACATCGATGCGCGCCATGGCCGAAGGTCCAGGGGCGCTCGCCGCGCTTGCCCGGCGTATTGACCGAAGCCGAGACATTGTCGATCCGGACCTCCGACGCAGCGGCCGCGGCAAGCAGTACCAGGATGCCGTCGCCGCGCCGCAGCGGCACGCCGCAGACGCGCGCATCCTCCGCCATGAAGCGGCGCGTGTTGTGGATCGGCGGATCGGCCCGCAGCACTGTTGCCACCGTGGTGGGCAGATCGTCGGCCGCGGCGGCATCGTGCGCGAGCCACAACAGCGTATTGCCGATCAGCCCGGCGGTGGCCTCGCAGCTCTGCACCATCAGGCCGAGCAGGTTGGCGGCGATCGCGTCGTCGTCGACACCGGCGGCGCGTGCCTCCGCGCACAACGCCTTCGCCCACGGCGTGTCGGCACGCAGCGGCAGTGTCTGCAGCGATGCCGCCGCCTCGATGCCGGCCTCGATCTCGGCCGGACCCGCCAGCGGCGACATGGCTGCGGCAAAGCTTGCGATCTGCGTGGCGATCCGGCAGCCGGTGACGTCGTCATCCACGGCGGTGAAGCCCAGCAAATGCGCGATGGCGTTCACCGGCAGCGCACCGGTCCAGCGGTTCGCGGTCGCCGCGTGATCGTCCGTCACCGGCAACAGACGCGCCGATGCCGATGCGGCCGCGCGCACGTCCTCCGGATTTAGCGTCGCCAGTTGCCGTTGCAGCACCGCCTTCAGCGGCGCATGGCGCTGGCCGTCGTTCATGCGGATCAGCCGCGCGAACAAGGTCCCCGCCGGCGACTGCGCGAGCGGCGGCGGCACCGGCTGGCCCGGCGGCCGCACGCGGCACGCCGGATGCGACAGCACCGCCGCCACTTCGGCCGGGCCCGCGGCGACCCACAGCATCAGCATGGCGTCGCGGTGAAACGGCTGCTGCCGGGCGAGTTCGCGATAGTAGCGATAGGGGGCGCGATGCGTCACTGCCGCCAGCGGATCGGGGGGCGGCGTTGTCGGGTCCGGGATCATGGGATGGACGGCAAGAAGGCAAGGTTGATATCGGCAAGTATCGGCCTATACTGCGATCGTTGTTTCACCGTGGAATGAACTATGGAATACGCTCCCAGCATCAGTCAGTTGGCCGGCCTGCTGGCCGACCCGGGCCGCGCCGCGATGCTGTGGGCGTTGATGGATGGCAGCGCAAGACCGGCCGGCGAGCTCGGGCTGATTGCAGGGCTGTCGGCCTCGTCGACCAGCGGCCATCTGGCTCGGCTGGCAGAGGGCGGCCTGCTGGCGGTCGAGACGCATGGCCGCAATCGCTATTACCGGCTGGCCGCGCCCGAGATCGGCGTCGCGATCGAGGCGCTGGCCGCGGCCTCGCAGGCAAGCCGCCCGCCGCGCCTGCGTGCGGTGCCGCCATCTCGCACGGCGCCGGCCACGCTGCGCCACGCGCGCACCTGCTACGACCATCTGGCCGGCGAACTGGCGGTCGACCTGTTTGCGCGGATGACGCGTTCGGGCTGGATCGTGGTGCGGGACAGCGCGGTGGAACTGTCCGAGCACGGCGCGCACGGCATGGTGCAGCTCGGCGTGGACCTGGATGGCGCGCGCCGCAAGCGGCGGCAGTTCGCCTGCACCTGTCCGGACTGGAGCGAACGCAAGCCGCATCTTGGCGGCGCGCTGGGCGCGGCCATGCTCGATGCGATGCTGCAGCGGCGCTGGGTCGAGCGCACCCCGTCGTCGCGCGCGCTGCGGGTCACGCCAAGAGGGCTGCGCGAAATCGGCCAGCTGGCGGACTAGGTTCGGCAGCCGATCGGCGGATCGGGCCGGCACACTGGCTTGGCATACGGAAGCGGGAGGACTGGGCGTGAATGGAGTAATCGACGACGAGTCGCGCCAGGCGGTCGAACGGCTGCTCGGCATGATCAACTTCGACGATGGCGCGATGGTCGAGAAGCAGCTGGCGCTGCTCGACGAAGCGCTGGAGGAAGCCGACGATACGGTGGAAGGCGCCGAACTGCTGTCGGTGGTGCAGGACGTGGTCGACTGGGAAGCGGGTTTCCAGGTGGAACAGCATGACACCGCGACCTTTATCGACTGCATCAACCAGCTGGCGTTGCGTGTGGACGTGGTACTGGATTGGGGCGTAGACGACCCCGACGACGAGGACTTCCTCGGGAGCACCAGCGTGCCCGAGCTGATGGAGCAGGCTTACGAGCAGTTGCGCACGGCCGGCTACACGCTATGGCACTGGGAGATCGGTTCGGGCGTCTACGCGGGCTGGATCGCGCGCGCCGAGGACGATGACGAGATCCTGGCGATCGGCGAAACGCTGGACATCGAACTGCGGACCGGCGATCAGCCGTTCTGAGCGGGCCAGCTGCCGCTGCATCAGGCCTTGAGGTTGTCCCTGGGTTCGGCCCTGGCCTCCACCTTTCCCGCGCGCCGCGCCCCACGCGCGGGCGCCGCGGCCCCGACCGTGTGCTCCATCACGTCGAGCAGCGCCCGCACCGCGGCCGGCATCAGCTTGCGCGCGGGCATCAGCACGTAGACCTTCAGCGGCGAGGACGCATAGGCCGGCAGCACGCGTACCAGCTGGCCCTGGCGCACCTGCTCGTCGACGAACTTCGGCGACAGGCGCGCCACGCCGAGGCCGTCGGTCGCGGCCTTCAGCCGGATCTCGGCGTTATGCGTGCGAATGCGCGGATCGACCGGCAGCACGGCCACTTCGACGCCGTCCTGCACGAATTCCCAGCGCCGATCGTCGGCATTGCCGATCACGGGCCAGCCGTTCAGATCGCCTGGCGAGCGCGGCAGACCGCGCGCCTGGATCAGCGATGGCGCGGCATAGAACGCGCGCTCGACCAGCACCACGCGCTTGCTGGCAAACGAGCTGTCGTGCAGCGTGGTGTTGGTCATCACGAAGGCAAGGTCGTAGCCGTGCTTGAGCAGATCCGGCTGGTCCCAGGTGACATCGATCTGCACCTTCAGGTTTGGATGCAGTGTCAGCAAGCGCGACAGGCTCGGGGCCAGATGCTGCGAGCCGACCTCGTACGGCGTGGCGATCCGCAGCGTGCCGCTGACCTGCTCGCTGGCCGAGGCCGCCTCGGCGCTGATCTCGCGCAATGCGGCGAAGTGCGGCGCGACGCGTTCGTACAGGCGCTGGCCCTGTTCGGTCACGCGCACGCGGCGCGTGTTGCGCTCGAACAGCCGTCCGCCGAGCTCCGCTTCAAGCCGGGCGATCGCCGCGCTCGCGGACGACTTCGGCACCTCGGCCAGTTCGGCCCCATGCGTGAAGGTGCCTGCCTCCACCACGCGGCAGAAGATTTCCCAATCCTTCCATTCGATCGTCTTCATCGTCTCGTTCGCCGGCGCCTGACGGATGCGGCGCGCGGGCGGGATTTTCCCACAGCGCGCGCGCCATCGCTGGATCGCGGCGCGCCCGCCGCCGGACTAATGCTCGAACAGGATCACCGAGCGCGCCAGCTCGCCCCGCCGCAGTTCGTCGAAGGCCTCGTTGATGCGCTCGAGCGGCAGCCGCTGCGCGATCAGCGCATCGAGCTCGAGACGGCCCGACAGATAGAAGTCCACCAGGCGCGGCATGTCGATCGGAAAGCGATTCGAGCCCATCATCGAGCCCTGAATGCGTTTCTCGGCGAGAAAGTCGGTGCCCTTGAGCTCGATCTTGACGCCGGGCGGCAGCATGCCGATCACGGTGGCCGCGCCGCCCCGGCGCAGCATCGCGAACGCCTGCTCGGCCGTGGCCTTCAGCCCGATCGCCTCGAACGCGTGATGCACGCCGCCGCCGGTCAGCGTGCGCACCGCGTCGACCGGCTCGGCCGCGCTGGCGTCGACCACATCGGTGGCGCCGAAGCGGCGCGCCAGTTCCAGCTTGCCGGGCAGGCGGTCGATCGCGATGATGCGGCCGGCGCCCGCGAGCGCGGCGGCGTTGATCGTGGCCAGGCCGATGCCGCCGCAGCCAATCACCGCGACGGTTTCGCCGGGCCGCACGCCGGCCGTATGCGCGACCGCGCCGAAGCCGGTGGTCACCGCGCAGCCGATCAGCGCGGCGCGGTCCAGCGGCATGTCGCGCCGGATCGCGACCAGCGCATGCTCGTGGATCAGCATCTGCTCAGCGAAGGCCGACAGGTTCAGGAACTGGTTCATCGCCGCGCCGCTGGCGCGCAGCCGCGGCGCTTCGTCTTCGCGCCGGCGCGTATCGGGCGCGACGCACAGCGACAGATGGCCGCTCAGGCAGTGTTCGCAGTGGCCGCAGTAGGCCGACAGGCAGGTGATCACATGATCGCCGGGCTTGACCGTGCGCACTTCGGCGCCGACCTGCTCGACCACGCCGGCCGCTTCGTGCCCCAGCACCACCGGCATCGGGAACGGATAGGCGCCGTCGAGAAAATGCAGGTCCGAATGGCAGACGCCGACCGCCGCGGTACGCACCAGCACCTCGCGCGGGCCGGGCTTGTCGATGGCGAGGTCTTCGATGACCAGCGGGGTCCTGGGCTGATGCAGCACGGCAGCTTTCATGGTGTCTCCTTGTTCCGCTTGTTGGGCTATCGGGGAATCCACTGCGATGTTGCGCGCGCCGGCGCATCGGCCGGGCCGGGGAGCGGCCCTTACTGCAGCATGCGCCAGTCGCCCTGCGCTTCCTGCGCCTGTCCGTCGGCCTGCAGCTTCAGCAGATGCGCCAGCAGCGAGCGCTGCGCGACCGGCAGCATGCGTGGCGGCACGTCGTCGTAGACCCGCGGCAGCAGCGTTTCGATCGGCGCCGGTCCCAGCTCGCGCAGCGCATTGACGACCTTGGCCTCGCGATGCTGGCGATGGCGCATCAGCAGGCGGATCGCCTCGCGCGGCCGCGGCATCAGGAAGCCGTGGCCCGGCGCGAGCCATTCGAGGTCTTCGTCCAGCAGCGCGGCCAGCGAGGCCAGATAGGCGCGCATGTCGCCATCGGGCGGGCCGATCACCACGGTCGAGCCCTGCATCACGTGGTCGCCGGTAAACAGCAGCTTCTCCTGCTCGAGCAGGAAACACAGATGGTTCGACGCATGGCCCGGGGTATGGAGTACACGCAGCGTGATGGCGTCGCCCGGTAGATCGATGTCGCCCAGTACGATGCGCTCGCCGTGCTCCAGCACACGGTCGGGCGCAAAGGTCGGGTCCTGCCGCTCGGGCCGGTTTGCCAGGCGTCCCAGTACCTGAGCCCCGGTTGCCTCGCGCAGCCGTACCGCGCCCGGCGAATGATCGATATGCGTATGCGTGGCCAGGATCCAGCGGATCGGGCCGGGCGCGGCGGCCAGCACCGCGCGCTGATGCGCCTCGTCGTCGGGGCCCGGATCGATCACCGCCCATTCGTTGCGCTTGCCGCCGCCGACAAGATAGGTGTTGGTGCCGGGGCCCGTCATCGCGTTGCCGTTGTCGGCGGTCACGCGCCAGACGCGGTCGGACAGCCGCACCGGCACGCCCGGTTCGAGCGCATAGCGGCCATGGCCGGCCCCGTCCGGATCGATGCGCGCGATCTCGGCATAGGGAGGCTCGTCGGGCTGTACCGGGCGCACGCCCCTGGGGCCATTGGCCAGCCGCGGCATGATCAGCGCGATCTCGCGCAGCCCCTGCGCGTAGTCGAAACAAGCTTGCGCGGTGGGGAAATGCGCGATCGACGCCAGCATGCGGCGCGTCACGTTGACCAGCGTCATGCCGCTGTCCGGCGCGATCGCCTCCGACGGACGCACCCAGCGATGGTCGACCGCCTCGACGCCGTCGTGCATCGCGCTCTGGCCCGGCGGCAGCACCGCGACGAAGAAGCGCGTGTCGAAACGCTTGGGCAGGCCCGGCGGCGTCAGCCAGTGGCTGATATAGGCCATCTTGTCCATCGCCAGCCGCAGATCGAAGCGGCGGCACACCTCGGCGATGCCCGGGCCGCCGTAGCGCACCGCCTCGCGCAGCCAGGCCAGCTGCGCGTCGTCGAAGCGTTCGAGCGCCACCATCTCGCCGTCGCGCTGGTAGGCGAACAGCAGGCCCGCCTCCTCGCAGCATTCGCGCACCGCGCACAGGTAGAAGTCCAGACCCCCTGCGGGCAGGCGCAGCCGCGCGCTGGCAGCGGCATCGTCGAGCCCTTCGCACAGGCCGTGCAGCTGGTTGTCCTGCGGATCGAGCGTGCCGCCGGGAAACACGTAGGCGCCGCTGCTGCGATCGTCCTGGCGTTCGGGCCGGCGCACCAGCAGCACTTCCATGCCGGCCGCGCCGTCGCGCAGCACCAGCACGCTGGCCGCATGGCGCAGCGACGGCGCGCGCGGGCGCGCCGCCGGCGCAGCAGATGGAGCGCCGGCGGCGGCGTCCGGAGTGGGGTTCGATGGATTCATACGGATTGGAACGGATAGGCGAGAGGCGCGCGGAAACCGCTTGAATGCGGTGCGGGCCGTCATCGGATCGCCCTAGTGTAAGGGCAAGCGTCGCGGCGGTCATGGCGCACTGCGCCAGGGAAGCGGCAGCGCTGTGCGGTCACCGGCCGCGGCACGCGCCATGCAGGCGAGGCCGGCCCCGGCCCGTCGTCCCGCGAAGGCAGGGACCCATTGGCCCTGGCCGGCGATCAGAACGCCGGCGACGAGGCGGGCGGCCCGCTGGTGTCCGGGTTGCCAGGGCTGCCGGCCGCGCCGGGCCGTACCGAGCGCGCCATCCGCGCCCGATCCTCGGCGGCCTCGCGTCGTTCGGCTTCCCGCTTTTCGTTCCCGGTCCCGGCCTCGGCGGCGACATCGCCGCCTGCCTGCTTGCTGTCGTTGATCCGCTGCCGATAGAAGCGCCGGATGATCTGCTGCGCCACCGGCAGCCGCCCGCCCACCGGCGCGGGGAAACGCACGATCGCATCGAGCCGGTCGGTGCCGACCGGTTCGAACATCACGCGCGGCGCGAACTGCGACAGGTCCAGGAAGCGCGTATCGCCATAGCGGCGCAGGCTCTGGCCCGCGGCCTCGAGAAACGGCTCGCAGGCCTGCTGTGCGATGTCCAGCAGTTCCGCCTCGATGCGGTCCGGGTCGCACTGCGCGGCCAGCGGAATGCGCACCGTGTCCAGCGTGTATTTGCCCGCCTGCGAATGGTTGCGCACCGCGACGGTCAGCAGCAGGCTGTTGGGCACCTGCACCGTGAAGCCGGTGAACTGCCGCGTCGGCGCGACCTCGACCAGCGTGGTCGTCAGCGCGTCCATGTCGATGACCTCGCCGGCGTACTGGCCGATCTCGACCAGATCGCCGAGCTGGAACGGGCGCGCGATCATCCGCATGAACGCGCCGAGGAAGCACATCACCAGTTCCTTGCCGGAGATCATCAGCGCGGCGGCAAAGGCGGCCAGCGAGATCGCGACGCTCTTCAGTTCGGAGACCCAGATGCCGAGCAGCAGCAGAAAGGCCACCGCGCCGATCAGATTGCGCGAGGCCACGGTCCAGGTGCGATAGCTGCGCAGATTGTCGCGGTCGGCGAGCTGACGGGAGACAAAGAAGCGGTTGCTCAGCTTGACCAGCAGCACGCCCATCAGGACGATGAGCACGCTCAGCACGATATGCAGCAGGATGCTGTCGTTGAAATCGAGGTTCAGCTTCATGGTGTCGGGACCGCGGCGCATCGGGGCACCGCCAGGCCACGCGGGCAGGGAAGCCACGATTCTACCGAGTTGGCGGCCCGGCTATCCCGGCGGCGGGTTTTCTTATAGGATGCCGCCCCATTGCTGGCCTTCCTGTGTTCACCATGACCGCTTCCCAAGACTCGCGCGGCGCCGGCGTCGGCGTCGAGAGCGACACCGCCTCGGGCGCCGCCGCGCCGCGCCTGCAGCGCAAGCTGCGGGCCCGCCATCTGAGCATGATCGCCATCGGCGGCTCGATCGGTACCGGGTTGTTCGTCGCCTCCGGCGCGACCATCGCCCAGGCCGGCCCGGGCGGTGCGCTGGCCGCGTATCTGCTGATCGGCGCGATGGTCTACTTCCTGATGACGAGCCTGGGCGAGCTGGCCGCCTATATGCCGGTGGCCGGCTCGTTCTCGACCTACGGCTCGATGTATGTCGACGAGGGCTTCGGCTTCGCGCTCGGCTGGAACTACTGGTACAACTGGGCGGTGACGATCGCGGTGGAGCTGGCGGCCGCGCAGCTGGTGATGCAGTACTGGTTCCCCGATACGCCGGGCGTGCTGTGGAGCGGACTGTTCCTCGCGCTGATGTTCGGGCTCAACGCGATCTCGGTACGCGGCTTCGGCGAGGCCGAATACTGGTGCTCGCTGGTCAAGGTGGTGACCGTGATCGCGTTCATCGCGATCGGCACGCTGATGATCTTCGGCATCCTGCGCGGCGACGTGCCGGCCAGCCTGGCCAACCTGACGCTGGGCGATGCGCCCTTCGTCGGCGGCCTGCCCGCGATGATCGGCGTGGCGATGATCGCCGGCTTCTCGTTCCAGGGCACCGAGCTGATCGGCGTCGCCGCCGGCGAATCGGCCGACCCGGCGCGCAATATTCCGCGCGCGGTGCGGCAGGTGTTCTGGCGCATCCTGCTGTTCTACGTGCTGGCCATCGCGGTGATCGGCGTGCTGATTCCCTATACCGATCCGAGCCTGCTCAAGAGCGATGTGCAGACGATCGGCGTCAGCCCGTTCACGCTGGTGTTCCGCAATGCGGGGCTGGCCTTCGCCGCTGGCCTGATGAACGCGGTGATCCTGACGGCGGTGCTGTCTGCCGGCAATTCGGGCATGTATGCGTCGACGCGGATGCTGTACAACCTGGCCACCGAAGGCCGCGCGCCGCGCGTGTTCGCCCGGCTGACGCGCAACGGCGTGCCGATGCCCGCGCTGCTGGCCACCACCGCGGTCGGCGCACTGTGTTTCCTGACCTCGCTGTTCGAGAGCAAGGCGGTCTATCTGTGGCTGCTGAGCCTGTCCGGCATGACGGGCTTCATCGCGTGGCTGGGCATCGCCATCAGCCACTACCGCTTCCGCAAGGGCTGGATGCGGCGTGGCCTCGATCTGTCGCGGCTGCCGTACCGCTCGCCGTTCTTCCCATACGGTCCGATCTTCGCGTTCGTGCTGTGCCTGGTGATCGCGCTGGGACAGAACTACCAGGCCTTCCTCAGCGGCAATATCGACTGGTGGTCGGTGGCCGCCACCTATATCGGCATTCCGATCTTCCTGGCGATCTGGCTCGGCTACCGGTGGACACGCAAGACGCGGTTCATCAGGTACGAGGACATGCGGTTTCCAGGCATGGAATGAGCGATCGTACGAAGGGCATGTCGCCTTCCCGCGTTCGCGGGGGCGACAGCTCGGCGGGCGGCCAACGGGCCCTGCTCAGTAGACGTCGCGCCGATAGCGCCCGGTCTCGGCCAGCGTCGCGAGCGTCTGCGCGCCCAGCACCTCGGCGAGCGCATCGTTGACACCGGCGGCCATGCCCTGCAGGCTGCCGCAGACGTAGACCGCGGCGCCCGCGGCGATCCATTCGCGGATCTGGGGCGCAGCGGCGCGCACCGCGTCCTGCACGTAGCGCAGCGGCGCGCCGTCGCGCGACCAGATCTGGTCCAGGCGCTGCAGCATGCCGCTCGCCTGCCAGGCCGCCAGCTCCTCCCGATAGAAGGCGTCGTGCGCCGCGCTACGTTCGCCGAACAGCAGCCAGTTGCGCGCATGACCGGCAGCGGCGCGCGCCTTCAGCAGCGCACGCAGGCCGGCCATGCCGGTGCCGTTGCCGATCAGCAGCAGCGGCCGGTCGTCGGCCGGTGCGTGGAACGCGCGGTTGGTGCGCACGCGCAGCGCGATGACCGCGCCAGGCGGCGCGTGTTCGGTCAGCCAGCCCGAAGCCAGGCCGAGCCTGCCGTCGTCGTGGCGGGTCTGGCGCACCAGCAACTCCAGGCGGCCATCGGTGGGCAGCGAGGCGATCGAATATTCGCGGTGCGGCAGCGGCGGCAGCGCGTCGACCAGCGCCTGCGGCGACAAGCCGCGCATCGTTTCGGCATGCGGCGCGGGCAACGGCATGCGCGTGGCCAGCGCTTGCGCCAGCGGCATCGCCTCGCCATCGCAGCGTACCGGCGTCGCGCCATCGAGGGACAGGTCACGCAGCAATTGCGCGAGCTGATCGGGCGGCAGCCGCGGGCCGATCTCGGCGATATCGCCGGCATGCCAGTCCAGCATGGCCGGCGATTCGGGCTCCAGCGCCAGATGGAAGGCCGGCGCGCCGGCGCTGCCGGGATTCATCAGCCGGCGTTCCACCAGCCGCCAGCGGCCATAGCGCGGCGCCTCCCAGTCGGCGATCTCGGCGCCGCCGGCCAGCGCCGACAAGTGGTTCTGCCAATGGCGCAGCGCGCCGGTGTCGCCGTTGTCGACCTCGACCAGATCGAACAGCGGCCGCGCCTGTGCGCGTTGCAGCGCCGCGGCCAAGGCATGGCCGTAGGCGCAGAAATTCGCGTAGCTGCTGTCGCCCAGCGCGAGGATGCCGTAGCGCAGGCGGCTCAGGCCATGGCCGCTCGCAGCGGCCAGCTTGCGCGTGAAACCCGCGGCGCTGTCGGGCGCATCGCCTTCGCCGGTGGTGCTGGCCACGAACAGCGCCTGTCGGCAGCGCGTCAGTGCGGACAGATCGAGTTCCGCAAACGAGGCGACGCGCACCGGCAAGCCGGCGCGTTGCAGCGCCTGCGCGGTCTGCATCGCCAATTGCTCCGCAAACCCGGTCTGGCTGGCATAGGCGATCAGCGTGGCATCGTCGGCGGTCGAAGCGAAGGCCGCGCTGCGCTGGTGCCGATGGCGATGCAGCGCCAGAATCGCGCCGCAGAAACCGGCGTAGGCCAGCGCGACACCGCCCGCGGTCGGCCATTTGCCCGCACCGGCAAGCGACAGCGCCAGGCCGGATGCGCCCGCGACGCCGCTGAGCGCGCTCGCCAGCGAGGGAAGGCGGAATCGTCGCGGCGCGTTCATGCGAGCATCGCCGCGAAAGCCGGCGACATGCGTTCGGTAAAGCCGCTCGGCGTGCGCAGAAGCATCCGCGCCGCGATGCCGCGCTGCGTTGCAAACGCCATGCCGGCCTCGGGGCCGAGCACGGTCAGCGCGGTCGACAGCGCGTCGGCCATCATGCATCGACGGTGCAGCACGGTCACCGACGCGAGCGCGTGGCTGACCGGATAGCCGGTACGGGGGTCCAGCGTGTGCGCGTAGCGGCGGCCGCCGCTGTCGAAATAGCGCCGGTAATCGCCGGAGGTCGCGACCGACAGGCCATGCAGCGCCACCACGGTCCGCGCGGCATCGGCGGCGGCATCATCGGCGGCAGGCGGGCTTTCCAGCTCGACCCACCACGGCATGCCATCGGGCTTGACGCCCTCGCCGCGCAGCTCGCCGCCGATTTCGACCAGATGGTGCGACACGCCGCGCGCCGACAGCCATGCCGATACCGCATCGACCGCATAGCCCTTGGCGATCGCGCACAGGTCGATCGACACGCCGCCGGGCTGGCGCGCACGCCGCCCTTGCTCGTCGAGCTCGATGCGCGCCCAGCCGCAGCGGGCCCGCGCCGCTTGCACTTCGTCGGCGCCGGGCGGCGCCGACCGTGGGCCGTCGGGCCCGAAGCCCCACAGCGATACCAGCGGTCCCGCGCTCGGATCGTAGGCGCCGCCACTGTCGCGCGCGACCGCCAGCGCGGTCTGCAGGACCGAGAAGCAGGCGGGCGGCAACGTCAGCCAACTTCCCGCTTGCGCGCCGTTGAAACGGCCGATATCGGAGTCGTCGAGCCAGTTGCTCATCTGGGCGACGATCTGCGCGAGCAGCGCATCGATGCCGGCTTCGATCGCGGCGGCCTCGCCCTCTTTCCCGTGATCGTCCGCAATCAGGCAACGCACAGACCAGGTCGTGCCCATCGTCTGCCCGCCGCATCGATGCAGCACCACCGCGCCCTCGGGCAGTGACGGTGGCGCATCGAAGCGCAGCGGCACCAGCACGCGCCGGGCAGCGAAGGCAGGCGCGGACGCCGGCGCGGACTGCGTGCGAGGCGCCGCGGCGGCGGACATCGGCAGCATCGGTAAGTCCAATCCGCCGCGCTTACTGCGGCAGCACCTCGAAGGTCGCCATATAGGCCGCGCGGCGCGCCTTGGCGGGTTTGAGCGAGACCTTGTCGTCGCGCACTTCGGCCTCGATCCAGTACATGCCCGGCGACGGCCACTTGATGGTGAACTTGCCGTCGGCATCGGTCTTGACCTTCATCTCGCCGAGCTGGTCGCGATAGCGGTTGCCGCCCGGCACCACTTCGACCTCGACGTTGGCCGCCGGCTTGCCGTCGAGCAGCAGACGGAAATTGGCCGGCTCGCCCGCGAACAGATCGTTCGGATGCGTGACCGGGGCCAGTTCCAGCCCGCGGCCCGTGGTCTTCAGCGCCTGGGTGGTCGGCTTGCCCGCGGTCACGAAGGTCTCGAGCCGGCTCTCCGACTGGGTGACCTGCAGCTCCTGCGCGTTGGCCGGCACCTTCTGCGCAAACTCGTCGGCCGAGCCGCGCCAGCGCTTGGTCTGGCCGTTCTCCTTGTAGCTGGCGAACAGGCCGTTGTTGACCACGGCCAGCTTGTAGGTGCCCGGCGCGGTCAGATGCACGTCGAAGGTGCTGCGATAGCGGCCGGTGCTCTGGTTCTCGGCCTTGGCCGGGCTGCCGTCGGGCGCGCTGACGCTCAGGTTGTCCAGCCGCAGCGGGAAATGCTCGAAATAGAACAGGTCGTTGGACACCGCCGCGTCGACGGTGACCCACGGGTCGCTGCCCGACAGCACGGTCGCCGACGGCAGCAGCCATTGGCGGTGGGCGTGCGCCGACAGCGGCAGCAGCGCAACCAGGGCCAGCGCGGACAGCCTGGCGCAGAGGGACAGTGGGGACATCGCGGAACGGTTCATCGAGGGCTCCAGGGCACGGGATCGGAAAGCGTCGAAAGGAATGCGGCGGACAGCGGCGCAGCGCGCGCCGCTCACGGCTTCAGGCTGACGGTGACGGCGCCCAGTTCGTGCTGGCCCTTGGCCTGCGCCGACCTGGCAGCGGATTTGGCGCCCGATCTGGCATCTTCAGGCGGCCAGGTGAACGGCACGCGCAGCAGTTCGCGGCCGCCGACTTCGCGGGCGGCTTCGACCACCAGCTGGTATTCGCCCGCCGGCAGCGTGGCCAGCGGCGCCTTGCCGTCGGTGAAGGTCACGGTGTGCTCGCCCGGCGCGCGTGTCGCGCCGGAGATGCCATCGGCCGGCATCTGCAGATCGCGGCCGGCCTTGCGCCACCACTGGCGCATGTCCTTCAGCCACTTGGTGCCCTCGGCATTCTTCAGCTTGACGTCGTACCAGACCGACAGGGTCGCGACCGGGCTCTGGTCGGCGCGCTCCAGCCACATCGCCACATAGGGGCGGTGATATTCGGCGACGCTCAGGCGCGGGATCTCGACCTTGACCTGGATCTCAGCGGCCGCGGCGGGCGCGGCAAGGGGCATGGCAACCAGGCCGCCCAGACCGCTCAGGCCGGTCAGGGAGACGCTAAGCAAACGACGCATAGAGAAAACCTCGTCAATGGATAAACAGGATCGCGAGCAGCAGCGGGGCGACCAGCCCCAGGCCCACCAGCGGCCAGGTGGCGACGCGCCCCCCGGCGTGCAGCTTCAGCAGGAACAGGCCGGTCACGCAGAACACCAGGCAGGCGAACGCGAACACGTCCAGGAACAGGCTCCACGCGCCGCCGGTATTGCGGCCCTTGTGCAGATCGTTCAGATACGAGATCCAGCCGCGCGTGGTCAGCTCGTACTGGGTCTCGCCGTTGTCCAGCGCAACGCTGACCCAGGCATCGCCGCCCGGCCGCGGCAGCGGCACGTAGATTTCGTCGGCCGACCATTCGGCCTCGCGGTCATGCGCATCGACATCGAATTCGCGCTGCAGCCAGTCGGCCAGCTCCACGGGCACCGGGGCCTTGTCCTGGCCGGCCAGGGCCGCTTCGCGGGCCTGCAACGCCGCCAGCACCGGGGCCGGTGCCTCGGCAGTGCGGCTGACGACCTTCGGCTCGGCCTCGATCTGGCCCGCATGGTTCAGCGTGAAGCCCGTCACGGCAAACAGCAGCATGCCGATCAGACACAGCGCGGAGCTGATCCAGTGCCATTGATGCAGATGCTTGAGCCAGAACGCCCGGCGCTGCTGCGCCGCGCCCAGACGTGTGTCCAGCGGCGGGTCCAGGCGGGGGTCCAGACGGGATTGGTTCATGACTGTGTTCCGGCGCCACTGCGTGTTGCTGTCGCCGGGGCAATGCGGCGTGCGGGACGGCGGCGATGCGCGCTGCGCTTGCGTTGGCCGTCCCTCGTGGGCCCGTCGCAACGGGAGTTTCAGGAGACCGAAAGAATAATTGTTCTCATTTGGTCCTGCAATGCAGACGTGATCGAGAAGTATTACAACGCATTTCACGTGGCCGCAACTTGTAAGTAAGTGCATGTAACTTTACGCGTACTGACACGATTATGTCCGCATTTGCACTCGTGGAAAGCCCTAGGCCGATCCCGGTCAAGTTTGTCCGGCGGCTCGCCGTTATGCCGCCGACAAACACAATTTTTACGGTGGACCACGGGGAAACACGATGCTGGAACGTCTTAGCTTGAGAAAGAAATTGCTGCTGCCATTGGTGCTCAGCTGGGTGTGCCTGTTGGCGCTGCTGCTGTGGGATGCCTGGCAAATGCGCAACATGCGGCTGGACGAGCGCCGCACCGACCTTGTCCACGTCACGGAGACCGCGCTGTCGGTGGTCAAGGCCTACGAGGCCGAGGCGAAGGCCGGCAAGCTGACGGTCGAGCAAGCCAAGGAATTCGCCGTCGACAAGGTTCGGACGATGCGCTTTGGCAGCGATGGCTATTTCACGCTGATGCGCTCGGACACCGTGGTCGTGATGCACCCGATCAAGTCGGAGATGAACGGCAAGAGCATGGCCGACTTCAAGGACCCGGCCGGCACCTACCTGTTCCGCGACATCGCCGAGATCGGCAAGGGTCCGGGCACCGGCTTCGTCCACTACCTGTGGCCCAAGCCGGGCGCCGAGGCCCCGCAGCCGAAGCTCAGCTATGTCGCCAACTTCAAGCCGTGGGACTGGAACTTCATCTCCGGCGTCTATCTGGACGATATCGACGCGGCCTTCCGCGCCTCGCTGTGGCAATCGCTCGGTCTGCTGCTGGTCATCGGCACGCTGATGAGCCTGGTCGTTGTCCGCATCGCCAACGGCCTGCATAAACAGCTTGGCGGTGAGCCAGCGCTCACATCGCATATCGCCAGCCGGATCGCGGAAGGCGATCTGGCCAGCCGCGTCGAGGTCGCGCCCGGCGACCAGCGCAGCGTGCTGTTCGCGATGGCGCAGATGCAGCAGCGCCTGACCGGCGCGATCGGCACCATCCGCGGCTCGGCCGATTCGATCGCCGGCGCCGCCAAGCAGATCGCCGCCGGCAATGCCGACCTGTCGCGCCGCAGCGAGGAACAGGCCGCCTCGCTGGAAGAGACCGCCGCCAGCATGGAACAGCTGACCAGCACCGTTCGCCAGACCGCCGACAACGCGCGTCAGGCCAGCCGGCTTGCCGAAGGCGCGTCGGAGATCGCGGTGCGCGGCGGCGAGCTCGTCCATCAGGTGGTTTCGACGATGGGCGAGATCAAGGACGCGTCTGGCAAGGTGGTCGACATCATCGGCGTGATCGAGGGCATCGCCTTCCAGACCAATATCCTGGCGCTGAACGCCGCGGTCGAAGCCGCCCGCGCCGGCGACCAGGGCCGCGGCTTTGCCGTGGTGGCCGGCGAAGTACGCAGCCTCGCCCAGCGCAGCGCCACCGCCGCCAAGGAGATCAAGGCGCTGATCGGCAACTCGGCGCAGCGCGTCGAGGACGGCTCGGCGCTGGTCGAGAACGCCGGCAAGGCGATGGGCGAGATCGTCGAGGCGGTCAAGCGCGTCACCGACCTGATCGGCGAGATGCGCGCCGCCACCGAGGAACAGACCGGCGGCATCGAACAGGTGAACCAGGCCGTCACGCAGATGGACCAGATGGCGCAGCAGAACGCCGCGCTGGTCGAACAGGCGGCGGCGGCGGCCGCTTCGCTGGAAGACCAGGCCGACGCGCTGCACCGGGCGGTGGGGACGTTCCGGTTGGCGGCTTGACCGCCCACGGTGTTGGGGCCGGGCTGGTACGTTGATCGAACCGCTGGGTGGCTCTGGATGGCCTACGGCGTCGTGTGTATAGTCCACGCTCTGCGCTTGACGTGAACCGGTGAACAGCCGGTACGGCAGGCGCAGGCAATCCAATACGAACAAGGACAGTTGCACACGGCCGCGCGCTCACAAGGCGACGCGAAGCCATCCATTCAGAGGAGCATCATGGCCCGTACCACCATCCTTCACCCCGTCCGTCCGAT
Source organism: Cupriavidus gilardii (assembly GCF_013347325.1). Lineage (NCBI taxonomy): Bacteria > Pseudomonadati > Pseudomonadota > Betaproteobacteria > Burkholderiales > Burkholderiaceae > Cupriavidus > Cupriavidus gilardii. The sequence goes on along the minus strand of NZ_CP054624.1, from coordinate 63,223 downwards.
TGCCGCGCTGCTGCTTTGCGCCGGACTACTCGGCGGCGCTGCCCATGCGCAGACGGTTGCCGCCCCTGCGGCACCGGCTGCCCCCGCGGCCACCACGGCTGCGGCCGCGGCGGCGCCAAGCCAGGTCCGCAAGGCCAATATCGTGATCGTCGGCACCGGCGGCACCATCGCCGGCGCGGGCGCCTCGGCCATCAATACCGCCGCCTACCAGTCCGCGGTGGTGCCGGTGGACAAGATCATCGCGTCGGTGCCGGAAATCTCGAAGGTCGCCAACGTCAAGGGCGAGCAGGTCTTCCAGATCGGTTCGGAAAGCTTCAACAACGAGCGCCTGCTCAAGCTCGGCAAGCGCGTGTCGGAACTGCTGAAGCAGCCGGACGTCGACGGCGTCGTGATCACGCACGGCACCGACACCATCGAAGAAACCGCCTACTTCCTGAACCTGACGCTCAAGAGCGACAAGCCGGTGGTGGTGGTCGGCTCGATGCGCCCGGGTACGGCGCTGGGCGCCGACGGCGCGCTGAATCTGTACGACGCGGTGCTGGTCGCCTCCAGCCCCGAATCGAAGGGCAAGGGCACGCTGGTGGTGCTGAACGACGAGATCCACACGGGCCGCGACGTCACCAAGAGCAATACCTTCAAGACCGAGACGTTCCGCTCGCCGTTCGGCCCGCTGGGCTATGTGGTCGAGGGCCGCACGCTGTATTACCGGCTGCCGGCACGTCCGCACACCACCGCGACGGAATGGGACATCGACCGCATCGACAGCCTGCCTGAAGTGGCGATCGTCTATGGCTACGGCAACGCGAATCCGGGCAGCGTCGACGCGGCGGTCAGGAACGGCGCCAAGGCCATCGTCTATGCCGGCACCGGCAATGGCAGCGTCGGCGAGTACATGGTCGAGCCGCTGAAGGCCGCGCGCGCCAAGGGCGTGCAGATCGTCCGCGCCTCGCGCACCGGCAGCGGCATCGTGATCCGCAACGGCGAGCAGCCCGACGACAAATACGACTGGGTGGTGGTCGACGACCAACTGCCGCAGAAGGCCCGCATCCTGACCGCGCTGGCGCTGACCAAAACGAACGACACGCGCGAGCTGCAGAAGATCTTGTGGAAGTATTGATGTGCTGAGGTACTGAAGTGCCAAGGCGGATCGCTTGAGGCCCGGGTTAGCCCGGCCCGCTCAGGCAGCGCGAGCGATCCGCCGTCCAGGTCCGCATGTAGGCGATCACCTGCCTTAGGCCCGCCTCCGTCGTCATCAAACTGATCGGAGTCTGCCCACCGAGATACGGCGAGGGGGCATCGAACCATTGAAATGCCGCCGACCGGCTGCCCCGGACCGCGGTGGCCAATTGCAGCGCTTCCTCGAATAGCTCCGGATGCGCATGCCATGAATCGGGCTTGACCGTCGGCTTTTTCCCGCCATGGATCACGCGCGGCAACTGTGAAGCGGCCAGCTCCTCGACGGTGAGATGGCGGCGCACCCAATGACAATGGGCCGCCAAATCGGCATTCGGCAATCGTTGCCGATCGAGCGTAGGGATGACCAGGCCGACGATCACCTTCGTATGTGCGCGGATCATCCGGAGCGCTGGCATCAGATCCGTATCGTTCGACACGATGACGGCTTGGTCGATCTGATCGGAGGCGGCGTCATGATAGGCATGCAGCGCAAGATTGACATCGCTCTGCTTTTCCTCGAGTTTCCAGACCGCGACCCGATCGCAGTCGCGCGGCCACCGTCCCGGGCAGGCTTCATCGATGCGGGGCATTCTCACTTTGGTAAGCGAGTAATACCCTTCGACGATTCGAATGCGGCCGTCATGGAGCTTGCGCAATGCCGAGTGATAGCGTGCCTGCGAAGAGACTGAATCGGCTGCCTTGGCCGCGGTTTCGATGATTCTGGCCGTGAAGTATTGAATCGCTTCCGGCAGCAGCTCGGACCGGCACGGTACGCCCGCACGTTGTACGAGGATCGAAGGAAGGACTTGCTGCGAGAATAGCTGGTAGAGGTCGAGCCACTTGTAGCAGGTGCCCTTGAGGCAGCCATAGTAGAAGTTGTAGCCGTCCACATAGACCCGAGTACGTAGGGCACTCGGCGCCATTTCCCCTAGCTGCATGGATGTCCCCTGAAACGAAAAAACCGGCTTGCGCCGGCTTTTTCTCCCAGGCACCGGATGGACAAAGCCACGCCGGTTTCAAGGGTTAGTTGTTCAGCAAAGGGTACCGAGCCAGGTTCGTGACGTCAACATGCGATACGCCGCATAGGCGGAGCCACCGTCACGCCGCGCCACTGATGTAACAAAAAGTATCTCCGCTCAATCAATACTTGTAATGAGATCAATTCTCATTTACTATCGCATCACTGTCTGACGACGCCGATACCTGAGTTTCAGGGCCCGTCGCAGACCAGCCGGCGGCGCAGCACCAGCGCCTGCCGCGAGAATTCCGCGACGCCGCCTGGCGGTGTCCGCCAAACCGTCTTTTGTGGGGACCGCTCCGTACCGCGGAGCGTTTGGCAGTAGCCAGTCGCCGGAGGATCAGGGGAGCAACCAGACCCCGCTTTCTTGATCGCCAAACTCCGTCGGCAAGCAAAGCCACCTTTTTATTCCTGGCGCCGTGCCGTGCACGGCGTGTCTTTTCCGGGCGCCCGGCCAGGGCGCGGCAGCCGGAACATCCGTCGCCCGGCGCGCTGTGCGCGCCGGCGCATCGAGCGCTCTCCTCTGACTGTCCGCCGCTTCGCCATGCCGGCCCCTCGATGGAGCTTCGCGATGGAACGCCTGTTCAAGCCACTGACCGAACTGAAACGCATCCTGGCGCGGCAGTTGCGCGAGCAGCCAGGTTGCCATGATTGCCAGTTGCGCGCGGTATGCGTGCATCGGCCCGACCACACCGGTTGCAACTGGAGCGCGGAGGTCGATTTTCCCGGTCGTTGCGATGACGATGCCGTGCGCGACCTGCCGCATGCGCGGCAGGTGATCATGCTGGTGCGCGAGCGCTACAACGTCGCCGCCGGCCTGACCGGCCAGCGCAATGGCGGGGCCGGCGCCGCCGCGGCCTGGGCGCCCGGACGCCGACTCACTCGATGACCGACCACCGCCGGATCACGGTCGTCCCGTGGCCGGCACTGCCGGCACCGCCGCCGGCTTCAGCACCAGCCACAACGCCACGCCGATCAGCGCCCCGCCCACCGCGTGAGCCCAGGACAGCGACTCGCCGAGAAACACGGCACCCCATACGATGCCGAACGGGGGAATCAGAAACGTCACGCTGAGCGCGCGCACCGGTCCGATATCGGCGATCAGCCTGAAATACAGGATATAGGCGAGCGCGGTACAGACGATGCCCAACGCCGCCATTGCCGCCCAGACGCCGGCGCTTGCCGCCGGCAGCGTGTTCTCTCGAACCAGCGACGCCACGCAAAACGGCAGCAGGAACAACGTCGCGCCAACCATGCTGCCCGCCGCCACCAGCCGCGCGTCGAGTCCGCCCTGCTGGCCGATCCAGCGGCGCGTCAGAAAGCCGGCCAACCCATAGCAGGCGGTCGCGGCAAGACAGGCGAGAGCGCCGAGGATCACTTCCATGCTGAACGCGACCGGGCCGGTCCGCGTCAACACCGCCACGCCGGCCACGCCAATCAATACGCCGACAGCCTTGGCCAGCGTCATCCGTTCGGCAAAGAACAGCGCGCCGATCAGCACGCCCATCAGCGGCGTCATGGCGTTGAACACCGCGGAATATCCGGCTGGCAGCCACAGCGCGGCCACCGAGTACATCACGAAGGGAATGCCGGAGTTGATCGCGCCCAGCACCATCACGCGGCCCCATTTGCCGCGCATGTCCCAACGGATACGCAGCACGGCCAGGATCGCTGCCAATGCCAGCGCACCAATGACCACACGGACGAAGGCGGCGGTCAGCGGGCCGAGCACCGGCGCGCCGACACGGATGAACAGAAAGCTGGCGCCCCAGATGGCGGACAGCGAGAGCAGACGGAGGCAATCGGCGGGGGTCATGATGGGATCGGCGCTCGTGGCGTCCGGTACAGGCGCGCGGATGTGCGCAGATGGCCGGATTTGACGCTCGTCGGCCACCGATGGCAAGCCGTTTTCGGACATCCGCATGGTCCCGGAGTCCGGCTTGGCGATGTAAGGACGCAACTGTTGCGTGACGGCATCAGCTTGACCCCACAACAGAAAGGGTAAATATTACAAGCAGTGACAAAACGCCTTAAGTGAAATTAAACTCTGACCTGCGCCAGAGTTAATTGACCCCTCCGACGCATTCCCGACGAGCCGCCAGGCAACTGGCGGCTTCTTTTTTTGGTGCGGCGGCACCGCGGTCGCGAAGCGGCGCCATGCCGGGCCAAAAACGTACCCGTTTCTGCGGGCGCACCGCGGACATGTCTTCGCTAGACAGCCTGTACCGCCACGCCGCGTTCGCAGCGCTCGATCAGCTCCGCCAGCGGCACGCCGGCGCCGAACAGGAAGCCCTGCACCGCGTCGCAACCCTGTTCCCGCAGGAAGCGGAACTGGTCGGCGGTCTCGACGCCTTCGGCCACGACCTGCAGCCGCAGCTGATGGCCGAGCGCGATGATCGCCGCGACCACGGCCCGGTCCTCGCCATTGCCATCGCCTTCGGCAAGATTGGCGACGAAGGAACGGTCGATCTTCAGCTTGTTGATCGGCAGCCGCGTCAGATAGCTCAAACCCGAATAGCCGGTACCGAAGTCGTCGATCGACAGGCCGACGCCGAGCGCGCGAATGCCGCGGAAGGCGTCGATCGTCTGCGGCGTACCCTCGATCAGGATGCCCTCGGTGACCTCGATCGCCAGATTGCGGGCGGGCAGGCCGCTTTCGCGCAGGCAGCGGTCGACCAGCGCGGGGAAGTCCTCTTGCTGCAGGTGCGGCGGCGAGATATTGACCGCGACCTCCAGGTCCAGGCCGGTACGCATCCGCAGCGTCTGGATCTCGCGGCACGCGGTGGCCAACACCCATTCGCTGATCGGCACGATCAGTCCGCATTGCTCGGCGATCGGGATGAACTGGCCCGGCTGCATCGCGCCGCGCTCGGCGGTGTACCAGGACAGCAGCGCCTCGACCCCGACGATGCGCTGGCTGGCGGTATCGACGAGCGGCTGATAGCGCAGCGTGAATTCCTGCTCGGCCAGTGCCCGCCGCAGCAGCCCTTCGATGGTGAAGCGGGCCAGCGACGCCTCCTTCATGTCCGGCGAGAAGCGGCGCACCTGGCCACGGCCGCCCTGCTTGGCCGCGTGCAGCGCCGCATCGGCCGCCTGCAGCAGGTCGGCGACGGTATTGCCGTCGCTCGGGAACAGCGCCATGCCGATCGACGGCACGACGCGCAGCCTGACGCCACCGAGCCGCAGCTCCTCGGACAGCCGCGCCACGATCTTGGCGGCCGCCAGTTCGGCCTCGCTGTCGTCGGCGATGTCGGACAACACCACCGCGAACTCGTCGCCATCCATCCGCGCCGCCAGATCGGCTCGGCGCACGGCGGCGCGCAGCCGGTCCGCCATGGTCCGCAACACATCGTCGCCAACGTGGTGGCCCAGCGAATCGTTGATGCGCTTGAACTGGTCCAGATCGATCAGCAGCAGCGCGACCCGACCATTGTGGGCTCCCACCGCCTGCAGCAACGCGTCGGCGCGTCCGCTCAGATAGTCGCGATTGGGCAGGCCGGTCAGCGTGTCGTGGTGCGCGAGGTGATCGATATAGGCATCGGCGCGCCGCCGCTCGGTCAGATCGTGCGCGATCGCCAGATAGCCGCCGGCACCGTCCTGGCCCGGCTGGCCGTGGCGCTTGCCGGCATCGCCGCCCGACAGCGGCAACAGCGTCAATTGCACCGGCAGCGTGGAGCCGCCCTTGCGGATGTAGTGCCAGGTGTGCTCGTCGACCAGCCCGAGGCGCGGCTTGGCGATCAGCGCTTCGAAACCGGGCGCGACCGGCTGGCCGAGTTCGGCCGACAGGGCACGGGCACGCGCGGCCAGCTCGCCCGGCTCGTGCAGTGCGCTGTACGGAATGCGTCCGACCAGTTCGTGCGCCTGGTACCACAGCATCTGCTCGCCAGGCCGATTGATCGAGGTGATGGTGCCGTGTCCGTCGAAAGCAATCACGCAGATCGGCGCATGGTCGAGCAGGCGTGCATGCCGCTGCGCCACCAAATCGGCCGACTGCCTGGCCCGCTCGGCGCTGCGGCGCCGCGCGGCCAGATGCCAGGCCAGCCAGCCGAGCAGCGCGGTGCCGAGCGTACCTGTCGCGATCACCAGCGGCACTGGTGCACCGGGGCCCCCTTCCTCGAACGCGGGCAGCGTGGTCGCGCGCACGGTCCAGGTCTGGCCACCGAACGCCAGCTCGCGATCGAGCTGGCGCAGCGGATGCGAATGCGTGCGAGGGGCCGCCTCGCCGCCTGCCCGGGCCAGCAGCAAGGCATTGGCGGCGGAGGGCCGCCCCTGGTACAGCGCCAGCGAAAGCCTGCCGCCATGGATGGCCGCCGCGTCCGCCATCAGGTCGCCGAGCCGGTAGGCCGCATAGACATAGCCGAGCAGCGCCTGCCGCCGCTCCTCCACCGAATTGACCGGCATGCCGTTGCGGTAGACCGGCAGATACAGCACCGCGCCCTGCGCGGCAACGCTGCGATGCACTTCGCGCAGCAGCGCCACGCGCGCGGTCATGCGCGCCTGCATCGAATCGCGCGCCGCTTCCGCGGTGGCACGGCGTGCCGGGTCGGACAGATGGTCGAAGCCCAGCGCGCCCAGCGTGCGGCCGGCGAAGGGCTCGACATAGATACCCGGCGCGTAGACCTCGCGCTCGCCGCGCGGAAATACGTCGAAGGCGGGCAGGCCGTCGGCGCGGACCGATTCGACCAGCGCGTCGAGCGCAGCGGCCTGCGTCAATCTGGCATAGCCGACCGAATGGATGCCGGGGGGCAGGTCGTCGACCTGCGTGGCGAGCATATAGGCCCGCCATTGGTCCCGCGTGGTGTCGGGATTGGCCGCCAGCAGGCCGCTGGCTCCGCGCAGCAGGCGCTCGCCGGTGTCGAGCCGCTGGCGCACTGCCATCACGCTCGCCGACAGCATCGCGTCGAGCCGCTGCGCGGCGGCGCGTTCGCTCCATGCGGCGCTCTGCACGGCGGCCGCGGCAGTGATGCAGGCGCCCGCGGCCACGACCAGCAAAGCCAGGACGGCGGGAGGAAGCGAAGGCAGTTTCATCGCAATAGCAAGGCGGGGCCGTGCGGCCTGGATAGGAGCGGCGCGGCGTGGCGCCAAGGTCGTGACCGGCACCGATGCCGCTGGCGTCCAGGCTCGGATCACGGCTTGGACTATACCGCGCGAAATGCACTTTGCGACAGCGGGACAGGCCGTGTGCCGCGACTCGCACCATGCCGCTCGATGTGATACGGTGACGCCTACGGAACCCGCCGACCCGGGGAATGCCCTTGCGGGCACGCATGCCACCGTCCCCCCTTGCTCGACGACTCGCCCAACGCACCGCCGCACGTAGCGCCGAAAGGACCGCCCGACACACCGAACGACGATCGCCGCGAGCCGCCCGCCACGGCCACGGCGCGTCGTCCCCGGTTCGCGCTGTCGTTGACGACCCGTATCGCGCTGGTCACCGCCGGTCTGTCGACCGTGCTCGGCGCCGCCCTCGTGGTGGGCTCGCTGAAATCGGCCCATGACGACCTGCGTGACGCACTGCAGGCGCAACAGGATTCCGTCGTCAAGCTGACGGCCGAACAGCTCGACTCCGCGGTCAACGATCGCCTGATCCTGCTCGAGCACCTCGCCCCGCAATTCAAGTCGATGATGGACGCGCCGGCCGCGCAGCTGCAGGCCATGCTCAGCCGCACCATTCCGATCCCCGGCACCTTCAACAGCGCCGTCGTGGTCGATGCCAGGGGCATGCTGCTGGCCCGCGACGGTACCGTGGTGTCGGTCGCGGACCGCACCTATTTCCGCGAGGCTGCGCGCACGCTGGCGCCGGTGATCAGCCCGCCGATCCGCGCCCGGGCCGACGGTTCGGTCGGCGTGCTGCTGGCCGTGCCGATCGTCTCGGACGACAAGACCTTCCTCGGCCTGGTCGGCGGCTGGATCGACCTGGCGCGCTCGAACTTCCTGGTCGAGGTGCCGCACAGCCCGATCGCCAGCACCGGCTTCTATTGCCTGGTGTCGGCCGGCGCCCAGCCGGTCTACGTGCAGCACCGGCTGCAGCAGCAGGTGGGACAGCCAGCCCGCGCGCAGGGAGAGACCTGCGGCGTGCAGGCCCAGCCGGCAACCCTGGAATTCCTGACCCCGCGCGAGCCGGTCATCGCACGCTATCTGATGGCGACCACCGGCTGGGAACTGGTCGCCGTGCTGCCGGCCAAGGAGGCCTTCCAGCCGCTGCACGCGATGCAGCAGCGCTTCCTGTTGTGGTCGGCGGTCGCCGTTGGCCTGGCGGCGGTACTGAACTGGTTCGCGGTGCACTGGATGTTCGCGCCGCTGGCGCAGCTGCGGCGCGTGGTGCGCGACAGCGCGCGCGACCTGTCGGCCTACGAGCGGCTGTCGACCCATCGCCATGACGAGATCGGCGTGCTCGCGCGCGCGTTCGCCCGGCTGATGCGCGACGTGCGCGAGCGCCGCGAACAGCTGCACCGCAGCGAAACGCGCCTGCGCGCGGTCACCGACACGCTGCCGTCGCTGCTGGCCTTCATCGACACCGACGAGCGCTACGTCTTCAACAACCTCGCCTACGAGCGCACCTTCGGCATTCCTCTCGACCAGCTGCGCGGCATGACGCTGCGCGAACTGCTGGGCGAGGCGCGCTACGCCCGCATCCAGCCGTATCTGCAGCAGGCGCTGGCCGGCACCGCGGTCACCTTCGAGACCGAGTTCCACGATCCCGACTACCACTGCACCGAAACCAATTTCCGGCCCGAGTGGAGCGCCGACGGCAGCCGCGTCGAGGGCGTGCATGTCCATGTGCAGGACATCACCGCGCGCAAGCTCGAGACACTGCGTCTCGCGCAGATCTCGCGCCTGGACCATCTGACGCAGCTGCTGAACCGCAGCGCGTTCGAGACGCGGCTGGCCGAGGCGATGGCACGCAGCCGCTCGCAGGACCGGCTGATGGCGCTGCTGTATCTGGACATGGACCGCTTCAAGGCGGTCAACGACCACTATGGCCACGCGGCCGGCGACCAGCTGCTGCAGAGCTTCGCCAAGCGCGTACAGCGCTGCGTGCGCGAGCGCGATGCGGTGGCGCGGCTGGGCGGCGATGAATTCGCGATCGTGATGGAGGACATCGACCGGCCCGATGTCGCGGTGCGCGTCGCCGGCGCGATCCTGCACGCGGTCGGCCGCCGCTTCTTCATCGAGGGCGCCTTCGTCGACGTCAACGTCAGCATCGGCATCGCGTTGTACCAGGGCGCGCCGATGACTTGGCAGCAGCTGGCCAAGGAGGCCGATGCGCTGCTGTACCGCGCCAAGGACGCCGGACGCGGCCGCTTCGAGATCGGCCCGCCCGAGCTGGCGAACCGGTCGCGCGAGGCCCGCCCGTAGGCCGCCTTGCGCGCCGGCGCGGCGTCGGCAGTCCCGGCGGCGTATCCTAGAAGACCGATTCGCATCGTTCGTTCACAGGAGCCAGCCATGTCAGACCAGCAGCCCCCAGCGACCCGCATCGAACAGGACAGCCTGGGCCAGGTGCCCGTCCCCGCCGACCACCTGTGGGGCGCGCAGACCGAGCGCTCGCGCCAGAACTTCCGCATCGGCAACGAGAAGATGCCGCCCGCGCTGATCGAGGCGTTCGCGATCCTGAAGTTGTGCGCGGCGCGCGCGAACCGCGAACTGAACGTGCTCGACGCGAAGCTGGCGCAGGCGATCGAACAGGCCGCCGAGGAGATCATCGCCGGCCAGTGGCCCGACGAGTTTCCGCTGTCGGTCTGGCAGACCGGCTCCGGCACGCAGACCAACATGAACCTGAACGAGGTGATCGCCAATCGCGCGATCCAGCTGCTCGGCGGCGAGGTCGGCAGCAAGCGTCCGGTTCATCCCAACGACCACGTCAACGCGAGCCAGTCGTCCAACGACAGCTTCCCGACCGCGATGCATATCGCCGCCGCGCGCGCGGTGCAGCGCCAGCTGCTGCCGGCACTGGAGACATTGCAGAAGACGCTGGGCAGCAAGGTCGAGGCCTTCGCCGACATCGTCAAGGTCGGCCGCACCCATCTGCAGGATGCCGTGCCGCTGACGCTGGGCCAGGAGTTCTCCGGCTACCAGGCGCAGGTCGCCGACGCGCAGGCACGGCTGCACCAGGCCGTGCTGCGCGCGATGCCGGTGCCCCAGGGCGGCACCGCGGTCGGCACCGGCCTGAATGCGCCAGCCGGCTTCGCCGCCGCCTTCGCGCGCGCGCTGGCCGACTACACCGGCCTGCCGTTCGAACCGGCCGCCAACCGCTACGCGCTGCAGGCCGCGCACGACGCGCTGACCGACCTGTCGGGCGCGCTGAACACCACGGCCTCGTCCTTCCTGAAGATCGCGCGCGACTTCATGCTGCTGGGCTCCGGCCCGCGCGCGGGGTTTGCCGAGCTGCAGCTGCCGGCCAACGAGCCGGGTTCGTCGATCATGCCGGGCAAGGTCAATCCCACGCAGGCCGAAGCGCTGGCGATGGTCTGTTGCCGCGTGATCGGCAACCACACCACGATCACGCTGGCCAACGGCCTCGGCACGCTGGAGCTGAACGCCTACAAGCCGGTCATCGCTTACAGCCTGCTGCAGTCGGTTACACTGCTGGCCGACGCGGCGGCCAGCTTCGCCGAGCACATGGTGGCCGGCGTCGAGGCGGACCGGACGCGCATCGGCGAGCTGCTCGAACGATCGCTGATGCCGGTCACCGCGCTGAACCCGCATATCGGCTACGACAAGGCCGCCGAGATCGCCAAGCTGGCGGTGGCCCGCAACCTGTCGCTGCGCGAGGCGGCGATTGCCTCCGGCCATGTCACCGCCGAGCAGTTCGAACAATGGATCGACCTGAAGGGGATGACGCGCGAGGTGTAGCGCCAGCGCACCGGTGCTGGCGGCCATGGACCCGGCCACGGACGCGACCATGCGGTGGGCCACGCGCCCGACCCTGCCACCGGCAGCCAGCGCATTGACCGAACCTTCGACCGGCCCCGCCCGCGGCGGCCGGAAACAAACCCGCTCGAGACGGGCTGACGATCGGGGTAACAACGATCGCATTGACCAGATGATTCCTGCTCCCATTCCCGCCGATGACCAGCGGCGCCTCGACGCGCTGTATTCGCTGAACATCCTCGATACCGCCGCCGAAGAGCGCTTCGATCGGCTGACGCGGCTGGCCAGGCGGCTGTTCGACGTGCCGATCGCGCTGGTCAGCCTGGTCGACGCCAAGCGGCAGTGGTTCAAGTCCTCGTTCGGCCTGGCCGTGCGCGAAACGCCGCGCGAGCAATCGTTCTGCGGCCATGCGATCCTGCGCGACGATCTGCTGATCGTGCCCGACGCGCTGCAGGACCAGCGCTTTCACGACAATCCGCTGGTCACCGGCGCGCCCGGCGTGCGCTTCTACGCCGGCTGCCCGCTCGCGGTACGCGGCGGCGCCAAGGTCGGCACGCTGTGCCTGATCGACACCGCGCCGCGCGAGTTCGACCAGGACGATCAGGCGCTGCTGCACGATCTGGGGCGCCTGGCCGAGCAGGAGCTGGAATCCGCGCAACTGGCGTCGATGGACGACCTGACCATGCTGTCGAACCGGCGCGGCTTCTCGGCGCTGGCGCAGCACGCGCTGGCGGTCTGCCAGCGCCAGGGGGTGCCGGTCACGCTGCTGTTCTTCGACATGGATGGCTTCAAGGCCATCAACGACCGCTTCGGCCACGCGGAGGGCGATCTGGCGCTGACCGCCTTTGCCGATCAGTTGCGCCGCGCGTTCCGTCAGTCCGACCTGATCGGACGGCTCGGCGGCGACGAGTTCGTCGTGCTGCTGGTCGACGCCTGCGCCGACCAGTGCGACGCGATGCTGGACCGGCTGCGGCAGGGCGTGGACGCGCACAACGCGCAGAGCCAGCGCGGTTATCGGCTCGATTTCAGCGCCGGCGCGGTCGCGTTCGATCCCGCCCGCCACGCGGGCATCGCCGATCTGCTGGCGCAGGCCGATCAGGCGATGTACGCAAACAAGCAGGCCCGCAAGGCAGGGACGCCGCCCGCCGGGGGTCAGTAACTCGCGTTGCGGCCGCCGCCGCGCCGTGTTACTGTCCGGCCATCCAGGAGAAAGCGAACCTGCGGCGCGACAGCGCGGCGGCAGCGCTGCCGAAGGCGTACCCCCGAAACGCTCAGGTACCGAAGACTGGAGACGACAACGAACTGGAGAGCGCCGCCATCATGATTCGACGATGACGGCCGCCGAAGGGGCAAGCCGGGTCCGGGGCGGACGCGGTGAATCTCTCAGGCAAAAGGACAGTGGGGGCAGCCGGGTTGGCATCGACGATGCCGGCCGGCTGCCCCTTTTTGCATCCTGGAGCCTGAAATGAAAGTCATCGTGATGGGGGCCGGCGTGATCGGCGTGGCCTCGGCGTGGTATCTGTCCAAGGCGGGCCACGAGGTCGTGGTGCTCGAGCGCAATGCCGGCGCGGCACGCGAAACCAGCTTCGGCAATGGCGGCCAGATCTCGGTCAGCCATGCCGAACCCTGGGCCAATCCGTCGGCGCCGCTCAAACTGCTCAGCTGGCTGGGACGCGAGGATGCGCCGCTGCTGTTCCGCCTGCGCGCCGACCCGGCGCAATGGTCGTGGGGCCTGAAGTTCCTGCGCGAATGCCCGGCCCGGCGTTCCACCCGCAACATGATCCAGCTGCTCAATCTCGGCACCTACAGCCGCGCCAGCCTGCAGGCGCTGCGCGCCGAGACCGGCATCGAATACGACCACCTGACCCGCGGCATCCTGCACTTCTACACCAGCCAGAAGGAATTCGAAGCGGCCATCGAGCCCGCGCGGATCATGCGCGAGCTCGGCTGCGAGCGCCGCGTGATCGGTCCCGACGAAGTGGTGAAGCTCGAGCCCGCGCTGGCCTCGATCGCGCCGCGGCTGGCGGGCGCCACCTACACCAGCGAGGACGAGTCCGGCGACGTGCACCGCTTCACCACCGGCCTGGCCGCACTGTGCGAGGCGCGCGGCGTGCGTTTCCGCTATGGCGTGCGCGTGCAGCGGCTGCTGGCCGAAGGCGGCCGCATGCGCGGCGTCGAGATCGCCGACGAGACCGGCGCGTACACGGTCGAGCAGGCCGACGCCTATGTGCTCGCGCTCGGCAGCTTCAGCCCGATGCTGGCGCGCCCGCTTGGCGTCAAGCTCGACATCTATCCGGCCAAGGGCTATTCGGCCACGCTGCCGGTGCTCGATCCCGAGCGCGCGCCGACCGTCAGCCTGACCGACGACGAGTACAAGCTGGTGTTCTCGCGGCTGGGCGATCGCTTGCGCATCGCCGGCACCGCCGAGCTCAACGGCTATTCGATGGAGCTGAACCCGGTGCGTTGCGAGGCCATCGTGCGGCGCACGCTGGAGATCTTCCCCGGTGTCAGCCGCCCCGAACTGGCGCGCTACTGGACCGGCCTGCGTCCCGCGACGCCGGGCAACGTGCCGTATATCGGCGCGAGCGCGGTGCAGGGGCTGTACCTGAACACGGGCCATGGCACACTGGGCTGGACGCACGGCTGCGGCTCGGGACGCGCGATCGCCGAACTGATCAGCGGCCGCGTGCCGGAAGTGGACTTCGGCTTTTGCGGTCCGCTGCCGCAGGCGCCGCGGCTCGCGCGGCCAGTCGCGCCGGTGGCTGCCACGCGCGCCGCCGCAACGGAGGCGGCCGAAGTTTGAGGTGCGTCTGATTCAGGTCTGAAACAACGACACCGGCGCGGCATGGCCTCGACATTCGCGCCGGTGTTTTCGTTTCATCTGCCGCGCATGCATTGGCGCCAAAGCGTACCCGTTTCTGCGCACGGCTTTCGGCGAGCGTACCCGTTTCTGCGGGCCGCATTGGCAGCCGACTGGCAGCCGACTGGCAGCCGACTGGCAGCCGACTGGCAGCCGACTGGCAGCCGACTGGCAGCGGACTGGCAGCCGACTGGCAGCGGACTGGAGCCGACTGGAGCCGATTGGCGGCCGCATCGACAGCCCCATGGCCAGCCCTACTGCCCGCCCTACTGCCGGCCCTACTGCCCGCCCAATTGCCGGCCCAGTTGCCGGCCCAGTTGCCGGCTCACAGTGCACCTTGCGGGCCAAAGCCAGACCCGGGCATGGCATCGATCGGGCGCGCAATCCGCACCGGCCGCCTGCGATGCGGGCCCGCACCGTACCCGTTTCTGCGTCGTGCGAACGCCGTCCGATGCCGCGTGGCGTGCCATGCGTACCCGTTTCTGCGTACACAACCTCAGTCGAATCAAGGCTCTCCGATGCCTCGACGTCTCGCCATCGCCGCGCGGAGGCAGCGGGCTCGCGCCTCGGTATCAGGCGATGGTGTCGACCACGCCGCCATCGACGCGCAACGCGGCGCCGGTGGTCGCCGATGCCTGCGGCGAACAGACGTAGACCACCATGTGCGCGACCTCCTCCACCGTGGCCGCGCGCTGGATGATCGAGCTGGGCCGATGCGCCTTGACGAACTCGGCGGCCGCTTCCTCGATCGACAGCCCTGCCTTGTCCGCGTCCTCGCGCAGCATTTCCCGCAGGCCGTCCGACAGCGTCGGTCCCGGCAATACCGCGTTGACCGTGACGCCGGTCCCGCTCAGCCGTTTGGCGAGGCCGCGCGACACCGCCAGTTGCGCTGTCTTCGAGAAGCCGTAGTGGATCATGTCCTCGGGCGTGTTCAGCGCGGACTCCGACGAAATGAACACCACGCGGCCCCAGCCGTTCGCCGCCATCGCCGCCGTATACGCCCGCGCCAGGCGCACGCCGGACATCACGTTGACATCGAAGATGCGGGTCCAGTCCTCGTCGCTCAGTTCGTAGAAATCGCGCGGACCGTAGATGCCGGCGTTGTTGACCAGAATGTCGACCGCGGGCTCCGCGGCCACGATCGCGTCGCAACCGTCGGCGCTGCCGACATCGGCCGCGACGCCGCGCACCGCGGCGCCCGGAACTTCGCGCACCACGTCCGCGATGGCGCCCTCGACGGTGTCCTGCTTGCGGCCATTGACGATGACCGTGGCGCCGCTGCGCGCGAGGCCAATGGCAATGGCCAGTCCGATGCCGGCGGTCGAGGCGGTGACCAGCGCGGTCTTGCCGGTGAGATCGATTTGCATGGGTACCTCCTGAAGCGGGGTGAGATCAGCGAAGAGGACGGCGAAAGGGTCAGTCAAGCGGGTACGCAGAAACGGGTACGCTTTTCGACAGGAACGCGGCGGCGCGTCATGGCAGTGGCTTAATCGCGGCCCGTGCGCTGCGCGTTGCCGGCTTCCGGAAACACCAGCCGCACCCGCAGCCCCGGCTCGTTGTCCTCCAGCGACAGCGTGGCGCGGTGTACCTGGGCGATCTCGTCGACGATCGCCAGGCCCAGCCCGCTGCCGCCGCTCGGCGCATCGGGCAAGCGATAGAAGCGGTCCAGCACGCGGGCGCGCTGTTCGGGCGGGATGCCGGGACCGTTGTCGGCGACGATCAGCGCGACCCGGCCCGCGTCAGCACGCTGCACGCGCACGTCGACCTTGCCGCCGGCGGGCACATAACGCAGCGCGTTGTCGATCAGATTGGTCAGCAGAATGCGCAGCGCGTCGGGATCGCCCTGCACGGTCAGCCCGGCCGCGTCTCCAGCGCCAGCATCGCCAGCCCTGCGACCATTGCCACCATCGTCGCCGTCGCCGCTGGCGTCGAGCCCCAGGTCGATATTCCGGTCCAGCGCGGCCTGTGTCATCTCGCCGACCACGGTGGCTGCCAGCTCGCGCAAGGCGACCGGCTGCTGGCCCGCGAGGGCCGCGCCGGGCTCGTGGCGCGCCAGCGTCAGCAACTGCGTCACCAGATGCGTCAACCGCTCGAGGCCATCGCGCAGATTGCCGACCGCCTCGCGGCGAGCCGGCTCGCTGTCGGCGCGTTCGACCAGTTGCGCCTGCAGCTGCAGCGCGGTCAGCGGCGTGCGCAGCGCGTGCGCGGCATCGGCGATGAACGCGCGCTGCGTGTCGATCGCGTCGGACAACCGCGCCAGCAGCAGGTTCAGCGCCTCGGTCAGCGGCGCGATCTCGGCCGGCATCTCGGCAACCGCCAGCGGCGACAGCGCGTTGGCATCGCGCTTGCCGACCTGCCGCGCGATCTCGCGCACCGGCCGCAGCCCGCGGCCGACGGCGAGCCAGACCATCCATCCCAGCAGCGGCAGCAGCAACAGCAGCGGCGCCACGGTGCGCAGCGCCATTCGCGCCGCCACTTCGCGGCGCGCGCTCATCGGCTGCGCGATCTGCACCACCGCCGGCCCGAGCTGCACGCTGTAGATGCGGAACTCGCCGTCGTCGGTGCGGACGTTGGAGAAGCCGAGCTCGGCGCGCGGCGGCAGCGACGGCCGCGAGTGCGACAGATAGAGGCTGCGGCCGGTACCGTCCCAGATATGGATCACCACATCCTCGTCGGAGCGGAACAGATTGTCGGTGCCGGGCGGCAGCGGCGGCGACAGCGACGGCAGCGCCGGACCGTTGAACTGGCTCGGCAGCGCGAGCGCGACCTGGCGCATCTGATAGTCGAACAGCGCGTTCGCCTCCTGCCGGGCCTGCCCGTAGATCAGCGCGGTGGCGGCGGCGATGCCGGCCAGCAGGCCGAGCGCCAGCCACCACAGCAGGGTCCGCTGGATCGATCGCATCAGCGCGCTCCTCCAGCGGCGTCATGCGCGTCACCGCCGTCCCTGCCGCCGTCCCTGCCGCCGTCCCTGTGACCCTGCTGCGCACCTTCCTCGAGCTTCGGACAGACATAACCGACGCCGCGGATATTGCGGATCAAACCCTGGCCGAACTTCTTGCGCAGCGCGTGGATGTAGACCTCGACCGTATTGCTGCCGACCTCGTCGTCCCAGCCGTACAACTTTTCCTGCAGCTGCGGCACCGACCACACCTTGCCCGGGCGGGCCAGCAACGCGGCCAGCAGCGCGTATTCGCGCGCCGACAGATGGACCGGCTCGCCTGCCAGCGTGACTTCGCGCGTGGCCGGATTGAGCACGATCGCGCCATAGCGGACCAGCGGCTCGGCACGGCCCTGCGCCCGCCGCGCCAGCGCATGAATGCGCGCCACCAGTTCCTGCAGGTCGAAGGGCTTGACCAGATAGTCGTCGGCGCCGGCGTTCAATCCGGCGACGCGATCGGCGACCGCATCGCGCGCGGTCAGGATCAGCACCGGCGTGGCAACGCCGCGCGCGCGCATGCCGGCCAGCACATCGAGGCCCGAACGGCGTGGCAGGCCGAGATCGAGCAGCACCAGATCGTGCTGTCCTTCGGCCGCGCCGCCGGCCGCGACGCCGGGCGGCTGCGTGGCCGCCGACAGGCCGGCCTCGCCATCGCGCACCCAGTCCACCGCGAAGCCTTCCTGCCGCAGCGCGAGGCGCACGGAATCGCCGATCATCGTGTCGTCTTCGATCAGCAGCACGCGCATCGCTTCGCTCCGTTGGTTCGCCACTCGCGGCGGCCGCGGCGGCTCATCGCCGATCGACCGCTTCGGCCAGCGCGTGTGCCAGCCCCGGCAGCGCGGGAAACTGCGCGGTGATCACCTGCACCGGCACCGGTTCGAGGAACGCGCGCATGCGTCCCTTGTCGACGAAGCGCGCATTGAAGCTGGACGCCGCCAGCGTCTGGACGAAGCGCGGCACGATGCCGCCGCCGATATAGACGCCGCCGCGCGCGCCAAGGATCAGCGTCACATCGGCCGCAACCGAGCCGAGCAGGCCGCAGAACACCGCAAGCGCACGCTGGCACAACGCGTCGCCACGCTGCAAGGCGCCCTCGGTGACTTCCGCCGCGGTCAGCGGCACGCGCACGGGCGTACCCGTTTCTGCGGCCAGCGCGGCATGCGTATGCGACAGTCCCATGCCCGACAGCAGGCGTTCGGCCGACACGCGGCCGTGCTCGCGATGCGCGGCATGCCAGGCGATCCACTCGTCGTCGGTGGCAGGCATCAGTTCGACATGTCCGCCCTCTCCGGCCAGCGCCACCGGCGCCGCACCGTGGCGGCCTGGGATCAGCCCCGACACGCCGAGCCCGGTACCGGGGCCGATCAAGGCCAGCGGCGAGCCGGCGGCCGGCGTGCCGGCGCGCACCGGCGCCAGTTCGCCCGGCTGCAGGTACGGCAGCGCGAGCGCCAGCGCGGTGAAGTCGTTCAGCGCCAGCAGCGTCTCCAGGCCCAGCGCCTGGCGCACCGCCTCGATCGAGAAGGCCCAGGCATGATTGGTCAGCTTGACGCGGTCGCCGGTGACCGGGTTGGCCAGACCGATCGCCGCGTGGCGCGGCGGCGGACCGGCCAGCTGCGACAGGTATTGCCGCATCGCCGCCTCCAGCGACGGATAGTCGGCGACCTTCAGCGCGGTGACCGGTCCGATCGCATCGGGCGCGGTCTGCAGGGCGAAGCGGACATTGGTGCCGCCGACATCGGCGAGCAGGCGTGGGTAGGTAGTCATCGCGAGGCAGGAAACGTCAGGCGGCAATCAGGCGGCGAGATCGGAGGACGCATTCGCGCAGCGCATCTACGCGGTAAAGACGTCGAAGCCGTGCCGATGCCGGCTGGCCACCAGCCCCACCGGCAACGCGGGCCCGGGCTCCTGCAGCGCGCGTTCGAACACGGCGGCCTTGGCGGCGCCCGAAAACGCCAGAAAGACCCGTTCCGCCGCCAGCAAGGCCGCCAGGTTCAGCGTCACGCGCGCATGCGGCGCGCTGGGCGGGCGCGTCACCACGTAGCAGGGCGTATCCCCGTTCAGCGCTTCGCCGAGTTCCGGCGCATCGGCGAACAACGAGGCGGTATGGCCGTCTTCGCCCATGCCGAGCACTGCGACGTCGGGCTGGCGGAATGCGGCATCGAGTGCGCCATTGAGGCGCACCACCGCCCGCGCGGGCTCGGAGGCCTCGAGCGCATCGGCGATCAGTGGCACGAAGCTGGCCGCGGCGGCGGCATCGCGCAGCAGGTGTTCCTGCACGAGCCGCGCGTTGCTGTCCTCGTGTCCCGGAGGCACCGCGCGCTCGTCGACCAGCGTGATGGTGACCGCGTCCCAGCGCACCGGCCGATAGCGCAGCCGCTCGAACATCGGCACCGGAGAGCGCCCGCCCGAGACGGCAAGCACCGCGTGGCCGCGGTCCTGGATGGCAAGGTCGAGCGCGTGGCCGACGGAGGCAGCCAGCGCTTCGGCCTGATCCAGCGGCGAAGGATATTCGAAGCGACGCATGGCGATTTCCGAGTCAGGAGTCGTTGGAGCGGAGCGGCGGGCCGAACCGGCGGAGCGGACAAGCCAGCGTCAAACCTCCTCGTGCCACAGCGCGTCGTCGCGCGACAGCAGCGCGGACGACGCCGCCGGCCCCCAGGTGCCCGCGGTATAGGGCTTGGGCGGCAGCGAGCTGTCCGCCCAGGTGTCGATGATCGGCTCGACCCAGCGCCATGCCTGCACCTGTTCGTCGCGGCGCACGAACAGGCCCAGCCGTCCGCGTATCACGTCGAGCAGCAGGCGTTCGTAGGCGCCGGCACGCCGCACCTTGAACGAGTTGGCGAAGTCCAGATCGAGCGAGGTCGGCGTCAGCGCGACCGTGTCGCCCGGCTGCTTGACCAGGAAGTACAGGCGGATGCTTTCCTCGGGCTGCAGCCGGATCACCAGCCGGTTCTGCGGCGACAGCGTCAGCGGGCGCGGGAAGATCGCATGGGGTACGTCGCGGAAGTGGATCACGATCTCGGCCACGCGCGACTGCATCCGCTTGCCGGTGCGCAGGTAGAACGGCACGCCGGCCCAGCGCCAGTTGGCGATCTCGGCCTTGATCGCGACGAAGGTCTCGGTGCGGCTGTCCGGCGCGATGCCGGGCTCCTCGAGATAGCCCGGCACCGGCTTGCCGGCGATCGCGCCGGCGCGATATTGGCCGCGCACGGTTTTTTCGGCAACCTCCTGCGGCGTGATCGGCTTGAGCGCCTTCAGGATCTTGATCTTCTCGTCGCGCACCGCGTCTTCGGTCAGGCTGGTCGGCGGCTCCATCGCAACCATGCACAGCAGCTGCAGCAGATGGTTCTGCACCATGTCGCGCAGCGCGCCGGTCTGGTCGTAGAAGTCGCCGCGGCCTTCGACACCGAGCTCCTCGGCGATCGTGATCTGCACGTCCTGCACCCACTCGCGCCGCCACAGCGGCTCGAACAGCGCGTTGCCGAAGCGGATCGCCATCAGGTTCTGCACCGACTCCTTGCCCAGGTAGTGGTCGATCCGGTAGATCTGCTCCTCGGCGAAGTAGCGCGCCACGGCCGCGTTGATCGCCTCGTTCGAATCCAGGTCGTGGCCCAGCGGTTTTTCCAGCACCACGCGCACGTTGGATTGGTTCAGGCCGGTGCGGCCGAACTGCTCGCAGATCGGCACGAACAGATGCGGCGCGGTGGCCAGATAGCAGACCACGACCTCGGGCTGGCGGGACAGCACCTTGCGCGCCAGCGCATCGAAATGCTCGGGTTGGCGGGCGTCGGCCTGCACGTAGCACAGACGCGCGACGAAACTGGCCCAGTCGCCCGGCGGCGCATGCTCGAGCCCCGGCCGCATGCCCTGCTCGAGCGTGGCGACGTATTCCTCGGTGGTGGAAGGATGGCTGCCCGTGGCCAGGATGCGCGCCGCGGGATGCAACAATCCGGCGCGATGCGCGTCGAACAAGGCCGGCAGCAGTTTGCGCCTGGCCAGGTCACCGGTGCCGCCAACCAGCACCATGTCGAAATCGGGCATGCTCACCCTGACCTCCTTGTCGCTTGATAGAGACCCCGAAGCGCGGCCGTTGCGGCCAGTTTACGTGAGTCGCGGGCGCTTTGCGAGCCACGCGGCAGCCAGCGGCAAGGGCTCGCGGCGCGGCAGGCATGCTCCATGCAAGCCTCGATGACATGCGCTAGGCTGAACTGCGACCTTACTTGCGACATCCAAGAATCCCGCTGGAGAGAGCCCCATGCCCCATCCCGTACTCGAACAAGTGACGGCCCGCATCGTGGCCCGCAGCGCGCCGACGCGCCAGGCCTACCTGTCCCGCACGCAGGCCATGGCCGGCAGCAAGGTGCAACGCGCGCAGCTGTCCTGCACGAACCTGGCCCACGGCTTCGCCTCGATGCCCGAGCCCGCCAAGATCCGCCTGAAGGCCGAGGAACGGCCCAACGTGGCGATCGTTTCCTCGTACAACGACATGCTTTCGGCGCACCAACCGCTCGGAGAGTTCCCCGCCTGGCTCAAGGAGACCGCACTGGAGGCCGGCGCTACCGCGCAGTTCGCCGGGGGCGTGCCGGCGATGTGCGACGGCGTGACGCAGGGCCAGGACGGCATGGAGCTGTCGCTGTTCTCGCGCGACGTGATTGCGCAGGCCACCGCGGTCGCGCTGTCGCACCAGATGTTCGACGCCGCGCTGTACCTGGGCATCTGCGACAAGATCGTGCCCGGGCTGGTGATGGGGGCGCTGTCGTTCGGCCATCTGCCCGCGGTGTTCGTACCGGGCGGGCCGATGCCGACCGGCATCCCCAACGAGGAAAAGGCGCGCATCCGCCAGCTGTATGCGCAAGGCAAGATCGGCCGGGAAGAACTGCTGGAGGCCGAGAGCCGGTCCTACCATTCGCCCGGCACCTGCACCTTCTACGGCACGGCCAATTCGAACCAGATGCTGATGGAGATCATGGGGCTGCATCTGCCCGGCACCGCCTTCATCAACCCGTACACGCCGCTGCGCGAGGCGCTGACGCGCGAGGCCGCGCGGCATGTGCTGCGGCTGGTGCACCAGGGCGAGCGCTATACGCCGATCGCGCAGGTGCTCGACGAGCGCGCGTTCGTCAACGGCATCGTCGGCCTGCTCGCCACGGGCGGCTCGACCAACCACACGCTGCATCTGATCGCGATGGCGCGCGTGGCCGGCATCGTGCTGACCTGGGACGACTTCGACGAGCTGTCGGCGGTGGTGCCGCTGCTGGCGCGCGTCTATCCGAACGGCCAGGCCGACGTCAACGGCTTCCAGGCCGCGGGCGGCCTGGCGCTGGTGATCCGCGGCCTGCTGGCGCGCGAGCTGCTGCACAACGATGTCACCACCATCGTCGGTCAGGGCCTGGAGGACTACACGCGCGAACCGGCGCTGCGCGACGGCAAGCTGGTCTGGCTCGACGGGCCCACCGAATCGCTGGACACGTCGGTGGTGCGCGGCGCCGGCGAGCCGTTCGCGCCCGACGGCGGCATCAAGGTGCTGGACGGCAACCTGGGGCGCGCGGTGATCAAGACCTCGGCGGTCAAGGCCGAGCATCAGGTCGTGCAGGCGCCGGCGCGCGTGTTCCATCACCAGGACGACATGCTGGCGGCCTTCAAGCGCGGCGAGCTGGAGCGCGATTTCGTCGCGGTGCTGCCGTTCCAGGGGCCGGCCGCGTGCGGCATGCCCGAGCTGCACAAGCTGACGCCGACGCTGACGGTGCTGCAGGATCGGGGCTTTCACGTGGCGCTGGTCACCGACGGCCGCATGTCGGGCGCGTCGGGCAAGGTGCCGGCGGCGATCCACGTCTGCCCGGAAGCGCTCAAAGGCGGCGCGATCGGCAAGGTCCGCGACGGCGACATGATCCGCGTCGATGCGCCGGCCGGCATCCTGACCGCGCTGGTGCCGCAGGCCGAGTGGGAGGCCCGCACGATCGAGCGGCCCGACCTGAGCCGCCATCGCCATGGCGTCGGCCGCGACCTGTTCGGTAATTTCCGCCGCAACGTCAGCACGGCGGAGCAAGGCGCCTGCACGCTGTTCGCGGACGAAGACTGATCGCAAGCCGCTTGAAAAGCCACTGGGTCCCCGCCTGCGCGGGGACGACCATCACCTCGGCACGGCGTCGCGCGGCTGCCGGCGCCGTGGCGGCGGCACGCTACGCGCGCGGCACTGCGCCGCCGGCCGAAGGCTGCGGCGTATGGTGGAGCACCAGCGCGGTCTGCTCGCCATTGCCGCCATTGCCCGGCACACGCAGCTCCTGCACCGGCACCGCGATGTCGATGCCGACCGCCTGCAGCTCGCGCTTGACGCGCTCGTAGAACGCGAAGCGCAGGTTCCAGTAGTTGTCGTTCGAGGTCCAGCAGCGCAGGTTCAGCGTGACGCCCTCGCTGGTGAAGTTGACCACCATCGCCTCGGCCGCCGGCACCTCGAGCACGCGTTCGTCATCGGCCAGCATACGGCGCAGCACGCCCAGCGCGGTCTGCACGTCGGCGCCGAACGGCACCGTGACCTCGATATCGAGCCGGCGCGTCGGGTTCTCGCTGTAGTTGGTGATCGCGCTGCCCCAGATCTTGTTGTTCGGCACGCGCAGGCAGACGCCGTCGAAGGTGGTCAGCTCCGTCATGAACAGCCCGGTCTCGCGCACGGTGCCGGCGATGCCCTGGGCGTCGATGTACTGGCCGACGCGAAACGGCCGCAGCAGCACCAGCATGATGCCCGCGGCGATGTTCTGCAGCGTGCCCTGCAGCGCCAGCCCGATCGCCAGGCCCGCGGCGCCGAGCATCGCGATGATGCTGGCGGTCTGCACGCCGAACTGCGACAGCACCAGGATCACCGTGACCACGCGCACCACCCACTGCGTGACGCTGCCCAGCATCGGCCGCAGCGTCGCGTCGACATGCGGGCGGTCGAAGGCGTGCAGCACCGCGTTGCGCGCGCGTCCGCTGAGCCACCAGCCCACGATCAGGATCGCGAGCGCGGCGAGCACGTTCAGGCCCTGGTGCACCGCGAGCTGCAGCAGATAGGCCCAGGTGGCCTGCAGCTTGTCGGCGTCGATGAAATTCAGATCCATAAGGTTCATTCCGGAAGGGATGTCGTCAAGCGCGGCATCAGGACGCGCTGTCGCGGCGCGTATGCACCAGTTCGCCGGCATCGGGCAACGGCGTCTCGCTGCGCGTCAGCTGGCGCGGATCGAGCTGATGGGAGAAGCCGGCCACCGAGCCCATGCGGCGCTGGCGGTCCTCCGGCAGCGTCGGCCCGCTCTGGATATAGACGGTCAGCAGCTCGGCCAGATTGACCAGCACGTCCAGATGGGTCCGCTCGTAGCCATGCGAGGCATCGGCACCGAAGCACAGCAGCGCGGTGCGCACGTCATGGCCCGCGCTGACCGCCGCGCCGGCGTCCGAATGGTAGAAGCGGAACACGTCGCGATGGCTGGGAATGCCATGCTCGTCGCACAGCCGCAGCAGGCGCCGGGTCAGGTGATAGTCGTGCGGGCCGGCCGAATCCATCAGCGGAATCGTCACGCCTTCCTCGCGCGCGCCCTGCCCCGGCGCCACCGGGCCGATATCGATGCCGATCACCTCGCTGACGTCGTCCTCGATCACCGCGGTGGCGCCGGAGCCGACCTCCTCGGTCAGCGTGAATACGGCATGGCAGTCCATCGGCACCGAGGCGCCGCTCTCGCGCACGGCCTTCAGCGCGGCCAGCACCGCGGCGACGCCCGCCTTGTTGTCCAGATGCCGCGAGACGACATAGCCGTTGTCCAGGATCTCGGGGTTGGCATCGAAGGCGACGAAGTCGCCGACCTGGATGCCGAGCGTGCGCAGCTGCTCCGGCGTTGCCGCCGGCTCGTCGAGCCGCAGTTCGAGCTGATCCCAGTTGACCGGTTGCGTGTCCACCGCCTCGTTGTAGACGTGGCCCGAGGCCAGCAGCGGCAGCACCGAGCCGCGATGGCGGCCATGTTCGGTAAACAGCGTCACGCGGCCGCCTTCGGCCCAGCGGCTGGACCAGGTGCCGATCGGCGCCAGCGCCAGCCGGCCGTTGGGCTTGAGCTCGCGCACCATCGCGCCGAGCGTGTCCAGGTGCGCGACGATCGCGCAGTCGGGGCCCATGCCGCTGTTGGCACGATTGCCGCGCAGCGTCGCCCGGATGGTGCCGCGCCGGGTCAGCTGATAGGGGATGTCGAGCCCGTCCAGCACGTTGGCGGTGTAGTGGACGATCTCGTCGGTCAGCCCGGCCGGGCTGGGGATGGCGAGCAGCTCCAGCAGGGCGGTCTTCAGGTACAGCCGGTCGATCTTCAGTTTCTGCATGGATGGACGATGCCGGGCGCGACGCGCCCGGCAGGAATTCACGATGTAAAGGGGAACAACAGATCGACGAAGCGCTCGGCGGTCGGCTGCGGCTCGTGATTGGCCAGTCCCGGCCGCTCGTTCGCTTCGATGATCACGTACTCGGGCTGGTCGGCGGCCGGCACCAGGAAGTCAAGGCCGACCACCGGGATGCGCAGCGCGCGCGCCGCGGTCTGCGCGGCCTCGCGCAGCACCGGATGCAGCTGGGCGGTGACGTCGTGCAGCGTGCCGCCGGTATGCAGATTCGCGGTCTTGCGCACCGGCACCCGCTCTCCCGCGGCCAGCACCGATTGCAGCGTCAGCCCCTGCGCCGCGAGGCAGCGCTCGGTCTCGGCATCGAGCGGAATGCGGCTCTCGCCGCCGGTGGCCGCGCTGCGCCGCGCGCTGTGGCGCTCGATCAGCGTCTTCAGATCGGCCTGCCCATCGCCGACCACCTCGGCCGGCTTGCGGATCGCCGCGGCGACGACCTCGTAGCCGATCACCACGATGCGCAGGTCCTGGCCCGGGCAGAACGACTCGAGCAGCACGGTGCCGCCCTCGGCGTGCGCGGTCTCGATCGCGCTGCGCAGATGCTCCTCGGTGCGGACGTCGACGCTGATGCCGCGGCCCTGTTCGCCGAAAGCCGGCTTGACCACCACCGAGCCGTGCTCGGCGAGGAAGGCCAGGTTCTCGGCATCGGTGCCGATCTGGCGCTGCGCGGGCACCTTCAGGCCAACCTGCTCCAGCCGCTTGCGCGTCAGCGCCTTGTCCTGGCACCAGGTCATCGCCACCGCGCCGGTCAGCTCCGACAGCGACTCGCGGCACAGGATCTCGCGGCCGCCGTAGCGCAGGCTGAAGATGCCGGCATCGGCATCGATGATCTCGACGCCGATGCCACGCCGGCGCGCTTCCTTGACGATCAGCGCGGCATACGGATTGAGGTTGTCGCACTCGCTGGAGCCGGCGAACAGCGGCTCGTTGATCGCGTTCTTGTGCTTGACGACGAAACCGTCTACCTGCACGAAGCCGAGCTTGTGGTACAGGCCGATCGCATGCTGGTTGTCGTGCAGCACCGACAGGTCCAGGTGCTTGCGTCCGCGCGCGGCGAACAGCGCGATCAGCTCGCGCACCAGTGCCTGGCCGACGCCGGCCAGATGCGTCTGCGGATCGACCACCAGGCACCACAGGCTGCTGCCGCCGCGCTCGTCGCCGAAGGCCAGCAGATGGTCGACGCCCATCGCCGAGCCGATGATGTCGCCGGTCGATTCGTCCTCGGCGATCAGATAGACCACCGCGTCGTGGTCGCGCTGGCGCCAGACCGTGGCGGGATCGAGCGGCACCATGTGGCGCGAGGCGTAGAGGCGGTTGATCGCGGCGATATCGGCGCGGGTCGACAGGCGGCGGATCGTCACGCCGGCGGCGCCGGTCGCCACCGCGGCATCCCCGTCCTCCAGCGTGCGGCGGAACAGCAGCGACGGATCGAGGAACAGCGTCTGCGGCGCCTCGGCCAGCAGCAGCTGCGGCGCTTCGACATAGAGCGCGATATCGCGGCGGCCCGGCGCTTCCTGCTGCAGCTCGGCGGCCAGCCGCGCCGGCGATTCGAACGACGGCGCGAACATCAGCCGGCCCCAGCCGCAATCGAGCATCGCGTTCGGACGCGCGGACACCGGCGCGGGTGCCGGGCTTGGTTGCATGGCGGGATCCTGCTGCACCGGGGCGCCACCGGCATCGTGCATCACGGCGCGCGGCGCCTGCCCGGCGGGGCCGGCAGGCGCGCCGAGGTGGAGGGAATCGGCAAGCGCCGACGGCTTGGCCGGACGGACTTCCGCATTGACGGTCGACATTCGATCTTTCTCCTCGTTGTTGTCCGCGTTCTGGCTTCTGTCGTTGCCGACAAGGGACTGCGGCCGCGCGCGGCGGCCGTTGGCTTCATCGTCGGGTTGGGGGGCTGCCGGTTTGTCGCCAGTCATGGCCGGCCTCACAGGCCATGCGACTGCATCCACCCCTCGAGCAGCGCGACTTGCCACAGCTTCGAGCCCTTCAGCGGGGTGATGTGGGCGTCGGGATCCGCCAGCATCGACTCGACCACGCCGGGCCGGTACAGGCCGCGCCGGCGCGCCGCATCGCTGTCGACCAGGCCGCGCACGTACTCCAGGAAGGGGCCGCGCAGGTACTTCAGCGCCGGCACCGGGAAATAACCCTTCGGGCGGTCGATCACCTCGGCGGGAATCACCTGGCGCGCGGCTTCCTTCAGCACGTGCTTGCCGCCCGCGGCGATCTTGTGACGCGCCGGCATGCGCGCGGCCAGCTCGACCAGCCGGTGATCGAGGAAGGGCACGCGGGCCTCCAGCGCATGGGCCATCGTCATGTTGTCGACGCGCTTGACCGGGTCCTCGACCAGCATCACGGTGGTATCGAGCCGCAACGCGCGGTCGATCGCGCTGTCGGCACCGGGCATCGCGAAATGCGCCGCCAGGAAACGGCCGCTCGGATCGTCGGCCAGCCATTGGGGTGACAGCAGCTCGGCCATCTCCGACTGCGTGCGGTCGAAGAACACCTTGCGATAGGCCGCGACGCCGCCGTCGGCATCGGTATTGGCGGCCAGCGGCGGATACCAGTGATAGCCGCCGAACACCTCGTCGGCGCCCTGCCCGCTCTGCACCACGCGGCTGTGGCGCGCGACCGCCGCCGACAGCAGATAGAAGGCCACGCAGTCGTGGCTGACCATCGGCTCGCTCATCGCGTGGATCGCGTCGGGCAACGCGTCCAGCAGATCGGCCGCGGGAATCATCATCTTCTCGTGGCGCGTGCCGAAATGCCGCGCCACCAGATCGGAATAGTGGAACTCGTCGCCGGCCTCGCCGCCGGCGGCCTCGAAGCCGATCGCATAGGTGCGCAGGTCGGGCGTACCCGTTTCTGCGAGCAGTCCGGTGATCAGGCTGGAGTCGACGCCCCCCGACAGCAGCACGCCGACCGGCACGTCGGCGACGGTGCGCAGGCGCACCGCGTCCCGCAGCGCGGCCAGCGTCATGTCGCGCCATTCCTCGAACGAGCGTGCCTCGGCGGCGGCGTCGTGCACGAACTCGAGCCGCCACCAGGTACGGGTTTCGGTGCGGCCATCCGCATGCACGGTCATGTGCGTGGCCGGCGGCAGCTTGCGCACGCCTTGCACGATCGTATGCGGGGCCGGCACCACGGCGTGCAGCGTCAGATAGTGATGCAGCGCAACGGGGTCGAGCGCGGTATCGACATCGCCCCCGGCCAGCAGCGCCGGCAGCGTCGAGGCAAAGCGCAGGCGCCGCGCATCCTGGCTGTAATACAGCGGCTTGATGCCGAGACGGTCGCGCACCAGGTGCGTGATGCCGGTATCGCGCTCCCACAGCGCGAACGCGAACATGCCGGCCAGGCGATCGAGCGCCGCCGGGCCCCAGGCATGCCAGGCCTTGATGATGACCTCGGTGTCGCCGCTCGACGAGAAGGTGTAGCCGCGCGCGCTCAGTTCCTCGCGCAGCGCATGGTGGTTGTAGATCGCGCCGTTGAAGACGATGCCCATCCCCAGCGCGTTGTCGATGAAGGGCTGATGCGCGCGCTCGGACAGGTCCATGATCCGCAGGCGCCGATGCCCGAAGGCGCGCCGGCCGAGGCCGAACAGCCCCTCGCCGTCAGGCCCGCGCGCGGCCTGCACCCGCGCCATGTCGGCCACGGCGTGAAGGTCGGCCATCTGTTGATCGAAACGTATTTCTCCTGCGATACCGCACATCGATGGTCTGCTCCCTTGCCCGCAGGCGCGCGGGACCTCCTTGCTTATCGCACGGGGCGATGCCGGGGTCTGCCCGCGCTCATCCGACGCAATGTCGGAATTCGCCTACAGATAATCGAAATTGACAATATTTTCGGGACAGATCGATGGAGAAATGGTTTCCGTGAATATGTTGCCGGGGACGGCGCGAACGGGCGCGAGCCCTTGCTGGGCAAGGGCTGCAGCGGATTGAAAAAATATCGGGGAGAGTGCTGTAGGCGCCGCTTCCGTCCGCGGGGCGCCACGCAGAAACGGGTACGGGCCGGGGTGGGAAATCGGGGCGAAGTCCGCCCCGAGTCAGTCGGAATCAGCCGGATTCAGCTGGTCCCGGGGCTGTCGTGGAGCCTGTTGCGGTTCGCCAGCGCCGGGAACAGCCGCATCCACACGGCCACCACCACCAGCGTGCCGACGCCGCCCAGCAGCACCGCGCCAACCGGGCCCAGCCACGCCGCCGTGACGCCGGACTCGAATTCGCCGAGCTGATTCGAGGCGCCGATAAAGACCGAGTTGACCGCGCCGACCCGGCCACGCATGTCGTCCGGCGTATCGAGCTGGACCAGGGTCGAGCGCACCACCACGCTGATCATGTCCGAGGCACCCAGCACCACCAGCGCCAGCATCGACAACGGCAGCAACGTCGACAACCCGAAGCAGATCGTCGCCAGCCCGAACAGCGCCACCGCGCCGAACATCACGCGGCCCACCTTGCGCTCGAGCGGATGGCGGGCCAGCCAGATCGCGGTGGCCAGCGCGCCGATCGCCGGCGACGAGCGCAACAGGCCCAGGCCCCACGGACCGGTATGCAGGATGTCGCGGGCATAGATCGGCAGCAACGCGGTGGCGCCGCCAAGCAGTACCGCGAACAGGTCGAGCGAAATGGCGCCCAGCAGCACCGGCCGGCTGCGGATATAGGCAAACCCCGCGAACAGCGTGCTGATGCTGACCGGGGCCGTCAGCCGCTGCGGCCGCTGGCGCAGCCGCAGCAGCGTGATCAGCGTGGCGGCCGCCAGGAACAGCAGCGCGCCGATGCCGTAGACCACGCCGGGCCCGGCCACATAGGCGAAGCCGCCGAGCGCCGGGCCGACGATGATCGCCGTTTGCGTCGCCGAGCTCGACAGCGCGACCGCGCGCGGCAACTGGCGCGGCGTCACCACGCTGGGCAGCAGCGCCTGCAGCGTCGGGGTTTCGAAGGCGCGGGTCGCGCCGAGCAGCGCGACGAAGATGAAGATGTGTTCGTGCCGGACCCAGCCGGCCAGACTGGCCGCCGCCATGCCGAGGGCGATCGCGGCTTCGGTCAGCTGGCAGATGCGGACGATCTGGCGGCGGTCGAAGCGGTCGGCCACGTGGCCGGACATCAGCAGCAGCACCACCGACGGCAGGAACTGCACCAGGCCGACCAGCCCAAGCATCAGCGCATCGCCGGTCAGGTCGTACATCTGCCACCCCACCGCCACGGTCAGGATCTGATACCCGATCGTCGTACAGAGACGGGCGCACCAGAACATGCGGAAACCGGGGTCGCGGAAGACCGAATCCGGATCGGAGGCGGCCGGGGTCGTGCTGGCAGGGGCGGAAGGCATGGCGGGAGAGAGAAGCGGCGCCGCCTTGTGCGGTGACGGCTGCCGGGACAGCGGGAGGCCGGCGTGGGGCGCCCATGGGTTGCCCATGGCTCGCTACGCCGGCAAGCCGCAATTCTAGCGGAGCGGCGCCATGCGCGCTCGACGCTACATGTCCCTTCCGGCAGCGCGGTGTCGGGCCGGTGTCGGGCCGGTGTCGGGCCGGTGTGGGCGGTGTTGGCCTCCTGCAACGTCGACCATGACAGCGAGGCAGATTTGCGGCGCTTGAGAATGCTTCGCATTTATAATCCGCCGCTTCTCGGGTGACGCCGACGCCGTGATGCCGCCCATCAGGTCACGTGTCGGTCATCGCGCCGTCTCGCGAACCCGATGCCGCTTTCCCGCCTTTCTTCAGGATCCGATCTTGCAAGCCGCCTTCCGCCTGACCGCCGCAGCCGCCGGCGTCGCCCTGCTGTGCCTGTCGTCCTCGGCCCGTGCCGCCGAGCCCGTGGTGACCGCCCAGGCTTCGCCGCAAGCTCAGGCGCAACCTCAGGCGCAGGCCGCTCCGGCGGCCGCGGACGCCGACAAGACGCTGAGCACGGTCACCGTGGTCGGCAACTGGCTGGACCAGCCGAACGAGACCAAGGTGCTGGAGCATCCCGGTGCGCGCTCGATCGCCGACCGGCGCACCATCGAGGAAAGCGGCGCGACCAACGTGCGCGAGGTGCTGCGCCGGATGCCGGGCGTACAGGTGCAGGACAGCAACGGCACCGGCGGCAGCGACATCTCGCTGAATGTCGGCGTGCGCGGTCTGGCCTCGCGGCTGTCGCCGCGCTCGACCGTGCTGCTCGACGGCATTCCGCTGGCGGTCGCGCCCTACGGTCAGCCCCAGTTGTCGATGGCCCCGCTGTCGATGGGCAATATCGACACCATCGACGTGGTGCGCGGCGCCGGCTCGGTGCGCTATGGCCCGCAGAACGTCGGCGGCATCATCAATTTCGTGACCCGGCCGATTCCGCAGTCCTTCGCCGCGCAGGCCTCGGTGGAAACCGAGATCGCCACGCACGGCGGCAACGTCAAGACCATGCCCAGCCTCTTCATCGGCGGCACCAACGACAACGGCCTGGGCGGCGCGCTGATGTATTCGGGCGTGCATGGCGACGGCTATCGCCGCGGCAACGACCGCGTCGATATCGACGACCTGATGCTCAAGGGCTCGTACCGGATTTCCAGCACGGACCAGATCACCGCGAGCTACCACTACTACGAGGCGCTGGCCGACATGCCGGGCGGGCTGACGGCCGCGCAGTACGCCGCCGATCCGTTCCAGTCGGTGCGGCCGTACGACACCTTCGCCGGCCGCCGCAACGATGTCTCGCTGAAGTACTCGCACCAGGACAACAACCGCAAGTTCGAGGTGCTGACGTACTACACCGACAGCTTCCGCGGCAGCCAGATCGAAAGCGAGAGCGCCGGCCGCCGCCGGCTGGGATCGTTCCCGCGGCACTATCACACCTTCGCGGTCGAGCCGCGCTACTCGCAGCTGTTCCGCGGCGCCAACGTCAGCCACGAGGTCAGTGTCGGCTACCGTTACCTGCGCGAGTCGAGCGACGAGCAGGCATCGCGCACGGCCTTCTACACGCCCGGCACCGTCGATCCGACCACGATCGCCTCGCCGATGTACCAGTGGCGCAGCGGCGGCACCACGGCCAACGCGGTCTACATCGACGACACCATCAACGTCGGCAACTGGACCATCACGCCGGGCCTGCGCTACGAGATGATCCGCTCCAACGTGACCGATCATTTCACGCAGCGCCGCACCGACATCAAGTCGGACGAGCCGCTGCCCTCGCTGGCCGTGATGTACCACGTCAGCGACAACTGGAAGCTGTTCGGCAATGCCGGCGTCTCGTTCGGCCCGCTGCAGTACTTCCAGATCGCGCAGACCACCAATGGCCTGGCGCCGGAAAAGGCCAAGACGTACGAGCTGGGCACGCACTTCAACGCCAACGGGTGGGGCGGCGAGCTGACGCTGTTCAACATCGACTTCGACGACGAGCTGCAGCTGCGCGGCGGCACGATGGGCAGCCCGGACGCCTGGACCAATCTCGGCGCGACGCGCCACCGCGGCGTCGAGAGTTCGCTGCGCTACGACTTCGGCACGCTGTCGAAGACGCTGGCCGGGCTGTCGGCCTATGCCGGCTATACCTATACCGAGGCGACCTACAACCACGGCACCTTCGCCGGCCGCGACCTGCCGTTCTACTCGCGCCATGTGGCCACGGCGGGCGTGCGCTACAGCCGCAACCGCTGGACGCTGAACGTCGATGGCTTCGCGCAATCGCGCCAGCATTCGCCGGGCGACCCGACCGACGGCACGCCGTACCGGACCGAGGAGAGCGCCAACGGCGCGCTGGGCGACATCCCCGGCTACGCGCTGGTGCACATGCGCCTGGGCTACGACTTCGGCAAGTCGATGTCGAATCTGAAGGTGGCGGTGGGCGTCAAGAACCTGTTCGATCGCCGCTATTTCACGCGCTCGACCGACAACAACCTGGGCAAGTACGTCGGCATGCCGCGCACGTTCTACGTGCAGGCGACGCTGGCGTTCTGACGGCGCGACCCGGAGGCCGCGCCTGCCGCCTCCGGATCGAAGCGAGGCCCTTGGGCCCCCGCCTGCGCGGGGATCACGTACTGGACGCGCTTCAGACGATCTCGCGCGTTTCCATGAACTGCAGGTTCGGGAAGCGCTCCTGCGTCAGCCGCAGGTTGACCATGCTGGGTGCCAGATAGACGTGGTCGCCGGCGCCGTCCAGCGCGACGTTGTGGCCGGCCTTCTCGATCAGCTTCTCGATCTCGGCCGGGTCGCCCTTGAGCCAGCGCGCGGTCGCGCACTCGTGCGATTCGAAGATCGCGTCGACGCCGTACTCGTGCTCGAGCCGGTGCGCCACCACGTCGAACTGCAGGATGCCGACCGCGCCGAGCACCAGCTCGTTCGAGGCGATCGGGCGGAACATCTGCGTCGCGCCTTCCTCGGCCAGCTGCTGCAGGCCCTTCTGCAGCTGCTTGACCTTCAGCGGGTTGTTCAGCCGCGCACGGCGGAAAAATTCCGGCGCGAACGACGGAATGCCGGTGAACTTCAGCGGCTCGCCTTCGGTGAAGACATCGCCCAGCCGGATCGTGCCGTGATTGGGCACGCCGATGATGTCGCCGGCGTAGGCCTCCTCGGTGGTGTTGCGATCCTGCGCCATGAAGGTGATCGCATTGTTGATGGCCACCGTCTTGCCCGCCGACACGTGCAGCAGCTTCATGCCGCGCGTGAAGCGTCCCGAACAGACCCGCACGAACGCAATGCGGTCGCGGTGGCGCGGGTCCATGTTCGCCTGGATCTTGAACACGAAGCCGCTGAACTTCGCTTCCTCCGGCTGCACCGTGCGGCTGTCGGTCGCGCGCGGCTGCGGCGGCGGCGACAGATCGCACAGCGCGTCCAGCAGCGACTGCACGCCGAAGTTGTTGATCGCCGAGCCGAAATAGACCGGGGTCTGCTTGCCGGCGAGGAAGGCGGCCTTGTCGAAGGCGTGCGAGGCGCCGCGCACCAGTTCGATCTCGATGCGCAATTCCTCGGCCTGCGAGCCGAGCACGCGATCGAGCTCGGGGTTGTCGAGCCCGTCCAGGATCGCGGCCGTGCCCTTGTCGCCGTGCGGATCGAACAGCTGCACCTTGTCGTCGATCAGGTGGTAGACGCCGCGGAACGACTTGCCCATGCCGATCGGCCAGGTCATCGGCGCGCACTGGATCTTCAGCACGTCCTCGATCTCGTCGAGCAGTTCGATCGGCGAGCGCCCTTCGCGGTCCAGCTTGTTGATGAAGGTCAGGATCGGCGTATCGCGCAGCCGGCAGACGTTCAGCAGCTTGATCGTCTGCGCCTCGACGCCATTGACCGAGTCGATCACCATCACGGCCGAGTCGACCGCGGTCAGCGTGCGGTAGGTGTCCTCCGAGAAGTCCTCGTGGCCCGGGGTGTCGAGCAGGTTGACGATGTGCTCGCGGTAGGGGAACTGCATCACCGACGAGGTCACCGAGATGCCGCGCTGCTTTTCCAGCTCCATCCAGTCGGAGGTCGCGTGGCGGTCGGCCTTGCGCGCGCGCACCTCGCCGGCGACCTGGATCGCGCCGCCGAACCACAGCAGCTTTTCCGTCAGCGTGGTCTTGCCGGCGTCGGGGTGGGAAATGATGGCAAAGGTGCGACGACGCGCAATTTCGGATACGAGCGAGCTCACGGTAGGACGTTCGGATGGCAGGCGGATGGATCGGGACCCGGCGGGGCGCGGCGGGGCGCGGCAGGAGCGCGAGGCCAGGCCAATCGCGCCGCGCCTGGTGTCGCGGTCCGCGGCGGCCGGCTTGGGATCGGCTGTCGCGGCGGGGCGCCCGAGGGGAATGGGCCGTTATTCTACCGGTTCCCGGCGCCGACCGGTTCCGGCGCCTCGCCGCGGCGCTGCCGCTCGCGCAGGCTGCCGAACTGCAGCGCGTACTGATGGGTCAGTTCGGCGCCGAAGAAGAAGATCTGGGCCGAGTAGTACACCCACAGCATCAGCGCCACCACCGACCCGGCCGCGCCATACGAGGACGCCACCGCGCTGTTGCCCAGGTAGATGCCGATCAGGCGCTTGCCGATCGAGAACAGCACCGCGGTGATGATCGCGCCCATCGTCACGTCGCGCCAGGTCACGCGCACGCGCGGCAGCATCTTGAACACCACCGCGAACAGCACGCTGACCACGATGAACGAGAAGCCGCTGGAGATCGTCGTGGCCACTGGCGCGAGCCACGACTCGAACCACATGCCGTCCCAGAAGCGTTGCACCACCGCAATCGCCGCGTTGACCACCAGCGAGACCAGCAGCATCAGAGCCAGTACCAGCACCAGTCCGAACGACAGCAGCCGCGTGCGGACGAGCGCGCGCCAGCCGCTGGCCGGCGTCGCGTCGGCCTCCCAGATGTCGTCCAGGCTCGCCTTCAGTTCGGCGAAGGCGCTGGTCGCGCCGACGATCAGGATGCCGGTGGCGATCAGCGCCGCCATGCCGCTGCCGCCGGCGCGATGCGTGGCGGCGAGGATCTGCTGGAT
Source organism: Cupriavidus gilardii (assembly GCF_013347325.1). Classification (NCBI taxonomy): domain Bacteria; kingdom Pseudomonadati; phylum Pseudomonadota; class Betaproteobacteria; order Burkholderiales; family Burkholderiaceae; genus Cupriavidus; species Cupriavidus gilardii. The sequence goes on along the minus strand of NZ_CP054624.1, from coordinate 27,525 downwards.
CGCCGCCGCGCCCTGGGTGCCAAGCAGGCCCTCGAGCTGCGCGAAAATCTCGCCGCGCGCCGCTTCCGCGCCGAAGAACAGCCCCGCGATCGAGATCACCAGCACCAGGATCGGCGCCAGCGAGAACAGCATGTAGAACGAGAGCGCGGCGCCCTTGCTGGCAGCGCGGTGGGCGAACCAGGACTGCACGGCGGCGGTCACCACCATGGCGGTGCGGCGCAGCGTATAGCGGTCGGGCAGCATGCGGGCGAGGCCGCGCCGGCGGCCATTGCGGTGCTCGGGGTCGGGTTGGAACATCGGCAAGACGGCGCTCCCTGGCTTGGTCGGTGGGCTGAAGTCCGGATGGGCTGGGGTCCTGCAACCGCCGGCCCGGACGGGCCAGGCGGGGCAGCGTTCAGGATACCCCGCCTCGCGCCTGTGCCCAAGCCGGTGCCGGCGGCCGGGCCGGCGGGGGCAACTGCTAGAGTGAATGCAGGCGGCGCGCCGTTGCCGTGACGCAGCGGCCTTCCGTCCGCCCTTGTGTCTCGCCCTTGTGTCTGTCTGTTGTCCGCCCTCTCTCCATCAGGAGGTACCGTGATCCGTCTTCCGACCGCATCCTTGCGCACCGTCCGACTCGGCACGCTGGCGCTGGGCATTGCCACGATGCTCGCGAGCGCCGGCTGCGACCGCAGCCAGCCCGGCCCCAAGCCGATTTCGGGCGACGCACCGGCAGCCGAGACCGCGCCATCGACTCATCCGCCGGTCCGCAAGGAATGACCCAGGCACGGCCGCGGCCCGAGGGGCGTACCCGTTTCTGCGGGCGGCGCCGTGGCCCCAGGATCCGTCCGTGTGTGCGATCGGCGTGTGCCCGGATGCCCTGCATGCGCCCCGGCGTGTCGGATCCGCACGCACGCGCACGGGCCGCGCGCCGTTAAGCCGCTGCAACCTGCGAGCCACGGTCGGCGGAAGCGCCGTCCGATCGCGCCACTTCCGCCGTTTTGGGGAGCCCTTCCCAGCGCTGCCTGCCGCGGCTTCATCCGAACTTCCTCCTTCGGACGGATGTCGGCGCCGGTGCCGTTGTGCCCGCCCGCCGCGAGCCACCGTGCAGGCGTTGGCAGCGAGTCCGGGGGCGGAAACACTGCGCGGGCTGTCGGCGCCACCCGGGTTTCAGGGCCGCAACAGATTGGGACCGGCCGGGCCGCGCCGGCCGAGCGCGCCGCCGCCGCGATCCCGCAAATCGAGCCGGAACAGGGGCCGCGGCGTCCTGGCATGCTTGTCGCAACAGTCCCCCAAAGAGCCAGGATCCACGCTTCAGCCACGGGAGAGCGCCCCACCATGCGTCACCCTCCAGCACGCATGACGGCACGCCGCCGCGCCCAACGTCCGGCGCGCGCCGCGCCGTCGGTATTGCAACTGCTGTCGCCCCCGTTATTGCCCGCGCCGCGGTTGCCGCATCGGGCGACATCGTCGTTCTGCCTGGAGTCCAACCGCGTCCTGCCAGTCGCGGCCTTCCGCAGCCGGACGCGGCGCTAGCCGCCTTCCCGTGGGTTGTCGGCGGCATGATGCCGCCCGCCGGTCGTCTGTCCGCGCGCCGCACCGCGCACCGGCGGCACGTCCGGCATCCGGACAGGGAGGAGAGAGAAATGAAAATCAGACTTTGCGCATTGGCTGCGATGGCTATCCTCTGTACCAGCGCCGCGGCCGGCAGCTTCAGCCATCTGGACCGGTCCGACGATGCCGAGATCCATAGCCATACGGCACTGAGCAACGATATCTACGTCAGGGGCTTCGGCCTGTCGTTGGGCGTGCTTGGCGCCGGCGCGGAGGACGGCGAGGGCCTGCCGCCCGGCCGGCAGGCCGCGGTGGAAGACGACGGCAGCATGCGACAGGCCGCGCGCATGCCGATCGATCTGCTGGCGGCGTCGGGCGACTCGGTCGGCTACGGCGGCGGCCTTGGCTCCGGATGCTGGAAGCCTGCGTCGTCGCTGGCGCCGCGGCGCTGAAACGGCACGGAACGGCGCTGCCCGGCTGCCCGCGTCGCCATCAAAAAGGGCCGACGCATCGTCGGCCCTGGCGGTTGCCGCGGTCGCGATGCGCGGCTACTCCGCGTGGCTGGACTGCCCTTCGACGCGGATATTGTGCTTGTGCATCAGCCGGTAGAGCGTGACGCGCGACACGTTGAGCTCGCGCGCGGCGGGCACCACGTGAAAGCCGTGGCTCGCCATCACCGAGCGGATCGCCTCGCGCTCGGCCTCTTCGCGGATCGCGTCGAGGGTCTTGCGCGGCGCGTCGCTGTTGCCATGCAACTGCAGGTCCTCGGCCGTGATCTTGCGATTGTCGGTCATCACGATCGCGCGCCGCACCCGGTTGATCAGTTCGCGCACATTGCCCGGCCAGCCGTACTGCATCATCGCCTGCGTCGCGCACGGCGAGAAACCGCGTATGCGCCGATGGGCCTCGTGGCCATGCTCGGCGAGCACCGCGTTGGCCAGCAGCAGGATATCCTCGCCGCGCTCGCGCAGCGGCGGGATCGACAGCGTCAGCACGCACAGCCGGTGGAACAGGTCCGAACGGAAGCGCCCCTCGGCCTGCGCCGCGACCAGGTCCACGTGCGTGGCCGAGATGATGCGCAGATCCAGCGGAATCGATTGATGGCCGCCCAGCCGCGTGATCATGCCCTGCTGCAGGAAGCGCAGCAGCGCGACCTGGCTCTCCAGCGGCAGGTCGCCGATCTCGTCGAGGAACAGCGTGCCGCCCTGCGCCTGTTCGATCCAGCCGATCTTGCGCTGGTTGGCGCCGGTGAAGGCGCCCTTCTCGTAGCCGAACAGCTCGGACTGCACCAGGTGCGGCGGAATCGCGCCGCAGTTGATCGCCACGAACGGCCCCTTGCGCCGGTTCGACGCTTCGTGGATCGCCTGCGCGGCCAGTTCCTTGCCGGTACCGGACTCGCCCGAGATGAACACCGGGGCATCGTTGTGCGCGACCTTGGACAGCGAGCGGAACATCGCGCGCATCGCCGCGCATTCGCCGATCATCTTGCCCTGCACCGCCGTGTCGGGCCCGCGCGCGGCGTGCAGGGCAGCCATGCCATGCGCATGCTTGAGCGTATAGGCGAGCTCGTTGTACGAGAACGGCACGCGCACATAGTCGACGCAATAGTCGCGGATCAGACGCCGCACGCGTTCGTCCTCGAGGCGCTGCGCCGATGTGATCGCAACCCACATCACGTGCAGGCATTGCAGGCTCTGCTCGAGCAGCGCGATCTCGGCATCGGTGTATTCGGTCTCCAGGTCGAGCACGCCGGCCATCGGCCCGCTGCCGCGAACGACCCGCGGCAGGTCGCGCAACTGGTGGTGGTGGCGGATCTCCCAACCGGGCCCGAACTGGCTCGCATCGATGCCGAAGTTCTGCTGTCGTGACACCACCAGGACCTGCGCGGCCCGCGATGGCGGCTTGCTGAGTCGGTCCATCCCGTTCTCCCGCGCGTTTGGCGTGGCCGCGTGCCTGACCGTCTCGCCGCGCCGGCTGGCGGACGGGATCGGGCTGCGGTCCTGTGGTAAGCGGTGCGCCTGCGCACCCATGTGCGGGGCCGCCATTACACGCTCGAAACGCTGTGGGGAGGCAGATCGAACATCGCGGTCGGCGTCGTGCCGCTGCGCAGCTGTTCGCGGATGGTCCGGCGCATGCTGTCGCGCTCGCGCATCAGGCGGTCGCTGGGGTCATGCAGGGTCTGGCCGGAATAACGGTGATAGAGGGCCTGATAGGTCAGCACGTTGACGATCCATTCCTCGCGCTGGGCGCGCAGGCGGGCGACGTCGGCTTCGAGCTGGCGGTGGCGTTGCAACAGGCCCTGGACGGCCTGCCGTATGGCCGGCGGCACGCTGTCGTCGGCCGCGAGCACGGCGGCGACGGCATCGGCGATCAATTCGTCGCGATGCTCGCGATGGGACTGGCTGGGATCGTGATCGGGTTTGGCGCTGGCGACATCGGCCAGATGGCTCCAGGCACGGGCAATCGAAGGCGTGGCGGATCGAGTCGGCTCGAGAACGGGCCGATGGACTTCTCCTGCGGTCATGATTCTTCCCCGTTGAACAACATCCCCCGGCACTACACGTTCGCGATTACCACTTGTTCCGCTTATTGTTCCGGCACGCTTGGCGCATGCTCTCGTCGTGGAGGCGAAGCCGCCTGGCGGCGGTCTGTCTGTACGTCCGCTGCAGCGGATCGAATGGGTCTGCGTCGCGCCACTGGCGCACTCCGTTTCCCGGAGTCAACAAGGGGCGCCTCGAAGCGCCCCCGGAATATGCCTCTAGTTCAGTGCATTTGGCTTCGTTTGTCTAGCCCCCGCGTGGGGCATGCCCCCAAAATCATCCTTCGGTATGACGGTAACAAGGGAGACCGGCCATGGCCCTTGAGGTAAATAAGCACTTACCTTGTACGCAGAAACGGGTACGCGCCGCCCGCTCTGCCAAGCCCGGCGGTACGCAGAAACGGGTACGGTTCGGTGAGATTGCAGCGAAAATTCGAACGTTCCCGATACATCGAGAGCGATGGGCAAGAAAAAGGGCGGCCCTGGCCGCCCTGTCCGTCAAACACGGCTGCGGTCAATGACCGGGCAGATAGTAGAACTTGAAGACGAACACCGCGGCGATGATCCACACCATGACCGGCACGTCCTTGGCGCGGCCGGTCAGCAGCTTCAGGCCCGCATAGGTCACAAAGCCGAAGGCCACGCCGTTGGCAACCGAATAGGTGAACGGCATGCCGAGCGCCGTCAGCACGGCCGGCACCACCTCGGTCGCGTCGTTCCAGTCGATCTCGACCAGCTCGCGCAGCATCAGGCAGGACACATACAGCAGCGCCGGCGCGGTCGCGTAGGCGGGCACGGTGCCGGCCAGCGGCGCAATGAACAGGCAGGCCAGGAACAGCACGGCCACGGTCACCGCCGTCAGGCCGGTGCGGCCGCCGGCCTGCACGCCCGAGGCGCTTTCGATATAGGCGGTGGTCGACGAGGTGCCGAGGAAGGAGCCGGCCATGATCGCGGTGCTGTCCGCCATCAGCGCCTTGTTCAGCCGATCCATCTTGCCGGCCTTCAGCAGGCCGGCACGGTTGGCCACGCCCATCAGCGTGCCGGTCGCGTCGAACAGCTCGACCAGGAAGAACACCAGCACCACGTTGATGATGCCGATCGACAACGCGGCGGTGATGTCGAGCTTGAACAGGGTCGGATCGATCGACGGCGGGGCCGACACGATGCCGTGGAAGGTATTGCCGCCGAAGGCGAAGCTCAGCAGCGTGGTCAGCAGGATGCCGATCAGGATCGCGCCCTTCACCTTGAGGCGGTCGAGCGCGACGATCGCGAGGAAGCCGACGATGGCCAGCACCGCCGAGGGCTGATGCAGGTCGCCGAGCGTGACCAGCGTGGCGGGGCTGGCCGTGACGATGCCGGCGTTCTTCAGCGCGACGATGGCAAGAAACAGCCCGATGCCGGCGGTGATCGCCACGCGGATCGAATGCGGGATGCCGTTGACGATCATCTCTCGCACGCGCAGCAGCGTGACCAGCAGGAACAGACAGCCGGAGATGAACACCGCGCCGAGCGCGGCTTCCCATGGCAGTCCCATGCCCTTGACCACCGTGTAGGCGAAATAGGCGTTCAGGCCCATGCCCGGCGCCATCGCGATCGGATAGTTGGCATAGAAACCCATGATCAGCGTACCGAGTGCCGCGGCCACGCAGGTGGCGACGAACACCGCGTCCTTCGGCATGCCCGCATCGCCGAGGATGGTCGGGTTGACGAAGATGATGTACGCCATCGTCAGGAAGGTGGTGACGCCGGCCAGTATCTCGGTGCGCACGTCGGTCTGGTGCTCGCGCAGCCTGAACAGGCGTTCGAGCGGGGAACGGCGCGACGGCGCGGCCATGGCGGGTGTGTCGTTGGGTTCGGAAAGGGGTTCGGGCATCGACATGCTGTGTCTCCTGTATCGTTTTGTCCCGTCTCTCGCAAAAGGCAAGAGCCTCCCCATGCATGAGCCAGGGAGGCACACGTAATGTCTTACACTTTTGTATACAGGTGCGCCGATACGGACAAATAGACTGTATGCAAAATGGGTGATGATCGCACGAGGGCACTCGCGTGATCTAGCCTGCAGCAGGGGAACACCGCGCTTGACGTGGGCTCCGATCCCCCGTATAAAGCGCGCTAGATTCAAGCGACGAGGCAACAGCACATTCGTTAGCCACCGTCATGGTACTTCGGTTGTCCATGGTGTCCTTTCCTTGAGTTGCTCTGCCGGAAGCGCCGCGCGCCTCCGTTTTTTAATTTTTTTTAGGAAATGCAAGACCATGAAAACCGGTATCGTCAAATGGTTTAACGACGCCAAGGGTTTCGGTTTCATCAAGCCGGACGAAGGCGGTGATGATCTGTTCGCCCACTTCTCGGAAATCCAGGGCTCTGGATTCAAGTCGCTGCAAGAAAACCAGCGCGTTTCGTTCGAAGTGAAGAACGGCCCGAAGGGCCTGCAAGCAGCGAACATCACCCCGCTGTAAGCATCGCGCTCCTCGCCTTCGCGGCGAGAGGACGCTGAAAGCCCCGCCCCGTGCGGGGCTTTTTGTTTTTGCGGCTGGCTGGTCTGCTCAGCCGCTCCTTCCCCTGTCCTCCCCTTCCCTTCCCGCCCCGTGACCCACGTGTTGCCGGAACGGAGCGACGCGCATCCGGCAAGCCGACCGCCGCAGAAACGGGTACGGAATCGCGCTGCATCGTCCGCAGAATCGGGTACGGCTTCCCGATGCACGGCCGTCCTCCGCGTATCGACGGCCGCAGAAACGGGTACGCAATGCCGGTCCTGGCTAAGGCTCGGAACGCGCAGAAACGGGTACGCGGCCGCAGGTTCTGGTTACCGATCGGCCGGCCTCGCGCGGCGGCGCACGCAGAAACGGGTACGGTCGGAGCGATTTTTTACTTGGGACGCAGAAACAGGTACGGCTTGTTGCGTCCGCTTGCTACCGCCCGACACGCGGCTGCCTGCCGCAGAAACGGGTACGCGGAAGGAGCGCCTGATTCCCCGCCTTGATGCGCAGAAACGGGTACGCGTTGGCTGATGGCTTCCTGCGGGATCGCTGGCCGGTGCGGATGCTTGCCGCAGAAATGGGTATGCTGGCGATCGCGGCAGGGTCCTGCGGCCACATATGTTTGCGAGTACCCGCTTTTTGTTTGACGTACGTATACGTGGATCTTTGGTTTCAGGAGCGCCTTCCGCCGGCCGTGGAGGCTCGCAGAAACAGGTACGTTCCCGTCCGCATGACCCCCGTTTCGGTACGCAGAAGTAGGTACGCTTTTCGGAAACCGCGCCGGCCCGAACAGCTCGCAGAACTGGGTACGCCGCAGAAACAGGTACGGGGGAGCCGCGGCGACGATCGTGCCGGGCTCACGCAGAAACGGGTACGCAATCGGCGAGAACCGGGCTCGAGCACCATGAACGTGCTTCAGGAGTCACGTATATGGTCTTTCCGCACGGGAGGCGCCTTGATTGCGGCGCAGAAACGGGTACGCCAGATGTCGGACCCGCTGTGGATAAGCCTGTGCAATGCCGAAGTTATCCCCGCAGAAAACGGTTCGGCCCTTGCGCTGAAACGGGTTCGCGTATACGCAGATTCGGGTTCGAGGCTTCGCAGAATCGAGTACGCTGCAGCGCAGAATCAGGTACGGAGAGGGACGGTTTACGTTTACGGTTCAACGGCTTGGCCGCGCGTATACGGTTTACGAGTAGTTAACCGTAAAGGTATGTATTGCTTGTAGTGGATGACCGCGCGGAAGTGGACAACCCTGCCGGGTTGCCCCCTGCCGCACGGCATGCGAGCTGGCAACAGAGAAACATCGGCAGGAATCCTGGAGTTGGCGTGAGCGGGCGCCAAGTCGGCGTATTCGCGGCCTGACCGGGCGCCGTGCCGGGGTATACGCCCGAATCCCCGAACGTACCCGTTTCTGCGTGACAAGGGTGGCGTCATCAAGTAAAAAGGCGGGTAATTCGAAGCACGCCGATATGCCGATCAAACGTTCCCTGGCCACCCCGGACGACCGCACCGTCACCGACGTTGAAACCGGTCCCTCGCGCATCATCGTTCCTGGCAACGATGCGCCGTTGGTCCCGTCCGAAAAATTTCAGCGGCTGTTCGACGAAGCACAGGCCATGGAGCGCGAGGACGCCTGGCAAAGTGGCGAAGTCGGCTTTCTGAGTCGTGCAAGCGTTCAGGTCACCCTGCCCTATCGCGCGCCCAAGGGCGCGCCGCCCGTCTGGACGCGCACCAGCGGCAATATCTCGCTGATGATCCAGCCCGGGTACTTCACGCAGCAGCGTTCGGAGCGCGCCAGCAATGGCCGCCAGAAGCTGGTGTCGGAAACCGTGTCGCTCGGTTATCCCTACGGCTCCTATCCGCGTCTGATGCTGGCCTGGATCGGCAAGGAGATCATGGCGAAGAAAAAGCGCGGCGAGTTTACCGGCACCGTCGACGATCGCCGCATCTCGCTGGGCAACTCGCTGTCCGAGTTCATGTACAACCTCGGGATCCCGATGGCAACGGGCGGCAAGCGCGGGACCATGACGCTGGTACGCCAGCAGATGATCCGCCTGTTCTCGGCGACCATTGCGATCGTCCAGAACAAGTCCGCGCCGACCCAGAACCAGACCAACAACCACGAGCCGATGTCGATCGATCGCGTCGGCTATCTGCTGGCCGACCAGCTGTCGACCTGGTGGGATCCGATGCAGCCCGGCCAGGGCTCGATGTTCGAGAGCTTCGTGGTGCTGTCCGAGCCGTTCTTCAACGAGCTGGTCAATCGTCCGGTGCCGGTCGACATGCGTGCGCTGAAGGCGCTGAAGCAGTCGCCGTTCGCGCTGGACGTCTATTCGTGGCTGACCTACCGCTTCTTCACGATTCAGCGGCGCACCGAGATTCCGTGGGAAGCGCTGCAGATGCAGTTCGGTACCGAAACCGAGAGCGAGCGCAAGTTCCGTGCATTGTTCCGCAAGGCGCTGAAGGATGTGCTGGTGGTGTATCCGGACGCGAAGGTCGACGCGGATTCGTCGAAGGCGCTGATTCTGCAGCCCTCGCGGACCAGCGTGCGCAAGCTGGCCTGAGCAGCCGCCCGCGGCGGCCGCGGAAGCTGCGCGCTGTTCGTCGCGCCAATAAAAAAAGCAGGTGTTCAACACCTGCTTTTTTGCTGGTTCCTGGCCAGTGCCGCGAACCAGCGGCGACGCGGGCGATCAGGCCGGCTTGATGCCGGAAGCTTGCTTGCCCTTCGGACCTTCCTTGACTTCGAAGGTCACTCGCTGGCCGTCCTTCAGCGTCTTGAATCCAGTGCCCTGGATTTCCGAGAAATGGGCGAACAAGTCCGCGCCACCATCGTCAGGGGTAATGAAGCCGAACCCCTTGGTTTCGTTGAACCACTTAACCGTACCGGTTGCCATGTGAGTTTCCTTTCCGACGCAAGTTCTTTGTACACGACGCAAACAACCGTTCAAGCACGTTGATGTCTCGCAGATACCGAACGGAAGCCGACGAGGGTGACACGACTTGACGCGACTGTATTGGGCATCATATCCAGTTTGTCTGACCGTGTCATGTGCGGCGTACAACGCACAACCTCTAATGTAGGCCGATTCTCGACCGATTTTCAAGCACAAGTTTTGAAGATACTTGCGCGGCTTTTGCGGCGCGCACCGTAACTAATTTGTGTATTTGAAGAAAATCGGTTGATAGCATCGAGGCGATTGTCTAAAGTTTCGCCTACAGTCAAACCGCGCTTTCAGCGCTGAAAGAGAGAGGCCCCGGTGGCAGCGAAAATCATCACGGTGTTCAATCAGAAGGGCGGCTGCGGAAAGACGACGGTCAGCATGCACCTGGCCGGCACCCTGGGTTTGCGCGGCGCGCGCGCGATGCTGGTCGACATGGACGAGCAGGGAACCGCGACGCGTTGGGCCGCGCAGGCCTCGGACGAGCGTCCTTTCCCGGCGTCGGTCATCGGTCTGGCGGCGTCCGGCGGTGCAATGCACCGCGAAGTGCGCAAGTTCGTACAGGACTACGACTATATCGTCGTGGACTGTCCGCCCGCCGTGCATTCGGCGGCGCCATCCAGCGCGCTGCTGATCTCCGATCTGGCGGTGATTCCCGTGGTCCCGTCGCCCCCCGACCTGTGGGCCGCGGTGGCCGCCAAGACCCTCGCGCAGCATGCGCAGGTCCAGAACGAAACGTTGACCGTCCGTGTGATGGCCAATATGGTTCAACGCCGCGTTTCCATCGCGCGCCAGGCCATCGAGATCCTGGGCGATGACGGCGATTTCCCCTTGCTGCAATCGATGATCGGCTCCCGCTCCGCGTTCCGCGAGTGCCAGGCGATCGGCTGCACCGTGCATGGCGTCGCCGGCGCACGTGAAGCGGTCCAGGAGGTCGACATCATGGTGGACGAGGTGCTGTCCCTGATCGAGTAAAGAGAATGGCAACGAAGATCAAGAATCTGCGGGCCGGCATGCTGGCGGGCATGGCGGCGGAGAAGAACCGCGCTGACACACTGGATCGCTTCGCCCGCGCCGAAGCCGCGATCGCCAAGCACCCGCACGGCTTGCTGCAGGCCAAGGGCGCCGAACCCCGCGCGCCTTTCAGCGCTGAAACTTTCAGCGCTGAAAACGAGGAGCGCTCGGCGGACGGGCGGGTGCTGAAGCGCATCCCACTGTCCCAGCTGCATGACAACCCGCTGAACGCCCGCCGGATCTACGATCCCGCCGTGGTCCAGGAACGCGCCGCCTCGATCGCGACGCATGGGCAGAAGACGCCGGGCCTCGCGGCGCCGGACCCGTCCCGTCCCGGTCACTACATCCTGATTGACGGCCACTACCGCAAGCGCGCATTGGCCGCGGCCGGCAAGCTCGAGATGGAGTGCTTCGTCGAGCGCGATCTCAGCGACCTCGATTTCTATCGCCTGTCCTTCCTGCTGAACGAGCAGCGCTCGGACCAGTCGGCTCTGGACAACGCCATCGCCTGGCGCCAGCTGCTGGACGAGGGCAAGGTTGCCAAGGAAGAAGATATTTGCGAGCTGACCGGCATGTCGGCCGGGACCGTCAACAAGACGCTGGCGCTGCTGAAACTGCCCGAGTCGGTACTGATGGTGATGCGCGAGCGTCCCAGCGCGATCGGCATCGCGGCCGGCTACGAGCTGACGCTGTACTACAAGCTGGCCGGCGAGGAACGCACGCGCGAACTCGCGATGCGGATCATGAACGACGGCCTGTCGAGCCGCGAAGTCGAGGCGATCCGCAAGCAGGCGCAGGAGGGCAAGGCGCGCAAGGTCAAGGAGATCAGCCGCCAGTACAAGATCCGCACCAGCGGCGGCGAGTTGCTGGGCACGATCAAGGAGTGGGACTCCGGCCGCGTCGTGCTCGATGTCCAGTTGACCGATCGCGACGCGCGCGAAGCGCTGCTGGAAGCGCTGAAGGCGCGTTTCGGCCTGGACAAATCGCTGCTGTAGCAAGCAGCGGGCGGCCGTGCGCCGCGCGGACGGGAACGGCCGAGGCAGCGGCCGGCCATCACGGCTCCCCGCTTTGCACCCGAGCCAACATGCGCGGCGTGAAGCGGACGGCGCGATGGTCCGCATGTTCGGGCAACGCAACGAAATCCCGCCATGCCGCCCGCAGCAGGCGATCAAGCCCGCTGGCCGAGTAACCGGCCAGCGGCAGGGTGGCCTTGGCCTGCCCCCGCGAGGTGGGCGGCAATCGCAGCGGACCCAACAAGGGCGCCGCCGGGGGGAGCCCGTCCGCCGTCCATCCCCGGTCCGCCCAATGCCGGCAGAGGGCGTTCCAGGCATCGTCGCCAAGCGCGGCGAGTGGCACCTCGAGATTCGATCCGATCTCCGGTACAACGACCGCCAGATCTTCCGCCGCAAACCGCGGCCGAAGCAGACAGCGCCCGCCGTCGTCCCGCCGAAGATGCCGACCGGTGGCCAAGACGGCTTCGCCGATCCGCATTCCGCAATCCCCGATCAGATAGGCCGCGGCATTGGCCGTCCGCCATATCGGCGTGCCGTCCGCCGCGTCGAGCCAGCGGCGAAATGCAATCACGCTGGTGTCGCCGTTGACCGCCATGCCGGGTTCTTCCAGGTCGCCTGCGGGCAATGCCGCCGCAGCAACCGGTATCGCGAACCCGTCGAAGGGATGGCGCGCCAGCACGCCACGCTGCCGCAGCCAACCGAACAGCGCCCGTATCACCCGCATGGCCGCCTGGCGTGAACTGTCCCGCAGTCCGCCTTCGAACGGCCGCCATGGCCTGCGGTCGCGCGGACCGGCAGGCCCCTGCCAGAACGACGCCGGTTGGGGATCGGCCAGGAAGTCCCAATACGCCGCCAGATCTTGCGCCGTCATGACGCGCAAGGGCCGCCGCCGCCGCGCCGCCCACAGCACCAGCCGCTCCGCCTCCCGACGATAGCTGGCCCAGGTATGCGAACCGGGCCGCTTGCCGTCCAGCCATTGACGCACCAGCTGCAGCTCTTCGCCAAGGGCAAAGCGCCAGTCCGTATTAGGTGCGGTATGAAGCATATATTCCAATGGAACGGGTTCGCCCAACCGATCGTCCAGCACGGCAGGCGCCATCGGCGGCCGCTGCGACGGCGCGAGCAGCGCGCCGACCTGCGGTCCGAGCACCGGCCCGCCGTCGCTGGCGCGCAGCGTTTCCCGCTGCCGCTCCAGCCAGTGCCGAACCACGTCCGCAGACTTGGCGCCCAGGCGCGGCACCCCGCGCCACCAGGCGGCGCCGCGCCGGTTGACCCTCTCCACCAGCTCGCCGATGCTGCCGATGCCGCCCGCCACCAGTCGGCGCGACAGGCTCGGCCCGAACCACAACGACACCGCATGGTCCAGCGCCGGCCGTCCCGGCGACAGCCGCTCGAGCGACGACAGGGCGTCGACGCGCCGGTCCATCGCGACATTGGACCGGCCCTTCAGCGAGTCGAACATCGCCGCGATATCGGGGCGGTTGTTCTGCAGCGCGAACTGCACCAGCCGATCGCGCAGCCGCAGGATGCGCTGTACCGCCTGATGCTCGGTCAGCGCCTCGTCCTCGTCTGGGTCGAGCAGATAACGGTTGGCGATGTCGACCGCCGCCATGCCCTGGGCATACGCGCGCACCACGGCGAATTCGGTCCGGGTCAGCTTCAAGGGGTCCAGCGTGTCGTCCCGCACAGACATTGACAATCGGCCTTAAGTGATTGATTGATAACGACTTTCGGCAGACGAGTAGCGCAACCTGCCCAAATTGCTACCCGAAGTGTAATGTAAATTATTTTCGGAGCACACCTGTCACCGCCGGCCAACCACCGCGCCAGGCTCGTCACGAAACCCCCCGGGACATCGGTCCTAACCCTGAGAAGGCGGCCGCTTCAAGATCGACGTAAGGGAAAATCCCGAGGCCGCCTCCAGCCTTGCGCTGCGTACGCATTCGCACAAAAGCGACTTACCAACCATCTGGCGAGCCTTGCTTTCCTGTTTTGCCCTGCATATGCTGGACCGCAGAATAAGTGAAAGTTAAGTCTGTCTTTAGAGGGATCGAAAGCGTGCAAACACGCAAACGGGGCGATCGCATCGCGCTTGACGGGAGGGACGGCCGCGCTGAACGCTGCGCCGAACTGAAGCGGGGTGGATCGTAGGGAGGGGCAGGCGCAACATAGCGCCGCACTTCCGATCACACGGGCGACCGTCGCGGCGCACGTGTCGCAACAAGAACGAGAGCGGCATGGCCACCATTCTGTTGATCGAGCCTCATCCACTACTGCGATTGGGCCTGCGCCAGCTACTGGCGCAATCCGAGCTTCCCGTGCACGTCATCGATGTCGAACCGGCCGCGCTGCCGTCCGTCGACGATGCCCGCCTGCGCGACGCCGACCTGCTGATCTACGGCTGGCACGACGATGGCAGCGGCACCTGGTGCGCGATGGAAGACGTGTGCCGCTACCTGGCGCCGCAGCGGGTGCTGGTGCTGGCCGATGGCCTGCCCGCCGCGATGGCGCAGGAATCGGTGCCGCCGATGGTGGCGGGCCTGCTGTCGAAGAACTGTTGCGCCGGAGTGCTGGACGCCGCCATCCGGCTGGTGCTTGCCGGCGGCGAATGTTTCCCGGCACTGGTCCACGCCGAACCGACGCAGCATGCCGCCCTGCGCGCCGTGCACGCGGACGCGGACGGGAAAGGGGAGGCAGCCGTGAACCGGCCGGACGAACCGATCGAGTCGAGGCGCACGGTGCCCGGCTGGTCCGCCGACATCGCCATCCGGACCGCCCCGTTGATCCAGCCCGATATCGAGACGCCGTCGTTCGGCTCGCATCTGCTCAATATCACCGAGCGGCAATACGAGGTGCTGGCGCTGCTGGCGCGCGGCTATCCGATCAAGACGGTCAGCCGCGTGCTCAATATCTCGGTCGCCACGGCCAAGACCCATGCTTGTACGCTGTACCACCGCCTGCATGTCCGCAACAAGGGCGAGGCCGTCTACGAAGCGCTGCGGCGCGGTGCCAAGCTGAATTGGCCGGGACCCTCGACGCTCGGCGCGGTGCCGTTGCACGCGGACGGCGTGCGGCTGCCCGCGGTCTGTCAGGCGGCGTGATCTCGGCAGCGCCGATGATGGGGGCATGTGCTGGCGCGAACTCATCCTTTCGGCTGAGGGACTTCATGCCAATGGTCGAGGCGGCCCGGGAGGCGGCTTGCTAGGCTTATGGACATGCACGCCGGCAGTCACCTCGCCCTCCTGAGCTCGCCCGAGTCGATGACGACCATTCTTCTGGCCAACAACGCGATCATGGTGCGCGCGCTCTCGCGCTACCTGGGCAAGCGCCAGGCCTCCCGCCCGTTGACCTTGCAGTCGCCGGAATGGCTGCTGAACGCACCCTCGACCGAACTGCCCAAGCAACCCGTCGATTTCGCGCTGCTCGATTGCAGCAGCAGCGAAGCGGACCCGCTCGCACTGATCGATGCCCTGTGCCAGCGCATCGCGCCGCGCCGATGGCTGCTGATCGCCCGGCCCGGGGCCACCGCGCTGACCCAGCGCGCAGCCCGGCTCGGTGCCGGCGGCTGCCTGCTGGCGCCGGCTTCTCCCGATCTGGTCAGCGCCGCGGTGGCGCTGGTCAGCGCCGGCGGCCAATGCTTTCCACGGGCGAGCATGGCCTGGTTGATGGCGCCCGCTCCCGCTCCGACCTCCAACTTTTTGCACCCCGGTTCTACGGCAAGCGGCTGATGGTCGTCCACCGGCGATGCCGCCTATGCTGGCACTACGCTGCTGGCGTAGCCGGACCCCGGGATCAGAAGGTCCGCCGCCGCAGAAGCGGGGGGTCATATGAATGGAGGATCGGCGGTCCTGATCGTGCGCGGCTTTGCCGTGCCGGAGGGCCGCAACAAGTGGGCATGTTGTTATGAGATCCGGCTGGCGTCGGCGTGCGATGGGCCGCTGGTCTATCGCGGCGAACTGCATGGCCGCGCATTCTGCAGCGAGGATGCCGCGGTGATCGCCGCCCGCGAAGCCGGCGAGCGCGAAGCGCGGCGGCGTATTGCGGCGGGCCTGGCGACGTCGTTCCTGTCGGTGGCGCCCGGCACGTGCGCGGGCGAGGGCGGCGACAGCAAGACACCGCGGCCGCACGACCGGTAAAGCGAAGCGGGCCGTACGAACACGAAGGGGGGAAACAAGGCGCGTGCTCGGGGGAGCCGCATGTCGGATGGCGAATCGAACGACATGCGTACACGCGCGTCTCGGCCGCGGCAACCGCCCGGCCGGATCTGCGGACCACGGCGGAGCCGCCGCTCGATCGGCGGCACGCCGGGGTCCTTTCTTTTTTGGAGGGGCGCGGGCATGTCGGCGAGGCGACGGCGAGCGCAACCCGGGAAGGGGGAAAAAAGAAGCCCGCAGACCGGGGGACCATGCGGGCTCCAAAGTGGCAGGCCGATTCCGCCTGGCCCACCACAAGACTGACGATATCCAATCGATCTTGCGACTTCCATCAACCAAAAGGACCAAAAGCCCACGGCCGCAGCGCGACGGCGCGGGGCCTTCGACACCATGTGGAACTGGCATTTGATCTCGCGCTTCGGCGACACCGCGCTGCTGCTGCCTTGCGCCGCGCTGTTGCTGCTGTCGCTTTGCCATCGTGGCGAATGGCGCGCGGCGCGCCACTGGTGCCTCGCGTTCGCCGCCGCGGCGGGACTGACGCTGGTATCGAAACTCGCCTTCATCGGCTGGGGCGTCGGCGTGCCGGCGCTCGACTTCACCGGCTTCTCCGGCCACAGCATGATGGCGGCGAGCGTGCTGCCGGTACTGATGCACCGGCTCGCGCCGGGGCGTGCGCCGCGCCTGCGGTGGGCCGCGGCAATGCTGGGCGCAGGGCTTGCGCTGCTGGTCGGCTATTCGCGTCTGCCGCTGGGCGCGCACTCGGCCAGCGAAGTGATTGGCGGGCTGGCTCTGGGCTTTGCCGTCAGCGGCGGCTATCTGCTGGCTACCGTGCCGCATCGGCGCCACCGTTCGCCGCGCGCACCGCTGCTGCTGCTGATCGGCGCGTTGCTGCTGGGCGTGCCGGCATCGGGGGCGCATGCGCCGACCGAACAATGGATCGAGCAGATCGCGCTGTATCTGTCCGGACGCGCACGGCCGTTTCAACGCGCGGATTGGCAACGGCGCGAAGCCGCGACGATCCAGCCATCGTCACCGCTGTCGCTCTCCACGTTCGCCCCCGCCCTCACGTCCGCACGCACGTCCGCACGCACGTCCGCAGCCACGGCCATGCCGACGCCCGCCGCACGGCCGCCGCTGCGCCTTGCGCAATGGCATCTCGACTCGATGTCCGTCATGCGCGACTGAAGAACGCGCACAGGACCGACGCGCAACAAGACCCACAGAGCCCGCCAGACCCGCAACACCGGCAACACCCGCCATCGCACCGGCGACCGCGGCGCACGGCCTTCACCTGTGTGGGGGAGCAAACAGACCCTGCGCCGACCCGCGCGCGACGATGTTCCCGATATGCCGACGCACGGCATCGACGGGCAGCAAGGGGAGAGGGTCATGGCAACGGCAAGCGCGCAAGCGGTCGTCGAGCGGCAGACAGCGCTGCAACTGCTGTATCGGGTCTCGGATGCGTTGACGGTGGGCGTCTGCGGCATCCTGGTCGGCGAATTCTGGTTTCCCGAAGGCGGACTGGCATCGGCGGCGCCGGTGCACGGCTTTCTGACCGCGTTCTGCGCGGTCGCCACGCTGATCGTGTTCCCTGCCTGCGGACTCTACGAATCGTGGCGCGGCCGCAGCCGCGCCGCCCTCGGGCTGCGCACGCTGGCGGCATGGAGCCTGGTGGCCGTCAGCGGCCTGGTGCTGGCCTACCTGATGCATCAGATCGGCGCGGTGTCGCGGCTGTGGTCGACCACCTGGTTCGGCGCCGTCTCGCTGGCGCTGGTCGGCTCGCGGCTGGTGCTGTACCAGCTGCTGGGCAATGTGCGGCAGCAGGGCATCAATGCCAAGCGCGTGCTGATCTTCGGCTACGGCCCGCTCGGCAACGAGATGTACCGGCGCGTGCAGCGCATTCGCGAGGCCGGCTATCACGTGGTCGGCATCTACTGCGACCACGACGACGATGCGCTGCCGTCCGGCGTGCCGATCCTGCGCGAGATGAGCGACGTCACGCGCTTCGTGCGCAGCCACGACGTGCGCGAGATCTGGCTGACGCTGCCGATGGCGGCGTGCCGCGATCTGTGCGACGTGGTCTACCAGTTCCGCAACGACCTGGTCGACATTCGCTGGGTGCCCGACATCATGTCGGTCGAGCTGCTGGGCCATCGCTTCAGCGAATTCCTCGGCCTGCCGGTTATCGATCTGAACAGCCCGCCCGATTCGCGGATCACCGGCCTGCTCAAGGCAAGCTTCGATCGCGTGTTCGCCGCGGTCGCGCTGCTCGGCATGTCGCCGCTGCTGATCGCGATCGCGATCGGCGTCAAGCTGTCTTCCCCCGGGCCGGTGCTGTTCCGGCAGAAGCGCCTGGGCATCGACGGCAAGCCGTTCGACGTCTTCAAGTTCCGCACGATGGTGGTCCACCAGGACCGCGGCGTCACGCAGGCGACACGCAACGATCCGCGTGTCACGCGCATCGGCGGCTTCCTGCGCCGTACCAGCCTCGATGAGCTGCCGCAGTTCTTCAACGTGCTGCGCGGCGAGATGTCGGTGGTCGGTCCGCGCCCGCACGCGCTCGAACACAACGAGATGTACAAGGAGCTGATCGACCGCTACATGCTGCGCCATCGCGTCAAGCCCGGCATCACCGGGTGGGCGCAGATCAACGGCCTGCGGGGGCAGACCGACACGGTCGAGAAGATGCGCGCCCGCATCGAGTTCGACATCTACTACATCCGCAACTGGTCCTTCCAGCTGGACCTGCGGATCATCGCGCGCACCGCGCTGCACGGCTGGACTGGCAAGAGCGCATTCTGAAAAGGGGTCCGGCCCACGGCGGTGGCGAACGTGCGTTGGCAAGCGCACGGTGCCGGCGGGTACGGTCGAGCCAAATGGGGCATACCAAGACCCCAGGGAGAGGAGACCATGAAAGCCACCCTACGCACGATCCTGGCGGAGGTGGGCCGGCTCGAGGTGCCAGCGGACACGCTGGACGACCAGGCCGACCTCTACGAAGCCGGTCTGTCGTCGCTCGCCACGGTGCATGTGATGCTGGCCATCGAAAACGCCTTCGATATCGAGATTCCGGACCGAATGCTGACGCGCCAGCTGTTCCGCAGCATCCAGTCGCTGGCCGACGCGATCGTCTATCTGCGCCAGCAGCAGGAGGCGGCATGAACGCGTTCGCGGCGCATGCGGTGCAGCCCCACCCGCACGACGCTGCCGCCGATGGGGGGCAGGACGATGCGCCGCAGCCGGAGCATCCGCCGCGGGATGCCCTGGCCGCTGCGCGCGAGGTGGTGCCGCTTGCCGCGGCGCAGGCCGATCGCGTCGACCGCGAGGCGGCATTTCCCGAGGCGGCGTTCGCGGCGTTGCGCGAGCGCGGCCTGCTCGGTGCGATGGTGCCGGCAGAGCTCGGGGGCGGCGGCGCGTCGCTCGATACCATCGCGGCGATCTGCCGCGTGCTCGGCGGCGCCTGCGCGGCGACCGGCATGATCTACGCGATGCACCAGATCCAGGTCGCCTGCCTGGTCGCCCATGCGCGCGGCAGCATCTGGCACGAGCGGCTGCTCGCGCGCATCGCGGCCGACCAGTTGCTGCTGGCCTCGGCGACCTCGGAACAGTCGACCGGCGGCGCGCTGCGCACCAGCGGCTGCGCGGTGGCGACGGACGGCGGGCGCTTTCATCTGGTCAAGATGGCGCCGACCATTTCGTACGGCGCGCAGGCCGACGTGATTCTCGCCACCGCGCGCCGTCATGCGGAGGCGCCGCAGTCCGACCAGGTACTGGTCTGTGTGCTCGATGGCGATTGCACGCTGCAATGCACGAGCGGGTGGGACACGCTGGGCATGCGCGGCACCTGCAGCAACGGCTTCCGGCTGGAGGCGCGCGGCGCCTGCGAGCAGATCGTGCCGGCGCCGTTCGGCGAGATCGCCGACGCGACCATGACGCCGGTGTCGCACCTGCTGTGGAGCGCGTTGTGGACCGGCATCGCCGCCGACGCGGTGCAGCGGGCCAAGACCTTCTTCCAGGGCCAGGCGCGCGCGCGGCCCGGCACGCTGCCGCCGTCGGCCACGCGGCTGGCCGAGGCCGCGGCGATGATCGACACGATGGAGGCGCGCGTGCAGATGGCGCTCGCGCACTACCGCCAGCACACGCCGGGCCGTTCCGTCTCCGCGGACTTTGCCTTTGCCGCCGAAATGAACGGCCTGAAGACCAGCGTGTCGACGCTGGCGCTGGAAGCGGTGCAGACCGCGCTGCTGATCTGCGGCATGGCGGGCTACAAGCACGGCACGCCGTTCAGCGTGGGCCGCCATCTGCGCGACCTGTGGTCCGCGCCGCTGATGATCAGCAACGACCGCATCCTGACCAATACCGCCAGCCTGCTGCTGGCCGAACGTTCGCATTGAGGAGAATCGGCATGGAGTACCAGAGCGGCCAGCAAGGTGGCGCCGTCGAGCCTGCCGACACCGCGGCGCCGCCGCAGCGCCTGTCCCGGCCACCGGAGGAGGCCGCGCTGGCGGCGCAGCGGCGCTTTCGCCAGGCGCTGATCGAGGCGGGCCTGCTGATCCCGACCGGCGTCGACGGCCTGTATGGCCGCAGCGCCGACTTCGAGGCCATTGCCGACGGGCTGAACGCGGCCATCGGCGCGCTCGGCGCCGACCAGCAGGCCGAGGTGATGCGCTTTCCGCCGGCGATGGCACGGCAGGATTTCGAAGCCAGCGAATACCTGAAAAGCTTTCCGCAACTGGCCGGCACCGTGCACAGTTTCTGCGGCAGCGATCGCGACCATCACCGGCTGCTGGCGCGGCTCGATGCCGGCGAGGAGTGGGCCGACCAGCAGCGGCCCACGCGCGTGGTGCTGACGCCGGCCGCCTGCTATCCGGTCTATCCGGTCATCGCCGCGCGCGGTGCGCTGCCGCCCCAGGGCCGCGTGGTGGACGTGCTGTCGTACTGCTTCCGCCATGAGCCGTCGGTCGATCCGGCGCGCATGCAGCTGTTCCGCATGCGCGAGTACGTGCGGCTGGGCACTGCCGAGCAGATCGTCGCGTTCCGCACGCAGTGGATCGAGCGCGGCAGTGCGCTGGCGCAGCAGCTGGCCTTGCCCTGGCGGCTCGATCTGGCCAACGACCCGTTCTTCGGCCGCGGCGGCAAGATCGTCGCCGACGGCCAGCGCGAACAGAAGCTGAAGTTCGAACTGCTGATTCCGATCCACGACGACGCCCCGCCGACCGCCTGCATGAGCTTCAACTACCACAAGGATCACTTCGCCGAGGTCTGGCCGCTGCGCACCGCCGACGGCGGGCGTGCCCATACCGGCTGCGTCGGCTTCGGGATCGACCGGCTGATTCTGGCGCTGCTGCGCCACCATGGTTTCGCGCTGGCACGCTGGCCGGGCCAGGTGCGCGAGCTGTTGGGACTGCGCCATGTATGACGGCACCGGGCGGCTGGCGCCATCCGTGCATGCCTCGCATGTCCTGCATACCGAGCAGGCGGTCTGGCCGCAGACCAACTGCTATGTCGACCTGTGGATCGAACTGCTGCACGGCTGGCAGCTCGATCCGCTGGCGGCGCTGCCCTTCACCGTCGCGCAGGACTTCGAGGGCGACCAGTTCACCTTCTTCAAATACCCGGTCGACGATCTGGAGCGCCTCTATGGCGTGGTGGTGCAGGAGCTGTCGCTGTACGACGCGATGGAGCGCCATGTGGCGACGCAGACCGCGCGCGGGCATGTGGTGCTGCTCGAAGTCGACGGTTATTACCTGCCCGACAATCGCGCCACGTCGTACCGGCGCCAGCACACCAAGACCACCATCGGGATCGACGTGCTGATGCCCGAGGCGCGCGGTGTCGGCTACTACCACAACGACGGCTACCACGTCGCGCGCGGCGACGACTATGCCGGCCTGTTCCGGCTGCTGCCCGAGCTGCAGGCCGATCCGCACCTGCTGTTCCCGTACGCCGAGGTGGTGCGGCGGCGCTTTCCGCCGCTGTCCGGGCCGATGCTGCTGCGCGCCTCGCTGGCGCTGTTGCGGCGGCATCTGGCGCGGCGCCCGCGGCAGAACCCGATCGCGGCGTACCGGCAGGTGTTTCCGCAGCATCTGGACGAACTCGCGGTACGCGGCGAACCGGCCTTCCACCCGTACGCGTTCAACGTGCTGCGTCAACTGGGCGCCAATTTCGAGCTGCTCGGCAAGTACCTGCGCTGGCTCAGCCTGCAGGGACAGCCATTGCCGGCCGCGATCGCCACCGCGTGCCAGCGGCTGGCGTCCGAGGCGATGGTGATGCAGTTCCGGCTGATCCGCTCGATCCTCGGACGCCGGCCCGACCCCTGCCAGGATTGCCTCGATCAGATGGAAGCCTGCTACGAGGCAGCGGTGCCGGCGCTAGCGGCCTATGTCGGCGAGGGCGAACCCTGACGCCCCGGGCGCCGTGAGCGTCCCGGGCGCGGCGATGACCGCGCCCGATCGGTGCGAGCGGATGGCGACGGCCATCCCGCTCGGCAGGCCGCTGGTGCGGCAGCCTGTTGCCGGTCCATGGCGCATGCGGGAAACCGACGCCGATGCCATCGCCACGCCGCTCGACTTGCCGGCCGACGGCGATTGGTTGCCGGCACCGGTCCCCGGCACGGTCGCGCAGGCGCTGCAGGCGGCCGGCCGCTGGGAGGCCGAAGCGCCGCCCGCATTGCACCGGCACGATTACTGGTATCGCGCGCCGATCTCCGGCGAGGGCTTGCATTGCCTGCGGCTGCGCGGCCTCGCGACGATCTGCGAGGTGTGGCTCGACGGCACGCGCGTGCTCGAGAGCCGGTCGATGTTCGCCGAGCACGAGATCGCGCTGACGCTGTCGGGTACCCACACGCTGTCGCTGTGCTTCCGTTCGCTCGAACGCGCGTTGCGCGGGCGGCGCGGCCCGGTGCGATGGAAGCCGCGGCTGGTATCGATGCCATCGTTGCGCCATGTCCGCACCACGCTGCTCGGCCATATGCCGGGCTGGTGCCCGCCGGTCCACGCCGTCGGGCCATGGCGCGAGATCGATCTGTTGCCGGCGCCATCGGCGACGCGGGCGCTCGCCGCGGCGCGCTGCGAGATCGGCGCGCGCCTGGACGGCGACGACGGTGTCGTGTCGGTGCAGCTGCGCGGCGTCCCCGCGCAGATCGACGACGCGCTGACGCTGCAGGTCGACGGCCACGAGGCCGCGCTGACATGCCGGCACGACGCCCAGCACGGCGCGATCTGGCACGGCAGCGTATCGCTGCCCCGCGTGCGCAAATGGTGGCCGCACACGCACGGCGAGCCGGTGCTGTACGACGTCACGCTGCGCGCCGGCATGCAGACGCTGCACTGCGCGCGGATCGGCTTCCGGCAAATCGACGTCGACGACAGCGATGGCGGCTTCGTGGTCCGCGTCAACGGCGTACCGGTGTTCTGCCGCGGCGCCTGCGTGGCAAGCCTGGACCTGCACGGCCATGCGCCCGATGCGAACACCTGTGCGGCGTGGCTTGCGCAGGCGCGCGAAGCCAACATGAACATGATTCGCGTCAGCGGCGTGACCTGCTATCAGGGCGAGGCGTTTCACGCGGCGTGCGATGCGATGGGCCTGCTGGTGTGGCAGGACCTTGCGTTCGCCAACTTCGATTATTCGAACATCGATGGCACCCGGCCTGCCTCCGCCACCGGCACCGATGCCGACGCCTCGCTGCGCGACGACGTACGCCGCGAGGTACGCCAATGGCTCGCCGCGCATGGACACCATCCGAGCCTTGCCGTGCTGTGCGGCGGCAGCGAGGCGGAGCAGCAGGCGGCGATGCTCGGGGCCCCGCGCGAGGCGTGGCGCCAGCCGCTGTTCGACACGCTGATTCCAGACTGCATTGCCGCGCACGGCGTCAATGTGCCCTATGTCCGCAACTCGCCGAGCGGCGGTGCCTGGCCGTTCCAGCCCGATCGCGGCGTCAGCCACTACTACGGCGTCGGCGCCTACCAGCGTCCGCTCGACGATGCGCGGCGCGCGCGCGTGCGCTTTGCCGCCGAGTGCCTGGCCTTCGCCAACGTGCCGTGCGAGCGCACGCTGCGCGAGACGATGGCCGGCGTCGCGCCGGTGCACGATCCACGCTGGAAGCGCACGGTGCCGCGCGATGCCGGCGCAAGCTGGGACTTCGAGGACGTGCGCGACTTCTACCTGCAGTCGCTCTATGCGGTCGATCCCGCGCGTCTGCGCCGGGAGGATCCGGCGCGCTATCTGCATTGCTCGCGCGCGGTGGTCGCCGAGCTGATGAGCGAGGTGTTTGCCGAATGGCGCCGCGCCGGCTCCTGCTGCGCCGGAGGACTGGTATGGCAATGGCAGGACCTGGTCCCCGGCGCCGGCTGGGGCATCGTCGATGCGCTGCGCCGGCCCAAGTCCGGCTGGCATGCGCTGCGCCAGGTCTGGCAGCCGCTGCAGGCGCTGATCACCGACGAAGGCCTGAACGGCATCCACGTGCATCTGATCAACGAGAGCGCCGTGGCGCAGCCGATGCGCCTGCAGCTGCGTTGCCTGCGCGACGGCCTGACGCCGCTGCTCGACGTGACGCGGGACTTCACGCTGGCGCCGCGCTCGGTGCAATGCGTCAGCGGCGGCGAACTGGCGGGCGAGTTCTTCGACTTCGCCCATGCCTACCGCTTCGGCCCGCGCCTGCATGACGTGGTCCATGCGGCGTGGCGCGATGGCGACGGCAACGTGGTCAGCGAGGCCTTCTATCTGCCCGATCGCAGCGCCGCCGCGTTGCCGCCGCCGGAGCTGCACGCGCAGGTCGAGCGCATCGACGGCCAGTGGTGGCTGACGATATCGGCGCGCCGTTTTGCACGCTGGGTGCAGATCGACGATGCCAACCTGCGGCCGGCAAGCGATTACTTCCATCTCGCGCCCGGTACGAGCCGCCGTGTGCTGCTGCGTGCCGACGACGGACCGGGTCACGACGACAGGCGCGCCGCGGAAGGCCTAAACCGTCTGGCAGGCGCGGCCATCCCGATGGGTGAGATTCGCGCGCTGAACGCGCCTCGTCCACTTGGCTACAGCGCCTAGCGCATCGGCGCGCAGGCCAGTCCCCGTCACGACGCGCCGACGCGTCGCCGATATGGTGCGCCAAATGGTTGCACCGCTGTAACGCGGCTCCCTCCCGATTCCCACCTACCGAAGGATGAGCAGGTTTCAGCCGTGCGGCTACTGTTGGGCGTCCCACAGATGGAACTTAATGGAAGCACGCAAGCCGCACCGCGTCGCCGTCACGGTCAGCGAGTTGTCTCGTGGTTGTGACGGACGCCGTCGATCGGAATCGGTGCGAGGCGGGGGAAAAACCGGGAACAAGAAGGACAAGAAGGGAGAACAGAAATGATCGGTCAACGTTCGGATTTGCACGTCAACCACCTGCTGGCCTCGCTGCCGCGCAAGGAATGGGAAACGCTGTCGGGGCACCTGGAGCTGGTACGGATGCGTGCGGGACAACTGCTCACCGACTCGGGTCAACGCATCCATCATGTGTACTTTCCGACCACGGCGATCGTCTCGATGCTGTCGCTGCTCGAGAACGGCGCGACGGCCGAAATCGCCGCGATCGGCAACGAGGGTCTGGTCGGCATTCCGGTGCTGACCGGTGGCGACACCATGCCATGCCGTGTCGAGGTCCGCACGCCGGGCTTCGCATACCGGCTGTCGGCCGGCACGCTGCGCCAGGAGTTCATGCGCTCGCCGACGATCCAGCGCGCCACGCTGCTGTACGTGCAGGCGGTGCTGACGCAGATCGCGCAGACCGCGGTCTGCAATCGCCATCATTCGCTGAACAAGCAGTTGTGCCGCTGGCTGCTGCTCGCGCTCGATCGCATGGCGACCAACGAGCTGGTGATCACGCAGCAGGTCATCGCCAACATGCTGGGCGTGCGGCGCGAGGGCGTGACCGAGGCTGCCGGCAAGCTGGAGGATCTCGGCCTGATCCACCACAGCCGCGGCCATATCACGGTGCTCGATCGTCATGGGCTCGAAGCGCATTCGTGCGAATGCTACAAGCTCGTCAAGCGCGAATTCGACCGGCTGCTGCCGGCCCTCGCCGAAGCGTGATTTGCGCCAGTGCGTCAGGAGATTGCCGTGGACAGGTTGTCTTTCGCCGGAACGATGCCGGCTCCCAACGTGGCGCCGCAACGGCCGGCCGGCTATGCGCGTGCGCTGCAGGATCGCGCCGGCCTGCTGGTCGGTGCGACGCTGGCCGGCGCGGCCGTGGCCGGGCTGGCGGCGCTGACGGTGCCGCCGCGCTACGAAGCCGCGGCGCTGATCCAGGTCGCGCGGCCCGACGTTGCCACCAGCGGCGCGCCGGGCGCGCCCTCGGCGCCGGCCGCCGGCTTCGACGCCAGCATCCTGAAGAGCCGCGCGGTGGCCGCGCCGGTGATCGAGCAGCTTCGGCTCGGCATCACCGCCGAGCCTGTACGCGCGCCATTGGTCGGTGCGCTGGCGGCCCGGCTGTCGGAGCCGGGACAGGTGCGCGGTGCCTGGCCGCCGGGAATGGGCTACGCGTGGGGCGGCGAGCGCATTGCGCTCGATACGCTCGCGGTGCCCGAGCGGCTGCTGAACAAGCCGCTGACGCTGGAGGTGCTCAGCGGCGGCGCGTTCCGCCTCAGCGATGCCAACCGTACGCTGCTCGAAGGGCGCGTCGGCGAGTCGGCCGCGGTCGATGGCGTCGAGGTGCTGATCTCGCGCATCGACGCGCGGCCGGGCACGCGTTTCACGCTGATGCGCCGCGATCCGGTCGCGACGGTCGATGCGATCGCGAGCCAGCTCAAGGTCAGCGAAATGCCGGGCGGCACCGTGCGGCTGTCGTGGCAGAGCGGCGATCGCAAGCAGGCCGCCGATCTGATCAACGGCATCGCCGACGGCTATATCCGCGGGCAGACCAGCGCGCGGCGCGGCGACGCGGCCGAATCGCTGGCTTTCCTCGCGGCCGAGCTGCCGCGCGTGCAGGCCGAGCTCGAGCGCGCGGAGTCGGCGCTGACGCGCTATCGCTCGCGCTCGGGCTCGATCCAGCCGACGCAGGATGCGCAGTCGTATCTGCAAGGCAGCATGGAATATCAGCGCCAGATCGCCGCGCTGCGGCTCGAGCGTACCAAGCTGCTGCAGCGCTTCACCACCGATGCCAACGAGGTGAAGACCGTCGACAGCCAGATCCAGCAGCTGATCCGCGAGCGGCGCGAGCTCGACGAGCGCATGCAGAACCTGTCGCTGTCCGAGCGCGAATCGGTGGCGCTGACGCGCGACGTCAAGGTGGCCGAGGACATGTACATGACCCTGCGCCGCAAGATCGAACAGCTGTCGCTGGTGCAGGCCGACCGCAGCAGCGCGGTGCGCGTCGTCGATGCGGCCGCTGCGTCGACCGTGCCGGTCGGTATCGGCCCGTGGCCGGCCGCGGTGGCAGGCGGCGTGGCGGCGCTGGCGCTGGCGATCGGCGGCGTGATGCTGCGCCGGCGCGTGAAACCCGTGGTCGCCGATGCCAACGAAGCGGAGGCGCGCCTGGGGCTGTCGATGCTTGGCGACGTCGCCTTCAGCGACGAGCAGGCCGAACTCGAGCGCCAGGCCGAACTCGAGCGGCGCTTCGGTGCGATGGCGGCAATGGGGCTGGCGGACGCTGCGCGCCAGCGGCTGGCCGCGCCGGCGCCCGGCACGGCGCTGGCCGAGGCGCAAGGCGGCGCCGACCCGCAGGCCGGCGCCCGCACCGGCAATGGCCTGCACGACCGCTTCCTGCTGGCGCGCCGCTCGCCGCACGCATTGGCGGTCGAAGGCTTGCGCAGCGTGCGCGCCTCGCTGTACTTCGGCCTGCGCGGCGCGCCCGATGGCGTGCTGGCGATCACC